>NZ_JAAOZC010000017.1 GCF_011761305.1 Sphingomonas vulcanisoli | reverse complement strand
GCATGCCTGTTCGAAGGCGAGGCGGGGAGCGCGTGGGGTGAGTTTGCTCTCATCGCCGTATCCGAGGTTGATGAGGAAGTCGGACTTGAACCGGCCGTCTGGGAAGAACTCGGCGTCGGTCTTGGCGCGGTCGAACCCGGACATTGGGCCGCAGTCGATCCCGAGCGAGCGCGCGGCGAGGATGAGGTAGGCGCCCTGCAGCGTCGCGTTGCGGGTCGCGGTCTCGGCGGCGACCACGGCATTGTCGGCGAACATCGGCCGGATGTCGCGGCCCGGCGACAATGGTCCCACCTCATCGTAGAAGCGGCTGTCGGCGGCGACGATCACGCAGACGGGCGCGGCCATCGTCTTTTCGACGTTGGGCCCCCACAGGCAGGGCTTGAGCCGCTCCTTGGCCTCGGGGGATTTGACGAACACGAACCGGCCCGGATTGGTGTTGGCGCTGGTCGGCGCCCACTTCAGCCGCTCGTAGAGCTGGTGCAGCACCGCATCCGATATCGGCTGGTCGGTCCAGGCCTTGTGGGTGCGCGCGTCCTCGAACAGCGCCGCCGCCGCCGCCGGATCGATCGTCGTGCTCATGCCATCTCCTCCTCGCGCAGCACGCTCGCTGCCCAGCCCCTGGGCGCGGACGAGGCCACCACCTTGTTCTCGATCGCGCCGATGCCCTCGATCTCGCAGCGCACGACATCGCCCTCCTGAAGGAAGGTCGGCGGCGTCATCGCCACCCCGACACCGGACGGCGTCCCCGACGCGATCAGATCGCCGGGCTCGAGCGTGAACGCCGCCGACAGATAGGCGATCTGCGCCCAGACATTGTGGATCATCTCGGCGGTGCTGCACTCCTGGCGCAGCGCGCCGTTGACATAGCAGCGCAGCATCAGCGCATGCGGATCGGGCAGCTCGTCGGCGGTGACGATCCAGGGGCCGATCGGGCCGTGCGTATCGAACGACTTGCCGATCGTGAAGGTCGGCGTGTGGAACTGCCAGTCGCGCGCGGTGACGTCGTTGGCGACGACGTAGCCGAACACATGGGCCGGCGCGTCGGCCTCGGAGATATACTTCCCGCCCTTGCCGATCACCACGCCGAGCTCGGCCTCGTAATCGAGCTTCTCGGTCACGCCCGGATCGATAGCGTCATAGGGGCCG
>NZ_JAAOZC010000016.1 GCF_011761305.1 Sphingomonas vulcanisoli | reverse complement strand
CCCGGGGTGGGGGGGGGGGGGGGTCCCGCACTTGGTGGGATGGTTCTTAATACCCCCCCCCCCCCCTGGGGGGGGGGGGGGGGGGGGGGGGGCGAGTCGGGAACGGGATGCGCAACAGTCTCGGGCGTTCCCCACCCCAACCCCTCCCCTGAAGGGGAGGGGCTTGAAGACGTCCTTCACCGCAGATCCTCCAGCATCAGTGTCGCTGTCGCCTTGGCGCTGCCGACCACGCCGGGGATGCCCGCGCCGGGATGCGTGCCCGCGCCGACGAAATAGAGGTTGGGGATGGCGTCGTCCCGGTTGTGGGTGCGGAACCAGGCGGATTGGGTGAGGATCGGCTCCAGGCTGAACGCGGAGCCGAGATGCGCATGGAGATCGTTCTGGAAATCGAGCGGCGTATAATGGAAGCGCGTCACGATCCGCTCGCGCAGGCCCGGGATCAGCCGCCGCTCGATCTCGTCCAGGATGCGGTCGGCATAGCTTTCCTGGATCGCGTCCCAATCGAGCGGCGCCTTGCCGAGATGCGGCACCGGCGCCAGCGCGTAGAAGGTCGAGCAGCCCTCGGGCGCCATGCTCGGATCGGTGACGCTCGGGTGGTGCAGATACAGCGAGAAATCGGCGGGCAGCACGCCGTGATTGTAGATGTCCTTGAGCAGTCCGCCGTAGCGCGGCCCGAACAGGATCATATGGTGCGGGATGCCGTGCCACGTCCCCTTGATCCCGAAATGGACGACGAACAGCGAGGGTGAGAAACGCTTCTTCTGCACCGCCTTGCCCGCGCGCCGTCCACGGCCCGATGTGCTCAGCAGATCGCGATAGGAATGGACGACATCGGCATTGGACGCGACCGCGTCGAAATCCTCCTGCCAGCCGCTCGCCGTGCGCACGCCGGTGACATGATCGCCGCGCGTCTCGATCTCGGCCACCGCATCGCCCAGCCTTACTGTACCGCCCAGCCGCTCGAACAGGGCGACCATGCCTGCGATCAGCCGGTTGGTGCCGCCCTTGGCGAACCAGACGCCGCCTGCCTTTTCGAGCTTGTGGATCAGCGCATAGATCGCGCTGGTGTTCATCGGATTGCCGCCGACCAGCAAGGTGTGGAACGACAAGGCCTGCCGCAGATGCTCGTCCTTCACATAGGAGGACACCACCGAGTAGACCGATCGCCAGGCCTGATATTTGGCCAGCGCCGGCGCGGCTTTGATCATGCTCCCGAAATCGAGGAAGGCCTTGGTCCCGAGCTTGACGTAGCCTTCTTCGTAAACCCCCGCGGCATAATCGAGGAATCTGGCATAGCCCGCGACATCGTCCGGATTGAGCTTGGCGATCTCGGCGCGAAGATGCGGCTCGTCGTTCGAATAATCGAAGTTGACGCCATCGGGCCAGTTGAGCCGATAGAAGGGGCTGACCGGCAACAACGTTACATCGCGGTTGATCGACTGGCCGGAAAGGCCCCACAATTCCTGCAGGCAGTCCGGATCGGTGATGACGGTGGGCCCGGCATCGAAGGTGAAGCCATCGCGCTCCCAGAAATAGGCGCGGCCGCCGGGCTTGTCGCGCGCTTCGATCAGCGTGGTCGCCACGCCCGCCGATTGTAGCCGGATCGCGAGGGCGAGCCCGCCGAAACCGGCGCCGATTACTGCTGCACGCTTGGTCACGATACGCCCCCGGAAATGACTTTGATCGCCTTGCCGATTGGCACCGGAGGCTTGCCGCACAGGATGCGCGCCTTATCCAGCTTTGTCGATTGGGCGGAATAGAGCCGCGCGATCAGCGCGGGCTTGAGCGAGTAGAAGCGGGCCAGCATCCGCCAGCGATCCGGGGGCGCTGCTGCCTCGAACAACAGCTTGGAGAGCAAGCGATAGTAGCGCCGCTCGGTCCACCGCGCCTCGGCATGCTTTCGAAGCGCATCCTGCAGGGGTTCGGCATGAAGGCTCTTGAGCCCCGCGATCAGCGCGGCGGTGCGCACCGCATCGGGCAGCGAATAGCCGGTGACCGGATGGAACAGCGCCGCCGCCATGCCGATCTTGCCGATCCCCTGCGCGCCGGTGCGCCACATCAGCTCAAAATTGCCGCCCGTGACGATCGGCAGCGCCGCCGCTTCCCGGCGCGAAATGCCTTCGACCTGCCAGCCGCGCGTGCGGGCGTAATCGAGGATGCGCGCCTCCAGCACCGCTTCATCGAACTCAGGCCCGGTCGTGTAATAAGTATCCTCGACGAACACCGAGGTCGGCGAGAAGGGCAGCACGTAGACGAAGCGATAGCCGTCGCTCTGATCGACAGTGGCGTCCATGATCATCGGCCGATCGAGCCCATGCGGATGCGCGAGCCGGAGCAGCCGCCCCGCGAACTTCTGCCAGCCGCAATCGAGCGCCGAGATATCGCGCAGGCCCCGCGCCTCGATCACCGCCTCCGCTTCGATCCGGCTGCCGTCGGCCAGCATCGCCCCGCCGCGGTCGAGCGCGGTGACGGTGGCGCCGGTACGGATCGCCTCTGGCGGCAGCATCGTCCGCAGCACCGCATCGAACCGCTCCGATTCGATCGAGCAATAGGCCCCGGTCAGCGCACGGCGCAGGCCCGGAAAGGCAACCTCGCTGCCCTCCCAGCGATGCGATACGAACGGCGCGACGAGGCTCCAATCCTCGGCGGCGATGTCGCTCTGGAAGAAGGACCAGATATGGTTGCCGCCCAGCGTCTCGCCCCGCTCGACGATCATCACCGTGGTGCCGGGACGCCGCTGCGTGATCGCGACCGCGGCCAGCCCCGCCGCCAGCCCGCCGCCGATGATGAGGATGTCGGGCCTCACTGCCCAAGCTCCACCGTCACCCCGGGCTTGTCCCGGGGTTCACCCCACAACAGGCTCCGGAGTGAGAGGATAAGTGGACCCCGGGACAAGCCCGGGGTGACGATAGAAGGATGCATCGTTCCGCTTCTACCCAGCCTCGCGACACAAGCCTATACCCCCGCCATGTTCGCCGCGCTCGCCATCACCCTTTCCGCTCTCGCGATGAGCGCGATCGTCGCGGTGCGCTACCTGCTGACCAGCGGCGGCTTCGCGTTTTGGACGGCCAAACGCCACCCCGGCCTCTACGCCAACCGCCGCCAGATCGCGCGCGAGATCGGCTGGAGCCTCGCCTCGGCGCTGATCTACGGGCTCCCCGCCGGCATCGTCGCCTGGGGCTGGCGGCAGCATGGCTGGACGCGGATCTATACCGATCCCCACGCTTACCCGCTGTGGTGGCTCCCCGCTTCGATCCTGCTCTATCTGCTCGCCCACGATGCCTGGTTCTACTGGACGCACCGTGCGATGCACGAACCCCGCTTGTTCAGCCGCATCCACGCCGTCCACCACGCCAGCCGTCCGCCGACCGCCTGGGCGGCGATGAGCTTCCATTGGAGCGAGGCGCTGACCGGCGCGATCGTTATCCCCGCGCTGGTGTTCCTGATCCCGATCCATGTCGCGGCGCTCGGAATCGTGCTGGCGATCATGACCTTGATGGGCGTTACCAATCACATGGGTTGGGAGCTTTTTCCCCGCGCGCTGGTCCATGGCCGCGCGGGCGAATGGCTGATCACCGCCACCCACCACCAGCGCCACCACCGCGACTATCGCTGCAACTACGGCCTCTATTTCCGCCTGTGGGATCGCCTCTGCGGCACGGACAAGGGGCTGGGCGGCTTCTAGCCCTCTCCCGCTTTCGCGGGAGAGGGATCAGATCAAATCCCCGCGTGGCTCAGCAATTCCTTCGCCTTGGGTCCGGTCCAATCGATATCGCTGGAGGCGCGCCACAGCTCCTTGCCGTCGGCATCGTAGAGGATCGAAACCGGCAGCGCGCCTTCCTTGTAGGCGAGCATCAGGCCGTTGTCGGTATCGTGATAGGGGTGCAGCTCGATCCCTTTTGAGAGCAGGAAAGGCTGGATCACCTTGGCGCCCTCCAGATCCTCGCTGATCGCGACGATCCGGAGCCGATCCCCTTGCGCCTTCGCCAATTTGTCCAGCGTCGGCAGTTCGCGGACGCAGGGCGCGCACCATGTCGCCCACAGGTTCACCAGCAAAGGCTTGCCCTTGAAGCTGGCCAGTTTGATCTTCTGGCCGGTCAGGATGTCGCTGATCTCGGTATCGGGCGCCGACTTGCCCTTATTGTCGACCGAAACCTGGAAGCCCGACGGCTGCAGGATCGGCTGCGCGGCGGTGGCCGCTGCGGGTTGCGGGGCGGGGGGCGTCTGCTTATGGCAAGCCGCGCCAAAACCGGCGAGCAACAGAGCGAAAGCAGGATAAAGACGCCGCATGTCGGGCTCCAACGAAATGTGGGGGGGCAGGTTCGCGGGCGGGCCTAGCGCGATCATGCGCGAAATCAATGCCTCGATCCCGTTCGACCAGCGCCTGTGGAAGCAGGACATCGCCGGCAGCCGCGCGCATGTCGCGATGCTGGGCGCCGCCGGGATCGTCTCGGCCGAGGATATGGCGGCGATCGACCAGGGTCTCGCGCGGATCGCCGAGGAGTATGCGGCGAGCGGCGTTCCGGTCGATCTCGACCGCGAGGATATCCACATGACCACGGAGTCGCGGCTGGCCGAGCTGATCGGCCCCGCCGCGGGCCGCCTGCACACCGCGCGCAGCCGCAACGATCAGGTAGCGACCGATTTCAAGCTCTGGGTGCGCGATGCGATCGATGCGGTCGAGGCGGGGCTCGAAGCGCTCCAGGGCGCGCTCGTCACTCGTGCGGAAGAGCATGCGGGGAGCGTGATGCCGGGTTTCACGCACCTTCAGGTCGCGCAGCCGGTGACGCTCGGCCACCACCTGATGGCCTATCACGAGATGATCGCCCGCGATCGTTCGCGCTTCGCCGATGCCAAGGCGCGCGCCAATCTCTGCCCGCTGGGCGCGGCGGCGCTGGCCGGCACGGGCTTCCCGATCGATCGTGAGGCGACCGCCAGGGCGCTCGGCTTCGACGGGCCGACGCGCAACTCGCTCGACAGCGTCTCCGATCGCGATTTCGCGCTCGATTATCTCCAGGCCGCGACGCAATGCGCGCTGCACCTCAGCCGCCTCGCCGAAGAGTTCATCATTTGGGCAAGCCAGCCTTATGGCTTCGTCGCCTTGCCCGATGCCTATTCCACGGGCAGCTCGATCATGCCGCAGAAGCGCAACCCCGACGCCGCCGAACTGGTGCGCGGCCATACGGGGCGGATCGCGGGCTGCATGGTGGCGCTGACAATGACCATGAAGGGCCTGCCTCTCGCCTATTCGAAGGATATGCAGGACGATAAGCCGCCGGTGTTCGAGGCGCATGATCTGCTCGCGCTCTCGATCGCAGCGATGACCGGGATGATCGAGACCGCCACCTTCCGCACCGATCGCCTGCGCGCGGCGGCGGAGGCTGGCTTCTCCACCGCCACCGATCTCGCCGACTGGCTGGTGCGGCAGGCGGACATTCCCTTCCGCGAGGCGCATCATATCACTGGGCGCGTGGTCAAGCTGGCCGAGGAGAAGGGCGTGGCGCTGTCGGCGATCCCGCTTAGCACGTTGCAGGCGATCGATGGCCGCATCGATGCGCGGGTGTTCGATGCGCTGACCGTCGATGCCTCGGTCGCGGCACGCAAGAGCTTCGGCGGGACGGCGCCCGATCAGGTGCGCGCGCGGGTGGCTGAGGCGAAGGAAGCTTTGGGCCTATGAACTATCCCCGCTTACCGTTCGCCCTGAGCTTGTCGAAGGGCTGTCCTACTTTGTTCAAGAAGAACAGTGCTTCGACAAGCCCAGCACGAACGGGGTTGGGGATCGGGTCGCTGATCCTCCTCGCCGCCTGCGGCAAGGTGCAGCAGCTCCAGCCAGCCGCAGGCAGGGCGCTGCCCGAGAAGCCCGCGACCATGCCCACCCAGCCGACCGCTCAGGATCTGCTCACCGTCCCCACGCAATCGCGCCCGGGCCGCAGCGACGAACTGCTCAACCGCAGCGCGCTCCGCCCCGACGACAAATTCGATCTGCCGCCGCAGTAAATGGACCATTTCCAGCTCAAAGACGGCGTGCTGCATGCCGAGGATGTACCGCTGACCGCGATCGCGGAGGCTGCGGGTACGCCCACCTATATCTATTCCACCGCCACGCTGGAGCGCCACGTCCGCGTGTTCCGCGAAGGGCTGGGCGATCTGCCCGATCCGTGGATCGCCTTTGCGGTGAAAGCCAATCCCAACAAGGCGGTGCTGGCGACGCTGGCGCGGTTGGGGCTCGGCGCCGATGTTGTGTCCGGCGGCGAACTGCGGCGCGCATTGGCGGCAGGTGTGCCGGCGGAGAAGATCGTCTTCTCCGGCGTCGGCAAGACTGCCGGGGAAATGGCGCTCGGCCTGAAAGCCGGGATCGGCCAGTTCAATCTTGAGTCAGAGCCCGAGGCCGAGACGCTGTCCGCCGTCGCGCAAAGCCTGGGGATGACGGCGCGCGTCTCGTTCCGCGTCAATCCCGATGTCGACGCTGGCACGCACGCCAAGATCTCTACGGGCAAGGCTGAGAACAAGTTCGGCGTGCCGATCGATCGGGCTCTCGCGGCCTATGAAGCCGCCGCGAAGCTGCTCGGCCTCACCATCCAGGGGGTCGCCGTCCACATCGGCAGCCAGCTTACCGATCTCGCCCCCAGCTGCGCCGCGTTTCAGCGCATCGGCGCGCTGATCGCCGAGCTCCGTGCCGCCGGCCACAGTATCACCCACGCCGATCTCGGCGGCGGCCTCGGCGTGCCCTATGATCCCGCGCTGCCGCTGCCGCCCAGCCCCGCCGATTATGGTGCGATGGTGCGCGAGGTCACCGCAGGCTGGGATGTCCGCCTGATCTTCGAGCCCGGCCGCGTCATCGTCGGCAATGCGGGCATCCTGCTGACCCGCGTCATCCGCGTGAAGCAGGGCGTCACGCAGCCGTTCGTGATCGTCGATGCGGCGATGAACGATTTGCTCCGCCCCAGCCTCTACGAAGCCTGGCACAATGTCCGCGCGGTCCAACCCAATGGCGAAAGCTTTACCGCGACGATCGTCGGCCCGGTCTGCGAGACCGGCGATACCTTCGCGCGCGACCGCCCGATGGACCGCGTGCAGGAGGGCGATCTCGTCGCCTTCATGACCGCCGGCGCTTATGGCGCGACGATGGCCAGCACCTATAATTCGCGTGGGCTGACCCCGGAGGTTATTGTTTCGCAAGACAAATGGGCGATTGTGCGGGAGCGGCAGCCGATCGAAGCCCTGATCGCCGCCGATAGCCTGCCGCCCTGGATCGAGGAGCAAGCATGAAGCCCGTTCGCAAGGCCGTCTTCCCGGTAGCCGGTTTCGGCACGCGCTTCCTGCCCGCGACCAAATCGGTGCCCAAGGAGTTGCTGCCGGTCGTCGATCGTCCCTTGATCCAATATGCGGTGGATGAGGCGATCGCCGCCGGGATCGAACAGATGATCTTCGTCACCGGCCGATCGAAGCATGCCATCGAAGATTATTTCGATCGTGCGTTCGAGGTGGAGACCGATCTCAACAGCAAAGCCAAGTGGGATCTGCTGGAAACGCTTTCGGGCTCGCGCCTCGCACCCGGTCAGGCGGCGTTCGTCCGCCAGCAGGAGATGGCGGGGCTCGGCCACGCGGTGTGGTGTGCGCGCTATCTGATCGGCGATGAGCCGTTCGCGGTACTGCTGCCCGATGAATTGCTGTGGAACCCCGCCTCGCCGAGCCTCAAGCAGATGACCGAGACCTATAATGCCAAGGGCGGCAATGTCATCGCGGTGCTGGAAGTGCCCGAGGCGCATACCCACCGCTACGGCATCGTCGATCCCGGCGCTTCTGAAGGCGCGGTCACCGAGATCAAGGGCATGGTCGAAAAGCCGCGCGCGGGCACCGCACCCTCAAGGCTCGCGGTGGTCGGCCGCTACATCCTCCAGCCCGAGGTGCTGAAAATCCTCGATGCGGGCGAGAAAGGCGCGGGCGGCGAGATCCAGTTGACCGATGCCATGGCCAAGCTGATCGGCAAGCAGCCCTTCCACGCCCAGACCTTCGCTGGCGTCCGCTACGATTGCGGCGACAAGGTCGGCTTCATCCAGGCCAATATCGCGCTCGCGCTGGAGCGGCCTGACATGGGCGCGCAGCTGCGGGAGTGGCTCAAGACGATCTAAATGCCGTTTAGTTTTGCACCGTTCGTCCCGAGCGAAGTCGAGGGACGTGCCCCCGGACGCCGCATGAACGTGTCTCGACTTCGCTCGACACGAACGGCTTTGGTTTTTCCTATCGCCCCAACATCAGCTTGGCGAACAAAGTTCCGCTCACCGGCGCATCGCCGTAGGCGGCTTCGAGCGCCTTGGGCTTGGAATAGACGCTGACCTGCCCCCCCAATGCTACCGAGAGGGCGTTGCCCAGCGGCAGCGTGTAGGAATAGCCGCCCGTGACCTTGGTCACGCCAAACGCGCGATCGTGCAGCGGCGAGGCTGGATCGGTCTCGAACAATTCGTCATTATCGACGTTCTCGATCCGCCCGAAAATCGCGTGCGGCCCGGCGAGGACATAGGTCGCCTCGCCGAACCACGCCGTCAGCGCGCGGCCCGGCAGCCGATCCTTGCGCGAAAAGCCTGCAGTGACATCCAGACCGCTGCCCGCATAGCTGACACTCGCCGTCAGCCGCCCCTCATTCTCGCCCGGATGCGCCTTCTCCGGATGGCGGAGATAGCCGTAGCTGACCTGCCCCGCCCAATGCGCGCTGGGCGTCACCGTCGCGCGTACCGACCAGCTATCCAGCGCGCCGGTTTCGATGTTCCAGCGATTTTCGCCCGGCTCGCGGCCGTTGAACGCCGAGGCCTCGATCTGCCACAGCTTCGTGGCATAGCCCGCCGTGACCACGCCGAAGGTGATGTGCGTCGAATCGAACCAATGGTGTGTGATCGGCGCCTCGGCCAGGAAGCGCGCCGATCCGCGATGCATGAAAGCGCTCGGCCCCAGCGCGGGCTCGCCCGGCAGGCCGCCGTAGACGAAGAGCTTGCCCGGCCCTGCCGCCACATCGATCCGCGCCGACAATTCCATGAACAGGTCATGCGGATGCTGGCGATCGACCAGCGGCACGCCATGCGCCGTCTCGCCGGTGGCGAAGAGGTTGGGATAGCCGCGCTCGCCCATGAGCGGATCGAGCGACAGCATCGTCCGCAGGGTGAGATCAACGCCCGGTCCGATCGGCCTGCCCGCTTCCACCATCGCCATCGATTGGACATAGGCCTTGTTCGCGCCGCGCGGTCCGCCCTGATCGGTCACTGCGCCCCAGGCATAGCCGTGCGCCATCAGCATCCAGTCGCCCGCCATGATGTGCAGGCCTTGCATCTTGTCCTCGGCGGGCAGGCGCGAGGTGCCCGAGGCGGCGGCGGAGCGGCCGTCGCCCATCATGCCGTCCATCGCTGCCATATCGTGATGCGCAGGGGCGGGCATCTCCATCCCGGGCATGGGCGGCATAGACATTTCCTGCGCCGACGCGGGCGCAGCCACGGCAACGGCCAGCGCCGCGCCGGATAATACGATCTTCATAGTTTGGTCCTTGGTCCTGAGGGTCCGGGCGCGCCCGGAAGTCATCAGGCGAGGAGGCGCGGGGGCCGCAGTGGCTGTTGCGGTTGTGTGCCGATAAGCGGAGTTGGCGCGCGCGCCGTCGGGGGCAGTGCGATCGCCATCATCTCGATCGCATCGAGACGCGGCGGATCGGGCAGCGCGATACCGCAGCCGATGCAGTCATGCGAGGCCACATCCCGTTCGCCATGCCCGGGCATCGGCGCGTGATGGGCGATGCCGTGGTGCGGTGTCGGCTGGGCGCAGGCGGGCGCGGCGCCGCTCAGCGCCAGTACGGCGAGCATCAACAAGGCGAGCAGGCGGCGCATGGCCGATGCCCTGACGCGCCGCGCGCCGCTTGGCAAGCGCGCGCTTAGGCCCGACAAGGGACCGATGCACAGCCTGCCCCTCTTCCTGCGGATCGCTGGCCAGCCCGTCATCCTGATTGGGGAGGGTGAGACGGGGCAGGCCAAGCGCCGATTGCTCGAGCGGGCAGGGGCGCGGATCGTGGGACAACAAGAGGACGCGAAGATCGCCTTCGTCGCCTTGGCCGAACCCGATGCGGTCGCCGCCGAACTCAGGGCGCGCGGGCTGATGATCAACGTCGCCGATCGGCCTGACCTTTGCGATTTCACCCTGCCCGCGATCGTCGATCGCGATCCGGTGCTGGTCGCGATCGGCACCGGCGGCGCTTCGGCGGGGCTTGCGGCGGCGCTGCGGCAGAGATTGGAGGCGATCTTGCCTCCCGATCTCGGCAGGCATGTTGCGGCCTTTGCCGGATTACGGGCGTCTTACGCCGACCCCGCCGAGCGGCGTGGGGCGATCGCCGAAATGCTGGGCGCTCTCCTGGGTGCTCCGGCGAAGGCCGGAGCCCTGGATCAAACAAGGCAAGGCGCATCCTCCGACGCTCCGGCCTTCGCCGGAGCACGGGACCGCGTGGAGCCGGTGGCGATCACCTCCCCCGATCCCGACGAACTCACGCTGCGCGCCGCGCGGCTGCTCGGCCTTGCTGACCGTATCTATCACCCGGCGGACATGCCCGCCGTCCTCCTCGATCGCGCGCGCGCCGATGCGGCGCGGATCATCGGCCCGGCGCCTGCGTTGCCGCTGCCGGGCCTCTCGGTGGAGCTGCAATGGCGGATGTGACCAATTTCGCGATCGCGCTGGGCGCGGACGGCAAGGGCCATGACGTCGATCCCGCCAAAGCGTGCGGCGAACATACCCAGGGCCGCTTCGCCTGGGTGCATCTTGTCGGGCACAGCGACGATACGTTCGACTGGCTGCGCGATCATGGCGATCTGCCCGAGACCGTCATCTACGCGCTGACCGCGATCGAAACGCGGCCCCGCACCGAGCCGATCGAGGATGGCGCGCTGATCAACATGCGTGGGCTGGCGGTGGAGGGCACCGAGGGAGACAAGCTCGTATCGATCCGCTGCTGGGTGGAGGCGGGCCGCGCGATCACGGTCAGCTACCGTCCGCTCGATGGGCTGGATGGCCTGGTCGAGAAGATGCGCGCGGGCGAAATCAAGGATCCCGGCGATCTCGTCTCGCTGCTGGCGGTGGTGATCACCAAGCGCATCGATCCGGTGATCAGCGATCTCGGCGATTTGGTCGACGATTGCGAGACCGCGCTCGAGCCCAAGAACGCTTATGAGACGCGCCGCAAGATTGCCGAGGCGCGCAGCGATGCGATTGTCTACCGCCGCTTCGTCGTCCCCCAGCGCGAGGCGCTGACGCGGCTGGCCGCGCTGGAGGTCGATTGGCTGGAGGATAATGATCGCCTCCACCTGCGCGAGACCGCCGATCGCTTCGCGCGCATGGCCGAGGAGCTGGAGGCGGTGCGCGAACGATCGGCGCTGATCCACGAACAGCTCACCGATCTGCGCTCCGAGCTGATCGAAACCCGCGCCCTGTGGCTGTCGATCGTCGCCTTGGTCTTCCTGCCTCTGACCTTCCTCACCGGCCTGCTCGGGATGAACGTCGAAGGCATCCCGTTTGCGCATGAGCCGTGGGCGTTCGGTGCGGTCTGCGCGCTCTGCACGGCGCTGGGTGTTGGTGTCCTCGCCTGGTTCGCCAAGGCGCATTGGTTCGGGCGCTAGGTCAGCCGCCGATGGCATTCGGCGGCAAAAGCCCTATATTAGGCTGAATCGACATTCAGCACCAGAACGAGAGCGCGGCGAGGTAGAGGCTGGCGAGATAGTTTTGTGGGATGCGATCGTATCGGGTGGCGATG
>NZ_JAAOZC010000015.1 GCF_011761305.1 Sphingomonas vulcanisoli | reverse complement strand
CACCACGCCCAGCCGCGCGCCGTCCGGCGTCGCAAACCGCAAAATCCTCATGCCCTCAACTCCGCTCCTGGCTCCGAGCCGACGGCACGCTACACTCCCGCCAAAGCTCGCGCCGTTCCAATTTCGATACATGCGTCTGCAATCGTTTCCCTTGAAACGCAATCCGTTTATCGTCCAACCTGTCTATGGAAATCTGTATGGTCGATCGCATCTTTCAGCTAACATTTGCCCTGTTTCTGTTGACGCCGGTTGCGTCGACAGCCGCTGACCGAGGCACCCTGCGGCCTCCGGCGATGTTCGCGGATATCACCCCGCTGGACCAACGATCGCGCGCCATCTTTGGCGAGATGGGGCGCGTCATTCAACATCCCCGCTGCCTAAACTGCCACCCGGCGACACGGACGCCGACACAGGGCGATGCGATGATCCCGCATCTTCCCGTGGTAAGTGCCGGCACGGATGGGCACGGCGCGCCGGGGCTGTCTTGCCGGACCTGCCATCAGGAAACGAACATGCCGGTGGTGGGTGAGCGGCTGTTCAGTATCCCGGGCAATCCGAAGTGGGCGCTCGCGCCGCATGCCTTCGCCTGGCAGCACCGCTCAATGGCACAGATTTGCCGGCAGCTGAAAGATCCGCGCCGCAACGGGCATCGCACCCTGGCGCAGCTTAATGATCATATGGCGCACGACACACTGGTCGGCTGGGCATGGCAGCCCGGGGCCGGACGGGAGCCCGCGCCGGGGAGTCAGGCGGCCTTCGGTGCGCTGGTGAAAGCCTGGATCGATAGCGGCGCCACCTGCCCGCTCTGATGCCTGTCAGGCGCGAACGCGCGCCGCGGCGATCGCCGCGCGGTCGATCGGCAAATTTCGTACCCGGGCGCCACAGGCCCGCGCCACGGCATTGGCAAATGCCGCCGATGCCGGGCCTTGCGACGCCTCGCCCGCGCCGAGCGATGGCTGATCCGGCCGATCGATCAGGATGACCTCGACCGGTGGCGCCTCGCCGATGGTCAAGATCGGATAATCGCGCCAATCGCGGGATGCGACACCGGCGCCATCGAATCGCACCGCTTCGTGCCGTGCCCAGCTCAGCGATTGCAGCAAGCCGCCTTCTAGCTGATTGCGGAGGCCGTCTGGATTGACGATCTCGCCCGCATCCGCCGCAAGCGTCGCCCGCACCAGAACGGGCTCGCCCTCCCGGATCTCCACTTCGATGGCGATCGCGCAATAAGCGGCGTAATTCTTGTAGCGGGCATAGGCCATCCCGCAGCCACGGTCTGCCGGGCGGGGATGCGACCAGTCGATCGCGTCGCAGGCGCGTTGCATGACCGCCTGGGCGCGCGGATCGGTCGCATGGCGCAGCCGATACGCCAGCGGATCGACGCCTGCGGCCAGCGCGCATTCGTCCATCATGCTTTCGATCGCGAAGACATTGCCATGCGCGCCGAGGCTCCGCAGCGATGAGGTGCGCACCGGCGATTCGGGCACGAAGCGGGTCGTGACCCGCAGGCCCGGAAAGACATAGCTAGGAATGGCGTTGCGATCGGCGGCATAGGCCGGCGGACCGCCGAAGTTGTTGGTTTTGGGCCGTGCTGTCGGCTGCGCCAGCGTGGGCGCAGCCAGGAGATTGCCGACTCCGAATACCGGGCGCGCGTTATGCGTCGGCGAACGCAGCGCATAATCCCAGAACATGATGTTTCCGCGGTCATCGAGATGCGCTTCGGTCTCGATCAGCATCGGCGCACCGAACGGTTCGAAACGATGCTCGTCTTGGCGGGACCATTGCACGCGGATCGGCCGCCCCGGCAGACGCATCGCGATCAAGGCGGCATCGGCCGTCGCGTCGTCGGCGCCGTTATGGCCATAGCAGCCCGCGCCCTGCATATGCTGCGCCGTGACGCGATCGACGGGCAGACCGACGAGCTTCGCGATCACCGCCGCAAGCTCGAACGGCCCCTGAGACGATGTGCAGAGGTGCAGCGCCGTCCCGTCGAAATGCGCGACGGCGCAGGACGGCCCGATCGAGCCGTGCAGCAAATAAGGCCGAGAATAGGATCGGCGCACAAGGCGAGTGCCGGCCGAGGGCGGAGTGCCGGTCGATGCGATCACCGTGTCCTGGGTCGCGGCGTCCTTAAGCCAGGCGATCGGATCCGCAGGCAAGGGCGGAGGCGTGTCCCAGCGCGCGTCACTGGCGAGTTGGGCGGCGGCCTTGACCGCACTCCACTCGCGTTCGGCGACGACCGCCAGGAAATCGCCGTCGCGAACCACGGTGACGACATCGGGCATCGCCCGCGCGGGCGCTATCTCCACCGCCAGCAACCGCGCCCCGGCGCTCGGCGGGCGCACCATCCGCGCGTGCAGCATCCCGACCGGCCGATAATCCTGCAGGAAGGCAGGCGCGCCCCGCACCTTGGCGGGCAAATCGAGCCGGGCAACCGAGGTGCCGACGACACGCCGTGGCCGCGCTTTGGGTAGCACGGCGCCGGTTGCCCGCCGCTGGACCGTCTGCCCGCCGGCCAGCGACCCATAAGCGACGGAGCGTCCATCGCGCGTGCGCACCATACCATCGCGAACGTCAAGCGCAGCTGTCGGAACGCTCAGTTTCTCCGCCGCCAGTCGGATCAGGATCTGCCGCATCTCCGCCGATACCATCCGGATCGCCTTGCCGCCCTCCGGGATCGAAAAGCTGCCGACGGTCATGCCCTGCCGAGGGCACACCCGCGTATCGCCAGCGATGACGTCGATGCGTGAGACATGGATATCCAGCTCTTCGGCGCAGAGCTGGGCATAAGCGGTGAGCACACCCTGGCCGAGCTCGACCTTGCCGGTCCTGAGCGTCACGCGGCCATCGGCGGAAAGGCGCAGCCAACGATCGATCTCAGGCGCCGCGGCGAGATCACTGGGCAGGGCTGGCGCTGCGCCGCCGCCGGTCTCCGCCGCGATCGCCGGCCAGCCGAACAGCAGCGAGATCGATCCGCCGAGTACGGAGCGCCGTGACGGGCGGATCATCCGTGCTGCGCCTCGGCCGCCCGCAGCACGGCATGGACGATGCGATTATGGGTTCCACAGCGGCAGAGATTGGCGCTCAGCGCGGTCCGCACGTCCTCCTCAGTGGGGCGCGGCTTTTCGCGCAGCAGCGCCGCGGCTCCCATGATCATCCCCGCCGTGCAATAGCCGCACTGCGCGGCCTGCTGATCGAGGAAGGCTTTTTGCAGCCGGTGTAGCCCTCCCTTCGGCCCGCGCAGGCCCTCGATCGTGGTGATCGATCGTCCCGCCAGCGTCCGCACCGGGACGAAGCAGGATCGCAACGCCCGGCCATCGCACAGCACGGTGCAGGCGCCGCACTGGCCCGCACCGCACCCATACTTCGCACCGTTAAGCGCCAGTTCGTCGCGCAAGACGTAGAGCAGCGGCGTGTCGGGCGTGCTGGTGACGGCGACCCGCTTGCCGTTGACGGTCAGGGCCGTGGTCATCGCCTCGCACCCAAGCTCGCCGCGTTTTTGCCAAGGATGAGCGCCGGCCTGCAAACCCTCACGATAAGCCCATCTGGTTGGAAAGGTTCCATTCGGCGTGGTGCGATACCGTCGGATAGGCGAGTCGTGTTCGGCATGGCATCGATAAGCCCATTACCGTTGACGGTCAGGTCGTGTCATGGCGCCGTTGCCAGCGCCCCGCATCCACCTTTCGCCACTGGCTGGAGCAACCTGTTTAAGCTACCCGGGCGACGGTTACCGAACATTAATGGCCGCAATTTCGATCCTCAGACGTCCTGCGTAACGGGCTCCCCGACCGGAGTGGACTGGTCATAGGCGCTCTTGAAGGTCGCGGTCCGCTCCGATTCGGCTGCGAAAGTCTCCAAGAAATCATCCTTCTTGCCGGCAGGCATACGCCCCCCCCGCGCCCCATAGAAGGTCTCGGGATTGTCGACACCCGGCGGCACGATGCCCTTTTCAGCCCAATCCTTCGAGGTGGAAAGAAGAAGGCGGCGGGTACGCACGATCATCTCGTCGCTGGCGATGAGATGCTCCTTGCTGCGATCCTGTACCGGCCCCTGGCTCTCGGTGATCGCCTGGTCCTGCGGGACGATGCACTCAACCCCGACCAGGTTGCTGATGTGCTGGAGCTTGCGGTCCATCATATAGTCGTTGTGCTGGTTCTCCTCGATCCGCCACCGGTCGTACCAGCCGGTACCGTTGGGGATCGGCGTGCCCCAGTCGAAGCTTGTGCCGGGGATCATCTCGCCGTCGCGGTTGAAGATGCCGGTGCCGAACGGCAGACGGCTGTCGACGATGGTGATGACCATCGTGTGCGTCTCGTCCATCGGCACCCACGCGCGGGCGAACCACGGCGGGCACAGCGGCAGGTCGTTGGCGGTGATCGTCCAGAACGGATAGAGATACTGGCACAGCCCCCAGAACTTGCCCTCGTCGCCACAGTCGCGATAGGCGCCCGACATCAGGCCCCAGGGCATGTTCTTGACCTCGAACTCCGGTGCGCGTTCGATCAGCCGGATGCGCGAGGGATGGCCGTCGGGCAGGTCGTCCAGCTTCATCCCGCCCATGTGCAGGAAGCCGACATGGCTGGTGTCGATGTCCCCCTCCAGCGCCTGCAGCCAGTTGCATTCGCGGATCATGAACACGGCGTCGATGTCGTGATAGGCGAAGATCGGCAGCGGCGGCGGAACCTCGCGGTCACCCATATAGACCCAGAAAATGCCGTTGCCTTCTTCGACCCGGTAGGCGGCCGTCCGGATCTTGGGGCAGGCGCGACCGGCCGCAAGGTTTGGAATCTCGACAACGTTGCCCTCGCCGCTGACCTTCCAGCCATGATAGGCACAGCGCATGCCGCCGTCCTCGTTGCGGCCATAGAAAAGCGAGGCGCCGCGATGCGGGCAGACATGGTCGATAATGCCGACCTTGCCATTCGGCTCGCGGAAGGCGAGCAAATGCTCGCCCATCAGCAGCACACGCACCGGGGCTCCGCCCGCTTCCAGCTCGGACGACTTGCCGGCCGGAATCCAATATTGCCGCATCATGTCCATCGCAGGATTGCTGCGATCAACCTTGATCAGCGTGTCGATGTCCGAAGCCGCCATGTCATCTCTCCACTTCTTGGATAGGCGCCGGCCAGCCTGAAATCCGATACCGGGCAATATAAACGTGCAAATTTGGGAATAGACCGCACTGCCGGCAGCTAAGCCGGACAGGCCGATCAGGAAACGAGTTCGTCGGGCGTTACGACACGGCCGACCTTGCCCATCCGCGGGTCCATCTCATTGCCCCAGCTATCGCCGTTGCCGAGCTCGAGATAGCGCGGATCGCGCGGATCATGCTCGGGAAACTGCTCCATGCCGAACGTATATTCCCAGGTGATTCCGTCGGGATCGAGGAAATAGAGGAAATTGCTATTCGATGCCGGGTGATGGCCGGGGCCGAACACGATCGGGACGTCATGCTTCTTGAAGCGCGGCACCGCCTTGCCGATCACGTCATACGAATGGACCATGAAGGCGATGTGGCCGATGCGGTTCTCGTTCGAGCGCACCAGCCCAAGGCTGTGGTGATTGGTGGTGGGGAAGGGCCGTAGCAGACCACCGCCAGCGCCTTCGTCCGAAAGCTTGAAGTTCAGCGTGTTGATCAGGAATTCGGTCACCGCATCGACGTCCTTGGCCATCAGCACGATGTGGCCGAGCATCGAGATATCGGCGACGGTCGGAACGAACGGCGTTTCCGCGGCCACCATGCCGTGCATGAATTCGAACGTCAGCTTGCTGTTCGGCTCGATGATGCGGAACGCGCGATCGATGCCGAGAAACGCCAGCTCGTCGGCATCGACGTCGACGGGGTTAAGCCCCTTCTTCGTCAAATGCGCCTTGGTGGCGTCGAAATCCTTGACCGACTCCATCTCGAACGAAATCCGCGCCAGGCCCGGTTCGCGGCCCTTGATCAGGATGACATCATGATGATCGTCGCTGCAGCGCAGAAAGCGGGTGTCGATCTTCCCCGATTCCGGACCTTCCGCCAGTCCGACGATGTCCAGAAGGAAATTTTCCGTCCGTTCGACATCCGTAACTACGACTGCAACATATTTCAGCCGCCGATAGCGAAAATCCGTCATGCGCCACTCCTGCGTTCCCGCCGCTTCCCGCAGCCTGGGTCAATGTCAAATGCAACTATTGACCACGCCACTACTCATTGTCAAGCGTTAACTGGCAGCGTCAATGGACGGTTTGGCACAGGCCGGCATTCACGAAATGCGATGCGGGTGGGGGGGTGCCGACGACTGCGACGGCCGCGCCTAACGGGAGCGCCAAGCCTAATTGCGCAGGCGAACCTCGATCCTCTCATCGACCACACGCACATCATAACTGGCGAGATCGACGTCCACGGGGCCACCTTGGCAGCTGCCGTCACGGATATCGAAAAGGCCCCAGTGAAGCGGGCATGCGATCACAAAGCCATCACGACGGCCGCGGGAAAGCGGAGCCCAAACATGAGTGCAGACATTCGAAATAGCGAAATATTCGCCATCGATCTTGAAGATCGCGATCTCGGCTTCGTCCACCTTGGCCACGGTGGGTTTCTCTTCGATGACGTCGCCTACGGCGGCTACCGAGATCCACGCTTCCTGAAACGCATTGCTCATTGACCGTCCTTGTGATTGATTCGGGGTGGAACTGCCGGTGATCGCCCCGGAACGCGCGGCGGTCGCTCAGCCGGGCAGCGGTTCGCTTTCAAACCCGTTTTTGCTCAGTGCGGGTGGCGGGCATAGGGAAGGTTGCGCTCACGAATCAACAGGACGAGCCCCGTCGCGATCGCGCAGGCTACCGCTGCGGCGATCAGCGGCAGTTCAAAGCCGCCGCCTCGGGCGCGCAGCAGCGCAAACACCATCGGTCCTGCCCCAGCCCCCAGCGTGAAAGCGACGAACATCATGCCGAAGATCGTGCCGAAGTCCCGCATCCCGAAAGCGCGCGAAATCATATAGGACAGAGCATCACCCTCCGCGCCGAAGCCGATCCCGATCAACACGGCTCCCACCAGCACGCCGATCAAGCTGCCGCTTGAAGCTAGCGTGACGAACGCGGCTGTGGCCAACAGGCAAATCGCCGTCGTCAGTAGCTGGGCCCGTATCCGATCGAACAGATAGCCAAACACCAACCGCGCCAGGATCATCGAAATGCCGACCAGGCTCATGACGAAGCTTGCGCGCACGGGACTGACACCGCGGTCGGTGAGTATGATGCTGAGGTTGACCGCGCCAGCACCCACCGAACCGCCTACGAGCAATATCGAAATGCTGAGATACCAAAACACGGGCTTCGCCACTGCGGCGCGCCACGGCAGCCCCGGCACCGTAGATCGGTCGATCGCTGCTGCCGAGGGCGGATCGACAATCAGGAAGCGTCCGACGGGAATGCCGACCAGCACCATCGCGCCGCCAAAGGCGAGATAGGAAAAACGCCAGCCGAAGTGGAAAATGAGTTGTGCCGCGATCGGCGGCATGATCGCCAAGCCGACACCGGCGCATGCGAGGATCGTTCCCAGCGCCAGACCGCGCTTTCTGTCGAACCAGCCCGAAACGGCATAGGCATAAGGGATCATAGTCTGGCCCAGGGTCAGCAACCCGGCAAGCGCCATGGTGGCGGCAAACATCGCGGCGCTATGGGGCGTTGCCAGCAGCATGACCCCCATTCCGCACAGAGGAAAGCCGAAGGTCACGAACCGCCGCGGTCCGTAGCGGTTGACCAGCAATCCTACGATCGGCGACAACAGGCCGGCAACGATCATCGGCGGGCCGATCGAGCTCGCGATGGTTGTGCTGTTCCAGCCGGTGTCCCGGATGATCGCCTGCTGGTAAACCCCGAACGACAGCAGCAGGATCGGGCTGGCCCCCATCATCATGCCGATGCACCCGCCGATCAGCGATCGGGTCGCCGCACCGCGCGGCGCGGTCGAATTCGACATCGCTTGACCTTCAGGCATTCGTCTGGAAGCGCTTGGCCAAGGCATCCGCGCCGCGGGCCAACAGCCCGGCATCGACGCCTACCGCGGTGAAGATCGTCCCCAGCGCGATGCAGCGATCGGCAAAGGCGGGATTGCCCGTCAATATTCCGGCAGGCTTACCGGTCGCGACGATCCGCGTGATGGCGTCCTCCACCGCCGCGACGACCGCCGGATGATCGAGCTGGCCAATATAGCCTAGGCTGGCGGCGAGGTCCCCAGGGCCGATGAAGACGCCGTCGACGCCGTCAACCGCAGCAATCTCCTTCAGCGCATCGAGCCCGGCCTGCGTCTCGATCTGGACAAGCAGGGCGATCTCGTCGCCCGCCGACGCCGCATACTCCTTTGCCCGGCCGAACTGCGTCGCGCGGGTCAGTGCCGACACACCACGAATCCCGGCGGGAGGATAGCGCACTGCTGCCACCGCCGCGCGCGCCTCGTCGGCCGACTGGACATAAGGGATCAGCAAAGTCTGCGCACCGATATCGAGGAAGCGCTTGATCAGCACGGGATCATTGGTCGCGGGCCGCACCACGGCGGATACGTCCGGATAGCCCGCCAGCGCCTGGAGCTGCGCCATCACCGTCAGCACGTCACCGGGCGAATGCTCGGTATCGAGCAGCAGCCAGTCGAACCCAGCGCCCGCCACGGCCTCGGCGGTGAACGCGGTCGATAGCGTACACCACAGGCCGATCTGCTGCGTGCCCGATCGGATCGCGCGCTTGAAGCGGTTTGGCGGCAGCTCCATCAGACGAACGATACGCCGATCGCGCCGAGCGGCCCGTAATCGGCCTGGATCACGTCGCCCGCGGCGATATCCACCGGGCGCGTGAACGAGCCACCCAGCACGATCTGGCCTTTCTTCAGCCCGGCGCCAACCACGTGGAGCTTGTTCACCAGCCAGGCGATGCCCGCCGCCGGATGCCCCATGATCGCTGCCGACACCCCCGATTCCTCAATAATACCGTTCTTGCTGAGCGTCGCCCCCACCCAGCGTACATCGATGTCATAGGGGCGCACCGGCCGGCCGCCGATGACGATCGCGGCGAAGGCGGCATTATCGGCGATCGTGTCAACGATCGCGCGCGGCACTTCGGTGCGATAGTCGATGATCTCCAGCGCGGGCACCACCACTTCGGTCGCGCGCATCACATCGAAGATGCGCTTTCCCGGCCCTTCGAGATCCTCGGCCATGACGAAGGCGAGCTCGACCTCGAGACGCGGCTTCAGGAAGGTACTTGCCGTGATCACCGCGCCGTCGTTGTAAAGCGCGTCATCCAGGATGCGGCCATAATCCGGCTCGGTCATCTTCGATGCCATCTGCATCGCCCGGCTGGTGAGGCCGATCTTGTGGCCCGCGACCTTGGCGCCCGCCGCGATCCGCGCCTCGGCCCAGAGGTCCTGAACGCGGTAGGCGTCCTCGATCACCATCTCGGGATAGAGCTTGCTGAGCTGCGGCGTGGGCACCTTGGTGCGTTCGGCCGTCAGAATGGCGTCTGCTGCCGCGCGGTGCTGGCTGTCTGTGAGCATGAAATCCTACTTGATCGGCGGACGGGGCAAAACCGCCTCGCCCTCTTCCATGGTGTAAACGTAATCGAGCGAATACCAGGGCGCAGGCACGTCCGGCGTATCGGGATGGGGTTCGTCGTGGCGAACGAAATCGCCGACCAGCGCCTCGGTCACGCCGAACTGGACGTCGCTGTCGATGTGCGGGTCGGTCGGATCATAGACCTGGCTGATCAGCACCTTGAAGCCCGGCTTGACGATCAGCGCGTGCAGATGTGCCGGACGGAAGGGATGCCGATCCTGCGCCGCCAGCAGCCGCCCGACCACGCCATCGGTGGGGATCGGGTAGCCGATCATCTTCACCGTTCGGAACCAGAAACGGCCATCGACATCGGTGGTGAACTTGCCGCGCAGGTTCATGTCGGCCTGACCCGGATCCTGATTCTCATACAGGCCGATCGGCGAGGCGTGCCAGATATCCACCTCCGCGCCCACGATCGGCTGGCCCGCCTTGTCCTGCACGCGGCCATGGACGAACAGTTCGGCGCCCGGCGTCTCGGACCGCACGATCGAGCCTCCGTTCGGCGTCGGCGGCGAGTGCAGCCGCCAGAACGGGCCGAGCAAGGATTGTGACGTCTCGGTCTGGCCATTGTCGCCGTTGTTGAGCAGGCAGATCAGACTGGAAACGCCGAGCGACCCCGCCATTAGCACCGCTTCGTTATGGGTGTCGGTCGTGCGCTGACCGATCTCGTTTAGAACGGCGGTCGCGTCACGGAACTCGCGCTCGGTCAAACGGACGTCGCGGACGAAGGCATGGAGATGGGTGATGAGCGCCGCCATGATCTCGCGCAGGCGCGGGTCCGTGGTCCGTTGCATTACCGCCAGCACCGCCGGGGTTACATCTTCCTGACGTTTGATCACGGCGTCCCTCCCGGGCGCGCGGCATAGAACCTGGATCGTCAGGCCGTCTACCCTTATCGACACGTGCCTATTGAGCGGCGCTAAGGGCGAAGGGGATTGGCGGACGATCCGTATAGGCGGAGTGCCTCGACCAAGCCGTCGACTCGCAGCCAGCCAAGTTCTGCGCGCATTTCCTCCTCCGCGCGCATGATCGCTTGATGGAAGGCTTCGAGCCAGCGCAGCCCCTTGGCGGTAAACGTGATGATCTTGGCCCGCCTGTCGGTGGGGTCCGCCTGCCGTGAGACGAGTCCCAACTCTTCGCATTGCCCGACCAGCTCGGCCATCGCCTGCTTGGTCATTGCCGCGCGGCGCGCCAATTCGGTCGCTCGCGTCCCCTCGACATCGAGGTTCCGGGTTAACCCCAAGTGGGAGAGCCGCGTCGGCGCGTTGCCGCCTTCCGCGAGTATCTCCAACACCCGCTCTTCGAACCGGCGCACCGCATTGTTCAGCACACGGCCGATATTGGCATGGCGCCACGCCTGATGGGGGCTTTGCATCAAGCGACGACAATACAGCGAACGAACATGACGATCTCCTGCAGAGAAGGGCATGTAGCTTGACTAATTTCGACTTCCAAGCCTAGCCGTCGCTTATGCAAAATGCCGAAGTCACAAGCCCCGTTCTGATCGTCGGCGGCGGCCCGTTCGGGTTGATGTGTTCGATCGAACTGTCGCGCCGTGGCATCGCATCCTATCTGGTCGACGCCGATCTGGGCACCGCCCGCAATCCGCAGGCCAATGCGACCCAGGCGCGGACGATGGAGCATTTCCGCCGCCTAGGCTTCAGCGAGGAGATCCGCCAAGCCGGGCTGCCGCACGATTACCCGACCGACATCGCCTATTTCACGCGATATGTCGGGCACGAGCTGGCACGCTTCGCGCTGCCGGCATCGCGCGACGCCACCACTGCGATCAAGAGCCTATCCGGTTCTTGGAGCGCGGCGGAGCTGCCGCACCGCGTATCGCAGAAATTCGTCGAACAGGTGCTGCGCCGCCACGCTGAGGCCGGCCCGCTCGCCTCGCTCAATTTCGGCTGTCGGCTGGAGGAGTTTACGCAGGTCGGGGATAAGGTCAGCGCCAGCGTCACCGACGTGGCGAGCGGTGAGCGGCGGTCGATAACAGCCGATTATCTCATCGGCGGCGATGGCGCGCGCAGCGCGATCCGCAAGGCGCTCGGCATCAGTCTTGCCGGCGAGACCGGAGTGACGCGCGATTTCTTCGGCGGCAAGATGGTCGCCGTCTATCTGCGCGCGCCCGATTTCTATGCCACAGTGCCGCACGGCAAGGCATGGATGTACGTCGCGTTCAATCCCCAGCGGCGCTCGTGGCTGGCCGCCGTTAACGGCGTCGACGAATTCGCGCTCCACACCCAGCTCAAGCCCGGCGAAGACCAGACGATCAGCGCAGAACGTGGCAAGGAATTGTTCGCGCAGGTGACCGGCCGTGCGATCGATATCGAGGTGTTGGCGGTCGATACCTGGACCGCCGGGCACGCGCTCGTTGCCGATCGCTTCCGCGACGGCAAGGTTTTCATCGGCGGAGATGCCGCGCATCTGTTCACGCCTGCGGGCGGGCTAGGCTATAATACCGCGGTTGAGGATGCGGTGAACCTCTGCTGGAAACTGGCGGCAACCCTGAACGGCACGGCCGGCCCCGACCTACTCGACAGCTACGAAATCGAGCGGCGCAAGCTCGCCATCCGCAACACCGATTACGCACGGCAGCTCGCCGATTCGCTCGGCTGTTTCGTGCCCGGACCGGCGATCGAGACCGACACCGCCGAGGGCGAAGCGGCGCGGGCCCATGCCGGGACATATCTGAATGCCCATGCGCGACGGGAATTCAATATTCCGGGGATCACCTTCGGCGGCCGCTATGACGGTTCGCCCGTCATCGTCCCCGACGGCGAGACGCCGCCGGTCGACGCGATGGACGTATATGTTCCAAGCGCAGTTCCCGGCGGGCGCGTGCCGCATTTCTGGCTGGAGGACGGGCGGAGCCTGTTCGATCTGTTCGGATTCGATTGGACGTTGCTGGCGATCGATGCGGATGCCGGCGATGTCGCTGCGTTCCGCACGGCGAGCGCCGATCGCGGCATCGCGCTTGAGCTTGTCGAGATCGCAATGCCCGAAGCCAAGGCTTTGTTCGGCGCCAAGCTGGTATTGATCCGGCCCGACCAGATCATCGCCTGGCGGCAGACCGAAGCGCCGGTCGATCCGGTCGCTGTCTTCGATGCCGTGCTCGGTGGCGCGGTCCATCATGCCATCGCCGCCGGGCCGTTGTGCGGCGCGGCCTGACCATGCGCTTCATCCACGAAGCCTTGAGCGCGCGTGTCCTGTTTGGCGCGGGCACGCGAACCGAGCTTCGGCGGGAGGCCGATCGGCTCGCGATCACGCGCGCGCTCGTCCTGACCACGCCCGAGCAGGCCACCATGGCGGACATGGTTGCCGATCTGTTGGAAGGGGCTTGCGCAGGACGCTTTACCGGCGCGCGGATGCACACGCCGATCGATGTAACCGAGGCGGCGCTGGCGGCGCTACGGGATACTCGGGCCGATGGCGTGATCGCCATCGGCGGCGGATCGACCACCGGCCTCGCCAAGGCGATCGCACTGCGTACGGGCGTGCCGCAGATCATCCTGCCGACCACCTACGCCGGCTCGGAAGTGACGGCGGTGCTGGGTGAGACGGCCGATGGCCGCAAGACCACACAGCGCATGCTCGACGTGCTTCCCGAAACGGTGATCTACGATGTCGAGCTGACCTTGGGCCTGCCGGTCGCGATGTCGGTCACCTCGGGCCTCAACGCCATCGCGCACGCGGCCGAAGCGCTTTATGCGGCCGACGTCAGCCCGATCGTCGCGCTCATTGCCGAAGAGGGCGTGCGCGCGCTGACGACGGCGCTCCCCCGCATCGTCGAGACGCCCCGCAATCCCGACGCGCGCAGCGATGCGCTGTATGGAGCGTGGCTGTGCGGCACCACCCTCGGCCTGGTCGGCATGGGGCTGCACCACAAACTCTGCCATGTGCTCGGCGGCAGCTTCGATCTGCCGCACGCCGAAACACACAGCGTGCTGTTGCCCTACGCGCTGGCGTTTAATCTGGAGGCGGCGCCGGCGGCGCTCGCCGCGCTCAAGCGCGCCACTGGCTGGCGCGATCCGGCGCAAGGCCTTTGGGCATTCGCCAACCGCCTTGGCGTACCGCCGTCTCTCCAGGCGATCGGCATGCCGGAGAGCGGTATCGATCAGGCGACCGACCTTGCAATACAGAGCCAATATCCCAACCCGCGTCCCGTCACCAGGGATGGGGTAAGGGCGCTGCTACACCATGCCTGGCGCGGCGACGGCCCAGCGGGCGGAGGGGAAGACTGATGGCGGATTTGAGCGAGAGCGAGTTGACCCAGGCGGTGCTCGATCGTGTCGGGGGCGCCACGGACGCGCGCACCCGCGTGATCAGCCAGGCGCTCGTCCGCCACCTCCACGCTTTCATCGCCGAGATCGAGCCGACCGAGACCGAATGGAAGGCCGGGATCGATTTCCTCACGGCGGTCGGCCAAATGTGCAGCGATACGCGGCAGGAGTTCATCCTGCTTTCGGATACACTGGGCGTGTCAATGCTGGTGGATGCGATCAACCACCGCGTCGCCGGTGCCGCGACCGAGAGCACCGTGTTCGGCCCCTTTTATGTCGAGGCGCCGACCTTTGCGAACGGCGAGACCATCGCGGGGCATTTGGAAGGCACGCCGATGTATATCGGCGGCGCGGTGACGGGAGCGGGCGGTCAATCGCTGCCTGGCGCGAGCGTCGATGTCTGGCATTCGGACGAAGACGGTTTCTACGATTTGCAGAAGCTCCATGAAGGTCAAGGATTGGCGGGGCGGGGGCGCTTCTTCACCGATGAACGAGGCCGCTTCCATCTCTGGACGGTCCGCCCCACGGCCTATCCGATCCCCGACGATGGGCCGGTTGGCAAGATGTTGACCGCGCAGGGCCGGCACCCCTACCGGCCGGAGCATGTCCATTTCATGATCGCCGCATCGGGATATCGCACGCTGGTGACGCATCTGTTCGCCGAGGACGGCACCTATCTCGACTCCGACGTCGTGTTCGGGGTCAAGCAATCGCTGATCAAACCGTTCGTGCAGCGGACGGGCGGCCGGGCACCGGACGGCCGCACCATGACCGGCGACTGGATCGAGCTGCAGCATGATTTCATACTGGCGCCGGAAGCGGCCTGATCGCGCTGAAATTAGCGGAATCGCAAACGAAAATCATTCGTTGCGTCTAACAAAGTTGACAGTGATATTAGGCCGGATCGACATTCAGCGTAGCCAGATCATGGCGGCGGCGAGGTGAACGAATCCGGTGAAGTGGATTGTTCGGCGCTCGTAGCGGGTGGC
>NZ_JAAOZC010000014.1 GCF_011761305.1 Sphingomonas vulcanisoli | reverse complement strand
CGTTTGATCCCCATCGTCCGCTCCGCGTCTCAACACGGAACCTCATGAATCAGACATCAAACCCTTTTGGAATCCTAAATGTCGATACAACCTAGTTCGCTTCCATCCTTAGCCTGCGAAGCCTGGTGAACAGGCTCGCCGAGGAGAGGGAAGACATGGAAGGCGGGATCACCCAAGGGCGTGCGCGCGCAAGAAGGCCGGAACATTGGCTGCTTTTTGCGACCGCTTTGAGCGCTATTATTGCGTCTCCATCGATCGCAGCGGATACACAGCCGCCACCGTCGGATGCCGATAAAGGCCTGACCGAAATCGTCGTCACCGCGCAGAAGCGCGCGGAAAATGTCCAGAATGTGCCGCTATCCATCGCGGCGGTCACGGGCGATGCACTGCACACGCAAGGCATCAACAGCACGTTGGACCTTGGCAAGGCCATCCCCTCCTTGCGTATATACAACCACTCGCTGGGATCGAGCGTCACCGTCCGTATCCGCGGGTTCGGATCGGCGTCGAACACGCCCACCGATTCCGATGTCGCCTCCTATGTTGACGGCGCCTTCATTCCGCGCCCTGGTGCGATCCTGAGCTCGTTGCTCGATGTCCAGAACGTCGAAGTACTGCGCGGCCCGCAAGGCACGTTGTTCGGCCGAAATGCCGCGATGGGCGCGATCTCGATCAACACCAACGGTCCCTCCCGCAACCAGAGCTTCGAAGGGGCCGTGGAAGGCGGCAACTATGGCAGCTACAAGGGAACGGCAATCCTAAACACGCCGGTCAGCGATCAGTTCGCAGGCCGGCTTGCCATGCAGACCTCGCATACCGACGGCATTTATCACAACAATCTGGACGGCAAGACCTACGGGCGCCGCTCCGACTTTGTCGGCCGCCTTTCCGCCCGATGGGACATCCGGAACGATATCAGCTGGACCGTGCGCGTCGATGGATCGCGGACGACGGGCGACGGCGTCAATCCGTTCACAGTCGATGCCGCCACCGCCAGCCCGGCCCAGCTTGCGGCGTTCACGGCCTTCACCGCCCGATACGGCGGCACCCCGCCGGTTTACAGCACCACGCCTTCGTTCACCTTCAATCAGAATTTCGCCACATCACCGTATCTCGATGATTATCAATACGGCATCACCAGCGATTTCAATTGGCACGTCTCTCCGGTCCTGACGCTGCGCCTGATCGATAGCTACCGGGATTGGCACAACGATCAGCAGACCTATGATTCGGTCGGAACCTCCCTATCCCTCGTCAGCACGAGATCGATCACAAGCAGCAAGGCGGACAGCCACGAACTGCAGCTGATCTCGTCGAAGGACGCATTTCTGGGCGGCAAACTCGGGTTCACGTCCGGAATCTATTATTTCCATGAGGATTTCGCGATCAACACCGGCAACAATCTGGGATCGCAATTCTGCGGGCTGATCTACGGCGCGCGTGCCCCTCAACTGGTGGCGCCGTGCCTGGCGGGACCGCAATATTTCGCGGGCTATTATCCTTTCACGCAGACCAGCCGCAGCTTCGCCGGATACATTCAGGCGAATTATGCGCTGCTCAAGAATCTGGAACTCGATCTCGGCGTGCGGGTGACCTCTGACAAGAAATCCGGCGTCGATACCCAAATCACGCCAAATGCCATCGCTGTCGCCCCGCTGATAACCGCCGAGGGGCCTGATTATCTGTCTTTCAAGGAAACACGTCCGTCCTTCCGGGCCTCACTCTCGTGGCACCCGACGGAGCGCATCCTGTTTTTCGCGACTTATTCGACCGGCTATAAATCCGGCGGCTTCAACAATGGCTCTACGCCGACCGTACTCGGCTCGGCTGCGCGGACGTTCAAATCCGAAACGGTCAGCGACATTGAAGCAGGCCTGAAGGCGCAGATTCTCGACGGGCGACTGATCTTCAATGCGACCTTCTTCAACACCAATCTGCATAACTTTCAGGATCGGTCCTACGACGGCATCTCGTTTCTGGTTCGCAATGCCGGCGACGTTCGCGCGCGCGGCGTCGATATCGATGGGCGCTTCCGGGTCGTGCCGAGTCTGACGTTCGATTATGCGGTGACCTATCTCGATTCGATCTACACCAAGGATGTCGGCGCGCCGGGTCTCGAAGGCTGCACCGGCCTGCCGGGTTGCCCGCTCGTGCAGGACCTATCCGGTAAGCCGCTCGGCTTTTCGCCGAAATGGGACGGCCATGTCGGCGCGGATTGGCGGATCGGCACGGTTCGCGGCTTTGCGCTTGGCCTCCGCGCTTCCGAAAATTTCGTTGCGAGCTTCCTGACGGTGAATACCGACAATCCGCAATCGCGTGTACCGGCGTATCAGACGACCGACCTGCGCTTATCCGTCACCTCGCCGAACGGCCGGTGGAAGTTCGAGCTGTTCGGGACCAACATCTTCGATCGGCATTATTATATCCTGAAGGTGGCGCAGCCGCTCGGTGCGATAATCGGGGTCAATAATACCGCAACCGGCGCGACCGTGTTTCGCGGCTTCCTGGGCGATCCCGGGCGCTATGGTGGGCGCGTGTCGGTCAAGTTCTAGCCCCTCGTTATTGCTGCGTCGTAGGTACGCTCAGGCGTGAAGGAATCGGTCATGGCCTCGCTGGAATCGCGAACCGACAAGATGAAGTTCGCCGTCTTCATGAGCGGCGATTCCAACTATCATGTCGCGGGCTGGCGGCATCCCGAGGCGGCCGTGGACGCCGGCATCAGCCTGGAGCGGTGGATCCGGTTCGCCCGCTTGCTGGAAGATGCGAAGTTCGATGCGCTGTTTCTCGCCGATGGCCCCGGCATCATCGGTTTCGATAATAAGGAATCGCTGAGGGGATCGAGCAAGTCGGAGCGGTTCGAGCCCTTCACCCTGCTGTCGGCGCTGGCCACCGTCACCACCCGGCTCGGCCTGATCGCAACCGGCACGACGACGTATAACGAACCCTATAACCTCGCGCGTGTCGTCGCCTCGCTCGATCTGATGAGCGGCGGGCGGGCGGGCTGGAATGTCGTGACCGGCGGCAATGCCGAGGACGGCAAGAACTTCAGCCTCAACACCCACGTGCCTTCGATCGAGCGGTACGCGCGGGGCGAGGAGTTCGTCGATATCGCGCTCGGTCTGTTCGACAGCATCGAGCCCGATGCCTTCGTGCGCGACAAGGTTACCGGCCAATATGCCGATCCGGACAAGCTGCACGCCATCGATCATGTCGGCAAATATTATTCGGTGAAGGGGCCGCTGAGCGTGCTGCCGTCGCCGCAGGGCCGGCCGATCATCGTCCAAGCCGGGCAATCGGAAGAGGGCCGGGCTTTGGCGGCGCGGGTCGCCGACGTTATCTTCACCGCCACCTTCTCATTCGAGGCGGCTTGCGCCTTTTATGCCGATCTGAAAGCGCGGGCGTTGGCGTTCGGGCGGCCCCCGGAAGCGGTCAAGATCATGCCCGGTGTTGCGATCACCGTCGGCCGGACCGAGGCGGAAGTGAACGAGAAGGAGCAGCAGCTCAACCAGTTCATCGATCTCGACGTCGCGCTGCAATATCTGCGCGTCTTCCTCGGCGGCATCGATCTCAGCCAATATCCGCTCGATGAGCCGGCGCCCGACTTCGCCTCGAACACGGCGCGCGCCAGCTCGGGTGCGACGTTTAACGCGATCGCCCAAGCCGAAAGGCTCACCCTGCGCCAGTTGGCGTTGAGAGTCGCCGCCAGCCGCTTCCATCTGGCGTTGAGAGGCACGCCGGTGCAGATCGCCGACACTTTGGAAAAGTGGTTCCGTGGCGGTGCGGCGGACGGGTTCAACCTGCTGCCCAATTTCGTCCCCGGATCGATCGAAGACGTCGCCGAGCTGCTGTTGCCCGAACTGCGCCGCCGCGGTCTGTTCCGGGAAGAATATGAGGGCACGACCTTGCGCGAGAACCTCGGCCTCGAACGTCCCGAAGTGGGCTGGTCTCGGAAGGCCTAGCGCCGCCGACGCGCGTCTTTATTGGCGCGCCTCGGCACGTCCCCAGGCTGGGCGAGCGGTGGTGCAGCGGGCAACCCATTCCTTGACCGCCGGATAGGGCGAGAGATCGAGGAACATCGGAGCAAGCGACGTCACCGAGCTGGCGATCAGATCGCCGAGCGTGAATGCATCGCTCGCGACATAGGGATGGGCCGACAATCGGGCTTCGAGCAGCGCGATCGCCTTGTAGGCGGTGGTTTTGCGCGGTTCGAGGAATTCGGGATCGACCGACCCGCCCGCCGCCCGCCGGGTTTCATACATGATGACGGTGAGGGGCGCTTCCACCTCGGTCATCGCCCAGCTGGCCCATTGATGGATCAGGGCGCGCACATGAAGGTCGTCGGGCCAGAGCGGCGTCGGCTGCTTGGCGACGAGATAGAAGAGAATGGCCAGGCTTTCGCGCAGGAAGAAGCCGTCGTCATCGAGCGCGGGCACCTTGCCCGCCGGGTTGACCGCCAGGAATTCCGGCGTCTTGTCGCTACCGTCCTGGGAGCCGACCGGCACCTGCTCATAAGGAAGCCCCAGTTCCTCCAGCAGCCACATGCAGCGGCCGGCGCGGCTCATCCGGGTTCCGTAAATCTTGATCATGCGACGAGCTCCGGCTGAAGGCATTCCGAAAGTGTCTTGACCAGCGCATCGGCATCCTCGGCCTTTGCCGAAGCGCCGAACACCTGGAAATCAGGACGAGCGAGCACGATTTTGGCACCGAGCTTCTCGAACCAGGCGGTGTAGGAGCCATCGACATCGCGATAACCATCGGCGCCGATCGTGATGCCCAGCCCATCGAGCCGCGCCCAGATGCGGCGCGCCTCATCGGACAGGCCCGCGAGCGGATTGATGCCATTGCCAAATAGCACGAAATGCCCGGGGCCGATCAGATCGTCGAGAAGGCCGGTGCGGCCGTCCTTCTCGACCTGTGCCTGGATGGCGAGGAAGCCCGCCGCGGGATCGTCCGGCATCAGGCAGCCCGGCCCCAGCCGCCATTCCGGCTGCGGCGGCGCCATCTCCGGATTCTCGCGCACCATTCGCAGCATCTTGTTGCGCTCCTCGGCGGCGACCGGATCGGTCGTACACATCATCCGCCCGAAGAAAACCGAAGCGTCGATGATCTGTTTGACGTGATAGGATCGCTCGGACGTATAGCTGTCCAGCAGGTCCGGCCCAGCCGATCCGCCGAGGATGAAATCGAGCCGCCAGGCGAGCGCCATCGCGTCGCGCGCGCCGGAATTCAGGCCTTGCCCCAGGAACGGCGGAATCTGATGCGCTGCATCTCCGGCCAACAGCACGCGGCCATCGCGCCAATTCTCGGCCCAACGGCCGCGGAAGGTGTAGATCGCCCGCCGGTGGATCTCGCTATTCTCGGCCGTCACGCCCCAGGGCTTGAGCAAGGTCATGATCGAATCGAGCTCGACGATCTGTTCGAGATCGTCGCCCTCGATGGTCATAAACTCGAAGCGCTGGCGCCCGAAGCCGGTCGGCGCCAGCAGGGTCGGTCGGGTGGGGTCCATATAGGTGGAGAGGGGCTCGGGGACCGAGAATCCGCCGAGAGGCACGGTATCGATGCAGATCCAGGTCGAATGGAAGCCCGTATCCGTGACCTCGGTATCCATCAGATCGCGCACGCTGCTGTTGGCACCGTCACAGCCGACAACGAATTTAGCGCGCGCGCTGACGCTGTCACCGCTGGCCTTGGCGCCCGCTTCGAACGGATCGAAGGTGACGATCGCGCCGTCCTCGTCCTGCTCGATCGCGCGCACGTCCCATCCGCGATGCAATTCGATCAGCGGCTCGGCATCGCAGGCGTCGCCGAGCGCCTCATCGACGTCGGGCTGATGGAAGCCGGCCATTGGAGGATAACCCGATTCGCCGATGCCCGGAAACGACATCACCATCAGGACTTCGCCATCCGGCGCATAACAGGGCGCCGACCGCGACCCGACGCTCAGATTGAGCAGCGGCCGAAGCTGCTCCAGCACGCCGGCCGACTGGAAGGTCCGCACCGTCTCATGGCTCATCGCGGCTGCCCGCGGCAGCGGATAGGCCGATCCCCACCGCTCATAGACCGCAACGCGGCGCCCCCGCTTGGCGAGCAGCAGCGCCAGCGTGAGGCCGACCGGCCCGGCGCCTACGATCAGAACATCGGTATCGGAATATATCGAAGTGCGAGAATGGCCTTCCCTGGCCGCCACGGCGAGGCCGCTGCTCTGACTGTTCATGCCCTCTCCCAAATCGGCAATTTATGGCGATGCCATGCATCGGCAAAGCTCTTCGATCCCGCCCAATGCACCATCGCTATGATCCGGCATTAATGGCAATGTCAACGGTTCCATATGCTAGTATATCGCATGTCGTTATGTGGAAGTGTATGCCGGTGGAAGGCTTTAACCGGTTTCGAACGGCCCGCACCGCAAGGAGATTTGGATGCAACAGGAGCTGGTCGATCGCTTGGCGATCCGGGATTTGGTCGAGAACTGGGCAATATGGCGCGACGCCGGCGACTGGGATCGCTTCGCAACGGTTTGGCATGATGACGGTGTAATGATGGCGACCTGGTTTCAGGGGCCGGCGCGCGATTTCATCCGGGTGACGCAGGAAGGATGGAAGAAGGGCGTAAGGATCCTGCATTTTCTCGGCGGCAGTTCGATCGAACTCGCCGGGGACCGTGCCGTCGCCCAGACCAAGATGACCATCTCACAGCGTGGCGATGTGCAGGGCGTATTGTGCGATGTCGTTTGTACAGGGCGCTTCTATGATTTCATTGAGCGGCGCGACGGCAAATGGGGTTTCGTACTGCGCCAGCCGATCTACGAGAAGGATCGGGTCGATCCGGTCGATCCTTCGGCGACGCTCGCGCTGGATCAGGAGGCGATGGCCGCATTCCCGGAAGGCTATCGTCACCTCGCCTATATTCAAACGCAGATCGGCTATGTCGTGAAGCGCGACATGCCGGAGCTTACCGGGTGCCAGGTCGAAAAGCTGTATCGCTACGGAACGGACTGGCTGGCGGGTAAGCCCGTCGAGCGGTTGTAACGCCTTAGGCGGCGTGGGAATTCCGATCCGATTGCCGGTAGCTCCAGCCGATCCAGCCGACGATCGCGGCAAGCACGATCACATGCACGATGTCGCCATGCAGCACGGCGGCTTGCGCGTAGAGCGCCCCTATACAAATCGCCATCAAGATTGCCGTGCCAAGCGGCACGGTACGCCGCTGGACCAGCAGGCCGACGCCGACCAGTTCGGCGATGCCCGTGGAATAGCGTAGCCATGGGCCGAAGCCGAGTTGATCGAACTCGATGACCATCTGATGTGCGCCCACCAGCTTTGCGATGCCTGCGGCGAGGAACAGCACCCCCACCAGAACCCGCAATGCTAGTCCGACCTTGCCTTTGATACCCGTCATCGCGCTCTCTCAATGGGAGTGTCGTCGTCATGAATAACGGCGCGCGAAATCCCGGATGCACGCTCTACACCGATCCAGTGCGAAATGAGCGAGCGGACCCGAGGTCCGCTCGCCCTCCCCCCCTTAGAAGTTGAAGCTGAGGCGACCGCCGTACGTGCGTGGCGGGGCGATCGAAGCACCATTCAGGCCGACGATCGAGAAACTCCTCGCGGTCGCCGTATAGATGGCCTCGTTGGTGATGTTGCGAATGTAGGCGGTTACCGAAAGATGCCCGCCCGGTGCGTCATACGTCAGGCTGGCGTTATACTGCTGATAGGCGGGTGCCAGCGAACTCGGCAGATATTCGGTGCCGAGATAACGGCTCGATTGGAATTGCATATTGCCTTCCGCCTCTATCTGACCGCTATCGCCCAGATCGAAGACGTGGGTGTAGCTGATCAACCCTGACCACCGCGGCGAGCGCGTGAAGGGCTTGCCGACGCAGCTCTGCGTTTGCGAACCCACCACCGCACCGCGCGCATAGCCGGGCAGGATCGCGCCGCCCGGGCCGGTGCCGACGCCGACGCCGGTCGGGGGCAAGGTCAGCCCGGCACCGGCGGCATTGAAGACGCTGGTAATCGGGCAGCCGCTCGCGCCATCCGGCAGGAACGTCGGAGTGCCGACGATCAAAGGTGAAGACAGCGCGAACCTAGTATATTTGCTGTTAAGATATTCGACGCCGAAATGCAGCGTGTCGTGCCGCGTCGGTTTGTAGACGACATCCGCGCTGGCCCCATAGAGCCGCCCGGACCCAGCGTTCTGGATCGCCTGGGTGGTGAGCCCGGCTGCATCGAGCACGATTACCGGCTCCTGGTGATCCTTATAGTCGTAATAGAAGCCTTCGAAATTCAGCTGCAGCTTGTTGTTGAAGAAGCGGTTGCGCGAGCCGATTTCATAGGCGGTCAAGTTTTCGGGATTATAGCTTGCCGCGCTGCCGTCGATCGCCTTGCCGGCATAGATCCCGCCTGCCTTGAAGCCGGTGCTGGCCGTGGCATAGACCATGTTGCGCGGCGTCAGGTCATATTCCACGCCCGCCTTCCAATTGACCTTGCGGAACGTCTTATCGCCATACAGCCTGGGATTGGCGCAACCGACAAAGGTGTTGCCAAGCGCCGACGGATACACCGGCGCGGCGCAGCTGGTGCCCGTGGCGGCTAGCGATCCGCCGATAGCGGCGGCGAAGCCGAGCGACGGATCGATGTTGACCGATTGCGGCTCCCCGGTGCGGTTGTCCGAAGTGTAGCGCGCACCGCCGATCACGCGGAAGCGATCGGTAACGCTGTAGGTCGCCTGGCCGAACCCGGCAAAGGCCTTGCTGCCGATCACCTGATTGATAATCACGTTCTGAAGGTAACCCGAGGTGACCTGCGAATAAGCGAATTGCTTTTCCCTGAAGTAATAGCCGCCGATGACCCATTTCAGGACGCTCGAGTCGTGCGCCAGCCGGGCTTCGAAGGATTTGGCCTTGGACGTCTCGGGAACACCGGCGGCGGAGCTGTCGAAGCGGGTGTCGACGCCCGGGAAAGCGAGGTAATCGAGACTGGCCTTCCGATAGGCGGGAAGGAGAGTCAGAGTCGCGAAGCCGAAATCATAATCGAGCTGCGCCGAGACGTTCCAGAACACATTGTTCTGGGCTCCGCGCTGGCCGAAGCTGCCGAAGGTCAGCTGCGCCTGAGTGAAAGGGCCGACATTCGGGCACGCGCCGCTGAACGGAAAGGCCGCGAACGGCGATCCGGGCGCACGCGGGCCGCACCGATTCGACGCTACCGAAAGCGCGTTGACGTAATTGGCATAGACCGGGTCGGTCGCGGAGGTCCAAGGGCTGACCTTGGGCGATGCGATCGCCGCGCCTGGTGCCGACGGCACCACGACATAAGCAGCGCCACCCCCGCCGACATGCGTATAGTCGCCAGACAGGCGAATGCTCAGCGCGCTGTTCGGTTTCCACAGCAGCTGTCCACGGCCCGACTGGCGGACTTCGTCGTCGAAGCCGTAGGTCACATACGGCCCGCGATTCACGACCTGCGCCGCGAAGCGGACGGCAACCGTCTCGCCCAGCGGGAAGTTGACCGCGGCATCGGCGCCGATCTTGCGATAATTGCCGATCTCGATCGATCCGCGCATCGCGGTAACGCCGAGCTTGGGCTTCGCGGTGATGACGTTGATCGCGCCGCCCGTGGCGTTGCGACCGTAGAGCGTTCCCTGCGGTCCCTTGAGCACTTCGACGCGCTCAAGATCGTAGAAATTACCCTCGATCGCGGCGGGACGCGGGACGTACACGCCGTCGACGTTGAACGCGACCGCCGGGTTGGTCGATGCGGTCGAGCCGAAATCGCCGACGCCGCGAATGTAGATCTGCGTTGCCGGGCCGCCCTGACCGATCTGCAAGCCGACAACCGCTTGCGCCAGATTCTGCGCCTGCGATATATTGGCCTTGGCGATCGCTTCCGGCGACAGGACGGACAACGAAATCGAGGTCTTCTGAACGCTCTCCGAGCGCCGCTGCGCCGTTACGACAATGTCCTGAATAGCGGACTGGGACGCTGCCGCTTGGTCCGTAGCTTGCTGCGCCAATGCCGGCGATGCCATACCGATCGGCAAGACGGCTGTTAATGCCGTCGTTGCAAAAAAAGCCCGTAAAGCCCCCATTTCCCTCTCCCGTTGTTCACCAGCAGGATCGATCGCCCCGCATTTGTGGATTCAATTGTATCACAGGCATCATTAACTCTGTCAACGATTGCTAGTGATATGGTTGATATAGAAGACATCTCAACTGACCATTTGAATTTGCAATTGAAGCTGAGCCGGTCCGGGGCATTTTGATGCGAATGCAACGGTTGTGCTTGACCGATTTCCGTTCGACCGATAGGGTCAAGGTCTATAAACTGCCGAGGATGCGACATGGCCACGCTGAGCCCTGAAATGCCAAAATCTGATGATCGCAAATCGTCCAAGGACGTTGTGGCGAAGCTGAATTACGTCGGTGAGATGCATGACCGGGCGGTGTATGACATCCGCAATCCCGCCGGCAGCAACATCGTGTGGGATACGCGCGACGTCACCATCCATGACGTTCGCCCGCACCTCGACAAGTTCACGATGGATACGCAGGGCTTCGCATTCGTGAAGCTCCCCAGCAAGTTTGCCGAAAACCCCGAGCTGTTCGAGGGCAATCGCAAGGCGCGTCACTTCGTCACCGACGACAGCCTCGATGTGCAATATGCGCAGGAAATCTGCGACTACATCCAGAACATGACCGGCGCGCGCGATGTGTTCCCGCGGCTCGGTGGATTGGTGATGCGGACCTCGACGCGGGCGTCGGCCGAAAAGGCAGCATGGGCGCCTCCCGCGGAATTCGTCCACCTCGATTTCGCACCGCAGGCGATGCAGGGCTGGATCGACAAGACGCTCGCCGCAAAACCGCGCGACCTGAAGCCATACAGCCGTGTGCAATTATTCCAGGCGTGGCGCTGCATCTCGCCGGGTCCGCAGGATAATACGCTGGCGATCTGTGACGGCGATACCGTCTCTTCGGACGATAAGGTGATCGTCGATAGCATGACCGGCGATCCGAGCATCCCCGGCAACCGCTGGGATTCGCGCATGTGCCATTACAGCCCCGACCATCGCTGGTATTACATGCCAGACATGGAGCCCGACGATCTGGTGCTGTTCAAGGGCTATGACAGCGATGTGCCGGACGCCATGAATGCGATGCACAGCGCCTTCCAGAATCCGCTCGGCCAGACCGGCGTGCCGCGCAAGAGCATCGAAGCGCGCATCCTCGCTTTCTACGACTAAGGGGATCGCGCCGCGGCAGCGCGGCGCACCCAACGTGCCGGTGTAACAAGAAGGCCGCGGATCCCCTGGGATCCGCGGCCTTTTCATGCAGCCCTTCGGATGCGGCTGATTATCGGCCGCGTGCTGCCAGCGGACGCTCGAACTTGCGGTCCATGCTGCCCTTGCCTTCCTGATCGCCCAGCTCGAACATCCAGTCATAGCCGCCCGGCGGGTTGCTCAGGATTTCCCAGCTGTTGTCATCGCGGTCCCAGAAATAGAAGCTGTAGGTGCCGTGCTGGATCATCGGTTTGCTGATCTGGTGTAGGCCCCACTTTTCAGCATCGCGCTTGACCAGTTCATAGGCCTTGTCGACCTCGGCCTCGCTATGAACGTCGACACCGTTATGGTTACGCACCGACATCGGCGCGCCGCCCTCTTCCTTCGGCACGACGACATAGATGTGCTTGCCGCCGAGCCGCGCGAACATCGACATGTTCGATGCGCGGACGACCTCGAAGCCCATGAACTCCTCGTAGAATTTGCGGGTCTCTTCGTGGTTCTTCGACTCAAGCGTGCCGTGGGAGATGAACTTGAGGTCGAGCGTCGAGGTGCGCGTTTTTTCGGCGGTATCTGCCGTAAGAGTATCGCTCATACTTCTGTCCTTTCAGGTTCCCGAGACGAGGCCGCCGCACGATCGCGGGGCGGCGGCGTAATGGAGGGTGCCAACGGCGGTTGAATGGTGACCTTGAGCGGCCCGGTCACCGGCGAATCGACGATGACGACGTCGCCAACGGCCAACCGCTGCCCAGTCGCCTTGCCGGCCCCTGCGGGCGAGCCGGTGAGCATCAGATCGCCGGGCTCTATGGTAACGCCCTCGCTCACGCCGCTGATCATCTTGACCAGCGAGAAGATCATCTCGCTGGACGAGGTCGATTGCTTCAGCTCGCCGTTGACCGACAAGGTGAAGGGAAAATCATTGCCATCAGCGAACTGCTTGGGAACGAACACCGGCCCTGTCGGGGTCATCGTATCCTGGCACTTACCCAGCACGAAGTCCCAGCGGAACACATGCTGCGGGATTTCCATCTGATTGCGCGCGGTGAAATCGACCGCAAGCGTGTAGCCTGCGACGACGTCCATCGCCTGATCCTGCGGCACGTTGCGCCCGCGCTTGCCAAACACCACCGCCAGCTCGCCTTCCCAATCGAGATTGTCGCACTTGGGGGGCATGTGAACCGTCTCGCCGGGCCCGACCACGGCGGTCGAACCGGGCTTCAGAAAGAAGAAGGGCGGCACGCTCGTGTCCGGCGGGGGCGGCCTGTTTACCGCAACGCCCTGCTTGGAATAAATTTCGAACATCTCGTCGATGTGACTGTAATAGTTGGCGCCGACCCCGAACACCTTGCGCGGCGTTACCGGAGCGGCGAGTACCGCCTCGCCGATCGGCGATGATACGGATGCGGGAACCGCGCCGCCGGCGATCTTCGCCGCCAGCGCTTCTAGCTGATCGAAGGCCGTGTCCCAATCCTGCAGGTAATCGAACAACGTGCCCGGCATGACGGTGACGCCGGCGGCGGCGCTGGCCGCGGCAACGGGCCAGACCCGCCCATCGATGACAAGCGCGGCCGAGCCCCCGCCTGATTGCAGCGTGGCGATGGAAAAACTCATGAAATGCCTCTCACTTTGCCGATCAGATCGCAAAAAATGGCGCGGTCCGCGCGGCCTGCTCCAATTCACCGCCAGGGGAGAGCCGATCGATGATTGGTCATCGATTGCCGTCCGACCGGGGTCACGCATCCCTACAACGAGATATCTGTGTTAGATACAATTATTGACGCCGCCACAATTCCTTGTCAAGCGCCTGCACGGCGGTGAGCATACAAAGGCCCGCGCGCAATGGGGAGAGGGGAACGGATGGCTCACGACTGTTTTGACGTCCACACGCACTTCGTTCCGGCGGAGTTTCCACCTTATCTCGGTCTCGGTCAGGACGTGCCATGGCCGTCGATGGTCGACGCCAAACCCTGCCACAAAACGATCCTGATCAGCGGCAAGACTTATCGGACGCTCGCCGACGGCTGTTGGAGCGCGGCGCGGCGAATCGAGGAAATGCCTTCGATGGGCGTCACGCATCAGGCAATCTCGGCGATGCCGGAGCTGATGAGCTACTGGCTACCGCTCGACGATGCCAAGGTATTGATTCGTTATATCAACGATCAGCTCGCGTTGCTGATCGATGAAGATCGCAGCCGATTCTTTGGCATGGGCGGCGTGCCGCTCCAGGACGTGGATACGGCGATCGACGAGCTGCGGTACGTGGTCGAGAAGCTGCGTTTTACAGGCGTGCAGATCGCCAGCCACGTCAATGGGGTATCGATCGGCGATCCACGTTTCGAGCCGTTCTTCGCCGAAGCCGAGCGGCTCGGTGCCTCGATATTCGTTCATGCGCTACGGCCCGCCGGGACCGAGCGGCTGGTCGGCCCATTGCCGCCGCAAGCGGTGGCCTTCCCCGCCGATATCGGCTTTGCCGCGGCTTCGATGATCACTGGCGGCACGGGCGCGAAGCATCCCGATTTGCGGATCGCCTTCAGCCATGGCGGCGGCGCGCTGCTGATGGCGTTGCCGCGAGTGCAAGAGGTGTGGGGAAGCAATATCCCTGGCCTCGAAGTCGCGCTAACCGAAGCGCCGATCGTCACCGCGCGGCGCTTCTTCTACGATCATGTCGTGCTCAACCCGGCGCTGCTGAAGCTTGTCGTCGAAACCTATGGCGAGACGCAGGTCCTGGTCGGCAGCGACTATCCCTTCTATCCCGCCCGGCTCGTCCACCCGCACGCTGATTTCGCCGCGGCTGGCTTGTCCGAAGAGGTCGTCGCGCTGATCACCAACGCCAACCCGCGCCGCTTCCTCGGGCTCGCCTGACTTTTATTCCGCTGCGAGCGGCAGCGGCTCGCGCTCGATCGGCTCGACAGCCTCGTGGCGCCCGAAAGGCAGGTCCGAATCGCGGATCATCAGGACCAGCACGATCGCCACGGCACAAGCTCCGGCGGCGATGATCAGCGGCAACTCGAAGCTGCCGGTGCGGGCGTGGAGCAGCGCAAAGGTGATCGGCCCGAAGCCGCCTCCAAAGGTGAAGGCGAGGAACATGATGCCGAAGATCGTGCCGAAGTCCCTCATCCCGAACGCGCGTGAGATCATGTAGGACATGGCATCGCCCTCCGCGCCGAAGCCAATGCCGATCAACACCGCGCCGACCAGCACCCCGACCGATCCGGTGGTGGTCGAAAGGATGACGAAGGCCAGGCCGGTCATCACGCAGATCACCGTCGTCAGCAGCTTCGGCCGCATCCTGTCAAACAGATAGCCGAACATCAACCTGGCGAGGATCATCGAGATACCCACCAGGCTCATCACGAAGCTTGCCCGCTCCGGCGTGACGCCGCGCTCGACCAAGATCAGGCTGAGGTTGACCGCGCCGGCGCCGACCGCGCCGCCGACCAGCATGATCGAGACGGTCAGATACCAGAGCACAGGACTGGCCAGCGCGGCGCGCCATGGCACGCCCGGCACGGAAGACCGATCGGCGACCGCGGCAACAGGAGGATCGACGATGAGGAATCGCCCAACCGCAAAACCGACCACGACCATTGCCGCGCCGAACGCCAGGTACGACGTGCGCCAGCCATAATGCGCGATGATCTGCGCCGCCAGCGGCGGCATGATCGCCAGCCCGACGCCGGTACAGGCGAGGATGGTGCCCAGCGCCAGCCCGCGCCGCCGGTCGAACCATCCCGACACCGCATAGACATAAGGAGTCATCGTCTGGCCGACACCCAGCACGCCGACGAGGCCCATCGTCGCGACGAACATGCCCGCGCTCTTCGGCGTCGCCAATAGCATGATCGCCAAGCCGCCCAGCGGAAAGCTGATGGTAACGAAGCGCCTCGGACCGTAGCGGTTGACCAGCATCCCGACCAGTGGGGACAATAGCCCCGCCAAAATCATCGGTCCGGCAATCGCGCTGCCGACGGTGCCCGGATCCCAACCGGTGTCGCGGATGATCGCGCGCTGATAGACGCCGAACGACAGCAGCAGCACCGGGCTTGCGCCCATCGCCATGCCGATGCATCCGGCGATCAGCGACCGGACGGCCCCATTGCGCGGTCCGGCAGCACTGTCAGCGGCGTTGTAAGGGCGGTTCGGCGTCATCGCTCTTCCTGTCTGGAGGCCCACGCTCATGTCGGCGCGGGCTCATGCTTATCCCCTCGCCTTCCGACAAAGCCGCTGCAAATGCAATAGTTGACGACGATATCACCGTGCGCCATGTCGCTCCGATCCGCGTGCGGGTGCGACAGGATCGCACACGCAAACTAGAGATCGCAATTAAGGATGTCCGGATGCTGAAGCTGCCGAGTAACTATGTGGAGACCGCTGGCTACAAGACCCATTATGTCGAAGCGGGATCCGGCCCGCTCCTGATCCTGATCCATGGCGGCGGTGCCGGCGCGGATGGACTGGGCAACTGGCAGCAATGCTTTCCGTATTACACGCCGTATTTCCACACGGTCGCTTACGACATGGTCGGCTTCGGCAAGAGCGATTCGCCGGACGTGGAAACCTTTCCCTATGACAAGGACGCGCGCACCGCGCAGGCGATCGCGCTGATCGAGGCGCTCGGCGAAGGCCCCGCCTACCTCGTCGGCAATTCGATGGGCAGCGTCGCCGCGCTGGGCGTGGCCATGCAGCGCCCTGATCTCGTGAGCAAGCTGGTGCTGATGGGCAGCGCCGGGATCAATCGCAAGGTGCCGCCCGCGATCGCCGCTTCCGCGAATTACGACTTCAGCCTTGAGGCGATGCGCAACGTCATGCGGGTTCTGACACGGCCAGAATTCGTCATCGACGAAGAGCTCGTCCGCTATCGCTACGAATTGCTCGTCGACAATCCCGAGAAGCGCAAGTCCTTCCTGCGCACCGTGCAGGTGGTCATCGATTCCGGCGGCATCTATTATGAGGACGAGGAGATCTCGTCGATCAAGACCCCGACCCTGATTTTCCACGGTCGGGACGACAAGGTCATCCCGTTGAGCGACGCGATCCGGACTATGGAGCTGATGGAAGAAGCCCACGCCCATTTCGTACCGCACTGCGGCCATTGGGCGATGATGGAACAGCCCGAGACGTTCGGCCGCGTCACCGCCGAGTGGCTGCGCGCGAATTAAGGCCTGCGGTGCCTCCCTCCTCCGCAAGGAGGAGGGTAAGCACAGTATCTAGCGCACGACGTGCGGCGGAAGGGTGAGGCCCTGCTGTTCCATCAGCTCGCCTTCCTTGGCGAACATCCGCGCGTAAGCGGGATGGGCGTGGAGGCGCTGGACATAACCGGCCAGCGCGGGAAAGGCATCGAGCTTATTGCCGACGCTGGTGAAGCCCGACAGGATCCAGGCCAGATAGCCGTCGATCGCCGCCCACTGCGCGCCATACCACCAATCGCGGGTCGCGAACTTGGCGTCGAGCTCGGCGAAGTGATGCCCGAATTCCTCTAGGGCATTGTCGCTGACCGGGGCGGTATCGCCGGTCGTATAATGCTTGGGCGCGCGCAGCTGGCGGACCAGGGGGTGAAGCACGGTCGCCACCCACATCAGGTCGGCGCGGGCGCGGGCGCGGTCGATCGGACCCGTTGCCGGCGGCAGCAGCTTCGCCTCGGGATAGAGTTCGTCGAGATACAGGATGATCGCGACGTTTTCGGTCAGCACCTCGTCGCCGACCTTGAGCGCGGGCACCTTGCCGACCGGGTTGATCGCCAGATATTCGGGAGCCTTCTGGCCGTGCGCCATCAGATTGATGACGCTGACGTCATAATCGATCCCGACCTGCTCCAGCGCGGTCATCGCGACCCGCGCGCAGCTCAGCGGAAAGAAATAGAGCGTGGTATCCGCCATGATGATCTCCTTCGGGCGCCCGGTTTCACGCGCCTCATTTTGGTGTCAGCTTCGTGCCTGAAGCCGGTGGTCCGTTCTCAATCGATGCCCTTGCGCCTCACACTATTTGGCATGCCTGTTCGAAGGCGAGGCGGGGAGCGCGTGGGGTGAGTTTGCTCTCATCGCCGTATCCGAGGTTGATGAGGAAGTCGGACTTGAACCGGC
>NZ_JAAOZC010000013.1 GCF_011761305.1 Sphingomonas vulcanisoli | reverse complement strand
ACGCTACTCCAAATCCCTCGATATGCTCGATGCCACACTCACACTCTTCTTCCATCGACACCTCATCAATGCAATACAAAGTGAACAATGCCCCTTGCAGGGGAGGATCGATGGCAGCAATGGAGGCCTGATCCTAAGGCAAAAGCTTGCCTGGATTGAACAGTCCCTGCGGATCAAGCGCCTGTTTGATCGCCTGCAGCGCATGCAGCCGGGTCGCGCCCGCCGTCCGCGCGAATTCGGCGCGCTTGAGCTGGCCGATGCCATGTTCGGCGGAGATCGAGCCGTCTTTCGCGCGGACGAGATCGTGGACGTACGCGCTAATATCGTCGCCCTGATCGGCGAGCCAGGCCTTGCTGTCCATGCCGATCGGCGCGCGGACGTTGAAGTGGACGTTGCCGTCGCCAAGGTGCCCGAAGCCCAGCACACGGACGCCGGGAAAGCGCGCTTCTACCTCGGCCGCGCCGTCTTCGAGCAGCCAGGGCATGACCGAGACCGACACGGAAACATCATGCTTGGCCGCGAAGCCATCGATCCGTTCGGCCTCGGACAAGGATTCGCGGATGCGCCAGAAGGCCTCGGCCTGCGATTCGCTGGCGGCGACGATCGCGTCTGCGGCATGGCCTTCTTCAATCGCGCGGGCTAGCGCCTGCTCCAGCGCATCGGTGGGCGAGGGTGCCCCGGCGCGTGCGGTCGCTTCGATCAGCACGTGCCAGCGGTGCGGATCCGTCAGCGGCGCGCGCGTATGGGCGATGTGTCGGAGGACCAAAGCGAGACCCTCGGCGGGAATGATCTCGAAACTTTCGATCGCCTCGCCCATCGCATCTTCCAGCCGCCGCAGCAGGCCGAGTGCGTCGTCGGCGCGTTCGATCCCCACCCAGGCGACTGCGCGCGCCGCCGCGGCGGGCACCAGTCTGAGGCTGGCGGCGGTGACGATGCCCAGCGTCCCCTCCGCCCCGCACAGCAACTGGCGCAGATCATAGCCGCGATTGTCCTTGCGCAGTGCGGAGAGGCCATCGAAGCGAGCACCGTTGGGCAACACCGCCTCGATCCCCAATACCAGCGCCCGCATCGTCCCGAAGCGCAGCACCTGCGTGCCGCCCGCATTGGTCGAGATCAGCCCGCCGATTGTTGCCGATCCCTTGGCGGCAAGGCTGAGCGGGAAGCGGCGGCCGATACCGTTGGCGGCTTCGTGGAGATCGGACAGGATCACGCCTGCCTCGGCGACCGCGACATTGTCTTGCGAAGAGACCGATCGGATCGTGCGCATCCGCCGGGTGGAAAGCAGCAGGCTGGCGCCATCCGCGTCCGGCGTCGCACCCGCGACCATCGATGTATTGCCCCCCTGCGGTACGATGGCGACGCCCGCCGCGCCAGCCAGCCGGACGATAGCCTCCACCTCATCGGTGTCGGCAGGCGAGAGCAGCGCCGCCGCTGCACCCTCCACACGTCCCCTCCAGTCCTTGAGCCAAGGGGCCATCGCATCTGCATCGCGGGTGAAGCCGCGCGGGCCGAGCCGCGCCTCCAGCGCCGCCAGCAGATCAGAAGTGGGTCTATTCGGCATCAGTACGATCTATTCTTGGATTGGCACCGGCGCCAGTTCATCCGCCATTAAACCCGTCCGCACGATCGGATCGATCCGCATGAAGGGCGAAATATGTTCCCGCTGATCGTTGCCGCGCTTGCGGCCACGGGAGCGGCTGCGCCCGCGCCTGCGGCGTCTCGCGCGGACGGTAGCTTTGAAATTGCGCAACTGGTGGTGCGCAGCCATGTCGTCGTCCGGATCGAGACCGCGCAGGCGGCGCTGCCCCCCGCCTTCGTCACGCTCAAGGAAAAGAAGGGCCCTAAGTGCATTCCGCGCGACACGATCGTCGGCGCGGCGGTGCTGGCGGGCAATAGCGTGGATTTCATTTTGCGCGGTAACACGCGGCTGCGCGCGCGGTTCTCCAACAGCTGCCCGGCGCTGGATTTCTACGCGGGATTCTATCTCGATCAGCGCCAGGATGGCCAGATTTGCGCGGGCCGAGATGTGATCCATTCGCGTGCGGGGGGCGAGTGCGAGATCAATCGCTTCCGCCTGATGATCCCAGTGCCGGCCAAATAGCAGCCAAATCTTGACTTTGCCGGCTCTTGTCCGCAAGGGCGAGGGCCTCGACGGGCGCGAATGGCGTGCCCCTCCGATCCAGCATCGAGCACCCATGAGCTTTGCCGATCTCGGCCTTTCCGATGAATTGCTGAAGGCTATCGGCGAATCCGGTTATACGGAGCCGACCGCGATCCAGGCGGCGGCGATCCCGCCGGTGCTGATGAATCGCGATCTGGTTGGCATCGCGCAGACCGGCACGGGCAAGACGGCGAGCTTCGTGCTGCCGATGATCGACATTCTTGCCCAGGGCCGCAGCCGCGCGATGATGCCGCGCTCGCTGATCCTGGAGCCGACGCGCGAGCTAGCCGCGCAGGTCGCCGAGAATTTCGAGAAATACGGCAAATATCATAAGCTTTCGATGGCGCTTTTGATCGGCGGCACCTCGATGGGCGATCAGCAGAAGGCGCTCGCCAAGGGCGTCGACGTGCTGATTGCGACGCCGGGCCGGCTGATGGATCTGTTCGCGCGCGGCAAGATCTTGCTCTCGGGCTGTTCGATCCTCGTGATCGACGAGGCGGACCGCATGCTCGACATGGGCTTCATCCCCGATATCGAGCAGATCTGCTCCAAGCTCCCCGCGACGCGGCAGACGCTCTTGTTCTCCGCGACGATGCCGCCGGTGATCAAGAAGCTGGCCGACAAATTCCTCTCGAACCCCAAGCAGGTCGAGGTGGCCCGCGCCGCCAGTACCAACACCTTGATCGAGCAGGCGCTGGTCGAGACCTCGTCGCGCGGCAAGCGCGATACGCTGCGCAAATTGCTCAAGGCCGAAGATGTGCGCACCGCGATCATCTTTTCCAACCGCAAGACGACCGTGCGTGATCTCGCCGACTCGCTGCGCAAGGACGGCTTCAAGGCGAGCCAGATCCATGGCGACATGGAGCAATCCGAGCGCATCCGGGAACTCGATCGCTTCAAGGCGGGCGAGATCAACATTTTGGTCGCGTCCGACGTCGCCGCGCGTGGGCTCGATATCAAGGGCGTCAGCCACGTTTTCAATTTCGACGTGCCCTGGCACCCGGACGATTATGTCCATCGCATCGGCCGCACCGGCCGCGCCGGAATGTCGGGTAAGGCGTTCACGCTGGTGACGCCAGAAGATGCCGAGGCAATCGAGAATATCGAGAAGCTGACCAGCTTCAAGATTCCGCGGGTGAGCGGCGGCGGCGAGGCCAAGGCTAGCCCTGCGCCCGAGCCGGAGACCGCCGTCGAAGAGCCCAAGCGCGGCCGTGGCCGTCGTGCCAAGCCCCGCGCAGAGGCGCCGCGCGAGATCGAGCCGGCCCCGGTTGCACCGGCCCCGGTCGAGCGTGAGGAACGTCCTGCACGTGCCCCGCGCGAACCGCAGGCCGAAAGACCGCGCGCTCCCGCCCGCGAGCCCCGTCGTGAAAATCGCGAACCCCGTGACAGCGAAGTGGCGGACGATGGCGGCTGGAACGGCCCGATGCCAAGCTTCCTCGCCTTCGGCTTCAACACGACGAAGAACTGATCCTCCCCTGTACGGGGAGGGGGACCATCCGAAGGATGGTGGAGGGGGCTGACTGCCAGGCGCAGCGCTAGTTGGGAGCCTCCTCCGTCATCGCTCCGCGATGCCACCTCCCCTTACAGGGGAGGATCAGCCGCGCAGTCTCGGACCGAGCAGCGCCATCAGCGCCTCGCATCCCGCCCGATCCTCAGCATCGAATCGCGCGACGCGCGGGCTGTCGAGATCGAGCACGCCGAGCAAAATATCCTCGGCGATGATGGGCACCACCAGCTCGGAGGCTGAGGCGGCGTCGCAGGTGATATGCCCTGGAAAGGCATGCACGTCCTCAACCAGCTGGCTCGCGCCGGTCGCCGCCGCCGTGCCGCACACGCCCTGACCGAAGGGAATGCGGAGACACGCCGCCTTGCCCTGAAACGGCCCCAGCACCAGCTCGCCGCCGACATTGCGATAGAAACCTGCCCAATTGAGATCGGGGAGATATTCCCACAGCAGCGCGGCGGCGTTGGCCATGTTGGCGATCGCGTCGGGTTCGCCGGAGGTGAGACCGTCGAGCGCGGAAAGCAGGTCGCGATAGAGCGCGGGCTTATCGGCGGGGGCGATGTCGAATTGGTACATGCGCGGCTTCTAGCGCCCTAGCCCGCGATAGTCATGGCAATCGCCATCCTCCCCTGTGAGGGGGGGGTGGCATCGCGGAGCGATGTCAGAGGGGTGTACCCTCTCGATAGCGCGACACCACTTCGCGCGCCACCTCCCCTTGCCGGGGAGGATGGAAGATTATGCGTTTTGTTTAATCCAGGCTGACCTTGCCCCGACCACGCTTGATCTCGCCGCGTATTGTCTTGCCCTCCACTCGCTTGGCCTTGGCGCTCTTGCTCGGCTTGGTCTTGATCCGCCGTTCCGGCCTTACCAATGCCTCCGCCACCAGAGCCGCGATGCGATCGCGCGCGTCCTTGCGGTTGGCCTCGCGGGTGCGGAAGCGGCGGGCGGTGACGAGGATCGCGCCGCCCTCCACCCAGCGGCTGCCCGCCAGCACCTTCAGCCGCGCGAAGGCATCGGGCGGCAGGCGCAGCGCGTAAACGTCGACGCGAAGCTGTACCGCCGTCGCCACCTTGTTGACGTTCTGCCCGCCCGGGCCGGTGGCCGCGAGATAGCGTTCCTCCAGCGCGTCTTCGGGCAGCGGCTGGAGCTCAATCGGGGGCATCGAAGCCGGCCTTGCGGAAGCGATCGGGGAAGGGCGCCTCGGCTGCGATCGGCGGTTTACCCTCGCGGGGAATGCTGATCTTCCAGGCGTGGAGCATCATGCCGTCCGCGCGGGGCTGGCCATAAACCGGATCGCCCAGAATGGATAAGCCCAACCCCTCTGCGGCATGGACGCGCAACTGATGCGTCCGTCCGGTCTGGGGCGTGAACAGGATCAGCGATCGCTCGCCCTTCTCCGCCAGTTTGCGCCAGTGCGTCAGCGCCGGCTTGCCGTTCGGGTCGGCGATGATCCGCCACCCCGCCTCCCGGCTGCTGATCTTGGCGAGCGGCAGATCGATCACGCCTTCCGCCTGATCCGGAATGCCGTTGAGGATGGCGAGATAGGTCTTCTCCACCGCGCCTTCTTCGAACGCGGCCATCACGCGCTTGAGCGCCTTGGGGTTTCGCGCCAGCACGAGGCAGCCCGAGGTATCGCGATCGATCCGGTGCGTGATGAACGGCGGGCGCCCGAAGCCGAGCCGGAGATCGGGCAGCAGGGATTCTACGGATGGGCTGCCGTCGCGCGGGCGGTCCACGGCCAGACCCGCAGGCTTGCTGATCGCAATCGCCTCCCCATCCTCGAAGAGGATATCGAGCCGCTCGATCAATCTATGGGGGCGATGCGGAGTAACCATTGCTGATAAAAAGTTTCTAAAGGATGGTGCGCTTAAATCGGCGTTAACCTTTTTCTTTCACAAAGGTGAACGTTGCGGCGTAAGGCTGCTTGGGCAACAGGGGAAACGATTTACCATGCGTGTGCTTCTGATCGAGGATGATCCCACCACCGCGCGCAGCATCGAACTGATGCTGAACGCCGAAGGCTTCAATGTCTATACGACGGACCTGGGCGAGGAAGGCCTCGATCTCGGCAAGCTCTACGATTACGATCTGATCGCGTTGGACCTCAACCTGCCCGACATGACCGGTTATGACGTGCTCAAGAAGCTCCGCACCAGCCGCGTCACAACGCCGGTGTTGATCCTTTCCGGCACCAGCGAGACCGAGGCCAAGGTCCGCGCGCTCGGCTTCGGTGCCGACGATTATGTCACCAAGCCCTTCCACCGCGACGAGCTGGTCGCGCGCATCCATGCGATCGTCCGCCGCTCGAAGGGCCACAGCCAGAGCGTGATCCGCACCGGCAAGCTGGCGGTGAACCTCGATGCCAAGACGGTCGAGGTCGATGGCGCGCGCGTCCACCTCACCGGCAAGGAATATGCGATGCTGGAGCTGCTCTCGCTCCGCAAGGGCACGACGCTGACCAAGGAAATGTTCTTAAACCATCTCTACGGCGGCATGGACGAGCCCGAGCTCAAGATCATTGACGTCTTCATCTGCAAGCTGCGCAAGAAGCTCAGCCTGGCGTGCGGCGGCGACAATTATATCGAGACCGTCTGGGGCCGTGGCTATGTGCTCCGCGAGCTCGAAGAAGTGGTGATGGCGGAAGTCGCCTGAACTAAGCACCACCCGTCACCCCGGACTTGTTCCGGGGTCCACCCAACCACGAGCCCTGTAGCTTGTTGATGGGTGTAGGCCGGAACACGTCCACCATGACGCTTTAGAGTTAACCGCCTGCTTACCATATTCCGATATCGTCCTCCATGAGAGCCCTCCCCGGGTAAGCTCATGGAGGCACAGGATGATCAAGCTCATCATCTGGGATCTGGACGATACGCTCTGGCGCGGCACCCTTGCCGACGGCGACGACGTCCAGCTTTTCGACCATCGCGCGGCGCTGATCCGCGCCTTCAACGCCAAGGGCGTCGTCTCCGCGATCTGTTCCAAGAATGATTTCGCCACCGCCCGCGCCAAGCTCGAAGCGCTGGGCCTGTGGGACGAATTCGTCTTCCCCCACATCGCCTTCACCCCCAAGCCGCAGGCGATCGAGGCGATCATCGCTGACATGCAGCTGCGCGCGCCGGACGTGCTGTTCGTCGACGACAATCCGCTCAATCTCAACGAGGTGCGCCACCGTATCCCCGATATCCAGATCCTCGACATTACGACGGCGGATGCTGACAATGTCCTCGCCGAAGCGCTGGCGCAGGCCAAGGGCACCAAAAGCCGTGTCCCCGAGTATCGCATCCTCGAAGCCAAACGCGCCGATCGCGCCGCCGCCGGGCAGCTCTCCGATGCCGATTTCCTCCGCGCTTCGGAAATCAAGGTCTGCGCGCCTTTCTGCATGGAGACGCTGGACTATGTCGATCGCATCGTTGAGCTGATCAACCGCTCCAACCAGCTTAACTACACGCAATCACGCGTAACGGCGGATAGCCTGCGCGATCAGATCATCGACGTGATCGCGCACCCCTGTCTCGCGTTATTCGCCAGCGATAAATATGGCGATTACGGCCTGATCGGCTTCGTCATGCTGCGCAATCTCGGCGATGGCGGCTTCGATCTCGTTCACTTCACCTTCTCATGCCGCGCGATGCATATGGGAATGGAACAATATGCGCTCGACGAGCTTACGCGGCGCGCGGTGACGCTCTATCCACCCGTGCCGCCGTTGAACCATCCGGCTTTTGCCGAGCGCTTCGCCCGAACGCCATCGTATTGGATCGAACGTATTCCCTACGCCAACGCGGCGAGCGCGCAGCTGCTGAGCGCATATGTCGAAGGACTGCTGCCCGATCCGGCAATCCGCATCATCTGCAACTGTCAGTCGGGGGGGCTCGCCCATTATAGCCGCCACCGCGCCGATATCGCATTCGACAATCATCCGCGCATCTTCACCATGCGGCAGATGTGTGAGCCGGGCTTCGCCGATCCCGCTTTCCCGGCGCATGTCGTCTATGGCGCGGGGGTCGATTATGAGAGCCCCCGCTGGGACGCGCTGGCCGATTTGCTCGACAACGGCCTGTTTGCGCAATGCGTGCATGCGCTCTGCCAACTCTGGACCGCCAGCGGCACACGCGCGCTCGTTATCCTGCCTGCCGAGAATCTCGTCGATCATCAATATTATCCCTGGATGGGGATCAGCCGCGCGCGGACGATCGCGTTCAACGCCATCTGGCGGGAGATGTTCGATATCTATCCCTGCGTGTCACTGGTCGAGAGTCAGGAGCTGCACGCCCCGGATGAGGTCAAGGACGTCAACCATCTCCTCCCCGGCGCGGTGCGGAAGTTCGCGGCGCTGATCGATCTTTGGTACGATCAGCTTGCCGCCGAAAACGTGCCGGAAATGCTCGCCGCCTAGCCTTATCCCGTCATCCCCGTGCGGGAAGGACAGGGAGAGGCTGCGCGGCACATCTAGCCGTGCCTCGCCTGTTCCGGCATGGGCCGTTCCCAAAGGGGACATCCATGCAGATCAAGCATGTCGCAATTATCGGGGGCGGCTTTTCGGGCGCGCTTCAGGCGGTCAACCTGCTGCGCCACGAAGGCCCCCGCGCGACCCTGATCGAGCGCCGCCGGACCACCGCGCGCGGCGTCGCTTATTCCGCCGCGCACCCCGATCACCTGCTCAACGTCCGCGCCGGCAACATGAGCGCGCTGTCCGACGATCCCGGCCATTTCGCGCGCTGGCTGGCCGAGCATCATCCCGAGCTGGGTGCGGGTTTTGCGCCGCGCCTGATCTACGGCGAATATCTCTCCGGCATCCTCGAAAAAACGCGCGAGGCCGATCTGGCGCGGCTGTCGCTGCTCCGGGACGAGGCGGTGGACGTCAACGTCCGTGGCGATGCGGTGGAGGTGGTGCTGGCGAGCGGCGGGCGGATCGGCGCCGATGCCGCGATCCTAGCGGTCGGCAATCTGCCGCCGCACATCCCGCCGGGCATCGATCCCCAGGCGCTCGGCCCCGATCGCTTCGCGCACGATCCCTGGGCCACGAGCTGGGAGGAAGGGCTGGGGCCGGACGACACGGTGGTCGTGATCGGCAGCGGCCTGACGACGATCGATATCGTCCTCGCGCTAGACGCGCGCGGCTATCAAGGCCGGATCGTCGCGCTCTCCCGCCGTGGCTTGACCCCGCGCATCCACGATGACGTGAAACTGCCGCCGCCGCTCCATGATCGTCCAAAGCCCGAGGCGGTGGGCCTGCTCCGCCACGTCCGCGGCCGCGCCAAGGCGATCGGCTGGCGCGAGGCGGTGGACGAGCTGCGGCCGTTCACGCAGGATCTTTGGGTTGGTGCCGAGGCCGAGCAGCGCAATCGCTTCCTCCGCCACCTCCGCCCGTGGTGGGATATCCATCGCCATCGCATGGCCCCTTCGATCGCCGCGCGCATCGTCGCGTTGCAGGCCGAGGGGCGGCTGCACATTCTTGCCGGCAAGCTGATCGGCAGCGAAGCCGCGGGGGAGGGCGTGCGCGTCACCTACCGCCCCCGGGGCGAGGATGCCCCTGTCACCCTCGCCGCGCGGCGGATCATCAACGCCACCGGGCCGCAGGGCGATCTCCGCCGCAGCGCCGATCCCTTGCTCGCGCGCTTGCTGGAGCGCGGACTGATCCGCCCCGATCCGATGCGGATCGGCATCGATGTCACCGCCCAATCCGAAGTGATCGGCGCCGACGGCCAGCCCCAATCCCGCCTGTTCGCGCTCGGCCCGATGACGCGCGGCACCTTCTGGGAAATCGTCGCGGTGCCCGACATCCGCCGCCAGACCTGGTCCGTCGCCCGCAAACTTTCCAATGCGCATTGGGTAGGCGGCGAGGGGCTCTAACCGGCCCCCCCCCCCGGGCACGGTGACAGGAAACGTTACAGGCTGGTGGAGGGCTCACTTCCCGGCGCAGGACCTATCCAGCCCCCCCCCATCATCGCTAGCCCGCGCGAGTGCGATGCGGCGTTGCGGGCCGAACACAGTCGATCGGCAATATTCGTAGCGTAATCCTCGCGGGCGCGGCCGATACCGCACCGTCGCGATCGTTTTTGGCAGATTTATGCCGCGTCGGGCCGCAGCAGCCGCGCAACAAAGACTAGCTTTGAACTGGACAAACTTTTTTGCGGTCCCGCGCTCCCTTTGGCGTTCATATATCCGCCGCCCGCGAACGGCTCTCTCCCCACGGGCCGCGCAAAAAAGGGAAATAACCGTGTATTCTCTTAGCCTTGCAACTTCCGTTTTGGCGTTGACCGCCGCCTCTCTCGCCCATGCGCAGACCCCCACCGCGGCCCCGCAGAGCGTCACTGCCGACGATAGCGGGAACGAGATCGTGGTGACGGGCACCCGCACCGCCGGCCGCTCCAAGCTCGATTCCGCATCCCCCGTCGACGTGCTTTCGGCCGCGACGCTGCGCCAGCAGGGCACCACCGAGCTGGGCGCCGCGCTCGCCGCGGTTGCACCCTCGATCGATTTCCCCCGAGCTTCCGCGGTCGACGGCACCGATGCCATCCGCCCGGCGACGCTGCGCGGCCTGTCGCCCGATGAGACGCTGGTGCTCATCAACGGCGTGCGCGGCCACACCGCGGCGTTGCTCAACATCAATGGCTCGGTCGGTCGCGGTGCCGCCGCCGTCGATCTCAACACCATTCCCACCGTCGCGCTCGATACGATCGAGGTGCTGCGCGATGGCGCTTCGGCGCAATATGGTTCGGACGCCATCTCCGGCGTGATCAACCTGCGCCTGCGTCAGGCCCGCTCGGGCGGCGGTGCGGCGGTAACCTATGGGCTCTACGATACCGATATCAACACCGCGCGCGGCTCCCGCAGCGTGACCGGCGAACACACGCTCAACGCATCGGCCTGGCAGGGCATCGGTTTCGGCAGCGACGGCTATCTGACCATATCCGGCGAATATCAGCGCCGCCTGCCGACCAGCCGGGGCGACTATGATCCGCGCATCACGCCGACCGCAGTGGACAGCCGCTTCGGCGATCCTTCGGTGAAGCAATATACTGCCTGGGCGAATGCGGGCACATCGATCACCGACAGTCTGAAGCTCTACGGCTGGCTCGGCTATCAATATCGCGATTCGACCTCGGCGGCCTTCCCCCGCTTGGCTTCGGCGACCGCCATTCCGGCGACCGCAACGACCACGGCCCAGACCGTTGCCCAGCTCTATCCCGATTATGCCAGCGGCTTCCTGCCGTACATCAACACGCATTCGAAGGATCTCAACTCGGCGATCGGCATCAAGGGCGATGTCTCCGGTTGGACCGTCGATGGCAACGTCAGCTACGGCCGCAACCGGATCGATTTCAGCACGCTCAACACCGCCAATTACAGCCTCGGCGCGGCGAGCCCGCGCAACTTCTACGATGGCGCGCTGGTCTACGATCAGCTCGTCGGCGGGGTGGACGTCAGCCGCAAGTTCGACGTGTTTCAGTCGCTGAACGTCGCGTTCGGTGCCGAGGGGCGGCGCGAGGGCTTCCAGATCATCGCGGGCGAACCCGGCTCCTATCAGGTCGGCCCGTTCGCGCAGGGCACCTTCACAGCGCAGCCGGGGGCGCAGGGCTTCGGCGGCTTTCAGCCGAGCAACGTCATCACCAAGCACCGCGAGAATGCATCTATCTATCTCGATCTCGAAGCCCAGATCACCGAAAAGCTGCTGCTCGGCCTCGCCGGCCGTGGCGAGCATTATTCGGATTTCGGATCGACCGGCACCGGCAAGGTTTCAGCGCGCTATGATTTTTCGCCGCATTTCGCGCTGCGCGGCACGGCGTCCACAGGCTTCCGCGCGCCATCCCTCCAGCAGCAATATTTCACCTCGACCGCATCGGTGATCGTCAACAACAATCCGGTGCTGACCGGCACCTATCCTTCGACGAGCACCGTCGGCACGGCGCTGGGCGGCAAGCCACTCGAGCCTGAGAAATCGACCAACCTCTCTGCGGGCACGGTGATCCGTTTCGGTGGGCTCGATCTCACGGTGGACGCCTATCGCATCCACATCCGCAACCAGATTGGCCTGTCCGAGAATATCTCGGCCACGTTCAGCCCGCAGGTGGCGGCGTTGATCGCGGCGACGGGCCAGCAGGTCTCGGCGGCGCGCTTCTTCGTCAACGGCATCGCTTCCACCACCAAGGGCATCGATGCGATTGCCCATTACCGGCTGCGCACGGACAAGGCCGGCACGTTCGATTTCACCGTAGCCGGCAACGTCAACAAGATCACCGTGACCAAGGTGCCGGCCAACACCGCCGCCAACCTCAACCCCGCGCCCGTGCTCTTCGCGCGAAGCCGCATCCTGACGATCGAGGACGGTACGCCCGGCGAGAAGGTGACGGGGACGCTGGATTGGACGAGCGGCGTGCTCGGCGCGACCGCGCGCGTAACCTATTACGGCAATGTCACCCAGCCGGGCACGACCGCGACCGTTCTCGTCAACGGACAGGCGCTGACCAACGATCTCCAGACCGGCAAGAAGGCGATCGCCGATCTGGAGCTTCGGTATCAGCCCAAGACCGGTGTGCAGCTCGCGCTGGGTGCCAGCAATCTGTTCGATATCTATCCGAAGCAGGCTCCGGCCTATCTCAACACCACCGGCGTGACGGCTTACCCCTTCTATTCGCCCTGGGGTTTCAACGGGCGCTATCTTTACGTCCGTGCCGGGATCAACTGGTAAGGCATGGTAAATGGGTGCGCGGGAGGGAATGCCCTCCCGCCGCCTTGCCCCTGGCGGGGCTTTCCGCTAAGGACCTGTGCAACCGTTCCTGACGAACGAAACGAACAAGCATGACTTGCCCGGGAGGTGAGCGTGCCAGCCGGCTGACGAGGTTTCGTCCGCCGGCTTGTTTTGCGTTGGGGCATTTGAGGACGTGTTCTTGATGTTCGACAGTCTGAGCGATCGGCTTTCAGCGACGTTCGACAAGCTCCGCGGCCGTGGTGCGCTGAGCGAGGTGGACGTGCGCGGCGCGATGCGCGAGGTGCGGATCGCGCTGCTCGAGGCGGACGTCGCGCTGCCGGTGGTGCGCGAGTTCGTCGAGAAGGCGACGGAAGCGGCGGTCGGCCAGAATGTACTGCGTTCGGTCACGCCGGGGCAGCAGGTCGTCAAGATCGTCAACGATGCTCTGGTCGAAATGCTGGGCGGCGGCGATGGCGCGGAGCCGGCGGAGCTGAACCTCAACGTCAATCCGCCCGCGATCATCATGATGGTCGGCCTGCAGGGCTCGGGCAAGACGACCACCACCGCCAAGATCGCCCGCCGCCTCAAGGAGCGCGAGGGCAAGAAGGTGCTGATGGCGTCGCTCGACGTCAATCGCCCCGCCGCGCAGGAACAGCTCGCCGTCCTCGGCACGCAGAGCGATGTCGCGACGCTGCCGATCGTCCAGGGCCAGCAGCCGGTCGAGATCGCGCGGCGCGCGCTGCAATCGGCCAAGCTCCAGGGCTTCGACGTATTGCTGCTCGATACCGCGGGCCGCCTCCACGTCGATCAGGCGCTGATGGACGAGATGAAGGCGGTGGCGGACATCGCCACGCCGCACGAGATTCTGCTCGTTGTCGATGCGCTGACCGGCCAGGACGCGGTCAACGTTGCCACCAATTTCTCCACGCAGGTGCCGCTGACCGGCGTGGTGCTGACCCGTATGGACGGCGATGCCCGCGGCGGTGCGGCGCTCTCGATGCGCGCGGTCACCGGGCGGCCGATCAAGTTCGTAGGCACGGGCGAGAAGCTCGATGGGCTGGAGCAATTCCATCCCGAGCGCGTCGCGGGCCGTATCCTCGGCATGGGCGATGTCGTCAGCCTGGTCGAACGCGCCGCCGAGACGATCAAGGTCGAAGAAGCCGAGCGCATGGCGATGCGCATGGAGCAGGGCAAGTTCGATCTCGATGATCTGCGCGCCCAGCTCGGCCAGATGAAGCGGATGGGCGGGCTTTCGGGGCTCGCGGCGATGCTGCCCGGCGTCAAGCAGGTGAAGCAGGCGATGGCCTCCGGCGCCGCCGACGACAAGCATCTCGTGCGGATGGAGGCGATCCTCTCCTCGATGACCGTCAAGGAGCGGCAGAAGCCCGAGATCATCGCCGCCAAGCGCAAGATCCGCATCGCCAAGGGCAGCGGCACCACCGTGCAGGACGTCAACAAGGTGCTCAAAATGCACCAGGAAATGGCCGGCATGATGAAGAAGATGAAGAAGATGGGCGGCCTGAAAGGGCTGGCCAAGATGTTCGGCGGCGGCGGGGGTGACCTCAACGCGATGATGGAGGGCGCCGGCTTGCCGGGCGGTGGCCTTCCGGGTCTGCCCGGCGCGGGTGGCCCGCCCGGTCTGCCGCCCGGCTTTCAGAATTTCATGAAGACCAAGAAGTAAGTTTCAGCTCGAATTTGTAAGAAGGAAGAAAGACATGTCCGTTGCAATCCGCCTGTCGCGCGGTGGCTCCAAGAAGCGCCCTTATTATCGCATCGTCGTCGCCAATTCGCGCTCGCCCCGCGATGGCGCCTTCATCGAGAAGATCGGCACCTACAATCCGCTGCTCGGCAAGGATGACGCCAAGCGCGTGATCCTCGATGGCGAGCGCGCCAAGCATTGGTTGTCGGTCGGCGCGCAACCCACCGATCGCGTCGCCCGCTTCCTCGATGCCGCCGGCGTCAAGGAGCGCGCTGCCCGCAACAACCCCAACAAGGGCGTTCCCGGCGAGAAGGCCAAGGAGCGCGCCGAAGAGCGTGCGACCAAGGCCGCCGAAGCTGCCGAGGCCGCTGCCGCCGCCAGCGCGACACCGGCAGAGGAGCCCGTCGCGGCCGCAACCGAAGAGCCCGCGCTCGACGACGCCACCAACGAAGGTGCATCGGCCGAGGCTCCTGCCGAGGGCGCCGAGGAAACGACCGAGGTCTAAGCCTTGGCTGAGACCGACCAGACCCGTGTCACGCTGGCGGCGATCGCCGGCGCGCACGGGCTTGGCGGCGAGGTGCGGCTCAAGCTCTTCACCGAGGATCTGAGCCGATATAAGAAACTGGACGCCGCCGGGCGCACGCTGACCCTGGTCAAGCTCCGCCCCGGCTCCAACGGCGCGGTCGCGCGCTTCGCCGAAATCACCGATCGCACCGCTGCCGAGGCGATGCGGGGAACCGCGCTGACGATTTCGCGCGACGAACTGCCCCCGCTCGAAGAGGGCGAATATTATCATTCCGATGTCATCGGCCTGCCCTGCGTGACCGACGCGGGCGTGCCGATCGGCACCGTCGTCGCGATCGAAAATTTCGGCGCGGGTGACGTGATCGAAATCGAAAAGCCCGACGGCAAACGCTTCATGGTCCCGATGCGCACGCCGGCCGTTCCCGAATGGTCGCTGGAACGCCTGGTGGTGGACGCGGCCTTCGTCGAATAGTATATACGGTGCGTATATACGGAGACTCGCGATGGGCGAAGAATATCGGGCGAAGGTTTTCAAGTCCGGCAATTCGGTGGCGCTGCGTCTTCCGAAGGCGCTCGGCCTGACCGAAGGCACCGAAATGACGCTACGTGAGGAGCAGGGCCGCTACATCGTCGAGCCCGTCGAGAAATCCAAGCGCAAGTTCAACATCGATAAGGTTTGGGGGATCGGAAAGGATCTCGGTCTGCAGCTGATCGCTCCCGAAGATCGGGTTTTCGAGCATCGACCGTTGATCTGGGAGGACCCGGAATGGATGGCCGCGCTTCCCAAGTCTGCATCGTGAAGTTTCTTCTCGACAGCAACATCATCATCAAAGCCATCACCGCATCGAATGCATCGCTGCGTGAGCGGCTCGCGATGTGCGACGAAGGCGATCTTGTAACCTCGGCCATCGTCTATGCCGAGGTCGCGCACGGATCTGAGCATGGCAAGCCGCCGCCGGTTCACATCCTCGATGCTTTCCTGGAGGATATTCCCGTGTTGCCCTTCGATGAAGCAGCCGCGTCCGCCTATTCGAAACTGTCCTTTGTTCGTGCCAGCTATGATCGTCTGATTGCGGCCCACGCTGTCGCGCTCGGGCTGACGGTGATCACGGACAACATTCGCGATTTTGACGATGTAGCGGGTTTGCCCGTCGAAAACTGGACGCTGCCCCTATGACCCTCGAAACGCTCTTCCTCATTGTCATCCCCGCCTATCTAGCGATCGTCGCTTATGGGCAGGTCGGCGCGCGGCGGCGGGGGCTGGCGCCGAAGATGCGCGCGATGACGGGGGCGTTGCGGGTGCTCTTGCCACCGGTAGCGATATTCGTCGCTCTGCTCTCGACCGGGGATGCGCTCCTGATCATGGGCTGGGGGATGGTGACGCTGGGCATGGCGGTGGCGGGCGCGATCGTCGCGGGGCTGGTCGAGGTGGTTGCGCCCAAGGTCGGCGCGTGACGTTCGCCGCTTCCGTCCTCACGCTCTATCCGGAGATGTTTCCGGGGCCGCTGGGCGTCAGCCTTGCGGGGCGGGCTTTGGCCGAGGGTAAGTGGTCGCTCGATACCGTCCAGATCCGCGATTTCGCCACGGACAAGCATCGCTCGGTGGACGATACGCCGGCCGGCGGAGGCGCGGGGATGGTGTTGCGGGCGGACGTGCTGGCGGCGGCGATCGATAGCGTCGCCGACGAACGGCCGATCCTCGCCCTCACGCCGCGCGGCGCTCCGCTCACCCAGGACCGCGTCCGCACCCTCGCACAAGGCCCAGGCGCAATCCTCCTCTGCGGCCGTTTCGAGGGGTTCGACGAGCGCATTTTTGAAGCTCGCGCGATGGAGGAAGTCTCGATCGGCGATTACGTGCTTTCCGGTGGCGAAATGGCGGCGCTCGTCCTGCTCGATGCTTGCGTTCGGCTGCTTCCCGGCGTAATGGGCGCGGCTTCCAGTGGGGATGAGGAAAGCTTCGAAAGCGGCCTCCTCGAATATCCGCACTATACCCGCCCCATCGAATGGGAAGGGCGCACGATCCCTGAAGTGCTGCGATCGGGGGATCATGCGAAGATCGCGGCCTGGCGAAAGCACGAGGCCGAGATCGTCACACGGTTACGGAGACCGGATCTTTGGGAGCGCCATGTTGGTGCTCGGGTCCAGCCTCCCTCTGGCGCGCGGCAAAAGAAGGACGAATGAGATGAACCTCATCCAGCAGCTCGAGGCCGAGCAGATTGCGGCGCTGTCCGCCAAGCGCGCCATTCCCGAATTCCGCCCCGGCGATACGCTGAAGGTCGGCGTGCGCGTCGTCGAAGGCGAGCGCACCCGCGTCCAGGCCTATGAGGGCGTGTGCATCGCGCGCTCCAACAAAGGCATGGGCAGCAGCTTCACCGTACGCAAGATTTCGTTCGGCGAGGGCGTCGAGCGCGTCTTCCCGCTCTATTCGCCGAACATCGATTCGATCGAGGTCGTCCGCAAGGGCGCCGTCCGCCGCGCCAAGCTCTATTATCTGCGCTCGCGCCGCGGCAAGTCGGCCCGCATCGCCGAACGCCGCGACGATCGCCCGCAGGCCGCCGCCGAATAAGGGTCGGTTTCAGTCGAGATCAGAGAGGGCGTCGCCGAGAGGCGGCGCCCTTTTTATTTATCAAGGCATCGTGACTGCGACCCAAGCACCGATGGCGGCAAACAAAAGCCAAGAGCCGCCTGCGATCTTGAAAAGCGTCGGCTGAGTTCTCCTATCGAAGGAGGAAATTTTGGCGGGCATTCGCCCCGTCCGGATGCCGTAAGCAAACACACCGACACAAAAGACAGTGAAAGCCGCAAAATACCAACGATCGCTCATCCGAGTCAGGCCCGATCCAGCCGCCGCCCTACCGCAACGAACCCTGTGATCAGCCATGGCACCAGCATGATCGACAGCACCACCTTGGTCAGCATCTGGCCGGCCATCAGCGCCAGGATCGGACGCTCGCCATAGAAACTGATGCTGATGAACAGCACGGTATCGACGATCTGGCTGACCGCGCTGGCGATCATGCCGCGGAACCACACCAGCCGCCCGGCGCCCTCCTGCCCCTTGAGCCGGGAGAAGATCAGCACGTTGAGCGTCTGCGAGATGCCGTAGGAAACCAGCCCCGCCAGCATCATCCGCGCGCCTTGCCCGACAACGATCGGGAAGGCGGTGATCGCGGGCGGATACATGCCCGGGTCGGTCGGCAGTGCCAGAACGAGCTGGATCAGCCCGGCAGCGACCAGCATCGGCAGGAAGCCCCAGCGCACCAGCTGATCGGCCACCTTCTGACCGTGCAGTTCGGTGATCGCGCTGCCCATCACGACGAGCAGCAGGAAAGCGAAGATCCCCGCCTCCACCGCCAATGGCCCCAGCGCCACCTGCTTCACCCCGAGCACGCCCGCGATGCAGACCATGCCGCCATAGAAAAGCGCGAAGACGAAGAGCGAGCGGGGGATCGTGCCGGTGGGGGTTTCCATGGGGGGAGCGTAACGGCTGTCTTCTCCTTCGTCACCCCGGACTTGTTCCGGGGTCCACTCCACCACGAATGCCGGAGCCTGAGGATGGGTGGATGCCGGAACAAGTCCGGCATGACGGGTCTCTGCGGTTAACCGACTTTACCACCCGTTAACCTTGTTTAGCGCAATGGTAGGGCCGGTTAATAGCAAATGGGGCCGCTGCTCGTGTCGTTAGAGCGTATCAGTAATGGCTTAACCACCGTGCGCGATGACGTGCGCGCGGCGATCGGGCAGGCGGCGGAGCGGACCGGGGTCGCTTTCTCCTATCTGCTCGCGCAGGCCAAGAGCGAGAGCGGGCTCGATCCGGGCGCCAAGGCGGCGTCCTCCAGCGCCAGCGGGCTTTACCAGTTTCTCGATCAGAGCTGGCTGGCGATCGTCAAGAAACATGGCGCCGAACATGGCATGGGCTGGGCGGCGGATGCCATCAGCGCCAAGTCCGGCGGCGGCTTCACGGTCGATCCCGCCTATCGCCAGGCGGTGATGGGATTGCGCGAGCAGGCCGGACCCGCGGCGCTAATGGCTGGCGCCTACGCCGCGGACAATGCGCAGGGGTTGGGCCGTGTGCTGGGCCGCGCCGCCAACGCGACCGACCTCTACTTCGCGCACTTTCTCGGCCTCGGCGGCGCGAGCAAATTCCTGACGGCGGCGGGGAGCAATCCCGATGCCACGGCCGCATCGCTGTTCCCGCGCGAGGCGGGGGCCAACCGATCGATCTTCTACGAGCATGACGGCAGCGCGCGCTCGCTGGGCGAGGTCTATGCGCTGATGGGACGCAAGCTCAGCAATGCCGGCGCGGATGACGATGCCGTCGCGGCGGGTCCGCCGACGATGCTGGCGAGCGCGCCGCAATCGGGCGTGGGCCTCCAACTCGCGGCGCTGGAAGCGAGCGACGGCGGCGAAGGTCAGGCCAATGGCGGCGGCGATGTCGCGGCGGCGCTAGCAGCGCTTCAGCACAATCAGATCAATGTGCTGCGGCCGACACCCGCACAGGCGAAGCTGGCCTATCTGATGCTGTCCGCGCCGAGCGTGTAACCTTCAGCCCCTCCCCTTCAGGGGAGGGGTTGGGGTGGGGACTTCATTCACCCGTCGCGCTTCCAGTAGAGAAACTCCCCCACCCCCAATTCCTCCCCTTCAGGGGAGGGGCTTTACCCGATCGCCGCCCAGGCTTCGGAAATATCGTTGATAATGTCCCGGGCATCCTCGATCGCCTTGCCCCGCGCGTCGCCCTGGGTGCCGAGCAGGCGTCGCGCCTCGCGGTAGATCTTGCCCAGCGTGTCCGCGATCTCGCCGCCGCGTTCATAGTCCAGGCCGGTCTCCAGCCCATGCAGCATCGAAAGCGCGCGCGCCTGCACGGTGAGGCTGCGGCCGCGATCGCCTGCGCGCTCGGCGGCGGCCATCGTGGCGAGCGCCTTTTGCAATTCCTCGAACAGGATAAGGATCAGCCCATGCGGACTGGCGCCTTCGACGCGCGCCTTGACGTCGACTTCGGAATAGCGCGCATAGGCGGCCATCATGCGGTTGGGTGCGGCAAACATCAGCTCGATTTATTCCATTGGGCGATCTGCTGGGTGAGATAGCTCTGGGTGGATTTGTAGGCGGAGACGGCGGTGTTCATCGCGGTGAATTGCGATGTCAGCCGGGTTTCGTAATTGGTCTTGTCGCTGGTCAGCTTGGTCTGCTGGTCGGCAAGCGTGCTCTTCTGCGTCTGCAGCCGGGTGCTGATCGTGGCGAGCAGGCCGGTGGACGCGGTCAGCGAATCGACGATCGCCTGCAGCGCGCCGCCGATGCCGGGATCGACGGTGATCGTGGCGCTGGCGACAGTGCCCTGCGGCTGGATCACCAGCCCCGCGGCATCGGCGACGGGCGACGCCGCGAGCAGCACGCCATCGGGCTGCCCCGAGAGATTGCCGATCGATCCCGACGGCGGCGTGCTGCCGTTCGCAGGCACGATGTTGGTCAGCGTATAGGTGCCCGCCTTGGCCGCGCCCATCGCGCTGGTGATCTTGATCAGTGCGCTGCTGGAATGCTGCGTGGGGTTGAACAGCGCCTCAACGCCATCGGGATACTTGCTCAGCATAGTGGCGAGCTGGGTGCTATCGACGCTGAGCGTGCCGTCCCGGCCCGTCTGGACGCCGATCTCGGCGAGCGTCGAGGGACCGCCCGATGTGTTGAGCGTGGTCGATGTCAGCCGCGACAGCTGGGTCATGATCATGCGGACGCTGCTGTCGCCGGAGAAGAGGCCTGCGCTGGTCGAACCGGTCGAATAGGCGGTGTCGGTCGCCAGCTCGGATTGCAGGGTGTTGTATGCGGAAACGAAATCGTTGACCGCTGCGGTGATGGCGTCGGTCGGGCGCGTCGCACCGAGCGAAACCGTCTCGTCCGGCGCGGCTTTGACCAGGCTGAGCGTGACGCCGGAGATCAGATCGCTGATCGTGTTGGTTGATCGGCTGACATCGACGCCGTCGAGATTGACGATCGCATCCTGCGCGGCCTGCGCCTGCGTCATGCCGGTGGTGACGGTGTTGCCGTTGCCGTCGGTGCTCGTGATCGGCGGATATTGCAGCGCGCCCAGCGCCGTGTCCGATCCGCTGGTGGGCGCGATCGTGAAGGCGTTGGCGGCGCCGGTGGTGCTCTTGATCTGCAGGCGCGCGCCGGTCGAATCGGTAACGATCGCGGCGGTGACCCCGGCGTTCGCGGCGTTGATCGCGCTCGCGATGCCCGAAAGCGTATCGTTGGAGCTATCGAGCGTGACCTGGGTAGTCTTGGCGGTCGATCCGCTGCCGACGGTGATCGTCAGGCCGCCCGCGCCGATTACGGTGGAAGCGGTGCCGAGATAGCCCGAGACCAGGGATTGCGCCTTGGCGAGCTGCTTGACGGTAAGCTGCGCCGAGAGATTGCCGAGCGACGCGCCCGCTTGGGCGGTGGCGGTCAGTACGCTGGTATCCGAGCTCGATGGCTGGGTGCGCAGCGTGCCGCCGGAAATCAGAGTGTTCAACGAGGTCTTGAAGGTCGAGAGCGCGCTGCTGAGTGTCGCCAGTTCGGAAACCTGCGCGCTGTTCGTGGTCTGCGCATTGGTGATCGATGTCTGCTTGTCGCCATAAGTGGCGGCGGAAAGATTGGTGACCAGCGATGCCGTGTCCACGCCCGATCCGGCATTCAGCGCCGTCAGAATCTGCGCGCCCGCCGACGCGGTCGTCGCCGTCGTCGAATTCGTCGACGCGGGGCTCGTCGTGGAGGGGGTGGCGGTTGTCGTCGTCATGGGCTCTGCCTTGGTAACGGCGGCTGCGGCCCCCGCTTAATCGCCCCTTGATGAAGGATCGTGGTTAAGAAGCGGTTGCGCGGCCCTGTTCATCGAAGTGCGCGTCCGGCGGCACGTCGATCTTGGGCTGGACGATCCCCTCGGCCATTGCGCGATCGAGATTGAAGACGAAGGCGAGGATGGTGGCGACCGCGATATAGAGATCTTCGCGCACCAATTGGCCCGCGCGCGAGGTGAAATAAATCGCGCGGGTGAGCTGCGGGTAGCTGAGGATGGGCACCGCATCGGCATCGGCGAGTTCGCGGATTGCGCGCGCGGTCTCGTCCCGGCCCTTGGCGACCACGATCGGCGCGGCATCGAAGCCGGGGCGGTAGCGCAGCGCCACCGCGAAATGGGTAGGGTTGGTCAGAACGACGGTCGCTTCCTTGACCGCCTTGCGCGCCGATTTGGAGAGCATCTCGCGCCGCTTCGATTTCTGCGCACCCTTGGCCTCTGGGTTGCCTTCGGTCTGCTTATGCTCGTCCTTGATCTCCTGCTTGCTCATCCGCAGGCGCCGGGCGCGCTGGATCAGCTGCATCGGGATATCCGCGCCGGCGATCGCGACTAGGCCGCTCGCCATGACGAGAAAGGCGAAGGTGAAGCTCTGGCCGATCGCCGCGTAGGTGGCGCGCGGATCGCCACGGCCAGTGCCGAGCAGATCGGGCATGCGGGATTTCAGCAGCCAGTAAGCGACCACGCCCAGCACGCTGACCTTGAGGATCGCCTTGCCGAGTTCGGTCAGCCCCTGCAGGCCGAACATGCACTGGATGCCGTTGATCGGATTAAGCTTCGCACCCTTGAAGCCGATCGCCCCCCAGCGAAAGCCGAGCGAGCCGAGCATCGCGGGCGTCCCGACCGCGGCGACCAATGTCATCGCCAGCAGCGTGGCAAGCGGCAAGGCGACCGGAACCATGAGGGAGATGATCGCACCGCCGGGATTGAAGCCCTCGACCACGCCATGATCGAAGGTCAGCCCCTGCTGGATCACCTTTTCGCAGGAGCGCACCATCCACGGGCCCGCCATCGCCGCCCACACCGCGCCCGAGAGTACGACCAGTGCAGTGCCGAGCTCTTTGGATTGGAGAACATCGCCCTTTTCGGCCGCGTCCTTGCGGCGCTTGGCGGTTGGGGCTTCTGTCTTGTCCTGTCCATTATCGGCCATGCCGCGCAGTGTGACGGCGGATGGTTAACGGATCGCAAAGGAAGGTATCGGAAGCGTTACTTACCCACCGCCAAAGCCTGTGCTTCGTCCAGACCGCGCTCGATCGCGGCCTGTATGCCCTCGCCGATCGCGGGCGCGGCGATGGCGAGCAGGATGATCGCCGCGAGCAAAGTGGCGGGCAGGCCGACCGCGAAGATGTTCATCGCCGGCGCCGAACGCGCCAGCAGCGCCATGATGATCTGGACGAGGATCAAGGCGAAGCCCACCGGCAGCGCGATCGCCAGCCCCATCGCGAAGATCTCGCCGCCGAACATGACCAGCCCGCGCAAGCTCTCCATCGCCGGCCAAGCCCCGCCGACGGGCAGCGCATGATAGCTTTCGACGATGATCCTGGCGAGGATCAGGTGGCCCCCGATTGAGAGGAAGAGGAAGGTCGCCAGGATCGAGAGGAATTGCGCGACTGCGGTCGAGGGCGCGTTGCTGTGCGGATCGATCATCGATGCGAAGCCAAGGCCCGAGGCGTTGCCGATCGTCTCGCCCGCCAACAGCGCGGCGGAGAAACCAATCTGCACGGCGAATCCCATCGCCGCGCCGGCCAGAACCTCGCCCAGGATCATCGCGAAACCTGCGACAGACGTGACGCCGTCGGGCGGCAGGAAGAACGGCGTCGTCGCATAGCCTGCCATCCCGATCGCCAGTGATATGACGAGGCGGAGCTGCACGGGCACCGCCGCCATCCCGAACAAAGGCGCCGCGAAGAATGCCGCACCGGGCCGGATCATCGCCACCAGCCAAAGCCACATCTGGCCCTCGAGCCCCGCGAAAGCGGCGGGCATCACAGTCCCCTCTCCCCGCTGGCGGGGAGAGGGTTAGGGAGAGGGGGAATCCTGGAAGACCCAGCACGCCGCGAGCCTCGCCCGTAGCCCCCTCTCCCCGACCCTCTCCCCTGAAGGGGAGAGGGGGATTTGGCGCTCAATGCACCAGCTCCGGGATGCGGGCGAAGATGTCCTTGGTGAAGTCCGCGATCAGATACAGGATCGCGCCGCCGAACAGTGCCAGACAGGCGCCGACGACGATCAGCTTCGGTATGAAGCTTAGGGTCTGTTCGTTGATGGAGGTTGCCGCCTGGATCATGCTGACAATCAGGCCGGTAATCAGCGCCGGGATCAGGATCGGCGCGGAGCAGAGCGCCAGCACCCACAAAGCCTGCTGGGCGACGCCGATGAAATAATCTGGAGAGGCGGCGGTTTCCATGCGCTTACCCAATTCCGTTCGTGTCGAACGTCGCTCGGGATAAACGGAGCACGAGAGCCCTCACTGGAAGCTCGCCGCCAAACTGCCCATCGTCAGCGCCCAGCCATCGACCAGCACGAACAACAGCAGCTTGAACGGCATCGAGATGATTGCCGGACTAAGCATCATCATGCCCAGCGCCATCAGCGTGGATGCCACCACCAGATCGATCACCAGGAAGGGCAGGAAGATCAGGAAGCCGATCTGGAACGCGGTCTTGAGTTCGGAGGTCACGTAAGCGGGCAGCAGGATCGTGAAGGGCACGTCCTCGGGCTTGGCGAACTTTGGTGCCTTGGCCATGTCTGCGAAGAGCTTGAGATCGGTCTGGCGGGTCTGGCGGATCATGAAGCCGTGCAAGACCGCGCCACCTCGGCTGATCGCCTCCTCGATCGGGATCTGGCCCGCGCCATAGGGCTTGTAGGCGGTCTGATTGATCTGATCGATCGCCGGCCGCATCACGAACATCGACAGGAACAGGGCCAGACCGACGAGCACCTGGTTGGGCGGCGTCTGCGCGAGGCCGAGCGCCTGGCGGAGCAGCGACAGTACGATGATGATCCGCGTGAAGCTGGTCATCATCAGCAGCAGCGACGGCAGCACCGTCAGCAGGCTCATCAGCAGCAGGATCTGCAGCGAGAGCGACAGAGGTTGGCCGGTGCCGCCGATCGTCTTCATCGCCCGATCGATTCCCCCGGAAGGATTGGCGGGCGGTGCAGCGGCGGCCTGGGCAAAGGCGGGGTGCGCCAGAACGAAAGCGACGGCGAAGGTGACGATCAGGGCGAGCAGCGCCCGCACTACGACTGGGCGCACCATCCTATTCGTCATCCGGCAGCGCGAACTTGGGGGCGTCGGCCTCGGCGATGCGATCCACGCGCCCGCGAGAGACCGCGATCAGGTAACGCTTGCCCGCGAACTCCACCACCGCGAGCCGGCTCAGCGGCCCCATCGGCAGCGCATCGATCACCTTCAGCGCGCGTTCGCGCTGGCCGAAGGAAACGCCCGGCTGCATCCGCCGATAAAGCCAAAGCGAGAAGACCGCGAGGCCGCAAACCAGCAGGAGAAGGGGAATCAGCCGAACAAGGTAATCGAGCATCATGTGCGGCGTTCAATTCCTCCCAGCCGCGCCTCGGTGGCCACGACATCGACCACCCTTATGCCGAACTTGTTTCCCACAGTCACGACCTCGCCGCGCGCCACCAACGTGCCGTTGACGAGAATGTCGAGCAGCTCATTCGCCTGGCGGTCCAGCTCGACAACGCTGCCCTCGGCCAAGTCCATCAGACTGGCCAGCTTCATCGACGTGGAACCCACCTCCACCGACAGGCGCAGAGGAATATCCGCGAGCAGCCGGTAGTTGCGACCGCCGAACAGGGCCTCGGACGGAAGGGCGGGCGCTTCGCTCATGTCACTCATATCGGTCAATTCCGTCCAATCTTTTCAATCAACATGGCGGCGCGTCCTTCCTGCTCGCCGATCGTGCCCGCCGCCACTTGCCGCGAAGCAACGAGCAGCGGGGTGCGATCGGTCAGCTGGATCGGGATGACGTCGCCCACTTTCAGGGCCATCAACTGGTTCAGCGTGATCTCCGGCCGAGCGAGTACGCTGCGCACGGGCAACCGCACTTCGGAGAGCGCGCTCGAAAGCTTCGCCCGCCAGGCCTGCGCCGCGGTCGGGCTGGTGTCCTCCGCCTGATGCTGCATCCGCTCTTCGATCGGCTTGATGAGCGCGAGCGGATAGACGATTGAGACCGTGGTCGAGGCGCAGCCATCGGGCGACAGGGTGAAGCGCTGGATCACGACCTGATCCTCGCCGCGCAGGAAGCCAATATCCGCGAGCGCGGTCTCGCGCTGGACGAGGCGGGGTTCGATCGGCGCCAGCGGCTGCCATTGTTCGGCGAGCGTGGTGACGACGCGATCGAGCAGGCGCCCGAGCAGCATCTCCTCGCCGGCGGTGAATTCCTTGCGGGTGAAAGGCTCGGCCTGGCCGATGCCGCCGCCATAATAACGCTCGAGCAATGCCACCACGAATTGCGGCTCGATCGTTACCAGCATGCCGCCGTTCAGCGGATCGAGCCGATAGTGGCTGTAGCTGGTGAAGGGCGCCAGCGTATCGGTGAAATCCTCGTAGGCGCCGGTGGTGATCGGCTGAGCGATGACGCGGGTGCGCGCCGCCGCCAGCGGCTCGATCGCACCGCGCAGCGCGCGCGATACCTTCTCGCCGACGCGCTCCAGCGCATGCAGTCGCTCGCTCGGCCGCTCGCGGCGCGTGCCGAGCGCGAAGAGCTCGGGCTGCGCGGGCGCATCGCCGGAGGCCACCAGCTCTTCCAGGATCTGCGCGGCCTGATCCTCGGCCAGCGCCTCCGCCTCGCTCATTGGATCACGAAGCTCGTGAAGTAGACGTTGTCGATCCCGCCGAAGCCTTCCTGGCTCTTGAGCACATTGTTGATGGCCGCGGTCAACTGCTTGCGCAGCGCCGCCTTGCCCTGCTCGGTATTGAGCGTCTCGGCCTGCTGCTGCGCAAGCACTTCCAGCACCGCCGAGCGAACCGGCATCTCGGCGCGCTTCATATTATCGAAGACGCGATGATCGTAGAAGGTCGATACGCCGAGCCCAACCTGCAGGAAGCCATCGGTATCGCGCAGGTTGGAAGTGAAATTCTGCTCCATCGGCTGATAGCTGGCCTGATATTTGGAAGGATCGATCACCGCCGGATCGGGCGCCGAAGAGGCTTTACCGGTTTCGCTGCCGTCCTTGATCATCAGTTTGGGGCGGTTGGGATCCTCGACCGGGCCGGCATGGCCGCCGCGCCCCGCCGCCCACAGGCCGGCGCCGACGCCGCCGCCGATCAGCAAGCCGGGGGCAAGCACGAACAGGATGAGCTTCTTCATCAAGCCGCCCTTTTTCTTGGGGGCGGGGGCTGCGGCTGCATCACTCATGGCTGGTCCATTCACGCATAGAGTTCGTCATCGGATTCCTCATCCGCGACGGTCGGCTGGGTGGGAGAAAGGGGTTGGGCAGGCGCCTGCGCGAAGGCGCGGCGATCGTGGCCGCCGCCCTGCTGCTGCGCGCTCGAATGCGCCGGGCTCTGGCCCTGCGGCTGGCGCTGCTGGTCCGAATTGGTAGAGACGCTGGTCTCCTTGAGGGTCAGCCCCTGCGCGCGCGCTTCGGCGGCAAGCTTGGGCTGGGCATCGAGGATGATAGTGCGGGCGGCATCGGTATCGGTGGTCATGTGCACCGATGCCCCGTCCGCACCCTGCGTGATATCCACCTTGAGCGCGCCGAGATTCTCGGGCGAAAGCGTGAAGCTCAGGCTGCTGTTGGTGCCGCCGGTCGCCGCGATATCCTTGGCGAGGCCGTCGAGCCACTGGTTGCCGCGCGCGAGATCGAGGTGGCGGGTGATCACGGCCTCGGTCGAGCCGATATCGGCGGACTTGGCGGCGGCTGTTGCTTGGTGCGTGGCGGCGGGTGCGGTCTGCTGCTGTGGCAGCGGCGCAGCCCTATCGTCGGCGCGGTCAGGCGCCGGGCGAGGATCCATCTCCTGCGGCCGCGCTTCGGCGGTGTCGGCCTTGGCGGCGGGCGTATCAGCTTTGGATACGGCGCGGGTGGCAGCGGGCGCGGCGCGATCAAGCTTTGGCACAGTCATGCGCACTGCGCGTGCGGTCGGCCTGGCGACGATTGCTGTGGGATCGGCGGCTATGGCGAAGACTGGAGCGCTGGCCGCCGCGCCGGGAACATCGACGCTTGTCTGGACGACCGGCAGTGGGACGGCTGCGATGGCGACCGGATCGCTAGGGACCGTTTCGGGCGTGCTGGCGCTAGCCTTCACGACTGCCGGCTGCGCGGTTTCCGTGGCGATTGGGGTGCTGACGGCTGTCTCGGGCAACGCGGTATTCGCCTGACTGATCGGCGGCTGCGCGGCAACGGTGGCGGGAGAAGCGCTGGTAGCTATTTCGGGTGCTTCAGCCTCAGTCTGAACAATCGGAGGCGGGACAGTGAGAGGGGCTGCTGGAGCGTTAGGGGCCGTTCCGCGGACAGTGCCGTTGGTCTGAACGATCGACGGCGGTACGGCCATGGCCGCGGTTGTTGGGACAGCGGCGACCGCGGGCATATCCGGCGGCGACGGCGCGGTATTGACCGGCGCTCTCGCCATTTGGGCGAGCGCTGCGATTGACGTCTGCGTCGCCGGGGCCGCGGCCTGCTGATCGTCTGGGACGGTCGGCGTGATCACGGGTGCGGCGGTCGGCGCTCGGAGCACGATCGGCGGGGCAGCGGTAGCGGCCGCATCGGAAGCCGAAGTTTTGATTGATACCGAAGCCGGCGCGGGAACCACCGCGGCCACCAGGGGAATCGCCGGCTGCGGCGCCGATGCGGGGATCAACAGGGCGAGCAGCGCATCCGAATCGCTCGTGCCGTCGCTATCGTCTTTCGCGTCGCCATTGTCGCCGGTCTTCTCGGCGACGTCCGCCAATTTCGGCTCATCGGCATTGGCAGCGACGGGTAGCGCCGCCGCAGGCGTGGCGATTACGGATGGAGAAGCAGCCGCCATCAGCGCCGTGAACACATCGGTCGCGCCCTTCGCGGACGTCGCCGCGGCGGATACGGCAGGTGCCGTCTTCGCCGCCGTGGCGACGGGCGCTGCCAGCGCGAGGGCGAGGTCAGCCACGGGGCCCGCCCTTCACCAGACCGGGGCGGAAGCTCGCGGCCATGCGCTGCTCGATCATCTTGTGCATCTCGGCGACGGCGCGGTCCTGCAGCCGTTCGGCGCCTTCGCGCGCGATGTTGGCGGTCAGCCGTTCGGCGAGGCGGAGGTCGACGGCCTGCTTGGCCGAGACGAGCTGGCGGCCGAGCCCGACGCGGGCATCATCGAGTCGCGCGCTGAGCTCACCAAGGCTGCCGAGCGTCGCGCCATTGGTCTGTGATTCGGAAACGAGGCTGTTGCGTAGGCCCGCCAGCCTTTGATCGCTGGTCTCGAGCTGCACCAGCCGGCCCTCCGCCTCGGCGGCGTTACCGACGGCCTGGAGGTGCTGAACGCGCCGCACTCTGGCGACACGGGCACGGCGTTGGGCGATGGAGCTCATGCACCGAAGTTATCCACTAACGTGGTAACCGATGCGTTAAGATCGACGGTCTCGCGCTGATCCTGGCGCAAAAAATTCAGGATGAGCTGGCGGTGCGCGACCGCCGCATCGATCGCGGGATCGCTGCCGGCCTTATAGGCGCCCATCAGGATCAGGTCGCGATTTTCCTCATAAGTGCTCCAAAGCAAACGCAAAGTGCGCGCCGCCGCGGTATGCTCGGGGCCGACAATATCGGCCATCACGCGGCTCAGCGATTTGCCGATATCGATCGCCGGGAAAACGCCCTGCTCGGCCAGCGAGCGAGTCAGCACGATATGCCCGTCGACGATCGCGCGCGCGGTATCGACAATCGGATCGTCGGTGGTGTCGTCGCCATCGGCGAGTACGGTGTAGAGCGCGGTGATCGATCCGCCGGTCAGCGCGTCGGCGCCCGCGCGCTCGATTAGGCGGGGGATCAGGCCGAGCGCGGAGGGCGGATATCCCTTCATCGTCGGCGGCTCGCCGAGGCTGAGCCCGATCTCGCGCTGGGCGTGCGCGACGCGGGTGAGCGAATCGATCAGCAGCAGCACGCGCAAACCCTGATCCCGGAAATATTCGGCGATCGCGGTGGCGCGCATCGCGGCGCGCAGGCGCAGGATCGGCGGGTGATCGGCGGGGACTGCGACCACGGCGGTCTTCGATTTGATGTCCGGGCCGATCTTGGTCGCGAGGAAATCGCTGACTTCACGGCTGCGTTCACCGACCAGGCCGACCACGATCACATCGGCTTCGGCGCCTTCGAGGATCTGCCCCATCAGCACCGATTTGCCGACGCCGGAGCCGGCGACGATCGCGATCCGCTGGCCGACGCCGGCGGTGAGCATCGCGTTGATCGCGCGGACGCCCGTATCGAACGGCTGAGTGACGCGCGCGCGATCGAGCGGATTCTGGCGCTTGCCCGCCAGCGGCCAGCGCGCCTTGGTCTGAATCGGACCGAGCCCGTCGAGAGGATGGCCCAACGCATCGACGACGCGGCCAAGCAATTGCGGCCCGACATCGACGTTGGTGCCGCGCCGATCGGGCTCGACGCGCGCGCCGCAGCTGTGCGGGGCATCGGCATCGAGCGCCATCAGCAAGGTGCGGTCGCCGCGAAAGCCGACGACCTCGGCGAGCGCGGCATGGCCATCGGCATCGATCACGCGCGCGTTGGCGCCGACCGGCTCCGGAAAACCCGTTGCCTCCAGCATCAGCCCATCGAATGAGGCAAGGCGACCGATGCGTCGTGGCTGGATCGAGCCGAGATCAACCGCCTCAAGCAGCGCCGAGGCGCGTGCAGCCAGGCTCACCGGCGGCTGGCCATCGCATCGAGCGCGGCGCGCAGCCGTTCGAGGCGGACGGCGGGGCCATCCTCGACCAGTCCGTTGGCGGTTTCTGCGACGACGGTTCCGGGCTTGAGCGAAGCATCGGGCACGATATCGAGCGGGCTCGGCACGCCCTCCATCCGCGCGACGTCCTCGGGGTGCATCCGCAGCCGGGCGGGCAAGGCTTCATCGGCGACGATCGCCGCGACGGCATGCGCGCGCTCGGCGATCACGGTTGCGTCCAGCGTCACCTCGCCGACCACCTGACGCACCAGCCGCATCACGCTTTCGGCGAGCATCGTCCCCAACGCCGCCGGCGATTCGGTGGTGAGGTTGCCGAGCGCCGCCGCCAGCCGATCGAGGCCGCCGGTATCTGCGGAGGCAGCGGCGTGGGCCGCGGCATACCCATCCTGAAAACCGCGCGCATATTCCTCGATCCCCGGATCGGGCGGCGGCGGTGCATGGAAATCGCCGACGTGCGCGCCCGGCGTGGTGGCGAAGGCGGTGAACTTGGGGCTGTTCGGGCGCGTCCAGACGGGGACGCGCTCGGCATTGTCGAAGGCTTCGGAGAAACGGCGTTCAAACATAATCATCGTCGCCCTTGCCGCCGAGGTTGATCGTGCCCTCGGCCGCGAGACGACGGGCGATGGACAGCATTTCCTTCTGCGCGATCTGGACATCGGCCATCCGCATCGGGCCCTTGTCGGTGATCGCATCCTGGATCGATTGCGCGGCGCGGCTGGACATGCAGCCGAACATGCGCGCCTTGAGCCGTTCGTCGGCGCCCTTGAGGCTGACGACGAGGATGTCGCTTTCGACCGCGCGGAGCAGCATGCCGAGATTCTTGTCGTCCAGCGCGTTGAGATTCTCGAACACGAACATCTCGTCCTCGATCGAGCGCGCGAGATTCTTGTCGAGCTTCTGCAGCGCCTTGAGGATGCGTTGTTCGGAGGCCTTGCGGCTGTTGTTGACGATCTGCGCCGCCTCGCTGACGCCGCCGCGCGGGCGGCCGATAGCGGCGGATTGGGGGCGGCGCAGCGGGCGGGTCAGCAGCCGTTCGATATCCTCGATCGCCTCGGGCGAAACGGGGCCGAGCGTCGCGACGCGCTGGATGATCGGCGTCTGCATGTCCTCGGGCAGCATCTGCAGCACCTCGGCGGCGCGCTCCGGCGCGAGATGGGCGAGGACGAGCGCGATCAGCTGCGGATGCTCGCCTTCGACCAGCGAGGCGATCGTCGCGGGCTCCATCCACTTGAGCGAATCGAGCGCCTGCGGTTGATTGACCGGGCGGATGCGGCCGAGGATCGGCGCGGCGCGATCGGGGCCGAGCGCGCGCTCCATCATGCCACGAATCTGGCTGTCGGCGGCGAAGCCCAGCGTGGTCCGGGATTTGGCGCGGCGCACGAATTCATCGAGCACCGAGTTGATCTCGCGTTCGGAGACGTCGGCGACCGAGAACATCGATGCGCCGAGCCGCTCGACCTCTTCGGGATCGAGCCGGCCGATCACTTCGGCGGCTTCCGATTCTTCGAGCAGCATCAGCATGATCGCGGCGATCTCGCTGCCGCTGGCGGGGGAGGAGTCGGTTGCCGGTACGGGGGTCTGCTCAACCATCGACGGCCCCCGGCATATCGGCGCGGATCAGATCGCGGACGACCAGCGCGGCGCGCGCCGGATCCTGACGGACGAAATTGCGGATCAGGGCGGCGCGATCCGAATAGCCCGGCGCGGCCTCGATCATGTCGAGCGTCACCGGGCGGCTGGGATCGGCGACCGCCTGATTGGCGAGCGCCGCTGCGATCTCATTGCCGATCGCCGGACGGTCGCCACCGGCGGCGCCCGCATCGGCGGGGCTGGACGCCAGCAATTTCTTGCTAAGCGGCTTCACCACCCCGAAGAAGAGGAGCAGCGCGATGATCAGGCCGGTGACGTTGCGGGCGGCGATGCCGACCCAACTCGCCTCATACCATTTCGCCTTGTCGGCGGCGGTCGTCATATCCACGAAGCTGCGCGAGGAAAGGGCGAACTGATCGCCGCGCGCCTGATCGAAGCCGACGCCGCCCTTCAACAGCTGCTCCAGCTGCGCCATTTCGGCGACACCGCGCGGCTTGGCGCCTTCCTTGAGCGCGATCGCGACGGACAGCCGCTTTATCGAGCCCACCGGATTTTTGGTGACCGAAACCTCATGCCCGAGCTGGTAGCTGCGGTCGTAATTTTCGCTGGTCTTGCTCGCGGCCGCGGCGGCGGTGGTGCCCGCTTGCGGCGTTGCGCCGGGGGCCAGGCCGGGTGTCGGCGTGGCCGAGACCTGCGGGCTGGTCGGCGGCTGGTTGGCGATCGCGCCGGGAATGCCGCCGGCGGGCGCTTGCCCGTTGGCGGCGTCGTTCGCCCAACCGCCCTGTTCGCGCGCCAGCACGGCGGTATCCTTGGGGAAACTTTCGCGCGTCGCCTGGGTCTCGGCGAAATCGAGATCGGCGTGGACTTCGCTGGTGAAGCCGTCGGCGCCGACCAAAGGCGTCAACAGCTTGGCGATCTGGTCCTGATAGCGCTGCTCGATCTTCTGCTGGAGCTCGACCTGGCGATCGGCGGCGCCATCGCCGCCGCCGTTGCGCGATAGCAGATGCCCGCTCTGGTCGACGACCGAGACATTGTCCGGCGAAAGGCCGGGCACCGAGGAGGCGATGAGATTGACGATCGCCTGCGTCTGGCCGTCGGAGAGCGCGCGGCCCTGGCGGATGCGCAGCATCACCGATGCGGAGGCGGGGGCATTGTCTCGGACGAAGACGCTCTGCTGTTCGGCGGCGAGGTGGACCTTGGCGCTTTCCACCGCATCGATCGCCTCGATCGTCCGCGCGAGATCCATCTCGCGGCTCTGGCGCAGGCGCTCTCCCTCCACCGCGCGGCTGGCGCCCATCGGCAGGCTGGAAATCAGCGAATCGCCGTCGGGCGCGCTCTTGGGCAGGCCGGCCTGGGCGAGCAGCATCTTGGCGCGGTAGTAATCGCTCTCGGAAACGCTGATCGCGCCGGTATCGCGATCGAGGCTGTACTTGATCCCGCCGCTCTTGAGCTGATCGGCCATCGCCGCCTTGTCGGCATCGCCGAGCCCGGTGAAGAGATCACGCTGCGGGCCCGTCGCGAAGGTCATCCAGGCCGAGGCAGCGATCGCCACCGCAACGAGGATGCCAAGCAACGGCAGGCTCTTCGCCACCGCCGGCTGGCGCGCGAAGGTCTTCACCCGTTCCAAAGCGGGGCCGGTCTGGGGGATGGTGACGCGGGGGGCAGCGGCGGGCGCTGTGGTAAGGGCGTTTTCGCTCATATCAGACCGGCATGCTCATGATGTCCTTGTACGCGGACAGGAGTTTGTTGCGGACTTGCAGGGTCGCCTGGAAGCCGACCGAGGCCTGCTCGCGCGCCAGCATCACCGAGGCGATATCGGTGGTCTCGCCCTTTTCGTAGGCGGTGCTGGCGGTTTCGGCCTTGGATTGGAGGCTGTTGACCTGCTGCAGCGCGCTGTTCATCGCGCCGGCAAAGCTGGTCTGTTGTGTATTTGCCTGCGCCGGATCGACAGCGCCGACGCCCGAGACGGCGGAGGACGCCGCCTTTTGCAGCGCGCTGTTCTGCTGCAGGATGGCGGAGCGCATCTGCAACAGGCTGGCGGGGGTGATCGCGGTCATCGCGCCTCTCCACCGCCGAAGCCGTTCGCCCTGAGCTTGTCGAAGGGCTGCTTCTCTTCCAGCGGAGCGCTGAAGAGAAAGGACGAGGCTTCGACAAGCTCAGCCTGACCGGAAAAGAAGGGCAGAAGGTGCATCACGCCGCCATCCGCCGCATGTCGGCGAGGCGGTAGCGGAGCGTGCGCTCGCTGATCCCCAGCCGCTCGGCAGCGCGCAGCCGGTGGCCGTTGCAGGCTTCCAGCGCCTCCTCGATCAGCCGCGCTTCGCTGGCGCGGGCGACATCGGCGAGGCGCGGGGCAGCGTTCGCAACGGCGGGGGTGGCGGTCGGCGCGGCGACGCCGGTGCGGCGGACCTGCGCGGCGGCGGCCAGCGTGCCGGCCTCGATCGCCAGATCGCTCGCCTCGATCCGGTCGCCGCTCCTGAGCAGCATCGCGCGCTGGAGGACATTGTCGAGTTCGCGGACGTTGCCCGGCCAGCCATGCGCCATCAGCCGATCGAGCGCCTGCGCGGTCGGCCAAGGGAAGGCCTCGCCGGGCTGGAAGTGGCGCAGCATCAGATTGGCGGTGATCGCGCGGACGTCGAGGCGGCGCTCGGCGAGCGGGCGCAGCATCAGCGGCATGACGTTCAGCCGCCAGTAGAGATCGGCGCGGAAGCGGCCCTCGGCGACTTCCTCGGCCAGCTCGCGGTTGGCGGCGGCGATTATGCGGACATCCACCTTGACCGGCACGGTCGCGCCGACCGGGAGCACTTCGCGCTCCTGGATGGCGCGGAGCAGTTTGGATTGCAGCGCGAGCGGCAGCTCGGCGATCTCGTCGAGCAGCAGGGTGCCGCCGTCGGCGGCACGGAACAGGCCCTCGCTGGCGCCGCCGGCGCCGGTGAAGCTGCCCTTCTGGTGGCCGAACAGAATCGCCTCGAGCATCGTTTCGGGAAGCGCGGCGCAGTTGACCGCCACGAAGGGCTTGTCGGCGCGGCGGGAGACGGTGTGGCAGAAGCGGGCGATGCCCTCCTTGCCCGTGCCGGTCTCGCCGAGGACCAGCAGGGTCGCATCCGCCTTGGCGATGCGCGCGACCAGGCTGATGAACGCTGCGCTCTCGGGCTCACCGACCGCGGGGCGTGCTTCAGGACGGACGAGTTCGGCGATCAGCGCATGGCCGAAGGCGGCGTCCTCGAAACCGAAATGGATTTCGGCGGGATGGCCATTGGCCATCGCCTTGTAGCTGGGGCCGCCATCGGTGGCGCCGACGATCAGATCGCGGTGGCGGGCGAACGACCGCTCACCAATGTCCAGGATGCGGATATCGTCGCGGTGCGCGGGCGCATCGGCGGCGATGCGGTTAACCTCGATTCCGACGCCGGCCAGCCAGGCGGCCAGCATCGGATGGTGGATCGCCGCCCCTTCGCTCAGCCCTAGGTTCGCCATGTTCGAACACCCCGATTTACAGGCCGGCGAAAATCTTACCGCCGGCTGACCAAGCAGGGTTACGTCAAGATTAACTACCAAACCCTTAAAAGGCCGAACCCTTAAAAGGAACGCGCGGGTATCACGGGTGCGCGTACCCTCGCGCATGGCCCGCACGTAAGGGATCGGGCCCTGTGCCCGCCAAATCCGGCCTTCCCGAAATTTGTAGTTAAAGCCCCCGCTAACCCTGTCGTTATCGGCTTCGTGGCGGACAAGGGCCTCTCGGTCTCGCCAGAGTTTGAGCGGGAAAGGAAAGAGTAAATGACTGTTATCAACACCAACGTGAGCGCACTCCGCGCCCAGAACGGCAGCCGGATGGCCGATGCGGCCCTCAGCCAGGCAATGCAGCGCCTGTCGAGCGGCAAGCGCATCAACAGCGCCCAGGACGACGCCGCTGGCCTTGCCATCGCCAATTCGATGACATCGCAGATCACCGGCATGAACCAGGCGATCCGTAACTCCAACGACGGCATCTCCATGGCGCAGACCGCCGATGGCGCGCTGTCCGAAGTCACCAACATGCTCCAGCGCATCCGTGAGCTGGCGGTCGAGGCTTCGAGCGGCACTTACTCTTCGAGCGACAAGACCAATCTGCAGAGCGAAGTTTCGCAGCTCGCCTCGCAGATCACCTCGGTCACGTCGAACACCAAGTTCAACGGCATCGCGCTGTTCAGCGGTGCGGCGGGCTCCTCGGGCACCGTGACGATCCAGACCGGCGCTTCGGCCTCCGACACGGTCGACATGGACTTCACGCAGCTCGATCTGTCAGCGGTGTCTTCGGTCGATCTCACCACCGGCGCATCGGCCGCGCTGACGTCGGTCGATACGCTGATCGGCACGGTTTCGGGCAAGCAGGCGAAGTTCGGCGCCGCCGAAAGCCGCCTCAACTCGGTGGTCAACAATCTGACGAGCAACGTGACCAACCTCAGCCAGGCACGCTCGCAGATCCAGGATGCGGACTACAGCACCGAGACGAGCGCGCTCGCCAAGGCACAGATCCTGTCGCAGGCTTCGACAGCGATGCTGGCCCAGGCCAATCAGAGCTCGCAGAACGTGCTCACCCTGCTGAAGTAAAGAGAGGGTCCAAGACCCCTTCCAGCGGGCTCCGGCGAGAGGGGCCAAGAGAACCCCCGGGACGCATCAGCGCCCGGGGGTTTTTGGTCTTAGGCTGTATCGACATTCAGGATTTCCATTTGGCGTGATGTCTGATTCATGAGGTACCGCGATTTGCGGGGGCATCATGGGTATCAAGCGCTACG
>NZ_JAAOZC010000012.1 GCF_011761305.1 Sphingomonas vulcanisoli | reverse complement strand
GCCGGTTCAAGTCCGACTTCCTCATCAACCTCGGATACGGCGATGAGAGCAAACTCACCCCACGCGCTCCCCGCCTCGCCTTCGAACAGGCATGCACCATACTGTGAAGGAAGCATAGCATGAGCCGCAAGGTCATCCTCACCATCGCTCCCACCGGCGGGATGGCGAGCAAGGCGCAGAATCCGCATTTGCCGACCCAGCCCGACGAAATCGCGCGCGACGTCTACGAATGTTACAAGGCCGGCGCGAGCGTCGTCGCGATCCATGCCCGCCGGCCTGACGACGGCGCGACCTGCGACCCGGTGATCTATCGTGACATCAACCGCCGCATCCGCGACCAATGCGATATCGTCATTAACAATTCGACCGGTGGCGGCGTCAACGGCGACATGGTCGCGCAGGGTTCGAACGGCTATTGGGAAATCTTGTGGGAGGAGCGGCTCAAGGGTCTCGAGGCCGGAGCCGAGATGTGCACCCTGGATGCGACCACGATCATCGCCAGCTTCGAGGGGCGAGAGCTGCTGATGCACACCTCGCCCGAGCGATCGCGCGAACTGGCAACCAAGATGCAGGAACGCGGGATCAAGCCGGAATGGGAAGTGTTCGCGCACAGCCATATCACGCAGGATGTCACCACGCTGACGGCCGAGGGGCTGGATAAGGCACCCTATTTCGTCAACATTGTGCTCGGCACGCATCGCGCTTTCCAGAACGCCATGGCCTATTCGCCGCGCACACTGCAGCAGATGGTTGACCTATTGCCGAAGGACGCGATCTTCGGCGTCAGCGGTATCGGCCCGGCGCAGCTGCCGTGCATTCCGAATGCGCTGCTGCTCGGAGGCCATATCCGTGTCGGCCTGGAAGACAACCTCTATTACAGCCACGGCGAGTTGGCGACGAACCTGCAACTGACAGAGCGCGCCGTGCGCATTTGCACCGAGCTTGGTTACGAGCTCGCCACCCCCAGTGAAGCGCGGGAGATCATGGGCCTGAAGCCGCTCCAATGACGGGCGCCGTGGCCCAATAATGGGAGGTGCGGCCCGCGCGCAACACCGCAAGCTTGTCGTCTACAACTATTGACCGTGCCACTAAATAGCGTCACTAGGACGCGGCGAGCCTGGATAACGGGCCGCTCAACGTAGTGGGAGGGTGAAATGGCCGATCGGTTCGATATGTCGTATAGTCGCGTTGCAAAGCGGTCCTCGCTGGCGATCTGGCTTTTGACGGGCACGATGATGGTCTCGCTCGGCACGCCGGCCCTGGCTCAGGACGCAGCCCAAAGCGCGCCGCAGACGGCGACCGACAAGGCAGCTCCGGAAAATGGCCAGCCCGCACTCGCGGATATCATCGTCACGGCGCAAAAGCGCTCCCAGAACCTGCAGGACGTGCCGATCTCGATCTCCGTCGTCAGCGGCGCGGCGATCGCCGACCAGAATTACCGCAGCCTGCAGGATCTGTCGCACTCGCAGCCGGCGTTCAGCGTCGCGCCGGTCGGCCGCGGCGCGCGCGTATCGCTGCGCGGCGTTTCCTCAGGCACGAACTCATCACTCGACCAGTCGGTCGTGACCTTTGTCAATGACGTCTACCACGGGAAGGCGCGTTCGTCGGGCGCGCTGCTGCTCGATATCGACCGCGTCGAGCTGCTCAAGGGTCCGCAGACCACCTTCTTCGGCAACAATGCGATCGCCGGCGCGATCAACATCCAGACCGCCCGCCCGCGCCAAGACTTTGAAGGCAGCGTTCGCGCGCTTTATGGCCAGCAGGGCGAATATGCCGGCGAAGCGATCGTCAACACGCCGGTGAGCAGCACGCTGGCATTGCGCGGGGCGGTTCTGTTCAATGGCCTGAATGGATACATCACGGATCGTACCGGCGGCGTCAAAGTGCCGCATGAGCGCAATGTCGCGGGACGGCTTTCGGCGCTGTGGAAGCCGACCAGCAACTTCACTCTGTTCCTCACCGCGGAAGCGACCCGCAACCGCGAGAAGGGCGGTCCGGGCCAGCAGATCGTCAATTGTCCGCCGCCGGTGCCGTTCCGCGCCTTCCCTGCGACGAACCAGCCGCCTATTTCTTGCCCGGCGATCGCCGCCGGGGGCTATGACGCCCAACTCAACTATGTCCGCGATCAGACGCCTGGACAGGCGCTAAACCTCGATACACAGGATTATCAGGCGAACGCTGCGCTCGATCTCGGCTGGGCGACGCTAACCTCGGAAACCGGCTTCAGCCATTTTTCCTTCGTGAATATCCAGGATGTCGATGGCGCGCCCGCACCCTCGTTTGGCCTGCGTGCGCCTCAGCACTATAATCAGTTCAGCCAGGAACTGCGCATCGCCTCGAATGATGCCAAGGCGCCGCTGTCGTACATCGCCGGTGCTTATTTTCAGACGTCCAGGTTCCACGACGTCACCGAATTGGCCTACTCCTTCCTGACGCCGGTACTCGCTACCATTCCACCCTTTGCCGGATTGCCCACCCCGCTCGGCCAGGTCACCGACTCGTCCCAGAATGAACGGACGCTCTCGGCCTTTGCCAGCGTGACATGGCGGCCGATCGAACCGCTCTCGCTCACGGCGGGCGCCCGGTACACATCGGTCAGAAAGCATATGCTCCAGGCCGTCTATTACGGTCAGGCTGCGAACGGCTTCGGCAATATCACGCCCTATACTGGCGCCAACGCCGCAGCGGCGGGCGCCGCTGCTACGGCCCTCGCGCTTGGGGCGCCGGTCAATCGCGATCTTCGTCGCACCGATGACAAATTCACGCCGACGGTGAACGCTGAATATAAGCTGGCGCGCAACATCAACGTCTATGCCTCCTTCTCAAAGGGCTTCAAGGCGGGCGGCTTCAACGGCACGCTGGTGGTGGCGCCCCCGTCGGGCATCGGTTTCGACCCGGAGACTGTGACCGCTTATGAAGTCGGATTCCGGAGCGAGCTGTTCGATCGTCGCTTGCTGTTCAATGTCAGCGCGTTCCATAGCGCCTACAATAATCTTCAGGTTTCGGTTTTTGTCCCGAGCAGCGCGGGCACACCGCTCTCCGTGGTGCAAAACGCGGCTTCTTCGATATCGCGCGGCATCGAATTGGAGAGCAAGCTGGCGCTTACCCGGTCGCTCTCGGTCGGTACGGCGATGACCTTCCTCGATTCGCACTTCAAGAGTTTCCCCGCTGCATCGCCGACGGCGTTCCAGAAGGTGTCGGGTGCGACCTCGCAGGATCTATCGGGCCAGCCCACTGCCTTTGCGCCCAAATTCGCTGCGAGTTTCTACGCGGAGTTCAAGCATCCCATTACGGATGCTCTCACCCTCGCGTTCGACGCCAGCCTGCTTCATCAGTCCAAATATTTTACGACGGATCAGGACGATTCCGGTTTCCCGGGCTACGTCGGTCTCGCTCAGAAGGCCTATGAAAAGCTGGATCTGCGGGCAGCCTTGTCGACAGCGGACGACCATTGGGAGATCGCTGTGATCGCCAAGAACGTCACCAACGCACTGATCATTACCAGCGCAACCGACTCAGCGAATCCGGGGTCGTATTTTGTCAATGTCGACCGTCCGCGCAGCGTCGTCGGGCAGATCCGCTACAAGTGGTAATGGTACAAGACGGGCGATGGTAAGCCGGTTGGTGAGCTATCGGGACGTCGTAATTTTTGCTGTGTCGGTGAGAAACCCCGTCAGCCGGTGGCTTGGCGGGGCTTTCTCTCGTGCCGGAGGTGCACGCGAATGCCGGGAAAACACTGCAAAGCGCGACACACCCCGAGGCAGACGTACTTGGGGATAGCTGCAGTCCGGCTCAATCAGCGACCTCTGCGGATCTGCGATGGAGTTGCCTTGCGCATTGCCGTTGAGACACAGCGGCCCCACGGCTCCTTAGAGCATTCGCGCATGATCCTGCCTGCCGTCCTTTCTTGGACACGAAATACGGTGGCAGACCAACATACCGATGTCGCGCCAGCCTTTGTCAGCGCGAACATAAGCGCTGGCTGAAGACATTGTTGCTGCCGCGAGCTATAATGGTGGGGAACTGCGAGCCTTAATAGGTCTATTATGACCGGTTGGTTGCGTGCCTAACTTGGCAATTACGTGGCAACATGTAACGCTGCGTAATATAGAGCAAAATGGCGCGGTATAAGAGCCGAAGTCATTATCCTTCTGTGGCGCCATCGTGCCGCTGTTGATCGTAATGCTCGTGCCCGCTCGCTGCTCATTCCAGTCGTGATCGCGGTCGCGCTAGGGTGTCTGGCTGCTCTTGGCGCAATCGGCGCCGCAGCCGGACGGGCCCCGGTCGGCCGTGCGATCGGGCGGGTGGTGTTGTTTGGTGGGCTGGCGCTTGGTGTTACTGTCGCGATTGGGCGGCTGCTCGGTATGGCGATCGGTTAGACAAAACTGTCTTTAGACGGCGCGCGCCACGCATGCAGACGCGGCTTCACGACCGTGGGGCATCGGCAATCTGCGTTCGAAGTTCGGGTGATGCGACGACATGACGGAGGCGGAAGCAGTCCTCCCTGTTGGTACGGAGCACGGCAGAACGAGCGTGAAGATCGTTTTAGGATGGCATTTTGCTGTCAGCGGGATTGCTTGCGCTTTTTCGGTGCTTGCCCTGTTTGATCCGTCCTGAAGGCTGGCTTAGATGTGTCGGGTATGAATGCTATGCGTCCCTTGCACGAGTGATCGGGAGTCTTGCCGATCTCGCGCGCGCAGCCGGCACGTCGGTGTCGACCGCGTCGCGTGCGCTGTCCGGGCATTCGTCGGTCAACGAACAGACGCGGGCACGCATCCGCTCGCTGGCCGATCAACATGGCTTTCAACCCAATCAACTCGCGCGCAACCTCAGATTGCGCCGCACGCATGCGATCGGCCTGATCCTTCCGCTTGGTCACGAGACAGGGCAGCATCTGTCCGACCCCTTTTTCTTGTCCCTGCTAGGCCATCTCGCCGACGGGTTGACAGAGCGTGGCTACGATCTGCTGTTATCGCGGATCATCCCCATGACGGCGGACTGGCTGGATCGCCTCGTCGATTCCGGGCGTACTGACGGTGTGATCCTGATTGGCCAATCCGATCAGCAGGAAACGATCGAGCGTGTTGCCCACCGCTACGCGCCACTGGTGGTTTGGGGGGCTGGGAGGCCCGATCAACGGCAGTTGACGGTAGGGTCCGACAATATGGGCGGAGGGAGCGCCGCCGCGCGCCACTTGATCGCGATCGGACGCCGTCGGTTGCTATATCTCGGCAACATCGCGGCGCCTGAATTCATGCAGCGCTACGAGGGCTTTCGGCAGGCAGTCGCCGGGGCGGGGCGGGGCGTGACCGGTACGGCGCTTGAACTCCATATGACGCCCGACGCCGCTTATTCGGCAATCACCGCCTATCTCGACACCCATCCAGCGCCCGATGGGATTTTTGCTGGATCTGACGTGGTGGCGATGAGCGCGTTGCGGGCGCTTACCGAACGGGGGCTGACCGTGCCGCATGACGTGGCAATCGTGGGTTATGACGATGTATCGCTGGCCGCGCATACGATCCCCGGGTTGACCACCATTCGGCAGGATCTGGTTGCCGGTGCCGCCGCCCTGATCGACATCCTGTTCAAGCGCATCGCCGGAGAGACTGCTGCCTCGGTGATGCTAAAGCCCGAATTGATTGTTCGCGGCTCCACAGTCGCCTGAAGACCTCAGGGCAATTTCGCGCCACGCGGTTGCCCTGAAATACGCATCGTCGCCGCTGCTGCCGCCAGCATCAGCATGCCACTCAGACACAGCACATGGCGCGGGTCGCCGCCCAAAATCCGATTGTACAACAACGGCATGGTCAGGCTCTCGATCAGCATCGGCACGACGATGAACATATTGAAGATGCCCATATAAACTCCGGTTCGTTCCGGCGGAATCGAATCAACCAGCATGACGTAGGGATTGCCCATCAGGCTTGCCCAGCCGATGCCGATGCCGATCATCGGCACAAAGAGGAGCGCCTTCGTTTCGATGCCGGGAATAATAAGCATCGCCGCACCCGCCGCGACCATACAAAAAGCGTGCACTGCGCGGGCGCCGCACCGTCGGGTGATCGGCACCATGATAAAGGCTGCACCGAAGGCCACGAAATTGTAGAACCCGCCGAGCTGCCCGGTCGCGAGAGCGGCGTCGCGAAAACCCGGCGAGGAGGGATCGGCGGTGTTGTGGAGCGTGCGGGCGACCGCAAAGGTTATGAACTGCCAATAACAGAACATAGCATACCACTGACACAGCATCGCCAGCGCAAGCTGACGCATCGTCGGCGGCATTTCGATGAAGGCGCTGCAGATGTCATCGATTGTACCGCGTAGCGACAGCGGTGTGCGACGCATCTTGGCGATCTGCTCCTGGCTGGGGGGTAATTCGCGCACTGATAGCGCCGACCATAATATTGTCGTCAGCGACAGCACCGCGCCGATGAGGAACGCGGCGCGGGTGATGTTCGGAACATGGTTCGCGTCGACTGCATTTGCATCCATTCCCCAGAAGACGAGGATTGACGGCGCAAGATAGGCCAGGGTCTGGGCAAGGCCGGTGAAGGCGCTTTGCGTGAGAAAGCCGATCGGCCGCTGGCTGGCGTTCAACCGATCGCCGACATAAGCGCGATAGGGCTCCATGGTAATGTTGTTCGCGGCATCCAGTATCCAGAGCAGCGTCGCTGCAATCCATAGGGTTCGGCTGTAGGGCATCGCCAATAGTCCGAGGCTGCATATTACCGCACCGACGAGAAAATACGGCGTCCGCCGCCCGAGGCGACTGATCGTCCTATCGCTGAGCGCCCCCACCAGCGGCTGGACGATAAGACCCGTCATCGGGCCGGCAAGCCACAGTAACGGCATCGCGGCTTCGCTGGCGCCCAGATAGCTGTAGATCGGGCCCATATTGCTTTGCTGCAGGCCGAAACTGAACTGGAGACCGAAAAAACCAATATTCATCTGCACGATGCTGAGGAGCGACAGCTTGGACTGCCCGAAGCCCATGCTGGGGCGGACGGACGAGCGTTCGCCCGCGATGCGCCGTTCTTGCCCTGCAACGCCATCCATCGAACTCTCCCTCATTTTTCTAAAACGACTTACACCGCAGAAATTGTTTTCACAATCGATTGCGATTTGCCTTGCAATCGATTGTGAAAGATACAATCATGCTCGCCAAGCCGTCACAGACACGGCTGCACCAGGGAGAGTGACATGAGATCGATGTATCGCTTGTTTGTTGGCGTCGCCGGGATGGCGTTGACCTCGCAAGCCGGTTTTGCGCAGAAATCGCCAGCCGTTGTTTCACAATCTGATACGGTAGCCGGTGCGCCGGACGATGGCGGTGAACTCGTTGTTACCGGCACGGCGCGTCCCGAGCGGCGCCTATCCACGAGCATTTCGGTCAGTGCTGTGGATGCGCCCGCAATTTCGAGGCTCTCCCCGATGGGCAGCGCCGATCTGCTCCGAAACATTCCAGGCCTGCGCGCCGAATCGTCGGGCGGCGAAAGCAATGCCAATATTGCCGTGCGCGGTCTGCCGGCGGCGAGTGGCGGCGGCAAGTTCGTTCAATTCCAGGAAGACGGCTTGCCGGTGCTGGATTTCGGTGACATCGCCTTTGCTACCGCCGACACTTTTGTGCGTCCTGATTACAACATCTCGCGCGTGGAAGTCGTGCGCGGTGGATCGGCCTCCACCTTCACCAGCAATGCGCCGGGTGCGATCATCAACTTCATCAGCAAGACAGGCGAGGTTGCGGGTGGGTCGATCGGGCTCACCAAGGGTATCGACTTCAACCGGACACGGATCGATGCCGATTATGGCGCGCCGATCGGCGACGATTGGCGCTTCCATGTCGGCGGGTTCTACCGCGTCGGTGACGGGGTCAGGGATGCCGGCTATACGTCTGAACGCGGTGGCCAGATCAAGGGCAATGTTACGCGTAAGTTCGCCAACGGATTCATCCGCCTCAGCTTCAAATATCTGGACGACCGCTCGCCGATCTACATACCTACGCCGGTCCGCATCACCGGCACCAATTCCGATCCCACCTACAGCTCGTTTCCCAATTTCAACATCCTGTCGGGCACGGCCTTGTCGCAATATTTCCGCTCGGACGTTTCGATCGGGCATGACGGCAACCGTATCGCATCCGACATCGCCGATGGCTATCGCATCAAGACACGCGGCGGAGGTGCGGAGTTTTCGTTCAACCTCGGCGGCGGCTGGAATCTCGACGACAAGTTCAATGTCGCAAGCAATGCCGGCAGCGCCGACACGTCCTATCCGGGCAGTGTCGCGCCTCTTACGACCTACGCCACCCAGATCGGCGGGACAGGGGCAACGCTGCGTTATGCCAATGGGCCGAGCGCGGGGCAGGCCATCGCCAATCCGGCAGCCCTCAACGGCAACGGCTTGGGCATAAACGCGCTGACCTTCGGCGTCACGCTCAATGATTTCACCAACGCCACCAACATCCTTACGCTGGCCCGCGATTTCACCACCGGGATCGGCACTGGCACAGTCACGTTCGGCTATTTCAAATCCTATCAGAAAGTGAATATGGATTGGCACTGGAATAGCTATCTCCAGGAAGTAAAGGGTAAGGACGCCGCGCTGATCGACGTCTACAATGTCGCAGGGCAGGCAGTGACGCAGAATGGCCTGATCGCTTATGGTGAGCCGGTGTTCGGTAATTGTTGCCAGCGTTACTATGATGTCGATTATAATATCGATGCGCCGTATCTAGCCGTAACATTCAAGACCGGCGCGCTGAATCTCGATGGCAGCGTCCGGTTCAATAGCTCTAAAGCGAGCGGCTTCTATGCCGGCAACACCGGGCTCAGCACGATCGACGTCAATCAGGACGGAATCATTCAGACTCCCGAGCGCAGCGTACCTGTCGTCAATCTCGCGGCATCGCAGCCGGTCAACTACCGCAAGAATTATTTCACCTATTCGGTCGGCGCCAATTACGAGCTGATGCGCGATCTCGCCGTGTTCGCCCGCGTCAGCCGGGGTGCGCGCTTCAATGCCGATCGCATTCTCTTCGGCGGCGGCGTGCGAAGCGACGGCAGCGTCGCAGATGCGGTGGCGGTGAACTATGTCAACCAGCAGGAAGCGGGCATCAAATTCCGCAAGGGCAGCTTTTACACCAACCTAACCGCCTTCCGAGCGACCACGGCGGAATCGAATGAGATCGTCATCCCGCAGCAGGCGATCATCAACAACACCTACCGCTCCTACGGAGTGGAGTTCGAGGGCGGCATCGATCGCGGCATCTTCCATCTCGTTGCCGGTGCGACCTATACCCATGCGCGGATCGTCAACAGCCAGGTTAGCCCTGCGCTGAACGGCAACATCCCCTATCGGCAGGCCGCGCTGATCTTCCAGGCCACGCCTTCGATCAGCACCGATCGGTTCGCCGTTGGCACGAACATCACCGGCACCACTTCGTCTTATGCTTCTGATCTGAACATGCTGAAGATGCCGGGCTATGTTCTGACCAACGCCTTCGCCTACTACAATCTGACGTCGGCGATCAGGGTGTCGGTAAATGCGCAGAATCTGTTCAACGTTATCGCCATCACCGAAGTCGGCCAGGGACCGGATGTCGTGCCCGCAAACGGAATCGATACCGCGCGCGCCTTTCCGGGGCGCAATGTGAGCGCCAGCATCGCTCTGCGCTTCTGATGGACGGGCGGCATGTTCGGGCGGCCCTGTTGGCCATCATGATGACGGGAGCCCTGGCGGTGGAGGCCACGGCGGCGGCGGGACAGACCTATACCGTGCCGCCCAGGCCGCTGCCCGTGCCGCCGACCGCCAGCCCCGAACTGCGGGCGCTGATCGCCGGACCGCTCAATCCCGGCTGGAGCCAGCAGCCGGCCTCGGCGGAAGCGTGGCGGACGCTCGTGCGCACCTTTGCCGCCGATGTCGAACTGGTCCTGCCGGCCTTGATCGCGCGGGAAAAGGTAAAGGTCCGCGCGGATCGGATCGGCGGCGTCCCGGTCTTCTGGATCGAGCCCGACGTCCTGCCGCCTGAAAATCGCGACCGCATCCTGCTCAACTTCCATGGCGGCGCCTATGTCTTCGCGCCGGGCCGGTCGGGCCTGCGCGATGCGATTTTGCTGGCGGGGCGCGGATTTCGCGTGGTTAGCGTCGACTATCGCATGGCCCCCGACGCGCCCTATCCCGCCGCGATCGACGATGCAGAGACGGTTTGGAAAGCGCTCGTCGCGCGGCATCCCGCGAAACGGATCGGCGTGTTCGGATCCTCTACCGGCGGCGCGATGACGCTGGCGCTGGTCGTTCGCGCCAAGGCGCATCATCTACCGCTTCCAGGGGCTTTATGGGCGGGAACACCCTGGGCGCAGCTCGACAAGGTCGGCGACAGCTATTTCAGCAACGACCATGTCGATAATGCTTTGGTATCCTATGACGGGCTGCTCGGCGCGGCGGCACGGCTTTACGCCAACGGGCATGACATGGCGGATCCGGAACTCTCGCCCGTCAACGCCGACTTAAGCGGTTTTCCGCCGACATTGCTGACCACAGGCACGCGCGATCTTTTCCTGTCGAACACCATCCGGGTGCATCGCAAGCTCAAGCAGGCGGGGGTTTTAGCCGACCTGAACGTCTACGAAGGCCTGTCGCACGGCGATTTCGAGCGCGACCCGGATCTGCCGGAATCGCGTGAAGTCTATGGCGAGGCGGCTGCTTTCTTTCGTCACGCGCTGGCTCGATGACGGACCGGTCTGGATCGCTGCTCGAGCTGCTGGAGCCGCTTTACCACGATCACCCCGCTTGGTTGGAGGAAAGAAGAGCGATCGCGCGCATGATCGATGATGCCGCGTCGACCCGATCCTCCATTCTGCGCGCGATCGATGCGGAGCGCGCACGTCAACCGGCCTGGTTCGGCGCGCCGGACATGATCGGCTACAGTTTCTACGTCGACCGGTTCGCCGGCGATCTGGCGGGGTTACGTGACCGACTGCCCTGGCTGGAGCAACTCGGCGTCCGGCTGCTGCATCCATTGCCGATGACACGCAGCCAAGCGGAGGACAGCGATGGCGGTTTCGCGGTCGCCGATTATCGGGCGATCGAGCCGGCACTCGGCTCGCTCGAAGATATTCGCGTTCTGGCGGCCGACCTGCACCATCGCGGCATGGCCCTCGCGATAGACTGCGTCTTGAACCACTCTGCGCGCGATCACGCTTGGGCGCAGGCTGCACTGGCCGGCGACAAGGAAAAGCGCGCCTATTACCGCATAGTCGACAGCGAAGGAGAAGTTGCCGCCTGGGAAGCTGATCTGGACGATATATTCCCCGACACTGCACCCGGCAATTTTACCCATGAACCGCGCCTCGGAGGATGGGTATGGACCAGCTTCTATCCCTTTCAGTGGGATCTCAATTGGTCAAACCCAGCGGTGTTCCGCGAAATGCTGGGCGTGCTGCTTTTCTGGGCGAATATCGGTGTCGATATCTTCCGGCTGGATAGCGCGCCCTATCTCTGGAAACGGCGCGGCACCGCATCGCGCAATCTGCCCGAGACACATGCCCTGGTCGCAGCGCTGCGCGCCGGGCTCGACGCAGTCGCGCCCGGCGTCGCCCTTTTGGCTGAGGCGATCGAGCGGACCGCCGATATTCTTCCCTATATCGAACCGGTGACTGGCACGCGAGCGGCACAGCTCGCATATCACAACGGAGTGATGGCGGCATTATGGGTTGCGTTGGCAACCGGCGATGGGCGCATCGTCGGCGACTTGGTGCGCGACACTGCACTGCTGTGGCCCGACACCGCATGGCTCCATTACCTGCGCTGCCATGACGACATCATTTGGTCGGCACTGAATGGGCAGGTCAAACCGGACGAACTCGATCGCATTTCGGATTTTTACGCTGGCGCGGGAGGATTTGCCGACGGCCGGCGGTTCCAGGCGCGTTCCGGAGCAGCCCCCAGCACGGTCGGCATGCTCGCCTCACTCGTCGGAACAGAGGGCCCCGCGGCGGTCGGCCGTTACCGGCTGTTATTGGCCACGATGCTTGCCCTGCCGGGCATGCCGATGCTGTACATGGGTGACGAGATCGGCTTGCCCAACCGCGCCGACACCAGCGGTCTTAAAGATGCACGTTGGCTGCATCGCCCTTGGATGGACTGGGATCGCGCGGATGCCGCAGCCGTCGGCAACGGTCCTGGGGCTGACTGGCTGGCTTTGACCCGTCGCCTGATCGCTGTGCGCAGCCGTTTTCCCGCGCTCGATGCAAAGGCGCTGACGGCCGTTCAGAACGATACTGTAGGGCTGCTCGTCGTCGAACGCGGCACAGGAGGCGAAACGGTATTGCTGGTCGCAAATTTCGGTGACGCAGCACAGGCTTTCCCGCGTGCCGGAGACTGGATCGACGCGATCGACGATAGGCCGATCGGGGTCACGATTGCCGGGGGGACGGTGGTCTGGGCGGTGCGCGATGTCTGAGGCACTGGTTGCCGGACTGGAATTGGGCGGCACCAAATGCTTAGCGCTGCTTGGTCGAGGGCAGGTCATCTGCGATCGTATCGTGGTTCCGACCACCTCCCCCGCCGACACGCTGGGCCAACTGGAAACACAACTTCGATTGTGGTTCCAACATGAACCATTCGCGGCGATCGGTATCGGCAGCTTCGGGCCCCTTGCCCTCGATCGCACCCGGCCGGATTATGGCTTCATCACCAATACGCCGAAGCCCGGTTGGGCGGATACCGAAGTCGCCGGGCGGTTTGGGGCGGCCTTCGGAGTTCCTGTCGGTTTCGAGACCGACGTTACCGCTGCCGCGCTGGCCGAGCATCGCTGGGGGGCGGCGCAAGGGATGACATCCAGTGTCTACTTGACGATCGGCACCGGCATTGGCGGCGGCGCGATCGTCAACGGGCGGCCGTTACGGGGTTTTCTGCACCCGGAAATGGGCCATGTCCGCGTCCGGCGTGAGGCCGGCGACTCCTTTTCCGGCATCTGCCCATTCCATGGTGATTGTCTTGAAGGCCTAGCCTCTGGTCCCGCGATCGCCGCGCGATCCGGTCGCCGAGCTCAAGATATTCCGAGCGATGATCCCGTATGGCGCCCTGTGGCCGGAGCGCTCGCCGAGATCGTCGCAATGCTGATCCTGACCCTTTCGCCAGAGCGCATCGCAATCGGCGGGGGTGTCGGGTGCGGCCAGCCGCACTTGCTGTCCCTGATCCGCGCCCGCGTTGCGACAATGCTGGCTGACTACGTCGCCGATATGGACATCAACGCGCTTGAACGGATAATCGATACGCCCTGCCTTGCCGATCAGGCTGGCCCGCTCGGCACCCTGGCGCTGGCGCTGGCGGCAATTGAGGAGACGGCTGGCGCGGGATAATCGGGACGTATCCGCGGCCATACGCGCTTCTTTTGCGTCGCAAGCGCCCCCGGATGCGCTGATTGCCGCGCCGGGTTGCGCGGTCAGATCATCGCTTGTTGCGCCTCGCTCAGCCAAGAACGGTCGCAAATCCAAGCCTTCACCAAATGCCTGGAACACGCCGCGCTCGCATCGCCAATTGAGTAAACATTCCACCACTTGGTTGATCGGTCGACGGGCTATTTCGAAAGCTGAGGTAATCGCGCGCCGGAAAGCACGTGATTCCATTCTTTGAGATGCATGGTTTGGCGCGCGCGAGACGGGTCGTTATGATATCTGCTTGCAACTGGCCGCCTGGGTACGGGGCGGCCAACCGGCCAGATACTATCTACCGTTCGTATTCGCGGTGGGCACTTCCGCAGCATGTCGAAGAGCATGTCGGCAACGAATTTGGGAGACGATTTGCCATGTTGAGCCTTGTCCTCGCCAGTCAAACGCGCCGTCTCTTTATCGCGACAAGCGCGACTGGCTGAGATTGTATGAGAGCCAACTGAGCGAGGGCATCCCTGCGCCGCGGGAACTGACGGCGGAAACGGATGACGTGCTTGACGACCATCTCACGCGCATAAAACACGCCCATGCGGCGCTGCGCGATCACCTTGGATCCGTCAGACCTGATACCTTGGTTGTTATCGGGTATGATGGTGTGATGTTCAATCGCGTCCAGGTGCCCCAGTTTTGCACCTATACCGGAGCCGAGATGACCGGATCCTCCGCGATCGCGGCGCTTGGCGAGGCGGTTGAGGATCACAAGTGTGAATCGGCCTGCAATGTTGAACCTGTTCGGGGGTGATCGGCGTGCAACTTTGACCCCCTGAACGGATGCGGTTCACGACCGGCGCGTTTGCGCGAGGTCGTTTGGGGGGATGTTGGTCGTGGAGACGGTGGCGCGGCGGCGGACCTGGATCGGTTGTTGGAGGCGGACGAGGGCACGGTCATTGACGGTAAGTACAGTGGGGATTGGCTTGCCTGGGCAGATGCCAGCATCGAGCGCCGCCTGAAGGCCGATTTAGATCCGGCTGTCTTTTTCCAATCCGTCGCCGAGATCACGAGCTACTCGTATCGAGACTGATAATGGCTCGATCGGGGCGCCCGACGCCCAGCCCAGTTCTTGCGAAAGATGATGCGTTTGCTACTGTGTCTTCCGGCGAGAAGGCGGTGAGAATCGTACTTTGAAATCCGCTCGTTAGAGAGCCAATAGGTTTCCTTTTCTGGGATTAACTAGGCGCTGCCGATCGGCCGCCGAAATTGGATTTCAGTACCTTGGCGCCGCTGCGCAAGTAATCAAGCTCGTCCGACCAGAACTGCATCATTGTAACCCGCTCGTCCCAATATTCGCCATGCGTGTAGGCTCGCCGGACCCCGTCGTTTTCCATGTGGGCAAGCTGCCGCTCGATCGCGTCGGGGTTGAACCGGCTGCACTCGTTAAGAAGCGTTGCCGCCATGGCTCGAAAACCATGCGCCGTCATTTTCTCTTGCCCGAAGCCCAACGCCCGGAGCGCGGCATTGACCGTGTTCTCCGACATGGGGCGGCGATCGGTGCGGAATGAGGGGAAGCAATAGCGGCCCGTGCCGGTCAGTTCCCAAAGCTCCTCGAACATGGCTACGGCCTGCTTCGAGAGTGGTACGCGATGCGGCCGCCGCATCTTCATCTTGTCGGCCGGAATGTCCCAGATCGACCGGTCGAAGTCGAACTCGGCCCATTCGGCCTGTCGTAGCTCGCTCGGGCGCACGAAGAGATGGGCGGAGAGACGCAGCGCATAGAGCGTGATGGCGTGGCCGGTGTATCCCTCGATCGCCCGCATGAGGTCGCCGGCCCGGTTGGCAGTCGTGATCGCCGCAAGGTGCTTCGGCTTGGGGACAGTGAGCGCGCCACGCAGGTCGCCGGTCGGATCACGCTCGGCCCGGGTGGTGGCGACGGCATAGCGGAAGATGCGACCCAGCACGCTGCGCATCCGTCGCGCGCTCTCGTAGCGTCCGGTCGCTTCCACCGCGCGGAGGACCGTTAGCACCTCGTGCGTGGTGATCTTGGCAATCGGCCGGTTGCCGATCTTGGGATAAGCCTTGTCGAGAAGCCAACGGATCTTGGCGAGCGTGATCTCGGCCATGTCCTCGCGTTCGTTCTTCGCGATCCACTCCTTCGCGACCGCCTTGAACGTGTCATTTCTCCTCGACGCGCGCTTTCGCTGCCGCGACCTTCTGCTCGTGCGAGGGATCAAGACCTGCGGTGATCAATCGGCGCGCCGCGTCGCCCTTGCCGCGCGCGTCAGCCAGCCCGACATCGGGGCAGGCGCCGAACGCCAGCGTGCGATTCTTGCCATGATGCTTGTAGTTGAAGCGCCAAAGCTTTGAGCCGTTGGGCCGCACGAGCAGGTAAAGCCCGGCTCCGTCGCTGAGCTTATAGTCTTTCCCGCCCGGTTTGGCGTTCGCTACGGTCGTGGCAAAGAGCGTGCCCATGGAAGGTCCAGCCTCCGAAGAGAGGCGGTTTCGATACCTTCCAGGATACCCTCAGAATACCCGATTGGTGCCGGACCGGCCCGGATTTGACCGGACGGTTATATCAGGAAAATCGGGGAATATCAGCTCTTTCCGGGACGTCGTCGGACGTCACCGGAAGAGCTTCTGGTGCCAGAAGAGGAAACCTATCGGCTCTCTAACGAGCGGATTTCAAAGCGCGATTTTCACCGCCTTCTCGCTGGGATACACATTAGCGGACACAAAGGTCGTCGCAACCCATAGAATTCCAAGCGAAAAAGCGAAAAACCTTCGGAAACTCTTTCGAGGACCGTACCGGTTTGCCAATTCTGGCTAAGAACCTGATAACAAGCAAAAGTTCTCTTTTGCCGCGACGCTTGATCGATAACGCCATCCTTTATCGATCACGACGAGGAAATGATGCCGGGCGCCGCTTCCGCGTGAGACGCTAGGAAGGCGGTCAACCGCGCGCAGAGGTCGACGATCGTACCCGGCACCGAGTTCGCGGAAAAACGCCTGCCATTGAGCAACATTGCGAGGCTCATTGCCAAAATCCTTAGTCAGCCCATCGAGCAGCTCAGCCGGGATTCGGTTTCGCGGCGGGCGAAGTCGCCCGATCGCGCTGGCCAGCCAATCCCCCTTGAACGCGAAGCTGCCGGCGAGCAGCCACAGGTTGTCACGCTTACAAGCTGCTTTCCGAGCACGGCTGATTGCAACCTTGCGTTATCGCCAAGACCGCGATGGGACGTCGTCGTCCGCGTAAGGGCTCAACTGCCTCCGGGCATAGACCAGTAAGAGCATCCGGAACACGCTCGAGGTCCGCTCGTTTCTTCGCCGAAATCTAGTCGTGACAAGTATTTATGGCGGACGGGCACTCGGCCCGAACGACTGGATGGCTGTGCGACCTTTTGAGGAAATCCAGCATGTCCGCATCGCCGATCCGCTACGCCGCCTCCGTCGAACAGCCGTCACCCGACGAGGCCAAAGCCATAGCGGGCTTGGAACAGACTTTTCAGAAGATCATGGAGACCACGGCCCGCGATTATTCCCGGGCGGTGCGTGGCGTCCATGCGAAGGGTCACGGCATCGTGCGTGGATCGCTTACGGTGTCCGATGCTCTTACCGTGGAACTGGCCCAAGGCCTGTTTGCCGGCCCCGGCACCTACGAGGCCGTTTTTCGCATCTCAACGGCGCCCGGCGACATCCTGGACGACGGAGTTAGCGCCCCGCGCGGCTTGGCCCTGAAGGTGCTCGGCGTCCCCGGCGAGCGCCTGCCCGGATCGGATGACGGCGATCAGGATTTCCTGATGGTCAACGGCCCCGTGTTCGGTGCCCCGACGCCCGCTGCATTCTTGAAGAATTTGAAGTTGCTCGCGGCCACGACGGACAAAGGCGAAGGCCTCAAAAAGGCCTGGTCTGCGACGCTGCGCGTGCTCGAGGGGGCGCTGGAGGCGGTCGGCGGCAGCTCGGTCCTGCTGTCGCAGCTCGGCGGAGCGCCCGAAGTTCACCCGCTCGGCGAGACCTATTTCTCGCAGACCCCCTACCGCTATGGCGACTATATCGCGAAATTCTCGCTCGTGCCGATTTCGACCGGGCTGACCGAAGTGACGGGTAGCAAAGTCAACGTCAGCGATCGGCCGGACGCTCTGCGCGAGGACGTGCGCGAAGTGATCGTCGAACAGGGCGGAACATGGGAGCTGCGCGTCCAGCTCTGCCGCAGCCTGGAGACCATGCCGGTCGAGGATCCCACCAAGCCCTGGGATGAGAAGGAAAGCCCCTTCCAGACCGTTGCGACACTCCGCGTCGAACCGCAGGTGACGTGGGAGCACGGCCGTAGCGATCGCGAGGAGGACAGCCTTTATTTCAGCCCCTGGCATGGCCTTGCGGCCCATCAGCCTCTCGGATCCGTCAACCGGGCCCGGCGACAGGCTTATGAATTCTCTGGCGGATTCCGGAGCCGGACCAATGGCTGCCCGATGCACCAGATCAAGCAGCTCGAGGAGCTAAACGTCGAATAAGCGTGCGCCTCGAGCCGTTTTCTCCAGGCAGTTGATCCTGATCACGGTCGCCTTGCCAGCCGCGACCGGCGATCGAACAATCCATTCGGGGCGGCGTTAAAGCGTTTCAACCATGTGATGACGCCACCGGAGCATTCACCGGGAGACGTCAATTCGAGAGGCAAGCCGTTGAATTATGCCACGCCAATCGCGCCTTTGGCGAGAACCCATCCCGTCCATGGGATCCTGAGCGCCTTTCCGCTGGCATTCTTCACCGGCGCTCTGGTGACGGACATCATTTACGTGAACTCGACCCAGATGCAGTGGGCAAACTTTTCGGCCTGGCAGATCACGTTCGGCCTCGTCGGAGGCGTGCTCGCCGCCATTGCCGGCATCGTCGATGCGATCATCCATCGCGACCGGCCGCGACGGCGCCCCTGGCCGCACAGCGCGGCGACGATCTTGATGATGGCCTTCGCGCTCGTGAATATCTTCATTCACAGCCGCGACGCCTGGACGTCGGTCATGCCGACGGGCCTGGTCTTGTCGGTGATCACGACAATTCTCGCCTTTGTCGCCTCATGGCTCGGCTATTCGCTCGAAGCACGGCAGGAGGCACGGTGATGCGCGCGGCATATCTCCTAGCCGTCGGCGCGAGTTGCCTTGCGCTCGCCGGCTGCGGCAGCAGCGGTGGGCCGACCGACGCACAGGTCGGGCCCAATCCGACCCTGCCCGCGCAAAACCAGTACCTCATGCCGCCGATGCACATCGCGACGCCCACGGCCTGGAACGGCGATGTGCCGACGGTGCCGGCAGACCTGAAGGCGACTGCGTTTGCGACCGGCTTCAAGAATGTCCGATCGGTCTATGTCCTGCCCAATGGTGATGTTCTGGCGATCGAGCCCAAGGCGCCGCAGGAGCCCATTGGCCGCCCGAAAGACATCATCGTCGGCTGGGTCCAGTCGATGGGCCACAGCAAGGTGAAGGGCGAGGACAAGATCGAACTGCTTCGCGATGCGGACGGGGATGGCAAGCCCGAGCTGCGCACCACGTTCCTCGAGCATCTGCATGCGCCATTCGGCGTCGTTCTGGTCGGCAACGACCTCTACGTCGCCAATACCGACGGCATCGTGCGCTACGCCTACCAACCGGGTGCGGCGCAGATCACCGACAAGGGCACCCTGCTGACCGAATTGCCCGGTGGCCCAATCGACCACCACTGGACCAAAAGCCTGACGGCGAGCCCGGACGGAACGAAGCTTTATGTTGGCATCGGTTCGAACAGCAACATCACCGAGAACGGCATGGAGGCCGAGAAGGACCGCGCCCGCATCTGGGAGGTTGACCGTACCACCGGCGCGCACCGCGACTATGCGACGGGCCTGCGCAATCCCAACGGGCTCACGTTCAACCCGGAGACGGGACAGCTCTGGGCGGTGATCAACGAGCGGGATGAACTTGGGCCGGATCTCGTTCCCGACTATATGACATCCGTGAAGCCGGGTGCCTTCTATGGATGGCCTTGGTCCTATTGGGGCCAGCACGAAGATCCCCGAGTGATGCCAAAGCGACCGGACATGGTCGCCAAGGCGATACCGGCCGACTACAGCCTCGGATCGCACGTCGCGCCTCTTGGAATGGCTTTCGCCAGCGCAAGAGGACTTACGCCCGCCTACACGAATGGCGCCTTTGTCGGCGAACACGGCAGCTGGGATCGGGGCCACTTCAATGGCTATCGGATCGCCTGGATTCCCTTCTCGGGCGGCCGCCCCAGCGGCAAGGCGCAGGATTTCGTCACGGGCTTCCTCGATGCGAACGGCAGGGCGCGCGGGCGACCGGTGGGGATTGCACTCGACAAGACCGGCGCCCTGCTGATCGCAGATGACCTGTCGAACACGATCTGGCGGGTGAGCCCGAAGTAAGGGACCCGCGCGCCGGCCCGAGGGTAGGGCGCGCGGCGACACTGCGAAGAGACTCTAGGTTCGCGCTGGCAGGCTCATCGGTCCACCGACCTCGATCGCTTTCTTAAGGCCCGGCGAAGCCTCCAGCCGATCTAGATAAGCGACGACGGCGGGGTAAGTGCCGAGTTGGCCTGCGTTGCGCAGCGCCGTCAGCAGGTAACTCATCTGGATGTCCGCGAGGGTAAGACGGTCGCCCATGAGATATTCGCGATCGCGCACCCGATCCGCGATGTAGGCAAGCGCCTTGGCCAGTTCCGGTCCGGTGAAACCGGCCAAACCGGTTGGCAGTCCGCCCGTCTTAGCGCCTAGCAACGTGAACATGACAGGGAGCGCCGCCGAGCTCTCGACATAATCCAGCCACTCGTCGTGGATCGCGCGATCCGGTGTGCCGGGTGCCGGAACCAGACGACCATCGCCATATTTCTGTTCGAGATAGCGCAGGATCGTGGCGGATTCCGCCAGCACCAGACCATCGTCGACAAGGATCGGCGCCTTTCCCAAGGGATGCACGGACGCCAGTTCCGGTGGTGCGCGGAAATTCTGGTCGCGCTGATAGGTCTTCAACTCATAGCCGAGCCCAAGCTCTTCCAGCAACCAAATGACGCGGGTGGATCGCAAGACGTTCAGGTGATGTAGGGTGATCATAGGTAACCTCTCGTTCGGTGTCGGATGTGGGAAGCGATCGGCACGTGATCAGGCGCCTGGCGGGCCGCCTTCGTCGCTTACGTCGGGTAATTGGACGCCGACCTGCTTGCAGATCGAGCGCAGTGCCGGTTTGAGGCCTTCCTCGAAGGTCGGATGATAGAATGGGCGGTCGAGCAGATCGTCAGCCGTGAGCCCGAGCAGCACCATCGCCACCGCGAGGATCAACGCAGGGAGCCAGCGGCCGCGCTGATCGCCCATTTTCACCGATCTCTCGGCAAGCGGCAGGAATCGTTACCATGTCCTTGGGCAACTCGTCGGCGATCTTGGCTTCGGTGCTGTAGGTGGACGCAGCGGCGACATCGCCCAGATCCGCCCGGCCTTGGCGATCGCGCGGCAGCAAGCGCCAGCCGAGACTTACGAAGAGTAATCCCAGTGCGGTGAGAATGAGGCCGATCGGCGCGAAGTCGTACATCTGGAAAGGCTTGCCGACCATTTCCTCTCGGACCTGGCTGACGATGATGTTGGTCGACGTGCCCACGAGCGTGACCAGCCCACCGAGCAGCGAGATGAAAGCCATCGGCATCAGCAGCGCGGTCGGGGACGATTTCTCCTCGCGCCCCATCCGCAGCGCAACCGGCATCAGGATCGCCAACGCGCCGACATTCTTGGTGACCATCGACAGCAAGGCCGTCGCGGCGGCCATCACCGGCACCTGCTTCTTGGCCGCTTGAGGCGCGCCGTGAGAGGTCTGACGGCCCATTCGATCACACCCGATCGCGCGATTCCGGCGCTCACGACCAACGCAGATGCGATGATGATCACGACATCGCTGGTGAAGCCGCTGAACGCTGTCTTCGCCGGCACGACGCCGAGCGCCAGCCCAGCGAACAAGGCGACCAGCGACACAACATCGAGCCGAAACCGGCCCGAGGCGAAACAGAGAATGGCTCCGCCGAGAATCGCGAAGAGCAGCGCCTGTGAAGAGGTCAATGCAGCCAAATCCCCACGAGAGCGGCGAGACTGACCAGCGCCAGGAACCCGTTGACCGCGATCAGCAGCGAGGGTGGGATGCGGTGCGCGTCCGGCCTGGGTGGCGCGACCTTGCCCATCTGTCGCCACACGGCTGCAGCGAAGCAAAAGCCGCTGAACAGGATCAGGACAGATCCCGTTATCCCGATAAACCAGGGCGCGACGATCTTGTCGAGCAGAGCGCGGGCACCGATCCCGGAAGCGAGGGCGGCGAGCCCGGTCCTGACCCAAGCCGCGTAAGTACGCTCGGCGGCGAGGACGGTGCGGTCTGCGGCAAGCTCGGTGCGGCGATCGGCGCTGTCGGTCTGTTGTGCTGCGCTATCAGTCAGTTTGTCGGCGCTATCCGCAAGCTCCACTTGCGCCTTTACAGCAACTTTTCCCGGATCGTTTTCCATCACGCGCATCAACGCACGGACGCACGAATTGTGGCGATCCAGCAGCGGCAGGCGGAAGTCTGAAGATTTCCGCGAGCCGCGCTGCCCTCAAAGCTCGTCGCGCGTTGTGCGCATGATCTTGGAGAGCCATTATGCAGCGCCTAGCCACCGCCCCCGTTGCGGAGAAATTCGTCTCGGCATCGGTAGCGACTAAAAAAGTGCGCCCGCTGCTTGCGGCTAAGGCTTCCGCGCTGACGTTGTCGCAAGCTCCGGTAAAGTAGGTGCGCGTGTTGTGGGGCTTGATCGCAATTCCGGCCGTGATCCTGGCCATTGCCGCTACCCTCTATTTATACTCTCCGCCGAAGTCGCTCGATGTTCTGGATGGTCTTTGGCCGAATGAAAGCAGTGCTCGGCGTGTCGCGACGGGCGTTCCGTTTGCTCCCGGGAACAGCGGCGACCTGGACATCTGGGCGCCGCCTATAGCAGCAGGAGCCCACAAACCCGTCCTGATCTTCTTCTACGGCGGCGCCTGGGTCAAAGGTCGGCGGCAGGATTATGGCTTCGTCGGGCGGGCCTATGCCGCCAAGGGCTTCGTGGTCGTTCTGCCCGACTATCGCAAAGTGCCTGACGTACGCTTTCCGGCGTTCATGCAGGATGGCGCGACAGCGGTGCGATGGGTGCATGATAACATTGCGCGATATGGCGGCGATCCTGATCGGATCGTCCTCGCCGGCCATTCGGCGGGTGCCTACAACGCTATCATGTTGGCGCTGGACAGCCGGTATCTGCGCTCGGCCGGCGTCGATCCGGGCGTGATAAAGGCGGCGGCGGGTCTGGCGGGGCCCTACGATTTCTATCCCTTCGACTCCGCGCGGGCCGTGGCCGCGATGGGAAATGCTCCCGACCCTGGGCAAACGCAGCCAATCACCTTTGCCCGAAAAGATGCTCCTCCCTTATGGCTGGGTACGGGTACTGCCGACACCGAGGTGAAGCCGCGTAATGCTATCGCTCTCGCCCATCGGGAAAAGGCGCTTGGCAGCACCGACACTGTGCTTCAGGAATATCCGGGGTTCAGCCACAATGACATGATCATGGCGGTCTCCAAGCCGTTCCGAACCAAGGGGCCGGTGCTCGACGACACGGTTCGCTTCTTCAATCGATACGTTGGCTCAAGCAAAGCTAAGGTGGAAGGGTGATGGCTGAGCGAGATTCATGTTGGTACTAAATCCCGGCGTACCATTGGTAGTCGGCTGAATCTTCCCAATAGCCGCCCTTGCCCGATCCGATATTGTCTAGCGAGTCGGCAAGCTCGACCCGCATGACATATTTGGCCTGCTTATATCCCAGCTGTCGCTCGACCCGCAGGCGAAGCGGCGCACCATGGCCGACGCTGAGCAACTGGTCGTTCATCCCCCACGCGAGGATGGTCTGGGGATGATGGGCGTCGATTAGGTCGATGCTCTCGTAATAAGGATCGCCATCGAAATCGTCGGCGCAGTGGAAGACGACATAGCGTGCGGCGGGTAGCGCACCGGCGGCATCGATCAGCAGCTTCAGCGGCACACCCGTCCATTTGCCGATCGCGCTCCACCCTTCCACGCAATCATGGCGGGTGATCTGGGTGCGGGTGGGCATTGCTCTGATCTGTGCCAAGGATAAGGATTGCGGACGCCTGACCAAGCCATCGATCAATAGGCGCCAGTCTGCGAAGCGATGGACAACATGCGCCTGATAGGCTTCACTTTGCGGCATGGTGTTGCCGTTGGTGCGAAACACCGGCGACATGTCGGAGGCGGGGAATTCCCGCGCCAGCGCGCTGCGATTTGTCAGCAAGCGCTGCGCACGCATCGTCAGGGTCTCACCGATGCCGACGACATGCTTGACGCTAGGCGCCGCGACGATCCGGTCGCATCCAGAGAGTAAAAGACCTCCCGCGCCCGCGCCGAGAGAACCGATCAGGCCACGGCGTGTCAGCAGCGTCATCTCGACGTCTCCCGCGGCAGGCGATACCAGCCGGTGATGATCGACCGGAGTTCGTTGAATGGTCCGGCCAGCAAAACCATCGCCAGATGCACCAGGATGAACCCGACGAGCAGGCTGGCACAGATGAAGTGGATCGAACGCGCCGACTGACGGCCGCCGAGCAGGTCGAGCAGCCAGGGCCAGGCCGCATCCATGCTAGGCGACATGGTCAGGCCGCTCAGGACCATCGCGGGCAGCAAGCCGAAGATAACACCGATGTAGCTGAGCTTTTGCAGGATGTTGTAGCGCCGCGCGCCTTCGCCGGTGTGGAAGCGCAGGCGGGCATGATCCTTGATGTCCTGCCAGATGTGCGCCGGGCGCAGTTCGCGCCGCGTCGGCGCGAGATCGCGCTGGACGTGGCGGCTGACGAACCCCCACAGCCAGAACAGCAATCCGCCTCCGACGAGCAGCCAGGCAAAGGCGAAGTGCCATTGCCTGGCGGTCGCCAGATCATAACTCGAAGGGATCGTGACGAGCGCGGGAAACGCTAGCTCGTTGCCACTGGAAATTCCGAGCACGCCCGTCGTGGGTATCGTGATCGGGCCGAGACGTAGGAAGCCGGAACTGCCTGAGCTTCCGATTTCGAACCACGGGACTTCGTGATTGGCGCCATACTGACCCCAATAAAGCTGGGGATGCGCGTTGAAGATCGCGAGACCACTCATCAGCATGACGATCACGGAAATGGCGTTGATCCAATGCCAGAGCCGTACCGGCCTGCACTGCCGGTAGATAAGATTGCCACCATCGGCAGCCGCATCGGTTGGATCTGACATGGGCACACCTCAATTCGCGCAGGGGCAGCGTGATCATGTCACGCCGCCCCTGCCGCAGCTCAATTGCCCTTCATCATGCCATCATGCTTCATCATCCCGTCGCTCTTCATCATGTCGGGATGCATCTTCATCATCTTCTTGCAGCTGGCGCTCTTCATCATCGCGTCGTGCGTCATCGCCTGGCAAGAATTCATCTTCTTCGTGTCGGCCGCCGACATCTTCATCATCTTGTCGGACTTCATGCCGTCCTTCATCATCGCATCCTGCGCCATCGAGGGAGCGACGGCGGCCATCGACAGGACGGACATCGCAATCAGGGTGATCATTTTCATGGGTCGTCTCCTAGAGGTGCCCTGAGGGAATTGGTCGGGGCACCGGCGACCAGGGAAAGTCTACAACCTGCGCGCAGCCACGATGGGCCCCCCGCGGCCCCGTTGAACGAGGACTGCAGTGAGCAGCCCCGACTCTCGCGGCCGGGGCGTTTCGAACGATATGCCCGCACCACGCCAATCGCCGAGCCGGATGAGCTCGCGAACGATGCCACGATGGGGAAGCGTTTTGCCGTTATTCTCGCCCGCGCGGATGGGCACATCGCGGAACCTGGGATCGTATCGCACAAGCCAGATGGTCGACGGCACACCGCTCGCTGCCTTGCCGATCCGAACAGTCGACCCTTCGACAGCGATTGCCGGCCCACCGCGTGGCGGTCCAGCCTTCGCGATTGCGGCATCGAAAGCGGCGCGGTTGCTGCCAACGACAGCGGTCGTGCCGTTGACGATCAGTTCGGGCGTCGCGACCTGGCCTCGCCCCGCCTGCGCATAATCCCGCTGGCGGTCGGTGAAACGTGGCGATCCGAACGTGTCTTTCCAGCCAAGCTGATCCCAATAGGTCACCGCGAACGACAGCGCGAGAATGTCGGGACGATCGGCGATCGCATTCAGATAGGCGTCAGCTGGCGGGCACGACGAGCATCCCTGGCTCTGAAACAGCTCGACGACTGTGGGAGTGGCAGTCGCATCTTTGGGCGACGCTGCTCGAATGCCAGCCGAGCCGCCTGTGATGGCGACAACCATCGCCGCAGATAGAGGTAGCCAAGCTGATCGTGGTTTCGGCATGCGAGAACTTCCGGCAGTTGCCCGACACGTGACGGCGAGCGGTATGCCCCTAGTTCGCAATGAAGCGAGTGGCGGTTACACAGTCCGAAAATAAAGTTAGCTAGGCGCTCGTTCGCTTCCCGTCGAGATCTCGGATATGCGGTGGCTAGCCGCAATTCTTCCCCATCAACCGCAAACTGTAACTTCTGCGGTGCCTGGCGCGAATAGGTGGTCGGGAGCACGAATGCCGGCGAGCGAAGACCAGCTCAAAACGTGGATGGTGGACGGCCTGAACGGAGATGCGGCAGCGTATGCCGCGTTGCTGAAGGCGCTCGTCCCCACGCTTCGTGCCTTTTATCGCCGCCGCCTTGGCGACGAAGACGCAGTCGAGGATCTGGTGCAGGAAACGCTGATCGCCGTTCACACTCGCCGGATGAGCTACGATCGCGATCGCATGTTCTCCGCGTGGATGTTCGCGGTGGCGCGCTACAAACTGGTGGATCACTTCCGTCGCCGGCGGCAGCATTGTGACCTCGACGGTATCGACACGCTGCTCGCGTTCGAGGGATTCGAGGAAGAGGCCAACGCGCGGATGGATGTCGACGCGCTACTCGTCGCACTTCCGGCAAAGCAGGCCAGCCTCATTCGGAAAACGCGCATAGACGGCCAAAGCGTCGCGGAGGCCGCGCATGAGGCGGGTCTGGGCGAGTCAGATGTGAAAGTATCGATCCATCGCGGTTTGAAGGCGCTTGCCATGCGCCTTCGAGGAGGGCGCGGATGAATACCGATACCCTCATCGAGACACTGGCTGGTGATCTCAAGCCTGTTCCCCCTCGGTCGGTCGGGCGGCGCCTGATGCTTGGTATCGGTGGCGGCGGTGCGATTACACTGCTGCTTGTAGCCACCGCGCTGGGCTTCCGCCCCGATCTGGCGGTCGCGATGTATGGCTTCTCGTTCTGGATGAAGTGGACCTACACGATCTCGCTTGGGATCGGCTCGGTGATGATGGTGTCGCGGCTTTCGCGGCCTGAACCAGTGAGGCTGGCCGGTTTTTGGCCGATCTTCATTCCGTTCGGATTATTGGCCGCAGTCAGCATCGCCGAATTGTCGCATGTCCCGCCAGCCGACTGGCTGGCAATGTGGCTCGGCCATTCCTGGAAGGTTTGTCCTTGGCTGGTGCTGACGCTGTCGCTGCCGATCTTTGTCGGACTGCTATGGTCGTTCAAGCGCTTGGCGCCGACGCGGTTGCGTGCAGCCGGCGCCGCCGCCGGCCTTGCTTCGGGTGCATGGGCGGCAACGCTCTATTGCCTGCACTGTCCCGAAGTGTCGGCGCTGTTCGTGCTGACCTGGTATTCTCTTGGCATCGCCCTAGCTTCCGCGTTCGGTGCGTTGATTGGCCCAAGATTCATCCGTTGGTAGCTGCTTGCTCGGCGCCTAATTGTCGCGAGTTCGAGTGAGGTTTCGCCGCATCGGACACAGCTACAACGAAACCGGAGCAGGCGCGGCTGCTCAGGTAGGAAAGTGAATTCCGCAGAGCTTGTTGCCATCTGGATCTCGAACATAGGCTAGTTCGATCACGCCGAGGGATGCCGTCTCGCGGGGTCCGGGCGCCGCTTCGATTGACGTACCGCCGGCAGCGACAGCGACGTCGTGAAACTGCTTCACTTGCTCGGGCGAGTTGCAAGAGAATGCGACAGTGCTGCCGTTTGCCACAGTCGCCGGCTCATCGTTGATGGGCTGCGAGACGATGAAGTTGGTACCATTCTCATTGCTATAAAAGAGGCGCGTGTGGCCACTGTCAGCTATGTTCAGCGTCGCCTCACTCACGCCAAGGACGCCGAGAACCTCATCATAAAAGCGCTTCGACCGTTCGATGTCATTTGATCCGACCATGGTGTGAAAAAGCACGCGCTATCTCCTGAGTGCTGATAGCCTCAACTTGGCCGCCGGCACCTGTGCAATAGCTTAACCTGGCAGCCTGTCACCTTTCTTACGAACGCCACTGCGGCTGCGACGCGACCTCTTTCTTGACGCCAGCAGAGAAAGGTTCGAGCCTGAAGGGCGGCTTGTGAGCCGTGGCAGATATTAGGTGCCCTCAGGAGGACGCCCGACCGGCGTCTAACGGACGCTATTTTAACAAAAACCTTGTAACGCCTTTCATCAGGAGCCCACGAGGCCACGGCATCGAAGGGCTCCGGCGCGCTTGCGATCGCTGGCGCCATCGTCGAAAAGACGCTCGATGAGTGGCGGATGCACCATAAAGGCAAGGGATGACTAGGGCTGCCATCCAGCCAAGTCTTCTGACCTGGGCGCGCGAACGCGCGGGGAAGGAGCCGGCGGACCTCGAACACCGCTTTCCAAAACTCGCTCTTTGGGAGGCGGGAGAGGCACAGCCGACGCTCAAACAATTGCAGTCCTACGCGACCGTTGTCCACGTACCGGTTGGATACCTATTCCTACCTGCCCCACCCGTAGAACAGCTTCCGATCCCCGATTTCAGGACGATAGACGGGCGCGGTGTTGCCCGGCCAAGCCCTGATTTGCTCGATATGCTTTACGCCTGCCAAGAGCGGCAGGGCTGGTTCAAGGACTATGCTCGCGCAGTTCGGCTGCCCGTAATCGAACAAGTGGGTAGCGCGCGGCTTACGGATTCGCCCGTAGCGATCGCCGCTGCCATGTCCGAGGCCATCGGTTTTGACCTCGCTGCGCGCGTCGCCTGTCGCACATGGGAGGAAGCGCTGCGGCTTTTCATAGCTGGGGCCGACAGTCTGGGCATCTTGGTGATGATCAGCGGGGTGGTCTTGAGCAACAACAGTCGTCGGCTTGATCCTGAGGAGTTCCGAGGGTTCGCGTTGGCCGATCAGCAGGCGCCGCTCGTTTTCGTCAACGGTGCGGACAGCAAATCGGCACAGATGTTCACTTTGGCCCACGAACTAGCCCATCTTTGGCTCGGTGCGACGGCTGTTTCTAACGTCGGCGGAGCCACAATGCACGGCCATCGCCGAGAAGAAGTGTGGTGCAATGCAGTGGCAGCGGAGCTGCTTGTTCCGTTGGCGGTCTTGCGAGGTGACCTTCAGCCTAACGAGGCGCTCGACAATGCTGTGTCTAGGCTTACTCGGCGCTACAAGGTCAGCAGCTTAGTGATCCTGCGGCGTTTGCTTGATGCTGGCTGGCTGACTCAGGCACGTTTTGATATCGCTTGGGCAGCAGAGCGAGCGCGGCTTCGGGCCTTAGCCGAGCAAAGCGGCGGCGGCGGTGATTTCTACCGTACCACTCTGACAAGGGTTAGCCGACGGTTCGCACGCGCCTTGGTCGAAAGCACGTTAGAGGGACAAACGCTCTATCGAGACGCTTTCCGCATGCTCGGCGTTGCTAAGACCGAGACCTTCAATCACATCGGGCAAGAGGTCGGGGTGCTCGCCTGATGCGCTACCTGCTCGACGCTAACATCTTTATACAAGCGAAGAATCTCCATTACGGCTTCGATTTCTGCCCCGCTTTTTGGCAATGGCTAATCGCTCAGAATGCCGCTGGCCAAGTAGCAAGCATCGAGAAGGTGAGCGATGAGCTTGCAGGTGGCGGTGACGAGCTTTCCGATTGGGCGGCCGCCCGCGGAAAGGAATTCTTTCTCCCACCGGATGACACCGTATTGCCGGCGCTGGGTGAGGTCTCTGCTTGGGCTACGGGACAAAATTATGAGGCTGCGGCTATCGCCACTTTCCTGCAGGTGGCGGACTATTGGCTGGTCGCGCATGCTAAAGCGGCCAACTGCGTCGTCGTGACGCATGAAGTGCCTTCAGAGTCGGTCAGGAAAATCAAAATTCCCAACGCCTGCATTGGGCTCGGCATCGCCTGTTTGACGCCATACGAGATGCTCCGGCGAGAGAGAGCCCGCTTCGTCTTGGGCTAACCCACTGAGGGCGACGCCTGAACTTTTTGCACTGCCTGTCGCACGCCAGCCGTGCTGAAAAGTAACAACTCTGGTTTCGCGAAGCTTCGATGCCCCCAGGAGGCACGTCGATTCCTCGCAAAGGTCATAAAACTCGATGAAAATTTGTGGCATGCCATGCGAGATGACACGCCCATTTTCGGATCACGAGACGATCGATGACCCAGATGAAGCTTCCTCGACAGGCAGATCGCAGGGCTAGCGATTTTACGATTAGCTTAGCCAGCGATCTTCGGATCGCACTGCAAAAGTACGCAGACCTATATCGCGCGACATACGGGGAGGAGATCCCTCTCACCGAGCTGATCCCTGCAATGCTTGCTGAATTCTTGGAGGCTGACGGAGCATTTGCTCGAAAGCATGCTTTCGTTGGAATACCCTACCCAGCTGCTTTGCATAGAACGGAGGTCACGCCACCAAACGCTCAAGCAAATGATGCGGTGGAAAGGCTGATCCCGTTGAAGGAGGTTTGCCGCCTTATCGGCGTTGGCAAATCGATGATTTACAAGATGATCCAGCAAGGCCGGTTCCCAGCTCCTTACAAGCCATCTGCTGGAGCGGCGCGGTGGAGCGACAAGGAAGTTCTCAATTGGATCGCAAACATCAGATCCCAGAGATCATCGAGCATGTCAACATATCTCAGGCCCGAGCGACTCAGTTAGTTGACGGTGTAAGTTATCGTTTTTTTTCGAAGAGATTGAGAGGGTGGGATTCGAACCCACGTTACGCCGTATTCGTCCGCATCGGTTCGCAACGACCCACCCCACTCTCCTGATCACCTCTTCGATCTATGGGGGGCGGGGTGAACGCTTGTCCGGTAGCGGCAGATAAGATGCTCAAAATGGACGTCCCCCAAAATGACCTTAATGACCTCTGGAGCGGCCTGACCGATCGATGATTTTTGCGCCAAAAGCAATCGCTGCAGCGAGCGCCAGTTGCCTGGCACAGACGGCCGAGGTGAACATGATTGAACGCGATTGGGAGAAAAAAATCGAGCCGCTCACGGTTCGGATTTCAACCGCGGTCCGCATCACCGGCCTGAGCCGTTCCCGGATCTACGAGCTCATCCAGTCGGGAGAACTCGACACGGTGAAGGTCGGCCGTGCGACCCTGATCCAGTATCAGAGCCTCAAGGCCCTGACAGCGTCAGAGATGGCGCCAAGCTGATTCAGCGCCAGAGCGGCCAAGTCGCTCTGGCGCTCCTAATCCTACTTTCGCAGACGCCCGCGCGAGCGGCCAGCCTTCGACTCGCCCTTCGCCTTTTTGACGACGAGCCTCGGCTCTCTCGTTTCCGTCGCAGTAGCCCGCAACTCGTCGAGATAGTCCGACCAGTGCTGCATCATGGTCACGCGCTCGTCCCAATATTCGCCGCGGGCGTAAGCACGACGCACCGATGAGGCCTCCTGATGGGCGAGCTGTCGCTCGATCGCATCGGGATTCCAGCGCCCCATTTCGTTGAGCAGCGTTGCCGCCATCGCGCGGAAGCCATGCGCGGTCATCTCTTCGGTTTGGTATCCCAACCGCCGGAGCGCCTGGTTCACGCCATTCTCGGACATGGGCCGCTTCGGATTCCCCAGGCACGGAAACAGAAATCTGCGGTGCCCGCTGATTTCGCGCAGCTCCTCGATCATCTCCAGCACCTGTGCCGATAGCGGCACCCGGTGCGGTCGGCGCATCTTCATCCGCTCGGCCGGGATCGACCAGATCGCCTTGGCAACGTCGATCTCCGACCATTCGGCCTGACGCAGCTCGCCGGGTCTTGCGATCAGGTGGGGAGACAGGCGCATCGCCATGCGTGTGACCGCTTGACCCGTATAGCCGTCCATCGTCTTGAGCAGGATGCCAACTTCGTCCGGGTCGACGATCGCGGCATGATGCGTGGTTTTGGGAGTCGTCAGCGCGCCGCGAAGGTCCGCTGCTACATCGCGATCGCACCGCGCGGTTGCGATCCCATAGCGAAACACCCGGCTGAGGACGCTGCGCATCCGTCGGGCGCTCTCGTAATTGCCCTTCGCCTCGATCTTTCGCAGAACGGAGAGGGCTTCGATCGGGGTGATGCCATTGATCGGGTGTGACCCGATCATCGGGTAGGCCATCCCGAGAAGCCATCGGATCTTTCCGAGCGTAATCTCGGCGAGGCCCTCACGCTCGCACTTGGCGACCCATTCGATCGCGACTTCCTTGAAGCTCGTCGCGACGGCGAATTGGGATTCGATCTTTGCTCGCTTCTTCTCGAGAACGGGGTCGACTCCGGCGGCGATCGCCTTTCGCGCCGCGCGGCACTTCTCGCGAGCATCGGCGAGAGAAGTCGTCGGCCACGGTCCGAGGTGGAGCGTCTTCTGAAGGCCACCATAGCGATAACGAAATCGCCAGAGCTTCGAGCCGGTGGTTTGGACGACGAGGTACAATCCCTGGCCATCGGACAGACGGTAGGGCTTCGCCTTTGGCTTGGCGGAGGTGATCTGGAGTTGTGTCAGCATCGGTCTTGATCCCGGATTCTCCGGGCCGATCCAGCAGACACAAAATGAGCCTCTTTTTGTGGCTCTTTTGCCGAATTACACTGGATCAACCCGGACGGTTGCCAGCGATCGTCGATAAAATTGTGCTTTGAAAACAGTCTGTTGCTGGACGCCTCTGGACGAATCCGGAGGCAGCAACTGGTGCCCAGAAGATTGGATGGGCCAAGCGCCAAGCGACTGATTTCCGGCGAACAAACGCCAAAAACACTCGTCATCGCCAATGATATCAGGCCTTTGGCTTTTGGCAATAGCTGGACGTCGGTGGACGAAGTCCCCGAAAGCGTCAGCGCAGTTGATGCGCCATTCGTATTTGAGGGCAATGCTCGCAGCAGAAAAGTCATTGGCGAGATGATGGTTATAAGCCCCCTCTTGAACTACTTTCGTGGCGTCGCTTCGCCCTCGGTAACAGCCGAGCAAAACGCCAGCACGCTATCCAAACTCTCGATGCGGTGAAGATCGAGCCTTTTGTGTGCGAGGTTTCAAGCGATACCCGCTTTGGCGCAGCAGTGCAGGCTGCTCGCACCGAGCGCACTCGTTGCCAAGGTCGGGCAGCGCCAAATTGTCACTGCCGCCTAGCCGCCGGAGCAATGTTGGGAGGCCGTTCGCGGCGCTCACGATATTAGCCGGCTGAAGGCTGCACGGCCGCGTTGAACTGCATCATCCGACAACTGCGGTGCGGCGATATGCTAAACGGCGAAGCCGCTGAACCCGAGCGAAGCCCATAATCGCGACCGGTGATGTCAGAAGAAGTTGCAATGTTCTGGTCATAACCTTCAAGAGATATCCCTGTCTGGGCCGACCGTTTGCGCGAAGACCCGTCTAAGCCTCGTTAGATGACCGCCTCCTGCATCTCCTCGTCGCCGACAAGCCGCATGATCATCGTATAGGAACTCAACACCGGCATTCCGTAGGAATGACAGACATAGGTGTCGTCCTCGAAGCGATGCTGGGTTGTGCCGGCAAAGGAGTCGAACGGCAGCGGAATTTTTGCATGCGGATTATGGAAGACTTGGAGTTCGTCGGACCATGACTCGGCATTGTCCGCGACCACCTCTTCGCTGAAAGGCGTCCCAACCACGGCATTCGGATCGGGGTCGAGGCGATAGCCCGTCCGGTAGTAGCGATGGTCAGCCGGGGCGAACCCAGCATCTACGCCCATCCGATCGAACTTCGCGAGCGTCCCGGCATTTGAAAAGATGACAGCCGAGATATTCTCCGCGCCCGGCAGGTCGAAAAAGCCGGTTTCGATTGTCTTCGTTTTATAGCTGTGATCGTCGGCCTTGACGGTGCGGACCGAAAGGCTTCCATCCACGAACGACCATTCGATCCTCTTCCCGTAGAGATAAAGCCATAGCGCCTCTTGGGTATAGGTCATCGAACCGATCTCACCGTCGCCACCCGGCTTATGAAAGTCTGCTACCGCGATCACGAACGGTTTGCCGACACCGGGGCCACGCTCCCAATAACTCTCACCGCTCGCATTTTTCTTGTTAAGCTTGCCAGTCAGCGCATTGCCGAACTTCATCGGCATGTAATTGTGCAAAAAGGTCGTCATCTCCTCTGGGGTCTGCGGATCAGGATGATTGGCGAGCACGCCCCCTTCCGAAGGGGCGCACGTCGTCGCCTCGACGGTAAACTCGCTGCGAGGGGCCTTGACGTGAAAGTCCGGTGCTTCGGGCTGCGTCACGTCATAGCTGAGCTCGCGCAGCATCGCCCAAAGATAAAGCTCCCAAAGTCGCTGGTCGAATTGCTTGCTCTGGAACTCTTTGACGAAATGAGGATCGCTCGGCGCGAGCCAAGGTCCGAGTTCTCTGAAAACGGCGCGCGCCGGTGCGCGTCCCGGTGTCTCCAGCAGCAATTTGAAATTGGGATGAAGATCCTTGGTTGCCGTCCCCGGCGGCACCGTGAGCAGATCGGTGGGATGGTTTGTCTCGTCACCCTGCGTGCCGAGAAGTGCAAGGTCGTCCTCGGTGACGGCCTTGGCGATACGCTCGCGCAAAGCGACCGTCGCATAGTCCGCCGACCGCAGGCTCGAGTTAATATCGACCGAGCGGAAACGCCCATTACGGTCACGCGCCAGCAACGCCCAGTAATAATCATTATCCTGATTGTCCCGAGCGATGACTCCGATCACACGCTCTTCAAGATCGGCCCAGTACGCGACTTCCTCATAGAGATACGGCGCCGGCGACAGCCGTGTGCCGATCGCGAGCAAGTTGAAGCGTGACAGCGAGATCCGCTTGCTGAGCTTCTCGCGCTCGCGCCGTGCCGCGCGTTTGGCCTTTGCTTCTCCCATTTCCGCTTTCCCTCATGTCCTGTCATCCCAACCGCCGGCCGCGTGCGCCAAATTGCCGAAGGCACGCGCGGCCCTGCCAGCCCATGACGCCCCACCGCCGATACGCCCGTTGTGCGGCTCGCAAGCGCGTTGCCACGTCTAAAGGCTCCAAAATGGAGTCATCGATAACATACGCTGGTCAAGGCGTTGAAATGCGATACGCTGCCGGAACAGTTAGAACGTGCGTATCTTGGCGAATCAAGCTGGGGGCTTGCGCTTATGAGACACGGCTTGCGAGCGATCCGGCATCGGGATCGCAATGTTTCTTCATCTCTTCTCGGCTCGGCGATTGCCATGGCGACAATGGGTCTGGCAGGATGTTCGACATCCTCGATCGTGACCTCTACGGAACTTTCGGGCAACGCACCTCCAGCGCTGGCCGGCGCGTCCGCAATCTATGGTGTCGGCCGGTCATCGATCCAGGTCAGCATGTCGCTACCCGATGATGCGGCATCGTCTGACAGCAGCTCCAAAGGCGGCTCTGCCACCTCCGATACCGACAAAGGAGTCGCTCCGAAGACGACAGACAGTAAGGACAAAGACGCCAAAACGGACACGGCCGATAAAGGCACTACCAGCGCGGCACCCGCGGCGGACGCAAGTGTTAATCCCACCACTGTGGCGCAGCCCGCGAGCTGCAAGGATCTCAGAACCGCCTATCGGGCCAGCCGCTTTTCATACCTGAAGTTCTTCTTCGCCACGAAAGGAATGCTGGCTCGGCTCGACGATTTCGCGGATCTCGATCCTAATCCTGCTCCGGTCAGCGACGCTGCGCTGAAGCCAATTCTCGCCAGCCTTCAACAATATCAAAAGGACTCACCGGCGGCCATCGCCTTGGCGCATGTCGCCAACCAGACCTACGACGTCATCGAGGCCGAGTGTCAGACGCCTATCAAGGTCGAGTTGAAGCATATCGTCGACGCTGACCCTGACCATATCTTTCAGCTCACTCTGAACACCGACGACTTTGCCTCGGACCAGCTGACGGTAAAAACCGATGAGGCCGGATTGCCCGTGCTCGTCGAAACCGCGGCCGACGACCAGACCGGCACGTTTCTGACCAGTCTGGCAACTTCGGTCGGAACGATCGTCGGGCTAGTGAAACCCATTCCGCTGCCGATCGGTGACGCGGCGAGCATTGTCGTCACCGGGTCAAAAACCAGACCGGTCAAAGCCGTCGGGCGACCCCCGACCCTCGACGAACTGATCGCGGCCTTGAGCAAAGCGCCGCCACAACAAAGGCCGCATTTGCTGGCTTATATCATGAACATGATCAATTCCGCCTTGCCTCCCACCCCGGAGTCCATCGATCCGGCAATCCCCAGTGCTGCCCAAACTTATCTGATTTCCGACCTCGAGAAGGGCCCGCTTCGGATCGCCGATGGAATAGCACTGCAAGCCGCTTGCGGCCTTCGGCTTTCCGCCTCGCCAATCCCGGTCAAGACCGCCGACGGCAAGATTGTGCCAAATCATTATCCTGGCGTTGTTGCCTCCTTGCCCCGTCCTTGCACAGTGCGCGTGAGCCTAGTGAAGCGCTTTGATCCGCCAAAATCCGAGGGAGATTTCGCGGACCTCGACCCTTCGGAATTGCCGCCGCTCCTCAAGATGGGCGGGCAGAATTTCGCGCTCGGCCCCGACCTCGCGCGCGCATCGTTCCTAGCACTCGACAGCAAGGCGCTGTTCGTGGTGCCGATCGAACGATCGACATTGGTCAAGCGCACCGCCCATATCGAATTCGCAGCCGGACGGGTCGTCAACACCCAATATACAAGGCCGAGCCCGGCGGTCGCTGCAGCATCGCTGCCAGCAAATGTCGTCGGAGGCTTCCTTAGTGGGATCGTCGGCGGCATCACGGGGCGGACCAACAGTGTGAAGGCCGAGACCGACCTCGTGAACGCCAAGGCCGCGATGCTGGCCGCGCAGGCCGCCTACAAGAAAGCGGCGGCCGATCCCCAGCCTGCCAGCACGAGTAAATGATCTAGCATATCCGCTGATCGCCCCGCCGCTGAGCCCGTCGCTTTCTGGTTCCTTAAGCACGCAGCCGGTTGTCGCGCCACTCAACGCGCTATAGCGTCGGCCGATGGCCGCTGGTTCATGGGCTTGATGCTGGTGGATGGCGATGGCGATCCGCAACGAATGCTCGGCCGGCACTTATTCCGGAGCGGAAAGCAAGCGCGGAAGCGCTGCCCGGTGCGCAATGACCCACAGGAGTCCGGTTGGGAGGAGCGGCGTAGGATCGGCGCTGCTCCTCGCCTTCGTTTTTAGCGGGGAAGCTCAGAAGGAGGGAGGCAGGGAAAACAAGATAAAGGCAATGTCTCGCGTCACTGCCTAAGTGTTTGTCTGCACATCACTTTTTCGAGAGACAAGCTCGCCGATCGCGAGACAAACATGCTCTCGCGCGGTGGATAATAGCCTTTAATCAACTGGTTATGCGCCACCCGCCCGCCAGAGCTAGTAAAGCGCGCGCTCAACCATATGGCAGCGTATTAGCTAGGCTGGTGGCAGCAACTGACGCAGATCTGCAAGGATCAGTGGTTCGATCTGGCCATCGTAGCCATGCTGTTGGAGGAGTTCGATCTTACGAATGGCGGAAGGCAGGTCCGGAGAGGGCGTATCGTAAAAGGCTTTGGCCGCTTCGAATAAGGCGTCGCCAAAGATGCGCTCGTTGGCATAGGCCTTGTCGACGCGCTGCTTGGCATTCGCTTCCCGTGAGATAGCCGCAGCATCGTCACCAGATTTGCCGCACATATCGAAATACTCACGCTCGGCACGATTGAGTTCCACGCGCACAATTTCGAAGTCGGCATCGGCATCATGCAATCTGATCATCGCGATGGCCCAGGCGTCTTCAGTAGCAGTTGGCAAAGAAGGTTGGCGTGCAGTTGCCATGTTCGCCTCCGTTCGCATCCACGCGAGACCGGAAGCTCGGTTGGATGCAAACCCATCGCTCCCGCGCGCTGAGCGCGGGAGCCGGGGCTGGTAACATGACTGCTCATGCGCCTGCGCTTTTAGCCGCAAGCGACCTGGACATATGCACAGGCACCCCGGCGAGAAGCTCTCGTCGAAGTGTATTTGCAGTCAGGATTACCAGTCCCGGCGCCGCCCTTTTTGCAGCGCCTAACCAAGATATGCGTCGCATCCAGTTGAAGCAAGCTGCCCGCCGTGCATTTTGGCTAGGATCGGCTGTTGCTTGAAGCAGTGCCCGTTATCGCGCCGCGCGTGGCTAGAACCGCTGATGCGGACAAAGGATCGCTATACGGTGGAAGAAAGCGTCAGCGCGACGAAGCTGTAATGTAGCAAGTTGCGAAGGCGAGCGATCGCCTCCTCGATTCGCTCGGCTTCGTCGTCAAATATCTCGCGCACATCGCAAGCTGGTTCAGGAATTGCTTGCGATAGCCACTACCCAGCAACCGCGCCGTCAGGCTGTCCCGCCATCAGCGCATTGATCCAGGCGAGGCACAGGTCGCGGCTACGGTAACTGCCCCATTTTTCCGTCTCTTCTCGTTCAACGATTGGGAAGGTCGAATAGATATAGCGTATGTCGTCGCGACTTCGCGATGGGTCAGCGGGATCGAAAACGCCGTAGAGGATGAAGTAAAACGCATCCAGCTTGGCGCGCAGCCGTAACCGCCGGTCCTCGTCCCAAACGAAAGGTGGGAGCACGTCTCCCGCCGCATCGACATGGCCCATGTCGCGCGCGAAGGGAGCAAGGTCGTTTGCGGTGTATGTCAGTTCTAGCACAGCCTCGCGGACGATCTGAGCAGCGGACTTGGGACCGAAGCGTCGATTGTAGGCGGCAGGCGGCACGACGGGGAGTTGAGCAAGTATATACTTGCTCAGATTCCGGCTTTGAATTTTTTGTCGTGCGATATAGTCGGTAATGATTGATGCCAAGTTCGCTTGCAGCAACGGTAAATTAATGATCGTTTCGTCAGTCCAAGTCAGCAAAGGTAACTTGTTTCCATAGGCACCCCTTGGAACTATAGCAGATATCAGGCTACGCGAATTGTTCGTATTACAGATATCATTAAAGCCGATTGCGAACTCGAAGTCTGGAGCGGCATCCGATTCCAAAATCCAATAACGTGGTATTGGCAGAAAAGTCGGATCGGCGAGGTCAGTCTCCGAGCTGTGCACCGGGATTCCCTGTCCACTGACAGAGTTCGACCGGTTCCGCACCCCCGCATATCGATGATTGAAGATCGAAACCATCTTACCTTCATAGAGGCGCAGCCATCGACCGGCAGGCGAGTCAAACTCACCGTTGCCAACAGGCCAAGCGCCCTCTTGTTCAGTAAGCATTTGAGCGGTCCGAAAACCTTCGCTCCTGCTCGTCATGTTGATCATCTGCCGATATTTTATCGGCCACACGGGAGCTTCATTGCGCCCTGTCCCTTCGATCAACACCGGAGAGCTATCATAGACTTTTGCCACTATTCCCAAGTCGATCATCGACCGGAAAATTGGCATTGTCCCCGTCGTCGGATTCACTTTGGCCAAGGTTTCGCGAGTGAGTGTTACTGGCTTGGGCGCGTCGGGATCAGTTGGAAGACGGTGCAGTTTTACCCCGTACGCAAACTTTTGAAATGCCCGCTTCCAGCCGCCAACGCAAAATATCGTAGGTTGGTCCTCGGCGTGCACGTCGGCGAACAACCAGTGCCGCTTATTTTCGAAGGCCACAAATGCCTTGAGCCGGTCGGCTTCGGTGATTTTTCGCAGGAATGACGCGACATTATGGTCCGTTCCGATACCGATTGGCGTCAAGAGACCGACCATGCCCTCCGGCTTAACCAGTGAAATCGCCCGCTCGACGAAAATTTTATAGATGTTGAGCTTCCCGCTGGTCAGCTCACAGTATATTTTTCCGTTTCTGACAATCTTTGCCGCCGCTGTCTGTCGCGCTTGGGCGGTCTCGAACTCCGCAAGGAGTGTTGGATTGCTGACCTTCAACGCCGCGATCATGGCTTTGCGTTTTGATTTCAGCGGCTCTGTTGCAATCGCGGCATCACGCGCGGCGAACCACGGCAGTTCTTCGAATTCAAACCTATCCCAAGGAGGATTGCCCACCACGGCGTCGAACCCGCCTTCTCGCCCTTTGCTGGCCCAATTGTCCCACACGCCGGGGAAGGCAATCTGCCAGTTGAGGAAGCGTTCTTCGCCAATGAGCGCCCGCGCGCGTTCCCAGATCGCGGTGAACGCCTCGACTTCCTCCGGCTTCGCCATGCCGCCTTCCGGCGATTTACGGCCACGCGCGATCGGCATGGGATCGCCGAACCGGCCATCGAGCCAGAGCCGGGCCAGGGCCTTGTCCTTGGCTCTCAGATCAAGCCAGTCGAGCCCGTGGAGGAAGCTGACAAAACCGTCGAGTTCGCCGGTCATCAGCTCCACGTCTTCATACATCGCCGCCGAACGATGCGCCTCCGCGATCTCCACATCGGTCAGCGCTTCGATCGTTTTCATCGCTTCCGCCGAGCGCTGCGCGTTGCGCAGCGCCTCGTTGTAGAAAAGCTCGCCGCCCATCGCGGTCGCCTTGTCGATGGCGTCGCGCACCCAGAGGCCGAACAGGCTGTCGCCGGCGTGCAGGTGGTGGTCGATGAACGATAGCGGCGCGCCGACCGTGAATGTGTGAAGCCACAGCGCGACCTTGGCAAGTTCGACCGCCATCGGATTCTTGTCCACGCCATAGACACAGCGTTTCAGCACCATGCGGCGGACGATGTGCCGGTCGTCGAGCTGTTCCTCATCGATGGTCCAGTTCGCCGTCCTGGCGTTCTTCAGGATCGTGGCGCGAATATCCTCGATTTTGTCGGCGAGCGGCGAGGTGTAGTGCAGATCGACGCCCAGCGCGGCGGCTTCCGCCATCGCATCGAGCACATGGTCGGCAAGCGTATCGACCAGGCTGACGAGGAAGTGCCCCGATCCCATCGCCGGATCGCAAACGCGAAGCGACAGGATCGCGTTGGCCGGATCGGCATCGCGCAATTCGCGCCGCCGATAATCTTCGGCGTCCTTGGCATTGAGCTTCGCAAACGCCGAGCGAAAGGCGTCCAGCCGCTCAGTGACGAGCGGTTCGAGCGTTTCGTCGAGAATCAGTCCGACCAGCTCGTCAGGCGTATAGTAGCTGCCGCTGTTCTTGCGTGCGAAAAGGTTTGGGCGAACCGTCAGCGCGTCGGTCTCGTCGCGCACAATCTCGAATTCCAGCAGCCGTTCGTAGATCGAGCCGAGCTGCTGGACGGAGAGATCGCGGTAATTGATGTAGCGGCGCTCGCCCGACGATCGCTCGTAGGAAAGCGCATCAAGGGCGGGAGCCATCACGGTGTCCGGCACGCGGGCGCTGGCAAGTAGGGGTGTTCCGCCCGTGGCGAACAGGCCGCCATTGTAAGGCGGAATACCGACGGACGCATCGCCCTTGTCGATGATCCGCGACAGATCGGAAACATGCGACCAGATGCGGGCGGCGGACGTGGAAAATGCGTCCCCATTGGTCACGCGCCTGCCGACATCGAGCCTCAGCGGGCGCAGCGAATAGTCGTCATATCGCGGGTCGCTGACCGGCAGCAGGTCGCGATCCTCAGCATATAGCAGGAAAAGCAGGCGATAGAGGAGCACCAGCGCAGCGTCCCGAACGTCGGTCAACGGCGCTTCCGGCGCGGCGTCGGCGATGGACTTGGCCAGGCTGGGGAACACGACATCGAACACCAGCTTCGAGAGGCTGGCGGCGACCCGTTCCTCATAGAACGCGGCCTCGGCGCGGGCGCGATCGTGGAACGAGCGCTGCTCCACGCCGTCCCGCAGGAACGCCTCGCGCCCGAACATTACCGCGAAGACCCGCAGCCAATGGTCGCGCGTGGCGGAATCGGCGAACAAGTCGCCGCCGCTATCGAGGGCAAGGACGCGGCCCAAGTCGATTTCGAGAAACTCTTCCGAGATCGACCGTGCGCCCGCCCAATAGAGCCGCCAGCGCGTGCCGTTGGTGAGGATGCCCCAGCGCAGTGCGCCACCCGTCAGATCGTCGATCCGGCGTAGATAGCGCAGCATCTGAGTGGACGGCGCGGTGGTTTCATCGCGGCCAGATGCGCGGTCCAAAGGGCGCGCCCAGCGCTTGCTTTCGACGACGGCGAGGCCGTGCGCGTAGCGCCGCCATTGGTCTCGTTGCGCGTTGGCCGAAGCTTTCGCCGCCGCGTCCGCAAATAGCAGGCCATCGGGCACGTCATCGCGCCCCGTGACAGTCAGATTCTGTTGGCGAAGCGATTCCGACCAGCCGAGTGCAATCAGCACCGGCCAGATGAAATCGTCTTCGGTCTGGCTTTCATTTGTCCGCTGATCTTGCGGAAATTCAGCGGCGATCTGATCGAGCCGCGCCCGCAATCGGGCTACATCGACAGCGCGATATGCGGCGGTGTCCCTGATCGCTTCTACAAGATAATCGGTGGTGAAGAGCGCACCGGAAATGAACAACGCGGAATCGGCCAAACGGCACCCCCTTTCTGGTTTCATACCGACGGATAGGCGAGCCGCAAAGGAGAAGCCCTGTAAGGTGCGCGAAACGGGCCAACGCTTGGCGGCGACGATATCTAGGGGTCTTCCAAGCCACATAATCTGTTCGCGTCGTTGAGCCATGGCCGCTCGGTGCTGAGCGACTGGCGCGACGGCTACAACCGTGTGCGACCGCATAACGGGATAGGCGGGCTGACGCCCGCCGGTGCTGCCAGGCTCGTTGTGCAACCCAGCCCGCAAGGGCACGATGATAACCCTGGCCTCTAGTTATGACTGGAGGAGCTTTGAGGCGCACGTCAGCTGTCGTTCGATTAACCGCTAGAGGCAGCCCTTAATGCGTCAAATGCCGGCCCCAGCTTGTCTTTACGACGAAGCAGATCGCTACCCCTTCGAACCAGCCATACGGTGCAGCAGCTGGGCTTCACGATTGCTAATATTCATCATGACTTGAGGAGGGTGGAAACGATCGCGCAGACAACGCAACTGTTCGATCTCCACGTGCTCAGCATTACGCCGAACATCAACCAGTATCAGGCCGATCGCTTCCTGCGCGCCATCAAAATAGGCGTCGAAGTCAATCCGCTCAATGCCGGCCTGATCTCCAAATTCTAGCCAAATTTCCTCAGGATCACCCCGAACAATGCGCTCCACTGTCGCCATCCCAATGACAGCGCCTATCGGCCGCGTGGCATAAATCCAGAGCCGTGTACCGATCGAAAGATAGGGTATCCGGCGACGTAACTCGATTGTTTTCGCGCCATCCAGAATGGCATTGGCGTGACGGGGATGGATGGAGATTATTGCGTCGCTGTCGGGGGTCATTTCCTCCACGCAGCCTCAATAACGCGGGCCAGATTTTCGTGAGATAGAGGGAATGCGGAAATCAGATTATTGCTTCCAGCAGCGCCGAAACCCTTCAGAGTGGCGAAGCGAACGGGGGTGGGAAACGCGATCAAATTATCAAAGGTCGTCATCAACACTTCATCCATCGCGGAAAATTCTGAGAGGTCATCGACGACCACCCTGCGCATGGCATCTCTTGACGTGGTCTCCTTAGGGACAAGGACGGAATCCACAATCCGGCCAACCGCAACCACGGCGCTTCGCCCACCATTTTTTCCAGATTCGTAGAACAGGATGGCGAGGCCAGGTCGCATGGCATTTCTGGCGCGCGGCGTGTTTACGTAAGCTCTGCGCGACAAGAACGACGCATCGCGATCCTCGATGAAGGAAAGCCGGGTCTGTGTATTCGTTCCCAGCAGTTCGTCGGCGTAGGCGCGTTGGATGGGGACGATTACCGCTTCTCTGCCCGGCCACAGATAGAGGGTTGGCCCGAAGATATCCTCAAATCGCTCTGGCGAAAGGTCTAGCGACTGACCGGAGCTATTCGTTACAGCGATGTCGCGCGAACCGTTTTGAAAATTGGGCCACTGCGCTGGAAGCGCCAAACCCGTTTTGCGCCGGGTGGACTGCCGTGTCGCCTCCCAATTATCGCGGGTAATTGGCTGGCCGATTGCAACTTTGACTAGGTCGTGACCTGAACCTGTAGCAACGAAGCCGCGGGTGGCGGCAAGCGCGCCTACAGTCGGCTGCCCTTGCACATTTAGCAAACGTATGGCGGCGGGATTATTCAAACACGCCTGTTTGATAGCCGCGTCCAGCAGGTATTCGGCGTAAAGCTCCCGATCGAGATGACCCGCATCCACGTTGATGAGCAGCCGATCTTCACCGGCAGTCGAGACGGGGGAGGCTAAGCAAGCGACCGCGACAGTTTTTGATTCCACCCAGATTCCACAACGCCAACCGACAGCCCGCCCCGTGGGCGTTCCACAGACCTCGTCGATAACGCTAGCTGGGACGTTGGCCGTCGTCAGATAGGCAGCCACTTCATCAGCGGATGGTGTCTTGCATTCGAAGCCGTCGCCCTTCCGTTCATTGGGGGATTGCTCGTCAAGGGCGTCTGGCAGCAGTGTTAGAAGCTCGTCCAACCCAGCAATATCAATGCCGATTTTAGCCAGAAGCTCGTCGCGAGCCTCCAGAAGGGCGCCATCACTAGTAATGAACCCCGATACACGGGAAAGCGCTGAATGGGCTAGGTGGCGGGCATCGCTTAGAGCTTGGGTTGAACCAGCGCTGGCGTCCTTCCTATCCGTGAATACGATTTGATGGATTTCGTAGGCCAAGCGATCAAGATCTTGAGCGTTGACCGGCGGAGGTAGCCTTGGGAGTTGCAGAGCCATCTGAAGTACGGGATCATTTTTCTGCCCGATCGAGGTGCGCCTAAGCTCGGTGATAAATTCGGACGCGATACCAAGCCGGATGCGGTGATCCAGAGCGGCACCAAAAAGGGCGCAGGCCGCATCGTGCCGTTGCCGGTTTTTCACCAGATCAAAAAAGACGTTGAGATCGAAAGTGTAAAAGGAGGCCTCATTCCCAAAGCGCTTTGGCAAGCCAAGATCGATCGTGGCGGGCGCAACGGAAAACAGGTGGGGTGTCGCCAGATTACGAACGCGGATGATTATAGTTCTGCCGCGCGTGTTACCGCCAGCCTTGGAAGTAACAGCCTCAAAGCCATGTTGCTCATAAAACGCCTGAGCATGGGCAAGATCATCAGCGACTTTCGCTTTCACCGTTAGAAAGCCAGCTCGCTCCAGATCGCTCACCAGAGCATCGATCAGTGCAGAAGCGACTTTGTGCCTCCGCCAATCGGGCTTCGTGCATACCTGCTGGACCCGCGCGTGGGGAAATACGCCGCCGTGCAGTATGTAGCCGACAACAGCGGACTGGCCGTCATCATCTTCCGCCAACATGGCGAAGAGACGCTTCTGCGCGATTGCTTCCTCGTAGGCGGAGTTAGGAAGAAACCCAAGCGCTTCCTTCTCCCCATTCGATAGCGCTATGATTTCGCTGAGACGGCTCTTTAACTCAGCAGGGTCTCTTTCAAGTGTTGTTCGCAACGCGAGTTTCACTGGCCGTCATCCCTACCTTCAAGATAGGCCAGCCCCCTCTAAGCGCCCCGCCTTTCATCGGCTCACGATTATCGTGGCAGCTTCGAAGAGACAATTTTTTTGAGAAGTATTCGTCGGAGCGCACCGAATGCGCCCGCGTCGACCCTTAGCAGTGTCTATCTCGCGTATATCGATCAAAGGATGATTGCGCGCTCTAGCTGTCCGTGGAGAGCAATATGCGCGTTAATTCAGACCCACAAACTCGAACGGCCAACGTCTCAATCGAGCCGCTGACCGTTCGGATCCCGACAGCCGTTCAACTCACCGGCTTAAGCCGCTCACGTATCTATGAGCTGATCGAGGCTGGCGATTTGGATATCGTCAAAGTCGGTCGCTCGACGCTCATTCCATTCAAGAGCCTCAGGAGACTGATCGGAGAGCAGGTTTGAACCGTGTGCCAAAGGTAGATACTGGCGCTGGCTCCTCTTTTCGAAGATCGTCCACGTAGTCTGACCACCATTGCATGAGTCTTACCCGCTCAGGCCAATATTCACCGCGCGTGTAGGCTCTCCGGATTTGGTTCGCTTCAAGATGGGCCAGCTGGCGCTCAATAGCGTCTGGATGCCAAAGTCCGGATTCGTTCAGGAGCGTTGCTGCCATCGCCCTGAAACCGTGCGCTGTCATCTCATCCCTGCCGTATCCAAGCCGACGGATCGCTTGGTTCACGGTGTTCTCCGACATCGGGACATTTTGCTTTCCAAGGCACGGGAAAACGTAGCGATCATGTCCCGTCAGGTCGTGCAGGTTATCGAGCAATTCCATAACTTGACGCGATAGCGGCACCTGATGAGGGCGGCGCTTCTTCATCTTCTCCGCCGGGATCATCCAGACGCACGCATCCACGTCAAATTCTCGCCATTCCGCGCGGCGAAGCTCTCCAGGCCGGACGAACAGGTGTGCCGATAGCTTTAAGGCATAGGAGGTGATCTCACAGCCCGAATAAGCTTCGATTGCCCTGATCAACTGCCCCGCCTCTCGCGAGGTTGTGATCGCAGCGAGGTTCTTTGCTTTGGGCGCCACGATCGCGCCGCGTAAGTCTGCCGCGACATCGCGCTCGATCCGCCCAGTCGCCACGCCATAGCGAAAGACTCTGCTCAGAACGCTGCGAAGCCGGCGAGCCGTCTCGTAATGCCCTTTGGCTTCGATCTTTTTTAACGCCGCCAGAGCATCAACGGGGCGGATCACTTCGATCGGCAAGGAGCCTAGCGCGGCATACGCCTTATCGAGCAGCCATCGCGTCTTCCCAATCGTGATGTCGGCAAGTCCCTCTTGCTCCAGCTTGCGCAACCATTCTTCCGCGACGACCCGGAAGCTGTTGCCGGGCGCAATCTTGATCTTTGCGGCACCCCTTCCAAACCGCTTCACGATCGCGGGGTCGATGCCTTCGCTGAGCAGTTCGCGGGCCTGCTCGCACTTTCGACGAGCATCAGCGATCCCGACCTTTGGCCAAATGCCGATATGCAACGTCTTCTGTCGGGTTTCGAAGCGATAGCTCCATCGCCAGATCTTCGATCCACAGGGTTGGATGACGATGGCAAGGCCTCGGCCATCGGACATACGAAACGCCTTGTTGGTCGCCTTGGCATGGGTGATCTGAATATGAGTCAGTGTCATGATGTCAGCTCCGTGAGGGGCTGTGCCAACACCAACATCAGGACCAACAAATCGTCGACTCTGCTGTTGGTCCTGGCTGGATCAGCCCGGATTTAAGCCGACGAATGTCCTGGGGTTTTCGCTTGAAAACCAGTCGCTTACTGGACGTCCTCGGACGCGCCTGGGAAAGCGTTTGGTGCCCAGAAGAGGACTCGAACCTCCACGACCTTGCGATCGCCAGCACCTGAAGCTGGTGCGTCTACCAATTCCGCCATCTGGGCACGGGGTAGGGCGCGGCCTCTAGGCGGGGGGCTTGTCGCTTGTCAACCGAATGCGGCGGCTTGCGCGGGCGTGCCGCCGAAGGCATGGACCGCACCGCGGTACAGGCCCGAGGATAGCAAGCGCGATGGACCAGGTGGTGACGGTGTTCGGCGGCGGCGGCTTTCTCGGCCGCTATGTCGCGCAGGAGGTGCTGAAGGCGGGTGCGCGGCTGCGCGTGGCCGAGCGCGATCCGCGCGACGCCTGGTTCGTGAAGCCGCTGGGCGGGCTGGGACAGACCCAATTCATCGCGGCGGACGTTACCAAGCCGGAAAGCGTGGCCAAAGCAGTGGCGGGCGCGACAAGCGTGATCAATCTCGTCGGCATCCTCGCGGGCGATTTCGACAAGGTGCATATCGAGGGCGCGAAGAATGTCGCGGAGGCCGCGCGCACGGCGGGCGCGGCGGCGTTGGTCCAGATTTCGGCGATCGGCGCCGATCCGCTGGCCGAATCGGCCTATGGGCGGAGCAAGGGGCTGGGCGAGCAGGCGGTGCAGGGCGCTTTCCCGGGCGCGACGGTCATCCGGCCTTCGATTGTGTTCGGGCCGGAAGACAATTTCGTGAACCGTTTCGCGGGGCTGATCTCCAAGCTGCCCGTGGCACCGATCATTCGACCGACCGTGCGGTTTCAGCCCGTCTGGGTCGGCGATCTGGCGCAAGCCATCGCGCTGGCGGCGCTCGATCCCAAAGCGCACGCGGGCAAGACCTATGAACTCGGCGGGCCCGAGCCGATCAGCATGGCGGCGCTCAATGCCTGGATCGCGCAGGCGATCGGGGCAACGCCGCGATTCCTGTCCGTGCCGGATCCGGTGGCGCGCGCGATGGCTCGGTTCGGCGGCCGCCTGCCCGGCGCGCCGATGACGTGGGACCAGTGGCTGATGCTGCAGAACGATAATGTCGTGGCGCCGGGCGCTGCGGGGTTCGATGCGTTCGGTATCGCGCCCCGCCCGCTGGAGGCAATGGCGCCGGCATGGCTGGTGCGCTTCCGCCGCGAAGGCCGCTTCAGCCTTACGACCGCTGCATGAGCATCCTCCAGCCGATCATCCTCGGCATCGTCGAGGGCGTCACCGAATTCCTGCCCGTCTCCTCGACCGGCCACCTCATCCTCGCAGGCGCGCTGCTCGGCTATGACGATGAGAAGTGGAAGGTGTTCAACATCGTCATCCAATTGGGCGCGATCCTGGCGATCGTCGTGCTCTACTGGCGCACTTTCTGGGCGGTGTTTCACGGGTTGCTGCGGCGGGATGCGACATCGATCCGCTTCGTGCGCAATCTGCTCGTCGCCTTTGTCCCGGCTGCGGTGATCGGGCTGGCGCTGCACAAGAAGATCGAGGCTCTGCTCAGCCGGCCGGACATTGTCGCGGTGGCGCTGATCGTGGGCGGCGTCGCGATCATCATCATCGAGCGGCTGGTCAAGGCGGCGCGGGTTTCCGGCGTCGCCGATATACCGGTGCGGACGACCGTCGGCATCGGCATCGTCCAATGCCTGGCGATGATCCCGGGCGTCAGCCGATCGGGCGCGACGATCATGGGCGCTTTGTCATTGGGCGTCGAGCGGCGCACAGCGGCGGAGTTCAGCTTCTTCCTCGCCATTCCGACGATGCTCGGCGCGACACTGATCGAGCTCAAGAGCAATTGGCATGAGATCGGCCACGGCACTGTCGGCTGGGGAACAATTGGCATCGGGTTCGTGGTCGCGTTTGTGGTGGCCTTGGCGGTGGTGCGGGTGTTCGTGCCGTTTGTGTCAAAGCACGGTTTTACGCCGTTCGCCTGGTATCGAATCGGTGCAGGCGCGGCGGCATTGATCTGGCTGTGGAAATGATAATAGTACCGAAACGGACACACTAGATTTGTCTGAAGCCTAAAATTCCAGGAAAGTGCAGATAAGTCCCTCAATATAGGACAGTTGTGCTTACCCATCCTATCGACTTCGTCTGTGGATAAGGCCATGAAGCTCGCGGAGGGCTTTCATGCTGCAATTCACCAAGGTCGGTCAGGATTATCCCGAAAAGCGCGCAGCGGGCGACCGCGCCGCTGATTTCGCGGAGATCTCAACGAGCTTCGTAGTGGAGACCGCCGAAGAGCAGAGTTCGCGTTGCTCGCAATGCGGCGTGCCCTATTGCTCGACGCACTGCCCGCTCCACAATCATATTCCCGACTGGCTGAGGCTGACCGCCGAGGGGCGGCTGCGCGAGGCTTATGAGCTGAGCAACGCAACCTCGACGATGCCCGAGATCTGCGGCCGCATCTGTCCGCAGGATCGGCTGTGCGAGGGCAATTGCGTCATCGAATTCTCCGGCCACGGCGCGGTGACGATCGGATCGGTCGAGAAATTCATCACCGATACCGCCTGGGAAAAGGGCTGGGTCGAACCGCTCGCGCCCGGCCCCGATCGCGGCCAATCGATCGGCGTGATCGGCGCGGGGCCGGCGGGGCTGACGGTCGCCGAGCTGCTGCGCGTCCAGGGTTACGAGGTCCACGTCTATGATCGCCACGATCGCGCGGGCGGGCTGCTGACCTACGGCATTCCCGGCTTCAAGCTGGAAAAGCCGGTGGTGATGCGCCGGGTCGATCGGCTGGCGCAGGGCGGCATCGTCTTCCACCAGAGCTTCGAGGTCGGCCGCGACGCGACGCTTGATGAGCTGCGCGCACGCCATGATGCGATCGTTATTGCCACCGGCGTCTACAAGCCGCGCGCGATCAAGGCGCCCGGTGTCGGTGCGGACGGCGTGATCGAGGCGCTCGACTATCTCACCGCATCCAACCGCAAGGGCTTCGGCGATGCCGTTCCGGCGTGGGACGACGGCAGCCTCAATGCGCTCGGCAAGCGTGTGGTCGTGGTCGGCGGCGGCGATACCGCGATGGATTGCGTGCGCACCGCGATCCGCCAGGGCGCGGCCTCGGTCCGCTGCCTCTACCGGCGCGACAAGGCCAACATGCCGGGCAGCCAGCGCGAAGTGAAGAATGCCGAGGAGGAGGGCGTCGAGTTCGTCTGGCTTTCCGCGCCCGAAGCGTTCCACGATACCGGCGGCACCGTCTCCGGCGTGCAGGTCAGCCGGATGCGGCTGGGTGCGCCCGATCCCAGCGGCCGCCGCACCCCTGAAGTCGATCCCGGCATGGGCGAGCGGATCGACGCCGATCTCGTCATCAAGGCGCTGGGCTTCGATGCCGAAGACCTGCCGCGCCTGTTCGGATCGCCCGATCTGGCGGTGACGCGCTGGGGCACGCTCCGCGTCGATCACAAGACGATGATGACCAGCCTCGACGGCGTGTTCGCGGCGGGCGACATCGTCCGTGGCGCCAGCCTGGTGGTGTGGGCGGTACGCGATGGTCGCGATCTGGCCGAGCGGATGCATGCTTATCTCAAGGCGAAGGCTGCGACAAAGCTGCTGGAGGCGGCTTGATGCGCGGATTGCTGATCGCACTGGCGCTGATCGCCGCGCCGCTTTTCGCTCAGGCTCCTGCGCCCGCAGCGGTCGATCCCGCGCGGCTCGTCGCGGCGCGCGCACTCGCGCAGAAGCTTGTCCCGCCTGATTTCTATAAGCGGAGCCTGGCTTCTTCATCGGCTGCGATGACCAACAGCGTGACGAGCCAGATAATGGATCTGCCGCTGAGGCTGATGCTCAGCTCTGCCGGCATCTCGAACGACGAAATCGCCAAATTACCCCCGGGAAAGTTGCATACCGCGACAATGATCGTCGATCCGGCTGTTGAGCAGCGGCTGAAAATCGCGGTCGAGATCGGGAAGGATGCGATGGCCGAGATCATGGCCCAGCATGAACCATCGATGCGTGAGGCGATGGCGCAGGTTTATGCGGATCATTTTTCGCTGGCACAACTTCAGGAGATCGATGCTTTCTTCACGACGCCCACCGGGCGAAGTTTTGCCTCTCAGCAGCTCGCAATGCTCAATGACCCAAGCATGCAACAGCAGATGCGCGAGCTAACCCGCCAAGTCGTCCAGCGCATGATGACGATTTCAAAACAGATTGCGACGGACACCGCTGCACTGCCCAAGCCCAAGACGCTCGCGGATCTGACCGATGCGGATCGCGCCAAGCTGGCCGCGTTGCTCGACACGACGCCCGATAAGCTCAAGGCCAAGGCAACCAAATGATGCGAGCTTTTGCCATCGCTGCTGCTTGCGCCCTCGGTCTGGTTACACCCGCGCTCGCACAGACGCCGACCGCACCGGCGGCTCCCAGCACGCCCAGCGGCGAGATTTGGGATCTCGATCAACTGCGCGTGGCGCGCGACGTGCCAGAGGAGAAGATGAAGGCGCTTGAGCCGGCGCATTCTTTGGATGCGGCGATCAAGACGCTGACCGACCTCGGCGTTGCCTTCACGCGGACGCACGTCCGTATCGTCGCCGACAAGTTGCCCGAGGAGTTGCGCAACGCTCTGCTCGCACTTCCGCCCGGCGAGCCGTTCATCTTGCCCGAAAACGAGTTTTGGTCGGTCAGCGTCATCGTCGGCCGGAGCTTGCCGCCGGGCAGCGTCCGCTTTCTTTTCTCTCCCCATACCGCTCCTTTGCGGAAGGTCTGAGCCTTATGACCCACGTTCCTTTCCTCGCCTCCGACGCCGAGCGCGCGCGTATCGCCGACGAGGGCATGTATCGCCCCGATATGGAGGGCGATGCCTGCGGCGTCGGCCTTGTCGCCGCGACCGACGGCAAAGCCTCGCGGCGTGTCGTCACGGCGGCGGTCGATGCGCTGAAGGCGGTGTGGCATCGCGGCGCGGTCGATGCCGATGGCAAGACCGGCGACGGCGCAGGCATCCATCTCGATATTCCCGCCGCCTTCTTCGATGATGCGATCGAGGCCGCCGGGCATCGTCCGCGCGGCAATCGCCTCGCGGTCGGCATGATTTTCCTGCCGCGCACCGATCTCGGCGCGCAGGAGAGTTGCCGGACGATCATCGAGAGCGAGATCATCGATTTCGGCTACACCATCTATGGCTGGCGGCAGGTGCCCGTCGATGTCTCGTGCATCGGCGATAAGGCAATGCTGACCCGGCCCGAGATCGAGCAGATCATGATCGCCGGCCCGATGCCCGATGAGGAGAGCGAGGCCGAGTTCGAGAAAAAGCTCTATCTCGTCCGCCGGCGGATCGAGAAATCTTTGATCGAGGCGCAGATTCAGGGCTGCTACATCTGCTCGCTCAGCACCCGGTCGGTGATCTACAAGGGACTGTTCCTCGCGGCCGAGCTTTCGGTCTTCTATCCCGATCTGCGCGACGAGCGGTTCGTCAGCCGCGTCGCGATCTTTCACCAGCGCTATTCCACCAACACCTTCCCGCAATGGTGGCTGGCGCAGCCGTTCCGCTGCCTCGCGCACAACGGCGAGATCAATACGATCCGCGGCAACAAGAATTGGATGAAGAGCCACGAGATCAAGATGGCCTCGCTGGCCTTCGGATCGCACTCGGAAGATATCAAGCCGCTGATCCCCGCCGGCGCCTCCGATACCGCCGCATTGGATGCGGTGTTCGAGACGATCTGCCGTTCGGGCCGCGACGCGCCGACCGCCAAGCTGATGCTGGTGCCCGAAGCCTGGGCGGGCTCCGATCTGCCCCAGCCGGTGGAGGACATGTACAATTATTTCGCAAGCGTGATGGAGCCGTGGGACGGGCCCGCGGCGCTGGCGATGACCGATGGCCGCTGGGTGGTGGCGGGCGTCGACCGCAATGCCTTGCGCCCACTCAGGACGCTGCGCACCGCGGACAATCTGCTGATCGTCGGCTCCGAAGCGGGCATGGTCATCGTGCCCGAAAGCTCCGCGGTGGCGAAGGGGCGGATGGGCCCGGGCCAGATGGTCGCGATCGATCTGGAAGAGGGCAAATTCTACGACGACGCCGCGATCAAGGATCGGATCGCCGCCGAAGCGCCGTACAGCGACTGGATCAAGGGCTTCCGCTTGATGGCCGATCTGCCAGTGCCGCCCGAGGCCGCGCCGCCGGCATGGACACGCGCCGAGCTGATCCGCCGCCAGATCGCGGCCGGTCAGACGATGGAGGACATGGAGCTGATCCTGGCGCCTCAGGTCGAGACCGCCAAGGAGGCGATCGGATCGATGGGCGACGATACGCCGCTTGCGGTCATCTCGGACAAGCCGCGGCTGATCAGCCACTTCTTCCGCCAGAATTTCAGCCAGGTGACCAACCCGCCGATCGACAGTCTGCGTGAGACGCGCGTGATGTCGCTGAAGACACGGTTCGGCAATCTCGCCAACATCCTGGATACCGAAGCGCAGCAAGTGGGTGTGCTGGTGCTTGATAGTCCCGTGCTGACCAGCCGGGACTGGGCGACCCTGCAGGCGCATTTCTCCACCAGCTACGCCACGATCGATTGCACCTATCCGGTCAGCGATGCGCCCGATGCGCTGCGCCAGGCGATCACCCGCGTGCGGCGCGAGGCCGAGCAGGCGGTGCGGGAGGGCAAGAGCGAGCTGTTCCTGACCGACGAGAATGTCGGGCCGGAGCGGGTTTCGATGGCGATGGTGCTGGCGGCGGCGGCGGTGCATACCCACCTCGTCCGCAAGGGGCTGCGCTCCTATGCCTCGGTCAACGTGCGTTCGGCGGAATGTCTCGATACGCATTATTTCGCGGTGTTGATCGGCGTCGGCGCGACGACGGTGAACGCCTATCTCGCCGAGGCGGCGATCGCCGATCGGCATGCGCGCGGACTGTTCGGCGACAAGAGCCTCGCCGATTGCTTCAAGGCGTGGCGCAAGGCGATCGACGACGGTCTGCTCAAGATCATGAGCAAGATGGGGATCGCGGTGATCTCCTCCTATCGCGGCGGCTATAATTTCGAGGCGGTCGGCCTCTCCCGCGCTCTGGTCAACGATCTCTTCCCCGGCATGCCCGCCAAGATTTCGGGCGAGGGTTATGCCTCGCTCCAGCTTTCGGCGCGGCTGCGGCATGAGAAAGCGTTCGAGGGCGGTCCTGCGGTGCTGCCGGTCGGCGGCTTCTATCGCCAGCGCCATGACGGCGAGAGCCACGCTTATTCCGCGCAGCTGATGCACCTTCTGCAAACCTCGGTCGCCAACGACAGCTACAGCCAGTATCTGCAATTCTCGCGCGGCGTTCGTGACCTGCCCCCGATCTATCTACGCGATCTGATGGAGTTCAACTGGGCCAAAGAGCCCTGTCCGATCGACAGCGTCGAAGCGATCACCGAGATCCGCAAGCGCTTCGTGACGCCCGGCATGAGCCTCGGCGCGCTCTCGCCGGAAGCGCACGAAACGCTGGCGATCGCGATGAACCGGATCGGCGCCAAGGCGGTTTCTGGCGAGGGCGGCGAAGACAAGATCCGGTTCACGCCCTATCCCAACGGCGATAATGCCAATTCGGTGATCAAGCAGATCGCGAGCGGCCGCTTCGGCGTCACCGCCGAATATCTGGGATCCGCCGAGGAGCTGGAGATCAAGGTCGCGCAGGGCGCCAAGCCCGGCGAGGGCGGGCAGTTGCCCGGCTTCAAGGTGACCGAGATGATCGCGCGGCTGCGCCATTCGACGCCGGGCGTGACGTTGATCTCGCCGCCGCCGCACCACGATATCTATTCGATCGAGGATCTGGCGCAGCTGATTTACGATCTCAAGCAGATTAATCCGCGCGCACGGGTCTGCGTGAAGCTGGTGTCGTCGGCGGGAATCGGCACGGTCGCGGCGGGCGTTGCCAAGGCGCATGCTGATGCCATCTTGATCGCCGGCCATGTTGGCGGCACGGGTGCGTCACCGCAGACCAGCATCAAATATGCCGGCACGCCGTGGGAAATGGGCCTTAGCGAGGTCAATCAGGTGTTGACGCTCAATGGCCTGCGCCACCGCGTCAAGCTGCGCACTGATGGTGGCCTCAAGACCGGGCGGGACATCGTCATTGCCGCGATCCTCGGTGCCGAGGAATATGGCATCGGTACGCTTTCGCTGGTGGCGATGGGCTGCATCATGGTCCGCCAGTGCCATTCGAACACCTGCCCGGTCGGCGTCTGCACGCAGGATGAGGCGCTGCGCGCCAAGTTCGTCGGCACGCCCGAGAAGGTGATCAACCTGATGACCTTCATCGCGGAGGAGGTGCGCGAAATCCTCGCCCGGCTCGGCGTGAAGAGCCTCGACGAGATCATCGGCCGTACCGAGCTCCTCCGCCAGGTCAGCCGCGGCGCCGAGCATCTGGACGATCTCGATCTCAATCCCGTGCTCGCCAAGGTCGATGCGCCCGATCACCATCGTCGCTTCATGCTCAGCACCTTCCGCAACGATGTGCCGGACAGTCTTGACGCGCAGATGATCCGCGATGCCGCGCCGGTGTTCGCGCGGCGCGAGAAGATGCAGCTGACCTATACGGTGCGGAATACGCATCGCGCGGTCGGCACGCGCTTCTCAGCCGAGATCACTGAACGCTTCGGGATGAGCGCGCTGGCCGACAATCATGTTCAGGTGCGGCTGCGGGGAAGCGCGGGCCAGTCGCTCGGTGCATTCGCGGTCAAGGGGCTGACGCTCGAGGTGTTCGGCGAGGCCAATGATTATGTCGGCAAGGGGCTTTCGGGCGCGACGATCATTGTCCGCCCGATGGTCTCCAGCCCGCTGGAGAGCAAGGCCAACACGATCATCGGCAACACCGTGCTCTACGGCGCCACCTCGGGCAAATTGTTCGCGGCGGGGCAGGCGGGGGAGCGGTTCGCGGTGCGCAATTCGGGCGCGACCGTGGTCGTGGAAGGCTGCGGCGCCAACGGCTGCGAATATATGACCGGCGGCACCGCGGTGATCCTCGGCGCGATCGGCGACAATTTCGGCGCTGGCATGACCGGGGGCATGGCCTTCGTGCTCGATGAGCATGGCACGTTCGAGGGGCGCGCCAACCCCGAGAGCATCGGCTGGCACCGGATCGGATCGGCGCGCTGGGAAGCCACGCTGAAGGCGCTGGTCGCCGAACATGCGGTGGCGACGGACAGCAAATGGTCCAACACGATCCTTGACGATTGGGATCGATGGAAGGGCAAGTTCTGGCAGATCGTGCCGAAGGAGATGATTTCGCGGCTGCCCCATCCGCTGGAGGACGCGGCGGATGCGATCGATGAGGTGGTTGCGGCGGAGTGACTCGATCCTCCCCTTGCCGGGGAGGATTTGAAGTTATTCCTTCCAGGCCCAGTAGAGCTGGGCCGGGGGAATGTTCACCGGTTCGAAGGCGTGGTCGATCGTGTCGAACGCCAGCGCCATGAAATCGCGGCACTTGGGGCTGAACTGATAGACTAAGAAGGCACCGCCCGTGCGCAGTGCGTCATAGGTTTCGTGCGCGATCTTGGGTCCGACGCCGGGCGGCAGGGTGGAGAAGGGCAGGCCGGAGAGGACATAGTCGGCCTCGGTGTGGCCATTGTCCTTGATGATCTGGACGACGTCCGCGGCCGATCCGTGAACCGCGACGAAGCGCGGATCGTGGATGCGATCGCGCAGATAATCGATGAACTCGCGATTGGTGTCGATCACCAGATAGGTGCCGTCCGGACCAAGCCGCTCGAGGATCGCTTCGGCGAAGGTGCCGACGCCCGGGCCATATTCCACAAAGAGCCTGGTGTTCGCCCAATCGCAGCGCGACAGCATGTGGCGGATCAGCTTCTTCGACGATGGGATGATCGAGCCGACCATCACCGGATGGCGCAGGAATTCCCGAAAGAACATCGCCATGGGGGTCAGCTTCGCCGTGCCGCGCTTGTCGGCGCCCCGCTGCAACGCCTGCTCGCCGGCGGGTGCGTTCATATTTCCAGACCCTTTGTCATTCTTCTTCAAACTCTATCCCGTCGCACAAAGCCGCGCGCAAAGGCAAGCGACGGGGGTTTGAAGTGGGGCGTGCTGCGGTTATTCCTGAGGCATGGATAAGACGAAGCGTGGCGCGTGCGCGGTGATCTTCATCAGCCGCCGCAATGCCAATGATCCGCAGGGCTATGCGCAAGCATCCGAGACGATGGCGGCCGAGGCAGCGCGCCAGCCCGGCTATCTCGGTATGGATAGCGTCCGCGATGCCGATGGCGAGGGGATCACGATCAGCTTTTGGCAGGATGAAGCCGCGGCGCTCGCGTGGCGGAAACATGCCGAGCACAGCCTGATCCGGGACCGCGGTCGGAGCGACTGGTACGATCGTTACGGGGTAGTAGTCACACGGATCGAACGCGCGTATCATTGGCGGCGATGAGCGATCCCGCCGCCGATCCTGCACCCAAGGGTGGCGATATCGTCCGCCGCCACGCGCTGCCGGTGCGGATATGGCATTGGCTGAACGCGCTATCGGTCTTCGTCATGCTGATGAGCGGGATGATGATCTTCAACGCGCATCCGCATCTCTATTGGGGGCGGTACGGCGCCAATTTTGATCATAGCTGGCTGGACATCGGCGCGGGACACATCCGCATCGGGCCGCTGACCATTCCCGTGCCGCCGCCGATCGGGGTGGTGATCCACGGGCGGCTGTTCGCCTTCTCACCCATTCTCACCATCCCTGCGCATTATGATCTGGCGGGCGCGCGCCAGTGGCATTTCGCTTTTGCCTGGCTGCTGGTGGTGCCGGGGCTGCTGTTCGCGGTGTGGAGCCTGGTACGCGGGCATTTGCGGCGCGATCTCGCGCCCCGCCCGGCGGAGCTGCGGCCGCGCCATATGTGGCACGACATCAAGGATCATGCCCGGCTGCGCTTTCCCACGGGCGCCGCGGCGCTGCGCTACAATATCCTACAGAAGCTGGCCTATTGCGCGGTGCTGATCGTGTTGCTGCCCGGCGTGGTGCTGAGCGGACTGATGCTGTCGCCGACGATGAACGCCGCTTTGCCCTGGCTGTTGGCGCTGATGGGCGGGCGGGCGTCGGCGCGATCGATTCACTTCATCTGCGCGATGGGGCTTGCGGCCTTCATTCTGGTCCACCTGCTGATGGTGCTGTTGGCGGGCCCGATCAACGAGGTGCGCTCGATGCTCAGCGGCCGCTACCGCCTGCCGCGCGAGCGCGCCGAATGATCAGCCGCCGTCAGCTCATCGGTGCGGCGGGAGCTGGTGCGGGCGGGCTTCTGTTGAGCGGTTGCGACAAGATCGCCGCCAGCCCGTCGGTCCAGGCTTTGCTGGAGTTTGGTAACGCCGGCACCCGCTTGGCGCAGCGTGCCGTTACCGACCGCGCGGCGCTGGCGCCAGAATATAGCGGCGCGGATATGTCGCCGGTGTTCCGCGTCAATGGCAACGCCACGCCGCGATCGTCCGATTATGCGCGGCTGCTGGCGGGCAGGTTTGCCGATTGGCGGCTGCAGGTCAGCGGTCTGGTGGCGCATCCTCTCAGCCTTTCGCTGCAGGATATCGGCCATATGCCGGCGCGCACCCAGATCACGCGCCACGATTGCGTCGAGGGCTGGAGCGCGATCGGGCAGTGGACGGGCGTGCCGCTGCGGCTGATCCTCCAGCAGGCCGGGCTATCGAGCCGCGCCCGCTACATCGTCTTCCGCTGTGCGGACGATTTCGGCGGCACGCCTTATTATGAATCGATCGATCTGATCGATGCCTTCCACCCGCAGACCATCCTCGCCTGGGCGATGAACGGGCGAATGCTCTCGGTGCCGCACGGCGCTCCCCTCCGCCTCCGCGTCGAACGACAGCTCGGCTACAAGCAGGCCAAATATGTTATGGGCGTCGAGGCGGTGGAGAGCTTTGCACATATCGCCGGCGGCAAGGGCGGCTATTGGGAGGATGTTTCCCGCTATCAATGGTATGCCGGGATCTGATCCTCCCGGTTGCGGTCAGCCGCAGCGCACCGAGCCCGGGCCGCTCTTCTCGATCGAGCAACGCGGGTGGCCAGCGATGTCGACATCGCCCGGACCGGAGACATTGCCGGTGGCATTATGCGCGGCATTGGTGGTGATGCCGCCCGGGCCGGACACGTTGAGATCGAGATCGAGCGAGACGAAATCCTTGCCGTGGATGTTGCCGGGGCCGGAGACGTTCATCCGCGATCGCGACGCATGCCCGGCCAGCGTGATAGTGCCGGGGCCACCGACCGAGAGATGCGCCTCGACGGTTTCGAGCATCCCGATCCTGAGATCGCCCGGACCCGAAACCGATGCCTCGAACGCCCGCGCTCGGACATGATCGACACTCATATTGCCCGGCCCCGAGACTGAGGATCCCGTAAGCGCCGGCGCGACGACATCGATCACCGTCCGGCCGGTGTGGCCGAACCAGTGCCAACCGAAGCTCCAGTTGCCGGGCTTGGTGCCGATCCAGAGCGTGCCGTTGCGGACCTCGACCTTCAGCCGATCGAGCACTTCCTGCGGGCCATCTGCGCGCGCGCTGGGCGCTCCGCCGACGTGAACGCGCACGTCGAACGGGCCCGCGCTCTCGACGCGATCGAAGCCGCCAATGGGGAAGGTGCGGGTGGCAGCAGCGGCGGGCATCGCCGCACCGGCCAGTAGGGCAAGGGTAAGGAAGGCACGCATGACATCATCTCCGCTGTGTTAGCGAAGTGATACACTTATGCCGTGCGAGCGGTCAAGCGGGTACACCGCCAACCACAGACATAAGTCACCCCGGACTTGTTCCGGGGTCCACTTTAAACGGGCTTAAGCGCCTGCGGATGGGTGGACCCCGGGACAAGCCCGGGGTGACGATGATCGAAAGCAAGCCGTTGCTTAGGCCGCCGCAACCTTGTTGTGGATCGCTGCCGCGGCGCGGAGGATGTCGAGGATCTTCACCTGCGCGGTGGGCTCATCGACCTGCTCCATCGCAGCCAGCTCGCGGGCAAGGCGGCTGCACGCTGCTTCGAAGATCTGGCGCTCCGAATAGCTCTGCTCGGGCTGATCCTCGGCGCGGAACAGGTCGCGCACCACCTCGGCGATCGAGACGAGATCGCCCGAGTTGATCTTGGCCTCATATTCCTGCGCGCGGCGCGACCACATGGTGCGCTTGACCTTGGGCTTGCCCTTCAGCGTCGCCAGCGCGTCCGACATCTGCGCGTTGGACGAAAGCTTGCGCATGCCGACACTCTCGGCCTTGTTGGTCGGCACGCGGAGCGTCATGCGCTCCTTCTCGAAGCGGAGAACATAAAGTTCGAGCTTGGCGCCGGCGATTTCCTGGCTTTGCAGTTCGATCACGCGGCCGACACCATGCTTGGGATAGACGACATAATCGCCCACGACGAAACTCAGCGCCTGTGCAGCCATTGCTCTGCAGCCTTTCTGTTCAATAAGCCCGAGGGCGCCCTGCGAGGTCCAACGCGAACGTGGCCCGGCAGCAGCGCGCGGGACGAAATGATCTAACCGTTTTCAGAGGACTCGATCCGGACGATCGGTCTCGAGGCCGCTTGTAACACAAAATCAACAGTTACGCCAGCTTTGCGGCTTATGCTGCAATGCGGCGTTCGTTCCGGATATGCAATAAGCCCGGCGGGGCTAACTTATCCTCCCGCATCGGGGAGGATGGCCCATCAATCGCCCTGGCCGGGTTCCGGCGAAAATTGGTTTTCGTATTTGTCCGCAACGCCCTTCCATTCGTCGGCGTCGGCGGGCGCTTCGCGCTTGCGGGTGATGTTCGGCCATTGGTTGCCGAACGTATTGTTGAGCTCCAGCCATTTCTCCAGCCCGCCCTCGGTATCGGGCAGGATCGCCTCGGCCGGGCATTCGGGCTCGCAGACGCCGCAATCGATGCATTCGCTGGGGTTGATGACGAGCATATTCTCGCCCTCATAGAAGCAATCGACCGGGCAGACCTCGACACAGTCCATATATTTGCAACGGATGCAGGCGTCGGTGACGACGTAGGTCATTCTTCAATAGCTCCCGGGAATGCGCTGGCGCATATGGCGTGCGCCCCGCGCGCGTCAACACTCGTGTGGCGATTGCGGCGAGAGGTCGGTGTAACAGGCTCGCGCTTCTGTCGCGGGGCCGCGGCGATCGGGCAGGGCCTCGATGCGCAGAATGTGGACGCGATCCTGATGCGCAAAGCTTAGCACCATGCCCGGCCGCACCTCGGCATGGGGCTTGTCGCAGGGTCGGCCATCGATGCGCAGGCGTCCCTGTTCCACCAGCGCGGCGGCAAGGGGGCGCGTCCTGGTGATTCGCAGGAACCAGAGCAATTTGTCGAGCCGCATCAGCTCCGCAGCGCCGCCAAGGCGCCGAAGGCGTTGCCGGGCCGGGGCGCGCGGGGTTTGGCGCGCGCTTCCTCGCGCTTGCCACGCCAGCGCCAGCCCTCCTCCGTACGCCCGAAACCGAGCGCGAGCATCAATTGCTGGAAGCTTGGGCTGGAGAGCCCAAGCGAGGTGGCGAGACCGGGATCGGGGGAGAAGACCGCGCGACCGGTACGCGCGTCATGCGCCGCACGCGCGAGCTTCTCGACCTGATCGACGCGCAGCATCTGCGCCCCCAGCGGCCGGAAGCCTGCCAGCAAAAAGGCCTGGGCAGCGGCGGGTTCGGCGGGGGTCGCCACCGAAACCGCGCCCGGCGGGGGCAGCGGCGGCATCACCGCATCCTCCTGCGCGGCGGCGAGCGCGATCCGCCAGCGCGTCGGCTCGGGCTTGATCAGCGCCGGCACGAACAGATCGAGCGTGCCGAGCCGGATGCCGAGCTTGTAGACGCGCGGGCGCAGATCACGATCGATCGCCGTCACCACCGTCTCCATCACGCGCCGCGCAACCACGCCGCCCGCCTCGGCGAGGTTGGCGAGCAAGGCGCGGACCGCCGCCGCCTCATCCGGATCGCGCGCCGCCTCGGCCATCGCCGCTAGCGGCGCGAGATGGCGGGCGATGTTGCCCTCCAGCCAGCGCCGGAGCCGTCCGCAGATCGCATCGCGCACCGCTTCGGGTAGTGCGCCGAGCGCGCGGTGCAATTCAAAGCGGGGGTGGAGCAGGCTCTTGCCGCGCGTCAGCCGCGCGACGACGTCGCCGCGCCAGAACAGAGCCACGGGACGGCCGATATCGGTGGCAAGATTGAAAGCGGCGTCCTCATCCTCGATCAGCGCCTTGGCCCGCTTACCCAATTCCTCGCCCAGGCGGCGTTCGGCGGCGGCCATCAGCCGCTTCATGTCGCCGTGGCGCGCCTGCGGATCGGCTTTGAAGCGGAAGCCTATCAGCAGCCCGATCGCCTCGCCATCGACCGTGACGGTGCCGTCCTCGGCAACCTTCATCGGCAGCAAATCCGCGCCGCGCGCGCCGAGATCGCGCATCAGCACCGAGGTCCGCCGATCGACGAAGCGCTGCGTCAGCCGCTGGTGGAGCGCGTCGGAGAGCTTCTCCTCAATTCCTCGGGCGCGCTCGGCCCAGAGGCCGGGATCGGCCAGCCAATCGCGGCGGTGGGCGATATAGGCCCAGGTCCGCACGCCGGCGAGGCGATCGGCCAAGGTCTCGACATCGCCCTGTACGCTTTCCAGTCGCACCAGTTCGTCGGCGAACCAGCTGACCGGGATATGCCGGTCGCCCTCGCTCAAATGGCGGAAGATGCGGCCGATTAGGCGGCTATGCGGTTCGGCGCCCGTCTTGCGGAAGTCGGGCAGTCCACAGGCGTCCCACAGCCGCGCGACCATCGCCTGGCCCTTGGCGCGCTCGCGCACCCACGGCTCGTCGGCCAACCGCTTGAGCACCGCGAGATCCACCGCCTCGGGCGCGGCACGGAGCACGATCTTGTCGGGCTTGCGCTCGAGATCGGCGATCAGGCGATCGATGCTTGCGGTGTTGGGATCACCGTCGCGCCAATAAAGATGATCGAGCGGCGGGATGTGGTGCCCCTCGATCGCGTGGACCTCCTCATCCTCGAAATGCGCGTTCGAGCCTTCGAGGCTGAGCGAGCCGAAGGTGCCGTCGCGTTGATGCCGTCCTGCGCGCCCCGCGATCTGCGCCATTTCGGAGATGGTCAGGCGGCGCGTCTTGCGTCCGTCGAACTTGCGTAGAGAGGCGAAGGCGACGTGGCTGACATCCATGTTCAGCCCCATGCCGATCGCATCGGTGGCGACGAGATAATCAACCTCGCCCGCCTGGAACATCGCCACTTGCGCGTTGCGGGTGCGGGGGCTGAGCGCGCCCATCACGACCGCCGCCCCGCCGCGCAGACGGCGCAGCATCTCGGCCACCGCATAGACTTCCTCGGCCGAGAAGGCGACGATGACCGAGCGTTTGGGCAGGCGCGAAAGCTTCGCCGGCCCGGCATAGGTCAGCGTCGAGAAGCGCGGACGGGTGATGATCTCCGCTTCCGGCGCCAAGGCGGCGAGCATCGGGCGGAGGGCATCCGAGCCCAGCAGCATCGTCTCCTCGCGCCCCCGCGAGCGCAGGATGCGATCGGTAAAGATATGCCCGCGCTCGCGGTCCGCGCCGAGTTGCGCCTCGTCCAACGCGACGAACGCGAAATCGCGGTCCATCGGCATCGATTCGGCTGTGGTGAGGAACCAGCGCGCCTTGTCGGGCAGCACCTTCTCCTCACCAGTAATGAGCGCGACCGAATCCTTGCCCTTGATAGCGACCACCCTATCATAGACCTCGCGCGCCAGCAGGCGGAGGGGGAAGCCGATCAATCCGCTCGAATGGCCGCACATGCGCTCGACCGCGAGATGGGTCTTGCCCGTGTTGGTCGGACCGAGCACCGCAACAAGCGGCCGGTCGGTAAAGCGCGTCATGGCCGGACCAAGATGGCGGGTCCGGCGGCGAAAGCAACTGGCAAATCCTCCCCAGCTTTTGCTGGGGAGGGGGACCGCTCGAAGAGCGGTGGAGGGGAAGTGCGGAACGGTAGGGATTTTCTCCTCCACTGTGCTGCACATGGTTCCCTCCCCATGAAATCATGGGGAGGGCGCTTCACGTTGTTCCCGCGATTCACCGGGAAAACGAGTCGCCTCGTCGCAGCTTCGCGCCGAATCTCGCTGATTAAATTGACTTTAACCCCTCCGCTTTACACTCCTCCTGCCGGGTGCTCCGGCAAGACGTGCGCCGAACAGGGATACAGGGGCGATGATGATCCGGCGTGAGGCGGAACTGCTGATGGAAGGTGGTGGCGGTTCGGCCGCGACTGTCCGAGCCCGCAGCTTCGGCCTGCTCGATACGCCCGCCATCCGCCGTGGCATCGAAAAGACGCAAGGGATCGATCTGGTCGTTGATCTCGGCGCGCGGATCGGCAGCGCCACCTGGTGGCGCGGGCTCGCGACCTGCACGGCGCTGTGCGCGCTTACCTTCAGCATGGCGCCCTCGTTCCGGCCCCTGATCGGCGCGTCGCCGGCGCCGCTTGCGGAGACGCAGGAGCGGGAGAATCGCCGTCAGGCGATCGCGCCGCAGGCGTTCGGCGCGGACACTGGCGCGCGTGCTCCCGCCACCAACCTCGTCGAGCGGCTGACCGATACGCCCGAGCGGCCGCAGATCCAGCTTACCGCCACGCTCGGCGCGGGCGACGGCTTCGCGCATGCGCTGGAGCGCGCGGGTGTCGGTGCGGATCAGGCGCAGCAGGCCGCCGATCTGGTGTCCGAACAGATGAGCCTGGGCGAGATCAAGCCCGGCACGCGGGTCGATCTCACGCTCGGCCGCCGCCCCAACAAGCAGGTCGCGCGGCCGCTTGATCGTCTGGCATTCCGCGCCAAGCTCGAGCTTGCCCTGGAAGTGCAGCGTATTGATCAGGCACTGAAGCTGATCCCGCATCCGATCGCGGTCGATGAGACGCCGCTGCGTATCCAGGGCCGCGTCGGCGCCAGCCTGTTCGCGGCCGCGCGCGCAGCGGGCGCTCCGGCGCAGGCGGTGCAAACCTATCTGCGCGCGATGGCGCAGCATGTTTCGGTTGGTGCGATCCGCGCCAACGATCGCTTCGATCTGATCGTCGCGCACCGCCGTGCCGCCACCGGGGAGACCGAGACCGGCGGGCTGCTCTACGCGGGGCTCGACGAGGGCAAGAAGGTGCTGCGCCTGCTTAAATGGGACATGGACGGCAAGGAACAATGGTTCGATGCCGCCGGCGTGGGCGAGCAGCGCGGGCAAATGAAGATGCCCGTCGCCAACGCGCATGTCACCTCGGGCTTCGGCCAGCGTTTCCACCCGATCCTGGGCTATAGCCGGATGCACCAGGGTATCGATTATGGCGCGCCGATGGGATCGCCGATCGACGCCGCGACGGACGGCGTCGTCAGCTTCTCGGGCTGGCATGGCGGGCATGGCAATTATGTCCAGATCCGCCACCCGGGCGGCATGGGCACCGGCTATGCGCATATGAGCCGCATCCTGGTCCATGCGGGCGATCATGTCCGCGCCGGGCAGATCATCGGCTATGTCGGCTCGACCGGGCTTTCGACCGGCCCGCACCTCCATTTTGAGGTGTTCAAGAACAATGTCGCGGTCAATCCGCTGAGCGTGAAGTTCACGCAGGCGGCGCAGTTGGCGGGCAATACCCTGGCACGGTTCAAGGCAACGCTGGCGCATCTGCTGGCGACGCGCGTTTCGGGCTGAACGTCCGGCGAAGGATCGCCCTCCAAGGTCTATCGGATGACGAAAACGCGCTTTGGCGCGTCGCATGTCAGCAGACGAAAAAAAGGCCGATCCCGAAGGACCGGCCTAAAGTCTAGGAGAGGATGCCTGAAAGGCAGGATCGATATCTGCCAAAACTATTTATGTTGCAAGTGCGAACGGCATTGCTGCGATTGCGAATTCCGCAATCGGCCCTTATATCAGCCGTGATAGACGGGATCGTAAGGCCGTAGCGGCCGCAGGAGACGGAAATTGCGCAGATTGCCGCCGCTGACGGCTGTCGAAGCCTTCGTTCAGGTGGCCCAGCTGGGGTCGGTAAAAGCTGCTGCCGAGGAGCTTGCGCTGTCATCTCCCGCGCTGAGCCGCCGCATTCAAGCGTTCGAACGCTTTATCGGCCGCCCGCTTTTCGATCGCCGGCATCAGGCGATGGTGCTCAACAGCGATGGCGAACAGTTGCTCAGCCGGATCGCGCCGCCGCTGGATGCGCTGTCGGTCGCGATCGATGAAATGATGGGCGACGCGGATCTGCTCCGTCTGAGGTTGAGCACGCAGCCGCTTTTTGCAGCGCAGCGTATTCTTCCAATTCTGCCGACGCTGCGCGCGCGCTATCCCGAGCTGCATATCGACATCGATACCCAGCCCTATCCGCTCGCCCGGCTGGGCGAGGGCATCGATGCCGCGATCGTCATGGCGCGGGAGATCGATCCCGCTTTCTACAGCCGGCGGGTCGCGCACGGCCGCATCGCCGCGATCGGCGCATCGACAATGAAGGAAGGGCCGGATGCGCTGCGTGAACCAGCCGACATCGCGCGCGCCACGATCCTCGTCCACCGCGATATGGCCGAGCTTTTCACCCACTGGCGGGAAGCAGTCGGCGAGCCTGATCTCGAGCCGCTGGCGATCGATCATTTCGATTCCGGGCCGCTGATGCTCGAAGCGGCCGCGCAGGGTCTCGGCGTTGCCTTCATGCTGCAGGAGCATGTCGAGCTTGCGCACGACAGCCGCCTCATCAACCTGTTCGAAGACAAGGTGGACAGCAGCTACAGCTATTGGTTCGCCTCTCGCCGTTCCGCGCTTTCCAAGAAGGCGGTGCGGCTGTTCCACGATTGGCTGTTCGAAGCGGTCGCCGATCCGGAGGCGTAGGCTTGTAAATCCTCCCCCTCGTAGGGGAGGATTTATTTACGCCACCGTTGCCTTGACGATCTTGCCCGGTGTGCGCGGCGGCTCGCCCTTGGGGAGCGCATCGACATGCTCCATGCCGCTGATCACCTCACCCCAGACGGTATATTGCTTGTCGAGAAAAGTGGCGTCGTCGAACACGATGAAGAACTGGCTGTTGCCGCTGTTCGGGTTTGACGAGCGCGCCATCGAACAGATGCCGCGGACGTGCGGCTCGGCCGAGAATTCGGCCTTGAGATCGGGCTTCTTCGATCCGCCCATGCCGGTGCCGGTCGGATCGCCGCCCTGCGCCATGAAGCCGGGAATGACGCGGTGGAACACCACGCCATCGTAGAAGCCTTCCTTGGCCAGCTCGCTGATCCGCTCGACATGGCCGGGTGCCAGATCGGAGCGGAGCTTGATGACGACATCGCCGCCCGTATCATTGCCGGTGTCCAGCGTCAGGGTGAGCGTTTCTTCGGCCATCATCGTCTCCTGCAAAATTCAATGCCGTTGGTGCTGAGCTTGTCGAAGCATCGTCCTTCTTCGGCCACCAAAGAAAGACAGCCTTTCGACAGGCTCAGGGCGAGCGGGTGTTAGGCGCACCTAGGCGGCGAGCGCCGTTTTCGCCAGACCATATTCGGCGGCGATCAGTTCGTAGCTGCGGCGGCGGGCGGCATGATCGGGCATGATGTTGACCAGCATGACCTCATCAGCGGCATAATCACGGGCGACGCCATCGAGCTGCGCATGGACCTCGGCCGCTGTGCCAAGCGTGGTGCGGCGGCGGCTCGGCGCATTATTCTGTGCAGCCCAGGCTTCCGCTTTTTCGATCGACGGCACCGGGATCAGCCGCCCGGCGAGCAGATGCGCGAACATCATCCGCGACGGCAGTGCCTGACGCTGGGCCTCGGCAGTCGAATCGGCGGCGATCGCCCAGGTGGCGACCATCACATAAGGCTGCGCGAGACGGGCAGAAGGCTGGAAGGCGCGACGATAATATTGCGCGAGATCGGCGCCGTCCGAATTGATGAAGTCGGCGAAGCAATAAGGGAGCCCTCGCTCGGCCGCCCAGCGCGCCGAATCGGGCGAGGAGCCGAGCATCCACAGATCGGGATTGCCACCGCCGGAGGGCAGCGTTTCGCTCAGGGGTGCAAACGGGTGATCCGGGGGCAGGCTGTCGTCGAGATAGGCAATGAGCTCGTCGAGCGCCTCGGGGAAATCCATCGGCATCCGCCGGCTGCGGTCGCGCTGCAGCGCCAGCGCGGTGCGCTGATCGCTGCCCGGCGCACGGCCCAGCCCGAGATCGATCCGCCCCGGCGCTATCGCCGCGAGCAAACGGAAGGTCTCCGCCACCTTGAACGGCGAATAATGCGGCAGCATGATCCCGCCCGATCCAACCCGAATATGCTGCGTGGCGAGCGCCACCGGCCCGATCAGTGCCTCGGGCGCCGATCCCGCCAGTCCGGGCGAGGCGTGATGCTCCGCCATCCAGTAGCGGTGGTAGCCTTGGCGGTCGCACGCCCGCGCCAGATCGATCGTGTTGCGGATCGCGTCCGCCGCGGTCGATCCCTCGGCGATGGGCGATTGGTCGAGAACGGAGAGGCGATAGGTCATGCCTATCATATGGGGGCTTCGCCGCGCGCGGGAAGAGGAGGCATCGGCAAGGGGCTGACAGATGGGTCCGCACCTCCTAACGCCATCCTGAACAAACGGGCGAGAGGAGGCGCGCGATGAGCGACACCGATATCCAGATGCCCGAGGCTGAGCTTCGCGAGAACGAAGCCATCCATGACGATGAGGATCGGCTGAGCCGCGCCTTCGTCCAATCGGTGCTGGACAGGGTCGAGGAAGGCGATGCCGCCGGCGCGCGCGCGCTGGTCGAGCCGCTGCACCCCGCCGACGTCGCCGATCTGTTCGAACTGTCACCCGCCGATATGCGCCCGGCGCTGGTGCAGGCGCTGGCCGATCTCGTCGATGCCGATGTGTTCGCGGAGATGAACGACTGGGTCCGCGAAGGCCTCGTCGATGCGCTCGAGCCGCACGAGGTCGCGGAGATCGCCAGCGAACTCGATACCGACGATGCCGTCGCGCTGATCGAGGATATGGACGAGGAGGACCAGCGCGCCGTCCTCCACGCCATGGAGCCCGAGGATCGCGCCGCGATCGAAGAGGCGCTTTCGTATGAGGAGGAGACCGCCGGCCGCCTGATGCAGCGCGATCTGGTCGCGGTGCCCGAACATTGGCTGGTCCGCGACGTAATCGATTTCGTCCGTTCCAGCGACGATCTGCCGACCGATTTCTGGGAAATCTTCGTCGTCGATATCGCGCACAAGCCGATCGGCACGCTCAAGGGCAGCTGGGTGCTGCGCGCCCGCGATGATGAACCGATCGTGGAAGTGATGCAGCGCGAGCAGACACTGATCCCGGTCGATATGGATCAGGAGGAAGTGGCGCTCCGCTTCCAGAAATATGCGCTGATCTCCGCCGCTGTGGTCGATCGTTCGGGCCGGCTGGTCGGCATGATCACCGTCGATGACATCCTCCACATCGTCCAGGAGGAGGCGGGCGAGGACGCGCTGCTGCTGTCCGGCGCGGGCGACGGCGATATCAACGAGCCGCTCTCGTCCACGATCAAGACGCGGATGTGGTGGCTGTTCATCAATCTGTGGACCGCGATCCTGGCGGCTGGCGTGGTCGCGATCTTCCAGGAATCTATCGCCAGGCTGGTGACGCTCGCGGTCCTGATGGGGATCGTCAACGGCATGGGTGGCAATGCCGCGACCCAAACGATGGCGGTAACCGTTCGTGCGCTGGCGACCAACCAGCTGACCGGATCGAACAGCTGGCGGATGGTCGTGCGCGAATGGTGGATCGCCAGCGCCAACGGCTTAGGCTTGGGGTTGCTGATGGCGATCGGCTGCCAGCTCATCTACCATGATTTCTGGCTGAGCGTGGTGTTGTTCCTGGCGATGGTGATCAACAGCATCAACGCGGGCCTGTCCGGCGTGCTGATCCCGCTGGGGCTGGCCCGGCTCAAGATCGATCCGGCGATTACCTCCACCGTCTTCGTGACGACGATGACCGATACGATGGGCTTCTTCGCCTTCCTCGGCTTGGCAACGCTTTTTCACCTCTCGTAACCGCTTGATCGGGCGGGATAAGCGCCCACATCGCAGGCATGCACCCGCTCAATCTCTCGCGCCTCGCCTTCGGCTGCGATGACATCGATGTGCTGCGCGAGCGGCATCGAGCGCGTGCGGTGGATGGCGCGACCTGGATCGAGACGCGCTATCGCCCGACCCGCCATACCGAGCTGATCGGCGGATCGTTATTCTGGATCATCCGCCACCAATGGGTGGCGCGGCAGGAGATTTTGGGCTTCGCCGAGGTGGACGGGCGCTGTCGCATTCTGCTCGCCGCCGATGTCGTACCGGTCCGCCCGCGTCCCAAGCGTGCGCATCAGGGCTGGCGCTACTTGCCCGGCGATGACGCGCCTACCGACTTCGATGCGGCGGACGAAGACCTCGCCGCCATGCCTGCGCCGATGGCGAGCGAGTTGGCCGCGCTCGGTCTGCTTTAAGGCGCACCCTTGGCCTTCACGACCACACGGATCGCGCGATTGGGCAGGAGATATTTGGCCGAGACGCGCTGGACATCGGCGGCGCTTACCTTCTCCAGCCCCGAAACCATCGTCCGCGCGGCATCGAGGGCGCGCGGATCGCGCAGAGCCAGTGAGACGATCCCGGTCCAGAAGCTGTTGCCCTGCAGATCGCGTTTGCGCTTGTCGATCAGCGGCTGCTTGGCGCGATCGAGCTCATCGGCCGAAAGCGGCTTGGCGCGCAGATCGGCGGTGATCGAATCGAGCAGGGTGAACACAGCCGCCGTCTTTTCCGGCGCGACTTCAACCTGGGCCTCGACCGAGCCGAAGTGCGGCAGGACGTTGGAGGAGGGGGCGCTGACTTCGGGCGAGTAGGTCGCGCCCTCGGCTTCCCGCAGCTGATCGAACAGCCGCGATTTGATCACGTCCGCCGTCACCATCAGCGCCAGCGCTTCCTGCGGATTGGCGAAATAGCCATCGGTCGGCCACGTCTCGAAGGCGACCGCCTGATCGGCGCGGCCGCTATGATCCAGCCGCTTGGGCACCATGTTCGGGGCCGGCGGGCGGATGTCGCGCGGTTGGGGGTCCACGCGCGGTGTCCGGGGCGGCAGCGCGCCGAGCGTCGCCGCTACCGCGTCGATCGCCTGATCGACCGTGACATCGCCGACGATCACCACCTGCAGCGCGCTGCCCAGCGCGGTATCGATCAGCGCGATCAGATCCTGGGGGCGGCTTTGCGCAAGCTGGGCCGCGGTGGGGAGCGGCGCCCAGCGCGGATCGCCATTGTGCATCAGCAGCGCGATGTCGCGCTTGGCGACGCCAGTCGGGGTCGAATCGATCTGCGCGATCATCTGGCCGACCGCGATCTGCGCTCGCGTCACCGATTCGGGGCGGAAGCCGGGATCGGTGAGATAGGCCGCCTGCAGCTGCAGTTCGGTGAGCAGGTCGCGCGTCACAGTCTTGCCCTGCAGCGCGAAAATGTCGTCGCCCAGCGCGAGGCCGACGTTGACGCTCTTGCCGGTCAGCACGCGCTGCATCTCGCCGGCGGCAAGCTTCCCCGTGCCGCCTTCGATCAGGATCGGCGGCAGGCCCACCATCCAATAGCTTTGCGCCTTTTCGGGCGGCAGACCGAGCCGGCCCGCGCCGAAACTGGTGTTGACCCACGCTTCGTTCGCCGTCATTTTCTGCGGCTTGATGCCGAGCACGACCCCGTTCGCGAAGGTAACGACGGTGACGCCAAGATCGGCGATCTCACGCTTCTGCACGACGCGGCCGGGCGTGCCGAAATTGGTGTAGGGCCAGCCGGGCAGGTCCGCGGCGGCGGCGGGCGCCGCAAGCCCCTTGCCGGCATCGTCATAGGCCGATCGCAGCGCGGCCTCGCCCCCCGTCAACGGCTGCGCGCTCGAGAAGAAGATCAGCGGACCCGAGCCCGAGAAACTGCGCTTGAGGGCATTGTTGACGTTGCGCAGCGATAGGAAGCGGTTCCATTCCTGGATATCGGCCTGATTCTGTTCGGGGCTGCGCGTCACCTCATTGGTGGCGATATCGCGGACGATCGTGGTGGCGATCGCCGGGCTTGGCCGGCTGTTCGCGCTTGCCGCCGCATTCGCCATCGTCGTGCTGATCGTCTGAAGCGCGCGCGAGAGTTCGGTCTGCGAGATGCCGAAGCGGAGCGCGCGTTGCTGCTCGTCGATCGCGGCGCGGATCGATGGCACGGGCGCATCCGGCAGCGGGTTGATCGCCAGCGTCGTGATGTTGGCCGAATCGAGCGTATTGTTCTGGCCCAAGGCCGCGCCCAGGAACGGCGCGCCGGCACGGCGGGCGATATCCTGCAATCGCTGGTTGAGCACGACCTGCGCGACCTGGCCGTCATAATCCTCGCGCTCGCGATCCGGCGTATCGGCGCGATCGTCGAAAGGACGGACCCAATTGATCTGCGCTGATGTGGGCGCCCCCGGCTCACTGAACAGCCGCACTTCCTCGCCGCGACGCGCCGGCGGACCGAGCACGGGAGGCTGCGGTGGGGTGCCCTTGCCCTGCCAATCGGCGAACAGCGCTTTGATCTGCGTTTCGACGATATCCGGATCGAAATCGCCGACCGCGACGATCGCGGCATTCTCCGGTCGATACCATGCCTCATAAAAGGCACGGAGCTGCGCGGCGGTGGCGTGGCGGATGACGTCGGTATGGCCGATCGGCAGGCGATCCGCACCGAGCTGGCCCTGCAGCATGAAGCCGATCGCCGCCTTGGCCGCGTGGAAGCCGGGTGCATCGCGCAACCGCTCCTCAGAGAGGATTACGCCGCGTTCGGCATCGACGCTCTTGTCGCTGATCGTCAGCTTGCCCGCGATCTCGCGAAACAGCATCAGCCCGGTATCGATCGCGGGCTTGCCGCCCTGTGGGAAATCGAACGAGAAAACCGTCGATTCGGGCGTGGTGCCGGCATTGGCGTCGGCACCGACCGCCAGGCCTTGTCGCGCCAGGATGCGCATCGCTTCGCCATCAGCGACATTGGCGCTGCCGCGAAACGCGATATGTTCGAGGAAGTGAGCGAGACCTTCGCTGCCCTTGGGCTCATCCAGCGAGCCCGATCCGATGTAGAGGCGCAGCGAAATCTCACTGGCCGGCGTGGCATTCTTGCGGATCGCATAGCGCAGCCCGTTGGGCAGCTGGCCGAAGCGGATCGAAGGATCGGCGGGGCGATCGGTATAGGTCTGCGCCCAGACACCGGGCCGCTTGGCCTTGGCGAGCGCGGCTTGCGGCAGCGCCGTCAGTGCGAGGATGATCAGGGGCGAGAGGATTTTCATCGCACCAACGCCTGCCACGCCGATGGTTAACGGGCAATGCGCGTCATCGCCGCTTGGCTCGGTGATTACGCCGCTTCTTGCTTCTGATCCCGAACGGCTTCGACCCGCGCCATCGCGGCAGTGACGGCGCTGGCCAGCCGGGCCAGCGTGTAGGGCTTGCGCAGCACCTCGTGGCCCTCGAACATCTCGGCCTCTCCCGCCTCGCCGACATAGCCGGTCACGAACAGCACAGGCAGCTCGGGCAGGCGCGGGCGGATGGCGGCGACCAGCTCGGGCCCCGTCATGCCCGGCATCACCACGTCGGTCATCAGCAGGCCGATATCGCTGCGCGTATCGAGCAGGGCGATCGCCTCTTCGGCGCTGGCGCAGGGTAGGGGATGGTAGCCGAGTTCGCCCAGGGCATCGGCGGAGGCAGCGCGGACGCGGACGTCGTCCTCGACCAGAAGGATGGTCAGCGCGGAAGCCGCTGCCTTCGGCGCGGGCAGAGGCGTTGGATCGGGCGCGGGCAGCGCCGTCGCCTCGCCACGATGGCGTGGCAGAAACAGCGATACGATTGTACCGACGCCCAGCGTCGACCGGATGATGACATCGCCATGGCTCTGCCGCGCGAAGCCGAAGATCTGGCTTAGGCCGAGGCCCGTGCCCTCGCCCACCGGCTTGGTGGTGAAGAAAGGCTCAAACACGCGCTCCAAAACCTCGGGGCTCATGCCCGCGCCATCATCTTCCACGGCGATTTCGACATAGTCGCCTGCGGGCAGCAGGTTGATTTCGCCCGTCCGGATCGTGCGGTTGACGGCCTTCATGGTCATCACGCCCGCGCCGGCCATCGCATCGCGCGCATTGACGCAGAGGTTGAGGATGGCGTTTTCGAGCTGATAGGGATCGATCCATACGGGCCAGATGTCCGGGCCGCCGACGATCTTCACGGCGATCCGCTCGCCGATCGTGCGGTCGATCAGATCGTTCATGCCGCGAATCAGCGCATCGGGATCGACCGCGCTCGGCAGCAGCGGCTCGGTGCGCGCGAAGGAGAGCAAGCGGCGCGTCAGCGCGGCGGCGCGGTTGGCGCCCTCCATCGCATTCTCGATATGGCGATTGGCCTCGGCAGCCTGTTCCGTCACGCGGTTGCGCGCCAGCTCGAGCCCGCCCAGCACCACCGCAAGCATATTGTTGAAGTCGTGCGCGATGCCGCCGGTCAGCTGGCCGACCGCCTCCATCTTCTGGATCTGGCGGAGTTTGGCTTCGGCCTCGGCGCGGGTCGCGGCTTCCTCGGTGAGCATGCGGTTGGCTTCGCTGAGCTCCTGCGTCCGCGCGGCAACCGCATTTTCCAGCGCCTGGGTGCGCAATATCTCGACATCGGCATCATCGCGGGCGCGCCGTTCCTGGCCCCAGGCGATCATCGCCGCCCAGCCGGTGGCGATCATCGCCAGCGCGAAGCTCGCACCTACCGCCGAAAGCCACCAGGCCAACAGGTTGGAACGATGGACCCGTGCCGCCGCCGCCGCCGATCGCTCATCGAGCAGACTGCGCTCGGTATCCTGGATCATGTGGATCAGCTTGGCGATTTGGGGCAGCGTCTGCGATCGGCCCGCGCGCGAGAAGAGCGACAGCGCAGCCCAGCCGCGCTTGTAATTGGCAAGCGTCGCCGATTTGCCGAGCTCCTGCTCGCGCGTCAGATAGAGGCGCTGCAGTGCTCCGACGCGCGCGAACTGAACCGGATTGTCGGCGGTGAGATCGGCCAGCGTATCGAGATCGCGACCCGCGCGGCGCCACTGATCAAGATATTGCGCGCCGTTGCCCTTGGCGTCCCCATCAGTGATGAACCGGCTCAGCGCTGCCTCGCTGCGCGCGAGCGCACCATCCAGCTCGCTGGTCAGCATCATCACGTCGAAACTGTGCTGTTTCTGCGCGAGCGCCAAATCGCGTTCGTGATTGGATTGCTGGACGAGGATGATCAGCACAGCCAGCAGAACAGCCGTGATCACGCCGAAAACCGCGGCGAGCAGGCGATAGCCGAGTGTGACGCCGCCTTGAGGGTTTACGCCTTCGTCACCCATTGGCGGCAGTTTACGCCGAAGATGGTTAACAGAAAAGCAATGATGCTGAGAGCGGTGCACCCTCCCTCTCTCCTTGTGGGAGAGGGCTGGGGAGAGGGGTGTGCGATGGCGCCAGCCGAGCTCTACGCTATCGAATGCGGGAACCCCTCTCCCATAAGGGGAGAGGGCTAAAGAAGGATTAGATCGCCCCGACCGCTTTGCCCGCCGCCTCGAAAATGCCGAGGATCTGCCCCACTCGCTCATCCGAATGCTCCGCACAGAGCGAGCAGCGCAGCAGGTAGGTGCCGGCAGGGGTCGCGGGCGGCCGGGCGAGGTTGACGTAGACGCCGCCTTCCAGCAGCGCCTGCCATAGCGCCACGGCGCGCTCCTGATCGGGCAGCATCACCGCGATGATCGCCGATTGCGCAGTCTCGGTGGCGATCGTGTAGCCAAGATCGCGCAAGCCCTGGTGGAGCCGCTTGCTGTTCTTCCAGAGATGCGCGCGCTTGTCGCCCGCGTGCATCAGCTTGCGGATCGATGTCGCGGCGGTGGCCACCACGCTCGGCGGCAGCGAAGCGGTGAAGATATAGGGCCGGCAGACGAGGCGCAGCACCTCGAAATCCGGGTGGTTCGAAACGCAGAAGCCGCCGACGGTGCCGACCGATTTCGAGAAGGTGCCGATGACGAAGTCGATATCGTCCTCGACGCCCATCTCTTCATAGACGCCGCGGCCGTTGGGGCCGAAGAAGCCCATGCCGTGCGCCTCGTCGCAGAGGATCATCGCGCCGTGCTTCTTGGCGACGGCGACCATCTCGGGCAGCGGCGCGACATCGCCGAACATCGAATAGACGCCTTCGAGAACGACCAGCTTGCCCGCGTCCTTGGGCAGGCGACCGAGGCGCTTATCGAGATCCTCGACCGAATTGTGCCGGAAGCGCACGATCTCGGCATTGCCAAGCCAGCAGCCGTCGTAGATCGACGCATGGCTGTCGGCATCGAGAATGATGTAATCGCCCTTGCCGGCCAGCGTGGAGATCACGCCAAGATTGGCTTGATAGCCGGTGGAGAAAACGATCGCCGACTTGGTACCGTAAAACTCCTTCAACGCCTGCTCGCAATCCTTGTGCGGATTGTAGGTGCCGTTCAGTACGCGGCTGCCGGTGGTCCCCGAACCGAAATCGTCGAGCGCCTGCTTGCCTGCTGCGATCACGTCCGGATCGAAGGTCATGCCCATATAATTGTAGGTGCCGAGCAGGATCGTATCCTTGCCCTGGATCACCGCCAAGGTCGGGCTCTTCACCTCGGTCATCACGATTGAAAAGGGATCGCGCACGCCGGTAGCGAGCAGCGCTTCGCGCTCGGCGATCAGCGGCCTGAACTTGGCGAGGAGATCAGAGGTGTGACCCTCAACGCGATCGGTGGCGGCAACGGCCTCGGGTGTATCGATCGCCTCGCTCATCGCGTCGCCTGCAGTTTCTGCACGGTATCGACGAGCTGGCCGACGGTCTCGATCTCGGCCTGCATGTTCATCGTGATCAGGATATCGAACTCGTCCTCGATCGCTGCGACGAAATCCATCACGGTCAAGCTGTCCCATTCGAGATCGCCTGCGAAGGTCGTCGCGTCGGAAAGCGCCGCGCCCTTCTTGTTGAAGGGTTCGATCTGCTCGGCCACCTGGGCGAAAACGTCGTTGCGATTGCTCATCATCAACTCATACGGAGGGAGCCCGCCGCTTGCCAAGCGATTGCGGCAGGCGTGTGTCGCTTTAGCGACCGAGCCAGCCCTGCGCGCGATACCAGGCGGCGGTTTGGGTCAGGCCGGTGCGGCTATCGATTTGGGCCTGCCAGAGCGATGCCGGCGGTTGCCTCTCGGCATGCGCCGTCCAATCGGGATGGCAGAAGTAAGCCACACGATCGGGGGTGAGCTGGGCCTTCTGGCCACGAAGCAGCCGATCGATACCCGCGCCGACACCGAGCAACGCCTTCGGCAACGGCAGGGGCAGCACCCTGCGACCGATCGCCTCGCCGATCGCGCGGGCGAAGGCGCGATACTCCCAGCCACCGGGTACGCCATCATCGGGTTCGTAGCTTTTGCCGTGGCTTTCGGGGGCGTAGATACAGTCGAGCAGCAGGCGGCAGAGATCGTCGACGTGGAGCAAAGACAAGTGGCCGGCGGGTGGCAGGGGGAGGACGCCGAAGCGCGCCGCCCGGAAGATCCCGAGGATTTCCCGGTCGCCGGGGCCATAAATGGCGGGAGGGCGGATGATCGTCCAATTGCCCAGAAAGCCGCGTACCGGCGCCTCGGACTGGCATTTTGACCAGCCATAGACCGAGAGCTGCGGCTCCCGTGCCGCAAGCGAGGAGACGTGAACGAAGCGTTTAACCCCCGCGGGTTCTGCGGCGGCGACCATATTCTCCGTGCCGTTGACGTTGCCGCTGTGAAATGCCTCCCGATCGCCGTTGATCACGCCCGCGATATGGATCACCGCGTCCGTGCCCTCGCATAGCCACGCGAGGCTCTCGGGCCGATCAAGCGCGCCTTCGATCCACACGATGCCGTCGCGGGCAGGCTGCGGCCGCCGCGTGAGTGCGCGCAGCGTGTGTCCGCGCGCGATCGCCAGATCGAGCAGATGGCCGCCGACGAATCCGGTCCCGCCGGTCACGGCCAGCTTCATGCGCGCTTTCCCCCACCGTTTGTGTCGAGCGCAGTCGAGAGACGTTCGCTCTCACCGCCCTTGGCACGTCCCTTGACTACGCTTGGGACAAACGGATTTGAGGGAGATGTCACGCCAGCACCAAATGATCGCGATGCACCAGCGCCGATCGCGGCGCATAGCCGAGTAGTTCGGCATGGGCCGCGCTGCGATGGCCGGCGATCCTGGCGGCATCGGCGGCGTCATATTCCGCGAGCCCACGCGCCAGCACCGCGCCCGCGCCATCGATGATCTCGACGACATCGCCCCGCGCGAACGTGCCCGTCACCTCGGTCGCACCCGCCGCGAGCAGGCTACGTCCGGCGCGCAACGCTTCGGCCGCGCCCGCATCGACCTTGATCCGCCCGCGCGCGGTCAGACGACCGGCGATCCACGCCTTGCGCGCACCGCCGCCCGCGCTTTTGCGATCGCCGCCCAAGAATAGGGTGCCGCGGCCATCCGCCTCGAACGCCGCCAGCGGATCGTCGCGTTTGCCCGATACGATGGCGAGGTGGATGCCCGATCCCACCGCGATTTTCGCCGCCTGCAGCTTGGAGATCATGCCGCCCGATCCCATGCCGGAGGCCGAGCCGCCGTCCGCCATCGCCATGATCCTCGCGTCGATCGAGCGTATCTCAGGGATGAGAGTTGCGTTGGGATCGACGCTGGGATTGGCGGTGTAGAGACCATCCACATCGGAAAGCAGAATCACGCCGTCAGCCCGCGCCGCCTGGCCGATGCGCGCGGCGAGGCGATCATTGTCGCCGAAACGGATCTCTTCGGTAGCGACCGAATCATTCTCGTTGATGATCGGCACTACGCCGAGCGCCAGCAGGCGATCCAGCGTGGCGGCGGCGTTGAGATAGCGCCGCCTGTCCTCGAGATCGTCGAGCGTCACCAGGATCTGCGCCGCCGTCAGCCCCTGCGCGCCGAGCAGTTCCGCCCAAGCATGGCTCAATCCGATCTGCCCGGTCGCGGCGGCCGCCTGCGCATCCTCAAGACTCGCGCGCCCGCCTTTCGGCAGCCCCAGCCGCCGCGCGCCGAGCGCGATCGCGCCCGAGGAGACGATCGCCACCTGCTGCCCCGCCCGCGCCCGCGCCGCGATATCGGCCACCACGCCTGCCAGCCAATCGCGCCGTATCGCGCCCTTAGCATCGACGAGCAACGCCGATCCGATCTTGACGATCAGGCGCTTGGCGTTGGCGGGCGAGAAATACGCGGCGATCGTCATGCCGCTCCCTTAGAGGAGGCTGCGGCCGAAACGAAGGCTGGAAGAAAGGACCATCAGGTCCCGGCCAAGACTCAAATCGGCGACCATTCGATCGCGTCCTCGCCTTCATCATCGTCGGCAACGGCGGCGCCTTCCGGACCGATCGCCTCCAGCAATTTATCGAGCACCCAGTCGACGCCGACGCCGCTGACGCCCGAGAGCGGGATCACCGGAGCGCCGCTTGCCTCTTCCAACTCGGCGGAGAGCGCGGCGATGAGTTCGTCGTCCAGCGTATCGATCTTGTTGAGCGCGACGATCGCGGGTTTGTCGATCAGGCCGGCGCCATAGGCATCGAGTTCGTCGCGGACGATGCGGTAACTCTCCGCCACATCCGCGTCGTTCGCATCGACCAGATGGAGCAGCACGCGGCAGCGCTCGATATGGCCAAGGAAGCGATCGCCGACGCCCGCGCCTTCCGCCGCGCCCTCGATTAGGCCCGGAATGTCCGCGACGACGAACTCCAGCCCCTTGTGACGCACGACCCCGAGCTGGGGCCGCAGGGTCGTAAAAGCATAAGCGCCGACTTTCGCCTGCGCGTTGGTGACGGCGTTGATGAAGGTGGATTTGCCAGCGTTGGGCAATCCGACCAAGCCGGCATCGGCCAGCAGCTTGAGCCGCAGCCATACCCAGGCTTCCTCGTTAGGCCAGCCCTGGCCATGCTGGCGGGGCGCGCGGTTGGTCGAGGTCTTGTAGCTGGCGTTACCGCGCCCGCCGTCACCGCCGCGCAGGAACACGCGCCGTTCGCCGACCGTGGTCAGATCAGCGAGCACTTCGCGTTCCTCGGTATCGGCCAGGATCTGCGTGCCGACCGGCACCTTGATGATCAGATCGTCACCGCCGGCGCCCGTGCGGTTTTGCCCCGCGCCACCGCTGCCGCGCGGCGCGCGGAAGTGCTGCGTATAGCGGAAATCGATCAGCGTATTGAGGCCAGCAACCGCCTCGAAGATGATGTCGCCACCCTTGCCGCCGTTGCCGCCGTCAGGACCGCCATATTCCATGAACTTCTCGCGCCGGAACGAGACCGCGCCCGGCCCCCCGGCGCCCGAGCGGATGAAGATCTTGGCTTGGTCGAGGAAATGCATCCGCGCCCCTTAGAGCGCCTCAGCCGCCGACGCGAATCCCGCCGATCGTGCCCAGCAGCCCGAACACCTGCAGCAGCCACAGGATCACCAGGATGACGACGACGGCATTGAGGATGCTTTTGATCTTGCCATCCATCGGGATGTAATTGTTGACCAGCCACAGCAGCACGCCGACGACGATCAGCACCACGATCAGACTCAGTAGCGACATGGATAAGCTCCAACAGATGTGTGTTGGGCGTGTAGCGCGCGAGCCGCCCGATCCGTTCCGCCTCGCCAACGATATGCGCGAATTGCCGTTATCGCGCTGGCCAGCGTGAAAGCCTTTGCCTATTTGAATGCGCATGAGAGACAGCGGTCGATGGAGCACATGCTTCGTACCGGTAGACCTTGGAGAGAGACCATGAAGAGCTTCCTGATCAAGGCTGTCGGTATCGGCCTCGCCGCGATGGGGCCGATCATTTTCGCGGGCGCGATGCTTCCGGCCGCGGCGCAGGCGGCGCCGGCGCCGGGCTGGGCGGTCAATATGGCGGCATCGCGCCTGACCTTTCAGAGCAGCATGGGCGGCGAGGCATTCACCGGACAATTTCAGCGTTGGCGCGCCGACATCCGGTTCGATCCCCAGAATCTCCCAGCTTCCTCGGTGCTGGTGAAAGTCGATATGACGTCGGCGCGCACCGGCTCGTCCGAGCGTGACGAGGCGCTGCCTGGCGATGATTGGTTCGCGGCGGGCAAGTTCGGTGTGGCGACCTTCGCCGCCAAGACCTTCAAGGATCTCGGCGGCGGCCGCTATCAGGCGATCGGCACGCTGACGATGCGCGGTGTCACGCGCCCGCTCGCGTTAGCCTTCATGCTGAAGATCCAGGGCGATCAGGCGCGGATGGAGGGCAATACGATGATCGATCGGCATGTCTTCGGTGTCGGCCAGGGCCAGTTCGCCGGGGCGGATTCGATCCCCTTCGCCGTGAATCTCCGGGTGTCCCTCGCCGCGAAGCGCATGTAATCCGATGATCGCCCGCGATCCCACGCCATCCCGCCGCTATTCGCTGGTGGCGATAGCTTTCCATTGGCTGATCGCGCTGCTGATCCTGTTCAATCTCTATCTTGGCTGGTCGATGGATCATTGGGCGACGGGCATGAGCAAGTTCAGCATCTTCCAGCTGCATAAATCGATCGGCATCACCGTGCTGGCGCTGAGTGTGCTGCGCCTGCTCTGGCGACTCACCCACAAGGCACCGCCCTTTCCGGCGACCATGCAGGCATGGGAGCGGACTGCGGCGTCGGTCACGCATTGGACCTTTTATGCGCTGATGATCGTCCTGCCGTTCACCGGCTGGATCGTCGTATCGGCGAGCCCGCTGAACATCCCGACCTTGCTGTTCAAGACGGTGCCGCTGCCGCACCTCGGCTTCGTCCACGATCAGCCGATCGGCACGCGGACGGCGATCGACCATGGCATCGGCACGACGCATCTGGTGCTGGCCTATATCTTTGGCGCGCTAATCCTGATCCACATCGCCGCCGCGCTGAAGCATCAATTCATCCAGCGGGACGGTGTGCTCCGGCGGATGCTGCCTTAGCCTGGTAGCGATCGGCGGCTTGGCGGCCGGTAATGGGATCGATGTGGTGTATCAGGAAACAGCGCTGTCCGCATCGCGCATGAAGCCGTTCAAGAGCCTATTGAACGCCTCGGGATTGGCCAGCTGCACCATGTGGTTGCGCGCACGCACGGTTTCGAACCTGCCGTTGGTGAACCGCGCGACCACCTCTCCGACCTGATCGAAAAAAGCGCTCCAGCCGCCGCTGATCACCAGCACCGGGATTTTGTGCGCTGCGACCGTGTCCGCCGCCGCACGCATCGCCTCGGGCGAGGCCATCTTGCCGAGCAGGAGGGCGCAGCCGAGACGCTCCGCCGCCTCCCGATGCGCTTCCAGGCCGGCGATGCGATCCTGGATTCCCGGATCATCGGGCAGCCCCATCACCGTGCGCTTAAAGGCGATCGCATAATCGGCGGGGGTCTCGGATTGGAGCACGAGGCCCGCCATCCGCCCTCCCACCATTTGCATCTCCGGATCGGCCCGCAGTTCGGGATCGGACATCACGATCGGGAACAGCGCGGGCTCGATCAAGGTCAGCGATTGCACCGCCGCGGGGCGGCGCGCGGCGGCCAGCAAAGCATCGGCGCCGCCCCAGCTATGGCCGATCAAGTGCGATCCTTCACCCAGCATCTCGGCGATCCACTCGGCTTCCGCCTCCATATCGTCGACGCCGCGGGATGGGCTCTGGCCGAAGCCGGGCCGTTCGATCAGGCGCAGCCGCCAGCCTTTCTCGGCCAGCACGCGCTGACGATCAAAAGTCCCCGGGCCGCCGCCGAGCCCGCCCTGAACACCGCCGTGGATGAAGATCGCGCTGGGTCCGCTGGTGCCGACTTCGATGATCCTGATCGGGTTGGCGCGAAGTTCTTCGGCCGACGGCGTCGGCGGGGGCGCCGGACATTGCGCGATCAGCGCGGACCGGCGCTCGGCGATTGCGGCCATCATCGCGGCGGGGTCTGCCATGGTCATTTCATGCTCCATTTTGACGCTGGTCCGGCCTCTACTTCCCGTACAAGAGCGGTGGAACCCCGGCCGCGCAGGAGGAAGCCTGATGAATCCGATTTATGCCGCCATGCGCGCGACGGTGTTCGAGGAAATGTCGGCGCTGGCGCGGGCGCGGGGGGCGATCAATCTCGGCCAGGGTTTCCCCGATGGCGATGGCCCCGCCGATGTCCGGCAGGAGGCTGCGCGCGCTCTGATCGAGGGGCCGAACCAATATCCGCCGATGATGGGTTTGCCCGCGCTGCGCGAGGCGGTGGCGCGCCATTATGCCGAGCATCAGGGCCTGACGCTTACGTCCGATCAGGTGCTCGTCACCTCGGGCGCGACCGAGGCACTGGCGGCGGCGATCCTGGCCATCGTCTCGCCCGGCGACGAGGTGCTGATCATCGAGCCCGCCTATGACGCCTATCGGCCGCTGATCGAGCGCGCCGGCGGCATGGTGCGCACGCTCACCCTGTCGCCGCCCGATTGGCGGATCGAGGTGGAAGCGGTCGACGCGGCCTTCGCCCGGCCGCCCAAGGCCGTGATCTTCAACGATCCACTCAACCCGGCTGGGAGGGCCTTCACCCATGCGGAAGTCGCGCTCCTCGCGGCCGCCTGCCGCCGGATCGGAACTATCGCGATTTGCGACGAGGTGTGGGAGCATGTCCGCTTCGACGGCCGCAATCACTATCCCCTGATCGCCGAGCCGGGGATGGCGGAGTTGGCGATCAAGATCGGGTCCGCGGGCAAGATCTTCTCGATGACTGGCTGGAAGGTCGGCTTCGTCATGGCGGCGCCCGATCTGCTCGAACCGATCGCCCGCGCGCATCAGTTCCTGACCTTCACCACGCCGCCCGCATTACAGACTGCCGTCGCTTATGGCCTCGGCAAACCGATGCGCTGGTTTGAGGAGATGCGCGCGGGCTATCAGCATTCGCGCGATCTGCTGGCGTCCCTTTTGGCCGATCAGGGCTTTGTCACATTGGCCAGCGACGCAACCTACTTCCTGTGTGTCGACCTGCCCGCGTCAGGCTTCGCCGACGATGATCGCGCCTTTTGCCTGCGTGCGGTCGAGCAGGCGGGTGTCGCGGCGATCCCGGTGTCGGCTTTTTACGGCGGCGAAAGCGAACGGCGGATCGTGCGGCTGTGCTTCGCTAAGCGCGATGAGGTGCTGGTCGAAGCGGTGCGCCGCTTGGCGACGCTCAGGTAAAAGTCAGTCCACCAGCTCCGCCTTGAGGCGCTGGCGGAAGGCGTGGAGCAGCGGTTCGGTATAGCCGTTTGGCTGCTCGATCCCCTCGAACACCAAGGCGCGCGCCGCTCGGTAGGCAAGGCTGTCGGCACCGGCGTCGGCCATCGGGCGATAGGCAGGGTCGCCAGCATTCTGCGCGTCCACCTTAGCGGCCATGGTGCCGAACGCCTCATCCACCTGCGCGTCATCGGCGATCCCGTGCAGCAGCCAGTTGGCGATATGCTGGGAGGAGATCCGCAGCGTCGCGCGATCCTCCATCAGGCCGACGTCGTGGATATCGGGCACCTTTGAACAGCCGATGCCCTGATCGACCCAGCGCACCACATAACCGAGGATGCCCTGCGCATTGTTCGCCAGCTCCTCGCGCACCTCCTCCTCGGACCAATTATGTCCGTGGGCGAGCGGCACGGTCAGCAGCTTTGCGAGCGGCGCGATCGGCTCGGCAGCACGCGTCTTCTGCCGATCGAAGACGTCGACCTGATGGTAGTGCGTCGCGTGCAGTGTGGCGGCGGTGGGGGAGGGCACCCAGGCGGTGTTGGCGCCGCTCATCGGATGACCGATCTTCTGCGCGAGCATGTCGGCCATGCGATCGGGCGCGGCCCACATGCCCTTGCCGATCTGCGCCCGACCCGAAAGCCCGCAGGCCAGCCCGATCTGGACGTTGCGATCCTCATAGGCCGCGATCCAGTCGCTCGCCTTCATCTCCGCCTTGCGGACCATCGGCCCGGCGCGCATCGAGGTGTGGATTTCATCGCCCGTGCGATCGAGGAAGCCCGTGTTGATGAACATGAGGCGGTTCCGCACCGCATGGATCGTCGCGGCGAGATTGGCCGAGGTGCGCCGCTCCTCATCCATCACGCCGACCTTGATCGTGTGGCGGGAGAGGCCGAGCAGATCCTCGATCGCGTCGAACAGCCGATCGGTGACGGCCGCTTCCTCGGGGCCATGCATCTTGGGTTTGACGATATAGATCGATCCCGCGCGGCTGTTCCGGAACTGGCCCAGCCCCTTGAGATCGTGCATTGCGCAGAGGCTGGTGACGATGCCGTCGAGGATGCCCTCCGGCGCCTCGCTGCCCTCCGGCGCCTCGCGGCCATCCGGCAAGCGCAAGGCGGGGGTGGTCATCAGATGGCCGACATTGCGCACAAGCAAAAGACTGCGGCCGGGCAGCACGATCTCCTCGCCATTCAGGCCGTTGTACCGGCGATCGCCATCGAGCTTGCGCGAGAGTGTCTTGCCGCCTTTGGCGAAGCTCGCTTCCAGATCGCCCCGCATCAGGCCGAGCCAGTTGGCGTAGGCCGCCACCTTATCCTCGGCATCGACCGCCGCGATCGAGTCCTCGAGATCGCAGATTGCGGTCAGCGCGGATTCGAGGATGACGTCGGCGATGCCCGCCGGATCGTCCCTGCCGATCGGATGGCTGCGATCGATCACCACTTCGATATGCAGACCATTGTGCCGGAACAGCAGTCGGTTTTCGTCTTGCGCCAGCAGTTGCCCGGGATCGGCCAGATGGGGCGTGCCGCCGCCCCAATCGGCCCATTTGCCGTCCGCAAGCGGCACGGCCTTATCTAGAAAGTCCTTCGCCCAGGCGATCACCTGCGCGCCGCGGGCGGCGTCATAGCCCGGGCCGGTCGCGATGCCTGGGATGGCGTCCGTGCCGTAAAGCGCATCGTAAAGGCTGCCCCAGCGCGCGTTGGCCGCATTGAGCAGGAAGCGCGCGTTGAGGATGGGGACGACGAGCTGCGGCCCCGCCAGCGTGGCGATCTCCGCATCGATGCCCGACGAATTGATCTGAAAGGGCTCGGGCTCTTCGACGAGATAGCCGATCTCACGCAGGAAAGCCTGATAGGCCTCCGCATCGATCGGCTTGCCGACGCGCGCCTGATGCCACTCGTCGATCGCCACCTGCAGCCGATCGCGCTTGGCGAGCAAGGCAGCATTTTCCGGCGCGAAGCGGGCGAAGATATCCGCCGCTCCGATCCAAAATGCATCAACAGCGAGGCCCGTCCCCGGCAGCGCACTGTCTTCGATAAAGGCAGCAAGCTCGGCGGCGACGGACAGCCCCGCACGATCGACATAAGAGGTCATCAGTATTCCTGTGTGCTCAGCCGAGCCGGCCGAGACGGTGGTAGAGATTGCTATACTTGATCGATTCCGGCGATTCCTGGTTCTGCTTGAGATAGGCAAGCACCGCGGTCTTGAGCAGCTCGGTATCCTCGGTCGAGAAGACCGGGCGGGCGCGGGCGGGTTCGGGTGACATGGTGGCAGTCTCCATCGTTTCGACTCCTTCTGGACGTTACGGTCAGGCGAACTGGTTCATGGTGTTGTGCGCGCCGCCGGCCTTGAGCGCGGCTTCCCCGGCGAAATATTCCTTGTGATCGTCGCCGATGTCGGAGCCCGACATATTCTGATGCTTCACGCAGGCGATGCCCTCGCGGATTTCCTTGCGCTGCACGCCTGCGACATAGCCGAGCATGCCGGCCTCACCGAAATAGTCCTTGGCCAGGCTGTCGGTGCTGAGCGCCGCCGTGTGATAGGTCGGCAGCGTGATCAGATGGTGGAAGATGCCCGCGCGCGCCGCCGCATCCTTCTGGAACGTGCGGATGCGATCGTCGGCCTCCGCCGCCAGCGGCGTGGTATCGTAGATCACGCTCATCAGCGCGCCGCGCTCGTAGCCTGACACGTCCTTCCCCGCCTCGGCCCAGGCATCGAACACCTGCTGGCGGAAGTTGAGCGTCCAGTTGAAGCTGGGGCTGTTGTTATAGACCAGCTTGGCGTTCGGAATCACCGCGCGGATGCGATCGACCATCGATGCGATCTGCTCGATGTGCGGCTTCTCGGTCTCGATCCACAGCAGGTCGGCACCATTCTGAAGGCTGACGATGCAATCGAGCACGCAGCGATCGGCGCCCGTGCCGGCCTTGAACTGGAACAGGTTCGACGGCAGTCGCTTCGGGCGCATCAGCTTGCCGTCGCGCTCGATGACGACATCGCCCCGCAGCGCCGAAAGATCCGTGACCTCCTCGCAATCGAGGAAGGAATTATACTGGTCGCCAATGTCGCCGGCTTGGGCCGAATAAGCGATCTGCTTGGTGAGACCGGCGCCGAGCGAATCGGTGCGCGCGACGATGATACCGTCGGGCACGCCCAGCTCCAGGAAGGCGTACCGGCAGGCGCGGATCTTCGCGAGGAAGTCCTCGTGCGGCACGGTGACCTTGCCGTCCTGGTGACCGCACTGCTTCTCGTCGGAAACCTGGTTCTCGATCTGCAGCGCGCAGGCGCCGGCCTCGATCATCTTCCTGGCGAGCAGATAGGTCGCCTCGGCGTTGCCGAAGCCGGCATCGATATCGGCGATGATCGGCACGACATGCGTCTGATAGGTATCGATCGCGTTCAGCAAGAAGCGTTCGCGGGCGGTATCGCCGCTGCTCCGCGCTTTATCCAGATCGCGGAAGATCATGCCCAGTTCGCGCGCGTCCGCCTGTTTCAGGAAAGTATAGATCTCCTCGATCAGCGCCGGGACGCTGGTCTTCTCGTGCATGGACTGATCGGGCAGCGGCCCGAATTCGGAGCGCAGCGCGGCGACCATCCAGCCCGAGAGATAGAGATATTTGCCCTTGGTCGATCCGAAATGCTTCTTGATCGAGATGATCTTCTGCTGGGCGATGAAGCCGTGCCAGCAGCCGAGCGACTGGGTGTAGTTCGCGGAATCCGCGTCGTAAGCCGCCATATCCTCGCGCATGATCTTCGCGGTATAGCGCGCGATATCGAGCCCGGTGTGGAAGCGGTTCTGGAGCTGCATTCGCGCCACTGATTCGCCTTCGATGCTCCGCCAGCTGTCACCTTGGCTCCGGATCATCTCCTCGGCGGCTGTGACCATATTCTGATAGGGCATTCGATATCTCCGTAAGCAACGGAGCTTCCGTCGGGATAAACGGCGCGCGGCGCTAGGACGGAGACAGTCGCTTAGTCACAATATGATTTGTGCAAACTGTCATGATGTGACAATCTCTCAAGATGCCGTCTCCCGATCGAAAGCTCTATCTCGGACCGCGCTTGCGCATCCTGCGCCGCGAACTGGGCATCAACCAGACGCAGATGGCCTCCGAGCTTGGCATCTCGCCTTCCTATCTCAACCATCTCGAACGCAACCAGCGCCCGCTGACCGCGCAGATGCTGCTTCGCCTCGCCGATACCTATGATGTCGATCTCCGCGATTTCGTCTCCGGGGTTACCGGCGCGGATGGCAATGCCGCGCTCCAGGAGGCGCTGAGCGATCCGCTGGTGCACGATCTCCAGATCAGCCGCACGGAGATATTGGAGCTCGGCGAGAATTACCCCGGTGTGGTCGAAGCGCTCGTCCGGCTGCACGGCGCGCTCGGCGATCTGCGCCGGGGGCCAGAATTGCTCGATCAGCTTGCGGGCATGCGCGTCTCGGCCGCGCCGATCGATTGGCTGGGCACCCACCTCGCCGCCCGCCGCAACCATTTCGCCGGGATCGAGAGCGCTGCCGAGGCCTTGGGCGCGGACCTTCCCGATGATCCGACGATGCGCGCCGAGGGTCTGCGCGCGCTGCTCCACGCGCGGTTCGGGATCACGGTCCTGATCGTACCCGCAGATGTACTGGGCGATGGCCTGCGCCATTATGACTTTCACCGCCGCCGGCTGATGATCTCCGAACGCCTGCCCGCCGCGAGCCGCGCCTTCGCGGTCGCCTATCAGGTCGCCACGACCGGACTGCGCGAGCCGATCGAGGAGGCCATCGAGCGCAGCGAGGCGCCCGACGACGAAAGCCGCGGCTTGCTCAAGATCGCGCTTGGCAATTATGCGGCGGCGGCGCTGCTGATGCCTTATGCCCGCTTCCAGAGCGGCGCCGAGGCGAGCGGCTATGATTTCGATCTGCTGGCCGCGCGCTTCGGCGTTTCCTACGAGCAGGCGGCGCAGCGGTTGACGACGCTCGATCGCAGCGGCGCACGCGGCATCCCTTTCTTCCTGCTGCGCGTCGATCGCGCCGGCAACGTCTCAAAACGTCTGGCCGGTGCCGAAGGCGGCGCCATCGCGCGCGCCGGTCAGGATTGTCCGCGCTGGCGCCTGGCGGAGGCCCGACACGATCGTACCATCGCGCAATGGGTGGAAATGCCCGACGGTGCGCGCAGCTTCACCTTGCTTCGGGCCGTAACCAGCCCCGGCGTGCCCCGCGAAGGCGGCCCGCTGGTCATCGCGCTCGGCTGCGATGCACGCCATGCCGCACGGATTGCCGTGTCGAAAGGGATCGATCAGACCGGCGTGACGACGATCGGCCCGGGTTGCCGCTTATGCGAACGGGTGGCCTGCCCCGATCGCGCCGCGCCGCCAGTGACCCGGGCGGTCGAGCCCAGCTCCTTGCGGCGTAATGCCAGCGCCTATCCGTTCAGGATCGTATAGGCGCGACTGACCTGCCGAGCTCATGAAAAACCCCGCCAAGTCACTGACCTGACGGGGTTAATCTGGTGGGCGTGGCAAGGATTGAACTTGCGACCCCTGCGATGTCAACACAGTGCTCTACCACTGAGCTACACGCCCGAAGGCAGCGCCACTAGCGGAGGGGTTCGCCCCGCGCAAGCGCAGGAATACCTATTTCTATAAGCCCTTCCGTTTGTCCCGAGCGAAGTCGAGGGACGTGTCTCGACTTCGCTCGACACGAACGGAGAGGGTTGAACCGACCTCAGCCGCCCGCGACGCTGTTCATCTCAAACATGCGATCCACTTCGCTGACCAGATCGCGCAGGTGGAAGGGCTTGGAGAGGACCTTCGCCTGCTGCAGCATCGCGCCATTCTCCAGCGCGACCGCCGCGAAGCCGGTGATGAACATCACGCGCAGCGCTGGATCGAGCGCAGCGGCGCGCTGCGCCAGTTCGATGCCGTCCAGCTCGGGCATGACGATATCGGTGAGGAGCAGATCGAAGCTCTCATGTTCGAGCTGCTTGAGCGCGGTGGTGCCGCGATCGACGGCGACGACGCCGTAGCCCTGCTTCTCGAGCGCCCGCGCGAGATAGGTCCGCATCGAATCATCGTCTTCGGCCAGCAAAATGCGGATCATAAGGGCGCCCATGCCTCTCCATAGGGTGCGGTCCCCAACACTATGCCCGAAACCGTTAAGAAATCCTAACCAAAGTCTAACGGCCCGGCTTGCCAGCACGCGATTTCGGCGCTTAGCCGGGGAAATGACGCGCGATCTCTTCGCTCCGCTCCGCCGTGGGCCGGCTTATGCGCAGACGCCGCTGGTGATTTCTGTGCCCCATGCGGGACGCTTCTATCCCGAAGAGATCGCCGCCGCGCGCGCGGTGCCGCAGCGCGTGATCGAGGAATTGGAGGATCGCCACGCCGATCTGCTGATCGGCGCGGCGGTGGGGGAGGGCGCGGTAGCGATCGTCGCGCAGTGTGCGCGCGCCTGGATCGATCTCAATCGCGCGCCTGTGGACGATGGCGAGGGGCGCCATGCCCGCGGCGGCCTCGGCCTGATCCCGACGCGGCTCGGCGGCCAGCTTTTGTGGCGAACGCCGCCGGACGCAGACGCGCGGGCGGCGCGTGTGGCCGTTGTTCACCGCCCTTATCATGCGGCGATCGCCGCCGCTTTGGCTGAAGCGCGGGCGCTGCACGGGTTCGCGCTGCTGATCGATTGCCATTCGATGCCGCCGATCCGTCGAGGGCCGGGGGCAGGGGCGGCGCTGGTCATCGGCGATCGCCACGGCCGCAGTGCGGACCGCATGATCATCGATGCCGTAGCCGCCGCAGCGCAGGCGCGCAGTCTTAGCGTCTCGCGCAACGCGCCTTATGCCGGCGCCTATACGATAGAGCATCATGGGATACCGGAAAGGCGCTGCGACGCGCTGCAGCTGGAATGGGACCGCAGCCTCTATCTGAGGCAGGGTCTGCGCGAACCGAACGCGGGCATTTCCGCAATCGCACAGCACTTCGCCGCGCTGTGCCGGGCGGCAATCGCCGCCGCGGAGCGTCCCCCTCTGCTGGATGCCGCCGAATAAAAGAAGCCACCCCGTGCTATGCACGGAGTGGCCAAGGTTCAGGGAGGGGCGCGCCGGAGCGCGCCTGGCCCGACCGTGAAAGGGGGGAAACACGGTGGGGCCAACACATAACTAAGCGTTGGGGGAAAGGGTTTCAACCCCTCACAAAAAATCCCGGCTTTCCGATACTTATCCGAAACGATCTCGCCGCATAGCGCGGCGCGCCTGCCTTAGCCATCGGCTTTGGGCATGGCTCCGCTGGTATATTGGCGATTGAACAGCACCGGTATGTGCGTCAGCGAAAAGAGGTGCGCGTGGAGCAGGGGCAGCATCCCGTTCTGCATCATCTTGCGCAGCTGATCGCCGCGCAGATCCTTTAGCTTGGCCTCATCGACAATCTTGAAACCGCGATAGATGAACGGCTGCGGCTCGCCCGGTTGATCGATCTTGATCTCGCCATCCATCAGCAGGCCGAGCTCCTTGAGCTCCCCCATAAACTGGCCGGTCTGGCCGACCGAGTTCTGGAAGCTCTCGCAGAAGGCCAAGGTGTCCTTCAGCGGCTGCGTCGCCTCGCCATTTTCGATCAGGGGCACGCCATCCTCGAAATCGCCGATCAGGTTGGACTGCGGATCGAAGCAGAGCGTCAGCTCCTCGCTGTTTGGCTGCACCTGGACGAGCATGAACGGATAGCGGCGGACATAGGCGGGCAGATAGGGCTCGTTGATCATCTGGTTCGCGTCATCGATGAAGACGTTGACGCCCTCGTTGAGGCCGAACAGAGCGAGCGGCACGTCATCGTCCGTGAAGACGATCGGGTGGCGCTGGCTCGCCATGATGAATTCCTCGACCGTGATCGGGAAGGCATGGTGGCCCTTGATGATCCCCCAATCGGGCGCCTGATGCGCCTTCCAGCCGCCATGCTCCTGCGTGGAGAGGGGCGTGAGTTCCTTGTAGAGAATGGGCAGGGGATTGTTCTGCGGCGCGCTCGCCATGCGTGAAGCTCCTGGAGGTTCGATGGCGAAACCGGCGGCCACCTTGTTGGCCGCAGCGTCTATTGTCTCGCGCGCCCTTAGACAAGCGTCGGGCGGTAACAGCTCCAAATCCTCCCCTGGAAGGGGAGGTGGCGCGCGAAGCGCGTCGGAGGGGTGTCGCGCTATCGAGAGGGTGACACCCCTCCGTCAGCCCTAAGGGCTGCCACCTCCCCTTGCAGGGGCATTGTTCACTTTGTATTGACGTGCGATGATGCGGCGTTCTGATGGGAGGCGTTGATGCGGTGTCATCATTGTGGTTCGGAGGAGTCGCG
>NZ_JAAOZC010000011.1 GCF_011761305.1 Sphingomonas vulcanisoli | reverse complement strand
CGAACCACAATGATGACACCGCATCAACGCCTCCCATCAGAACGCCGCATCATCGCACGTCAATACAAAGTGAACAATGCCCCTAAAAGGGGAGGTGGCAGCCGCAGGCTGACGGAGGGGGCTCTCAACCAGCGCTCCGCCTCGCCGGAAGCCCCCTCCACCCATGCTTCGCATGGTCCCCCTCCCCGTTCCGGGGAGGATCGTTAGCGCAAATCCGGCGGCGTCGCTTCCGCCACCAGCGCGGCGATCGCCTCGTCCAGCTTGAGTATCTGCTGGCCCTCGCTGCCGAGCCGGCGGATCGCCACCGTGCCTTCCTCGGCCTCCCGCTTGCCGACGACCAGCAGCGCGGGAACCTTGGCGAGGCTGTGTTCGCGGACCTTGTAATTGATCTTCTCGTTGCGCGTGTCGGTCTCGGCGCGCAGCCCGGCGGCCTTGAGCCTGGTAACAACCTCCGCCGCATAGCCATCGGCATCGGAGACGATCGTCGCCACCACCGCCTGCACCGGCGACAGCCACAGCGGGAAGCGGCCGGCGTGATGCTCGATCAGGATACCGATGAAGCGTTCGAACGTGCCAAGGATCGCGCGGTGGAGCATCACCGGGCGATGGCGCGCGCCATCCTCGCCGACGTAGCTGGCGTCGAGCCGCTCGGGCAGCACCCGATCGGACTGCATCGTGCCGACTTGCCAGGTCCGCCCGATCGCATCGGTCAGGTGATATTCCAGCTTGGGGGCGTAGAAGGCACCCTCGCCGGGCAGTTCCTCGAAGCCGTCCTTGATCGATTGGCGGATGTCGGCGCCCATCACTGCCTGGCGCAGCTCCTCCTCCGCCTTGTCCCACATCGCATCGTCGCCGAAGCGCTTTTCGGGACGGAGTGCGAGCTTGATCGCATAATCCGCGAAGCCGAGATCGGCGTAGATGCTGTCGAGCAGCTCACAGAAGCTCCGCACCTCGGCGATCAGCTGGTCCTCGCGGACGAAGATGTGGGCATCGTCCTGCGTGAACTGGCGAACGCGCATGATGCCGTGCAGCGCGCCATGCGCCTCGTTGCGGTGGCAGCAGCCGAACTCGGCCATGCGCATCGGCAGATCACGGTAGCTCTTGATGCCCTGCTTGAAGATCAGGACGTGCGCGGGGCAGTTCATCGGCTTCAGCGCCATCATGTCGGCATCGGCCGAGATGATGGCGCCCTCATCCTCCGCATTGGGGATCTCGTCGGGGACGACGAACATATTCTCGCGATATTTGCCCCAGTGGCCCGATTGCTCCCACTGGCGCGCGTCCATCAGCTGCGGCGTCTTGACCTCGACATAGTCGGCCAGATCGAGGCGGCGGCGCATATAGGCCTCGAGCTGGCGCCAGAGCAGATAGCCCTTGGGATGCCAGAAGACCGAGCCGTGCGCCTCCTGCTGGAGGTGGAACAGGTCCATCTCCTGCGCGATGCGGCGGTGATCGCGCTTGGCGGCCTCTTCCAGCCGCACGAGATGCGCGTCGAGCTGCTTCTTACTGAGCCAGCCGGTGCCGTAAATACGGCTGAGCATCGCATTCTTTTGATCGCCGCGCCAATACGCGCCGGAGACGCGCGTCAGCTTGAACGCCTGCGGATCGAGCTTGCCGGTGGAAGCGAGGTGGGGGCCGCGGCACATGTCGAGGAAGGTGCCGGCGCGATAGACGGTTAGCTCTTCGCCCTCGGGCAGTTCACCCGCCCACTCGGCCTTGAAGGTCTCGCCCTGCTGCTTCCACAGCGCGATCAGTTTGTCGCGTTCCCATACTTCGCGGACGAGCTTTTCGTCGCGGGCGATGATCGCGCGCATCTCGGCCTCGATCGCGGGCAGATCCTCTTCGGTGAAGGGGCGGTCCTTGGGCGCGAAGTCGTAATAGAAGCCATCATCGGTCGAGGGGCCGAAGGTGATCTGCGTGCCGGGAAAAAGGTGCTGCACCGCTTCGGCCAGCACGTGCGCATAATCGTGGCGGGCGAGCTCCAGCGCGTCCCTCTCGTCGCGGGCGGTGACCAGCGCGAGCTGAGCGTCATGCTCCAGGGGCCGATTGATATCGCGCAATTCGCCATCGACACGCGCGGCGATCGCCGCCTTGGCGAGGCCGGGGCCGATCGCCGCCGCAATGTCCGCGGGCGTGGTGCCGAGCGGCACCGCGCGGCTGGAGCCATCGGGCAAGGTGATCGAAAGCATCTCAGTCATGGTTCTTCCTGGGGTCGATCCGGGCCTATGCCCGCGCTGGCGCCCGATGGGAAGAAAGAGAGAAGCGGACGCCGGCCTCACCCCATTCTCCGGGTGGGCCAGAGCGGCGCAGCTAACGTGCGCGCGCGCCCGGCCCGCCCCGGAGGGCGGTGCTAGTGGTCGTGCTGGCAAGTGCGCGTTGCATGGGTGCGCAGATAGCGAGTGCGCGGGCGAAAAGCTAGAAGTCGGCGCCCAAGGTCAGCGCCGCGCCTGATCCGGGTGCAGCATGGCCAGCGAGGCGGAAGCGGCCGTCGATGGCGAGCGTTACATTGTGGTGGTCGATCGGTAGCACGATCGCCATCCGCGGCCCGGCATCTAGGCGCGCTACCTGCGGCTGCGCTGCGCCCCACAGGCCCGCGCCGAGGGTGATCGCGGTCTTCGGCGTCGGCAGACGATAGCCGATGCGGAGCGCGCCATCGATGAACAGGTCGCGCCGCTGCGTGCCGACCACGCCGGCCTGCGCATAGCCATCGATCTGTGCGCTGCCCGGTCCCCCGCCGCGCCAGAAGCCTCCAGCTGCGTAAGCCGACCAGGCCGACCGCCCGAGCCGATCAAGCCGCTGGCGCCGTTCGACGCTAATGCGCAGCGGCCGGCCGGGCAGAGGGTGCCAGTCGATGCCGAAGGCAGTCTCCGCGCCGCCATGTTCGAGCGGGGCGTAGACGCGCGCCGCCGCGGCGAAATCGCGGCTCAGCGGGACGGCGATGCGCGCGGCGAACTGACTGCCGCCAAGCTCCGCGCGCTCGGCCAGGCCAGGCGTGCCCGCGCCCGGCCGCCAGAAGAAATAGGCCTGCGCCTCGATCCGCGATGCAGTGCCGCGTTGTTGGGGGAAGAGCGGCACAGGGGCGAAGGGAGATGGTGGCGCCTCTTCCCTATCCTCCGCCGGTGGCAGATAGGCGAAGGTGGCGCGGCGCAGCGCATGTTCGGTGGAGAGCGCTTCGCCGCCGCCTTGCTGCAGCAGCCATAACCGCGCCGCATTGACCCCATGTGCCCAATCGAGCGTGCGCATCGCCGTGACAACGCCGATTCCCCGCGCGGCTGGCTCAAAGGGTGGTGCGGTGGCAAAGGTTTCGAAAGCCGGCGTCGGTGCGGCAGATACGGCGAAGCCGCGCACCGCCGCGACCGTGGCGGGCCACAGCAGATAGGCGCGCGTCATCGTCCAGCAGGCGAGGATGGTGAGCAGGAAGCGCGCCTGCCGTCCTTTCAATCGCACGGCAGGCTTTCGGGAAAGAAATGTTCGGTCTTGTCCCAGGCTGCAGCGCGGCCCGGCTGATAGCCCGCGATCGCACGCCATACCGAGACGATCGCGATCAGGTTGGCGACGACGATCCGCGGCACCGACAGGCAGGCGGCCCAAGGCCCATAAAAGCGTTCGACGATGATGACCCGTTGCGCCAGCCGCCACCCCAGCAATACGAGATTCGCGTGCAGCAGCGGCCTGAGCAGCGCGGCATGGTGAGGATCGACGCCCAGCGCCCAGCAGCCGAAATCGAGCACGGCGCCGAAATAGCCGCAGGCCAGGATCAACGCCGCCAGCGGGGCGCGCCGATCGCGGAAGCGCATCCAGCGCTCCGCAAGCCCGCCGCGCCAGCGCAGCCGATCCCAGCCGGCCAGCGCGATGCCCGTTACCCAGCGCGCTTTCTGGCGGCAGGCGGTATGGAAGGTCTCGGGAAAATGCGCGCGCACCGCGACAGGGTCGATGCCCGCGCGCGCCGGGATCGATACGAACACGCCGCGCCCGCCATGCTCCGCGATGCGCAGGCCGAGTTCATAATCCTCGGTGAGGCTATCCTCTGGAAAAGGCCGATCGTCGGTCGCTGCCGCAACGCGCGCCAGCATCTCGCGCCGAATCGCACAGCCCACGCCCGCCGACGGCATAGCGGCGCCCAATGCCTCGCGGACGATCAGCTGGCGGCCGTGACCTTCCGAGAACTCGTCCGCATAGGTTGCGGCGATGGTCCGCGCGGCAAGGCGCCTATCGAGCGCGGGAAGCGGCAGCACGGGGATCTGGATCAGATCGAAGCGCTCGATCATCCGATCGTAGAGCCTGAGCTCCATCGGGTGGACGACATCCTCGGCATCGTGGAGCACGATCGCCTTGAATGCGCGGCCCGACGCTTGCTCGTCCGCCAGCATCGCGCGCCAGAGCCGGTTCAGGCATTCGCCCTTGCTCGTCGGCCCCGGTCGTAGCCCGCGCACCAGCCGGATGCGGGGATCGCCGATCGCGGTCACGGCCTGCGCGGTAGCAGGATCGTTGGGGTAGGTGCCGACGTAGAGCCGGTAATCGCCATGATCGAAGCGGGCGAGCGCGGCGCGGAGCATCGCACCGATTACCGCCGACTCGCGCCAGGCGGGAATGAACACCGCGATCGCGCCCGGCGCGTCCGGCGGCGGCAGCGTCGCCATCGCCGCGCGCGCGTGGCGACTGAAGACGAACAGCCGCCGCCAGCCGCCCCGGCCGAGCCAGATCAGATCGATCGCAAGATCGTCGATCGCGCCGAGCAGCATACCCACCGCCGCGAACAGCACGATCTCGCGCGTCGCTGCGCCGAGCAACCAGGCGAAGTCCGCCCCCAAGAAACCCCCGATTCCCAACCGAAACGGATCATTTCTTGAAGGAGCGGCGAGATCAAGTCTTGGACATTAAAACCGAAATGAATTGTATCGAAGGGGCGGCCTATTTGGCAACGGGCGCGATAATCCCGCGTCGTTCGAGGAAGCCCAGGATGGTTTCCCAGACATGCGTTTGTGCACCTTCGCCCGAAACGCCGTGGGTCTTGCCCGGATAGGCCATCATTTCGAACGGCACCTTGGCCGCCTGCAGCTTCGCCCACAGCGCGGTCGAATTTTCGAACACGACATTGTCATCGGCCATGCCGTGCAGGGTCAGCAGCGGATCGACGATCTTGGTCGCATCGTCGAGCGCATCCGACGTGTCGTAGGGCGGCATGCCGAGATAGCGTTCGGTGTAAGCGGTGTCGTACAATTCCCACTTGGTCACCGGCGCGCCCGCGATGCCCGCCGCGAAGACGCCCGGCGCTTTCTCCAGCAGCTTGAGCGTCATATAGCCGCCGTATGACCAGCCGTAGGTCGCGATCCGCGCCGGATCGACATAGGCCTGCGTCTTGAGCCATTTCGCGGCGGCGACCTGATCCTCGACCTCCACCGTGCCCATCGCATGATAGATCTGGTCCTCGAACGCCCGTCCGCGATTGGGTGAGCCGCGATTGTCGATCTCGAACACGATGAAGCCGCGCGTCACCAGATATTGGTGGATCGGGCTGCCCCAGGCGCGCGTCACCGTCTGCGAGCCTGGGCCGCCGTAATGCTCCATGAAGACGGGGTAACGCTTGCCCGGCTCCAGCACCGGCGTGATCATCTTATAGTGGAGGATGCTGCCGTCGGCGGCCTTGAGCGTGCCGAATTGGGTCGGGCGGTGGTGGTCGAGATAGGGCGCGTAGGAATGTGTGGCGTCGAGCTTGTTCTCATTGATCCAGGCGAGGCGCTTGCCCGTCACGTCCGCGAGATAGGTTTGTGGCGGCTGATCGGGGTTGGAGCGGGTGAGGATGATCCGCGTCGCGCCCTTGTCCATCGATGCGCCATAGGTCCAGCCCGACTCGGTGATCCGGCGTGGCGTTTCCGGATGCGCGAGATCGATCGCATAGAGCTGCGTTTCGAGCACGTCGTCCTTGTTGGCGGTGAAATAGATATGCCCCGCGGCATCGATGCCCGCCACGCTATGGACCGACCAATCGCCATGCGTCAGCGGGCTCAGCTTGCCGTGCGCGAAGCGATCGAGGTGCGGATAGCCGCTGCGCTCGGAGCTCCACAGCAGGCTGCCGTCTTTGAGCACGCGGAAATCATTGTTGAGGTCGACCCAAGTCTTGGACGTTTCCTCGATGAGCTTGGTGGCCGCACCCGTCATCGGATCGATCCGGAGCAGATCGAGCCGCTTATTGTCGCGCGCCAGCTGCTGCACGTAGAGCGCCTTGCCGTCCGGCGCCCAATCGACGCGGGCGAGATAGAAATCCGGGTTCGATCCGAGATCGGCCTTCACGCGGCCGCTGCCGTCCGGGTTCATCAGCCACAATTCGACCAGCGCGTTGGGCGTGCCCGCGGCGGGATAGCGCTGCTCGACGATCGTCGTGCCCTCGGCGCCGATCGCCGCGCGGCGGACGATCTTGACCGGGCTCTCGTCGGTGCGCTGCACGGCGATGCGCGTCTCCTTCGGGCTCCACCAGGTGCCGCTGCGCCGCTCGAGCTCTTCCTGCGCGACGAACTCGGCGGTGCCCCAGGCGAGCGTGCCGCCGCCGTCTTTGGTGAGCTGCCGCTCGGCGCCGCTAGCGAGATCGATCGCGTAGAGATTGTGATCGCGGACGAAGCTGACGAAATGGCCTCCCGGCGAGACCTTGGCCTCAATCTCGGTCTGCGGCGTATCGGTCAGGCGGCGGACGGTGCCGTCGAGCGCGGCGAGGTAGAGATCGCCGTCGAGCGGCACCAGCACGCTCTTGCCGTCCGGCGCCCAGTCATAAGCGGTGATGCCCTTCAATGCGCCGATCCGCAACCGCTCGCGCCGCATCTTCTCCTCTTCGGAAAGCGCGGCGCCGCTGCCGATCTTGAGCGAATCGACCAGCATATGCTCGGCACCGCTGGTCGTATCGATCGCCCAGAGATCATAGCGATCGCGATCGTCGGTGCGGTTGCGCAGCAGCGTGAGCAGCTTGCCGTCGGGCGAGAATTTGACCTCGCGAGGGCTCGGGCCGGAGAGGCCGGGGCTCTGGAACAGGCGTTCCAGCGTCAGCTGCTTGGCGGCGATGGGGGCGGCGGCGGTCATGGTCATGGCGCAGGCGATAGCGGCGGCGATCAGGCTTTTCATAGGGACATTCCTAAACGCCTATCGGCGGGCCGCAAGCGCTCTCCTTTCCGTTTGCCCTGAGCTTGTCGAAGGGCCGTACTTCCTTGCGACGCGGCAGAAGAAAAACGGTGCTTCGACAGGCTCAGCACGAACGGAATTGAGCTCCCAACCCTAGGGCCCGACCACTGTCAGCTGCACCGGCTCGTCATGCCTGCGGAAGCGCTGGAGTTTGCAATAGGAGAGGCTGCGCCACGCCCATTCCAGCGGGCCGATCGCGAAATAGCGGCTGTAGATGTTGGCAACGATCAGCAGCCCGAAGATCGTGACCGTCGCGCACAGCGCCAGCCCGGCATGGCCCCATTTGTCCCAATAGCCGAGCGCGAAGCCCGGGAAGAGTATCCACATGCCGATAAACGTCTCGACCACGTAGAGCGAAAAGGCCGTCCGCCCCGCCGCCTGGAAGGGATAGAGCAATTTGTAACCCGCGCGCGTCTTGGCGAGCAGGTTGACCAGCGAAATATGCCCGATCGTCACCGCTAGCCGCGCATATTCGTCGGTCGCCCAGATCGTCTTGGGGATGGGCATGAAGCTCAATTTCTCATGCACGCCCAGCGCGCGGGCACCCAGTCCGAAGGCGTAAAACACGATCGCGGTGATCGCATAGGTTCGCGCATCGCGCTTGCCCTGGATGAAGCCCCATTTGTAGAGCGCGATGCCGATCAGCATCGTCGAAAAGGCTTCGATCACCCAGAAGATCTCGCCCTGGGAGGCCCACTCGATCCACTGTCCATCCAGCCACGTCACATAGCCGAAGAAGCCGCCGCGCCGCGCCTTGGCCTCTTCGGCCATATCCTTCTTCTGCTTGGGGGTGAGCTTCAGCGTATCGAGCTTCTTCTGCCACTCTTTGAGCGCCTCCTTCTGATCCTTGGCCAGCGGCGCGTGATGCATCTGCGCGACGTGCGCCGCATCCACCTTGTGCATCAACTGGACGCGCTGGACGTAGCCTACCGAGCCACCGACGAAGCCGAGCGTGCCCCACAGCAGCCCCAGGATGATCAAAGTACGCGGCTTGAGCTTGCGGAAGGGGAAGAGGAACAAGGATGCCAGCGCATAGGTGTGCAGAATGTCCCCCGGCCAGAGGAACAGGAAGACATCGACCAGCCCGAACACGAGCAGCCACATCGTGCGCCGCAGATAGAGATCGGCGACCGCGACCGGCCCGGTCGGTTCCATCGCCTTGGCGGTCAGGATCATCATGCCCGCGCCGAACAGCATCTCGAGCGTGCCGCGCTGCGTGCCGTCGGCAACGACCTGGATGATCGACCACACCCATTTGTCGGCCGGCATCCAGCCGCCGAGGCGCGGATCGCCGAACTCGGCCTGCAGGGGACCGCCCATGAAGGGGATATTCATGTAGAAAATGCCGAGAATGGCGATGCCGCGCAGCATATCGAGCACCTCGATCCGCGCCCGCCCCGTCACCGGCGCCAGCCGCACTGCGCCCTGATCCGCCTCAGCCACCCGTATTGCTCCCCGCTTTTTCGCCAATGCTATGGTGCCGAAACGATCGCAGGATGGCAAGCGGAGTGTGTTAGACGGATAAAGCGGCGATGGTCCGTCGGTTAAAGGTCGAGCGTATCGCGGATCTTGGCGGCCAGCGCGGAATAAGTGAATGGTTTTGAGATCATCTCGACCCCCGGATCGAGCCGCCCCCCGTGGACGATCGCGTTCCGCGTATAGCCGGAGGTAAACAGAACCCGCAGATCGGGCTGCGCAAGGCGTGCGGCGGCCGCAAGTTCGGCGCCCGACATCCCCGGCATCACGACATCGGTGAACAGAAGATCGATCGGCTCGCCGTGACGCTCCAGAAGCCTCAGCCCCGAGGCTCCGTCATGCGCCTCCAGAATGCGGTAGCCGAGCTCGCGAAGGATCTCGACGGTATAGGCCCGAACGTCTTCATCATCCTCGACGACGAGGATCGTCTCCTGCCCGTGGCTGGGCTCGACGTCCTGGGAGGGGCGCACGTCCTCGACGTCCTCCTGCACGGCCTTCAGGCGCGGCAGATAGATCTTGACGGTCGTCCCCTTATCGATCTTGGAGTAGATCTTGATGTGTCCGCCGGACTGTTTGACGAAGCCATAGATCATGGACAACCCGAGCCCGGTGCCTCGGCCGACTTCCTTGGTCGTGAAAAAGGGCTCGAAGACTCTTTCGATCGTCTCCCGCGCCATGCCGGATCCAGTGTCGGTGACGGCGAGGACGACATATTGGCCCGGGGCAACGTCGGCGTGCGCCTCGGCATATTGCTTGTCGAGGTGGGCATTGGCCGTCTCTATCACGAGGCTCCCGCCCTGGGGCATGGCATCCCGCGCGTTTACGGCGAGGTTGAGGATGGCGCTTTCCAGCTGGTTCGGATCGGCTTCGATCCGCCACAGGCCCGGTGTGGTGATGACATCCAGCGACACGACTTCGCCCAGCGACCGTTTGAGCAGATCCGACATGCCGCTCACCAGTCGGTCGATGTCGATCTGCTTAGGCGCGAGCGGTTGTCGGCGCGCGAAGGCGAGCAGGCGCTGCGTCAGCGCGGCCGCGCGTTCCGCGCCCTTCAGCGCGTTATCCAAAGCGCGTTTCGCGCGGGGATCGGGCTCTTCCACCGTCGAAAGCGCCCGTCCCGCAATATCGATATTGCCCGTCACGACGGTCAGCAGGTTGTTGAAATCGTGGGCGATGCCACCGGTGAGCTGGCCGACGGCTTCCATCTTCTGCGTCTGCCGCAGCGCCTCCTCGACCTCCAGCCGTGCCGCACTCTCCACCGCGACTCGGCGTTCGAGCGTGGCCGTCAGGTCGCGAAGCGATTCCTCGGCGATCTTGAGGTCGTGGACATCGGTGCAGGTGCCGTACCAGCGCGAGATCCGCCCTTCCGCGTCGCGGACCGGCTGTGCCCGGCCGATCACCCAGCGATAGACCCCGCTGTGATGACGGAGCCGATATTCGATATGATAGGGCTCGCCCGTCGCCAGGCAATGACGCCACACAGCCCAGGCCCGCTCCTGATCGTCCGGGTGGAATATGCCGTTCCAGCCCTCGCCATCGGTCGAACCTTCGGTCACGCCGGTGTAATCGTACCAGCGCTGGTTGTAGAAGTCGTGATAGCCGTCGGGCAGGGTCGACCAGATCAGCTGATCCACCGAATCGGTGATGGCTCTGTATCGCTCCTCGCTGTCATGGAGGGCGCGCTGCGCCAGAACTTTGCCGCTGGTCTCGACGACCAGCGCCATGACGCCCACGGGCGTGCGACTCTCGTCAAGGATCGGCGAATAGTCGAGGTCCATCCACACCTGGGCGGGGGCACCGCCGCGGTCGAGGACCAGCTCCTGATCCTTGTAGGTAAGGGTGCCGCCGGCGAGGCCGACACGCATGACGTTGTCGTTGAAGTCGGCGATTTCACCCCACCCTTCGCGCACGCTCGATCCGAGCAACGCGGGATGGCGGGCACCGGCGAAATGCGAATAGGCCTCGTTATAGACCATGATCCCGCGCTCACCCCAAAGCGTGACGATCGGCAGCGGCGAACCGAGGATGAGGTCGATCGTGTTCCTGAGCGTGTTAGACCAGCCGCCGATCGCGCCGAGCGGAGTCGCCGACCAGTCGAACGCCTCAATCAGCCTGGCCGTTTCGCCTTCACGGCCAGAAAAAGGGGAAAGGTCGTACGAGCTCGTCGTCAAAGAAGCCTCCCGGCACGCCGCCTTAGACGGGCGTGTCCGGGGTGATCAAGGGCGCACCTTCGACCTCGCGTTTCGTACGATACTCGGCGCTGCGGTGCCTAGTGGACCACCTTAGGATCCCGTTGCCGCCTGCATCTGATCGGCCATCTGGAGGTGCGATGTGATGACCGGCACGGCTGCGGCAGCCACCTTGCGGATCGCCGCATTGTCGCCGGACGCAGCATAAGCCTGCTCGACCGCGAGCGCCGCGCGGTGGGCCAGGGCCTGCTGCTTGATATAGACCTTGTCGAACTCGGTCCCGCGCTGGCTCTGCAGCGCAGCGAGGAACATCGACTGCTCGCCGCTCATGCCCGGCTTCGGCGGGTTTAGGCCGGCCGCCGATACGGCGGCGCGCAGGTCCGCGCTTGTCTTGCGATGCGCATCGATCATCTGCTGCGCAAAGGCGCGCACCTTTGGATCCTCGCTCTGCGCCAACACCGTCGTCGCCGCCAGAATCTCGAACTCGTCCGACTGCGCCGCGGCCTGGACGAACTCGCGTGTCTGCCGGGAGCCCGGTTCTTCTGCCGCCGGCGCCGTCAAGCTGCTCATGGCTGACCCTGCCCGCCGGCGGCACCATAGATATTGCCGGTAGCGTAGCTGCCGTCATCCTCCGCAAGCCGCACAAAAATGCCCGCAAGTTCGGCGGGCTGGCCGGGGCGCCCAAGCGCCGAGGTCGCGCCGAAGGTCACCAGCTTGCCCTGCGAGGCGCCGCCGGAAATCTGGAGCGGAGTCCAGATCGGTCCCGGCGCGACGCCGTTGACGCGAATGCCCTTCGGCCCGAGCTGCTTGGCCAGCGATTTGACGTAATTCATCGTTGCCGCCTTGGTCTGCGCATAGGCATAGAGATCGGGATCGGGATTATAGGCCTGCTCCGATGTCGTGCCGATAATCGCCGATCCGGGCTCGAGATGGGGCAGCGCGGCGCGGATGATCCAGAACGGCGCATAGATATTGGTCTTCATCGTTCGATCGAATTCATCGTCGGTGACGTCGAGGATCGAGGGGATCGATTGCTGGCGGGCGGCATTGCAGACGAGAATGTCGAGGCCGCCGAGCCCGCTGACCGCCTTTTCGACAAGCTGCTTGCAGAAAGCGGCGGTGCGGATGTCGCCGGGAATCGCCACGGCCTTCTGGCCTGCCTGGCGGATGAGGGCGACCACCTCGCGGGCGTCGGGCTCCTCCTCAGGGAGATAGTTGATCGCAACATCCGCGCCTTCGCGGGCAAAGGCGATCGCCGCGCCGCGCCCCATACCGGAATCGCCGCCGGTGATCAGCGCCTTGCGGCCGCGCAGGCGCCCCGATCCCACGTAGCTGGTCTCGCCATGATCCGGCTTCGGGTCCATCTTGCTGGCGAGGCCGGGCCAGGGTTGCGACTGAGGCTTGAAAGGCGGCTTGGGATATTTGTTGCGCGGATCCTGCTTGCCGCCCGGCGAAGCGCCGCCTCCAGTCTGAGCGCCTGCGGGAGCCGCCACCGCGGTCGCAGCGGCGCCGATGGTTGCCGCCGTCATCACCTGTCTGCGCGTCGCGTCATTCATCGATTCATTCCCGTCTGCTGGCATGGCCGGATCGACCATCCCGGTTTCATCCAGCCGCGTCCAAACGCCGGGGCCAAAGCAGCCGTTCCCGGCAAGTCGCTTTAAAAAACAAGCAGCTAACCTGGATCAATCAGTCTTCGTGCGCTTGATTGTCGGGCGGCGCGTTGTGATGGTTCGCCATGCGAGCCGCCGACGGAGACCCATATTGCAAGCTATCAACGATGGCCCGCTGATCGACACGGCAAAGTCCGCGCTTCCGCTGCCGTCTCCCGAACGACTCCAGGAACTGCTGTTCGATGCCGCGCGCCTGGGCCGGGACGATATCATACCGTCGCTGTTGCAGGCGGGCGCCGAGATCGAGGGGCAGGATGGCCGCGGCTACACGGCTTTGGTGCTGGCGAGCTATAATGGGCAGCAAAGCACGACGGTGCTGTTGCTATCGCTGGGAGCCCGGCCCGACGGCCCGGTCGCATCGCGTGGGAACAACGCGCTGATGGGGGTGGCCTTCAAGGGCTATACGACCATTGCCCAGATCCTTCTCGAAGCGGGTGCGGACGCGAATTTCGCGAATACCGCCGGTCAGACGGCGCTGATGATGGCAGCACTCTTCGACCGCCGCGAAATCATCGATCTTTTGGTGGCGTCCGGTGCCGATCCCCGACTGCGGGATGCCGCAGGCAATACAGCGGCCTCGGTAGCCGAGGCCCAAGGCAACGAAGGCCTAGCGCTCTTCCTGCGGCAGCTCTTGCCGCTCGAAACAAAGCCGTCATGAAGAACCGTAAAAAATCCCGGAGGCTAAAATCGCGCTGAAGCGTTGATCACATCCATTCGGCCATAAGTTAATATAGATCATCTCTTGTCGCGGAATTTTGGCCATTGGCAGAATGCCAATGTTGTTCCCGCGCAAGTCAAATATAGGCCGCTGGCTATTCGCCAAACGGAAACGCACCTGCGAGAAAATGGAGAATTCGTCATGGCGAAGAGCAACACCAAGAACCAGGCGGGCAAGCTGAACGGCGAGTCCCCGGCGAAAGCGCCGCCGCTGCCCGCGGGAGCGGATCTGCCAACGCGCTATGCCGAAGAGCAGGGAACGGGCGGCGAGACGCATCAGACCACGAGCGATGCCGCGCTGACGATGACGACCCAGCAGGGCGTGCCGATCGCGGACGGGCAGAACAGCCTCAAAGCCGGTCCCCGCGGGCCGACTTTGCTCGAAGACTTCATCCTGCGGGAGAAAATCTTCCACTTCGATCATGAGCGCATCCCCGAGCGTGTCGTTCACGCCCGCGGCTATGGCGCGCATGGCGTGTTCGAATTGACCGACAGTCTCGCTGACTACACCCGCGCCGATGTGCTGAGCACGGTCGGCCGGCAGACCGAGGTCTTCGTCCGCTTCTCGACCGTGGCAGGCAACAAGGGTTCGTCAGACCTCGCCCGCGACGTGCGGGGCTTCGCGGTGAAACTCTACACCAAGGAGGGTAATTGGGACATCGTCGGCAACAACATCCCCGTGTTCTTCATCCAGGACGCGATCAAGTTTCCCGACCTGATCCATGCCGTGAAGGCGGAGCCCGATCGTGGTTTCCCGCAGGCGCAATCGGCGCATGACAATTTCTGGGATTTTGCCAGCCTGAGCCCCGAGGCGTGGCACATGGTGATGTGGCAGATGTCCGATCGCACCCTCCCGCGCTCATTCCGCACGATGGAGGGCTTCGGCGTCCACAGCTTCCGGCTCGTCAATGCGGAAGGCAAATCGACCTTCGTCAAATTTCACTGGAAGCCGCGCCAGGGGCTGCAATCCGTGCTGTGGAACGAAGCGGTCAAGATCAACGGCGCCGATCCCGATTTTCATCGCCGCGATCTTTGGCAGGCGATCGAGAGCGGCGATTTCCCGCAATGGGATCTCGGCGTGCAGCTGTTCGATCAGGAGACGGCCGACAAATTGCCCTTCGACCATCTCGATTCGACCAAGCTGATCCCGGAGGAGGATATCCCCGTCCGCATCGTCGGCACGATGACGCTCAACCGCAATGTCGACAATTTCTTCGCCAACACCGAGCAGGTCGCCTTCTGCACGCAGAACGTCCCGCCGGGCGTCGATTTCTCTAACGATCCTCTGCTCCACGGCCGCAATTTCTCGTATCTCGATACGCAGCTGAAGCGGCTCGGCAGCCCCAACTTTACGCACCTGCCGATCAACGCCCCACGCTGTCCGGTCAGCAACTTCCAGCAGGACGGCCATATGGCGATGCGCAACCCGGTGGGCCGCGTGAACTATGAGCCGAACAGCTGGGGTGATCAGGGCGGTCCGCGCGATAACCCGGAAATCGGCTATCAAAGCTTCCCGGACGAAATGCAGGGCACCAAGCAGCGCGTGCGTTCCGAGACCTTCTCGGATCATTACAGCCAGGCGCGCCAGTTCTTCATCAGCCAGCAGCCGATCGAGCAGAAGCATATCGGCGACGCGCTCGTGTTCGAACTGTCGAAGGTCGAACGTGTCGACATTCGCGCCCGCGCCGTGTCGCACCTGCTCAACATCGACGAGGGTCTCGCCGCGACCGTCGCCGATGGGCTCGGCATGGCGCTGCCGGAGCCCGCCAAGGCGGCCAAGCCCACGCTGGATTTGCCGGCCTCGGCCAAACTCAGCATCCTCGCCAACGGCCCCGACAGCTTCAAGGGCCGGAAGATGGGGATCTTGCTGACGGACGGCTCGGAGGCCGCCTTGTTCACCGCGCTGACGGAGGCTCTCGAGGCAGAGGGTGCGGTGTGGGAAGTGGTGGCGCCCAAGATCGGCGGCGTGACGCTGGATGACGGGACGGCGGTCGCCGCCAAACAGAAGATCGACGGTGGCCCATCGATATTGTTCGATGCTGTGGCGGTGCTTCCTTCTGCGGAGGGCGTGAAGCTACTTGCGCAGGATGCTGCTTCGAAGGACTTCGTCTCGGATGCGTTCGGGCACTGCAAGTTCATCGGGGTCGGCGCCAATGCCAAGCCGCTGTTCGATGAATCGCGCGTGCCGCCAGACCTGGACGAAGGCTTCCTGCCGCTCGGCAAGCCCAAGGATGCGCAAGCCTTCGTGACCGCCTGCCGTGCGCTGCGCTTCTGGCCGCGCGAGATGACTGTCGATCTCGACGCGGCTTCGGTGCGCTAGAGCTGACGAATGCCGGCTCTGGCACCAGACGAGGCCGGCACCGCCACCGCTGACGTGCTCGTCATCGGCGGCGGGCCGGCCGGGCTGACCGCGGCCATCTATCTGGCGCGGTTTCACCTCGACGTGATTGTGGTCGACCGCGGCGGCAGCCGCGCTTCGCTCATCCCGCTGACGCGCAACCATGCCGGCTTTCCCGATGGGATCTCAGGACCCGATCTGGTTGCGAGAATGCGCAATCAGGCCGAGCGCTATGGCGCCCGCCTGATCCCCGGCGAGGTGACCGCGATCGAGCGGCAGGGGACGCTATTTTCCACCACCGCCGGCCTGCGGATCACCGCGCGCGTCGTGCTGTTGGCGACGGGTGTATCGAACAATCGGCCCGCCATGGACGATGCCAAGCATGATACGGCGCTGGCCCAAGGGCTTCTGCGCTATTGCCCGGTTTGCGACGGCTATGAGGTCACCGACAAAAATGTCGCCGTGATCGGCACCGGCGTCCGCGGCACCAGAGAGGCGCTATTCCTGCGCAGCTACACCGAGCGTGTTACATTGATCGCATCCGAGGGCGGTCATGATTTGAGCGATGAGGAACTGCGATCCCTCGAAGCTGCGGGTGTGGCGCGCGTCGATGGACCGACGTCGGCCATCGCGATCGACGGCGAGGCCATCCGGGTAACGACTCCTGAAGGAGACTGGCGTTTCGATACCGCTTATCCCGCACTCGGATCACGGATTCATTCTGAACTGGCGCGGCAACTCGGGGCGAGCACGAGCGATGACGGATGCTTGGCGGTGGATGCCCACCAGCGAACGGACGTCCCTGGACTCTATGCGGCGGGCGACGTCGTGTTCGGCCTCGATCAGATCAGTCACGCCATGGGGGAGGGCGGCGTCGCAGCCACCACGATCCGCAACGATCTGGCGGAGCGGCAGCCACTGCGCAGAGAAGCGCGCTCGTAGCGATTCGTCTTCCAGCGGCTGGAGGCAGCCATTTCAAACTTCTAGGAGGCGCATCGTGACCTCCGCCGCTCCCGCGCGCAGCGCGGCGGCGGCGCGATACTCAGGCGAGGTAATATAAGCCCGCACGGCATCCGCATCCGGGAAGCTGCTGACGACGACGCGCTCGTCGGGGTCGGCATTCCCTTCGAGCACTTCGGCGACCTTGCCGCGGACGACATATTCGCCGCCGAAACGCTCGCTCAAGCCCGCGATCGCCTTGCCATATTCGGCGAACTTGGCGGGATCGGTGATCCGGACGGTAGCGACGAGGTAGGCGGGCATGGGCGCGTTCCTTTGGGAGGCTGCAGCCTTAACCGCATCCGCACGAATCTGCTCTTCTCCACCGCATTCGGGCAACCCCGGATACCGGCACATGTTCGGCAAGCGGATAATTTGTTAAAGTATTGCGCCTAATCTCGCCGATCGGCTCCGATAGGAAGCCAAGATAGCGTGGGAGAGGGCTATCGTGAAAGAATCGCTGGTTCATTGGCCGTTGCGCGCGCGATGAGCGAGGCGGCGCGCCTTGCGGCGGAGATCGATACGTTCGCCGCGATCGTCGACGAACTCGCCGCCATCGCCGGTCGGAACGATCCGCAACGCCGCGCCGAATTGACCAAGCTGCGCCGGCGGCTGTCCGATCAGATCGGCGTCATGCGCGGCGTGGGCGCGGAGGCCTTCGCCGAACCGTCGCTGGCCGAGGAATATCGCGCCCGGCTGTCGAAAGTGCTCACCGCCGTTTCGATGCACCAGGCCAATTGGCCGGCGATCGGGATCGACGAAGATACGGAAGCCTATCGCCGCTCGGCCCTGGCCGCCGCGGTCGGCAACCGCGATTTTATTGCATGGGCGCGTGCGGCGCTGATGCGCAAGGGCTGACGTCGCCGAAGCGCTTATCGCGGGCCGAGGCTCCCGAGAAACGCAATCGCCTCGGCCTCGCGGACGACATCGGCATATTTGGCATTCATGTCGAACAGGTTCGCCTCGTGCGGCGCGGGATGGCGGTCGCCGCAGGCGTCGGCGATAACGGTGGTGCGGAAGCCGTGACTCATCGCGTCGACGCAGGTTGCGCGGACGCATCCCGAGGTCGTCAGACCGGTCAGCAGCACGCTGTCGATGCCGAGCGCGGTCAGCGTTGAGGCCAGCGATGTAGCGAAGAAGGCGCTGGGATATTGCTTGGAGATCACCAGCTCATCATCGTGCGGTGTCAGCCCGCTCGGCCATGCGCCCATCGGATTGCCGCGCACGAAATTCTTGAGTGGCGCCGCTTTCTCGAAGAAGCGCCCGCCATCGCGGCCGCCGGCTTGATAAACGACGTTGGTCAGCACCACCGGCACGCCTGCGGCGCGGGCGGCCTCGCGGACGCGCAGCGCCGACGCGAGCGTCTCCTCGACCCCGGCATAGAGATCGCAGGCGGGATCGAAATAGCCCTGGCAGAAATCGATCAGCATCAGCGCCGGCCGTGCACCGAAGCCGACGCTCCTATTGTAGGCCCGCGCGTAATTGGCGGCGAGATCGTCGGTCATGCGTTCTCCCAGAGCCAGGGTTGGTCGCTGCGCTGCCGCGCTTCGAACGTGGCGATATCCGCTTCGCGCGTGTTCAGGATCGTCGCGGTTTCGTCCCAACCGTTGAGGAGCGCAAGGCGTCGTTCGGGCAGGATCGTGAAGGCAATCGTCGGCCCTCTATCGACCACGATCTGCTGCGCATCGAGATCGACGGTGAAGTTCCCCCAGCCTGCTCGGGCGAGCTGGGCGAGGCTGGCGATCGCATCGCGCGGCAAGGTGATCGGGAGAACGCCGTTGCGATAGCAATTGGCCTCGAAAATCTCACCGAAGCTCGGCGCGATCACGCACCGGATGCCGAAGCCGAGCAGCGCCCAGACCGCTTGCTCCCGGCTCGATCCCGATCCGAAATTGGCATCGGCGATCAGGATGCGCGCGTCGCGGAACGGCGCCTGGTTGAGGATGAAATCGGGCTGCTCGGAGCCGTCCGCCGAAAAGCGGCGATCATGAAACGCATAGCGGCCGAGCCCCTCGCGCGCGGTGATCAGCAGGAAGCGCGCGGGGAAGATGATGTCGGTATCGACATTCTCCTCCATCAGCGGCGCCGCGATGCCGGTAAGCGGGGTGAAGGGCGTCATGCCATGAGCCGCCGGACATCGACGAGATGGCCCGCAATACCCGCCGCCGCCGCCATCGCCGGGCTCATCAGATGCGTCCGTCCGCCCGCACCCTGGCGGCCTTCGAAGTTGCGGTTGCTGGTCGATGCGCAGCGCTCGCCGGGCGCCAGCCGATCGTCGTTCATCGCCACGCACATCGAACAGCCGGCATGGCGCCACTCGAAACCGGCTTCGGTAAAGATACGATCCAGCCCCTCGGCTTCGGCGGCCGCCTTGGTGGCGGTCGAGCCGGGGACGACGATCGCGCTCACGCCCGGCGCGACGTGTCGGCCTTTGGCGATGGCAGCGGCGGCGCGCAAATCCTCGATCCGCCCATTGGTGCAACTGCCGATGAACACCCGGTCGATCCCGATCGCTTCCAGCGGCGTGCCGGGCGTCAGACCCATGTAAGCCAGCGCCTTTTCGGCATGGCGGCGCGCGCTGGCGCTCTCGGCGTCGGCCGGATCGGGCACGGCGGCGGTGATCGGCGCTGCTTCGTCGGGCGTGGTGCCCCAGGTAACGTGCGGCGTCACGTCGGAGAGATCGAGCGTCACCTCGCGATCGAACACCGCATCGGTATCGGAGGGGAGTGTCCTCCAATAGGCCACTGCGGCATCCCACAGATCGCCCTTCGGTGCCCGCTTGCGATCGCACAGGAAAGCGAAGGTTGTCTCGTCGGGCGCGATCAGCCCGATCCGCCCGCCCGCCTCGATCGTCATGTTGCACAAGGTCATCCGGGCCGCCATCGCCATGGCGGAGACTGCCGGCCCGGCATATTCCACCGCATAGCCCGCGGCGCCGAGCGCGCCGATCTTGGCGATCAGCGCCAGCGCGACGTCCTTTGCCGAGACCCAGGCCGACAGCGCGCCCGTCAGGGTGACGCGCATCGTCTTCGCACGCGCCTGGCGCAGGCATTGCGCGGCCATGACGGTGCCGCATTCGCTGGCGCCGATGCCGAACGCCAGCGCGCCGAATGCGCCGTGCGTCGTGGTGTGGCTATCGCCGCAGACCAAAGTGATGCCGGGCAAGGTGAAGCCAGTCTCCGGTCCGACGACATGGACGATCCCCTGGCCTGCGCTGTCGAGCGGTAGATAAGGAACGTGGAAGTCGGTGACGTTGTCGACGAGCTCGGCGACCTGGGCGCGCGCCAGCGGATCGGCGATCGTTCCGCGCTCGCGTGTCGGCACCGCATGATCGGCGACCGCGAGGTGCGTAGCGGACCTGCGCAAACCGCGCGCACCATCGCGCAAAGACTGGAAGGCCTGCGGGCTCGATACTTCGTGAACGAGCTGGCGGTCCACATAAAGGAGCACCTCGCCGCCGCCGAGATCGGCAACGACATGGCTATCCCACAATTTATCGTACAGCGTCCGCCCGGTCATCGTGCCGTCGCCGCTATCGCAGCGGAGGCCCCCGGTGCGTGTGCGCCCGCGAAATATCCGCAGCGCGGGCAGGGTGGCGTTCGCACATTGCGACTTGCCCGCAGCGATCAGGGGATGGCCACTTAGCGGATAAACAGCGCGCGGGTGCCTTGCGGCGCAGCATGATTACGGGGCATCATCCCGCATCGGTCAGCGGAGTCGATGCGATGCTCAACACGTTTCAGCAACAGCTCCACGCGATGCTGCCCACGCCGACCCATGATGAGGCGTCGCGGCAGGAATTCACCAAGAGTTTCAAAGGCTTCATCCAGGGCAAGCTGCTGCCCGGTCTGGGGCCTGTCTTCGGCGGCCGGGTTGCGCCCGCTTTCGAGCGTGACCATGGCCGCGCCCCCGCTGACCGTCGAGACATTCGCGCGGGCATGGTGAAAGATCTGTATTTCCAGCATTACGCCGCTGCCAACCGCATTTCCCAGGAACTGTTGTGGGAGACGACCAATATCTCGGTCGATCGCGAGCTGCCCGAGCTGATCGACAAAGCCGCCGAACTCTCGGCCAAGAGCAGGGCGACACTCGACATTCCGGAAGGGTTCGAGGTGCCGCGCTACATCAGCGCGCTCGACATCCACTGCATGCCCGGCGGCTATGCCAACGAGGTCGCGCCGAACGACATAGCCGCGGGAGCGCTCTATGACCGTGGCGTCTATCTCTACGCGATGGGCTATATGGGCCCGCAGAATGACGATATGGGCCGGTCGGTCTGCAATTACGTCAAGCGCAAGCTCAAGGGCTTCAGCCCGCGCCGCATCCTCGACATGGGCTGCACCGTCGGCCATTCGACCTTGCCGTTCAAGGAGTTGTTTCCCGAAGCCGAGGTGTGGGGCATCGACGTCGCCGCGCCGCAGGTCCGCTACGCCCACGCCCGCGCCGCCGCGCTAGGGCTGGACGTTAACTTTGCGCAGGACAACGCGGAGCATACCCGCTTCCCGGACGGGCATTTCGATCTGATCGTCAGCCACATCCTGCTCCACGAGACGAGCGGTAAGGCGATGCCCAAGGTGTTTGAGGAATGTTACCGCCTGCTTGCGCCCGGCGGCTACATGATCCACGCCGATCTGCCGCCGTTCAACCTAATGGACCCGTTCACCCAGTTCATCCTCGATAATGAGACCTGGTATAATAACGAGCCGTTCTGGGGCGCGATGCGGGACATGGACCAGATCGAGCTGGCGGCGAAAGCCGGGTTCGACCGCGGCGAGGTGCGCTTCGATACCGCGCCGATGGCGGTGATGGAATTCGCGGCCGCCGCCGAGGGCTATAGCCAGGAGGCGTCGGAGGCGGTCGCGGATCGTGAGTTCACCGCCGGCGAATATGCCCCGGGGGGCGGCTGGGAAGTGCTGATCGCGCAAAAGCCATTAGCGCAGGCGAAGGCTGCGTGAGCGACGCCGCAACCAACGAACGCCCGCATGTCGTCAAAGACGCCAAGGGCAAGCGCCCCGCCTTCTACGAGGCGCCGGGGCTCGATCAGGCGATGTCGATGATCATGGTGCTCGCCAACGAGATGGCCGTGCTCCACGATCGGCTCGATTCGGCGGAGCGGGTGATGGCGGCGAACGGCGTCGATCTCGCCGCCGGGATTGAAGCACTAAAGCTCGATCAGCCGGCGCTCGAACAGCGTGAGGCCTGGCGGCAGGATTTCCTCGACCGGCTGTTCTACCTGATGCGAAAAGATGCCGCCGAGGCGGCCCGCGCCGAGACCGCGGCGGGGTATCACCAGGTGATCGAAGACATCGCGCTCGGCTGATCAACGGCCGATCCTGCTCCCTCAGCGATCGTCCGCGCCCTTCCGTGCGCGGCGTTTTTGGGCTCATGCCCTTGCGCATGCTGAAGGGACGCTAATGCCAAGGATTTGGTCTCAACCCCGATGCGGGGTTCTCGCATACCATCCATCGGCCGCACCTTAGCCACGGTGGCCCTAATTGGGCTCGCTTTGGCCGAAGGTCGCGTCTAAGGGCTTGCAACAAGCGCAATAGCGAAAGTGGGTAACCGATGGAGCCAGCCGAACGTCCCGACCGGGAGCTTTCGCCCGTCGCCGCCGATCTAGTTGCCTTCGGCCGCCAGGTCGTTGCGACCGAGGCGGAAGCGCTTGTCTCGCTGGCAACCGCGCTCGACGATCATTTCGCGGCAGCGGTCAATCTAGTGCTGGGCCTGCGCGGGCGGTTGATCTGCACCGGCATCGGCAAATCGGGCCATGTCGCGCGCAAGGCAGCAGCTACCTTCGCGTCCACGGGATCGCCGGCTTTCTTCGTCCACCCGGCCGAGGCGGCGCATGGCGATCTCGGCATGGTAACCGCCGATGATGCTCTGCTCGCTTTTTCCAACTCGGGCACGACGGCCGAGCTTCTGCCCCTGCTTCAGCACGCTGCCAAGCTTGGCCTGTCAATCATAGGCATCGCGGCGAACAATGATTCGCCAGTGATGCGACACGCTACCATCCGACTGCTGCTGCCCAAAGTAGACGAGGCGTGCCCCGCCAATCTGGCGCCGACTACCTCGACATCGATGATGATGGCGCTGGGCGATGCGCTGGCGATGACTACGATGCGTGAACGCGGCGTTTCGCGCGCGGGTTTCGAGGAGTTGCATCCCGGCGGTGCGATCGGCCGGCGCCTGATGCGCGTCGCGGCGGTAATGCATCGCGACGAGGCAATGCCTATCGTCCGCGCCGATGCGCTGATGCGCGACGTGATCGTGACGATGACGACTTGCAGCTTCGGCATAGCTGGCGTCGTCAATTTCGAAGGCACGTTGATTGGCGCGATCACCGATGGCGATCTGCGTCGCCACATCAGCAATATCCTCGATATGCCGGCGCACGAGGTGATGACGCCTAACCCGATCTGGTGCGGGCCGAGCTGGCTGATCGAGGATGCGCTGGCGCTGCTCAATCGCCAGAAGATCACCGCCATGTTCGTGGTCGAGGAGGATCGGGCGCGCAAACCGGTTGGCATAGTTCACGTCCATGATTTCCTACGGTTGGGACTCGCTTGAACGCCGCTATAATAATTCCTGCTCGTTTCGCGTCCAAACGTTACCCCGGTAAACCTCTCATTCCGCTGCGCGGCGTGACGGGCATCGCGAAGCCGCTGATCCAACGCAGCTGGGAAGCGGCGATGGCGGTGCGGTGGATTTCGCGTGTGGTGGTCGCTACCGACGATGAACGCATAGCAAAGACTGCCCGGAGCTTCGGTGCGGACGTCGTCATGACCCCCGAAAGCTGCGCCAACGGCACTGAGCGCTGCGCAGCGGCACTCGGCGCGTTGGGGCCGGATATCGACGTGATCGTCAACTTGCAGGGCGATGCTCCTCTGACACCCCCTTTCTGCGTAGAGTCAATACTGACGGCAATGGTGAATGAGGATGTCGTCGTCGCGACGCCGGCGCTGCGCACGCTGCCGGAAACGCGGCGGCGCTTGCTCGCGGATCAGGCGGCCGGGCGCGTGGGCGGTACCACGGTGGCGGTCGACAGGCGCGGCGATGCGCTGTATTTCTCAAAGTCGGTAATTCCGCACGTGCCCGCGCGCGCTTTGGACGATCCTGATCTGCCGGTCTTCCTGCACATCGGTGTATATGCGTATCGCCGTGACGCGCTGCTGCGCTACGCTGCAACATCCTCCTGCCCGCTTGAGGAGTTAGAGGGGTTGGAACAGCTCCGCTTTCTGGACATGCGCGAGCCGGTTCGCGTTGTGTCGGTCACGAGCGCACACGATATCTGGGAACTTAACAACCCTGAGGACTTGCCGGTCATCGAGGCGGGGCTGGCTTCGCGATCTGTCGCATAGCCGGCCTCATACCAAATCGCGATACAGCGCGGAAAGACGCGACGAAAACGTTTCGGGTGTGAAAGTCTCGGACCGCGCCCTTCCCATGTAGGACAGCGTCGACCAGCAAATGTCATTCGTTGAAATGCGCGTGATCGCGGCGCTGATTTCGAAAACATCGCTTGGATCAACCAGCAGACCGGCAGCGGCCGCAGTTTCGGCCTGCGCGCCCCGGTTTGAGGTAATGACTGGCGTGCCGTCAGCCAAAGCCTCTGCAATAGGAAGGCCAAAGCCCTCGGCTAAGGACACCATCAGCAGCGCGCGGGCGTTCGCGATGAGGCACCGCATCGTCTCAGTCGGTAAGTAGGGCAAGCGGATGATTGAAGGATCATCCAACAGGCTTTCCACCTCGGACGCCTCCCAGCCATCGGGTCCGGCGATTACCAGCGGCAGCAGCACCCTCGATGCTTTGTAGGCAGCGATGATGGCGGCGATATTCTTTCGCCGCTCAACGGTCCCGGCAACCAGGAGGTAACCACGGTGGGTCAGGGGTTCGGGAAGGCTACTGGCGGGAGATCTGGAGGCGCTAACGGCTTGCCCGCAATCCACTGTAAGGGGCGCATCTGCGCCGAGGGCCGCTTCGATCTCACGCTTTGCGGTTCCGGACACGGTGACGAATGCGGCGGCTCCGCGACCGAGCGCCTTCAACAGCCGACGATGTCGTCCGGCGTTGATCGGTGTCAACGTTGGAGCGGTCAGCGGAATGACGTCGTGGACGGTGTAAATATTACGCCACCCCTCGACGCGAATTGGTAACGGATAGCTCCAATGTGCGATGCCCGGCGGTCCCGGTACGGAAATCGAGAGCGGACGGCCCCAGATATCGAAATGAACCTGCGAGAGGCGGAAGAGGTCTGTCCCGAAGTAGCGTTCGTCCTGCTCCTCGTTTGGGATCGCCGGTCGAGCGCAGATCGTAAGCGGTAGCAGCGCGCGAGCCACGCGACCGACGCGTCCCAGCGGCGCCGGCGGCCGACCGAGCGGGTCGGCCCTATCCGCAATGAGCGTTACGTCCCCGGCAATCTCGCGGATCGCAGCGCGAAGGCCACGCGCGTAGGCGCCGACACCTGTCCGGCCCCTAAGCAGAATGCGCTCATCCATCGCAATGCGAAACGAGGGACCGCAAGCCATCGAATTCGTCATTTCGGTTCTAGAGAACAACGGGCGGCCGACTTTTCACGAAACGATCGAGCGCTACCAATTCGGTTGCCAAAGCTTCGAAACTATCCAGCGGCACCGCGTTGGGGCCATCCGATTTAGCGGATGCTGGATCGGGATGGGTCTCCATGAAAAGACCGGATATTCCAACCGCAACCGCTGCGCGCGCGAGCACCGGCACGAACTCACGCTGGCCACCGCTGCTGCCGCCCTGTGATCCCGGCAACTGCACCGAATGCGTAGCATCGAACACGATCGGGCAGTCCGTCTGCCGCATGATCACCAGGCCACGCATATCGCTGACGAGATTATTGTATCCGAAGCTCGTTCCGCGATCACAAACCGTCAATCGAGGCGGCTGCAGGCCCGCTTCCGCCGCAGCGTCACGGGCTTTGGCGATGACATGCACCATATCCATCGGCGCCATGAACTGGCCTTTCTTGATGTTCACCGGCTTACCGCATTTGCCCACGGCCTCGAGCAAATCACTTTGCCGAGCCAGAAAAGCCGGAGTCTGCAGCATGTCCACCACCGCAGCGACTGGTTCGACCTGACTCGGCTCGTGGACATCCGTGAGCACCGGCATATTCAGATCATCCCGCACTTTAGCGAGAATGCGAAGACCTTCGCTCAAGCCCGGGCCGCGAAACGCCCCACCGGAACTGCGGTTCGCTTTATCAAAAGAGCTTTTGTAAATGAGCAGGACACCAAGCTTTTCGCCGATTTCGCGAAGCCTTTCGGCTGTATCGAGCGCCATCTTCTCGCTCTCGATTACGCATGGTCCTGCGATCAGGACCAAAGGCGTATGGATGCCTAACGGACGGCCGAATACTGAAAAGCTGCTGCTCATCGCACGGATGGCGAAACTTGTTTGAAAGGCTGAAACATATACCCTGATGCCAGCAACTAACATCGGTCTTACGAAACACAATTAGAATTCGATTTCGCCCCTTATGCTGTGGCACAGATAGGCGTCGCTTCCATCCGACCTGACTCCACGCGCGGGCATATCTTTCTTGCGCCAACAATGAATCACCGGGCTTTTCCGCGGCCTATGCTTGTCGGAAATCGCCGCGCCGCCATGAAATAGCTAAGCGTGCCGAGGGAATAAGTCGTCTTCTTTCCGTTGAACGAAATCGGCTTGAAGCCGCGCCGCTCGACCTTGTCAAATAAATAGGCGTAAAAGTCGGGGGTTTTCTCATCGTTTGGCCAGAGGCCGTCATTCGAAAAATGATATCGCGGAATGAGATGATTGCCACGGTCAAAGGTGTTCAGCCTACTCGAACCGTCGACTTCTTCTTGCGTGAAATTGGGGGCGACCCATATATCTTTTACATATGCCGGCATTTACCAGATTTCGAAATGGCAGGCCGCTGGTGCCGCGTGCGAGATTACGAACGCCCCGACAGACGCTTATCAGGAAGCAGGCTCCTGAGCGCCGAGCGAAGCTCCAGCGTGCGGCATATCCTGCGGACCTTCCGCAATCGACCGATCAGACTGTTCAATTATACCCGTTTCGACGATGGAACAGATCAGCTTCGTACATCTGCAATTGTGTGCCGAGGTCGTCCCCACGAAGGATATCCAAGGACCCAAATCATCCTTGCGTTACCGTTCCCATAGGCCGTCGACGATGCAGCATGCGATCGCATTCACGTCCAATAGCGCTCCGTTCAATATGAGATGGCCATGCTCATGCAAGAAGCGACGTTGCGCCGTCGTAAATGCGCGTCGCGAAAAAACTGAAACATTGAAGCGCATGAGCCACTTGGCGAGAACGCCATCCTCGGCGATTTAGAGCAAATGACCCGCTAGCGGACGGCAGTCAGTTGCTTTTGCCAACACGGAGTTGCATGATCTACCGCGTATGATCCGAAGACAGGCTCCATCGATCGCAATCTTTGCAAGGATCGACGGAGCTTAATCAGCCGTCTGAACCCCCACGAACGAACGCTGATTCGTATCGCCTTTTAATGCTCTTCAAGTGATATATATATGGCTCGGAAAACCTTAAAATGGCTGCTGTCGGTAGCGTCGGCCCGATTAGGCCTGACCGGCACGCGGATCTTTGACATCGAAGATCTGATTACTTGCTCACGCGATGCCAACCAGGCTGCAATACGCAAGTTGTGTGCCGGCGTATACCTTGGCGATGACACAGTGCTGTGCCGCGTGCTGGGGCGATATAAATTGTTTGCCGATACTCGTGATGTTGGCCTGTCATCTCACCTGATGCTCGATGGCTATTGGGAGATGTGGCTCACCGAGCTCATGATGCGCACGATCAAGCCTGGCATGGTGGTGGCTGACGTCGGCGCCAATCTCGGCTATTTCACCCTTCTGATGGCCGATTTGGTTGGCCCGCGGGGACGCGTGCATGCCTTTGAGCCAAACCTGCCGATAAATCGTCGGCTCCGCAGGAGCGTAGACGTCAACGGTTTCGCGGATCGCGTAATCGTCCACGATTCGCCCCTGGGCTCTGAAGCGGGGCGTTTGGTTACCATGCAGGTGCCGGCGAATGAACCCAAAAATGCGCATGTCGGCCCTGCTAGGTATGACGGGATTGTTCAAGACACTTACCGCATGGATCAGATGCCACAGCTTCTGGACGTTGATGTCCTCAAGATCGATACCGAGGGCGCAGAACGCGATGTTTGGGACGGGATGGCCGGGATACTAGCAAATCGCAGCAAACCGTTGACGATCTTCTTGGAATTCGCATCGGTTCGTTATCCGACGCCGGACCTTTTCATTGACGAAATGATTGCTCAGGGTTTTTCCATCGGTGAATTAACCATGGCCCTCGGCGTGCTACCCCGGACAAAAGAGGAAATCCTAGCCGCGCCTGACAACGTCGATCAGATGCTGGTTTTGAAGCGGTAAACGTCGCGCTATTTCCTGACGATGAAGGCGAATGGGACGGTTGTCTTATCTCCCTTCAGCGACGACAGCTTGAGTTGTGCCACCTGATGGCTGTGCGCAACCATATTGAGCGCCCACCGTTCGAAGTCGCCCGCGTGAAAGCCTTCTTGGGCGCCTTCCGGAGCGTTTGTTTGGGATGCCGACACGATATATACCGCGATCCCGCCAGGTTTTAGGTGGGCCAGCAGGCTAGTGATGCGTGAGAAGACTGCGCGCTCGTCTGCGCTCTTCGTCAAATAATCCACAGAGCACAGGCTGTCGAAAAGCGGGAGGCCGGAACTTTCCGACAGCGCTACCGCTTCATCCTCCCGATTCATATGATGCATTGTCGCGCCTCGAGCCGCGACTGCCGAACTGAGACCTACTGGAGCATGCCCAATCCAAAGAAGAGATTTACTCTCCGTTATAAAGCCGAATTGATCCAGCGCCAGCAATGGGTACAGGACAGGCCAGTTCTCCAGAGTTAACGGCTGTTTCAGATCTAGCGCTGACGCCCACTCGAGATAAGCTTCTGTCGGCGGTTCGGACGTCCAGGCCTGTGATGTGCATTGTCGCAGGGTAGCGGGCTCCACGGACGATAGGCCGACGACGCCGTGCAGCTTCGGAGCGGCCACAGCGATGTCAGCCCGTGTCGCTTTTGTGGCTGGCGGGTCGCCTCCATCAACGGTGATGCGACAGACATCCGCCGAAACATCAGCATTTCCGACGATCGTGCCATACAGCGCGAAATGCATGCCGGGGTAACCGTTGAAGGAAATTCGGGTGATCCCCTCCTCGGCAAGCTGCTCCAGCGGTATCCGCGCGCTGTCCACGAGCTTCGCACGTGCGCTTCCATCGGCCGGCACCATATGCACGCGCATATTTAAAGTGCCGCCCGTTGCCCTTAGATTGTGGAAACGGACAATGAAGGTACGAAGGCCTGCTGATACAGGTACATAGAGCGTGTGAAACGCATAGCCCGGCTCATGCGACGGCGTCTTGCCGGGAAGGCCGGCGATCCGATTGACCATATCGGGGAAAGCACCATAGGGATCGAGGTCGCGCTCGTCGTGGGCGTCTTCCATGCTATCAGTCTTACATTCTTATGAGCGGTGGCTGGGCGTCAGAATGTTGGCATACATGGCTTCTAGCCGTTGCAGGTATCGTTTTCGCGAAAACAGTTTTGCCCGCTCTAAGCCGGCGGCAGATAATCTCGCGCGCAGATCAGCGTCATCGTCCAACCGTCGCAAACCGGCGGCAATCGAGCGTACATCGTATGGATCGGCCAACAGGGCGGCTTTGCCCGCGATTTCCGGCAGGCAACTGGTATTCGAAGTGAGGACTGGCGTGCCAAGCGTCATAGCCTCGACCACTGGAAGCCCGAACCCTTCGTAAAGCGATGGAAATACAACCGCACGCGCGGCCCTGATCAAACGGATCAGCAGTTCGCGCGGCAAATAGTCCAACCGTCCGACGCGCTCCGAAAGATTGCGGCTATAAATGGTCGAAACACTGTCCGAACCCTGCAGCAGCTTGAGTTCGCCTTCACTCTGCCAAGCGCGGCCGCCGACGATGATGAGGGGCGTGCTGCTGTTATTAGAGAGATGAGCCTCGATCAAGCGCCCGATATTCTTCTTCGGTTCGATAGCCCCGAAAAACAAAAAAAATCCTTTTGGTGGCAGACCGAAGATCCCTTCGATCATTTCGGCATCTTCGGCGGGGGTGCTGGTCAGCGCGCGCTCCGGAAGCGGTGCATGCTGATAGGTGTTGGTGACGCGTTCCTCGCCAAGGCCTAGCTCGGCGCAAATATCTGCCTTGCTCGCCTCTGAAACCGTGCAGATATGATATGAACTTTCGGCGCAGACTTTTAGGACCGCGCTGTAAAAAACCTTCGAATCTAGCGTCGTGAACGGAAGCTTCAGCGGTACTAGGTCATGCAAAGTATAGACGTTGCGCGCCCCGGCCAGTTCAATGGGCACGGGATAGGTCCAGTGCATGATATCCGGTGGTGACGGAACATTGAGGCGAAGCATTTTGCCGTGACGCGCGAAATAACGGAATGCGATGTCGAACAGCCGCGGAAAGCTCGCAAGTTGATCGAACCGCGGCATTCTGTCCGACAAGGTTGACCATTCGACACGGCCGGATAGGGGTACATCCAGGGCGTGGCGATCGCGAAAGGGCAGCAGCGTGCGTTGCCAAAGTTCGCGGTCTTCGCGCCGCAGTTGAGCGCGGGTCTTTGTTTTGGGCTCGGGGCGTCCGAAGCGATCAAAGAACAGCACTTCGCGATTATCGCGATCTTTACCGACGTCGAGTCCGAAAATACCAGAGGTCCGGTGCCCCGCGCCCCTTAGGGTTTCTGCGAGGGTAAAGGCGTAAGTGGCGACGCCGGTTCCCTGTGGCATCGCCAAATTGAAACCGTCTATCCCGATATGAAACTTAGCCAATCGCCAGTGTCCCGTGCATGCCGCCCCGGTAAGTCATTCGGCTAGGGCCCGCAAGCACGCCGGAATGTTCTAACTAGCAACCTGTATTACGCCATCGCATCGGCGTTGCCTGCCTCGCCCAATGCGGATATCGCGCAAGCGTAAACGGGGCCGACGCTCGGTTATCCGCAAGGTGTTGATCGATGATCGTTTTTAAGAACGTGTCTAAGGTGTATCACATCGGTAGGTTCCATAAACATGTGTTCAATTTGCTGAACTTCGAGATCCTTGCCGGAGAAAGCATCGGTATCTGCGGCGCTAACGGCGCCGGCAAATCCACCCTGATGCGTTTGATTGCAGGTGTTGAAGTGCCTACCACAGGCATCGTGACTCGAAATATGACCACGTCCTGGCCGATTGGATATACAAGCTGCTTCCAATCGAGCCTAACCGGCGCCGATAACGTGCGTTTCATTGCGCGCATCTACGACCAGCCCGAAGATAAGGTGATACAGTTCGTCGAGGACTTCGCCCAGCTCGGCCCCTATCTTCATCAGCCTGTGCATACCTATTCTGCGGGCATGGGCGCACGCCTTGCGTTTGGTGTTTCATTGGCAGTCGATTTTGATTGTTACCTGATCGACGAAGTGACTGCAGCTGGTGATGAACGCTTCCGCGCCCGTTGCGAGCAAGAGCTGATGCATCGCCGCGACAATGCAACGCTGATTATGACCTCCCATGATCCCGGTGTTCTGAGGCAATATTGTAAGCGGGGCGCGGTGGTCTATGATGGCAGTCTGATCTTTTACGATACGATCGAAGAAGCGAATGACGTTCACCACAGGTTGCAGATGCGCGCTGCCTAAGCCGCAACCCAAAAATATCGGCCGATTGTCTGATTGGATGTTGAGAATGATTGAACCTGCCCGCTTCGATCGGTCGAAGCGCCGCACCCGCGTTTCGTGCGTGTCGATTTCAGTGCTTGCCTTAATGGTTCAAGGGTGCGCCACCCTTCCGGCAAGCGGTCCTACGGCCCACGCGATCACGAGCGGCGCAAAGCATGACAATCCGATCGGTTTCAAGCTCGAGGAGGTCGGGCCGTCGACGCTGGCCGATATCGCAGAGCAGCAGGTGCTCGACGACACGACGCGCCCCACGTTGCGTACATTGGCACAGGATGGCCGAAACGACCTGATCGGTCCAGGCGATGTATTGGGGATCGGCGTGTACGAGGTTGGTGTCGGTCTATTCGGCGTAAACCGCGCGGCTTCGGATACGTTCGATCCGTCTGCGCGAGGGGAAACCTTTGATCGGGTCGTGGTCGATCAGCAGGGCATGATTACGCTGCCATATGTAGGAGCCGTAAAGGCGGCCGGCCATACTACGACCGAAATCCAGGCCATGATCGTCAAGAATTTACGCGGTCTGTCTCAAAACCCGCAGGCCGTGGTTTTCGCGCGAGAGAATGTCAGCAATACGGTATATGTCAGTGGCGACGTTCATAAGGCGGGCCGAATGATGCTGACGCTGCAAAGGGAGCGTCTGCTCGACGCCATCGCTCTGGCAGGCGGCGCGGTCTATTCTTCGGAGGACACGATCGTTCGCGTCAATCGCGGCTCGCGGTCCATGGAGGAGCGGCTTGGCCGAATCGAAGCCGGATCACCCGACGATATCGTTCTCAACCCTGGCGACCGAGTTGAGTTAGTCAAACATCCGCGATCCTTCGTGATCCTGGGTGCCACGGGGAAGGTTTCGCAAATTCCGTTCGAGGTGGGCGAGACATCGCTGGCCGAAGCAATCGCCCGCGCGTCGGGCCCGTCGGATGGCCAAGCGGACCCATCGGCTATTTTCATCTTTCGGTACGTTCGGCCCGCCAACGATCCGAGCCATGAACAACCCATGATTTATCGGCTGAACATGTTGAAGCCCGCCAGCTATTTCTATGCCCAACGGTTCGCTGTCCACGATAAGGATATTATCTACTTCGCGAACGCAGCCGCAAACCAGCCTGCGAAGCTGATTTCTATCATTAACCAGTTATTCACACCGGCTGTCACTGCCAAAGTTCTGACCCAATAAACTCTGGAAATCCGACGCGGTCAGCGGATGTTTGACAGCCAGTTGGTCCACCTGCGCTACAGCAATGCCGATTGGGGTAGGCTTCCCTTAGGGCGCCCACGGATCGGCGCGGGAACCTCGGATCATATAATCCACAATCTGCGATAGCGGGGGATCCCGAAGAGCGGTGAAAGGGGGGGGGGGCTTCGCCCATTGCGGATTAACGCTAGGATCGTGCGCCATCGCGGACGGATAGAGCATGCTCAGTCCCATCCGTTCGCGATGGTCCCAGGCGATGTCGGAGCGGGTTGTGTTCTGTCCCCGGGTCGCGCTTTCGAAATGGAATAGCTCGATCGCCGGCTGATACAGAATGGCATAACCAGCACTCCGCAGTCTAAAGCATAGCTCGACGTCATTATAGGCGACAGCAAGCTCTTCGTTAAATCCGCCGATGGATTTGAACAGTTCTCTGCGGATTGAAAAAAACGCGCCAGTAACAGCCGCGGTGCGATGCTTCGTTTTGAAACGGCCGGAGGGGCCCTCTTCGGTGCGCGCTCTTTTCATAGCCTCGTGCAGCGGCAGGCCCTCGCCTTGACCGAAAACGATGCCTCCATGCTGAACCGTTTCGTCAGCATATAGCAGGCGCGCGCCGACGACCCCGACTTGAAGATCTTGCAAATCAATGCGTATCGCGTCGTCCCAGCCATCGGTGAGCATTTCGATATCGTTATTAGCAAAAACGACGATGTCCTGTGTCAGATACCGGCATGCCAAGTTGTTGGCGCGTGACCAGTTAAAAGGCTCGTCGAAATCGATCACACAAAAAGTAGGATGTCGCGCATTCGACGCGAAATACGATTTGATATCGTCTTGACAAGACCGGTTATCGACGATTACGATGTCAAGAAGATTGGGCTGCCTTGCTCTTTTTTGTATGCTATCAATCGCACATTGCAACATTCCGAGCGAATCCCTGGTCGGAATAACGACCGCTATTCTTTCAGGACCGGCATCAAATTGCGGCGCCGGTGCCGCGCGGTTACGATCTGGCACAGCAGGGTCGGGCAGTCCTCTTTCCGCAAGCTCAGGCAGCGATATGATCGTCGAGAGAATCAGCGGAATATGTAATCCCCCTGCGGAGGATGTTGTGTGCGATCGGATCACCTGATCAACCGAAGTGCGTATGAGTTCGGATAAGGCGTCCGCCCCAAATTCCTTTAGCCACAGAAAGGCTGGTCCCTCCTTGCAGTCTGCCAGAAAATATCGGTCGTGTGTCCAGTACAGGTGCGGATCGCTTCGCAGCACCGACGATGACCAGCGCTCAATTCCATGATCATGGTCCGCATAGAGCATGCCACTGTCGAAGGTCTCGACGGCAAAAGCGAGCCAAGCGAGCGCTTGCGGATCGAATGTCACACCCGCTTGCAACAGCAAAACATTGCCGCCGCGCAGATGTGCGATGTCGTCCATCTCGTCCACAAAATGGAATCGCTCGTCGATCAAAGCCTCGCTAGCGATGGGATGGGCGCTGATGTCCTGCGTCGCCAGTATCCAAGCGGTCCAACTTTCGATCTTTTGAGCCTTTAACGAGGTTAGTGTTGATTTCAGAAAAGCGGGAACCGCGCCGCGAGCGTCGATCAAAACATGGATCGTCAAATCGCGAGCAAGCGGCGCTGCGGGGACGGAATGCTCATCTCGGAACGTGGCATAGTCTTGCAAGGGAACGATACCGGCCCGCGCAATATCGAGCTCGGTCTCTTCCAGCTGGCTGAGAAGAGACGCGCGCCGATCGAGCAAGGTCTGGCGGATAGCGCCCATGGTCGCGTAGGAGAGATGTTCAGTCGCGCCGAGCGCAATCAGGCTGCGGACGATCTCCAAAGATTCAGGCTTGTTCTCAAGCGCGCGGCTGTAAGCCGCCGCCGCTTCGGCAGTACGGCTTTGCGCGCGCAATGCATTGCCGATATGAAGCCACGCATCATGATCGTTTAAAGCGATGGCTTGACGATAAGCGCCTTCGGCCGCTTCGGCTTGACCCAGTTCGCCTAAGGCGTGACCGAGCTGCATCCAAATGTGCGGCAATCGCGGTTGGTGCCCGACAATCGTTCGATAGAGATCAGCGGCCTTCCCCCACTCTCGTTCGTCTCTCGCCGCATCCGCTGCGGAAATCATCGGGCCTACGCGCACCTTGCGCCGCCAAAAAGAGAAGGACCACACGGTTCAGCGATTGCCATAAAGAGGGACGTATGGCGAGCCTTAAGTCGGGGTTAACCACTTGCGCTTCCGGCGGGGGCTGGGCATGTCGCCGCGAACGCATCGACCAAGGACCGCTTTCCGTTATGGGTTTGCTCAATCGATTCAGTAACTCGGAAAAGTCTAAGCAAGAAGGTGGGAATCGATCGGATATGTCCCCGAATGTGGCGCGTCGGTCGGTGCACCGTACCGTTGGAGATCGCGCGCGTGACGCACAGGATTGGCAGCGCGCCGTAGACGGCTATCAGGCCCATCTTCTGGCCTTCCCAGAGGATTTCGCGATTTGGGTGCAACTGGCGCATGCCCATAAGCAGAACCATCATCTAGCGGATGCGGAAGCGGCCTATCTGAAGGCGTTGGCGATCATCCCCGATGATGCCGATCTGCTTTTGAATTTGGGTCATTTCTATAAGAAATTGGGATTGCTGACGTCTTCCGCAGATTTCTATCTTCGAAGCCTGCAAATCGAGGCAAGTGATGCCGCCCGCACCGAACTAAGCTCGCCAGAATTTCGGGTGTTACGAAGAAGGGATTTTGCCGATGTATCTACCTTGCGGTTGGGGGCGACGCATATCCTTTCGCCGGCGTTGCGGTCGGCTCCGGTTGGAAGTGTCGATCAGGTCACGGGCTGGTCAGTTTCAGGTTGGGCCGTCGATCGTGATGATCCGACCCGTCCCGTAGAACTCGGTTTTTTTCGAGACGGCGATATGATCGCGAGAACGATTGCAGAATCGTTTCGCGGAGATGTTGCTGCCTTGGCGCTTGCGCCGCCCTTTTCGGGATTCGAGGTAGAGTTGCCTATCGATTTCAGCAGCGTTGACGAAGTCAAGATTAATGTTCGCTCCCTGCACACAGGTCAGGAACTTGCAGGATCGCCCATAACAATCGCTCCGCCGCATGAGATGAAGAGGTGGCTTCAGCGCAAAGCACGGATGCACGCCGCCGAACTCGCGGTGGTCAAGGCCTTTGCAATACGTGCTTGCGGCGATCTCAAGCTATCTATCGTAATGCCCGTCTACAATACGCCCTTGGATTGGCTTCGTGAAGCGCTCGACAGTGTGTTGGACCAATGGTGTGACGCTTGGGAACTGATATGTGTCGACGATGCTTCGTCCGAAGCGGAAGTTCGTGAAATGCTCACTGAGTATTCACGGCGCGATCCCCGCATCCTTTCCGTGTTTCTAGATGAAAACGTCGGGATCGCGAAAGCGACCAATGCAGGCATTGCCGTAGCGACAGGGGACTATATCGCATTCATGGATCATGATGATTATCTTGAGCCTGATGCCGTCTACAGAATGCTAGGAGCCGCCAATACCGATGGTGCCGAGTTAATCTATTCAGACGAAGCGATAACGGGTGAAAATATCAATGTCATCCGGCACGTTGCCGCCCGCTGTGCCTTTTCGCATGATTATTATCTTTCTCATCCTTATTTTGTGCACTTTGTTTGTCTGAAAAGCGCCGTAGCCCGCAGTCTGAACGGGCTCGACGAAACAATGCAAATCTCCGCTGATGTCGATTTCATTTTGCGTGCGATCGAAAAATCCGAGAAAGTGACGCACGTACCATCTGTCTTGTATCGCTGGCGCACGCATGACAGCAGTACGGGACATCAGAAGAAGAGCCTCGTCACTGCCGCTATGTTGAAGGCGTTGACGGGCCATTTGGGGCGTATGGGCTATTCGGGCGCTGCAGCAGAGGGTCCGAACTATAACACTTACAAAATCAATTTCGCGGATACCGATCAATCGACCTTGATCGTGATACCTACAAAGGATGGCTATAATCTTCTGAAGACCTGCATTGAATCAATATGGGCAACGACTGCCGGGCAAAAAGTAGACATTCTCATCATTGATCACGACTCAAAAGACCCGAAGACAAAGTCTTACCTCAATAGTCTGCGTGACAAGCTAAAGATCATTCCGTTTAGTGGGCCGTTCAACTATGCAAAGATGAACAATTACGCCGTACGCCAGGCCGGAGCGGGATACGATAACATTGTCTTTATGAACAACGATATCGAAGCGATCGAGCCGGGCTGGCTCGAACGTCTGCGCTCGTTGTGCGCGCGTGGCGACGTCGGCGTCGCTGGTGCGACCTTGCTCTACAGCGATGATACCATTCAGCATGCCGGAGTTGTCTTGGGGCTGGGCGACCTTGTGGATCATGCCCACAAATTCTTGCCTTTCCGGGTGAACGGGCAGCGCAATTTGGGCTACAACGTGATGCTCGTGTGCACCCGCGATTATACCGCGGTCACAGGTGCCTGCATGATGGTGCCAAGGAAGATCTTCGAAGCTGTCGGAGGTTTCGACGAGACGCTGGAGATCGGATATAACGATACCGATCTTTCGATGCGTATCGGATCGCTTGGCTATAAAATCCTGAATGACCCTTACGCGGTGCTCTATCATCATGAATCCGCGACGCGAGCGCGGACGAAACAAATTCACCATCCGGAGGATGGGAGGAGATTTGCTGCCCGCTGGTCCGATATGTTGATCGCGGGTGATCCATTTTACAATCCGCTGCTGATACATCTGCCCGTGGCGGACCATCGCATCGGGTCTTTGGATGATTGGTACGCGAAAGTCCGGACGCGCGAGGTCCGTCCGGTGATTGCAGATGTCGCCACCGCGCAGTGGGTGCGGCGCAATTGACAGGGTGACTCCCTAAGCTAAGGACGGGGAATGGATGAGGTCTTTGACCAAATGACAGGCGCACAGCCGGTTCTTCTCTCCATTCTGATCCCCACCTATGATCGGCCTACCTGCCTCCAATTTTTGATTGCCCGATTGCTTTCACAGATCGACGTCGAGCAAATCGGAATTGCCATTGAGATTGTGGTTAGCGACAACCAGTCGCCCGAGCCGATCGACGAAATGCTAGATGGCTGGCGCGCGCAAGGCAAAGCGATCCGCTACGTCCGTCCCGAACGGCATTTCGCATCTGCGGAGGAGAATTTCTTCTTCGGTTTGCAAGCATGTCGCGGGAACTATGTCTGGCCGATCGGGGATGATGATATTCCCGTTACGGATGCCGTACGCACCGTATTGGCGTTGGTCGAAAGGAACGCGGCCGACTTCATTCTCATGAATTCGGCACAGATCGATACGTCAGGTGAGATCATCGATGCCAAGCAGGGCAAATTCGACCATTCGTTGACCGATGTTAACATCATCGATCTTGCACAGCTATTCGGTTTGACCACGATTCTCGCGTCATTCAGTTCGGTCGTGTTTCGGCGCGAATTTATGCTGAAGATCGATATCGGGCAATATCTCGCGCAATCGCCGATCTATTCGCACGTCGCCGCTTATCTTGAGGCCTTTGCGAATGCTCGATCGATGTTCGTATCGGAGCCCCAGATTCTCCTGCGCGAAGGCACGTCTTTGGAGGCTTTCAAGCGATATGCCGAGGTTCACGCCCAAGCGACCTATTCGCCTTGGGTAAAAGGCTTGTTTCAGCTGCGCACGCATCTTTTGGCTCGCGGGGTGATCGAGCCCGATTTGCTGCTGCATACTTTGGAAGTCGATAAAATCGGACGTTTCAGGACGTTCGCTAGGTTGCTGGTGGTGTTGGGACAGCAACTCGAGCTTTGGCTGGATGATCTCTTTGCGGGAAAGATGAGCCGGGAGCGGGTTTCGGCGCAAGACTTCGCGATCTTTCGAGATGCCTTGGCTGGTGCGCCGCAGTGGGCGCTGGAAACGCTTCTCATATTCGCATCTGTCCGCAAGGCCGCAGAAACTATCGCATCGGTCGATGCGGCAGTGCGGCTTAATGGTCTTCTGCGCGTTCGCGAAAATCTGCGATCGGCAATGCAGTTCGATAATCGCGTCCGCATCAACGCACGGAGCCTTCCTGACCAGCTTGAGCAGATTGCCGGCTATCGAGTAGGTCGCTTTGGAAAGGACTATCTGGCGATCCCCGATGGGCTTGCTTTGCCGGATCCGGCGGTAGTGGATTTCACGCGACACGATCTTGGGCCACCGGACCCGCGCGTCATAGTCCGACCAACGCGCGATGCGCTTAGGGCGGCCATCGCAGAGCGAGACAGGCAAGAGGTGCCGGCAGAGGTGGGCGACTATCGACTCTTTCGACAGGATGGGCGAATTTTGGCGGTTCACAAGGAATTGTGGTTGCGGTGGAGCAGGAAGGTCAACTTCCCAGGGCTTACGGCCTCCGCTACGCCGCCTATGACCCTTGCGGCGCCGACGCTTCAATCCTTGACATCCCAAGTCCGCGAGTACAGTCGCCCCTCCGCCGCGGTCAATCACGATTTCTCCCTCCGTCTGAGATGGCTGGTGTCCGTGCAATGGTACTGCAAGCAGCATCCCGATGCGATGGGACTGGACGATGACCCTGTCATCGCGTGTGTCCGGCACCTGCAGGCGCACGAAAATTTGGATCTTTCGCCGTCACCGCTAGTCAACTTTGATTTATTTCGCCGCAATTTCGCGCAGACTACGGCCGGGGAAGAATGGAGCCATCTTAGCGCGCTGCGCGCGCTTGCCCTAGAGGGGTTGGACGCGGCGATACCCTTCTCTCTCTTGTTCGATGAGAAATGGTATTGCGCCGCTTATAGCGACGCCGCGCAGATGGTTCTCGATGGCCTCATGAGCTGCGGCTTCGAGCATTATCTGACCATCGGCCGAAGCAAGCGCACCAGCCCCGGCCCGTTCTTTGATGAGGTCTTCTATCTCGAGCGCTACGCCGATGCGGCGGACGCCTGCGATCGCGGCGAGGTTCGTACGGGTGCCGAACATTATCTATGGCGGGGCGCTGATCTTGGATATTCACCGAGTCCCAATTTTGAGGAAGAGAGGTATCTCGCCGTCAATGGCGATGTGGCCGATGCTGTCGCGCGGGGGGATGCGCGAAGCGGCTTTCTCCATTGGGTGGGCAATGGGCGGTTCGAAGGACGCTCGATCAACGAAGCGGGCGAGATTTCCGGCGTCCGCGCACAATTGGCATACGATATTTGAGTAAGCGCCTTTTTGCGCTCCGCAGCATTTGGGGACACGCTCGGACGAATAGCTATTGAATTCACGGTTAATGCAACTAGACCGATAGACGGTTATGACGAACCGATTGGCATGCTGCGGTTTTGTTTTTTAACAGCCGTTATCCGGGGGGGGTATGATGCAATAACTTTGGTAGCCTATGCGCCTGGATGAATGGTCAAGCATCATGCCAGGCATTCATGGTTCTACCTTTGTACTCGCCGACCCGACCTCGTGCTTCGCCAAGCAGTTATGCCAAGAGGCGCTAAATTTTTTGCTCGTTTAAGGAGTTTTTGATGAATAGCCGTGAACGCCAGATGCTCGAAATTCTAAAGCGCGGTCGTGACGAATTTGGCTATGTGGCGGTTAAAGCCGAATTCGAGGCCGAGGGTACGCGTGTCGATGAATTGCTTCGCCTCCTGGAAATCTGTCGTCGCGCGGATTTGAAGTTTGGCCTGAAGATTGGCGGCTGTGAAGCGATGCGCGATCTGATCGAGGCAAAGCAGATCGGCGTTGATTATATCATCGCGCCGATGGTGGAGACTCCTTACGCGCTATCCAAGTTCATTGAAGCGAAGAACAAGGTTTACAGCTGGGAAGAGCAGCCGGATACCGACTTCCTGTTCAATCTCGAGACGATCACCGCGTTCGAGCATCGCGAGGCTATGGCTGAAATCGCCAAGCAGCCCCGCGGGGCTCAGGGTTTCGTGTTCGGCCGGGTCGACTTTTCGTTGTCAGCTTCGCTGGGCCGTGACGGCATTAACGGTAAGGACGTGACGGATTACGTTCTGAAGACGGCTGAGCTGTGCGAGGAGCAGAATCTCGATCTGGTAGTTGGTGGCGGCGTGTCTTCGGATGCCATCGACTGCCTCAAACAGATCCATGAGATTAAGTTGACGCGCTTCGAGACGCGCAAGGTGATCTTCGATGGCGCCGCCGCAGACAAGGATCATCTGGCGGACGGCCTGCTGAACGCGGTTCATTTTGAACTGCTGTGGCTTCTCAACAAGCGTGATTATTATGGCGTGATCCAGGCCGAAGATGCAAAGCGTATCGAGATGCTGGAATCGCGTTGGCACGTTCTGTCGAACTGAGTTTGACGTTAACGCCGGTCGCGTGCCGAGCATGATAAAACTTTCGGCAAACCATGGGCTGGCGATCGAGCGTAAGCTTGCCGACGAATTGGCTGAAGGCGGCCGGACTGTCGTCATAACCGGCGCATCCGGCTGGCTGGGTTCGGCAACGCTGGCCATGCTCGATGCGAGCATGCCGGCGTCCTTCGTGATGGAAAAGCTGGCTGTTTTTGGATCGAGCCGGCGCGAGATTGTGCTGCCTTCCGGACGGATAATCCAGTGCAGGCCGATGATCGAAATGGTTGAAACGGCTCTGGAGCACCCTTTACTGTTTCATTACGCCTACCTCACGAAAGACAAGGTGGCAGAGATGAGCGACGAGGCGTTTATAGCCTTGAACAGCTTAATTTCTCAAACCGTCCGCACGGCGGTCGAAGTTTGGCGTGCTGATGTCTTTCTCCCATCGTCGGGAGGAGTTTATCGGCGGGACGGAGCGCTCGTCTCCAGCTACGAGGCGAGTCCTTATGGCTATCTTAAACTGGCCGACGAAGCATCCTTTCGCCAGGTCGCAGCACAAGCCGGTTCGAATTTGTATATAGGCCGCATCTTCAGTCTGGCCGGAGAATTTATTAACAAGACGTCGGTTTACGCGCTCGGTTCGATCATTGCAGCGATAGGTGATCGTGAACCGATCCGTATTCGAGCATCGCAGGGTGTGTGGCGTTCCTATTTTTACATTGGCGATGTGGTCAATCTCGCGCTTGGCTTGCTGCTGTCGGGCAAGAAAATGGGAGAGCCGTTCGATATCGCTGGCGATGAGGCGATCGAGATCGGTGATCTCGCCCGCCTGTGCAGTGAGGCGTGTGGGGACCGAGGTCATCCAATCGAGCGACCCGAGGGTGACTTTTCCGAAGGAGATCGCATGTTGGGCGATCCGGCAGCATCTTTACGTTTGATGGCAAGTTTGGGGCTGAAACCCGTGGCGTTGCGCGATCAGGTAATCGCGACGGCGCGGTACCTAATGAATTAGTCGAAGAGTGAAAGGGCTAAGATGCGCGTTGTAATCCTTGCTGGCGGTCTTGGAACCCGTCTCGGTGAAGAAACATCGGTGCGCCCAAAACCGATGGTAGAGATCGGCGGTAAGCCTATTCTGTGGCATATCATGAAGTATTATTCAACGTTTGGCCTTACTGAATTTGTCATTTGTCTCGGTTACAAGGGATATATGATCAAGGAATACTTCCTTAATTATTATGTGCATAATTCTGACATCACGATAGATGTAGCAAACAACTCCCACACCGTCCATAATAACATGGCTGAGCCGTGGAAGATCACGCTTGTCGATACAGGTGAGGACTCGCAGACGGGCGGAAGACTACGGCGCGTAAAGCCCTATTTGACCGAAGACTTCTGCATGACTTACGGCGACGGCCTGTCGACGATCGATATCGGCGCGCTGATCAATTTCCACAAATCGCACGGGAAGCTGGCGACGGTTTCGGCGGTGATCCCGCAGGCTCGTTTTGGCGCGCTCGTAGTGGAAGGGGACCAGGTGACGCGCTTCGAGGAAAAGCCTCAAGGCGGTGGCGACCATATCAATGGCGGCTTCTTCGTACTTTCACCGCAGGTGCTCGATTTGATCGACAACGACAAGACCATCTGGGAACGGGAGCCGATGGAAACGCTGGCCGCTCGCGGCGAATTGATGGCCTTTCAACACGATGGCTTCTGGCAGCCGATGGACATGCTGCGCGACAAGCTGATGTTGGAAGAATTGTGGAAGAACAATGCTGCGCCGTGGAAGCGTTTCTAAAATGACCTGCGCAATAGATCCCAACTTCTGGCGAGGTAAGAAGGTTCTCCTAACCGGCCACACCGGTTTTAAGGGGGCATGGCTGTCCTTCTGGTTGCACCAACTCGGAGCCGAAGTCACCGGCTTCTCGATTGATGTTCCGACAAGTCCGAGCTTGTTCGACAAGCTTGGTATCGCAGGCATGGTTCGGGATATCCGAGGTGATGTCCGCGACTTGGCTGCCGTCGAGGGGGCTGTGAAAGCGTCGGGCGCCGAAATCGTGCTTCATTTGGCGGCGCAATCGCTTGTGCGCCTTTCTTACGTTAAGCCGGTCGAAACCTTTGCGACAAATGTCATGGGCACGGTGCATGTGCTTGAGGCGGCCCGCCAAGCCGGCGTCGCGGAGGTCCTGATTGTCACCAGCGACAAATGCTATGAGAATCGCGAGTGGCTCTGGAGCTACCGCGAGACCGATGCGATGGGCGGCTATGATCCTTATTCGAGCAGTAAGGGCTGCGCCGAACTCGTCGCCTCGGCCTACGCGCGGGCTTATCCGGCATTTGCTGGCGCCCCCCTCATCGTATCCGCACGCGCTGGCAATGTCATCGGTGGTGGTGACTGGGCACTGGATCGTCTGATCCCCGATCTGGTCCGCGGCTTTGCGAGCGGAGCGTCAGTCGAAATCCGCAGCCCCGGGGCGGTTCGGCCTTGGCAACATGTTCTTGAACCCATCGGCGGATATCTGATGCTCGTCCAAAAGTGCGCCGAGGATCCGAGCTTTGCCGCGCAAGGTTGGAATTTCGGACCGAATTCGGAAAGCGAGCGCACCGTAAGGGATATCGCGATGCGGATGTGCGCGATTTGGAGCAAGCCCGAGGGCTGGAAGGACGTGTCTGCGTCGGGCGCGGTGCATGAGGCGCACCTGCTTAAGCTCGACAGCACCAAGGCGCGTAGCTTGCTCGGTTGGGCTCCGCGTTGGAGCCTAGAGGAGGCGCTCGACGTGACGAGCGATTATTATAAGATCGAACTTGCCGGCGGCGACTGCGCGGATTGCGCGACCCGCCAGATCGCCGACTATTGCGCTTCCGTTAGGAGTTAATGATGACCGATGTCACAAAGGCGGCTTCCGCCTGGGCCGATGCTGCTCCCCAAGAGCTGCATGACCATATTCTGGAGTTGGTCGAGGTCTATGCGGAGAAAGCGCATCGGCCCAAGCCTTTCGAGGCGGGCGTGTCCAGCGTCCCGGTCGCTGGTCGCGTTTACGGCGCTAAAGAATTGCGCCTGCTTGCCGAATCCTCGCTGGAATTCTGGCTGACGACCGGACGTTTCAACGATGCGTTTGAGAAAGGCCTGCGCGAGTACATCGGCGTCCGCCACTTGCTGACCTGCAATTCGGGCTCGTCGGCGAACCTGCTTGCTGTATCGTCATTGACGTCGCACCTTTTGAAGAAGCGTCGCCCGCTTAAGCCTGGTGACGAGGTAGTTACGTGCGCGACCGGTTTCCCAACGACGGTCAACCCACTGCTGCAGCAGGGTTTGGTTCCGGTATTCGTCGACGTCGATATCCCGACGTACAATATTAAGTCCGACCGAATCGAAGCGGCGATCACCGATAAAACGCGCGCGATCGTGATCGCCCATACCCTGGGCAATCCTTACGATCTCGGTACGGTGATGGAGATTGCCAAGAAGCACGACCTCTTCGTTATGGAAGATTGCTGTGATGCGCTCGGCGCGACGTATAATGGTCAAAAGGTCGGCACGTTCGGTGACGTCGGCACGGTGAGCTTCTATCCCGCGCATCATATCACCATGGGCGAGGGAGGTGCCGTTTTCGCCAACAACCTTCTTATCAAGCGTGCCTTCGAATCGATCCGCGATTGGGGACGTGATTGTTATTGCGCGCCAGGCATGGATAATACGTGCGGCAATCGCTTCCGTTGGAAATTGGGCGAATTGCCCGAAGGCTATGATCACAAATATACCTACTCCCATCTCGGTTATAATCTGAAGATCACCGATATGCAGGCGGCGGTGGGTCTCGCGCAGCTTGACCGCATTGATGATTTTGTCGCGGCGCGCCGCGACAACTTCAAGGCGCTCTGGTCGGCGCTCGAGCCCTATCAAAACGAGCTCATCCTGCCGGAGGCAACGCCCAATTCCGATCCGTCGTGGTTCGGCTTCCCAATCACGGTACGCAATCCAAATAAGGTGAAGCGCAATGAACTTGTGCAGTTCCTGAACGAAAAGAAGATCGGAACCAGACTTCTGTTCGGCGGTAATTTAATTAAGCAACCGTATATGCTCGAACGCAATTTCCGCGTGCATGGCGATCTTACGCAGAGCGATCGAGTGATGAACGACTGCTTCTGGATCGGCGTTTATCCGGGTATCAACGAAGAGATGGTCGACTATATGGTTTCGGCGATCGGCGAATTCCTGGGCCGGTAAGCGATGGGGATCAAATATAGCGACGTCATTTGTGATTGGCTGAAAGAGGCGGGCTATCGCAAATGCTTTTTCGTTGCCGGCGGCAACATCATGCACTCGCTGGAATCGGCCCGCCATCGGTTCGATTGCCACCCGGTTGCCCATGAAGTTGCCGCGGTCATTGCAACCGAATATTATAATGCCGTTGCTCCGTACGGCCAGAAGGCGTTCGCGTTGGTAACAGCCGGCCCCGGGCTGACCAATACGGTGACCGGCCTTGCCGGCGCATTTCTGGAAAGCCGCGAGGTGTTGTTGCTGGGCGGTCAGGTGAAGTCGGCGGATCTGGCGCGTGGAGAATTGCGCCAGCGCGGCATTCAGGAGATTGACGGCGTCACGCTCGTTTCTTCGATAACCAAGCGTTCCGTGCTGATCGATAATCCAGTCAGCCGCGCCGAATTCATGGCGCCGATCCTGGAGGGTGGCTCGGGTCGGCCGGGGCCGGTGTTTTTGGAACTCTGCCTCGATGCCCAGGGTGCACCGATCAGCGATGAGATGCGCCAGAAGCTGGAGGCCGATCCCATACCGGTCCGAGAGCCGCTACGCGGCCCTTCAGCGACTGAAATCGGTGCGCTGGAAGCGCTGGTCGCCGCCGCTGAACGACCGATCCTGCTGATCGGGGGAGGCCTTGGCTTTGATGCCCTGCGGAGCCGGATGCCGGCGCTGGAGCGCGCGGGTATTCCCATTGCCACGACGTGGAATGGCGCGGATCGTATCGATGCGTCCCATCCGCTTTACTTTGGCCGCGTCAACACTTGGGGGCAGCGCTACGCCAACATCCTGGTACAACAATCCGATCTGGTAATCGCGCTCGGGACACGCCTTGGGCTGCAGCAGACCGGCTTCAACTGGCAGCAGTTCGCGCCAGTGGGCAAGGTTGTTCAGGTCGATATCGATCCCGCTGAACTTTCCAAGGGGCATCCCCGTGTCGACTTGCCGATTGAGGCTGATGCGGCTGCTGTGTTGGACGTAGTGCTTGCTGCCGAGCCGCGCGATCACAGCGATTGGCTCGATTTCTGTCGGATGGTGAAAGCGCAACTGCCCCTTGTCGAGGCATGCAACAATACGCGCAAGGGCTTCGTCTCGCCTTTCGCGTTCGTAAGCGCGTTGAGCGAAATGACCAACGATGAAGACGTGATCGTCCCGTGCAGCAGCGGCGGAGCTTTTACTGTCGTTGAACAGGTGTTCGCCCAAAAGGGACGCCAGCACATGCCAACGAACAAAGGCTTGGCGTCCATGGGTTATGGCTTGTCTGCGGCTATCGGGGCAGCGCTTGCCTATCCCGAGCGTCGCACGATCCTGTTTGAGGGCGATGGAGGGTTTTTGCAGAACGTGCAGGAAGTCGGCACCGCTGCGGTTAACAAGTTGAATCTGAAGATTTTCATTTTCGACGATAATGGCTATGCCAGTATCCGCATGACCCAGAAAAACTACTTCGGGGGCGGTGCGTATGTCGGTTGCGATACGTCGACCGGGCTTGGCATGCCGGATTGGGAGAAATTATTCCCAGCCTATGGAGTACCGGTAATGCGCCTGCAGGCGGATTACGCGACAAGCGCGGATTTCAAGGCGCTGTTCGACGCGCCTGGCGTCGCCGCATTCTTGATCCCGATCGATTCCGAGCAGACCTATTTCCCGAAGATCATGAGCCGAGTTACAGACACGGGTGCGATGGAATCCAATCCGATCCACGCGATGAGCCCGCCGCCTGCGGAGGATGTGATCGCTCGGGTATATCGCTACATCCCCAGCCCGTATTGAGATGCGCGCCGAACTGGCATCTACCTTGGCAGACATACCAGATCCCGGACGGGGGTTGCCAGACGATGTTTTCGAATTCGCTTGTGCGATAACGCCCATGATCAATGTCGATCTGCTGATCCAACAGGATGGCAAGACGCTGATGATCTGGCGCGAGGATCCTTGGGGTGAAGGGTGGCATGTGCCGGGCGGGATCATCCGTTATGGCGAGGCTGCCGAACGACGCTTGGCCAAGGTGTCTGAGGCAGAACTGGGCGTTCCCGTGAACCCCGCCGCCGCGCCTTGCGCGTTGCTGCAACTTCACAATTCAGGCCGCGGTCATTTCATCTCGTTGGTCTATCGTTGCGAACTGAACGTCGATTCAGCGCATTTTGCAGCGATCTCTTCATCGGCACGAGGAATGAGCGGTCAGGCCCGATGGCTTAAGGGCATGCCTGAGTTCATCTACCCGGCGCATGATATCTACCGGCCTCTGATCGAGCCTGCGAACGAAGAGACATCCAGTTTCGGTCTAAACTCGGTTCTGGTTTTCTCAGACAAGATAGTTGGATACGAGAATGCCGCCTAGAAAGTCCAAAGCTTTGCCCGCAGCCGCCACATCGAACGCTGCTCTTTTGCCGAAGCTGACCATCCTTATCCCGACCTATCACCGGGCTGAATTCGCGGCCCATCTGGTTCGCCGATTGTTGGCTGAGGGCCGCGGTTATGAAGGTGAATATGAGATTCTTGTATCCGATAACTGCTCGCCAGATCTGACACGACAGGCGATCGAAACCATCGTGAACGAAGGTGGTCCGGTTCGTTATCATCGGCACGAAGAGCATATGGCGAGCGGCGAGGAAAACCTCCTCGAGGCTATTCCGTACGCCAGAGGTGATTTCATCTGGACGATGTCCGATGATGACGAACCTGTCGAAGGTGCGCTAGCAAACGTGCTGGAACTTGTTTCGACGGATAAATTCGACTTTCTTGTTCTGAATCTCGTGATGATGAAAACGGACGGATCCGTACTCAACGAACGTCTCGTCCATCCCACTGGCTTTCCGGAAGTCATGACATATACCGATATGGTACGCAATTTCGGTTATGTGACGATGTGTGCTTGTTTTTCTGCTGCCGTGTTTCGTCGATCCATGATCCCTGATCATTCATGGCGGCGATTCACATCGATCGCGCCAATCTATAGCCATACTGCCTTTTATCTGTCTTGCTTTGGTGATGCCCGCGCACATTTTGTCGAGACGCCCCTGGTTCGCTATAGATTCGAGGGAACGCCCATTTCGGCTTGGGGGACGGTCGCTAAGAGCAAGCGACAACAATTCTATTTCCCGTGGGGCAACGGTCTAGCACGTCTTTTCAAAATCTTGCGTGCCGAGAGTTGCATAGATGCCAGCTTCCTGCCGACTATCGTTGAATTGGGGGGGCATAATCAATTCAATCTTTCGATGTCGTTGCTGCAGACTTTTTGCGACCAACTGACCCGCTGGATCGAAAAGACTGATGACATCGAACAAATATCTGTCGAGGAGTTCGATGAATTTGCGGATGAGTTCGTGTCTTGTCCGCAGTATATGATAAGCTGGCTTACAGAGATGCGGTCTGTCGTTATTTTTCTTAATGCCATCTTCGAGTCGGTCGCCGGCAACCGGCTTCGCAATCACGGCGCCAAGGTCACGGTCGCCTCGATGTTGGATGCGTTTCCACGCGATATACGTTTGAAGCTTCGTCAACACTGGCTCGGCGCGATCAAAAGCAAAATCGAATCGATGAAGTTTCGATTGTCGATTGGGACCGATCGCATCGAATCCGTCGGCGGATATGAAATCTTCCGGGTGGCCGATAGTTATTATGCAGTGCCGCCGACTTCGACGCTTCGAAATGCCCGAGTTTCGCAATTCTTCGAAGCCTTGGCTCGAACGGATCCGCAAGCTGCCCGGTCTGATAGCATTGTCGGCCTAAAGGCCATTTTACGTGAGCGGGAGTTGCTGGCCCAGAGGTCAATAAGATTCTTGAATGGTATGCCCATCTCAGCCACGGTGACGACGCGGAAGATTGGAAACCGCGTGCCGAACGAAGCCTCGCGATCACTTCTCGACGATGTTCGGAGCAAAATGGTGGTCAGGAAAATCGTTGACCATCACACCGGAATATCCATCGGCGGCCATGGCGGTGAAAATCTGCTACGGTGGTCCGACGATCTTCTCAATGCAGCTTGGCAGCCGCACGGACTTATCGCGAGCGCACTCGGCGATGGGCGCGCAGCGATAGCTTTTGCTCTGTTCGAGACGGGATCGGGCGATCATATCCTAGATCAGGCCTTCCGCCACTCCGGGGACACTGTCGTGGTGAGTGTTAAAGTGAAGGCGGGGGTTCGGCATCTGATCTGGGTGCGGTTGGTCGAGATTAACGCGGACATCGGTGTGGTCTTCGATCTCGCGTCCAGGTCAGTGGTGCGAACCGTAGCGAACAACAGCCACTCGTTGTGGACGAAGGTGGAAGAGTTGGACTTGGGCTGGATCCAGGTGTCGTTCGCTGCTCGCTTTGAGACAGTGGCAGGCGATCTCACCCTTCAATTGATCCCTCTCGATTATGCAACGCGAACGAACTTTGTCGCCGAAAGCAGCCCAGCGCTGTTTGTCAAAGATCCGCAGGTATCGCGCGGTGAATTGCCGACCACTTACCGTAAGTCCAACGACGCACCAGCCGAAACCACCACCGAAACAATAAGATGGCAATTGCCCGAAGAAACATCACATAAGCGCCTGTTTCAACTTGTGATGAGCATCCCGACGATCGACAGCGGTCCGCACGAGATCGCGGTGTTCGAAACCAAGGGTGAACGTGCCGTCGTGCGCTTGCTGGCAGACGGTCCGCGCTTACTGCTGACGGGCTCATCACGAGCCGGGGCGGCAGTGTCGTCCGGCGCGAAAGGTGCAGATGTTGTTGAGCTTTTTATCCAGATCGACGATGAAAGCGCGACGCTCGCCTCTCGTGATGGATTGCTTTTCGCTTCCATTCCACGCGACGTCATAGGCCCGCTGTTGAGCTTCCGCTTAGGGGGCGCAAAGGTGGCGATGAAGACAGCGGTCGGCTTGTATTCGCTTTTTGAGATGGTGGATGCGTAAGTGCTGATCCCTTCACCGAATAAATGCGGCGCGCGTTCAATGGTAGTCAGCGGCGATACGACCAAGGAATAGAAATGCCCAGTTCGCAGCCTTTTCTTTCTATTCTGATCCCGAGCTACAATCGGGCGCGATTTGTCAAATCGCTTGTCACCAGTCTTGCACATCAAATTGAGCGCGATGATTTGGAAGGCGTAGAGATTGTTATTGCCGACAACGCATCGAATGATGATACCGCTGAAACTGTTACTAATTTGGCGGCTCGTTGGCCGTTCGTGCGTCTTTATACGCAGCCAACTCACTTCGGCTCCGCTGAAAAGAATATATTTACGGCGGTCGGCGTATGTCGCGGCAAGTATGCTTGGACTATATCCGACGATGATCACGTATCAGACAGCGGCATCAAGTTTATTATAAACTTATTGAAAACCAGAGCACCGGCTTTCGCATTGCTCAACGTATCTCTGTTTGATACGCTTGGAAACATGCGCCATTATTATTATATTCCGCAAGAAACCGGTCGACAGCTGAGTGATAATGACGATCTAACTCTGCGAGATCTCATCGAAACTATAGGCTTTCTTGGGCTGCTTACAAGTATTTCATCTGCGATATTTGAGATAGAGCCAGTCCGTGCTATTGATTTGTTATCGATAATTGAAAAGTCTGAGATATACTCACACTCAGCTGTTTATATGCAGGCGTTTGGAAGCAAAAAGACAATCTTTGTTCCACAGCCAATTGTAAACGTCTATGACGACGAGGGTCTTGCGCTAGATAAGATATCGTTTGTTAGTGCTTCCTCTGGAAAGCAGAGAATGTACTCGTGGACTATCGGACTTGCGCGCTTGATTGAGGCTTGCGACTTGGACGTCGGTAAAATCTGGGAGGTGACACCAACAAATCGGATTCTTTTGGGCGATCTTATTACATCCTATATGTGCGATCAGATAACTCTATGGCTGGACAGTCGTTTAAATGATCAAGTCTTTACTGATCGCGAAGTCGACATAGTACTTAACGCGCTAGCAGCAACAAGCTCGACAAGACTAGTTTTAACGTGGAATCGACTGCGACAAATCGGTTTATTGCTCCGCCCATTGGCGCTGCCCGCAGACAAGAGCAACGAAACCTTCTTTTCCACTATGGCAGCTCTTCCGACCGAAACGTATACCGAGTTCATTGAAACCTTGAATAACTATGCGCGCGAGACGATCGTTCAATTACGAGGTGCATTGTCGCCGGATCTCATTGGCACGATCGAAGAGGGTGAGCTCGACGGATATCGGATATCGCGGCGAGGCACGCAGTGGATAGCTGAACACGCTGCCACCGCAACCTCAGTGTCCGAACCGCTGCAGACAGGTGAACATTATCCAGATCGGCTGGTCGCAGGATCGCGGCAGGTTCTTGAGGCGCGTATCCTGGGGCTGGTAGGAAATTCCGACGCAAAGAAGCGGACGGCGAAACGCCTGCAAAAATTCGACAAGTCGGTCATGCCCCCTGCTATAGTGGCTGCTGCGGATTGGATCATCGCGCCGGAATATCTAATGCGCGCAAGCCCGGAAGCGCGTGCCGCGCGCACGGCTAATGGCGCCGAGGGGCTTATTGATTTCTGGATCGGGAACGTTCGCAACAATATCGTTCCTTCACCGCTGATTAGCCTTCCCTGGTTCAGGCATAACAACGGTCAACTCGAAAGCCGGCCCGGGCCGCCGACACTCGAAAAGGTTGTCACCATCGCGATTCCCAGCGGCCTGCCCTTCTGCCCAGTTTTCGACGAGCATTGGTATCTAGCGACCTATACCGACGCGACACATGCGCTTTCAAGCGGGGAGGTAGAAACCGGTTTCGAACATTACATGCGGTTCGGAGGTCAACGTGGTTATGACCCTTGCGCCGAATTCGATGAGGAATTCTATCTCGCCAGCCATCCCGACGCGAGGCGGGCTTGTGGCAATGGCCTGTATCGCAGTGGCGCCGAACATTATATGGCCGAAGGAGCGATGCTGGGTTATAATCCGAGCCGACAATTCAGTGAGGCGGAATACCTCGTGGTCAACGCCGATGTCGGGAACGCCGTACGCGTGGGCGTTTGGGCGAACGGCTTTCTCCACTGGCTGGCAATGGGCAAGAAGGAAGGGCGCGCGATAGCGCACGACGGGCGTACGTTTGCTCGCTCCCTCGGGTGACGGCCGACGCCATGTGCAATGTATCGAGGAATGTTTATGATTCAGTTTCGCTCGTGTTTGGGGCGAGCGGCCAGATCGGCGCTGCCTGCGCGGCGGTTCTTGAAAATGCCGCCGAGCCCGTGCTGCGTATCTCGCGATCGGGTGGAGAAGGCTGCACCAGCTATGACCCCTTTGGTCCGAATTCCCGCCCGCTGAACGCTATTGTGTCCGCCCCACTCAAAACCGTCGTCTGGGCGCAGGGCGCGAATGCTAACGACAGCTTGGAGGATTTTGACGCAGATCGTTCGCTCGAGCTGTACAAGGCGAATTGCCATTATATCGCGGTAACGCTCCACGAGCTTCTGGCCGCGGATCTGATCGCCGATGGCGCGCGGCTGTGCATCGTTAGTTCGGTGTGGCAGACCGTCGGCCGCCGTAACAAGCTATCTTACATGATGAGTAAGGCGGCGGTGCAGGGGCTAGTGCTGTCCGCCTCGCTGGATCTGGCCGAGCGGGACATAATGGTCAACGCCGTTTTGCCTGGGGCGCTCGATACGCCGATGACGCACAAGAATCTTAGCTCGGCGCAAATCGCTCAGGTTAAGGGATCAACGCCCTTTAACCGTTTGCCGCGTGTCGAGGATGTAGCGGCGACGGTGGCTTTTCTTTGTTCGCCCGCCAATACGAGCATCACAGGGCAATTCGTTGCCGTCGATCTGGGGTTTAGACATGCGCGACTTGTTTGACATCATTTCGTCCACGGGCTCGCATCCTGTCCAGATCGCAGATGGCGGGCTGCGTGAGATCATCAGCCACGTGAAGCCATCGATCATTTTGGCGGATGCGTTCTTCGCTGAAAGGTTGCGAGACGCTCCTTGTCCGACCTTATTTTTGCAAGCGCTGGAAACGACAAAAGAATTCGCGCAGCTCGGTCCGGTGATCGAGAAATGCCGCCAAGCCGGTTTGACGCGTTCAGGCATGATCCTGGCGATCGGTGGAGGGATCATCCAGGATATTTCCTGCTTCATCGCGTCTGTCTATATGCGGGGCGCACGATGGACTTATGCTCCCACCACATTGTTGGGGATGGTCGACAGCTGCATTGGCGGCAAAAGCTCGATCAACGTCGGCGATTTCAAAAACCTTATTGGCACTTTCTATCCGCCCCAGGCTGTGATCATTCCGACGGACGTGCTGGGCACGTTGCCGACTGAGCATATCGCCGCCGGTCGTTCCGAAGCCGCGAAGATCTGTTTCGCAAAAGGCAATCGTGAATTCGATCAATATCTTGCCCTGGATGGAGGTCCTATGCTGGGAGATGCTACGGCAATAACCGAGCTGAGCCTGGGATCGAAGAAATGGTTTGTTGAAACGGATGAGTTCGATCGCGGCGAGCGTCTGTTGCTGAACTTCGGTCACAGTTTCGGGCACGCGCTGGAAAGCTGCAGCGATTATGGGCTGCCCCATGGCGTGGCGGTCGGTATCGGTTGCCTCGCGGCTATCGAAATGAGCCTGCGGTTGCATGATATGAGTGCCGCCCAGGTTCGTGTCGATGCGATGACGCGTCAGCTACTCGCAATTCTTGGCAGTCTGGACGGGCTCGATGCCGAGATCGCGACGGTCAAACAGGACCGATTCTTTGCCTATTTTGATTCCGACAAAAAGCATAGTCCAACCCATTATCAGATGATCTTGGTTGGTCCCAACGGCCAGCTTCGACGGGAAAAACTTAACCGGACGAACGAGACGCGGGAAAAAATCTGGGCTGCCTTTCAAGAGGCAGGCGCACAGTTCACCGCGTCGCGTGGCTCGGAAGGAAGTCCTGCGTTTATCGCTTGATCACCGGACTACACCATCTTTCGGGGTTCCGCGGCCGATATCGATTGGCTGGGCCTCGCGATGCCTTCAGCTGATGAGCCCCTCATAATAAGATTGCGCTGATATCCAGCGCCGTTGTGGCTCCTCCTTGGGGCTTGCTCTTGTGTCTAGGTCAATGTTCATGATGAAGTCATTGATGGCTGAGGGGTTGAACATGGCATCAAGCGGCAGAACCGCGCCAAAACCCACATCCCTCACTCGCGTGGCTTGGGCGCCCATATCGAAAACGATCGGGAAAATCCTGTGGTCGAATGCGTAGTCCAGCGCATAACAGAAAGTTTCGGGCCAAAGCGACGGTAACAGCGCAAGATCCACCGGCGTTTTTTCGATGAGGTAGGGCAACTCCCGTTCCCGATATCGACCGGTTACCGTCAAATTTCGGTACAGTTGGGCGTTAAAATCGACATAGCCAAACACAGTGTATCGGATTGGTAGCCCGCGCTGGATCGCGTCCGTGCAAAGGTGTTGGACGATCGCCGAACCTTTGTGGGGGCCTATGGCGCCGATAATGCCGACCGATCGATCAAGCGATCCGGTCCTTTTTATGACCACCGGCTGCGCGTCTTTCGGTGATGCGTGCTGCTTTACGCGGAAAGGATATGGCAGATCGAACCGATCGCGGAGTCTGTTCGCCACGTCCTGATGCGGAACCATCAAGAGTTGGGCGCTCTCCATCAGTAAACGGTATGTTTCCAGCCAGTCGTCGATATCCACCACGCCGAATAGCGAGGAAGTTCTGTCCAAACATACTCTGCAATAGTCAATATCGCTATTGTTACAGAACGATCCTGACCAATCGATCAGGTTCAATCTTGGACAAACCGGGGCGTAATCATGGATCGTAAAGACACAGGCGATGTTGGCAGACTGCAGAACTCGGAGCATTTGGCGAATTTCCGGCAAGGCGCTGCCGACGAGCGAATGGATGTGCACTATGCCGATGCCGAGTGCCTCGAGAAGTTCTACCGACCGCGCTTCATCGAACCATGATATGGAAGGGAGGTTCGGGTAATCATCGCTCGTCCCGTGACAGATAGGATGCGTATTGCTGGTCTTGTCCATTGTGGACACCAGAGCGGGAACGCCGTCCGACGCGATCAAATTAGCAAGATCTTGGACATGCCGATCGACGCCGCCACCCCAGCTGTGTTGGACCATCAAAACGCCTCGGCGACCGACAGCAGTGCGAGCGAAGCGGGCAATGTCGATCGCTTCCCGTCCTGGTCTGAGCGGATCACGTCGTAAGCATTCACCCACCAGCGTTTCGTATCGGGGGTGTGCGGCAGTAAGGCGTTCGTAAGCCTTTTTCTTTCCAGCGCCGGCATCCCCACCGAAGGAGACTTCTCCCGTGTGCCTTACGAAGATGTCGAGAGCTGCCAGATTAATCCAGCCTGCATCTGCCGCACGCATGCAATAGTCGTTCTCCTCACCATATCCTTTTTTAAAAAGATCCTGGTTAAATACACCGATATCGTCGACGGCGGCCCTTCTCATATAGAAGCAAAAGCCGACACCAGTCGGTACGACTGTGCTTAGGCCATGATTGACGGTACAGGCTAATGTATCGACCGTCTCAAAGTCTATCTCAAGTTTCTGATTGTTTGATTCGCAGAAATATGGATAGCTGCAGATCGTTGCATTGTTCGACAGCGGTGTAACCGTCGCGACGGGCCCTTTTGCGTAAGCGTGGCGGCGCAGGCGATCGATCCAGTTGCCATACACGACAGTATCGGAATTCAGCAGGATGACGTCACGGTTTCCGCTCAATGCGATTCCCAAATTCGCGGTGCCGACGAACCCGAGATTGGTCGCGTTGCGAATGAGCATGATGATACCCGAGGTCGCGAGCTTTTCGAGTGCGTCTGAAAGAGCAGGATCAGGCCCGCAGTCGTCGATCACGATCAGGCGATATGGCGTGACGTTGGTACTTTGGCATACGGACTCTATGCAGGCGAGCGTATCATCAAAGCCGCGGTAGGCGGGGATAACAACGTCCACGGAGCGATCGTCATCTTGCGCGGCCAGAGGTGAACTAAGGCCTCGGACGAACCGCCCTTTCGTGGCTTCCCACTGCGACGCGGCGGGGGCAGTCGGTCGTACCGCGCGAGGGGAGCGTGACAGAATCGCACGTCGCCCCTCCCCCAGTCCATGTAGCAGAAAGTGCTGAAACGGGTTCAAGCCGGCAGCGACTATGTCGGGGTTAGCTCCCTTGTAATATCCGCTGTCGAAATGTGGCGATGGCTCGATGTCGATCTGCTGGCCCACGTCCAAATAGTGACGAGCAGCTTCCGCCCGCGTCGAGAAAACGCGCCCAACGGCCTCCTGGTAAAATTCTTGTTCGAACAGTTCGCTAGAAAGTAAAGCCTCAAAAAGGCGTTCGGCGTTCATTCCCGCGAACCGCGCTTCAGCAGCCGATACCGGAAGAAACCTGCCTTTTCTCGCAAGCGGCGGAATGAATTTTCGCACGTTTCAAGTGTTTGGCCTTGCCGCAAAATTTCCGTTTCGAGTGCTGCGACGCGCGTCTCCATCAAATGATGAATGCGCGCGATCTCAGCTTCCGTGGCTACCGAGCGCTCGCGAAACTCACGGGTTGCTTCGCCTACGGCGGTCGCCAACCGCTCACCTTGAGCGACGGACTGCTCGATCTGAATCTGGCATTGCGCCAAAGCGCGTTCTGTACCGATCATGGCATTTTTAAGCGTATCTTGGTCGAGCGCCACTTGATCGAAAAAGGCGGCAACTTTGCCTTTCAAAGCTTCCATATGCAAAACTGTGCGCGAGCGATCTTCCGAACGCCCCATTAGGGCCTGACGGATGACCGCCACATCCTCACGAAGCGCATTGATTTCGCGCTGAACCTTTGGATCACCTTCAGGCCTATCGGACGCCGAGGATTCTTCCACCATTTGGGTTCTGTCCCGGTTCAACTCAGGTCTCCACCATGGGGTGTTCACGCCGTTTCGGCATAAGGCCGATCACTTGCAGGTGGAAAGCCTGATATTGAGGTGCAGGTCGGCGCGCCGTCGAATTATCTCGACGAGTTGACATGAAAGAGGGCGATAGCCCTGGTGCGGTCGGTCCGAAACATGAAATCGCCGTCCGACGTCCCTTCAAGAATCGTCAGAAGTCGTAGTACATTGATGAAATATATCCGTCATGTACCGCCACCTTCTTCCTTCGCTCAGCCGGAATGTGGTTAAAATAGTGCGGTGTCGCTACAGAAGGCGTATAATGAACTACGAGACTCCGGCGCGTCGCGGACATATCCAGGATTTCGCTGCCGCCATGCGCGAGATCTGCGTGCCAGATTAGCACATCACCCTTTTTGGGAAGAAACGAAGCTAATGCGACGTCTTTAGCCTTAGCTGTTTCGTGCAACCATCGCAGATGGTCATTGTGGACATCCTCGCCATCCGTCGCAGGATTCCAATGCTTTTTGTTTCCAGGATAAAGGAACTCCCCGAGACGATGGCTTCCCGGATAGTAAATCAATTCTCCCGTTCCTGGCTTAATATCTTCCAGCGCAATCCACGCTGCGGCAATTCTTCGGGGCCTATCGACGACCACATATGCGGTATCCTGATGAATCGCTTGCGTCGATCCTACTTCGAAATGCAGGCTTTGAAAGGCAAGCGGGGTGCCCTCGAAAAGGATGCGTAGCACCTCAACGATGTCAGGGGCCAATGCCAGATCTAGGGCCGAGGGAATCTTAACATGTGTGTCGAGCACCTTGAGCAATGGTTTGCGTAGATCCTGCCCTGCAATCGGGAACACATCCCGACCGTAGGATACCATTATGCTATGCTCGGATTGCGCGGCGCGATCGAAGTCACCTAAATAGGCTTCGATCGCAGCCTCGCTGACAGCGTTCTCAAGAACGAGGAAGCCGTCTCGATAAAAATCGGTCAAATGCCGTGCGAGCTTTTCGCATCCCGGAAGCTTGCCGAGCTCTTCGATACGCGCCTCAGCCGCTGGGAGGTCGATCCAAAGGGTATCGTCCAGTAAACTTGTCATCATTCACCCGTCGAAAACACACCTCGAAACGGTGGTTCACCACAGCCGCAAATGCCGGGCAAACTTTTTGACGCCATTGCGGCTATCCGCGGGAGTCGCTGCGAAGTAGCGACATGCAATGAAGGGCGCCACCCAATGCACCGTCCGAAATCTCAAAGGATTGGTCGATCGCACCGATATCGGTCGGGCCGAGAACATAGCCTATAGATTGATCGCAGATATCAGCGATAGAGGATTGGATAAATCCGGGGTGGATCGAGCTTCCCCGCATGGCGCAGATCGAGGTTCCGGGCCCCGCAAACAACGCATTGTGCAGACCGGACCCATATTCGCCCACGACAGAGTCGGCGCCCTGAAACAGCTGTATTTGTTCGACGATCGACAGGCTTTCGGGGGCAACGATCTTATATCCAGCGTGCTGAGCCAATTCTTCGATGCGTGACCGATTGATCAGCGTACGTGAAGGATCGGCGTTTTGGCGGGAGATGAATACCCGTGGACAGTCCTCGACCGGACTTGCCTGATTCAATGCACTCTCCGCGCTTTCGAGGAAAAACTGGCGGACCTGCCGCATGAGCGGGTCCAGTCGGCTGCCACGCCGCAGATTGGTAGGCAGAATGAGCTCCGCCACCTCCAGTATTTCGCGCTTATCATCATAAGGGATGAGCTGAGCCTCATTGATCCCAAACAACTCCAAAAGTCGGACAGCAAAATCAGGCCGATCGAAAGGTACGATGAAATTCATTTGCTTCAGGTCGAAACCCGCAGCCCTTAAAACCCAAAGTCGAGGTAGGATATCGATCAACCAGTGACCGTAAACCGTATAGCCTGGTCCAGAGAGCATGACCGCGCGGGTTTCGATGCGCCGCACTGGCAGGCTCAGCGCTCCGCCAAGATGGCGATGAACAACATCGCGGACATGGTAATCTGGATGGTTGAACTGCCAGCTGAAAAGCACGGTTTCGCCGTGAATGATGATGCCATCAGCCGTCATCCGGCCGTCCTTAAGCGTATACAGGCGGATCGGCCCGGTATGCGTTTCTGCGTAAAGGGAATAGCTGATCTCGAGCGGTAAGGTGCCAATGACAAAGGCCGGCGGACGCTGGATTGTCTCGCGCTCAGGTCCCAGATCCAAGCTCGATGCTGTTCCCGACAGCAACTGCGGCAGGTAGTCGTCAAAACTGGCCAGCGATAACGAAGTCATTCAGTTTTCCGGTGAACGGTGTTGCGGCGGAGAGGAGCGTTCCCTTCCAAGGGCAAGCGGGATGAATCAGGCAGCGTGTTCCCGCACACCGGCAATCAGCAGCCAGATGATAGCATAGAGCAGCAAAAGCGCCACCAACGCCGTACCCAACCAACGCAGGCGCTTTGGATATGTGGATTTCACCGGTTCATTGGCCGCGACCACGCGCACCAGATAAAGCTGCTGTCGGCGGGCTTGCTCGCGGGCGTCCTGAAGGCTGGCGGCCGCCGACTCGTAGCGCTTTGCGGCGAACTGCTGACGCAATTTGAGATCCTCATAGCCGCTAACATCGCTTGCGATGGTCTGGCCACTGCCGGCCAGCTTGTTGTTTTGAAGAGCAACCTGAGTGGAAAGGGCCGCGACATGAGCTGCCGTGGCCCGGTATTGCGGGCTTGCGGGGTTGATGAGCCCGCCCATGGCCGTCAATTGCGCGCGTGCAGCAGCAAGTTGCTGTGACAGACTTGCGACCATCGTGATCTGAGCCTGACCAGAGGCAGTTGGATCGATGTCAGCCTTAGCGGCGCGAAAGTTGCTAATGCGTTCCTGAGAAACCGCTAAAGCGACTTCCGCCTCAGCGAGCTGCCGCTGCGCTGTCAGAACCGAGTCATTATAACTGCGCTGGTTAAGCATATTGACGTGCTGCTCCCCAAGCGTCAGCAGTTTTTGAATGAGTTCGTACGAGTCCTGGGGTGAAAAGCTTCGGACCTTGAGCTCTGTAATACCAGTATCGGTATCGAACTGCACCGACACATATTTACGATAAAAGCTAAGAAGCTTTTCCGGCGTAGGATTGTCTGACGACAATCTATCGAACAGGTCGATATCCGAGCGGCGGAAACGCTCGACGAGTTGATCTTCCGAGCGCAGTGTTTTTACCACGTCGTGCGACGTGAGAAAATCAGCGACGCTCATGGTCTCCGATTGCGCGGATGAAGAGCCGGTGGCCATACTGAGAATTTGGCCTAACCCGCCGCTCGCAGGAGCGGATTTCGTCTCAACCGTGCGTACCAAGAAATGCGCTTCAGACTCATACTGGTCGGAAGCAATAGCGTAGAGATAGAATGCGGCGACCAACAGCGGCGCCACGACTACGATAAGAAACAAGCGGTAGCGGACCAGCCGGTCTTTGATCTTCGCCCAACGCGACTCGTCTGGTTTCGTCGAATCGCCTATCGTCGTGAAAGCGCCGTGCATGTTCATCGCGTCGTTGCTCCGAAGGATAGCTGGGGTTGTTCAGGAGTCCCGATCACGACAAATGTATCCTATTTCGAAGAAGCTTCACGGCCGTAAGTCCAACCCATGTGCCGACAAGACAGACCGCGGTTAGATAGCCGATATTCACATACTTGAGGTTGGCAGAGTGAAACTGGCCATATCGAGCCATTTCCAGAATATGAGTGAGCGGGAACCATCCAAGCCAACTTCGATATGGTTCGGATATCCACGACATCTGAAAAAAAGCTCCCGAGAGCGGAATCATAAAATACGTATAAGGGTGAACTAGGCGTCCAACTGTTCGATTCTCGTGAGAGATGGCAGCAATGATCAGGGAGTGGATCAGCGAAACCCAAAACATGAACAAGAGGGCGAGCATGTAATATATCGGGCGAGCCGGGAAATTGGCCAATCCTATGCCGATCAAGAACGTCATTAATAGAAGATAAGCGATCAGACATCCCGCTGCTTCGATCAAGGCGCGAGACATCACGATATCGAAGATCGAAACCATTCGATGGTACAGCAGCGGCGCATTTGCTTCGACCGCGCCTTCGCTGCGGTTCACGATGCCGCGAAACTGAATAAAGGTCGTGTAGCCGACGATGGTGAACGGCAATGGGTGAATGTCGCTGCCATATTCGGTGTGCCCGGTCATATGGAGTGATCCGATAACGCTGGCCAACAGCATCGGCTCGGCGACCAGCCAGAGGTATCCGATATTCTCGCGACCGTATCGGGTATGCAATTCGCGCAAGATCAGCGCGCCAATCACACGACACTGGACGACGAAGCCCGTCCATAGATTGTTTCTGGAGGGCACCTGGGTCGGAGTGAACGCCGTCATGGATGGAGCCTATGGATCAAATTAAGAAGAATGGCGATATGTTCGTCCCATGCTGGGGGCGACCACGATAGCCGCGCCTGCGCCTGGATAGCCGCGAGACTGGACCTTTCCGAGCACAGATCGTCGATTGCTTGTAACCACGCCGCCCCATCGAGCGGATCCAGATATTGCGGAATGCTGCTGCCCGCCTCGTGCAAGGCGGGCAGGTCGCTGCACACGACCGGCACGTTCAACGCCATCGCCTCGCTGACGGGCATGCCGTAGCCTTCCGCAAAAGAAGGCATAAGCAAAGCCCTTGCGCCCGCCAGTAACGATTGGAGCTCTTGGTCGCCCGCTCGACCATATTCTTCGACACACCCCTTCAGGATCACGCAACGTTCCAGCATATCGACCACTTGTTCATTTTCCCAACCACGCCTTCCGACAATGATCAGCTTGGGAATATTTTCAGGCCCCCGCATTTCCGACATCTTGCGCCACAGGTGGAGAAGCAAGAGGTGATTCTTGCGAGGTTCGATGGTGCCGATGCAGATGAAATAGGGCCTGCCATTCCGATCTGCAGCAGCCGAAAGACTTGGAACATGCGTGCCTAAATTGGCGACGACCGCAGTTGGGCTGCGATTAAGCCGGTCGAACCATGGCTGCAGAGCGCCAAGGGTCGCGTGAGAGTTGCAAACCAGGCCTTCAGCATGCCGCACGATCGTACGTACGCGAATTTCATGATCTTCCGCTCCGCCTTCCCGGGCATACTCGGGAAATTGCAATGGTATAAGATCATGTACGAGACAAACGAAACGCGCATCCTCTTGGCGGAGTATGCGTGCGACGAGGTTTGGGCGGGTAAGGTTATTTGGCGACGCCTGAACGTAAATCGGTCTAGATCGTGAGTTGTCGCGCGCGATTTTACGAGGGAACAATGCCACCAGATTCTTCGCCGCAAATTTCCGCGCTTCTGTTTTCGATCTGACGTCTCGATTGTGCCACCGTTCCTCCGTCGCATCAAGAAAGCGCCGAACAGCATTTCCTTCCAAGCGGCCGTAGAGACCGGTCGGGTGGACAGCAGCGAAACTCAGCCGTTCGGCGCTCTGGTTCAACAGCCCACGCGCATAGGCCATTTCGCAACGGTCTACGCCAGTGGGTGTCGCATGGAGAACGCGTGAAAGCAGCCGCGAGAGATCCAAGACGATTTCAGACTCGTTGGTGCTGGCCATAATTCGAGGCGAGCTTCCGAAAAAGCGCGGACCTTTCCTAGTTTGCCGCCAGCCGGCTCGCCAGCGAAGCAAGATCTATAGCCGTCTCTCTGCTAAATGCGATGCAGGAAGCGACTACCGCTGCAACGCGATCTGTCTGCTGTCTGTCGTGGAGATTCGAGAGGAAAAACCTTAGCCGCGCTCCATTTTCCGGCACTGCCGGGTAGATGATGGGCTGTACGTTCACGCCTTCGCCAAACAAGACATCGGCTACTCGTGCGGCCACGATCGAACTGCCTGTCATCACTGGCACGATCGCGCTACCAATCGAGGCGCCTGTATCAAGGCCATGGCCCTTTAGTGCAGCGAGAAATGCCTGGCTGTTGACCTGAAGCTTCGCCACCCGCTCCGGCTCCGCTAGCAGGATGGAGAGGCTTTCCAGTGCGGCGGCTGCAATCGGCGGCGGCAGACCGACCGAATAGACGAAACCCGGCGCTGAACACTTTAGATAGTCGATCAGTGCCGCCGGGCCGGCGATATAGCCGCCACATCCAGAGAGCGTCTTGCTCAGTGTTCCCATCCAAACATCGACCTCGCGCGGGTCGACCCTCCAATGTTCGGCGATGCCGAGACCACGCGGGCCGAGAACGCCCAGAGAGTGCGCTTCGTCGACCATCAGATGCGCGCGATGGCGATTAGCAATTTCGATCAGGCGCGGCAGATCCGGAACATCGCCGTCCATGCTGTAATGCCCTTCGACGACGATCAGCGCCCGCTCCGCTGTGGAGCGTATTTGTGCGAGCATGCGATCGAGTTCTGCCAGATCATTGTGTGGAAAAACGACGCGGCGGGCGCCGCTCATCAAGGCACCTTGGACGATGCTATTATGGCTCAAAGCATCGTGAACCACGAGATCGTTGCGGTCGACGAGGTGGCCGATTACCGTGACATTGGTCGCATGGCCTGAGACCATCGTGACACAGTCTTCTGCTTCATAGACATCAGCCAGAGCACGTTCGAGTTCGCGGTGGATCAGTCGTTCACCAGAGACGATACGGCTGGCCGAGACCGAGGTGCCGTAACGGTCGATCGCGTCCTTGGCGGCCTGATTGACTCGCGGATCGCCGTTGAGGCCCAGGTAATTGTAGGAAACGAAATTGTCGTAAGTGCGCCCATCAATGACCGTAGTGGCGCCAGCGATGCCTTCGTGTGCACGAAAATAGGGGTTGTCGATCTGGAGCGCCTCGCCCGCGCGGCGAACCATCGCAAGATCGTCGATCACTTCGCTGCGACCGAGCGCAGCCTTGGGCTCAGGAACTCTGGCTTCCAAGGCACCGGGCGCACGCGCGGCCATGCGGGCCAGCAGCTTGGCCTTGGCTTCGCAGGAAAGTCCGAAAGAGTCGCTCATTCCCTACCGCGATGCATTTTTGTCGAGGCGTAATTAAGGCGAAGCCGCGGCGGCTGCCGCGAAAGCGCGCTGATCTGGAGCATTCTGAGAATCGCCCGCGCCGTCGAGGGAGGATGACTTGGACAGAGTGACGCCTTCATGTTTAGCCAAACGTTCGATCATCTGATCGGTCGCACTGAATGGCGCGTCTTCCTCGCTGCCCAGGCTGCGAAGGATGCGCCCGGCCATTGCCGAAAGGGTCGCACCTTCGGACAGTGCAAGCACGGGCACAGTCACGCCGAAGCGCTGCTCGACCGCGAGACGAAGCTCCACCGCCATCAGACTGTCCATGCCGAGTTCGGTCAGCGGGCGCTGCACATCGATCCGATCGGGGGCGAGCTTCATGATCCGCGCAACCTCGTCGATTAACATGGCGGTCGTCCGTTGGCGCGCTTCGTCGGGCGTGCAATGGGCGAGCAGTTCCCGTAGATCGACTTCGGTAGCCTCTCCGCCGGCGGCGAACTTCATGTCGGCGAAGAGCGGGCTGGCGAGCAGCGGCAGGCTGCGCGCGATCGTCGCCCAGCGGACCGTGGCATAGCCCGCAACAGGCAGGCCGGAGGCGAGCAGCGTTGGAAGTGCGTCGAGCGCCTGCTTGGCGGTGAGATGCGCGCTGCCGAGCTGGCGGCTTAGCAGATCGCGCACGCCTGTCTCGCGTGCCAGATAGCCGGCATCACTGATTGGGCCCCATTGCACGGCGAGCGCGGGAAGGCCCTCCGTATGGCGCCGTACCGCCAACGCCTCGATCGCGGCATTGGCAGCGACATAATTGCCCTGGCCGGGGTTGCCGATCGGCGTGGTGACCGAGGAGAAGAGCAGGAAAAGGTCGATCGGATCGGCCCTAGTAAGTCGATCGAGCGCTTCGGCACCCTGCAGCTTAGGGGCGAGGGCGCTTGCGAAACGATCGGCGTCGAGTTGGGCAAGCAGCGCATCGTCCATTGCCACGGCGGCATGGACCACGCCCCGGATAGCGCCTTGAGCGGCGCGGATCGCGTCCAGCGCGTCGGCAAGCGCGGTTTCGTCGGCGACGTCGACGGCATAGGCGCGGGCTTCGGCACCGAGCGCCTTGAGCTCCTCGATCGCCTCCGCTGCACCGGGCGTTGACTGGCCCCGGCGACCGAGCAGCGCAAGCTGGCCTCCGCCACGGCCGGCGAGCCAGCGCGCCGCCTCGAGGCCGAAGCCATTGAGTCCACCGATCACGATATAGGCGCCGTCCGACGCCAGCTTGAGATCGGGCGCCGCGCTTTGGTTGGCCGGCAGCGCCTTGCCGGGCGCCAGCACGATCTTGCCGATATGGCCCGAGACCTGCATCAGGCGGAAGGCATCTCCGACATCGGCATAATCGAACTGGCGATAGGGCAGGGGCCGCAACACGCCCGCCCCCATCAGCCCGCTGATCTCCGCGAACAGTTCGGCGGCGAGCGCGGGACGCTTCAGCGGCAGCTGATCGGCGTCGATCCCGAAATAAGTGACGTTGTGGCGGAAAGGACGAAGGCCGATCGGCGTATTTTCGTAGAAATCACGCTTACCAAGCTCCAAGAAACGCCCGAAAGGCTTCACCAGCGCCAGGCTGCGCTGCATGGCTTCGCCGGCAAGGCTGTTGAGCACGATGTCAACGCCTTCGCCTTCGGTAAGCTGCATCACCTCGTCGGCAAATGCGAGACTGCGGCTGTCGAGCACGGCATCGACGCCCAGGCTTTCGAGCAAGGCGCGCTTGGCGGGCGAGCCGGCGGTGGCGAAGACGCGCGCGCCGCGGTGATTGGCATATTGGATCGCCGCGAGGCCGACGCCGCCCGCGCCGCCGTGGATCAAGATGGTCTCGTCACGCGACAGACGACCGAGATGGCCGACGGCATAAGCGACGGTCAGGAAGGCCACCGGCACCGTGGCGGCCGCAGCGAATTCCATGCCGCGGGGTATCCGCATTACCGCGTGCGCGGCGGTGACGGTATGGGTGGAGAGTGAGGCTGGCGCGAACGCCATGACGCGATCGCCGGGCGTGAAGCCCGCCACATCCTTGCCCACCGCCGTCACGACGCCCGCGCATTCGAGGCCGAGGGTCGCGCCCGCAAAGCCGTCCAGAAGAGCCTCGTCCGGCAAGAGCCCCATCGCCCACATCACGTCGCGGAAGTTAAGGCCGGAAGCCTCCACCCGGATCGCAAGCTCCCCAGCACCCGGCTCGCGCGGCGTCGCCTCGCCCCATTCCAGGGAGTCGAGCAGCCCCGGGCGGCTGATCGCGAGCCGCAGCGTCTCTCTGCTCCGGCGCTGCCTTCGAGGTAGGCCGCGGCGGACGCGCGCAACGGCACGGCACGAAGCAGAAAGCGCAATCTCCTGCTCTGCATCCGAGCGGAGCAGCTCGGCGGCGAGCCGCTCGGGAGAGATCTTCCCTGCAATTTCTATTAGTCGGCAGTGCAGATTCGGCGCCTCGTTCGCCATCGCCCGGCGTACACCCATGATGGCAGCGGCTTCGACGCCGGCGCTGACGACGAGCGTGACATCGGCGAACATATCGTCTTCCAGCCGTTCGGGCAGGCGGGCTACTAGTGCGAGCTGTTCGGGCAGCGATAGCCCCAGGCTATCCAGCGCGATCAGAACGGGGGTTTCTGGATCGAGCGGCGATGCATCGAATTCCTGCCGCGTAGAATGGAGGATGGCGATCCCTGTCGCCTCCAGCGCGGCGGCGATATCGGGGGAGTTGCCTACGAGTTGGATCCGCGTGATCGTGGCTGCTGCGGCAATCGGCGTACCCTTGGCCGTGGCCGCGACGATTTCCATCGGCAGCAGCCCGATGTGCTGTGCGTGTCGGAGCGGATGAGAGAACGCCGAGAGCAGCGGGTCAGTTGGAGCGCCGCCGACGTCGGGTTTCACAAGGAACGAGAAACGGCTCGGGCACGCCTCGGCCAGCAACAGCATCGCGCCTTGGGCGAGGCTTTGAGGAAGGGCTTCGGCCACGGCGGGCGGCGCTTCGGGCAGCAGGCCGATCACCAGATCGAATAGCCCGGCCTCCGCCAGATCCCGCGCTACGATCGCGCTAGTGCCCGGCTCATTTGCCAGCATGGCTTCCAAGACCGGTTGATCATCGGCATTAGTGAGGGCGGCGATCGAGAAAGCGCGGCCGTCGAGCGCCCGCAACAGGCGGCGCGTGAATGCACCGCGCGCCGCATCGAGTTCCAGAATACGGAGCGGACGCTCTTGCGGCCATGCGTCCAGCAGCCGATCGAGCGCGGCGAGCAATGCATCGGATGCGGCGCGGGCGCTCGGCGCATCGTATCGCAGTTGATCGAGTAGCGCCGCGGCGCGCGTGCCGCGCGCCTCAGGCCCCTGGCGCAACAGCGCGGGAAGCTCGGCAGCCGCCTGCGCCAGCAAAGTGACCTCGGCGATGGCGGCGGGCTGCTCCGCCAGGATGGTCTGGAGAATGGCACTTGCAGACGGCAGATCCTCGTCGCTGAGACGATTTCCCTCCGCCATGCCGTCGGCCTGCAGCCAGCCGAGCAGCGTTTCGACCAACGGGCGGGCCGCCGCTTTCGTGTTTCGCGGTTCGACTGTGCGGTCGTCCGTGGTGGTGCGTAGTGCTTCCAGGGCAGCGATCGCCGCAAATCCATCGGCGAGCAGTGCGGCTTCACTGGGTTTTGCGTCCAAATCTTTCGGGCCGAGCAAATCCTCCGACGAAATCACGATAACTGCATCGGTGGCCGACGCGGTCAGCGCTTTTGCCGGGTAGAAGAAGAGATCGTCCGGGGAGGTGCCGCCCGCAAGTGTAACCCGGACGAACCAGCAATCGCTGAGTTCGGCAATCGGTGTGTCGGAAACGTCGAGCAGCAGCACATCGGCGCGCACCGAGCGCGGGCCAATCCGCGTAAGCCGCAATCTAGCCAGCGCCGGCGTACCTCCCTCTGGATTCAACAGGCGAATGCGGCCAAAACGCCACGGCATCACGCCGCTTCCCGATCCGAGCCGCTCGGCCGCGAGGCTCAGTAGGCCCTGCAGCGCGCCGTCGAGCAGATCGGGGGGAAGCAGGAAACCGCTGGAAATGAGGCCGGGGCTCTGGAGATGCGCCGTGGCCTGATCGTCGCCAAACAGATCGATATCAGTGACGCCGCGGAAGGCGGGGCCGTAATCGAGGCCCATCGCGCTGGCGAGATCATATAGCGTTTTGCTGGCGAAGCGACCGATCGGCGCCTGCGGCACGTCGAACGGACGCGCGGGCATGGTGCTTTCGCCAGCGGCGATCCGGCCTTTGACGTGAACGGTCCAGCCATCGTCGCTGAGGCGCGGGCGCGACCGGATTTCGAAATCGCCCTGCGGCGACCCGATCCTCAGCATGGTTTCACGGATTACTCCCGGCTCCAGCACCAGAGCCCGACCAATCTCGACATCGAACATCTCAAGCGCGGAGGCGCCCGGAAATTTGACGCGGGTGGCGGCGAGGCCCATATCGATTAGCGCCGCGGCCGGGACGACCGCCGTGCCGCCTACGACATGATCCGCGAGCCAAGGCTGAAGCGCAAGCCCGATATGCTGTAGCCACTCGTCGCTGCCCTCATGGCTGCGGAGGCCGAGCAGCGGATGATCATAAGGCCTGATGAAATAGTCCGAAGCTTCGGTAGTGCGCGGCAGCCAGAAAACCTCGCGCTGCCAGGGATAGCGAGGCAGACCGAGCGGGCTCGTCGGCCCGGCAAAATCGGCCGATCCGCGAATATCGCCGCCTGCCGCATGCCAGCGCGCGGCGATCAACTTGATCGGATCGGAAGGGGCCGGACGGCGCTGAAGCGTCGGTACCACGCGGCCATCGGCATCGGCACCGCGCAGCGCCTCGGCCAGATAGGAGCGCACTACGGGATGCGGGCCGACCTCGATGAAAATGCGGACGCCGTTGGCGACGAGTTTTTCCGCCGCTTCGGCGAAGAGGACGGGCTCGCGGATATTGCGCCACCAATACTGTGCATCTAGCTTGGCGCCGTTGAGTGCATCGCCCGTAACGGTCGAGACGAAGCCTTTGCCGTCTTGCGGCTCAAGTCCTTCAAGATCCTGTGCCAGCTGACTGGCGATCGGATCCATCAGCGGGCTATGAAAGGCATAATCGAGATCGAGCCGGGTGAAGCGCCAGCCGTGCTCCTTGGCCTCGGTCTCCAGCAGATCCACCGCTTCCGCAGAGCCCGCGACCGTGACGCCCTGCGCGCTATTATGGGCGGCTACCGCGAGCAACGCGTTATTGAGCGGAGGTTGCGTAAGCACTGCCGCCGCTTGCTTAGCCCCCAGACCCAGCACCGCCATGCGGCCGGAGCCATGCTGGGTCTGTTGATTGCGGCTGCGCGCTGCGATCACGCGAGTGGCGCTCTGCAGATCGAGTGCGCCGGAAGCCCAGGCCGCAGCGACCTCGCCAACGCTATGCCCCATGCAATAGTCGGCGGCGACGCCCTGCGCGCGTAAGGCCATCACCATCGCGACCTGAGTGGCGAAGAGCAGGGGCTGTGCGACGGCCGTATTGCGGAGCTGTTCGGCGTCGGGTTCTAGCAAGGCTTGCGTGACGGACCAGCCGAGTTCGGGCGTCAGCACCGCCTCAACTTCGGCCAGCGCCTCGGCGAAACTGGGGCTCAGCGTCAGGGCATCCTGCGCCATGCCGGCCCACTGGCCGCCGTTACCGGAAAAGATGAAGGCGGTCTTGCCCGTGACCGCCGTATCGGTGATGGCCAGCGCATCCCTGCCCTCAACCACGAAGGTGCCGAGTGTGTTGCTCAGAGCGGCAGCGTCGCTGGCCGGAATAGTTAGGCGGCGTTCGAACTGCTGACGGCGCAGCGCGGCCGACCGGATACGACCGGCCAGATCATCCTGTTCGTGCTCTACGATCGCCTGCCATTGGGCAGCTAGCGTCCTTAACGCAGCGTCGGACCGCGCCGAAAGCAGGAGGGGCGGCAGTTTACCCGTATACTCCCTATCCGCCGGATAAAGCGGAGATGGAGGCGATTCCAGCACGGCATGCGCGTTGGTGCCGCCGAAGCCGAAGCTGTTGAGTCCGATCAGCGGCCCGCTGCCGGGCGCCACCGCCCGCATAGTGCGGACTACTTCCAGATTGAGTGCGTTGAAGGGAATGTCAGGGTTGTGATTCTGTAGATGAAGCGAAGCGGGTATAACGCCGCCCTGTGCCACCAAGAGCGCCTTCATCAGGCCGGCCATGCCGCTGGCGGCCTCCAGATGCCCGACGTTGGTCTTGACCGATCCGATCAGCAGTTTGGCCTCACGCCTCTGCCCTAAGGCCGCGCCCAGTGCACCCGTTTCGATCGGATCACCGGCGGGGGTGCCCGTGCCGTGCGCCTCCAGATAGCAGAGATCGGCGGGATCCAATCCGAACCGATCGTAGACCTCTTCAAGCAGCGCAATCTGCGCTTCCTTATTCGGGAGCGAAAGACCGGTCGTGTGACCGTCTGAATTCACGCCCGTACCGCGGATCACCGCACGGATCGAATCCCCGTCCGTGAGCGCCTGGCCAAGGGGCTTGAGGACAATGAAGCCGCCACCCTCGGCTCGAACGTAGCCATCCGCCCGCGCATCGAAGGCATGACATCGCCCGCGCGGGCTGAGCATCGAGGCAGCCGAGAAGCCGACGAAGCTCTGTGGCGACAGCAACAGGCTGATGCCGCCCACCATCGCCATCGGCATCTGCCCCGCGCGAATCCCTTCACACGCCTGATGCAGCGCGACGACCGAGGAAGAGCAGGCGGTATCAACCGTGAAACTCGGCCCGCGGAAATCGAAGATGTAGGAAACACGGTTGGCAAGGCTGCACAGCGTAGCGCCGATCATCGAATAAGCGTCAATCACTGACGGATCGCCGACGTGGAGATTGAGATAATCCCAAGACGATCCGCCGACGAAAACGCCAACCTTCTCGCCCGCCAGACTGGCGGCATCCAAACCCGCATCTTCAAGCGCTTCATACGCCAGTTCGAGCGCCAAACGCTGCTGCGGGTCGGTCTGTACCGCTTCGCGCGGACTCATTCCGAAAAAACCCGCGTCGAAGCTCTTCACGTCATCAATGATACCCGCGGCGAAAGTGTAGGACTTGCCCTTTTGCCCCCGCTCTGGATGATAAAGCTGCGCCTTGTTCCAGCGCGCATCGGGGATTTCGGTAACGGCATCGACGCCATCGAGCAGCAACCGCCAAAAGCTTTCAAGATCGGGAGCGCCAGGCAGGCGGCAGGCGGCGCCAATAATGGCGATCGGCTCATATTCACCACCAGCAGAACCACGAAACTTATGGTGCGATTGATTCACCCGATACTCCACCCCTTACTCCCGCTTAGGCGATAGTCGTTGAGAGCTATCGGAACCTCGTAAATAGGGCAAGGCGGGAGAATGCGATCGCCCGGACTTCTTCGCTAGATTCGTTTCGAAGGAGACCGGTAGGCGACGACGATCGCGGAACAAGAATAAGATTTATGTTGTAGCTGATGAGCACCGTAGTCTAGGCGGCGTGGACAAATTGGTTGACGCGAGATTCGGTGGTTGATTCAAGGCTTCCTTTTGGAGGCGGGTTTGAGCCGGGGCGATCTGAGCGAAGCTGAATGGCGTGTTTTGAGGGGGTTGCTGCCGATTGATGCAGCGAACCGTGGGCCTGGGCGACCGCCCGAAGAGAATCGTTCGATCATCAACGGTATCCTCTGGCGGCTGCGCTGCGGCACGCCGTGGCGCGACGTGCCGCCCAAATACGGCAACTGGAACACGGTCTACCGGCGGTTTCGGCGCTGGAGCGAAACCGGGGTCTGGGAGGCCGTATCGGTCACGCTGGCCGAGATGATGGCGGACAGCGACCATTACAGTATCGATAGCACCACCGTTCGCGCCCACGTCTCGGCAGCGGGCGGAAAAGGGGGGCTCATCGACGCGCTCTTGGCCGCTCGCGGGGCGGGTTCACCAGTAAACTTCACTGTCTGGCTGATGCCAGAGGACGACCGCTCGCCTTCCACCTGACAGTCGGCGAAGCGGCCGATTGCAAGGCCTATGACACGCTGATCGCCCTGCCGGAGAAGGCGCCAAAGGCGCTCCTGGCGGACAAGGGATATGACGCCGACGCCATCCGAGCCGACCTTGACCGCCGCAACATCCTGGCCGTCATTCCGGGCCGTTCAAACCGCCGGATCAAGATCGAACACGACCGGGCGCTCTATAAGGAACGCAATCATATCGAACGCTTCTTCGGCCGCCTTAAAATCAACCGCGCCATCGCAACCCGCTACGACCAGCTCGCCGAAAGCTTCCTCAGCATGATCCATATCGCCGCCGCCAGATACTGGCTCAAATTTGTCCACGCCGCCTAGGGGTATTTAGGGGTACGACTAATTGGTCATAGCCAGAAGATGGCAGGGGCGGCGAGGGCGACTGGCGCCGCGCTGCCACCCGCTACGATCGGGCCCAACCGTCTTCTTCTCCGCCATCCTTTAATCGGCCGAACATGATCTCGATGCGGTTGCGCCGCCTGTATCGGCGTTCGTCATATCTGATAGTCTCCAGGCGAGATTTCCGCCCGGGAATGCAGGATTTGATATCCTTCTCCTGAAGCGCATCCCTGAACCAGTCAGCATCATATCTGCGATCGGCGAGCATCCATTGCGCTTTGGGTAGATTCTCCAGCAGCGCTGCGGAGCCGATATAGTCGCTGACCTGGCCTGCGGTCATTAGGAAGCTGAGCGGGTGGCCGTTTGCATCGGTGACGGCGTGAAGCTTGGTGTCGTGCCGCCGTTCATCCGGCCATCAGCCGTCCAAGACCGCCTCTTTTACCCGAAGGCTTTATGCCGTGCGGTGCGCCGTCAGGCACGTTGCTCGATCATGACCATCTTGCGCTCGGCATCAACAGCGGACAACTCTTCCAGCATCTGCTCGAAAACGCCCATCTCGCCGCCCCCGGCTTCCACCGGCTGTAAAGCGTCTTGTGCGGCACATTCTTTGACGCATCGCGCCAGCGCAGCCCATTGCGATTGACGAAAAACGATGCCGCTCAACACCCGTCGATCGGCGACCCGATGCTTGCCATGTCTCTTGGGAAAGTACGGTTTAAGCCGCGCCATTCGCTCGTCCGTCAGCAAATATAGGTCGCTCACGTCTAGTCTCATCAAGGAGCCTGAGTCAGATCGCGCCTCTCATTTCAATGGGTCCTGACCCTACGCCTGTTGAAACATCAAGTGCCTCTCAGACGGTTAGCTGCCTTCGCCAAACGAAGTATTTCTTTCCATAATATGCTACCGAGGCCCCTCGATTTTTCAAGGCGCAGTTCTTCTCTAAGCTTAACAAGTGTTTCCTCACATTCCTCCCTACGCGCCCGTTCGGTTTGCAGCTCGACTCCGGCAATATTGGCACGATGGTGCTGCGCTTCAGCTTCTCTCTGAGAGTTACCTAGTTCAGCCTCGGCAATATTGGCACGGTGGTGCTGTGCCTCGGCCTCCTTACGAGCTCTACCCAGTTCAGCCTCGGCAATATTAGTCTTGTGATGCCACTCAATCGATGTGGCGTGCCAATGATCCGACATTCGCATGTCTTCCGGCAGTACTTCCAAGGAAAGCACATCATGCCTTGCGTTGGTATATAGGTTACGATAATTCACAAATTTGTGAATTCGCTCGACAGGCGGCTCCGCGCCGCCGTCTCTCTGAAAAACGGCCACGAAGTCATTCCACTGATCGGCGATCCGCTCGGTGGTGAATGATTCTACAAGGCACACCGGATATGCTGTGCCAGCAGACAATTGTTCTAGCGCCAACCCCGCATCTGGATAGAATCGCCAGCAGTCATAAGGAAAGCGATGCAGCGCCCCCCCGGCTGGCACGTTCAGATAAACAAAGCCGCCCGGTGAGGTAACACGGCACATCTCTTCGAAAGTATACCAGAACTTAGGATCATGCTCGAAAACTGAGCTCGCTAGGATCGCATCGCAATACCCAGTTTCCATTGGCAGCGGCTCGCCAGGACGAACAACGATGTCCACGCCGTGTCCCTCTGCTATATCGAGACCAATATAGACTATGTCGGGTGGTGCCACTGACCGGAAGCCACCGTTAACATCATAAGATCCAATTTCTACAACTTTGCCGCCGCGCGAGGCAGCATAAAGCTGAAGAAAAAGCTGTCCCGTTTTGAACGCGCTGTCGTGCATCTTAACCCCAGGATATGCTCGCGCCGACCTCCGCAAGAGCAGTCAGCCGATACATCGTTCCACGACTGCGCAGAGATTAGAGAAACGTCAAGATGCAGGGATGCTCGACGACGTCGACCAAAGGGAGGCTTCATGAGGTCATCTACTGCGTCGATAGAAACCTTCCCCAGTGCGGCTTGCCCCCCGTTGACGTGCGCCCCTGGAATGTGACCGATTTTTGAGTAGAGTCCGACACAAGGAGTCGGACGGAATGAAGCGCAGCAGGTTCAGCGAAGAGCAGATCATCGCGATTTGACGTCCTCCCTGTTTTTTTCATCCGTGGTGAGTGAGAGTTTTCCGGCCCTTTGAAGCCTGCGGGCAAGGAGCTGGGACGTGAAGAAGACGCGCTACACGGAAGAGCAGATTGCGTTCGCGCTGAAGCAGGCGGAGACGGGCACGCCGGTCGCCGAGGTCATCCGCCGGATGGGCGTTTCGGAGCAGACCTTCTATCGTTGGAAGAAGGTGTACGGTGGGCTTGGCGTGGGTGAGTTGCGCCGGGTGAAGCAGCTCGAGGACGAGAACCGCAAGCTCAAGCAGCTGGTCGCGGAACCGCGAGCGCCAGCCGGCAACGTCAGCGCCCAACGAGATGTGGTCGATGGACTTTGTCTCGGACGCGCTGTTCGATGGTCGCCGTCTGCGGGCGCTGACGGTGGTCGACGCCTTGACGCGCGAGGCTCTGGCAATCGACGTCGACCAGGGCATCAAGGGTGGGCAGGTGGTTGCCGCGATGGCGCGGATCACGGCGGTCCGCGGTGCGCCGAAGACCATCCGAGTGGACAACGGGCCGGAACTTATCTCGAAAGCGCTCGACCGGTGGGCTATGAGAACGGCGTCACGCTCGACTTCTCGCGGCCGGGCAAGCCGACTGACAACGCCTTCGTGGAGTCGTTCAATGGCCGCCTGCGCGACGAGTGCCTGAACAGCCACTGGTTCCTCTCGCTGGCAGATGCACGGGTCAAGATCGAGGCCTGGCGACGGGACTATAACGAGAGCCGACCTCACACGGCTCTTGGCTGGCTGACGCCAGCCGAATATGCTGTATCCGCCGGGATTAATCCCGGCGGATACAGGCCGAAAGCTCGCATCGCGCCCGGATGAGAAACCGGGGGACCGTCAACGCCTCTGGCCTGACGGTCTTTCGGCGCTGTTCGCACCTAACCAAAACAGGGAACGCGTAGGGCTTGCCTCAACGACTTTCGGAATCTTCTATTAAGTATCGACGGTATAGCCGAAGATAACTTGTGCCAGAAGAGTATCAACCCTTAGCGCTCCACGAGGAAAAAGCTTCTCGGGCGCGGTCGAAACCACCTATTCTCAGACGCGACGGCCTGAGCGGCAATTGCATTACGTGTCGGCGCTGTTATTCCCTTTCGCGGACGGGAGGGCAATCCACTCCTGCATTGATAGGTCGGTATGCAGTCAACTAATATAATCGGTTATCATCACATCACACGCACTGGAGGCGCGGCGCTGCTACGTCGCATGGGCGAGGTAGGACCGGCGGCTCACTGGAACCTTGCGTGTATAGACGTAAATAGTCAAAATGTTGTCGGGGAAGTTGATAGTATAATTTCGCATTCTAATTTGTTGTTCCACTCCCATTCTGCACTTGGCCTCCATACTCTTGTCGATGAGCCGGTGGCGTATTTCACGATTTTGCGAGAGCCCGTGGCGCACATCATTTCCGAGTTCTACTGGACGCGCGGATTAAACGCACATCAAATTAAAGAGGAGGAACTTCTTGAATCCCTCAGGGATTATGTAGAGGTTTTTGATCATCTAAATCATCAGACTTATGAGCTGGCAACGCTGGCTATGAACCGGTCTAATATGAACGCGCACGCCGACCCGGAGCAGTTAGTCGGTAGTCCTGAGGCACTGCTTCCTCAAGCATTGCGCAATCTCGAAAAGCTTTTTTTGTTTGTAGGCCAAACAGAAAATGTCGAGGAAACACATCATTTCTTAGAAGAGCGCTTCGGCTTTATTGATCTCAATAACGCTGCCCATGGCTTTACTAATGCTTCGGTAGCACCCCTTCGACACGGCGTCGATCGTAGAAGTGGTATTCCGAGAGATATAATTGAGCTTATCGAAAAGAAAACAGAGATCGATCGAATACTTTATGAAGCCAAGGGTTTTGTTAATAGGAAAGATCGGTCGAGTATAAGATCGGAGGATAAGTCACTAATAGAGCAGTATGTTTGCAAGATTAACGTGCCATGGAATTATTTTCTTCAAGGCTTGATTGCCGTTGGAGCAAAGTTTTCCGCTGGCGAGCAAACCAATGTCTATGGCGGAACTAGCTGGAGGATATCATTTAATCTTCCAGTTGACGTACCGCCGGGTATGACACTCATCTGCAAAATCAACCTTACTCCTTATCTGCACGATGCCGGAGTAAGTAATGGTGTCCTAGTTAAAGTTAAAGTAGGAGACTCTGGAAAATCATTTTCATATCAAATTGGACGAGGCTTTAGGGAATCAACAATCGCATTACCTATCCGTTCCGAAGATCGTCGTAGCGGGATTATACCTTTTGATATTGAGATTCAGTCCGTTAGTGAAATCATTGAAGAGCAGGGTCGCTCTTTTAATCCCAATCCAATTCCCTTTATGATTCAAAGTATACTCCTTACCGAGATGCCTTCTCTTGACATTGAATCTAGAGTGGAATTTGGGCTAGGCGGAACGGGTGTTAATGCTTTGGCATCTGGATTTGGGGAACCTCAGGCTGAGGGTCTATCGTGGTCTATTTCAAGAACTTCCAGGCTGATGTTCCAGATAAGTCAGCGTTCTCTTATTGCTCTCCGAGCCGACGCATATGCTGGTGGTAATTCGAATATTGGGGTTGAAATGCTCATTGATCCTCTTCGGGTACCAGAGAGCGGTGTCCTGGGTCAGAGGGTAACCATAAGCGTCCCAAATCACCAGTCGAGATCAACGCTCTTGCCAGAGTCAAAACTTGTTACGATTGTAGTGCCGGTTGAAGCTCTGCCAAACTACCCAGGGATTATCTGTTTAGACTTCGTATTTCCGGATGCCATTCCTCTGAGTGAGGTTATTGAACATCCGGATCGGGTAAATCCCCATTCGTGCATGTTTTATAATCTTCGGCTCGTTAGACTCCTAGACTTGGGACAGCGGTCATCAGTTGATATCTAGCTGCGTATAAAGCCGCAGAGTTGAATTCACACTTTTACAAGCCTTGAACGGCGGCAGCGCCGCCGATCGATCCGCTTGGGCAGAGTAGGTGAGGCAGCCATTAGGCTGCCTCCCCACACTGGAGAAGCATTCCGGATATTTCGTTGATCCGACCAAGAGTGCCCTCGATCTCGGCCAAAAAGACCGCGACCTTGGCAGTCAGCTCGGCGATGCGTGGTTCGTCACGATGGACACGGACCACGAAGAGGCGGGCGCCCTCGGGCAGCTTGGGATCGTAGGACACAAAGTCACACCAGGCTCGACCGGTGCAGGCAAGCTGCCACTGGATCTGTGCCACATATTTGCCGGGCAGCGACTGACCCAGCAACGTCGCGATATGTGTGGCGGTGTTGGGACATTTGATCTCGACCAGCCCGTCATCACCAACAAGGCCATCGGGTGAGGCGCCGGAGAAGGGCAGGGAAGGGTGATCGACGAAGCCAACCTCCCTCAGCCTCGACACCGCGATAGGAGCGATAGGCATCCCGAGCCTCGGCCTTGGTTTCGTTGCCCCATCGCATGGCGGGCGATTGAAAGCTCTCCTCAACAATGCCCGTGAGCCGTCGGCGACAAGCTGGCGGCATAATTGACTCGGGATGCGCCCCAGCCGGTCTTGGTGCGGGCGGTGATGTCGGCGACGCGAGATGCCGTCGCCTTGCCGCAGCGCTGGGCAAACCATTCGGGCGAGCGCTGTTCGATCTGCTTTGCCATCACGTGGCGCTCCGGACCTGAAGAGCGGAGCGAGCACGGCGAACCGGGCGGCGGGAAGCGCATCGAGCGATGCTACTTTAGTATAGCGGCAGAGCCGCTCCAGCTCGGCGGGCGATTCCACCAAAGCTTCGAGCTCTTGCACCTGCTGCTCGGTAATCAGGCCGTGGATCTGATTGAAGAGCTGCGCGTCATCATCATCCTCGGCGACTAATTCAAAGGCAGCGCAAAGCGCGTAACGCTTGAAGTAGCTGATAAGCGACCCCGCCTCGTGGGGATTGCTGGGCAGATCAGGCATCGCCACCGGGCAGAGCCTGATCTCGCCGCTGGTGTGGATGATCTCCGTCACCATAGCGTGACCACCATCGCCATGCTGGGTGTACTGAAGAAACCAGAGCCCGTGCGCCGGCAGCACGGGTCGCAGCACCTGCTCAATGATCGAATTCAGGGAGGCATAGGCAAAGTCGTAATTTTCGCGACCGCTGCGGACGCTGACGCTGCGGTTCTTGGTGGGTGCCCTCAGCTCAAGTTGGGCTGCGATCAGGGATGTTGCGAGGCGCGCACCCTTTGGTGCTGCGGAGAAAGTAGGGGCGCGGCTCATCGGGCGGCCTCCTCAGCGATCCAGTAGCGCGAACCGTTGCCGCCATCATCGGGCGCCCGGTCGATGCAGAAGCCCGTCTTGCGCAGCGTCGTCAGCGCGGCGCGCGCGCTGTGCGGTTGCCATCCGGTCGCAATGCTGATCTCGGCAAGGCTGATGCCCTCCGGCGAGCGTAGCCGCTTGATGACATGGCCGATCTTGCTGGCCGCCGGGCCCACGTCCCCGATCTCGGTTTCGATTGTATCGAGAGCAGCGCGCCCCAGATCGGTGATAACTAGCCCGACCGCCTGACCACTCTTCTCCTCCAGCCGAGGCTGCAATCAATAACGTCGATCTACTGGGCGAGCTTCTTCTTTGAGCTGCGTGGCAGCGACATCGCTGTTGCGAAGCTGCTGGGCGAGATCGGTGACGATCGCGGGATCGCGTCATCGAGGCCCACCGCCCCAGGGGCAAGCAGCGCAAGCTGCTTGGGCTGAAAGCTCATCAAGGGCGGCTCGCATTGTGGGTGCGACGAAACTGTCGCTGCTAACATCCTGAGGCTCACCGACCCCACCGCTGAGGCTGAACCCCGAAGGCCTCGCCGTGGCCCAATGAGCAGCGATTCGCTCCGGTGCTAGCTGAAGTTCAGCGGCTTATCGCAATCGCCGATTCTGATCGTCGCGAGCACGATCGAATTGTCTGCTGCTGCCACAAAGCAATCTGGCTGCGCTGCCGTCAAACGCCAGTAGCAGGGGCTTAATACCTCTTCGTAGATTGCTCGGCCGCCTATGTCGGAAGCCGGGTGGCACGCACACCGGGCTGCCCGCTGTGGTAAGCCTTCCTCGCGACCTCCGAACCCTCATGGGCGCAAAAATGGGCTGGGAGGCCCGGAGGCATGGCTCTCAATCTGTCGTCGTGCCGATCAATTTCGCAATGCGGCCCTGCCACTTCCGCACCCGCGTCAGCCAGGTTTCGCGCGGGTATCTTCGTTGGGCGAAGCGCTGAAGTAGCTGTTCGGGGGTGCATAGCTGCTCAACTTCCGGATCGAGATACCGCGGATAAAGAATCAGTGCTGCGGCCACCAGCTCCGGCAACGCCACCCGCCGCGTCCGCCGCGCGACCGGCCCGGCCAGATCGGCGGTGAGCCCCCAGCCCGCATAGAAGGGCCGTCCGTGCGTCGTCACTTCCAATCCGCGTAGCAGCGCTTCGAAGCCCGTGAGCGAGGTCAGCACATGTACCGCATCCACGCGGGCCAGCAGCGACGCCATGCTTTCATTGCGCACCACCTCATCGGCAACCTTCAAAATCTCCGCATCGGGCACGCGGCCGACGCGGTGGCCGGCATCGACGTCCGGATGGGGCTTGAAGATGATGTGCGCGTCCGGTTCGGCGGCGCGGGCGCGGATCAGGAGATCCTGGTTGCCGCGCACGTCGCCGCCGCCCGCCAACACCGATTTGTCATCCTCTACCTGGCCGGTGACCAGCACGGTGCGCTTGGTACGAGGCGGTGCAGGCGCGGTCGGTGCGGCGCTCTCATATTTGCTGATGCCCTGCGCCACGATCGTTTCTCGCAAAGCCTCTGCCCGAGCCAGCAACTCGGGCGGAAAGTCGTAGGTCTGCAGGATCGTCTCAAGATCACTGGGCGAGCGGGGATCGTAATAGATACCGCTCGCATCGAGAATGATCGAGGAGGGCGGGTGCAGCCCGCTGCCGAGACCGACCGATCGGATGAAGCCGTCTTCGATATTGACCAGCGGCACGCCGGCGGCAGCCGCCTTGTCGTGCAGACCGTCCGGTGCCCGCGATGGCCACACCGCGATCGCCCCGCCCGCCTGCGCTGCCGCCGCGACCGCCTTTTCGGGATGATCTTCGAACAGCAGCGGCCGACCCGTGGCGAGCAGGCGTTCGATCGCATCCTTCTTCCACCACGAGATGCCGGTGGCGACAGCGATGGGCGGGATGACGGGGAGCTCGTTCATGGATCCGCTGGCCGTTTGAGCCCGGCTGGCACCCAGGCGCGCCGCAGCAGCTTCGGGAAACGATCGCTGATCCACCAGAAGAAGGGCAGCCGCCGCTCGGCGATCCCGGGGAGGCTCAGCAGATTGAGACCGGTCCAGGGCAGGAAGGGACTGCGCCGCCCGTAGGCGAAGATCTCGACCCGGACCGAAGGCCGCACCGATGGCCCGCGCGCATGGAAGCCATGGGTATCGGCGACGACCAGCGTATTGCCTGGCACCGCAAAGGCACTGGGCGCGGGCAAGCCCAGCGTCGCCAATTCGCTTTCCTCGATCCGCAGCGATCCGCGTGCGGAAAGCCGCTCGAGATCGGGGCCGACGATGCTCTTCTGCTTCTCCCAAGCGATTCGCGCGGGCGTGGCGCGGTGCGATCCGGGAACATAGGTGAAGGGCCCTTGGTCCTCCGCGACATCGGTGAGGAAGAACCACGCCTTCATCGTCGGATGAAAGGTGTCCGCGTGCAGCTTCGTCTGCGGATCGGGATCGGCGTCAAAGCGGTGCGAGAGGATGGTCTGAATATAGAGCAACGGCTGGGATCGATCGCTGGCGATGAAGTGCAGAAGCCCCTGCCATCGCCGATCGTCCAACAAATCGCGCAGGGTGGGTATCGCTTCCAGGGCCGCATTGTCGATCGCATAGCGGCGGGTGATGGTATCGCCCTGCCAAGTCTCGCGCGCTGGCCCTTCATAGGCCATCACTTGATCGCGCAGCCCGGCAAAGACCTGTGCTGGCAGGAAATCGCGTACGCACACGAAGCCGTCCCGCGCGAAGGCTGCGGCATCCTTCGCGCTGACCAGCGTAGTAAGCCGTTTGCGGCGCTCATCGGCCATCCCTTCCGCCAGCCGCACGCGAAAAGCGTGCAGCCCCCAGCGATTGAGGCGCCGCGATCCGATGATGGGATTGTCGCTGAAGGCCTTGGCGCCGGTAAACAGCTGCAGCACCCACAGGGGGCCGAGGAGCAGGCGCAACGGGTTCACGCGCGCGCTATTGGACATTGCGCGACCGATCGCAACGGCGGAGCGTTCCGGCTGTTGCTGCGACGCGGCGCATCTGGGGACGGCAAAATCTTATTTGAGATGTTTCAACGCTGAAAAAACTTGGATTGCGGTGCGATATAAGCTTGGGGATCAAGCACACCCGAAATCGGCCTTCGGAGGAAAATCGGTTGAACGTTGCACGTCCGTTGATCCTGCTGATGGCCTGTATGCTTGCCGCGTGTGCCAAAAAGGAAACCCCCACGCCACCGCCGCCCGAGGCTGGCTATGTCGTGGTCAAGGCGGAATCGGTGCCGCTCATCATCGAACTGCCGGGCAGGACAAACGCCTACGAGACGTCCGACGTCAGGCCGCAGGTGGCCGGCGTGATCAAGGCGCGGTTGTTTAAGGAAGGCGCGATCGTCCACAAGGGGCAGACGCTCTATCAGATCGACCCCAGCCTCTATCGCGCGGCGGTGAACCAGGCGCAGGCCAATGTCCAATCGGCCGAGGCCAGCCGCGATACGGCGGTGATCAAGGCCCAGCGCTACAAGCCGCTGGCCGCGATGCAGGCGGTGGCCGCGCAGGATTATTCGGATGCCGCCGCCGCCGCCAAGCAGGCCGTCGCCGCAGTCGCGCAGAATAAGGCGGCGCTCGATACGGCGCGGATCAATCTCAGGTTTACGACCGTGCCCGCGCCGATCACCGGCCGGATCGGCCGATCCTTGTTCACCACCGGCGCACTCGTCACCAACGCTCAGACCGATCCACTGGCGCAGATCCAGCGCCTCGATCCGATCTACGTCGATATCCAGCAATCGAGCTCGGATCTGCTCGCGCTGCGGCAGGAGCTCAGAAAAGGCGGAGTCGTGCCCTCGGCCGCCACGGTGAAGCTCAAGCTGGAAGACGGCAGCGAGTATGGCCCGACCGGTACGCTGGAATTTGCCGAAGCCGTGGTCGATACCAACACCGGCGCGGTGACGCTGCGCGCGCGCTTCCCCAATCCGCAAGGCCTGCTGCTGCCCGGCATGTTCGTGCGCGCGGTGCTTTCGCAAGCGACCACTGATAACGGCATCCTCGTGCCGCAGCAGGCGGTGACGCGCGATCCGCAGGGCAATGCCAGCGTGATGCTGGTCGGCTCCGATAACAAGCCGGTCAGCCGCACGGTCACGACGTCGCAGACCGTCGGCGCGAACTGGCTGGTCACCAGCGGGCTCAAACCGGGCGACAAGGTGATCACCGAGGGACTGAGCAAGCTCAAGCCCGGCCAGGCGATCAAGCCGGTGCCCGCCGGGTCCAAGCCTGCTCCCGAATCGAAAAACGCGGCCAAGGCGGATAAAAGCGCCGGTCACTCGGGCGGCTGAGACACAAGAAAATGCTCAGCCGTATCTTTATCGATCGTCCGATCTTTGCGTGGGTGATCGCGATCATCATCATGCTGCTGGGCATCGGCGGCATCGTCTCGCTGCCCATCGAGCAATACCCCGATATCGCGCCGCCGCAGGTCAACATCCGCGCGACCTACCCCGGCGCCTCCGCCTCGATCCTCGAATCCTCGGTCACCCAGGTGATCGAGCAGCAGCTGACCGGCATCGATGGCCTGATCTATTTCCAGGCGACGTCCAACTCTTCGGGCCAGGTGACGATCACCATTACCTTCAAGAAGGGCACCAACCCGGACATCGCCCAGGTGCAGGTGCAGAACAAGGTGCAGCAGGCGCTGCCGCGCATGCCGCAGCAGGTGCAGCAGCAGGGGCTGGTCGTTACCAAGGCGAATCCCGACTTCCTGATGGTGATCGCGGTCTATGACGAGACCGATAAATCGACGAGTAACGACGTTTCGGATTATCTCGTCTCGAACCTGCAGGACGGCATCGGCCGCCTGCCGGGCGTCGGCGATTTCCAGGTGTTCGGCACGCAATATGCGATGCGGATCTGGCTCGATCCCTATAAATTGCGCGCCTATAATCTGCAGCCCGGCGACGTCAGCTCGGCGCTGACCGCGCAGAACACGCAGATTTCGCCCGGGCAGATCGGGCAGCAGCCGCAGCCGCCGGGGCAGATGCTCAACGCCATCGTCAGCTCGCGGTCGCGCCTCACCTCGATCGCCGACTTCAAGAAGGTCGTCATCAAGTCGCAGCCCGATGGATCGAAAGTCCTGCTCCAGGACGTCGCAAGGATGGAGCTGGGGTCGGAGAATTACGCGAGCACCGGTCTGGTCAACGGCCATCCGGGCACCGGCATCGCCGTCCAGCTCGCGCCCGGCGCCGATGCGCTCAAGACCTCCGAACTCGTCCGAAATTATGTCATCCAGCGTGCGGCGAACTTCCCGCAGGGCTATAAATATGTCTTCCCGCAGGACAGCACGGCCTTCATCAAGCTGTCGGTCGAGGAAGTCGTCAAGACGCTGATCGAGGCGATCATCCTCGTCGTCATCGTCATGTTCGTCTTCCTGCAGAGCTGGCGCGCGGTGCTGATCCCGACGATCGCGGTGCCCGTCGTGCTGCTCGGCACATTCGGCGTGCTCGCCGCCTGCGGCTTTTCGATCAACGTGCTGACCCTGTTCGGTCTGGTGCTGGCGATCGGCCTGCTCGTGGATGATGCGATCGTCGTGGTCGAAAATGTCGAGCGCGTGATGGAGGAGGATGAAAGCCTTTCCCCGCGCGAAGCGACGATCCAATCGATGCAGGAGATCAACGTCGCGCTGATCGCGATCGCGCTCGTGCTCTCGGCCGTTTTCCTGCCGATGGCCTTCTTCGGCGGATCGACCGGGGTGATCTACCGCCAGTTCTCGATCACGATCGTCTCGGCGATGGCGCTATCGGTGCTGGTGGCGTTGGTCCTGTCTCCCGCGCTTGCGGCCGCCTTGCTGAAGCGGCCCGATAAGGAGAAGCGCGCGGAGGGCAATAGCTTCGCGCGCAAGGCGCACGATTATGGCGAGCGCTTCAATGCGTGGTTCGGGCGCATGTCGGAGAAATATCGCAACGCCGTTTCCTGGATCATCGAGCGGATGGTCGGCGCGATGGTGGTGTTCGCGGTGCTGGTCGTCCTGTTGGCCTTCCTGTTTACCCGCTTGCCGACGAGCTTCCTGCCGGTTGAGGATCAGGGCATCGCCCAGCTGCAGTTCACCTTGCCCGCGGGTGCGACCCAGCAGCGCACGATCGATGCCGCGCAGGCCGCGACCCGCTATTTCCTCGGCAACAAGGATCATACCGTTGAGACCGTTTATGCGGTTATCGGATCCAACAACGCCGGCAGCGGCCAGAATACCGGCCGCGGCTTCATATCCTTCTCGCCGTGGGACAAGCGCACCAAGACGGAGGACAGCGCGCAGGTGCAGACCCAGAAGGCGACGCGCGAAGTCGGCCACAATCTGCGCGATGTCGAATTTTACGCTTTGAACCCGCCGCCGGTCCGCGGTCTCGGCCAATCGAGCGGCTTTACGCTGGAACTGATGAACACCGGCGGCCTGAGCCGTGATGATTTTGCCAAAGAGATGAATCAGCTGCTGAGCGATGCGCGCGGCAATCCGGAACTCGCCGCGGTCCGCCTCAACAACGTGCCCGATACGCCGACCTTCAACATCAGTATCGATTCGGAGAAGGTGGGCGCGCTCGGGGTCAGCCAGAGCGATGTCGATACCACGCTTTCCACCGCCTGGGGCGGCACTTACGTCAACGATTGGGTCGATCGCGGCCGCGTCAAGCGCGTCTACCTGCAGGGGGATGCGCCCTATCGCGCCCGCCCGGAAGATATCGGCGACTGGTTCGTCCGCAACTCGGCGGGGACGATGACGCCTTTCTCCGCTTTCTCGAGCCAGACCTGGAGCAAGACGCCGAACACGCTGACGCGCTTCAACGGCAATTCCTCCTACGAATTCCAGGGCCAGGCGGCGCCAGGTAAAAGCTCGGGCGACGCGATGAATGTGATCGCGCAACTCGCCGCTAAACTGCCCGGCACGTCGGTCGCCTGGTCCGGCATTTCCTATCAGGAGAAGGTCTCGGGCGGACAGGCGCCGATCCTGTACGGCATGTCGCTGATCGTGATCTTCCTGTGTCTGGCCGCGCTCTATGAAAGCTGGTCTATTCCGTTCGCGGTGATGCTGGTGATCCCGCTCGGCCTGCTCGGCACGGTGCTGGCGGTCGGGCTGCGGGGGCTGACCAACGATGTCTATTTCCAGGTCGGTCTGCTCACCACGATGGGGCTCTCGGCCAAGAATGCGATCCTGATCGTCGAGTTCGCCGAGCAGGCCGAACAGAAAGGCATGACGCCGATCGAAGCCGCACTGGAGGCCGCCAAAATCCGCCTACGGCCTATCATCATGACCAGCCTCGCCTTCATGTTTGGCGTCTTCCCGCTCTGCATCGCGACAGGCGCCGGCGCGCAAAGCCGCGTCGAGATCGGCACGGCGGTGATCGGCGGCATGCTGACCGCGACCGCGCTGGCGATCTTCTATATCCCGATGTTCTTCGTGCTCGTCCGCAAGCTTTTCAAGGGCAAGCATATGACGCCCGCCGAACGCGCTCGCGCCGATGAGGAGCGGCACAAGAACGAGCATCATGACGGTGGTGAAGACGGCGCGGAGCCGCAGCCGGCATGAAGCGCATCGCCACACTCCTCGCGCTGACCGCGCTATCGGGCTGCACGCTCGAGCCGCATTTCGCGCGGCCTCAGCCCGCCGTGCCGCCGGCGTGGCCAGCCGGCGATGCGTATCGGACGCCGACCGAAGCCGCGCTGCCGAGTGTTGGTTATCGGGATATCTTCAAGGATCCCAATCTCCAGGCGATCATCGCGCAGGCGCTGGTCAACAATCAGGACTTGCGCGAGGCCGTTGCCAACGTCGCCTCCGCCCGCGCCCAATTCCATGTCCAACGCGCCGCTTTGTTTCCCGAGGTCGATGCCGAGGCGGCGCTGACCCGGCGCCGTTCCTCCGGTGTCAGCGGTGCCACGACCGGCGGCGCAACGGGCACCACCGGAACGACGACCACCACCGCCGTGTCGGGCAACCGCGACAGCACGACCTATCAGGTCGATGCCGCCGTTTCCGCCTGGGAGGTCGATCTGTTCGGCCGGCTGCGTAGTGAGACGCATTCGGCGTTCGATCTCTATCTTGGGCAGGAGGCGGCGGCACGCGCCGCGCGGCTGCTGCTCGTGTCCGAAATCGCCCAAGCCTATTTCCAGCTCGCCGCCGATCGCAGCCTGCTCGGCGTCGCGCTCGATACGGAGAAGAGCGCCGAGGTCACCGTCAAATTGACGCAGGCGCGGCTCGACGGTGGCATCGCGCCGCGCACCGATCTGCGGCAGGCGCAGACCGTGCTTGCCACCGCCCGCGCGGACGAGGCGAACCAGCGCACGCTTGTCGCGCAGGATCGCAACGCGCTGGAGCTGCTGGTCGGCGCGCACGTGGCCGATGGACTGCTGCCGGCCTCGATCGAGGCGGTCGACCCGCTGATCGGAGAGCTTCCGGCGGGATTGGACAGCGGCATCCTGCTGCGCCGGCCCGATGTGGTGCAGGCCGAATATAATCTTCGCGCGGCCAATGCCCGGATCGGTGCCGCCCGCGCCGCTTTCTTCCCGCGCGTCTCGCTGACCGGCCTCGCCGGTCTCGCCAGCACATCGCTGTCGAGCCTGTTCACCGGCGGCGCTTTCACCTGGACGGTGGCGCCATCGGTGACCTTGCCAATCTTCGACGCGGGCGCCAACGCGGGCAATCTCCGCTACGCCAAGGCGCAGCGCGATCTCTATCTGGCGACCTATCAGAAGGCGATCCAGACTGCTTTCCGCGAAGTGGCCGATGCGCTTGCCCGGCGCGGTACGATCGATGCGCAATTTGCCGCCGACCAACTCAATTTCGATGCCGCGCAGGATACGCTCACCCTCGATATCGCCCGCTACAAGCAGGGCATCGATCCGTATCTGAACACGCTGGACGCGCAGCGCACCTTTTATGCTGCGCGCCAGACCATCGCCAACGCGCGCCTGACCAAGGCACTGAATCTCGTGACTTTGTATCAGACGCTCGGCGGCGACCAGACCCTCTCGGACCTTCCCGGCACGCCCGAGGCGAAGGCGGCGCTGACCCAGTCGCAGGGCGCACCGTAGGCCACGTCAGCAGGCATGTTTCTCGAGGAATGAGCTGGTGGAGCTGAGGGGAATCGAACCCCTGACCTCTGCAGTGCGATTGCAGCGCTCTCCCATCTGAGCTACAGCCCCGTCACCAGCGGAGCGCCGCCTTAGCGGGCGCTTTGGGGCGATGCAACGGGCGGTTTTTGCCTGTTTGATTCGCTTACGCGGCCCGGTCCGGCGGAGCCGGACCGAACTAAAGCGTCCGCTCGCGCTCCTCGACCTCGAAGGTCTCGAGATAATCGCCCGCCTTGATGTCGGTCGATCCTTCGAAGGTGACGCCGCATTCGAGGCCCGCGCGGACTTCGGGCACATCGTCCTTGAAGCGGCGCAGCGAGGCGATCTTGCCGTTGTAGATGATGACGTCGTCGCGGGTGAGACGCGCGCGCAGATCCTTCTTGATGAAGCCCTCGGTGACGAGCAGACCTGCCGCCTTGCCATGCTTGCCCGCCGAGAAGACCTCGCGGACTTCGGCGCGGCCGACGACCGTTTCGAAGAACTCGGGACCGAGCTGGCCCGCCATCGCGGCGCGGATATCGTCGAGCAGATCGTAGATCACGTCATAATATTTGAGCGCGACCCCGTCCCGCGTGGCGATCTCGCGCGCCTTGGCATTGGCGCGGACGTTGAAGCCGATGATCGGCGCCTTGCTGGCGGCGGCCAGGCTGACGTCGCTTTCGGTGATGCCACCGGCACCGGACGAAAGGATGCGCACCTGGATATCGTCGTTGCCGATCTTCTGCAGCGAGCTGACGATCGCCTCGACCGAGCCCTGCGCATCGGCCTTGACCACCACCGGGAACTGCTGGGACTGTTTGTCGCGCAGCGCCGAGAACATCGATTCCAGGCTGGCGGGCGCGCTGGTGGTGCGCTTCTGCTGGATAACGCTGGCACGATAGGCGGCGACCTCGCGGGCGCGCGCCTCATTCTCGACCACGGTCAGCTGATCGGCGGCCGAAGGCACGCCGGAGATGCCGAGGATCTCGACCGGCACGGACGGGCCGGCCGACTTGATCTGCTTGCCCTTGTCATCGACCAATGCGCGCACCTTGCCGCTCTCCGGCCCGACGACGAAGATATCGCCGGTCTTGAGCGTGCCGCGGCGGACGAGGACAGTGGCGACGGGGCCGCGGCCTTTGTCGAGCTGTGCTTCCACCACCACGCCCTCGGCGGGGCGATCGGGGTTGGCGGTGAGTTCCAGGATCTCGGCCTGCAGCTGGATCTTCTCGATCAGTTCATCGAGGTTCAGCTTGGACGTGGCCGAAACTTCCACATCCTGCACTTCGCCGCCCATGGCTTCCACCTGGACGTCATATTGCAGCAGCGCCTCGCGCACCTTTTGCGCGTTGGAGCCCGGCTTATCCATCTTGTTGATCGCCACGATCATCGGCTTGTTGGCCGCCTTGGTGTGGTTGATCGCCTCGATCGTCTGGGGGCGGATGCCGTCATCGCCGGCGACGACGATCACGACGATGTCGGTCACGTCGGCGCCGCGCGCGCGCATCGCCGAGAAGGCCTCGTGGCCCGGCGTATCGAGGAAGGTGATCTGCGATCCGTCCTTCTGCGTCACCATATAGGCGCCGATATGCTGGGTGATGCCGCCGGCTTCGCCCGCGACGACATCGGTGCCGCGCAGCGCATCCAGCAGGCTGGTCTTGCCGTGATCGACATGGCCCATGATCGTGACGACGGGGGCGCGCGGCTGCAGCGTCTCGTCCTCATCGACATCGACTTCGGTAACGATATCCACATCGCTTTCGCTGACGCGACGGATGTTGTGGCCGAATTCGCTGACCAGCAGCTCGGCGGTGTCCTGATCGATCACCTGGTTCGATGTGACGGGCGTGCCCATCTTGAACAGGGATTTGACCAGATCGGCGGTGCGCTCGGCCATGCGGTTGGCGAGTTCGGCGACGGTGATCGCTTCCGGCACGACGACATCGCGCACCTGCTTGATCGAGGGGCCGGCCTGGCCGCGCTTGCCCTTTTCGCGCGAACGCTTGAGCGCGGCGAGGCTGCGGGTGCGGGCGCTGGAGGCGTCGTCATCCAGCGCGCGGGTGACGGTGAGCTTGCCCGATTGGCGGCGATCCTCGCCCTGGCGCGCGCGCGTCAGTTCGGGCCGCTTGGGCGCGATCACCGGCGTGAAGCGGCGCGGCGGCGGTGCCGAAGTTGAGGAAGTTGAGGCTTGCGGCGCCTCTTCGGCGGCAGGAGCAGCGGTCTCGGCGGCGGCAGCGGCAACCTCGGGTTCCGGCACAGGCGCGGGGGCGGCTTCTTCGGCCGGACGGCTCTTCTCTTCGGCGCGGCGGCGTTCTTCCTCGGTCAGCTCGATCTTCTCGCGCTCTTCGCGGCGGCGGGCTTCCTCCAGCGCGGTCATGCGCGCTTCTTCGGCCTCGCGGAGCAGGCGCTCCTGCTGCTCGCGGCGCTCCAGCGGAGACATCGGGCGGGCCTGCTGCGGGGCAGGTGCCGGGCGCGGCGCAGGCGCGGGCGCTACAACCTCGGGGGCGGCGGCAACGGGCTCGGGTGCAGCCACGGGCTCGGGCGCGGGATCGCCCGGCTTGCGCAGCACGCGCGCCTTTTTGACCTCGACCACCACGGTGTTCGAGCGGCCGTGGCTGAAGCTCTGCTTGACCTTGCCGGTCTCCACCGTGCGGCGGACGCCCAGCGGCGCGCGCATACCCAGCTTCGGCTTGTTATCGTCGCTCATTTAGTACCCAAAACCCTTCAAAACGTCTTCGTGCGTGCCTGTGCCCCTGCGAATGCTCGCATGGTCAGGGGCCATCATCCCGTCCAATAAACTCGCGCCACCGGCCCAGGGCCTGAGAGACGCGCGCGGCGGCTGCCGGCGCAACGAGCGCGAGATGTACCACATTCTCGCGGCCCAAGGCCATCGACAATATGGCGCGCGAGGCGGGGATTACGAGTCCGCGCAGGTCTTCACCTTCGGCGCCGAGGCCGACGCGCAGCGCCTGATCCAGCTTGCGCGTGCCATCGGCGGCGGCATCGCGGGCGTGGACGAGCAGCTCGACCGTGCCCTTGCGCGCGGCATCGATGATCCGTTCGGATCCCGTGAGCAGATCGCCGGCGCGCGCTTCGAGGCCGAGGCGATCGAGCGCGGCTCGCTCCAGCGCCTTCTCGATCTGATCGGCGAGATCGGCGGGCACCTGCACGGCATGTTTGAACGTGCGGCTCAGCGCCTTGGCGAGCTTGCCCTTGGTGATCGCCTCTTCCAGCGTCGCCCGATCCACCCCGATCCATGCGCCGCGCCCCGGCGCCTTGGCGCGGACGTCGGGATGGACAGTGCCGTCGGGCGCGAGCGCGAGACGGATCAGATTATCGCGCGAAGCCTTGCGCCCCGAAACGACGCAGGTGCGCTCGCTGTCTCCCCTCCCGCTTGCGGGAGGGGTCGGGGGAGGGGAGTCACCCTCTGAAGACGCGGCATCGGAGACGGACGCAGTACGCCCTCCCCTAGCCCCTCCCGCAGGCGGGAGGGGGATTTGGCCGCTTATGCCTTGGGGTTGCTCATTGTCCGACATTCGCGTGTGCGACCTCCTGTTTGGGAGTCGCGGTGCGATCGGCGAGGAGTTGGCCGGCGGCGGCGTAATTCTCAGTGCCATGCTCCGCAATCACGATCTGCACGGCGCTGGGCGACTTGCCGAGACGCTCGACCAGCGAGCGGGTCACGTCCTCGACGATCCCCGCTTTCTGGTCGCGCGTGGCGCTTCCCGCCAGTTCGATGCGGACGAAGGGCATCAGGCTTCGGTGCCCTCCGCTTCGGCGGCAACGGGCTCGTCGTCGAACCAGCCGGCAGCCTGGCGCGCGGTCATGATGATCTCGTTGCCCTGTTCGGTGGAGAGGCCATATTCCGAAAGGATGCCGCCCTTGTCGGGCTTGGGCGCGGGCGCGCCTTCCTTGCGGCGGCGGGGCTCAATGCGCTTCTTCTCGACCAGCTCATCGGTGGCGAGATCGGCGAGATCATCGAGCGTCTTGATGCCCGCCTTGCCTAGCGTGACCATCATCGCTTCGGTGATGTACGGCATTTCGCCGATCGCATCCTCGACGCCAAGCTCGGTGCGCGCATCGCGATTGGCCTGCTCCTGGCGCTCCAGCGCTTCGGTGGCGCGGCTCTGCAGCTCGCCCGCGACCTCCTCATCGAGGCCTTCGATCCCGGCAAGCTCTTCGATCTCGACGTAAGCGACTTCCTCGAGGCTCGAGAAGCCCTCGGCCACCAGCAGCTGCGCCAGCGTCTCGTCGACGTCGAGCTCGTTCTGGAACAGTTCGCTGTTCTGGACGAACTCCTTCTGGCGCTTCTCGCTGGCGTCGGCCTCGGTCAGGATGTCGATTGCCTTGCCGGTGAGCTGGCTGGCGAGGCGGACGTTCTGGCCGCGGCGGCCGATCGCGAGGCTGAGCTGATCATCGGGCACGACGACCTCGATGCGATCCTCATCCTCGTCGATCATCACGCGGGCGACCTGGGCGGGCTGCAGCGCGTTGACCACGAAGGTGGCGTTGTCGGGTGACCAGGGGATGATGTCGATCTTCTCGCCCTGCAATTCCTGGACCACCGCCTGAACGCGGCTGCCCTTCATGCCGACGCAGGCGCCGACGGGATCGATCGACGAATCGCGGCTGATCACGCCGATCTTGGCGCGGCTGCCGGGATCGCGCGCGGCGGCCTTGATCTCGATGATGCCGTCGTAAATCTCGGGCACTTCCTGCGCGAACAATTTCTTCATGAAATCGGGGTGCGCGCGGCTGAGGAAGATCTGCGGCCCGCGGTTTTCGCGGACCACCTTGAGGATGATCGCGCGGACGCGATCGTCCTTGCGCAGCACTTCACGCGGGATCTGCTGATCGCGGCGGATCACGCCCTCGGCGCGGCCGAGATTGACGACGATGTGGCCGAACTCGACCGACTTGACGGTGCCGACGATGATCTCGCCCGCGCGATCCTTGAATTCCTCATGCTGGCGCTCGCGCTCGGCATCGCGGACCTTCTGGAAGATCACCTGCTTGGCGGCCTGCGCGGCGATGCGGCCGAATTCGATGTTGGGCAGCGGATCGACGATATAATCGCCGACCACGGCGCCGGCCTGCAGCTTCTGCGCCTCGCCGACATTCACCTGCGTGAAGTAATTGTCGACCTCTTCGACGACCTCGACGACGCGCCACAGGCGGACGTCACCGGCGGAGGTATCGATCTTGGCGCGGATGTCATTCTCGGCGCCGTAGCGGGCCTTGGCGGCGCGCTGAATCGCATCCTCCATCGCCTCGATGACGATGGCGCGGTCGATCAATTTCTCTTTCGCGACGGCGTCGGCGATCGCGAGCAGCTCGGCCTTGTTGGCGGAAACGGCGGAGGTAGCCACGGGTGTCATCCTTCTTCTGAAATTCTGTCCGCGCCCTCTGTAGAGAGCGGCGCGGTGGCCTTGATCAATGCGTCCGTCAGCACGAGTTTGGCGCTGGCGATCTGCGTATAGGGAATCGCGAGTTCACCGACGCGCTCAGCATAGACCTTCACGGTCTCGCCTTCCACGCCTTCGATCCGCGAATCGAAATGTTTGCGGCCCTCGATCGGCGTGACCATCTTGATACGGACGTCGAACCCCGCCCAATCGGCATAATCCTGCAGCCGGGTCAGCGGCCGATCGATGCCGGGCGAGGAGACTTCGAGCCGATAGGCCTCCTCGATCGGATCCGCCGCATCCAGCACTTCGGACACGCGGCGGCTCAGCGCCTCGCAATCTTCGATATTCAGCTGCCGCGTATCGGGGCGCTCGGCCATGATCTGCAGCGTCGGATCGCTTTTGCCGCCGAACATCGCGACGCGCACGAGAGCGAAACCCAGGGCCTTGGCCTCGGGCTCGATCAGATCGGCGATCGCCTTCATGTCGGTCAAAAAATGCTCCTGACGCAGATATAGAGGTCCGCCGCCGGAACCTTCAGGCCCCGGCCTCGTCAGTGTTTCCAATGTCGAGGGACGAAAGTCATATAGTGGAGGCGCGCTCCCCCGGCAAGGGACTACCAGATCCGCTGTACGCCGAACTGATCGAGGGCCGTATCGGAGGAAACGAGCGTCAGCCCTTCCAGGATCGCCTGCGCGGCCAGCATACGATCGAACGGGTCGCCATGGGTGCCCGGCAGACTTCCCGCAAGACGACCGTGGGTTGGCGTCAGGAACAAATCGATGAAGCCCTGGCTCGCCGTAGCCGCTTCGAAACTGGTCGCCAGCAATGCCCCTTCGGATAATTTGCCAAGACGAAATTTGGTCGCGATTTCCATTGCCGAAACGGCGCTGACCAACTTGTCATTGGCCGGATCCATAATTAATTCACGGCACCGCATCCGCTCGTCGCCGGCAATCCACCAGATTAGCGCATGCGTATCCAGCAGCAGCCTCAATCGCCTTCCCCGTTCCACAGGCGCAACTCATCTTCGGGCAAGGGATCCCAAAAGGATTCGTCGAACTTGACGATGCCCTTGAGTGCACCAAACACTGGCTTGCCCTTTAGCACCGGCACCAGCCGCACTGCGGGCTTGCTGCCGCGCGCGATCACGACGTCGCCGCCGGCTTCGGCCTCGGCAATCAGGCGGGACAGGTGGGTCTTGGCTTCGGCGACGGTCATCACGGTGGCCATGGGCGATCTCCTTGGACCAACCATATAGACCAAGGCAAAGCAGCGAGCAACCGGCGACAGGCTCGGCTGTCCTTCCGTCCCGCCATCGGAGGCGATAGGAGCAAGCATCGGCAGACAGGACGAAAGCAGCAGCATGGCGGACGCGAACGGCATCTTCATCGGCGCGACCGCAGACGGCGAGCAGCAGACCCTGAATCTCAAGCGCGCCAACCGCCACGGGCTGATCGCGGGCGCCACCGGCACCGGCAAGACGGTAACGCTGCAGGGCATCGTCGAAGGGTTCAGCAGGGTGGGCGTGCCGGTTTTCGTGGCCGATGTGAAGGGCGATCTCGCCGGGCTCGCCATGCCGGGATCACCCGCCGCGCCGACTCACGCCGCCTTCGCCGCACGCGCTGCCGAGATCGGCATGAGCGATTGGGCCTATGCCGATACGCCGGTGATCTTCTGGGATTTGTACGGTCAGGCCGGCCACCCCATCCGCACCACCATCTCCGAAATGGGGCCATTGCTGCTCGCGCGGCTGATGGGGCTGAACGATACGCAGGAAGGCGTTCTGCAAGTCGTCTTCAAGGCCGCCGATGAGCAGGGGCTGCTGCTGCTCGACATGAGCGATCTGCAGGCGATGCTCGCCTGGGCGGCGGAGAATGCCGCCGATCTTTCGGCGCATTACGGCAACGTCACGCGCGCCACGGTCGGCACGATCCAGCGCCAGTTGCTCCAGCTCGAGGCCCAAGGCGGCGACAATTTCTTCGGCGAGCCCGCGCTCGATATCCACGACATGATGCTGACGGATGACCAGGGGCGCGGCATGGTCAGCATCCTCGCCGCCGACAAATTGATGGCGGCGCCGAAGCTCTACGCCACCTTCCTGCTCTGGCTGCTGTCCGAACTGTTCGAGGTGATGCCCGAGGTCGGCGATCCCGATAAGTCCAGGCTCGTCTTCTTCTTCGATGAGGCGCATCTGCTGTTCGACGATCCCGCGCCGGCGTTGCTCGACAAGATCGAGCAGGTCGTGCGGCTGATCCGATCGAAGGGCGTGGGCGTCTATTTCATCACGCAGAACCCGATCGACGTCCCCGATGACGTCGCGGGGCAGCTCGGCAACCGCGTCCAGCACAAGCTCAACGCCTTCACGCCGCGCGAACAGAAAGCGGTCCAGTCCGCCGCGCAGACCTTTCGCGCCTCGCCGGGCGTCGATGTCGCCACTGCGATCACCGAGCTGAAGGTGGGCGAGGCATTGGTGTCCCTGCTCCAGCCCGACGGCAGCCCCAGCCCGGTCGCGCGCACCCTGATCCGCCCGCCAAGTTCGCGCGTCGGCCCGCTGACCGACAAGGAGCGGGCGATCATGATCTCCACATCGCCGGTGGCGGGCAAGTACGACACGCTCGTCAACCGCGAGTCGGCATCGGAGATGCTCGCGGCCAAGGCGGGCGACGCCAAGGCGGCGACCGCGCAGGCCCAGGCGCAAGCCGAAGCCGCCAAGGCGCAGGCGGAGCAGGCCAAGGCCGCCGCGCAGCAAGCCAAGCTCGATGCCGCCGAACAGGCGCGCCGCGATCGCGAGGCGGCGCGCACCGCCGATCTCCAGGCCAAGGCCGAAGCCCGCGCGCAGGCCGCCGCCGCCCGCGAATCGGCCCGGCCGACGCTGACCGACAAGATGCTCCAGTCCGCCGCGCGCTCCGTCGCCTCCTCGCTGGGTCGTCAGGTGGCGGGGCAGCTTGGCGGGCAGCTGGTGCGCGGCCTGCTCGGCGGCTTGTTCAAGGGCGGGCGCTAAGTCGCCTTCCCCGCGTTTAACCGTTTCACGATAAGGACAGATGATGCGCCATTTGCTGCCATTGGCTCTGCTGATTGCCTCCCCGCTCTGTGCCCAGACCAATTACGGCGCGAGCAAGCCCAACCCGGTCAAGCCGTTCGCGGCGACGACGGTGGCGACCTTCGATTTCCCCTGGGCGATGACCTTCCTCACCGATGGCTGGATGCTGGTGAACGAAAAGCCGGGGCATATCTGGCTGGTCGATGGCAAGGGCACGAAGCTGCCCGTCGCGAACGTGCCCGCGGTGCAATATCAGGGGCAGGGCGGGCTGCTGTTCGTCACCACCGCACCGACCTATGCGGCCGATCATCTCGTCTACATCACCTATTCCGAGCCCGGCGACGGGGGCTCCAGCCTGGCGATGGCGCGGGCGAAGCTTACGATCGGCAAGAGCGGCGCGAGTCTCGACGGGCTCAAGGTGTTGTTCCGCCAGCTGCCCAAGGGCGAGGGGGGACAGTTCGGCGGCTATATCGCCTTCGCGCCGGACAAGAAGAGCCTGTTCCTGACGGTCGGCGAGCGCCAGCGCTTCACCCCCGCGCAGGATCCCGATACCGAGCTCGGCAAGATCCTGCACCTGACGCTCGACGGCAAACCCGCGCCGGGCAATCCGATGGCGGGCAAGATCGGCGCCGCCTCGCTGCCCCTGTTCTCGCCGCCGGCCGATACCGAAGCCGCCAAGACCGTTCAGCCGACGATCGTGAAGCTCACCGCGCCCAATCTCGCCCCGGCCGAAACCTGGGCCTCCGGCATCCGCACGCCCTACGGCCTCGCCTTCGATGGCGCGGGACGGCTGTGGGAAGTGGAGCATGGCCCGCGCGGCGGTGACGAGCTCAACCTGATCGAGAAGGGCAAAAATTACGGCTGGCCACTGGTCTCCTACGGCAAGAATTATGACGGCGTGCCGATCCCCAGCCCCGACACCCGCCCCGATCTGCAAAAGCCGGTGCTCTACTGGAACCCGGTGATCGCGCCGGCGGGGCTGACCTTCTACCAGGGCAAACTCTTCCCCACCTGGAACGGATCGGCTTTGATCGGCGGACTGGCGAGCAAGACGCTGGTGCGTGTGGCGTTCGACGGGGTGCAGGCGCGTGAGGCCGAACGCTGGGACATGGGCGCGCGGATCAGGTTCACGATCGAGGGGCCGGATGGGGCGGTGTATCTGCTGGAGGATGCCAAGCAGGGGCGGCTGCTGCGGCTGACGCCGAAAGGATAGCGAGACGCCGATCCTCCCCTGCAAGGGGCATTGTTCACTTTGTATTGACGTGCGATGATGCGGCGTTCTGATGGGAGGCGTTGATGCGGTGTCATCATTGTGGTTCGGAGGAGTCGCG
>NZ_JAAOZC010000010.1 GCF_011761305.1 Sphingomonas vulcanisoli | reverse complement strand
CGACAGCGCGGCATTTGATGTCGTCGATCGAAGATTTGCCCCAGTTCGGCGACGGGAGCCCAAGTAGACCCCATAATGAATATTAACCTCAGATAAACGACTGTGCAGCGGCGTTCCGCGCTCCTACGATGTTCTCCCGTTGCCGAGGAGTGCGCATGGGAGGTGGACGTTTTTCGGGGTTGAGTGAGCGTCAAAGGTCTTATCTTCGACACGTCTTCCAGCACCGCCGGTCGCACGAGATCGCCTATATCGAGGGCGTCAGCGCCCGGGCGGTCGACAAGCAGCTCCTGCTCGCCAAGGATCTGATCGGCGCGACCAGCCGACACGAGGCCGCGCGGCTATTCGCCGAGCATGAAGCAGGGGTAGAAGGGCTCTACCCTGCAAGCATTGCCCCTTCCCGACCGGCTTTCTGGCCGCTTCCCCTGCCGCTGCCGACCAGGGCGCATCCGCTCAACCTTCTCTCGTGGAAGCAGGTCTTGGCGTGGGGTGTGATCATCGCGATCGCCGCCCCTATCGCCATCACCGTCGCTGCCATGCTGATCGTAGCGCTGATGCTCCTGTCCGGCACTCATCTCAGGTAGCGGCGCCATGCGTCGCAGAGGAGGGCCTCATGACCGATCTTTCAATCTCGAGCCGCTTGGTGGCATCCGATCTGCGCCGCGCGGAGCGCTCAATCAGCACGGCGACGCGCGATACGGCGCAATTCCTGGTGACGACGCTCGATGTCGCCGAGTCCCAAGGCCTGTCTCCGGCGTTTGCGCAGAAGACCGTCAAAGCCACGGTCGATGCGCTCGTGACGCTGGTGGAAAGCCAGCAGCATCTTGTGGTGCGCGCGCATGGCTCGGTCGAGCGCGCCGGCAAGGCGCTGGGGCTGACCGTCGTCGACTGGGGCGAAGGCGCACCCAAGCCCGGTATCGAACGGGAAGATATCCGCTCGCCAGAGCCGGTGCAGGCATGATCGCGGTCGCGCCCGATGGCCCGCGCACGCCATGAGCCACGTATCGCTTGCCCTGATGTTCGATCTCTTCCTGGCGGGCACGTGCCTGTTCGCCTTCGTCTGGGGTGGCGGGCCGGAAAAAGTCGGGTCGGCGCTCAACGTCGCGGCGTCGGTCGCGACCACGGCGCTGCGGCTCCTCGATCCACGCTTCTTCGCGCCGGCGAATGCCGTCATCTTCGCCATCGATCTGCTGGTACTCGTCGGCTTCTTCTGGCTGGCCGTGCGCAGCACGCGCTTCTGGCCGGTCTGGGCTTTCGGGTTCGCGCTCGCCGATGTCGTGCTGAGCGTGACCGCGGCGCTTTTGCCGCATGTCCCGCTCTTCGCCTTTCATACCGGGCTCGGGGTCTATGCCTATCTCGCGCTCGGCGCGATGACGCTCGGCACCTGGACCTACCGTGCATCCCGCCGAGCGGGCGGGACTGACCCGTCATGGCGAAACAGGATGATGAGCCCGAGCTGATTCCGGTCAGCATCTCGCTTCCGATCGAGATCGTCGAGCGTCTGGTGAGCGAGGCGCAGGAGAACGGACAAGCGCGCGAGACCGAGCGACTGACATTGGCAAAGCATGTCATCAGCGGTCGCCGCCGCCGCGAGAAATTTCTGCCTGGGATCCGCTTCGGAGAGGCCAGCTGGGACATGATCCTCGATCTCTATGTAGCGACGATCGAGAGCCGGAAGGTCGACGCATCGGGTCTGTGCCTGGCGAGTGGCGTCGCCCCGACGACGGCGGTTCGCTACGTCGAGATGCTCGTCGAGGACGGATATGTCGGCCGCGAGCCCGATGAACTGGATGGGCGTCGCTCTTTCGTCACCATGAAGCCAGCGCTTCGCGCGGCGATCGAGAATTGGCTCGATGCCGAGATTGCGGCGCTGAAGCTGACCAGCATGCTCGTTCGGTGAAAGGCCTTGTCGTGCCGGATTGATTCAGCCGGTCGATCACCCGGCCTGGGTGATTCAGACAAGTCGTTAGACCGATGGAATCGCCCCCCGCTACCCATCGGCCATGGTGTTCAGCATCCGACTGCAGGCGAGCGATCCGGCGCGAAACTGCCACCGGCAATATAGCCTTGTGGTCGAACGCGACCTGCTCGGCGACTGGCTCGTCCAACTCTCTTTCGGTCGGATCGGCACGCGCGGCCGTGCTCTCAGCACGGTTGCCGCTGATGAAGAGGATGCCCGCAGGCTCGCACGGGCTATCCTGCGCCGCCGTGCAACCGCGCCGCGCCGCATCGGTGTTGCCTATCGCATGACCGCTCTCTTCGCGATCGACGGCTGGGCCGAGCTGACCCAAGCGTTCGCGAGCCGGCAGCGGTCAGGGTCCGATCAGCTGCCAGCGGCAAACCGGATCAGCACGGCCAATACCAACAGTCCGAATATGGCGCCCAGGATCATCGCAGCCTCCATGTGACGGTGATCGTCCCACCGATCCGATTCTGCGCCCATTGGGATTTCTACGGACAGGCTGCCGCGTCATCGCCCAGCTCAGCCCGTCCGATGAAAGCAGGGCGGGTCGCCTTGATCGCTGAGAAGGACGTCGTGCAGCGAGATCGTGGACAGCGCGTCGAGGAACGCCTGGCGCGCGCCGGCCAGCGCCGCGCGCAGCACACAGTCGCTGCGGATCCGGCAGCGCGTGCAGTCCGACCGTTCGAGCCCGGTTTCCGACAGCCGAACGATGTCACTCAGCACGATGTCGTCGGGTGCCTTGACCAGGTGGACGCTGCCGCTGCGATCCTGCGCCTGGTGCAGAATGTCCGCGCGCACGAGATCTGCGACGACGGCGGTCAGCCGCAGATGCGAGATGTCATGGGCGCGCGAGATCTCCCAGATCGTGCAGGCGTGATCGGGCCGCTCGCCGAGATGAAGCAGGACGCGAAGCGCGTCGTCGGTTTTCTGCGACAATTCCATGCCGGCCAAGGCAACATGGGCCGCCGGAGTCGCTCAATACGTGGTGTTACCGATGCGCATACCCTCCCCTCCTTCGTAAAACTACGCACATCGCCGCCGTTGGCGGCCGCGCATAACCCCCGACGATGGACGATCTGCGAGCCAGAGATGGGGTGGCGATGGACTATATGGCGACGTTCGGCGCGGCGATCGAGCGGCTACACGACGAGGGGCGCTACCGCGTCTTCATCGACATCCTGCGCAACAAGGGGAACTATCCCAACGCGCGCTGTTTTGGTCAGCGCGCCTTGTCCCGGCCAGTCACGGTCTGGTGCTCGAACGACTATCTCGCGATGGGCCAGCATCCCGCTGTCATCGCGGCGATGGAGGAGGCGCTGCACGATGTCGGAGCGGGCTCTGGTGGCACGAGGAACATCGGCGGCAACACCCATTATCATGTCGCCTTGGAGGCCGAGCTTGCCGATCTGCACGGCAAGGAGAGCGCCCTTCTATTCACCTCGGGCTATGTCTCCAACGAGGCGACGCTGGCGACGCTTGGCAAGCTGCTTCCCGGCTGCATCATCTTCTCCGACGAGTTAAACCATGCGTCGATGATCGCCGGCATCCGCAACGCCGGTTGTGAGCGACGGATCTTCCGGCACAATGACATGGCACATCTCGAGGAATTGCTGGCAGCCGCCGATCCTGCCGCGCCCAAGCTCATCGCCTTCGAGAGCGTCTATTCGATGGAGGGCGATGTCGCCCCGATCGCCGCGATCTGTGATCTGGCCGACCGGTTTGGCGCTCTCACCTATCTCGACGAGGTCCATGCGGTTGGCATGTATGGCGAGCGCGGCGGCGGCATTTCCGAGCGCGACGGCGTCGCCGACCGGCTGACGATCATCGAAGGTACGCTCGCCAAGGCGATTGGCGTCATGGGAGGCTATATCGCGGCCGACCGGCTCATCACCGACGTCATCCGCTCTTACGCACCAGGCTTCATCTTCACGACATCGCTCTCACCGGTGCTGGCGGCCGGCGCGCTCGCCAGCGTTCGCCACCTCAAGGGTTCGTCGATCGAGCGGGAGTGTCAGCAGCAGGCCGCAGCCGACCTCAAGGCCAAATTCGCGGCGGCCGATCTGCCAGTGATGTCATCGACCACGCATATCGTCCCGCTCCTGATCGGCGATGCGATCACCGCCAAGGCGGTCAGCGACGCATTGCTCCAGGACTATGGGCTTTACGTCCAGCCGATCAATTTTCCGACCGTCCCCCGAGGCACGGAGCGGCTCCGCTTCACGCCGGGGCCAACCCATGACGCCGCGATGATCGACACGTTGGTGGCTGCGGTGAGCGAGGTGTTGGGACGCGCGCCGCTGCGGCTTGCCGCCTGAGGTGGCCATCAACGATTTCGAGATTGCGCGGGTGGCCCATGTCCTCGCAGTCGTCATGTGGATCGGCGGCGTCGCGTTTGTCACGATGGTGATCATGCCCGTGATCAGAAGGCGCTATCCACCCAACGACCGGCTGGCGACGTTTCGGACGTTCGAGGGGCCTTTTTCGCTCCTGGCGAGGATCTGGGTGACACTGGCCGGGGCAAGCGGAGCGTGGATGCTATGGCGCGGCCATCTCTGGCCGCTGCTTGTCGAGCCGCGCTTCTGGTGGTTGGACGCGATGGTCCTGCTTTGGCTGGCGTTTGCCGCGATGCTCTATGTCATCGAGCCGATCGCGCACCGCGCCCACCCGGCCCAATGGCCGCGCGAGAAGGCCTTTGGCCAGCTCGAAAAGGCGCACCGCCTGGCGCTGACGGCGGCATTGATCACGATCGCCGGCGCGGTCGCTGGCAGCCACGGGCTGCTTTGAGCATTTAGGTCCGATAGCGTCCGAATAGGCAGGCAGAGATGTTGATGGAGGACAGCGTATTTCGGCACCGTCGGCCTCGGCGGCACCGCGAGAATCATTCGATCGATCGAATCGGGTGGCTGCGTGCGAGTGTTCTCGGGGCCAATGACGGCGCACTTTCAACCGCGAGCCTGATCGTCGGGGTCGCTGGCGCCGGCGTCAGCCATTCCTCCATCCTTCTCACGGGCAGCGCGGCCCTGATCGCCGGCGCCTTGTCGATGGCCGTCGGCGAATATGTCTCGGTCTCATCGCAAGCCGATCTCGAAGCGGCTGAGCTGGCCAAGGAAGCGGCAGAGCTCGAAAAGGATCCGGCTTCGGAGCGCCGTGAACTGGAAGCGATCTACGAGCGACGCGGCGTCTCCCCTGCGACAGCGCGCCTCGTTGCCGGTGAGCTGATGGACCATGATGCTCTGGCGGCGCACGCACAGGACGAGCTGGGCCTGGCCGATGCGACCGCAGCCCAGCCACTGCGCGCCGCCGCGACTTCCGCCGCCGGGTTCGCGGCCGGCGCGATCCTGCCGCTCCTCACAGCGGTCGCGGCCGATACCCCGATGGTAGTGCCGGCCGTGGTGGCGATCACCCTCTTCGCCCTGGCGCTGCTGGGCGCGCTGGGCGCCGCGACCGGCGGCGCGTCGGTCGCACGCGGGATTGTTCGCGTGGTCTGTCTCGGCGCGATCGCTTTGCTCGCGACGACGACGCTCGGCCACTTATTCGGCGCTGTGGCCGGGTAACGAACGTCCGGTTCGGGTCAAACCAATGTCGGCGCGGAAACCCGCCCCTTGCGCTTGTCCCAATATTCGTCGGTCCGGACCATCTCGATCAGCGCGTCGGGGAAGCAGCGATTCTGGAAGGCCAGCACGTCGTCAAAGCTGCCGTTGAGCCAGGCGTCATACTCTTCGGGATGAAGCAGAACCGGCATACGGTCGTGAACGGGCCGAATGGCGTCGTTGCAATCGGTCATAACGCCTGAATAGACCGCACCCCACTCATATTGCGTGTCGAACCGCCAGAGCCCGGCCCAGGCGAAGATAGGCTGGTCCTTCACATGGAACCAGGTCCGCGTCTTGGCGCCCTTCGGCCCCTCGGCTTCGGCGAAACCGGTGAGCGGGATCAGGCAGCGCCACTGCGGCTTGGCGGCGATTCCCTTCCACATCGGCTTGCTCAATTCGCGAATGTTGTTGACCGGCTTCGGCTTGGCGGTCGGAGCCATCGTCTTGAGCGGAAATCCCCACGTCATGGCCTCGATCACGCGCCGGCCCTCGGCCTCGCGCACCACGAGGCCTTGCGTGCCGGGATAGACCTCGCCGCCGACGTTGGAGGCCATCGGATTTTCGACGCCGAAATGCGCGGCGATCTCGGCCGGTCCGAGCCGCTCGGTGTAGAGATTGCACATGGAGCGATCCTATCATGGACGGCGCTCCGTGCCATAGGCAGCGGATCCTCTCGTCGGATAACGCCGCTCAGCAGATCAGCACCCATCCTCGCCCGCGAATCTTGCGATAGCGGAAGTGATTGACGTGACGGCCACTGCGGTCCGCGCTGCTCGAGACGCCAATGACCGCGACGCGAGACCCGGCACGATCGCCGCCGCTTTCGAGGATGATCCGACCGTTGATCCCGCACGGCGTCTTCCAAGGCCGCGAAGTCCCGACCCGATCATGCCGGAGCATCGAGTCGGTCAGCGGATTGAGAGCGTCGTAGATTTCTCGCCATTCCGGCGTCCAGCTCCACGGCACCTCCGCCGCCAGCGACCGGACGGGGGCAAGCATGGCTGCGGTTGCGACAGCGATTGCCAGCAACATGCGCATGGTGCCCATCTTCGCATCTCCGATCTCGTCGGATCGGAATTACGTGCCCGGATTTGCTACAACACTTGGTAATGTCCCTAAGGCTCGAAAGCAGGGAAGCGTTGCCGACCCTCACATTTCCTCGGTAAACATCGCGTCAAGAACATGGGGGCGAAAGTGATCAAGGTCTGGGTGCTGGTTTTGTCGTTTGCTGGGTCCGAAGCGATGGCAGTGCCACCCCACAACCCGCTCCGTCATCCTCCGGTGATGAAGACACCACCCATCCCTCTATCCGATTTTGATCGCGCTATGGCTGCAGCCCGGAGTGACGAGCATCAAACCGACCAATTCGCTGCTTCTGCGGTCGATCCTGCCATTGTCGGAAAGCCATTCTCGTTTGCGCTACCTGCCGAACAATATCCCGGGGCGGGTCGCCCGAAATACACTTATGAGAATGGCGTTCTGACCTTAGATCTTGAGACCGGATACGTCCGAGCGCCCGTCGCACGCGGTAAGCTCGGACTCAACATGATGCACTCGATCCTTGTCCAAGAGAGTCACAAGATGACTGGGCGATACGTCGGCCAGAACGCCTATGGCGCAACTACCGAGGTTACGAGTTTCAGCGGCAAGTCGAATGCGCTCGCTCTTGTTACGCAGCCAGCCATGATGCTTTCACCATCTTCGTTCGACCGCGGTCTAACGATGCTGGAGGGTACGAGCTATTGGGTACGCCTGCCGCTTGAACCTGCCGCAGCCAAGACCATCGCGCTCGATGCCGATGTTGTCGTAGAGGGTACTTATACCAAGCTTGGTGATACAGATAAGATCGTTGGATGCGAGATCAGTGGGGGTTCAGCGACGATTTCGCTTCCCGTTGATAGTTTTGACGAGCGGTGCTTCATCGGAGTGAAAGTCAGCCGGATCGCTTTCGTCCGAAGATCAACTCACGAAGTTATTAAAGAGTGGACACAGAGCGAGACTGCCGATGGTCCATTGCTGTGGCATCAAGTGCGCGCAGGCATGAATCGTTACCAGTTGAAGGCCGTGGAGCCTTCCCTTTCTGAGGGCAGTTATCCTCCGCTCAAGGACCAGGAGGGCCATACGGTCAACGTGGAAACCGATCCGAACCATTTGGTAACGGCCGTGCAGGTCAATTACAGTACTTCACGTTCGGCTCGCGACCTGTTGCGAGAGCTCACCGCAACCTACGGGTCGCCTGTTGCTTCCCAATGCTTCGGATCGCGCGATTATTCCTCATGTGAAGGTGAGTGGAATGGCCCCGGAGGAACTGTCGTCAATCTATCAATCATGAACGAAGTGACATACCGTTTATCGGGCAGCAAGCGCCCGACCGGAGTTCTTTTGGGTAAGTAATTGGTTTCGATGGAGACGCTGTTCTTGCGAGCCGCAAGATGGCCAGAGTCTATTAGCGACCGCCCGTTTTCGTTTCCATAGTTGGTGATCGACCGGGCGGTGTCGGGTTCAGGACGTGAAACACGCACAAGACGACAATCAGCAGGCCGAGCAGCTTCGTGCCGCCCTCGATCCATCGGGTCAGGATCGAATGGCCATAGGATCGAAAGACCTCGAGTCCCGCGTGATTACGCCGGTAGAAGGCCGCTCGCGATGGATAGGCGATCAGCGCGAGCCCGATCAGGATTCCGATCGCAGGACCGGCGAAAAACATGAGCGTTGCCATTGTCGGTCCTTTCCTGCGGGGCCTCCGGACCTCCGGTCCGTCATGCCTTCAAAGTAGAGCGAGCTGCGGCGCCGATCCAGGCGGTCCAACCCCGCTTCGCCACAGATCGTCGGTTCGCTCGACCGTCATTCGGTCACCAGCGAACGGCGGGCGATGCTGAAACCAGATCACGTCCTTGATCGAGCCATGCAGCCAGCGGTCATATTCGTGCGGCTCGATCAGGACCGGCATCCGGTCGTTGGTTGGCGGGATGACGTCGTTGGCGGCCATCGTCATGCCGGCATAGACCGGGCCGAATTCCGGCGTGTTCCGGCAAAAGCCGGCCCAGGCCATGATCGGCTGATCGGTTACCGAGAACCATGTACGCGTCATGGCCCCGGCCTCACCATCGGGGTTGGCGAAATGGGTCAGCACGATCAGGCAGCGATAGCGCGGATCGACGACCATCGTGTCCCACATGGGACTCGTGAGATTGGCGACCAGCCCGAGACGTTCGGGCGGGTCGCCTGCCAGCCGCCGTTCGCGCGTCTGGCGCGGAAAGCCCCAGTCGAGCGCTTTGAGCAATCGCTGGCCATTTTTCTCGATGACCACCAGGCCGGTCAGGCCTTCGGTAATCTCGCCGGGCACCTCGAGCGCCTCGAGCGCCCGGGTTAACGGGATGCCGAAATGGTCCGCGATCTGCGCGATCGGAGCCTGAATAGAGTGCAGCCGCGACATGCCAATCTTACCTAATGCGACTCGGGGTCGCCGCAAGATAGCACGGAACATAACATGAACACAACTCGTTGACTCACCCGCGCAAAAGGGTCGATCCTGAGGCGCTATTTCTCATTGCCGAGTCTCGTGGAGCAACATGCGCCAGTCGTCCGTCCTTGCCAATCTGCGTGCGCAAATCGCGCAGATCGAGGGTGCGGGCGTGCGCCACCAGAGCCTGCCGTTCGGCATTGCGGCGATCGATTCCTGCCTGCCAGGGGGCGGCATCGCCGGGGGCGCGCTCCATGAGATGTCCGGTAGCCCCGACCTCTCTGACGATGCGGCGATGACGGTGTTTCTCGCGGGTATCCTTGCGCGCCTCGACGGTCCGATCTTCTGGTGCCTGCGCTGGCGAGATCTTTTCGCGCCTTCCCTTCACCTCGCCGGCCTGCATCCCGATCGCGTCGTCTATGTCGAGGCGGGAAGCGACACCAACGTCCTGACGGCGATGGAAGAGTGCTTACGACACGAGGGGCTGGGCGGAGTCGTCGGAGAACTCGGCAAGATCGGCCTGACGGCCTCGCGCCGGCTGCAGCTCGCCGCGGAGCAATCGGGTGTTCCAGCGTTCGTTTTCCGGCGGGCATCGCCCCTTGAGACGACGGTCGAGGGAAGTGCTGCGGTAACGCGGTGGCGCGTCCGTGCCAGCCCAAGCGAGCAGCTGGGCATCCCCAGTCTGGGCCGCCTACGGTGGGACGTGATGCTTGAACGGGTGCGCGGTGGCGAACCGCAGCGCTGGCTGGTGGAGGGCGCCGATGCGCAGGGTCGTATCGGTCTTCCTGCCGACATGGTCGACCGACCGCGTCCGGCGGAAGACCGGCAGGCCGCCTGACGACCAGGCGCCCCCTCTCGTCACCGCTCTGCCCGACCATGGTCGTCGTATCATTGCGGCGGCCGATATGGCGGCACGCCGGCAAGGCATTACCCCCGGCATGACGGTAACGCGGGCGCGCAGTCTCGCGCCCGAGCTCGTCGTGATCGATGCCGAGCCCGAGGATGACTTGGCGGGGCTCAAGCGCTTGGCGCTCTGGGCCGCCAGACGTTACTCGCCGCTCGTCGCGGTCGATCCGCCCGACGGACTATGGATCGATATCACCGGCTGCGCGCATCGCTTCGATGGCGAGGTCCCGCTCCTCAAGGACATTCTGCGACGGATCGCGGCGTCGGGCATGGCCGTGCAGGTCGCGGTCGCCGACACGGCGGGCTGCGCTCATGCCGTGGCGCGCCACGTGCCGTCCGGCCGCCCTAACGTCATCGAACCGGGCAAGACGCGAACCGCGCTTGCGATCCTGCCGGTTCACGCGCTGCGGATCGAGCCTGGAATCGCCGATGACCTGCGCAGAATGGGCTTCGAACGAGTCGAGCAACTGATCGTGGCGCCCCGCGCACCGCTCGCCAAGCGGTTCGGCAAGCAGCTCTACAAGCGCCTCGACCAGGCGCTTGGACAGATCCCCGAGCCCATCGAGCCGATCGTCCCGCCAAGTGTACCGCGCGTGCGACGCGGCCTGCTCGAACCGATCATGACCGCCGATGCTTTCATCCAGGTGATCGGCGACCTCGTGGACGACCTGATCGCCCGGCTGACCAACGAGGGCGCCGGGGCGCGCCGCCTCGACCTCTTTTTCGAGCGCGTCGATGGTCATTTTCAGTCGATCCGCGTCGGCACCGCTGCTCCGACGCGCGATCCTGGGCACTTGCGCAAATTGCTGAGCGCGAAGGTCGAGACCGTTGATCCCGGCCTTGGGGTCGAGGCGATGACGCTGATAGCGCCGCTGATCGAGCCTTTGGGACCTCGCCAGGGAGAAGGTTTGATCGCAGCGGGACGGCGCGGGCCGGATCTCGCGGCGCTGGTCGATGCGCTGGCCAATCGGTTCGGTCAACGCCGGCTGTATCGGGCGACGCCGAAGGCCAGCATCATGCCGGAGCGAGAGATCGAGCTGGTGGCGCCGCTCGCGCGCGCCGACGCCGCGGGCTGGGATGATGATCTGCCCCGTCCTGCGCGCATGCTCCTCTCGCCCGAACCGATCGAGGTGACGGCGATGCTTCCCGACCACCCGCCCGCGATGTTCGTATGGCGGGGAAAACGTCACCGTGTTGCCCAAGCCGATGGTCCAGAACGCCTGCACGGCGAGTGGTGGCGCGAAGCCGGCCATGAAGCCGCCATGCCATTTGCGGTGCGCGACTATTTCCAGGTCGAGACCACGACCGGCAGCCGCTACTGGATCTTCCGCCAGGGTGATGGCGAAAGCCCGGCGACCGGCCCGATGAGATGGTTCGTCCACGGGGCGTTCGCATGAGCGACGATCCGCTCGATGGCGTCCGCTACGTCGAGCTGCAGGTCACGAGCCATTTCAGCTTCCTGCGCGGCGCCTCAAGTCCCGAAGAACTTTACGCCGCTGCCGGCCTGCTCGGCCATGCCGCTCTGGGCATCACCGATCGCAACACGTTGGGTGGCCTGGTTCGCGCCTGGGATGGGCAGAAAGCGACCGGCGTGCGGTCGGTCGTCGGCTGCAGGCTCGATCTCGTGTGCGGCACCTCACTCCTCGTCTATCCGACCAGCAAGGAGGCCTATGCCCGGCTGTGCCGGCTGCTGAGCGTTGGCAAGGCGCGCGCCGGCAAGGGCGCCTGCCATCTCCACTGGTCGGACATTGAGGATTGGGCCGAGGGGTGGATCGCGATCCTCGTACCCGATCGCGCCGACGCGGTCACCGAGCAGGCGCTGGCGCGCACCGCGAAGATCTTCGGATCCTCGGCCTTTCTCGCACTGTCGATCCGCAGGCGTCCCCGGGATGCGATCCGCTTGCGCGATCTCGCCGCGCTGGCGGCGGCGGCGCGCGTGCCGACCGTCGCGACGGGCGACGTCCTCTACCACTCGCCCGATCGTCGGCTGCTTCAGGACGTAGTGAGCTGCATCCGCGAGAAATGCACGGTCGATACGCTGGGCCGTCGCCGCGAGCGTTTTGCCGACCGGCACCTGCGCGCGATCGCCGAAATGGAGCGCTTGTTCGCGCGCTATCTTGGCGACCTCGGCCCGCTCCGGCGCAGCGTCGAGATCGCACGGCGTTGCACGTTCGACCTGGGCGAACTGACCTACACCTATCCCGACGAGATCGGGGCGAGCGGCCTGACGCCGCAACAGCAACTCGAACGGCTGACATGGGACAAGGCGCCCATCCGCTATCCCGATGGCGTGCCCGACGCGGTCCGCGCGCAGCTCAACCACGAGCTCAAGCTGATCGAGCAGCTCGCTTACGCCCCCTATTTCCTGACGGTCCATTCGATCGTCGCCTTCGCACGCTCGAAGAATATCCTCTGCCAGGGGCGCGGCTCGGCGGCCAATAGCGCGGTCTGCTTCGTTCTCGGCATCACATCGATCGACCCGGTGAAATCGGAGTTGCTCTTCGAGCGGTTCGTCTCGGCTGAGCGCCGCGAACCTCCCGATATCGACGTCGATTTCGAGCATGAGCGGCGCGAGGAAGTGATCCAGTGGATTTACGAAACCTATGGCCGCGAGCGTTCGGCGCTGACGGCGGTCATTTCGCGGTTTCGCGCACGCGGCGCGGTGCGCGAGGTCGGCAAGGCGTTGGGCCTGACCGAGGATGTCGTTGGTGGGCTTGCCAGCCAGGTCTGGGGATGGAGCCGCGAGGGTGTCGAGGCACACCATGCCGAAGAGCTCAACCTCGACACCACCGACCGCAGGCTCGCTCTGACGCTGGAGCTAGCCAAGCAGCTCATCAACACGCCGCGCCATAGCTCCCAGCACCCCGGCGGCTTCGTGCTGACATTGGGCCGCCTCGACGAACTGGTGCCGATCGAGCCCGCCGCGATGAAGGATCGGCAGATCATCGAATGGGACAAGGACGATATCGACGCGCTCGGCTTCATGAAGGTCGACGTGCTGGGTTTGGGCATGCTCGGCTGCATGCGCCGCGCCTTTGCGATGCTGGAGCAGGACAAGGGCATCGCGATGGATCTCGCAACGATCCCCAACGACGATCCCGCGACCTATGCGATGATCCGCAAGGCCGACACATTGGGCGTCTTCCAGATCGAGAGCCGCGCGCAGATGGCCTCGTTGCCGCTGCACCAGCCCAGGGAATTCTACGATCTCGTCATCCAGGTCGCGATCGTCCGTCCCGGACCGATCCAGGGTGACATGGTTCACCCTTACAGGCGTCGGCGCGCCGGTCTCGAAGCGGTATCCTATCCGACACCCGAGCTTGAGCGCGTTCTCAAGAAGACGCTCGGCGTGCCGCTCTTCCAGGAACAGGCCATGCGGGTCGCGATCGAGTGCGCGGGCTTCACGGCGTCCGAGGCCGATCTGCTGCGGCGTGCGATGGCGACGTTCAAGCTCACCGGGGGCGTCAGCCATTTTCGCGAAAAGCTGATCGACGGCATGATCGCGCGTGGGTATGAGCGCGATTTCGCCGAACAGACCTTCAAGCAGATCGAGGGCTTCGGTTCCTATGGCTTTCCGGAGAGCCATGCCGCATCGTTTGCGCTGATCGCCTATGCCTCCTCGTGGATGAAATGCCATCATCCTGACGTGTTCTGCGCGGCGTTGCTCAACGCGCAGCCGATGGGTTTCTACCAGCCCGCGCAGATCGTGCGCGATGCCCGTGCCCACGGCGTCGACGTCCGTCCGATCGACGTCAATCGTAGCCGGTGGGACTGCACGCTCGAGAAGACCAACGGTCGCTATCAGGCGGTGCGGATGGGGCTGCGCTATGCGCGCGATCTCAAGAACGATGATGGTGCCGCGATCGTCCTTGCGCGCGGGGACGAACCTTACAGCTCGGTCGAAGAAATCCAGCGGCGCGCCGGCGTGAGCGGCCGCGCGCTCGACCGGATAGGACATGCCGGCGGGTTCGGCTCGCTCGATCTATCGCGCCGCTCGGGGCTGTGGGAGGTCAAGGGTCTGGGGCACAGCGCCCTGCCCCTGTTTGCGGCTGCGGACGAACGTGCCGGTAAACTGCGCCCGGAAGCGGTCGAACCCGAAGTCGCCCTCGTCCCGATGGGCGGTGGCGAAGAAGTGGTCGAGGATTATCGTAGCGTCGGGCTGTCGCTACGCGCTCACCCCGTCGATTTTCTCCGCGAAGAATTGACCCGGCGCAAGATGGTGACCTGCGCATCGCTGCGCGACCTGAAGGATGGCCGCTGGGTCAACCTCGCGGGGCTGGTCTTGATGCGGCAAAAGCCCGGGTCGGCGAAGGGCGTCATGTTCATCACCCTTGAGGATGAGACCGACGTCGCCAATCTCGTCGTCTGGCCAAGCCTTTTCGACAAGCACCGCCGGATCGTTCTGGGCGCCTCGATGATGGGCGTGCGCGGACAGGTGCAGCGCGAGGGAGAGGTCATCCATATCGTCGTGCAGCGGCTCGACGATCTGTCGGGCCTGCTCGCGACGGTCGGCAAGCGGGCCGACGTCGCGAGCGTCTACCAGGTCGGCCGGGCGGACATAGCCAGGAACCCGGTCGGACCCGATCCACGCGATCCCGCGCATGCGCTCGGTCGCCCGCCTCGCGACATCTATATTCCCGACCTTCGTCTCGGATCAGGCATAATTCCCGGGCAGCAAACCGAGGGCATAAAGATCAAACCACGCGATTTTCGATGATGAAGTTGCAGAAAGAATGCGGGTTCTGATCGAGATTGGTGATGCAATCTGCCGTCGACACCGCGCCGGGCGCGGATGCCGGTGACGGGACCATATCGGCGCCGAGCGACTATCTCTTGGGCGGAGGTGCTGGCTGGGCGGCAGCCTGCTGCTTGGCGGCGACCTTGGCTCGGTGATGCCCGACCGCGCACCCGATCGCCGCACCGGCAACCGCATGTCCCTTTCCGACGAAATGCCCACCGACACCGCCCACGGCTGCGCCCTTTAGACACCCCTTCGCCAAGACAGGGGTCGGCAACAGCGCGACCGTCGCACCGATGAGAAAAGCCTTCTTCAGCATTTTCAATCCCTCGCTCTAGCATAATCGAAGGGCCTTTATGGCCACTTGGCCTAACTGGCCTCCAGCAGTCTCGGGAACGGCTCTCTCCAAGAAAAGTGCCGCATCGATCCTCGGCCTTGATCAGTCTAGGCCCTGAGTGAAAGCCCGCTTCCTGCAAGGGGAACTTCGCGCAGTATATCGAGGCCGTGCTGGAGATGGCAGGACGCTATCGAAACGTGGCGTGCTGCGACCGGCTCAACCCGCGTGACCAGCGCATCCAATGCTGCCAAAGCCCGCTCGAGCGAATGGACTTGGCTGGAGAGCTCATCCTGATTGGGATCGTGCGGCACCTCGATCTCCTCGTTCGACGCGAGCTGCCATGACGCAGTCATCCAACGAGCGGTATCGGTATTTCTACGAATTGAGCGGGTTACGGCAACATCCTGATCGTCCCGCCGGCTTCAATCCTGATCGTCGGGACGAATCGGACCTCGCCGATCGCCCCTAAGGCAGCAACGCGCAGCGACGATCAGCACCAACACAAAGATCAACAGCATCGCCAACGAGGACATCAGGCAGGCGTCCAATCCGATCGGAAGGCGTGGCGGCCGTCATCGCCTCTCCGCTGAATCGGAATGTCCGCGATGGGTCGGCGATGCGTGTGGATCACTTCCGCTTCCCCGGTTCAGACGGACGGGAGTCCGCCCCACCGATCATGCTTCCAGCAGGATCAACCGCCTCCCAAAATGCCGTGAGAGACAGCGTGCCACTGATCCGAGGGCTACCCGTGCCACCGCGCGCTTCTGCCGGTGAGACGCTGGCTCGTTCGCGCGCGCGCAGGCACCGCGCCCGCTGACGATCACTGGCACGCCGCGATCGATCGATTGGCGAGTTGCTCACGGCTGGGTCCAGAAGGAATGCCCGCGACAGACGGGTTTGATATCTACCCTTGGTGTCCGCGACTGAAAATTGCGGTGGGGCATGCCACGCTCCTTGTGCTGCGGCAGGCCATTTATCGTTTGGAACGTAGCATTTCGAGCCAAGGCAACCGGCGTTTTCATAGTGTTTGCGTAGTCGGACCAGCGCCTGAATTTGTGATCGCGCTGGACGGCATCAACCGCAACGACAGCCTGAACGCTAAGAAGGAGTCCTGCTTGGGGGAAGCAGAACTCCTTCGGGGGTCGGCCTCGCGAGGGTACACGCGGCCGGCGCTCTACATAGGCTGCCGAAAATATCTTTTCGAGCTCTACGAACGAACAATGCCATAGCTTTCGCATAGCGCCGTCCGCTGCCGCTGCTGTCATCGCCGCGCGCACGACGCGCGATTGATCACGATCGCCGCCACCATCAGCATCAACGCGAATGCCGTTGCCAGCCAGATCGCAGTCAATCCTAGGAGCGGGAAGGTGATGGCTCCGCCGATCGCACCGGCGACCAGGCTCAGCCACAAGAGGAGGTAGGGCATCCAACCGAACCGGGGTCCGCCAAAGAGCGCCGCCGCCACGTGCTGCCCGAGCTTCACGAGCGTTCCCGTCATATAGGTGACGCCCACGCTCACTTCTCCGGCGCGCTGGAAGACATTGTTTGCAGCCCCCATCGCGGCGGCCATGAAGAGTGTAGGGATCGGGTATGTCGTGCCGATCGCATGGCCGGACGCGCTGATGACCAAGAGGACAAACGTCGCCGCCAGGACCACCGGTTCACGCGCATCTCTCGCCAGGTGCCCGGCTGCCGAGCCGGCGATCACCCCGACGACAAAGGCGGCAATCAGGGCGCCGGCGAGCAGACCCGCTGGATTTGCCAGAGCAGCGCCGACGGCCAGTCGCGTCGAATTGCCGCTCATGAAGGACACGAACAGCCCGTTGAGCTGAAGAAACCCCAGGGCATCGACATATCCAGCCAGCATCGCCAGCCCCAGCGCAAGCGCTCGCTCGGGTCGGTCATGATGCCGCACGGGCTACCATCTGGATGACCCGGTGAAACGCCGTGCCAAAGCGCTCTCCGCGATAAGGGGTGAAGGGGCCTCACCGGGGTATTGGCGAGACCCCTCCGGGGTTTGATCGCGCGGGGTGAGCGCGGTCGATCGCCACCTAGATCGGGTGCGGAACCGCGGCTCTACGTAATCTCCCGTAGCCCCACCTGCGCAGATCGCGGGCCAGGCGCGTCCGTGGGTTCTACGGGATTTTACCAATGTCCCCCGCGGACAGCGACGATAGCCCTGACAGCTGCGAAATGGCGGGGCCGTATGAACGCTTTCATCTCCCATAAGGATGAGTTCGACAGCGTCGGCGGTGGCGATCTGGACACCAAGAAACGTCCGGGCAGATCGACCCGACCGTCCAACTTCATCGGCTCCCCGGGCTGCACCGTTCCGCCGATCGAGGAGACAATGGAGGGCGCGATAGCCGCAAATTGCCTGCTCGATGACGTCGCGCGTGGATCTGTAAGCGCCGAGGATGCCGATTCCTGGACGGTCGATCTTCGCGCGCACGGATTTTTTGCACTCGCGGCGCTCGCCGCGCACAGAATTGCCTTGGCGCAAGCGTCGACGGGCCGGAATGGGGACGTCTGCGGGGATCGACGATCGCCGAGGTCTCGGCGCTCGCATCTTCGGCTGCGAGCGGTCGAGGAGCTTGGCCGTTGCTATGAGGTGGCCGATCCCGAGGCGCTGGTGCATCTGCTCTTGTGCGAAATGTATGCACGTGGCTGCCGGAGGGCTGATCTGCTCGACACGAACCCCTGCGTCGGGTGCGATGCCCGTGCCTTCTGCCGGCCACCGCGGGCTGCAACGCCCGCGCCAAATCAGCCCGCGAACATCAAGACGACGGCCACACCCATCATGGCGGCCGCCGCCCAGCCTCCCGTTGCCAGCCAGCCCGTCGCCCGGAAAACCCCCATGACACGGCGGCTGCATGCAACCGCCATCAAGGCGACCATCAAGGGCACTGCGACGACACCGTTGATGACCGCGCTCCAGAACAAGGCGCGCATCGGGTCGAGCGGCGACCAGTCGATTGCGACGCCAAGCAAGGTGGCGCAGGCGATCACCGTATAGAAGCCTCGCGCCTCGCTGAAGCGCCGACCCAGACTGCTTTCCCAGCCCTCGGCCTCGGCGATCGCATAGGCGGCCGAGCCAGCGAGCACCGGCACAGCGAGCAGGCCCGTCCCGACAATCCCAAAGCAGAAAAGCAGAGACGCGAAGCGTCCCGCGATCGGTTGCAGGGCTCTGGCGGCATCTGCCGCCGTACCGATCGTCGTTATCCCGGCGAGGTGCAGCGTCGCACCCGTGCCGATCATGATCGCGATGGCGACGATATTGGACAATCCCATGCCCGCCCATGTGTCGAACCGCATGCGCGCGAATTCCTTGGGAGCCGCACTTTCATCTTCGAGCAGAGCATGGGCGTCGAGGTGGTCGGTAACCTCTTCGACCTCCTGCGCGCTCTGCCAGAAAAAGAGGTAAGGGCTGATCGTTGTCCCGAAGATGGCGACCACGGTGACGACGGCGTCGTGTCCGCTCAGATGGGGAACGAACAGCCCGAGCGCGATATCGCGCCAGACCAGGTGCAGCGTGAACAGCAGCGCCACATAAGCGAAGAGCGACAGCGTCATCCATTTGAGGATGCGTGCGTAGCGACGATAGGGGACCAGGACCTGCAGGACGAGGGACAGGAGCGCGAACCCCAATGTGTAGAGGTGGGCATAGCCACCGACGACAAGCTGCGTGGTCGCGCCCATCGCCGCGAGATCGGCACCGACGTTGATCGTGTTGGCCACGAAAAGCAAAGCTACCAGTACCAAGACCACTGGCCGCCACAGCGCGTTGCGCATGCAGCGGCCAAGTCCCTGTCCGGTGACGCGGCCGATATGGGCGCTGACCAGCTGGACCGCCGACATCAGCGGATAGGTCAGAACGAGCGTCCACAGCAGGCCCATGCCGAATGCGGCGCCCCCCTGCGAATAGGTGGCGATCCCGCTCGGATCATCGTCTGCGGCGCCGGTCACGAGACCCGGCCCCAGCTCGCGTATCAGCGCGAAGGGGCGATCGCGCCAGCTGCGCAGGCGGAGCAGGCGGCTTTGCAGAGGGCGCACGAGATCGATTTCGGTGTTCACGCGCGCCTCCAACAGGAGGCCTGCTTTTGCCCGCCGAGCACCTGGCGCGAGATACGTATCATTCCCAATCACCGCGTCTGATGCGTCGGCCTAGCCCTTGATCCGCCAACCCGGAGATGGAGGCTGACATGAAGAACGTACTTCTGCTCGTGCATGACGATTCGGGTCAGGAGGCCCGCCTGCAAGTCGCGTTGGACCTTGCGCGAGGTCTCGATGGACACCTGCAATGCCTCGATGTGGCGCTGATGCCGATGACCGTCGGCGCGCCCTATGACGGCATGTTCATCGGCGAGATGCTCGCGGACGAGGTCAAGCGCGAGGAAACCAACAAGGCCAAGCTCGAGCATCGCCTCGGGCGCGAGGATGTCCCGTTCTCGTGGACCGACGTCACAGGCGATTTCGAGTCCGCACTGGCCGACGCCGCCGGGATGGCCGACATCATCGTCGTCAACCGCAAGCTGACCACCTTCCCCTACCCCGACACGCGCCGGACGGCTTCCGAGCTGATCGTCCATTCTCACCGGCCGGTAATGGCCGTTCCCGAGACCACCAAGAGCCTCGACCTGTTTGGCCGCGCCCTGGTCGCCTGGGATGGATCGACCTGCGCCAGCGCAGCGATGATCGCGGCGGTGCCCCTCCTGAAGCTGGCCGAGAAGGTTACGATCCTCGAGGTAAACGACGGCTCGGTCGACACGCCCGCCGAGGAAGCCGCCGCCTATCTCGGTCGCTACGGCATCCACGCTCGGATCGTCCGCGACGAACCGATGGGACAGACCGTTGGTCAGCTTCTGCTGACCGCGACCGAGACGCAGGCGGTCGACTATGTCGTCATGGGCGGCTTCGGTCACCGGCGCACCACCGAGGCGATCTTCGGCGGCGCGACGCGCACGATGCTGACCGAGAGCCCGGTGCCGGTCTTCCTGGCGCACTGAGCGATGCGGTTTCTGGCCCTCGTCACGGCCGCGCTCCTGGCGGGCGCGGCCACCGCCTCCGCCCCGCAAGCAACGCCGCGCTGGTCCGAGCAGGATCTGGCGCAGCTGGCGGACACGGTCGAAGCGGCACGCGACGAGGGATTGCACGAAAGCTATAGCGGCACGGCGATCGCGATGATGGCGCCAGGCGCGGATACCGATGGGCAGGCAGACACGATTGCCTTGGCGCTGGCCCGGGACTTTTACGAAGGTTCGGACAGGATGCGCTCGGACCCATCCTGGCACCTGACCCGCGGCAAGCTAGACTATCGCACCTGGCTCAACGCCGCGCTGGCGAGGCATTCTATCGAGAAGAGCCTCCGCGATCTGCTGCCGGCGACCGCGAATTACGAGGCTGTTCAAACCGAAATGGTGCGATGCCGCCGCAAGCATGGCGACTGCGGCGCGCTCGAGGTCAATCTCGACCGGCTGCGCGCGCTGCCGCGCGATCTCGGCAGGCGCTACCTGATCGTCAACGTGCCCGCGTATCGGCTCGACCTTATCGAGGACGGCAAGATCGTCGCCAGCCACAAGGTGATCGTCGGCAAACCGAATAAGCAGACTCCCATCTTCAAGGCGACGGTCACCGGCGTGACGATAAACCCGTGGTGGAACGTGCCCTGCTCGATCGTCGACGAGAGCATCGGCAAGCTGATCCGCACCAATCCGGAGGAGGCCGCCCGTCGTGGCTATGTGTTCACCAAGAGCGCGAACGGCACGCTGACGGTTCGGCAGAAGCCGGGGCCGGACAATGCGCTTGGGCAGATCAAGCTCGAGATGCCAAACCCCTATGACGTCTATATTCATGACACCCCGAGCCGAAACCTCTTCCTGCACGATCGACGCGCGCTGTCGCACGGCTGCATCCGCACCGAGGATCCTGAGGGGCTGGCCGCATCCCTTCTCGGAAATGACAAGGCACTCGCGATCGGCCTGCTGCTCGGCACGCGGATCTCGAAGACGATCCCGCTGTCGCCGCCCCTCCCCGTCTATGTCGTCTATCTGACGGCGGGCATCGACCCCGAGACCGGCAAGCTCGCGCGCTATGACGACATTTATCACCGCGACGGCGACTGACAGTCTGACCGAGCTGCAAACGCATGTCGCAGGCCTCTTCCCTCGATAGTGCCGCGCACGTCGTCCAGCTCGCGTTGACGCCGATCTTCCTGCTCACAGGTTTGGCCTCCATGCTGAACGTGTTCACGGTGCGCCTCGGCAGGGTTGCCGATCGGGTCGATCTCTTCACGCGCGATCCGACGGGCCACCAGCTTCAGTTACGGCACCTCCGCCTGCGCTCGCGCATTCTCGACGCGGCGGTCGTGCTCGCCGCGCTGGCCGGCGGGCTTACCTGCTGTGCGGGCCTGACGCTCTTCCTCGGCCAGATCGGCAATAGCGGCGACGGCAAGCTGATGTTCGAGCTGTTCGGCGCCGCCCTGCTCTGCTCGATCCTCGCTCTGATGGCCTTCGCTTTGGAGACCTTATTGTCGGGCCGGTCGGTGCGCGACCAGGCCGACGGTCGCTCGCCGGATCAAAGCGGATGACGACAGCCAGGCCCAGCCCACTCATCCGTGCAGCGCCGATTCTCGCCCTGCGCCCTACACAGATGACGCTCGGCTATCGCGAGGTCACGCTGAAGCGCAAGCCTGGCGCCGGCGAAGCATCCGGGCACGTGAGGCGTATCTCGACAGTCACCCCATCCCGGTCGTCGTCGGGCCGAAAGGGCGATACTGGATGGTCGACAAGCATCATCTGGCCCGAGCGCTGTTCGAAGAAGGCTTGAAGACGGTCATGGTGCGCATCGTGGGCGACCTTGAGGATCTGCCGGCCCGCCTGTTCAAACCATTTCTGATGAGCCGGCACTGGCTCTATCCCATCGACGCAAAGGGTCGCAGGCGCTCGGTCTCGCGACTTCCCAAGCGCATCGACCAGCTGGCGGACGATCCTTACCGATCGCTGGCCGGCGCTCTCCGGCGCGCCGGCGGCTTTGCCAAGGTCAAAGCACCCTTCGCGGAGTTCTTGTGGGCGGCCCTTCTGCGTCTTCATGTCGACCGCGCCCTCGTCGAAGAGGGTTTCGAGACGACGCTCGATCTAGCTTTGGCGTTGGCTCACGACGCGATCGCCGATGACCTGCCCGGCTGGTGCGTCATGCCGGCGCCCGTGCGCAGGCGCGCCTAGGCCGCCAGTGCCTGCTTGAGCGCGACCGTGAGCGCGCGATCGGCCAAGGGCTTGTCGAGTACCCGGTGGAAGCCAGCCTGCTCGGCGCGGCGGGTCAGCTCGCTTGAATTGAACGCCGTTACCATGATCGCGCCGCCAGCGAAGCCCTGGCCGCGCAGCCGGTTGAGTGCGTCGACGCCGTCACCGTCCGGCAACTGATAATCGGCAACCATTCCTTGCGCCGACGCCGCCATCGGGTCCGCCAGCAACGCGCTTTCAGTGCCATAGCTGCGCACCTGAAAGCCGTGGCCCTGCAGAAGCAACTGCATCGATCGGCGCACCGAGGGCTCGTCCTCGACGAGAAGGACGAGCGGTTTCGACGGGTCTTGCTGATCGGTCATCATGCTCGCGGACTCCTGAAGGACGATCGATCCTGGCAAGCCTGCTGACCTCCGTATCTACGTGATTGTCTCATTTGTGGTTTTTCCCAAGGCCAGCTGCGAAAGCGAGCCGCAATGCCTCGGACAGGCTGCGCACGTTGAGCTTTGTCATCACATTGGCGCGATGCACCTCGACCGTCCGGGCCGAGATATCGAGGTCATAGGCGATGGTCTTGTTGGGCAGGCCGGCTGCGAGACCGTCGAGCACTTCACGCTCACGCGGGGTCAAAGCGGCGATTGCGGTCTGCGCTTCAATGGCCCGCTCGGCGCGCCCTTCGCGATCATCGAGGCGATCGAAGGCTGCGGCGATCGCCGTCAGCAAAGTGGTCTTCTCAAAGGGCTTTTCGATGAAATCGATCGCCCCGGCTTTCATCGCACGGACAGCCACCTGGACATCACCATGTCCGGTCAGCACCACGACCGGCATCTCGATGCCGTCCTCACTCAGCGCCTGCTGAACTTCGAGGCCGTCCATCTCCGGCATGCGCACGTCGAGCAGGATACAACCGGGCTTCGCGTGCCGCGCCTCCTTCAGGAAGGCGACTCCCGATGGCCAGGTTTCGACATCGAAGCCCGAGGTCTTGAGCATGAAGCTCGCCGACCGGCGCACCGCTTCCTCGTCATCGATCACATGAATCAAGCGGCGATCAGCCATCTTGTCCCTCCCCTTCGACCTTCACCAGGGTGAAGTGAAACACAGAGCCGCCCCCCTCGCGCGGCTCCATCCAGATACGCCCGCCACTTGCCTCGACGATCGTGCGGCAAATCGACAGGCCCAGTCCCATGCCGGCCGCCTTGGTCGAATTGAAGGCGCGGAACAGATCGGCGGCGATCTCGGGAGCGACGCCCTTGCCGGTATCGGCGACCGAAATCCGGATGAGGCCGGTATCGTCGGACGCGCTGCTCACGACCAGTTCGCGCACGGGTTCATCGACCATCGCCTCGATCGCGTTGCGCATCAGGTTGATGAGCACCTGCTGGGTCTGGACGCGGTCGACCAGGACGGGCGAAGCGTCGGGATCGAGTTCGAAGCGCACCGAGATGCCGCGCTCGCGTGCGCCGAGCAGTGCGAGTTCGGAGGCTTCCTCGATCAGGCGGGGGAGATCGACCACGGCCTTTTCAAGCTCGCCGCGGGCCACGAATTCGCGCAGCCGTCGGACGATCTGCCCGGCACGAAGCGCCTCGCTCGCCGCATCGTCGAGCGCTTCCAGCACCATCGGCATGTCGTCTGGCGGGCCATCGGCGAGAAGGTCGCGAATGGCCTGCGTATAATTGGCGACAGCGGTTATCGGCTGGTTGAGTTCGTGCGCGAGCGTAGAGGCCATGGTGCCCATCGCGCTGACGCGCGCAGCATGGACCAGCCCGCCGCGTAATTCCTCGAGCCGCTCCTCGGTCGCTTGCTTCTCGGTGAGATCGCGCACGAAGCCGGTGAAGACCCGCGCGCCATCTCCCAGCGCTTCGCCGACGAACAGGTCCATCGGGAAGGTCGAGCCGTCCTTTCGACGACCGGTCACGGTGCGCCCGCGACCGATGATCCGGCGCTCGCCCGTTTCGAGATAGCGGCGCAGGTAATTGTCGTGCGCATCGCGATCGGGAGACGGCATCAGCGCCTTGATATTGGTGCCGATGACCTCGGCCTCGGCCATGCCGAACAATTTCTCGGCCGCCGCGCTGAACGAGATGATGTGTCCCCGCTCGTCGATCACGACCATTGCGTCTGGAACGGTCGACAGGATCGAGCGCAGGTGCGCCGAATTGGCCTTGAGCTTGCGCTCGATCGCGCGCTGATTGGTGACGTCGCGAATGACCTTGCCGAAGCCGCGCAAGGCGCCGGCGTCGTCATAGAGGGCTGTGATCGAGATATCGGCGAGGAATTCGGTGCCGTCCTTGCGCAGCCGCCAAGCCTCTTCTTCGAGTTTTCCTGCCTCTCGCGCCGCCTCGAGATCCGCCGTCGGCTTGCCGGCCTCGAGCTGGTCAGGCGGGTAGAAGATCGAAGAATGCTGGCCGACGACTTCGGCTTCAGTCCAGCCCTTCAGGCGCTCGGCGCCCTTGTTCCAGATCGTCACATGGCCGGTGGCGTCGAGCATGTAGATCGCGATGCCCTGCGCACCGTCGATGAGCAGGTTGAGCTCGTCGGCAAGTGCCGATGGATCAGTCCTGGCCTGCCGCAAGCGATCCACCCTGCTGCCTCCGCCCTTCGCAGCCGCGTCCGCCGGTACAGCGGCGCCCGGGTTCGTCATATCGCAGGCCTGCGAACGTGAACACTCCGGGCCATCACCGCCGACCCATACGCGCATAGAGGACGAGCGAGACGATGAGCAGGGTCACACCGAGGCCACCCAATCCAAACGCCAGCGTCGTGCGAATGATCGTCTCAAAAGGGATTTTGTCCATCGGCCCCATGTCTCCAGACGAACGCGGTATCGGGGCTGTGCTGCGGCTCATATGCGGGAATCTACGAATGCCGTCGGCGTCACGATCGGATCATGAATCAGGCCAGTCCCAAGCAGGAGCGACCATCATGGCGACCGCCGTTCAAGACGCCTCGACGACCATGTTCGAGAGCGAAGCCACTCTCTTCACCAGGACCGGCGACCGCATTCTCGTGCGACCGGTCACGCGCGAAGACCGCCCGTTGCTCGTGGATTTCTTCCACAATCTCACTCCTGACGACATTCGCTTCCGCTTTCTCGCGACACTGAAGGAAGTGGGCGACGATCGGATCGATGAGCTGTGTCGCGCCGACTATCCGGCATCGATGACCTTTCTCGCTTTTCACGATCTCCAGCTCGTCGCGATCGCAACGCTCGCCGGCGACGAAAGCGGTCGGGACGAGGTCGCGCTCTCAACCCTTCCCGACTGGAAGAATCATGGCGTGAGCTGGACGCTGCTCGAGCATGTCGTGCGCTTCGCGCGCGAGCATGGCGCCAAGCAGATTTCGTCGATCGAGCATGGTGAAAATCGCGCAGCGATCCAGCTCGAGCACGACATGGGCTTCGGGATCCGGCTGCTCGATGCAAGCACCGGCGAAAGGATAGCGATCAAGTCGGTATAAGCTCGCCGTCGGAAACGACGCGGCTTTGCGCGCGATCAAAGTCGCACGGCAGGGCGAACGCCACGATCATCCCGAAAGGATGATCCGGATGAACCTGAACTGGCACGAGCCCCGCCTCTCCAATCGGTCGCGCCCGCACCCGTGGTATGTGATCACCGAGATCGATCTAGCGCCGCTGCTGGCGGTGCAGGAAACCTGGCTGCGACTGACCGACACACTCGAAACCTTCGCCGATCTCCTCCCACAATGGCCAGACGAGGCTGCATTCGTCGCGGTTCGGCAAAGCCTGCTCGATCTCGCCGCGCGATCCGTGGCGGTCGAGGAGGATTTCTTCGACCGACTGATGATGGAAGAGGGCGCGACACCGACCAACCGTCGCCTTCTCGAGCTGCTCGAGCGCCGTCGGCAGAAACGCATCGCGCAATGCTATGAGCTGCTGGATCTGCTGAACGACGACGCGCGCGCGCAGCCCGCAACAGAGCTTTTCGGCTACTTGCTTCGTGGATTTTTCGATGAGGTCCGCGAATCCATAGTTGTCGAACGGCTATCGGTTCTGCTTCTCGCAGACCGCCGCCTTGCCAGCGATGCCAGAGAAGCGATCGTTGCCAGTCTCGTGTGACACAATCAGTTGAGCGCGAGCGTCAGGCGCCGCAGCGCATCGGCGTCGCGAATCGTGATCGTGCGGAGTGCCGGCAGCGCCACGATGCCTGCCGCCTTGAATTGGCCGAGCTGGCGGCTGACGGTTTCGATCGTCAGGCCAAGGACTTCGGCCATCTCGCCGCGTGTTAGAGGCAGATCGAATGTCAGAGGCCCATCCAGCGACCCGCGGGCGGCGCGATTGCCGGCACGCCCCGCGAGCTCGAGTAGGAATCCTGCCACTTTGGCTTCCGCCGAGGTGTGCATGAGGGTCAGGATCCGGCTTCGCGCGTCGCCAAGGGATGCCAGTGTCCGCCGCAGCAGCTCTCGTTCGAGGTCGTGGCTCTCGGCGAGCAACCGATCGAACGAGGAGCGGGGAAAGAGGCAGAGTTCGACGTCTGTGACGGCCGTGATCGTATATTCGCTGGTGTCGCGATAGGGATTGCCGATGAAATCGGCGGGGTGATGAAGGCCAACGGTTCGCTCCGCGCCCTCCGGTGTCACCGCGACCACCTTCAGCATGCCGTCCAGCACGTTGGCGCACGCGCCGCTGTCTTCACCCGCCCAACAGAAGGTGTCGCCGCGCCTGAGGCGATGGCGACGGCCGCTCCTGTTCAGCGTCGAGAGGTCGGAATTGCAGAGGCCTCCGCAGAGGGACTGCTGCTTGACCGGGCATGCGCCGCAGAGTTCGGGAGTGTCCATGCCACGATCTTGGCGGGCCGAATCTGGCGGGTCGCTTCGTAAATTCCCGTAGATTTGATCGAAGTCAAAACCACGAAGCGAAAGTCGGTTCACGAAGCCACGTCAGCATACGGTGCGCGGCGCTCAGTTCAGGCTGGGGGGCCAACCTGGACCTTATCCCACGCATGGTGTGCTGGCACCCTCCCCTGAACCCTGGCCGCCGCGCTTCCCCTGAGCGGCGGCCCCTTTTTTTTAGGCGGGAAGACCGCGACGTTCTTTTCGGACGCAAACCGAGTGACACCCCGCTGCGCATGGTTTGGGATGCTGGCCAGGTGCCAACGGGATTTTCTGATCCGGCCCGCCTCCGCACATATGGATGACGAGCATGCGATCGTCACGCATCGGCGATGCGACGACCGGCGACGTTGCGAACGCGACAGCGCCCGCAATTGCCAGCCCGCGCGGGAGGATTGCGTCAGATCGCACTGCTGAATTGTACCTTCGAGTTCTTCCGGAAGCGATCGAAGGTCGCCGCTATGGTGCGCGCATAGGGAAGCGCGTCGGCGGTCAACACCAGCTTCGTTCGATGCCAACGAGCAAGGCCGATCGCTTCGAAGGGGGCGATATCGTCTCGAAGTAGCTGCAGATCGAGCAGCTGGCCACACTCGGCCTCGCCATGACAGAGCAACGCCTCGATCACTTCGGCGCGCTGGCGGTCGAGGCGCGTCGGCCGGACTCCCCGCGTCGCTGCCAATGCGCCGCTGCCGATCCTCGCATGGTAGCGTCCTGTGTTCTTCTCATTCTGGACAATAAGATCGGGAAAGCAGCTGATCGCCGAGGCCCCCAGGCCGATCAGGCAGTGCGACGGATCATCGGTGAAGCCCTGGAAATTACGATGGAGGCGCATCTCGCGCGCCGCACGCGCCAATGCGTCCCCGGGTTTCGCGAAATGGTCAAACCCGACCGCCCGATAGCCCCTGGTAATGAGCTGCTCATGTGCCAGCCAGGCCTGGGCGAAGCGTGCCGCACCGTTCGGCAGTGACGCGGCATCGATCCGCCGCTGTCGGGGCAGGAGATGCGGGACATGCGCATAACCGAACACCGCGAGCCGATCTGGGCCGAGATCGATCGCGGCCTCGAGGGTCTCAACAAGATCGGCATCGCTTTGCGACGGCAGCCCATACATCAGATCGAAGTTGAGCGATGTAATCCCGGCTTGCCGCAACAAGCAGCAGGTGGATGCGATATCGTCGTAGGGCTGCACGCGCCCGATCGCGCGCTGGATATGCGGGGCGAATGTCTGGACGCCGAGACTGGCTCGCGTGATGCCATGACGGGCGATCTGATCGGCCCATTCGTCGTTGAAGCCGCGCGGATCGAGCTCGATCGACTGTTCGGTTCGATCGCAGACGAAAGCGAGGCGCACCTTGTGCGCGAGCCAGGTGAACTGGTCCGGGCTGAGCGCATTGGGGCTGCCCCCACCCCAGGCGATATGACGGACGATACCGCGACCCGCGAGCGCCGCGCCGATCAGGTCGATCTCCTGCCCAAGGCGCTCGACGTAAGCGGCGAGCCGCGTCGCGCGATTGGCAGCGCCGGTGTTGCAGCCGCAATACCAGCATATTTCATGACAATAAGGAATGTGGAGGTAGAGCGAGACCGACGAACCCGCATCGAGCCGCGCAAGCGCCGCGCCCATGTCGTCGGCGCCCACGCTCTCGTTGAATTCGGCCGCGGTGGGATAACTAGTGTAGCGCGGCACCGGCGTTGCCAGCAGATCAGGGTAATAAGGCCACATGCAAACGGCCTACCCGCTCCGGCAGGCCGAACCTTGATATCGATCAAATCCAAGTTTGCGCCGGCGCAAAGGCACGGCTCGCGACCGGCCTAACGCGCTCCCCTGTTGAACCTTCAATCAGGGAGATAGTGATGAAGACAATTCCGGCGATCGCCATCGTGGGAGCCGCGGTGCTGGCAGCGTCCGCCCAAGCGCAGAGCGTGGATGCTCAGCCCGCGACGACGGGACTTCATGCCGGCGACGTCCTCGTCCGCCTGCGCGCGATCATGGTCGCGCCGAATGAGAAATCGGGCGGCATCAACCCGACCTTCCCGACAGAGAAGGTGAAGCTAGACAATAGTTTCATGCCCGAAGTCGACGTCACCTACATGGCCACCGACGCGATCGGTTTCGAGCTGATTGCCTCGACCACCAAGCATCATGCGTCGGGGACGACCGGAACGACGGGGTCGATCGGCCGGCTTGCGTCCACCTGGGTGCTGCCGCCGACGCTAACCGCCCAATATCATTTCAATTCGCACGGCTCGATCCGTCCCTATGTGGGCGCCGGCATCAACTATACGATCTTCTGGAACGAGAAGGCGGCACCCGGCCTCGTCGCGGCCGTCGGCCCGACCAAGGTCGGCATGTCGGACAGTGTGGGCTGGGCGGCACAAGGCGGCATCGATGTCGACCTGACCCCCAAGATCTTCGCCAATCTCGACGTCAAATATATCGACATCCGCACCAATGCGCGTCTCGATACGACAGCGATCGGCACACAGATCGTCCACGTAAAGCTCGATCCGCTGGTGGTCGGCGTCGGCCTTGGCATGCGCTTTTAAGGCAACAGAGGAGCGGCGGCGGCGGGAGCACCCGCCGCCCCGGCCCGGCAGGCGTCAGTTGGGGTAATAGCCGACGCCGATCACGTGGTTGCCGACCAGCTCGATCAGAGACATTTTGTGTTCGATCCGGTTGTCCGAACGGTTCAACCATACATAATTGACCTGGCCATGCCCGGCGGTCCGGGCGATTTCGATCATGTCGCGCACGATCGGCTTGCCCTCGGCATCGGTCAAATCCTTCACGTCCCGACCCACCGACCCGGGATGCGCGCCATAGGCCTCATAGATCCCGTTCAGATCGAAGACGAACACATACAGTTCGCCTGTGTTGAACGCGCCCTTCGGCTGGTTGAATTCCGCAAATGCGGCTTTGTCGCCAGCCGATTTTACCTCCGCGACGGCGTGATCGAGCATGGCCCGGGCCTGAAGGGCGGTGGCATGCGGGGCGGCAAGGGCTGCGCCCTGAAGGCCCAGCGCGGCGACGCCGGCGATGAGCAAGCGGGTGATCGGTAGCATCAGATATACCTCCTCTTCTCGCCGGCAGCGAACCCCGTGAGGCCGGTCGCAAGTTGAACTCGTGCGACGACATGACCGCGGGCATCCGGCGATGCGGGACGGCTATCCTCTCTCGAACCCTTGCTCTTAGACGCCGATCAAAGTCGGCGCTTTTTTCCGAAGGTCCGCAGCCAATCTGCGCGCTGTAACCCCATCGGCAAATGCGACCTTGTGGTCATGCCGGGCACGTCACGACTTGCCGATGACCGGTTCAGGTGAAGCGGGCTCCCTTGGACCCTCGTCGTCGATGAGGATGCGCAGTCCCGCCCCATCCATGTCGTCGAACTGGCCCGAGCGCGCCGCCCAGAAGAAGGCCGCGAGCGAGGCAAGCCCGAGCGTCAAAGCGATCGGGATGAGGATGACGAGACCGTTCACCGCGCCGCACTCCGCAGGCGAAGCGCATTTGCGACGACCAGCAAGGAGGATCCCGACATCGCCAGCGCCGCCACGAGGGGTGTGACATAGCCGAGCACCGCCAACGGCACCGCCAGCGCATTGTAGCCGACCGCCAGCACGAAATTCTCGCGCACGATCGTCATCGACCGACGCGACGCGGCAACCGCGATCGGCACCGCCATCAACCGATCTCCCATGAACACGACGTCGGCCGCTATCTGGCCGACGTCGGTGGCGCTCGAGGGTGCCATCGACACCGAGGCCGCCTTGAGCGCGGGGCCATCGTTGAGACCGTCACCGACCATCAGAACGTGCCGGCCGGCCGTGTCCTGCGCCCATTGGATGGCCTGGACCTTGTCATGCGGGGTCAGGCGTCCCGCACCCGTGACATCGAACCGCTTCACCATGGTGTCGACAACCTCAGTGTCGTCGCCGGAGAGGATCGTGCAGGGCAGTCCTAGCGCCTGCAGGCGCGCCAGCGCCGCCCCGGCATCGCTGCGCGGCGGATCGGTCATCCGGATGCCGTGGACGGTCCCCTTCCCCATCCGGAAGCTGACGCGCGCGCCATCGCTATGCTGCCCCGAGCCTACCCATTCAGGTCGGCCGAACATCACCTCTTGTCCTTGATAGAGGCCCGACAAACCATATCCCGGCCGCTCGGCGAGATCCGACAGATCAGCCGGCGTGGAATCGATCAGGTCGCGTGCGATCGCGAGCGCGACCGGATGCCTGCTCGCCTGCGCCAGCGTGAGCAGCACGGATCGCTCGACCCTGCTTTCGGGCATCCCGTCCACAATAGATGGCTGCCCGGTGGTGATCGTCCCAGTCTTGTCGAGCATCGCGGCGTCCGCCGTCGCCAGCCGCTCCAGCGCCGAGCCATCCTTGAGCAGGATGCCGACGCGCATCAGCGCGCCGGAAACAACGACCTGTGCAATCGGCACGGCCAGACCCAGCGCACAGGGGCAGGTGATAATCAATACCGCGACCGCGTTGGTCGCCGCCTCGTGCCAACCGGCCCCCGCGAGCATCCAGCCGGCGAAGGTGAGCGCGGCCAGACTGTGGACCGCGGGGGCGTAGAGACGCGATGCTCGGTCGGCGATCCGCACGTAGAGCGACTTCGACTGCGCTGCATTTTCCATGAGGCGCGCGATGTCGGCGATGGCGGTCTCGTCGGCTGCCTTACTGACCAGCATGGTGAGCGGCGCGCTGAGGTTTACGGTGCCGGCCAGCACCGTCGTGCCAGCCGACACCCTTTCGGGCAGACTTTCGCCCGTGACCAGTGACCGGTCGACCTCACTTTCGCCGATCACGACGATGCCATCCGCCGGGATGCGCTCCCCTGCCGCCACGAGTACGCGCATGCCGGGCGTGAGATCGGCGATCGGTCGCCGGATGGTCCGATCGGGCAGAACCACCGTCGCATCGCTCGGCAGCTTCTCGAGCAATGCCGCCACGCCATTGCTGGCCCGCGCGCGCATCACGCTGTCGAGAAAACGCCCGCACAGCAGAAAGAACAGCAGCATGGTGACGCCGTCAAAATAGGCGTGCGGGCCGCCAATGATCGTCTCGTAGAGGCTCATCGCCAACGTCAGTGTCACGCCGATCGAGATCGGGACGTCCATGTTGGTGCGGCCCTTGCGCAGTACGGCGATCGCGCTCGAGAAGAAGGGGCGGCCCGCATAAGCGATCGCGGGAAATGCGATGAGCGCCGACAGCCAATGGAAGAGCTGGCGTGTCGCGCCGTCGGCGCCGGACCAGATGGAAACCGACAGCAGCATGATGTTCATCGCTGCGAAGCCGGCAACCGCCATACACAATGCGAGCCGGCGCGTCTCCGAGCGGGCCTTTTCGTCGCTGTCCGATGCCAGGAGGTGCGAGGTGAAGCCGAGCTCGCCGATCACGGTCAGGATACGATCATCGCTCAGGTCGGCGAAATGGTCGACGCGAAGGCGCCGTGTCGTAAAGTTGACCCGCGCCGCCACCACGCCGGGCTCCGCCTGCAGGCGATTTTCGAGCTTGGCGATGCAGCTGGCGCATTTTAGCCCATCGACGATGAAGGTCGACGACGGAGCTATCGAAGCATCGGCATTCATACCGCGATGTCCTGTTCGAACCGAAGCATGCGCACGCCGGCCTTGGCCTGGACGCGAACGCGCCAGCGGCCGGAGCCAATCGGCTTTGCCGACTGGAATCGGCCTGCCCCCAGCGCGCGCATCGGTGGTTGCGTCGGGAGAATCGTATCGAGTGGCTGATCGGCCTCGACCGAGACGCTTGAGACCGGCACGGCATGGCCATTCTGAAGCACCGTCACAGTCAGATGGCGGTCCGGGTCCGCGCCGATCGTCGCGGACCAGCCCGCGGCCTGCTGGGACCGCGCATCCGCCAGCCAATGATTGAAGCGCTGGCTGGCGACATAGCTATTCTCGACGACTTCACCGCTGAACGTGTGGATCGCTTCGCGCGCCATCAACACGTTGACCGCGATGACGATGCCGAAGAAGCCGACCATCGTCGCCAGCATGTGCCAGCCGGTGAAGGGACGTGTCATGGGATGGTCTCCGGTCGTTCGAAGAAGCTGGTGGCGCGCGCCGAGCCGCCCTCGGCATCGAGCGCGCGCACGGTGAAGTCGATCGAGGTCCGCGCCTCTCCCTTGGTGGACGTCGCCAGGAAGATCTGGCGCTGGGCAACCTGGTCGGCATTTGCTGCGACGACGATGCGGCGCGCCGCGGATCCACGACCGCTCTGCTCGTCCCACAACAGCGCATCCATGCCATCGAGGCTGATCGCGAAGCGCCGTGGGCGCTCCTCCATGTTGCGGATCTTGATCAGATAGCCGTTGCGAACGGCGCCATCGCTCAAACGCACCCAGATCGGATTGCGCGTCTGGAGCACACTGACCCCGATGCGCGCGCGATTGCCGAGCGCGAACAGCATCGCACAGCCGATCCCGGCCCAGATCAGAAAATAAGCGATCGTTCGGGGATGGAGGAGCCGCCTGATCGGCGAGATCGCCGCCTCGCCGCGGCGCTCATGGTCGGCATCCAGTTCGGTCAGATAGCCGATCAGCTGGGTCGGGCGACCGATCCGGGTCATCATCTGATCGCAGGCGTCGATGCACAGGCCGCAGGTGATGCAGCCGATCTGCGCCCCCTCGCGAATGTCGATCCCGGTCGGGCAGACCGCAATGCAGGCTTCGCAGTCGATGCAATCGCCCGCTGGCCCTTCGGCTTCTTGCGACCGCTTCAACCCGCGCGTGCGGGGTTCGCCGCGCCAGGCCCGGTATGTCACGCTCAGCGAGCGTTCGTCCATCATCGCCGATTGAATGCGCGGCCACGGGCACATGTAAATGCAGACCTGCTCCCGCATCAGCCCGCCGAAGATGAATGTTGTCGCCGTCAGAACGCCGACTGTCGCGTAGGCGACGGTCGGGGCGTTGCCGCTGATGAATTGCCGCGCGAGCGTGGGTGCATCGGCGAAATAGAAAATCCACGCCCCACCGGTCAGGGCCGCGATCACCAGCCAGCTGGCAAACTTGCCAGTGCGTTTGGCGAGCTTCTCGACGCCCCAGGGCGCGCGATCGAGACGCAGCTGGGCGTTGCGATCGCCTTCGATGAAGCGCTCGACATGCACGAACAGGTCGGTCCAGACCGTCTGCGGGCAGGCATAGCCGCACCAGGCGCGGCCCACCGCCGACGTCACCAGGAACAGACCGACCGCCGCCATGACGAGCAGACCGACCACATAATAGAATTCGTTCGGCCAGATCTCGATCGAGAACATGTAGAAGCGGCGGTGCGCGAGATCGACCAGCACCGCCTGATCCGGCGCATAGGCACCGCGGTGCCAGCGCAGCCACGGCGTCAGATAGTAGATCGCGAGCGTCGCGACCATGATCGCCCATTTCAGCCGCCGGAACGTCCCGTCCACCTTGCGCGGAAAGACCTTCCGGCGCCCCTCGAAGAGACGGCCGGTCGGTTTGGGCACAGGGTTGGGTGCGTTCATTTCGCCGGGTCGGCCGGCGGCAGCTTCTCGCCGCCACCCAGCGAATGGACATAGAGCGCGAGCATCTTGACCGTCACCGGGTCGAGACGCTGCCCCCAGGCCGGCATGATGCCATATCGGGCGTTGGTCACCGTCTCTGTGATGGTCTGGCGATCGCCACCATAGAGCCAGATGGCGTCCGTCAGGTTCGGCGCGCCGAGCTGGCGATTGCCCTTGCCCTCCGCGCCATGACAGGCGGCACAATTCTGCGCGAAGATCTCCTTGCCGCGCCGTGCCGAGATGTTGAACGGCTCCTGATGCGACAGGAAGCGAACGTAGGAGACAACGTCGTCGATCTGCTCGGCCTTGAGGATGCCATCGCGACCGAAAGCGGGCATCTGCGACATCCGTGTCGCGTCGTCGCCGGGATAGCGCACGCCGTGCTGCAGCGTCTGATGGATCGCCTTGATATCGCCACCCCACAGCCAATCGTCGTCGTTGAGATTGGGATAGCCTTTGGCGCCGGCGGCCCCGGAGCCATGGCACTGCGTACAATTGACCTTGAAGGCGGCCTTGCCACCTTCCTGCGCAGCCGCCAGCAGTCGGGGGTCGTCCGCGATCCGTTCGATCGGGGTGCGCGCGATCGCCGCCAGGATCGGCGCCTTGCGGGCATGATCCGCCGCAAGCTCGGCATCGAGCTGACCGTGACTGGTCCAGCCAAGATACCCCGCGGTGGACGAGTGCAGGAGCGGGATCGACGGATAGGCGAAGCAATAGCCGATCGCGAAGATGATCGTCCCGAACAGGGTGATCAGCCACCAGCGGGGCATCGGCGTATCGAGTTCCTCGATGCCGTCCCATTCGTGACCAACGGTCTCGGTGCCGGTGGCTTCGTCGACGCGCTTTTCGTCAGACATCGGAATGCCCCTCTTCCTCGAAGATGCTGCGGGCTGCTTTCAGGTTGGTGGCACGATTGCGGGGGAGCAGCGCCCAGCCGACGAAGATCGTGAACAGCACGAACATCGCGACCAATCCCCAGCTGTCCGCGATCCGGCGGAGGCTATCGTAGATCATTTGGGCTGCTCCTGTGCGGCGGCGGCCTTGAAATCGACCTGGGTGCCGATGCTCTGGAGGTAGGCCACCAGCGCATCCATTTCGGTGATCCGACCGGCTCCGCCGAAATCGCGCGCCTGCGCCTTGGGATAGCGCTTCAGCAGCCCGGCCTTGTCGCCGTCACCCGTCGCCTGGGTCTGAAGATCGGCAACCGCATTGGCGATGTCCTCGTCGGTATAAGGGACGCCCACGCCGCGCTGTGCCTTCAGATGGTCGGCGATATTTTTGAACTGGAGATCACGCTCCGCCATGAAAGCGTAGGGCGGCATGATCGATTCCGGCACGACAGAGCGCGGATCCTTCAGGTGCTGGACGTGCCACTCATCCGAGTAGCGTCCGCCGACCCGCGCCAGGTCCGGACCGGTGCGCTCCGATCCCCATTGGAAGGGATGGTCGAACATGCTCTCGGCAGCCAGGCTGTAGTGGCCATAGCGCTCGGTTTCGTCCCGGAAGGGCCGGATCATCTGGCTGTGGCAGCTGTAGCAGCCCTCACGGATGTAGATGTTGCGTCCGGCAAGCTCGAGCGGCGAATAAGGCCGTACCCCTTCGACCGGCTTCACCGTCGTCTCGATCCAGAACAGGGGCGCGATCTCGACGATGCCGCCGATCGCAACCGCGATCAGGGCGAGGACCGCCAATATAGTGACGTTCCGCTCGATCGCCTTATGGCGGCTGGTCCACTTTGCCATGGGTCTCGTTCCTTATGCGGCGAAAGGCTTGAGCGGATGATCGCGCGCCGGGTCGTAGGCCGCGGTCGTGAGCGGTGCCTCGTCGCGGCGCTTGCCGGCGATCGTCATCCAGATGTTCCAGGTCATGAAAAGCGCGCCCGTGAAGTAGAGCAGGCCGCCGAGGGTCCGGATCAGATAGTAAGGGTGGAGCGCCGCCACGACCTCGGCGAACGAGTAGACGAGGTAGCCGTCCGACCCATATTCGCGCCACATCAGGCCCTGCGTGATGCCCGCGACCCACATCGACGAGGCATAGAGAACGATGCCCAGCGTCGCGCACCAGAAGTGCCAGTTGATCATGCGCAGCGAGTAGAGGCGCTCGCGACCCCAAAGGCGCGGCGTCATGTAATAGAGCGCGCCGAAGGTGATCATGCCGTTCCAGCCGAGCGCGCCCGAATGGACATGGCCGATCGTCCAATTGGTATAATGGCTGAGCGAATTCACGCTCTTGATCGACATCATCGGGCCTTCGAAGGTGCTCATGCCGTAGAAGGCGAGAGCCGCCACCATCATGCGGATGATCGGATCGGTGCGGATCTTGTCCCAGGCGCCGTTGAGCGTCATCAGGCCGTTGATCATGCCGCCCCAGCTCGGCATCCAGAGCATGATCGAGAAGACCTCGCCCAGCGTCTGCGCCCAATCGGGGAGAGCGGTGTAGTGGAGGTGGTGCGGCCCGGCCCAGATGTAGAGGAAGATCAGCGACCAGAAGTGTACGATCGACAGCCGATAGCTGTAGACCGGGCGTTCGGCCTGCTTCGGCACGAAGTAATACATCATGCCGAGGAAGCCGGCGGTCAGAAAGAAGCCGACCGCGTTATGCCCATACCACCACTGGGTCAGCGCATCCTGGACGCCCGAAAAGGCGGAGTAGGATTTCGACCCCACCCACGACACCGGCAGCGAGATGTTGTTCACCACGTGCAGCATCGCGACGGTGATGATGAAGCTCAGATAGAACCAGTTCGCGACATAGATGTGCGGTTCGCTACGGCGAACGATCGTGCCTGCGAAGACAATCAGGTAGCAGACCCAGACGATCGTCAACCAAATGTCGACATACCATTCGGGCTCGGCATATTCCTTGCCCTCGGTCACGCCCATCAGATAGCCGGTCGCCGCCAACACGATGAAAAGCTGGTAGCCCCAGAACACGAAGCGCGAGAGCGCCGGGAAGGCGAGCCTGGCACGGCAAGTCCGCTGGACAACGTAGAAGCTCGTCGCGAGCAGGGCGTTGCCTCCGAACGCGAAGATCACCGCCGACGTGTGCAGCGGCCGCAGCCTTCCGAACGTGGAGAAATCATAATGGAGGTTGAGCAGCGGAAAGGTCAGCTGGGAGGCGATGACGATCCCGACAAGGAAGCCGACGACTCCCCAGAACACCGTGGCGATAACGCCCCAGCGGATGACCTCGTCATAATATCCGGTTTCAGCCGCCAACCCCTCCGGTTTACCGACCTCGCCCATCGCGCGAAACGCACAGATCAGGGCGACACCCGAACAGAGCGCCATATGCACGGCGAACGCCTGGTCGACCGACACGGCGCACGCCGCGAATAAGACCAGCGCTAGGAACAGCCAGATGCCAGCTCGGCTGACGCAGTCGATACCCGCCATTGGACTTGGCCCCCTTTTGAGCGCGCGTTTTCTCGATCGGAGAACCACATGGTCCACCGAGGTGTTTGACTGCCGGTGCGGCAGGGATGGGTGCAGTCTTAGGGAGGGGGGAAAGTCGCGATTATACGCAATTTCCCCAATGTCCCCCGGTTAGACCGAAAGGACGATCCGGCCTTCGACGTGGCCGGCGCTCAGGCGCTCGAACACCGCGTTGATGTTGTCGAGCTTATCGACGGTGACCGAAGAGCGGACCTTGCCCTCGACCGCGAAGGCGATGGCCTCGTCGAGGTCGCGGCGCGTCCCGACGATGGATCCGCGAACCGTGACGCGCTTGAGCACAACGTCAAAGATCGGCGTGGGAAAGTCTCCGGGCGGAAGCCCCACGAGCGATACCGTGCCCTTCCGTCGGGCCATCGCGATCGACTGACGAAACGCGGGCTGCGAAGGTGCCGTGACGAGGACACCGTGAGCACCGCCCCCGGTCAGTCGGACCACTTGCTCGACCGCATCGGGCGTACCGACATTGATCGCGGCGTCGGCGCCGAGCGACTTTGCCAGCGCAAGCTTGTCGTCGGTCGTGTCGAGCGCGACGACATGAAGTCCCATCGCCTTGGCATATTGGACGGCGACGTGGCCGAGACCTCCGATACCGGAGATGGCCACCCATTCTCCTGGGCGCGCTTCGGTTTCCTTCAATCCCTTGTAGGTGGTGACGCCAGCACACAGGATCGGTGCGAGCGCAAAGAAGTCCGACCCAGGCGGAAGCCGCGCAACATAGTCGGCTGCAGCAATGACATATTCGGCATAGCCGCCATCGACGCTGTAGCCGGTATTGTGCTGCTGCTCGCAAAGAGTCTCCCAGCCGGTTTCGCAATATTCGCAGTGGCTACAGGCATCGTGCAGCCAGGCGACACCCACGGCATCGCCCTCCTTGAAGGCTTTGACCCCCTGCCCCACCACCGCCACCCAGCCGGCGGCTTCATGGCCTGGCACGAAGGGCAGGCTCGGCTTGACCGGCCAGTCGCCACGCGCCGCATGAAGATCGGTATGGCAGACGCCACTCGCGATCACCCGGACGAGCAGTTCGCCCGGTCCGGGCTGCGGGATTGCTCGTTCCTCGATCACCAGCGGCTGATCAAAGGCTCGAACGACGGCGGCGCGCATCATGGCCATGCCCGATCGCCTCAGGCTGCGATGTCGATCATGGGTGCGGCGGCCGCCGCAACCCGGTCCGCCTCAGTCATCTGCGCCGAGGGCAGATAGCGATCGATCGCGCGGTCCAGATTGTCGATAGTATCGAGCGACAGGCGCTTTGCCCTCCGCTCCTGATAGGCCTGCTCGTAGGTCGCGAAGGCGAGTACGAGGATAAAGAGTGCGCCTCCGGCGACCGCCGCCCATAAGAATATCGTGCCGATCATGATGACCTCCGTCTGTTTGGGATGAATTCAGGCAACCGGTTCGATCGCTGCCGCTTGAGCGTGTCGCGCCTGGGCCAGGACCATCGCGCAGACGCGCTTGGTCTGTTCGCGGACCTCGTAGAGATATTGGTCGATCCACCGGGTCTTGGCGCCGGGCAGGATGTGACCGAAGTGCATATGCTTCTCGAGGTGCATGCCGAAGGCATGCGCGATGTAGTGATCGAACCCCTGGCGCATCGACCCCAATTGCCCCTGCTCGTCGAGCCAGATGTCCTTGGTCGCGGACGTCGAAATGCTGAACAGCCAACGGCCGGTGAGAAAGCCGATCCGATTTTGGAGGAGCACGTTTTGCGGGGTGACGCCGGACCCGAAGACCCGGTCGATATAGCCCTTGAGCATCGCCGGCGCCGATCCGAACCAGATCGGATAGATTAAAGTGAACACGTCGCAGCCGCTGAGCTGCGTCAGCTCGCGCGCGACATCATGCTTGGGATCCGCCCCGACGGCGGGCCGCTCGTCGTCGCGCAGCACGGGATCGAAATCGAGCGCGTAGAGATCGCGCAGCACCCATTCCTGGCCATTGCGTTCGACCTCGTCGCAATAAGCTGTGGCGATGCTGCGGCAGAAGCTGTGCGGGCTAGGATGACACAGGATCACGGCATGCCGGATCTTGGGTTCGTGATGGTCTGGCGGTTGGGCCATGTCTGCCTCCCAGTTTCGACTCGTTGGTTACGAAGCGCTGGCGGTCCCGACTGTTGGGATATGTACGTAAGTCGAGGCTCAACGCCCGAGGATGATCGGCAGGTCACCGAGCGCGAGCATGCGCCGTGTCGTGCTGCCGAAAAGATAATGACGCAGGTGGCTGTCTCCGAAGGCGCCCATGACGCAATAATCGGCGCGCCACGTCGCGCAGCGGATGCGCAGCCATTCGTCGGAATTGTGATCGCCACCCTTTTGCTTCGAGACGGTCACGTGGATGCCGTGGCGAGAGAGATATTCCGCCGCTTCGTCCGCAGGGATTTCATAGCCGCGATAGTCGACCGTGAAGAGCTCCACCGCCGAAGCCTTCTGCAGGAGCGGTACGCAGGCGCGCAGCATATTGGTCGCGCCTTCCGAGCCGTCCCAGGCGACCAGCGCACGACCTGTCGCGCGGAAATCCAGAGCATCCTCGGGCAACGACAGGATCGGTTTGCCTTTCAAGGCGGCACGCAACACGATCGGGCGAAAGTTGAAACCGAGCGGGTTGGGGGTCTCGCGCGTGAGCACGATGATATCGGCGAGATCTGCGGCGGCGGCCACGCACGCATCGGCGTCGCCTTGCGTATCCGTCCAGCGATAGCGCACCCCCTCGCGGTCAAGCTGCTCGGTCACGCGGTCTTTGTTGAAATGCTCACGGCGCTCTTCGTCGCCCAGCAACATCGCGCGCCCGGCTTCGCTATAATAGTCGCCGACGAGGTGCGGCACTTCGACGACGTCGAGGCACGACAGCTCGCCATCCAGCGCGCGCGCCAAGGCGAGCGCCGCCGATATGCGCGCGGTCTGACCGTCGTCATCGTGCAGCAGCAACAGGATCGATTTCATTGCCAGCACTCCGTCCAAAGATGGCGTACGTGGCGATACGAGGCCGCTCGGGCGGCCCATATTGGGAATGCTACTTACGCTAGAATGCGCGCTCCCGCCCGCTTAGGAAACGCATCATCCGGGCTTTTGCGGATAGCCGCTTGACCGCCGATGCCGCGATGGCGGCCGGCATGATCGACGAAACCGACCCTCACGCCCTGTTCGACTCCTGGCTCGCTGAAGCGCGTGCCGCAGAAGCAAACGATCCCGAAGCTATGACGCTGGCGACAGTCGATGTTGGCGGTCGCCCGTCCGCGAGGACTGTCCTGCTCAAGGGACAAGATCGGCGCGGCTTCGTATTTTACACCAACCAGCAAAGCCGCAAGGCGGCGGATCTCGGCGCCGATCCTGTTGCCGCTCTGCTGTTTCACTGGAAATCTTTACGCCGGCAAATCCGTATCGAGGGGTCGATATCGCGCGTGAGCGCGGAGCAAGCGGACGCCTATTTCGCCACGCGCCCGCGCGACTCTCAGCTCGGTGCCTGGGCATCCGACCAATCCCGCCCCCTCCTGTCGGAGGCGCATCTGGCGGCGCGGTTCCAAGCGATCGCGGTGCGCTTCAACGGCGGTGTGGTCGCCAGGCCCCCGCATTGGGGCGGGTATCGGGTCGAGCCCGTGAGCATGGAATTCTGGCTCGACCGGCCTCACCGCCTGCATCAGCGCCGCCAGTTCACAAGGACCGGCGATCGTTGGGAAAGCACGCTTTTATATCCATGACGAGGGCCTCTTGGCGTGAAGGTGCGCCGATCTGGTTAAATGATTATAGTCGAACGAACCGGACCGACCTCGCCGAGCATTCGAAGCTTCTTAGGTAAGACGCCATGGCATCACGCAGCCTCGAGCTGCAGCGACGGCGGCTTCTTCTGGCGCGGTGTCAGGACCACCACGGTCTCGAGTTTCGTCATGCGTCGGCCGCGGCTGTCGGTCTTGCCCTCGGCGGGAAGGACTTCGCGCAACGTCACGCGATATTCCGGCAAACGGTCGTCGGCCTCGACCTCTTTCAGATGCTGCTTGAATTTGGAGATCGGAGCGGTCGATCCAACCTTCATCGACATCAATTCTATGGGCATTTCGACCTCATCGCCCTCGCAGTGGCAGCGCGCGATCTCATAGATGCGCCGCTCGATCGTCCCGAGGCGGAAATAGTCGTGATGATAGTCGTAGATATGCCCGTCGCGCTGAATGGCCCGATGCAGCCAGGCGCACAGGCGCACCCGAATGTTGCGGAGCTGCTCGTCGCCGTTCGGGAGCTCGATCGCGGTCGCGTTGACTTCGGACAGCCACGAAAACCAGCCCTTATCGATCATGTCGCCGGTTTTGATGTTGGTCTTAATCTGCGTGCCCTGAAGCCGGGCAAGCGCATCAGCGAACCGCTTATACTCGCGCTTTGAAGGGCGGAGCACGCCGGTGACGCGGAAAAAGTCGTGCGCGGTGAAGGTGAATTCCTGATCGACCTCGCCGCCCTTGCCGATCTCCTGGGCCATCAGCGACGCGACGTAGAGAATGATCTCCTTGTCGTACATTGTCGCCATGCCATCGGAACTTGGCTTGATCTGGATGCTGACGTTGCCGTGCTTATACTCGACAGGGGTTTTCACGGCGACCTTGGACAGCGCGAAAAACGGGAAATCCATCATGCTGCGCTCGCCCCGGACTTTGCCGTGGAGCGGGCTGTCGACATCGAACAGGTCGCCCTGCCGGATGATGATGGACTGGTGCTTCGCCATATCGTCCCCTTCGGTGCGCCGATTCTCCTTACCCTGCCCCGTTTTACCTCGCATTGCTTTCACACGCACCCATCAACCGTGACGACCTGCCCGAAAGCACGAGTCTTTGGCCTCGAGCTGTGGACAAGTGCGATTCCTACCCTAGCGACGCCTCTCCGTCCCCTTCAGGACTCGTGCTTTCGGGCATCATGTCGCTGATCCGGTGTTTTTGACCGTTGAAGAGGCCTCTCGATCACGACGTTCTGCCCGAAAGCACGAGCGCCATCGCGCGCCGGGCGAGATCGCCCATCGCCCGCGGATCCGGACCATCGTGCATCGCCCGCATCAAATGACTCTGACGATTGTCCTTTAAGCCGTGGAAAGTGCGGCCTAAATGGAGCGTGCCCTTCTGAGCCTTGCCGTTCATGCCACGCAGATAGGCACCGGGCTGGCGCACGTCGCCGGCGTGATATTTGTGGACCGTCGCGATGACCGAGGCCGCAGCGCCGCGCTCGCCCATGACGCGCCGAGCCTCATGCCAGGCGGTTTTGTGGATGCCCGCCTGGTCTGCGAGCCGTTCGGCCAGATGGATCACATCGCCCCAGCCGTGCTGTGAATGACGGAGCGAATGACAGAGCTCGGGTGAAACCGATTCGATGAAGGCCGGATCAACGCCATGTTTCTCCAAATCCTCCTCGACGCTGGACGCGACGGTCCGAGTCTGGGCGAAGCCTTCCCCCCTACTTCCTTCCGGAAAGCCACTACTGGTAACTGCGTTAGCAGTTTGGGGTTCAGTTGTAGTTGTAGAGTGCGTGCATTCATCCGCATCCGAGCATGTAATAATATTGGTTTCTGACTGCATCTGCTCTGCTTGGATCTCCACCAAAGCGGCGGCAATCTCAGCTTCCAGAGCACGTCCGCGCTGCTCCATCTGCTCCACGCAGCCGGTCAGGAGGTCGATGTCGCGGACATTCTTCATCTGGCGGGTCGCGCTAAGCACGAGGGCCAGCTCCTCGTCGGCCGCCGTACCGACCAGCATATGGTCGATGGCGGTCTGGGCGAGGCTCGAAATACGCCGGCGAACGGCGCCCAGACGCTTCTTCAGCGCATCGATAGCTGCATCCTCGGCCATCCCGCGGGCGGCGGTTTGCCGGAAATCCTCGATGCGGGTGCCGATCGGCGCGAGCACGATGCCATAGGCCCACTTGATCGTCCCGTCGGCGTTTCGTTGGCCGCCACGGTGGCCATTGGGGCTATCGAGATGGCTGATCAGCCGAAGCCGAATGGCGCGATCGAGCAGATTTTGCAGCTGCCGCACGCCCAGCCCGAGCTTACGGGCAAGCTTCTCGTTGCGGGGCCAGACGATCGGGTTGGCACCCCCGCGCCAGTCTAGCGGCGTCGTCCACGCGAACAGCACGTCGATCAGCTGCACGACGCCGGCTGGAATCTGCATATAGGGTGCGGCCCGCTTGAAGGCAGCAAGAGCTTGTGCCGGCCCACAATCAGCGGGCAACCCACGAAACTCTCCTGCAGTCTGCTCCGCCTGCGCCGCGAAGGCGTCGAAGCGTCGGAACCCGGATCCAGGTGAACAGGCATAGGCCATCGTTCGGTAACTCCCTGTTGCGGAGCCCGTGCAGACAAACGAAGCCGTGGCGCGAAACGAGCGCGCTTCGAGCTTGTTGATAAGTCGGGAACCAGCTAGGAAGTGACTTCCACCTCGCCCCTAGCGGGCAACCCGAAAAGCCCGGCCTTGCGCCGGGTTTTTCATGTCAGCACGGCGTCTCCTCGCGCATCGTTGCACCGGTCGGTCTTGCGATGCCGCCAGCGGTCCGACGGCTCCCCGAGAGAATCGCCCACAGGCGAATCGTCGGTCATCGGACGCCCAATCGTTAACCGAGCGGGGGCACCGGCCCGCGCAGCAATCCTCGTGCTTTCGGGCAGAGCCTGCCCGTAATGTTCGTGCTTTCGGGCAGGTCGTCGCGCTGGACGCGCTGTGGCGCTCGTGCTTTCGGGCAGGTCGTCCCCGCTCGATAGTTCGATTTTGATACGGGATCCGTGGCGTCTCCTAAAGCCTTCGCCGCAACCGTCAGCTTAAAGTCAGCGACCGAAAAAGTCTGGCACGACCCAAGTGTTCATGGGCGGTGAGTATGACGCTAACTTTGGCTGTTGCCTCTGCCCTAGCCAGGCAATGCGCACCTCAGGTCGCCCCGACGACGATGGTCGCGCTCGTTCTTAACGAGAGCGCTCTCAACGAGCTGGTCATCGGCGACAACACTTCGCACCGTGTCTATAAGCCTGCGAGCAGGGCGGAAGCCGAAGCGCTTGCCCAATCCCTGATCGGCCAAGGCCACAGCATCGATATGGGTCTCGCCCAGATCAACAGTCACACGGCAGGGCGGATTGGCCTTCCGGTCAGCGATGCGTTCGATCCGTGCGCGAGTATCGCGGCCGCCGGCCGGCTGATGGTCTCGACATACCGCAAGGTCGCGCCCCGGGCACCGACCGTTCAGCATGCACTGGCGGCGACCTTGTCGACCTACAACACCGGCGACAGTGTGCGTGGGATCGAGAATGGCTACGTGGCGCGCGTGTATCGCGCCGCCGCGCGGTCGGCGGGCACCGTCCCATCGGCAACCACCATCACCACAAATTATCAGAGGACCGTGCGACCCGGGGGGGACGCGCTGGCCGCTGGCGAGATGACCAAAGGAGCCGCCAGTCCGGCGTCCTGGGCAGTCTTCGGCGCCCCTGCGACCAGCGCAGACGTCTTTCCATCCACCCCGAAAGGACGGTAAATATGCGAGCAAATCCCCCGATGGCCCGCGTCGCGATCCAGCCGATCGCGATTGCCTTGATCATCGCCGTCACGAGCGCCTCGCCCGCAATAGCAGCCGGCACGGCGGACATTCAGAGCTTCGTCGACAGCATCAAGGATTGGCTGACAGGGGATCTCGCCAAAAGCGTTGCTGTCATCGCCATCGCCGTCACCGGATATCGTTTCTTCACCGGGCGAGCGAGCGCCGGACCACTCATCGCCGTCGTAGGAGGTATCTTCCTGATCTTCGGTTCGGCCTGGCTGCTGAGCAAGATCACCGGCAACGGCTGAACGGCCGTGTCCCCCTCCGACGAACCGCTGATCGCAGAGCCGGTCTATCTGGCGCTGAGCCGTCCACCAATGTGGCTCGGGGTTCCACTCGATGCCGCACTCCCGATTGCGATCGCCGCGGTTCTGGTCCTGCTCGTCACCAACAATCCGGTCTACGCGGTCATGCTCGGCGCTGCCGGGTTCATGGCGGCACGCCTGATCGTGCGCCACGAACCCAATGCCTTTCGCCTTCTCAACCTTGGTCTGCGGACGAAATGGCGCAATCGCGATCGCGGCTGGTGGGGGGGAAGCTCCTATTCGCCGCTGCCGGTCGCGCCGCTTCGTCGCAAGGGCTTTGCCGGTGAATAAATCGATGCTCGACTTTGCGGCGCGCACGCCCTGGAGGGTCGCCAAGCGCGAGCGTGAGCCGGAGGAATTTCTTCCCTATGCCCGGCACGTCGGCGACGTCGTCGTGACCGACGACGGCACGCTGCTGGCGGTCCTGCGGCTCGATGGCATCTCATTCGAGACCGCCGACAAGAGCGACCTCAACGGTTGGCACGAGAAGCTCAACAGCATCCTGCGCAACGTCGCCGACGAACGGGTCGCCTGGGTCACCCATGTCGTGAGGCGGTCGTCCGATGACTATCCCGGCGGCATCTTCCGCTCGGATTTCGCGCGCTCGCTCGACGCCGAGCACAAGGCACGCGTCTCGGGACAACGCGCGTTCGTAAACGAACTCTATCTGACGATCGCGATGCAGCGCGCGGTCGGGGCGGCCGACAAGCTGGTCGTTTCCCTCTCCAAACTCTTCTCGAACCGGGAGCGCGTCGATGCGCTCGCCGATGTCGATGCCGAAGGGCTTCAGCAATTCAACGAGCGGGTCGACGAGACGGTGAAGCTGCTCGGCCGCCTCAATCCACGTCGCCTGAGTCTCTACGAGCATGACGGGCTGATGTTCTCCGAGCCGCTCGAACTGTTCGAACTGGTGCTCATTGGACGTCGCCGCCGCGTACCGCTGGTGCGCGGGCATCTCGGAACCGCGCTTTATGGTGATCGCATCATATTCGGCCGCGAGCTGATCGAGATCCGCGCGCACGATCGCAGTCGTTTCGCCGGCATCTTCGGCATCCGCGAATATCCCGCGAGCACGCGGCCTGGGCAGCTCGACGCGCTGCTCAATGCCTCATTCGAATGTTGCCTGACCCAGAGTTGGGCGCCGGCTTCGCGCGCGATCAGTGCCGACCAGGTGCGCCGCCGTCGCAGACAGATGGTCTCGACGGACGACGAAGCGATGAGCCAGGCCACGGCGCTCGACGAGGCGGCCGATCATCTCGCCAGCAACCACTTCGTGATGGGCGAGCATCATTTCTCCCTCGCGGTCTTCGGTTCGAGCATCCGGGAGCTGAACGATCATCTTTCAGCGGCGCGCGCGTTGCTCGCCGACGCCGGGCTCGTCGCAGTGCGCGAAGAAAGCGCCAATGAGTCGGCCTGGTGGGCACAGCTGCCGGGAAATGCACGGTGGCGCGCCCGCCCGTCGGTCATCACGTCGCGCAACTTCGCCGCCCTCTCGCCCTTCCACACCTTTCCGACCGGACAGGTCGCCGGCAACCATTGGGGTCCGGCAATCGCCCTGCTCCAGACGACGGCACTCTCACCCTTCTATTTCAGCTTTCACGTCGGCGACGTCGGCTTCACCGGCATCCTGGGACCGACCGGCTCGGGCAAGACCGCCGCGCTCAACTTCCTCATGGCACAACTCGAGAAGACGGGATGCCGGCAGATCTTCATCGACAAGGATCGCGGCGCCGAAATTTACGTGCGCGCATCAGGAGGCACGTATCTGGCGCTTCGCAACGGTCAGCCGACCGGCTTCGCGCCGCTTCAGGCGCAGGAATATGATGCCGATTATGTAGCGTTCCTCGGCCGCTTCATCCGCCAGTTGGTGACGCCGCCCGGCGGCAGCCTCTCGGTCAGCGAGGATCGCCTGATCGACGACGGCCTGATCGCGCTCGGCCGCTTGCCCGTCGACCAGCGCACATTCGCCGAGCTGCGCGAAGTGCTGGGTTACCGCAATCTCGAAGGTATTGGTGCGCGTCTCGAGCGCTGGACGCGCGGCGGCGCGCTCGGCTGGGTCTTCGACAATGACGCCGATCTCGTGAGCCTCGAGGCTCGTTTTGTCGGGTTCGACATGACCGACTTCCTCGACAATGCCGAGGTTCGCACTCCGATCATGATGTACATGTTCGAGCGGATCGATGGCGTACTTGCTCGTAAGGAGCGGCTCGCGGTTGTCATTGACGAATTCTGGAAGGCGCTCGGCGACGCGCAGTTCACGACCTACATCGAGAATGCGCTGCTTACCTGGCGCAAGCTCAACGCCTTTCTGATCTTCGCCACGCAGAACCCCGAACACGCGCTGCGCTCGACGATCGCCAGCAGTATCATCGGCCAGACCCCGACCTGGATCCTGCTGCCCAACCCACGTGCCGACGAGCGCCAATATCGGGAGGGCCTGGGCCTGACCGCCAAGGAGTTCCGGCTGCTTCGCTACGAGCTCGTGCCGGAGTCGCGGCAGTTCCTGATCAAGCAGGGCAACAATTCGATCGTCGTGAGGCTCGATCTCGATGGAATGGACGATGCGCTCGCCATCCTGTCGGGCCGATCGTCGACGGTTGGCCTCCTCGATGAGATCCGCCGTGAGAAGGGGGACGATCCCGCCGACTGGCTGCCTGTTTTCCACGAAAAGCGGCGGGGGCTCAGGTGAGAAAGGACTTGGTTATGCGTGCAGGCTTGCTCTTCCTGCCCCTCGCGATCGTCGGCGCCATGCCGGCATCGGCGCAGGGCATCGCGGTTCACGACAATGCCGCGCTCCTGAAGCTGATCGACCAGGTGAAGACCGCCGGCAGTCAATTGCAGGCGTTGGAGAAGACGTACAATCAGGCAGTCGACGCTTACAACAATGCGCACGGCCTGACGAACGCGAACGGCGTCGCCAACATCCTCAACAGCGATGCCTCGCGGCGCTGGCTGCCATCGGGCGCGCGCGACATCGAGCAGCTGGCGAGCGGGTCGACCAACGGCCTTGGACAAATCGGGCAAGCGGCGGCCAATATCCGCGCCGGCCGCCGTGTCAGCCTGCCCGATTTGCCGACATCTGCGACCGACAGCGATCGCGCGACCCGGACCCTGCTGACCAGCAACGGCGACAGGGTTGCGACAAATGCGGCGGTCGCGGATGCCGCCTTTGGGGCGACGACGACCCGGACCGAAGGTTTGGAGCAGTTGCGCCAGGCACTCAGCACCGCTTCGACCCAGAAGGAGGTGCAGGATCTGCAGGCGCGGATCGCGATCGAACAGGCCCATATCCAGAATGACGCCATGCAGCTGCAGGCGGTGAAGATGCGTCAGGAAGCTGAAGATCGCCTCCAAGGTCAGCAAGCCGCCGAGCAGGCGATCGCGGAGCGTGCGGCAGACGCGGCGCGGAGGCATCAGTGAGATTAGGCTTGCTCGCCATTGCGACGATGCTGACGGTCTCAGCCTGCTCGAAACCGGCCGAGCCGCCGCGAGCACGATCGATCGATTATTTCCGCGCCCATACCGACGAGCGTGCATCGACTGTTCAACAGTGCGAGCATCCCGCTGACGGGTATCAAGCCCGAAACCAGGAGGAGTGCGGGACCGCAGAAGCTGCCCAAGCGATGGAAGAGCGCGCGGCTGACGCTCGGAAGTTGGCGCATTGATATGGCCTCGGACGACGGCCACCTCTTCAGCTCTGCTTACACCTACTTCAGCGGGCAGCTCGATACGTTTCTCGATGCGAGATATACGAGCGTCGTCGATGCCGTGCGCGGTCCGCTGACTGCGGCCCTCGTCATCTACATTGCAATCTATGGCTATGCGATCCTTCGTGGCGTCGTCAGCGAGCCATTTCAGGACTTCATCTACCGCATGGCGAAGATCTGCCTGATCTTCGTCGCCGCGACGACCGTCGCCTACAAGGATTGGGTCACCAACCCGCTCTTCCACGCCGCACCGTCTGCAGTCACCCAAGCGGTCTCGGGCAAGGACTATACGTCGATGGGAGACGTCTTCGACAAGCTCGAGGACAAAGCGAAAGTCGTCTCACAACGCTGTCGCGATAAGGCGCAAGCGCTTCCGGTCACCCAGCTTGGCTATGAGATCGAACTCTATATCCTCGCGTTCTTCGTTGATCTGGCGTCCGAGATCGCCGCGGTCATTGGTTTTGGTGTCAGCATGATGGCTGTGGTCGCACTCGCGGTTATCATCGCGCTCGGGCCCATTTTCATCGCGCTGTCGCTGTTCGAATGGGGCCGTAGGTTCTTCAATGGCTGGCTCGGCCAAGCCTTCAACTACATCATCCTGCTAGCCGTCATCACGACGATGGCCGCGCTCATCACTGACCTTGGCGATACGGCGGTCACCGGCGTTTCGTTAAGCAGCCCGGAAAATCAGGCTGCCTTCTACATTACGTATTTCCTGCTCGGCGCCTTCTTCTTTTTTCAGGCGCCCTCGCTCGCATCGGGCATTGCGGGCGGTGCTTCGGTCGGTGCCGGCGAGTTTGCCGGATCGATGATCGGTGCCGGTCTGGCGGCGCGATCCATGCTCCGTCGACCGACGCCTCGACCTCCCAAACAGCGCCCACCTCATGAATTTTCCGGAGGATCCATCAGCGCATGACTGCTCGCTTCGTCTACGCCCGCCTGGTGGGCTCAGCCATGATCGCCGCGACGATCGGACTCACCGGGTGCGCCGGTAAATTGCCTAAGCTCGCGGTGTGCGACGGCAAGCATCGGCGAGACGCCAATCCTTACGGTACGGTGTTGCCAGGCGCGCCGCCGAAAGCGCCCGCTGATATGTCGGCTCCACCGAGTGAGCCTCTCAAGGGTGACGCCACACCGCCCATGCCGCCGCCTGCGAAAACCTCCGCGGCAGCCGCGCCCTCGAATTATGCAAGCTGCTGAGCGTACGATGGCCGAGGGCGTCCTCCCCACCGAACTCCAGCGCTATTTTGCCGACGCCCGCAGTTGGGATCAGGAGCGGCTGCGCGCCGCGAAACGATCGCAGCGGCTGGCCTGGATCCTCGCCGTGATCGGCGTCCTGGTCGGCTTGGCAGGACTCGCGGCCGTCGTCGCGCTCACGCCGCTCAAGCGGATCGAGCTGGTGACCGTGCGGGTCAACCAGACGACCGGGGCAGTCGACGTCCAGACCCAGCTCACCGGCAAGGCACCGATCCGATATGACGAGGCGGTCACGAAATTCTTCCTCGCGCAATATGTGCGAAACAGAGAGAGCTGGAACCCCGCCTCGGCGCAGGAGAGCTACGACACCGTCGCAATCCTCTCCCAGCCCTCCGAGCAGCAACGCTGGGCGAGCTTCATCAGTCCGCGCAATCCGCAGAGTCCGCGAACCCTCTGGGGCGACCGTGTCTTCGCGACCGCGCGGATCACCAACATCAGTTTCATCAACAATCGGGTGGCAAATGTGCGCTTCACGCGAACCGTTCAAACCGACACCGCTGCGCAATCGACCGATTGGATCGCGACGGTGACGTTCGGCTACACCAACGCGCCGATGGCCGAGGGCGATCGGTACAGGAATCCGCTCGGATTTCAGGTCGAGACCTATCGTGCCGACCCGGTGGTGACGCCATGATGCGCCGATCGATCGCCATGCTGTTGGCGCTGGCCGCCACGCCGGCGATGGCTGCGGAAACGCCAAAGGCCGGCTATGCCGATCCGCGCGTTCGCACCGTCGATTACAATCCCAACCAGGTCTACCGGATCGTCGGCGTGTTTCGGACGGCGACCCAGGTGGTGTTCGGCAGCGACGAAAATATCGTCAACGTGGCGGTTGGCGACAGCGTCTCCTGGGAGGTCGCACCGAGGGGGTATCTGCTCTTCATCAAGCCACGCGAACATGCCGGGCCGACCAATCTCATCGTCACGACCGAACGGGCAGGCGAACTGCGGAATTACACGTTCGAGCTGACCTCGCGCGCCGGCTGGATCAGCGCCTCGGCGCCCAACACGTTCTTCCAGGTGCGCTTTCGTTATCCTGAAGATGAGAGGCTGAAGGCTGCCCGCGCCCAGGCGCTCGCCGCCGCGCTCAAACTTGCCCAGCTGCAACAGGCAGCGATTACCGCTGCCCTCGATCATGGCGTGATCGAGGGCACGCGCAACATCCGCTATACGGTGCAGGGCGCATCGGACCTGCAGCCGTCGGAGGTGTCCGACAATGGTCAGTTCACCGTGCTGCGCTTCCCGGCCAATCACGAGATTCCCTCGCTCTACTTGGTCCGCGACGACGGCAGCGAAACGCTCGTGCCCTTTGACGTCCGCGATGATTTCGTCGTCGTCCATCTCGTCGCCCGCCAGCTCCGGCTTCGGCGCAACGGTGAGGTGCTGTGCATCTACAACGAGGCGCCGACCGCTTACGGCAAGGATTATGGGACCGACACGGCGTCGCCCCTGATCGAACGCACCACGAAGGAGAAACCGTGATGAGCTCGATCCCGCCGATCGGCGATGGGCCTCAGCCCGAGGGCAGCTACCGCGAGACGATCATTCGCGACCACACGCCAGAGCGTGACGAGATCCAGCGCACGATCACACCAGTCGGCCGTGCCCGCTTCGGAGGCACCAGCCTTGGCGCCGGAGCGGCGGTCGCTGCCGTGGTCGCGGCGCTGGTGTTCATCAACGTCGGTCATCATCGCGACGACGGCATCACCAATACGATGGCGATGAGTCCGGACGCCGCAAAGCATCCGGACGATCGCGCGCGCCAGACCGTGCAGATGGCGAACCCGACGCTCGCAGCACCGCCCCCCGGGGCGCCAAGCCTGACCGGCACGACGACGCCGGCGACCCATATGGTCACAAATCCCGATGGGACGGTCGTGCCGGCTATCGACGCCACCGGCCAGCCCGCGACGAGCGGACCGGCTGCGGGCCAGACCACGCCCGCCGAGACCTTGGCCGCCCAGGCCCGCCACGCCCCTTTACTCGTCTCGGTCGGCGGCCGGAGCGGGAGCAGCGAGGCCGCGGGTTCGGCCAGTACGCCCGGCAGCGGCGCTGCTTCGGGCACGGGCGACGGACCGGCGACGCCAGCCGCGCCGGGCGAGCTCGATCGCCTGCGGCAGGTATCGGCCATCGAGCAGTCGCACGCCACGGTTCTGCCGAACCGCAACTATCTCATCACGGCTGGGACACTCATTCCCTGCATCCTCCAGACCGCCATGAACTCGACCCAGCCGGGCTATACGTCGTGCATCGTCCCGCGAGACGTCTTCTCGGACAACGGCCGCGTGGTGCTTATGGAGAAGGGCACCAAGGTACTGGGCCAATATCAGGGCGGGATGAGCCAGGGTCAGAACCGTATCTTCGTGGTCTGGACCCGCGCGGTGACGCCGCGCGGCATCGCGGTCGAACTCGCATCGCCCGCGTCCGACGCGCTCGGCCGTGCCGGGATGGCCGGCGCGGTCGACACCTTCTTCTGGGCGCGCTTTGGCGCAGCGCTGATGCTCAGCCTGATCGACGATGCGTCATCGATCGCAGCCGCGCATCTCGCCAATCAGGGCAGCTATACGACACAGGTGCCCTCCAACAGCGCCGGCATCGCGCTGCAGAACACGATCAATATCAAGCCGGTGCTCAAGAAGAACCAGGGTGAGGAAGTCGGGATCTTCGTCGCGAAGGATTTCAATTTCGCCGACGTCTACGGTCTGGAAGTGAAGCGGTAAGATGGCCGAAGGCCGCCGCGTCCTCGAGCATCATCTGGCGCCTCTGCGGAGCCTGATGGAGCCGGCCGACGTGACCGAGCTGGTCATCAACCGGCCCGGCGAAGCGGCGGTAGAGCGCGGCGGACAGTGGATCTGGCACGAAGTCGCCGAACTCACGTTCGATTGGCTGATGACGCTCGCCCGCGCGGCGGCGGCCGCCACGAAGCAGGATATCCGGGCCGACACGCCGATCATATCGACGGTGCTTCCAAGCGGAGAGCGCTGTCAGTTTCTGATCCCGCCGGCTACGATGGACGGGATCGTCTCTGTCACGATCCGCAAGCCCTCCTCGGTGTCGCTCAGCATCGACGACATGATCGCCGACGGCGTATTCAAGGACACCAGGATCGCGACCGACGCGGTGGCGGAAGTCGATCAACGTCTGCTGGCGTTGCTTCAAGCGCAGGATTGGCGCGGCTTCCTCGAGCTCGCCGTCACGTCGCGCAAGAACATCCTGATCAGCGGGGCCACCGGCTCGGGTAAGACCACGATCTCAAAGGCCCTGATCCAGCTGATCCCGGCCAGCGAGCGCCTGTTGACAATCGAGGATGCGCGCGAACTGACCGTTCCCCACCGGAATGTCGTCAACATGCTCTACGCCAAGGACGGCACCGGGCTTGCCCAGATCGGCGCCAAGCAACTGCTCGAAAGCGCATTGCGTATGCGTCCCGACCGCATCCTACTGCAGGAGCTGCGCGACGGAACGGCCTTCTTTTACCTGCGCAACGTCAATTCGGGGCATCCGGGGTCGATCACGACCGTCCACGCCAATTCCGCGGCGGGTGCCTTCGAGCAGCTGACGCTCCTCGTGAAGGAGTCGGAGGCCGGCCGCGATCTCGTTCGCGAGGATATTCGCGGGCTGCTGCACAGTCTCGTCGACGTCGTCATCCAGGCCGAAAAGGTAGGCGGCCGCTGGAAGGTCAGGGAGATCTACTTTGATCCGGATCCCGGGAAACCATCCGCCGACTAAGGCACTGGCGGTGGCTGCGATCCTGACGGTCGCCGTCGCCGCATGGATCGTGCTGACGGTCGCCATCGCGCTGGTCGATCTCAACCAGCTTTCGGCCCACTTCCAGGTTCGCGCCGTACCGTCGTGGCTCTGGTATTACCGGCACGATCCGCACCTTCAGGCCTCGCTCGGCCGTGGCGCCCTCTGGGGTGGGCTGGGGGTGCTGTTCGGCGCGCTGCTGCTGATCTGGGACAGAGGACGCAAGCCACTGCACGGCGCCGCGCGCTTCGCCAATGAGCGCGAGATCGAGGGCGCCGGTCTTCGAGGTACGACCGGCATCCTGCTCGGTCGACTGCGCGGGCGCTTCGTGGTTGCGGGTCAGGAAGCGCATGTCCTGCTGGAGGCACCAACGGGTTCGGGCAAGGGCGTTGGCATCGTCATTCCCAACCTGCTCAATTGGTCCGGCTCGGTCGTCACCCTCGATATCAAGCAGGAAAATTATCAGAAGACTGCCGGGTTTCGCGCGGAACACGGCCAGCACGTCTTCCTGTTCGACCCCCTCGATCCCGACCAGCTGTCGGCGCGCTACAATCCACTGGGTTATATCGATCGACGCGACCCCGTGCATGTCGTCGACGAGTTGCAGAAGATCGCCGGCATGCTGTTTCCTTTGCCAGAACGCGGCGAAGCATTCTGGGCCGAGGCTGCGCGAACCGCCTTCATCGGTGTCGGCGCCTATGTCGCGGCAACCGCGGAGCTGCCCTTCACCATCGGTCAGATTTACCGCGACCTGACGACGGGCGACCCAAAGGCGCGCTTGCCTGCGTTGATCGATCAGCGGGCGCAGGCTGGCCGTCCCCTTTCCACCCCATGCGTCGCCGCGCTCATGGATTTCACGTCAGCGTCCGACAACACCTTCTCCGGCATCAAGCAGACCGTCACGACCAAGCTGGGGCTGTGGCTCAACCCTCACGTCGATGCCGCCACCGCCGCGAGCGACTTCGATCTGCGTCGCCTGCGAACCGAGCGGATGTCGATCTATCTTGGCGCCTCGCCGAACAATATCGAGCGGGTCGCGCCGCTCTACAATCTCATCTTCCAACAGCTGGTCGACCTCAATTCCGACCCGTCGATCGGCGATTTCGATCCCGCCAGTCAGGAGCGCGTCCTCGTCCTGCTCGACGAGTTTGCGCGCCTCGGAAAAGCCCCCATGATCGTCGCGGCGATCGCCTATATCCGCAGTTTCGGCCTGAATTTCCTCATCGTCGTCCAAACGCGCGCGCAGCTGCGGCGATTGAACGGCGACGACGGTGCCGAAGAGATCGTCGCCAATTGCGATGCGCAGGTCGTCTACACCCCTGGCACGCTGCGCGATGCCAAGGAGATTTCCGAGCGGCTCGGCACGCACGGACAGGCGGCGCGCTCGAAGAACCGCGCCCTCGGCATGTTCGCAAAGGGCGGCAACAGCGTTTCGGAATCGGAGCAGTCACGCGCACTCATGCTGCCCCAGGAGGTCGAGGCAATGCCGCTCAGCGACGTCCTCATCTTCAAGCGCGGCATCCCAGCGATCAAGGTGACCAAGATCATCTACTACAAGATGAAAGAGTTCACCGACCGTTTGCAGCCACCGCCGCGCACCATCGCGCCCGCGCTCAACACGCCACAGGCGATTGGCTGGGTCGATCGTATTCCGATCGAGGAGGGTGCCCGCCCGATGGGAACGTGCCGACTGACTGAGGATCAGGCCGATGGTCTCGAGGCCATTCCGGTCGATGCACTGGTCATCGACAGCGACATAGACCCGTTTGCGGCGATCGATCGCGGCGAGGATCCCGAGGAGGCAACGCGACGCTGGATGATGGCGGCGATCAACGCTTCCGCTGACGAGCCCGAGAGGGTGTGACGATGGACGACAAACGCATTTTTCTGGCCGTGCCTTACGAGCAGCGTGCCGCTGCCCGGGCAGCGGGCGCACGGTGGGATGCGACCCTGAAGGTCTGGTATGTTTCCGACGGCCAGCAGAGCAAGGTTTCACGCTGGATGCCGCAAGCGAGCGAGCCTGAAATCGCCCCGCGCGAGGAATTCATCGCAACGATGACCGCGCACGGGCTGCTTGCGATCGATCGGCATCCGATCGCCGATGGTCGCAATCACCGCGTCCCCGTGGAGGGCGACAAGGTCAGTCCGCAAGGGCGCTATGCGCGGCCGTCGGGACGGTATGCGCTGCATCTCGACGGACATCCGGCAGGCTATGTCCGCAACTTCCGGACAGGCGTCTATGCGAGCTGGAAAAGTACCGGCTTCAAGCTGCCTCCCCACGAGCTGGCCGCGCTGCGTGCCGATATCGTCGAGCGCGAGAAGGTCCATGCCGCCGAACAGTCCGCTGCTATCGAGGCGGCAGCGCGCCGCGCGCAGCAGCGCACAGCCCGTCTTGTCCCCGCACGAGAGCCTACCGGCTATATGCTCGCCAAGGGCATCCGGCCGACCCTGGGTGCGCTGACGGATTCGATTGGCGAGACTACCTTCCTCCCGGCAATCGATATCGATGGGAAGCAATGGACCCTGCAGACGATCAAGAGCGATGGGCTCAAGCTCTTCCAGAAGGGAAGCCGTAAGGAGGGGACGTTCCATATCGTCGACGGCGACCTACCGGCCCTCGATCGGCTTGCCGCGCTGGTGATGGCAGAAGGCTATGCAACCGCGGTCATCATAACCGACGCGATCGGCCAGCCGACGATCGCAGCCTTCGACGCAGGAAATCTGCTCCCCGTTGCGACCGCGCTGCGCGAGCGTTTCCCAGGTCGGCCGATCTTGATCGCCGGCGACGACGATGTCGGCGTTCAACTGAGCGAGGGCCATAATCCAGGGCGTGAGAAAGCGACCGCTGCTGCAGAAGCCGTCGATGGTCTGGCGGTCTTTCCCGTTTTCGCCCGGGGGGAGCAGGAAGCGAGCCCGCGCGATTTTACCGACTTCCACGATCTCGCCGTGCGCAGCCGCATCGGGCGCCAGGGAGCCCAAGCCCAGATCCAAGCCGCCATGGCCGGTATTCTCGCCGGTCCCGGCGGCGCATCCGTGGAGGCACATATGCCCGAAGAGCCCCGTCCCAGCGAGAAGGAACGGCGGCGCGAACCGCCGGCCGAAATCCCTATAGCCCCGGTCGAGCCAGCAGCCGAAGCGCGCGACGCTAGGTCGGAAAATCCGAATAGTATCGCGCCGGAGCGCGGTCACGACGATGACGATCGCAGGGTCGAGCGCGGCGAGCCTTCACACGAGGTAGGCGATGTCCCGGGAGACATCAGCGCACGCTACCGCATCGAGACCGGCTCGCGTCGTCATCATGATTTTTACGAGAGCCACACCGCCGAGCAGCCGGCTTTTCGCGATCGTGGCAATCGGCTCGTGTCCGAAATCGAGAGCGCCGCTGTCATCGCGGACATGATCGTCATCGCGGAGCATCGTGGTTGGCAGTCGATCACGGTCGAAGGCACCAATGAATTCCGCCGAGAAGCATGGGTGCGCGCCCACAGAGCAGGCCTTGAAGTTGCCGGCTACACGCCCACGGAGCGCGATCGGCAGGAGGCCACGGCGCGGAGCCCTTCGCCGAGATCCGGCCCGGTCCACGCCCGCGCCGACGATCACGCGCGAGAGCAAGACAAGCCTCGCATCTTGTTGTCGGTGCCTTTTGCCGAGAAGGAGAATGCGAAGGCGGCTGGCGCACGTTGGGATCGGGATGCGCGATCCTGGTATGTTGAGGATGGCCAGCAGGCCGCGGTCGCGCGTTGGATACCCGACGCTGAGCAGGCGCGGGCGGAAAATGTCATTGGCCGGGATCGCGCCGCCGTCGAGCAGCTTCGCACCATAGAGGCGGTCGTGAGCTCAACTCTTTCGGATGATCCAAGCAAAGCCAAGCGCGTGCTTGAGGCCGGTCGAGACGCATTGGCGGCGAAGGTCGAACGCGGCGAGGCAGTTCAGGCCCCTGTTCTCCAGGACCGCAATCGGGACGCCGAACCGAGCGCCGAGATCGGACCACCCAAGGTGGTCGCGCGCAAGCCCCGAGAGCGGCTGCGCTGATCTGTCGGTCCACCATCACTAAGAGTTTGTTCAAACAAACTTTGAGGTCGGGAAACTACGAATAGTCCGCCGTTCGCGACGTCGAGCACAGTCACCAACATGGATCTTATCGGCCATGGCGGAGGCGGCACGTGACACTCAGGCGCATTGCGATCATCGACGGGCATCCCGATCCAGACCCAGCGCGGTTCGTTCACGCCCTCGCCGACCGCTATGCCGAAGGTGCGACGAAAGCCAGTCACGAGGTTCGCCGCATCATGGTTTCAGCGCTTGAATTTTCCCTGCTGGGCTCGCGCCACGATTGGGAAGGCGAATATATCGATTTCGATATCAAGCGCTCGCAAGTGTCGATCCGCTGGGCCGACCATCTCGTATTTCTCTATCCGCTCTGGCTCGGTGATATGCCCGCATTGCTCAAGGGATTCCTCGAGCAAGTGATGCGGCCCGGCTTCGCGTTCGAACCGCAAACGGGAAAAGGTCCGCAGAAGGCGCTCAAGGGCCGATCGGCGCTCGTGGTCGTGACGATGGGCATGCCCGCACTCGTCTATCGCGCTTACTACGGCGCCCACAGCGTGAAGAGCCTAGAGCGCAATATCCTCAAATTCTCCGGGATCAGCCCCGTCCAGCACATGATCATCGGTGACGTCGAGGCACGCCCCGGCATGAGAGATGAATGGCTCAGTCGCCTGTCCTTCTTGGGAGAAACCGGGCAATAAATCATCGTCAGGGAGCGCCGGCATCCGACGCAGCCCCCCGATCTCCTATCAATGTCCGAGCACCAGGGGCCGCTTGCTATGCGCGAGCATGCGCTTGGTATTGCCACCGAACAGCTCGGCCAGGCGGCCATGACTATAGGCGCCCATCATGATGTAATCTGGCCGGAAGAGCTGGGCGTGTTCCTCGATGAGCGTGTCGATCGTGCGAATGCCGTCGTCCAGGCCGTAATGAACCGTCGCCTGTATGCCGTGCCGCGACAGATATTCTGCCGCGTCGTCCGCGCTCGCCGCGATATTGCGCCGATGGGCCATGAAAAGCCGCACCTCGGCGGCGAGCTTCAGCAGGGGAACACAGGCGCGCATGGTCGACGCAACGGACCCTTGACCATCCCAGGCGATCAAAACGCGTCCGATCTCGAAGCGGTCAAGCGTTGGCGGCACCGCGACAATGGGCTTGCGCGCGTGCATCACGGTCCGGCTAGCGACGTCGCGCATTTCGGCCTCAGGCGCGTCGTCCATTCTGAGATTGAGTACGATCAGGTCGGCGAGATTGGCGGCGCCGAGGACGCATTCACTGGGGTTGCCGAGTGCGTCGATCCAGTCCCAGGGGACGTCCTCGCTAGCGAGCCGCGCCTCGATCGCGGCCTTATTCCTCGATTCCTGCTGGCGCTCGGCGGCGAGCACCATCGCCTCGCCGGCGCCATAATCACCCATGAAAATCGGCATCACCGAGACATCGACGCAGGTGAGATGCCCATCCATCGCCCGCGTCAGATCGAGCGCCGCCTGCAATCGCGCCTCTTGGCCGATGTCGTCATGCACCAGCAGGAAGATGTTCTTCATGATCGCCTCCATCCATTGCCAGGCGAGGCTATGGCTGAGCCGGTCGCATCGATATGCGTGATGCTACGGATAAGAAAACGGCCGCCCGATCGGGCGGCCGCCATCTCGCCGATGTATGGTCAGTAGGCGATGACGATGTTGTCGACGACCTTGGTGACGCCGGGCGCCGCCCACGCGGCGCGCTCGGCGATCCCGCGCTCGTGCCAGGCCTTCACACGGCCGCCGAGCCGAACCGTGCTCCCGTCGGTCACCACGGTTACGCTTCCGGAATCGAGATCGGCCTGCCGCTTGAACGCCGCCATGATCCGATCCTTGACGTCGCGACTTGTCGGCAACTTGCGGACCTCGAGCAAATTGCTGACGCCGACCACGCCGCTGACCTTGCCGGCGACCTTGCGAGCCTCATTGCTCTGGTAGAACCAGTCGACCGTGCCGCTGAGCGTGACCCAGCCATGCTCGACTTTGACCTCGATGCAGTCGTCCGGGATCGAGACGTTCCAGGCGAACATGTCGAGGATGCGCTTGGCGATCTCGTGGTCGGCCGTTTTGGGATCGGATGCGAAGCGGACCTTGATCTCTTCGGCGATCGCCTGAACGCCGGCAACGCGCCGCGCCGCGCGTTCGGCCGCCATTTTCTCGGGATAGGCTTTCACATAGCCCGAAAGCGTGACGACACCGTCGTTGACAGCGATGCCGATGTCGGCGTGATCGACACTCGGCTCCCACTCGAGCTCGGCCATCACGTCATGCTGCACTTGTGCGTCGGTTTTCTTCACGAGACATCTCCTTCCTCATGAGCCGCGCGGCTGAGCCGCGCAGTGCGGCCGTCAGGCTCACGGAGCCAGACCGCGAAACTGGACGTCGCGGGTTTCGCCCGCAGATGTCCGCCTCGTTTGATCAGCCTGAGATGGGTGAAGCGGAATTCGTAGATTCCCGGACCGCCCCTTCCGCTGGTGTTGAGGACCCACTTACGTACCTCTCCCAATGGATCGGACGCCAGGCCCTTCGTAGCGCAAAGTTTCTGAAAGGAACGGCTGATGCCTATTCAAATTTCGTCGGAAGAGAATGTCTTGGAGGCACTTTGGTGCGCCGCGTTCGCCTGTTGGATGGCTCCGGCGACCGCGGCGGCGGCCTGGATGGTCGCAGCGATGAATATCTCACCGGCGACGTCGGATACGAAGCCCCATCCGAGTGAACGAATTGAATTACCACGTGCCCTGCGGGGCGACGGCGAGCGCTGCCTCTTCGCCTAGCGGCAGATACGCTCGTCTTTCACCTAGTGGTCGGCCTGGTTTCTGTTGGTCCGCGCGAGGAGCCGATCAAGCTCAGCCAGACTTGCATCGACCTCGGCGGTCGCCTGACTCAATCCCTCGGGAAGAGGTTGCGGCGCCTGCAGCGATCGAGGCTGCTTCCGCTTCCAGTCTATTCGTCCATTTCGACCAAGCTCCACGAGACCGGCTTCTGCGAGGACGCGCGCTTGAATGTCCGCGCCGGCACGCGATAGTCCAAGCGCGCCCGCAAGTTGGGAGCGAGTGATCGACTTTACCGCTGCCACCAGCTTCCAGGCTTCAAAGGCGCTGGCATTTCGGGAAAGATGGCCGAGCATTTCCCGCCCCCGGGTGAGATCCACGGAAGTTTGTTCAAACAAACTTTCTGCCGAATTCATCGCAGACGCCGCCTGCCCGATCAGTTCATCGCAGAGCTCTTCGTTCTCGAGATCTGGGCGAAACGCGGTCCGTCCGACAAGGCCTGGCGCGGGAAGCGCGGCATGTGGTGATCCTTTCAGCAGCAGAGCGACATTGAGTGCCCAGGCCGCCCCGGGGGCGGCCGGCACATAATGGCTGAACGTGCCTCGCGGCATGGCGTGCCGGACCTCGGAACCCATCGCTTCCGCAAAATCAGGATCAAGACGAAGGCGGTCTACGGTGCGCGCAATCTGGACGAGCGGCAGCGAATGCCCGCCGCAATCGATCAGTGTCTGCGCGATGCGACCAGATGGTCCCTCCGCAAGGGATAAGGCTTCATCTGCGATCTCGATCAGCGCGCTTTGCTCTTCGTTGAAACGACGGCGCGCTTTCGTCGCCTTCACCAACTGGGCGGCGGCGCGCTTCATCGCCGGTTGTCCGCGCTCGGATAACAGGACGAGCAGGGCATCCCGGCGCGCCCCATCGTTCGCCATGAGGATCCCCTCTGACCCAAGCCGATGCTCATGCGCCCGCCCAACGTCGCCACGCCCTGCGTCGCGAACGAGTACGTCCCAAGCGCTTGATATGAGGCCGATCGCCACTGTCTCGCAGACGTCGGCATCGGCGAGGCGCCACGCTGACCGGCACGCCCCCACCGACGCCGCATAGCGGATCAAGGCATCTTTCGCTGCGGCCACGGTGAACCAGTACGCTAGTGATTGGATGATTACTAGGCACTTCTAAGACGCTTTTATACGCACTTTCCATAATTGATCGTTATGGTAAGATTAGAGCCACAGGCTGCCGCTCGTGGCCTCGCCTATGATGAGGGGAAACGATGCGACAGATTGGTGGGGAAAATTCGACGCTTTATTCGCTGACAGCGGCCGAACTTGCGGCCTTTGACGCAGGTGTCGCAGCCGGCCAGCTTCTTCCGCCCGCAAGCGTCCACCCCGAAGGCCCGACGGGGGCGCTCGTGCGGTTTGCGTCGCTCGACGAGGTCGCGCTGGTGAGACTCTACCTTCCGTGACCAGCGGCGGCGAGATCGTCCTCCACCGGATCGACAGCACGGCCCTCCCCCAGCGCCGCCCGCGGGGAATGGCCGAGCCTGTCGACCAGCGGCTGCTGCGAACTATCGCATCCTCGCTTGCGTCGGACTTGCCGCCCGTCAGCCAGCTCGGCGTGGAAACGGCGCTCGAGGCGATGGCCGAGGCCACCAAGGCTGCGATCGCGGCCGACATGGATTGCTTTGGCCGCTGGTGTGCCGAAAACGGATCTGTCGCCCTACCGGCAGGCCCGGAGACGCTCGTCCTCTATCTGCGCTGGTTGGAAGCGGCGGGCCGAAAGCCAGCGACGTTGGCACGTCGCATTGCCAGCATCGCCAGTGCGCACCGCCTGATGGGCATCGGCGAAAAGGAAGGCCTGCCGACGGATCACCCGATGGTCCGAAACGCACTGCGCGCCAATCGCCGGCGTCAAGGCACGGTGCAGCGCCAGGCAGCGCCGCTGCGCTTCGGTGGCGCCCTCGGCGAGCTTCCAGGCTTTACGATTTCGGCACTACTCGACGCCTGCATGAGCGATCCGCAAGGACTGCGCGATGGCGCTATGCTGTCCACCGGCTACGACGCGGGCTTGCGCGTAAGCGAGCTCACGGCAGCCGCCGTCGATCATATCGATCCGCAGGCTGACGGGACCGGCTTGCTCTACATCCCGCGGTCGAAAACCGACCAGGAAGGCCAGGGAAGCTGGGCATGGCTTTCGGCCGAAACGATGCGGCGCGTTCAGGCGTGGCTGCAGTATAGTGGGATCGAGAGCGGCCCCCTGTTTCGTCGGGTTGGAATTGATCGCCGCCGCGCCCGCGACGCCATCCCTCCCCGACCCTATCATCTGATGGCTGGCAATACGCGGCACTGGCGGGAGCGCCTGCGCGGTTCACCTGCTATCGAAGCGCAGGTCACCTATACAATCGGTGAAACGCCACTCACCCGACAAGGCGTGTGTGGCATCTACCGGCGCATAGCGCTTGCTTCGGTCGAGGCAGGGCTTGTCGAATTGCCGACAGGAAAGCTCGACGCGGCAATCGCCGCGCTCTCGACCCACTCACTACGAGTTGGGTTGACGCAGGATCTCTTCGCCGCGGGCGAAGATGGAGCCGGCATCGCGCTCACCTTACGCTGGTCGTCACCTGCGACAGCGCTGAGGTACGGTCGCAAATTGGCGGTGCGAAGCAACTCCGCCTCGCGTGTTCTTAATAATGTGCGGCGATGATTGACGTTAGCGGAGAAGCCTAGCTGAATCGACACAAACGGGAGGCGTGCCTGAGAGGCGGCCTTTCGCAAGGTGTTACTCTCGAGAACTACATTTGCTTCGCCGACGCGGTGCGCCCTATTTCGAGCGTGAGCGCGCCCTGGCACCTAATGTTGCTGCTTCTTCGCGCGCTCTCGATGACGGCGTTCTCTACGGGCGTAGTTGTCCGCAAGACGGGCAAGATCTGCGACGTCGATGCCAGGTTCGCGCCCGATGAGAAATGTGCGAGCGAAATGATCGATGACCCACTGCGACGCCTGGAACCTGTGTTTAACATCGCGTCGAGCTTGCGCGAGCTGCTCGCGTGTCGGCGAAGAAATCCCGCGCCCGCGCAGTACCGCTGTTACCGCCTCTTCCCGTCGCTTTCTTCCCTGTGATCCAATACAATTCACGGCGATATGCCGTGTCAGTGATTCAGCGAAGACCTTTTTGCACAGCATAAGATCGAGGTCCGGCTTGAGAACCCGCTCATAGGCTTGGGTGATGTTCGCACTAGCAAACACCTCCCGATAGAAATCTGCGGTTCGCTCCTCGAGAACCCCGACGCTGATCTCATTTTCAGGGGCGATCACTAGATACCAAGGTGCAGGCTGCGAAAGCCGCAAGTGCGTTGCGTGCCACATGCCAAAACATGCAGCGAAGACGCAGCACAAATTGTTGGCCGTCGCGACGTTTATGATGCGGAGCCGCGCGGTGAGCTCTGCCCAGTCGCAAAACTCATTTGCCGGCTTCAGGAAGATGCCCTCGGCGGCCGACCCGTGGCAATCGAAGTGCAGTATCGGGCGCAGACCCGCCTGGGCGGCAGATGCCACGGCGTCCAGGAGAACGAGCAATTCAGTACGACTGGTGACCACCTTCTCCTCGAAGGCAAAATGGCCGGCGGCTGCCATTGGGATCAGATCTTCGATCATTCGGCGCGATGGATTGAGCTCATCCTCATCGAGCGAACGGATCCAAACCACGCTGTTTATGAGAACCGTGTCCGTCAGGCTGATACCGCTATCCGAGCGCGCCACGATGTCGACCATTAGCGTTCCAATGCAACACGTAGTCGCCGAGCGCGCTGCTTGAACGCATCTTCGCCGCCTTCGAGAATATTGCAGACCTGCCGGCGCATGTCCTCCTGATCAAGACCGCCAGATCGGTATGAAATCGGCGGCAACTGGCCCGGCGTGTGAGCTCCGGCGGTCGCGACGATGATCTGATCGGCGTCGGTGTTAACAACGAGATTGGCATTGTGAGTCACCATGATGATTTGCCGCTTCCTCTTGGCGGCAATGAACAGGTGCACCAGCTCGTCGTAAATCGATTTCGGGTCGAGATTCTCCTCTGGCTGGTCGATAATGAGCGGGCGGTCGTCTGCGTCATCGAGCGCCAAATATAGGAGCAGGAGAACGATGCCGCGCGTACCAGGCGACAGCTTGGTAATGTCGGTCCCTTCGTATTCGATGCCATATTGAAGGGAGATGTGTTCAGTGCTGTAGAGCCACTTCGCGAAGCGGCGCAGCCACGCGCGATAGGCAATCACATCCTCCTTTTTGACGTTGGCGACCTCGACAAGCTCGTCTTGCCATGCATCCGCGAAATGCTGCAGAGCTTGTTCGATTGCCGGCGCATCGCCCGTCTCCCAGGCGCTACGCATGTTGGTAGCCGCCCAGGTCTCGATCTTACCCTTGCCCTTGAAATCCCCGGCTCGGCGAAGGTCGAAAAGCTGTTCACCTTCCGATGCCCAGGCGCCGACATCAGCCTTTCGCGAGGCGGTAAACGACAGCTTTTCCAACGTACCTTTGCCCGCTCGCAGTCGGTCCATCAGCGGCTTATAAAGCTGATTGAGGATGGTCTCTTCTGCGATCACAGATTGGAAGACGCGGATGTAAGCCAACCGCCGGTTCTTATCGTGCTCCTTCGACCGCTCCTTCCAACTTTCCGCTTCTTCAAGCGCGGCCCGTGCAGTTTGAAGTTCGGTATTTTCCGTGGCGATACGCTGGCTCAAACTGACGAGTTTGCGGCGCGCGTCCTCGTCGATGTTGATGAGCGATTGGAGGCGATCGCGTTCTGCCTCTAGATTGGTAAGTGTCTCCTTGTTCGGATCCGCGCCTTCGGGAAGGTAGGACTTGCTCTTGTCGGCAAGCGGTGCGGGCGGACTGCCGCGCCAGTCATCCGCATCTTTTTGTGCCTTGGCTATCTTGGCTTGGAGGGCCGCGTCCACATCGCCAGCGTATCGCTGCAGGAAGTCTTCCCAATCGGCATCTTCAAGACGGGCGGCGGCGTAATTCGCCTTGGTCGCGCGCAGATTTTCGGGCGCGGTGAACGTACGGAAGCCCTCCACCTCATCCTGGAGCCGCAGGAGCGCCTCCTTTTTCGACACAAAGTGATTGATGTTGCGATTGACCTTCTCGATCGCGTTGATGATGTTCGCGAGCGCATTGGCTCGGGTCTCCGTATCCTTGCTGGTGACAAGCTTTTTACGGTCGTCCTCGAAGCCGTTTACCAGCTTCTCCTTCTGCTCAATCTTTCCTTTGAGCGACGCGATCTGGCTCCTCTTTTCGCGCTCAAGCCCGATCGCGTCGGAAAGGTTGATAACGGCGGCTGCGTCACGCTCGCGCGCCGCGCGAAAACGGCTAGCACGCAGCTCGCGCAGTTCGCCAAAGCTCAGGCAACCGTCTGTGTTGGGCTGCGCGTCAAAGATGACCCGCTCGATCTCTTCCATCAGCTCATCGGTCATACCGTCTGCCGCGCAGAGCTTCTCGACGAATTTCTGAGAAAGGTAGCGAGCAGCCGGATAGCGACCGCCAAAGTCGGGATCGTACTCGAAATCGAGCAGCTCGCGATCCACGGCGTCGCCAGAACCCCAAGTCAGTCTGACCTCGGCATCACCAAGCAACGGCTTGGCGCGGTATATGAAAGACGCCTCGGTCAAATGTTCGGCAGCGGCATCACAACCGGCGGCGATCGCGTCGGCGAGGGCGGTCTTCCCAGAACCACGCGCGCCGATGATCGTAACAAGCCCAGGATTGAGATCAATGTTAGGAGTCGTCGCCCAAGGCGCATTCAGCAATTCAATTCGAGTAATAACGCGCGAAGGCGGCGCCTGCATCGGTGGAGTGTTGCCGACGTAGGCCCGCCCCTCCGGGTCGATGACGGCCTGTCGCAATGCGTCGAACGTTGGCTCGCCCTTGATCCAGCATAGCCGATCTTCATCCGGAGCGCCGACTTTATCAATTTCATGCGCGTCGCTGCCATGAATGCACGGCTTGAGGTCGCCGTAACGCTGGCGAACCTGATCGGGGCTCAGGCCCTTCTTGCCCAGCCAGAAATCGCGTTGCGCCGGGCTGCTCGCAAATATGGCATGTGCAAAACGCTCAACCTCCTGACGGATTTTGCCCTCGGCCTCGCCTTGAAGCCCCGACGTCCCGTCAGTCTTGCTGCCAGCCACGCCGATCAGGATGTTCCGATCCTTCGATGCCCAGTGCAGGTCGCGATAGACATCCTGTAGTTGCTGGAAATTGACCTTAAATTGCGTCGCACCCATCGCGATCGCGGCTTTGCCGTCCAGCTTGGCGTCTACCGACTGACCAAGTCGGATCAGGCCATCTTCGGTGCAGTTGTAGAGCGTACCATCTGCGCGAAAGGTCAGCTGGGCCAGAAGATTTCGGGTTTCCTTGAGATGATTGGGATCATCGGGGCAGACAAGTAGGTGCGCGTTGATCCAGCCTCCTTTGGGCAGGCCGAAATCTAACCGCAGCTCTACGTTTGGAAAAACCAGATCGACATTCGAAAGCCGGTTATCATCGGCTTTTGCTTTCATAACCCGCTCGTAGGTGCCCAGCAGGTAATAATCGGTGATCCCGACCGCACGGATGGCCGGCGCCGAAGTCTCGATCTTCTTCAGGTATGCGTCGAAATCGGCATCTTCCCCCCCGAATTGATCGTTCAGTGCGGTGCCAGGGGCGTGGAAATGCGGATCCCAACGTAGCCAGCGCGAGCCGGAGTTTGCGATTGTAGTGCCCCCCGTGTTCAAAGTGTCCTCACTCAATTTCACTTTTGACGCAGTGGATCGTCCTCGGTCGGAGGGCTGTCGGTCAACAGATATTCCTTTCATAACGGCGAAAGCGCTATCGCTTCGCGCTGAGCGTCTTTCGTCGGCCATTGCGGCTTGGCGCCGGGGAGTTTGTTCAAACAAACTTTTGCGGCTCCGTTGGCGGGCGCGCCCTATACGCCACTCAAACCACCCGTGCCGACAAGCTGCGTTTCTCTAACCCTCTGGCATGACCTACTCTTGGCAGACCTGTGATTTAGCCGCGCGATGCAACCCGGCTTCGAAGATAGGGTCATAGTCGAAGCACTCAGCGAGCGTGCTGGTCCACCGTCTGACGTGCTCTGCCTGCCGCTCGTCGCTACCTGGCTGGAGCGGATTTGGCGCCGGTTGGGAGATGTCCTGACGCCGGCTGTTGTCGCCGAGTTCGTGAACGAGCCACCCGAGTATGTCGTCTCGAACGATCTTTCGTGGCTGAATGAGCGGATCTATCGAGCAACCGGACGAACGGTTGAAATCAAAAGCCTGACGGCCGACCGTCTTCGACGCGAATTTCGAGCCCTCCGCGCGGGCCACGCAACACGGACCGACGATGTATCGGGCTTTTACAAAAACGGTCTCCGCATCTTGCGCGCTGACGAGATTGACGCCGTTGCCCGTGAGCTGTTTCTTGGCGGTAGCTTTCCGCTTGCCACAGAAGACTTGTTTGAAAAGGCGATTGCCGACCTGGACGCGCGGTCTCGAATGGGTGGCCGCGAAGGACGTCTCTATTTCTGCGCGAACGAGCGCAGCCTTATCACTCGGATAGGGGGCTCTGGCCACTACCTGATCTACGGTAGCGAGTACCTTTACTGCATCGGCATCCGGGTCATCGGGACTTATGCGACAAAGAGGGCGCTCAAAGCCATCGGAAGGCCGACTATGTTTGTCTGCGACCTACCGCTGAAGATGATGCGAGACGCCACGCTGCTCGAATTCGCGGGCGGGATCCTGGAGTATATGTTCTGCGCGCTCGTAGAGGGGATGGAGGCGCATATGCTCTCGCCAGGTTCCGGTTCGGCGCTCAGCCTCACCTCCGACTTACCGGCGACGAGTATCGTAGGTCACTATCATCCGATCCGAGTGCATGACCCCCTTTAGTGATGAGCCCTTCGGACGGCGCCAAAGTGCGTATTCCGACATCAGCATGGCCGCTCAGGAGTTTGTTTGAACAAACTTTCCGTTTCGCCGAGTAGCGCCTCAAGCTGACAAGCGCGACCATCAGCGCCGGCAGCGCGCAGCTACTCGACGGCCGAGCGCATGAGCGTGACGCCATTTCACGTGGCTTGTAATCCGCTTGCCGAGATCCCGTCATTCCGCAGCCTCTCCCTACACAGCGCGCCACCAATTCTAGCCACGCTCCATCTGTCGACGGAAGCTATGAGCGTTTCCGTTCCTTGGGCTTTCGATCGCGCGACAAGCGTCGTCTTTCCTTCGCAATCTGGATGGCCTCGGCGCGATCGCGCGTTGCCGGGCTCGGCATCTCAGCGACGAACTGGCGCGTCTGCTTGGCCAGCGTCCGCTCCTGAGCATCGCCCATTTCCAAGAGATCGGCGGCGCGCTTGTACGCCGCTCGGATCTTGGCTTGGCGGGCCACGGCCCGGGTTTCCCAGGCCTTGGGCTTCGGCGGGTTTTCGGTCGCGAGCTTCGCCGCATTCCTCGCGGCCGACTGGCGGACCCTGGGCTTGGTGGCGGCTCGCTCGCCGATCTTGCGAACCGCGATCTTGTCATGGCGCTGGACGACGCCCCGCGCACGCCGGGGTGTCGCCTCGGCCGCAATGCCTCGCGCGCGCAGCTCGCGCGCAAAGGTCTCGCGCCACCGTGCGAGATCCTCCTTTCGGGGATTGAACCGCCGTCCCCCCTCCCCGCGCGCCGCAACCGTGACGTGGACATGCGGATGATCGGTATCGGTATGGAGCGCCATCACATACGGGAAGGCTTCGAGTTCGACCCGCGCGAACGCCCGCACCGATTCCCAGACGCGCTCGGCGTCGTGCCCCGGCGGCATCGAGAGAACGAGCGACACCGAGGTCAGCGGCTCCCGCCGTCGGGTCGTGCGATCCTCATGATCGACCCACTCCGCGGCGAGAGCTGCAAGCTCCGCCGACGATGACAGCCGTTCCCCGTCGCCGGTCTCCACCTCGAGCTTTCCGTGACGGGAAACATAGTCGAGGTGCGCTAGCGTATGGGTGCCGCCACGCTGACGGCCGGACACTTTCACCATGACCTCGGGCGCCCGCGCTGTGATGCGCGCCAGTTTCGCCTTGATGCCCCGCGGAACGCCCTTGCCTCTGGTCAGCGCCGCCAGCCCGATCAGCGACGGCAGAGTCTTGGCCGCCTTCTTTGCACGGCCACTGCCGGCGGGCGGGCGCCAGGTTTCGTCGAGAAACTCGATGGCATCCTCGTGGATCACTCAGCGCCTCGCCAATAGCTGAGGTCGCCATCGAGCGCCCGCCCGATCGCCGCCTGCTGCTCGATCACCTCGTCGCGGAATTGCTCGATGCGTGCCGCCTCGCGCGCCAGATCGAGACGGCTGCCCTCCATCACGGCCGAGTTCACCGCGTGGACGGCCTGATTGAGGTTGATGCCGATCCGCTTGATCTGCCGCCAAGCGTCGATGAGCGCGCTTTGCACGTCGCGGGGCGGCGGTCCCGCAGCTCCGAGCCGGGCACGCACCGTAGCTGCGATCCAGTCCGATCGACGCAGCCCTCGCGCACCGGCCTGCGCGTCGATCTGCGCCAGCTCGGCTTCGGTGAAGCGCAGCTCGATCCGCTTCAGCGCGCGCCGGTCGGATGCCGGTGGCACGGCTTCGAAACCGTCCTTGCCGCACGCCCGAAGGATGAGCGCGCGCAACGCCGCCGAGCGCCCGCCCGCCGCCTCGGCCGCCGCGTCGAAGCGGGCGGCGAGGTCGTCGGAGAGGCGGAGCGTGAAAAAGGCCATTGATGGTGTGACACAAAACCCGGCTGGAAGCCTATCCTGCCATCCACCACACCAAATAAGAATCGAAGTTAGGACGAATCTGCCACGGATCTCGTTCTATCGCCCTCCGCCGCCGGGCACGCGCTCGCGTCCCAGCCAGCGGCGCGATGTCAGTCGCGCACCGGCCGCAGCTCGTCTAGCTTGTGGCTGGCGGGCGTATCCTCACCCTCGAAGAGGATTTCGACCACGGCAGGCAGGACGATGCGACCACGCCGGCCACCGACATCGACGAAGATCGGCGCCAGTGGCTCGGGCTTCGCCTTCGCCTTGGTGCGCGTGACCTCGACCTTGGTCGGCGCCTCCGCGATCGGTTCGGTCACCGGAGCATCGGGAGTTTGTTTAGACAAACTTTCGTCAGCCTTGGCCGCGCGGTTCTCGATATCCTTGACCAGCGCGCGCGCCTCGGCGGTGGTGATCCCATCGCCGGCACGCTCTGCAATCAGCTTCTCGACGCGCGCCTCATCGAGCTTCCACGCCTGGAACAGCTCATAGACGGTGCGGATCGCGAGCGTGCCGGTCAGGTCGGCCAGCAGCGGCGGCATCGTCGCGACGGCGGCGTACATCGAGATCAAAGGCTTGGGGCGACCGAGCTTCTTGGCGATCTCGGCCTGTTTCATGCCGCCTTCGACCAGCCGCTTGACGGCCGAAGCCAGCTCGGCGGCGGTCAGATCGACGCGCTGATCATTCTCGATGACCTGGTCGACGATGTCGTTCTCATCGGATGCCGTCTCCGAGATGATCGCGGGGATGGTGGGCCATCCTAGCTGCGTCGCAGCGCGGAAGCGGCGATCGCCGTAGCGGATGATGAAGCGGCCCTCTTCGGCGGGACGCACGATGATCGGCTGCAGGATGCCCCGCTCCTTCATCGACGCCGCGAGATCCTTGAGAGCCTCGGGGTCAAAGGACTTGCGCGGATTGTCGGGATCGCTGCTGATCCGGTCGAGCGCCAGCGCGACCACCTGAATGGAGCTGTCCTGATTGGAGAGCGACAGCTCAAGGCCATCGACCAGTGCCGCGAACTTATTCTCGGCCATCACGCCTGATCCTTCTTCTTGGCGACCATACGATCGCGCACATGCGTGAGGATCGCTCGCAACTCGGTGGCGGCGGTCTTCGCGCCTTGGGATTTGATCGCCCAGACGGGCATACGATCACTCATCGCCTGCTCATAGGCGTCACGCGCCGTGACGACGCCGGGCACCATCATCTTGGTGCTGACCGCGCCGATCAGCGCCTCGAGATTGCCGCGCTCGCGGCGCGAGTGGCTGTTGAAGCGCGAGGCGACGAGGCCGAGGAAGTCGATCTTGCGCCCGCCCCTGCCCTTCATCTCGACGTTCTGGATCGACCCCAGCAACTGCTTGACTCCCTCGACCGCGAAATCCTTGAGCTCGATCGGCGACGCGAGCTGATCGCAGACCGCCATCGCCGCGAAATTGCGCGCGCCCCACGTCGGCGGCGTGTCGATGACGCAATAGTCGAAGGCATCGGCGAACGCGGCGAAATGCTTGATCATATAGGGCACATGGCCAAGCTCGATCGCGTGGAGGCGCTCGTCGCGATAGAGGACGGTGATCCCCGCCTCGCCGACGAGTTTGGCCGGCGCCTTCTTCTCGAACAGGTCTGCCGAGGGGAAGGCGCGACGTTCGCCCTGAAGCACCGAAGAGGCGTTCCCCTGCCCGTCCAGATCGACGACGAGAACGCGCGCGCCCGCCTCGGCCAGAAACCAGGCCAGATGGACGGCGAACATGGTCTTGCCCACCCCGCCCTTCTGATTGTTGATGACGATCGTCTGCATGGTCACTCCGCGCGGATGCGCTAACTCCATTTCTCGACGGCAAGGCCGCGTATTTCCGAAAATCGATCGGGATCGATCGTGACAAGCGTGAGCCCCTGGCTGCGCGCATGCGCAGCGACGAGAAGGTCGTAGCCCATTTTCGCGACCCCTGCCCGGCCCATTTGCTGGCCGAGATCGGCGGCGAGCTGCGAGGCGCGGGAATCGAAATCGAGTACCACGAAGCGGGAGGCGAAATCCTCGACCGCGCGGCGTGCATCGGCCGCATCGGACGCCTCGGCGGCCGCCGAGAATAATTCCATCAGCGCGATGCTCGAAAGCACGAGCCGATCGGCCTCGGCGTTGAAGCGCTCGCGCAAGCCCGAGGGGCGTTGCGACAACAGGGACATGCAGAAGGAAGTATCGAGCATGAACCGTGCGCTCACGGCTTGGTCCGTCGACGGGCCGGGACAGCGGGGCGCATACCGAGATCGACGCCGTCGGCGTCGAAGAAATCATCCCATGTGCCGGCAGCCGGCGACATGACGCGGCTGCGCCCGACACAGCGGATGGCGACGTCGCGGACGTCGGCCGGGAATTCGGCTGCCTTGGGGATGCGAACCGCCTGCGATCGATTGGTCACGAAGACCCGCGCTGTCGTCATTTCTCACCTGCCATATCGTTTTTGTATATGGCAGCGGAATTAAGTCAATGGCGGCGCGCGCGCCGCTTGCGTGACGATCCTTCTATCCCCATCTCATCCGCTTCAGTTTGAAGAGGAAACTTCGCGCAAGACGACTCACGATTATCGCGGCGTGGATCGCTTCCATCACCGGGCTCACCATCGAGGCCACCATTCACGTGCCAAATATGGAGGTTCATATGGCTGCACACGTCGATTTACATCTGCACGGAAAAGCGGGCGCTGACGTGATCCCTGGTGGGGTAGCCGATCCACGCGAGCGATAGAGTGACCACCGTTATAGCGAAGTGCCTCATCAAGGTTAGCGCCGGGAGGGGTTCGATTCCCCTCCGTCACACCACAGCCGAAACCCGAAAAGTTTGTTCAAACAAACTTCGGGCGATCGACGCCCTCGGGCTTCAGCTTGCCCAGCGCGCGTAGCGCCCATCCGGGTCGTGATAGCCGCTGATCGAAGGTTTGCCCTTCAAGCCCCCTACCCGCACCGCGAGCTTAGCGAGTTCGTCCGCCGCGCCATTCTTCCATCCCTGCTGGATCGCCCAGGACTTGATCGCAATGGGATCGAAGCTGTGTCCCTTCGCGCGCAGGATCCGCAGAATTTCGTCCGCCTTCTCCTTGTCGCGCGCCACCAGAACGCCGTTGCCAAGATTGATGAGGCTGGTGAGCGTCGTCAGCGCCTTTTCCACGACTGCGTCGGTCAGAAGCGGCTTCGCGGCCTTGGCCGCCTGCCCCGGCACGACCGGATTCCACCGCGAAACCCAGCGCTCGACCTGATCGTCAAATTCGGGGACCGCGAAACACAGCGGCCAGCCCGGTGATGCCATCGATGGTCTCAAGCATCCGATCCTCGGCAAAATAAGCGATGATGATCGCTCCTCGCGCGAACCCGCCGAGAGTTTGCAGCGTCGCGTGGCGCAGCGGCTTGCCGGAAGAGGGCAGGGGAAGCGAATTGTTGGCGAGCAGCGCCTTTGCAGCGGCCTTGCCGACGAAGTTGGCAAGCGACGTGCTGTTGAGCTGCGCCTTTGCGTGGGTCAGCAGGATGACCTCGCGCACATCGGCATTCTGCTTGGCGAGCGCATCGGCGTACCCGCTGGCCATTTTCCAGGCGGCCGGATCCTGAGCGTCGATCGGAATAAGGATACGGGCAGGGGAGGGGGAGGGCACGTCGATACTCCGTCGAGAGATGGCTCGCTGCTAGATGGGATCGCGGCCTTCCATCCGCCAGCCAGACGAAGTTTGTTCAAACAAACTTTTGCGGCGCGGCGTCCGTCAAAGCTGGGGCAGGGGAAGGCGCGATCGACAGCAGCCCCGCCAGCCGCGTCGCCAGATCGGCTTGCCGGAAAGGCTTTTCGAGGCGAGGGATTTCAGCGTCGATGCCGATCGCATCGGAATAGCCCGAAACGATCAGCACGGGCAGATCGGGGCAATGTTCGGCGACCGCGCGCACCAGTTCGACGCCGGTCATATTGGGCATGAGATGGTCTGTGATCAGCACATCGACCACGCCGCAATCCTTGAGCAGGTCGAGTGCCATCGCCCCTGAACTGGCTTCGATGACTTTGAAGCCAATGTCTGCGAGCATGTCGGCGGTACTGGCGCGCACGAGATCCTCGTCGTCGACAAGCAGGGCCGTGCCGGCGATCGGCGTTAGCTGCGCAGCTGCGGGCAGCGCGCGCACAACCGTGTCGGCGCTGACCGGAAGCCACAGGCTCACGGTCGTGCCCTGATCAATCGCGCTCTCGATGGTAAGGGCACCGCCCAGCTGCGAGGCAAGGCCATGCGCCATCGACAGGCCAAGGCCGGTGCCCTGGCCGATGCCCTTGGTTGAGAAGAAGGGCTCGATCGCGCGCTTGCGGGTCGCATCGCTCATCCCAGCACCGGTGTCGGAGACGGCGATCACGACATAATGGCCGGGCGCGATGTCTGCCTGATCGGCGCGCGGCGAAGCCTGCCGCGCCGACAGGGTGAGCTGACCACCGCCGGCCATCGCGTCGCGCGCGTTCACGGACAAATTGAGCAGCGCCATCTCGATCTGGTGCGGATCGGCGACCGCGAGCGGCAAGCCTTCGGACAGATCGAAGTTGAGCGCGACCTGCGGCCCGAGCGTCGTCTCGATCAGCTCGCGCATCCCCTGGATCAGCGCCGAGGCGTCGATCGGCTCGGGCTTGAGCGGCTGGCGACGCGCGAAGGCGAGCAGCCGCTGGACAAGCGTGCGCGCGCGGTCGGCGGACTGTAGCGCACCGTCGATCATCCGCTGCTCGCGCTCGCCGCCGACCTTGCGCCGCTGGAGCAGATCGAGGCTGCCGATGATCGGGGTCAGCAGATTGTTGAAATCATGCGCGACGCCGCCAGTCAGTTGCCCCATCGCGTCGAGCTTCTGCGCCTGGCGAAGCGCCTCCTGCGCCTCGATGAGTTCGCGGGTGCGCTCGGTCACCAGATGCTCGAGCGTCGCGGCCGAGCTTTGCAACGCTTGCTCCATCCTTTTCTGATCGGTGACGTCGACCGACAGTCCGTCGAGCGTCAGCGGCGTGCCGTCGTCGGCATAAGAGGGCTGTGCCCGGATGCCGATCCAGCGTGTCTCGCCGTCGGGCGTGATCAGCCGATATTCGATGTCATAGTCGCCGCCGCTCCGGATGCTGGTGGCGATCGCCTCCTCGACGCGCGCCTTGTCGTCCTCGTGGATCGCCGCGTGCAGATCCGTATAGGTGAAGGGCAGCGCGGGATCGCGGCCGAAGTTGATCCGGCACATCGGTGAGGTTTCGAGATCACCGGTCGCGATGTCGAACGACCACATGCCCATGCGCCCGGCCGCGACCATGAGACTGCGCTGGCGGGTGTTGTCGGCGGCGAGCTTCAGCAGCCGGGCATTCTCGATCGCGATCGCCGCCAGGCGCGCGAGACTTTCGAGGCGGCGGATGGTGGCGCGATCATGGACGCGGACCTCCGACCAATAGGCGCCCAGAGCCGCCACCGCGCGCGGACGTCCGATCGGTGCCATCAGCAGACTGCGCACGAAGGTCGGCGCATAGGCTTCCTGCGGCACACGCGCATCGGCGCGGATGTCGGAGATGCAGACGGTCTGGAGATGCTGCATCGCCCAGCCGGAGATGCAGATATTCTCGTCGAAGCGGCTTCCGGCCCAGAGCGGGCTGATCGAATCCTCGGCGACATAAAAGCAGCGATCGTCTTCGCGGATGACGACGGCGATGCCCTCGGCGCCGACCACGTCGCGCGCGGTGCGGCGCAGGACGTCGACGACCTCGGCCATGGATTGCGCCGCGGCGAGCTGCTCGCTCGCGTCGATGAGAAAGTCCTGTGGGCTTTCCGCGTCGTTCGCCGCTTCCTGTTGTTCGCCGCTCACGCCCGTCTCCATGCGTTCAGCCTAGCACGGAAAAGCGAACAGCAGGATCAACGACATGGACGAGAAGTCGGGTTCAGCCCGAGCCCCGTCCGCAAAGTTTGTTCAAACAAACTTTTCGAGCTGAGCGACCCTCGCTCGAGGAGGAGGGGGCCGAAGCCCCCTCCGATCAGGCAAAGGGATCATATTCGGCGACGACGGTGACGCTGGCGTCGACCTCGTCGGCGGTGAGGACGGCGAACTGGGTGCCGATCGCGATCACGGCGGTGGCGACCATCAATGTCTTCGAGAGGCTGAGCGCGCTGCGGCGAGCGATCCAGATGTCGTTGAACATGTCGAGGCTCCTTGTCCGTCGGCGGGTGCATCCCGCTCGACTGACGCCCGACGTGTCCGCAGTCCGGCCGCGATCATTTTTTCGAGGATCGGAAAAAACCGTAGCGCAGCGCCCGGACCCTTTACGGGTTGATCGTGGAAGGCCGGGCTGTGGACCAAGGATCGCGTCACAAAGAGCGGGAGGTGCCCGCCGACGGCTGCCCGGTGGCTGTTGATTATCGACGCATTATGGCCGGTCGCGTCCTCTGACACGCCGGACGCTGCAGGTCCGGCTTTCGCTGCGCGTCAGCTAAGCTCGGAGGAAAGCCTTGACGGTGTCAGCGGAGTGCCGCTGCGAAAAGGTGACGCCGAAGCGGGGCGGGCTGGACCAGGCGACCTGCGCCGCCACGGTCGTGTCCTGGATGCTGAGCCGGACCAGCGCCCCTCGATCACAGCTGGGCTCGCTGTGGATGAGCGCGCCGGTTTCGGAGATGTCGAGCAGGTGGGCTCGGCGCTCCCCCTTGGGACCGCAGATGACGAAGGGCTCGAAGATCTTCTGTCGCTTTGCGTTTCTGGCGGGATGGTCCATCACGATTATTCCTCGGCTCTGGGGAATTTTATCGCGATAGTTTCGGGTCAGCAACAAGCGAAGCGCGCGTTCACACCACACCTTTTGGCTATTCCCCACGGTCGGATCAGCACCGGGGGGGCGTTGCGGGGGGTCGAGCCCCCCGCAGAAGGGGTCTGCCGAGACCCCCAGTCGCTGGGGGCGGCTCGGCGGCAGGGGAAGGCCTTCCCCTCAAGAGCATCTACCCTGCCTGGACATGTGATATCGATCGCCGAAACCTTCGGCCCGACATCATTCTCCTCAGTCGAAGGTCAACCGAAGCGTATCGGCGATATCGTCGACGAAGCGCGGCAGCACACCGACCGCGCCGGCGATCCGCCGCCATTGGTGGGCGGCCTCAAGCACTTCCTCCAGCATGGCTTTGACGCCCCGCGCCGAAACCCCGGCGACGTCGCCGCCCGCGATCAGATCGGCGAGCGTGAAGGCATCGCGCTTGCCGGCCAGCGACATCTGATGCTGCGACGTCCACTCCCCACGTGGATTGTAGGAATAGGAAATGTCGAACGCGGGCGAGAGCCGCCAGTCGCCCTCGCGATCCATGAGGAAGGCGACATTCTTGACGTGATCGTCCTGGTTGCGCGCGACGATGTTGAACAAGGCCCGGCGGAATTGCTGGTCGATCTGCGACTGGGGCAGCCCGAGCTGGCGCATGACGAGGAAGGCCTGCTCGTAGCTGTTGGCGCGCGGATCGTTGAAATCGAGATGCGCGAGCGCGGCGAGCGACTGCATATGGAGCCGATCGCCATCGTCGAGACGGTCGAAGCGGCGCGTCATGAAATGCCGCCGGCCGCCTTCTTCGAACAGGCGGCATTCGGCCATGTCGATGCCAGCGCGTCCAGCCATGATCGAATAAGCGAATTCGATCGCGCCGAAGCCCGCCGGATCGGCCAGCTCATGATCCTTGTTGTTGGCGACCCCGTCGAACTTCATCAGCCAATAGCCAAAGCCGGCAGGTGCGGAGACCTGGCCCGAGCGCACCTCGTTGGTGTCGGGGTTCCAGGCGATGATCGCCTTGGCGCGCGCGCCGCCGGCCGAAGTGCCGATGCGCAGGATCTCGCGCAGTGCTGCCGCTTTCTCCTCCGAGGCGAAGGTGACGTTCAATTCGGCACGGTGGACCAGCACCTCGGACGCGAGCTTGACCAGTTCGCCGATCGCGAGCGTATCGGCGGCGGTCGCGGCCGGTCCGTGGCTCGGCGCGAAGGTGAGCGCGCCCATGCCGCGTGAGCCGGTGTAGCAGAGGCGTTCGACCGCGTTGAAGTCGGCGGGCAGACGCCCTTGCGTCGCCAGCCAGGCGTCGATCAGCGTGTTGCCGTAACGATCGGGAAGCGCGTCGGCGAGCAGCCCGGGCAAGCCGTGGAAGCTGACGGGCGGCAGGCCCGGAAAGCGATAGACCTGCCGCCCGAGCGGCATGGTCAGCGGCGAGACCTCGATGCCGCTGGTCGCGAAATCGGGATCATATTCAAAGCTCGCGATCCGCTCGCCGGGGGGCAGCGTCACCGCGCCGATCCGGCTGCCCCAGAGCGAGACGACGGCGGTCGTCACTTCTTGTCGCCCCAGACCCAGCCGGGCTTGGCGCCGCGCGCGACCGGCGCCTTGGTGGTGCGCGCCCGCTGGCGAACCTTGGGCTTGGCGCCAATCTGCTGGAGCGGGCGGATCGAGACTTCGGGGAAGAGCTGGTCGAGATTGTCGGTGAGACGCAGCGCGCGCAAGATGCGCAGCAGCTTGTCGAGCTGGACCGGCGTGCCGGACTCGAGCCGTTCGATGGTGCGGCTGGATACCCCCGCGGCCTCGGCCAGCTGCGGCTGCGTCAGGTTCATGCCGACGCGGTGCGCACGGGCACGCCTGCCCAATTCCTCGAGCATGACCGAATCGGGCGTGGTCGCGGCGATCTTCATTTCTCGCCATATATGGCGGGTTAGCCTACGAAAGCAAGATTATGTCGCCGTAAGTGGCGAGTTAGGCGAACCGCCCAACTTCCAGACACTATTCGCCAGATGTGGCGAGTAACCCACGCCTCTCTGCACTTAGTCGCCAGATATGGCGAGAAACAACAATGAGGCGCCCAAGCAGCCGAAAAGGCCCGGCGGCTGAGCCGCCGGGCCGATCCCGACCCCGTCAGAAGGGGACGTCGTCGTCTTCATTGTCCTGGGTGCCGCCGGTGCGGTTCTGGCGGGACTTGCCGTAGCTGAGGAATTTGACGTCCTCCGCGATGATCTCGGCGCCGTAGCGTTCGATGTTCTGATTATCGGTCCAGCGGGTGTAGTGGATGTGGCCGGTGACCATCACCTTCTGGCCGGTCTCGACATATTCGGCGACCGTCTTGGCGATGCCGTTGAAGCAGGTGATCCGGTGCCATTCGGTGTCCTCGGCGCGGCGGCCGTTCTCGTCCTTGAAGGTCTTGCCGTTGCTGTCGCGCTTGGGACGCGAGGTCGCGAGGTTGAACTTGGTGATCTTGGTGCCACCCTGGGTGGTGAGGGTCTCGGGCGCGTTGCCGACGTTGCCGGCGAGGATGACGAGGTTCTGCATTTCGAGGTTCCTTGTGCTTCGCCGGGGGATCGTTCCCTCGACTGAACCCCGACCAAGCTGGCCAGGCCGGTGCTTCCACCGGAGCGCGCAGACGCGAAAGGGGAACCCCGATCGCAGGAGTGGTGCGGGCAGCCGCGGCAGCGGCAACACGGTCCGGAAGATCGCGGGTTGGAATACCGGACGGTCAGATTAGGGGTTTCAGTGAAAGAGAGGGGATGATCCCCAACGGGCGGACACCGGGCCTCAGGAACGCCCTCCGCTGCTCGCCGACCGGATCACGCGCCCAGCTCGCCACAGGAAGGCCCAGACACCCAAACCATCGCGACCCATCCAGTGCGCTCCAGGCGGCATAGTCGAACGGAGAGGAGGGTGCGCACGATCATCGAAACCGCCAAACGCCTCAAGGCGGGCCTGACGACCACGACGCCGAGCGACCAGCAAGGATGGTCCCACCACCTTGACGCACCGACCGCACGAAATGAAAATCCGACAATGGACGATTTTGCCGCGATCTTTAAGGCGCTACGCTTGCTCTACGCGAAGCACGCGGACGCCTGCGTGCTCCTGGCCGACGACGCCGATCGCTACATCCTTGGCACGCATGAGGTTCGCCAGCGGGATGGCTACCGGACCTGGCTCGGCGGCGTCGAGATCAAGAAATCCTACGTCTCGGCGCATCTCATGCCGCTCTACATCCATCCCGACCTCATCGAGACCATGACGCCCGACCTGCGCCGCCGGATGCAGGGCAAGGCCTGCCTGAATTTCAAACGAATCGATCCGAACCTCTTCGCGCAACTCGACGCGCTGATCGACCTCGGGATCGCGCGCTTTCGGGCCGACGGTCGTCTCTGACGACCTCAGGCGTCGGCGTCCCAGCCGTGATCCCAGATCCCATCACGTTCCATCCACCCCACCAAGCGTCGGATGATGAAGACGATCTCGCACAACAAGGGCGGCTCGATCGGCCGGCTGTGCATCGTTGGGCGCCGATAGGCGGTGAGGCGTTCGAGATCGACCCGCAGCCATTCCGCGCGATCGAACACGGCCTCGAAATGCTCGCTCCAATTGTCGCGCCGAACGATGATCGTGAGCAGGTCGCCGAGATCGGTGTAGAAGATCAGATCGAGCGCGGCTTCGCCGCTCCGCATGGCCTCGCGGCGGCGCTCCTTGGCACGGCCGACGATATCGCCGGGCACGCGCTGTACGAACCATTTGGCACCGTGCGCGGGCGCCAGCTTTGCCGCGACGAAGGCGCGCAAGCCGTTCTCGAAAGCCTCGATCGCGCCGAAAGCGCCCAGCTTGGGGCGGGTCGCCAGGATCCGCATACGAACTGGCCCCGCCTCAACGATGGCGGTGACGGCACCCGAGCGCGTGCGACCGCCTTCGACGACACCGCTGTCGACCAGGATCGCGATCGTCTCGGCATTGTCGGCGTCGAGCAGACCGTCGTCGACGGCCTGGTCCCGATATATTCGCACGCGCTCGACCGGGTTGCGCCAATGACGGCTGTCGACATGGTCGAACGCGCTGAAGCCGCCAAGCACCGCTTCATAGGCAGTTCGACTGGCCAGCGTATCGGGACCGAGCACGTCGATCGCGCCGGCGTAGGCCGACATCTTGGACGAGGTGAGACCGAGCGCTGCGTCGATGTCGATCCGGGACATGATCGCCGACCGGCCAAGCTCGGCGCTGGCCGTCGAGATGCCGGCGGCCGCCAGCTTCAAAGCGGCGACCTGCTCCTGCGCGGCACGATCAGGTCCGAGGAGCGACGACAGAAAGTCGGGCTGCGCCGCGATCCGGCTCGCCCAATGCTCAGAACGGGCAAAGGCGCCGATCGCGCCGCGCTCGATGCCGAGCCCCGCAAGCGTCTCACTGTACCGGCTGTGGGATGCGAGGCCCGAGAAACTGGCATAGGCCTTCTCGATCTCGCTTTGGATCTTGAGCGTGGGCGACGCCGCCAGCGCGAGCTTGGCGGCGGTGTCATAGGCCCGGTCAAACGGAGAGATCGCAGCAGCGCTGATTTTGCCGATCGCCGCCTCGATGGCACTGTGCGCGACGCCATAGCGCTCGAAAGGATCATGCCTGCCGATCGCAAGCTTGGCCATCGTGGCTGAAATAGTCTCGGGAGCATCGAAGCCACCGATCCCTGCTGCGGCGAGCTTGGTTGCGGCTGCGATCGCGGAATCGTCGAGGCCGCGCACGGCGCGGCTGTGGCGATCCTCTCCGAACATGCCGGCAGCGGTCAGCTTGGCGAACGCACGCTCCTGTTCGAGCGCGCGATCGATTGTCGATTGAAAGGCGTCGGTCGCGGTGAACCCCAGCGCCATATCGCGCAAAGACTTGCTGCCGTTCGTCACCAATACTGCCCCTTTGCAATACGGGGCCAACATAGGGATGCGTCAGCGCGGATGCGAGCCCGCCGGCCAGGCCGGCGGGCAGCGATCTCACAGAGCCTGCGGCGGCACCCCGAGCGGACCGCGACGATCGACGACGCGGATTCCCGCCTTCTTGGCATCGATGACCAGACGCTCGGTCACGCCATTGCCCTGAAAGGCAATCACGTAGCGAGGCTTCAGGGACAGCATCTGCTCGTTGCGGCGGAAGCCCGCACGATCGCCCAGTTTGCGATCGAGCCCGAAGCGCACCTGCTGGATGCCATGCTGCTCGGCCCAGGAGGCAGCCAGACGTTCGATGCCCTTCATGTCGCCACCGTGGACCAGATACATGTCGCCGACGCGCTCGCGGACCGCGTTCAGCGTCCGGAGCAGATTGTCGCCGAAGGTCGTCATATCGGCGTCGCTGGCGAAGCTCAGCCGCCCACCGGCGAAGACGACGGGCGTGCCGACTGCGGTGTTGGCATCGCGGATCCGCTCGCGCCGCGCGCGCAGGAAGGCCCGGCCATCGACGATCGCGGCGGTCACTCCGAGCGAGATGCGGTTGCCGGTCGACGGCACCCACGAGCGGCCAGTCTCGCGCAGATAATGGGCGGCTGCGGTATCGCGCATTTGCTCGAAGCAACCCGCGGCTTCCTCGATCTTCTTGGCGAGATCGATCTTCTCCTCGAGGTCGGTGGTGGCGATCTCCGAGCCGTCCTGCTCGGCGATCAGCACCCGGATCTCGTCGGTCAGCCGATCGATGGTCGCGTGCTTCTTGGCGGCGGCGCGGTGGAAGAGATTGACCAGACCCCAACCAAGCTCCTCGGTGTCGCGTTCGAGCGACGTGTTGAAGAGGGTGGCGAAGAGGTCGCTCCATAAGGCGGTGATGGTCTGTTCGAGCGCTTCAGAGGGTGGCGGTGCCATGCCGGAGAGATCTTCGACGCGGGGTTCGAGATGCCCAAGCTCCAGAGCGGCAAGCGCTGCGGCAAGTGATGTGGACATGGGACGAGGCCTTTCTTGTTCTCGGCCCGGCGGCTCATCCGCCGGATGCGCACCTCAGGGGGCGCCGGAACAGAGGGGACCGCACCGAGGCGGAGCCGAGGGGAACCCGCGAAATTCGGGTGGAGCGGGCAGCCGTGGCACACGGCAACACGGCCGGATTTCGGGGGTTGCGGGCGCCTCGCGGCGCCCCACATGCCGCATCCCTCTGGCGGGTGAGCCGCCGGGCCGCGACGAACAGCGACCACGGCCACCACATCAATCGCGCTGCCAGCGCCCGGGGAAATTGCAACCACCGTCCCCGCAATCTAGCTACCGCATGGCGCAAGCCTCAAGGATCGATCTCCTTTCCGTCCCAGGCGAAGATCCGACCCGACGCCTCGAGCGTAAGATCGTCGATCACGGCAAGGAGCTGGCGGGCGGCCCGGTCCGCGCCGAAGAGCCGCTCAGGCGGCACGCGCCCCTGAAACGGCGCGCTGAGCGACGTGTCGACGGTGCCGGGGTGGAGGGCCACGCAGATCGCCTCCGGGCGCGTCCGGCGAAGCTCGATCGCGGCCGACCGGATGATCATGTTGAGCGCGGCTTTCGAGGCGCGATAGCCATACCAGCCCCCGGTGCGATTGTCCGAGATGCTGCCGACCCTGGCGGAGAGCATCGCGATGACCGCGCGTCGATCCTTCGGCAGGAGCGGCGCGAAATGCTTCAGAAGGAGCGCCGGCCCGATCGTGTTGACCGCGAACGATCGTGCGAGCGCCGCAGGTTCGAGATCGCGCAGCGCCCGCTCGGGCATGTGCCCGGCATCATGCAGCCACCCGGTGGCGACGAGGACGAGATCGACCGGTTCACCAAGCCGGCCGGCGGCGGCGGCGATGCTCGCTTCGTCGGTGATATCGATCGGGCCATGCAGGATCCGGTCCTCGTTCGCACCGGGTCGGCGCGCGAGCGCATGGATGCGATCGAACCGACCCGAGGCACCGAGCGCATCGACGAAGGCAGAGCCGATGCCGCCACCCGCGCCGACGACGACGGCGACCGCGCCTACCACCCCTTACTGCCGGGGATGCCCTTGAAGGGACCGACGATGCGCGATGTGATCCAGCCGCCGTAGAAGCCGCCCGGCTGCGGCACGACCTGCTCGTCGTCGACGAAGCAGGCATCCATCATGCCGGCATAGAATGCGACATGATCGGCTATGCTCGCAAAGAGAGCGGTCGGGTTCGGATAGGACCAGGCGGCCTTGGGCCGCACGATATCGCCCGCAACCACGTCATAATAGATCGCAGCGCCTTTCCATTCACAGAAACTGCTACCGGCCACCCGGTGCAGCGCGCCGGGCGCGATATCGGCGAGCGGGAAATAATAGGTTGGGGGATGGCTGGTCTCGATCGTGCGCACGGCGCGCCGGGTTTCGGCGATTGTCTGCCCATTCAGCACCACGCGCAGGTGCGCCTCCGTCGGCAAAGCGATCGCCGGACGCGGGAACGACCAGACGCTCTCCTGATCGGGGCCGGCCGGCAGGGGCGTTGGCCGGATCACGAGGGCGATCGCTCGAAATGACGCGCGATGCGCTGGAGAGACGGCCGGATCGTGAGGAAGCGCCGATACGCCGCTTCGAGAAGTCGCAGAACCACCGGGTTGCGCGCTGCAAGACCGAGCGGTCGCAACAGCGGGATGGCCCGCCACATCGCCGCGAATGCGGCGGCTCCTGACAGCATCTCGCCGTCTTCTTCGGCGTGGAAGCGGGCGAGCAACGCCTTGCGATCGGCAGGGCAGATGCTCGCGCCTTCGCTGACATCGACGAAGCGTATCGCGCCACGCCGATCGAGGCGCCGCATCAGGGCGATCTCGCGCCGGCAGAGCGGACAGCCGCCATCATGCCAGACGGTCAGGCTCATAGCGTGCGCTACGACCCCAGATTGCGCCGCCAGATGCTGGTGGCGAGGATCGTCGCGAAGCCGAGCCACGCGACCAGCGGCACGGCCGTCAGCTGCGCCGCGCGATCGACCTTGTGGGTTGTCGCGACATAGGCGCCCGCGCCGGCGAGCATGGCACCGGACGCGGCAGCGCTGGTGCCGAGCGCGCGTCCACGAAAGAAGATCTCCGACCAGCCGCCGATCATGCCGATGGTGCCAAGCCACAGGCCAATCGACGCATTGCGCCGCGCGGACGGTGCTGCGCGCAGCAGGCGATAGCCGCCCACCGCCATGCCGGTCTCCAAGACCGGCCAGACGAGGCCGAAGGCCGCGTCAGGCGGGGTGAAGGCGGGCTTGTCGAGGCCGCGATACCAGTCGCGGATATCGGGATGCGACGGATCGGGCGCGTTGCGGCGACCGAGCAGCGCGCTCAGGCCGAGCATGCCCACGACGACGGCCCCGGCCGCGACCGGCGACAGGCCGCCACTCTTTTCCGAACGCTGGGGTCGCGTCATGCGGCGAGATAGCGCTCGAGGTCGTCGCTGCCGCCGATGCGCTTGCCACCGATAAAGATCTGGGGCGTCGTCTCGACACCCTCCTTTTGCTCGAACGCTTCGACCTCGTCGCGGGAGCGCAGGATATGCTCGTCGATGGCGAAGCCTTTGTCCTCGAGCATCTGCTTGGCCCGCACGCCGAACGGGCAGGTCTCTTCGGGGAGCACCATGCGGTAAAGGGTCGCGGTGTTGTCGTCGGCCATGGCAATTCCTCACGCGCGGCCGAGGCGACCGCCTGCCGCTACAAGCGCAGGCGGGGCTGTGACGTTCCCATCACCGCTGATGGACGAGCAGGACCGGGATCGGCGATTTCGCCAGCATCGTGCGCGTCGCCCCGCCGAAAAGCGTCTCCAGCGCGCGGGAGTGGCCGTAGCCGCCCATCACCGCATAATCGTAAAGACCGTGGCGTGCTTCCTTCACCAGGACACTGCCCGCGCGCTCATACCTGCCATGAAGCGTTCGGATCGTCGCCTCGACACCATGCAGTTTGAGATAATCGACGGCAGTCTTGACCGGGATGCGAAGGGAATTGTCGTCCGCGTAAACGAGTGTGACAGACTCGGCGTGTTGCAGGATCGGCATGGCGGCGCGCAGCGCCGCGTCGGCGTCGCGCGATCCATCCCAGGCAACCATCGCGCGCCCATCGGCTTTCAGGCCATCGGCAGCCGGCGGCATCACGAGGATCGGCTTGCCGAGCTCGACCAGCAGGTCGCCGATCACCTCCTTCATCCACGGGACAAACGTGCCCATCGCATCGGTGCTGAGCACGATGAGATCGATGAGGGCGGCGTGGATCCCGATCGACTGGCGCACGAGGCCGTAGGTATCGATCCAGTCGTAGCGCACGCCCTCGGTATCGAGGCGTAGCGTCAGCTGCGTCTTGTTGAGGCTTTCGCGGGTGCGCTCTTCGGCGAGCATGAGGCCGCCGTCGACGAACGCCGCCGTGTCCCCGACGGCATCGGGCACGACCGCGACATCGACACAGTGGAGATGCGCATCGAGCAGGTGCGCAAGCGCGACGGCGCCCTGATAGCGCGCTTCCTGGCCGGCATCGTCGTGGACGAGCAGAAGAATGGTTTTCATGGCAAACGCCTCCGTCTGAACCAGAGCCAAGGGTGATGGAGGCGCTAGTCGCGCGATATTCGCGTATCTACGTAATCGGGCTCGTTTGCCGGGACCGGCTGCGACCAGCGGGCCGACATCCAGGCAGCGGTCTCCGCGCATCGCCTGGACAGATCGCAACCGTCGCATTCGGCCGGGTCACGGGACCGCAGGCAGAGCGTGAGGTAGCGACGCTCGAGATCCTCGTGGATGAAGCGCGATGCGCCGCAGGCCGCGTTCGCGACCATCTTTGCTTCAGCACGCGCCCGTGATCGCGCGTGTTCGCGTTCCTCGGCCTGCATCAATGCCTCCCGCCCAAGACACCGGATAGCGACGGGTGCCTCCCGAGCCGGGCGGCGCCTGTGCCAATCGATCGTGTCAGGCGGATGGTCGCTGATGCGGACGGGCACCAACATTCGTGAATCTACGAGGGCGACCAGCGCCTGCGGCGATCGCCCTTGTCAGCGCGTGCGAACCGCCGGATTGACCAGCCGGTAGCCCCGCCGCTTGACGTTCGGGATGCGGCAGATCGCCCGCGACATGGGGTCGCGAAACAAAGCCTGCTTTCCCTTCGGATTTGGCACGACCTCGAGACGGTCGCGCGCCTGGCCGTCGCTGAAAGTCAGCGCTTCGTCGAAGATGATGATCTGCCCAGGACGCGGGGTCGGCCTGGCGTTGACCAGACGACGATGCTCGAGATGGTCGCGGCAGCGACTTCGCCACGCCCGCGCATAGTCGCTCTGCGTCTCGGTCAGCAGGTCAAGGATTGCGGCCGGGCATTCGCTCTCGTGCGGCCCCATATCCTCCGACATGTCCTTATATCCGAACGTGCAGCCATCCCTGGCGCCGCTGCTTCGCTTGGTCAGGCAGATGACCGCGAACACCATCCGGACGTCTGTGTCGATCCGCTCGCATGCGGCATAATAGGTCGTGCCGACCATCGACGATGCCAGCACGGTGAGGCGATGGTCATCGCGCACATAGGTGAATTGATCGTCGAGATAGGCGCGCGGAGTCGCGAAGCGACCGAGGTCGCGCATGAAAAGCCAACCCATGATGTAATCTCCAGAAAGGGGGCGAGGCCTCCGGCAATCTGCAGCCAGTCGGTCCGCCTCGGCGGGTCACTCAGGCGTCAGCGCGATCCGCAACGACGAGCGGCGGCACGACGAAATCGGCCTTTCCGAAATGGGCGAAGATCGCCTCGAGCGAGCCCAACCGCTCGATGTCGGCCCGATCGATAAGGATGCGATCACTCTCGTCTGCGACGAAAAATTGCAGGGCACCGGTGCCTGTGAAAACCACGCGCTCCGGATTCCATTCGCAATCATAGCCGCCACACCAGCGGGCAAAGGCGAGGCCATGGGTTACGCACCATGCTTCGAGCGTCTCGAACGAGCCCCCGGCGACTTCATGCGCGTACAGGCAGAGCCGCTCGCCTTCGGTGCGATCCTCGGGGCCAAAGGCCGGTCCGTCCCACTCGTTCGAGAGACCTTCGCTGGCGATGATTGCGACGAGATCCGCATAATCACTCGGCGTGACCAAGCCGCCAAGCTCGATCGATGCGGAAACACGATTGGCCATGATATCCTCCGTGAAAAGAGCCCGCAGCGGCGAGCCCACGCCTCGGCGGAAGCCTCTCCTCCAGTGCCCGAAGGCCTTAGCGCTCGCGGTGCGAAGGGGGCCGACGCGACGCCAAATCTGTGGCTGCAGCTGCCCGGTCGCGGACCAGCGCTCGCTCGGCGTCCGCAACGGCACTTCCTAGCCCGATCACGCGCTCGATCGCTCGCTCACCCGGCACACGCTTCACGTCCACGGACGTGACGCCCGCGGCAGCGCCGCGCGCCAGCAGGTTTTCGGGGCCGGCAGCGCCGTCGATCCATCGGTGCCGTTTGGCCGCTTCCTCATGCAGCGGCGCGAGAGAGGGCGTGCGCAGCGCCAGAATGCGCGCCCGTTCTTCGTCCCAGCGCGCTTGGTGGCGAGCAGCCGGCAGGAGCATCTCCATCTCGCTTTTGACATCGAAGAACGCGAGGGTCTCGACCTCGGCGCCCATCCGCCCGCGATCGACCGATTGCCGGATGATCTCACCGAGTCGGTCGGCCTTCTGAAGTTCGCCGAGCGTCAGATACGCAGCATATTGATCGCGATCGGCGATGTCGGTCGGTTCCTTGCCGGCGATGCCGGGGTAGGCCCGCTGCAGGACGGCGAAGTCGCGCGCCATGTAGAGATTGTCGCGCGTGACGGCATTGGCGTTGGTCGTTCCCCAGTCGAGCGAATAGCCGGCCTGGCGCGCGAGCTGATCGGTGAAGCTGCGCAAGGTGCGGCTGTTACCTTCGCGAAAAGGGTGGAGATGATCGAGATCGCCGTAGAGCCTGGCCATCCGTCCAGTGAATTCGGCGGGAGGGAGGCCGCGCAGGGCCGCGCCGCCATCGAGCGTCGTGAGCACCTCCGTCAGACGGGCATCGACTTCCGGACGCAAAGCATAAGGGACGGCGTAACGGAAGCGCGTCGATTCCAGCACGCGGCGCTTCATATGCCCGGGGGCGTCAGGCCGAAAATCGCCGGGCGCGTGATGCGTCAGATCCTGGAAGATCCGACGATGGACTTCACGAAGGTGGTCGACATCGAAGCGACCGCGCACGGGATCGAGCTGCAGCTCGGTGATGCGCGCGAAGGTGATCCGGCCTTCGCGGGCCGCGTCGATCTCCGTCGCCACTATAAGGCGGCGATGGCAGCCACATGTTCGGCGACGGTCAACTCACCGTCGATGAAACGGCGGTTGATCGCCTCGGCTTCCGCATTGAGCTCGAAGCCCTCGAAGCGCACGCTTCCCCGCGCGAAATCGACCGCTTCCTGGCGGCGCGCGCGCTCCTCCGTCGAAATCCGGGGGTGATCGCGGGTGACTTTGCGCTCGATATTCATCGCCGGTCTCCGGTGAAAACCATAGCAAAAAAGGCGGCCGAACCCAACCGCTTCCTCTCCTCTCAACCGGTTTCGGCAAGGCGGCCGGAGGCGACCTCGACCCAGCGTTGGCCATCGGCCAGATCGGCGAGGACACCGCCATCGGTGAGCACGATGACCTCTTCGCCAGCCTGATACGCTTCGCGCACCCCAGCGCCTTGGGGCCGCTTGGCGATACCGCCCGGGCTCGCGCGCTCGGGGTCAACGACGCATGTCCCATCGCTGACCGCGACGAAGGCACCGAAGCGGATCGGTGCCTTCGCGATTGCCGTCACGGTCCGATGAACGGTCATGGCGATGACCGTATCGTCGATCCAACCCCCCGTCATCGCGAGATGCCACGAAAGCGATACGAGAGGTCAGGCTGCTTGGCGAAGGTCGGATCCTGTCTCGACCGCGCCGATACCCGAGGCCCGCATCAGATAGCCCGCAGCCGCCTCCGCCTTGGCGGCGAAGGTCATGATGGCCCGGCTGTCGCGTTTGAGGACGTGCAGCCAGGAGCCGATATAGGCTGCGTGATCGTCGAGATGGAAGGTCGGAAGACCGAGGTCGGCGCCGACCAGCGACGCCGCCATCTCCGCCACGACTTCCTCGCAAGCATAAGCCTGATCACCGAATTTCTTGCCGAACTCCCGGTCGAGGCGATCGGGATGCCCGGTCCAGTGCGCACCTTCATGTGCGAGCGTCGCCGCCCATCGCGCGCGGGTCATGAACAGCGAAACCGGAGGCATGGTGATGCTGTCGGCCACCCGATCGTAGAAAGCGCGATCGCCACGCTCGTGAACGGTCGCGGGCAGCCCTTCAACGAACTGAGTCGCACGCTCCGGCAGCGCATCGACCGGTGGAACGAGCGCCAGGGTGTCGGGGCGAAAGCGGTCGGGCAGTCCGTCGATCTGATCGACGTTGAAGACCGCATAGCTGCGCAGGACACGTCGCAATTCGTCCGCCGCATCGCCGCTGATCGGCGACTGCACGGTCTTGCTGTAGGTCTTGTAGAAGATCGCGAATTGCGACCGCTCGTCTTCGCGAACCTGGCCCCCGAGCGCCTGAGCCTGTTTGTAGGTCATCCAGGTGCGCCCGTTATACCCCGCGCTTTCGGCGACCAGCCAAAGCCAGAAGCAGTTGATGCCGCGATAGGGCTCGCCGGTGACGCGCAGGGGACGCCCGCCAAGTCCCGGTCGCCACGGCTTGACCCAGGGGCGCACGCCGGATTCGAGCTTCTCGATGATGGCGTTGGTGATGATGTCGGCGGGCGACGGCTTGTCCGGTGTATTTGCCATTGCGGATCTCCAGATCATAAGTGGGAGTGCGCCGGTTCGCCGCGTCCGATCGGCGCGGCTGGAACGAGCACAAAAAGAGGGGCGACGCTCTTGCGAGTGCCGCCCCAGTCGCCTCGAACTGTGATCCGATCAGGCGGCTTCGCTCAGCTCCTCCTCGCCCGGGTCGCCGGCACCGTCGTGCGCGCCGTCAGGCTCGGCGCCATCCTCCGCAGCCTCGGGCTCGTCGCCATCCGAAAGGAAGGCGGAGTGGAGCGCGTGACGCTCGGGCTGTTCGATCGCGTCGAAGCGCATCGCCTCGGGCAGCCAGGCGGTCGCCTTCTCGCGGATTTCCGCCTCGACGATGCCCTGGCCCGCACAGAGGGACGCGCAGGTGTTGGCGAGATCGCCCTTCTTCGCATCCTTATACCGACCGCGCAGCACCGGCCCGCCGATCTCGGCGAGGGCGTCCAGCATGACGTCCTTCTTCACCCGGCCGAAAAAGTTTTCGGCGGTCGGACGCCACCACTGCGCAACCTGGATCTCGAGGATGCGGCCGAGGTGATCGTGGAAGCCGTTCAGGCGGCCGCCGTCACCGACATTGAGCGTCGGTTCGAGCGTCTGGGCGATCACGAACGCCACCCATGCGCCCCGCGCCTCGTCGTCGAGCGCGCGAAACGCATCGAACCGCTCGGTCATCGTTCGATGACCCGCCCAACTCGTGTCGAGCGCCTGGCGCTGCTCTTCGATCGCCCGAGAGGCGGTCGATCCCTCGTCGCGAAATGCCGTGATCGGGAATTGCGCGGCGCTCGCCTTCAGGGTCGAATGGTCACGCACGTAATTGTTCGCGAACACCGTGCCGTGCGCCATCAGGAAGATGGTCAGGTCGAGCGCGAGGCCCGGGTCGCTCGCGACATGCGCCACCAGGATCTGACGACGCTGGGTCGCCAGTTCATCGACGAGCGTCGCGCTGAGCTTGACCCCGACATCGCCGTCACCCGCGGTGGATGGGTCCGCCGGAGACGAGGTCGGCGCGGGCGCGTTCGGATCGACCACGGGACGCTCGCTGAAGAGGCGGGTGTGAACCCGCGCTTCGCCATCACCGCCGATATAGACGAACGTGCCGAGCTGCGCTTTCACGTCGCCATCGATGACCTCCCGGGCCGCGTCGATCTCCTCGAGTTCGCGATCGATCGCGTCGAGACGATCGTTGGCGGCCTGCGCCTCGGGCGTGCCGTCCTCCAGACCATTTTCGAGGGCCTCGACCAAATCGTCGTTCTCGGCCGAAAGCGCTTCGACGCGCTGCTGCTCCTCCTCGGTCAGCGGACGGGCCGTCGCATGATATTCGTGCAGCTGGCGCTCCAGATCGTATGGCACATGGGTCGCGGCGATCGGCGTGACAAAGGCCAGGCCGTGCGTCTGCGCGACCTCGGCGGCGGCGGCTTCGAGCTTCTTGGCGGCAAGATCTTCGAGCAGATCGACGTCGGTCCAATTTTCATCGGCCTCGGTCGCGAACAGGTCGCCCTCGACATGACCGCCCGCCGCGACATAGGCCTCGCGGCCCACGAAACGCGCCTTGGCGTCGTTCGCCTTGACCGTGCCATTCAGGATCGCGCGGCGAATATTGTCGGGCTGGTCACCGTAATAGTGATTGCGCATCTGCGCGAACACCCGGGCCTGGCGATCGGTGTCGGCGGTGACGGCATAGGCCTGCGCGACGCCGAGACTGATTTCGCCCGATGCGAGAGCCTCAAAGACAGGCTCCGCCAGTTCGGCGAGACGCACACGCTGCTCGACGAAGCGGGTCGTGACGCCGAAACGCTTGGCGACGTCCTCGGCGGTCGCGCCCTTGTCGATGAAATGCTTGAAGGCGGTGCATTCGTCGGCCGGGTTCATGCTGGCCCGGTGAAAATTCTCCGACAGGCTTGCCTCGACCGACGCGGTATCGTTGGCAAGCACGAGGACCGGCACCTCATGATCGGCGGCAAAGCGGCCCTGCTCGATGAGGAGCTGGAGCGCGCGCAACCGGCGGCCGCCCGCCTTGACCGTAAAATGGCCCGCTTTCTTGAGCGGGGTAACGATCAGGTTCTGTAGGAGGCCTTGCGCGAAGATATTCTCGGCGAAGCTCGCCAGGTCGATATCCCGATTGCGCTTGCGGACATTGTCCTTGGAAAGCGTGAGGTTCTTGACCTTTACGGACTGGATCATCGGTCGTCTCCATCTGGAACGAGCGCGCCCAAAGCTCTCAAGCGGACGCGCGAACCCGGCTCCCGGGCTCACCAAGCCGAAGGCTCCCTCCCCTCTCATGCGCGGCCGAGAGGGGAGGGGTCCGGCCGTCATCCGGCGAGGCGGTCGATGACCTCCACCGCCGTCGCGACTGGCACGAACAATCGGGTCCGGTGCTGGATGATTTCGGTGAAGCAGCCGGCGGCCTTCAGCTCGGCGAGGCGCGTGTGCGGCCAGTCGAGCAGCTCCAATCGCTGGTCGCCGGCGACGAGGCTGCGTTTCAGCTGATAGTCGCCGATCGGCGAGACCTCACCGGTTGCGAGGACATGGCGGACCAATTCCGCCCCGGAAACCGCGATCGTCGCCTGGATGCCGAAGGCGTCGGCGAGCTTGGCCACGAGCGGGGCGGGCACGAGGCGGCCGAGGAACGACTGGCCATCTTCGGTCGTCAGCCGCCAGACCTGGACATGATCGTCGGGCAGTTTACCCCACACCGGCAAGAGCAGGCCGGTGACGAGATAGATGGTGCTGGTGCGGGTCTTCCCGTCGAGTTCGTCGACCTCGGCCTGCCAGAGCGCTGCGAAATCGGCCTCGCTCGCCTCCTCCCACATCGTCTCGAGAAACAGATCCTGCCGCATCCGCTCAGACCGCGTCGGCCGGACCAGCTCGTACCGACGCACGATCTCGCCCTCGTCGTCGGTCAGCGAAAAGGTGCTGCAGCGGATCGCCGCCTTGCCCGACTTGCGGTTGATGACCGGGACGGCGTCGTCATGGATCATCCGCAACGCGCGTTCGAGCGCCATTGGACGATAGCGCTCTTCGGTTTCCAGCCGCAGGATCTCGGTCTCGGCACCGCTGACGGGATCGCGGCGGATGACCGTGCGATCGAGGATGGTGATCCGCTCGGCGGTGATCGTCTCCACGCCGACGTCGAGTGATCCGGCCTGGCGCGCTGCCTCGACCCGCGCCTCGATCAGACCGAGATATTCGTCAAAAATAGCGTTCTGGAGCGCGATGCGCAGTGCAAGGATGCGATTGAGCCAGCGCTGGATAGGCGGCAGCTCCTCCTTCAGCCCACCCCCTTCGCCTTCCAGCTCAAGACCCGTGAGCGACTGGAATTCCGCGAAGGTCACCGAGCGCAACTTGCCGGCAGCGAGGAGCCGGAACCAGGTTTCGAGCGATTCCTTGGCATAATCGCTTTCGAGATTGTCGCGCGGATCGAACAGCCCCTGGCCGCCGGTCTGGCGTTGGCCGCGGGTCAGCGCGCCGAGCGAATCCAGCCGGCGTGCGATCGTCGAGATGAAGCGGCGTTCGCCCCGGCAATCGGTCGAGACCGGGCGGAACAGCGGCGCGGACGCCTGGTGCGTGCGATGCGTGCGGCCGAGCCCTTGGATGGCCGCGTCGGCGCGCCAGCCGGGCTCGAGCAGATAGTGGATGCGCCGTGAGCGGTTCTCGGCGGTGAGGCTGGCATGGTAGCTGCGGCCGGTGCCGCCGGCGTCGGAGAAGATCAGGATCTTCTTTTCGCCGCGCATGAAGGCATCGGTCTCGGCGAGGTTGGTGCGGGGCGACCGGCTCTCGACGCGCTGGCGACCGCCGGCATCGACGACGATGCGGCGGCTGCGCCCGGTGACCTCGGCGACCGAGGTCGGACCGAAATGGCCGATGATGTGGTCGAGGGCAGACCCGACGATCGGCAGGGCACAGAGCTGCTCGATCAGATCGTCGCGCATGCGCAGCGCCTCCTGGCTGAGCACTGGCCGCCCGTCCTCATCGATCATCGGTTCCGAGCGTGTCTTGCCCGTATCGTCGACGAAGGTCTTCATCTGGCGGACCGGGAAGGCCGCCGTCAGATAATCCATGAGGAATTCACGCGGCGATAATTCGATCTCGAGATTAGCACGCTCCTCCGCGCTGAGATCGGCGAGCGCCCGGTTGAGCATCGCCTCGGAGGTGGAGACCAGCTGGATGACGACGCTGTCGCCGCGCGCGAGATCGGCGTTCATCGCCGGGATGAGGGCGGGAAGCTTCAGTCCGATCAGCAACTGGCAGAAGAAGCGTTGCTTGGTGGATTCGAAGATCGAGAGTGCCGCCGATTTCGCCCCGCTGTTATAGGTGTCCTTGGAGAAGCTGTCCGTGATCCGGGTCGCATCGAGCGCGGCGCGCAGATTGGCGTGAATGATGGCCCAGGCATCGGCGTAAGCATCGTAGACCGCGATCTGGTCGGGTGCGAGCTGGTGTTCGAGAATGTCATATTCGACGCCAGCGAAACTCAGCGCACGGGCCGTGTAGAGCCCCTGCATCTTCAGGTCGCGCGCGATCAGCTCCATTGCCGCGATCCCGCCTCGGCGTAGGCTGTCGACGAAAGCGCGGCGGTCGGCAAAGGCGGTGCCCGGTCCCCAAAGCCCGAGCCGGGTGGCGTAGGCCAGATTGTTGACGTCGGACGCGCCGGTCGCCGAGACGTAGAGCACCCGCACTCGCGGCAGCAGATTCTGCAGCCGCACCCCGGCGATCCCCTGGTCCGAGCCGTCCTTGGTGCCGAAACGGCCCTCGCCGCCGGCGACACCCGCCATCTCGTGCGCTTCGTCGAACACGATGACGCCTTCGCAACCGTCACCGAGCCAATCGAGAATCTGGCGCAGGCGCGTGCCCTTGTCGCCCCGGTTTGAGCGCAGCGTCGCATAGGTGAGGAACAGAACGCCTTCGGGCGCACCGATCGGCGTGCCGAGTTTCCACTGGTTGAGATGCTGGATGTCGAGCGCGAGGCCACCGACCGAACTCCAGTCACGCCGCGCATCTTCGAGCAAGGTCTCGGTCTTGGAGATCCAGACATGCTTGCGCGAACCGCGCAGCCACTGGTCGAGCAGGATCGCGGCCACCTGGCGTCCCTTGCCGGCGCCCGTGCCGTCGGCGAGGAAATAGCCGGTTCGATACGGCTGACCTTCGGGATCGGGGGTGAGCGAAAGGCCTTCCTCGGCCGGCAAAAAGCGGCCGGGAAGGTCGCGCTCGAAGGCGTCGCTCGCATAGATGAGTGTCTCGAGCTGCGCGTCGGACAGGATCTGCCCATCGACGATGCGCGCCGGAAGCTGAGGCACGTAGGTCGGGATCGGCGCCGTGATCGCTCCCATCGCGATCGATTCGACGAGCGCGGTCGGATGGGCTGACCCGCACGGGATGGAGATGCGGCTCGGACGGTACGGCAGGTAGAGGCCGCTCGCCTCGCCGACGCGCGCGGGTGCTTCCAGAATGTCATAGGCGATGGGCTGCGGTTCGACCGACGGGTTGGCGGTGACGGCCTGTCCGGCGAACGGCTGGCGAGAACGCAGTCCGCCAAGCAGCGAGGGGCGCGCCCTGGCGACAGCGGTGCGCGGCGGCTGTGGGGACGTGCCGACGATCCTCGCGAGTGCCTCTGAAAGGGTCGCGCAGCGCACGACAGGCTCGGTTCCCGTGCCGCCCTTGTCGAGGCGCATGATCTTCACGGTCTGGTTCGTGCCATGCTTGGCATAGGCATTCGCCGGCAATTCGAGATGGAGAGACAGGCCGCAGCCTTCGGTCGCCTTGGCCCATGCGCGACCGGACGTATCGACGCGGTTGGGCAGGATGGCGACGCAGCGCCCGCCGGCGACGAGACGCTGCAGCGCCGAGCGCACGTGGCGCAGACTTGCCAGCGGATCGGCGTGCCGACCCACGCTCCGCGAGAAAGGCGGGTTGATCAGCACGACGGTCGGTTGCGCCGACATCGGGAGGAGATCGTCGATCAGTTCCGAATCGTGGCGGCTGACGGCCGTTCCGGGATAGGCAGCCATCAGCATTTCGGCGCGATCGGCGTCGAGCTCGTTGAGCGTCAGGCGTGCTTTGGTACGGGCCGCGAAGAGCGCGAGCAGGCCGGTCCCGGCTGAGGGCTCGAGCACATGATCGCTGGCGGACACGCGCGCAGCCAGCGTCGCCAGAAAGGCGATCGGTGCGGGGGTCGAGAATTGCTGCAGTTCGATCTGCTCCTCGCTGCGTACGGTGTGGGTGGGCAGCGCGGCGACGAAGGCCGTCAGCATCGCGAGACAAGCAGCAGGATCGCCAGGGAGATCGGCACCGATCAAGTGCAAGACCTCGGCCAACTCCAGCGCATCATAGGCGTCGCGCTGGGTCCAGTTTCCGTCGGCAGCCGACGACCCATAAGCCGCCGTCATCGTTCTCAGCAGGGCGTCCCGATCGACCGGTTGGCCCTTTTTCAAATGTGCGGCGAGCGAGCGGGCCGCGCCAATCCGGGGGTGTTCGAGATCGAATTCGGGAAGGATGGCAAGGTTGGACATCGAGGCCTCCATGGTGCTTGCCCGGCAGATCGCCGGGTCACCACAGGCCGGAGGCCACCTCTCCTCTGCGAAAGTTTGTTCAGACAAACTTTCCGGAATTCCTGACGTTGGGGCGGATAGCGAGCCGAACAGCAGGAGTGAGCGACCATGCCCCACAAGAAGCTCACGCTTCCCACCAAGATCTGCGCCGCGTGCCAGCGGCCGTTCGCATGGCGCAAGAAATGGGAGCGAGATTGGGAGAACGTGAAATTCTGCTCGGATCGGTGCCGCAAGTCTGGCTCCGGCACGCCGGCCTGATCAGTCCGGCAACACTCGCCGCCACTGCCGGTTGGACGGACGAAGCCGCTTCGCGCACATGGGAGGCAGCGATTGAATGAGGGGCGAGCAAGTTGACCGAAGCGCAGGCGGGGAAGAACGACATCCACGTCGACGAGATGATCGTCGTCAACGAGCCGCGCGATCTCCGCATCCGCCAGATCGGACTGACCGTCGTGATCGTTGCCCTTTCGTTCTGGACGGCGCTGGAATTTTTCACGCCGCTTGCCTGGGCGGCGGTCATCGCGATTGCCGAATGGCCGCTCTATCAACGTGCGCTTCGGCGCTTTCCCGGCCGCCCCAATCTCCTAGCGGCGGGATGTGCGTTTCTGACCGCGCTGTTCGTGATCGGTCCATTGTCGCTGGCGGCGGTATCGCTGGCGCAGGAATCACAGGCCGCAATGGCGTGGCTACAGCACGCTCAGCAGGCATTCCAGCGCCGCCCTGGCTGCCCGCGCTGCCGCTCGTTAGCGCGAAGGCGAGCGCGTATTGGCAGGAGCATATCGGCAGCCCGCAGGCGGCCAACGCACTGCTGGGCTCGTTCAGCGCCGGGTCGATCCTTGGCTGGACGAAATCGATCGGCGGTGAGGTCGCGCGCGAGTCCGCGCTTTTCCTGATCACGTTGCTGGCGCTGGTGACGCTGCTGGCGCGCGGTCATGCGATCTCGGAGCGCTCGCGTGACGCTGCCGAGCGGATGTTTGGCGCCTTCGGCCGAAACCTGCTCGAGCGCATGATCGAAGCCATGCGGGCTACGGTCAACGGCACCGTCCTCGTCTCGGTGGTCGAGGGTGGGCTCATCGGGATCGGCTACGCTGTCGCGGGCGTCCCGCAGCCGCTACTGTTCGCGACGTTCACGATCATTCTGGCGCTCGTCCCGTTTGGCGCCTGGGCGGCGTTCGGCCTCGCAAGCCTGATCCTGCTCGGGAGCGGACATGTCCTGGCTGGCGGATTGCTGTTCGGCTTCGGCGTCGTGGTCATGACGATTGGCGACAATTTCGTGCAGCCGACGGTGATTGGCAGCGCCGTCGTGCTGCCTTTCCTGATGGCGATGATCGGGGCGTTCGGGGGCTTGGCCCAATTTGGCCTCGTCGGCCTCTTCATCGGCCCGGTCATCATGGCGGCGTTGCTGCTTGTATCGCAGCAGTGGATGAAGCCCGGCGTCAGCCGACAGTTCGACACGTTTGGCCCACAAACTTCTGCAGACTTCACCGATTAAAGGAGGCTTTCATCACCTCATTTAACCCAGGTCCGATAGTGTGACCTCGAACGGCCAGTGGCGGCAAGTTCGAAGTCGTTGTCCTATGCGCTGTAGAGCGTAACCGTATTCGAAAATTTGAGGGACGCTCTTTCTCTGCCAAATTCTGGTGCCCGCTCACCGCGAACCCCACAATCTTTTTTCAAAATTTTAAAGCATTGATGACACTCCCCGCAGCGCATGTTGGCTGGTTGGCAGGAACACGCACGAGTACGTTTGCACGTGCGAGCATTAATTGCGATGAAGCCGACTGACTCTTGAGTATCTCTACTGAACCGTCCTCAATGGTCCCACACAAGAAGCTCTCCCGCGTGGCAATTAGTTCGGGACAATTTTTCAAAGGCATCGCCTGCCAGTTCAGCGCGCTACGAAGATCGCGACCTTCCAGCGCGCGCAGCAAAGGCGCGAGAATGAGGCGTGCGGTGGTAAGCGCAGCCGTTGGGTTACCAGGAAGCCCGATGATATGCTTTGCTCCTATCCGGCCATACCAGACCGGCTTTCCAGGCTTCATCGCGACGTCCGAAAAGCGGACATCGAGGCCAAGCGGTCTCAGTCCAGCCTTTGCGAAATCTCGATCACCGCGAGAAGCACCACCAATCAGCACGAGAACATCGCAATCTGACATCATGGTCTCGGCGGCGGCCAGAATAGCATTTCTGGTATCGGCGACCAGTGCTGCACTCCCCGGCTTGGCACCGTATTGGCGCGACAGCAGCAGGATCGCTTCCGAGAGGCTGTCCGGAATCGTGTAGTCCAATTCGGTGGCTTTGCCCGGCGACACCAGTTCGTCTCCGCTTGCGAGCACGCTGACGATAGGGCGGCGCCATGTCTGAACTGTCGCGACGTCAGCGGCAGCAGCAACCAACAGCGCCCGGGGATCGAGCAACGTCCCGGCAGCCAGCATGATCTGCCCGATCTTTATATCGCACCCTTTGTGCCGGATATGCGATTTGGCAGGCCACACTTGCGGAAGGCTGAGGATCCCGGAATTCTCTTCGACCAGTTCGAGCGGAATAATGCGGCAAGCCCCTGCCGGCGCTGCGGCGCCCGTCATTATTCTCACGGCCTCACCGGCCTTTAGACGCCCGAGCCAAGGCTCGCCCGGATAAGATGCCCCCAGCACGCGGCAGGCACCACCTGCAGATTCAGCCGCCGAAACGGCAAAACCATCCATCGCCGCAGCGCTATAGCGCGGAGCGTCGATGCGGGCATGCACGGCCTCCGCAAGCACTCGCCTGCCAGCCGTGGATAATTGCGTCGTTTCGACTCCGAGTGGCTGAGCTTCGCGCTGCAATACAGCGACGGCCTCATCGAACGTGATCGAGGCCCCGCAGGTCATTCGCAAAGCAACCGCCGAAGATCCTTGAGATCATCCCGCGTGTTGACGTTGGGAATTCGGTCAATTCCTTCGATCAAGCGTGCGCCGACGTCAAATGCCAAAGACTGCATCGACTGCTTGCCGTTCCCGCGCAGGATGGTCTGGATTGTGTCGATCGCGCTTACCGGCCAAAGTCCGATGACCGGCTGCAACGCGAGGTAAGAAGGCGCAGGTTCGAGCACCGTAAGAAGGTCTGTGGGCAGAAGTGGGGCGTCGATCGAGACACTCAACACCTGATCATAACGATGCGCCGCATAGAGCAGTGCGCCCGCGAGCCCCCCCCAGCGGCCCCTTGTCTGGTGCGGGCCAATCAGCAATCGATAATGCGCCCTCGTATTCGCGACCAACGACTGCGACAGCATCGCATTGTGATCGGAGGAATTCCAAAGCGTGGTCCAGCAATGTGCGTCCCAGCAACAGAGCTTGCGCCTTGTCCGAACCGAAGCGGCTCGATTTTCCACCAGCCAGAACCGCACCGAGGGTTTTCATACGTGGCTCCAGAGCAGATCGCGGATCACGGTCGCTTGGCTTCAAACGGCTCGGCCTGAAATTCCATCTCGGATCCACAAGATAGTATATCTGCCGAAGCGGTGTCGACGGCTTCGCCGATCAGCAGCAAAGTCGGATCCTCTTCGCTGATCGTCTCGACCAGAAATGCCAGCGCCGACAGCCGACCGCGAATGAGCCGCTCGCTCGGTAGCGAGACATCGACCGCGACCATTACCGGCGTCGCCGGATCGCGCCCGGCAGCGATCAAACTGTTCGCGATTTGCGGCGCGGCGGCCCGCCCCATATAGACTGCGAGCGTATTTTCGGCCGATGTCAGCGCATGCCAGTCGAGATCGAGGCTCTCACCCTTGCGGGCATGCGCCGTGACAAACGTCAGACCGCGCGCCAGGCCGCGCAACGTGAGCGACGCAACGCCGTTAGCCGCCGCTGCGCTGGCTGCGGTGATGCCGGGGCAGATCCGGACGGCGATACCTTTCGCGGTGAGGCACTCGATCTCCTCGGCAGAGCGGCCGAAGATCGAGGGATCTCCACCCTTGAGGCGAACGACGCGCCGGCCAGTCAACGCCGCCTTCACCAACAGATCGTTGATATCAGCCTGTTCACGCGAATGACGCCCGGATCGCTTGCCGACCCAGACCAGCTCGGCATCGGACCGGGCAAAATCGAGAATGGCGGGGCCAACCAGGGCATCATGGAAAATGATGTCGGCGCCGGCTATCAGCTGTTCGGCCTTGCGCGTCAGCAATTCCGGATCGCCTGGACCTGCACCGACCAGCCACACCGGTTCAGACATTGACTCGACTCCTTGCGAGGATAGACGCCTGTTCGGCGACGATACGGCCGAGCGCGGGGCGACAGGAGCCGCAATTGGTGCCGGCACCCAGCGCCTTTCCGATCTCGGCCACATCTGCCAACCGTTGCTCTTTAACGGCGCTGACGATCGTGTTCAGGCCGACATCGAAGCAGACGCAGATAATCGGGCCTCGATCCGGCCGCGCGCCCGGCTCTCGCGCCGCGAGCAGGCTCGGCGCGACGCCCGGTGCTTGAAGCTGAGCGATCAGCCAGTCTCGGCCGGGCAGTTCGCCGGATTGGGTAATGAACAACACGGCAGCCATTCGTCCGTTGGCTACGACAGCGATTCGGCGTGTACCGCGCGCGATGTCTGCGGCTTCAATCCATTCGCCGGACGGCAGCGAATGTTCGAGCGCGGTCGCGTCGCCCATCCCGGCCAGTTCGTACAGCGTCCCTCCCGGCACTGTGATGCGGCTTGACCAGAGACAGCCGGGAAACCGGGGTGCTTCGCCCCGCACGATCAGAAAGGCGCGCCATTCGACTGCTACCTTTTCGATCCGCGCCGGAGTTGATTTGAAGCCTGGCTGGCCCGAATGGGGATCGGTCAGCGACCTGGGAAGAAGGCCGGTTCGTCCGCCGGTCGATTGGCGGTCGGTCCAGTGGATCGGCGTGAACAGATCGCCATGGCGCTGGCTTGCCGTGAGCAGAGCGCGAAAAAGGCTGGCGCCCTGCGGAGTTTCGACGCGCACGATATCGTAATTGGCGATGCCGAGGCGTTCGGCGTCCCTCGGGTTGATCTCCGCTAAGGGCTCTTCGCGATGGCGCGCCAGCTTCGGCGAGAGGCCCGTCCGCGTCATTGTGTGCCACTGGTCGCGATATCGACCGGTGTTCAGCGTGAAGGGCCAATCGCGGAGCGGCTCGGGGAGTTTTGCCTGCCGGACAGTGACCAGCCGTGCGGTCAACCGGCTTTCAAGCGCGTGGTCACCGCCGAACGGATCACGCCCCCAGCGGAACGGCACCATCTCGTCGTAAGCGGCGTTCCCGATCGCGGCGTGATGCCCTAGATCGAAGAGCCGCGCGCCGCCATTCTGATAAGCGGACAGGCGCGCATGCTCGCGATAGACATCGGCAGCGCATGTATAGGCGAAGGCACTGCCCCAGCCCATGTGCCGCGCGACCTCGGTCACGATCCACCAATCGGGTCGCGCTTCGCCGGGAGGCGGCAACATGCCGCGCTGGCGACTGACGCGCCTTTCGCTGTTCGTGACCGTACCGTCCTTCTCGGCCCAGCCGGTGGCGGGCAGCCGAACATGGGCGAAACGGCTGGTATCGGTATCGGCGATGACGTCGGAAACGACTACGAAAGGGCATCCGGAAAGCGCCTCGCGCACCCGGCCCGCATCGGGCATCGAGACTGCGGGATTGGTCGCCATCACCCACAGCGCCTTGATCTTTCCCTCTCCCACGGCGCGAAACAGATCGACGGCTTTAAGGCCCGGCTTGTTCGCCATCCGCGGTGCCGACCAGAAACGGCCGACCCGAGCGACATTGTCGTCCGCGAAATCCATGTGGGCGGCCAGCGTGGAGGCCAAGCCACCCACCTCTCGCCCACCCATCGCGTTGGGCTGGCCAGTAATCGAGAAGGGGGCCGCGCCCGGCTTGCCGATCCGCCCCGTCGCGAGGTGCAGGTTCAGGATCGCATTGACCTGATCGGTCCCGCGCAATGCCTGATTGATGCCTTGGCTAAAGAGCGTGACGGTTCGGGGCGTCGCAGCGAAGAGGGCATAGAAGCGCTGCAGATCGCTGACCGGGACGTCGCATGTCTTCGCGACCGTCCAAAGATCGCTTTCCGCTTCAATCGCTTCCCAGAAGTCGGCGGGCACGGTGACGTGCTCCTGTAGAAAGGCCGCGTCCAACGCGCCTTCGCGACGGCAGAAGGCTAACAGGCCGTTCATCAGCGCCACGTCACACCCGGGACGGATAGCGAGATGCAGGTCGGCATCCTCGCATGTCTCGGTGCGGCGCGGATCGATGACGACCAGCTTGGTGCCCCGCGCCGCGCGCGCAGCCATGATGCGTTGATAGACGATCGGATGGCACCAGGCGGTGTTCGAGCCGACGAGCACCACGAGATCGGCTGCGTCCAGATCGTCATAGCTTGCCGGCACGACGTCTTCGCCAAACGCCCGGATATGGCCCGCGACGGCGCTGGACATGCACAGGCGCGAATTGGTGTCGATGTTCGCCGAGCCGATGAAGCCCTTCATCAGCTTGTTGGCGACATAATAGTCTTCGGTGAGGAGTTGGCCGGATACGTAGAAGGCCACACTGTCCGGCCCGAAGTTGGCGATGGTGTCGCGAAACCGGCGTGCCACGAGATCGAGGGCCTTGTCCCAGCCAGCGCGACGGCGACCGATCATGGGGTGAAGGAGGCGCCCTTCGAGGCCGACGGTTTCGCCCAGATGAGTGCCCTTGGAGCAGAGGCGGCCGAAGTTGGCGGGATGATCCGGATCGCCGCGCACTTCGATGGCACGGTCGCCCGTGCGGGTGGCGAGGATGCCGCAGCCGACGCCGCAATAGGCGCAGGTGGTGCGGACGGCCTCACCCGCACCCATCAACCGACCAGTGCCGCGGCGAGCGCGCCGACGCGCGAGAGGAGGACGCGCCCGGCATCGACGCGCGCGGGAATGATCGGCACGCAACCTTCATCCTCGCCGAGCGCCTCTCCGGTCGAAAGGCTGATCCGCCAGTTATGCAGCGGGCAGGCGACGGCGTGGCCGTGGACGATGCCCTGGCTGAGCGGCCCCTGCTTGTGCGGGCAGCGATTGACCAGCGCGTACACGGCGTCATCGCCGGTGCGGAACACCGCGATCTCCTCGCCGCCTTCCACGGGCACGGTGCGGGCGCCGCGCGGCGGGATATCGGCCAACGGGCCGACGTCGATCCAGTCGCCGATCATCGCACCGCCTCCAGCGCGGATGCAGGCCTGAATTCGCCGAGATGCTGGTGCTGCTCGCATTCCACGCCCGAGGCACGCGCCGCCCAGGGATCCTCCTGCGAATGCGCCTGCGAGAAGAGGAAGCGCGCCGTCAGCGCCTCGCGGCCGATCTCGTCCTCCACGATCCGGCGCTTGATATGCTCCAGCCCGACGCGCTCGATCCACGGTGCCGTCCGCTCGAGATAGCGAGCCTCCTCGCGGTAGAGCTGGATGAAGGCCGCGCAGTGGTCCATCGCCTGCTGCTCGGTCTCGACCTTGCAGAGCAGGTCGGTCGCGCGGACCTTGATGCCGCCGTTGCCGCCTACGTGCAGTTCGTAACCGCTGTCGACGCAGACAACGCCGAAATCCTTGATCGTCGCCTCGGCACAATTGCGCGGGCATCCGGAGACCGCGATCTTGAATTTGTGGGGCATCCACGATCCCCAGCTCATCCGTTCGATCTTCACGCCGAGCCCGGTGGAATCCTGCGTCCCGAAGCGGCACCATTCGGAGCCGACGCACGTCTTCACGGTGCGCAGCGACTTGCCATAGGCGTGGCCCGACACCATCCCCGCCGCATTGAGATCGGCCCAGACGGCGGGCAGATCCTCCTTCTTGATGCCGAAGATATCGAGGCGCTGGCCGCCCGTGACCTTCACCATCGGCGCGTTGAACTTCTCGACGACGTCGGCAATCGCGCGCAACTCGCGCGGGTTGGTGAGACCGCCCCACATGCGCGGCACCACCGAATAGGTACCGTCCTTCTGGATGTTGGCATGCATCCGTTCGTTGACGAAGCGGCTCTGCTGATCGTCGACATATTCGCCGGGCAAGGCGCAGAGTAGATAATAGTTGAGGGCAGGCCGGCACGAGGAACAGCCGTCCGGCGTCGACCAGTGGAGCTTCTGCATCACCTCGGGGATCGAGGTCATACCCTGCGCGACGATCTCGCGGCGGACGTCGTCATGGCCGAAGCTGGTGCATTTGCAGAGCGTCTTGGGGCCCGCCTGAACCTCATCCCCCAGCGTGAGCGCGAGCAGGTTCTCGACCAGCTCGGTGCACGAACCACAGCTTGCCGACGCCTTGCAGCTGGAGCGCACCGCATCGAGGCTGCACGCACCACCCGTGATCGACGCAACGACCTTGCCCTTGGAAACGCCGTTGCAGCCACAAATCTCGGCATCGTCCGAGAGCGCCGCAACGGCCGCCTTAGGGTCCGCCTGCCCCCCTCCCGAGGCGAAGGCCTGGCCAAAGATCAGCAGATCGCGGGCATCGGAAATATCCTCGCCCTTTTTCAGCAGATCGAAATACCAGCCACCATCGGCGGTATCGCCGTAGAGGACGGCGCCGACGATGCGATTGTCCTTGATGACAAGCCTCTTATAGATGCCACGCGAGGCATCGCGCAGCACGATATCCTCGGCGCTGTCTCCTCCTGAGAAATCGCCCGCCGAGAAGACATCGAGCCCGGCGACCTTCAGCTTCGTGGACGTGACCGACCCGCGATAGCCTGTCGGCGCCTCGACCAGCCCGTCTGCCAGCGCGCGGCACATCTCCCACAGCGGCGCGACGAGACCGTAGACCTGCCCGTCATGCTCGACACATTCGCCCACCGCGCGGATGTTTGGATCGGAGGTGACCATATGATCGTCGACCCGGATGCCCCGGCCGACATCCAGCCCCGCCTGCGCGGCCAGCGCAACGTTTGGCCGGATACCAACCGCCATCACCACCAGCTTGGCCGGGATCAACGTATCGTCCTTCAGGCGAACGCCCTCGACACGATCCGCACCGACGATCTCTGCCGTGTTGGCGCCCGTCAGGATTGTCTGGCCACGGCTTTCCAGCGCGCTCTTGAGCAGCCAGCCCGCCGCCTCGTCCAATTGCCGCTCCATTAGCGTCGGCATCAGGTGGATGACGGTGACTTTCATGCCGCGCAGCGTCAGCCCATGCGCCGCCTCCAGCCCGAGCAGACCGCCGCCGATCACCACGGCATCGCCCCCTTCGGCTGCGGCTGCCAGCATCGTATCGACGTCGCCCATGTCGCGGAACGCGATCACGCCGGGCAAATCCTTGCCGGGCACGGGGATGATGAAGGGATCGGAGCCGGTGGCGATCAGCAGCTTGTCGTAGGCGACCGAACGGCCCGAGCGCGCGACGACAATGCGGGCCTCGCGATCGATCGAAACGACAGGATCGCCCGCAACCAGCTCGATGCCGTTGTCACGATACCAATCATGGCCGTTGATGACGATATCATCGAAGCTCTTTTCGCCGGCAAGCACGGGCGAGAGCATGATGCGGTTGTAGTTGACGCGCGGTTCGGCCCCGAAGATCGTGACGCGATAACGAGTACCGTCGCGCGCCAGCAATTCCTCGATCGCGCGGCACCCGGCCATGCCGTTGCCGATGACGACAAGGTGGGAGCGCCCGTCCTGCGCCACCGTCTCGATCATGCTTCCATCGTCCGTGTCGGGACGCTCGTAAAAGTCCATTTCACACACTCCGAACGCAAAAAAGCCGCCATCCGGACCTCGGGGGTGAACCGAAGTCGGGATGGCGGCTTTGCCAACATCATGATCCGGCGATGTGCCGGTGTGATGATCCCGCGCAATTCCAGCATCGGAAGCGGCGGGTATAGAGCGTCCCGGCGCCATTGCCGGAACGCCCGTGATTATGTGGGCAAACGCCCTGCGAGACAAGCACCGTTTTTTTGCACCGCAACAAAAGTCACAGCGCCCAATCCGCTTGCAGCCAGAGTTTGCGCGTATCGGTGAGGAACGTTGTCGCTCGGTAATCGGCATAGCGGACGGAAAGTTGGGTATGCTTGCCGAGCTTCGCGGTGGCGAGCAGATCGATCTCATTGCCATAATGCTGGCCCAGTCGATCGCTGTCGAAGCGATGATAGACCGCCTGCACCGTCACGCCCTTCGCGGGGCCGATCGCCTTCCAGCCATAGCCCAAGCTGCCGTAGAGATCGCGCACGCCGTTCGGCGGGGTGGTCAGGAACTTGTCCGCCCAGCCCTGGAATTTGAAGCCGGTGGCGAGCGGCGTCTGGAAACTGGTGAGCGCCACGCCCTTATCCGCGCCCAGCACCTCGTAACCGCCGCCCGCCTTCCATCCGTAAGCATCCAGCGTCGCATCGATCAGATAATAATCCGCGCGATATTCGTTGGGATTACGGTGGTAGTCCGATTGGGTGGCGTAGCTCGCTTGGTAGGAAAGCTTCGCATGTTTCGAAAGCGCGTGCGCGCCGGTGAACCGCACGCCGTAGCTTTGGCTGGATAGCTGGTATGCCTGCACCAGCGTCTCATCCTGATCGATCAGATAGGCGAAGGCGGTGATCGTGCCGAGCTTCGTTCCATAGGACAGATTGGCGAGGATGTTGCGGCCCGAGACCGCCTGCTGACGCGCACCGACGCCATCGATTCCCCAGATCGTGCGATCGCTCCAAGCGTAGCTGACATCCGCCTTCAGCCCGGCGATCGGCGTGATTTCGGCACGCACCGCATCGAATGTCTGGCCATTGTCGCGGAAGTTGACCGCGCCGACAAAGCGCTCGTCATCGAGCACGATGCGCTGGCGCCCGGCGGTGATCGTCAGCGCCTTGCTGCGATACTGAAGCTGCGCGCGGTACAGCGCGATAGTCTGCGGATCGGCGACGAGCGGATGGGCAGCATCGACATGCAGTCCATCGAAATAATGATTCACCGCCGCCAGCGTGCCCTGCCCCTCGACCAGCACCGACCAGGGGCCGCTCGACGCTTGCAGGCCACCACGAAGGCGTAGCGTGAGCGCCTCGGCCTTATCCGCCACACCCGTCTGATCGACGCTTTCATAGCGCGTCCGCAGATCGACGAGCGGATTCAGGGCGATGGACTGGGCACACGCGGGGCCCGCGACGGCCAGAGCGGCCGCCGATAAGAGGATCGGTTTCATCGAAATATCCTTTCGGCGGGTCGGCGGGGATCAGCCCGCCGACCCCGTGACGAAATCAGATGCGGACGCCGTTTTCTGTCGCACCCCAGCCCGATCGCCAGCCCTGCTTGACCAGGGTCAGCACCACGACCGCGACCAGCGCGAGCCCTGCGAAGATCAGGAAGCCGGGCGCGAAGCTGCCGGTGATCTGCTTGGCGATGCCGAGCGAGGAGGCAAGGTAGAAGCCGCCGATGCCCCCGGCCATGCCGACCAGCCCGGTCATCACGCCGATCTCCTTGGCGAAGCGCTGCGGGACGAGCTGGAACACCGCGCCGTTACCGGCGCCGAGCGCCAGCATGCCGAGCACGAAGAAGCTCATCGCGGTGACCACCGTTGGCGCGCCGCTCACCCCCGCCAGCGCTGCGGCGGCGACCAGATAGACGACGGTGAGCGTCTTCACGCCGCCGATGGCATCGGCCACCGCGCCGCCGATCGGCCTCACCAGAGACCCCGCGAACACGCAGGCCGCCGTGCAATATCCAGCCATCACGGGGGTCAGCCCGAAGCGATCGGTGAAGTAGATCGGCAGCGACGAGGAAAGGCCGACGAAACCGCCGAACGTGACCGCGTAGAAGAGCATGAAGAGCCACGCGTCGGCCTGCTTGAGCGGCTGGAGATATTCGACAATGCCCTTGGGCGCAGGGGCGTTCGGCGCGTCCTTTGCCATCGCCAGATAGAGCAGGAAGACGATGGAGAGCGGGATGCACGCCAGCCCCAGCACTGCGTTCCAACCAAATGCCTTAGCCAGCAGCGGCGCGAAGAGGGCCGCGAACACTGTACCCGAATTGCCCATGCCGGCGATGCCCATCGCCTTGCCCTGATGCTGCGGCGGATACCAGCGGCTGGCGAGCGGCAGTGCGATCGCGAAGCTGGCGCCCGCAAACCCCAGGATCACGCCCAGCGCGAGCGTTCCAGCGAAAGAGTTGACCCCCAACGCGAAGGCGCTGAGCAGTCCGGCGATGACGATCAGCTGGCTGATCGCGCCCGACCTTTTCGGCCCGATGCGATCGACGAGCAGCCCATTGACGACGCGCAGGATGGCGCCGGCCAATGTCGGTGTCGCGACCATCAGGCCTTTCTGCGCGGGCAGCAGGTGGAGCGTCTTCGAAATCTCGGGTGCCAGCGGCCCGAGCAGCACCCAGACCATGAAAGCCAGATCGAAGTAGAGGAAAGCAGCGATCAGCGTGGGGCGATGCCCGGCGCTCCAAAATCCGCTGGCCTCCTTCTTGTCCACCTCTTCCCAATATGCCGTCGCCATGATGAAATCCCCCGATCTCGAAAAAACGAAAAAAAACCGCCCTCCAGCGCCGCGATCTGCGGGGCTGGACAGCGGCTCTGCTGTCGATGGTGGAGCGAAAGCCCCTACGTTGGGGCATGCTCCTCTGGGCGCGCTTCATCGCGCGACACCAAAAGGCTGACGGAAATCACATTCTTTCGCAAGTGCAAAAAATCAATCCGTCGAAATAGCGGCCAAGCCCTTGAGATAGCCCGTAACATCGTTCGGATCGAAGGCCCGCCCATCGAAGAATCGGTCCGGCCCGAGGGTGAGCGCGCCCTTATGCGTGCCGACGCTCATGGGGCTGGACAGTGCACCCTCCACTTTCATGCTCGCCCCAGGCATCGGCAGGCCCGAGCCCGCCAGCGCGCGGCGATAGACGTCCGATCGGAAAACATCGGCCGCGCGCCGCTCGATCTGCGGACCGGTCTTCACCATCCCCCAGCGCACCAGCTGCGAGTAGATCCACAGCGCCTGGCTGCGCCATGGGAAGTTGGCAGCTTCGCGTTGGAACAGCAGAAAATCTGGCACGTCGATTGGGCCTTCGCCGGGGCGCAAGACGATGCGGCCGGTGAGTGCAGGCATCAACTCGGCGGCGGAACGTCCGACATACTCGGGGCGCTCCAGCAGCGCAGCAAGCGCGTCATGGTTGGCGGCATCGTCGCACCACGCCGCTGCACGTGCCAGCGCGGGAAGCAGCCGATCGACGATATCGGGATGCGCCTCCATCCAGTCGGCCCGGAAAGCGAGCACCTTCTCCACGCCGCGCTGCCAGATGCGCGATCCCGCCGCAACGATCTCGGCAATCCCGTCCGCCACCGCGACGCTGCTCCACGGCTCGCCCGCGATGAACCCGTCGATTTCGCCCGCCCGAAGCGCCTCCACCATCAGCGAAGGCGGGAGTACGCGCAGGGACAGGTCGCGATCGGCATTCACCCCCGCGCTCGCCAGCCAGTAGCGCAGCATCAGCGCGTGGCTCGAAAAGCGATGGACGATACCGATCACGGGCTTGCGGCGGTGTAGCCCGATCGCGCCAGCGAAGTCATGCGCGGCGGCCACTGGATCGGCCAGGCGCTGCGCAGGATCGGGATCGAGCGCGGCAGCGAAATCGCTCGCCATCGCCAGCGCATTTCCGTTGACGTTAAGCTTGAACGGTGCGGCAAGCGTGGCGGGATGCTGGCCGAGCCCCAATGTCACCGCGATGGCGAGCGGCGCCAGCATGTGCGCGGCCTGCACCTGCCCATAAACGAGCCGATCGCGCGCCGTCGCCCAGGAAGTCGTGCGGACCAGATCAAGCGCGAGACCCGCATCTGTCGCAAACCCCTTCTCGCGCGCCGCGATCAGCACGGCGCTGTCGGTCAGCGGCAGAAAGGCGACGGACACGGGGATCATTCGATGCCTCCCAGCAGGCTACTCGCGGTGATCAGCGCCTCGGCGACGTCGACGATCTTGCGCCCTTGATTCATCGCGGCTGATCGCAGCGCGGCATAGGCTTCAGGCTCCTGCAGGCCGCGCGTTTTCATTAATATCGCCTTGGCGCGGTCGACTGTCTTGCGATCAGCGAGTGCTGTTCGCGCCTCATCAAGATCCGCCTGCATTCGGGCGAAGGCGTTGAAGCGACGGATCGCGAGATCAAGGATTGGCTTCACCCGCTCCTTGCGCAAACCATCGACGACATAGGCCGAGACTCCCGCATCGATTGCAGCACCAATCATAGCATCGTCCGACTGATCAACGAACATCGCGATTGGTCGCGCCAACGCCCGGCTGACCACCAGCATCTCCTCCAGACTGTCACGGCTAGGGCTACCAAGGTCCATCAGAACCACGTCGGGCGCCATGCGCTCCAGAATAGCGACGAACGCGCCACGCGGCGGAACAACATGAATATCGTCGTACCCGGCTTCGCGCAAACCGTCGCCCAGGACCGTCGCCCTCAGCCCGCTATCGTCAACGATCGCAATCCGCAACGCATCCCCCGATCATTCCCAATAACCTATGCAATTTGCTGCAGTGCAACGCAATGTGTCGGTTTTTCGAAAGCCGCGCTGTTCGATTCAAATGATCGGAGGCTAAAAGGCGCTGGCGAAATGCACTGACCGTTACTCGCGACTACAGAGATTGCGGGAACGGGGGATGTCGAGCGTCGTAAAGACGCTGGCTAATTGCTTGCCCTGTGTCCCGCCAAGCCGATAAGATGGTGATCCGCGCGGAGACGTGCGGCGGGGCGTGGAAACCTCGAAGGATAAGAGCCGGTTCGTGCGACCGGGTGGCGGACGCGTATGTCCAAGCCACCCGGCTGAATGACATACCGGCTGACGCCGGTAGGATCATTGGAGAGGGCTGAAGCCTTCATTGGTCCTTGTGGATATGCTTGTCGAGATAGCGCATGATGATGTCGTCGGAGATGTTGCCGGACGTGGTTGAGAAGTAACCCCTTTGCCAGAAGCGCTGGCCCCAATAGCGTTTGCGGATATGCTCGAACTCCTGCTGGATTTTGCGCGAGGACCGTCCTTTGGCGCGGCGCACGAAGTCGCTGACCGAGATGTGCGGCGGGATTTCGACGAACATATGGACATGGTCGCTCGACAGGACGCCATTGATGATCGTCACATTCATTTCGGCACACACCTGACGGATGATCTCGCGCACCCGCAAGCGGACCTCGCCGCGCAGCACCTTGAACCGGTATTTCGGCGCCCAGACGAGATGGTAGCGATGATGGAATGTCGTGTGACAACCGGTCGAATATCCCATAGCCTTTATCCTCGGAAAAAAGAGACTCAACGCCCTTCGGGCTGTCTCTTTTTTCCGAGGATAAAGGCTATCGACCGAGTCGATGGCTGAAGCCAGCATCCGACTGAAGTCGGAGGGGTTCCTCCTCACCGAGGACTCTAAAGGCGTTCGCGCCTAGCTTATCCTAGGTTTCCAACACCCGGTTCGAAGCGACGACGTGCCTCCGGGCACGTCGGCGGCTTCTTCGGGATCTGGCCGGTTGGACGAGCGCGACGACATCAGAGAAGAGGCGATCGCAGCGACAAGGCGCGCCCTTCACCTGCTCGACCAGATCGGAGAGCGTGGCCCCGCTGCGCTCGTTCAACAGGCGATCGATCAGCTCACACCCGGTTTCGACAGCGCGGCATTTGATGTCGTCGATCGAAGATTTGCCCCAGTTCGGCGACGGGAGCCCAAGTAGACCCCATAATGAATATTAACCTCAGATA
>NZ_JAAOZC010000009.1 GCF_011761305.1 Sphingomonas vulcanisoli | reverse complement strand
AGATATACTTCCCGCCCTTGCCGATCACCACGCCGAGCTCGGCCTCGTAATCGAGCTTCTCGGTCACGCCCGGATCGATAGCGTCATAGGGGCCGGTGATGCAGGTCGTCTGCTTGTTGAACCACAATTGCTTGGCCGGCGTCGCCACGCCCGCGCGCTGCGCTTCCTCGCGGTGCTGCTGATAGTTCATGCCGATCGCCAGATATTTGGCGGGGCGCTCGATCGGCGCCAGCAGCTCAGCGTCCGCCAGCGGCATCGCCACCGGACCATCGGCGGCAAGCTTGCGTACCGCATCCAGCGCAGCATCCCCGCCCGCGATCAGCGCCCGCATCGTCGGATAGCGGCCTGCCAGCGCTTCCAGCGCAACGATGTCCTCGCCCCGCACCACGCCCAGCCGCGCGCCGTCCGGCGTCGCAAACCGCAAAATCCTCATGCCCTCAACTCCGCTCCTGGCTCCGAGCCGACGGCACGCTACACCCCCGCCAAAGCTCGCGCCGTTCCAATTTCGATACATGCGTCTGCAATCGTTTCCCTTGAAACGCAATCCGTTTATCGTCCAACAAGGCCAACGCAAAATGCGCGTCGAAGTGCATGACCAAGGAGATGGACAATGATCAATCAGACGGATCTTTCGACACCCCATACAGGCCTATGCGGCTGCGCGCATTCGCGCCGATCGTTCCTCACCGGGGCGGGTGCAGCGTTGGGAGCGGGGCTCGGATTAAGCCTGGGAGGATCGGCCGAGGCCGCGCAAGGCGGCATGGTCGCGAACCGCATCGACGTTCACCATCATTTCGACCCGTCGCAGCTCGCGCAGGGCAAGACGGGGCCGGCGATGCCGGGCCGCTGGGATCTGTCGCGAGACCTGGACGACATGGCGCGGGGCGGCGTCGCGACCGCGATGCTCTCGTGGTTTGCTCCTCCGGATCCGTCCGCCGCGGCGCGGGCGGCGACCGCACGCGCGATCAATGACGCAGGCGCGCGGCTGGTCGCCGATCATCCCGGCCGGTTCCGCCTGCTCGTCGATCTGCCACTTCCCGATATCGACGTCTGCCTTGCGGAACTGACCTACGGGCTCGACACGCTCCATGCCGACGGCGTCGTTCTCCTCACCAACGATGGCAAGCGCTGGCTCGGCGATCCTTATTACGATCCGCTCTTCGCCGAGCTCAACCGGCGTCGCGCGGTGGTGTTCGTCCACCCGGTCTCCGCCGCCTGCTGCCGCAACCTCGTCGCGGGCGTGCCCGATACTTTGATCGAATATGGCGCCGATTCGACCCGCTGCATCGCCAGCCTGATCTTCAACGGCACGACCACGCGGTTTCCGGATGTACGATTCATCTTTTCACACGGTGGCGGTGCGACGATGGCGGTGATCGAACGCTTCCTCGGCGGCACCCATGGCGAAATCGTACCGGGGATCGAGACGCAGGGCGTCGCGATGTTCCCGGCGAAACAGCCGCCCGCGGGCGCGCTGGCTGAGCTGCGGCGGCTGTATTTCGATACCGCGCAGGCGAGCAACGCGGTTGTTCTCGGTGCGCTTAAGCAGGTCATGCCGATATCGCAGATCCTGTACGGGACGGACTATCAGTTCCAGACTGCGGAAGTCACGAGCCGGGAATTGCGCTTGGCGCGCGTCTTCAGCCCGGCGGAGTTGCGAGAGATCGAGCGCGGCAATGCGCTCCGTCTCTTCCCACACGCCGCCGGGTAGCGGAGCCGCCCGGAACGCTGGTCAGGCGGCGGATACGCTTTTGCGCCGCGCCAGCGCGGTGGGCGTTACGCGGGCCGGTGCGGCGGGCCGGGATCGGCTCGCGCGCTCCGGCTCGGCCGGGCTGCCGATCTCCAGATCGTCATCTGTGGAAAACCGATTCAGATTTTCTACGATGACGTGCAGAATGCGTGTGAGGTTGGAAACGTCGACCGGCGAGAGACCGGCGATCATATCGGCCTGCGTTCCCAGCGCCCAGGGAATCACGTCATTGACGATCGCGCGTCCCTTCTCGGTCAGCGTCACGCGAACCGTGCGCTGATCCTGCAGTGTTCGTTTGCGCTTGATCAGCCCGTCACGCTGAACGGATTTACTGATCCGCGACAAGGTCGATACCTCAATCGACGTCAGCTCGGACAGTTCGCGGTGAGAAAGATCATCATGCTGCCAAAGAACGGCCAAAATCCGCCATACCGCAACATTTATTCCGAACCGCGCCAACTGACCTGCGGACGCAACTTCAAGTTGCGAATGAATATGCTTGAACAGGTAAGGGAGATGTTCGGATAGCTCGAAGCTGAAGAGGGTCTTTGAAACGGCTTTCTCGGTCACGCCAACCTCTGGAGATCTTATGGACCGAAAAAGCACGGCCACCCCTTGACGGGAATCAAGTAGCGCGGGCTGCCCAATAGGGTCAACTATTGCGTATGAAACGATAAAAGGGCTGATGCCGCTGCATTATAGTGCAGTCGGTGAGGTGGTATTTGGGCGCGCTGCCTAAGCGCCCGGTCTAGCCGGGCCGGCGGCTGGAGGATAAAGCTATTGCGATGGAGCCGTTTTCCGAGCCCTTTGAACTCAGCGGCGCGAGGCGGCGCGGCATCAATTCCGTCGAGCAAGGCGTCGCGGTTCTCCAGGCCGTCGTGGAACTTCGCGCGGCCGCCTCCCTGAAGGATATCGCACGCGTGGCGCGGCTGGATTCCAGCCAAGCGCACCGATATATTTCCAGCCTGGTCAATTGCGGCATGGTTCGTCAGGATCCGGCGACCGGCCTTTATGACCTTGGGCCGACCGCGCTCCGCACCGGCCTGGCAGCGCTCGCCCGGCTCGATCCAATCGCGCAGATCGATGAGGCAGCCCGCGATCTTGCCCGGCGCTGCGGCGGCACAGTGCTTCTTGCCGTCTGGGCGATCGGCGGACCGACCATCATCCGGTGGTATCATGGTACGCCGCCGGTATATACCGCACTCACGATTGGATCGGTGCTGCCCCTGACCGCGTCGGCGACCGGAAAGATATTTCTCGCCTTTCTTGCCGATCCGCTGCTTGCTCCCCTGTTGAAGAGCGAAGGCATTTCGGCGCCGGATCACGATCCGAAGCTCGCCGAGGAGCGCGGCTGCGTGCGCGCGGCTCATTTCGCCACCGTCGACAATAGGGTCATTCCGGGGTTGCGGGCGATGTCGAGCCCGGTGCTTGGCGCGGGCGAACGGATCATCGCCGCCCTTGCGATCATCGCCTCGGATGCGACACCTCCCGTGGTGGACGCCGAACGGGCGGCCGCTCTGCTGACGACATGCCGTGGCCTGACACTCGACCTTGGGGGCCATTGGGGCGGACCTTCCCGTTAGTCCGTTCATCGATCGCTATTGTCCATTAGACAATACGCTGCTAAATATCCAGCACGGCATCCCGGAGCTTCGTGCACAATGACTCGGCATTTTCCTCACGATTGGCAGTCGGCCAACGTCTCGCGGATACCTTATCCGCTCTATACCGATGAAGACGTCTACCGGCGCGAGCTTGAGGCGATCTTCTATGGTCCGCACTGGAGCTATGTCGGGCTTTCGTGCGAGATTTCGGGGCCGGGTGACTATAAGGAGACCAGCATCGGCGAGCGCTCGGTGATCATGGTCCGCGATCCCGACGGGTCGATCAACGTCGTCGAAAATCACTGCGCGCACCGCGGCGTGAAATTCTGCCAGGAGCGGTTCGGCACGGTAAAGAGCTTCATCTGCCCCTATCACCAATGGAACTACAATCTGAAAGGCGATCTGACGGGCTTGCCGTTCCGCCGCGGCTTCAAGGGCCAAGGCGGCATGCCCGCCGATTTCGATACCAAGCAGCACGGCCTGACCAAGCTCCACGTCGCCGAGCATAATGGCGTTGTCTTCGCAACCTTCAGCGCCGACACGCCGCCGCTGCTTGATTATATCGGACCCAAGATCCTCGAGTGGTTTGAGCGCACCTTCGACGGGCGCGAACTGACTTTGCTCGGCTATTCGCGCCAGCGCATTCCCGGCAATTGGAAGCTGATGCAGGAGAATATCAAGGACCCCTATCATCCGGGGCTACTGCATACCTGGTTCGTCACCTTCGGGCTGTGGCGTGCCGACCAGAGCTCGCGGATGATCATGGATGAGCATGGCCGTCATGCGGCGATGGTCTCGGCCAAGAACGCGGGCGGCGGCGGCGAGGTCACGCAGAACGTGTCCAGCTTCAAGGCCGACATGGCGCTCAACGACGATCGCATGCTCGATATCGTGCCCGAGGAATGGTGGAAGGGGCCGACGGTCGTGATGACGACGATCTTCCCCAGCCTGATCCTCCAGCAACAGGTCAATTCGGTCTCGACCCGCCAGATCCAGCCGCGTGGGCCAGGCAAGTTCGATTTTGTCTGGACGCATTTCGGCTTCAAGGACGACACCCCCGAGATGACGCGGCGGCGGCTGCGTCAGGCGAACCTCTTCGGCCCGGCAGGGTTCGTTTCGGCGGATGACGGCGAGGTCATCGAATTTTCGCAGCAGGGGTTCGAACAGGATCCGGCGAACGAGACTTATGCCGAGCTGGGCGGAACCGATGTCGCGGATACCGAGCATATGGTCACCGAGACGCTGATCCGCGGCATGTACGGCTATTATCGCAAGGTGATGGACCTGTGATCGATCCATCCGTTCGCTTCGCCATCGAGCAGCTTTACGCCGCTTACACCTCGGCGCTCGATAATGGCCGCTTCGATGACTGGCCCGATTTTTTCATCGAGGACGGGCGCTATGTGCTGATCCCGCGCGAAAACCATGATCGCGGCTTGCCGCTGGCGACGATGTCGCTCGAAAGCCGCGGCATGATGAAAGACCGCGTCTACGGGGTCATCAACACGCTGTTTCATGCGCCTTATTATCAGCGCCATATTCTCGGGCCGATGCGGATCGAGGAGGACGGGGACGCGCTGCTCGTCGAGGCCAATTATGTCGTGTTCCGGACCAAGCGCAACGAAATGTCGGAGGTATTCAATACCGGCCGCTATATCGATCGGATCGTTAACACAGACGACGGCCTGCGGTTTGCCGAGAAATTGTGCGTGTTCGATAGCGAGATGATTCCCAACTCGATCATCTACCCGATCTGAAGCCGATCATGACGGCAATGCTGATTATCGGCGCGGGCGAAGCCGGGATCGCGGCCGCCGGGGCGCTGCGCGAAGCAGGCCACGTCGGGCGTGTCCTCGTCGTCGGAGAGGAGCCGCACCATCCTTATGCGCGGCCGCCGCTCTCCAAGGCGGTGCTGACCGAGGATGCCTGCCCGGTGGAGCACATCCGCAGCGCGGAATGGCTCGAAGAACGCGGGATCGAATTATGGCTCGGCGCCTGCGTTGAGTCGGTGGATGCGGCCGCGCATAGCGCCGAGATCGTGCGGGGCGCGGAGCGATGTGTCGTCCCTTATGATAAGCTGCTGATCGCCACGGGCGCCGCGCCGCGGCATCTGCCCTCGCTCGATCCGCTCGGCGGCCTCGTGACCTATCTCCGCAATTGGGAGGAGGCGATAGCGCTGCGATCGCGGTTGGCGCGGGCGCAATCGGTGGTGATCGTCGGCGGTGGCGTGATCGGTCTGGAGGTCGCGTCGTCGGCCATCAAACTGGGGTGTACTGTGACGGTCATCGAACCCGCCCCGCGCCTGATGGCGCGGGCGTTGGCGGCGGGCACATCGGAGATGCTGCTCGATCTTCACCGCACCGCCGGCGTATACGTCAGGCTTGGCGTGGGGCTCGCGTCTGCAAAATTGGTCGATGGGTACGCCGAGCTGACCCTCGATGATGGTGACCGGATCGACGCAGACTTGGTGGTCGCGGCGATCGGTGTCGTTCCCAATGACCTGCTGGCGAGCCGGCTGGGCTGCGCGGTGGATCAGGGCATCCTGGTCGATGCAAATTGCGCGACCAGCGTCGCCGATGTCTTCGCGGCGGGCGATGTCGCGCGGCTCGTCCATCCGCTGGCGGACGAGCCCATCCGGGTCGAAGCCTGGCAGCATGCCCGGCGGCACGGCGCACACGCCGCGCGGGCGATGCTGGGCGACACCTCGCCTTATGCCGAAATCCCCTGGTTCTGGACGGACCAGCATGGCGTCAACATCCAGGTCGCCGGTTTGCCCGGGCTCGCCGACAGCCATGTCGAGCGGGGAGCGACGACGCTGCATCTGCAAGGCGACCGATTGATCGCCGCGACCACGATCGACAATGGCCGCGATATCCGGCCCGCCACCAAGATGATCGCCGCGGGCTGGAGCGGCCCTGTCGCCGCGCTCACGGATCCAAGCATCCCGCTGGCGCGTCTGGCGCAGGCGCCGATCCCCGCTTAAAACCGCTCTACAGGAGAAGCCAATGAGTGATGAATGGACGCCGGTGGCGGCGACGGGCGATGTTAGTGAGGATCAGCCGTCGGTCGGCAACGTCGACGGTGCGGAGATCGCGATCTACAAGGTCGACGGAGACTATTTCGCGACCTCCAATATTTGCACGCACGGCCTCGCGCGGTTGTCGGATGGATATCTCGACGGCTTCCTGATCGAATGCCCGCTGCATCAGGGGCTGTTCGATATTCGCAACGGCAAGTGCGCCGGCGATCCGGTCGATGTGGATCTGGCAAGCTATGACGTGCGCGTTGTCAACGATACGGTCGAAGTCCGCCTCCGCGCCTAGATCAGCCCGGTCGCAGTCCCGCTATTTCCGTCGGACGCACTCTCGCGTACAAGGCGGCGAGAGTCGCAATAAGCGTCCAAAAAATAGCAAGCTGGAGAGCGCCATGGTCTGTATTTCTACGATCGACATCCAAACCAGGCTCGACGTTCAAGAACTGTTGAGCCACTTTTCGCATTTCCTGGATCATGACCGCGGCGCGTGCTGGGCCGATCTTTTCACGACCGATGGCGTTTTCGAATGTGCTGACGGCAATAGGCTGTGCGGCGCTGCCGAATTGGCGACCCTGCCCTCAATGGTGAATGAGCGCGGGCATGGCGCCTGGCGGCATCTCATCACCGCGCCGATCATCCAGCGGTGCAATACCCGCAAGGAGATGTCCGTACACGCTTATTGCCAGGTTCTCGATATGGACGAGAACAGCGCGGTCGCGGCGTTTTATGATCTCGATCTCACGCTTCGGCACGCGGCGCGCTGGCGGATCAGCCATGCGCTGGCCCGGCGGGTCGGCGTGTCCGTCAGCGCCAATATCGGCGCCGCAGCGATGGCGAATACGGCGTCGGCGCAACGATCGCTGCAATAGCTTAAAGCCAACTCGATCACGGTATATCTGTCGGTCGCTGTGGCCGAAGACCCGGACGTCTGCGCTCGGCCGCCCATTTCGTGTGGAAATGGCAAGCATAGCAACACGCTATTTGTTTTCATGCTTCCGAACGAGCAAAGCGTGCCTCCACAAGGCTTGAAAATGCCATTAGCCGCCGCGGCATAAGCTGCCGGTGCCCTGGGGGATGGGTGTGACCGAGACTGAAGAGTATCTGAGGCTGGACGAGGCATTCTTTTCCGCGCTCGAACGCGGTGACTCCGCCACCATCGCCCAATGCTATGGCCAGCAGATGCGGATCTGGAACAACGCCCAACAGGTCGAAATGACCGGCGCCGAACATATCGCGGGTCTGGAGGCCTTCTTTTTTCCGCGCTTTCTGAACCGTGTTTACGAGAATAAGCGCACCGATCTGCTCTCCGATGGCTTTGTGCGGCAGCAGGTGTTGAGCGCAACCTTCGATGGCGAGCCGGTTCGTATCCCGATGTGCCTGATATGCCGGGTCACAGAGGGGCGCATCAGCCGGATCGATGAATATCTGACGCTGTCCGCCATCCCGCAAACCTGATGGCGCAGCATTCACCGCATCGGGAGGAAGCCGGACTGCGCCCGCTCGAAGCCAAGGTGATCATCGTCACCGGCGCACTGGGCGGCATCGGCGGGGCCGCTGCCCGTGAACTGGTGGCGGCGGGCGTCCATGTTGTGGCGACCGACATCACGCCCGCGGGGGACGAGGCACTCGCGCAATGGGGCGCCGATGCCTCCTTCTTCCGGGCCGATCTGACGCAGGAGGATCAGGTTGCCGCACTCGTCGCCCATACGCTGGAGCGCCACGGCCGCCTCGACGGCGCCTTCAATAATGCCGGCATCGAGCAGCACGGCAAGCCGCTGACCCAATTGGATGCCGCGGAATGGGATCGCGTCCTCCACATCAACCTCGGCAGCATGTTCTTTTGTCTGAAGCATCAGATTCCCGCCATGGCCTCCGGCGGATCGATCGTGCTTACCTCGTCCATCCTGGGGCAGGTCGCGGTGCCTAATGCGGCCGAATATATCGCATCGAAGCACGCCGTGATCGGCCTGATGCGCGCGGCGGCGATCGAGGGTGGGCCGCTCGGCATCCGCGTCAACGCGGTGCTGCCCGGCGCTGTCGATACGCCGCTTCTCCGGCGGCAGTTCGACGATCCCGCGCTGCTTCCGATGATGGAGGCGGTTCGCAAGGCACATCCGCTGGGCCGCTTCGCCTTGCCGGAAGAGATCGCCAAGGCCGTGAAATGGCTGTTGTCGGGGGAAAGCAGCTTCACGACCGGCGCGACGATCAGCATCGATGGCGGCTTTACCGCGACCTAGCCGTCGCGCCTTCCCGGCAGCGACATTAACCAAGCAGAGATAAGCCATGGCGGCGGAATTTACGGATCGGGTGGCGCTGGTGACGGGCGCGGCGGGCGGCATCGGACGCGCCAGCGCGCTCGCCTTCGCCGCGCGGGGCGCATCGGTCGTCTTGTGGGACGTATCGGACATGGGAGAAACCGCGGCGATGGTGGAAGGCCTCGGGGCAAAGACGCTCACGACCAAGATCGATGTCTCGAACGGCGCATCGGTCCGCGAGGGCATCGATGCGGCGATTCGGACGTTCGGCCGCCTGGACTTCGCCCACAACAATGCCGGCATTTCGGCGATGGCGCCCTTGGCCGACATTGAAGAGGCCGACTGGAGCCGGGTGATCGGCGTCAACCTGACGGGCATCTTCCTCTGCATGAAATATCAGATGCCGCACCTAATCGCGTCCGGCGGCGCGATCGTGAACACGGCTTCGGTCTGGGGGTTGCAGGGCGCGGGCCTGTCTTCGCCTTATGTGGCGAGCAAGCATGGCGTCGTCGGGCTGACGCGGGCGGCGGCGCACGATTATGGCCCGCAGGGGGTGCGCGTGAACGCCGTCGCCCCCGGCCCCATCCGAACACCGATGACCGCGCCCGCGCCGGAAGAAGCGATGGCGGCGGTGGTCGCGCGAACCCGCGCCGGCCGCATGGGCGAACCGCAAGAGGTCGGCGAGGTCGTTGCCTGGCTTTGTTCGTCCGCCGCCTCTTACATCAACGGGGCTATCCTCCCCGTCGACGGCGGCTATCTGGTCACCTGACCAGCGCTCACGCGCCGGCCGGCGGCGGCCCCCTATGCTGATCGATGGTATCCGCCAGTCCGGTTACCGCCGCGATGAACCGATCGAGGTGCATCAGCGAAAGCTCCTTGTGGGCCATGGCCGCCGCGGGATTATCGGCCGCCAGTGCGCCGACCAGTTCGTCGACCGTTCGGCGGCCATGATAAAGACTGTCGAGAGGGTCCGCCTTCAAGCCTGCTTCCTTCGATCCCGGAAAGGCGCGGGGTTCATCGCAGCCCTCCGCCCAGCGAGCGATAGAGTTCAACCATGTTGGATTGCTCGGTCAGCCGTGTCGTGACGAGCGTCTGCTGTGCCGAATAGAGCGTGCGCTGCGCGTCCAGCACGGTCAGGAACGGATCGACGCCCGTGCGGTATCGCAGGTCCGACAGGCGCAGGCTTGCTGCCGCCGCCTCTTGCAGCCCAGTCTGGGCGGCCAGCTGGTCGCCGATCGTCGCGCGCTGCGCCAGGGCATCGGCAACTTCCTTGAAACCGGTCTGAATCGCCTTCTCATATTGCGCGATGGCGACATCGCGTGATGCCTTCGAATAGCGAAGGTTAGCCGCATTCTTGCCGAAATCGAAGATCGGAAGAGTCGCCTGCGGCTCGACCGACCAATTGCCGTTGCCGCTGCCGAACAGGCCCGACAGCGCTGGGCTGAGCGTGCCGAGCGCCGCGGTCAGGCTGATCGTCGGAAAGAAAGCGGCGCGGGCGGCGCCGATATCGGCATTGGCGGCGCGCAACTTATGCTCGGCCTCCGCGATGTCGGGGCGGCGCAACAGTACCATCGACGGCAGAGCGACCGGCAGATGGGGGATGGTGGCGCCGTTCTCGGGCAGGCCGTTGGGAAGTAGCTCGGCCGGCGGCGCCGCGCCCACCAGCAACTGGAGCGCGTTGAGATCCTGAGCGACCAGCGTCTTGCGCCGTGCGCTGTCGGCAAGCGCGCTCTCGTAGCTGGTCTGCGCTTGCCGCACGTCCAGCTCGCTCGCCGTTCCAACTTTTAGGCGGGTCCGGGCGAGATCGAGCATCGTCCGATTGCTTGTGACGGTGGCGGTTGCAACGGCGAGCCCCGCCTGATCGGCGCCGAGCGTCAGATAGGCGGTGGCGACCTCGCTGATCAGCAGAACCTGCGCAGCGTTGCGCGCCTCTTCGCTGGCCAGATAGGTCTCGAACGCTTCCTTGCTCTGGTTGCGCAGGCGGCCAAACAGATCGATCTCCCACGAGGAGATGCCGATGCTGCCCTGATAGATGTCGATCCGGCGCGGGGTCGATACGCCCGAAGTCGGAACACCCTGGGTTGCAAGCTGGCCCCGCGACTGCTTCTCGAATGTGGCACTGCCGGACGCCGAGATCGTCGGGAAGAGTTCGGCCTTCCGTTCGCCGAATTGGGCACGGCTCTGCGCCACGTTCGCCACCGCGATCCGCAGATCACGGTTGTTGGCGAGCGCGAGCTCGATCAGTTTCTGCAGCCGGGGCTCGGTGAAAAAATCGCGCCAGGCGACATCGGCCGGATCGACCGCGCTCGGATCGGGACTGGCGGCGGGCAAGGTCGGCGGCACTGGCAAAGCGGGCCGCACATAATGCGGCGCAAAGTCGCAGCCGCCAAGCGTAAGGGCGGCGGTCAGGGTCAGGCTCAGGGTTGTACGGCGCATATCATTCCCCTTGCGGCGAGGCGGAGGAGAGCGTCGGCTCTTCGCTGGTATCGGCGGGGTGCTTCTCGTCCTCATGCCCGAACAGCTTCTTCACCAGCACGAAAAAGACCGGCACGAAGAAGATCGCGAGCAAAGTGCCGGACAGCATGCCGCCGACCACCGCGCGGCCGATCGCATGGCGGCCCGCCGACCCCGCGCCGGTCGAAATCGCCAGTGGCAGCACGCCGAAGACGAACGCGAGGCTGGTCATCAGGATCGGTCGAAGCCGGAGCTTCGCCGACTCCAAAGCCGCTTCGACAACACCCATGCCGCCCGCGACACGCTCCTCGGCGAATTCAACGATCAGGATCGCATTCTTCGAGGCAAGGCCCACGGTGGTGATCAGGCCGACCTGGAAATAGATGTCGTTGTCGAGGCCCGTAATCGTCGCCGCGATCACCGCGCCGACCACACCCAGCGGCACGACCAGCAGCACCGCGATCGGCACCGACCAGCTTTCGTACAGCGCGGCGAGGCACAGGAACACGATCAGCAGCGACAGGCCGTAGAGCGGCAGCGCCTGCCCGCTCGATGCCATCTGTTCATAAGACAGGCCTGTCCAGTCGAAGCTGAAGCCGGGCGGCAATTTCGCGGCCAGTGACGCCATCGCGTTCATCGCGTCGCCGCTGCTCTTGCCCGGCACGGCCATGCCCTGCAGCTCCATCGCCGGTGCGCCGTTGTAGCGCTCGAGCCGGCTCGGCCCCATCGTCCAGCTGGTATCCGAGAAAGCGGAGATCGGCGTCATGACGTTGTTGGAGCCGCGCACGAACAGCGCGTTGACGTCCTCGGGCCGGGTACGGAACGGCGCATCGGCCTGGACGAACACCTTCTTGACGCGGCCGCGATCGATGAAGTCGTTGATATAGGCGCCGCCCAGCGCGGTGCTCAGCGTATCGCTGATGTCGGTCGGGGCGAGCCCGAGCGCGGTCGCGCGGGGCAGATCGAGATTGACCTTTAGCTGCGGCGCATCCTCGAGCCCGTTCGGGCGCACCTGGGTGAGCGTCTTGTCCTGCATCGACATGCCGAGCAGCTGGTTGCGCGCGGCGGTCAGTGCGGCGTGGTCATGATCGCCATTGTCCTTCAATTCGAAATCGAACCCGGTGGCGTTGCCCAGCTCGAGCACCGCCGGCGGCGCGAATGCGATCACCTTGGCCTGCGGCACCGCCCGCGCCATGCTCATGATCGCCCGGTTGGCGATCTGCTGCGCGCTGTTCTTCGATCCCTTGCGATCGTCCCACGACTTCAACCGCAGGAAGGCCGTGCCGACATTCTGGCCGGTGCCGCCGAAGCTGAACCCTGAGATGTTGAAGAAACCGTCGACGTTGTCCTTCTCGTCGACCAGGAAATGCTTGCGCACCGTGGCCATCGCCGCCTCGGTCTTGGCGACGGGGGTTCCCGCCGGCATGACCACCTGCGCGAACAGCACGCCCTGATCCTCATCGGGCAGGAAGCCGCCGGGCAGCCGCACGAACAGCAGCACCATGCCCGCGCAGACCAGCCCATAGACCAGCAACGTCCGGACCCAATGCCGGTTCGCGGCGGTGACGCCGCCCGCATAATGATCGCGCGTGCGATCGAACTTGGTGTTGAACCAGCCGGAAAAGCCGCCCTTGCGCTTCTCCTCCTTGGCGCGCGGCTTGAGCAAGGTCCCGCACAGCGCGGGCGTCAACGTCAAAGCCACCATCACCGACAGCACCATCGACGCGACGATGGTGATCGAGAATTGGCGATAGACCACGCCCCCTGAGCCGCCGAAGAACGCCATCGGCAGGAACACCGCCGACAGCACCACGCCGATGCCGATCAGCGCGCCGCTGACTTCGTCCATCGATTTGTGTGCCGCTTGCAGCGGCGAGAGGCCTTCCTCATTGATCAGCCGCTCGACATTCTCGACCACGACGATCGCGTCGTCGACCAGCAGGCCGATGGCGAGCACCGTGCCGAACAGGGTCAGCGTATTGATCGTGAAGCCCACCGCGTAGAGGATCCCGAACGTGCCGAGCAGCACCACCGGCACCGCGATCGTCGGGATCAGCGTCGCCCGCCAGTTCTGCAGGAACAGCAGCATGACGAGGAACACGAGCACCACCGCCTCGATCAACGTCTGCACGACCTCGTGGATCGACAGGGTGACGAACGGCGTCGAATCGAACGGATAAGCGACCTGAATATCCTGAGGGAAGGTCTTTTGCAGGCGCGCGATCTCTGCCTTGACGTTGCGCACCGTTTCCAGCGCGTTGGCGCCGGGCGCGAGCTTGACCGCGATGCCGCTGGCAGGCTGACCATTGTAGCGTGAGATCGTGCTGGCGGCTTCCGCGCCGATCTCGACCCGGGCGACATCGCCGAGCGTCACGGTCGATCCGTCGGTGTTGGTCTTGAGCACGATCGCGCGGAACTGCTCGGCGGTCTGGAGCCGCGATTGGGCGGTGACTACCGCATTGATCGCCTGGTTCTTCACGGTCGGCAAACCGCCGATCTGTCCTGCCGAAACCTGCGCATTCTGGGCGGTAATCGCATTGCGGATGTCGCCGGTTGTGATCTTCAGGCCCTGCATCTTGTAGGGATCGATCCACACCCGCATCGCATATTGCGAGCCGAACAATTGGGTGTCGCCGACGCCGGTGATGCGGCTCAGCGGATCTTGCATCTTGGCCGCGACCAAGTCGCCGATATCGTCCTGATCGTGGCTGCCGTCCTTGGAATAGACCGCGATCACCAATGCGAAATTCTTGACCGATTTGGCGACACGCAGCCCCTGGAGCTGGACCGCCTGCGGCAGCAAGGCGGTCGCCGCCTGCACCTTGTTCTGGACCTGGACCTGCGCGGTATCGGGGTTGGTGCCTTGCGCGAAGGTGAGCGTCACCACGGCCGTTCCCGACGCATCGCTGGTCGAGGAGAAATAATTGAGGTGATCGATGCCCTTGAGCTGCTGCTCGATGACCTGCGTGGTGGTATTCTCCAGCGTCTGGGCATCGGCACCCGGATAGGTGGCGGTGACCGAGATTGCGGGAGGAGCGATGTTGGGGAACTGGGCGATCGCCATCGATCGGATCGCCAGCACGCCGATCAACATCAGCACGATCGCGACGACCCAGGCGAAAATCGGCCGGTCGATGAAATAACGGGACATCAGGGGTGTCCCTGTCCGGGCTGTGATCCAGGGGCGCCCGGCGGCGGCGCGGGCGGCACGGTGCCGGCCGGATGCGCCTGCACCTTCATGCCCGGCATCACGCCGACCAGCCCTTCGGTGACCACGCGGTCACCCGGCTTGAGGCCGGCCGTGACCAGCCATTTATCGCCGACCGTCTGGCGGGTGGTGACGACGCGCGGCTGGAGCTTGTCGTCGGGGCCGAGCACCAGCGCCGTTGCCTGCCCGCGCTCGTTGCGCGAGATTCCCGCCTGGGGCACGAGCAGGCCTTGCGTCTGGACGCCCTCGACGATGCGGGCGCGGACATACAGGCCGGGGAGCAACATGCCGTCGGGATTGGGGAAGGTGGCGCGCAGCGTCACCGATCCCGTATTCTGATCGACCGTTACCTCGGCGAATTCCAGCTTGCCCTCTTGTCCGTAGGTCTGGCCGTTGGGCAGCAGGAGCTGGACGCGCGCGCTGTCAGGTTCCTGGCGGCTGACGCCGCCGCCGCTGACCGCCGCCTTGAGATCGAGCAATTGCGCCGCCGATTGCGAAACATCGACGTAAACGCTGTCCATCCGCTGGATCGTCGCCAGCGCATCGCTCTGGCCGTTGGCGACGAGCGCGCCTGGGGTCACCAGCGATCGGCCGATTCGTCCGGTGATCGGTGCCCGGACGCGGGTGAAGCCGAGATTGACCTGCGCGGTGCGAACGGATCCGCGCGCCGTGATGACCTGCGCCTGCGCCTGCCGAGCCGATGCGTCGGCGTTATCGGCATCCTGCTTGCTGACCGCGTTGGCGCCGGCCAGCTGGCGATAGCGATCGGCTTGCAGCGCCGTGGAGCGGATCGTCGCTTGCGCCTGGGCCAACTGCCCCTGCGCATTGAGCAGCGAGGCGCGGTAGGGGGCGTCTTCGATCACATACAGAATCTGACCAGCGTGAACGATCGAGCCTTCCTTGAACAGCCGCTCCCGCACGACCCCTGAAACCTGCGGCCGCACGTCGGACGTCTCCATCGCCGAGATGCGCCCGGGAAGCTCGGTCGTGAGCGTGACCGGCTCGGTCTTGAGGGTTACGAAGCCGACCGAGGGCGGCGGCGGCGCGGGCGGCGGCGCCTTGCCGCAGCCGCTGAGTACCGTGCCGGCAGCCGCAAGCGTGCAAAGCAGGAGACGGGTCATGTTCGGATCTCTCATTGGTTCGCGGCCTTGCGACGAGCACAAAAATATGCCGGATGGAACATATATATCGGGCGATACACTTGTGTCAAGTGATATATTTCTGTAAAGGGACCGAAAGAATGGATAGGAAGGGGAAAATGGCGGCGAGGGTACGCATCATCGGAGGCCGTTATCCGCGGGGCGAGGAGACCAAGCAGCGGGTGATCGACGCCGCCGTCGACATCTTCGGGCGGCAGGGTTTTGAAGGCACGTCGACTCGCGACATCGCCGCCGCCGCCGCGGTAAATACCCCGGCCATCCAATATTATTTCGGCAACAAGATGGGCCTGTACAGCGCCTGCCTCGATCAACTGACGGGCAAGGTCTGGCGCAGGATCGGGCCTGCCGTGCAGGCGTGTCAGTCAGGACTTCAGGCGGGCGCCACGCTGGAAGAGATCATCTTCCTTCTCAACGACGTGCAGAGCTGCCTGATCGATGCCTTCTTCTCCGATGACGAAGGCGCTGCGATTCGGCGGCTGCTGGCGTGGGAAGACGTCGAACATGACGAAATGGCGTCAGTCGATTTCATGAAAGCGCGGATCGGCCTACCGATCTTCCAGACATTCTACATGGCGGTCGAGCGCGTTGCCGCAACCCCCATGAAGCCCATCGAAATGGAAATGCATGCGCTGTCCCTGATGGGGATCTCGATGATCTTCCACTTCAACCAAAGTCGCGTGATGGACATGCTGAGCTGGTCGACATTGGATGATGGGCTGCTGTTGTCGCTCAAGGCGGTTGCGCAGAAACAGCTCGCATACGCCATCGTCGGCCTGTCGCGGCCCGACGAAGAGATCGATTCCCACAAGCATTAGGCCGCAGCGGCTCCGCTGCAAGGATCAGCAGCCGCCGTTCGGCCTCGGCAGCGGTGATCAGCTCGCCGGCCTCCACTAGCAGGGGTTGGATGCGCTCGAACGACCAGGCGGCGGCTGCGGCGGGGGTGCGCGGCCACGGCAGGCCTCCTGTTTTCGGTTGCCATCCTGCGCATCATCCTCGACGATTTCGCGCTGTCCTCGGCCAGCTATCGCGTCAGGGATGGTTCCCGCCTCAAGGGACTGGCTCACGAGAAGCGGAACTACGCCCTGCGGGCGGGCGAGCAGCGCACCCGATTATCTGGGGTCAATCCCGCCGCACGCCCGCGCCGTGAAATGGCGCTGAGTATCGCGTGCGATATCCACCCAATCAATAATCTGCGCGTTCCCTCGCCTGACCGCGATCGACGATCGGGCCGCCGAGTTGCCAGCCTTTCGGGAGGCATCCCCAAAACTGTAAGTTAGGGCTTTTCGTCCGCCAGTTCGCGCAATGCGTCCGTCGGATAGTCCCCCATACTTTCTAGCGCGTCCGCGATGGTTCTAAAGCCGATGGTCTTGCCGTAATGCATCGGGCCGCCGGTCCAGGCGGGCCAGCCATATCCCGTGGTCCACACCACATCGATATCCGACAGGCGCTGCGCGATCCCTTCGCGCAGGATCAGCGCGCCTTCCGCGACCATCGGCCAGAGCAGCCGCTGGACGATGGCGTCCGCCGTCACCTCGCGCTGGGTGGCGCCCTTCTCGGCCGCGAAGCGCTCGACGATCTCGATCGCCTGCGGCGAGGGGCTGGGGCGGCGCTTCTCGTCATAATCGTAGAAGCCGGCGCCAGTCTTCTGGCCCCGGCGGCCTGCCTCGCACAGCCGTTCGCGGATGGTCGCCCCGGTCGAGGTTTCGGCCGACCAGCCGAGATCGAGCCCGGCGAGGTCGCCGATCCGAAACGGCCCCATCGGGAAACCGAACGCCTCGATCGCCGCATCGATCGCATAAGGCGAAACACCCTCCGCCAGCATCGCCTCCGCCTCGCGGCGGCGGACGGCGAGCAGGCGATTGCCGATGAAGCCGTAAGCGTTGCCCGAGACCACGGGCGTCTTGCGGATGCGCTTGGCGAGCGCGAGGCCCGTTGCCAGCACATCGTCCGCGGTCGCGCGCCCGCGCACGATCTCCAGCAGCTTCATGATGTTGGCCGGGGAGAAGAAGTGCAGGCCGATCACGTCGGCGGGCCGGCCGCTCGCCGCCGCGATCGCATCGACATCGAGATAGGAGGTGTTGGTGGCGAGGATCGCGTTCGGCTTGGCGACCTTGCCGAGCGCAGAGAAGATCGCGGTCTTCACCTCCATCGTCTCGAACGCCGCCTCGATGACCAGATCGACCGATCCGAGATCGTCGATGATGAGCGTCCGGCTGAGCAGCGCCTGCGCCGTATCGGCGGCGGCCTGCGTCATGCGCCCGCTCTTGGCATTGTCGGCCAGCGTCTTGGCGATTGTGGCCGCGCCGCGTTCGAGCGCCTCGGGATTGGCTTCCATTAGCGTTACCGGCAGGCCGGCGATCAGGAAGTTGATGGCGATGCCGGTGCCCATCGTGCCGGCGCCGATCACGCCGACCGTGGCGATCGGGCGCGCGTCCACGCCATCGAGGCCGGGAACCTTGGCGGCTTCGCGCTCGGCGAAGAAGAGATGGCGGAGCGCCAAGGTTTGCGGGCCTTCGCGCAGCTTCAGGAAAACCTCACGCTCGCGCTTCGCGCCTTCCTCGAACGGCAGCTCCACAGCCGCGCGTACCGCCTCGACGATCGCGGGCGGGGCATCGAGCCCGCGGAACTTGCGCGCGTTGGCGGCGGGAAAATCCTCGAATAAGGTCGGCGATGTGAGCGCGGCGTTGCGATCCCGGCGACGTGGGACCGGCTTGTCCGCGATCGATCGCGCGAAGGCGATCGCATCGGCGACGAGATCCTCCCCGGCGATCCGATCGATCAGCCCCAGCGACAGCGCCTTGTCCGCGCCGATGCTGTTGCCGAACGCGATCATCGGCAGCGCTTCATCAGCCCCGATCAGGCGCGGCAGATGCTGGGTGCCGCGCGCACCCGGCATCAGGCCGAGCTTGACCTCGGGCAGGCCGAACTGCGCTTTCGGGGCGGCGATGCGATAATGGCAGGCCATCGCGACTTCGAGGCCGCCGCCGAGCGCGCTGCCGTGGATCGCGGCGACGACCGGTTTGGCGCTCGCCTCGATCGCATCGACCACCTGGGTCAGGAACGGTTCGGTCGCAGGCTTGCCGAACTCACGCAGATCGGCACCCGCGATGAAGGTCCGGCCCGCGCAGGCGATCACCAGAGCATCGACGCTCTCATCGGCCGAAATCGCCGCGATGGCGTCGAACAGCGCGATGCGCACGGCCTGCGACAGGGCGTTGACCGGCGGGTTGTCGATCGTGAGAAGGGCAACCCTGTCGCGGACTTCCCAGCGTGATACGGTGGAGGCGGGCGTGTTCACAGCGCGGCGACCGCATCGAGCGTCGCGGGCGCGCCCTGGATGGCGGTGCGCTGCATGTAATGGCCCATACCGATCAGCCCGCCGAGCTCCTCGCCGCCGCCCGCGCGGCCGGGACCACCATGGACCATGTGCGGCATGGCGGCGCCATGACCCGTCGAATCGGCGGCGCTGTCGCGATCGACGATCAACATCCGCCCATGGCTCGATGCCGCCTCGATCAGGAAGGTGCCGATCGCCGCCGCATCATGGCTGAACAGCGAGCATACCAGCGACCCTTCGCCCTTGCGCGCGATTTCGGCAGCCTCGGCGATGTCGCCATAAGGCATGATCGTCGAGACCGGCCCGAATGCCTCGACCCGATGGACGATTTCGGCGGTCAGCGGCGTGTCGCAGCGGAGCAAAGTGGGCGCGAGGAAGGCGCCCTTTTCGCCATCGGCATCAAGCAATGCGGGGACGTCGCCGCCGCAGACGAGAGTCGCCTCCTCGCGCAGCGTCGCTATCCGGGCGCGGACATCGTCGCGCTGCGCCTGGCCGGCGAGCGCGCCCATGCGGACGCCCTCGGCCCGTGGGTTGCCCACGGTCGTCTTGGCGAGTCGTGCGACGATCGCCGCCTGAACGGCATCGATCTGCGCGGCGGGGACAATGGCGCGACGGATGGCGGTGCATTTCTGCCCCGCCTTCTGCGTCATCTCACGCACCACTTCCTTGACGAACAGATCGAATTCGGGGCTGTCGGGCGTCGCGTCGGGGCCGAGCACCGAGGCGTTGAGGCTGTCCTGCTCGGCGGTGAAGCGCACCGCTTTGGCGATGACGTTGGGATTGGCCTTGAGCTTGGCGGCGGTGTCGGCCGATCCGGTGAAGGCGACGACGTCCTGCCCGTCGAGCCGATCGATCAGGTCACCCGCGCTGCCGAGCAGCAGCTGCAGCGCTCCAGCGGGGACGACATTCGCCTCGATCAGAATGCGGAAGGCGGCGGCGGTAAGATAGGCGCCGACGGTGGCCGGTTTGACGATCGCCGGCATGCCCGCGAGCAACGTCGGCGCCAGCTTTTCCAGCATGCCCCACACCGGGAAGTTGTAAGCGTTGATATGGACGGCGGCGCCGCGCAGCGGGGTGAGGATGTGCTGGCCGGCGAAATTGCCCTTGGACAGCGCTTCGCGATCGCCCTCGGCAAGCACATGCGTATCGGGGAGGCTCTTCGCCTTGGAGGCGTAGACGAACAAAGTCCCGATGCCGCCGTCGATATCGAACGCGCTATCGCCGCGCGTCGCGCCGGTTTCATAGGAGAGTTCGTACAGCTCTTCCTTCCGCGCGGTGAGCGCATCGGCCATCGCGCGCAGCATCTTGCCGCGCTGCTGGAAGGTCATCGCGCGCAGGTTGGCCGAACCAACCCTGCGGGCATGCGCGAGCATCGCGGCCGGATCGGCTGCGGCAGGCATTTCGGCAACGACATGACCGTCGACCGCCGACGCCAGTGCCGTTCCGCCGCCCGCCTGCAGCCACTTGTCCTCGGCATATGATGCCAAAGCGATCACGCTCATGTCAGCTCCTCTCGCTGAATTTCGGGGTTCGTTTTGCCGTAAAGGCGGTGACCGCCTCACGATAGTCGGTTGCTGCACCAAGTGCTGCCTGGCTGATCTGCTCGGTGGTGAGCGCGGCGGCCAAGTCAGAAGGCGGCGCGGTGCGCAACGCCTGCTTGATCGCGTGGATCGCTTGTTGTGGCCCTTTGGCAAAGCCGGTCGCCAGTTCGGTGGCCGCGCTGCCGAGGTTGTCATCGTTGACGATGCGATCGCACAAGCCGATGGCGAGCGCGCGATCGGCATCGATCGCCTCGCCGGTCAATGCCAGCGCCAACGCGCGGCCCCGCCCGACGCGGCGCGGCAGCAGCCAGCTCGTGCCCGCGTCCGGGCCGAGCGCGACGCGGACGAAGCCGAACTGGAACCGCGCCGATTGGGCCGCGACGACGATGTCGCAGGCGATGGCGAGCGCCGCGCCCGCGCCCGAGGCAATGCCGTTGACGGCGGCGATTACCGGATAGGGCAGCGCTACCAGGCGGCGGATCAGCGGATTGTAATTTTCGGACAGGGAGGCGCCGAGGTCCGGCGTTTCGCCGCGCGCAAAGGCCGCGTCGCGCTCGCCGAGATCCTGCCCGGCGCAGAACGCCCGGCCTGCGCCGGTCAGCACAAGTGCGCGCACCGAGCTATCGGCCTCGACCGCCGACAGTGCTTCGCGCAGGTCCGCGTGCAGCTCGGCATCGAAAGCGTTGAGGCGATCCGGACGGTTGAGCCGGATGGTGGCGACGCCCTCGGCGATCGCAAGCTCGACCTTGCCGACCACCGTTCAGGCCCGGGTGAACTCGATCGCGCCCTGCGGAAGCAGATAGAGGATCAGTGCCTTACCCCCGCGCACGGTCGGATGATGGGCGGAGCCGGGTCCGTAGACCTTCCAGCCGCGCGGGGTGCCGTCGAACGCGGCGTCGGCGTCGATCGGCATCACCATGTCGATCTCGCCATTGGGATGGGCGTGGTGGGGGCCTTCGATATCGGTCATCTCGACGACATCGACCGAAAAGCCATGCGTTTCCGGCGCCGGCTTGACCGGCCGGCCGAATTTGATGCCGCCATGCTCGCGTGCGCAGAGCCAGCCGTCGTGCGTGCCCTGATGGCATAGGGCTTCCAGCTCGGTGAAGACCGGCCCGTCGGCGGGAAACTCTGCATTCAAGGTCGCGGTGAGCGCCGGCTCGACCGGTTGCCCATCGATCTTGCCCGTGATTGTCGCAATCAGATCGACGAAACGCGAAGGAACTTCAGCCATAGATCAGGCCGCGATCCGCAGAGCACCGGCCCAGCCTGCGGCCCACTCGCCCGCTTCGTCTTCGGCAAGCGTACCCGCCGATGCGTCGTGGCGCTCCAGCGGAGCGATGCGCGTCGCGCCCTTGTCGGCGAACAAGGCGTCCCACTTCTCGCCTGCGTGGCAGAAGGTATCCATGTAAGTCCGGTCGCCGAGCGCGAACACGGTGAAGCTCTTGCCCGCAAGACTGTCGACCGCGGACAGCGCCTCATAAAAAGCCTGGCCGTTGTCGGGGATATCGCCGTGGCCGTAGGTCGAGGAGATGATCACGATCGTATCGAAATCATCGATCGCATCGGCGCCGAGCCCGTCCATCAACAAGGTCTCGGTGGCGATGCCGGCGTTGCCGAGCGCGGTCTCCACCTCTTCGGCGCAGATCGACGCGAGCCCGGTCATGGTCGCCACGAAAATTCCAGTGCGTCCGCTCGACATGCTTCTTACTCTCCGGCACTATCTACCATCATTCAATATGCACTATATAGCATTCTGGCAAGAGGTTTTCAAATTTGGCCGAAATCCAGTCGGTAGCCGAGGAAGGTAGCACGGATGTCGGCGTGCGGCTGCGCGCGGCACGGGCCAAGGTGGGCATGACGCGGCGCCAATTGGCCACCGCATCGGGCATGTCCGAACGCTATCTCGCGCACATCGAGGCGGGCACCGGCAACCCGACGGTGGCGGTGTTGGAGGCGCTGGCGGGCGCGCTCGATATGGCGCCGGCCGAACTGCTGCCGCTGGGCGGAGAGCGCAGCGAAGCGCGTGCGGCGGCGGCGGCGACGCTGCGCCGCCTGCCCGAATCGCGGCTCGGGCCTTTGCTCGATCAGATGGCGCAGCTCGGTGGGGCCAACAGCTCCAAGGGGCGGCGAATCGTGCTGCTCGGAATGCGCGGGGCAGGCAAATCTTCGCTCGGCAAGGCGCTCGCTCTAAGGCTGCGGGTGCCCTTCCTCGAAATGTCGAAAGAGGTGGAGATCGCCTACGGCGGCGAGATGCGGCTGCTGATCGAGCTCGGCGGCCAGAGCGCGCTGCGGCGCTATGAACATGAGGCTTGGGAGACGCTGATCGCCGAGCACGAATCGGCGGTGATCGCCACGCCGGGCGGCATCGCCGCCGATCCCGTGCTGTTCGACCGCCTCCTCGCCACCGCCCACAGCATCTGGCTCGAGGCTTCGCCGGACGATCATATGCAGCGCGTGATGGCGCAGGGCGACTTCCGGCCAATGGCGAGCAACCGCGGCGCGATGGAAGATCTCAAAGCGATCCTGCAAGCGCGGGCGAGCGAATATGCGCGTGCGGAAGCGCAACTCGATACGTCGGCGCAGGATTTTGAGGGCACGGTCGATCGCCTCGAGCAAATGGCGAGGCGCCTGATCGCCTAACATGCAATATAGTGCTTGCGGAATGGGATGATGCGCTATAATGCATGATCCGAGAGGAGTTTCGCATGGCCACCCAGCTTGCCCCGGCGCCCGCGCCGGCCACCGACCGCACGATCTTCACCTATGACCGCTCTCCCGAGACCTGGCGCCACTGGCGCCTCAGCATCGATGGGCGAATCGCGACGATCGCGATGGCGGTCGATGCCGACGGCGGCCTGGTCGATGGCTACAAGCTCAAGCTGAACAGCTATGATCTCGGTGTCGATATGGAGCTGCACGATATCGTCCAGCGTCTGCGCTTCGAGCATCCGGAGGTCGGCTGCGTTGTCCTCACCTCGGCGAACGACCGCATCTTCTGCTCGGGCGCGAACATCTACATGCTCGGCAAATCGACCCACGCCTGGAAGGTGAACTTCTGCAAGTTCACCAACGAGACGCGCAACGGCTTCGAGGATTCGAGCGAGAACGGCGGCTTCAAATTCCTCGCCGCGGTCAACGGCACCTGTGCGGGCGGTGGCTATGAGGTTGCGCTCGCCTGCGACGAAATCCTGTTGATCGACGATCGCTCCTCGGCGGTGTCGCTGCCCGAGGTGCCCTTGCTCGCGGTGCTGCCCGGCACGGGCGGCCTCACCCGCGTCGTCGACAAGCGCAAAGTCCGCCGCGATCTCGCCGATGTCTTCTGTACCTCAGAAGAGGGGGTTCGCGGCCGCCGTGCCAAGCAGTGGAACCTGGTCGACGATATCGCCGCGCCCGGCCGCTGGGCCGAGGCGGTGAAGGCGCGCGCCGAAGCGCTCGCCGCGCAGTCCAAGCGCCCGACGGCCGGCGAGGGCGTCACGCTCACGCCCGTCGCGCGCACCATCGATGAGGCAGGCTTCCATTATCCGCTCGTCGATGTGACGTTCGATCGCGCCCGCGGCTTCGCGACGATCAAGCTGACCGGGCCGTCCGACGAAGCGCCGACCGATGGCGAGGCGATGCGCGCTCAGGGCGTCGATTTCTGGCCGCTCAAGCTTGCCCGGGAGCTCGACGACGCGATCCTGATGCTGCGCACCAACGAGCCTGAGCTCGGCCTGTGGGTGCTGGAGACGGTGGGCGATGCCGAAAAGCTGCTCGCCTATGACGCGGCGCTTGCCGGCGCCGCCGATCACTGGTTCGTCAACGAGACGATCGGCATGCTCCGCCGCACGCTCTCGCGGCTCGATGTCTCGTCGCGCTCGATGTATGCGCTGGTCAAGCCGGGCTCGGCCTTTGCCGGCCTGTTCGCCGAATTGCTGTTCGCCGCCGATCGCGGCTACATGCTTGAAGTGCTGTCGAACCCGGAGACGGGTCCGGCACTGATGCTGTCGGAAGCCAATTTCGGTCTCTATCCGATGTGCAACGGCCTCAGCCGCCTGCAGAGCCGCTACCTCGGCAATCCGTCGCAGCTCGAAGAGGTGCGCGGTCTGATCGGTTCTCCGATCCCGACCGGCGAGGCCTATGACCTCGGCCTCGTCACCTTCGCGCCCGACGATATCGACTGGGATGAGGAGGTGCGGCTCGCGATCGACGAGCGCGCGGGTCTCTCGCCCGACGCGCTGACCGGCATGGAGGCGAGCCTGCGTTTTGCGGGGCAGGAAACGACCTGGTCCAAGGTCTTCGGCCGTCTCTCGGCCTGGCAGAACTGGATCTTCATCCGTCCCAATGCGGTCGGCGAGGGCGGTGCCCTTAAGCTGTTCGGCACCGGCCGCCGCGCCGAATTCGACGCCAAGCGCGTCTGACATCCTTTTTCGGAGAATCCCGATGGCGATCGACTATCAATCCCGCATTCCCAACAATGTCGATCTTTCGACCGACCGCGGCCTCCAGCGCGCGCTGGAGCATTGGCAGCCCGCCTTCCTCGATTGGTGGAAAGAGCTCGGCCCCGATCATTATCAGGGTCATGAAGTCTATCTGCGCACCGCCACCTCGGTCGATGCCAAGGGCTGGGCGAGCTTCGGTCACGTCAAGATGCCCGATTATCGCTGGGGTATCTTCCTTGCCGACAAGCAGCAGGATCGCACGATCGGCTTCGGCGATTTCAAGGGCAAGCCGGTGTGGCAGCAGGTGCCGTCCGAATATCGCTCGATCCTGCGCCGCCTGATCGTCACGCAGGGCGATACCGAGCCTGCCTCGGTCGAGCAGCAGCGCCTGCTCGCGCTGACCGCGCCGTCACTGTACGACATGCGCAACCTGTTTCAGGTGAACGTCGAAGAAGGCCGCCACCTGTGGGCGATGGTCTATCTGCTCCACGCTTACTTCGGCCGCGATGGCCGTGAGGAAGCCGAGGACATGCTCTATCGTCACTCGGGCGATATCGACAATCCGCGTATCCTCGGCACGTTCAACGAGCCGATCGATGATTGGCTGTCGTTCTTCATGTTCACCTATTTCACCGATCGTGACGGCAAGTATCAGCTCAAGAGCCTCGCCGAGAGCGGCTTCGATCCGCTGGCGCGGACCTGCAAGTTCATGCTGACCGAAGAAGCGCACCATATGTTCGTGGGCGAGACCGGCATCAGCCGTATCGTCAAGCGCACGATCGAGGAGATGCAGAAGCTCGGCACCGATGACCCGGTGACGCTGCGCAAGGCGGGCGTGATCGATCTGCCGCTGCTCCAGCGGTACATCAACTTCTGGTATTCGTCGGCGCTCGATCTGTTCGGCGCGGAAATCTCCTCGAACGCTGCCAATTACTTCGCCAATGGATTGAAGGGACGCCCGGACGAGGAGAGCTTCGCCGATCACGACGCCAGCACGACGATCGAGATGCTCGATACGCCGAACGGTGCCGAGGAAGTGCCGACGCGCAACGCGATGAACTATATCACGCGCTCGGCCTATGTCCGCGATTGCCAGGTCGGCTTCACGCGCTGGAACCGATCGATCGCCAAGGCTGGCTTCAGCTTCGAGCTGAGCTTGCCCTCCGAGCGGTTCAACCGCCGCGTCGGCCTCTGGTCGGGCTTCGATTTCGGCACCGACGGCAAGCCCGCGTCGCGCGACGCGATTGTGGCTTCGCTGCCGAACGATGCCGATCGTGGCTACGTCAAGTCGCTGATGGTGGCTGTTACCGAGATCGGCAAGTGCGCCAACTGGATCGCGCCGCCCGAGCGCGGCATCAACAACAACAGCTTCGATTACGAATATATCCGCGCAGCCTGATCGCAAGAGGCTGATACCGGGGGCGCCGTAAAGGCGTCCCCGCCTCAAGACGGGAGACGCCGGCCAACGGCGCAGTCTTCGGGAGAACAGAATGGACAGCAGTCTCGCGCGGACGATCGAGGATCTGCCCGAGCGCTTCAATGCGGCGAGCGATCTGCTCGATCCCAATCTGGCTGCCGGCCGTGGCGCGAAGACGGCGGTAATCGATGGCGCGGGCGAAACCAGTTACGATGCGCTGGCCGATCGGGTGGCGCGGATGGCGGGCGTCTTCGCGTCGCTCGGGGTACGGCGCGAGCAGCGCGTGCTGCTGTGCCTGGTTGATACCGTCGATTTCCCGACCGTCTTTCTCGGCGCGATCCGGGCCGGCGTCGTGCCGGTGCCGCTCAATACGCTGATGACGCCCGATGATTATCGCTGGATGCTGGCGAACAGCGATGCCGCCGCCGTCTTTGTCTCGAGTGAACTTGCGCACCATTGGGCGGAGATCGCGGCCGATTTCCCGCATGTCCGCTTCGTTTCGAGCGGCGGCGGCCCGTGGCTGTCGCTTGCGGCACTGATCGACGAGAGCGACACCGCCGAAATCCCACCCGCGCCGACCCACCGCGACGATGTCGCCTTCTGGCTCTATACCTCGGGCTCGACCGGGCGGCCCAAGGGCGCGATGCACACCCACGCCTCGATGCGGCTGACCGCCAACCTGTTCGGGATCGGCGTGATGGGCATCGGGGAGGGTGATGTCGTGCTTTCCGTGGCGAAGCAATTCTTCGCTTACGGCCTCGGCAACGCCTTGACGTTCCCATTCGCGGCCGGGGCGACCGTCGTGTTGCACGAGGGTCGGGCAACGGGAGAGGCGATCACCACTCTCATCTGCCGCCACAAAGTCACCGTGCTCGGGGGCGTGCCCACCTTCTTCGCCGGCTGGTTCGCGACCGGCACCGCCCCGACCAAAGGCGCCGCACCGGCGCTGCGCATTGCGACCTCGGCGGGCGAATGCCTGCCGGCGCATCTCGGCGAGGCCTTCCGTGCGCGCTATGGCGGCGACATTATCGACGGGCTCGGCTCAACCGAGATGCTCCACATCTTCCTGTCGCAGCGGCCGGGCGCAGTGAAATATGGCTGCACCGGCAAGCCCGTCCCCGGATATGAGACGCGCATCGTCGATGATGCCGGGCATCCGGTCGGCCCCGGCGAACTGGGCGAGCTTCAGGTGCGCGGACCCACTGCTGCGATCGGCTACTGGCGCAACCAGCCCAAATCGCGCGCTACGTTCCAAGGCGAATGGATGCGTACCGGCGACAAATATTCCTGCGATGCCGATGGCTGGTACACCTATGGCGGGCGCGGCGACGACATGCTCAAGGTTGGCGGCATCTACGTCTCGCCGATCGAGGTGGAAGAGGCGCTGGTCTGTCATGCTGCCGTGCTGGAGGCCGCCGTGGTCGGCGCGCCCGATGCCGACGGGCTGATCAAACCGCGCGCTTATGTCGTCGTCCGTCCGGGCGAGACCGCCGATGAGACGCTAGAGGCGGCGCTCAAGGCGCACGTCAAGGCGCTGCTCGCGCCCTATAAATATCCCCGCTGGATCGAGTTCCGCGAAGAGCTTCCCAAGACGGCGACCGGCAAGATCCAGCGCTTCCGGCTAAGGCAGACGGCATGACGGTCGCACTTGCCGCGGAACGGATCACGATCGGCGGCGTCGGGCTCGAGGTTCGGCGCTGGCCTGGCGTAGGAACGCCGATCCTGCTGCTTCACGAGGGGCTCGGCTCGGTCTCGATGTGGCGCGACTTTCCGGGCCGGCTGGCGGCGGCGACCGGTCGGCCCGTGATCGCCTGGTCGCGGCAGGGCTATGGCGCGTCCGATCCGCTGCCCGATCCCCGCGAACCCGCCTACATGCACGATGAGGCGCGATGGGTGCCGCTGGTTATGGATGCGCTGGATATCCCGCGCGCGGTCCTGCTCGGCCACAGCGATGGCGGCTCGATCGCGCTGCTCGCCGCCGCCTGGTTTCCCGAGCGGGTCGCTGCGCTGATTCTCGAAGCACCGCATGTCTTCGTCGAACGGCTGACGGTCGACAGCATCGCCAAGGTCAAGCAGGTCTATCTCACGACGGATTTGGGGACCAAGCTCGGTCGCCATCATCGCGACGCCCAAGAGGTGTTCTGGCGCTGGAACGACATCTGGCTCGATCCGCGCTTCGAGGCCTGGAACATCGAGGAATGGCTTCCCTCGATTGAGGCGCCCGCCCTGCTGATCCAGGGCCTTGACGATGAATATGGCACGCTGGAGCAGCTCGATCGCATCGAGGCGGTCCTGCCGCGTACCACCCGTGTCGAACTTGCCAACTGCGGACACTCTCCGCATCGAGACCAGTTTGATGCCGTGCTCGCGGCGTGCCTGGATTTTCTGAAGGATGATGACCTTGGTTGACGCTTTCCTCTGCGATGCCGTGCGGACCCCGATCGGCCGTTACGGCGGCGCGCTCGCTTCGGTACGCGCCGATGATCTCGCAGCGGTGCCGATCGCCGCGCTCAAGGCGCGCAATTCCGGGCTCGACTGGAGCGCGGTGGATGATGTCATCCTCGGATGCGCCAACCAGGCGGGTGAGGATAATCGCAACGTCGCCAGGATGGCGGCGCTGCTTGCCGGTCTGCCCGAGAGCGTCGGCGGCTCGACGGTCAATCGTTTGTGCGGATCGGGTCTTGATGCAGTCGGCACGGCGGCGCGCGCGATCCGTGCGGGCGACGCGGGCCTGATGATTGCGGGCGGCGTCGAGAGCATGAGCCGCGCGCCCTTCGTCATGCCCAAGGCGGACGCGGCCTTTTCGCGCGCCAATGCGGTCTATGACACGACGATCGGCTGGCGCTTCGTCAATCCCGCGATGCGCGCGGCCTATGGTGTCGATTCGATGCCAGAGACCGCCGAGAATGTCGCCGACGACTTCGGCATAGCACGCGCCGATCAGGATGCGTTCGCGCTGCGCAGCCAGCAACGTGCCGCGGCGGCGCAGGCCAATGGCCGGCTGGCGGCGGAGATCGTGCCCGTCACCATCCCGAAGAAGAAGAGCGACGCGGTGATCGTCGATCGCGACGAGCATCCGCGCGAGACGACGCTGGAGGCGCTCGCCAAGCTCAAGCCTGTGGTCCGCGCCGACGGCACCGTCACCGCCGGCAATGCCAGCGGCGTCAACGATGGTGCGGCGGCGATGCTGATCGCATCCGAGGCCGCCGCTGCGCACCATGGCCTGACGCCGCGCGCGCGGATCGTCGGCATGGCAACTGCGGGCGTCGCGCCCCGGATCATGGGCATCGGGCCCGCCCCTGCGGTGCGCAAGCTGCTCGCACTCACCGGCGTTGGGCTCGATCAGGTCGGGGTGATCGAGCTCAACGAGGCCTTCGCCGCACAGGGACTAGCAGTGCTGCGCGATCTCGGCATCGCCGACGACGATGCCCGCGTGAACCCCAATGGCGGGGCAATCGCGCTCGGCCACCCGCTCGGCATGTCGGGCGCGCGGCTCGCGCTGACCGTGGCCGAGGAATTGCAGCGCCGCGGCGAACGCTATGGTATCGCGACGATGTGCATCGGCGTCGGCCAGGGCATCGCGATGCTGCTGGAGCGGGTGTGATGCGGCATCGCCTGCTCGGCGGCAGCGGCTTGCGCGTGTCGGAACTGTGCCTGGGCACGCTGACCTTCGGCGAGCGCAAGGATTGGGGTGCGGATGCGGAGGCATCGCGGGCGATCCTGACGCGCTTTGCCGATGCGGGCGGCACTTTCATCGATACCGCGCCCAATTATGCCGATAGTGCCGCGGAAGAGATCGTCGGCGCGTTCGTGGCGGGCCGGCGCGACGATTTCGTTCTCGCCACCAAGTTCACCGCATCGGTCAATCGCCACCCGCTGGCCGGCGGCAACAGCCGCAAGGCGATGCTGCGCTCGGTCGAGGCGAGCCTGAAGCGGTTGGGCACCGATCATATCGATCTGCTCTGGCTCCATTTCTGGGACGGGACGACGCCGATCGAGGAGATTGCGCGCGGGTTCGATGATCTCGTCCGCAGCGGCAAGGTACTTTACACCGGCTTTTCCGATACGCCGGCCTGGCTGGCCAGCCGCGCCGCGACGATGGCGGAGCTGCGCGGCTGGGTGAAACCGGCGGCGATCCAATTCGAATATAATCTCGCCGCGCGCACGCCCGAGCGCGAGCTGGTGCCGATGGCGGAGGCGATGGACCTCGGTCGCGTCTGCTGGGGACCGCTCGCGGCTGGCGCGCTGGCCGGTGGTGAGCGCACCCGCCTTGCCAAGATGCCGCCGAAGCTTGCCGAAACCTCGGCCGCTTTGTCCGCAATCGCCGCCGAAACCGGCCTCACGCCGATCGTCCTCGCGCTGGGCTGGCTGATCGCGCGCGGTTGCATCCCGCTGATCGGGGCACGGCAACCGGAGCAGCTTGACGCCGCGCTCTCGCTGGCGCCGATCGATGCGGCGATCCTCGCGCGGCTGGATGCGATCGCGCCGATGGACCCGGGCTTCCCGCACGCGCTGATCAACTCCTCCTATCTGCGCCGCTTCGCCCTTGGCGATCCCGAGCGCCTTCTTCCTCCCGCCAGAGCCCGCTGCTGATGTTCGCCCATGTCCACAGCCATGTAATCGAATGGGGCGAGTGCGATCCGGCCGGGATCGTGTTCTTCCCGCGCTTCCTCGAAATGTTCGACGTTGCCACCGCCTTTATGTTCGAGGCGGCGACGGGCATGTCGCGGGCGAAGCTGGTCAGCCATTACGGCATCTTGGGATGGCCGATCGTCAGCTGCCAGGTCGATTTCCGCGCGACGGCGCGCTTCGACGATCGGGTGACGATCCACAGCGAAATCCGGCGTCTCGGGCGCACCAGCATCGAGATCGCGCAGGTGATCCGCCGCGACGATATCGTCTGCGTGGAAACCACCGGCACGCGGATCTGGGCCAAATATGGCGAGGAGGGCGCCGTCGTGCCCGAGCCCTTGCCCGCCGAATTGCGGCACCAATTGAGCAAGGGGAATGAGGCGTGACGAAGAGCTACGATGTCCTGATCGTCGGCGGCGGCCATGGCGGCGCTCAGGCCGCGATGGCGCTGCGCCAGCAGAAATTCGAAGGGACGATCGGCATGATCGGCGACGAGTCCGAACTGCCCTACGATCGCCCGCCGCTCTCCAAGGAATATCTCAGCGGCGACAAGCCATGGGAACGTATCGTCTTCCGCACCGCCGAGGCATGGGCGGAGCGCAGGATCGACATGATGCTCGGGCAGACGGTCACGGCCGTCGATCCCGAGGCGCACAAGGTCACGACGGCCGCCGGCGCCGAAATCGGCTATGGCGCGCTTATCTGGGCGACGGGCGGAAGCCCGCGCCGGCTGACCTGCGACGGCCATGATTTCGTCGGTGTCCATACGGTGCGCAACCGCGCCGATGTCGATCGGATGATGAGCGAGCTGCCCGCGGTCGAGCGCGTCGTCGTCATCGGCGGTGGCTATATCGGGCTCGAAGCGGCAGCGGTGCTGAGCAAGTTCGGCAAGCATGTCACCTTGCTGGAGGCTTTGGATCGCGTGTTGGCGCGGGTGGCGGGCGAGCCGTTGTCGCGCTTCTACGAAGCGGAGCATCGCGCGCACGGCGTCGATATCCGCCTCGAAGCACGGGTCGAATGTGTGTTGGGCGAAGCCGATCGCGTGACCGGCGTGCGGCTGGCCGATGGCGAGATTCTGCCGGCACAGATGGTGATCGTCGGCATCGGCATCATCCCCGCGGTCGCACCTTTGCTGGCCGCCGGCGCCGAGGGTGGCAACGGCGTGCGCGTCGATGGCCAGTGCCGCACCTCGCTGCCGGATATCTATGCGATCGGCGATTGCGCCGAACACCGCAACGCGCACGCCCAAAATGCCTGGATACGGCTGGAGTCGGTCCAGAATGCCAATGATCAGGCGTCGGTCGTCGCTGCGGCGATCCAGGGCGGGGCGGGCGAATATGCCGCGGTGCCGTGGTTCTGGTCGAACCAATATGATCTTAAGCTGCAAACCGTCGGCTTGTCGCTCGGCTTTGACGATTTGGTGGTGCGCGGCGACCCGGCGACGCGGGCGTTTTCGATCGTCTATTTGCGAGACGGGACTGTCATCGCGCTCGATTGCGTCAACGCGGTGCGCGATTTCACGCATGGCAAACTTCTGGTCGCGAACGGCAGCCAGCCGGATCGTGCAGCCATCGCCGATAAAGAGATTCCTCTAAAACAGCTTATGTAAAAATGGCGCTCCGCAGCGATAGTGGGAAGCGGCTTTGCTTATGCAAGTGACTGGTAGCACCTATTTCAGCGGCCTGACGCCTCGATTTCTGGTCACGCCCCAGCCGCCCAATATCCCTCATGCATCGATGGTGTTCGACCTGCATGGGACGATCGGGCTTACCGCGGATCTGCTCAACGGAGGAGGCGTGCGACCGAGACGGTCCGGTTCGCCAATCTCGTGAGCTTCACCTGCATGAAGGCGTTCGCGTTCGACCAGCTGACGAGTTCAAGGATGCTGTGGGATGGAAGCACGCCGAGGCCGTGGGCGAAGCGTTCGGCCGTCTGCATGCTAGGTTCGTGGTTCCTGACCCCGCGCAATCCTATCGCCGCGATGGTGCGGTGGCTGTCGCGCGCCTGGACGGCCCAGTCGGATGGCAACTCGGCCTCGACGGCGTTCTGGAAATGGATGATCTCCCGGCGCTGATACCGCTGCATGTTGCGTCCGATCACCGAGCCGTCGAGCACGTTAGCGCCGCGAACAGCATGTTGTGCCGTTGCGCCTGTCGTCGTGCGTCATGGTCCGAGCCCTATCGAAAGCCGTGACGGCGATGTTGATACCCCTGCGCATGCCGCAGCGTCGCACGGCATGACCCAAAGGGGAATCCGATCCGGACTTTTCCGTTCCTATCAATCCACTAGATCATTCATCTAATTCTATAGGCAATCAGGCGGCACGAGGGCCAACGCAAATCACTCCACCGTCGATCTTAACCCCGTAGACTTCCACCGGATCTTCGGCCGGAATGTCGGCTGGTTCACCCGTTTTCAGGCTAAAACAGCTATCATGCAATGGGCATTGCACTTCCAAACGATCGATGATCAGATCGCCGTTCGAAAGATAGGTATGGAAGTGTGAGCAGATATTGTTGATGGCATAGATTTCGCCATCGATTTTAGCGATCAACACACGTTCATCGCCGAGTTCGAGACCCTGCATGGTACCTTCGAGCAGTTCAGACTCGGGAATTGTAGGCGTAAATTCAGTCAGCATCGGTTTTCATCCTTCACTTTATTGCGCCGCGTGGAGGCAAGCCGGGCCATGTGGGTTTGGGTGGCCGGCCAATCTGGTCAATCGCTTCAAGCAGCTCCGGCGAAAAATTCAGGTCGGATGCCGAGACATTCGCTTCAAGCTCATCGATCGTTTCCGGCCCAATGATGGCAGAGGCGACGGCGGGACGGGACATCAGCCACCCCAACGCCATCACCGCATGCGGAATGCCATGCGCTTTGGACAATGCATCAAGCTGTTCCGCCAGCCCGAGATCACGTTCGGAAAACCCCTGCCCTCCCCAACGGCGGCTGCCGACGAACTCGCGGTCTAGCACCGACGGGCCGGCAAACAGGCCGCCTGCCAGCGGGCCGAAAACGGTCAGCGACAGGCCATGACGCAGGCACAAGGGCACCAGATCCGCTTCCACGGCGCGAGAGGCGATATTGTACCCTACCTGGACGCAAACGGGGGCGCTGGCTCCCAGCTTTTCGGCGATCGCCAAAGCTTCCATCACCTCCCATGCGGGATAGGTCGACAAGGCGCAGTATCGTATCTTCCCCTGCCGGATCAGATCGTCGAAGGCGCGCATCGTTTCGTCAAACGGCGTGTCGGGATCGGGATGATGCGCGTAATAGACATCGAGGTGGTCCGTGTTCAGCCGTTTCAGGCTTCGCTCGATCTGGGCCATGATGTGGCGGCGCGACAGGCCTCGCTCGTTCACGTCGGTTCCGACCGGCTCCATCACTTTGGACGTAAGGACGATGTTCGACCGCCTGCCCCGGATCGCCCGTCCGACAATCTCTTCGGCAGAAGCGCGCTGGTCGGCTGGCGGCGCTCCCGGACGATCGAACCTTGCCTGATCGCCATAGGTATTGGCCGTATCGACCACATTGATGCCGAGATCGAGAGCGCGCCCGATCAGACGATCGGCATCGGCCTCCAGTGGCGCGATCCCTAACGTCGCGGTTCCCAGCGACATCCTGGAGACATATGTTCCGGTTCTTCCGAGTGGGGCGTATTTCACGATCGGTCTCCTGGAAGACGGTTCCTGGCTAAAGACTTCATGATGGGCGTTTCCGCCCGCCTGCTGCCCGACCTGTCACGGCAGGCCCAATGTGAGGCGCCGCCCGTCATGCCGCACCTCTGGGCATCTTCTGGCCGCTGATGTCCGCCCCGGCATCTGCCGAGAGTTGAGCGTAAATCGGGATAGCCAGGATCGCCATGATGCCGATCACCGAAAATGAGACCCCGAAGTCTAGCCTATCGAGCGGGCCGTCATGAAAATAATGGCTTATTTCCAGCGCTAGGCCCGCCAACGTGATGCCCAGGCTCACGGTCAACTGCTGCATCATCGCCAACAGCGTTGCGGCGGAGCTGATCTTTTCATCGGGCATATCGGCATAGGCCATTACGTTGGCCGAACTGAATTGCGACGATCGGGCATAGCCGCTCAGGACGAGAACGCCCATCATCAGCCAGATCGGCGTCGTATTGTTGAAAAGGGCGGGCGCGGCACCGAACAAGCCGATGGCGAGCGAGGAAATGATCAGCATCTTGCGAAAGCCGAGCAGGCGGACAATCTGGGGTCCGAACGGTCGTGATCCCAGCGCCCCTACGGCGACAGCGGTGGTGATAATGCCCGTTTTCAGCGGCGGCCATCCCAGTCCGATCTGAAAGAACAACGCCAGCAAATAGGGCGATCCGCCGATGCCAAGGCGGATCAGGCTGCTGCCGACGATCGTGCTGCGATACGTCGGGTAGCGCAGCAACGAAAGATCGATCACCGGCTTGCGGCCGCCAAACTGGCGCCGCCGGGCGTGCGCGACATAGGCAAAGCCCGCCGGAACCGCGATCAGAGCGGCGACGATCTGCAAGCGGGGATCATGGCCAGCCCCTTCCACAACGGTCATCACGGCGCCGATAACGATGACGACGTACCCGAAACCGACCAAATCGAATAATCCGGGGTGCGGACGGGAAATACGAGGGACGACGCGGGCGATCGCGATGAGGGCAGCGATCCCGACCGGCAGATTGATGAAGAATATCCACGGCCACGTCGCAACGCTCACGATCATGCCGCCGAGCGACGGCCCCACGATCGGCCCGGTCAGCCCCGTCACACCCAGCCACATCATCGCCTGGATTAATTGATTGCGCGGGGTTGCGGCCACCACGATGATGCGTCCCACCGGCACCATCATCGCTCCGCCCAGCCCCTGAACGATGCGTCCGCCGATCAATTGAAGAAGCGAATGCGACAGCCCCGAGAAAAGCGAACCGAGCAGGAAGACGGCCATCGCCGCCATGAAGACGCGCCGCGCGCCAAAACGGTCGGCCGCCCATCCCGAGGCTGGTAGGAACAGGGCCTGGACCACCATATAGATCGTCAAAACCAAGCGCATGTCGATCGGACTGGCGTGGAAACTGCGCGCAAGGGTCGGAAGGACCGTCGACAAGGCCGTTGAATCGACCGATTGCATGAACAGCCCGACACCTACCGCGATAACGGCGATACGGGATGCCATTGGGACGGTATCTTTCGGCACCTCGATCGGAGCGGGGGATACCTCAATAGCATCGATCATGTCGGTATCACTCATGCGATAGCCGCAAGATAAAGCAGCGCACCGTCAGGGTTGCGGCCATGGTCGGTTATGGGCGTCATGCCACTCTCAAACCGTCCGCAACAGCATAGCGATCGGCATCGAGATCAAGCTTTAAGAAAGGAGATCACGACCCGATTGAACGCATCGGCATGTTCGAACTCAACAAAATGCCCGGTGCCGCCGCCCCACAGATGCACCTCGACCTTGGGAATCAAGGCCAACGCTCCCAGCGCGCCATCCATCGCAACCATCCGATCCTGGTGCCCCCACAACACCAAGGTCGGCATCGTCAACTTTGGCAGAAGGGCGCGAATATCGGCAAGTTCGGTGGGCTTGCGCGCCGCGGGCTTGAGCATCATCGCCTGTTGCGCGGAGGCGAAGCGCGCCTCGATCAAGGCATCGGTCAACAGCCCCTTGCCCGGCACGAACAGGCGCATCAGCTGCGTCATATTCTCGAAGGTTGGATCCTGTCGGAAGGTATCGAGCGCACGGATGCCGTCCATCGGTGACGGCGTCAGGAAATGCTTGCCCATGCCGGCCGGTGACTTCAGGACCAATTTCAGCACCCGATCGGGATGATCGTGGGCGATCCGGATCATTGGGGTCGCCCCCATCGACGGGCCGAACAGATGCGCCGCTTCCAGACCCAGGGAATCCATCAACGCAAGCACCGCGCGCGCATAATAGCGATCCCGGCTCTCATCCGCCTCTGCCTCGAGATTGTCGGACGTGCCATATCCGGGAAGATCGAGAAGCAAGACCCGATGATCAGCGCTCAAACCATCTAGCGCCCATTTTGTATTGTCCCAGGCATTGGCGCCCGATCCACCGCCATGAACGCAGATCAACGGCGTGCCTTCGCCGATATCATTATAATGGAGCCGCCCACCCAGCGCCTCGAGATGATGGCTGGTTTGCTCAAAGCTGATCATTTTTTGCATCCAATCCTTGCCAGATTCTTTAATCGGCATGGACATCATGGCAAGCGACGGCATCCATCACTTCTCATCAAATGACATTTGAGATCGGATGCATTGAGGTTGCCCGATCGAGGCTGGCTCGCTTCGCTGACGGCGCCATGGTAGCTTTCGATACACGGCAGCGACATCAGCAGCAGGGTATGCGCGAAGACATCTCGATCCGCACCGGATATGGCGATTGCCGCTCCTTCATATTCACGCCCGATGGATCGGGACCTTGGCCCGCCATCATCCTGTTCATGGACGGTGGCGGGATTCGGCCGATATTGTTCGCAATGGCCGAACGGCTTGCCGGATACGGATACGTCGTGCTGCTTCCCGACATGTTCTATCGCGCCGGCGTGTACCTGCCTTTCGACGTACCCCACCTGTTTGCGACGGGCACCGTTCGCGACGTCATCGGCCCTTATTCCGCGACGATCGACAATGCGCTGGCCGCTGAGGACACCGCCTTTTTCCTACAATATCTCGACACCCGCGAGGATGTTGCCGGGCCCAATATCGGCACCGTCGGCTATTGCGGAGGCGGCGCGTGGTCGCTGACCGCAGCAGGTCGCTATCCTTCCCGCGTCGTTGCCAGCGCAAGCTTCCACGGCACCAACCTGGCCACGGAGTCTCCGATGAGCCCCCATTGGTTGGCCCCATACATGAAGGGCGAAATTTACGTGGCTGGCGCCGCGGAGGACAAAGGCTATCCCCCAGAAATGGCCGCGCGTCTGGAGCAAGCGCTAAGCGCCGCCGGTATCGACCATCGCTGCGAAATTTATGAGGGCACGCGGCATGCATGGACCATGCCCGACGTACCCGCCTACGATCCCATCGCGGCAGAGCGGCATTGGCACGAACTGTCCCTCTTGATGAAACGGAAGCTGTCTTAGCAACGGCTATGACGGCATTTTATAGCCCGGTGCCGGATTATCGCTGGGTGAGAAATGGCCGGCGGCACGGAATTGCTTGCGTACAAAAGCAAAGGCAGATGAGGTGGCGATGTTCTGGCACGTTTGTCCGCTAGGCGTCGCGATCTGAGATGTGGCGGGACGGGGTACGCGCTTGCTGACGCGGCAATTCATTTTTTTGTGCCTCGCGATCTTCGTGACCTTTGCCAATCAGGCAATGCTGATCCCGACGATCCCACTGTACATCAATTCGCTCGGCGGCAGCGCGTCTCTGGCCGGCCTGGCACTGTTCACTTTTGCGGTTCCGAGCTTTCTGGTGCGCCCGCTGATGGGCAACGCCTGCGACAAATGGGGCGGAGCTTTTGTGCTGATCGCTGGTCTGGGCATACTGGCGATCGGGGGATTATTATATTTCATACCGTACATGGCCGCCGTCTTTGCCGCCTCGATCTTACGTGGAACGGCCTGGGGAGCGACCAGCACCGGGGGGCTGGCATTGCTGGTGACCACATCGCCGCAGGGCCGTAGAGGTGAGGCTTCAGGATATTACAACAGCGCCATGACCAGCGCATCCATCCTGTTTCCGGCCGTCGCGCTATGGATGATCCATGGCCACGGGGGATATCGGTGGGTGTTTCTGCTATCGATCGTGTTCGGTGTCTTGGCGATCCCGATGACCTTGGCCATTCGCGCGCCGCGTGAGCCGACTGCGGCAATGCGATCGGAGGACGGTGGCCCGCCTCAGCCAGCGATAAATCGCGGCATTATACTGGCCATGTTGCTGAACCTGGGCGCCAGCATCCCGCAGCCCGCGATCGTGTCCTTCCTGCCTTTATACGCCAAGCACCTTCAGATCGGCGATGTCGGCCTATTCTATGTTATTTCAGGAATTTTGACCGTGGTGTTGCGGCCGTTGCTGGGCAAGCGTTCAGATTCGCTTGGCCGCGGACCGTATATCGCTCTCGGATTTGTAATCCAGGCTATTGGATTTACCGTGGTGTTTTTCGGAACGACCAAGATCATGGTCCTGACCGGCGCGGTTATCGCTTCGTTCGGGCCGGCTTTGGTGGGCGCCGCAAGCATGGCTTTGGCGATGGATTTCGCACCAGTCCACGGTCAGGGGCGATCGATGGCGACCTATTCGATGACCTACCAGCTTGGCGGAGGTTTGGGCTCGATGCTGGCGGGTGGACTTGCCGACATGTTCGGTTTGCCCAGCATGTATATCGGCGCCTTGGTCGTGACCCTGTTCGGCGCCGCGCTACTGGCTGCAACGTGGCGCGAGATCGCGCGACCTCAGCTTGATTTTCGCCGTTCCCTGCCATCTTCGGCATGATCGGCAGGTGCCGGAAGGGTCGGAGAGATGACCTTGGGCAATGACAGGAATTCGCGCCTGCGACCACATTGGACATCCGCGCGCATTATCGCTCCGTGAGAAATGATCCACCGTGGATTCTTGCGCCGCCTCCCAAAACGCAAGATATCGAGCTTCCTTGAAGCTTTCTGTCTCCTCATATCCCGTGCTGACCCTGGCGCGATAAGGCAATGATGAATTGATAGCTTCGAAAAGAGAAAAAGGACGTTCTCCGAAATAACGTCCGCATTTGAAAGAGAAGGAGCGAGCGTGGAACCAGGAGCTCAGACGCCCGTGGAGCGTCAATTTGCCGTAGAGCAATTCTATTATAACGAAGCGGCGATGCTAGATTCGCGGAATTATGCGGAATGGTTCAAGTTGTTCGCGGAAGACATTCATTATTGGATGCCTGTCCGCCGCACGATGACCTCGAATGAACTCGCAAAGGAATTCACCCAGCCCGGCTCCATAGCCTTTTTCGATGACGATTACACCGCGCTCGGCGCACGCGTGCGCAAGCTCGAAACCGGATATGCCTGGGCCGAAGACCCTCCCTCCCGGCAGCGCCACATCGTCACCAACGTTCGCGTGGTGAGAGACGACGACGACGAACTAGAAGTGGAAAGCAATTTTCACTTGTACCGCACCCGCCTTAATTCCGAAGAGGATAATTGGCTGGGCATGCGCCGCGACGTTCTGCGCAAGGTCGACGGATCTTATAAGATCGCCAACCGAAAGATATTTCTCGATCAAACCGTCGTGCTATCGCGTAATCTCTCTAACTTCTTCTGATCTGGGACACCGTCATGGCTGATATCAAGCAGTTTTCGCCGGCCGAAGCCGCCAAAGAGATCGAAGCCGGGCGCTTTGTGGTCGATACGCGCTTCCCCTTTGATTACTTTGGCGGCCGTGTTCCGGGTTCGCTCAATCTTCCCGGCAAATCCATCGAAGGGCGCAAGCAGCAAGTGCCCGCCGGTCGGCCGTTGCTGATCGTTGCCGAAGACGACGAAACCGCCCAGGAAATGAGCGAATTCGCGGCATCGCTGGGATTTGAAGACGTTGGCATGCTGCTTGGCGGCGTTGATGCCTGGATCGACGCCGATTACCAGATCGACACCATCTCCGACGGTATCATGCCGACACCGTCCTGATTTGCCGCCAAGCGGACTACAAATGCCTTATTTCGATGGGACCACCGGCTTGCTCGACCGGTCGGTGTTCATTTCCGAAGAAATTTACGAGGAAGAGCAGCGAACGATTTTCCGGCGGTGCTGGCTCTTTGTAGGGCCAGCCAACTGGATCGATAAGACCGGCGCGTATTTCGTGTCTTCCATGGGGGAGACCCCGATACTCGTATGGCGCGGAGCAGACGACGAACCGCGCATTTTCGTCAACCAGTGCGTGGCGGGCGATGGTGCGATAGCCCGCCGGGAGCGCGGTATCGCGGATTATCTGGCCTGCAGCTGCCATGGCCTGTCGTATGGCAGGGAAGGTATCGTGACCGGGCAGGCACATCTCCATGCCGTCGCGGTGCCGCGCGTCGCGATCTACAAGGGATTGATATTCGCGAGCTTCGATCCGAATGCCGCGCCCCTGACCGCTTACCTCGGCGACTTTGCTTGGTACCTGGACATGCTCGTGGATCGCCGTGAGGGCGGCGTCGAAGCATGCGGTCACGCCGCTTTTCGTTGGGAAGTCGATGCCAATTGGAAAGTACCGGCGGAGACATATGCGGGCGATGCCTATTGTGAATCGACCTTGCATGCGGCCACCAACATGGCGACCGGAAGCCTCAGCCCGAGTAACCTAGATCAGGGGCTGCAAATCAGCGCCGGCTCCGGCGCTATGGCCGTGCTGACCGACCCGACGCTTTACCAACCTTCGGCCGTTGTCAGCGCCTACGAGCAATCGGTGGCCGACGAGGTGGAAGCCCGCCTGGGCAGGGATCGCGCCCGCGCCATGATCCCGCTGGTCGGCACGCTCTTTCCCAATCTTTCATTCGATTGGCGAACGCGCAGCCTACATGTGTGGCACCCTCGTGGCCCAACCCGGACCGAAATCAATACCTATTGCTTTGCCGATGCCGCCGCGCCCGACGAGGTCAAAGACGCGATGCGCAGATCCTGCCAGCTGCATTTCGGGCCTGCCGGGCTGCGATCGGCAGACCAGGTTGAGCCCTGGTCGTCTCTGACCAAGAGATCGGGATCATTGTTGGCCGCCCGGACCGCGCTTAATTTTCAGATGGGCATGGGCCACGAACTCAAGCGAAACCTGCCGGGACGTGTTTCGGACCTGTTCAGCGAGATGAACCAGCGCCACTTCTTCGAATGGTGGGAAAGTCGCCTGACGGACGAACGCGAGCCGATTGCCGCCATTGCCCAAAGCATGCGTATCGCGCCGCCCTACGTCGCCGACTGAAGGACCAGGCGGCTATCCGCTGGACGTCAATCCGGCGCCTTGTCCGCGGCAAAGCAATAAAGCAGCCCTTTGCCGCCCGAGAGCGCAAGCCGATCCACGCTACACCCCGGTGCCGCATGAGCGGAATTCCACGATAAGCCGAAATATTTGGAATCCCGATCCCAGTGGCCGACCTGCGGCGCGCCGTCCGGACCGCCATAAGTCCAGTTATGGCATGTATGGTCGACGGAGCCCTGGAAAGCCCGACCGTCTGACCGTGATCCCGTCAGGACGTCATGATAAACCGCATGAGCGGCATCGCCGGGAACCTGCGTGCCTTGCTCGGTCAGCGCGTTGCTGCGCGAGATCAGGTTGCCGCGGCGGGCGCTTTCAAGCGTATCGCCATGAAGATCGTCCAGATCCATCGCGATGCGGTCGCCGTGAACATTGTACCATGGCCCCTTGCCGATGCGATCGCGCGCATTGACCGCGGCCGCACCGGCGCGCGCAGCCACACTCAGATAAGCCCGCCACGTCCGTCCGCCCAAACCGGCCGCTCCAGCAAGTTTCTGGCAATGTCGGTCGGCACCTTCAATACCCCCAAGATCGCCGCCATGGCCCAGGCCGACACTGCTGACGAAGAATGACGGCGGGCCCTTCGGCGGCAACTTGGGTGTTGGGACGGGGCTGGGCTGTGCGAGTACAAAACCGCCTCCGCACGCCGCCAAAGTCACCCCTACGACTGCCGACCATCGGCGAAAGCGTCTTTGGGTTATCGCCACGCTTGCCTCGCCATATTGCCGTCCTCCCATGCGTCCGACGGCCGCCGACCGTGTCGTTACCGGCCCGCCGTGAGGTCCAGCGCGACATCGACGATCATGTCCTCCTGTCCGCCGACCATCTTACGGCGGCCGAGCTCGACGAGGATCGCGCGGGTGTCGAGCCCATGTTCGCCAGCGGCTTTTTCAGCGTGGCGCAGAAAGCTCGAATAGACTCCGGCATAGCCAAGGGTCAGCGTTTCGCGATCGACCCGGACCGGGCGATCCTGGAGCGGCCGGACGAGGTCTTCGGCCGCATCCATCAGAGCGTAAAGATCGCAGCCATGGTTCCAGCCGGCACGATCGGCAGCGGCGATGAACACCTCGAGCGGGGCATTACCCGCACCCGCGCCCATCCCGGCGAGCGAAGCATCGACCCGCACCGCTCCGTTCTGAACCGCGACGATCGAATTGGCCACACCGAGCGAAAGGTTGTGATGCGCGTGGACGCCGCGCTGGGTCTCGGGCTTCAGCACCCGGTCATAGGCTTGGAGCCGGGCCGCGTAATCGTCCATGTTCATGGCGCCGCCGCTGTCGGTCACATAAACGCAGTGCGCGCCATAGCTTTCCATCAGCTTGGCCTGCTGGGCCAGCGGTTCGGGCGGCGACATATGGCTCATCATCAGGAAGCCGGAGACATCCATGCCCAGGTTGCGAGCGGCCTCGATATGCTGTTTCGAGACGTCCGCCTCGGTGCAGTGCGTGGCAATGCGAACCGACCGCACACCCAAATCGTATGCGTGTTTCAGGTCATGGACGGTGCCGATGCCAGGCAGCAGCAAAGTCGTCAGGACGCTGTGCTCCAGTACCTCGGCCACCGCGGCGATCCAATCCCAATCGGTGTGCGCGCCGAAGCCATAGTTGAAGCTTGAACCCGACAGGCCATCACCATGAGCCACCTCGATCGCATCGACCTTGGCCTTATCGAGAGCGCGCGCAATCGCACGCACATGATCAAGTCCGTACTGATGGCGCACGGCATGCATGCCATCGCGCAGGGTAACGTCCTGGATGTAAAGTTTGCCCGCCGGCAGCGCCGCACTCATGCCAACACCTTTTCGCGATGACGAAGCGCAATCTTTTCGGCGGTCTTAAGCGCCGCCGATGTCATGATATCCAGGTTCCCCGCGTACGCGGGAAGGTAATGCGCCGCCCCTTCCACTTCGAGAAAGACCGTTACCTTCAGTCCGGTAAACGCATGATCCATCTCAGGTATGCGTAACGGCAGGTTGTCGCCGATCCGTTCAAACTGCACCTGCTGCTTCAGTCGATAACCGGGAACGAAAGTTCTAATTTCCTCGACCATCGACTTGATCGACGCCTCGATTGCAGCCGTGTCGCCATCATCACAAAGGCAATAGACGGTGTCCCGCATGATCAGCGGCGGCTCAGCCGGGTTGAGCACGATGATCGCCTTGCCCCGCGTTGCGCCTCCGACTTTCTCTATCGCCAGCGCCGTCGTTTCGGTAAATTCGTCGATATTGGCGCGCGTGCCGGGGCCTGCCGATTTCGAGGCGATAGACGCGACGATCTCGCCGTAATGCACTTTGGCAACGCGGTTTACAGCCGCAACGATCGGAATCGTCGCCTGGCCTCCGCACGTGACCATGTTGACGTTGCCTTGATCGAGATTATCGTCCCCGTTTACCGAGGGGATCGTGTAAGGGCCTATCGCGGCCGGCGTCAGGTCGATCACGATTTTGCCGTGCTGGCGAAGGATCTCGTCATGCCGCTTATGAGCGCCCGCCGAAGTCGCATCGAAGACGATATCGATATCCGCAAAACCCGGCATTGCGACCAGACCGTCGATGCCCTCAGCCGTGACCGGAACACCCATACGCTCGGCCCGTTTGAGCCCGTCGGAATTTGGATCGATGCCGACAAAGGCGCCCATTTCCAGAATGTTCGACAGTCGCATGACCTTGATCATCAGGTCGGTGCCAATATTGCCAGACCCAATAATCGCGACGCGCGCTTTACCGTCTGCATGCGTCATGCCCGTTCGTCCCTATAGCTGAAAGCAACTGACCCTAAGCCCCCCACCGTGGCCTTTACCTGATCGCCGGGTGAAAGTGCGACCATCGGGCCGAGTGCTCCGGTCATCAGAACGTCCCCCGCGCGCAATCCTTCCCCGCGTTGGGCCAAGGTTCGGGCGAGCCACGCCGCGGCGTTTAGCGGGTGGCCCAGGCAAGCCACGCCCGCACCAAGCGACACGACCTTATCGTTGATTTCCAAGGCCATACCGCAGGTGCGGAGATCGAGGCCCGGGAGCGGCTTCTTATCCGTCCCCAACACGAAATAGGCCGATGATCCGTTGTCTGCGACGGTATCGGCAAAGGTGATTTTCCAGTCGGCAATGCGACTGTCGACGATCTCAATAGCGGCGACCGCATATTCGGCTGACGCAGCGACGGATTCCGCGGTCGCATCGGGATCGTTCAAATCGCGCGCCAGGACGATTGCAATCTCGGCCTCGGCCTTGGGTTGCAACACCTTCGACGCCAAGAGCTCTCCGCCCTCCGCGATCCACATGTCATCAAACAGGACGCCATAATCCGGCTGATCGACGCCGAGTTGCTTCTGGACCGCCTCGGCGGTCAGGCCGATTTTGCGGCCGATAATACGGCGCCCCTCCTCGATCCATCGCCGAGTGTTGATCTGCTGGATGGCATAAGCGCCGTCGGCGTCGGTCGGCTCCAGCCCATCACGCAGCGGCGGTACGGCGCCCCCGCGATATGCGTCATACAAACGCCGGGCGATTGTTTCGCGATCGATCGGCACCGGCGTTGGACCTTTATCAAACATCCTCGAAGGTTCGTTTATGGGAGCGGGCTTGCGCGGGCAACGCTAATACCCTAAATTCTCTCAAGATATAAGAATAGGGTTAGGGAAGAGAAATGGTGACCCCTGCATCAAATACCCTCGATAAAGGCCTTCGTTTGCTTGAGGTTGTGATCGATCATGGTGGTGGCGCACCAATCTCTTTGCTGGCCGAGGAAGCGGGCATTCCGGCATCGACAGCCCATAGAATTCTGGCAACGCTACAACGGCGCGGATTTGTGTCGCGTGCTTCGCGCGGCAATTATCTTCCAGGCCTGACGCTGATCCGGTTGGGACGCACACGCGACATGCAGGGCGTGTTGAAAGCCGTAAGCAGGCCGCTACTCGACTCTCTGGCCAAACGCACCGGACTGACCGCGCATCTCGGAATGCTGGAAGACGATATGGTGACCTACCTGGTCAAGGCGCGCGGTGATGCCAATGTCCTGACCCAGGAAGGCATGCAACTCGAGGCTTATTGCTCTGGCATCGGGAAAGTGTTGCTCGCTGCTATGCCGGAGCGCGAACGCGAGCGCTATCTCACCTCCAGCCCGTTCGTCCGGTTGACGGCTAACACAATCGTGGATCCCGAAATCTTACGCGCGGCATTGAAGACTGTCCGCCAAACCGGGCATGCGCGAGACAATGGCGAAATCGATCCGAGCGTGCGGTGCATCGCGGTGCCCGTTCGCCTCGATGGACGGGTCTTTGCGGCTATATCGATTTCTCAATCCGGTCCGAATCCGGGCGGGCCAGGTGGAGAGGAATTGCTCGAGTTGCTGCAGCAAACGGCTCGATTGATCGAAGCATCGTTACAGCGTCGGCCCATTCCGGCAAAACAAAAGGCCGAACACGCCACCTGATTTTCATCATTGCTCATATGGTGGATGTTTCACCGCAGTGGCAAAGCCCTGCGCCGACGGCAATATTGACACGATATCCTTGGTCGCGCAGCCCCCGGACGATATCAGCCAGCGAGCATCGATAGTGGACAGCGATTACCTTTTGATTGGTGGCGGCGTCGCCTCATACAATGCGGCAAAGCGGATCCGGCGGATCGATGCGAGCGCTCGTATCGTCATGGTCAGCGACGATAGCTTACCGCCGTATCACTTGCCGCCCCTCTCCAAGGAGTTTCTGCGCGGCGAGCAGTCAGAAGGCGATATCGTCTATCCTGATCTCGTGGCGATGGGCGGTCCAATCGACATTCACCTGTCGACAAGTGTCACAGATCTCGATCCCGCAGGGCATGAGGCCGGGTTGGACAATGGCTTGCGCATTTCGTTTCGTAAGGCACTGTTGGCCACAGGCGGGACGCCTATCCTGCTGCCCGTACCCGGCGCTGAACTGGAGGGCATCTATTATGTACGCACCGCCAATGACGCCCGCCGGATAGGCGCAGCCGCAGCCACCGCGCGCCACGCCGTTGTCATTGGTGCCGGCTTCATCGGGCTCGAAGTGGCGGCTTCCCTTCGCAAACTGGGGTTGAGCGTCACCGTCGTCGAGGCTCAGGCGCGCATCTGGCCACGCTTTGCTGATCCGGCAATCGCCGAGGTGGTGCGTGAGCGGTGCGCAGCCGAAGGCGTGACGTTCCTGACGGGGGAACGGGTGGAGAGCGTCAACGGCGATAGCCATGTTCGCGCGGTCGTCACGGCAAGCGGCCTCGAAATCGAATGCGATCTGCTCTGCGTGGGGATCGGCATCATTCCTAATACCAATCTCGCCAGCGCAGCCGGTCTGGAAATCGCGAACGGGATCGTCGTAGACCATACGATGCAGAGCAGCGCGCCAGACATCTTCGCGGCGGGCGACGTAGCCAACTATCCCGATCCGATTTGCGGGCGGCGCTTGCGGGCGGAGCATTGGGGTCATGCAGAATATAGCGGGCAGCTCGCAGCGCGGAACATGTGCGGCGATGCGGCTGAATATGATTTCATAAACTATGCCTGGTCGGACGTCTTCGATCTGCATATCGAATCTGCCGGTCACATCGAAGATCATGACACAGTCATTGTTCGCGGGAACATTTCCGACACCAGCTTCAGCAGCCTGTATCTGAACAACGGCGTCCTGGTCGGCTATTGCGCCGTGAATCAGGCACCCAAGGAATTCGCTACCTACCGCCGGCTGATACGCAGCCATCAGCCGCTTTCGGATCATGTGACGTCATTGCGCGATACGCAATTCGATGTGCGTTCCCTGGTCTCAGCGTGAGCTGGTGACGATCGCTCAATTGTCCGAAGCCTGAAAAGGCAGCGACGCTTACTTTTGGACGGTTGATGGGGAAACCTGGATAAGCACATAGCGCCAGCCAGCCGCAGTCTTGCGCACCACCCGTGTGCCGAAGGCATCGATCACCCGGGTCGGGTTTTGGCGAGTAATGTCGTGCTTGCCCAACATCACCGCGGTATCGCCAAAGCATTCTATTTTCATCTCGCCAATCTCGATCGAACGGGGATTCCCTTCGACCGCCGCGACATAGGCTTCGCGCCCTTCGGTTTTGCCGCGGAAGTGAACGAACAGCATATCAGGCGAAAATATCTCGTTCAGAGTCGCAGTGTCGCCGGCGGCAGTCGCAGCGCAGCGCCGCTGTTCCAAAGCTTCGAGTTCTTGCACGACGGCATCGTCAGGGGTCATCGCTCTCACCTCTTGCGACCGAACTTGTGCTCCACACGGTCGATCTGTCCGTCGAATAGCTGTTTCAACGCGATCTGCGAGCCTGGGCTGGGCGTAGTCACTCAAATTATGAGATTGCATTTCCGGGCTGCGGTGGAGCAGCGTCCACTCCCCGTTTTGCGAAAACCAGAGTTCGCAAGGCGACCATCGCCGCCAGCAGAGACGCGGCTATCACCCATGACATCGGCCGGGGCGTTCCGTCCCGCATCAGGCCAGTCGCGGTCGCGCAGATCGATCCTGCCAGCAGCCCTGCTGCACCCTGCAGAGAGGCGGTAGTACCCGCCCTTCGCGGATCGACATTGAGAGCACCGGCCATGGCATTCGACTGATTGAAGCCAAATCCCGACATGATCAGGAACATCGGAGCCAGAATGCCAAGCGCTCCGCCAATCCCGGTCGTCGCATTGAACACCATCACCAGCGATACACCAAAAATGATGCGATTGGCCCATTTGAGGATCGTATCTGAAGGGTAGCGCCGCGCCAGTCGCGCATTCATCTGATTGGAAGCGACATAGCCGGCAGCATTGACCGCGAAAACCCAGCCAAACTGCTGCGGCGAGAAATGGTACATCCCGATAATCACGTCCGGCGAGGTCGAAATATATGTGAACAGGGCCGCACCGGAGAATGCGCCGGTCAAGAGATAGCCGGATAGCTGGCGATTCCCCAGTAATGAGAGATAGCTGCGAAAAGGATTTTCGGATCTCGCCAGAGCCGCAGCGGTAGCCGAGCGCGATTCCTTGAGCGTCAATGCCGAAATCGTCCCGATGATGACCGCGAACAGCAACTGGAAACCGAACAGCCACCGCCAACTCGCTACGAGCAACAGCCAACCACCGAGCAGCGGCGCGAGCACCGGGGTGATTCCAAACACCAGGACCAGCATGGAAAGGACATGCAGCACCTCGTCATGTGCAAAGCTATCGCGCACAATCGCTCGCCCGATCACTTGGCCTGCACAGCCGCCGAGAGCCTGGATCACCCGGAACGCGATCATCACATGGATCGTCGGCGCCAGAATGCAGCCCAATGTGCCGACGATATAAAGCCCGATGCCAAATAGCAGCGGTTTTCGTCGGCCATATCGATCCGAAATCGGGCCATAGAAAAGCTGCCCAAACGCCAGGCCCAAGATGTAGGCTGCCACCGTTATCTGCGCCGGCGCTTCGCTGGCATGGAGCGATTTGGCGATGCTCGGCAGCGCAGGCAGATACATATCGATCGAAACCGAGCCGAACGCCGACAGCGTGCCAAGGAGAATAACGAATCCGAGCGGAGCTTTGGCGGCTTTGGCAAGCCCGCGATCGGCAACAACGGAACGCTGCTCGATAATCCCGTCGGCCATAGCGCTCCCTCTCGCGCCCCGGCTCTAAATTAAAGGATCGGCACCGCAAGCCGCCCCCGGATGCGAAACCATCAAACGGGACACGATATGCGAAGAAACCGTCGTCTAAGTCTCACTTAGTGAAAACACCGCTCATTATAGCGGCCGATCATGCGGGATGGATCAGTGTCCGTGCCGGTCTGAGCTAATGCCCTATCGGGCCTAGGCAATCCGCCCATAAGGCAGCTCGGACAAGCGCGGCAATCGGGGACGCAGGTTGGCCGCCTGTTGCATTAGCGCCTGGCGATAGTCCTCGATCGCATCGTTGGAAAAACCCGAGATAAGACCAGAAATGGTCAACACACCGATCAACTCGTCTTCGGCATTGAGCAGCGGCACCGCCACCGCTGCGAGATCTGGATCGCGGCTGCCCAGCGATACGGCCCAGCCCTGTCGTCGGATCCCCGCAGAAGCCTTGTCCCGCGCCCCGGCAAAAGCACGGAGGATCGCGCCGGCCGCACCGTGGTTCAACGGATGCCGCGACCCTTCCTCCAGATGATGGCGTGCGGAGCGAGGCGAATTATGGCGGAGCAGACACAGCCGGACATTGCCGTCCTGAATATAGAAAGAGGCGGTCTGCAGGGCCGTCAGCGACAGTTCGGCCAAGACCGGGCGAATAAGATCGTCCAGCCCGATTTGAGGGCTGCTTAGCCCGCCGAGGCGCTGTAGCTCGGGGCCGAGCAGAAACCGGCCTTGGCTGTTGCGATGGAGGAAGCCCTTGCGCACCAGCGATCCGGCCAACCGTAAAATCGTACTTTTGTACATCGTCGAACGCTGGGCCAGTATCGCCAGACTCAACTCTTCGCCCGGGGTACGAAAACACTGCAGCAAAGACAGGGCGCGCTCGACGGCCTCGACCCGTCCCGTGTCCGAAGCCTTGCTATCCGCCATCCATCCTCCCGCGCCAGCAGCGACATCCACGTATGCCAGCTAGCGTCCGCTAAAGGCGTAGCGCTCGCGTTCGCGCGGCGTCAATCTCCGCCGGAACGATCGCTATATACAGGCGAGAGGCCCCCTAACGGTAGCGTTACGCATCGATAGTCAGTTCAGCCGATGCGGCGCGCGATACACAAACCATGATGGCACTGTCATGCTCGCTGTCGGTCAGAACATAGTCACGGTGATCGGCCTTTCCAGCCAACAAACCGGTGCGGCAGGCCCCGCACGCCCCCGCCTCACAGGAACTGGGCACACCAAGACCATGGCGTCTCATCGCTTCAAGGATGGTTTCCTGCGACCCGACATCCAACACGCCGCCGCTCCGAGCCAGATGGACGCGAAACGCAAAATCCTCGGCGTTCGGCTCGACGCTCCCGCCAAAGTCCTCGAAATGGACGTGACCGGGCGCCCAATGCCGCGTCGCCTCGCGCACTGCGCCCATAAGCCCGCGCGGGCCACAGCAATAGAGGTGGGTTTCGGGTGGGCAATCGCGCAATGCCGCCGCGATATCCAGTGCCTTTTCCGGATCGCCGCCATCGTAATGGATCATCGTGTGATCGCTAAATTGCGGAGCGGCGAGTACATCGATGAAAGCAGCCGTTTCGGGAGACCGCGCGCAATAGATCACCCGGAAGGAGCGGCCGTGTTGCTGCAGATGCCGCGCCATCGCCAAGATCGGTGTAACCCCGATCCCCCCCGCGATAAGCAGTGTTTCGCCGTCGGCGGGCTCAAGCGGAAAGTGATTGAGCGGAAGAGAAGCTGAAACAACGTCGCCAATGTTCAGATCCTCGGCCATGCTTGCAGAACCCCCACGTCCCGATCGCTCGCATTTCACGCCGATCTGGTAGCGGTGCAGCTCCGCACTGCTCGAACACAGGGAATATTGCCGCGGCACCCCCGCCGGCGTTCGAACGATGATGTGCGCTCCCGGTTCGAACGGAGGCAGTTCGTCGTCGTCGATCGAGACCAGATCGAACAGCCAGATATCGTCGGCAATCTCGCGCTTGGTGTCGACCACGAGCGAAAGCGCGTCGACATCCGGAACGGGCGGGAGATCAGCGTTCACGCCGGTACAGCTCCTGACGAGGAGCGCCAGATTTCTCCGATTTGCTCCCTGTCAGCAGCCGATAGACACGCGATGCCGGGGGCGGCAATTTCCTCGAGCTGCTCGATCGACGAAAAGCCACCGATCGCGGTGGTGACGCCGGGATGATCCAACACGAATTGGTAGGCAGCCTGAGCCATACTACGCTCGGACCGGGCGAGGACGGCGAAGCGCTCTGCGCGCTCAACAGCCGAAGGGGCGCCGCGGCGCGGTCGGGAAAGCGGATTGGGCGTAATCTCGCCCGAGAGCAGCCCTCCCGCCAGCGGGCTGAACACCGCAACGCCGCACCCGGCGGCCTTGGCTACATCGATCACCCCGCCATGGTCCCGTTCGCCGTGGAACACCGGACCAGAGGCCGCGGCGGAAGGATTGATCAGGCTGAAGTTGAGGTTGATCAGGCTGAATACGCCGGTTTCGAGCAGCCGGCGAACTTCGTTCACGTCTTCGCCGCGGCACACGAAGCCGACATGGCCAACCGTTCCGTCACGCAACAGACGTTGCAATCCCTCCACCGCACCACCCGGTCGGAGGAAGTGTTCGATCCAGAGATGGTGATAATCGCCGTTTGCCATTGGTGGCGGTGAGGCGGTAGGTCCGTTGTGGATCTGCAGGACGTCGATCCGCTCGCGCCCAAGGCGGCGCTGGCTTTCGCGGGCCGAACGCTCGATGTGACCGGCGATATCGGGAAGATCGCTGCTTCGTATTTCCACCTTGGTAGTAATTATGGTCTCACGCGCGCCAAGCACGGCCAGCGCATCGCCCAACGCCTGTTCCGCTCGGCCAGCGCCGTAATCAGGCGCGACATCGAAGTAGTTAATCCCTAGTTCCAGCGCCCGGGCGATCACCTTTCGCTGTTCGGCGGCCGAGCCGCGGATCATCAACCCGGCGTTGCCGCCACAACCAAAGCCGATTTTCGATAGGATCACGCCCGTGCCGGGAATTTCACGATAACGCATGATTCAGGGCTCGATCAATCGCGCGGCGATCAGATCGCCTTCGCGGCTTAACTGGCAAATGATCTCGCTCGAATCGTCATCGAACGCGATCCGCGCGACGATGTCTCCGCCGGAGGCATCCTCGAAATCTACATGCGCCGGAATGCCACCAATCTCGTCCAGCAGACGCTGGATCGTCGCGGCCGCCGCACGCTCATTATCGATAGCCTCACGTGCCAAGTTCATTCTCCGCGCAGCGGCGGGCCGATCGCCCGAACCCGGCCTTAGTGTTCGCCGGCCTCGGCAAGAGCAGCAGCCTTCACATCCTGCGCAGCAGCCCGCCCAAGCTGGAACGCTTCTATCTCCCGGTGAAGTTCCTTGACCGTTTCGAACAGCGGACCATAGCGATCGGCATCGTCATTGCCGAAGCCAAGATGATAGAGACCGCGGAACGTGTGGCGCAGCAAAGGCTGCGAAAGGTCCGGCGGCGAACCCTTGCCATAAATGATAGGCGGCGATTCCGCCCAGGTATTCATCGGCGCCTTGCCTTGTTCTACTCGGGTGATCTGCTCGTCCAATTGCCGGCGCAGTACGACGATCGGAATGTCGGTGCGCCCGAGCAGTTCGGACGAACGATCGGCGATAGGGCCCTGCGCCTTCCACGTCACCGCATCCTGCGCCAGCACATAATCGAGGATCGGATTGCCATCGGCATCGATGGTCGGCGGCGTATAATAGGGAATCGATGTCTGTTCAGGCGCCTGCATCCCTTCAGGCGCAGCATAGACCTGATAACAGATGTGATAGGTATGAGTATCATCCATGGGCACACGGATCTGATATTCGCTGCGCGGCGCACCCGTCTTGCCGGTTTGGGTGTAGAACGGGAATATGACCGTCGAATGCTCTTTGGTTTCGTCCTTTTCCGCGCCGAGTTCGGTCGAATATTTTATGCCCTTGCGGAAGCCGTGCTTGGTCTGCGAGGCGTAGATTTCCTTGATGCCTACGCCCACCGCCTTGCGCGTATGGATGGTGTGGACCTTGTCCTGCATCCGATCCGTTTCGCCTTTGCGATTGAGCACATAGTTGAACATGTGCCCGTGCGCCCATGCGCTGTGCGTAGGATCACCGGTATTTTCCTGGCATTGCAGCCAGTTGCAATCGATGACCTGCACGGCGATTTGACGGATGGCGTTGGGCCAAACGAAGAGATCCCATCGCGGCAGCGCCGGCGCCGGCAGCGGCCCCATATAGGCAAACACGAGGCCGCCCAGTTCCTCGACCGGATAGCCCTTTAACGATCGGCCGATATCGGCCTCGGGCTTCGCTTCCATCGGCCGTTCAAGGCATTTGCCGGTCTCGCCAAACAGCCAGCCATGGTAGGGGCAGCGCAGGCCGCGCTCGTCGGGAATGCCGTATTGCAGATCGACCAGCCGGTGCAGACAACGATCGCCAATCAATCCGAGGCCGCCGGACGTGTTGCGATAGAGGACAAGATCTTCCCCCAGCATGCGAATTTTCCGCACCGGATTTTCATCGAGCTGGCTGACCGGTGCGATCGGGATCCAATAGCGACGCATCAGCTCGCCGCACGGAGTGCCGGGCCCAACGCGGGTCAGTCGGTCGTTCATTTCCGGGGTGAGCATCACAAAACCTCGCCGATAGCGCGCCAGCCTCAGCCTGGCCGACAACGAACTGAAGTCGATTTATCGCCATGCCAATGTTCTGGCAAGCGCTTCGTGTTCCGTCAGATGGAATGGTTGACGGTCAATTCTGCAGATGTGTATTCCGCTCTTGAAAGCCGATTCGCTACGTGCTGGAGGGCACCTCGAAGCGCCTCGGATCGATGAGTTCACTTCCTGCATCGTCACGTGGCCTCGCCCCGAGGGCCATGCTGGCGGGCTCTTCGCTACGCCTGCTTTGCTCAAACCGATGCCTATAAGGACAAGTCCCGGATGACTCGGATTCCCCTCACCATCGCATTGAGCGATTATGATCACGTCCGCGATTTGGCCTCCGGGGTCGTTCGGCCCGAAGGCATCGACCTGACGGTCCTTACGCTTCAGGTCGAAGAGATATTCTTTCGCACCTTGAAGTATCGCGAATTTGACGCATCCGAAATCTCGATGGCCAAATATTCCTCGCTGGTATCGCAGGGAGGATGCGATCTGATCGCCATTCCCGTTTTCCCCTCGCGCATGCATCGCCACTCCTCGATCTATGTCCGCAGCGACACGCCGCTGCGGACACCTCAGGATCTCGTCGGGCGTCGGGTCGGTTTGCCCGAATGGGCGCAGACCGCCGCCGTCTATTCGCGCGGCTTTCTTGCCCACCAATACGGCCTAGACCTTGCTTCGATCGACTGGGTGCAGGCGAGCGTCAATCAACCGGGCCGTGGTGAGAAAGTCGCGCTGGCCCTGCCCAAGGGCATCACCATTGAAAGGCGTCCGGACACGTCACTGAACGCCATGCTGCTGTCGGGTGAAGTCGATGCGGTTCTATCCGCTCATCCGCCCCATAGCGTGGAACAGGGCGATCCTCGCGTGAAGCGCCTGATCGGCGATTTCCTTTCCGTAGAACAGGATTACTTTCGGGAAACCCGCATCTTCCCGATCATGCACACGGTGGTGTTTCGCCGCGAAGTCTACGAACGCAATCCCTGGATCGCGGGAGAATTGTACAAATGCCTTGAGGAAGCCAAGGACCGCAGCGTTGCGCGGGCGCTCGATTTCAACGCCTCTCGCTTCCCCATTCCATGGGGTGCCGAACACGCCCGTCGCGCGATGGAAACCATGCCCGACGATTACTTTCCCTATGGCATTGCCCCGAACCGGACAACGCTGGAGGCCTTCCTGACCTACGCCCACGAGCAGGGTGTGCTCCACCGCCCGTTGGAGCCGGAGGAACTGTTCGCGCCGAACACGCTGGAAACATTCAAGATCTAGGCTGGCAGGATCTCAACGAGGATCCGCCAGGCCCAACGGCAGCGCGGTCGCCCGAATCAAAAAGCGCTCCGAGCAAAGTGCCCGGAGCGCTCCTGATGGTGAAATTGCTGGGCTTACGCCCGATGCAGTTATTCGCCTGCCCCGGAGGCTACCAGCGTCGACTTCAGCGATTCTTTCGGCGCTTCGTGATTAATCCGGTCCTTGATGATGTCCTGGATGGACAGCATCGCGATGTCCGACGCCTCGACCTGATGGATCACGAGGACTTGGCTCTCGTCGCCGCTCTCGAACCAATATTGCACGCCGCGCGGGATCAGGATTCCTTCGAACGGACCAAGATCGGCCATGATCACGTCGCCTGGACCATAAAATTTGGCGCGACCGGCCAGCACTGTCCACACGCCGTCCAGATGCCGATGCGAATGGAGATTGTTCTCACCCCCGCTCTTGATCACCTGCACCGCCGCCACGACCCGATCGGTCCGCGACAGTATAGACACCTTCTTGTTCGAACCTTCGGGAAGGTCGGTTTCAATGCGGAACTGAACGGGGTCCAGCGTGGGATCCAGAACGCTCATGATGATTTCCTCTCCGGTTGTTGAGGCCTGCACGCGATGCCGCAGGCTGTCCGAACGAAGCCGAGCCAACTGTTTCCGGTCGACCACGTCGAACAGCAGCGAAGACATCCGAGGCGCTAATTTGGGTGGCCGCGCTGCATCAACAAATCATGCCCGTTTGACGTCGCCGAGAGAAGGCTTGGATCGACAGACTCAAGTGCCAATTCTCATCTATAGAGAGGACTTTCAGAATAACCCACCAAGGTATTCTCCGGTCGTCCCCCAGCCTTGCGCCGTTTTCCGCGCAACGATAGCGCGAAACCTCATAGCTTGAAGATGGCGGGAATATCGTAACCATGAGCGCGTCGTCGGCCGTCCTGCGCGACTCTTTCGAAGACCTCGCGCTCGCCAATCATATTCTGGCGCATCAGCACGTTCTGGACGGGTTCGGTCACGTCAGCATGCGTCATCCCGAAAGGCCCGACCATTATTTGCTGGCGCGCAATATGGCGCCCGAACGTGTCACGGCCGACGATATCCTCGAACTCGATCTGGACAGCCGGATCGTGACGCAGGGTGAGCACCGCTCCTTCCTCGAACGCTTCATCCATGGCGAAATTTACGCCGCCCGGCCCGAAGTGATGGGCATCGTCCATAGTCACTCGCATTCGGTGCTACCGCTAGGCGTTACCACTGCCGCGCCACTGCGATCGGTCTGCCACATGGGCGGATTTCTGGGTGTCGCGACCCCCGTCTTCGAAATCCGCGATGTCCGCGGCGATGAGACCGATCTGCTGATCAGTGACGCTGGCCTGGGGAAGGCGCTGGCCGGCACGCTGGGCGATTCCGCTGCGGTGCTGATGCGCGGACACGGCGTAACCGTTGTGGGTATTTCCCTGCGCCAAGCCGTGTTCCGTGCCGTTTACACGGAAATCAATGCCCGCATCCAGCTGCAAGCGATGGCAATCGGGCCGGTCAATTATCTGACCGAAGCCGAAGGCCGCGCCGCAGCGGCGACCAACGATGGTCAGATGAACCGGGCATGGGATCTGTGGTGCGAACAGGCAAAGCGTGCGCGCGCAGGTCAATAATCCGAGCTAAGCGAGCCACTAGAAGCAAGAGCCGGTTTTTCTGCGCCGTTCGCATCACCGGATAGAAAATTCCTGGATTGACGGAAGCTTTGTCATCAGCGAACCATAGCCCTCCCGCGGCTCTGCGATTCCCAATCTTTTCTGGATTTCCCAGACCCTTGCGGTTTGCGGATGGATCACGGGTACACCAAGATCCTGCTCCAGCCGCTCGACGATATCGAGCGTGTGCCAACCGGATCCGAGGATATAGATCGCTTCGGCCGGCGCCTTCTCGAAACTGGCCTTGATGAAATCATAGATCTGCGATGACGGCACCTCCTGCACTTTGGCGAAATCGACCCCAGGCAGGCCTTGCATACCGGTCACCACAAAACCGGCGTCCTCGAAATATTTGGAGTAGATATCGTTGATATCACCCAGGAAATAGGTGACGCCCAGGATGGCTTTGACATTCAGCGCCCGCAAGGCGCGGACGTGATTTTGGCCTGACGTAAAGATCGGAGTACGATAGGTTTGCTGCCACGCGCCGACCAGAGCGGTTTCCTTCTCCAGACCTTGCACCATGAACGGCGGCGCACCTAGCGGATGGATGATATCGCAATCGTGATCGGCAAGAATTCCGATCTGCCGCTCATATTCGCCAAAGCCTTCCCGGAATTCATCCGCAGTCCCCTGGCGGAACTGGAGGTAGACCGGGATGATACCAACCCCTCGCGGCAGGATCGGAATCAGCTCGTTGATCGTATCAGGCCGCGTCGTCGGCATGATCAGGCCGACGATTTTGTGATCACCCCGCGCTGCCGGCTCCGTTTTCAACAAGACGATTATCCTTCCGCAGTGGTGCTAACCTGGGTCGCTCGCCAACGCCTTGGTTAGACTGATCCATAATTGCCTTCGCCGACGGGAATGACAGCGCCGGCGAGTTAAGTGTTCGGCGCAACCATCGCGCGATATCGTGCGATGACCTCGGGCGGAGTTTGCGCGGCGGTCTGAATCAATTGCTTGATGCCTTCGCCGCTGACCGGACTGATATCGAGCTTGATCTGTTCGGCATCGGCCAGAAAGTCCGGGTCCGCCATCATCCTGGTAAAGCCATCCTGCAGCATCTTGGCCCGCTCGGCCGGCACGCCGGGAGGCGCCATGAACGGCAATGCCATCCGAAACGGCAATTCCGCAAAATCGATGACCGCAAGCTCGATGGGATCGCTGGTAAGTTCGCGACCGGTGGGAACATCGGGCAGGATCGGGTGGCGGGTCTGTCGACCGAACTGGACCAGTGGCCGGACCTTTTTGCCTTCCCAAAGCGCCGGTTGATTGGCCCGGATAGAGTTGATGCCAACGACCTGACCGTCCAGTTCGCCGGCCTGCATCGCTTTGAAGATGCTGGCCGCCCCGGTGTACTCAGTCGAGATGTCCAGCCTGTAGCCGAACAGGCTCTTGGCGATGGCGGCAATGGTGTAATTGGTCGAACTGATACCGACCGCCCCAAACCGAGCCGGGGTAGCCAAGGTCTTGAGGTCCTCGGCGGTGTATGCGGGATAATCGACGTTGACGAGGACCATATAGGCATCCTCGGCGAACGAGGACAGGCTTCCCAGCCAGGTGAATGCGAGCGGATCGAACGTGACTTCTGGATGACCCTCGATGGCCAGTTGCGGCACCGAACGCTGCACGACCGCGATCACCGATCCGTCGCGCGGAGCGTTGGCGGCAAATCCGTTGGCCAGCGCAATCCCGCCGCCGACCGGTTCATAATCGACCACGATCGTTGGGCTGCCTTCGATGAACCGGCCTAAATGGCGCGACACGAGCCGCGCAGAGAGATCGTCGATCCCACCAGGGGAATCGGGAACCAGTAACTTGATGCTGTCGCCCATGCGAAATTCCTCAACCGTTCGTGAACCCGGCGCAAAGCAGCCGTTATTCGCCTGCCATCATGACGGAACAGCCACCGTCGACGAAGATTTCTGTGCCAGCGATGAAGTCCGAATCGTCGGACACAAGGAACAATACCGCCCGCGCCAAGTCGATCGGCTCACCGGGCCGATTACGCAGGTTCACGACCTTGCGATCAGGATTGAAAGCATCCTTGCCGACCGGCGACCCGATCTTGTTGGGGACCACGCTGTTGACCCGGATATTGTGCGGCGCCAGCTGGATCGCTAGCGATCGGGTAAAATTAACCAGCCCGCCCTTGGCAGTAGTGTACGCCAGTGCACGCGCGCGGCCGAAATAACCGGAGGTGGACGTGACGTTGACGATCCGCCCGGACCGTTCCCCGGCGATCATTGCTTTGGCCGCGGCCTTGCTGGTCAAAAATGGGGCTGTCAGGGTGACGGCCATGACCTTATCCCATTCAGCCTTTTCGAGATCGAGCACCGACTTATTGTCCGAGATGGCGACGTTGTTGATGAGGATATCGAGCCCGCCGAAATCGCCGACAACCGAATCCATCAAGGCATTCACCGCAGCTTCGTCCGATACATCACAGACATAGCTGCGCGCGACACCACCAGCCTGCGCGATCCGTGACACTACAGCCTCCGCGCTCGCCTCGTTGAGATCGACGACGGCGATTTGCGCGCCTTCCGAGGCAAGCAGCACCGCCACTTCCTCGCCGATATTACGGCCTGCGCCGGTAACGATTGCGACCTTGTGGGCAAGCTTCATGCCGACCTCTCCCATGCGTACATTGTTCATAAAGTTGGCGTCACGCGCCTGCGGCGGCCGGCGCCGTCCAACCGGGCGGATTGGTCGCCTTGATCCGGCGGGCTTCCTTGACCATTTCCTTGACCGCTCCGGTCAGCGGCAGCGATAATCCCGCTTCATCGGTCATTGCCGAAACGATCTGCATGTCCTTGAGCGCCCAGGTGAAGCTGGTCTGCTCCCAATCCTCCAGTGCCTGGCTCTTGCCCGAACTGAGCATCAGCGCGGCGCGCAGCTTGGGCAAATCGATCCCCGTCGATTCTGCGATACGCCCTGCTTCGATGATCCCGATGGAGCCGATCCACAGCAGGAGGTTATTCAGGGCCTTGGCCACTTGGCCGTGCCCGACATCCCCCAGCGGCGCGATATCCGAACAGAACGCCCCATATACGATCCGGCCACGAGCGACGGCCTCATCGGCGCCGCCGAACAATGCCAAAAGCTTGCCTTCGTCAGCGAACCAGCGGCCACGGCAGATCGGCGCGTCTAGCACGTCACAGCCGCGTTCGCGGGCTGCCGCGGCCAAAGCCTTGACCGTCGCCGGAAACACCGTTGCGGACACCGCAATCAAAGTGCCCGGCGCCATCGTCGCAAACACACCGCCTTCTCCGGTCGTCACCGCCATAACCTCGGCGTCATAGCCAACACCCAGGATCACGAAGCTGACACTCGGTCCGAAATCCGCCGGCCTGGCCACGATCGTTGCGCCCAGCGCCCGGGCGGCATCGCAATTGCCCGGATTGATGTCGCAGGCGGTGACGGCAAACCCCTTGGCGATAAGGTGTTTGACCATCGGCAGCCCCATGCGACCAACGCCGACGATGCCGACGCTTTCCCGCTGATCCGTCATGACAAATGTTCCTTTTGGGTGCTCGAAGACGGCGGCCGGCTGACGCGGCCTTCATCGATATCTGCCGCACAGGCGGCGGGATCGCGCTCTGCAGCGGGGCCATAGCCACCCCCGCCTGCGGTCTGGATCATAAGGCGGTCACCCGCCTTGACGTCGAACCGCGCCGATGCGTTGAGGATGATCTCGTCCTCGCGCCCCGGATTGATCACCGATCGCGCGGCGCCGCCATCGGCGCCGCCAGCAACTCCGGAAGGCGGGAAGCGGCTCTTATCGAAACGGCGCACGACCGTGGCATCGGCCAGCATTTCATACTCGCGCTGCATCGCGAGACCGCCGGTCCACCGCCCTGCCCCGCCGCTGTCCGGCACGAGGTCAAAGCGCGAGATACGGCAGGGATATTCGGACTCGATTATCTCGATCGGGGTGATGTGCAGGTTGCTGAGGTGGACAGCCGTGGCCGATGTTCCGTCATGCCCCGCCCCTGCCCCGTAAGCGGACCCTACGATCTCATATTGCATCGAAGAGCCGCCCGGACGCGGAGTGTGCCAGTTGATGAGCACCGTCGAGGAAGAGCCAGCACCGGCGACCGCGCGTTCGGGGACGAAGTGTCCCATCGCCTCCAGGATCACGTCCACCAGCTTGAGGTTGGTCATCTGATAGCTGGAAACAGGCGCCGGCGCCTCGGCATTGGTGACGGTACGCGGCGCGACCACGATGCGCACGGCGTCGCGCATACCGTCGTTGAACGACAAATCCGGGCCGAGGCTGCCGATCAGCGCGTAGAAAACGCAGGCTTCGACCATCGACGGACGCAGGTTGATCGGGCCGCGGGTCTGGGGCGCACTATCGGAAAAATCGAACGTGGCGACGCCATCCGCCACCGTTATCGTGACGGCAAGGCGGACCGGCTGGTCCTTCACCACGCCATCGCTATCCATATAGCCGACGGCCGTGGAGGTGCCGCTTGGCAGCAGCGCAATCGCGGCGGCAAGTTCGTCACCCGCGCGACGGAGGATTGCAGCAAAAGCGTCGACCAGCGCTTGTGGCCCAAACCGAGAGCAAAGCTCTGCCACGCGCGCAGCGCCCAGTTCGGTTACCGCGATTTGAGCAGACATATCCCCCCGGACAAGCTCCGGCTGACGCGAATTGGCCAGGATCATCCGTTCGATATCGGGGCAAGGCGAGCCCGCCGCGCTGATTCGCACCGGCGGCACCAGCAGTCCTTCATGGAATAACTCGGTCGCATCCGCCGAGGTTGATCCGGCCACCGTACCCCCGATATCGGCCTTGTGCGCGATCGAGCCGGTGAAGCCGATCAGGCGTTCCCCTGCGAACACCGGCGCGACAAATGCCATGTCCGATGTATGAGGCAGCCCGGCTTCGTACGGGTGGTTCGCAACGAACACATCCCCAGCGGCGATCGTATCACCGTGCAGCTCAAGGATACGGCCGACCAGATGGCGGTAAACCGGGGCATGGAAGAACATGGGCGGGGCTACGATCACCCGTCCGGTCGCATCGAGAACGACACAGCTGAAATCGCGCGATTCCCGCACGATCGTGGAATATCCCGAGCGGTAGAGATGGTAATGCATCTCATCCATCAGGCTGGCGATCTTGTTCCGCAGGATTTCGATGGTGATCGGATCAAGCATGAGTCAACACCGCTCGATGATGAGATTGCGGAATTCGTCCACCCGGCCGCGCCAGCCAGGATTGACGACGACGGTGGAATCGAACTGCTCGATGATCGCGGGCCCTTCGAGCCGAGCGCCGATCTCCAGGCGTTCGCGCTCGTAGGTTTTGGCTTTTACGGCAGTCTTGCCGTCGAAATAGACGGCACGCTCGCCGGTTTCCGCCGCTCCGACATCTCCTGGCGTGACGGGAAACGGCTCTGAGCGCTGAATGTATTTGGGAACGGTGACCCGCGCGCGCAGACGATAGCTGACCACCTCGACCGGCCGATCGGCGGCAGCATGACCGTGGACCTGCTCGTGGCGATCGTCAAAGCGGGCGCGGGCCGCGGCCAACGCGGCCGCATCGAGCGGTCCGGCTGCCAGACCCTCGAGCGGAGTGCGCAGCTCATAGCCCTGCCCTGCATAGCGCAGATCCAGTTCGCGGATGAACGTCGCATCATCCGTCGACAGACCTTCATCCACCAGTTCGCGCGAGGCTTTTTCCTCAAGGGCGCGAAACACGTCTTCGACATATTCGGGCGCCAAGTCTTCGAACGCCCGAAGCTCGGACTTGATGTAATCGTGCATGACGTCAGTGCAAAGCAGACCAAGCGCCGAAAACGCGCCGGGATGCCGCGGCACCATAACTCGGGTGATCCCCAGTTCTTCGGCAACCGACACCGCATGGACGGCGCCGGCACCTCCGAACGGAAGGAGGGTGAACTTGCTCAGTTCGACACCGCGCTTGGCCGCGAAAACGCGCACTTCGTCCGCCATACGCATATCGACGATGCGGCGAATGCCGGCGGCAGCCTCAAGCGCATCAAGCCCAAGCGGATCGCCGATCTGACGTAAAAGCGCCTCACGCGCCGCGGCAATGTCGAGCCTTTGTTTGCCGCCGAGGAAATTATCGGGGTTGAGATAGCCGCAGACGATATCGGCGTCGGTCACCGTTGGCTGCGTGCCACCCCGACCATAACAGGCCGGCCCCGGCATGGCGCCCGCGCTCCGCGGCCCCACCGTCAGGAAGCCGCTGCTGCTGACCGCGGCAATCGATCCTCCCCCGGCGGAGATTGTCGTCATGTCGAGGGAGGGCACATCGATCTGCCGCCGGTCGATGATCCCTTCCGTCACTTCGAGCGGCACTCCGCCCTGGATAAAAGCAATATCCGCGCTGGTGCCCCCCATATCGAGGGTGACCAGTCCGTCACGGCTGCCTTCGTCAGCAAGATAGGCACTGGCTTGCGCACCGGCAGCGGGACCGGACAATAGGGTATGCACCGTCCGGCCACCCGAAGCCGCCGCATCGAACAGCATGACGCCGCCGTTGGACTGCATCAGGAACCGGCGGGGCGTGCGCACACCGACTTTGTCGAGGCCACGCGCCAGATGGTCGATATAGCGAACCAATACCGGCTCGAGATAGGCGTTCAGCAACGTGGTGGAGAGCCGTGGCCATTCGCGGATGCGCGGCAGAACTTCGCTGGACAAAGACACCGGCAGATCCGGAGCCACCTCCTTCAGAATGCGCCGCGTCTCCTCTTCGTGAGCCGGATTCATGAACGAGAACAGGAAGCATACGGCGACGGACTCGACGCCTTTGTCGATCATCTTGCGCGCGGCTTCACGCACCTGCTCGGCGTCCAGAGGGTGCAGCACATTGCCTTGGTAATCGGTCCGTTCGGCAATCTCGAACGTCAGACTCTGCGGCGCGATCGCCGCCGGCTTGACGTAGGAATAGTCGAACAGATTGCCATCCCGGGCCTGTTGCTGCACCTCCTGCACCGCGCGGTAACCCGCTGTGATTAACAGCCCGACACGGGCGCCACGCATTTCCAGCAGCGCGTTGGTGGTTATCGTGGTGCCGTGGGCGAAAAAGCCGACATCGGCGGGATCGATGCCCTTGGCAAAAAAGCGGGAGACTCCCTCCAACACGCCCAGCGCGGGGTTGGCCGGCGTGGACGACACCTTCTCAACCGAGAACGTACCCGCCTCAACGTCGAGGAGCACCAGATCGGTGTGCGTTCCCCCAACATCTACGCCGATCCGGTATCGGCCATCCTCCCGCACCATTTTTCGACCCAACATGATTTATCGTCTCTGATGCCGTTCATATGAACCGATCTGCATTCAGTAAATTCATACTTCTCTAACGGTAGGTTCAGTTATATTTAACCTGAATGCGGCCCGATGAACTCGATCTCAAACGCTTGAAGGCGTTCCGTTTAGTGGCTCGACACGGCAACCTGCGCCAGGCAGCGCAGCGCTTGCACCAAAGCATTCCTGCCGTTTCGGGCAAGCTGCGGAAGCTGGAGGAGGATCTCGGCGTCACGCTGTTCGAACGTGCGCCCAACAAGCTGATTCTTACCGAAGTGGGCCGACGCTTCCTCAATGAAGCCGACGCCGTGGTGGCCCGCGCGGAGCGTGCCATCGCATCTTTGCGGCAGCCATCGGAACCTGCGGGGCGTATCGCGGTCTCGATCGGCAGCGACCAGAGCTGGTATTTCGCGCCGCGCATAAGCGCTTTTCTCAAGCGATTTCCGAAAGTTGAGCTAACCTTATCGATCGTTCAGGCGGCGGATTCCTTGCAGCGGTTGCGCCAGGGCGATCTGGACCTGGCCATCGGAGTATTCCCGCCGCTGGCCGCCGAGTTTGATCAGTGTCAGGTCGTGGAGACGTCACTGTCGCTGTTATGCCGCAAGAATCATCCGTTATTGAGCTTGCTGAACCCAACGCTCGAAGAGATCGCAAACCATCGCCTTATCGTGCTGCCCAAGCATGCCGAAACGCGAAAGCTGGTCGATCGGGCGATGTCGCTGGCGCATATTGACGGGCTCAACATCATCGAAGTTGCCAATTGCCACACCGCGAGCACCTTCGTGGATTTGGATGTCGGTGTCGCGCTCGTCCATTCGATTTGCTGCGCAAACGCGGCAGGCGAAACGACCGCGCGCATGGAGTTGGGCCGGCAGTTCGGCAAAATCGGCTTCTCCCTCGTCAGCCGCACCGATGATCGTGACAACACTCTCCTGGCAACGCTGATCGAGCGGCTCGCATCCTGATCTTCCGGGACGCACGGGTCCCGACAACGCAGCATCATAATCAGGCTTAGACGCGCCGCTATGTTTGCGCTATGCCGCGTTAGGACCATCTGACGATACATGTTCTACTCAGGAGAACGTGTGGGACGAGGGGGTATTTGGCGGCGAGATCGGCGCAGGCTTGAACGGTAAATCCTACAAAATGAGACATGTAGTTTTGATTTGATCGAGGCGCCGCATAACATGCGAGTTCCTAAAAGCGGGGTAACCGCAGGGAAAATTGGTGGCGAGGATGTTTTGGGAGGGCAAAAACCATGAAATACAAACTATTGGCGACAACAGGGCTGTTAGTAGTTGCGCTGCAATCATCGATTGCCCCGGCGCAAGCTCAGACCACGGCCGCGGCAGCCGTTCAGGCCGATCCGACAGTCGGCGGTTCGTCGATCGCTGATATTATTGTTACGGCACAACGCCGATCAGAATCGGTACAGAAATCGTCGCTGGCCATCTCAGTGTTGCAGTCCGCTGCACTGAAGGACGCGGGCGTTAGCCAATTGCGCGATCTCATGGCGGCGACCTCCGGCGTTATTATCGGACAGGGCGGCCCGACGACGCAGGTCTATATTCGTGGCATCGGTGATGCCGGCTCCACCCCGAATACCAATCCGTCGGTGGCCACGTACATTGATGGAGTATATGTTGCGCGAGCCAATTCAATCGATGGCAACTTCTTCGATATTCAGCGCGTCGAAATCCTCAAAGGGCCGCAGGGCACTTTATACGGGCGCAACAGCGCCGGCGGTGCCCTGAATATTCTTTCCAATGTGCCGAGGCTGGACAAGGTCGAAGCCGCGCTCAATTTCGAAGGCGGCAATTACAAAGAGATCAACGTCGACGGCATGATCAACATGCCGCTGGGCGAAAAGGCCGCCCTGCGCGGCGCGTTTCAGGTGGTCAGCCGCGATGGTTATTCATCGCAAGGGTTCGATGATGATCACAAGCAATCAGGTCGCCTGACCCTATTGGTAAAACCCAGCAGCGATGTCTCATTGCGCGTTACCGGCGGCTATACCCACGTCGGCGGGACCGGGCCTGGCTATGATTTGAACATCAACAATTTCCCCACGGCAATCAGCTCGCAGCTTGCGCAGCTCTCGGGCGCTGGCCTGCCTGCCGGAGGCGTGACCGTTCCTACGGATCCGCGGATCAGTGTGACTGATCCGCGCGCGTTCAATGTGTTCTGGGGTGTGGAGCGACTGTCTTATGGACAGCGCAATGGCGGTCCCGGCGAAGTCGGTCCGTTCAACGGCGTGACGTCCCCGCCATGGTGCGTTCCGGTAGTCGGGGCAAACACGGCCTCGGTCAACGGAGTGGTCACGCCATTGCCGTTCCAGAATCCGGGGCTTTGCAACGCCTTGTTCAACGGAAGGGCGCTACCATCCCCTCCAGGCGGCTTGGTCACAACCTGGGATCCGTCGCGGTGGCAGGCTTATGCCCATCAGGACAATCGCTACTGGAACCTTAGTGCGGAGCTTACGGCAAATCTGGGCTTTGCTAATCTCACAATCCTGCCCGCCTATCGCAGCACCCAGATGGACTATTCGACCTATCCGGTCGCCTTGTTCGACAACGGCGGCCGTTCGCCCGAGACGTCGAAAAGCGGTTCACTCGAAGTTCGGCTATCCAAGGACACGAAATTGGTCAATCTCGTGATTGGCGGGTATGTATTCAAGGAAAAACAAGATCAGTACTCTGGCTCCGACACCGGAGAGCTGCAAAGTGGATATCTGTTCAATACCTATAACCCTACGCACATCCGGACCAATAATTTCGCGTTTTTCGGGCAGGGGACTTGGCATCTATCCGATCAGCTGCGTTTGATCACCGGCTTGCGCTATTCGCATGAGACCAAACGCAACTATGGCCAGAACATCTCTGTGTTTCCGAGCACGGACTTTCTTGCGGGGCAGCCTTGCTTCAATTCATCGACCACCGATTGTGTTACCGATGCATGGAACGGCCGGATCACATTCAATGCGGTCAACTGGAAGGCCGGTATCGAGTATGATCTGTCGCCGACCAGCATGCTCTATGCTACCGGTGCAACGGGATTCAAGGCAGGCGGCTTGAACACTCGATCGATCAATTATCCGACCGATGTCACTCCAATTCCGTTCAAGCCTGAAAAGCTGACCGCCTTCGAACTTGGGTCGCGCAATCGCTTTCTTGGTGGCCGTCTACAGGTCAACATAGAGGCGTTCTACTGGCTCTATAAGGATCACCAGGAAAGCGTCAGCTACGCCAATCCGGCCGGCAAGTTCCTGTCGGCAACGCTGAATGCGGGTTCGGCGAAGGTATATGGTGCCGATGTCGATATCGTTGCACGGGCAACGTCCGCCGACACGCTCCGCTTCAATGCCGAATACAATCACTCGCGGTATACCAAGTTCACCTATCTTTCGACCGGGAACATCCAGGGCGTGGATACCGGATGTGCCGTTACGCCAAGTGGGACCGGCCAATCTGTTGATTGCTCAGGCTTTCCGCTCTCCCGGGCTCCCTTGTGGACAGGTTCGGGTTCTTGGACGCATAGTTTCCAGTTTGGGGGCGGCAGCCATATCGATGCCACGCTGAGCGGACAATATTCCAGCAAATATTACTTGAGCAACTTCTTCAACAACCAAGTGCTTGCCCCTTCCAATTTCGTGGGCAATTTCACGGCCAACTATATTCCTGCCAACGGCCGCTGGTCCTTCGGTGCCTTCGTCCGCAATTTTACTGACGAAGTTGTCTATACCGGCGCCTTTGCCATCCGCGGGCTTAACCACGGAATCCAGGCGGTAAACGTCGGCGCGCCGCGGACCTACGGCGTGCGAGGAGGCCTTAAATTCTAAGTAGCCAGCCGGGAGCACTCGCACGGGTGCTCCCGGTGATTTAAACAAGAGGACGTGTGATGCTCGACCAAGTATCAAAGCCTGCTTACCCTGATTTCCATGCCTTGGTTGATCTCCAAGCTGGGCTTGTGGACCGGTCGATTTTTTCGGACGAGGAGATTTACAAGCTTGAGCTGGAGCGTATTTTCGCGCGCGGCTGGAACTTCATGTGCCACGAGAGCCAGATCCCCAAGCCGGGCGATTTCTTCCTGAGCTTTATCGGCGACGATTCCGTCATCGCAACGCGTGACAAGACCGGCAAGCTGCAGGTCTTCCTCAATACCTGCCGGCATCGCGGCAATGCGGTGTGCCGCGCCGAACAGGGCCACACCAAAAGCTTCCTGTGCACCTATCACGGCTGGACATATGGCCTCGACGGCAAGCTGATCGGCGTCCCCGGCTACAAGGATTTCTACCACGAGGATCTCGACCGTTCGCAATGGGGCCTCGTCGCCGCACCCCATGTCGAAAGCTACAAGGGCTTCGTCTTCGCCTGCATGGACCCCGATGCCCCCAACCTAAACGAGTTCCTCGGACCCGTCGGAAGAATGTGCATCGATCAGATTGCCTCGCGCGGCAAACTGGCCATCGTCGATGGCGTCTCCAAGAACATCATCGGCTGCAACTGGAAGCTCGCCGTCGATAACGTGTTCGATTATTATCATGTCATCACGCACATGTCGGCGTTCATGTCGGGCGGCACTGCACCGGTTATTCGCGGCGGCCCGGGTGGGAGCGAGCCGCAGCGGACGGTGCTGGGCGAATATGGCCACGCCATCGGCGGCCCCAAGCTGACCGAAGAAGACGTCGATGCGATGAAGGCCAGCCCCAACGATGCCGTCGCCCAGTCCCGTGATCTGTATCACCGGATGCTGCCCGAGGTGCAGGAAACATTGGGTGACGTCGGGGTCTACGCCCAAGGGCACCCGCATATCTTCCCCAATTTCTGGGTGAGCGGAAACCAGGTCAGCCTGCGCATTCCGCGTGGCCCGAACAAGACCGAGATCTGGTGGTTCACTTTCCTCGACGAGGATATGCCCAAAGAGACCCGGGACATGCGCATGCATCGTGCGATCCACGCCTTTGGCGCGGCCGGCATGCTCGAGCAGGAAGACGGCGAAAACTGGGACCAGTCGACACGTGCCACACGGGGCGTCCTGGCAAAGCGTTATCCGCTGAACTTCAGGATGGGGATGGGGCACGATATTGTTCAGAAAGACGAGAAGTCAGGCATTTCCTATATCGATACGCTCGTCAGCGAGCATCCCCAGCGCTGGACCTATCGTGCCTGGGCAGATTGGATGACCGCGGAATCATGGGCTGATCTCAAACGTGACCGCGCGCCCATTCCCGAAGGCATAGCTTAAACCAAGGCTCGGGCCCAATCTGGGCCCAGCCTGGCCGCCTCTATAAGAATAATATCGCGAACTCTAATTACCGATTCTGGCCTGCCCATTTGCTGAATTAATAGAACATAACGAGCCACATTGATTGGCGAGGAGAGAGTATGGGAACGTCTTCAGATCCAGCAGTCAGAACGACTTCACATGTCTTGATCCGCACGCCTTGGTATTACGGGTGGAATATCGTTGCGATCGCGGTTCTCTATCAGTCGGTGATCTGGGGAATAGGTCTCTCGTCCTTCACTTACTTTGTACATGACTGGATGGCGGCATTTCACGTCGGTCGCGCTCAGATCATGATCGCGCTTTCGCTGGAAATCCTGCTTGTGGGTGCGCTTGCACCTTTGGCGGGGCACCTGCTCGATCGCTTGTCGACCACGATGCTCGTAACCTTCGCCGTGCTGTGTTTCGGGATGGGGATGTTTCTCATTTCGATCGCAACCGCGCTGTGGCAAATCATCGTAGTTTACACCCTTCTCCTTTCCGTCGGGATGACCTTGGCTGGGCCATTGAGCGCGACCACGCTCGTGGTGCGGTGGTTCCGCGCGCGGCGAGGCCTTGCCATGGGATTCGCGTTGTTGGGCAGCCCGCTGGGAGCCATCGCAATTCCACAACTTGTGACACGCTGGATGGTCGGCGACAATTGGCGGGGAACACACGTTTATCTTGGTTTGATTTGCATCGCATTGCTGCCGATCGTTCTGCTGATCGTACGCGGGTCGCCAGCCGTAGCCGGCATCGAAATCGAAGCGGATAGCCCGCGTACCGCCGCGCTTGAGGCAAAACGTCCGCAGCAGACATGGTCAATCCAGCAGGTGATTAAGACGCCCGCCATTTGGATCATCGTGTGCGCCTTCGTGCCACTCAGTATCACCAACCTGGGAATGAGCGGCAATCTCGCTCCGTTTGCACTGGACCTGGGCCTGACACGGCCACAGGTCGGCGCACTCGTCCCGATTATCGGGGCGCTCGGTTTTCTGGCCAAACTGGCCTTCGGTTCGCTGTCCGACCGTATCGATGCCCGTATCCTCTTCTACACATCGGTCGTCTTCGTGGCGGCGGCCTTGATCATGATGTGCCAGAAACCGGGCTTTCAGATGATGATGGCGGCTTGCGGGATCTTCGGCTTTGGCGAGGGCGCCGCTCTGGTTTTGATCGGCGTCATGGTCGCGGCACGCTTTGGATCAGAAGCTTATGGCACGGCCGTGGGGATCGTTTATTTCTTTGTGATGACGCTGGCTGCACTGGGCCCGATCATAGGCGGTTATCTGCGTGACGTGACGGGCACCTATACAGCAATGTGTCTGGTCATGTTGGCGATGCTCTTTCCCGCTGCCTTGGCAATCACTTTGCTGCGTGCGCCAACAAGAAAAGCCCGTCCGCCCAAGCTGGCGCTGAATCCCAACCAATAAGGTTGGGTGGGGACGCCGGCATACGAGACTGCGAGATTGTGCGGCGCAGAACTGCTCCTCTCACAAGCTGAGTGAGATCTAGCGCCGCCATTCGCTTTTTCCGAGTAAACCGCTATTTCTCAAGACCATAATCAAGCACAACATCAAAGGAAGGGTGAGCGCCATGGCTTTACTTGACGGGGCAAACTCGAACAACAGCGGCCTCACCGACGAGGGGCTTATTCGTGTTCCCGGCCTCCTCAGTCGCTATGTCAAACTCGCCAATGGCGCCAAAGCGCATTATATGACCTCTGGAGAGGATGGTCCGGCGGTCATCCTGCTCCATGGTGGCATCGATGGGTCATCCGGTACGGCAGGATGGCGATTCATGGCGCCGATGCTGGGTGCCAACGGCTTTCGCGTCTACTGCCCCGATCGCCCTGGCTACGGCCTTTCCGATATTAGCAAGCCTGAGTTCCTGGTTCAGGATCGCAAGGCAAACGTAGATTTCGTGACGATGTTTGCTGATGCTTTGGGCATCGACAAGTTTCACATCGGCGGCAATTCTGCAGGCGGCGTTATTTGTGCCGACTATGCCGTACACAATCCGGAACGGCTGCTGAGCATCGCGTTCATAGCCTGCGACTTGGGCGATATCGCGCCGCAATTTCCCAACATCATGAAGCCGGCAGAGGGAAAGTTCACGCCCAATCCCGGATTCACGCCGCCGCCGCCGTTCGATGGCACCGACGAAAGCATGAAGGTGATGATGGAAAGCATCATCTACGCCAAAAAGGCGGTTTCGCCGGAGCTCGTGGCGATGCGCGCGAATGCTGCGCGGCGACAGCGCGAGGCGCGCCCTGGTGAAACGGCGCAGTCGCGCCGGAGGCTTTTGAATGCAAACCCCAACATGAAAATCGTTTTCACAACCAAGGATCGGATCGACAAGCTCGATATCCCCATGATCTACATGTATGGCATGCAGGATGTGATGGCGATCGTCGAGAACGGTTTCGTCCAGGAAGACAAAGTACCGAACGTACAATTCTTCTATCCTGACGAATGTGGTCATCAGGGCCAGACTGATCAGCCCGACCTATTCAACGATGTCTTCCTGGAATTCTTCCGCGACGGCAAGGTGAGCTGGGAGACGGCACAGCGGGCCAAGGTTTCGCGGCGTCGCCCAATCAACCCTGATCGCGTCGAGGAGCCGGCTGGTGGTTTTCCGAAGCCGGTGCCCGATGCCTATGTCGATTATCCCACCTTGATGAAGGCTTTGGCCGAATAAGCGATTTGGCCTGCCGTGGCCAGGCCAGTCCAAGAAAGCCGGACAGGAGGCATCAATGTTGAAAACCAAAGCTAAATCCAGACTGCCCGAGGACTTCCACGACTTGGTCGATCCGGAACAGGCGACGGTGGACCGGTCGATTTTTTCGGACGAGGAGATTTACAAGCTTGAGCTGGAGCGTATTTTCGCGCGCGGCTGGAACTTCATGTGCCACGAGAGCCAGATCCCCAAGCCGGGCGATTTCTTCCTGAGCTTTATCGGCGACGATTCCGTCATCGCAACGCGCGACAAGACCGGCAAGCTGCAGGTCTTCCTCAATACCTGCCGGCATCGCGGCAATGCGGTGTGCCGCGCCGAACAGGGCCACACCAAAAGCTTCCTGTGCACCTATCACGGCTGGACATATGGCCTCGACGGCAAGCTGATCGGCGTCCCCGGCTACAAGGATTTCTACCACGAGGATCTCGACCGTTCGCAATGGGGCCTCGTCGCCGCACCCCATGTCGAAAGCTACAAGGGCTTCGTCTTCGCCTGCATGGACCCCGATGCCCCCAACCTAAACGAGTTCCTCGGACCCGTCGGACGGATCGGCCTTGACCTGATCGCCGAGCGCGGGCGGATTGTGCCGATCGACGGCATCAAGAAGAATATCATCGGCTGCAACTGGAAGCTCGCGGTCGACAATGCGTTCGATTATTATCACGCACCGCTAACCCACGCCTCGACGATCATGGTGCGCAATCCGCGCGTCGACAAGGAGGGCAACGCCCTGCCTCCGCGGGCCAATTCCAGCGCAAACGATCATCGGGTCATGCTCGGGTCCTATGGGCATGCCATCAGCGGCCCCAAAGTGTCCGAAACCGAGCGCTCGCTGGCCGCCCTCCTGCCCGATCATAAGATCGAACCAAGGGTTGACCTGGCCTGGCGCGATAAGCCCGAAACGCTGGAGGCGATGGGCCCGGCCGGTATCGAGATCAACAGTCATCCCAATATCTTCCCGAACATGTGGGTAACGGAATCGTCGCAGGTGGCGCTGCGCATCCCCCGCGGCCCTCGATCGACGGAAGTCTGGTGGTTCAGCTTCGTCGATGCTGATCTGTCAGACGAACGGCAGAAGGCCTATGTCGAACATTCGAATTTTCTGCACGGCCCATCGGGAATGAACGAACAAGAGGACGGCGAAAACTGGGATCAATCGACCCGCGGCACCGCCAGCATCTTGGCGAAGAACTTCCCGTTGAATTATGCAATGAACCGCGATCGCGGCGAAGTTAAATTCGATAACGCGGGGGTTGCCTACATCGACACCCACGTCAACGAACATGCCCAATTATGGATGTACATGTGTTGGGCCGATTGGATGACCGCACCGGATTGGTCCAGCCTGAAGCAACGCCATGAATCTCCCCCGACCGATCGCTTCTGAGAATTGAGACGGTGTTGGCTACCAATCCCGGCGCGGATGGGATGCTGTGAGTAGAGCCTCAGAATAGCGCGCATGGTCTAGACCATACCGGGACAGGAGTAGAAACGATGCCGATCGGACTGGGAATTGGATTATCGCATGCGCCCGGCATGTACCTGTCGACCGAGCAGGAGTGGGACGTGCTGTGGCACAAGCTGACCACAGCACGCGGCGTACCGCAACCAACTAGCGTATCGGACGAAACCGGCGATCGGCTGAAGGAAAAAATCCACCGCATTCGGGCAGCGCATGTCGAAGTGAAGCGTCTGTATGAAGCCTATGCGCCGGACGTGCTGATCATCATCGGCGGTGACCAGACCGAAATGTTCGATCGCTCCAACGTACCACAATTTATGATTTTCCTAGGCGAAAGCGGCACCGGCCGCCGCCCGGACACCAGCCTGCCGCCGGTGGATATCGCGGTGGATGTCGCGTTTTCCAAATGGCTGCTCGACCGGCTGGTCAAGCAGGAAGGGTTCGACATCGCTTTTTCCTACGAGATGAAAAACCTCGGCAAGCATCACGGCTTCCCCCATGCCTATGGCTACCCGACTTCGTTTCTGTTCGAAGACGTCCAGACGCCGACGGTGATCATTTATGAGAACACGTTTGACGAACCCAGCCTGTCCGCCAAGCGATGCTATGATCTTGGCGCGGCCATTGCCCGCATCACCCGAAACGATCCCCGCCGGATCGCCATTCTAGGATCAGGAGGATTGGCGCACGATCCGCGCGGTCGGCGGGCGGGCTGGATCGACGAACCGCTCGATCGATGGTTTCTTGATCAGCTCGCAGCCGGCAACGGACGGGCGACGCAGGCCATGTATACCTTCGATTCCGATACGATGGTCGGAGGGACAGGCGAGATGCGGGCCTGGATCACGGTTGCCGGTGCCATGGAGGAGATGGGATCGAAGGCCCATGTGCTCGACTACATCCCAGCCGCCAAGACGGTAACCGGCATTGGGATTGCCAGCTGGCATGTCGATGAGCAACCGGCTGCCCTCGCAGCGGAATAGCGAAATAGCGTCAGCTTGTGCCGGCTCGCAAAACTTTACGCATGCCTTGCACGATGATGTCAGGAACGCGCTGATTGACGTGCGACGGATACAGAAAGGCTGGCCATAAGGATGGTTGGACAGCCGTTCTGATTAAAGCAGCTATTCCGCAGCGACCGCATGCTCCTGTTGATCGGTGAGCCAATAAGCGAGGCCCAGCCCCGTCACGCCCTTCGCCACAGGCATATAATCCAGGATTGTGGCGCGTGATCCCATCTCCTCCATGGCCCCTGCGGTGGTGATCCAGGCACGAGTTTCCCCGGTCCCGGCAACCATCGTATCGGAATCGAAGGTATAGAGCGCCTGCGTCGCCCGTCCGTTGCCCTGCGCCAGTTGCTCCAGGAACCACCGGTCCATGGGTTCGTCGATCCAGCCTGATCTTTTGCCACCGGGATCATGGTTGAGCCCGCCCGAGCCGACGATGGCGATTTTGCGCGGATCATGACGGGTCAGACGGGCGATCGCGGCGCCCAGGTCATAGCAACGCTTGGCAGACAGGCTCGGCGCATCGAACGTATTCTCATAGATGATCACCGTCGGCGTATTGTTGCCTTCGAACAGATAGGATGCCGGGTTTCCAAAGGCGTGGGACAGGCCATGGCCGCGCGCCAGAGGCTTGGCCTCGTAGGAAAACGCAATGTCGAAACCTTCCTGCTTCACCAATTTGTCGAGAAGCCACTTCGAAAATTCCACATCGATATCAATGTCCATCGGCGGTAAATTGGACATACGCGGCGAATAGGGCTGGCCTTTGGCCGGCATCGGACCGCCGGGATATTCCGCTTTCTCGCGCTCTCCCAAAAAGAACATCAATTGAGGAACATTGGATCGATCGAACATTTCATTCTGATCGCCCCCGATGATGATGCAGATGTCGGGATCGTAGAGATCGAATTGACGCTTCAGCTCAGCATGACCCGCATCGATCCGGCTTATGTATTCGCGCAGCTTAGGCCCGTCTTCCAGCTCCACCGAAGCAGGCTGCGGCACACCGCGATCGAGGCTGAGCAATTCCCAGGCCCGGTTCCAGTCGCTCTCCGTCTTCAGATACATGCCGGGGCCGTGAGAAACCCCAATCCCAAAACCGATAGGCATCGCAATCCCCTTTAAGAGTGATTTCAAACCGTCCAGGCGGCGAAGCCCAACCCAGTTATCGCGCGATAGGAGGGAATATAATCGATGATCTGGCCCCTCGCCTTGACGCTTTCAGCCGCCGCCGCAGCCGCCAGCCACGTCCGAATCTGACCCGTCCCGCCTTGGATGGCATCGGATTCGAGGTCGAACATCTGGCGCAACCGCTGCGCATTCCCGCGGCGCACGGCGCGATCCATCACGAACCGATCAAGCCTCTCGTCGACCCAGCCGGCGCGCGCGCCATTAGGATCGTGGGAAAGGCCGCCCACCGCCATGACGGCGAACTTTTGCGGCAAGCCATCGAGAATCTGGCCCAGTGCGGTGCCGAAATCCAGGCATCTGCCGCCGGACGGCATGGGATCGACCCGGCAATTGATCAGGACCGGAATCAGAGGAATGTCGAGACCGTCCAGAAACGACGCGCCAGGATACAGGAAGGCGGAGGAGGCGCCCCATTCCGGACGCCCCTGCGGATTTTGCACACTCATGTAGCTCATGTCGAATTCGCGATCGATCAATTCGCGATGAATTTCCCACGCCATTTCCGGGTTACACTTGAGCGTTACCTTGTGATCCTCAACCGCCTCGCCAAGCGCCGCGATCGCCGAGGATCCGGTCATCTCGGCTCCGGTATAGGTGCAAAACTGGGGCACCTGGACGCGATTGAACATCACACCATCGTCATAGCCGATAACGACCAAAGCATCAGGCCGGACAGACCCGAGGCGCTCCTGCAGCGCCGCCTGGGCGTGTTTTATGCGCGTGAGATGGTCGTCGAGCACTTCATCGGTTTCCGCCGCCAGCTCCCGCGGCGCAGGGATGCCTTCGGTCAACTGGCTCTCATACAATCTCAGCCAGTCGCGCTTGTCGCGATAGAGAGACGGCGCGTTCGAAGTGGCGAGGACAAGGCTCAACATTGCAAATCGTCTCCCAAATTCGTTGCCGACATGCTCTTCGACATGCTGCGAAAGTGATCACCGCGAATACGAACGGTAGATATCATCTGGCCGAGTAATCGCCCCGAATTCACTCCAATGCGAGGCGAATGACCAGAAGCAGATGCCGTACCGACCTGTCCCGCGCCCGCCAAACTACCCGTCTCAAAGAATGGGAATCATGCCCCCGCCGCGCCACCATCGCTTCAGCCTCGAACGTCTCGCGTTGATCGACAAACCCACAAGGCGCTCGGTTCAACTGCGCTGACTCAATGGCAGATCCGGGTGTGTAGGGAGCTGGGAACCGGCCTTGCTGGATCATCTTGTAAACCATTGATTTGCTGACACTGACAAGGCGCAAACCTCTTTTAACGGAATCAGCCATTCTGCTGCTTCGATTGCAGAAGCGTGTGGCGGCTTGTTCCCTTTTTAAGCAAAGAGCTGGGTAGGATGTTCCAGCAAGATCGTGCTTTTCGGCAAATGCTTCATCAGCTTCCAAGAATTCAGCAAGTATTGCAGGGACGAGCTCGGCCCGCGCCCCCCTTGCGTTTGCCACCAGCGGTCCGCGCCGCCGCCACGATGAAGCCATCGGCCCTATCAATCTCCTGAAAATTGGGGGGCGTAAGGGCAGCGGGCTGACGTCGAAACTGGCCAATCAGCGGGGCGCCATGCGGATCGCCCCGTCGAGCCGGATGACCTCGCCGTTGAGCATGGGATTGGCCAGGATCGACCCGACCAGCCGCGCATATTCCTCGGGGCGCCCCAGCCGGCTGGGATGCGGCACCTGCGTGCCGAGCGAATCCTGCGCGGCCTGCGGCAGGCCCATCAGCATCGGGGTGAGGAAGATACCCGGCGCAATCGTCATCACCCGGATGCGATGCTGCGCGAGATCGCGCGCCGCCGACAGGGTGAGACCGACCACTCCGCCCTTCGACGATGCATAGGCCGCCTGGCCGATCTGCCCGTCATAGGCCGCGACCGAGGCGGTGTTGACGATCACGCCGGCCTCCTCACCCTCGATCCCCGCCGCGATCAGGCGGGCGGCGAATTTCGAGAGCATATTGAACGTGCCGATCAGATTGATTTCGATCGTGCGGCGATAGGCATCGAGCGAATGCGGCACGCCGTGCTTATCGACAACCCGGCCCACCGGCGCGATGCCCGCGCAGTTGATCAGCACCCGCGCCGGCCCGTGCGCCGCCTCCGCATCCGCCAGCGCCGCGGCGACGCTGGCATCATCGCTGACGTCGACGCGCAGGAACTTGCCGCCGATCGCGCGTGCCGTTGCCTCGCCCACTTCGGCGTTGAGGTCGAACACGGTGACCTTCGCGCCGCCGTCGGCCAGCAGCTGCGAGGTCGCGCCGCCTAGGCCGGATGCGCCGCCGGTGACGATCGCGGCAACTCCAGCAACGTCCATAGACTTTCCACTCCCGTCTGTGTTCCGATGGCGGCGCTTACAAGGCGCGCGCGATCACCATGCGCTAAGCCGATCATGACCATGTCTTTGATGGCATAATCATGTCGATATCGGCTTTGATACGATATAATTACGGAAAAGATGATTACGTCAAAGTCTCCACTTTACTAGCACGCATTAGCTAGAATCCGGGGTTCATCTCCTAGCCGCAGCGGCTGCTAAAAAGCAGCGGCTTACCCATTGTAAAATATCCGGCGTTTTCGATCGCCTTGATAACGTTGGCGACTCCCTCGTTCTATTCGACGCTGGTCTCGTCGGCAGGCGGACATTTCGCAGAACGGCACGTGCCATACGGCCGTTCCTCCGCTGTCCTGTCGCCATCGAGGTGACCTGTGACGAAGACGCTTCCAACCGAATTCCGTTCTCGCGGCTGTGGGTGCGAGAGGGTCGCGTGACCCGGCCGCGCCGCGCTTACGCCGACGGTCCGTACGGCCAGATCCACTATCAGGTGCTGGGTGAAGGCCTGCCGCTGATTCTGTTGCATCAGGCGATGATGGCCTCGGGGCAATTCGACTGGGTCTACGCGCCGCTGGCAAAACGCGGCATCCGCGCGATCGGCATCGACATGCCCGGGTTCGGCATGTCCGACATGACCCCAATGGTGCCGCGCGTCGAGGATCTGGCGTGCTGCGTGCCGCCGGTGCTGGATGCGCTGGGTCTCACCAGTGCTGCGATCCTCGGCCATCATACCGGTGCCATGATCGCGACCGAGGCGGCGATTCAGTTCCCCCACCGCATCTCGGCGCTTATTATGAACGGCCCGATGCCCGTGACCGAAGCGGAGCGGCAGGATTTCCTGAACAATGGTTATCCGCGCGAAAAGGCCAATGTCGCCGTGAGCGGGGGCAAGCATTTCAATGTGGTGTTCGCGGGCCGCGAACGCCTTGCCGCCGGCACCGTCCCGCTCGATCGGATCAGCAACTATGTGGTACAGGCCTTCGTCGGCCAGGCACCCTATTGGTATGGCCACCATGCGGCTTTCCAATATCATCACGAGCTTTCGTTACCGAAAATCCCGTGCTGCGCGATGATCCTGACCAATACCGGGGACATCATCTACGAAAACGCCAAACGCGCCAAGGCGATCAGACCCGATATTCCGCTGGTGGCATTGGACGGCGGCGGCGTCGACATCGTCGATCAGCAGCCCGAGCAATGGGCTGATGCCGTCGCGCATTTCCTGAAGATTCCTCGATAGGGGTGCCGTCAGACAAAGTTGGTAGGTAGCATCCATCATTCATAATACGCGCGGGACTTTGATCTGCGTTGGACCCGCCTTCCAATCGCCTCGCGGAACTCTTTGAGCTGCCTTGATATGCCGATCGTTGGATCGGCTTCGACAGGCACGCCGATGAGGGCGATGAGGGCCTGCAACACCCCCGCGGGACATCCACGTATCTGGTTGCCAGATCCTCAGACGTCTGTCAGTTTTGCCCAGAGATCCGAATGAGAGGCTGAAAGATGGACCGTGAAGCTGCCACCCTCGTCCCGGAGCTTGCGACCGCGCATTCCGAGTCGGTTGCCGAAACCTTTCTCGCGATGCTCAAGCAAAAAGGCATCGATTACCTGTTCGTCAACAGCGGCACCGATGCAGCGCCGATCGCCGAGGCCTATGCGCGCCAGCATCTGTCGGGCCTCGATTTTCCGCAGCCCATCATCGGCACGCACGAAAATCTGGTGGTCGGCATGGCGCACGGTCACACTATGGTGACGGGCAAGCCGCAGGCGGTGATGGTGCATGTCAGCGTCGGCGCCGCCAACGCCGTGTGTGGCATCATGAACGCCAAGCGCGACGAAGTGCCGATGCTGTTCATCGCCGGACGCAGCCCTCTGTACGAAAAGGGACCACTCGGTGCCCGCTCCGGCGCGATCCACTGGGCGCAGGAAATGTACGACCAGGGCGGCATGGTGCGGGAACTGGTCAAATGGGATTATGAACTGCGAAGCGGCATACATGTCGAGGATGTGCTCGACCGCGCTCTCGCGATCACCCAGGCCGCGCCCGCGGGGCCCGTCTATTTGACCCTGCCGCGCGAAGTGCTCGCGGAAGTGACTGATTCTGCCCCGGTCGCGGGCAGCGCCGTCGTCGTGCCGCTCCCTCCGGCGCCCGACCCCGTCGGCGTGGCGGCGCTCGCCGAGATGATCGCCGCCGCGCGCTGCCCGATCCTGGTGACGTCGGCAAGCGGGCGCGATACCGCGACTGTCGTCCCGCTCGAAGCTTTTTGCGCGCGTTTCGGCATCGGCATCGTCGAGGCAAAGTCGCGCTATGTCTGTGCAACTGCCGACCATCCCTATCATCTCGGCCAGAACCTGCATTCCTATCTGGGCGAGGCCGATTTGCTGATCTGCCTGGAAAGCGACGTGCCGTGGCTGCCCGAGACGCGCGAGCCCGATCCCGCTACTCGGATCGTCCATATCGGCGTGGACCCGCTGTTTCAGGACTATCCGATCCGCGGGTTTAGAAGCGATCTGTCGATCACGTCGTCCGCGGCCAAGCTGTTTCCGGTGCTGACTGAGGCGCTTGCGGCGATCGATACCGCCGATGCCGCCACGCACCGCAAGGATGCGGTAGCGGCGCTTTCCGCGCAACGGCAGACGCGGCGCGCAAAGCGGTTGGCCCCCCTCGCCACCGTGCCGCAAATGACCAAGGATTGGCTGAACCTGTGTTTGAACGAGGCGCTCGACGACCAGGTGATCCTGGTCAACGAATATTGGGTCGACCGCGAGATTTTTGACGCAAAGGCTGCGGGCAGCTTTTTCATGCATTCGCCCGCGGCGGGCCTGGGCTGGGGCATGCCGGCCGCAATCGGCGCTGCTATTGCGGCACCGACGCGCACGGTAGTGGCCACGATGGGCGATGGCTCCTATTTATTCTGCAATCCCGGCGCGTGTCATCAGGCATCCGCAATGCACGACGCGCCGTTCCTGACGATCATCTGCAACAACGCGCGTTGGGCCGCAGTTCAGCAATCGACGATCGGTGTCTATCCCGGCGGTCACGCGGCCCGTGGGCCGAAGCCTGCGCCGCTCAGCGATTTAAGTCCCGTGCCCGACTTCGAGAAATATGTCGAAGCATCGGGCGGCTATGCCGAGCGCGTTACCGATCCAACAGCGTTAGTCGTGGCGATCCGGCGCGGCCTGGAGGTCGTCCGCCGAGAACGCCGTCAGGCGATGATCAACATCATCTGCGACTGAAGCGCCTGACCCTCCGCGAATCCCGATCACCCCAGCCTCAATCGCGTTGCCGATATCGGCCATTGTCCGCGCCGAGCGGGTCCAGGATAGCGGCGAGCCCGCAAGGGGCCGGTTCGCCTGGTCCGGCTCAGCGCTGACGAATGATCCTCAATAGCTGACGCGCAGGCCGAGTTTGTACGAACGGCCGATCCGATCGAACAGGCCTGTTACGCCCACTGCCGGGAAGGGCGGATCCTTGTCGGTCACATTGTTGACGATGCCGTAGAACTGGACCTTGCGGTTGCCCTGCTTGAGCACATCGACCGACGCCGACAGGTTCAGGTAAAACGCGCCGCTGACACGGTTGTTGGCGATCGATATCGGCGAGGCCGGATCGTAATCCCGGTCCCCCGGACCGACCAGCGTCTTATCGAGCACCCCGCCCTCGATATACCGGCCCTGCGCGGTCGCGGTCACCCGGCCGATCGCATAGGTCAGCGATCCGTTGAGGATCCAATGCGGCACGGCGGTCGCGCCGTTGGTGATCACGCCCGAGGTGAAGCCGCCCGATTGCCCGGCGCGGTCCACCACGCTGCCGACGTTCGTGATGACGCCAGCCGCATTGTAGGTGCGCGCAACGCCGGTGCCGTCATCGGTGATGAGGTGCGCGGTATAATTGCCCGACAGCCGCGTCGTCAGCCGGCCGCGTCCCAGCGGAAACCGGTAGCTCAGGTCGAAGTCGATGCCGCTGGTCTTGAGCTTCGCGACGTTCAGCAATTGGGTGCTGATCGAATTGATGACCGTCGCGGTGCCGGTGCCGGTGCGGTTGACGAACGAGCAATAAAAGCCCGGCGCGTTACGGCCCACTTCGGCGACGCACCCGTCGATGATCGTCTGGGCCGGGAATGTGCCGATCGCGCCATCGATGCTGATGTCGTAATAATCGACCGACAGGTTCAGTCCGGGCAGGAATTTCGGCGCAAGCGAAATGCCGATGGTCTTGGTATCGGCGATTTCTGGGCGCAACGTCGGGCTAGACTGGCTGATCACGGTGAACTGATCGGTCACGCCCGAAAAGCTGTTGACCAGGCTGGCGCGCACGCTGTTCACGGCGAAAAGTTCGCTGTTGTTGGGCGCGCGAATATCGCGCGATCGCGTGCCGCGGATCAGAACACCCTCGATCGGCTCCCACGTCGCGCCGACCTTCCAGGTCGTCACGCCGCCGGTCGTGCTGTAATTGGTGTAACGAACCGCGCCGTTGACATCGAGCTTGTGCAGCAGCGTGACATCCCGGGCGAGCGGCACGACGACCTCACCATAGCCTTCCTTGACCGTGATCGAGCCGTCGAACGCCTTGGGATTGTTGTAGTTGAAACCCGATGCCTGCGAAATCGCATCGGCATCGGCATGCGCCTTTTCCTGGCGATATTCGCCGCCGACCGCGATCGCGATAGGCCCGGCCCAGGTCGAGAAAGGCTCGCCACGAAGGTTGGCCGACCCAACCTGTTGGGTCGTGGCGACCTTGTAGATCGCCGTACCGTCGACATAATTGATCGCAGCCTGGCTCGGCGAGCCGACACCGAAAAGATTGATCGGCTGACACCCCAGCGCGCGCGCGGTCGTATCGCGGCAGACCGCTTGCCCTCCCACCAGGATCGAGTCCACGGCATAGCGATAATTCTGCTCGATCCGCAGATTGCGGATGGTCGAATCGAAGGTATTGCGGCCATATTCATAATAAGCGTCGAACGACCAGCCGCCGCCCAACTTGCCTTCGACGCCGCCGACGACCCGCTCAGTGGTGTTCTGGTTGCGCGCCAGCACCGGGCCGAAGTCATTGTTCTGACGGCCAAGGCTGAACGAACTGATGCCGTTCGCATCCATGATCGCGGCGATCTGCGCGGGCAGGAAGGCATTGCTGCGCTGGATGACGACCGCTCCCGCAGTCGTGTCGCGCGTGGACGGCGTGTGAAAGCTGGCGCCCGATCGCCCGTAGTTCGCATCGACGAAGACGGAGAGGCTGTCGGTCAGATCATAATCGACATGCGCCATCGCGACGCGGCGATCGACAGGCAGAACGAGTTGCAGGCTGTTGCGCGCATAAAGGCCGGGATCGCCGCCCGTGAAGTTGATCGACGAGGTGCCCACCACCGTGCCGTAAGGAAACGGCTGGACCGCACCGCCCGGACCGAACTGGATGCCGCGCAGCACATCGGCACCGTTCGCGGGATTGGTATCGGCATTCACGCCCAGGATGGTGCCGCCATAGGCATAAGCAATCGATTGCACCCCGGTCGCATAGAAGCGCGACGGTGTGCCCGCCGGCCGTGCGCCAATATAGGAGACGAGGTCGCCCTGCAGCCGCCCCCAGTCCCGATCGAAATAACTGTCGACCCCATCCGATTTTACATATTCGCCGCCGATCACGACATGGCCTCGGTCGCCCGCGAACGGGGTGCCGAAAGCGAGCGACAGCCGGCGCTCGGCGGCATCGCCTTCCTTCGAGATGCCGTAGGAAATATCGGACTTGAAGCCTTTCAGCCGTCGGTCGGTCACGATGTTGACCACGCCCGAAACCGCATCCGAGCCGTACGCCGCCGACGCGCCGCCCGTCACGACATCGACGCGATCGATCATCAGCGTTGGGATGAGGTTGAGATCGACCTGCCCCGTCGCCGAGGATGGCACGAACCGGCGCCCGTCGACCAGCGTCAGCGTGCGGGTGCTGCCCAGCGCGCGCAGATCGGCGAAATTCTGGCCGGCGCCGAGCGCGTTCTGCGGATTGGTCTGCGGTGTCTGAGTAGCGCGGAAGGACGGCACCTCGTTCAGGAAGTCGCCGATGTTCGATAGGCCGCGCTGATTGAGCAATTCTGCCGACAGAACCTTGGTCGGCGTCGGTGCGGTAAAGCCGCTCACGGCAACACGCGAACCGGTGACGATGATCTCCGGTCCGGGAGCAGCCGCCTGATCCTGCGCGCTGGCATCGCGCGCCGCTGCCGGCGCGGGCTGCACGGGATTGCCCGCCGCAGCGGATTGCGCCTGCGCTCCGGTCGAAATCAGCGCGAGCGCTGCCGATGCCGCGAGTAAATGCGTCCGATTCACTGTCATGATGTGCGTCCTCTCCCTGACCACCTACTTCAGGTTCGATTCAATCCGCTCATTCGGCGGTTTGGATGATAAGTCCCTCTTGTAAGGCTACCTGTCAATTAAAAAGTCAGACGTCTGCATTTCTCAGATACGGGAATTTGTCAGGCGGGACGTCCTGGTTCGGCGATCCGTATAGGTCGAGCGTCCGTCCTACACCTTGGAAAGGTGGGATTTTTTGCGCTATTTGCGCTCCTGGCGGCCACTGGCCGACGGTGCGTTTTTGCCGATGGCGCGCTTCTGCCGGCATCGAGGACCATTCCGGCGACGCCCGGGATCATCCATTAAGCAGCAGGGCTCACAGTCTCGCTTCCAGCCTAGAGCGGTAGCCCGACATAATTCTCCGCAATCGCCGTGCGCATCGCTTCGGATCCCGCGACATAGGCCAGTTCGGCCTTTTGCATGCGATGCTCGAACGGACCATCCTCGGGAAAACGGTGCATCAGCTTGGTCAGCATCCAGCTGAACCGTTCCGCCTTCCAGATGCGGGCCAGCGCCTTATCCTGATAGCCGGTCAGGCCCGCCTCCTCGCCATGCCGGTAATGGCGGATCAGCGCATCCGAGAGATAGGCGACGTCCGAAGCGGCGAGATTGAGGCCCTTCGCGCCGGTGGGCGGCACGATATGCGCGGCGTCACCGGCCAGAAACAGCCGGCCGTGGCGCATCTTTTCGAACACATAAGAGCGCAGCGGTGCGATCGAGATTTCAAGGGCTGGACCACGCACGACCGGCCGTTCCGCCAGCGGCGCAAAGCGCAGTTCGAGTTCATCCCAAAGCCGCTGCTCGGGCCAATCCTCGAGCTTCTCGCTGATGGGCACCTGGATATAATAGCGGCTGCGCGTGGGCGAACGCATCGAGGCGAGCGCGAAGCCGCGATCGCCGTTTGAATAGATCAGCTCGGGATGGCACGGCGGGACGTCGGCAAGGACGCCGAGCCAACCGAACGGATATTCCCGTTCATATTCACGGGCGAGAGCAGCCGGGATCGCCTTACGCGAAGGGCCGTGGGAACCGTCACAACCCGCAATGAAATCGCAATCGACGCGCTTTGTGACGCCGTCCTTGCCGAACGTGACGAACGGCGCATTGCTGTCGGGATCGTGGATCGCGACGTCGCTCGCTTCGAACACGATCTCCAGCCCGCGCTCGGGTGCGGCGGCGATCAGATCGCGGGTTACCTCGGTCTGGCCGTAGACCACGACCTGCTTGCCGGTCAGCTGCGTAATCTCGATCCGGATGAGATGCTCTTCATCGGCGAGGTTGAACCCTTCTTCCATCATCCCGTGAGCATTCAGGCCCGCATCGATGCCGAGTCTGTGAAGCAGATCGGTGGTAACCGTCTCCAGCACACCAGCGCGGATTCGGCTCTCGACATAGTCCCGTTTCTGCCGCTCGATGATGATGCAATTCACACCGGCCGCGCGCAGCAGATGGCCGAGCAACAGGCCCGATGGTCCTGAACCGATAATGGCGACCTGCGTCTTCACGCGCCGAGCTGCTGCTCGAGCGCGTCGAGAATGCGGTAGCAAGGCATCACTTTTTGTACGCTCGCATTAGGCTCGCGCCCCTCGCGGATCGCGGCCACGAATTCACGGTCCTGAAGCTCAATGCCGTTGGTCGAAACCGTAACGCCGGTCAGATCGACCGGCTCTTCCTTACCGGTGACGAGATCGTCGTAGCGCGCGATCCAGGTGCCGTTGTCGCAGATGTAGCGGAAGAAGGTGCCCAGCGGCCCGTCGTTGTTAAACGAGAGCGACAGAGTACAGATCGCGCCGCTTTCGCTCTTGAGCTGGATCGACATATCCATCGCGATGCCGAGTTCGGGATGGATCGGCCCTTGCAGCGCATGTGCGGCGACGATGGGCCCAGACTGGTAGGCGAACAGGTCGACGGTGTGCGCGGCGTGGTGCCAGAGCAGGTGATCGGTCCAGCTGCGCGCCTCGCCCTTGGCGTTGATGTTCTTGCGACGGAAAAAGTAGGTCTGAACGTCCATCTGCTGAACGGAGACCTCGCCCGCGGTGATCTGGTTGTGGATATATTGATGGCTCGGATTGAAGCGGCGCGTGTGGCCGACCATGCACACAAGGCCCGTCTGCTGCTGCAGTTCCAGAACGCGCTCGCCGTCCGCCAGAGTGTCGCAGAGCGGAATCTCGACTTGGACATGCTTGCCGGCCTCCATACACTGGATCGCCTGAGCGGCGTGCATCTGGGTGGGGGTGGCGAGGATCACCGCGTCGAGCCCCGGCAGCGCGAGCGTATCGCCGAGATCCGTTGTAACATGGCCGATGCCATATTTGTCCGCGGTCCGCTGCGTGCTTTCCAGCGTGCGGCCGACGACTGAGATGACCTCGACCCCGTCGATCAGCTTGAGCGCATCGAGATGCTTTTCTCCGAAGGCGCCGGCGCCGGCGAGAGCAATCTTCATCTGTTCAACTCCTGTTGGTCACTCAGGCAGGCCTGGATTTTCACAAAGCGCGTGGCCGCCCTCGCCGCGATGGCGACTAAGCAACCGGTTCGAGAACGATGTGCCCAACCGCGGTGTTGGAGGCCGGCACATGATAATGGCGGTGCAGTTCGCGCGTCGTCTTGCCCAACGCACCGCGCATGATCAGCCACATGACCATCTCAATGCCTTCAGAGCCCGTTTCGCGCAGATATTCGATGTGCGGAATGTGGCGCAGCGCATCACTGTCACCCACGAGACCATCGAGGAACCGGTTGTCCCATTCCTTGTTGATCAGGCCCGCCCGCGTGCCCTGCAACTGGTGGCTCATGCCGCCGGTGCCCCAGACCTGCACATTCAGATCCTCCTCGAAGCTCGCGACTGCACGCGCGATCGCCTCGCCCAGTGCCCAACAGCGATTGCCCGTCGGCGGCGGATAAGTGACGACGTTGACCGCGAGCGGAATCACCCGGCACGGCCATGCCGCCGGCTTGCCGAACATCATCGACAGCGGCACGGTCAGGCCGTGATCGACGTCCATCTCGTTGATGATCGTCATGTCGAATTCGTCGAGGATACAGCTCTGTGCGATATGCCAGGCGAGATCGGGATGGCCCTTCACCACGGGCACTGCGCGCGGCCCCCAGCCTTCGTCGGCGGGCTGGAACTCCTCCGCGCAGCCGATCGCGAAGGTCGGGATGATCTTCATGTCGAACGCTGAGGCGTGATCGTTGTAGACCAGAATGACCACATCCGGCTTTTCGGCCGCCTCCCAGGCTTTGGTCCATTCGAAGCCCGCGAAAGCAGGCGCCCAATAGGCCTCCCCCGTCCTGTCGAAATCGGATGCCACACCCAGCGCGGGGATATGGCTGCAGGCAACGCCTGCGGTGATCCGTGCCATCAATTCTTGTCCTTGATCGAGCGCATACCATCAGGCGAGCGCCCACCGGCGATCATCATCGCGGAATACTCCTCAAGGCTCATGCCACTCATCGTGCTGACGCCCTGCAAAAAGCTCTTCCCATCGGTCGCGAAAAGCTTTGCTAGGAAATAGATGTTGCCACCCAGGTCGAGCAGCCGGTTGTAATCGCGATCGAGAACCGCCGAGCGCTGATCCTCGCTAAGCCCCCACTCGTCCAGGTAGGCGCGTTCGTCGGCCTTCCAGCGCGCGCGATTCTCGGGCTTCATCAAGCTCATCGCGAACTGGTTGAGCTGGTAGCCCTGCCGTGCGCGCTTCGCCGTGAACACGCGCGTGCCGGGTATATCGTCAAACTCGGCGAGATAGGCGTGGATGTCGACCACGCCTTTGGGTTTCTGGCGGGTCATTCGGCGGCTTTCTGAAACGCGGTCGGTTGGATCGGCTGCATCAGGCGCGCGATGATGCGCCGCGCGCGAATGCCGCCCTGATCGATATTGTAGGCGTTGAGCTTGAGATCCGGGTTAGCGAGGATCGCGCGCTGCTGCGCCTCGAGGATCAACTTGTCCTCCGCGAAGACGCCGCCCTGCGATCGCTTGAAGCGAGCGGTGAAACCAGCATCGTCGATATCGAAGCTGCGCGCCATGCCCCAGAAATAGTGCATCGTCGTCTCGGTCTCAGGCGTCATGCAATCGACCACCATGCCGCGGACACCCTGGTCGTGATTTTCCAGCGTCGCGCCCGCACCGACCGGAGCAACGCCGACATCGATCATCACCGAGGACGGCGCGACGAATTCGCAAATCTGCCAGCGATCGACGGGCCCATCCTTCTTGAGCGCGCCGCGCCAGAAGGGCGGCGCATCGACGCCGGGCATCCAGCGGGTGATATAAGCGCGGTCGCCCTCGGTGCGCGCCTCGATCGGGGCCTCCATCAGCTCGGGCTGGCCGATCGATCCAGCGTGGACGTGCGTCTCGTGGGTCAGGTCCATGAGGTTATCGATCATCAGGCGATAATCGGCAGCGACGTGATAATAGCCGCCGTCGAAGGCCCAACCTTCGGCCGAGCAGGGCCAGAGATCGGGGATCAGCGCCGCATCGGCCAGCGCCTTTTCGCCCACCCAGATCCAGACGAAGCGATGCTTCTCCGCCACCACGAAGGTCTCGGCGCAGATGCTCTTGTTCACCCGGTCGGTCTTGAGCGGCATTTCCTCGGCGACCCCATCCGGACCGAGCTTCAGCCCGTGATATGTGCAGCGGATCGAATCCCCTTCGCGCAGCCCCATCGATAGAGGCAGCATACGGTGCGGGCAGGCGTCGCGCATTGCCACCACGCTGCGATCGAGCTTGCGATAAAGCATCACCGGGACGCCGCAGATCGTGCGCGCAATGGGCGTACGGTCAATCTCGGCATCCCAGCCGGCGACGTACCAGGCGTTGGTGATCCAGGTGGTCACCGACCCTGCGCCTTGAGTTTGGCATCGAGCCGAGGGAAGACCTTGCGTGCATTGCCCGAGAAGATCGCCGCACGCTCGGCATCCGAAATCTCCAGCGCATCGACGTAGCGCTTGGTGTCGTCGAAATAAAAGCCCGTCTGCGGATCGATGCCGCGCACCGCGCCGACCATCTCGCTGCCGAACAGGATATTTTTATTCTCGATCACGTCGGCCAGCAGATCGATCCCCGACTGGTGATAGACGCAGGTATCGAAGAAGATGTTGTTCATCAGATGCGTGTCGAGCGCGGGCTTCTTCAACATGTCCGCCAGGCCCCGGTAGCGACCCCAATGATAGGGCACCGCGCCGCCGCCGTGCGGGATGATGAACCTGAGGCTGGGGAAATCCTTGAACAGATCACCCTCCAGCAGCTGCATGAAGGCGATCGTATCGGCCGCGATATAATAGCCGCCGGTGGCGTGCATCGCCGGATTGCAGCTCCCCGAAACGTGGATCATCGCCGGCACGTCGAGCTCAACCATCTTTTCGTAAAAGGGATACCAGTAGCGATCGGTGAGCGGCGGATGGGTGAAGTGGCCGCCGCCGGGATCGGGATTGAGGTTGCAGCCGATGAAGCCGAGATCGGTAACGCAGCGCTCCAGCTCGACGATCGAATTCGCCATATCGGCCTTCGGGCTCTGCGGCAGCATGCAGACGCCGACGAAGGTCTCGGGGAAAAGGCCGACGACGCGCGCGATCAGATCGTTGCAGTGGATCGCCCATTCCTTCGCGACGCCCGCATCGCCGATGTGAGGCGCCATCGTGGAGGCGCGGGGCGAGAAGATCGTGAGATCGGCGCCCCGCTCCCGGATCAGGCGCAGCTGGTTGGCCTCGATCGTCTCGCGGATCTCGTCATCGGAAATGTCGGGATAGGGAGGCGCCGGGGTGCCGGCCTGGAACGCCGCTTTCTGCTCCTCGCGCCAGGCATCGTGCGCCTTGGGCAGCACGGTATAATGGCCGTGGCAATCGATGATCATGGTCATGCCGCTTCCTCCAGGCGGTCGTTCAGGATGGCGGCGATCTTGGCATTCAGGCCATCGGGCGCGGTTCCGCCCAGCAGGCCGATCGCGCGCTGACGGATGACCGTGCCGCGCGTCATCACCGAGCCGGTGCCGAGGCTGTCGAGCGTCTTGACGACCTCCTCCATTTCCTCAGCGCGGCGCAAGCCGTGGATCATCATGCGATCGAGATTATAGTCGCCCCGCACCGCCCAGCGGTCATCGGTGGCGCTGGCATCGAGCGAGGCTATCACCGCATCGCGCACCCCGGCGCGCGTCGCGGCGAGCAGGCACTCGGCGGTCAACGCCTCGATCCCCTTGACCATTACCGATCGGATCATCTTGATCGACGCGGCGGCGCCGACATCGCCCGGCTGGAAATGGACGTTGGTGAAGCCGAGCCCGCCGAGCGCGGCCAGCCCGGCCTGGGCGTGCGGCCCGCAGACCAGCAACGGCACCGCGCGCCGCTTGGGATGGACCGGCGCCATCACCGCGACATCGACATATCGGCCGCCGGCCGCCTCGATCGCTTTCGCGGCGGCGCGCTTGGTATCGGGCGCGACCGAATTCATATCGAGGAACAGCGCCTGCGGGCGAAGGTACTGCGCGGCCTCGCACGCGGCGGCCAGCGCCTGATCGGCGGTCACCAGTGACAGAATAATTTCGGCTGCGGCCACTGCATCGGCCGCGCTGGTGTATGCGGCAGCGCCCAGCCGCCGATACTCCGCCCGCTTGGCCATCGCCGTATCGGCCATATCGGTCATCCGGTCATAGGCGCCGAACGGTGCCGGCAGGCCCTCGGCGAAGGCCTGTCCTGCCTCTCCGAAGCCAAGGAATATCGTCGTCGGCCGCTTCATGCGCCATCCATGCGAAGTGGGCGGCGGCGGCGCCAATACGAATGACGGCGCGCTATTCGATTTCCTGAAGTCTTCGATCTTCGACCGCCGCCCGGAGCAGGCCGAGAAAGCGCGTTTGGACCGCGGTGGGGCGCCAGCCCTCGCGCGTGGTCAGCCCGATCGTGCGCTCGCCATGCACCGGCAACGCGCCGATCAAGGCAAGCATGCCGTTGGCGATCTCCACCGCCACCTGATCGGCGGAAAGCAGGGTGAGCAGATCGGATTGGCCGAGCACGCCGCGGATCACCATCACCGATCCGCACTCCAGCGGTGCCGCTGGAGTCGGGCCTCCCTCGAACAGCCGCTGCCAATGGCGGCGGAGCGGCGTATCGGGCTGGCCGATGACCCAGCCGTAGCGGCGGTAATCGTCCAGCGTCGGCGGCGGGCCGCCGAGCAGCGGATGGCCGGCGCGTCCGACGACGATCAGCCGATCCACGAACAGCGGCTCCTGGACCAGACCGGACGGCGGCGGATCGCGCAGCGCGCCCACCATCAGATCGATCGCGCCATCGCGCAACGGTTCGACCAATTCGCGCCACGAACCCTCCCGCACGTCGATCGTCACGCGCGGTTCGTTGCGCATCAGCGCCGCGATCGCGGCAGGCAGCAACAGCGCCCGGGAGAGCGGCATTGCGCCGATCGCGATCCGGGTGCCGACGCCCGGATCGGGCGAAACCTCGCTGATCGCGGCGGCGATCTCGGCGGCGGCAAGGCGGATGCCGCGCGCCAGCCTGCGGCCCGCCGCCGTTATGGTGAGGCCGCGCCCGGTGCGCTCGTCCAGCGCGATCCCGCACAATTGCTCCAGATCGCGCACGGCGCGGTGCAGCGCGGGCTGCGTGATGCCGGTGCGCGCCGACGCCGCCGCGAAGCTGCCGGCATCGGCCAGGCTGAGGAAGGCGTGGAGCTGGGTGCCGGTCATCAGCAGATCGGCACGCGCGAAGCCGCGCGCCCCGCCCCGCCCCATCGCGCGCACCGCCTTGGCGAGATGATCCAGCGCCGCGGTGGCGCGTTCCGCCATCACCAGCCCCGCGGGCGTGGCGTGAACGCCGTCGGTGCGGCGCAGGAACAACGGGATCCCGAGCTGACGTTCGAGCTTGGCGAGCCCTTGCGTCAACGCGGGCTGTGACAGGCTCACCGCCTCCGCCGCCGCGCTCACATTGCGATGCGCAACGATGGCGGCGAGCGCGCGCAGATGCCGCAAATTGAGCGCGAACGGCGTGATCATCGCCGCACGATTAGCAAATACTTATCGCCGGCGTCCATTTGTGATTGGAAGCGGTGATGCGGCGGGCGTCAAGCAGCGCGGCAAAGGAGAGCTTCATGGCTGGGCGTGTCATCCGCACCATATCCCGCGCCGATCCTGCCGTGATCGACGGACTGGCCAAGGCCGGCGTGGCGACGGTGCATGAGGCACAGGGCCGCATCGGCCTGCTCGCGCACCATATGCGTCCCATCTACCCCGGCGCGCGCATCGCCGGATCGGCGGTCACCATCTCCGCGCCCCCGGGCGACAATTGGATGGTGCATGTCGCGATCGAACAGCTGCAGGCCGGCGACATCCTCGTGCTTGCGCCGACCAGCCCCTGCGTCGATGGCTATTTCGGTGATCTGCTGGCGACCTCGGCGATGGCGCGCGGTTGCCGCGGCCTGGTGATCGATGCGGGCGTGCGCGACGTGCGCGATCTGACGCAGATGGGCTTCCCCGTCTGGTCCAAGGCGGTGTTCGCGCAAGGAACGGTCAAGGCGACGCTGGGATCGGTCAACGTGCCGATCGTCTGCGCGGGCGCGGGCGTGGAGCCGGGCGATGTGATCGTCGCTGACGACGACGGCGTCTGCGTCGTCAAGCGCGCCGATGCCGCGGGCGTCTTGGAGAAAGCGCAGGCCCGCGAGGCGAACGAAGAGACGAAGCGCCAACGCCTGGCGGCAGGCGAACTCGGCCTCGATATCTACGATATGCGCGGCAAGCTCGCCGAGATGGGCCTCACCTATGAGTGACAGCGCACCCTGTATGTGGATGCGCGGCGGCACCTCCAAGGGCGGCTTTTTCCTGGCGAGCGATCTGCCGGCCGACACCGTCGCGCGGGATGCCTTCCTGCTCCGCGCCTTCGGTTCGCCCGATCCAAGGCAGATCGACGGCATGGGCGGCGCCGATCCGCTGACCTCCAAGGTGGCGGTCGTCGCCAAATCGGCGCGGGACGGCGTCGATGTCGATTATCTCTTCCTTCAGGTGTTCGTCGATCAGGCGATCGTCACGGATAGCCAGAATTGCGGCAACATGCTGGCCGGTGTCGGCCCCTTCGCGATCGAACGCGGGCTGATCGCCGCGGCGGGCGAGGAGACGCGCATCGCCATCTTTATGGAGAACACCGGCCAGGTCGCGGTGGCGACGGTCCGGACGCCGGGCGGCACGGTGGCCTATGCCGGCGATGCGGCGATCAGCGGTGTACCCGGCACGGCGTCGCCGATCCCCCTCGCCTTCCGGGATACCGCGGGCTCCTCGTGTGGGGCGCTGTTGCCGACCGGAAACGGCGTCGACGAGATCGACGGCGTGACGGTAACATTGATCGACAATGGCATGCCCTGCGTCGTCCTGCTCGCCGCCGATGTGGGCATCACCGGCTATGAGGACCGCGATACGCTCGATGCCGATAGCGCGATGAAGGCCAGAGTGGAGGCGATCCGCCTCAAGGCCGGGCCGCTGATGAACCTTGGCGACGTGAGCGAGAAATCGGTGCCCAAGATGATGCTCGTCGCCCCGCCCAGGAACGGCGGCGCCATCGCCGTGCGCTCGCTGATCCCGCACCGCGTCCATGCCTCGATCGGCGTGCTCGGCGCGGTGAGCGTCGCCACCGCCGCGCTGGTTCCGGGCTCGCCCGCCGCCGCCGTCGCCAAGGTGCCCGAGGGAGGGACCAAGACCTTGGGCGTGGAGCATCCCACCGGCGTCACCGAATGCGTGGTCACGGTCGACCATGCCGGGCAGCCGATCGAAGCGGGAATGCTGCGCACGGCGCGCAAGCTGATGGATGGGATTATCTTCGCATGAGCACCGACGGCGTTACCGATTCCTCGGGCCGGGTCCGCAGTTGGACCCTCACGCCTTCGACGCCGCGCTTCGTGCCGCCGCCGGGCGCGGTCGATGCGCATTGCCACGTCTTCGGCCCCGCCGCCGATTTCCCGTTCAGCGCCAAGGCCAAATATCAGCCGCAGGACGCCACCCCCGAGATGCTGTTCGCGCTGCGCGACAAGCTTGGCTTCGCGCGCAACGTGATCGTGCAGGCGAGCTGCCATGGCACCGACAATGCCGCGACGCTGAACGGCATCGCCAAATCGAACGGACTGGCGCGCGGGGTAGCTGTGGTCGATCCGGCGATCCCGGATGCGGACCTCGACGCACTACACGCAGGCGGTATCCGCGGCATCCGCTTCAACTTCCTCAAGCGCCTGGTCGATGATGCGCCCAAGGACCGGTTCCTGGAGGTGGCGCAGCGGATCGTGCGGCTCGGGTGGCATGTCGTGATCTATTTCGAGGCCGATATCCTGGAGGAGATGCGCCCCTTCATCGCCGCGCTCCCCGTGCCGGTGGTGATCGATCATATGGGCCGCCCGGACGTAACGCAGGGCCCGGACGGCGCCGACATGGCCGCGCTGCGCACGCTGATCGACAGCCGGCCCGATATCTGGGTGAAGGTCACCTGCCCCGATCGCCTCGATGCCGGGGGAGCGCCCTATGAGGATTTCGTCACGGCCGTCCGTCCGCTGGTCGAGGCCTATCCCGACCGCATTCTCTGGGGCACGGACTGGCCGCATCCCAATATGGAAACGCGCATCCCCGACGATGGGGCGCTGGTCGACGTCATCCCGCGCATCGCGGTGACCGAGGAGCTGCAGCACAAGCTGCTCGTCGACAATCCGATGCGGCTCTATTGGCCTGATTAACGAAACGGCGGGCTTCGGCCCGCTCACAGGATATACGATCGGCACTTCCGTGAGGATCGCGTTCAGGCGATCGGGGGCTTCAAAGCCCGTTGCCGGTCGGCACCCGCTCCGCCTCGCCGATCGCCGCTTCGCGCTTGTCGACACGGCGGCTCAGCACTTCGATCCGCCGGTTGATATCCAGCCGCTCGTGGCGCGCGTCCGACAGGCTGGTTTTGATCTCGCGCGTTGCCCGCGCGATGAACAGCAACGTCAGCACATCCAGAAATATCGAGGTCCAAGCGACCCAGGACATCCAACCCCCTAATAGCTGAGAGCCGCGTCGCCGCGCGGCCCTCGCTTCGTCATGCCTGTTCGGCTTTGCTTGGCAGATCGCCCTTCTTCTGCCCCTTCTTTTTGGCTTTCGGAGGGGCCGAGACGATCTCGAACGCGAGCGCGCCGTCCTTCATATGGACCTTCACTTCACCGCCGTTGACCAGCTTGCCGAACAATAGCTCCTCGGCGAGCGGCTGCTTGACCTTCTCCTGGATCAGGCGGCCCATCGGTCGCGCGCCGTACATCTTGTCGTAGCCGCGCTCGGTCAGCCAAGCCTTCGCCTCTTCATCCAGGCTGATATGCACATCGCGGTCGGCGAGCTGCAGTTCCAGCTGGAGGATGAACTTCTCGACAACGCGGCCGATCACCGGCGTCGGCAAATAGCCGAACGGCACGATCGCATCGAGACGGTTTCGGAATTCCGGCGTGAACATCTTCTTGACCGCTTCCTCATCCTCACCCTCGCGGGTGAGGTTGCCGAAGCCCAGGCTCTCGCGCGCCATGTCGGAAGCGCCCGCATTGGTCGTCATGATCAGGATCACGTTGCGGAAATCGACCGACTTGCCGTGCTGGTCGGTCAGGCGGCCGTTATCCATCACCTGGAGCAGGATGTTGAACAGGTCCGGATGCGCCTTTTCGATCTCGTCGAGCAACAGCACGCAATGCGGCTGCTGATCGACCGCGTCGGTCAGGAGGCCGCCCTGATCGAAACCGACATATCCCGGAGGCGCGCCGATCAGACGGCTGACCGAGTGGCGCTCCATATATTCGGACATGTCGAAGCGCTGTAGCGGAATGCCGAGAATCGAAGCAAGCTGCTTCGCCACCTCGGTCTTGCCGACACCCGTGGGGCCCGAGAACAGATAATTGCCGATCGGCTTCTCGGGATCGCGCAGGCCGGCACGGCTGAGCTTGATCGCCGAGGACAGCACCTCAATCGCCTTGTCCTGTCCGAACACGACCCGCTTGAGATCCTGCTCCAGCGTCGCCAGCGCCTTGGTGTCGTCCGAGGAAACCGTCTTCGGTGGGATGCGCGCCATCGTCGCGATGACGGCCTCGATCTCCTTCGAGGTAATCACCTTCTTGCGCTTGGACGGCACGACCAGCATCTGCATCGCGCCGACCTCGTCGATCACGTCGATCGCCTTATCGGGCAACTTACGATCGTTGATATAGCGCGCGGACAATTCGACCGCCGACTTGATCGCATCGGGCGTATATTTCACCGAGTGATGCTGTTCGAACGCCGAACGCAGCCCCGCGAGGATCTTGATCGTATCCTCGATCGTCGGCTCGTTGACGTCGATTTTCTGGAAGCGGCGGAGCAGCGCCCGGTCTTTCTCGAAGTGGTTGCGGAACTCCTTGTAAGTGGTCGAACCGATGCAACGGATCGTGCCGCCCGACAGCGCGGGCTTGAGCAGGTTCGATGCATCCATCGCGCCGCCCGAAGTGGCGCCCGCGCCGATCACCGTGTGAATCTCATCGATGAACAGCACGGCGTGCGGCAGCTTCTCGAGTTCGTTGACGACCTGCTTCAGCCGCTCTTCGAAATCGCCGCGATAGCGCGTGCCCGCCAGCAGCGCGCCCATGTCGAGCGAATAGATCACCGCTTCCAGCAGCACGTCGGGCACCTGCTTCTCGACGATCTTGCGCGCGAGGCCCTCGGCGATGGCGGTCTTGCCGACGCCGGGATCGCCCACATACAGCGGGTTGTTCTTGCTGCGGCGGCAGAGGATCTGGATCGTGCGATCGACCTCGGGACCACGCCCGATCAGCGGATCGACGCGGCCGTCCTTGGCCTTCTCGTTCAGGTCCACGCAGAATTGCTTGAGCGCGCTCTCGCCCTTCTGCTTGCTTTCGGACTTGGAGCTCTTCTCGTCGTCCTGGCCCTTCACTTCGCGTTGCTCCGTGGATTGGCCGGCCTTGCCGACACCGTGGCTGAGGAAGCTTACCGCATCGAGGCGGCTCATGTCCTGCTGCTGCAGAAAATAAACGGCATAGCTCTCGCGCTCGCTGAAGAGCGCGACGAGCACGTTGGCGCCCGTCACCTCCTCGCGGCCCGAGGACTGGACGTGAAGGATCGCGCGCTGGACGACGCGCTGGAAGCCGCTGGTCGGCGATGGATCGGCGTTGCCGCTCGATTTCAGCGCGTCCAGCTCGGTATCGAGATAGGTGGTGACGGCGGATTTCAGTTCGCCGAGATCGACGCCGCAGGCGCTCATCACCTTGGCGGCATGCTCGTCACCGATCAGCGCGAGCAGCAGATGCTCCAGGGTCGCATATTCGTGGCGGCGCGACGAGGCGGCCGTCAGCGCGTTATGCAGCGTTTGCTCTAGTTCGCGGGCAAAAGATGGCATGTTACGTGTCTCCCGCTGGACCACTAAAGGGGGAGCGATCCGGCTCACCCTCTATTTCGTGACGCTTTTCCCGCCTTTCAAGAAGCGTGCCAGAAAGCCCTTCTTGCCAGACGAGAAGCCCAATCATCGCTTGAATAAGCTTTCAGCGTTTGCGCGATGGTTAATGGCGAAATTAATTTTGGCGCGGCAGCGGGCGATTTCGCCCTCCAGCGCAGCGATGCGCGCATTCAATTCTTCGACCGAAAGCGGATCGAGATCCTGACGCACCAGCTGGGCGAGAGGATCGCCGGAGGAGCTGGGCAGGATATCTTCGAGATCCATGGCCATGATCGTTGACCCTCAGAGGACGCCTGTCAATAAAGCGCGCCCGCGCTGCGGCGGTTCCCTGGGGATAAGTGATGGCCGATCTTCCGAAATCCATGATCGCCGTCGATCCGGCCGAGCCGGGCGGGCCCGAGGTGCTGGTGCCCGTCGAGCGGCCGGTGCCGCGTCCTGGCCCGGCCGAAGTGCTGATTCGTGTGGCAGCCGCCGGCGTCAATCGCCCGGAAATCATGCAGCGCGAGGGCAAATATCCGCCGCCGCCCGGCACCACATCGATCCTGGGCATGGAGCTGGCGGGCGAGGTCGTGGCGCTCGGCGAAGGCGCGGACCCGAGCCTGCTGGGGAGCAACGTCTGCGCCCTGGTCGCGGGCGGAGCCTATGCCGAATATGCGGTCGCCCCGGCCGCGCAATGCCTGCCCGTGCCAGAGGCGTTAAGCCTGATCGAGGCCGGCGCGATGCCCGAAACCTTGCTCACCGTTTGGGGCAACGTCTTCCATCGCGGCCATGCCCAGGCCGGGGAGACTTTGCTCGTCCATGGCGGCACGAGCGGCATCGGCACGATGGCGATCCTGCTGGGCAAGCTGTTCGATCTCAAAGTAATCGTCACCGCCGGCGGTGCGGACAAATGCGCCCGCGCGCTGGAGATCGGCGCGGCGCATGCGATCGACTATAAGGCCCAGGACTTCGTCGCTGAGATCGAGGCGCTGACCGGCGGCAAGGGCGTGGAAATGGTGCTCGATATGGTCGGCGGCGATTATGTCGCGCGCAATCTTCAGTGCCTGGCCGACGAAGGCCGCCACATCTCGATCGCCGTGCAACGGGGGCCCGATGCCACGATCCCGATCTGGCAGGTGATGCGCCGCCGTCTCCACCTGACCGGATCGACCCTGCGCGCACGCGAAGCGGCGTATAAGGCGCTGCTCACCGCCGAGATCGCCGCCAAGGTGTGGCCCTATGTCGCTGCGGGTGACTTGCGTCCGGTCATCGATCGCACCTTCCCGCTTGCGCAGGCAGCGGACGCCCATCGTAACGTCGAAAGCGGCGCCCATGTCGGCAAAACGATATTGACGATGGATTAGGCCTTACTAACAATCGCCGCCTTCTTTCCTTCAAAGGATGGCCGACAATGAAAATTTACATTTCGGCTCCGTAATTTTCCCGAATATCTGCGATGATTTCGTCATGTATAGTGGCGCTTGTCATTGAGGCGGAGGGAGCTTTCTTTTCACCCCCCATTACCCCCGAAAGGGCGGCGGATCTCCGCCTCAATGATTTCCTTCGCGTTTAGGGCCACCCGAAGACGCTTGACGGCGCAAGGCATTTGGCACTTTCCTTGCCCGATGAGCAAAGCCCCCCTCGCCATCCTGGCAGCCCTGTTCGCCACCACCGCACTCGCCGCCACGGGCCAGCCCGTGACGAGTCCGCCCAACGATATCCCGGCCAAGTTCGAACAGCCGACCGAGGCCAACGATTATATCAAGCGCAAGGTCGATATCCCGATGCGCGACGGCGTGAAGCTGCACACCGTGATCGTCATCCCCAAGGGCGCGCACGGCGCCCCGATGCTGCTCACCCGCACGCCCTATAATGCCGACAAGCGCGCGGAGCGGAAGGCAAGCAACTCTATGCTGTCGCTGCTCGCGCAGGGCGACGAGGTGTTCGTGCAGGCGGGCTACATCCGCGTCTTCCAGGATATCCGCGGCAAATATGGATCGGAGGGCGATTATGAGATGACGCGCCCGGTGCGAGGGGCCCTCAACCCCACCAAGACCGATCACACCACCGATGCCTGGGATACGATCGACTGGCTGGTGAAGAATGTGCCCGAATCGAACGGCAAGGTTGGCATGCTCGGCTCAAGCTATGAGGGTTTCACCGTCGTCATGGCGCTGCTCGATCCGCACCCGGCGCTCAAGGTCGCGGCGCCCGAGAGCCCGATGGTCAACGGCTGGATGGGCGACGATTTCTTTCATTATGGCGCGTACCGCCAGGGCGGGAACGACAGCTATTTCGTCAGCCAGGAGGGATCGCGGAAGGGAGGGGACGATCTCATCACCTCAAACGCCGATCAATATGATGCTTACCTGGCCTACAGCTCGAACGGCGATTTCGCGCACGCGCACGGCGTCGATCAGACGGGCATGTGGAAGCGCGTTTCGCAGCACCCGACCTATGACGCTTACTGGCAGGGGCAGGCGCTGGAGGATCTGATCGTCAAACATCCCTCCACCGTCCCCACGATGTGGGAGCAGGGGCTGTGGGATCAGGAGGATATGTGGGGCGCGATCCACAGCTATGAAGCGCTCAAGGCCGCGGGCCATGGCGCGACGAATTATATGGTGATGGGCCCGTGGCGGCACAGCGGCGCCAATTATGACGGCTCCAGCCTCGGCGTGCTCAAGTTCAACGGCGATACCGCCACTGAGTGGCGGCGCGATTATCTGCTGCCCTTCTTCAACGCTTATCTGAAGGACGGCGCACCCGCGTTTGAGCCGCCCAAGGCGCTGATCTACAATCCCGGTCTCAATCACTGGGAGAAGTTCGCCGATTGGCCGCTGGCCTGCCCCAAAGGCTGCCAGCTGCCACTCAAGCCACTCTACCTGCAAACCGGCTTCGGCCTCTCGTTCGACAAGCCCGCGAGCAAGGGCGGGGACAGCTACGTCTCCGATCCCGCCAAGCCGATCCCCTACGTGCCGAGGCCCGTGGGTGGCCGCGACCAGTGGACGACCTGGCTGACCACCGATCAGCGCAACGTCTCAACCCGCCCCGACGTGCTTGCTTATCAAACGCCGGTGCTGACCGCCCCGGTGAAGCTCTCGGGGCAGGTGATCGCGGACATTTTCGCTGCCACCACCGGCAGCGATGCCGATTGGGTGGTCAAGCTGATCGACGTCTATCCGCCCGAAACGCCCTCGACGCCCGAGATGGCCGGCTATCAGCTGCCGATCGCGATGGACATCTTCCGCGGCCGCTATCGCACAAGCTTCGAACATCCGAGCCCGATCCCGGCGGGCAAGGTGGAGAAATATAAATTCCGCCTGCCGATGGCGAACCACGTCTTCCAGCCGGGGCACCGCATCATGGTCCAGATCCAGTCGAGCTGGTTCCCGCTCTACGATCGCAACCCGCAGACCTATGTCCCGAACATCTTCTTCGCCAAGGCGTCCGATTACAAGACCGCGACGATGACCATATCGCGCAGCCCCGCCGCGGCGAGCGCGGTTTGGCTGCCCGTTGTGGAGAGTGTACAATAAACTTTCTTCGGTCCCCAACGGAGAGATCACATGGTTCGCTTTGCATATCTTGTCTTGATCGCCGGGGCGGCCACGGCGGCGGCGCAGACTATCCAGAAGCCCGCGCCGGACATTGTCGTCGAGGGGCAGAAAGAGGCTGCGGACATCGCGCGCTTCACGGCCAACCCGCGGCTGCCCGGTGCCTTTCAGCTCGAAGCGCAGCGCAACATGAGCCAGGCGCAGATCTTCACCAAATGCGCCAAGCCCGATGCCGCTACCTTGCGTACCATCCTTGAGGGGCCGCCCAATGACGCCCACACCATCTCGGCACAGGGCGATTTCGTCGAACGGCATATCACCTGCCATCTGCTATATGCGGGCGCGGGCGGGGAGACGAGCCTGGGGCCCACGATCCAGGGGCGAATGATCGGTTCAAGCGCTACCGATTTGAATAGTAGCGGCAACACGAGCGATCAGCGGATTGGCGTCGAAAACACCGTCCACCCTGATCGCCAAGAGCTCGCGCGCGGGCTTCAGGGTCTCTACGATCGCGGCGCCTTGCGCGATTATGCGATCGCCACCTATGCGCCGGACATCAGCTTGACCAAGTCACAGACGCATGATGATGCGGTCGTCTCTCGCTTCATGGCCATCGAACAAGGGCGAAATCGCTTCCGCGATTCCACCGATCTCGATTATTTCAAGACCGCCGTCTGCATGGTCCACGCGGAGCCGGGCATCGCCAGCCGGATCGCACATACGAAGCCTAACTCAGCAGAGTCGAACAGCCTCGGCTACACATTGCTATCCCGCGCGCGCGGCTGCGTGCCGGGCGCCAAGCGTATTCAGGTCGAGCCCAACCAGTTCCGGATCTACGTCGTCGAGGCGCTCTACCGTTGGGTGGAGGCGGCGCGCGGCGTCGACAGCCTGATCCCCAGCGTTTGGGAAGAATGATGCCCCGTTTGCATGTTTTTATCGCCGGCCTAGTGGTCATTGCTTGTTCTCAGGGCGCGCCGGCGCAGGACTCCAAAGCCTCCCAAGGCCCCGACATCATCGTCAAGGGTGAAAAGGAGGCAAAGGATATCGCCAAATTCACGCGCAACCCGCGCGTCCCCGGCGGCTACCAGATCGAATCGCACAACGAACTCAGCGAGTCGGAGATTTTCCTGACCTGCGCCAGGCCCAGCGCCGCGCTGCTGCGGCAAGTCATCGAAGGCCCGCCCAACGCCGCCGATACGATCACCAGGCAGGGCGAGTTCGTTGAGCAACATTTGAACTGCCACCAGCATTACAATGCATCCGCGTTCACCGGCTCTTCGGGCTTCGGCCCGAGCCTGATGCCCAAGGAGTTCGCCACCGATAAGGACGCGCAAAGCCTTGGCCGAAGCTACCAGGGCTTCTTCGATCGCGCCGCGATGCTGGATTATGCGATAAAGACCTACGCGCCGGACATCGGCCTGACCAAGGCAGAAACGCATGACGATGCCGTGATAGAGCGCTTCAACAACACGGAGCGGGCGCGCAACCGCTACCGCTGGCCGGAGGATCTGCGATATTTCAAGGTGGCGATCTGCATGGTGCAAGCCGAACCTGATCTCGCCACACAGATGATCCATACGCCGACCGGATCCAACCAATCGGCTAAGTTGGGCTTCAACATGCTGTCCCGCGCGCGCGAATGCGTTCCGGGCGCCAACCGCATCCAGGTCGATCCTGTCCAGTTTCGCGTCTACGTCACCGATGCGCTGTATCGCTGGGTGGAAGCAGCGCGCGACGTTGAAAGTCTGATCCCCGCGAGCTGATGGCCGAAGCGCCGGCCCTGCGCTCCCATGCTCGGACGTCTCGCCGGATTTGGGTCGATCCTGCCAAATTTCATGCCTATATCCACGATGCTTTTATCGCTGACTGGAGGCAGCGGAGAAGCGTCGAGCACCTCGTTCCCGGAAGGTGAGAATGACCAAGAGCCAATTCCTCGTGCCCCTCCTTGCCGCTTTCGGGCTCGCGCATGCCGCCGCTGCTCAGCAAACCGCGCCGCCGCCCGCCGCATCCCAGGCTCCGGCGCCGACGATCGTCGTCACCGGCACGCCCGATGAGTCCAAGAATCCCATCGCTGCCAATCCGCGGATTCGTGCGGATATGCAGATCGAAAGCCGCACCAATTACAATCAGTCGAGCATCTTCGTTCATTGCGCACCGCCCGATGCCGCCACGCTCCGCTCCGTTCTCGATGGGCCGCCCAATGAGCAAACCACCGTCTTCACGCTCGGCCGCTTCGTAGAGAAGCATATCCAGTGTCATCAGCATTATGATTATTCGAATCACCCCGATCCGGTCGATCTCGGCCGCAGCCTGCAGGGCTTTTACGATCGCGGCGCGATGCTGGAATACGCGCTCAACACCTATCAGCCCAACCTGAAGCTGAAGCGTTCCGATACGCACAAGCAGGCGATCATCGACCGCTTCAACGCCGTAGAGCAAGGCCGCAACCGCTATCGTTGGCCGGAGGACATTGCCTATTTCAAGGTTGCGATCTGCATGGTGCAAGCCGAGCCCGATCTCGCTGGGCAGATGATGCGGAGCGATCCCGGAAGCCCGCAATCGGAAAGGATCGGCAAGACTATCATCGCGCGTGCGCACGCCTGCCGCCCGGACGCCAAGCGGATCGAAGTCGATCCTACGCAGTTTCGCATCTACGTCCTCGATGCTTATTACCGGTGGGCGGAAGCGTCGCAGGGGTTGGAGAGTCTCATTCCTGGAGGTTAAGCGATGAAACCCACGTTGTTTTTTCTCCCTCTTTCCATCGCTGTCGTGGTGCTACCCGTCAGCGCGCAGCGGATATCCACGAACAATGCGGATAATGCCCCGCCGATCACCGTGCGCGGTATCCCCGATGCCCCTCCCAATCCGAAGGCGACATTGAACCCCCGCGTGCCGGGCAGCTTCCAGATTGAGTCCAGCAACGCCTACAGCCGCGCCGACATTTTCGTGCGCTGCGTTGGGCCCGATGCGAAGGCACTGTGGCCGATTGTCGAAGGGCCGCCCAACGAAACGACAACTGCGACCATGCAGGGTCTTTTCGTCATGCATAATAGGGCCTGCCGGATCGCGGGAAGCGAATTAGGCTTAGCAAACCCCACAGACCTGGGGCGTTACAGCAACGCGGGGACGCCTAATAGCGATAGCCAGGTGTCTGGGTCGCCAACGGCATTTTATGACCGTGGCGCGCTGATCGAATATGCGATTAAGAAATATGCCGCGGACGTTCGGGTCACTAAGGCGGATACGCACAGCGAGCCGGTGGTCAACCGCTTCATCGCCGTGGAGCAGGGCCGCAATCGCTTTCGCTGGCCCGAGGATCTTGCGTACTTCAAGATCGCGGCCTGCATGGTCCAAGCCCAGCCTGAGCTTTCGAGCGATCTGATCGCTAGTAAACCGGGCTCTGTAAATGCCAGCCGCATCGGTTTTACGATCATCGCGCGCGCGCATCTTTGCGTGCCTCGGGCACGCCACATCGAAGTCGATCCCACCCAATTCCGGGTTTACATCGCCGACGCATATTATCGTTGGGCAGAAGCTACCAAGGGCGTGGATGCACTAGTCCCTGCGCGCGATGAAGCGTCCTGACTCCACAAGTTGCCCCACTCCAGCGACGGAGCGAGGCACGTCCGTCTCCTGTTGGTCGTTTCACATCCGACCATAACGATAGGAGATTGATATGCGTACCCTGATATATGCAGCAACGTTCGCCCTGCTGCCCGCTGGCGCGCTCGCGCAATCGACGACGACTACGCAGACCACAACCCAGCCTGCCGATCCGAGCGTACCGGCAACGACGAGCACGACCTCGACGGTGAACACCTCCGATCCGACTGATCCCGCGGCCACCACCGGCACGGCGCAGACCACGACCACCGTGGCTCCCGATCCGAACAGCCCGACGGGCGCGACCAAAACGAAGACCAAGACCAAAACCAAGAGCAGCCCTTACTGATCGGCTGAACACGGTTAGGAAACAGACGGCGGGGCTTCGGCTCCGCCGTATTTCTATGCTTGCTACCAGTTCGGAGCGGCGCGGTCCGGCCTACGCGCATGCCATGCCCGATAAGCGGCCTCGAGCTCGACCGGAATGTCGTCTTCGAAAGCGGCATCCAAAGGATAATGAGGCATCGCCAGCCACACCGCGTCCAGCAATTCTCGGCCCTGAATGCGATCCTTATTGCGCTTGAGTGGATCGCGCTTCGCCTGCTCCGCCATCCAGAGCTTCTGCAGCGCGAACCAGCGCGGATCGGGCGCGACGACGCGCGCGACGCTCGCGTCGCGGCAGGGCACCACCTGATCGACAGCACGACCGAGCAGCAGCCATTCCTGTTCGGGCAAGGGCACAGGCCGAGGCCAATCGCGCTTCGGCAATGTGTGAACCAGCGACGGCGCAACGAGCAGCTCGACCTCATAAGCCTTGGCGTTTCGCGCCTGGAACGTCCGTTCCGTGTTCATCGTGTAAGTGGGATCGATCGCCTTGAGCAGTGGACCGATAGCAGGCGCCTCCATGGCCTCGGCCGCCGTCCAAGCAAGCTCGAAACCCTCGGTTTCGTCGGGCGCGTCGGGGAGGCTGGCACTGGCCTCCAGGGCATAAGCCGCCATCGCATTTGTGCCGACGACAAGCAGGGCGCCATCGAGCAGGCCGCGACGATCCGCCTCCCGCAGGATCGGTCCGGCGGCGCTGGCCAGCATAGGGGTGCGCAACGCGCGCGCGAGCCGAGCCGTCTCCTCGATACGCGCCCGTCCGCCGTCGCGCTGTTCGCGTAACAGCGCTTTGCGTTCGTCATAGGCGCGGAGCACCGCCTCCTTCTCAGGCGACCAGGGACCAAGGCTGCGGCCGTTGCCGATGCGATCGGCGATTTCATACAGATAGGATCGGCCGCCGACCTGCTTGCGCCGCAGATCATAGGGTAAGCCCATCATCTCTCGCTCGACCGCGATCCAGCCTTCGTATCGCTGGCGTAGATTGACCAGCACACGCGCTTGTTCATCGCTAAAAGGGCGGATCGCCATACGCTCTTATCCAGCAAAAGGGCGATTTTGGCAATTTGCTGGACAAATACCTTTAATTCAATGTCTTACGCAGCCTCGCCATCGAACTGCAGCTTGGCCAACCGCGCGTATAGCCCGCTCTTCTTGACCAACGCATCATGCTTGCCCTGTTCGACAATGCGGCCGTGATCCATCACGATGATGCGGTCCGCCATCCGCACCGTCGCCAGGCGATGCGCGATCACCAGCGTCGTGCGGCCTTTCATCAGCCGTTCCAGCGCGCGCTGGACGAGGCGTTCGCTTTCGGCATCCAGCGCCGAGGTCGCCTCGTCGAGCAGCAGCAAAGGCGCATCGCGGAGCAAAGCGCGCGCGATCGCGACGCGCTGGCGCTGGCCGCCCGATAGCCGCGCCCCGCCCTCGCCGAGGTAGGTATCGAGCCCCTGGGGCAGGGTTTCGAGGAATTCGGCGGCGTTGGCGGCGCGCGCCGCGTCCCAGATCGCCGCATCGTCGGCATCCCAGCGGCCGTAGCGGAGATTGTCGCGCGCCGAGGCCGCGAAGATCACCGTCTCCTGCGGCACCACCGCGATCCGCGCCCGGACGTGCGCGGGATCGGCCTGGGTCAGCGCCACGCCATCGATGCGCACCGTTCCCGCCGTGGGATCGTAGAAGCGCTGGGCGAGCTGGAAGAGCGTGGTCTTGCCCGCGCCGGACGGGCCGACGATCGCCACCGTCTCGCCGGGCTCTACGCTCAAGCTGAAATCCGCCAGCGCCGCTACTTCCGGCCGCGTCGGATAGCGGAACTCGACATGATCGAAGCTGAGCGCGCCGCGCGGCGGCAGCGGCAGCGCCTGCGGCTTGGCCGGCGGCGCGATCGTCGGCTGCTCGGCAAGCAGCTCGCCCAGCCGCTGCGCCGCGCCCGCGCCGCGCAGCAGATCGCCATAGACCTCGGTCAGCGCGCCCAAGGCACCCGCCACCAGCCCCGCGGTGATGACGAACGCCGCGATATCGCCCCCGCTCATCCGCCCGGCAACGACGTCGATCGCGCCCTCCCACAGCACGAAGGTGATCGATCCGAACACCATGCCCATGATGATCGCGGTCATCATCGCGCGCATCAGGATGCGGCGCCTGGCGGTGGCGAAGGCGGCTTCGACATGGTCGGTGAAGCGGCGGCGCTCGCGGCCTTCCTGCCCGAAGGCCTGGACGATCTTCATCGCGCCCAGCACCTCGGTCACCGCGGTGCCGATATCGGCGATGCGATCCTGCGTGGTGCGCGAATAAGCGCGCACGCGCCGGCCAAGCAGGCGGATCGGGATGACGATCACCGGGATCGCCAGCACCATCAGCCCCGCCAGCTTGGGTGCCAACGCAAACATATAGATCACCCCGCCGATCGCGGTGCAGATATTGCGCAGCGCGATCGAGACCGTGGAGCCCACGATCTGTTCGACCAGCGCGGTATCGGAGGTGAGTCGCGATGCGATCTCGCTCGGCCGATTCTCTTCGAAATAGGCGGGCGAGAGGCGCAGGAGATTGGCGTGCACCGCGCGCCGCAGATCGGCGACGGTTCGCTCGCCCAGCCAGGAGACGAAATAGAAGCGGAAAGCGGTGGCGATCGCCAGCGCCACCACGATCATCAGCATGTAGTGGAAGGAAGCGCCGATGCTGGCCGCGGTGCCGCCGGCCAGAAAGCCGCGGTCGATGATCCGCTTGAAAGCGTACGGAAAGGCCAGCGTCGCAGCCGAAGAGACCGCCAGCGCCGCGATCGCCGCTGCAATGCGGCCCGGATATTTGGCGGCCGAGCTCCATACCAGGCGAAGCTCGCCGATGCGCTTTTTCGGTTCGGGCGAGTCCGAGGTGGCCATGGCGATGGGCCTAGCAGGCGTCCGACCCCGGCTCAATCATATCGCAAGGCTCTTGTTGCATAGCAGCACGTTCAGCGCCACATGGGGCTCAGGAGACAAATGTGCTGTACGAAGCTTTTGAACTTCAGCGCAATTGGTTTGCCGGTGCGGGCGCGCTGGCCGAACTGAGTGCCGATTGGTGGAACAACCCGGCCAATCCCTTGGCGAAAACGGCGCTTGGCACGGTGATGGCCTCGGGTCTGGACGTGTTCGCCCACGCCTCCGCCATCTACGGCAAACCAGCGTTCGGCCTGGATACCACGCTGATCGGCGGCACGCCCTTCGCCATCGTCGAGGAGATTGAGGAGGCCAAGCCCTTCGGCCAGCTGATCCATTTCACCAAGCCGGATTACACCGGCCCCGCTCAGCCGAAGCTGCTGATCGTCGCGCCGATGTCCGGCCATTACGCGACGCTGCTGCGCGGCACCGTCGAGCGGCTGCTGCCGGGGCATGACGTCTGGATCACCGATTGGGCCGATGCGCGCGCCGTTTCGCTGGCAGAGGGCCACTTCGATCTCGAAGATTATGTCGATTATGTCATCGGCTTCCTGCGCCACATTGGCCCCGGCACGCACGTGCTGGCGGTGTGCCAGCCGTCGGTGCCGGTCTATGCGGCAACCGCGCTGTTGTCCGCCGTAAAGGATCCCGCCCGCCCGCGCACCCTGACCATGATGGGCGGCCCGATCGACACGCGCGAGGCGCCGACCGAGGTCAACACCGTCGCCACCCAGCGGCCGTTCAGCTGGTTCGAGCAGAATGTCATCGCCACCGTGCCCTGGAATCATCCGGGCGCGGGCCGGAAGGTCTATCCGGGCTTCCTGCAGCTGACCGGCTTCATGGCGATGAACTTCGGCAACCATCTCGCCAGCCATTGGCAGATGTTCCGGCAGCTCATCGACGGCGACCAGGAACATGCCGACGCCACCAAGGCCTTTTACGACGAATATCGCTCGGTCTGCGATATGACCGCCGAATTTTACCTGCAGACGATCGACGTGGTCTTTCAGCGCCACCTGCTGCCCAAGGGCGAGATGACGCATCGCGGCCAGAAGGTCGATCCCGGCGCGATCACCGATGTCGCGATCCTCGCGATCGAGGGCGAGAAGGACGATATCTCCGGCCTCGGCCAGACCAAGGCCGCGCTGAAGATCGCCACCAACCTGCCTAACGCACTCAAGAAATATCATATGGCGAAGAGTGTCGGCCATTACGGCATTTTCAACGGCCGCCGTTGGCGCCAGGAGATCGCACCGGTGATGGAGCAGTTCATCGCCGATGCCGAAGTGCGGGCGGCCGGGACGCCGCGCGCCGCTACGATCGCGCCGGTTATTGTCAAGCCCAAGCGCCCGGTGCGCCCACCGAAAGGCACTTTGGTCGCCTGATCGGTCCTACGCTGGCGTGGGCTGGGCTAGTAAGCGATCATGAGTTTCTGCATCGCCGCACGCATCGAACGCTGGCCCGTGCGCGGCGCTTTCACGATCGCGCGCGGTGCCAAGACGCACGTCGACGTCGTCGTCGCCGAAGTGAGCCGTGACGGGATCACGGGCCGGGGCGAAGCCACGCCGATCTATTATCATGGCGAGACGGCGGAGACGGTCCTCGCCGCGATCGAAGCCCTGGGCAGCGATCTCCTGAGCCGCGCCCATCTCCAGCACCGCCTGCCGCGCGGCGCGGCGCGCAATGCGCTCGATTGCGCGCTGTGGGATTGGGAAGCCAAGCACGCAGGCCGGCCGGCCTGGTCGCTCGCCGGACTGCCTGAGTCACAGCCGCTCACCACGGCTTTCACCATCTCGCTCGGCGAACCTGATCGCATGGAAGCCGACGCCCGCGCCGCCGCGCATCTGCCCTTGCTCAAGCTCAAGCTCGCGGGTGAGGGCGATGAGGCGCGGGTGGCGGCGGTGCGGCGGGGTGCGCCTAACGCGCGGCTGATCGTCGATGCGAACGAGGCATGGACCGGGCACGATGTGGCTGCCGAAGCGGCCAGGCTCCTGCCATTCGGCGTCGAGCTGATCGAGCAGCCGGTCAAGGCGGGCGAGGATCATTGCCTCGATGGCGTGCGGAGCCCGATTCCGCTCGCTGCCGACGAAAGCTGCCAGGATCGCAGCGATCTGCCCCGGCTCGCCGGCCGCTATCAGGCGGTCAACATCAAGCTCGATAAATGCGGCGGGCTGACCGAAGCGTTCGCGCTTGCGGACGAGGCGAAGGCGATGGGGCTGGAGATCATGGTCGGCTGCATGCTCGCCACCTCGCTCGGCATCGCCCCCGCAATGCTGGCCGCGCAGGGCGCGCGCTGGGTGGATCTGGACGGTGCGCTGCTGCTCGCCGAGGATCGCCCCCATGCCCTGCAGCAAAACGGCGGGCGACTTGCGCCACCCGCCGCGGAGTTATGGGGCTGATAATAACCCCTCTCCCCTTGTGGGAGAGGGCGACTCGCGCGAAGCGCGGCGGGGTGAGGGGTAAGCGGCGATGCCGATGCTCGCTACGCTCGCCCCTCTCCCAACCCTCTCCCAAAATGGGAGAGGGCTTTACAGCGTCACAGTTGTCATATTGTCTTTGTAATCTTCCTTGGGATCCTTCCCCAGCAGCTTGTCGATCGCCGCGCCGATGAAGCTGCCGCCCTTCCAGATCGTTGCTTTCTCAGGATCGAGCCGCAGCAGCGCCAGCTTGGGATCGGCCTTGCCGCCCTCGAACCAAGCCTCGACATGGCTGTTCCACAGCTTGTCGACCACCGCGCGATCGGTATCTTCACGCAGGGCACCGTGGATCGTGGCAAACAGGTCATGCCCCTTGCCCGTGTAGGTCGCGATGGCGCGGTTCGATTCGCCCAGCGCCGCGATCAGCGAATTATCCTTGGTGGTGAAGAACCACAAAGTGTTGCCGGTATCCTCGTCATGCTGTGCCGTCATCGGCTGGGCATGGCCATCGCGCGCGCCATCGACGCCGAGCATCAGGAACGGACTGGACTTCAGCTCCTTCCAGAGGCGGCCTTCCAGATCGGCTTTATCGTCAAACATCGAAAATCTCCCGTAATCGGGAGAAGAACCGGCGAATGTCGCAGGCGGTTCCTCATTCCTATTCCGGGGCTTCTTCCGGGCCTACCGGCATCGGCGCAGGATCCGCGAGATTGCTCCGCGCGGCGGCCTTGTTCACGCCGGCCGAGGGCCTGACCGGCTTGCCGTCCGGCCCCGCCTCGATCGTGGTCTGCGTTGGCCAGGCGAAATCGATGCCCGCATCGTTGAACGCCTGCAGGATGCGAACCGAGACTTCGTGCCGGGCGTTGAACACCTCGTCATACAGGCTCGACTGAACATCATATTGCAGCTGGAAATCGAGGCTGGAGGCGCCGAATTCGGAGAGGCCGCAGCGCACCAGCTTGCACTTGGGCACGTCCTCGACGACCTTCTTCACCATCTGCGGCACCCGCTCGCACACCTCGGGCGGCGTGTAATAAGCGAGCCCTAGCGTCGTCACGATCCGCCGCCGATTGAGCCGCGCCATATTGTGCAGCTCCTTGTTCAGCAGGTTGGTGTTGGAGATCACCACCTCCTCACCCGTTACGGCGCGCACCCGCGTGGTCTTGAGGCCGATCGCCTCCACGGTGCCGCTGGTCTTGTCCCAGGTGATCGAATCGCCCTGGCTGAACGGCCGATCGAAAATGATCGACAGCGCCGAAAAGAGATCGTCGAAGATGCCCTTGGCGGCCAGACCGATGGCGATGCCGCCGATGCCGAGCCCCGCGATCACGCCGGTGACGTTGACGCCGAGGTTATCGAGGATCGCCACCGCGGTGATCGCGAACAGCACCGTCGTCACCAGCATGCGGATGATGCCGACGGCGCTGGAAAGCCCGGCGTGATTGCCGCCGCCGGCGCGATGCTCGACCAGGCTCATCACCAGCTCGCGCACCCAGATCGCCACCTGGATCGCGGAGGCGATCGTGAAGAGCACGTTGATGGTCTGCGCCACCATCACCGGCGGATCGGCATAGCCATCCACCAGCTTGGCCGCGAACAGCACCATGAAGACGATGCTGGTCTTGCTCGTCACGCGGCCCAGCGTGCGCGGCCAATGCGTCAGCCACTTGTCCTGCCGCGCGCACAGCCGCGTGGCGAGCGTGCGCAGACCGAGCATCGCCAGCACCAGCACCGTCGCGACCGCAACCGCGATGCCGATCTGGAGATAATGGCGCAGCAGCCAGTTCCAGCTCTGATCGAACAATTGCTGGAACGCGGTGCGCGAAACGATCAGCGGCGGCGGCTTGTGGGCTGCTACGGCTGCATTGGTGGTTGTGGCATCAGGCATGACAGCCTCGCATAAGCGCGATCGGTACTCCGGCGAAGGCCGGAGTGCTGGAAAGTAGGCGCGGCGCGGGTGGCCGGCGCTCCGGCCTACGCGGGAGCATGGTTTCACATTGGATCATCATGCGGCCTTGGCTTGGGCTTTCGCGGCTTTCCGCTCCAAAGAGGCGATCTCGTCCAGAAACGCGATCAACGCGCGTTCCGGGCCACGCATCCATTTGGTCGCGCGCGGAAGCTTGAGCTCGCAAAGCCCAGTGGCGTCGCCGGTGCGACACAGCTCGATCAGCGCGGGATGGACGTAGGATTTGCGGCTGATCGCGGGCGTGTTGCCCAGGCTCGCCGCCACCCGTTCCAGCATCGGCTTCAACGCAATCTTGCCGCTGTCCTGCGCGGTTTCGAGGATATGCTCGAACGCCAGCAGGCTCGCCCCCCAGGTGCGAAAATGCTTGGCGGTGAAGGCCCCGCCGGTGGCTTCACGGATATAATCGTTGACCTCGCCCGATCCGACCGGGTGCGGTGCGCCCTCGCTATCGAGATATTCGAACAGATGCTGGCCCGGCAAATCCTGCGTCTTCTTGACCAGCGCCGCCAGCCGCCGGTCCTCGATCGTCAGCTGCTGCTTCTTGCCCGATTTGCCCATGTAGGCGAGCTTCAGCCGGGCGCCTTTGACCTGCGCATGGCGGTTGCGCAGCGTCGTCGCGCCGAAGCTCTTGTTCTGCTTGGCATAAGCTTCGTTGCCGACGCGGATGTGGCCGAGATCGAGCAGGCGGACGACCGCCGCGACCACCGTATCCTTGTCCAGCTTACGGCTCGCCAAATCCTCCGCGACGCGCGCCCGCAGCAGCGGCAACGCGCGGCCGAAGTCGGCGCATTTTTCATATTTCTGCGCATCCTGCTGCGCGCGGAAGGCGATATGATAACGATATTGCTTGCGCCCCTTATCGTCGATCCCTGTCGCCTGGATATGGCCGTGCGGGCTCGGGCAGAACCAGGCGTCCTTATAGGCCGGCGGCAAGGCGATAGCGTTTAGCCGATCGATCTCGTCGCGGTCAGTGATCCGTTTTCCTTTTGCATCGCTATACGCCCAGCCATGGCCCGCCTTCTTGCGCGTGATGCCGGGCAGCGCATCATCGACGTAGCACAGATTTGTTTCACTCATGCCGCAGCCAACGGCACAAAAGCGCGCTTCGTTCCGCATGTCGTCCCGCCATACCCCTCGCCTTGCCCCTCGGCGCATTGCCGTTGGGGCGGAAATACGTCCGCGCGTTCGATCGTCAGCGCCTCGATTAAGACCATCCGCCGCTCTCCTAAGATCACGCTCTCGGTCACTACAATGTCGGCCAGCAGATGCTCCCTGAGATCGAACTCAGCGTCCTCGATCCCCTCAAGGAAGGCCGTCGCTTCATCGGCGGCGATCACCAGCCGCAGCGTGTGGTGAGCACCGGTGAAGGTCACGCTCGCCCACGGCCGCTCGTCGGCGGCCAGCACGCAGCAAGGGCCGCGATCCATCAGCGCCCGCACCAGCATATCCACCGCAGCCCTCATATTGCGGCCTCCTCATCCTTGAGGAAGCGTTCGATCCGTTCGGCGGTGTCCCGCCGCAGCCGCCGCCCGGCGCGCAATCCCCGGATGAGATGCGGATCGTTGACCACCAGCCGCCCGAAGCGGCTCGGCGTCATATGATGCGCCCGCAAATAGCCCTCGATCTCCTGCAATATCCCCACGACTCGACTCCTGCGTACCTATTACGTTCTTGTTGCAGGACATTTCCCACTTTGCTAGGAGATTTCCTATTGTGGGAAAAATTGAGGGAAATGAAGAGGCGCGCGCCGCACTGCAGGCGCTGATCGAGGATCGGCGGGAGGATTATGCCGGCCTGTCGCGCCTGCTCGGCCGCAACGCCGCTTATGTTCAGCAATTCGTCAAGCGCGGTAGCCCCAAGCGCTTGTCCGAGGCTGACCGTGCGACGCTGGCAGCCTATTTCGGCGTCCCCGAAAGCCTGCTCGGCGGCAAGCCGGAGGCGGCCCCGGCGGAGCTTTATGCGGTGCCACGCCTCGATGTCGGTGCGTCGGCCGGACCGGGCAGCCTCGATCCTGCCGAGCGCGCGCGCGAGCAACTCGCCTTCCCGCCACGCCTGCTCCGCGATCTCGGCGCGCGCGATCTCAGCGCTTTGTCGCTGATCCGCGTCACGGGCGATTCGATGCGCCCGACGCTCTCCGACGGCGACGACATCCTCGTCGACCGCAGCGACGCCGCCACGGGCTTGCGCGACGGCATCTACGTGTTGCGCATCGAGGAAGCCTTGCTCGTCAAGCGCATCGCGCTCGGTCCTGCCGGCCGCATCGCCATTCGCAGCGACAACCCCGATCATCCGAGCTGGGAGGATCAGGACAAAGCGACACTGGCGATCGTCGGGCGGGTGCTATGGGCAGGTAGACGGCTTTAGGTGTTCAGGGCCGCGTCGCCGATCGCCTAGGTTGTATCGACATTTAGGATTCCAAAAGGGTTTGATGTCTGATTCATGAGGTTCCGTGTTGAGACGCGGAGCGGACGATGGGGATCAAACGG
>NZ_JAAOZC010000008.1 GCF_011761305.1 Sphingomonas vulcanisoli | reverse complement strand
CGCGACTCCTCCGAACCACAATGATGACACCGCATCAACGCCTCCCATCAGAACGCCGCATCATCGCACGTCAATACAAAGTGAACAATGCCCCTAAAAGGGGAGGATATCATGTCCCGCTGAGCACCACCGCATCGATCCTGCGCAACGTCGCGGTAAAAGCGTCAAGCTCGGCTTGGCTGAACCCAGCGAATAATTGTGCCTCCAACTCCAGCGCCTTGGGCGCCACCTCTGCATAGAGCGCGCGGCCCGCTTCGGAGAGGATCAGCAGGTGCGATCTCTTGTCGGCGCCGTGGGGCTGGCGCGCGAGCAATCCGCGCTGGGAAAGCGCGATCGCGGCGCGGCTGACGGTGACCTTGTCCATCCGCGTCCGTGCGCCAATGTCGAGCTGGCTGATCCCGTCCTGCTCGGCCACCACCGCGATCACCCGCCATTCCGGGATGCGCAGCCCGAACAGCGCCATATAGGCATCGGCGATGCGGTCGCTGACCAGGTTGGACGTGTAGGACAGCCGGAAGGGCAGAAATTCTTCGAGGCGCAGCGGACCTTTTGCCATGGCCCGATAGTATCATTTGACACCGGATAGGCAAACGACCAAATAGTATCAGATGATACCGGATGAGGTGCGCCCGATGACCGCCATGCCCAACGACCAGCAGTTCGCCGATGCCAATCCGTTAGGGTTAAACGGCTTCGAATTCGTCGAATTCACCTCGCCCGATCCGGCGGCGATGGCGGCGGTGTTCGAAGCGCTGGGCTTCACCGCCACGCACCGCCACCCGACCAAGAACATCACCCGCTACAAGCAGGGCCGCATCAACCTGATGCTCAACCGCGACGAGGCCGGGCGCGTCGCGGCGTTCCGGGGCGAGCATGGTCCTTCGGCCAGCGCGATGGCCTTCCGCGTCGCCGATCCCGAGCATGCGATGCAATGGGCGCTGGCGCATGGCGCCAAGCCGACCGACGAGGACGATACCGTCATTCAGGGCATCGGCGGCTCCTATCTCTATTTCATGGCCGATGGTGTCGATGCCTATGCCGATTGGGCCGAGTTTCCCGGCTGGCGCGAGGCGGAGGCACGCAACAGCGTCGGCCTCGATCTGCTCGATCATCTCACGCACAATGTCCGGCGCGGGCAGATGCGGGTGTGGAGCGAATTCTACCGCACGCTCTTCAATTTCGAGGAGCAGAAATATTTCGACATCAAGGGCCAGGCGACCGGGCTGTTCTCGCAAGCCATGATCGCGCCCGACAAGGCGATCCGCATCCCCTTGAACGAGAGCCAGGACGACAGGAGCCAGATCGAGGAATTCATCCGCGAATATAAGGGCGAGGGCATCCAGCACCTCGCGCTGACCACGCCGGATATCTATGCGACAGTCGAGAAGCTCCGCGCGCGTGGCGTCAGGCTGCAGGACACGATCGAAACCTATTACGAGCTGGTCGACACGCGCGTGCCCGGCCACGGCGAGGATCTGGAGCGCCTGCGCAGGAACCGCATCCTGATCGATGGCGCGGTGGGCGAGGAGGGCCTGCTGCTCCAGATCTTCACCGAGCCTCTGTTCGGGCCGATCTTCTTCGAGATCATTCAACGCAAGGGCAACGAAGGCTTCGGCAACGGCAATTTCCAGGCCCTGTTCGAAAGCATCGAACTCGACCAGATCCGCCGCGGCGTCATCGCGGTGGAGGAGTGATATTTCCCTCTCCCACTTTCGCGGGAGAGGGAGGGGCCCGCAAAGCGAGCGCAGCGAGATTTGTGGGAGGGTGAGGGTCTTTCCACGGTCGAAGAAGAAGACCCTCATCCACCCTCTCCCGTGAAGACGGGAGAGGGCCAAGAGGCGCGATATGACCGAATATGTTACCGGCTTCGGCAATCACTTTTCCACCGAAGCCGTCCCCGGCGCGCTGCCGATCGGGCGCAACAGCCCGCAGCAGGTGCCGTTCGGGCTCTACGCCGAGCAGCTATCCGGCACCGCCTTCACCGCGCCGCGCGCTGAAAACCGCCGCTCCTGGCTCTATCGCCTGCGCCCCACCGCCAATCACCCGCCATTAAAGCCCTATGACGGCGCGCCGCTGCTGCGCTCGGCGCCGTTCGACGAGGTGCCGCCCAGCCCCAATCGCCTGCGCTGGGATCCGCTGCCGCTGCCCGAAAAGCCGACCGACTTTCTCGATGGCCTCACCAGCTATGGCGGCAACGGCCAAGTCGGCGAGCAGGGCATCGGCATCCACCTCTACGCCGCCAACCGATCGATGGCGCACCGCGCCTTCCAGAATGCCGATGGCGAGCTGCTGATCGTTCCTCAGCAAGGCGCGCTGCGTATCGTCACCGAATTGGGGGTGCTGGACGTCGCACCGCTGCAGATCGCGCTGATCCCGCGCGGGCTGCGCTTCCGTGTCGAGGTCGACGGCCCGACGCGCGGTTATGTCTGCGAGAATTACGGCCACCCGTTCCGCTTGCCCGATCTCGGCCCGATCGGATCGAACGGCCTCGCCAATCCGCGCGATTTCGAAACGCCGGTCGCCGCGTTCGAGGATGAAGATGTGGCCACCGAGATCGTCCAGAAATTCTCGGGGGCATTGTGGACGACGATGATCGATCATTCGCCGTTCGATGTCGTCGCCTGGCACGGCAATCTGGCGCCCTGCCGCTACGATCTCACCCGTTTCAACACGATCAACACGGTGAGCTTCGATCATCCCGATCCCTCGATCTTCACGGTGCTGACGTCGCCGAGCGAAACGCCCGGCACGGCCAACTGCGATTTCGTGATCTTTCCGCCGCGCTGGATGGTCGCCGAGCAGACCTTCCGGCCGCCCTGGTTCCACCGCAACGTGATGAGCGAATATATGGGGCTGATCACCGGCGCCTATGATGCCAAGGCGGGCGGCTTCGCGCCCGGCGGCGCCTCGCTGCACAACCGGATGAGCGGTCACGGTCCCGATCGCGCCAGCTATGAACAGGCGATCGCCGCCGATCTCAAGCCCCACAAGATCGAGGACACGATGGCCTTCATGTTCGAAAGCAGCCGCGTTATCCGCCCGACGCGCTGGGCCACAGAGACGCCGCTGGCTCAACTCGACTATGACGATTGCTGGGCGGGCTTCACCAAGGCAAGGCTTCCCGAATGAGCGCCTTCACCATCGACGAGACGCACGATCCCGCGCTGACAAGCTGGGTCGAGAGCGCCAACGGCCATGCCGATTTCCCGATCCAGAATTTGCCGCTCGGCATCTTTGCGCCGCCGGGCGGGAGCCCGCGCATAGGCGTGGCGATCGGCGACCAAATCCTCGATCTCGGCGTTGTGGCTCGGCTGCTACCCGACGCAGCCGCACGCACCATCGGTGGTGCGACGCTCAACCCATTGATGGCGCTCCCCCAGGCGGATCGCGTCGCGCTGCGCCGAGCGCTGTCGCGCCTGCTGACGGGCGAAGCGCATCGTCGCGAGGTGGAGGACGGCCTGTTCGTCGCCGCCGATTGCGCGTTGCACCTGCCCGCCGCGATCGGCGATTACACCGATTTCTACGCGGGCATCCATCACGCGCTGAACATCGGCAAGCAGTTCCGGCCCGACAATCCTTTGCTGCCCAACTATAAATGGGTGCCGATCGGCTATCATGGCCGCGCGTCCTCGATCCGCGCGTCGGGCATGCCGGTCGTCCGTCCCAACGGCCAGCGCAAGGCGCCCGATGCCGATGTCCCGAGCTACGGCCCCAGCCGCCGCCTCGATTATGAGCTGGAGCTGGGCGTGTGGGTCGGCCCCGGCAATGCGCTGGGCACGCCGATCCCGATCGCGCAGGCGGCCGAGCATATTGCGGGATTCTGCCTGCTCAACGATTGGTCGGCGCGCGATCTGCAGGCGTGGGAATATCAGCCGCTCGGCCCCTTTCTCGCCAAGAATTTCCAGACGACGATATCGCCCTGGGTGATCACCGCCGAGGCGCTGGCGCCGTTCCGCATCGCCCAGCCGCCGCGGCCCGAGGGCGATCCCGCGCCGCTGCCCTATCTGCTCGATGCAGCGGATCAGGCTAAAGGTGCGCTTGGTTTGTCGCTGGAGGTGAGCCTGCTCACCGCGACGATGCGCGAGGCGGGCGCCGCACCCTTCGCGCTGAGCAAGGGCAGCGCCGCCAACATGTATTGGACGGTGGCGCAGCTCGTCTCGCACCACGCCTCGAACGGCTGCAACCTCGCACCCGGCGATCTGCTCGGCACCGGCACGATCTCGACCCCCGATGCCAGCGGCATGGGCAGCCTGATGGAGCTCTCCCGCAATGGCCAGCAGCCGCTGGCGCTACCCAACGGTGAAACGCGCACCTTCCTGGAGGATGGCGACGAGATCATCCTCTCGGCGCGCGCCGAGGCTGCTGGCGCCGTATCCATTGGCTTTGGAGACTGCCGGGCGCGCATTCTGCCTGCGCCCGCAGTGTGAGCCTGCCCCCCGCGCTCAGCGCGACGCCGGCGGGCGTCACGCTCGGCCCGATCGATCTGATCGCGGAGGGCAAGGCGCGCAATTTCGTGCTGCAGATGCGCGCCGGGCGCTTTCACGGCTTCGTCGTGCGGCGCGGCGGGGCGGTGTTCGGCTATGTCGATCGCTGCCCCCACGCCGGCGTGCCGCTGGCGCGCGAGCTGGACGATTATCTCACGCTCGGCGGAGAGTTGATCGGCTGCAGCTGGCACGGCGCTTTGTTCGAGATCGAGACGGGGGCCTGCGTCGGAGGGCCGTGCGTCGGGCAGCGGCTGATCGCCTGGCCGGTGACCGTGGTGGACGGCATCCTGACCACCGCATAAGGCGCGCGCCCTTTACTCCGAAGGCGTGCCCGCCTTGGCCACCACGCGCTGAATAGCCGTAGCGGTCATATCCTCGCCCATCGCGACACCCTCGCTGCGCGGATCGGCGGCGCCCGCCCAATGGCCGTCCTTCCACTCGATCGCATTGGCCTTGAGGCCGAGTGGCGCCACCGTGGTCTTCTGGCCCATCGCATCGAGCGCGGGCTTCATCGCCTCGGCCTGCGTGCCCTTTTCCAGCACCACCATATCGCCGGGCGCATAGACCAGACCGAGCGCGATCGCGTCCTGCGCGCTCAGGTGCCAATCGAGCACCGCGACCAGCGCCTTGGCCACCTGCGCGATGATCGTCGATCCTCCTGCCGCGCCGATCGCGATCCGCACCTTGCCGTCCGGCCCATAGACGATCGTCGGCGCCATCGAACTGCGCGGCCGCTTGCCGCCCTCGACCCGGTTGGCGACCCACATGCCGTTCTTCACGGGCACGATATCGAAATCGGTCAGCTCGTTGTTGAGGAAGGCGCCGTCCTGGCTGAGGCCCGATCCCGCGACGCTTTCGATCGTGGTGGTGATCTCGGCAACGTTTCCGGCGCGATCGATGGCGACCATATCGGTGGTGCCATGCTCGGGGCCGGGCGTGGCGCGGACGCGGGGCGGGGCGCCCGGAGGCGTGCCCGGCTGGACGATGTCGATCGAGCTGTTCGGCGAAATCAGCGCCGATCGACCGGCGATATAGCCCGCGCTGAGCAGCCCCGCGACCGGCACGCTGACCTTATCGGGATCGGCGAGATAGGTGTCGCGATCGGCGTAAGCGAGGCGCGAGCTTTCGGCGAACAGATGCCAGGCAACGGGGGAATCCTTGCCCAGCTTGGCCATGTCGAAGCGTTCGAGCTGCTTGAGGATCGTCAGCACGACGATCGATCCCGATCCCGCTGACCCCTCGCCACAGATCCTGTAGATGCGATAGGTGCCGCAGATCGGGGTGCGCGGCTTGGCATCATAGGCGGCGAGATCGGCGACCGTCATCTTCGAGGGGTTCTTGGCGGCGCCGTTGACCGTGGCGACCAGTTTCTCCGCCTGCGCGCCCTTGTAGAAATAGTCCGGCCCTTTGGCCGCGATGGCTTCGAACTGTGCCGCGAGCTTGGGATTCTTGACCATCGTGCCCACCGGCAGCGCCTGGCCGTTGGCATCATACAGATAGGATTTCCCCCAGGCGTCCATCGGCAGCGGGAAGTGCGCGAGGAAATTGTAGAGCCGCGGCGTGATCACCCAGCCATCGCGCGCCAGCCGGATCGCGGGCTGGAACAGCGCCGCCCAGGGCAGCTTGCCATGCGCCTGATGCGCCTTCCACATCAGCTTGAGGTTGCCCGGCACGCCGACGCTCCGCCCGCCGGGCACCGCCTGCATATGCCCCAGTGGCTTGCCGTCGACATAGAACCAATAGGGGTCCGCCGCCGCCGGCGCCGCCTCGCGCCCGTCATAGCTGGTGGTGCGATGCGCGGCATCCGAATAGACGAGGAAGCCGCCGCCGCCGAGGCCGGAGTGCAGCGGCTCCACCACGTTGAGCGCCGCCATCATCGCCACCGCCGCATCGGCCGCCGTGCCGCCCTTGCGAAGGATTTCGACGCCCGCCGCCGTCGCGCGCGGATCGGCGGCGGAGACCATGCCGGGTTGCGGCCTGGTCGGGTGGTGCGGCGCCTTGGCCTGCGCGGCGAGGGGAACGAGGGCGAGGAGGAGGGCGAGGCGCTTGAGCATGAAACGGAGGCTAACCGTCTTTTGCGGCGCAGCAAGAGGGATTTGCGTCTCGCGCTAAACCGTTCGTGTCGAGCGAAGTCGAGACACGTTAGCGTGACGCCAGCGGCACGTCCCTCGACTTCGCTCGACACAAACGGTTTTAGGGGTGGGTGCCTACAGCCTCAGCAACGTTCAGAAAGCCATCGCGCTCCAACAGCGCCACCAGCTCCGCCGCAATCCTCCGCGCCAGCAACGGCCCCTCATACACCAGCGCCGTATAGAGCTGCACCAAACTCGCCCCCGCCAATATCCGCGTATAGGCATCCGCGCCGCTCGCGATCCCCCCCGCCGCGATCAATGGGATCGCGCCGCCCGTCGCCGCGCGGAAATCCTTGAGCCGCTGCAGCGCCAAAGCCTTCAGCGGCGCGCCGGAAAGCCCCCCCGTCTCGCCGGCCCTGCGGCTCGTCAAATCCGGCCGCGCAATCGTGGTGTTGGAGACGATCAGCGCATCAACCTTGCGATCGATCGCCACCCGCGCGATCGCGTCCACATCGGCGGGCGCGAGATCCGGGGCGACTTTGAGGAAGATCGGCGGCCCCTCATCCCCGCGCACCGCCATCGCGCGGATCAGCAGATCGTCGAGCGCCGCCGCCTCCTGCAGCGCGCGCAGCCCCGGCGTATTGGGGGAGGAGATGTTGATCGTCAGATAATCGGCGACCGGCGCCATCCGCGCGACGCCCGCGGCATAATCGGCGACGCGATCGGCGGCATCCTTGTTGGCACCGACGTTGACCCCGACGATCCCCCGGCGCGGGCGCTTGGAAAGGCGATCGAAGGCCTCCTTCTGCCCGCCGTTGTTGAAGCCCATCCGGTTGATCACCGCGCGATCCTCGGGAAGACGGAACAGGCGCGGCTTGGGATTGCCCGCCTGCGGCAGCGGCGTCAGCGTGCCGACCTCGACGAAGCCGAAACCGAGCGAGAGGAAGGCGTCCGGAACTTCCGCATCTTTGTCGACGCCCGCGGCAAGGCCGATCGGTGAGGGGAAGCGGAGGCCTGCGACTTCCGTGGCGAGGCGGGGATCGTGTGATGCCACACGGCGCGGCATCGCCTTGAGCCCCTCGATCGTCAGCCGATGCGCGCGTTCGGCTTCGATCGCAAACAGGGCGGGGCGGATGAGCGGGAAGAGGCGCATATATGTATTATTAGGCACACGCGATCGGTAGGTCACGCGCAACACGTCCTCCGCTTGTCCCGAGCGAAGTCGAGGGACGTGCAAGATCCTTGAGCGCGAACGTGTCTCGACTTCGCTCGACACAAACGGAATTTGAAGCGAGCAGCGGCTTGACCCAACGCCCTCCCGCCCCCATTTGCCAATCGGATCGAATCAGTCCGATTAGGAGCCTATGCGCCTTTCCAACCTTGCCGATTATGCGGTCGTTCTGCTCTGCGCCGCCGCGCGGGCGGGGGAGGTGCGGCTCAACGCCACCTGTCTCGCCGCCGAGACGGGCGTGCCGCTGCCGACCGCGCAAAAGCTGATCGGGAAGCTTTCGGGCGCGGGGCTGCTGGTATCGGCGCGCGGCGGCAACGGCGGGTTCCGGCTGGCGCGAACGCCTGCGCAGATCACGCTCGCCGATATCGTAGAGGCGGTCGAAGGGCCGATCGCGCTGACCGCCTGTGTCGAGGCGGGGCGGCAGGATTGTGGGCTGGATCATCATTGCCAGGTCAAGCCGCATTGGGACGTGGTGAATGATGCGATGCGGGGGGCTTTGGCGAGCGTGACGCTCGCCCAACTCGCTACCCCCACACCGTTCGTCCCGAGCGCAGTCGAGGGACGTGCCCCAAGCGCAAAGGTCGAACGTGCCTCGACTTCGCTCGACACGAACGGATTGTTGGAGGCGAGAGTCTGATGGCCACCCGCAACGCCGATGCGATCGCCGCCGCCGAGAAGGCGTACGAGTGGGGTTTCTCTTCGGACATCGAGCAGGAATTCGCCCCCAAGGGGCTCAGCGAAGACACCGTCCGCTTCATTTCGGCCAAGAAGAATGAGCCCGAGTGGATGCTCGATTGGCGGCTCAAGGCCTATCGCCACTGGCTGACGATGGAGAGCCCCGACTGGGCCAAGCTCAACATCCCGCCGATCGATTATCAGGACGCTTATTATTATGCCGCGCCCAAGGTGAAGCCCAAGCTGGGCTCGCTGGACGAGGTCGATCCCGAGATCCTGCGCGTCTATGAGAAGCTCGGCATCCCGATCGAGGAGCAGAAATTGCTCGCCGGCGTCGAGAGCGACGTGCCGCAACGCAAGATCGCGGTGGACGCGGTCTTCGATAGCGTCTCGGTCGCCACCACCTTCCGCAAGGAGCTGGAGTCCGCCGGCGTCATCTTCCGCAGCATCAGCGAGGCGATCCGCGAATATCCGGAGCAAGTGCGCCAATGGCTCGGCAAGGTCGTGCCGATGCACGACAATTATTTCGCGGCGCTCAACTGCGCGGTCTTTTCGGACGGCACCTTCGTCTATGTGCCCAAGGGTGTGCGCTGCCCGATGGAGCTCAGCACCTATTTCCGCATCAATGCCGAAAATACCGGCCAGTTCGAACGCACGTTGATCGTCGCCGATGCGGGCAGTTACGTCAGCTATCTCGAAGGCTGCACCGCGCCGATGCGTGACGAGAACCAGCTCCACGCCGCCGTGGTCGAGCTGGTCGCGCTCGACGATGCCGAGATCAAATATTCCACCGTGCAGAACTGGTATCCCGGCGATGCGAACGGCCTCGGTGGCATCTACAATTTCGTCACCAAGCGCGCGCTCTGCCAGGGCCGGAACAGCAAGGTTTCGTGGACGCAGGTCGAAACCGGCAGCGCGATCACCTGGAAATATCCGAGCTGCGTGCTGGCGGGCGAGAATAGCGTCGGCGAATTCTATTCGGTGGCGGTCACCAACAACCGGCAGCAGGCCGATACCGGCACCAAGATGATCCACCTGGGCAAGGGCAGCCGCTCGACGATCGTCTCCAAGGGCATTTCGGCGGGGCGCAGCGACAACACCTATCGCGGCCTGGTTCGCGTCGGCCCCACGGCGGAGGGCGTGCGCAACTTCACCCAGTGCGACAGCCTGCTGTTGGGCGATCGATGCGGCGCGCACACCGTCCCCTATATCGAAGTGCGCAACCCCAGCGCGCAGATCGAGCATGAGGCGACGACCAGCAAGATTTCGGACGATCAGCTCTTCTACGCGATGAGCCGCGGGCTGGATCAGGAGGCGGCGGTGGCGCTGATCGTCAACGGTTTCGCCAAGGAAGTGCTGCAGCAGCTCCCGATGGAATTCGCGGTCGAGGCGCAGAAGCTGCTGGGAATCAGCCTTGAGGGGAGCGTAGGGTGATGCCCAGCGCAATTGTGCACAAGTTGTTCGACAAGGAAGGCCGTGCACTGAACCTCGGCGAACGCGAGTTCTACGAACTGCCCCGGATTGGTGAAAAAATTCAGCTAGATGAACAGGGTTATCAAACCTTGTGCCTCGTAACAGACATTGTGCACGTCCCAGAGTGCGTCAATCAAATTTCCTTCGTGATGATCGGCATCCCTGAAATGGCGACTCACATTTATTGTCGGGCAGTTGATGCTTAAAATTGAAAACCTCCACGCCGAAGTTGACGGCAAGCCGATCCTTAAGGGCCTTTCGCTCACGCTGAACGCGGGCGAGGTGCATGCGATCATGGGGCCGAACGGGGCGGGCAAATCGACGCTCGCTTATGTGCTGGCCGGCAAGCCGGGCTATGCGGTGACGGGGGGCAGTGCGACGTTCACGTCGCCCCTCCCGCTTGCGGGAGGGGTCGGGGGTGGGCGCGAGCCGATAGGCGAGCTCCCGGAACCGGCGTCGGAGCGCGACCTTGCGGTCGCGCGCCCACCCCTAACCCCTCCCGCAGGCCGGAGGGGGACAGATCTGCTTGCCCTCGCCCCCCACGAACGCGCCGCTGCGGGCCTGTTCCTTGGCTTCCAATATCCCGTCGAAATCCCCGGCGTCTCCAATCTCCAGTTCCTGCGCGAGGCGCTCAACGCGCAGCGAAAAGGCCGGGGCGAGCCGGCCGCGTCCGGCGCGGAGTTCCTCAAGATCGCGCGCGCGCAGGCGGCCGCGCTGGGTCTCGATCCTGAGATGCTCAAGCGCCCGGTCAACGTCGGCTTTTCGGGCGGCGAGAAGAAGCGCGCCGAGATGGTGCAGATGGGCATCCTCGATCCCAAGCTCGCGATCCTCGACGAGACCGACAGCGGCCTCGATATCGATGCGCTGAAGGCGGTAGGCGCGGGGATCAACACGATCATGCGCAAACCCGACAAGGCGGTGCTGCTGATCACGCATTACCAGCGGCTGCTCGATTATGTGAAGCCGGATTTCGTGCATGTGCTGGCGGGCGGCCGGATCGTGCGCAGCGGCGGCCCGGAGCTGGCGCTGGAGCTGGAGCGCGAAGGCTATCGGGAGATGGCGGCGTGAGCGAGCTGCACATCCTCCCCTGGAAGGGGAGGTGGCATCGCGCAGCGATGACGGAGGGGTGTTACCCCCTCGATAGCGGGACACCCCTCCACCACCGCTTCGCGGCGGTCCCCCTCCCCTTACAGGGGAGGATTTGATGACCGCGCTCCCCACCAAGCGCGACGAATCCTGGCGGTACAGCGATCTCGAAGCCGTCGCTCGCGTCTGGCCGGTCGAGACGCACACTCACGTCGTCGCACCTGGCGAAAGCTTCACGCTGCCGATCCTGATCGACGGCGATGCCGACGCCGTCATCATCGAAGATCACGCCATCGAGATCGGCGCAGGCGCCACCGCCACGGTCAACGCCGCGATCACGGGCGGCAAGCTGGGGCGCCTGTTCGTGCGCGTGCGGCTGGCCGAGGGGGCACATTTCGAACTCTCAGGCGCGATACTCGGCGGCGGCAGCGAAACGCACGAGATCGTCACCCGCGTCACCCATGCCAAGCCCAATGCCACCAGCGCGCAGGCCGTGCGGATCGTCCTCGGTGGCCAGGCGACCGGCTCCTATCTCGGCAAGGTCGCGGTGGCGCGCGGGGCGCAGAAGACCGACGCCTCCCAATCCGCCAAGGCGATGCTGCTTAACCGCGCCGCGACCGCCAACCTCAAGCCCGAACTCGAAATCTTCGCCGACGATGTGAAGTGCGCGCATGGCGCGACGGTGGGCGAACTGGACGCGGGGGCATTGTTCTATCTGAACGCGCGCGGGATTCCGCCGGCGGAGGCCAAGGCCTTGTTGTTGCGCGCATTCGTGGGCGGTCTGTTCGAGGGCGACGAGCGCTTCGAAGGCGCGATCGATCGTGCGTTGGAGAGATTATTGTGATTACCGTCTCTCCGTTCGTGTCGAGCGAAGTCGAGACACGTTCGACCTCGCCGCTGGCCCGTCCCTCGACTGCGCTCGGGACGAACGGGTCTCCGCTGGATGTCCTGAGCGACTTTCCCGCCATCCCCGCGGACTGGTCCTACCTCGATACCGCCGCCACCTCACAAAAGCCGCAGCCCGTGATCGACGCGATCACCCGTGCCTATGGCGAAACCTACGCGACGGTGCATCGCGGCGTCTATCAACGCTCCGCCGACATGACGATCGCCTATGAAGCGGCGCGGGAGCGGGTGGCGCGGTTCATCGGCGCGGGCTCGGCCAACGAGATCGTCTTCGTGCGCGGGGCGACCGAGGCGATCAATCTTGTCGCCACCTGCTGGGGCGGCACCACGCTCAAGGCGGGCGACCGCATCCTGCTGAGCCAACTCGAGCATCACAGCAATATCGTGCCGTGGCAGCTGCTCCGCGATCGCACCGGTATCGAAATCGACGTCTGCCCGCTCACCGCAGACGGCAAGATCGATCTCGATGCGGCCGAGGCGATGCTGACCCCGCAGCACAAGCTCGTCGCGCTCGCGCATGTCTCCAACGTCCTCGGTTCGGTGCTGGATGTCCGCTGCGCCGCCGATCTCGCGCACAAAGTCGGCGCCAAGCTGCTGGTCGATGGCTGCCAGGCGGTGCCGCGCCTGCCCGTGGATGTCGCGGCGCTGGGCGCCGATTTCTATGTTTTCTCGGGCCACAAGCTTTACGGCCCCAGCGGCATCGGCGTGCTGTGGGCGCGTCCCGAATTGCTCGACGCGATGCCGCCCTATCAGGGTGGTGGATCGATGATCGATCGCGTCAGCTTCGAACGCACCACCTATGCCCCGCCGCCGCAGCGGTTCGAGGCGGGCACGCCGCATATCGTCGGCGCGCTCGGGCTCCATGCGGCGATCGATTATGTCGAGGGCATCGGCCTCCCCGCGATCCATGCGCATGAGACCGCGCTCGTCACCGCGACGCGCGAGGCGTTGCGCGGGATCAACAGCGTGACCCTGTTCGGCCCCGAAGACTCCGCCGGAATCGTCAGTTTCGCGATGGAGGGGGTGCATCCGCACGACATCGGCACCATCTTGGACGAAGGCCAGGTCGCGATCCGCGCCGGTCACCATTGCGCGCAGCCCTTGATGGAGGCGCTGGGCGTGCCGGCAACGGCGCGGGCGAGTTTCGGGGTGTATAACGGATTGGCCGATGTCGATGCGCTGGTGCGCGGGCTGGAACGGGTAAGGCGGATTTTCGGATGAGCGACGAAGATAACAGGTGGGTGAAGATCGAGGATTTGGCGCAGGTCGTGCAGCCGCCGCGCGCTCGCGTTTCGGATGTCGAGGAAGCGCCTGCCGCGCGCCCGCGCGATTATCTCGAAGGCTTCCTCGCCGAAAAGCCGCAGCCGCTGTCCGGCAACGAGCCCGGCGGCGCGCTGTATGAAGCGGTGATCGATGCGCTCAAGGAAATCTATGATCCCGAGATCCCGGTGAACATCTATGAGCTGGGCCTCGTCTATGGCGTCGATATCGATGCCGGCGGGCACACAGTGGTGTCGATGACGCTGACCACGCCCAATTGCCCCGTCGCCGAGACAATGCCTGCCGAGGTCGAGATGCGCGTCGGCGCGGTGCCGGGGGTGGGATCGTCCGAGGTCAATCTCGTCTGGGATCCGCCGTGGGATCCGGCGAAGATGTCGGACGAGGCAAAGCTAGAGTTAGGGATGCTTTAATAAACTCCCCCTCCCCTTCAGGGGAGGGGGCCGGGGGGTGGGGGAGTCTGATGGTGGTGCATGATGCCGCTGAGAGACTGCCCCACCCCAACCCCTCCCCTGAAGGGGAGGGGCTTAGGAGATGAAGTGATGGCCACGATGACCCGCCAGCGCCCCGCCGCGCTCACCCTCACGCCCTCCGCCGAGGCGCGGATCGCGGAGCTGATGGCGCAGGCTCCTGAGGGCACGATCGGCGTCAAGCTCTCGACGCCGCGGCGCGGCTGTTCGGGGCTGGCCTATTCGGTCGAGCATGTCGCCAGCGCCAATCCGCTCGACGAGAAGATCGAGACGCCGGGCGGGGATTTCTACGTCGATGCCGGATCGGTGCTCTATCTCATCGGCAGCACGATGGATTGGGTGGACGACGATTTCACCGCCGGCTTCGTGTTCAACAACCCCAATGCCAAGGGCAGTTGTGGGTGTGGGGAGAGTTTTACGGTGTAGCGATCCTCCCCTGTAAGGGGAGGTGGCAGCCGAAGGCTGACGGAGGGGTATCACCCTTTCGATAGCGGGAAACCCCTCCACCATGCTGCGCATGGTCCCCCTCCCCGTCCCGGGGAGGATCTTAGAAGCTTACCGAATACCGCACCGCCGACCCGACATCATTGCCCGCTGCGGCGATATTGCCCGGCTGCATCCTCAGAAACACATTGGCGTCCAGCCACCCCGCGCCGGGAATGCGCGTGCCGAAATTGGCTTCCACGTCGCGCTCCTGGCCCTGCGGGGCGAGGCCGATGCGGGCGTTGGAAAAGCCGATCGCCCCGGTGGTATAATCATAGCTGGTGGGCAGCCAGAGATCGAGGCCGCCCGCCGTCACGCGCGGCGGCAACGCTACGCGCAGACCGAAGCGGCTCTCTGCGCCAACATGGGCGAGATCGAAGCTTGCCGAGCGGCTCTTGATGTCGCTGGCCAGCAGCACGCCGCCGCTCTGCGTGTGCGTCCAGCCCTGGCGCCAATGCGCGGCAAGGCTCCAACCCTTGCCGATCCAGAGCCTCGCCTCCGCGCCCAGATAGCGCGTCACCGCGCCGCTGCGCCCCATCGCCGGGGACAGACGCGCGCCGAGCACGGTGCCGTCTTCCTGCAGCGTCGATGCCGTGCCGATCAGCGTCAGCCCGCCGAAGCGCCGCTCCGCCCGCACGCCCATCATCGCATAGGCCGGATCTACGGGATCAAGATGGCTGGCCTGGTTGATCGTCCCGCGCTCGGCGGTGAAGCCGATCGCCCAGTGGCCGACGCTCTGCCGCCCGGCGAGGCTGAACGCCTGCCGCCCGGTGAAGCCCGGTGTCTCGTCGGGCGCGCGCGCGGCGAGGAAGCTGGTCGCCGGTGCATCGGGATCGATCCGCTGCTCCAGCGTGTGCCCGCTGGAGGCATAGCCCGCTGCCAAGGTCAGCGTCTCGCCGATCGCGGCGACCATCGTGCTGGAAACGGGCCGCGCCGCGATGCCCGCGTCGAAGCCGCGCCGGCCGAGCGCCAGCGACTGCCAGGGCTGGCCGCTCGCATCCTGCGACACCATTGATGAAACCGAGAAGCGCCCGGTCGTAAAATCGGTCGAGCGGATGTTGCCCGCCAGGCTTTCGCGCAGCGGCTGATCGACCGCGACATGCGCGACGCCGGGCGCGACGCTCATCGTATAAGCGCGGCCGAGCGCATCGAGCACCACCGCCTGGCCGACCGACGATCCCGTCACCTTGGCATCCCCCATCGCGCTGGATAGCGTCATCGTATCACTAGAGGAAAGCGTCACGGTGCTGCCCGCCAGACTGGTCGATCCCACCGGCGCGAAGGCTTTTGCGATGTTGAGCAGGCCATTGCCATAAATGCTGTCGACACCGGTCGCGCCCGCATCGGTCGCGCTCGAATAGAGCAGGGCCACCACCTGTGTAGGTGTGAGATTGGGGAAGGCCTGTTCCAGCAGCAGCGCGGCGGCGGCGATTTCGGGCGCCGAATAGCTGGTGCCGCTCGCCAGCACCGCCGCACCCGTATTGTCGATGGTGCGGACGGAATTGCCGAGCGCGGTCAGATAATATTGCGCATAGGTGCCGGCCCGGTCCGAAAAGGAGGAGATGGTGCCGTTGGCATCGTGCGATCCGGCGATAATCACCAGGCCGTGCGCGCTGCTCAGACTGGCGACGTCGGCGAAGACATCGGGATTGGCGCTGCCGTCATTGCCCGCCGAAATGACGACGATGATCCCCGCCGCAGTCGCGCGGTTCACGGCCGCGATCGTGGAGGAGGGCATCGCCGATCCGCCTAGCGACATGTTGATCACCTTGGCGCCGTTGGTGGTCGCGTAATTGATCGCGTTGGTGATCGCGGTGCTGCTGTAGGAACAGCCGTCGGTTCCGCCGCAGCTGCCCGATGTATCGGTGCGCAGGATCATCAGATTGGCGTTGAAGGCCACGCCCTCCATCTGGCTGCCATTGCGCGCCGCGGCGGCGACGCCGGCGACGGTGGTGCCGTGGCCGCCTTCATCGCTGATCGAATTGGTGCCATTGAAGGAGGTGCTGGAGGAAAGGATGCGGCCGGTGAATTCGCCATCGACATCCTTGATACCCGAATCGATGATCGCCAGCGTCTGCCCGGTGCCGGTGTAGCCCGCGTTCCAGGCAGTGATCGCACCCGAATCGACCGTGCCGTTGGATCGCTGATATTCGGCGTCATTGTAATTGATCACGGGCGCTGCGGGCGTGGTGGTTGTCGTTGAACCCGTGGAAGCCGCCGACGAGACCGAGTTGACGCCGCCGCCACCGCCGCCGCACGCGGTGAGCATCAGCAGCGAAGCGCCGGTCAGCAAGCCGCAGCCACGGCGAATCATGATATGCGAATGAGCCATACAAACCCCCGTCTGCCTGAGCTTATCAAAAGCGTGGTTAATTGTTGCTTGCGTATTTCTGCGAGAGTTGGTGCGGGTCGCTCACGCGGAGGAAGGTTTTCAGGACCCGCTAGTCCTGAGCGAAGTCCAAGGACGTGCCTCCAGCGTCATACCGGCGTGTCTCGACTTCGCTCGATACGAACGGGTGGGAAGAATCGTGTGAACGAGGCCCCCGAAACGTGAGGTCGGGCGGGGGAGCGGGCCGGCGCCGCGGGGGTTATGCTTTGCCGAACCCCACTCTAAAGCAAGATCAATGCTCGCCGCGCTCGCCTCGATCGACACCTGGATCTTCGATCTCGATAATACGCTGTATCCGGCGAGCTGCGATCTGTTCGGGCTGATCGATCAGCGGATGACCGATTATGTCGCGCGCGTCACCGGGTTGGATCACGATGCCGCCTACGCGCAGCAGAAGCGTTACTTCCATGAGCATGGCACGACGCTTTCGGGGATGATGGCGGATCATGGCGTCGATCCCCACGATTTTCTTGCCGACGTCCATGCGATCGAGATGGATGTGCTGCGCGAGGATCGCCTGCTGATCGATGCGATCGCGCGGCTGCCCGGCCGCAAGCTCGTCTTCACCAATGGCGACGAACCGTACGCCCGCCGCGTGCTGGCGCGGCTCGGCCTGAGCGAGAGCTTTGAGGCGATCCACGATATTCACGCGATGGCCTATCAGCCCAAGCCGCATGCCGATGCATATGCCTCGATGCTCGCCAACCTGCGCGTCACGCCCGAAACCGCTTTGTTCGCAGAGGATATGGCGCGCAACCTCCGCCCCGCGAAGGCGCTCGGCCTCACCACCTTGTGGGTGGACAATGGCAGCGAGCAGGTCGGCGTGCATGACGGCGAGGGTTTCATCGACTATCGCACCGCCGATTTGGGCCATTGGCTCGAAAGCATCTTGGAGGAAAAGTGACCGAACAGCTCGCCCCCGAACAGCTCGCACAGGTGATCGAAGCCGCGTGGGACGCGCGCGACACGATTTCCTTCGCCACCAAGGGCGAGGTCCGCGATGCCGTGGAGACGGCGCTGAACGCGCTCGACAGCGGCACGGCGCGGGTCGCCGAGAACGGGCCTGAGGGCTGGACCGTCCATCAGTGGCTCAAGAAAGCCGTGCTGCTCAGCTTCCGCCTCAACGACAATGCGCTGGTCGCCGCGGAGGCGGGTGGCCCGGCGTGGGACAAGGTGCCGCTCAAATGGGCGGGCTGGGGCGAGGATCGCTTCCGGGCGGCGGGCTTTCGCGCGGTGCCGGGCGCCGTCGCGCGGCACGGCGCGCATATCGCCAAGGGCGTGGTGCTGATGCCGAGCTTCGTCAACATCGGCGCCTATGTCGGTGAGGGCACGATGGTCGATACCTGGACCACGGTCGGCTCGTGCGCGCAGATCGGCCGGAACGTCCATCTCTCGGGCGGCGTCGGCATCGGCGGCGTGCTGGAGCCGCTGCAGGCCAATCCGGTGGTGATCGAGGACAATTGCTTCATCGGTGCGCGCAGCGAAGTCGCCGAAGGCGTGATCGTCGAGGAGGGGGCCGTGCTCTCAATGGGCGTCTATCTCGGCGCCTCGACCAAGATCGTCGATCGCGCGACGGGGGAGGTTGCCGTGGGCCGTGTGCCCTCTTATTCGGTGGTCGTGCCGGGAACGCTGCCGGGCAAGGACGGCGGGCCGGGCCTATATTGTGCAGTAATCGTCAAGCGCGTGGACGCGCAGACGCGCAGCAAAACCGGCATCAACGAGCTGCTGCGGGATTGACCGGCGTGCCCTCTCCCGCTTTCGCGGGAGAGGGAGGGGCCCGCAAAACGAGCGAAGCGAGATTTGTGGGAGGGTGAGGGTCTTCTTCTCCAGCGTGTGTTGAAGAAGAAGACCCTCACCCAACCCTCTCCCGTGAGGACGGGAGAGGGCTTGATGTTTAGCTGAAGGCGGGGCGCATCCCACCTTGCGGACGGAGCGAGCGCAGGCCGTCCTTGAACTTCGATCCGAACAGGTTCTGCGCGACGGGCTTGCGCTCCGCGGCGATCGCCGGTTCGGCGGTGGCGAGATACTCGCCATTTTCGCGTGCGCGCTGGTCCATGAAACGGGCGCGCTTCAGACGGTGGCGTAGCGACAGCGATGGATTGTCCTCGGTCGGTCCGCGATAGGCCGCCTGAACGTGCGCACCATAACGCGACAGATCGAAATCCTCGTGCAGCGCGGTGGTCGGCGCGCCTTCGATCGCCATGGGCGCAGCCGTTACCGGCGCAGCAGCCAGCGTTTCGTACGCGACCGGTTCGGCGGCGACGGGCGTCGTGGTGATTGCGGCGGGGGCAAGCACCTCTTCCTCCTCGTCACGCTTGCGGCGGCTGAGTGCGAAGGCCCCGCCGATCAAGGCCAGCAGGCCGACCGCGCCCACGCCGGCCAGCTCAAGCTCGCGGCTGTCGTCGCTGGCGGTGCTGGTCGTGGTCGATGTCTTGACGACCGCAGGTGCGGGCGCAGGAGCCGACGGCAGCGGGGCGGGAGCCACGGCGCGCGGCGTTGTCACCGGTGTCGGCGCTGCAACCGGAGCCGCCTCAGGTGCGGTCCGCGTTGCCGCAACACTAGTATGCTTTGGCGCAGCAGCCTTGGTCACCGGAGCAGCGGGTGCCACCGGCGCGTCGGCGGTGTGAATCACGACCGGCGATCGCGTCGCCATCGGCGTGGCGGTGGCGACCGGAGCCGAAGTATTCTCGCTGGTGTCGTTCGACTGCAGCGGAGCCGTCGCAGCCGGGATCACCGGTGCCGTTTCAACACTGGCCGGCGGCGCGGAGATCACGGGCGCATCCTGCGCCGGCGCGGTTTCCGCGCTCTGCGCGAACACGGGGGTTGCGGACAGGGCCAGCACCGTAGCAAGTGCGGTAAGGCCGGGGCGGAGCGGGGTAAGATTGTTACGCATGCCAGACCAACCCGTCAGCGCATAAGATGCTCCATAATCTGCGATGAGATGTGGCAAGGCGGCGATAAAGTGATTGATTGCTCTGATATGTGTTTGGGATATAATATCCGTGTGAATATCTGTTCATTGAATATTGTCCATGAACGCCTATTCATCTTGGTATATCGAGAAACGCGCAGCTAGTCAGGGGTCAGCAATCAAGTTTGTGCCTCTGCCGTTCAGCGTATCGCGGTTCCGCTTTCTGCAATCGAAAATGCCTTCAAGGCACCCCGGTCCGCTTGACCCTGCCGTCGCGAGGCGGGAAAGGAACGCTCCCGCTGCAGAGGCCCGTTTTATGCCGATCGAGATCAAGATGCCCGCTCTGTCCCCGACGATGGAGGAGGGCACACTCGCCAAATGGCTGGTCAAGGAAGGCGATACGGTGAAGTCCGGCGATATCCTCGCCGAGATTGAGACCGACAAGGCGACGATGGAATTCGAGACGATCGACGAGGGCACGATCGTCAAACTGTCGGTGCCCGAAGGCAGCGACGGCGTGAAGGTCGGCGCGGTGATCGCGCTGCTGCAAGGCGAGGATGAGGGCGATGCCCCCGCGCCGAAAGCCGAAGCCAAGCCCAAGGAACAGCCCAAAGCCGAAGTAGCCCCAGCCAAAGCTCAGGTTGCGGAGGAAAAAGCCGCGTCAACCGCCCCCGTCAAATCCGAAGGGGATCGCGTCAAGGCGAGCCCGCTCGCGCGGCGCATTGCCGAGCAGCAGGGTGTCGATCTCGGTCAGGTAAAGGGCTCCGGCCCCGGCGGGCGGGTCGTCAAAGCCGATCTGGCAGGCGCGACGCCCGGTGCGGCGCAGCCCGCGCCCAAGGCGGAAGCAGCGCCCCCCCCGCCACCCGCCGCGCCGCAGGAGGCCGGCGATATCCCATCGGAGACGATCAAGCTCTCCAATATGCGCAAGACGATCGCCAAGCGCCTCACCGAGAGCAAGCAGCAGGTGCCGCATATCTATCTCACGGTGGATATTCTGCTCGATCCTTTGCTCGCGCTGCGCGAGCAATTGAACAAGGGGCTCGAGGCGCGCGGCATCAAGCTTTCGGTCAACGATCTGCTGATCAAGGCGCAGGCGCTGGCGTTGACCGAGGTGCCCGCCTGCAACGTCAGCTTCGCCGGCGATACGCTGATCCAATACAAGCGTGCCGATATCTCCGTGGCGGTGTCGATCCCCGGCGGGCTGATCACCCCGATCATCGCGGGCGCGGAGGCCAAGACCGTCTCGACGATCGCCACCGAGGCCAAGGAACTCGCCGGCCGCGCGCGCGAAGGCAAGTTGCAGCCGCACGAATATCAGGGCGGCACCGCCAGCCTCTCCAACATGGGCATGTTCGGGATCAAGCAGTTCGAAGCGGTGATCAATCCGCCGCAGGGCATGATCCTGGCGATCGGCGCGGGTGAGAAAAGGCCCTATGTCGTGGGCGACGCGCTCCAGATCGCCACGGTGATGAGCGCCACCGGCAGCTTCGATCACCGCGCAATCGATGGCGCGGACGGCGCCAAGTTCATGGCCGCCTTCAAGCGGCTGGTCGAAAACCCGCTGGGCATGCTCGCTTGAACGAAGGCGAACAGCCTCCCGCCTCGGAACCGGCCATCCGCGTGGTCGCCATGCCCGCGGACACCAATCCCTATGGCGATATCTTCGGCGGCTGGCTGATGAGCATGATGGATTCGGCCGCGGGCACCGTCGCCGCCCGCATCTCCAAGGGCCGCGCGGTGACGGTTGCGGTCGATGGCATGACCTTCCACAAGCCGGTCAAGGTCGGCGATGTCGTCTCGGTCTATGCCGATGTGATCGAAACCGGCCGCAGTTCGCTCAAGATCGACGTCTCCGCCTGGCGCCGCGTCCGCGCGAGCGAGGATGTCGCCAAGGTGACGCACGCGACCTTCACCTTCGTCGCGATCGGTGATGATGGGCGGCCGCGGGCGATTCTGGGTGACTAATTGGGGCTGGACAGAATGGCTTGCATGGGCTGGCGTCGTTGTGCCGCTCGCGAGTCTGGCTTGGGCTGCTGTTATGTATGTCCGGACCAAACGTGCTGAAGTCGATGCGCAGCGATTCGAGCAGTTCTTCAAGGTGATGGAGTTGTTCGGATCGAACAGCAGCATAGCATCTAAAATGGCGGCGGCATTCGAGCTGCGGAAATATCCTCAATATAAGGAGGTCATCATTCGGCTTTGTGAGAAGGCGAGGGTGGAAGGCGATGCGGCCGAAATGTTGCGCGATGAACTTCGATTAACCGCCGAATCTATGCGGAAGGCCTAACGAATGACTGACACCTATGATCTCGCCATCCTCGGCTCCGGGCCCGGCGGTTATGTCGCCGCGATCCGCGCGGCGCAGTTGGGGATGAAGGTAGCGATCGTCGAGCGGGAGTTGCTCGGCGGCATCTGCCTCAACTGGGGCTGCATCCCGACCAAGGCGCTGCTGCGCTCGTCCGAGATCTTCCATTATATGCAGCATGCCAAGGATTATGGCCTGAAGGTGGAGGGCGCGAGCGTCGATCTGGCGGCGGTGGTGTCGCGGTCGCGCGGCGTGTCGAAACAGCTCAATCAGGGCGTTGGGCACCTGATGAAGAAGAACAAGGTCACGGTGGTGACGGGCGTCGGCACGCTCGCCGGCAAGGGCAAGATCAGCGTCAAGGGCGCCGACGGCAAGACCACCGAGGTGCAGGCCAAGTCGATCATCCTCGCCACCGGCGCCCGCGCGCGTGATCTGCCCTTCGCCAAGGCCGATGGCGATCGCATCTGGACCTATCGCCACGCGATGACGCCCGCCGAAATGCCGACCAAGCTGCTGGTGATCGGCTCCGGCGCGATCGGCTGCGAATTCGCCAGCTTCTACCGCGACATGGGCGCCGAGGTGACGATCGTGGAGATGCTCGATCGCATCCTGCCGGTCGAGGATGCCGAGGTCTCCGATTTCGTGAAGAAGGCGTTCGAGAAGCAGGGCATGACGATCCTGCCCAAGCATGGCGTCGAGAAGCTGGACCTGAAGGCGGGCCGCTTGGTCACCGCGACGATCAAGCTGCCCGACGGCAAGACCGAGGCGCGCGAGTTCTCCCACGTCATCGTCGCGGTCGGCATCGTGCCCAATACCGAGAATCTCGGGCTCGAGGCGCTGGGCGTGAAGACCGATCGCGGCCATGTCGTGATCGACGCCGCCTGCAAGACCAATGTCGAGGGCCTCTACGCGATCGGCGACATCACCGGCGCGCCCTGGCTGGCGCACAAGGCGAGCCATGAAGGGATCATCGCGGTCGAGACGATCGCCGGGCTACACCCGCACGCGATGGACGTGCTCAAGATCCCCGGCTGCACTTATTCGCGCCCGCAGGTGGCGTCGGTGGGGCTCACAGAAGCCAAGGCCAAGGACGCGGGATACGAGGTGAAGGTCGGCAAATTCCCCTTCATCGGCAACGGCAAGGCGATCGCGCTGGGCGAGGCCGAGGGTTTCGTGAAGACGGTGTTCGATGCCAGGACCGGCGAACTGCTCGGCGCGCACATGGTCGGCGCCGAAGTGACCGAGCTGATCGAGGGCTATATCGTCGCCAAGCAGTTGGAGACCACCGAAGCCGACCTGATGGAAACCATCTTCCCGCACCCGACGCTCAGCGAAATGATGCACGAGAGCGTGCTCTCGGCCTATGGGCGGGCGCTGCACTTCTAATGATCCCTCTCCCGCAAGCGGGAGAGGTAGGGGCCCGCGGTTCGAGCATATCGAGAAGCGTGGGAGGGTGAGGGAGCGACGGTGATCCCTGGGCTGACGGCAAAGAAGAAGACCCTCACCCAACCCTCTCCCGCGAAAAGCGGGAGAGGGCTTTACGTTGCGCTCGCCGCCTTCGCCCTCTGCCTCCTCTCGCTCGCGCTGCGTTGGCCGGGCGTGGTGATGTACGACAGCGTCGGCCAATATGAGCAGGCGCTCACCAGCGACTATTCGGATTGGCACCCGCCGATCATGGCGCATCTCTGGGCGCTGCTGCTGCCCGTCTGGTCCGGGACGGCGCCGTTTCTGCTGCTGCAGATGCTGCTGTGGTGGGGCGGCTTCGGCCTGATCGCCGCCGTTTTTGCGCGGGCCTCCCCCCAATCCGTTCATGCTGAGCTTGTCGAAGCACCGTCCTTCTTTTCCGCGCCAGCCAAGAAAAACGATCCTTCGACAAGCTCAGGACAAACGGTAGTCACGAAGAGGCAGCGGACTTACGCCGCGATCGTCACGCTCCTCATCGGCGCTTTCCCACTATTCCTCGGCTGGGGGACGGTGGTGCTCAAGGATGCGCAGATGGCCGCCTGCCTGATCGGCGCGACGGGGCTGGTCGCCTGGTGGCGGCTCGACGGGCGCAAACTGCCAGTGTGGGCGATCGTCGCAGTGGCGGTGTTGATCGCTTATGCGACTCTGGTCCGCGGCAACGCGGTGTTTGCCACCGTTCCTTTCGCTTTGGCATTGAGCGGGTGGGGCGGTGTCCGGCGTTGGTGGCTGCGTGTGGGGCTGACGGCGGCGGGCATCGTCGCGGTGCTGGGCGTGAGCCCGCTGATCAATCAGCGCCTGATGAGCGCCGAAGCCACCCACAACAGCCGTTCGCTACCGCTGTGGGATATCGTCGCCATCGCGCATCGATCGGGCACCGTGCCGCCGGGTGTCGCCCCCGCCGATTGGGCGGCGGCGGAGCAGCGCGGCTGCTACACGCCTTACTTCTGGAATCCCTATGGCGAGCCCGCGCAATGCGATGCGATAGGGCAGGCGCTGGCCTTCTCCGATGGCCCGCACCCGCAGCTGATGCGCGATTGGGCGATGAGCGTGCTGCTCCATCCGATCGCTTATGCTGCGCATCGCCTCGCCCATTTCAACGCGACGACGCGCTTTGTGGTGGGCTGGGGCGAGCCGGATTGCCTTCCGCCTCTCTATAGCGAGCCCAACAGCGATGGCCTCGGCGGGCCGGCCAATCCCGGCGGCAAGGCGCTGATCGCCCTCGCCGGGGCCGCCAGCGGGACGCCGCTCGGCTGGCCGATTGTCTGGCTGGCGGCGGGGCTGGCGCTGGCCTGGGTGCTGCGCGGGGAAGCGAGCGCCGAGGCCGGGCTTGCGCGGGCGCTGGTGCTGTCGGGCGTGGTGATGAGCGGCAGCTTTGCGGTGGCCAGCATCGCCAGCGATCTGCGCTATCATCTCTGGTCGATGATCGCGATCGCACTGGCGTTGACGATCGGGGCTGCGCAGGTGCCGCGCGGTCGGCGGCGGATCGTGATCGGGATCGTCCTTGCCGTAGCGCTGGTGGCATGGGTGGCGCGCTTTGTCGCCCCGCCCGTCTCCGTGCCGCTGCCGCCCCGCGTGCCCGGGATCGCCGCGCAATGAGGGAGCCGATCCCCGCCCGGCACGTTGCCGCCGCATGACCGAAGCCGACAAGAAAAAGATCCGCGCCAATTTCACCAAGGCGGTCAACATGACGCCTGCCGAGCTGGCGGAATGGCTGGAAACCGACGAGAGCAAGAAGGTCGGCTTCAAGGGCAAGGACGGCACCGCCGAGGAGAGCATCGGCCACAAATCCGGCCGGCGCATCATCCAGATCAAGCACAAGAAACAGGCCGACCTGACCGACGACGATTACGCGCACATGCGCAAAGTCGTCGGCTACGTCGCCCGCCACTCGGCCCAGAAGCCCGAGAACCAGGTCACCTCCCGCTGGCGCTACTCGCTGATGAACTGGGGCCATGATCCGCTGAAGTGACGGTATAGCGGTATCATAATACCCTCACGATCGTCATATGGGCGAGCTTGCTGAAGTTATCCGCCTGCCCCAAGAGGGTCTGATGTCATCCGGCGGTAACAAGATGGTCCTCGTGACGGCGCTCGCCGCCAATCTCGGCATCGCGGTCGCCAAGTTCGTCGCGGCTGCGATCACCGGATCGTCGGCGATGCTCACCGAGGGCTTTCACTCGGTGGTGGACAGCCTCAACCAGATCCTGCTGCTCTACGGCCAGAAGCGCAGCCAGCTCCCGCCCGACGAAAAGCATCCGCTCGGTTATGGGCGCGAGCTGTATTTCTGGAGCTTCGTCGTCGCCATCCTGATCTTCGCCACCGGCGCTGGGCTCTCGATCTACGAAGGCATCCTCCACATCATCGAGCCGCACGAGATCGAGCGCCCGATCGTCAGCTATATCGTGCTCGCCGTCTCCACCGCACTGGAGGGGTATAGCTGGTGGGTCGCGGTACGCGAGTTCGCGGCCACCAAGGGCGATCAGGGCTGGTGGCAGGCGATCGTGCGCTCCAAGGATCCGCCGAGCTTCATCGTCCTGTTCGAGGATTCGGCGGCGCTCTTCGGTCTGATCGTCGCCGCGATCGGCATCGCACTCGCACAGCTCACCGGCGATCCGGCGTGGGACGGCATCGCTTCGATCGTGATCGGCGTGGCGCTGGCGGCGGTCGCCTTCGTGCTGGCGCGCGAATCGAAGGGCCTGCTGATCGGCGAGCGCGCGCATCCCGATCTGGTCAAGGCGGTGCGCGAGGTGCTCGATCGCCCGCGCGAAGTGACGGCGGTGGCCAACATCCTCTCGGTCCAGATCGCGCCCGATCGCGTGTTCATCGCCGCCGATGTCGATTTCGAGGATGAGGTCCGCGCCGGTGATGTCGAACGGATCATCGCCGAGGCGGAGGCCGAACTGCGCAAGAGCTGGCCGACCATCGCCAGCCTCTATGTGAAGCCCAAGGCGGGGACGCCGGAGAATCGTTGACCGATAGCGGGCGCATGGGTATAGGCCCGCAGTCCGAGGGGCATTGCTCCTTTAGGATCTTGAACATTGCCGATGCCTGCCAGGGCCCGGAGATCGCCTGATCGCCGTGGCCCTTATGCTTTTCCGCTAAGCCTTTCATTGGGCGGCGGCGAGGGCGGTCAGCGGCAAAGTAACCCAAGCAAGAGGTGAAGGGCTTCATGCCAACGATCAACCAGCTGATCCGCAAGGGTCGCGACCCGCAGAAGGCCAAATCGAAGGTCCCTGCGATGGAGCAGAATCCGCAGAAGCGCGGCGTCTGCACGCGCGTTTACACGACGACTCCGAAGAAGCCGAACTCGGCGCTGCGCAAGGTGGCGAAGATTCGCCTGACCAATCAGCGCGAGGTCATCAGCTACATCCCCGGCGAGGGGCACAACCTGCAGGAGCACTCGGTGGTGCTGATCCGTGGCGGCCGCGTTCGCGATCTTCCCGGCGTCCGCTATCACGTGCTGCGCGGCGTACTCGATACGCAGGGCGTGAAGAACCGCAAGCAGTCCCGCTCCAAGTACGGCGCCAAGCGTCCGAAGTGATCGGCTGCAAGCCGATCATCCCGGCGCAGACCGGGATCTAGGTCCATAGTAAGTCCCGGACGGGTTCCGGATCAGGCTGAAGAATACAAGGAAACATCAGATGGCTCGTCGTCGTCGTCCCGAAAAGCGCGAAATCCTGCCGGATCCCCGGTTTGGAGACATCGTGCTCTCCAAGTTCATGAACTCCGTCATGTATGATGGTAAGAAGGCAACTGCCGAAAGCATCGTCTACACCGCTCTCGAAACCGTCGAGACGCGCGCCAAGCGCGAGCCGATCGGCGTGTTCCACGAGGCGCTGGCCAACGTCCGCCCAGGCATCGAGGTCCGCAGCCGCCGCGTCGGCGGCGCCACCTATCAGGTTCCGGTCGAGGTTCGCCCCGAGCGGAGCCAGGCGCTGGCGATCCGCTGGCTGATCAGCGCTGCGCGCGGCCGTTCGGAGCATACCATGTCGGCCCGCCTTTCCGGCGAGCTGATGGACGCGGCGAACAATCGCGGTAACGCGGTCAAGAAGCGCGAAGACACGCACCGCATGGCGGAAGCCAACCGCGCCTTCTCGCATTATCGCTGGTAAGCTATTATATGGGCGGTAAGGGATAGTCATGGCTACCGTAACCGAACCGTCCATTTCGGAGCTGCATCGCCAGTCGGAAAGACTGGAGGCCGAAACGCGCAAGCTGATGGCCGAAGCCAATAAGCTCACGGCGGAACAGCTCAAGCTCCAGGCGGAGCGCGAGTTGATGCCGCGGTCGATGATTTTCCAGGCGATGCTTGCTACGGCGGCTCTGCTTGGGGCCGGTGCTGCAATAGCCAAGCTTTTCTTCCCCTGAGCGGGACTTAGGCTCCGTTCAACCGTTAATTTCCAGTCCAAAGGACCAATGATCATGGCCCGCCGCCATCCGCTCGAACATTATCGTAACATCGGCATCATGGCCCACATCGATGCCGGCAAGACGACGACGACCGAGCGCATCCTCTATTACACCGGTAAGTCCTACAAGATCGGCGAGGTCCATGAGGGCACCGCGACGATGGACTGGATGGAGCAGGAGCAAGAGCGCGGCATCACGATCACGTCCGCCGCGACGACCTGTTTCTGGGCGGCCGACGAAGGCAAGGGCCCCGAGCACCGCATCAACATCATCGATACGCCCGGCCACGTCGATTTCACGATCGAAGTCGAGCGTTCGCTGCGCGTGCTCGATGGCGCGGTCGCCTGTTTCGATGGCGTTGCCGGCGTCGAGCCGCAGTCCGAGACGGTCTGGCGTCAGGCCGAGAAGTATAAAGTGCCGCGGATGTGCTTCATCAACAAGCTCGATCGCACCGGCGCCAACTTCAACATGTGCGTCGAGATGATCAAGGATCGCCTCGGTGCGCGTCCGGCGGTGCTGTATCTGCCGATCGGTATCGAGGGCGGCTTCAAGGGCTTGGTCGATCTGGTCAACAACCGCGCGATTATCTGGCTTGAGGAGAGCCTGGGCGCCAAGTTCGAATATCAGGACATCCCTGCTGATCTCGCCGATGCTGCTGCGGTCGCCCGCTCCGAGCTGATCGAGATGGCCGTCGAGCAAGACGACGACCTGATGGAGGCCTATCTCGAAGGCAATGAGCCCAGCGTCGCCGATCTCAAGAAGCTGATCCGCAAGGGCACGCTCAACTTCTCGTTCGTGCCCGTGCTGTGCGGCTCGGCGTTCAAGAACAAGGGCGTGCAGCCCCTGCTTGATGGCGTCGTCGATTATCTGCCGAGCCCGCTCGACATCCCGCCGGTGGAGGGCCTCAAGCTCGACGGCGAGACGCCGGATTCGCGTCCTGCGTCCGACGATGCGCCGATGTCGGCGCTGGCGTTCAAGATCATGAACGATCCGTTCGTCGGTACGCTGACCTTCGCCCGCATCTATTCGGGCAAGATGGAAGCGGCCTCGATCGTGCAGAATTCGGTCAAGGATAAGAAGGAAAAGATCGGCCGCATGCTGCTGATGCATGCCAACAGCCGTGAGGATATCCAGGAGGCCTATGCGGGCGACATCGTCGCTTTGGCGGGCCTCAAGGACACGACCACGGGTGACACGCTCTGCGCGCAAAACGCCCCGATCATTCTCGAGCGCATGGAGTTCCCGGACCCCGTCATCGAGCTGTCGGTGGAGCCCAAGACCAAGCAGGACCAGGAGAAGATGGGCGTCGCGCTCAATCGTCTCGCCCGGGAGGATCCGTCGTTCCGCGTGTCTTCGGACAATGAAAGCGGCCAGACCATCATCAAGGGCATGGGCGAGCTCCATCTCGAGATCCTGGTCGATCGCATGAAGCGCGAGTTCAAGGTCGAGGCCAATGTCGGCGCGCCGCAGGTGGCGTATCGCGAATATCTCAAGAAGCCGGTCGAGCTGGTCTACACGCACAAGAAGCAGTCGGGCGGCTCCGGCCAGTTCGCCGAGGTCAAGGTGCAGGTGAAGCCGGGCGAGCGCGGTTCCGGCTTCGTCTTCGTCGACGAGGTCAAAGGCGGCAACGTGCCGCGCGAATATATTCCCTCGGTCGAAAAGGGCATGAAGGAAACCGCGGCGACTGGCGCTTTGATCGGCTTCCCGATCGTCGACGTCGAGGTTCACCTGATCGACGGTAAGTATCATGACGTCGATTCGTCGGCGCTGGCGTTCGAAATATGCGCCCGCGGCGCGATGCGTGAGGCGGCTCAGAAGGCCGGCATCACCATCCTTGAGCCGATCATGAAGGTCGAGGTCGTAACGCCCGAGGATTATCTCGGCGACGTGATCGGCGATCTGAACAGCCGCCGCGGCCAGATCCAGGGCACCGACACCCGCGGCAACGCGCAGGCGGTCGAAGCGCAGGTGCCGCTGGCCAATATGTTCGGCTATGTGAACTCGCTCCGGTCCTTCACGCAGGGCCGCGCGCAGTACACGATGCAGTTCAGCCACTATGACGAGGTTCCCGCGAACGTCGCCGAAGAGGTGAAGGCCAAGCTGGCCTAAGGCTGGCGTAGACGAAAAAAGCTGCTATGGGCGCGCCCTCTGAGAGAGGGCGTGGCCCTTACTCCCACAGATTCGAAGCAAGGTAGGATAAAATGGCCAAGGCTAAATTTGAGCGGACGAAGCCGCACTGCAACATCGGCACCATCGGGCACGTCGATCATGGCAAGACGTCGCTCACGGCCGCCATCACGAAGATCCTCGCCGAAACCGGCGGCGCGACCTTCGTCGATTATGCCAACATCGATAAGGCTCCCGAGGAGCGCGAGCGCGGCATTACGATCTCGACCGCACACGTCGAGTATGAGACCGTGAACCGCCACTATGCGCACGTCGATTGCCCGGGCCACGCCGATTATGTGAAGAACATGATCACCGGGGCCGCGCAGATGGACGGTGGCATTCTCGTCGTCTCCGCGACCGACGGCCCGATGCCGCAGACCCGCGAGCACATCCTGCTCGCCCGCCAGGTCGGCGTGCCGCAGCTCGTCGTGTTCATGAACAAGGTCGATCTGGTCGACGATGCCGAGATCCTCGAGCTCGTCGAGCTCGAAATCCGCGAGCTGCTGTCGTCCTATGATTTCGACGGCGACAACATCCCCGTCATTCCGGGTTCGGCCAAGGCCGCTCTGGACGGCGTCAACGAAGAGCTCGGCCGTGGCGCCGTGCTCAAGCTGATGGCCGCGGTTGACGAGTTCATCCCGCAGCCCGAGCGTCCGCTCGACAAGCCGTTCCTGATGCCGATCGAGGACGTGTTCTCGATCTCGGGCCGCGGCACGGTCGTCACCGGTCGCGTCGAAGCCGGCGTTGTGAAGGTCGGTGAGGAAGTCGAGATCGTCGGCCTCAAGGACACGCGCAAGACCGTCGTCACCGGCGTCGAGATGTTCCGCAAGCTGCTCGATTCGGGCCAGGCAGGCGATAACATCGGCGCGCTGATCCGTGGCGTCGGCCGCGAAGAGGTCGAGCGCGGCCAGGTTCTCTGTAAGCCGGGTTCGATCAAGCCGCACACCAACTTCGAATCGGAAGTTTACGTGCTGTCGAAGGAAGAGGGTGGCCGTCACACGCCGTTCTTCGCCAACTATCGTCCGCAGTTCTATTTCCGCACGACCGACGTGACCGGTGAAGTCGTCCTCCCCGAGGGCACCGAAATGGTCATGCCCGGTGACAACGTGAAGCTCGGCGTCAAGCTGATCGCGCCGATCGCGATGGAGCAGGGCCTGCGCTTCTCGATCCGCGAAGGCGGCCGTACCGTCGGCGCCGGGGTTGTCAGCTCGATCTCCGCATAATATAGCGGCGACCAACAAACGAACCGGCCGATTCCTTAAGGGATCGGCCGGTTTGCTTTTTATAGGGGCCTTTCGAGGCCCAGGCTCTTTCTCATCGGCAGGAACCCATGGACAGCAATATCCGCATTCGCCTCAAGGCGTTCGATCACCGCGTTCTCGATCAGGCGACCGGCGAGATCGCCGACACCGCCCGACGTACCGGCGCGCTGACCCGTGGCCCCATTCCCCTGCCCACCCGCATCGAGAAATTCACGGTCAACCGTGGCCCGCATATCGACAAGAAGTCGCGCGAGCAGTTCGAGGTGCGCACCTACAAGCGGCTGCTCGATATCGTGCAGCCCACCCCGCAGACGGTCGATGCACTGATGAAGCTCGATCTTGCCGCGGGTGTTGATGTTGAGATCAAGTTGGCGTAAGGCGCCAGCACCGCCGGCCAAGGTGATTCACCTCAGCCGGCGCTTTTAGTTTCCCGCATGCGCCTTCGGGCATGCGGTTGAAGCAGAAAGCAAGGATACCGAACGGTTATTTCCTTCTCCGGAAGGTGCCGTTGCCTGCGTCCCCGCTTTCAACAGGAGACGGCGAGCGATCGCTTCTCGGTTGGATACTGGCCCTGGCGGGGCATGCAGTTTCATTGGGCCGGGGCTTCCGATCTCGGAGGCCTTTTTCGTTGGCAAGCTCCTCGGACGACCGCGGAGCCTCTGTTTGGAAGGAATGGATCATGCGCACTGGCGTGATCGCGAAGAAGATGGGGATGACCCGGCTGTTTCAGGAGGATGGGCGCCATGTGCCCGTCACCGTCCTGCAGCTCGATGAGCTCCAGGTTATCGCGCAGAAGACCGAAGGCCGTGATGGTTACGTCGCCGTGCAGCTTGGTGCTGGCAAGGCCAAGGTCAAGAATGTCGCCAAGCCACAGCGCGGCCACTTCGGCAAGGCCGAGGTCGAGCCCAAGGCCTATGTCGCAGAATTCCGTGTGACCGAGGAAAACCTCCTCGACGTCGGCGCCCAGATTTCGGCCGAGCATTATGTCGCGGGCCAGCTCGTCGATGTCGCTGGCCACACGCAGGGCAAGGGCTTTGCGGGCGGCATGAAGCGCTGGAACTTCGGCGGTCTTCGCGCCACGCACGGCGTCTCGGTCTCGCACCGCTCGCTCGGGTCGACCGGCCAGCGTCAGGATCCCGGCAAGGTCTTCAAGAATAAGAAGATGGCCGGCCACATGGGTGACAAGCAGCGCACCCAGCAGAATCTCGAAGTCGTCCGCACGGATGCCGAGCGCGGCCTGATCTTCATCAAGGGTTCGGTTCCCGGCTCCAAGGGCGGCTGGCTCCTCGTCAAGGATGCCGTGAAGGTCCCCGCTCATAAGGACGCGCCGTTCCCGGCCGCGCTGTGGACCGGCAAGGCGCTGCACGAACAGGCTCCTCCGGGCATGGTCGAGGAAGGCGCAGTTCACGAACTGCCGCACGATCCGAGTGCCGAGGAAGTCGCAGCGGGCGTCGCCGCAGCGGATGCCGCGATCGCGCAGGAGGCCGAAGTGGCCGCTGCCGAGACCGACACGCCCAGCACCGATAAGCAGGAGGGCTGATCATGAAAATTCAGGTCAAGAACCTCGACGCCAAGGCAGCCGGCGAACTCGAACTCAACGATGCCATCTTCGGCATCGAGCCGCGCGCGGACATCCTGCACCGGGTCGTCACCTGGCAGCTTGAGAAGCGTCGCGGCACCGCCCGCGGCACCCGCGAGCGGTCCGATGTGGCGCGTACCGGCAAGCGTCTGGGCAACCAGAAGGGCGGCGGTACGGCGCGTCACGGTGATCGTGCAGCCCCGATCTTCATCGGCGGCGGCAAGGCGCACGGCGCCCGCGTTCGCGATTTCAATCCCGGGCTGAACAAGAAGGTTCGCGCGCTTGGTCTCAAGATGGCGCTGTCGTCGAAAGCCAAGGACGGCACGCTGATCGTGCTCGACGGGCTCGATGTCGCCGAGGGCAAGACCAAGGCGCTCGTCGGCCAGCTCGGCGCGCTCGGCTTCGGCACCAAGACTTTGGTGATCGATGGTGACGCGCTGAACGTCAGCTTCGCCAACGCCAGCGGCAATCTCAAGGGCATCAACCTGCTCCCCGCCGTCGGCGCCAACGTCTACGACATTTTGAAGCATGACACGCTGGTGCTGACCCGCGCCGCCGTCGAGAAGCTGGAGGCGCGCCTCAATGGCTAAGAAGCAATCATCGGCGGTCGATAACCGCCATTACGATGTGGTGCTCGCGCCCCACATCACCGAGAAGTCGACTCTGCTCAGCGAGCATAATGCGATCGTCTTCAAGGTGGCGCTCGGTGCGTCCAAGCCCGAGATCAAGGCCGCCGTCGAGGCGATCTGGAGTGTCAAGGTGACGGGCGTAAACACGATCGTCACCGAGGGCAAGACCAAGCGCTGGAAGGGTGCTCCCTACAAGCGCACCGACTTCAAGAAAGCGATCGTGACGCTGGCCGAAGGCCAGTCCATCGACGTGACGACGGGGATCTGAGGCGATGGCGCTCAAGCATTATAATCCGACCAGCCCGGCCCGTCGCGGCCTGGTGCTCGTCGATAAGTCGGGCCTCTGGAAGGGCAAGCCGGTCAAGGCGCTCGTCGAGGGCAAGCACAAGTCCGGCGGCCGCAACAACATGGGCCACGCCACCGCGCGCGGCATCGCCGGCGGCCACAAGCAGAAGTATCGCTACATCGATTTCAAGCGCCGCAAGTGGGATGCACCTGCGACCGTCGAGCGTCTCGAGTATGATCCGAACCGTTCGGCCTTCATCGCGCTGGTGAAGTATGAGGATGGCGAGCTCGCCTACATCCTGGCGCCGCAGCGTCTCGCGGCCGGTGACGTGATCGTCGCCGCCAAGAAGACCGACGTGAAGCCGGGCAATGCGATGGAGCTGGGCCAGGCCCCGGTCGGCACCATCGTCCACAATGTGGAGATGAAGCCGGGCAAGGGTGGCCAGATCGCGCGTGCGGCGGGCACCTATGCCCAGATCGTCGGCCGTGACCGCGGCATGGTGATCATGCGCCTCAATTCGGGCGAGCAGCGCTACATCCATTCGGAGTGCATGTGCACCGTTGGCGCGGTTTCGAACCCGGATAATGGCAATACCTATCTCGCCAAGGCCGGCCGCAACCGCTGGCTCGGCAAGCGCCCGCTGACGCGCGGCGTCGCCAAGAACCCGGTCGATCACCCGCACGGCGGCGGCGAAGGCCGCACCTCGGGTGGCCGTCATCCGGTCACGCCGTGGGGCAAGCCGACCAAGGGCGCCCGTACCCGCAAGAACAAGTCGACCGATAAGATGATCATCCGGTCGCGCCACGCGAGGAAGAAGTAATGGCTCGCTCCGTCTGGAAAGGCCCGTTCGTCGAACTGAGCCTGCTCAAGAAGGCCGAAACCGCCCAGGATGCCGGCACCCGTGCGCCGATCAAGACCTGGTCGCGTCGCTCGACCATCCTGCCGCAGTTCGTCGGCCTCACCTTTAACGTCTACAACGGCCGCAAGTTCGTGCCGGTGTCGGTCAGCGAAGAGATGGTCGGCATGAAGCTCGGTGAGTTCGCGCCGACCCGTTATTTCCCGGGTCATGCGTCCGACAAGAAGGGCAAGCGCTGATGTCCAAGCCTGCATCCCCCCGCAAGGTGGGCGACAAGGAAGCCCTTGCCGTCAACACCTCGGTCCGCGGTTCGCCGTACAAGCTCAATCTCGTCGCGGGCCTGATCCGCGGCAAGAAGGTCGGCGACGCGCTCAACATCCTTTCCTTCTCGACGAAGGCAATGGCTGTCGAAGTCCGCAAGACGCTCGCCAGCGCGATCGCCAACGCCGAGAACAACCACAATCTCGATGTCGATTCGCTGATCGTGCAGGAAGCGTCGGTCGGCAAGGGCCTCGTCATGAAGCGCTTCGCCACCCGCGCCCGCGGCCGCAGCGCCCGCATCGTCAAGCCGTTCAGCCGCATCCGCGTCGTCGTGCGCGAGCAGGAAGAAGCATAATGGGTCAGAAGAGCAATCCGATCGGTATGCGGTTGCAGATCAACCGCACCTGGGACAGCCGCTGGTATGCGGAAGGCGAAAGCTACGCCAAGCTGCTGCTCGAGGATCTCAAGATCCGCGCCTATATCTTCAAGACGCATCCGCAGGCTGCGATCTCGAAGGTGGTGATCGAGCGTCCGGCCAAGCTCGCCCGCGTCTCGATCTATGCCGCACGCCCCGGCGTGATCATCGGCAAGAAGGGCGCGGACATCGAGAAGCTGCGCAAGACGCTGAATTCGATGACCTCGTCCGACGTGAGCCTGAACATCGTCGAGATCCGCAAGCCGGAGATCGACAGCAAGCTCGTCGCGCAAGGCGTCGCCGATCAGCTCGAGCGCCGCATCGCCTTCCGTCGCGCGATGAAGCGCGCGGTGCAGTCGGCGCTGCGTCTCGGTGCCGAGGGCATCCGGATCACCTGCGCCGGCCGTCTCGGCGGTGCGGAGATCGCGCGGACCGAATGGTATCGTGAGGGCCGCGTGCCGCTGCACACGCTGCGCGCCAACGTCGATTATGCGGAAGCCGAAGCGCACACCGCTTATGGCGTCTGCGGCGTCAAGGTCTGGATCTTCAAGGGCGAGATCCTGGGTCATGATCCGCTCGCGCAAGACCGCCTGATGATGGAAGCGCAGACTTCCGGAGTTCGTCCGGCGCGCTGAGGGTAATCCTCCGCCGCCTTATCGGCCGCTAAGAAGCGGTGTTTGAAGGTTAGAGACTATGCTGCAACCGAAGCGCACCAAGTTCCGCAAGGCCTTTAAGGGCCGCATCCACGGCGACGCCAAAGGCGGAACCGCGCTCAATTTCGGCGCCTTCGGCCTCAAGGCCCTGGAGCCCGATCGCATCACCGCCCGCCAGATCGAAGCGGCACGCCGCGCGATCACGCGCCACATCAAGCGCCAGGGCCGCTTGTGGATCCGCATCTTCCCGGACGTTCCCGTCTCGGGCAAGCCTGCCGAAGTCCGCATGGGCTCGGGCAAGGGTGCGCCTGAATTCTGGGCGGCGCGCGTCAAGCCCGGCCGTATCCTGTTCGAGCTGGACGGCGTTCCCGGCCCCATCGCCCGCGTCGCTTTCGAGCGTGCGATGGAAAAGCTTCCCATCAAGACCAAGGTCGTCGCCCGCCTGGGCGAGTCCGTCCACGAGGCTGTGTAAGTCATGGCAAAGATTTCGGATCTCACGGTCGCGACCGACGACCAGCTCTCCACCCAGCTCGGCGAGCTGAAGCGGGAGCAGTTCAACCTGCGCTTTCAGGCCGCCACCAACCAGCTCGAAAAGCCGAGCCGGGTGAAGCAGGTCCGCCGCACGATCGCGCAGATCAAGACCCTGCAGACGCAGCGCTCCGCTGCGGCTGGCAAGTAAGGAGCCACACATGCCGAAGCGCGTGCTGACGGGCACTGTGGTGTCCGACAAGACCGACAAGACGGTGGTGGTCTCGGTCGAGCGGCGGGTTAAGCACCCGCTGTACGGCAAGATCATCAAGCGTTCGAAGAAGTATCACGCCCACGATGAGGCGAACACGTACAAGGAAGGGCAGACCGTCCGCATCGAAGAATGCGCGCCGATCTCCAAGCTGAAGACGTGGACGGTTCTCGGTGCCGTGGATACCCACGCCACCCCCAACGCCGCCGCATAAGGAAGGACTGACCCCATGATTCAGATGCAGTCCAACCTCGAGGTCGCCGATAATTCGGGCGCCAAGCGCGTCCAGTGCATCAAGGTGCTCGGCGGATCGAAGCGGCGCTTCGCCACGGTGGGCGACGTGATCGTCGTTTCCATCAAGGAAGCCGCGCCGCGCGCCAAGGTCAAGAAGGGCGACGTTCATCGCGCCGTGATCGTCCGCACCGCTAAGGACGTGAACCGTCCCGATGGTTCGACGATCCGCTTCGACGGCAATGCCGCCGTGCTGATCAACAAGAACAATGGCGAGCCGATCGGCACCCGTATCTTCGGCCCGGTGGTCCGCGAACTGCGCGCCGCCGGCCACATGAAGATCATCTCTCTCGCGCCCGAGGTGCTTTGAGATGGCTGCCGCCAAGATCAAGAAGGGTGACAACGTCATCGTCCTGTCCGGCAAGGACAAGGGCAAGACGGGCACGGTCACCAAGTCGCTGCCCAAGGATGGCAAGGTGATCGTCGCCGGCGTCAACGTCGCGACCCGTCACCGCAAGCCCAGCCAGGCAAACCCGCAGGGCGGTCTCGAGAAGATCGAGGCTCCGATGCACATTTCCAAGGTTGCGATCGCGACCGCCGACGGCAAGCCGACGCGCGTTCGCTTCGAAACCCAGGACGGCAAGAAGGTCCGCGTCGCCGTGAAGACCGGGGAGAAGATCGATGGCTGATTCCAAGCCCCGTCTCCAGAAGCAGTACGAGGACTCGATCATCAAGGCGATGACCGAGAAGTTCGGCTACAAGAACGTCATGCAGGTGCCCCGGCTCGACAAGATCGTGCTGAACATGGGCGTTGGCGAGGCGAGCCAGGACAAGAAGCATGTCGCCAAGGCCGCGGAAGAAATGACCGCGATCGCCGGCCAGAAGTCGGTGATCACCAAGGCCAAGAAGTCGATTGCTCAGTTCAAGCTGCGCGAAGGCATGCCGATCGGCTGCAAGGTCACGTTGCGCCGTGCCAAGATGTACGAATTCCTCGATCGCTTCGTGACGATCGCCTTGCCGCGCGTCCGCGATTTCCGCGGGCTTTCGGACAAGTCTTTCGATGGCCGCGGCAATTATGCCACCGGCCTCAAGGAGCAGCTGATCTTCCCGGAGATCAGCTACGACCAGATCGATAAGGTCCGTGGCATGGACGTGATCATCACCACCACCGCGAATACCGATGACGAGGCACGCGAGCTGCTCCGTCTGTTCGGTTTCCCGTTCCCGCTGCCCGTCGTTGAAGAGAAGAAGGCGGCGTAATTCACTCCCGCCCCGGCACGATGGCAGGGGCGATTAAGGACTTAAGTCGATGGCGAAACTGAGTTCGATCAACAAGAATGAGCGTCGCAAGAAGCTCGTTAAGAAATATGCGGGCAAATATGCCCGGCTGAAGGCGGTTGCCGCCGATACCTCGCTCGATGAGACGGAGCGCCTGATCGCGCGCCTGAAGCTCGCCGAGATTCCGCGCAACGGCAATCCGACGCGCGTGCGCAACCGCTGCATGATCACCGGGCGTCCGCGCGGTGTGTATCGCAAGTTCGGTCTGGGCCGCGTCATGCTGCGGCAGCTGGCGACGCGGGGCATGATCCCCGGCGTCATCAAGTCGAGCTGGTAAGGGCTAGATATGTCGATCAACGATCCATTGGGTGATCTGCTCACCCGCATCCGCAACGGCCAGCGCGCCCGCAAGGACAGCGTCACGTCGCCCGCATCGAAGTTGCGCGCCCGCGTGCTCGATGTGCTGCAGCGCGAGGGCTATATCCGTGGCTATTCGGAAGAGAAGCTGGGGGATCATCCCGGCCTGCGCATTGAGCTGAAATATTTCGAGGGCCAACCCGCGATCCAGCACGTCGCGCGCATCTCGACCCCCGGCCGCCGCGTCTATTCGGGCAGCCAGGAGCTGCCGCGCATCCGCAACGGCCTCGGCATGACCATCGTCTCGACGCCCAAGGGCGTTCTGTCCGACGCGGAAGCGCGCGACCAGAATGTCGGCGGCGAAGTGCTCGCGGAGGTGTTCTGATGAGCCGCATCGGTAAGAAGCCGGTTCCCGTTCCTTCGGGCGTGACCGCCAACATCGATGGCAAGCTGCTCACCGTGAAGGGTGCCAAGGGCACTCTCACCATGCCGCTGGTCGAAGACGTGACCTATGAGATCGGCGACGGCGGCGTTTCGGTGCAGCCGGCCAACGACACCAAGCGGGCGCGTTCCTTCTGGGGCATGCAGCGCACGATGATCGCCAATCTGATCACCGGCGTGACCGAGGGCTTTTCGAAGCAGCTCCTGATCACCGGCGTCGGCTATCGCGCCAACGTGCAGGGCAAGAACCTCAAGCTGCAGCTCGGCTACAGCCACGATGTCGATTTCGCGATCCCCGAGGGGATCACGATCGCGACCCCGGATCAGACCACGGTCAACATCTCGGGCATCGACAAGCAGAAGGTCGGCCAGGTTGCCGCCGAAATCCGCCGCTGGCGCAAGCCTGAGCCCTACAAGGGCAAGGGTATCAAGTACGCCGGCGAATATATCTTCCGTAAGGAAGGAAAGAAGAAGTAATGGCCAAGGGTCTCTCTCTCTTCGAGCGCCGCCGGCGCCGTGTCCGCACCGCGCTGAAGGCCAAGGGCTCGCTACGCCCCCGGCTTTCGGTCCACCGTTCGGGCCGCCACATCTATGCGCAGGTGATCGACGATGCGGCGGGCAAGACCGTCGCAGCCGCCTCGACCCTCGAAAAGGATGTGCGCAGCACGACGGGCGCCACCGCCGATGCGGCGGCTTCGGTCGGCAAGCGCGTCGCCGAGCGCGCCAGCCAGGCTGGCGTCACCAAGGTCGTCTTCGATCGCGGCGGTTTCCTGTTCCACGGGCGTGTGAAAGCGCTCGCCGATGCCGCCCGTGAAGGCGGATTGGAGTTCTAAATGGCTGACGAAGTTCAGAACGACGCCCCCGTTGAGGCGGTGGCACCCGAGGCGGCTCCGGCCGCCGCTCCCGAGGGCCGTGGCCCGCGTGGCGGCCGTGGCCGTGGCGGCAACGACAATCGTGGCCGGGGTGGCCGTGACGGCAACCGCCGCCGCGACGACCGCAACAAGAGCGACGACGGCGGCGAAGAGCTGGTCGAGAAGCTCGTCCACATCAACCGCGTCTCCAAGACGGTGAAGGGCGGCAAGCGTTTCGGCTTTGCGGCGCTCGTCGTCGTGGGTGACGGCGCCGGTCGCGTCGGCTTCGGCCACGGCAAGGCGCGCGAAGTTCCCGAGGCGATCTCCAAGGCGACCGCCGCCGCCAAGAAGGCGATGATCCGCGTCGCGCTCAAGGATGGCCGCACGTTGCATCATGATGGCCTCGGCCATTTCGGTGCGGGCCGCGTCACGCTGCGGTCGGCGCCTGCCGGCACCGGCATCATCGCCGGTGGCCCGATGCGCGCCATCTTCGAAAGCCTTGGCGTCCATGACGTGGTCACCAAGTCGGTCGGCACCAGCAATCCCTACAACATGATCCGCGCGACCTTCGAAGCGCTCGGCGAGCAGACGAGCCCCCGTGCCGTCGCGCAGCGCCGTGGCAAGAAGATCGCCGATCTGCTGCGCCGCAGCGGCGTTTCGGTCGAAGTCGCCGAAGCCGATGCCGCGGCCGTGACGGAGTAAGCACGATGGCGACCATCAAGGTAACCCAGACCGGATCCCCGATTCGCCGCCCGAAGGAGCAGCGCGCGACTTTGGTCGGCCTCGGTCTCAACAAGCTGCACAAGACCAGCGAGCTCGAGGATACCCCCGAGGTCCGCGGCATGATCCGTGCGGTACGGCATATGGTGAAGGTCGAAGGTTGATCTCCGCAAAGCCCCTCCCCTTCAGGGGAGGGGTTGGGGTGGGCCGGCCCATCGACGGTGTGATCCGCCGCTACCGGACTCCCCCACACCCCGACCCTCTCTCCTGAAGGGGAGAGGGAGTTTAGCGCGAACATAGCGAAAGCGAGTGCAGACAATGAAACTGAACGAAATCCAGGACAATGACGGCGCCCGCAAGGGCCGGATGCGCGTTGGGCGCGGCATCGGCTCGGGCAAGGGCAAGACCGCGGGCCGTGGCCAGAAGGGCCAGAAGAGCCGCGAAGGCGTCTCGATCAACGGCTTCGAAGGCGGCCAGATGCCGCTCCACATGCGGATCCCGAAGCGCGGCTTCAACAATATCTTCGCCAAGGATTATGCCGAAGTGAACCTCGGCGCGATCCAGAAGCTGGTCGATGCCGGTACGCTCGCCAAGGACGGCACGATCGATCATGCCGCGCTGAAGGCGGCGGGCGTGGCGCGCGGCGGCAAGCATGGCGTGCGCATCCTCGGCAAGGGCGAATTTTCGGCCAAGCTTTCGTTCAACGTCGCGGGCGTCTCGAAGGGCGCGCGCGAGGCGATCGAGAAGGCCGGCGGTTCGGTGTCGGTGATCGAGGTGGTCCCGGCCGCCGACAAGCACAAGGCCAAGCACCGCACCGCACAAGCCGCAGCAAAGGCCGCGCGCGCCTAAGTCCATCGGACGGGTGGCGTAAGCCAGTAACGCACACTATGGAGCGGCGGGTGCGGGGTTCGTACCCGCCGCTCTTTTGATTTCAGGGTAATCGATCCACAATGGCATCCGCAGCCGAGCAACTGGCCGCCAACGCGAGCCTTTCGCAATTCGCGAAGGCGACCGAACTCAAGAAGCGCATCTGGTTCACGCTCGGTGCGCTCGTCGTGTTCCGGCTGCTCTCTTATGTGCCGCTGCCGGGCATCGATCCGCGCGCGCTCGCCACGCTCTTCGATTCGACGAAGGGCGGCGTCATGGATTTCTTCAACACCTTCACCGGCGGCGCGCTGACGCGCATGTCGATCGTCGCGCTGGGCGTCATGCCCTACATCACCGCCTCGATCGTCGTGCAACTCTCCACCTCGCTCAGCCCTGCCCTGAACGCGATCAAGAAAGAGGGCGAGAGCGGGCGGAAGAAGCTCAACCAATATACCCGCTACGGCACTGTCGGCCTCACGGCTGTACAGGGTTATTTCATCGCCGTGGGGCTGAGTGCCTGGGGCGCGAGCGCCGGGCAATCGGCGGTGGTCGTCGATCCGATGCTGTTCCGCGTCACCACGGTGATCACTTTGGTGGGCGGCACGCTGTTCCTGATGTGGATCGGCGAGCAGATTACCAGCCGGGGGATCGGCAACGGCGTCTCGCTGATCATCATGTCCGGCATCGTCGCGCAGCTGCCGACGACGATCGCGGGCGCGCTCGATCAGGCACGCACCGGCGCCACCTCGCCCCTGATGGTGCTGGGCGGCTTCGTGCTGGTGATCGGGCTGATCCTGTTCATCTGCTTCATGGAGCGCGCGACCCGGCGGGTGCTGATCCAATATCCAAAGCGCCAGACCGCGCGGGGGATGCAGCAGGGCGATCGCAGCTTCCTGCCGCTCAAGATCAACACCGCCAACGTGATCCCGCCGATCTTCGCCTCGTCGCTGCTGGCGCTGCCGCTGACGATCACGCAGTTCGCGGGCAAGCATATCAACGGCGAGAGCCGGTGGGGCGATTTCGTGATCAGCCTCAATCAGTGGATCGGCCAGGATACGCCGCTCTATTTTGTGCTCTATGCGGCCGGGATCATCTTTTTCTCCTTCTTTTACACGGCGGTCGTGTTCAATCCGGAGGAGACGGCGGACAACCTCAAGCGCTACGGCGGTTTCATTCCGGGCATCCGCCCCGGCAAGAGCACCGAAACCTATCTCGATTATGTGCTGACCCGCATCACCGTGCTCGGCGCGGCGTATCTGACGCTGATCTGCGTGGTGCCGGAAATCTTCATTCCGCGTCACCTCGTCGGATTCGGCGGCACCAGCCTACTCATTGTTGTCAACGTCACCATTGATACCGTAACGCAGATCCAGAGCCACCTTCTCGCCCATCAATATGGCGACCTCATCAAGAAGGCGAAGCTCAAGGGAGGAATGCGTCGGTGAAGATCCTGATATTGCTCGGGCCGCCGGGGGCGGGCAAGGGCACCCAGGCACAATCGTTGATGACCAAGCACGGCCTGGTGCAGCTTTCCACCGGTGATATGCTGCGCGCCGCGGTGAAGGCCGGCAGCGAGATCGGGCAGAAGGCCGATGCGCTGATGAAGGCGGGCAAGCTTGTGCCGGACGATGTGGTGACCGCACTGATCGAAAGCCGGCTGGAGTTCGAAGCGCATGCGCCGGGCTTCATCTTTGACGGCTATCCGCGCACTCACGCGCAGGCGGAATCGCTGGATGCGCTGCTCGCCAAGCATGGCATGAAGCTCGATCATGTGCTGGAGTTGGCGGTGGACGAAGAGGCGCTGGTCGCGCGCATCTCGGGCCGTTTCACCTGCGCGCATTGCAACGAAGGCTATCACGACAGTTTCAAGCCACCCAAGGTGGAGGGCACCTGCGATGTCTGCGGCGCCCATGATTTCAAGCGTCGCCCGGACGACAATGCCGAAACCGTCCGTGCCCGCCTTACCGAATATCGCGCCAAAACCGCGCCGATCCTGCCGTATTATGAGGCGAAGGGTCTGGTCAGCCGGGTCGATGGCATGGCCGATATCAAGGTGGTGACCGAGGCCATCGAAAAGGTTCTAGCGGGTGACACCGAGACGGTTTGATCAGGCGGCGAGGGCGTTGCCGTCTTTCCGTTGGTTTGCCCCGGCGAGCAGCGCGGTGGCCTGAACCGTCGCGATCTGGGTGCTTTGGGCGAGGCGCTTCACTTCCTGGGCGACCACCGCGAAGCCGCGCCCCGCCTCGCCGGCGCGCGCCGCTTCGATCGTTGCGTTAAGTGCGAGAAGGTTGGTCTGGCGCGCGATATTGTCGATCAGCCCGACAATGGTGCTCAGTTCGCTCGCCATCTTTTCCAGCGTATGGCGGCGCGCATCGATCTCGGCGGTCAGCCGCCGCTGGTTATCGTCGGCGGAGCGCTGCGCCACGCGCTGGGCGGTGACATCGCTCGCGATCTTGAAGATGCGCTCCACCTCGCCTTGGGCGTTGTATAGCGGATTATAGCTTGCTTGCAGCCAGATCGGTGAGCCGTCAGCCTTCCGGCGTTGAAAGACGCCTACCTGGAATTGGCCGCTGCTGAGGCCCTGCCAGAAGGCGCGATAATCCGCCGTGGCGGCCACTCCTGGATCGCACAGCATGCTGTGGTGGCGGCCGATTACGGCTTCTGCGGAATAGCCGGTCGCCCGGAGAAAATTGGTGTTGGCCACCAGAATCGTGCCATCAAGAGCGAACTCGATCGTCAGCTGCGAGCGGTCGACGGCATTGAGCCGGCTGACGCTGTCGGCCGCCTGCGCCCGTTGCGCGCTGATATCGGTGCCGAATAGGACGAAACCGACCATCTCGCCGCGGTCGGATCGAATCGGCGCATAGACGGCATGCAACCAAAAGCGCTCTCCACCGCGCCGCATCATGCCGATATCGCAAATGTCATGCTCACCACGGCGAAGCGTGTCCCAGCGCACTTTATAGGCGGGATCGGCAAAAGTCGCCGGCGCGCACAATTTGCGGTGCAACTCGCCGCGGAGGTCGCTCAGGCGGTAGCCGAACAGCGTCAGGAAACGATCGTTGGCTTCGACCAGCCGCCCATCCATATCGAAGAAGGCGACCGCGCTAGATTGCGAGATCGCCTGCCACACCGCCTGCGCGCCGGTAAGGATCGGAGCTCCCACGGCTTCGCCGCTATCCCGCTGTTTCCGCATGATATCATCCATTTGCGCGGAGCTACGCGCAAGATGGTCACCGATAGGTTAACCGTCTGCTCCGCTTGACAACGCGCCGACCCGCCCGTAAGAGCGGCGCATCCCAAGAAACCGTTCCGGCGGCGCTTCTGCGCGCGCCGTTTTTCTGTTTAATGGGCAACCAGAGCGTAGAGATGGAATGGTCGCCAGCCGTTCCGTGGAGCGAGGAGATACAAACGACATGGCACGTATCGCGGGTGTCAACATCCCGACCAACAAGCGCGTCGAAATCGCGCTGACCTATATCCACGGCATCGGCTCGGCCAAAGCCAAGGAAATCACCTCCAAGCTGAACATCGAGCCTGCGCGCCGCGTGCAGGATCTCACCGATCAGGAAGTGCTCCAGATCCGCGAGACGATCGATGCGACCTATACGGTGGAGGGTGATCTTCGCCGCCAGGTGGCGATGAACATCAAGCGGCTGATGGATCTGGCCTGCTACCGCGGTCTGCGCCATCGCAAGGGCCTGCCGGTCCATGGCCAGCGCACGCACACCAACGCGCGCACCCGCAAGGGCAAGGCCAAGCCGATCGCAGGCAAGAAGAAGTAGCAGCGAAAGCGCGGGGCGCTTTCGCGCCACTTCTCCTCCTAGGCCGCGCGCAAGCGTGGGCGAGCAGAGCAACAGATTAGGTCAGGACTTTTCGAATGGCACAGGCACCTCAGCGCATTAAGCGGCGCGAGCGCAAGAACATCACCGCCGGCGTCGCACATGTGAACGCCAGCTTCAACAACACCATGATCACCATCACCGATGCGCAGGGCAATGCGATCAGCTGGTCTTCGGCCGGCATGATGGGCTTCAAGGGCTCGCGCAAGTCGACGCCTTATGCCGCGCAGGTCGCCGCCGAGGACGCCGGCAAGAAAGCCGCCGAGCATGGTGTCCGCACGCTTGAAGTCGAAGTGAAGGGCCCGGGTTCGGGCCGCGAGTCGGCGCTCCGCGCGCTGCAGGCTGTGGGCTTCCACATCACTTCGATTCGCGATGTGACTTCGATCCCGCACAACGGCGTGCGCCCGTCGAAGCGCCGCCGCGTCTGATTTTGTAGTCCGGGGCCCGCCGGGGCTCCGCTTTTTCTTATCGGCCGCGGTGGACGCACCGTGGCTTTACCCCGAGGGGAACACCATGGCTGTCAACGCCAAGAACTGGCAAGAACTGAAGAAGCCGATGGGGCTGGAGCGTAAGGCTGGCGGTGCCGGCAAGAACCGCGCCACCTTCGTCGCCGAGCCGCTGGAGCGCGGCTTCGGTCTCACGCTCGGCAACGCGCTGCGCCGCGTTCTGCTATCGTCGCTGCAGGGCGCCGCGGTGACCGCGATCAAGATCGAGAACGTGCTGCACGAATTCTCGAGTCTTGCCGGCGTCCGTGAGGATGTCACGGACATGGTGCTCAACGTGAAGCAAATCGCGCTGCGCATGCAGGGCGAGGGCTCCAAGCGTCTCCAGCTCTCCGCCACCGGCCCCGCCGAGGTGAAGGCCGGCGACATCGCCACCTCCGGCGATATCGAGGTGATGAACCCCGAACTGGTGATCTGCCATCTCGACGAGGGTGCGACGCTCAACATGGAGCTGACCGCCGCGATCGGTAAGGGCTATGAGCCAGCCGCGAACAACCGCCCGGCCGATGCGCCGATCGGGCTGATCCCGGTCGATGCGCTGTACTCACCCGTCCGTCAGGTCGCCTACAAGGTGGAAAACACCCGCGTCGGCCAGGAGCTGGATTACGACAAGCTGACGATCACCGTCGAGACCGACGGCACCGTCACGCCCGAGGACGCGCTCGCCTATTCGGCGCGCATCCTGCAGGATCAGCTCCAGCTGTTCGTCCACTTCGACGATGGCATGGCGGTTTCGGCGGCTCCCACCCATTCCGCGCCGCTGGCGCCGATCAGCGGCGGCATGATCGAGCCCGAGGCCAACAGCAACCAGCTCAACCGCTTCCTGCTCAAGAAGGTGGACGAGCTCGAACTGTCGGTGCGTTCGGCCAATTGCCTCAAGAACGACAACATCATCTACATCGGCGATCTCGTGCAGAAGACCGAAGCGGAGATGCTGCGCACGCCGAACTTCGGCCGCAAGTCCTTGAACGAGATCAAGGAAGTTCTCTCCACGATGGGCCTGCGGCTCGGTATGGAAATTCCGGGCTGGCCGCCCGAGAATATCGAGGAAATGGCCAAGAAGCTCGAACAGGAATTTTGAGCTAAAACCTCCCTCTCCCATTTTGGGAGAGGGAGGGGCCCGCCAATCGAGCGAAGCGAGATTGGTGGGAGGGTGAGGGCACGAGGCGAAGCCTCGTGGTGCCGCCCGACAGGAGATTGGGCGGCGCTCCATTCCAGCCGCCTGGTCGAGACTACCTGAAACGGGTCTCGAACGAACCGAAGGAAGAAAATCATGCGCCATCGTGTCGGCGGTCGTAAGCTCCAGCGTACCTCGAGCCATCGTATCGCGCTGTTCCGCAACCAGGCGGCCGCGCTCATCAAGCATGAGCAGATCCTCACTACCGTCGCCAAGGCGAAGGAGCTTCGCCCCTACGTCGAGAAATTGGTGACGCTGGCCAAGAAGGGCGGCCTCTCCAACCGTCGCCTCGCCCATTCGCGCCTGCTGGACGACGCGCAACTGGTGAAACTGTTCGACGTGATCGCGGTGCGCTACGCGGACCGCAACGGCGGCTACACCCGCATCATCAAGGCCGGTATCCGTTCGTCGGACGCGGCTTCGATGGCGGTGATCGAATTCGTCGACCGTGACACCTCGGCCAAGGGCCAGGATTCGGGCCCGGTCGAAGTGCTGGAAGACGAAGCCGCCTAAATCATCCGGGCGGCTACGCCACCCAGCGACACCAACACCACCGGAAGGCCCGCCAGCGCAAGCCGGCGGGCCGACGTGTGTCTGGCCTGGGTGAGCGCGGCGATGGCTGCGACAGCGCCGCCCAAAGTCACCCAAAGATAGTAGCGTACCTCCGATGCGACGCTGAGCGGCAGGTAGCTGAAGCCATAGAGCAAAGCCGATATCGCGAGCGGGAGGGCGACTCCCGTCTCGCTCTGTCCAAGCAGCAGGACAAGAGCCCCTGCCGCCACCGCCAGCCAGACAATCGGCCAGCCGATCGGCGTGCGCAGGCTGGCGGTCGCCGCCTGCTCGATCGCGGTCAGTGGGGCGTTAGCCGGGACCGCACAGCCCCACGGATTGGGATCTGAGACGAGCGGCAGCGGCGGCAGATCGGCATCGTGGACAAGGAAGCGCGTCGTGCTGTTGAAATGCGCGAGGCGGTGCTCGGCATAGGCGATCGGGTGGCGGACGACCGCACCCAGCCACCAACGTGTCGGTTTCACTTGCATGGCCGCGAAAGCCCTGCGGACATCGGCGAACTGGATCGCGCACGGCTCCGGCCCCCACCAGGCATAGCGATCCCACGAAACCGGCGTGTAGCAGGCCGCGTTCACCGCCACCGGATCGGCCACCGCCAGCTGCGGGAAGGCATTCGCGCCGCTGAACCGGGTGATGCCGGCCAGATCATAGATCACCAGCGAAAGCTCGACCCCGCTCTTCTCCGCGCGCAGCAGCGTATTGGCGACCGGCATCGCCGCGAACAAAGGGATCGCCACGGTAACCGAAGCCAGCGCCAGCCGCTTCCAGCCTGCGCGCCACGCCGCCGGCAGCAACGCTACCCCCAACGGCAAACAGGCCGGCACCGCGTTGAACCGCAACGTCGCCGCCCCGATCAGCAGCGCCCACGCCATCGCCGCCAGCACATGCTCCCCCGGTCGCCGAACCGCGATCAGTCCTGCGGCGGTCAGCAATGCCCCCGCCATCAGGCTATCCTTGAGGATCGTCCCCACCACGACCAGCGACACCGGCAACAGCGCGACCAGCAACAGCGCCGCGGCAGACCTGCGCCGCCCCTGCCGCCACCAGACCCAGCCGATCAGTCCGAAACCCAGCCAATACAGCGCCACCTGCAGCACCAGCATCGGCAGCGGGCCATCGTGGATCGCGGTCAGTTGCCGCCACAGCCAGTTCATCGCCGGCGGATGCCAGTCGTCGTAATGGCCGGAGAGCGCCTGCTTATACTGGCGGATCGCGTCCCACGTCAGGATGCCGGGGCGGAAAGTGAAGATTTGAAGGAGTGCGGGCGCGCCGCACATCGCAACGTATAAAAGCTTCGATCGCCGAAAAAGGTCTGGTGCCACCCGCGTATTGCTAGGCGCGGTGCGATGTCACGCCAAGGCGCGGAAGCGAGGAGCGCCACATAGACGCTCCTCGAACCCTTTACCCCCCGTGCGCCGCCAAGGCGGCCAACAGCAGCAGCGCCACGATGTTGGTGATCTTGATCATCGGGTTCACGGCGGGGCCGGCGGTGTCCTTGTAGGGATCGCCGACCGTGTCGCCGGTCACTGCGGCCTTATGGGCTTCGGAGCCTTTGCCGCCGTGGTTGCCGTCTTCGATATATTTCTTGGCATTGTCCCATGCGCCGCCGCCGCTCGTCATCGAGATGGCGACGAACAGCCCGGAGACGATCACGCCGAGCAATAGCGCGCCCAGGCTTGCGAAGCCGTTGGCCTGCCCCGCCACGGCCCTGATCGCGAAATAGACCACCACCGGCGCCAGCACGGGCAGCAGGCTAGGGATGATCATCTCCTTGATCGCCGCCTTGGTGACGAGATCGACGGTGCGGGCATAATTGGGCCGGCTGGTGCCCTCCATGATCCCCGGATTGCTGCGGAACTGATCGCGGACGTCCTCGACCACCGCACCCGCCGCGCGGCCCACCGCGGTCATGCCGAACGCGCCGAAGCTGAACGGCAGCAGCGCGCCGAGCAGCAGCCCGACGATCACGTAAGGGTTGGAGAGCGAGAAATCGACGATCAGCGCGGGGAAGAACTCCTTCAAGTCCGCCGTGTAAGCGCCGAACAGCACCAGCGCCGCAAGTGCCGCCGATCCGATCGCATAGCCCTTGGTCACCGCCTTGGTGGTGTTGCCGACGGCATCCAGCGCATCGGTCTTGACGCGCACCTCATGATCGAGCCCCGCCATTTCGGCGATGCCGCCGGCATTGTCGGTCACCGGGCCATAAGCATCGAGCGCCACGACCATGCCCGCCAGCGCCAGCATCGCGGTGGCGGCGAAGGCGATCCCGATCACGCCTGCCAACTGGAAGGCGGCAATCACCGCCACCACGATCACGATCGTCGGCGCGGCGGTCGATTCCAGGCTGATCGCCAGGCCCTGGATGACGTTGGTGCCGTGGCCGGTGACGCTCGCCTTGGCGATCGACTTGACCGGGCGATAGTTGGTGCCGGTGTAATATTCGGTGATCCACACCAGAGCCGCGGTGACGGCGAGGCCGATCAGCATGCAGTAGAAGATGTCCATGCCGGTGAAGGCGGTGTGGCTTGCGGTCTGGGGTGAGGTGCCCGGCCCGGCGGCGGCGAGATGCCCGCCGAGCTGTTGGGTGAGATCGCCATCGAGGGCGTAGCGGGTGGCGAAGAAGATCGCCACCGCGCCCAGCACAGCGCTGGTCCAGAAACCCTTGTAGAGCGCGCCCATGATCGAGCCGCCGCCCAGCCGCACCGCGAAGGTGCCGATGATCGAGGTGACGATACACACACCGCCGACCAGCAGCGGCAGGCTCATCAGCGCCAGCGTGTTGACGCCATTGCCCACGAACAAGGCGATCGACACCATCGTCACGCCGAGCGTCACGACATAGGTTTCGAACAGATCGGCCGCCATGCCCGCGCAATCGCCGACATTGTCGCCGACGTTATCGGCGATGACGGCGGGGTTGCGGGGGTCATCCTCGGGAATTCCGGCTTCGACCTTGCCGACCAGATCGGCGCCGACGTCGGCCGCCTTGGTGAAGATGCCGCCGCCGAGGCGCGCGAAGATCGAGATCAGCGATGCGCCGAAAGACAGCGCGACCAGCCCGTTGATCACGATGCGATCGGTGGGCGCATGGTTGGCGCCGTGCGTGCTGACCAGATACCAGAAGAAGCAGGAGATCGCGAGCAGGCCGAGCCCCGCCACCAGCATCCCGGTGATCGCTCCCGATCGGAAGGCGGTGGTGAGGCCGCCCTGCAGGCTGCCCCGCGCCGCTTCGGCGGTGCGGACATTGGCCTTTACCGAGATGTTCATGCCGATGAAGCCGGTCAAACCGGAGAGGATCGCGCCGATCAGGAAGCCGACGGCGGACACCGTACCGAGGAAATAGAACACCAATGCGACGACGACGAGGCCGACCACGCCGATCGTGGTATATTGCCGCGCTAGATAAGCGCGTGCGCCTTCCTGGATGGCGGCGGCAATGTCCTGCATCCGCTGATTGCCCGCCGGTTGGCGCAGCACCTGAAAGCTCGTGACGATTCCGTAGAGCACCGCCAGCAATCCGCAGGCAATGGCCAGTTCAACGATCCGCATCGGGTTCCCCTCACACATCCTATCCGCCGGAATGCCCTTCGTGGGGCCATTCTCGAACGGGCATGTTGTCGCGGGGCGGCGCGGTTGGCAAGCTGCGAGCGTTGGAAACCGCACAAATGCGCCCTTGGCGCGCGTCTAAGTCCGGCTGGCGAGCAGTTTATCGATTTTGCGGCCGTCCATGTCGACGATTTCGAAGCGCCATTTGCCCATGCGGAAATGCTCACCCTCGCTGGGCAGGTGTTTCAGCACCGAGAGCGCGAAGCCGGCGGCGGTGGCGTAATCGCGATTCTCGTCCAGTTCGATGCCGAGCTGGTCGGCGAGGCGGTCGGCGGAGGCCGAGCCCGCGATCAGCCAGCTGCCATCCTCGCGCTGGACGAAGGGCGCATCCTCGTCGCCGGCATCCGAGGCGAACGCACCGGCAATCGCGGCAAGCAGATCGACCGGCGTCACCAGTCCATCGAAATGGCCATATTCATCGTGAACGAACGCGACCGGCACCTCCGATCCGCGGAGCACCTGCAGCGCGTTCATCGCATCCATCTGATCGGGGACGACCTGGACGGGATGGATGAACTCCAGGATGGAGGGCAATGGTCCTGCCAGCGCGGCGGCGAGCAGATCCTTGGCCTCGATCACCCCGATCAGTTCGTCGACCGATCCGTTGCCGACCGGCACGCGGCTGTGCGGCAGTGCCAGCAGGCGATCGCGCAACGCCGCCGCGTCCAGCGTCGCGTCGATCCATTCGACCTGCGTGCGCGGCGTCATCACTTCGCGCACCGGCCGATCGGCGAGGCGGACGACGCCGGAGATGATCGCGCGCTCGCTCTCCTCGATCACGCCCGCGCTTGACGCCTCGGCGACGACGAGGTGCAGCTCCTCGGCGGTGACACGATCCTCGCGCTCGCGATCGAGACCGAGCAGCTTGAAGAAGAGAGCACTCGAACGATCGAGCAGCCAGACGAAGGGTGCCGCTGCGTAAGACAGCCCCATCATCGGCCGCGCCATCGCCGCCGCGATCGGCTCAGGCGTGCGCAGCGCGACCTGCTTGGGCACGAGCTCGCCGATCACCAGGCTCAGATAGGTGGTGCCGATGATGACGAGCGCAAAGCCCCAATGCCCGGCGATAGTGTGTTGAAGCCCCAGCCGTTCGAGCCGATCGGCCACCGGCCCGCCGAGCTTCTCGCCCGAAAAGGCACCGGCAAGGACGCCGATCAAGGTGATCCCGGTCTGGACGGTGGAGAGGAACTTGCCCGGATCGCTCGCCAGCCGCAGCGCGATGCGCGCGCCCTTTTGCCCGCGCCGCGCCATCGCTTCCAGCCGCGGCTTGCGGGACGAAACGATCGCCATTTCGGACATGGCGAAAACGGCGTTGACCAGCATCAGCGCGACGATGATCGCGAGATCCAGCCAGGGGAAGGGCGCGAGCGGAGGGAGGATCGGTCTCATTGGGCCTGACGCTGCATATCGCTGTAACCGGACCGCGGGGCAAGAGCGGCGGCACAGACGGGCTTCGTGCCCAGGTTGGGTCGAGGTTCGTAGCCGATCATCGATCCTCCCCTGCAAGGGGAGGTGGCAGGCCGAAGGCCTGACGGAGGGGTGTCACCCTCACGATAGCGGGACACCCCTCCGACGCGCTGCGCGCGCCACCTCCCCTTGCAGGGGAGGACTTCGACAGCGCATCCGCCCTAGATCGATTGGGCGAAGCGGCGGGCGACCTTTTCGACGCCTTCGATCGCGATCGGCGTGGCCTCGATGAGCACGCGGCGCTGGTCGATCGCATCGCGGCGGCGCGTGACGAGCGCCTCCTTCTCCATCGCCGCGATGTAGCGCAGGCCGGTGGTCGCGGGCACCTGTGCGGCGATGCACAGGCTCGATACCGAGGTGACCCGCTTTTGCAGATGCGCGTCATAAAGGTCGAGCAGCATGTCCCATGCCGGATCGCGGAACAGCTCGGTCTCGAAAACCTGACCGCGGACGAGGCGCGCCTTCATCGTCGCGCGGATATAGCGGGCGGGCCCCGGCAGCTCGCGATCGCCGGACAGGACATCGCCAAGCGCCGCGCTCAGGGCTTCGCTGACGCGGTCGTGGAGCTGAGGGGATTGCTGCGCGATCTCCCGCAGGGCGATCAATTTATCCTCCACCGTATCGGCGGGTGCGCTATGGGGTGGCGGATTCACAGCGCTAAGCTTCGCGCAAAACGGGCGGCGTGCGAGGCACGTATTCGTCCGATTCGGTGGCAACCGCCCAAGGCCTCACCATTTCGGACCGTAATCGGTGAGCGGCGCCGACCTGCGTCCTGAATGCAACAATCGTGCAAAGCGCGGAATTGCCCCGGCCCGGGCTTCGCGGTAACGCGAAACCCATGAACGATATGAGCCCTGCTGCCTTCCCCGCGGCGCCGGCGCAAGATTTTCGCGGACTGGCGATCGTCTCGATCGCGAAGAGCTACGATCGCCGTCAGGTGCTGCAGGATGTGAGTCTGGATGTCGCGCGTGGCGAGGTCGTCGGCCTGCTCGGCCCCAATGGCGCGGGCAAGACGACCTGCTTCTATTCGGTGATGGGGCTGGTCAAGCCGGACGCCGGGCGCATCCTGCTCGATGGCAATGATGTTACCGGTCTGCCGATGTACCGGCGCGCGATCCTGGGGCTGGGCTATCTGCCGCAGGAAACCTCGATCTTCCGCGGGCTGACCGTCGCGCAGAATATCATGGCGGTGCTGGAGATTTCGCAGCCCGACAAAGTGGCGCGTGCCGAGCGGCTGGAGTCGCTGCTCGCCGAATTCCATCTCGAACGGCTGCGCGATGCCGCCGCAATGGCGCTATCGGGCGGCGAACGGCGCCGCTGCGAGATCGCCCGCGCGCTCGCCGCCGATCCGTCGATCATGCTGCTCGATGAGCCGTTCGCGGGCATCGATCCGATCTCGATCAGCGACATCCGCGAGCTGGTGCGCGATCTCAAGCGCCGCGACATCGGCGTGCTGATCACCGATCACAACGTCCGCGAGACGCTCGACATCGTCGATCGGGCCTGCATCATCTATGATGGCCGGGTGCTTTTTCAGGGCTCGCCCGAAGACCTTGTCGCCAACGAAGAGGTCCGGCGGCTCTATCTCGGCGAGAGTTTTGCGCTTTAGATATGATGACCCTTCGCTCTGGACCTCCGTTCGTCCCGAGCGAAGTCGAGGGACGTGGCGCTGACTGCGGCTATCGAGACGCGTACCTCGACTTCGCTCGGCACGAACGGCCTTTCAGCGAGCTGACGGACTGGTGAGTCTCGCGCCGCGCCTCGATCTGCGCCAGTCGCAATCGCTGGTGATGACGCCGCAGCTGCAGCAGGCGATCAAGCTGTTGGCGCTCTCCAATCTCGAACTCGAAGGGTTCCTCGCCGAGGAGCTGGAGAAGAATCCCCTGCTGACCAGCGGTGCCGAAGAGGAGCCGGGCGAAGCCGCGCCCGAGACGGATTTCTCCGGCGATGCGCCCCCCGAAGAGCCGCTGACCGCCGACCAACTGGTCATGACCGGTGATGCCCAGGCCGATGCTCCGCTCGACGTCGATTATGAGGCCGAGACCTTTCACCATGATTCGCCGGGCGACATGGGGAGCGCCGATCGCCTAAGCCAATTGCCCGAGGACGGCCCCGATCTCGATGCGCTTTCCGGCGGCGCCATCTCCTTGCGGGATCATCTTCTCCACCAAGCCGGCGAAAAGCTGGAAGGGCTCGGCCTGCTGATCGCCCAGCAGATCATCGATGGCATCGATGATGCGGGCTATCTGACCGTGCCGCTCGACGAGATCGCCTACCGGCTCGGCATCCCGCTTCAGCATGTCGAGCGGGTGCTCGGTTTCATCCAGTGCTTCGATCCGGCGGGCGTCGGCGCGCGCGATCTCGCCGAATGTCTTGCGATCCAGGCCAAGGAGGCGGATCGCTACGATCCCTGCATGGCGGCGCTGATCGCCAACCTCGATATGCTCGCCAAGGGTCAACTTCCTCAACTTCGCCGCCTCTGCAACGTCGATGAGGAAGATTTCGCCGACATGATCCGCGAGCTGCGCGCTTACGATCCCAAGCCCGGCCTGCGCCATGGCGGCGAGCCTGCCGCGCCGGTCTCGCCCGACATCTTCATCACACGCACCCGCAGCGGCTGGTCGATCGAGCTCAACAGCGGCACCCTGCCGCGCGTGCTTATCGACCGCCGCTACCACGCCGAGCTGGCGAGCGCGCACAACGATCGGCAGGCCAAGGCATGGCTGTCCGATTGCCTCACCAGCGCCAACTGGCTGGTCAAGGCGCTCGATCAGCGCGCGCGGACGATCATCAAGGTCGCCACCGAGATCGTAAAGCAGCAAGAGGGCTTTTTCCTCCACGGTGTCAGCCATCTCAAGCCGCTCACCCTGCGGACGATCGCCGAGGCGATCGAGATGCACGAATCGACCGTCAGCCGCGTCACCTCGAACAAATATCTGAGCTGCGCGCGCGGCCTCTATGAGCTCAAATATTTCTTCACGAGCGGTGTCGCCTCGGCCGACGGCGGGGAGGCGGTTTCGGCGGAAGCGGTGAAGAGCGAAATCGCCAAGCTGATCGCGGCGGAAGGCGACGACATTCTTTCGGACGATAAATTGGTCGAACTCCTCAACGCCAAAGGCTTCGATCTCGCGCGCCGCACGGTGGCGAAATACCGCGAGGCGATCGGGCTCGGGTCATCGGTTCAGCGCAGACGGGCCCGCAACCTTCGCTAGGCTTGCCAGCCGCGGCGGCGCTTTCTACCCCGCACGCTGATATCGAGGATGAGGATCAATCGTGCGTGCATTCATTTTCCCCGGGCAGGGTAGCCAGGCGGTCGGCATGGGCGCCGATCTCGCCGCCGCGAGCGTTGCCGCCCGCGCCGTGTTCGAGGAAGTGGATGACGCGCTCGGCCAGCGCCTCGCCAAGCTGATGGCCGAAGGGCCAGCAGACGAACTCACGCTCACCGAGAACGCCCAGCCCGCGATCATGGCCAATGCCCTCGCCGTTCTGGCGGTGCTGGAGAAAGAGGGCGGTATCCGCCTTGCCGAGAAGGCCGATTATGTCGCGGGCCACAGCCTCGGCGAATATAGCGCGCTTGCCGGGGCGCAGGCGTTCGATCTGGCGACCACCGCCAGGCTGCTCAAGCTGCGCGGCCAGGCAATGCAGGCTGCGGTGCCTGCGGGGGAGGGTGCGATGGCGGCGCTGCTCGGTACGGATTTTGCACTCGCGCAGGCGATCTGCGCCGAGGCCGCGCAGGGCGAGGTGTGCGAGGCCGCCAACGATAATGGCGGTGGCCAGGTGGTGATATCGGGCGCCAAGGCGGCGGTCGAACGCGCGATGGCGCTGTCCAAGGAGAAAGGCGTCAAGCGCGCGCTACCGCTCCCCGTCTCCGCGCCGTTCCATTGCGCGCTGATGCAGCCCGCCGCCGATGCGATGGCTAAGGCGCTGGCCGAAGCGACGATGCGTGCGCCGCTAGTGCCGCTCTACGCCAACGTCACCGCCGCCCCCGTTACCGATGCCGATACGATCCGCGATCTGCTGGTGAAGCAGGTGACGGGCACGGTCCGCTGGCGGGAGAGTATCGAGGCGATGTGGGCCGCGGGCGTCACCGATTTCGTCGAACTCGGCGCCAAGGTGCTCGGCCCCATGGTCAAACGCATCGCCACCGACGCGACCACCACCAGCGTGGTGACGATGGCCGATATCGAGGCGTTGGCGGCGGCGTTGTAGTTAAAGCCCTCTCCCGTCGTCACGGGAGAGGGCTGGGTGAGGGCCTTCTTCTAGCTGGTCGGCAAGAAAGAAGACCCTCACCTCCCATCGCCTCCGGCGATGGGCCCCTCCTCTCCCGCGAAAGCGGGAGAGGGATTGGAAGGAGATAAGCGATGTTCGATCTGACAGGCATGACCGCTTTGGTCACCGGCGCATCGGGGGGCATTGGTTCTGCGATCGCGACGGCGCTGGCGGCGCAGGGTGCGACGGTTGCGCTGTCCGGCACGCGCAAGGATGCGCTGGAGGCCGTCGCGGAGAAGTTGGGGAGCGATCACAAGGTGGTGCCTGCCAACCTTTCCGACGCCGCCTCGGTCGAGGCACTCATTCCCGCTGCGATCGAGGCGCTGGGCGGCAAGCTCGATATCCTCGTCAACAATGCCGGCGTCACGCGCGACAATCTGGTGATGCGGATGAAGGACGAGGAGTGGGATCAGGTGATCTCGGTCAATCTCGAGGCCGCCTTCCGCCTGATCCGCGCCGCTGCCCGCCCGATGATGAAGGCGCGGTTCGGCCGCATCATCACCATCACCTCGGTGGTCGGCACCACGGGCAATCCGGGCCAGGCCAATTATGCGGCGTCCAAGGGCGGCCTCACGGCGATGAGCAAGGCGCTGGCGCAGGAGCTTGCCAGCCGATCGATCACGGTCAACTGCGTCGCCCCCGGCTTCATTGCGAGCGCGATGACCGATGCGCTCACCGATGCGCAGAAAGAGGCGATCAATACGCGCATCCCGGCTGGAGCCATGGGCCAGGGCACCGATATCGGTGCCGCCGTTGCCTATCTCGCCAGCCGGGAGGCAGGCTATATCACCGGCCAGACCTTGCATGTGAACGGCGGCATGGCGATGATTTGAGGCTCTTGCGGCCCCGTCACCACGAAGCTAGGGCAGCGGCAAATCAGCTAGGAAGGCTTTAGAATGAGCGACACCGCCGATCGCGTGAAGAAGATTGTCGTCGAGCATCTCGGCGTCGAGCCCGAAAAGGTCACCGAGGAAGCCAGCTTCATCGACGATCTCGGCGCGGACAGCCTCGATATCGTCGAGCTGGTCATGGCCTTCGAAGAAGAGTTCGGCGTGGAAATCCCCGACGATGCCGCCGAGAAGATCACGACGGTGAAGGACGCGATTTCGTACATTGATACGCATAAGGGCTGAGCTAACCGCTCCGTTCGCCCCGAGCTTGTCGAAGGGCTGCCCTTCGAGAGACATGCAGGGCTTCGACAGGCTCAGCCCGAACGGGTTGGGCCTGTTGTCATTTTGAGAAACAAAAGAGGATGATGCCATGCGCCGCGTGGTGGTGACCGGACTGGGGCTCGTGACGCCGCTCGGCGCGGACGTCGAAACCGCGTGGGCGAACATCGTCGCCGGTAAATCGGGCGCGGCGACGATCACGCGCTTCGATGCCTCCGATCAGAAATGCACCATCGCCTGCGAGGTCAAGCCCGCCGATCATCCTTACGGCTTCGATCCGGGCAAGCGCGTCGATCACAAGGTGCAGCGCCAGGTCGATCCGTTCATCATCTATGGCATCGATGCCGCCGGCCAGGCCTATGAGGATTCGGGCCTCGGCGAGCTGACCTATGAGCAAAGCTGCCGTGTCGGCTGCTCGATCGGTTCCGGGATCGGCGGCCTGCCCGGTATCGAGAGCGAATCGATCGTCTGCAAGGAGAAGGGGCCGAGCCGTGTCTCGCCGCACTTCGTTCATGGCCGGCTGATCAATCTGATCTCGGGCCAGGTCTCGATCAAATATGGCCTGCGCGGGCCGAACCATGCGGTGGTCACCGCCTGCTCGACCGGCGCGCATGCGATCGGCGACGCCGCGCGGATGATCGCCATGGACGATGCCGACGTGATGCTGGCGGGCGGCGCCGAGGGCGCGATCTCCCCGCTCGGCATCGCCGGCTTCGCGCAGGCGCGCGCGCTTTCCACGGGCTTCAACGACCAGCCCGAAAAGGCCAGTCGACCCTACGATCAGGCGCGCGACGGCTTCGTGATGGGCGAGGGTGCCGGCGTGGTGGTGCTCGAGGAATATGAGCATGCCAAAGCGCGTGGCGCCAAAATCTATGCCGAGGTGATCGGCTATGGTCTTTCGGGCGACGCCTATCACGTCACCGCTCCGCATCCCGAAGGCGACGGCGCCTATCGTTCGATGCAGATGGCGCTCAAGAAGGCCGGCCTGACGCCTGCCGATATCGATTATATCAACGCCCACGGCACCTCGACTCCGCTCGGTGACGAGCTGGAACTGGGCGCGGTCCGCCGCTTGTTCGGCGAGGCGATGGAGACGGTTTCAATGTCGTCGACCAAATCGATGATCGGGCATCTGCTCGGCGGCGCGGGCGCGGTCGAATCGATCTTCTGCATCCTCGCGATCCGCGATCAGATCGTGCCGCCGACGATCAACCTCGAGCACCCCAGCGAGAGTTGCGCGGGCGTCGATCTCGTGCCCAACGTCGCCAAGAAGCGGCAGGTGCGCGCGGTGCTCAACAACAGCTTCGGCTTCGGCGGCACCAACGCCAGCCTCGTGATGCGCGCGATCTGATTTGATGTTTGGGCGCCCTCACCCTTCCCACCCGGCTGAAGCCGGGCGGGCCCCTTCCCTCTCCCTGCGGGGAGAGGGAAGGAGCGATGCGTCAGCGTCGCGGAAGGGTGAGGGCGCGCGCCGCTGATGGCCAAGCGCCGCAAGACCAACGGCCTGCGTGGTCTCGGCTGCCTCGGCCTTATCCTCGTCGTCGTGGCCGGGCTGATCTGGCTGCAAGTCTATCGCAACTGGAGCGGCCCCGGCCCGGCCAACCACCCAACGCCGGTCGTCGTACCGCAGGGATCGACGCTGGCCGCCGCCGCGCGCGCGCTGGAGAAAGCGGGCGTCGTCCGCTCGACCACCGGCTTCCTCCGCTTCGCGCGCCGCTTCGGCTCCGGCGATCCGATTCGCGCGGGCGAATATGAGGTGCCGCCGCACGCCAGCGCCAAGGAGGTGCTTGCGCTCCTGCAGAGCGGCAAGACCGTCCAGCGGCTGGTGACGATTCCCGAGGGCATGCCCTCGATCGAAGTCTATGATCGTCTGAATGCCGAACCGTTGCTGACCGGCAAGATCCCCGTCCCGCCCGAAGGATCGGTGCTGCCCGGCACCTACAGCTTCCAGCGCGGTGAGCGACGGGGCAGCGTGCTCAAGCGGATGCAGGCGGCGATGCGCGATACGCTCCAGCGGCTATGGTTGGAGCGGAAGGCCAACAGCGTCGTATCGAGCAAGGAAGATGCGCTGATCCTGGCCTCGATCGTCGAGAAGGAAACCGGCGTGCCCGCCGAGCGGCCCATGGTGGCCGGCGTCTATTCCAACCGCCTGCGCGCCGGCATGCGTCTTCAGGCCGATCCGACGATCATCTATCCGATGACGCAGGGCCGCCCGCTCGGGCGCCGGATCAAGCTGTCCGAGGTCCGCGCGGTCAACGATTACAACACCTATGCGATGGCGGGACTTCCGAAGGGCCCGATCACCAACCCCGGCCGCGATTCGATCGCCGCGGTGCTGGCGCCCGCCGATACGCATGCGCTGTATTTCGTCGCGGACGGCAAGGGCGGCCACGTCTTCGCCGACAATCTCAAGGATCACAACGCCAACGTGCAGCGCTATTACAATCTGCGGAAGGCGCAGGGGACGCGCTGAGATTGCCAATAACCGTTTGTCCCGAGCGAAGTCGAGGGACGTGCCAAGAGCCGTGAAGCCGACGTGTCTCGACTTCGCTCGACACCAACGGTGAGTTTGGTTGAACGCACCGCCCCAATCCCCTAAAGGCCCGGCCCATGTATACCTTCCTCCTCGTCGTCCACGCGATCATCGCTGCGGCTCTCGTTTCGGTCATCCTCATGCAGCGTTCGGAAGCGGGCGGGCTTGGCTCCGGCGGCAATCCCGGCGGGCTGATGAGCGCGCGCGGCGCCGCGGATTTCCTGACGCGGGCGACATCGGTGCTTGCCACCATCTTCGTGATCATGAGCATCATCCTCGCCGCTCTCGCCACACGCGAACATGGCCCGGCGACGATCGATACCTCGCTCGCCAAGACATCGGTCCCCGTCGCGGCATCGCCTGCGGCTGCACCGACCAAGACCACTACGGGCGACACGACTGCCACCGGATCGAACAGCGCCGTCCCACTGGCGCAGTAATACAATCCTCCCCGGCACGGGGAGGTGGCATGGCGAAGCCATGACGGAGGGGGCTCTCAACTGGCGCTGCGCTCGGTGGTGAGCCCCCTCCACCATGCTGCGCATGGTCCCCCTCCCCGTGCCGAGGAGATACCTCATCAAAATCTGTGGGTCGTTTCGGCGCTGCCCTTGCCCTTCCCCCATCACCCCCGCTAGGTCTCTCCTCCCATGACGCGGTTCATCTTCATAACCGGCGGCGTGGTCTCCTCGCTTGGCAAAGGCCTGATGGCCGCCAGCCTCGCCGCCCTCCTCCAGGCGCGCGGGTACAAGGTCCGCATCCGCAAGTTCGATCCTTATCTCAACGTCGATCCGGGGACGATGAGCCCCTATCAGCATGGCGAAGTCTATGTGACCGACGATGGCGCGGAGACCGATCTCGATCTCGGCCATTATGAGCGTTTCACCGGCGTACCCGCGCGCCAGAGCGACAACATCACCTCGGGCCGCATTTACCGCGACATCATCACCAAGGAACGGCGCGGCGATTATCTCGGCGCCACCGTGCAGGTGATCCCGCACGTCACCAACGAGATCAAGCAATTCGCGCAGGACGATGTCGAGGGACTCGATTTCGTGCTGTGCGAGATCGGCGGCACGGTCGGCGATATCGAGAGCCTGCCCTTCATGGAGGCGCTGCGCCAACTGCGGAACGATCTCGGCCGTAACCGCACCTGCTTCGTCCACCTGACGCTCGTTCCGTACATCGCGGCGGCGGGCGAGCTGAAGACCAAGCCGACCCAGCATAGTGTCCGCGATCTCACCTCGCTCGGCATCCAGCCCGATGTGCTGGTCTGCCGCTGCGATCGGCCGTTGCCCGATGGCGAGCGCGCCAAGATCGCCCTGTTCTGCAACGTCCCCAAGCATCATGTCATCCCCGCGCTCGATGCCTCATCGATCTATGAGGTGCCGATCCAGTATAGCGCGGCGGGCCTCGATGCGGCCGTGCTCGACAGCTTCGATCTGCCCAACGCCGGCATGCCCGATCTGCGCCGCTGGAGCGATATTCTCGACCGGCTACAGAACCCGGAAGGCGAGGTAACGATCGGCGTCGTCGGCAAATATGTCGGCCTCGCCGATGCCTACAAATCGCTCAACGAGGCTTTGGTCCACGGCGGCATCGCCAATCGCGTCAAGGTCAACATCCGCTGGATCGATGCCGAACTGTTCGAAAAGGATGCCGGCGACATTGCTTTGGCGCTGGAGCCGATGAACGCGATCCTCGTTCCCGGCGGCTTCGGCGAGCGGGGCAGCGAGGGCAAGATCGCCAGCGTCAAATTCGCGCGCGAACGCAAGGTGCCGTACTTCGGTATCTGCCTCGGCATGCAGATGGCCTGCATCGAGGGCGCGCGGAACACGGCGGGGATCGTGGGCGCCTCCACCACCGAATTCGGTCCCACCGATGAGCCCGTCGTCGGCCTGATCACCGAATGGATGACTGCGGAAGGCCTGCAGAAGCGCGAGGCCGGCGGCGATCTTGGCGGCACGATGCGACTCGGCGCGTACGAGGCGACGCTCGCGGGCAACAGCCATGTCGCCAGCGTCTACGGCGCGACCGCGATCCAGGAACGCCACCGCCACCGCTATGAGGTCAACGTCCATTACAAGCCGGCGCTGGAAGCGGGCGGCATGGTGTTCTCCGGCATGTCCCCCGATGGTGCGCTCCCTGAGATCGTCGAGCGACCGGACCATCCCTGGTTCATCGGCGTCCAGTTCCACCCGGAATTGAAAAGCAAACCCTTCGATCCGCATCCTCTTTTTGCCAGCTTCATCGAAGCAGCGGTCAAGCAGAGCAGGCTGGTCTAAACCCATCGCCGAATCGCTCGGGATGAACGGTTAGGTTCCACTAGCCTTCCGCAGCCAGCGCGCTCGCCTGCGCGGCATTGGTATCGGCGGCGTTGGCCGCATCGACATCCGTCTTACGCTCTCCGGCGAACTGGATGGCGGACCAGCAGATACCGGCTGCCCAGAACAGCGCCGCCCAGCGGCTGCGAAACAGGGAGCGGGTTGGGATCATGGGCGCGATCCTAACCCTCCAGGGGTTAAGATCGCGTCACCCTCATACCGGATCGGTCGGCGTCGGGGGGATGGGATCGGTGGGCGTAGGCACCGGATCGTCGATCGGCAGATCGACGGGCAGATCGGGATTGGGCTGGCTGGCCATGTTAGGTCTCCTTACGGGGAGAACGCACGCGGCTTGCTGCGGGTGCCACGCTATTTGCTTCATCATGTGTGATGGAAAGCGGGAAGCCCAAAAAGCAAACACCCGGGATGCTTGAGCATCCCGGGCGCCTGCGTGACGATTGACTCGTCAGCCCCCTTATCTTGCCCGGCCCGCACGATACGACACCCCCCTTTTTATAGGTGCCGTTCGGGGCCTTGGCCTCCCTGAACCATGGCCGGAGCCTGTTCGTGAGCGTCTGTTATACGGTGATGCGCGTGCCGTCATGCGCGATTCTGTTTGCGCCAGCGCAATCACCGCACCCTGTGTTTTTCGCGCAACAGGGCCGCTTCGGGCCTTCACCCGATTTGCCCTCCGCCCGGCCCGCGCCTAAGCCGCGAAACCGCACAAGCCTCAGACGGAATCCCATGCGCCTTTCCCGTTATTTCCTGCCCGTGATGAAGGAATCGCCCGCCGAGGCGCAGATCGTCAGCCACAAATTGATGCTGCGCGCCGGGCTCGTGCGCCAGCAGGCGGCGGGCATCTATGCCTGGCTGCCGCTGGGAACGCGCGTGCTGCACAAGATCGCGCAGATCGTCCGCGAGGAGCAGGATCGCGCCGGCGCGATCGAGCTGCTGATGCCGACGCTGCAATCGGCGGACCTGTGGCGCGAAAGCGGCCGCTACGATGCCTATGGGCCGGAGATGCTGCGCATCACCGATCGCCACGATCGCGAGATCCTTTACGGGCCGACCAACGAGGAGATGATCACCGCCATCTTCCGCGATGCCGCGCGATCCTATCGTGATCTGCCGCGCACGCTTTACCACATCCAATGGAAATTCCGCGACGAGGTCCGTCCCCGCTTCGGCGTGATGCGCGGCCGGGAATTCCTGATGAAGGACGCCTACAGCTTCGATCTCGACGAGCAAGGCGCGCGCCACAGCTACAACCGCATGTTTGTCGCGTATCTGCGCACTTATGCTCGGATGGGGCTGCGTGCGATCCCGATGCAGGCCGATACCGGCCCGATCGGCGGCGATCTCAGCCACGAATTCATCGTCCTCGCTCCCACTGGCGAGAGCGAGGTTTTCTATCACAAGGCCTGGGAACAGGATCGTTCGCTGGATGTGGATGCCGATGATGCGGCGGCGCTGCAGGCGTTCGTCGGCGGCCTCACCGCCGATTATGCCGCGACCGACGAGAAGCGCGACGAAGGCCGCGAGCGCGAGGCCGGAGAGGCGCTGCGCACCTCGCGCGGCATCGAGGTGGGCCACATCTTTTATTTCGGCACCAAATATTCGGCGGCGATGGGCCTCAAGGTGCAGGGGCCGGACGGCAGCGATGTGGTGCCCCAAATGGGCAGCTATGGCATCGGTGTCTCGCGCCTGATGGGCGCGATCATCGAGGCGAGCCATGACGACAAGGGCATCATCTGGCCCGAAGCGGTCGCCCCCTTCAAGGTCGGCCTGATCAACATGCGCGCCGATGATGCGGCCTGTGCGGCGGCGGCGGATGATCTTTATCAGAAGCTCAGCGATGCGGGTGTCGAGGTGCTGTACGATGATCGCGACGAGCGCGGCGGCGCCAAGTTCGCGACGATGGATCTGATCGGTCTGCCCTGGCAGATCGTCATTGGCCCGAAAGGGCTGGCGAACGGGGTCGTCGAACTCAAGCGCCGTGCGACGGGCGAGCGCGAGGAGCTTTCGGCCGAGGCGGCGCTGGCCAAGGTAGCGGGCCGGTGATTACCAGAATTTCCCCTCTCCCCTTGTGGGAGAGGGTAGGGAGAGGGGATCGCGCGAGCGGGCTCGATGCCCGCGAGCGCGAATATTGGCTTACGCCATCCCCTCTCCCCTGCCCCTCTCCCACAAGGGGAGAGGGGTAAGTGTTCCTTTCCCGCACCGAATTCTTCATCGCCAAACGCTATCTCTGGCCCGGGAAGGGCGAGGGAATCATCGCGGTGGTTGTCGGCTTCAGCCTGATCGGCGTGATGCTCGGCGTCGCGGCGCTGGTCGTGGTGATGAGCGTGATGAACGGCTTCCGCGCCGAGCTGTTCGACAAGACCACAGCGCTCAACGGTCACGCCGTCGTTCAGGGCTATGACGGCAAGCTGGCCGATTGGCAGCGTATCGCCGCCGTCGCCAAGGCGACACCCGGGGTCGTCTCCGCCGTGCCGCTGATCGAGCAGCCGCTGATGGCGTCGAGCGAGGGCCGCGTCGAAGGCGTACTGGTGCGCGGGATGCGCCTCGAAGACATTCGCAATGGCACGATCGGCAAATCGGTCACCGCCGGCCATATCGCCGACGTCGCCCCCGGCTCCAACAACGTCGCCATCGGTTCCCAGCTCGCGCAGCAATTGGGCGTCGGTGTTGGCGCCTCGATCAGCCTGATCAGTCCCCAGGGCCAGACCACCCCCTTCGGCACCGTGCCGCGCATCGTCAGCTATCGCATCGCCGCGATCTTCGAGGTCGGCGTCTATGATTATGACAAGGCGTTCGTGGTGATGCCGATTGCCGACGCGCAGACCCTGCTGATGCTGGGCGATGCGGTCGGCATGATCGAGGTGCAGACCGTGGATGCCGATCGCGTCGGCCAGATCCTCGCTCCCGTCGCGCAGGCCGCGCGCGGCTCCGGCGAGGTGCGCGACTGGAAGCAACTCAACTCCAGCCTGTTCGAGGCGCTCGCGGTGGAGCGAGTGACGATGTTCGTGGTGCTGTCGATCATTATCATCGTCGCAGCGTTCAACATCCTTTCCTCGCTGATCATGCTGGTCCGCGCCAAGACACGCGACATCGCCATCCTGCGGACGATGGGCGCGACGCGGGGATCGATGCTCCGCATCTTCATGAGCGTCGGCCTGACGATCGGCCTGCTCGGCACCGTCGGCGGCCTGATCCTGGCCGCGATCTTCCTCTATTTCCGCCAGGGTGTGGTGAATGCCGCGCAGTTCGTCACCGGCCAGAATCTGTGGGATCCCTCGATCCGTTTCCTCTCGGAGTTGCCCGCGCGCGTCGATGCGATCGATGTGATCGGCACGGTGGTGATGACCATCGTATTGTCGCTGCTGTTCACGCTCTACCCGGCGCTGCGGGCGGCGCGGACCGATCCCGTGCAGGTGCTGCGCTATGAGTGATGCGCTCATCGTCCGCGATCTGCGGCGGACCTTCACGCAAGGATCGAAGTCGATCGAGGTGCTGCGCGGCGTCGATCTCACCGTCGCGCAGGGCGAGATCGTTGCGCTGCTCGGCCCCTCGGGCACGGGTAAATCGACTTTGCTGCAGGCGGTCGGGCTGCTCGAGGGCGGTTTCTCGGGCAGCATCCGTCTGCTCGATGAGGAAGCCGCCAGCCTGGATGACGGTGGCCGCACCCGCCTGCGCCGCGAGGCGCTCGGCTTCGTCTATCAATTCCACCACCTCCTGCCGGACTTCACCGCCGAGGAGAATGTGATCCTGCCGCAGATCATCCGTGGCAAGACACCCGCCGAGGCGTCCGAGCGCGCCAGGGCCTTGCTCTCGGCGCTGGGCCTTGCCGACCGCCTCGATCACCGCCCCGCCCAGCTTTCCGGCGGCGAACAGCAGCGCGTCGCCGTCGCCCGCGCGCTCGCCAACAAGCCCGCGCTGGTCCTCGCCGACGAACCGACCGGCAACCTCGACGAAGGCACCGCCGATCGCGTGCTCGGTGAATTCCTGCGGCTGGTCAGGGGCGAGGGTGCGGCGGCCTTGGTCGCAACGCACAACGAGCGGCTGGCGGCCAAGATGGATCGCATCGTGCGGCTTCACGAGGGCGTGCTGGGCTAAGCGAATGCGTCCCGGAAACTCCCCTCCCTTAAGGGAGGGGAGAAAAGGCCTTACTTGCCCTTGCAGGCGGCCTTGGTCTTGTTGCCCGCTTTCGAGCAATCATAGGTGATCGTCTTGCCCGTCTTGGTCTTGGTGGTCACCGAACTGCCGCTCGCGGTCGCGACGGAGGCGCTGCTTTTCTTCTCGGTCTTGACCGTCGCCTTGGTCGCCCCGATTGCGGGCTTGGTCGTGGTGGTCACGGTCTTGTCAGACGTCGCGGTCTTGGTGCTGGCGGCGGGCGTCTGCGCGATGCTCGCGCCCGAAAGCGCAAGCGCGGCGGCTACGGCAACGAAATGAAGCGTCTTGATCATAGCGATCCTCTCTCTGCCCGCGATTGATGCGGTGCGGGTCTAAGCTACGCCGCGAACGAACCGATGGCCATCCCGCCCGCCGGAGAGCGGTCAGGCAGCGCGCGGAACGATCCGGTCCAGCTCTTCGCCGTGCAGGCGCTTGACCTCTTCAAGGTCATAATCAGCTTGGAGACCGAGAAAGAATCCTTCGGACATGCCGAAATAGCGCGCAAGCCGCAGATCTATGTCGGCATCGATGGCCGCCGAACTTGCAACAACAGCCTCAAGCCGAGGCCGCGCGATCCCGGCAGACAAAGCAACCTCGCCTACCGAAATATCGCTGCCGATCAAAAAGTCCTCACGCAGGATATCGCCCGGATGCACGTTCGGCAGCCGGTCGCTTTCCTCAATGATAGTCCTCGATCCGGACATTTTCCGCGCCTCGTTCGGACCAGGTGAAGCAGATGCGCCACTGATCGTTGATGCGGATACTATATGTCCCTTTGCGGCTCCCCTTCAACTCCTCGAACCGATTGCCACGCGGGATGCGAAGTTCGGCGGGTTGGGAGACGCGGTATAGCTGGCGGAGTTTGCGGCGTGCGACGTCCTGGATATCGGATGGCAGCTTGCGGCTACGTTCGCCCTGCCAGACGCGCTGCGTTTCCGTGTCGGCGAAATTTATAATCATAAAAGCTCGCAGAGAAGAGTGCCAGGTTTCTCGCGATCCACGCGGCTGGCGTCTGATCTCTGCACTTACAGCGGCAGGAGCTGGGGGTGACGCAGTAACTCTCTACAGCCAGATCGAAATGAGATCAACCAGCACAATACTTCAACTCCGCGCCCTCTTCTCCGCCCGCACAGCCTTCGCCTTGCCGTACCGCGTCTGCCGCGTCCCCGGTTTGCCCAGCGTCGAGTTGCCGCGCATCGGCGCGCGGCTGGGTTCGCTGGGGAGGCCGAGTTCGTCATTTTCCAGCTTGCGGATCTCGTCGCGGAGGCGGCCGGCTTCCTCGAATTCCAGATCGGCGGCGGCAGCGCGCATCTTCTTTTCGAGATCCTCGATGTAGGCGCGCAGATTGTGGCCGACCATGTTGTTGCGGTCGTCGATCTCGAGATCGACGGTGACCTGATCCTTGGAGGACAGATGGCCGACAATATCGGCGACGCTGCGCTTCACGCTCTCGGGCGTGATGCCGTTGGCCTCATTAAACGCGATCTGCTTCTCGCGGCGGCGCGAGGTTTCGGCCATCGCGCGCTCCATCGATCCGGTGATGCGGTCGGCATAGAGGATCACCTTGCCGTCGATGTTGCGCGCCGCGCGGCCGATCGTCTGGATCAGCGAGGTTTCGGAGCGCAGGAATCCCTCCTTGTCTGCATCCAGGATCGCGACCAGCCCGCATTCGGGAATATCGAGCCCCTCACGCAGCAGGTTGATGCCGACCAGCACATCATAGACACCAAGCCGGAGATCGCGGATCAGCTCGATCCGCTCTAGCGTCTCGACGTCCGAGTGCATGTAGCGGACCTTGAGCCCGGCCTCGTGGAGATATTCGGTCAGATCCTCCGCCATCCGCTTGGTCAGCGTGGTGACCAGCGTGCGATAGCCCTTCGCGGCAACCTGCTTGCACTCGTTGACCAGATCATCGACCTGATCCTCGATCGGGCGAATCTCGACAGGCGGATCGATCAGCCCGGTCGGGCGGATCACCTGTTCGGCGAAGACACCGCTGGTCTGCTCCATCTCCCAGGGGCCTGGCGTCGCCGAGACATAAACGGTCTGCGGGCGCATCGCCTCCCACTCGTTGAAGCGCAGCGGCCGGTTGTCGATCGCAGAGGGCAAGCGGAAGCCATATTCGGCGAGCGTGATCTTCCGGCGATGGTCGCCGCGCGACATGCCGTTGATCTGGCCGATCGTCTGGTGGCTTTCATCCACGAACAACAAAGCATTCTCGGGCAGATATTCGAACAAAGTCGGCGGCGGTTCGCCGGGCATGCGGCCGGTGAGGAAGCGCGAGTAATTCTCGATGCCGGAGCAGGAGCCGGTGGCGGCGATCATCTCCAGATCGAAATTCGTGCGCTGCTCCAGCCGCTGCGCCTCCAGCAATTTGCCCTCGGCGTGCATCTCCTTGAGCCGCTCGGCCAGTTCGAAGCGGATCGCCTCCATCGCCTGCTTCATCGTCGGGCCGGGGGTGACGTAGTGCGAGTTGGCGTAGACGCGGATATCGTTGAGGCTGGCGCTGGTCTTGCCGGTCAGCGGATCGAATTCGCTGATCTGATCGATTTCGTCGCCGAAAAAGCTGATCCGCCACGCCGCATCGTCGAGGTGGCTGGGAAACAGCTCGAGATTGTCGCCGCGCACGCGGAAATTGCCGCGGTTGAACGCCTGATCGTTGCGCTTGTACTGGAGCGCGACCAGCTTGCGGATGATCTCGCGCTGATCGACCGTCTGGCCCTTCTTCAGATCGAAGATCATCGCCGAATAGGTCTCGACCGATCCGATGCCGTACAGGCAGGAGACCGAGGCGACGATCAGCACATCGTCGCGCTCCAGCAAGGATCGGGTGGCCGAATGGCGCATCCGATCGATCGCCTCATTCACCGAGCTTTCCTTCTCGATATAGGTATCGGAGCGGGGGACGTAGGCCTCGGGCTGGTAATAATCATAATAGCTGACGAAGAACTCCACCGCATTGTCCGGGAAGAAGCTCTTGAACTCGCCATAAAGCTGGGCGGCGAGGATCTTGTTGGGGGCGAGCACCAGCGCCGGGCGGTTCAACTGCTCCACCACCTTGGCCATGGTGAAGGTCTTGCCCGAACCGGTAACGCCCAGCAGCACCTGATCGCGCTCGCCCTGCTCGGCCTGCGCGACCAGCTCGGCAATCGCGGTCGGCTGATCGCCCGCGGGCTCGTAATCGGAAACGATGCGGAACGGCCTGCCGCCCTGGCTTTTCGCGGGCCGCTCGGGGCGATGGGGGATGAAGGACTGGCCGGTCTCGGGCTCTTCGAGACTCGTGCGGATCTGGATCGCCATGGGAACAGATATGGGGTGGGGCAGGGCGGAGCGCCAGAGTTTCATCCTCCCCCGCCAGGGGGAGGTGGCGCCGAAGGCGTCGGAGAGGGAGGGCGGCGGCGACCTATCAAGGTCTTCCAGTCCTCCCCCTCCGTCAGCTGCGCTGCCACCTCCCCCTGGCGGGGGAGGATTGGGTAGGCATGCGCAGCATTCCGCCTTAGACCGCTCCGCGTCATGTTCGATCTCGAAGCCTATCTCGCGCGCACCCGCCTGCCGCTCGCGCCAACGCCCGATGCCGAGGGCCTCGCCATCCTCCAGCGCGCGCACCGTTTGGCGATCCCGTTCGAGAATCTCGATATCGCGCTCGGCCGGGGTATCGCCATCGATAGCGATAGCGTCTTCGCCAAGCTCGTGCAGAGCCAGCGCGGCGGCTATTGTTTCGAGCATGGCCGCCTGTTTCTCGATGCGCTGGAGGCGCTCGGCTTCGAGGCGCGGCCGCTGCTCGCGCGGGTGTGGCTCGGCGGTGGAGACGAGGTGCCGCCGCAGACGCACACGCTGGCGCTGGTGACGATCGATGGCCAGCAATGGATCGCCGATGCGGGCTTTGGCGCGGCCTATTCGCCGCCGATGCCGCTCAGCGATGGTGAGGAGGCCGATGCTCCTGATGGCGCACGCTTCCGCCTCGCCCGCGATCCCGTGTTCGGCTGGATGCTGAGCCGCAACGGTGATCCCGCCACCACCGATGGCCGCATCGATGCCGCCGCCGAGGGCCGGGGCTGGCAGCGGCAATGCAGCTTCACGCTCGATCCGGTCTATCCGAACGACCTGATCCTGGCCAACCATTGGGTCTCCACCGCCGCCGAGAGCCGCTTCGTCCAGCACCGTATCGTCAGCGGCGTGCTGCCGCACGGCTTCGCCGGCCTGACCGACACACGCTATCACCGCCGCAACGGCGAACAGGCGACCGAGGCGGAGATCACCGATCCGCGCGTTTATCGGATGCGGCTATCGATGATGTTCGGAATCGACCTGAGCGCGGAGGAAGCGGCGATGTTGGTGGGCCTGCAAGCCGCATGAGCCGCACAAACCCCGTTCGTGTCGAGCGAAGTCGAGACAGGTTTGATCTGCCCGCTTGCAGCACGTCCCTCGACTTCGCTCGGGACAAACGGCGGGGGGTGGCGTTGTGACCCGCGTGCGATCGATCCTCGGCGGGGCGGCGGGCAATCTTGTCGAATGGTTCGATTGGTACGTCTATTCGGCTTTCTCACTCTATTTCGCGCCGGTCTTCTTCCCCGGCGGCGATCCCGCCGCGCAATTCCTCAAGACCGCGAGCGTGTTTTGGGCGGGGTTTCTGATGCGGCCGATCGGCGGCTGGCTGATGGGGCGGATCGGGGACCGGCACGGCCGCAGGACGGCGCTGGCGCTTTCGGTGGGGATGATGGGCGGCGGATCGCTGCTGCTCGCGGCGACGCCGGGCTATGCGCAGATCGGCGCGGCGGCCCCCGCCTTGCTGCTGATCGCGCGGATGCTGCAGGGGCTCAGCCTGGGCGGCGAATATGGCGCGGCGGCGACCTATCTCAGCGAAGTTGCCGAGCCTGAACGGCGCGGCTTCTGGTCGAGCTTCCAATATGTCACGCTCTATGGCGGGCAGTTGCTCGCGCTCGGCTTGATTCTGGGGATGCAGGCAAGCGGGATCGGCGAGGCGGCGCTGGCGAGCTGGGGCTGGCGCGTCGCCTTCGTCGTGGGGGCGGCGCTGGCGTTCGGCATCTTCTGGCTGCGGCGCGGGCTCGCCGAGAGCCCCGATTTCGTCGCCGAGCCTAAGGCGGAAAAGAAAGCCGGGGGCATCGCGGTGCTGTGGCGCGATCATCGCCGCGGGGTGCTGATCGCCTTCGGGCTGGCGATGGGCAGCAACGTGATCTTCTACACCTTCACCACCTATATGCAGAAATATCTGGTGGTGACCTCGGGCTTCCCCAAGGACATCGCGAGCCGGATCTGCGCGGGCGCGACGTTCCTCGCCATCCTCGCGCAGCCGCCGCTCGGCGCACTGTCCGATCGGATTGGGCGCAAGCCGCTGCAATATGCGTTTGGGTTTGGCGGCCTGTTGCTGACCGTGCCGATCATGGTCGCGATCGGGCGCACCCACGATGCCGGAGCGGCGTTCGGGCTGATGCTGTGCGCTCTGGCGATCATCAGCTGCTCCACCGCGACCAACGCCGCCTTGAAGGCCGAGCTCTTCCCGGTCCACGTCCGCGTGCTCGGCGTCGGCCTTCCCTATGCGCTCAGCCAGAGCCTGTTCGGCGGATCGGCGGAGACATTGGCGCTGGCGCTCAAAGGCGCAGGGCATGAGGTGCTGTATTTCTATTATGCCAGCGCGATGGCTGGGGTCGCGCTGATCGCCGCCTTTTACTTACGCGAAAGCGCGCCGCGCCTGACGGGGAAAACCTGATGCTCAGACTCTACGCCCATCCCTTCTCCTCCTATTGCTGGAAGGTGCTGATCGCGGTGTGGGAGAATGATATCCCGTTCGAATATGCCCATCTCGAACAGGGCGAGCATGGCGCGGAACTGGCGGCGCTGTCGCCGCTGGGGAAGATGCCGCTGCTCGTCGACGGCACAGAGGTGGTGCCCGAGACGACGATCATCATCGAATATCTCCAGCTCAACTATCCCGGCCCGGTGAAGCTCATCCCCGACGACCGGCAGGCCGCGCTGGAGGTGCGCAAGCTCGATCGCCTTGCTGACAATTATCTCGCCAACGTCCTGCAGATCCCGGTCTGGGATGCGATGCGCCCGGAAGCCGAACGCGATTTCGTCGGCGTCGCCAAGGCCCGCGCCGATCTCGTCAAAGCCTATGATTGGTGGGAAAGCCAGATCGCGCATCAGCCGGAATGGGCCTGGGCGCAATTCAGCCTCGCCGATTGCGCCGCCGCGCCCGCGCTTTTCTATGCCGATTGGGTACAGCCCTTCGCCGAGACGCACCCGGCTCTGTACGCCTATCGCCAGCGCCTGCTCGCCAGGCCGAGCATCGCGCGTGCCGTGGAGGAGGCGCGGCCTTACCGCGCCTATTTCCCGCTCGGTGCCCCCGATCGGGATTGACGCCTAAGCTTTCGCTGCCTCGGCATAGAGCGCGAAGACGCGAGCGGCGCCATCCGCTGCCCGCTCCAGCCACTCCGCGCCGCCGGCCTCCGCCGCATCATCGAGTGCGGCGCCGAAAGCCCGCCATTCGCCCGGCAGATGCCCGGCGTTGAGATAGGCCTTCGGCAAGCTCTCCGGCACGCCGCGCGCCAGCATCGATCCGCCGAGCCGCGATCCTTCGATCACATAGGCATAGCCGAACGCCTCGGCCGCATCGGCGGGCGGCGGTAGATCGAGCGCGGCGGGCATCGGCCGGCCCAGCGCGGCCAGATCATCGGCAAGCAGCGCGGCGCGGGGCCGGAGCGGCGGCACTTCCGCCAGCCCCGCCAGCACCGCCTCGACTGCGGGCAGCGCGCGGGCATGGGCTTCGAGAAAGCCGATATAGCCGTCCCGATCGGCAAGATCGAAGCGGCCGAAATGCGCGTCGACATTTTCGTGCCGCCCGGCGGTGGCGGCGCGAAGCGCGGAATGGGCTGTGGGCGATCCGGCCATCCCCGCCACGAGTGGCAGGCGCTACCGGCCGCGTCCAGTCTCCTCTTGCAGCGCATCGATCCGCTTCGAGGCTTCGGCCTTGGTCAGCGCCTCGTCAAATCCTCCCCCGGAAGGGGAGGTGGCGCGCGCAGCGCGTCGGAGGGGTGTCCCGCTATCGAGAGGGCGATACCCCTCCGTCAGCCCTAACGGCTGCCACCTCCCCTTGCAGGGGAGGATGTGAAGATCGCCCCAAATGTCGATCCGTCCTAGCGCATCGCGCCGCGCACGCTATCTAGGAAACCATGCCGCCTCTCGCCGTCACCACCGCCAAGCCTGAGGCGGGCTTCGCCACGCTGCGCCGCTTCCTGCCCTATCTGTGGCCGAAGGGCGGAACCGAGCTGAAGCTCAGGATCACGGGCGCGATGCTGTTCGTGCTCGCGTCCAAGATCGTCCAGGTGTTCGGCGCCGCCTATACGCTCAAATATGCGGTCGATCGCATGGCGCGCGGCGACAAGGCCGGGGTCGTGGTCGTCGTCGCGTTGGTCATCGGCTATGCCGCCGCCCGCTTCGGCTCGACCCTGTTCGACAATCTGCGCAACGTGGTGTTCGAGCGTGTCGGCCAGACCGCCACCGCCGATCTTGCCGCCAACGTCTTCCGCCATCTCCACAATCTCTCGCTGCGCTTCCATCTCGAGCGGCGGACGGGCGCGGTCACCAAGGTGATCGAGCGCGGCACCAAGAGCATCGATACGATGCTCTATTTCATCCTGTTCAACATCGCGCCGACCGTGCTGGAACTGGCGATGGTGCTGGTGCTGTTCTGGCGCAACTTCGGCCTGCCGATGGTCGTAACCACGATCGTGATGGTCGTGATCTACATCACCTTCACGCGCAAGGTCACCGATTGGCGCAGCCATCTGCGCGAGCGGATGAACGATCTCGATACCGGCGCGGTCGCGCATGCGGTGGACAGCCTGCTCAATTTCGAGACGGTCAAATATTTCAACGCCGAGGTGCGCGAGGCGACCCGCTACAACAAGGCGGTCACCGCTTATGCCGCCGCCGCGACCAAGAGCGAGAACAGCCTGGCCTGGCTCAACATCGGCCAGGCCTTCATCACCAACGCGATGCTGGCGGCGGGCATGGCCTTCGTCGCGCACGGCTGGAGCCAAGGCCGTTTCTCGGCGGGCGACGTGGTGTTCATCTCGACCCTGCTCGCGCAGCTGTTCCGCCCGCTCGATCTGCTCGGCATGGTCTATCGCACGATCCGCCAAGGCATCATCGATATGGAGGCGATGTTCCGCCTGATCGATACGCCGCAGGAGATCGTCGATGCGCCCGGCGCGCCCGCGCTCGTCACCGAGGGCGGCACGGTGCGGTTCGAACATGTCGATTTCGCCTACGATCCCGAACGCAAGATCCTCCACGACATGGATTTCACCGTGCCGGCCGGGCGGACGCTGGCGGTGGTCGGCTCGTCCGGTGCGGGCAAATCGACGCTCGCGCGGCTGCTGTTCCGTTTCTACGACGTCACCGGCGGGCGGATCACGATAGATGGGCAGGATATCCGCGCGGTGACGCAGGAGTCGGTCCGCCGCGCGATCGGCATCGTCCCGCAGGATACCGTGCTGTTCAACGATACGATCGGCTACAATATCGCCTATGGCCGCGACGGCGCGACGCAGGCCGATGTCGAGGCCGCCGCCAAAGGCGCCGCGATCCACGATTTCATTCTGAGCCTGCCCGATGGCTATAAGACGCGCGTCGGAGAGCGCGGGCTCAAGCTTTCGGGCGGTGAGAAGCAGCGCGTCGCGATCGCGCGCACTTTGCTCAAGGATCCCACCGTGCTGATTCTCGACGAGGCGACCAGCGCGCTCGACAGCCGCACCGAAGGCGAGATTCAGGAGACGCTGCAGCGCGTCGCCCAGCGCCGGACGACGATCATCATCGCGCACCGGCTCTCCACCATCGTCGGCGCCGATCAGATTTTGGTGATGGAGGGCGGCCGCATCATCGAACGCGGCACCCATGGCCAATTGCTTGGCCGCGCGGGCACCTATGCCGACATGTGGGCGCGCCAGCAGGCCGAAGAGGAAGAGGCGCAAGAGGCGGCGGAGTAAGGGTGCGGACATTTCCGTTCGTCCCGAGCGAAGTCGAGGGACGTGCCGCATGCGCTGACGCCGAACGTGTCTCGACTTCGCTCGACACGAACGGGGTTGATGGTGCGCGGGACGGGCTTAGAACCGCCTCCAACAAAACCATAAGAGGCCCTCAATGATCCGCACGCTGATGCTCGCCACCACCATGCTCGCCGCCATGCCGGCGTTCGCTGCCAACCCCTTCGCCACTCCCTCAACGCTGCCCTATCAGGCGCCGCGCTTCGATCTCATCAAGGACGGCGATTACCAGCCCGCGATCGAGCAGGGCATGGCCGAGCAGATCGCCGAGGTGAAGGCGATCGCCGACAATCCCGCCGCCCCGACGTTCGACAACACGATCGTCGCGCTCGAAAAGTCGGGCCGGATGCTCGATCGCGCCGGCACCACCTTCGGCAATGTCGTCCAGGCAAACACCAACGATACGCTCGACAAAGTGCAGACCGAGGAAGCGCCCAAGCTCGCCGCGCATCAGGATGCGATCAACCTCAATCCCAAGCTGTTCGCGCGGGTGAAGGCGCTGTGGGACAAGCGTGCGTCGCTCGGCCTCGATACCGAGCAGACGATGCTGCTCAAGACCTATTATCAGGGCATGGTCCATGCCGGTGCGTTGCTGTCGCCCGCCGACAAGCTGAAGCTGCAGGCGCTCAACAAGCAAACCTCCACGCTGGAAACCGCCTTCCAGCAGAAGCTGGTCGCAGGCGCCAAGGCGGGCGGGCTGGTCGTGAGCGATCCCAAGGCGCTCGACGGGCTCAGCGCCGCCGAGATCGCCGCCGCGGGCCAGGCGGCCAAGGATCGCAAGCTCGATGGCAAATATGTCCTGCCGCTGCAGAACACCACACAGCAGCCCTCGCTCACCGCGCTCAACGATCGCGAAACCCGCCTCGCCCTGTTCAAGCAGAGTTGGACCCGCACCGAGAAGGGCGATGCCAACGATACCCGCGCGCTGATCTCCGAACTGGCGCAGCTGCGCGCGCAAAAAGCCAAGCTGCTCGGCTACCCGACCTATTCCGATTATGTGCTGTACGATCAGATGGCCAAGACCAGCGCCGCGGCGCTGGGCTTCGTGCAGCAATTCACTCCCGCGCTGCGCGCCGCCGAGGATAAGGAAGCCGCCGATATTCAGGCGCTGGTCGATAGCCAGAAGGGCGGCTTCAAGGCCGGGCCGGCCGACTGGAATCATTATGCCGAGCAGATCCGCCGCACCCAATATGCGATCGACGATACTGCGCTGAAGCCCTATTTCGAGATCGGTAAGGTGCTGACCGACGGCGTGTTTTACGCCGCCAACCAGCTCTACGGCCTCACCTTCAAGGAACGGCACGACATTCCGGTCTATCATCCGGATGTTCGCGTGTTCGAGGTGTTCGAGGAGAATGGCGCCCCGCTCGGACTCATGTATTTCGATTATTGGAAGCGCGACAATAAGGCGGGCGGCGCCTGGATGAACAATTTCGTCGCGCAATCGAAGCTGCTCGGCACCAAGCCGGTGATCTACAATGTCGGCAATTTCACCAAGCCCGCGCCCGGCCAGCCCGCGCTGATCAGCTTCGAGGACGTCACGACGATGTTCCACGAATTCGGGCATGCGCTGCACGGCCTGTTCGCCGATCAGCAATATCCGAGCCTCTCCGGCGCCAATACCGCGCGCGACTGGGTGGAATTCCCCAGCCAGTTCAACGAACATTGGGCGCTCGATCCCAAGATACTCGCGCATTATGCGGTCGATTACCGCACCGGCGCGCCGATGCCGCAGGATCTGGTCGATAAGCTCAAGCGCAGCCAGACCTTCAACCAGGGCTATAAGCTGGGTGAGGCGATCACCGCGATGCAGCTCGATCTCGCCTGGCACACGCTGCCCGCCACGGCGCCGCGCCAGGATGTCGATGCGTTCGAGGCCAAGGCACTGGCCGCGACTGGGCTGAACACGGATGCGGTGCCGCCGCGCTACCGCTCCAGCTACTTCCTGCACATCTGGGCCAACGGCTATGCCTCGGGCTATTACGCCTATAGCTGGACCGAGATGCTCGACGATGATGCCTTCGCCTGGTTCACGAGCCACGGCGGCCTCACCCGCGCCAATGGCCAGCACTTCCGCGACACCATCCTCTCACGCGGGCACACGCTGGATTATGGCGACATGTACCGCAGCTTCGCGGGCAAGGATCCCGATGTGCAGGCCATGCTGAAGCAGCGCGGATTGAAGTGATCCAACTCCCCCTCCCCTTCAGGGGAGGGGGCCGGGGGGTGGGGGCGAGCGGAGCGAGCTCCGTCCAAGACTCCCCCACCCCAACCCCTCCCCGGAAGGGGAGGGGCTTTTTGTGAGTGATATGACCCCCCTCGACGCGCTCCGTACCACCTTCGGCTATCCCGCTTTCCGCGGCCGGCAGGCGGAAGTGATCGATCGCGTGATGGCGGGGCGGCACAGCCTCGCGGTGATGCCGACGGGCGCGGGCAAGAGCCTGACCTATCAGATCCCGGCGCTGTGCCGGGAAGGAACGGGGCTGGTGATCTCGCCGCTGATCGCGCTGATGCACGATCAGGTGCGCTCGGCCGAGGCGGCGGGCATCCGCGCCGCGGCGCTGACCAGCGCCGACGACAATCGCGAGGAGACGATCCGCCGCTTCCGCGCAGGCGATCTCGATCTGCTGTACGTCGCGCCCGAGCGGGCCAATACCGAAAGCTTCCGCCGCCTGATCGCCGATCAGACGCTGGCGCTGATCGCGATCGACGAGGCGCATTGCGTCTCCGAATGGGGCCACGACTTCCGCCCCGATTATCGCACGATCAAAGGCCTGCTGGAGGTGCGGCCCGATGTTCCCCGTCTGGCGCTGACCGCCACCGCCGACCAGCACACCCGCGCCGACATCCTCGCCCAGCTCGGCATCCCCGACGAAGGGCTGATCCTCGCCGGCTTCGATCGGCCCAACATCAGCTATGCGATCGAGCCGCGCGACGGCATCACCAAGCAGTTGCTGGCCTTCATCGCCACGCAGACCGGCCCCGGCATCGTCTATGCGCAGAGCCGCAACGAGACCGAGAAGCTGGCGGTGGCCATCGCGACCAGCGGCCGCCCGGCTCGCGCTTATCATGCAGGCCTTGAGCCGCAGATCCGCGCCGCCGCCAGCCGCGCCTTCGTCTCGTCCGAGGATATGGTGATGGTGGCGACGATCGCGTTCGGCATGGGGATCGACAAGCCTGATGTCCGCTTCGTCGCGCACGCCGGCCTGCCCAAATCGATCGAGGCCTATTATCAGGAGACCGGCCGCGCGGGCCGCGACGGCGATCCGGCGGTGGCGCAATTGTTCTGGGGCGCGGAGGATTTCTCGCGCGCCCGGCGGCGGATCGAGAGCGAGGTCGAGGAGGCGAGGCGGCCCGGCGAGCGCGCGCGGCTCAACGCGCTGGCGGGGCTTGTCGAGGCGACGGGCTGCCGCCGCGCGATCCTGCTCCGTCACTTCGGCGAGACGCCCCCGCCCGCCTGCGGCAATTGCGACAATTGCCTGAGCCCTCCCGCGCAGGTCGATGCCACCGAGATTGCGCGCAAATTGCTGTCGGCGGCGTTCCGTACCGAGATGCGCTTCGGCATCGGCCATCTGATCGATGTGCTGGCGGGCAAGGAGACCGACAAGGTGATCGGCCAGGGCCACCAGCGCCTCTCCGTGTTCGGCATCGCCAGTGAGGAGGAGTTGAAGCTCGTCCGCCCGGTGGCGCGGGTGCTGATGGCGCGGGATGCGCTGCGGGCCGACGATTTCGGGGGGCTGTCGTTCGGGCCGGGCGCCCGGCCGATCCTCAAGGGCGAGGAGGCGGTGGCGGTGGTGCTGCCGCCCAAGCGCGCCAGGGGCTCAAGACGTTCGCGCGATGCTGGGCCGGAGGATCCTATGTTCGAGGCGCTGCGGGCCAAGCGCCGCGATCTCGCGCGGGAGGCGGGGGTGCCGCCCTACGTCATCTTTCACGATGCCGTGCTGCGGGAGATGGCGGCGGCGCGGCCTGCGTCATTGGCAGCGCTTGGGCGGATCACTGGTGTGGGCGCGGTGAAGCTGGAGAAATATGGCGCGGCGTTTCTGGAGGTTCTCAACGATCCTCCCCTGTAAGGGGAGGTGGCGTCGCACAGCGATGACGGAGGGGTGTCGCCCCATCGATAGCGGGATACCCCTCCACCATCCTGCGGATGGTTCCCCTCCCCTTACAGGGGAGGATGAGCCTACCGCCGCGCCCCCGACGCACCCCTCATCGCCTCGCGGCTCTTTTCCTCGCTAGGATGCGTCCCCGGCTCGCCGGCCACCTCGTCCGCCACCGTCGCGCCGCGCCTGCCAAGCGGCTTCTCCGGCCCGGCGGTGCTGTCGCGCGCGGTCTGCCGCTCGGCCTCGGCATTGATCTCGGCGCCCAGCAGGATCGCATAGGCCGAAACCCACAGCCACATCAGCAGCACCACCACCGCCGAGAGCGAGCCATAGGTGGCATTGTAATTGCCGAGCGTCGTCGCATAGACGCCGAACAGCACCGTCGCGAGCAGCCAGAGCAAGGTCGCCAGCGCCGAGCCGAAGCTCAGCCAGCGCCATTTGGCGTCATGGCGATCGGGGGCGATGCGATAGGTCGCGGCGATGCCTGTGCTGGCGAGCAATCCCGCCACCAGCCACGTCGCGGCGCTGATCCCGATCGCGCCCAAGGTGCCAAGCTGATCGACCGCCTTGCCGACGAAGGCCAGCGCGGACGCGGCCAGCAATCCGACGATCGCCACCAGCACCGCGCCGACGATCATGATGAAGGAGAGCAAAGTCGTCCTGAGCAGGCTGCGCTTCTCGATCTGCTCATAGACGACGTTGAGCGCCATGATGATCGCGCCCGAAGCGCGCGTCGCGCCATAGAGCGAGACCAGCATCGCCACCGCCAGCCCCAGCCCCTTCTTGCCCGATGCGGTGGTGACCAGGCTGACGATCTGATCGATGATCAGCTTGGCCGCATCCTTGGGCACCAGCCGCACGATCGTGCGCATATGATCGGGGATGGAGGCGGGATCGGCGATCAGCCCATAGGTCATCACCATCGCGCCGAGCAAAGGCACAAAGGACAGGAAGGCATAGAAGGCGATGCCGGCGGCGAGCAGGCTGATATTGTCCGTGCCGGTCTTCACCCAGACGCGGCCGAGGATTTCCTTCCACGCGCTCCACGGCAGCCGGGTCGGCGCGGTGGCGGCGCGGCCGTGCGGATCTGTCTCGGCGGCGGACGCCATGCGATTAAACTCCCTGTTTCGCGCGGCTTAACGCACCGAGAGGGCGGTTGGTGGCACTCAAATCCTCCCCTGCAAGGGGAGGTGGCAGCCCGTAGGGCTGACGGAGGGGTGTCCCCCCTCTCGATAGCGGGATACCCCTCCGACGCGCTTCGCGCGCCACCTCCCCTTCCAGGGGAGGATCGGGTAGGCGTCCCGCATGTCCCGCGAACAACAGTTCATCGATCGCCTCAAGCCCCTCGCCCGCGATCCCGGCGCGCGGGGATTGATCGATGATGCCGCCGTGCTCGCGGTGGGGAACGAAACCTTGGTCCTCACCCACGATATGCTGGTCGAGGGCGTTCACTATCTCCCCGCCGATCCGCCGGCCGATGTCGCGTGGAAGCTGGTCGCGGTGAACCTCTCCGATCTCGCCGCAAAGGGGGCGGTGCCGGTCGCGGCGCTGATGGGCTATACGCTCGGCCCCGATGCCGATTGGGATGCGGCGTTCGTGGCAGGGCTCGGCGCGGCGCTCGGAGCCTTTGCACTGCCCTTGCTCGGCGGGGATACGGTGACGATGCCGCAGGGCCGCGCGCTGGGGCTCACCGCGATCGGGCGGGCGACGGGGCCGGTGCCGTCCCGCGGCGGCGTGCAGGCCGGTGACCAGCTCTGGGTAACGGGGCGGATCGGCGCAGCGCGGCTTGGTCTGGCGATCGCCAAGGGCATGGCAGAGGGGCCGGAGGAATGGCTCACCGCCTATCGCCGGCCGATGCCGCGCCTCGCCTGGGGGCAGGCGCTCGGCCCCCGCGTCCATGCCATGGCGGACGTCTCCGATGGCCTGCTGATCGATGCGCGGCGGATGGCGGCGGCGAGCGGGCTCGGCGTCACGATCGCGCTGGAGACGGTGCCGATCGTCGGCGATGACGCGCTGGCGGCAGTGACGGCGGGCGACGATTACGAACTGCTGTTCGCCGCCCCGCCGGGGTTCGCGCCGCCTTCCGATTGCATCGCCACCCTGATCGGCGGCTTCGCGCCCGGCGAGGGCCTTCGCCTGACGCGCGACGGCGCCGCCATCGCCTTGCCCGCTCGTCTGGGCTACGAACATGATTGAGGCGGGTCTGGAAAGGGCGAGAGCAGGATGACGCGGGCCCCCATCGCCGGAAAGCAGCGCGTCACCAGCAAGAAGAAGCGCAGCGCCTCCTCGCGCAGCTGGCTGGAACGCCAGCTCAACGATCCTTACGTCAAGCGCGCGCAGGCAGAGGGCTATCGCAGCCGCGCCGCGTTCAAGCTGATCGAGCTCGACGAGCGGTTCGCGCTGCTGAAGGGCGTCAAGCGGGTGATCGATCTCGGCATCGCGCCGGGCGGCTGGGCCCAAGTCGTCAAGCGCCGCAATGAAGCCACGGTGGTGGTGGGCATCGATCTGCTGGAGGTCGATCCGATTTCCGGAGTCACCATCCTGCAGATGGATTTCATGGACGATGGCGCGCCCGATGCGCTGATGACGGCGCTGGAAGGCCCCGCCGATCTGGTGCTTTCGGATATGGCGGCGAACACCGTCGGCCATCAGCAGACCGATCACCTGCGCACGATGGCGCTGGTCGAGGCGGGGGCGGATTTCGCCGGGCAGGTGCTGCGGCCCGGCGGCGCTTATGTCGCCAAGGTGCTGGCGGGGGGCGCGGATCATACTTTGGTCGCGCTGCTCAAGCGGATGTTCCAGACGGTCAAGCACGCCAAGCCGCCGGCCAGCCGCAAGGATTCGTCCGAATGGTATGTGATCGCGCAGGGCTTCAAGGGCCGCACAGAGCCGGGCGAAGTTGAGGAAGTTGAGGAGTGCGGATGAGATCAGCCGTACTCCGGCGAAGGCCGGAGTGCTGGAGGATCGAGCGCGCCGCCCGCCACGCAGCGCTCCGGCCCGCGCCGGAGCACGGAGACCTCTGAATCGCCCCCTCACGCTTCGTTCGCCGACCCCGCCCCGCCGGCCGCGAGCATGATCGGGCGAACCGAGGCGGGCACCGCGGTATAGGCGGGGCGCCGTGCCGCGACGAGCCGTGCGCGCCCAACGCGCACGATGCAGACCCGATCGCCCTGATTGCCGCCGAGGACATGGAAGGCGCCCGCATCCTCGCCGACGTACAGCCCGACATGGCCACCGGTCGGCCGCTGGAAAACCAAAGTATCGCCCAGCGCCGGGTGATCGGCGGGCGTGCCGAAATGCCGCCAGTTGAGCGCCCATAGCGGTCCGCCCACAGGCAACGGCTTGCCCGCGCGCTTGGCGACAACACCCATGAACAGCCCGCACCACGGCATCGCATCCGCGCGATAGGCGCCGGCGCCAATCTCCTTCGCCCAGCCGAGGATCACGGGATTGTCCACCGGGCTCGGGGCTTCGGTGGTGCCGTAGAGCGCGAGCGCCTCGGCGATCATCCGCGGCGGAGCGGCGATCTGGCCGAGCCAGGCGTAAGCGGCGGGGAGGGGGGTGTGGGACATGGCGAGACTCCTTGCATCGAAGAAGCGATTCGCAAGCGCGATTATAACCAGAAAGGCACGCTGTGGGCCAGCGAAAAGTGCCGATGGGCAAAGATTGAGGGATTTGCTTGGCACCCTCTCCCGCTTTCGCGGGAGAGGGAGGGGCCCGCTAATCGAGCGAAGCGAGATTTGTGGGAGGGTGAGGGTCTTCTTCTGGCGCGGTCCAAAGAAAGAAGACCCTCACCCCAACCCTCTCCCGCGAAGGCGGAAGAGGGAGCCGTGTCTCGACTTCCCCGTCCGCCGCGCTAACCTCCGCCCCATGAAAAAACTCCTGATCGCGGCGTTGCTCGCCGCCCCCGCTCCGCTCCTCGCGCGCCCGTTCACGCCGCAGGATATGGTTTCGCTGTCGCGCGTCAATGCGCCGGTGGTCTCGCCCGATGGCCGCTGGATGGTCTGGTCGCAGCGCGAGACCGATCTCGCCGCCAACAAGGGCCGCCACGATCTCTGGCGGCTCGATCTCAAGGCCAAGGCCGCCGCGCCCGAAAAATATGCCAGCTTGCCCTCAGCCGAGGAAAGCAGCCCGCAGTTCGGGCCGGATGGATCGCTCTATTTCCTCTCGGATCGCGCGGGCGGTAAAATGGCGGTGTGGAAGGTCGGCCCGGCGGGCGGCACCCCGACGCAGGTGACCGGCGATTATGATCTCGATGGCTTCAAGGTCGCGCCGACCGGCGACAAGCTGGTGGTATGGGCGGCGCGGCCGGTCGGCGCCGCCTCGCTCGATGCCAAGCTGCCTGCCAAGGCCAGTGATGCCGGATCGGGCCGCACCTTCGATCAGCTCTTCATCCGCCACTGGGATACGTGGAGCGATCATCAGCGCGAGCAACTCTTCGTGATCCCGATCGCCGCCGGCAAAGCGAGTGGCCCCGGCCATGCTATCGAAGGCGCGCTGATCGGCGACACGCCTTCCAAGCCCTATGGCGGTGCTGAAGAGGTGAGCTGGAGCCGTGACGGCAAGACCGTCTATTTCGCGCTGCGCGAGGCGGGGCGGATCGAGGCGCTTTCCACCAATCTCGATATCTTCGCCGCGCCCGCCGATGGATCGGCCCCGCCGGTCAATCTCACCGTTGACAATAAGGCGACCGATACCCAGCCCGCCGTCTCCCCCGATGGCCGCTGGCTGGCATGGGGCGCGATGGCACGGCCGGGCGCGGAGAGCGATCGGCTGGTTCTGTGGGTGCGCGAGATCGCCACCGGCAAGGCGCGCGCCGTGACCGAACGCTGGGATCGCTCGATCGGATCGATCGCCTGGGCGCCCAATTCGGCGGCGCTTTACGTCACCGCCAACGATGTGCTCGACAACCCCGTCTTCCGCATCGATCTTGCCACTGGCGAGCCGCACCGCATCACCGGGCCGGGCCATGCCGGCGGGGTCGAGGTGCTGCCCGGCGGTGGCCTCGTCTACACGCTCGACAGCCTCACCGCGCCCGCCGACATCTGGAAGTGGGAGCCCAACGGCCGAACGACCCAGCTCACCCACGTCAACGCCGCCCGGCTGGCGGGCGTCGATTGGCCGACCGTGTCGCGCTTCACCTTCAAGGGCGCGGGCAATGCCACCGTCTGGGGCATCGTCGCCAAGCCGCGGACGCTGGCGCCGGGCGCCAAGGCGCCGATCGCCTTCCTCGTCCACGGCGGGCCGCAGGGATCGTTCGGGGATAGCTGGTCGTACCGCTGGAACCCTGCCGCCTGGACCGGGCATGGCTATGCGGTGGTCTCGGTCGATTTCCACGGGTCGACCGGATACGGCCAGGCCTTCACCGATTCGATCAGCAACGATTGGGGTGGCAAGCCGCTGACCGATCTCAAGCTAGGCCTCAAAGCGGCGACCGAGCAATTCGCCTGGCTGGATGCGGACAACGCCTGCGCGCTCGGCGCGTCCTACGGCGGCTATATGATGAACTGGATCGAGGGCGCCTGGCCCGATCGCTTCAAGTGCATCGTCCAGCACGACGGCGTCTTCGATGCCCGCGCCATGGCCTATGAGACCGAGGAACTCTGGTTCGACGAATGGGAGCATGGCGGCCATCCCTATTATGAGGACGCCGCCGCGTTCGAAAAATGGAATCCGGTCAACAAGGTGGCCGAGTGGAAGACGCCCCAGCTGGTGATCACCAGCGAACGCGATTTCCGCATCCCCTACACGCAAGGCATCGCCGCCTTCACCGCGCTCCAGCGCCGCGATGTGCCTTCAAAGCTGCTGGTCTTCCCGGACGAGAATCACTGGGTGCTCAAGCCGAAGAACAGCCTGCAATGGTATGGCGAGGTCTTCCAGTGGCTGGATAAATGGACGGGCAACAAGGCGGGGTGAGGCCCTAAGGCCGGATCGACGTTCAAGATCATCATCGATCCTCCCCTGCAAGGGGAGGTGGCGCGCGCAGCGCGTCGGAGGAGTATACTGCTATCGAGAGGGTGACACCCCTCCGTCAGCCCCGGGGGCTGCCACCTCCCCTTGCAGGGGAGGATTGAGTGTCGATCGCCTTACCGAAACCGCACCCTCACCAGCGTGCGATAGGCCGCCCACCCCGGCCATCGGTGCGACCGGCCGCGGCCGCGGATGCGAGCGGCGCTCATTGCCGCGTCTCCTGCGCCAGCGGCAGCGGATCGAGGCCGTGCTGACCGAGGAAATGCTGTAGCGAGAGCAAGAGATTCTGGGCCGACGCCACCGGCAGCGCCAGCCGCGCCACCACCAGCCGCTCCAGCGGCGGCGGCGTTTTGGAATGATCGCAGCGCAAGCTTTCCAGCGTCACCGCGACGACGCCGTTCAGCAGGCCCATCCCCGATACGCCGGTGACCATCAGCTCGGGCGCGAAGCTGTTGTCGATCAAGGGCAGCTCGGGTGCGGGCTGGGGGTGGGGGAACATCTTCATGGGCGACGCACTCCTGTGGAAAACAGGGCGCCGTTGTCGAAAAGCCACGTGACGCGGGAATGTCGCTTATCGTGCAACGCGGACATCGCGCGGCAACGAACCGCAATCAGACTGGGCAGCGATCACCGCGTTACGGCGCAGCAGACAAGCGGAGCATGTCCTGCGGTCTAAGGTCGCCACCAGCGGCTATGCCATCGACGTCCTTTCTGGCCGCCACCCCGGATGTGTTCCGGTCATCCCACCGCAGGCTTCGAAGCTTGAGGATGGGCGGATGCCGGAATAAGCCCGGCACGACCATGCCATCCACCCATGCTCCTCCGTCACTCGATGCCGCCTTGGATCGCCGTCAGGCCACCGCGTTCCGCCTCGCATAGCGGTACAAGCCCCAGGCCAGCGCGAGGAACAGGATCGTGCCGCCGATCAGCGCGGGGGTCTCGAAGCTCTTGCCGACCAGCGCCAGCGGCGCATCGCTGCCGCTGACGTAGACGATCAGCGCGAAGGCGACCCCCCACAGGCTCTCGCCGACGATCATTCCCGTCGCGGTCAGCGTGCCGATGCGCTCGGCCAGCTCGGGGCTGGCGCTGCGGCGCGCCCAGCGATCGTAAAACCAGCCGGTCACCGATCCGATCGTGGTCGGCAGGATCACCGCCATCGGCAGATAGATGCCGAGCGCCACGCCCAGCGGCGGCAGGCGCAGCAGCCTGAGCTTGCCCAGCGTCTCGTCCAGCAGGATCAGCACCACGCCCGCGCCGACACCATAGCCCAGCATCCGCCAGTTGGCGTCGCCCGAGAGCACGCCCTTGGCCAGCGCCGAGATCAGCCCCGCCTGCGGGGCGGCGAGCGCGTTCGGCCCCGCGCCGGGCACGCCGACGAAACCCATGCCGCTGTTGAGCACGTTGAGCACGGGCGGGATGATCAAAGATCCGAACACCACGCCGATCACCAGCGCGACCTGCTGCTTCCACGGCGTCGCGCCGACCAATTGGCCGGTCTTCAGATCCTGGAGATTGTCGTTGGAAATCGTCGCCACGCCGAACACGATGCCGGTGACGATCAGCGCGTAGGCGATCAACGCGCTGGTCGTATCGCCGCCGGGGTGTTGGCCGAACAGCCCGACCAGCATCAGCGACGAGCCGATGATCGCAAGGATGCCGATCCCGGAGACGGGCGAGTTGGAGGCGCCGATCAGCCCTGCCATATAGCCGCACACCGCCGCGATCATCAGGCCGACCACGGCGATGAAGATCAAGGCGCCGCCGATCAGCGCGATCGCCGATCCGGCCAGCGCGCCGCCCTTGAGCACATCCCACAACAGCCAGGCGATCGGCAACAAGGTCAGCAGCGCGGCGCCTGCCACCCAAGCGATCGGCAGATCGCGCTCCTCCAGCGCCAGCGCCTCGCCCTTGCCGCGTGCGGCGCTCGCCGCCAGCGCGGAGCGGATGCCGCCGATCACCGGCCCGGCGATCTTGACCAAGGTCCACACCGCCGAGACGCCGATCACGCCCGCCCCGAAGAAGCGCACGTCGCCCTTCCAATAGGTCGTGACCCAGGCGGCGAGATCGCCGGGCATGGGATGCGCGGCGGTCAGGATCGGGACCAGTACGAACCAGCCGATCACCATCCCCAAGCCCATCGCTGCGCCCACCGAAAGCCCGACAAGGTGACCGACGCCGAGCAGGGCGAACGAAAGGCTGCCCGATATGCTGGTCGCGCCGGAGCCGACGCGGAAACTGGTCGCCGCGGTATCGGTGATGATCTTGGTCTGGGTGAAGATCGCAAAGGCGGCGGAAACGACGCTGTTCCAGATCAGCACCAGCAGGCCTTTCCTGGCCTCGCCTTCGCCTTCGCGCGATCCGGCGCCGATCTGCAGCACCTCGGCGGCGGCGACCCCTTCGGGATAGGGCAGATCGGTATCGACGACGAGCGCGCGCCTGAGCGGCACCGAGAACATCACGCCGAGGATGCCCCCCGTCGCGGTGATCATCGCGGTCTGGACATAGGGGAAATCGTGCCACCAGCCGATCATCACCAGCCCCGGCAGCACGAAGATGATCGCCGCCAGCGTGCCGGCCGCGCTCGCCACCGTCTGCACGATATTATTCTCGAGGATCGTCGCGCCCTTGAAGAGCTTGAGGATCGCCATCGAGATCACCGCGGCGGGGATCGATGTCGCGAAGGTGAGGCCGACCTTGAGGCCGAGATAGACGTTGGCGGCAGTGAACAGCAACGTGATGATGCCGCCGAGAAGAATGCCGCGGAAGGTGAGCTCGCGGAGCGCGGGAGTGGTCTGCATCCCCGGAAGGTGCCCGGCTGCGCGTCTGGGCGCAAGCCCGGCGCGCTGGCCGTTCCCTTCTCGTCATCCCATCGCTAAAGGCGCGCGCATGAAGTCTCACGCTCCCGATCCCGCCCTCCTCTTCAAGGCCGAAACCCTGGCCGAGGCGCTGCCCTATCTGCAGCGCTATGCGGGGGCGACGTTTGTGGTGAAATATGGCGGGCATGCGATGGGCGATGCCGATGCGGCGGAGGATTTTGCCGAGGATGTCGTGCTGTTGAAGCATGTCGGCATCAATCCGATCGTCGTCCACGGCGGCGGGCCGCAGATCGGCGCGGCGCTGAAGGCGCAGGGGATAGAGAGCCGCTTCGTCAACGGGCTGCGCGTCACCGACAAGGCGACGATGAAGGTGGCCGAGATGGTGCTGTCGGGCGCGATCAACAAGGAGATCGTATCGTGGATCGCCGCCGAGGGCGGGCGCGCGGTCGGCATCTCGGGCAAGGACGGGCGGCTGGTCACGGTCCGCAAGGTGCAGAGCGAGGATGATCTCGGCTTCGTCGGCGAGCCCGATGATATCGATACGCGCATCCTGGATACGATCAGCAAGGCGGGGATGATCCCGGTGGTGGCGCCGATCGGCGTCGGCCCCGATGGCGAGACCTATAATATCAACGCCGATACGATGGCCGGCGCGCTGGCCATCGCGACGGGGGCCGAGCGGCTGTTCCTGCTGACGGACGTGGCGGGCGTGCTCGACAAGGACAAGAACCTGCTCTCCGATCTCACCCCCGTCGAGATCGCGCAGCTGCGCGTGGAGGGCGTGATCACGGGCGGGATGATCCCCAAGCTCGAAACCTGTATCGATGCGGTGGAGGGCGGGGTCGACGCGGCGGTGATCCTCGATGGCCGCGTGCCGCATGCGATGCTGATCGAGATTTTCACCAAGGAGGGTGCGGGGACTTTGGTGCGGCTGGCCTAACAGCGCGCGCATCCCCCGTTCGTGTCGAGCGAAGTCGAGACACGTTCGACCTCACGCTCGTGGCACGTCCCTCGACTTCGCTCGGGACGAACGGTGTTATGGGTGGTTGGCCTCCTAATCGCCGATCGGCTAAAGGCCCATTGCCTCAATTTCGGATGACCCCATGATCGCGCTACTCCAGATCGTCGACCTGCTGCTTTCAGTCATCATGTGGATCATCGTCGTCCAGGCGATCCTGTCGTGGCTGGTCGCGTTCAACGTGGTGAACACGCACAATGATTTCGTCCGCCAATTGCTGTTCGCGCTCAGCCGGATGACCGAGCCGCTGTATCGCCCGATCCGCCGCCTGATGCCCGATTTCGGCGCGCTCGATTTCTCGCCGATGGTGGTGCTGCTGATCATCTACATCCTGCGCAACATCGTGCTGCCGAGGCTCGCGCTGGCTGCCGCCGGAATGGGCTGATGACCGCGCGGATCATCGACGGCAAGGCGCGCGCGGCGGCACTGCGCGCCAGGGTCGGCGAGCAGCATGCGGCGTTCGAGAGAGCGGCGGGGCGCAAGGCCGGGCTGGCGGTGGTGCTGGTCGGCGAGGATCCCGCGAGCGCCGTCTATGTCCGCTCCAAGGGCAAGGCGACCGAGGCCGCCGGCATGGCGAGCTCCACCCACCGCTTGGCCGCCAAGACCAGTGAGGGGGACCTGCTAACGCTGGTCCGCCAGTTGAACGGCGATCCGGCGGTGGACGGCATCCTCGTGCAATTGCCCTTGCCCGGCCACATCAACGAAAATGCGGTGATTGCCGCGATCGATCCGAACAAGGATGTCGATGGCTTCCACCCGGTCAATGCCGGGCGGCTGGCAAGCGGATTGCAAGGCTTCGTGCCCTGTACGCCGCTGGGATGCCTGATGCTGCTCAAGGAGGAATTGGGCGATCTTAGTGGGCTCGACGCGGTGGTGATCGGGCGATCCAACATCGTCGGCAAACCGATGGCGGCCCTGCTGCTCGCCGAAAGCTGCACCGTGACGATCGCCCATTCGCGGACGCGCGATCTCGCCGCCAAGGCGGCCGCGGCGGATATCGTCGTCGCGGCGGTCGGGCGGCCCGAGATGATCAAGGGCGATTGGCTGAAGCCGGGCGCGACCGTGATCGACGTCGGCATCAATCGCGTACCGGATGGCGAGGGCACCAGGCTGGTCGGAGATGTCGATTTCGATGGCGCGCTATCCGTGGCGGGCGCGATTACGCCCGTGCCGGGCGGGGTCGGCCCGATGACCATCGCCGTCCTGCTGCGCAATACCTTGCTCGCCGCGCACCGCAACGCGGGTGTCGCTTATGAGAAGGGCAGCCTGTGATCCTCGCCTGGCTTGCCGCCGCCGCGATCCCGCCGGTCGAGACGGCTGAGCGCGCCTTCGCCTCGGCTGCGCAGACGCAAGGCCAATGGACCGCCTTCCGCACCTTTGCCGCGCCGGATGCCACCATGATCATCGATGGCCCGCAGCCCGCCGCGCCGTTCCTTGCGGGGCGCGCGGATCCCAAGGGCGCGGTGATGTGGTGGCCGATGCGCACCGTCACCTCCTGCGACGGCACGATGGCGCTCTCCACCGGCCCGTGGCGTTCCGCCGATGGCACCAAGACCGGGCGCTATTACACGATCTGGCGGCACAAAGCCGATGGCTGGCATTGGGTGTTCGATGGCGGCACCGATGAAGCCGGCGTCGCCGCCGGCGATTTGATTTCGGGCAAGCGGGGCGGCACCTGCCACAAGCCGCATTGGGGCGAAGCCGAGCCCGGCGCGCTGGCCGGTGGCGGTTCGGTTGATGACAGCTTCCGCTGGCGGGTGGACAAGGCGGCACAAGGCTATCGCCTGCGCGTTTTCACCAATGTCGGGCCGGGCGCGATGAAGGATGAGGACGTCGTCCTCCGCTGATGCTGGGCCTTTACCTCTCGGCTTTCGTCACCTTCTTCGTGGTGATCGATCCGGTCGGCTGCGCGCCGATCTTCGCGGGTCTGACGCGCGGCGGCGGCCCGGAATATCGGCGCGCGATGGCGATCCGATCGACGGCCGTCGCGGCGGCCGTGCTGCTGTTGTTCGCCTTCATCGGCACGCCCTTGCTCAAGACGCTCGGCATCAGTCTCGATGCATTTCGTGCGGCGGGCGGCATCATGCTGTTCCTGATCGCGCTGGAAATGGTGTTCGAAAAGCGCACCGAGAAGCGCGAGCATCGCGTCGAGGAGGTCAACAAGCGCGCCGCAGAGCTGCATGTCGAGGCGCAGGATGTCTCGGTCTTCCCGATGGCGATCCCGATGATTGCCGGGCCGGGATCGATCGCCACGGTCATGCTCACCGCCTCGCGCAGCCACGGCACGGCCTTCTGGGTGGTGCTGGGCGCGCTGCTGAGCGTGCTGGTGGCGATGCTGGCGGCGCTGCTCGCGGCGGGGCCGATCATGCGCGTGCTGGGCGACAAGATCGAAGCGATGATCACGCGCATCCTGGGGGTGCTGCTGGCGGCGCTTGCGGCGCAGTTCGTGATCGACGGGGTGAAGGCGAGTTTTAGCTAAGCGCCCTATCCCGTTGGTGTCGAGCGTAGTCGAGACACGTCCCTCGACTTCGCTCGGGACGAACGGATGAAGGGGTTACCCCACCAATTTCCACAGCTTGAACGGGGAATTGGCCGGCAGCGGCATCGGCGCCAGCCATCCCGGCACCTTGCCGTTCTTGAGCTGGACGTAGAAGCCCTTGGGGTTCTCGCTCTGATAGACGGTGCTCTCGGACAATCCCGGGCAGAGCAGCAACAGGCTCGCGCCGTGCCGCTTCATCACGTCATGCGCCACCTCGGGATTATCGGCGCGGAAGGCGTGCTGGACATCGAGGATGGCGTTGCCGGCGCGGTGATAGGGGCCGGCGATGGCATCATGGTGCGTCACCGCGATCAGGCGGGGGCCGAGATCGACGAAGGTGAAGATCGTCGCGGGCGGCAGCGCGGCGATCGGCTTGAGCGCGGGCAAGGTCGGGCAGCGGCGGTTCGCCTGATCGACGGACTTGCGATAGGCGGTGCGATGCTCGGGGACAGAGCGCACGATCATCGCCGCGAAGCTGCCGGAGACGAGCAGGAAAGCCGCAACCGTGCCGAGGATGTGGATGAGCGAGGCCTCGATCTGGCCGAGCGCGCCCTTGCGATCGCTCGTATAGCCCAAAGTCCAGACCATCAAAGGCTGGCCGAGTGCGGTGGCGCCGATCACGCCCATTGCCTGGCTCGCGGGCCCGGCGCGCGTCTGCCACAACAGCAGCGCGGTCGAGAACAGCGAAAGCAGGGTCACGACCAGCCACGGCATCTCCTTGGCTGTGCCTTGCTCGCGCCGCCACGTCACGAACGCGCCGACCAGCCCGACGCCGGAGAGCGCGATGGTCGGGAACCACACCCGCCAGCCATGCTCGTAGAGCGGCTTGGCCTCCTTGATGTGGCTGAACCAGAGCTTGTCGAGCTCGGGCGAGATATGTTCGGGGCGGCCGAGGCATTGCGGCCAGGTGGTTGCGAAGGCACCGCCCAGCACGATCGCCGCCGCCGCCATCAGCACCGCGCGCGAGGTACGTCCCTCAATCCGCAGCGATCCGAGCAGCACCATCAGCCCGCCCGCCTCCAGCAGGGTCGACAGATAGACCGGCGTCAGCGCGTCGCAGAGCGGGGCGGCATTGTCGAACGATCCGAACACCGCATAGCCCACCGCCGCGCCGCCCGCGAGCGCGGCGCCATAGGCGCGGATGCGGTCTCGCTCGCTGGCGTCGAGCACCCACCACAGCAGGCTCAGCGCGCCGATCGTCGCGAGATAGGGGAGCAGCTCCAGCCCGATCGAAAGGCTGATCGCGGTGGCGATGCCGGTGGTGATGCCGCCGCGCACCTTTTTTGGGTCGGCGATCCCCGTCACCGCCCAGATCAGCGTGGCAAGCTGCCAGCCGTGATGATCGATGCGCAGCGGCATCCACATCAGCATCGATGTCTGCGCGCAGACCATCACCGCGAAGGCGAGGAAGAACGCCCACCGATCGATCAGCCGCCGCGCCGCCAGCATCATCCCATAGAGCGAAGCGCCGAACGCCAGCATCGGCGCGATCGCACAGGCCCAGCGCGCGGCCTGTGGTCCGCCGAGGATCGGCTGGAGGATCAGCAGCAGCCCCGCGATAGGCAGATCGACGATCCGCGACCAGTGGATCGAGATGCCGTCCGGCGGGTCCATTCGGTGGTTGCGCAGATCGTACCAGCCCTGGCCCGCCAGCCAGGATTTGACCTGGACGAAGCGCATATTGTCATCGGTATCGGAGAGCGCGAACCAGGTGATCGCGCCCCATTTGTACCAGAGCATGTAGGCCGCGGTGGCGGCGAAGAAGGCCCAGAACCACAGCCGCCAGTGCGTGCGTGCCGGGGGTTGAGGCCTTTTCTCGTCGTTCACGGCTGGTCCCGAAAGCTTGCGCGCCCGCTCGACAGGGGCACGATCTTAACCCTAGGGCCTCTACGGACCCCAAGGCAAAGAGCAAGGCATTGACGTCGCATGCGTGAGACCGCCGCCAAAAGGCGCGAACTTTTCTGGCAACTCGTCCGCTATGGGATCAACGGCTGCATCGTTACCGGCACCTATACGGCGGTGTTCGTGGCGGTGGACAGCCTCACGCACTGGTCGCCGCAGATCTGCAACCTGCTCGGCTTTCTGGTGGCGGTGTCGCTGGGGTACAATCTGCACAGCCGCGTCACTTTCAAGGGCCACGGCGATCGCGGCCGCGCCGCGCAGATCCGCTTCTTCGCGGCGAGCTTCCCCAGCATGATCGTCAACGCTGGCTGGACCTGGCTGCTCCTCACCCACCTCAAGCTGCCGCACTGGACGGTGCAGGTGCCGATCTGGTGCGTGACGCCGATATTGCTGTTCGCGCTGAACAGATGGTGGGTGTTCAAGGAGGCGAAGTGATCCTCCCCGGCACGGGGAGGGGGACCGTTCGCGTAGCGAATGGTGGAGGGGGCTCACAATCCCGCGCTGCACCCGGAGGATAGCCCCTCCGTCAGCCCTGCGGGCTGCCACCTCCCCGTTCCGGGGAGGAATGCTCCACGCGATACAATATCCCCCCTCGATCCCCTATCCAGATCGGCGTCAGCCCCGGGAAGCTGTTCATCTTGTCGCGGGCCATGGCGATCAGCCAGACGTAATCGAAGGCGTCGTGGGGCAAATGGTTGAGGCCGCCGGGATAGACTTTTGCGTGCGCCTGGCGGCAGGGGAAGGGGCGCAGGATCTGCGTCGGATCCTCGGAAAAGCCTTTGGCCGGGGCATATTTGATCGAGAGCAATTGCGCGCCGGGATCGACCCACTGGCCGTTGGCGAAGGCGCCGCGCCGCACGATCGCCATCGATCCCAGATGATCCATCCGCGTCGTCTCCCAATTGCCGAGGCATTGGAGCGCCACCTCGACGAACACGCGCGATCCGGGCTTCACATGATCGAGCGCCACGAGTTGGGCGCGGTTGGCATCGTCATGCTCGGCGAAGCTGGCGGTCAGCATCGCCAGCCGCGCGCCGAACAGCGCGGTGGCGATAAGGGCGACGATCGCATTCTCGCGCCGCGCGCTCGATCGCAGCGTGATCGCCGCCACCGCGATCATCAGCACATAAGGCGCCAGCCGCATATCGGCATAAGCGGAGTTGAGCAGGATGCGCGGCAGCAGGCAGTAAGCGATCATCAGCATCAGGCTGGCGATGCCGAGGGTACGGTTCATCCGCACCCAGATCCCCGCCAGTCCGCAGGCGATCAGCCCCCAGAGGATGTAGACCGACGCGATGTCGTAATTCATCCAGTGCGTGCGCAGCGACGAGATGATGTAGACATATTTGCCGCGCCAGAAGAAGAAATCCCCGGTCAGCGATTTGGCGCTGGCATCGCCGCTTCGCCAGACGAGCAGTAGAATCAGGGGCGGCGCCAGCGCCAGCGTCTTGATCCCGCCCCAGAACAGGCTGGTGAAGAAGCTGCGGCCATCGTCGCGCGCGCGGACGACTTCGGCGGCGTAGCAGAGCAGGCAGAGCGTCGCCCAGCCGAAGACATGCGCGACGGTGAGCAGCAGGCCGATCGGCACGAACAGGATATTGCGCCAGCGGTACAGCCCCATCCGCCCGAGCCGCAGCCAAAGCGCGAAGGCGTTGAGTGCCAGCGCCATCGCGAAACTGTAATTGAGGAAGCCCCAGATCAGCGGGAAGCCATAGGCCAGCGGCAGCGCGAACAAAGCGGTGGGCGGCACGCGGCCATGCGCCTCACGCGCGATCCATAGGATGCCGAACGTCACCATCGCGGGGATGGTGATGACGATCAGCTTGAGCCCCAGCTCCAGCCCGAACAGCTTGGCCATCGGGATGATGGCGATATCGACGCCGAGATTGGCAAGGAAGCGCCAGTGGAAATTGTAGTAAGTGCTGCGCAGCGGCGAGGCGGGATCGGCCAGCTCCACGGCGTAGCGGCCCATATGGCCGGGCAGATCGGTGAAAGGCGGGATCGTGGGATAGAGCAACGGGATCGTCGTCACGATCACCAGCGCCATGCAATACCAGCGGCTGTTCCACCACCCGCGCGGGGGCATCGGGGCGGGAAGCTGGGGGCGAAACATCGCGCCCGCTTTATGGCGGTGGAGGGCCTACCGGCAAGGGGGCAGGGCCAAGCTCAATAGCGATAGCCCGGCAGGGCCAGCCGCCAGCGGATCGCGGCGGCGCGCAGACCGAAGCCTCCGGCGGCGCCGATCAGCGCGGGCCAGGGCGCGGGCAGGCCGAGCAATGTCAGCCCGACGAACAGCCCCGCCGCCAGCATCGCGCAGGTCACGTAAAGCTCGTGCCGCAACAGGATCGAAGGCTTGCGCGCCAGGGTATCGCGGATCACACCGCCCATGCAGGCGGTCACCACGCCCATCACGCCGGCCGGCAGCGGCGGCACGCCATAGTGCAGTGCCTTGCCCGCGCCATACGTCGCATAGGCCGCGAGACCCGCGGCATCGCACCAGTCGAGCGCCGCTTCGGGCCACCAGCGGCGCGGCAGCAGCCACACCGCCACCGCCACTGCGAGGCAGATCAGCAGCGGCGCCGGATCGCGCATCCAGAACACCGGCGCATCGATCAGCAGATCGCGCATCGTCCCCCCGCCGATCGCGGTGACGGTGGCGAAGAAACAGGCGCCGACGATATCCAGCCGCGCCCGCGCCGCCGCCAGCGCGCCCGATGCTGCAAACACGCTTATGCCGGCGTAATCGAGCCAGCGCAGCATCGGTTCGAGGGGCGGAAGCAGGTGCATGGCGGGAAGCCTAGCCCGTTCGGCCCCGCTCCGCACGCGCTTCGTCATTCCGCCTTCGCGGGAATGACGCTGTGGGGTACTGGCCCTGCCATGACCGAAATTCTGATGTGCGCGCCGATGCCTCCGCTGGTGATCGATGGCCTTGCTGCCCGCTTCACGCTGCACAAGCTCTGGGAGCATGCGGATACGGAGGCTGCGCTTTCCGCAATAGCGCCGCGTATCCGTGGGCTTGCGGCGAGTACGCTCGCCGGCCCGGTGGCGCCCGCGCTGCTCGACAGACTGCCGGCGCTGGAGATCATCGCCAGCTTCGGTGTCGGCTACGAACATGTCGATGCCGGGGCCGCCGCGGATCGCGGCATCATCGTCACCAACACGCCCGGCGTGCTCGATGACGAGGTCGCCGATTGCACGATCGGCCTGCTGCTCGCGACGTTGCGCTGCCTGCCCCAGGCCGATCGCTTCGTGCGCGCAGGCCTATGGCGCGACGGTGCTTTCCCGCTCTCGCCGAGCTTGCGCGGGCGGCGGATCGGCCTCCTCGGTTTCGGCAATATCGGCCAGGCGATCGCGCGGCGGCTCGCAGGGTTCGGCGTTCCGATCGCCTACCACGCACGCCATCCGCGCCCGGACACGCCCTATGATTATTACCCGACGCCGGTCGCACTCGCCGAGGTCAGCGATGTGCTGATCGCGATCCTCCCCGGCGGCGACGCGACGCGCCATATCGTCAATGCCGATGTGCTCGCCGCGCTCGGGGCCGATGGCGTGCTGATCAATGTCGCGCGGGGCAGCGTGGTCGATCAGCCCGCGCTGATCGCGGCGCTGCAGCAGGGCACGATCCTCGCCGCCGGTCTCGACGTATTCGAGGAGGAGCCGGAGGTGCCGCAGGCGCTGATCGATATGGAGAATGTCGTGCTGCTGCCCCATGTCGGTTCGGCCTCCGAGCGGACGCGCGCGGCGATGGGCCAGCTGGTGGTCGATAATCTCGTGAGCTGGTTTGCGGAGGGACGCCCGATTACGCCGGTGTTTGAGAGCGAGCGATTGCTGAACCGCTGATCCTCCCCTGCAAGGGGAGGGGGACCAGCCGTAGGCTGGTGGAGGGGTATCCCGCTCTCGAGAGGACGACACCCCTCCGTCATCGCTGCGCGATGCCACCTCCCCTTCAAGGGGAGGATGTGTGCGTCACTTAGCCTTATACGCCACCCCCATCACCTCGAAATGCGCGCCGCCGAGCAGGCTGCCGGCGCCGAGGAAGGCGCGCGCCGGCATCGGGCCCTTGAAATAGGTGCGGTAGACCGCGTTGAAATCATTGAAGTCCTTGAGATCGGTGGCGAACACCTGCACCCAGACGAGATCGTCCATCGTCAGCCCGGCTTTCTCCACCGTGGCCTTGATATGATCGAGCACCAGCTTGGCGCCGTCCTTTGCGGTCGGCGCGCCGCCATCGGTGGTGCCCGCGACATAGAGCGTGTTGCCCGCCCACACCGCGGCGCTGAACGGCGGCGTGCCGGTCATGCCCGCGGGCATTCCGCCGGCGGGAATGTGCACGTTCTCCGCCAGTGAGGGGGCGGCGATCAGGGCGAGGGCGGCGGCGAGCAGGTGGCGCATCAAGGGCTCCTTCGTTGGGTGGCGATACGATACTTGCGCAACCCGTGCACACAAGCACCGTACTCCGGCGCAGGCCGAAGCCCAGCAGCCGTGGGCGCTCCGCCCATAACCCTGGGCTCCGGCCTGCGCCGGAGCACGGCCCGCGATTGGTGAAGGCAGGGGTGCCAATCAGCCGACGCATCGCTAAGAGCGCACCCCTATGACGATCGACAAGACCTTCGACCCCGCCGGTATCGAGGCGCACTGGTATCCTTATTGGGAGAGCCGCGGCCTGTTCCGCCCCGCGCGCGAGGACCGGGAGCCGTTCACGATCGTCATCCCGCCGCCGAACGTGACCGGCAGCCTGCACATCGGCCATGCGCTGGATAATACGCTGCAGGATATCCTGATCCGCCACGCCCGGCTGCAGGGCAAGGATGCGCTGTGGGTGGTCGGCACCGATCACGCCGGCATCGCCACGCAGATGGTGGTCGAGCGCAACATCGCCAGCCAGGGCCTCAAGCGGCAGGAGATGGGGCGCGAGGCGTTTCTGGACCATGTCTGGGAATGGAAGGCGACGAGCGGGGGGCAGATCACCCGCCAGCTCCGCCGCCTCGGCGCATCGTGCGATTGGGCCAACGAGCGCTTCACGATGGACGAGGGCTTTTCGAAGGCCGTCGTGAAGGTGTTCGTTGATCTCTACAATCAGGGCCTGCTCTATCGCGACAAGCGCCTGGTCAACTGGGATCCGCACTTCCGCACCGCCATCTCGGACCTCGAGGTCGAGACCCGGGAGGTGAACGGCAAATTCTGGCACCTGCGCTACCCGCTGGCCGATGGATCGGGATCGATCTCGGTTGCGACGACGCGGCCCGAGACGATGCTCGCCGATATGGCGGTGGCGGTGAACCCGGAGGACGCGCGATACAAGGCGCTGATCGGCAAGCAGGTGTGCCTGCCGATCACCGGGCGGCTGATCCCGATCGTGGCGGACGATCATGCCGATCCGGAGCTGGGATCGGGCGCGGTGAAGATCACGCCGGGGCACGACTTCAACGATTTCGAAGTGGGCAAGCGGGCGGGCTTCAAGGCGGCCGAGATGCTCAACATGCTCGATGCCTCGGGCGCCATCACCCAGACCGCCGACGGGCTGATCCCCGCCGACTTGCTCGGCCTCGATCGCTTCGAGGCGCGCGATGTGATCGTGAAGCTGCTCGAAGAGGCGGGTGCGCTGGAAAAGGTCGAGGATCGCGTGATCCAGACGCCTTATGGCGATCGCTCGGGCGTGGTGATCGAGCCTTGGCTGACCGATCAATGGTATGTCGATGCCAAAGCGCTCGCCGGCCCGGCGATCGAGGCGGTGCGATCGGGCGCGATCCGCGTGGTGCCCGAGACGTGGAAGAAGACCTGGTATCAGTGGCTGGAGAATATCCAGCCTTGGTGCGTGTCGCGGCAATTGTGGTGGGGGCATCAGATCCCGGCGTGGTTCGGGCCGGGCCTCCGCGATGATGGCAGCTTGATTACAGGCGACGTGATTCGGGTAGACGCCAACTGGCGCCCAACCACCCGAATGCCGATCTCCGAGAAAATTTTCGTTGCTGACAGCGATGAAGAAGCGCTTGCTCAGGCGCGGGCTTACTACCCGAACGATGCCACGATCCGATTCTCCGACGACTGGGAGGATCGTGGTCAATCAGAAGCAAATACTGTCGTCCTGCGCCGTGATCGTGACGTGCTCGACACCTGGTTCTCTTCCGCCCTCTGGCCCTTCGCGACGCTCGGCTGGCCCGATGGCGCACCCCAAACCCCGTTCGTCCCGAGCGAAGTCGAGGGACGTACCTCAGGCGGTGCGGTCGAACGTGTCTCGACTACGCTCGACACAATCGGGCGGGGGGCGGCGTCCGCCCCGGCAAAAACCCTCCTCGCCCGCCACTACCCCAACGATGTCCTCATCTCCGGCTTCGATATCCTGTTCTTCTGGGATGCGCGGATGGCGATGCAGGGGTTGCATTTCATGGGGGAGGCGCCGTGGAAAACGCTGTACCTGCACGGGCTGGTGCGCGCGCCCGATGGCTCCAAAATGTCCAAGTCCAAGGGCAACACCGTCGATCCGCTCGGCCTGATCGACAAATATGGCGCCGATGCGCTGCGCTTCACGCTGGCGGCGATGGAGAGCCAGGGGCGGGACATCAAGCTGGATGAGAAGCGCGTCGAGGGCTATCGGAACTTCGCCACCAAGCTCTGGAACGCCGCCCGCTTCGCGCAATCGAACGGCATCGGCGGATCGACGCGGCAGGAGCCGCCCGAGCAGATCAACGCGGTCGACAAATGGATCGTCGCCGAGACGGTTCGCACCGTGCAGGCGCTCGATCTGGCGCTGGCGGACCTGCGCTTCGATGAGGCGGCGAACACCGTCTATCAGTTCGTCTGGGCGCAATTCTGCGACTGGTATCTGGAGCTGATCAAGCCCGGCCTCGGCAATGAAATGCCGGGCGAGACCAAGGCGGTGGCGGGCTGGGTGCTCGATCGCATCCTGGTAATGCTCCACCCCTTCATGCCCTTCATCACCGAGGAATTGTGGCGCGCGCTGGCGGCGCGCGATCATGATCTGATCGTGGCGGAATGGCCCAAGGTGGATGCGGTTTCGATCGATCAGAGCGCGGTGGCCGAGGTGGAGTGGCTGATCCGCCTCGTCAGCGCGATCCGGGCGGCGCGGGCGGATGTAAATGTGCCGCCTGGCGCAAGAACTAACCTCATCATTTTGGAGCAGCGCGAGCTCAAGTCCGGCGATCTCGTGTCTGCGACACCGAACCCGAACTTGATCGATCGTGTTCGTCGTCAGGCAAAGGCGCTTTCGCGCTTGGCAAGAATCGACAATGCGGAATTCATAAGCACTGGAATCGCGATCCAACTGGCAACGGGAACGGAGACCGACCGGATTACCTACCAGCCGTCGCTAAAAGGGCGCCTCCAAGTTGTAGTCGATGGGATCGATTATATTCTGCTCGTTGGCGATTTGATCGATCTCGTCGCGGAGGAGGCGCGGCTTAGGAAAAATCTTGAGGCAGCCGAAAAGGAAGCAGCCTCGCTTGCCGGCCGTCTCAACAACCCCTCCTTCGTCGAGAAGGCCAAGCCCGAGGCGGTCGCCAAGGCGCGGGAGGATCATGCCGCCAAGTCCGCCGAGGCGGAGCGGCTGCGCGCGGCGTTGGCGCGGTTGGGCTGACTTGCTAGTCTTTCGTCACCCCGGACGTGTTCCGGGGTCCACCCAGCAATAGATTCCTGAGCTTGCGGATGGGTGGATGCCGGAACACGTCCGGCATGACGTTTTAGGACATATCCGTCCGGTTTCTTGCCGCCGCGCGCCTCTCCCGCTAAGCGCGCACCTCCCATGGCCCATCCGATCATCATTGCCGTCCCCAAGGGGCGCATCCTCGCCGAGGTGATGCCGTTGTTCGCGGCCGCCGGCATCACGCCGGAGCCCGCCTTTGCTGATGAGGACAGCCGCGCGCTGCGCTTCGCCACCGATCGGCCCGATATCAGCCTGATCCGCGTTCGCGCCTTCGATGTCGCCACCTTCGTCGCCCACGGCGCGGCGCAGCTCGGCATCGTCGGATCGGACGTGCTGATGGAATATGCCTACTCCGAGCTCTACGCGCCGGTCGACCTCGATATCGGCCACTGCCGCCTTTCGGTCGCCGAGCCCGCCGACATGGCCGCCAAGGACGATCCGCGCGGCTGGAGCCACGTCCGCGTCGCCACCAAATATCCCAACCTCACCCGCCGCCATTTCGAGGCTAGGGGCGTGCAGGCCGAGTGCATCAAATTGAACGGCGCGATGGAGATCGCCCCGGTGCTGGGGCTGTCGAGCCGGATCGTCGATCTGGTCTCGTCGGGGCGGACGCTCAAGGAAAATGGACTGGTCGAGGTGGAGGTGATCACGCAGGTCTCCGCGCGGCTGATCGCCAATCGGGCGGCGTTCAAGACACGGGCGGCGCAGGTGCTGCCGTTGATCGAGGCGTTTCGGAGCGCGGTGGAGCAGGCCCGTGCGGCCTGAGCGCCTAACTCCCTCTCCCCGCTGGCGGGGAGAGGGTTGGGGAGAGGGGGCTGGCGATGACCAGACCTCTCGCCTGATCGCGACCGACTCCCCCTCTCCCAACCCTCTCCCCAAAGGGGAGAGGGCTTTGTGATCCGCCTCGATGCTTCCTCCGCCGACTTCGCTCCTGCCTTCTCCGCGCTGGTCAACGCCCGCCGCGAGGCTGATGAGGACGTCTCGCGTGACGTAAGCGCGATCCTGCGCTCCGTGCGGGAGCAGGGCGATGCGGCGGTGCGGGACTATACGCAGCGGTTCGATCGGCATGACCTCGATGCGGGCGGCTGGCGGATCTCGCGGGAGGATTGCCACGCGGCGCTGGATAGGCTTGAGCCGGAGCTACGCAAGGCGCTCGAACTCGCCGCCGAGCGCATCCGCACCTACCATGCCGAGCAGCGCCCCGCCGATCGCGATCATACCGACGCTGCCGGCATCCGCCTCGGCGCGCGGTGGAATGCGGTGGAGGCGGCGGGGCTGTATGTGCCCGGTGGGCGTGCGGCCTATCCCTCTTCCGTGCTGATGAACGCTATTCCCGCCAAGGTCGCAGGCGTCGATCGTCTGGCCATGGTGACGCCGACGCCGGGTGGCCTGATCAATCCGCTCGTCCTCGCCGCCGCCGCCATAGCGGAGGTGGATGAGGTGTGGCGGATCGGCGGCGCGCAGGCGATCGCGGCGCTGGCTTATGGTACGGACACGATCGCGCCCGTTGATGTCGTCGTCGGGCCGGGCAATGCCTGGGTCGCGGAGGCCAAGCGCCAGCTTTATGGCGTCGTCGGTATCGACATGGTCGCGGGGCCGTCCGAGATCGTGGTGGTCGCCGATGGCGCCAACGATCCGGCGTGGATCGCTGCCGATCTGCTCAGCCAGGCCGAACATGATCCCACCAGCCAATCGATCCTGTTGACCGACGATGCCGCTTTCGGCGAAGCGGTTGCGGTTGAGGTAGATGCCCAGATCGCGCGCCTGCAGACCGGCGACACCGCGCGCGCCGCCTGGGACGCCAACGGCGCGATCATCCTCGTCCCCATGCTCGAAGCCGCGCTGCCGCTGGTCGATCGCCTCGCGCCCGAGCATCTCGAACTGGCCACCGCCGATCCTGACGCGCTGTTTGCCAAGGTCCGCCACGCGGGCTCCGTCTTCCTCGGTCGCCACACGCCCGAGGCCGTGGGCGACTATATCGCCGGGCCGAACCATGTGCTGCCGACCGGGCGGCGCGCGCGGTTCGCCTCGGGCCTCTCGGTACTGGATTTTATGAAACGCACCTCGTTCATCGCCTGCTCGCCCGCGAGCCTCGCCGTCGTTGGCCCCGCCGCCGTCGCGCTTGCCGAGGCGGAGGGGCTGCCCGCGCACGCCCAATCGATCGCGGTGCGGCTTTGAGCCGCCCGAAGAAGAGCAGCCAGTCGCGCTCGGCGGCACGGCTGGCGGCGGTGCAGGCGCTGTATCAGCAGGAGATGGAGGGCACGCCGCTCGCCAAATTGCTCGACGAATTCCACCAGCATCGGCTGGGCGCGACGATCGAGGATGTCGAATATGCCGATGCCGATGTCGCCTTTTTCGATGATCTGGTGCGCGGCGTCTCGGCGCGGCGCGCGGAAGTGGATGCGCTGATCGGCGCGAATCTGGCGAGCGGCTGGTCGATCGAGCGGCTGGACAAGCTGCTGCGCCAGATCGTGCGCGCGGGGACCTATGAGATGCTGGCGCGGATCGATGTGCCGACCAAGGCGATCGTCAGCGAATATGCCGATGTCGCGGACGCTTTTTACGGCAAGCGCGAGACTGGGTTCGTCAACGGGTTGCTGGACGCGATCGGGAAGAAGGCGCGGTCTTAAGCCCTCTCCCTTGAGGGAGGGTTGGGTGAGGGTGACCGCGTTATCGAGAGGGTGGCGCCCTCACCCTTCCGCGCCTTGCGGCGCTCCCTCCCTCTCCCTGCAGGGAGAGGGATTACGCCGCCGCGACCTGACTTACCGCCGCCTCGACCCGCTCGGCGCTGACCACCGCATCCGCCGCGCGCAGCCCGGCGAGGATGCGCATCAAATGCTGGAGATCATGCACCTCGATCAGCACCTGGAAATGGTGGAAGCTCTGGTCGCGCTCGGCAAGGTTGAGGTTGACGATGTTGGCGCCCTGCGCGCCCAGGATGCTCGCCATCACGCCCAGCGATCCGGGCTCGTTCTTGACGACGATCGCCAGCCGCGCGGTGCCGCCCTCGCTGCCGTCGCCCCAGGCGCAATCGATCCAATCCTCCTCCGCGGTTTCGGCGAGCACCGGGCATTCGATCGCGTGGACCATCACCGGCGCATCGGCCAGCCGCACGCCGACGATCCGGTCCCCCGGCACGGGTGTGCAGCAGGGCGCGAGATCGAAGGCGAGGCCCGCCGTCAGCCCCTTGATCGAGACGGTCTGCGGCGCCGCTTTCCGGGCCGGCGTCGCGCCTTCCGACGAACCGGGCATCAGCGCTTCCATCACCTGCGCATCGGTGAGCTTGCGGCGCGCGATCGCCTCCATCAGCCGGTCCTCGTCGGCCAGCCGCAGCCGCTTGAGCCCCTCCTTGAGCGCCTTCGCGCCGAGCGCCGCGGGCAGCCGCGCTACGATGCCGGCGTAGAGCTGGCGGCCCAGCGCGACCTGCTCGGCCTGCTCCTTCTGCCGCACGTAGCGCCGCACCTCGGCGCGCGCCTTGCCGGTGACGACGAAGTTGAGCCAGGCGGGCTGCGGCTCCTGCCCCCGCGAGCGCAGGATCGCCACCTGATCGCCATTGTTGATCTGGGTGCGCAGCGGCACGACGCGGCCGTTGATCTTGGCGCCCACGGTCTCGTCGCCCAGATCGGTGTGGACCTGATAGGCGAAATCGACCGGGGTCGCGCCCTTGGGGAGCTGGATCAGCTCGCCCTTCGGGGTGAAGGCGAAGATGCGATCCTGGTACATCGCCATGCGGGTATGTTCGAGCAGCTCTTCCGGGCTGTCGGCATTGTCGAGGATCTCGACCAGATCCTTGATCCAGCTGCCATAGGCCTCGGCGCGGAGCGGCGCGCCCTGCTTGTAAGCCCAATGCGCGGCGACGCCATATTCGGCCTCGGCATGCATCGCCTTGGTGCGGATCTGGATCTCGATGCGCACCCGTTCGGTATGAATCACCGCGGTGTGAAGCGATCGATAGCCGTTGCGCTTGGGCGTCGAGATATAATCCTTGAAGCGGCCGGGCACCATCGGCCAGCGCTCGTGGATCAGGCCCAGCGCCTTATAGCATTGCTCGATATCGTCGACGATCACGCGGAAGGCCATGATGTCCGAAAGCTGCTCGAAGCTGATGTGGCGCTCGGTCATCTTGCGCCAGATCGAATAGGGATGCTTCTCGCGCCCCTCGACCTCGGCCTGGATGCCTTTCTGGCCGAGCAGCAGGCGGACGCCCGAGGAGATGCGCGAAACCCGATCGCCGCCGCCCTCGCGCATCTGCTCGATATGCTTGGTGATCGATGCGTAGGCGTCGGGTTCGAGCTGTTCGAAGGCGAGGCTCTGCATCTCCTTCATGAACTCATACATGCCGATCCGTTCGGCGAGCGGCGCATAAATCTCCATCGTCTCGCGCGCGATGCGGCGGCGCTTGTCGGGATTGGAGATGAAGTGGAGCGTCCGCATATTGTGCAGCCGATCGGCGAGCTTCACCAATAGCACGCGGATGTCGTCGGACATGGCCAGCAGGAATTTGCGGAGGTTCTCGGCGGCGCGTTCGTTCTCGCTCTGCGCCTCGATTTTGGAAAGCTTGGTGACACCATCGACCAGCCGCGCGACCGAGGGGCCGAAACGCTTCTCGATATCCTCATAGGTGGCGACCGTATCCTCGATCGTATCGTGGAGGATGGCGGTGGCGATCGTCTCATCATCCAGCCGCAGATCGGTGAGGATACCCGCGACCTCGATCGGATGGCTGTAATAGGGATCGCCCGAGGCGCGCTTCTGAGACCCGTGCGCGGCCATCGAGAAAACATAGGCGCGGTTGATCAACGCCTCATCGGCGTCGGGATCGTAGCTTAAAACCCGATCGACCAGCTCATATTGGCGCAGCACCCGCCCAAGATGAGTCGGGGCGGGCGCTTAGGCAAGGAGAAAGCGGCGGAATTGCACGCAAAAGAATCCTCCCCCGCCAGGGGGAGGTGGCGCCGAAGGCGACGGAGGGGGAGGGCGGCGGTCAGCTATCGAGGCCCTCGTGACCTCCCCCTCCGTCAGCTTGCGCTGACACCTCCCCCTGGCGGGGGAGGATTTAAATTATTCGTAATCGCCGCCCAGGCTCTGGTTGCGCGGAGGGGCGGCGGCGGTGAGGCGGAGCGCCTCGGCCGACTGGGCGAGCGAGCCGATCGCATCGACCGCATCGTCGTCGTCGATCTGGACCTTCTGCAGGCTGGCGACGAGCGATTCGCTCATATCCTCGGGCAGGATCGTCTCTTCGGCGATCTCGCGGAGCGCCACGACCGGATTTTTATCACGATCACGATCGATCGTGAGTTCGCCCCCGCCCGAGATCTGGCGCGCGCGCTGCGCGGCCAGCAGGACGAGATCAAAACGATTGGGAACCTTGTCGACGCAATCCTCGACGGTTACGCGGGCCATGCTGAAACGCTCCGGAAAACGGGCAAAGCTTTTGGTGCTTTGGGAAGGGCGCGCACTTAATGGCGACGGAGCCGCAAGTCAATGAAAACGGCGTCGCCCCGGCGTCACGCCCGTCGTTCGAGGTGGCCGGCAATCATTTCACCTTGCTGCCCGATGGATCGGAGCGGCTGGCGGCGCTGCTGCGGCTGATTCGCGGCGCGAAACATTCGCTGCGCATCCTCTACTACATCTATTGCGACGATAAGGTAGGCCGCGACGTGCGCGCGGCGATGCTGGAGGCGATCGAACGGGGCGTCGACGTGCGGCTGATCGTCGATGGCTTCGGCAGCTCGGTGCCCGCCGATTTCTTCGATTGCCTGAGCGACAAGGGTGCCGACATCTGCCGCTTCATCCCGCGCTACGGCCGCCGCTATTTCCTGCGCAACCATCAGAAGCTGGCGCTGGCCGACGAAGGCATCGCGATCATCGGCGGCTTCAATATCGAGGATGATTATTTCGACGACACCAAGGGCTGGCGCGATTTGGGCCTTGTCGTCGAGGGGCCGGCGGCGAAGCGGATCACCGGCTATTTCGACGCGCTGGCGCGCTGGACGCACCATGACATCGTCTCGATGCGCGAGCTGCGCCATGCGTTGCGCGAATGGAGCGAGCCTCCCGGTACGCCGGTACGCTGGCTGTTCGGCGGCCCGATGCGGCGATTGAGCCCCTGGGCACGCACGTTGAAGTGGGACATGGAGCATACGAGCGATCTCAGTATGATCGCCGCCTATTTCGCGCCCAGCCCCCGAATGATGCGGCGGATCGAGCGCATCGCGCAGCGCGGCGGCTCTGCACGGCTGATTACACCCTCCAAGGCGGATCATGCCGTGGCGGTGGCGGCGGCGCGGCACACCTTTACCCGGCTGCTCAAGCGCGGCGTGCGCGTCTTCGAATATCAGCCGCGCAAGCTCCATACCAAGCTCTTCCTGCTCGATAATGTCGTCCACATCGGCTCGGCCAATTTCGATATGCGCAGCATGTTCCTCAATCTCGAGCTGATGCTCCGGATCGAGGACAAGGCCTTCGCCGCGCATATCCGCGCCTATTTCGATGGCGAACTCGTCGATAGTCAGGAAGTGACCGTGCAGGAGCATGAACGCGCGGGCTTCCTCACCCGGACCAAATGGGCGATCGGCTATTTCATCATGGCGGTGCTGGACGCGAGCGTTACCCGCCGCCTCAATTTCGGGATCGACACGGGCGAGCGTTGAGGCCAGCCGTTGAGCGCATTTGACGGAACGGCAAGGGCCGTCCGCAGGTTCTTCCCCTGCCTTCCCAAAGGCCAAGCCGATAGGAGAAGATCATGGCTGACACCAACAATAACGCCGGTGGCAACAACGCTGGCAACGCCGACCGCGACGGCAACCAGCAGCAGGACCGCAACCAGCAGGCGGATCGCCAGCAGAACCAGCAGGGCGGCGCGAAGGACGACCAGAACGCCGATCGCGATCGCGACAATCAGGCCGGGCAGGGCAATCCCAACGCCGGTAACGCCCAAAATCGCTGACACGCCGATAGGGTAATAACAGAGGCTGGGGCCGCCATGCGCGACTCCGGCCTTTGCTTTGTCCACAGAAGCTTTCGGCACGCCCGCGCGTCGCGCTGGCATCCGCGCCGAAGATCGGTTTAAGTCCGCCACGCATGTGGCAACTCTATCAATTCCCGCTCTGCCCCTTTTCGCGCAAGGTCCGCCTGCTGCTCGGTGAGAAGGGCGAGGGCTATGAGCTGGTGCGTGAAAGCCCGTGGGACCAGCGCGACGAATTCCTCGACATGAACCCCGCCGGACAGACGCCCGTGCTGGTCGATAAGGTCGGCGGACTGGTGCTGATCGATTCGGCGGCGATCTGCGATTATCTCGAAGAGACGATCGAGCGGGCGACGATGCTGCCCGGCACCGCCGCGCACCGCGCCGAGATCCGTCGGCTGGCGGTGTGGTTCGACCACAAGTTCCACGACGAGGTCGTGCGCCCGCTGATGTATGAGCGGATGGAGAAGCGTCTCGTCCATCGCCTCTCGCCCGATGCCAAGGCGCTGCGCGAGGCGATGCGGCTGGCCAACAGCCACCTCGATTATGTCGATTGGCTGCTCGATCATCGCCGTTGGATGGCAGGGCCTTTGTTCAGCCTCGCGGACCTGGCGGCGGCGGCGCACATCTCGGTTGCCGACTATCTCGGCGGTATCGATTGGCGGGGCCACGACCGCACTCGCCACTGGTATGCGGGCATGAAAAGCCGCCCGAGCTTCCGGCCCCTCCTGTCGGAGCGGATGGAGGTCGTCGGACCGCCCGATCATTACGATAAGGTGGATTTCTAGCTGATTGCTTTGTGCGCCGCATCGGATGATGCCCGGGGCCGCGAACATTGCAGCGCGCCGTAAGTTCATTGAATCTCAAATGCTTTTCTGCGGGCGGTGACGGAACCCGAGCGGAACCTTAACCCCTGTTAACGCTTATGCTGCGGCGCACGATTGCGTTTGTTTTGTTGTGTAAGGGGTATCTGTATGCGTAAGTTGCTTTCTGCAGGCGTTTGTCTGCTGTCCGCCGTTATTGGAGGAAGCGCTGCGCAAGCATCGCTCGTTCCCACGCTGGTCAACTCGCCCGTCGCGGTCAGCGGCGGCTATCTGTACACCTACAATATCAAGCTGACCGGCGATCAGGGCCTTTCGGCAGCCGCGGTCGATCCCCAGTCCGGGCGGATGTTCGATTCACAGCTGACGATTTTCGATTTCGCGGGCTATGTCGCGGGTAGCGCGAACGTGAACTTCAATACGGCGCTGGATCCCGGCGGCAACTTCATCGTCACCACGCCCAACACCACTGATACGACGTTCCTTGCCACCGTTCCCGGTGAAAGAGACAGCGCAGACGTTCCTAATCTCGTCCTGAATTATACCGGGCCCGACTATCGGACCACCGGCGGCGGCGACGGCGCGACCAACAACTTCCAGGATGTGTTCATCGCGACGGTCTCTGCAATCTCGGTCTACAACGATACCGATTACACGTCCTTCTCGGGCATCGGCGTGAAGAATACCGGCACGACCACCGCCAATACGGCGGCGTTCAACGCCGGTTCCACGCTCGCTCCGGTAGCGCAGGTGCCCGAAGCCGCCACTTGGGCGATGATGGTGATTGGCTTCGGCGTGGTCGGCGCCAGCCTGCGCTCGCGCCGTGCGGTGCACGCGATCGCCAACCTCGGCTAAGCCCCTTTCCAGCTGAACATCGGCGCCGTCGAGCCTCCCCGGCCCGGCGGCGTTGCTGTATGACTTGAACAGGGCACCGGAAGCGGCCATCTTGTCGGGAAATTTCGGGCTGGAGACCATCCTTGGCGACGACCGCGACTGATACCGCAACCGAGAGCGATCTCGTTCTGACGCCGCCGACACCGGTGCAGGCGATCGCGCCCGCGCGCGCCGCCGGGCTGGTGCCGATCGACGATAGCGTGAAGAGCGAGCTGGCCAAGCGCGTCGGCACCTTCGTCGATCAACTCGCCGAGCTCGACGCCAATTCGCCGGAGTTCGGCAAGCGCATCGATACGATCTCCAACCTCGGCGCCAAGGAGATCCGCGATGCGGCGGGGCAATCGAACCGCTTTCTCGATCGCCCGGCGCGCGCGATGGACGGCGATACCGGCGTCGGCGCCGATCTCGCGCAGCTGCGCCGCACGATCGAGGAACTCGATCCGGTCAAGAAGGGCAATCTGCTCGCGCCGCGCAAGATCTTCGGGATCATCCCGTTCGGCAACAAGCTGAAGAATTATTTCGACAGCTACAAAAGCTCGCAGACCCACATTTCCTCGATCCTGGTCAGCCTCAAGAACGGCAAGGATGAGCTGCTCAAGGACAATGCCGCGATCGATACCGAGCGGCAGGCCTTGTGGGCGGCGATGGGCCGGCTGGAGCAGATGATCCATTACGCCCAGACCGCCGACACGCTGCTGGAAGACAAGGCCAACGAGCTGGACGCGAGTGATCCGGCCAAGGCCAAGGCGATCCGCGAGAGCGCGCTCTTCTATGTGCGCCAGCGCCATCAGGATCTGCTGACCCAGATGGCGGTATCGGTGCAGGGCTATCTCGCGCTGGATCTGGTCAAGAAGAACAATATCGAGCTCATGAAGGGTGTCGATCGCGCATCGACCACCACGGTCGCGGCGCTGCGCACGGCGGTGACGGTGGCGCAGGCGCTGGTCGGGCAGAAACTGGTGCTCGATCAGATCACCTCGCTCAACACCACCACCGCCAAGATCATCGATTCGACCGGCGAGATGTTGCGCAATCAGACCGCGCAGATCCATCAACAGGCCGCCGGTTCGACCATCCCGATCGAGACGCTGAAGCGCGCCTTTCAGAATATTTACGATACGATGGACGCGGTCGATCGCTTCAAGCTGGAGGCGCTCGATTCGATGAAGACTACGGTCGACAGCCTTTCGAGTGAGGTCGAGAAATCGCGCGGCTATATTGCGCGGGCCGAGGGCGCGGCGCAGGCGCGGCTCACCTCCGGCGGCGCGACGCCGGCGGCCGAAGATCCGTTCAAGCCCGTCTGATGGTCGATAGCGATCGCGAACTCGCCAACGCCCGGGCCATCCTCGAGCGGCGGCGGATGGATTATTCGGATGCCGAGGCGCTGCTCCAGCGCGTCTCGCCCGAAGGCCGCCGCCTCGCCAAGGCCGCGCGTCAGAGGAAGTATCGCCAGGGTCTGGTCGTCACCCGGCGGTTGTTCGCGGCGGTGGCGGTGGTCGTCGCGGCGGTCCTCGCCTGGGGCTTGGTGATCGGCCCGATCGGGATGATGGGCTTCCTGGCCGCCGTCGTTACGCTGGTGATCGCCTGGACGGTAATCATCGCCGCCAGCCGCCAGCCCGAGGAGACGCCGCAGCGGCTCGTCCAGAGCGATCTGCCGCAATTGCCGTCGCGCACCGAGGCGTGGCTGCAGGCGCAGCGCCCCGCGCTGCCCGCGCCGGCCGCGAAGCTGGTCGACGGCATCGGCGTGCGGCTGGAAACGCTGGCGCCCCAGCTTGCCACCATCGATCCGCGCGAGCCGATCGCGCAGGAAGTGCGCAAGCTGATCGCTGAGGAACTGCCCGATCTGATCCAAGGCTATAACCGTGTGCCCGCCTCGCTGCGCAAGGTCGAGAAGGACGGTCCTTCGCCCGATCGCCAGTTGGCCGAGGGGCTTACGGTGGTGGAGGGCGAGCTGGCCCGGATGAGCGCCGATCTCGCCAGCGGCGATCTCAGCAAGTTCGCCGCGCAGCAGCGTTACCTCGAGTTGAAATATAAGGACGACGGCGCCATTTGAGGCGGAACCGGGCGGCAACCTTGCCGTTTCGCCTTAACCGCTGATGTATCGGTCGTTGCTCCCCCAACGGCTTAGTGCTAGGCGCCGCGCCGCTGCTGCCGGATGAGGACCGGGCATATCAGAAATAAGCAGCCCGCAATTGCCGAATTCCTCCCGAAAGTTCCGAGGCTTAGCCGCTTTCAATGAACGCCGAGATTGCCGTCGCAGATCCTGCCGCGCCGCTTGATGCGTCTGCGGATATGGAATCGCACGGCGCTGGCAAAAATCGGCTGCTGGCGCTCGGCCTTGGCGCGATCGGCGTCGTCTATGGCGATATCGGCACCAGCCCGCTCTATTCGATGCGCGAGATTTTCATCGGCCATCACAAACTGACGGTCGATCCGCTGCACATCTTGGGCGTCGTCAGCCTGATCTTCTGGTCGCTGATGGTGGTCGTCACCTTCAAATATATTCTCGTCATCCTGCGGGCGGACAATAAGGGCGAAGGCGGCAGCCTGGCGCTGCTCGCGCTGATCCAGCGGCGCAGCGGCGGCGGGCGCTGGACATCGGGGCTCATCCTGCTCGGCATCCTAGCCACCGCCTTATTCTTCGGCGATTGCATCATCACGCCCGCGATGTCCGTGTTGTCGGCGGTCGAGGGCCTGGAGACGATCCACCAGGGTTTCGCCGAATGGGTGGTGCCGATCTCGGTGGTGATCCTCGTCTCGCTGTTCCTGATCCAGTCGCGCGGCACGGCGACGATCGGGCGCTTCTTCGGCCCGATCATGATCGTCTATTTCATCACCATATCGGTGCTGGGGATCATGGCGATCGCGCACCGGCCCGACGTATTGTGGGGCCTGAACCCGATCTGGGCGGCGCGCTTCATCGCATCGGATCCCAAGCTCGCGTTCCTCGCGCTCGGCTCGGTCGTGCTGGCGCTGACGGGGGCAGAGGCGCTGTATGCCGATATGGGTCATTTCGGCAAAAAGCCGATCCAGCTGAGCTGGGTGGCGATCATCCTGCCCGCGCTGATGCTCAACTATTGCGGGCAGGGCGCGCTATTGCTCGCCGATCCCGCCAAGGTGGAGAACCCGTTCTTCCTGATGGCGAGCGAGCAGCTGCGCTTGCCGCTGGTGCTGCTGGCGACGGTGGCGACGGTGATCGCCAGCCAGGCGGTGATCACCGGTGCTTTCTCGGTCGTTCAGCAGGCGGTGCAGCTCGGCCTGATGCCGCGCGTGCGGATTGATCATACCAGTGAGCATACTGCGGGGCAGATCTACGTGCCGATCGCGAACAGCGTGCTGATGGTGCTGGTGATTCTGCTGACCCTCACCTTCCGCAGCTCCTCGAACCTGGCCGCGGCCTATGGCATTGCGGTGACGGGCACGATGTTCATCACCACCTGCATGGTCGCGGTGCTGATGTTCCGGGTGTGGGGCTGGAAATGGTATTATGCCGCGCCGCTGATCGGGGTCTTCCTGACGATCGATTTCCTCTACCTGGCTTCCAACGCGACCAAGATCGTCGCGGGCGGCTGGTTCCCGCTGCTGATCGGCGGGGTCGCCTTCACTTTGCTCACCACCTGGGCGCGTGGACGCCAGCTGATGCTGAAGCGCATGGCCGAGGTTTCGATGCCGATCGACGTCTTCGTCCGCTCGGCCTCGGGATCGGCGACGCGCGTGCCGGGCACCGCGGTGTTCATGACATCGACGCCGCACGGCGTACCTCATGCGCTGCTGCATAACCTCAAGCATAATAAGGTGCTGCACGATCGCGTGATTCTGCTCACAGTGAAGATCGTCGATGTGCCCTACGTGCCCCATTTCAAGCGTGAGGGGCTCGAAGATCTGGGCCAGGGCTTCTATCGGCTGGTGCTGCACTTCGGCTTCATGGAAGAGCCGGACGTGCCCGCCGCTTTGGCGCGCGCCACCAATTGCGGGGCGCAATTCAGGATGATGGACACCAGCTTCTTCCTGGCGCGGCAGACGCTGATCGCTTCGGAGCGGCCCGGCATGGCGCTGTGGCGCGAGAAATTGTTCGCCTGGATGCTGCGCAACGCGGAAAGCGCGATGCAATTCTTCCGCCTGCCCACCAATCGCGTCGTCGAGCTCGGCAGCCAGGTCGAGATCTGATGCGGGTCGCGCTGCTGCTCGCAGGAGGCGAGGGCAGGCGGTTCGGACGACGGGACAAGCTCCTCGAACATGTGGGCGGCGAACCTTTGCTGGCCCATGCCCTCCGCGCCGCGCGGGCGGGCGCGCAGCGGACGATTTTGGTCCTGCCGCCCGGCTTTGCGCGCCGCCGGGCCTTGGTGAAACGATTGCGGTGGCCGGGATTGATGATCCGCACAGCCCCAGACGCCCGCGCCGGCATCGGTGCCAGCCTCTCTGCCGGGCTCCGGGCGCTTCGTCCGGTAGATCACGAAGCGGTGATTTTCCTGGCCGACATGCCCTTCGCGCGGTCAGGCCGTCATCGCCTCACGGCGGGATGTGACGCGCTGCGGCCGATTTGGGCGGGCCAGCCGGGTCATCCTGTGCTTGTCCGCACCGCCGCAATCAGAGGATGGACGGTGCCTTCCGAGGCGGGGCTCGCCGCGCTGCTCGATAGGCGGCAAATTGCCGAAGTCGCCGGCAGCGAAGGCTGCATCATCGATATCGACACGCCCGCCGCGCTCCGCCGCCTCCGTTATCGGATCGCGACGCGCGCGGGCGCGTTTCGGATGGCCAAGGGGAGTTATAGATGCTGACCGACGCCGCCCAATATATCGCGCCCGGCGCGACGATGATCGCCGCGATGATGACCGCGGCCAATCTCGGATCGCGGATCACCGGCTGGGGGTTCGTGGTCTTCACGGTGGGCGCGATCGGCTGGGTGATCGTCGGGCTGGCGACGGGGCAGCACAATCTCATGCTCTCGAACGGCTTCCTGCTGATCGTCGATCTGGTCGGGGTGTGGCGCTGGCTCGGCCTGCGCGCGCGCTATGATAAGGGTGCCGAGGCGGCGGCGCAGGACAGCGCCGTCCGCACTAGGCTCTTCCAGCTCTCGCGCGTCGAAGGGCGGCCCGTGACCTCGCCCGATGGGGCGCCGATCGGCCGTGCGGTGGACGCGATGCTGAGCTGCGATGATGGGCGGATCGTCTATCTGGTGGTGAGCGAGGGTGGCTTGGCAGGTGCGGGGGAGAGACTGCACGCACTCGGCTGGCGTGATCTGGAGGTCGAGGAGGAGGCGATCGTCAGCCATGTCGATGCGAATGCGCTGGCGGGCCGCACCCCGCTCGATCCGACGCATTGGCCGGCGGGCCTACGGGCGGCTGATCCTCCCCGGAACGGGGCATTGTTCACTTTGTATTGCATTGATGAGGTGTCGATGGAAGAAGAGTGTGAGTGTGGCATCGAGCATATCGAGGGATTTGGAGTAGCGTT
>NZ_JAAOZC010000007.1 GCF_011761305.1 Sphingomonas vulcanisoli | reverse complement strand
GGGCGTCAATCCCCGGGGGGGGGCGGTGGTGTTGTTTTTGGGTGGGTTTGGGGGGGGGGGGGGGGGGGGGGGGGGGGCCCGCCCCCCCCCCCCCCCCCCCCGGGGGGGGGGGGGGGGGGGGGCGGCCCCCAGTCGGGCGAGGTTGCGCTGGGCGGCAGCGGCATCCCCCACCCCAACCCCTCCCCTGAAGGGGAGGGGCTTCACGCCGCCGCCCCCACCAACTCGCGCCCGATCAGCATCCGCCGGATTTCATTCGTCCCCGCCCCGATATCGAGCAATTTGGCATCACGCATGAGCCGCTCCACCGGCCAATCCTTGGTATAACCCGCACCACCCAGCGCCTGCACCGCCTCCAACGAGACCTTCATCGCGTTCTCGCTCGCCAGCAAAATTGCGCCCGCGGCATCAAAGCGCGTCGTCCGCCCCGCGTCGCACGCCTTCGCCACTGCATAGACATAGGCCCGCGCTGAATTGAGCGCGACATACATGTCCGCCACCTTGGCCTGCATCAGCTGGAACGCACCGATCGGCTTGCCGAACTGTTTGCGCTCGCGGACGTAAGGCAGCACTACGTCGAGGCACGCTTGCATGATGCCGAGCTGGATGCCCGAAAGCACCGTCCGCTCATAATCCAGACCCGACATCAGAACGCCGGCACCGCCGTTGAGCGGCCCCATGACATTCTCCTCCGGCACCTCGCAATCGTCGAACACCAGCTCGGCAGTGGGGCTGCCGCGCATCCCCATCTTGTCGATCTTCTGCCCGATCGAGAAACCCTTGAAGCCCTTCTCTATCAGGAAGGTGGTGATGCCCTTCGATCCCTCTCCCGTCTTGGCGTAGACGACGAGCGTGTCGGCATAAGCCGCGTTGGTGATCCAGAATTTGGTGCCGTTCAGAACGTAGCGATCGCCCTTCTTCTCGGCCTTGAGCTTCATCGAGACCACGTCCGATCCCGCCCCGGCCTCTGACATGGCAAGGCTGCCGACATGCTCGCCCGAGATCAGCTTGGGGAGATATTTTGCCTTCTGTTCCGCATTGCCCCAGCGGCGGATCTGATTGACGCAGAGATTGGAATGCGCGCCATAGGAAAGCCCGATCGAGGCCGACGCTCGCGCCACTTCCTCCTGCGCCACGACATGTTCGAGATAGCCGAGCCCTAGGCCGCCATCCTCCTCCGGCACAGTGATGCCATGCAGGCCGAGCGCGCCCATCTCAGGCCAAAGCTCGATCGGAAACCAATCCTTTTCGTCGATCGCCTTGGCCAGCGGCGCGATCCGGTCGGCGGAAAAGCGCGCGGTGGCCTCGCGGATCATGTCGGCGGATTCGCCCAGCGCGAAATCGAAACTGCTCACATCGCTCTCCCATTTTGCCGGCATATTAGCCCCTCAAGCCGATAAGGAAAATTGAACGTGGCGTATCAAGTGTATTATCAGTATCTATATAGCTAACGCTCGCAAGGCATGTGGATGCTCGATCGCTACCTTCTCCGTTATTTTCTCGCGGTCGTCGATCAGGGCAATTTTTCGCGGGCGGCGGAATCCTGCAACGTCGCTCAGCCCACCCTTTCGGTCGGCATCGCGAAACTGGAGCGATTGTTAGGCCGGCCGGTCTTCATCCGCTCGAACCAGCGGGTTGAGCTAACTGCCGCCGGCAGCGCCTTCCTCGTTCACGCCCGCCGCATAGAAGGGGCATTCAACGCCGCGGCGCGTTCGATGGCGCTTTCTGCCGAACTTCCCTCGTTTCGGCTCGCGGTCCTCAGCAGCATCCCGACCAGCCCCGTAGCCGATAGCGTCGCGCAGGTTCGTCCCGGAGAGTCGCATCGCTTCGAATTGATCTTTGGAAGCGAACGCGAGATCGTGGGGCACATCGCAAAAGGCCGCGTGGACCTGGCGTTGACCCTGGTCGACCGCGGAACCGATCGCTTTGCCGAGCGCGCCTTCATGACCGAAGGCTATGCGCTGGCCATGGCCGCTACGCACCCTTTGGCCACGCACTCCGACATTTCGGCGGACAAGCTGGCGAACGAGATCATGATCGTGAGGCGCCATTGCGAGGCACTTTCGGAAACGAGCCGCTTTTTCACCGAGCGCGGCGTCAGACCGCATTTCGCGCTGCGATCGACCAATGATGACCGCGTGCTGCAGATGGTGGCCGCCGGCTTGGGAATAACCGTGATGCCGCAATCCTATCGCCTTGCCGGCGTCTCCAGGCCGCGCCTTGCAGGGTTCGCCGGACGGCGAACGATCGGCTGGATGGCCGCCCACCATTGCGAGCATTTTCTGGACACCCCGCTGCCTCTGATGAAGACCATCCAGCAAAGATTGGTCGGACTTGATGGCGGCCAAGACACTGCGCATTAGCTCCGGCCAATGCCTCTCAGATGTGCTGTCAGACGAAGTCGAACTCGTCTCCACACGATGGGGTCAGTCTTTGAGAGCAGGGACCTGACCCATGAGCTTTTGCCACTCGGCCAATGCGGCTGCGCGGCGACGCTTGCAGGTGGTTCGGTCGATGAGGTGGCGTTCTAGATTGAAGTGGTTGTGGACGTTGGCGTGGACCGAGGCGAATTTCTGCAACGACTTCATTTGTCGAAATATCAGCATCGCCCGCTCTCTTCGTCGGAAGGGCAGGTGGCTGTTTTCCCCTCGATTGTTGGCATGGCGACCGACCTCCTGCTTCTCGGCGTTGCCGAGGTTTCGCATCGCTGCCTTGTACGATCCCAGACCATCAGTGTTGATGCGCTCCGGCAAGCCGCGGCGCTTCAGCGCCTTCTCGATGAGGCCAGCGCCGCCTTCTTGTCCCTGGTCTTGGTGACGTAACTTTCGAGGATTTCACCCTCGTGATCGACGGCGCGCCAGAGGCAGTGCGTCTCGCCGTTGATCTTCACGTAGAGCTCGTCGAGGTGCCAGCGCCAATGCCGGAAGCCACGCATGCGGCTGACTCGCTGGCGGTCGGATGTCGCTGGCGAACAGCGGACCGTAGCGATTCCACCAGAACCGGACCGTCTCGTAGCTGATGTCGACGCCGTACTGGGAAAGCAGGTCCGCGACGTTGTGGATCGAGAGCGGGAACCGCACATAGAGCATCATCACCATCCTGATGATCTCGGGCGATGAGTTGAACCGGTTAGAGGGGCTGTCTCGCATAGCTTTGTAGCGGCATCGGGCCTTGCTACCAGCGCTGAACGTGGGAAATTGATCTGACAACGCCCTGCGCACGTATCGAGAGCCGCCAAACCATGTTGAGACAGCATGCAGGATGATAATTCGTGGTCATGTGCCGGCTTTGATCCTGGATCGTATGCTGATGCCCATCCCGATACCAGTGCCGGCCCGCTCCTACATTTTCTAAGTTACGGCGCGCGCGAGAGACGCCAATTCCCGATCGAATTGAATCCAACGGCATTTGATGCATCCGATCCGATCGAGGTGATAGCAGCGCTATCCGATTGTTATTTCAATGGATTCGGCGACCAGCTGGATTTGGCACTCCCGGCAATTTGGGCCAAAGTCGATAAGCTCATCGAGCTAGGCGCAAAGCCGATTATAGTCATCGGCGACAGCCACACGGGTCTCTATCGACGCACGCCGCTCTGTTATGATGGCTGGGTCTTGCCCCTCGTTTGTCTGTTCAGCGCTGGGTCCGCGCGTGGGCTTTCGAATCCCAACGGCCGCACGCAATATCGGCAGAGGATTGAAGGTCTACTTGGTTGGCTCGCCACGCTGCCCAAGACCGTTGCTCCACCTGTAATATTTAAGTTCGGCCAGGTGGACGTGGAGTTCGTCTCGGTATTTAAGCGGATCGAGCGGCGCGAAAAGCACTTTGACGAGGAAGCATTCGCCGATTTTTCTAGGGAAACCGTAGATCGCTACCTAGCCTTCCTGATGTCAGTCGCACCGGCGTCTTCCTACGTTGCGACAATATTCCCGCCAACCTTATCAGATGCAAGCTGGCGGGACGGCTATGCGAACGCGCATGTTGTTGACATTGAAAACCCGGGCACACTGGATTCCGTCCGGCAAAGCGTCAGGGGACTTACCGTGCCCAACTTGTCAGAGCGAACAAGTCACCACGCATTATTTAATCAGCTGCTGGCATGTGGCGTCGAGCAGACAACCCTTAGCTTCTGGAATGATTTCAACGCCGCGCTAGGCACCGATGGAACGGTTGATCCGCAATGGGTTGGTTCGGCGGGCGGCAATGACCATCACCTCGATTTTTTCGCCACTCGCCCGTTATTCGAAAATTTGTTGACCTCAATGCAGCGCCAGTTGGCCAACCGTCGCGAAGCTTAAGTGTCCTAACTTCACGCAGCCTCCAAAATAGCCGCGTGTCAGCAGCGAACCACTTTCCAGGAGATTGCGCAGATTTCGGCCCGGCTGCCCACGGTCCCTGGCGGCGGATCGAATCTTAGAGCTGTAACGGCTCCCTTCCAGCCCGATCTGCCCCCTACGGCGAACCGATAGGTCCGCATCTTGCCATCGGACTGCACGGGAACAGCCACAGATTATCGACTGAGAACATCGGCGAGACCGTAGTCGCCCAGTAAAGCCTCACGGCTCCGGCCTTGCCTGAAAAAGCCCCCGCGACAAAAATCGATTGCACTGCCAAGGCAGGAAAAAAGGTCGGGGAAGACACCAATTCTGAGGTGCCGGAGGTGGTATCGACCTTGAGGGAACCCTTTATCGGCCATCCCGAATCGCGGGCATTGATATACGTCCAGTGTTGACGGTCACTGACGAAACGGACGTCTGGCCGGCGATCGGCTATCCGTTGCTTGGTGGCCTCCGCCCGGATCTCGGGAACGGTGCCCAGCACCAGCGTGTAGTGGTACGGCAGGACGATATTATGGTCGATCACCTCAGGCTGCCCAGGACGGATAAAGCCTGTCTGAGCATCCGCTGGCTGACCGTCTTTTTTAGGTCCGTTGAAACCACCGCCAAATGAAATTGTCGCGGGGTTGATCACGCCGACGCCCCATCCAGATGCGTCTACCAAGGCAGACCACGATTCGGTTGCTCGCCACGTGGTCCAGGGAAAGGTCGTAGGCAGCTCGGTAAGCTTGTCGCCGGTAAACGGCCTGTCCCCCGTATAAGCGATTACGCGCCGCAGCCTGCCTGTTGTGTAGACTGCTGGGAGCTCTTGCTGTTCGTCCGAAGCAAACTGGCGAAGGTCGGAGCGATGATTGATCAGCCGACCGCGCACATGGATTTTGTTGCCATCCAGCATGATCCAGCTCTCGATCGTGCATTCGCATGGTACACCCCTGAGCGCCCATTGCAGGGGCACCGTGCGGATGAAGAGCGTACTGCCCTTGTAACACCAGGCGGCGACCTTCGATCCATTGCCCATAGGCATCACCGCTCTCGATTGGGTCCCAGCCCCAGCCAGACCAATCTGGAGAGGGCATCCCATAGGGCTTCGGACCCGCATAAAAGGTTGGCTGAACCTGCCTGCCAAGATCGTGATCGTTGATGACATTTATGTTTTCCGGAACGCGCGACAGCGATGTAATTGAGCCGCCCTTCGCGAGATCGAAGCCGACCCGAATTTGAGCATTCGAGAGAAATATCGTCGAGCCTTGCCGGAGGAGATTGGGCTGCGCTGCGCCGCATCCTTGCGAACAGGCGAAGAAAAGGCCGACGCAGGCAATACCCTCTATGACAGGGTGGCAGCTACCGAGCGTCAACTTTGTTGTCGTTCAGCCGAGGAGGTCAGGGTGGTCACCCTCTCCATCGACCACATCATCGCGGCCCATCTTTCCTAGCCGTAGCATCACAACGACAACGGTCACTGCGACGCCGATCAGCAGGACGATAGCGACCGTGCCCAACAGCCCGGGTGAGCTGTCGGTGAACGAGAAACCCATCAGCGTGGATTCCAGGGAGTTCGAATTCCGCCCTGGAAGGGGGTCGGGATCGGTCCTTGCGACGCGCGCGCACTGTCAGGGGCATTGACGTTTACGCTTTGGCTCGGTGTAGCCAGCGGTTCGGCTTGCAGCGAATTAAATGAGGTGCCGCTTTCGACCGACCGTCCGGCTTTTGCGGCACGCTCAGCCTGGACGGCCGACGTAGTTTGGGTCGGAGCTGTTTGTGCGCCTGCGGCAGAAGCCGACGAAACGAGCACTGCGGCGATAAGAATTCTGATTATCATTGGCGTCGAACGCATGGCCACGGGATTCGGGCTCAATCAATTCGATCAAGTGGGGCAGCCCATGATTCAATCGGCATTCCATCAGCTAAACAACGGGTAAGTTCTCTTGACGGAGCGTTCATTGATCTGTTTAGCAGACGAGTGGCCGCGTTGATTAGTGCAATAGTTGGTCAGAAGAGAACGCGAACGCTGAAAGAATATTCCGCTGTTTAAAATATTAGCTATGCAATTACTCGATCCGAAAATTAAGCGGAAGCGTCCAATGAACTATTTTTCCTAAAGCAGGAAGTCGTGCGCTACGACGTGCCAATCAGTTGGGATATTGGCGTTGGCAACACCCTTGATAAAGCCTGTGCCGGTGCCATCCCAGATGGAAGTCTGACCGGTATCGCTGTGCCAAAGGATATCCGCTTTCCCATCGTTGTTATAGTCGCCGACGGCGGCGATCGTCCAATTGCTCGGCACAGCATCATTGATCGTGCCAATATCGAACCCGGTGCCGTTCGACGTCCACACCGACACTGCGCCTGTGTCGCTGTACCAAAGAATGTCATCCTTGCCGTCGCCGTTAAAATCGGCGAGGCCGCGAATGTGCCATAAGGTCGGCACTGCGGTATTGTCGTAGGCGCCGATCTGGAAGCCGGTGCCCGTGCTCAGCCAAGTAGAGAATTCGCCCGACGCATTGCGCCACAAAATGTCGGATTTGCCGTCGCCGTTAAAGTCGGCAGCGCCTTCGATCTTCCAATCTGTCGGGACGCTGGTGTTATAAGTGCCCGCCTGGAATTCAGTTCCCGTGGAGGTCCAGAGGGAAACAGCGCCACCTTCCTGCCGCCACAGAATGTCGTCTCGACCGTCGCCATTGAAGTCGCCAACCGCAGCAACATGCCAATCGGCCGGCAATGCCGTGCTATTGTATGCACCGGCTTGGAAGCCACCGCCTCCTGTCCCATCCCAGACGGAAACAGCGCCAGTTGGATTGCGCCAAAGCAGGTCGGACACGCCATCGCCGTTCATGTCGAAGCTCTCAACAATCGACCAACCAGCAGGCACGGGAGAGTTAAACACGCCCGTGTGGAGCTGGTCAGACAGAACATTGCCTTCAACCGTCCACTCGCTGACAGCACCGCTTACGTTCTGCCACATGATATCCGAGTGGCCGTCGCCTGAGAAGTCGGCCGCAACCGCATGCTTCGTAAGCGTAAAGGTCGTTGGCAAACCAAACGACGCTAGCGACGCTCCGGTATATTGAGCCACCTTTCCTGCATTGTCGGTTACTGAAAGGCTTGCGATCGAATAAGTCCCAGCGCCATTTAGTGACGACAGTCGCTGCACCAACGAGGATGAGCCGTCCGAGAAGCTATCGACCGTGTCTAAAAAATTGAGAGTGGTTGTGCTGCCTGCTGCGGTTTGGATCGCATGATCCAACGTAATGCTTACACGAGCAACGGACGAACCGACGTCGGCCGCGCTAACGCCAAACGAAGTCGATGCATCGTGCGTGACATTTACGACCGACGGTAACGCCAACGCTGTAATGGCTGGTCCAGATGCCGCAACGTAGACTCCGCTTGTACTTGTGAAACTGACCGGCCCATTCGGAGCTCTGCCAGAGTTAGAAAGTACATAAGTTTCGAAAGACGGACCGGCCACAGAGCCGTAGATCAAATCCTGTCCGTCGGAACTAACTCCATATACCACATAGCTATTATTACCAACGGTAATGAAGTCGTTGACGGAGTTGAGGGTAATCGCGACCGTTCCGACGAAAGATAATTGCGAATAGGATGAAATGGTTCCCGAGGCAAACGTGGTCGAAATCGTAGAGATTCCATTATTAACGGTGCTGGTTGAGTAGCTAATCGCTGCCGCGTTTACCTTGTAAAGGTAAGAACTAGATACTCGGAGCCCATTTACGGCTCCATAGAAGGCATTCCCAATGGCCATTTTCAGCTCCCCTCAGCTGCGAAATAGGTTCGGTCGAAAGAGACGGTAAACAGTTACGCACTTAGATCAATCCGCGGAGCAGAGATTGCCAACCAATTGACGGTCCGTCGGTTTCTCATTCGGGCGCGATGCGAGCTTCCGGCCTGTATCCGCCGGGATTAATCCCGGCGGATGCAGCATATTCGGCTGGCGTCAGCCAGCCAGGAGCCGTGTGAGGTCGGCTCTCGTTATAGTCCCGTCGCCAGGCCTCGATCTTGACCCGTGCATCTGCCAGCGAGAGGAACCAGTGGCTGTTCAGGCACTCGTCGCGCAGGCGGCCATTGAACGACTCCAGGAAGGCGTTGTCAGTCGGCTTGCCCGGCCGCGAGAAGTCGAGCGTGACGCCGTTCTCATAGGCCCACCGGTCGAGCGCTTTCGAGATAAATTCCGGCCCGTTGTCCACTCGGATGGTCTTCGGCGCACCGCGGACCGCCGTGATCCGCGCCATCGCGGCAACCACCTGCTCACCCTTGATGCCCTGGTCGACGTCGATTGCCAGAGCCTCGCGCGTCAAGGCGTCGACCACCGTCAGCGCCCGCAGACGGCGACCATCGAACAGCGCGTCCGAGACAAAGTCCATCGACCACATCTCGTTGGGCGCTGACGTTGCCGGCTGGCGCTCGCGGTTCCGCGACCAGCTGCTTGAGCTTGCGGTTCTCGTCCTCGAGCTGCTTCACCCGGCGCAACTCACCCACGCCAAGCCCACCGTACACCTTCTTCCAACGATAGAAGGTCTGCTCCGAAACGCCCATCCGGCGGATGACCTCGGCGACCGGCGTGCCCGTCTCCGCCTGCTTCAGCGCGAACGCAATCTGCTCTTCCGTGTAGCGCGTCTTCTTCATGTCCCAGCTCCTTGCCCGCAGGCTTCAAAGGGCCGGAAAACTCTCACTCACCACGGATGAAAAAAACAGGGAGGACGTCAAGTTTCGGGCATAACATGGGCCGCCTCCGCACGCCCCCGATGGTCCGCTTTCGCTGAATCTTTGCCCCTATCGGCCATCGCGGGCCCGCCCGCCATTTCAATTCCCAACCGTCGCTCGAAAAGGCAGCCAGCACGTTGGGTAGGTGAATGGCGATATGCGCTTGGTAGAGCGCCGTTGCTCCGTTTTCGTTCGAGGCTTAATCTTGGCGAAACGAGCGGCTGAACTGATCCGCAATCGGTTTCAGCAAGAAGGATAACATAGATCGGCCCGACGTCTGGATATAGGCTTCGACGGGCATGCCTGGCACGAGTTGCACATTACCCAGCTTTTTGATCTCATTTGGAGGAATTTCAATCAACACTGTGTAAAAGGTAGTTCCGGTCCGTTCGTCGCTCTGTTTGTCTGCGGAGACTGTGCGCACAATGCCACGCAGCGTAGGCGTTGTGCGTGTGTTGAACGCGGTAAAATGCAGTTCGGTTGTCTGCCCGGTACGCACCTTATCGACATCGTTGACGGCGATCTTGCTTTCGACAGTCATTCGATCGTTGCTCGGCACCAGTTCCATGATGGGCTGATTTGGCGCCACGGTCGCACCAACTGTATTGAAAGCCAGCTTATCGACTATGCCTGCCTGCGGGGCGCGGATACTGCTGCGATCAAACGCGTCCGCGGCATTAACCTTCCTGACCGTTTGTTCGGAGACTTGTTGATTGACGGTCATTAGCTCATTACCCGCTTGGGCTCGCGCATCCTGGTCGAGCTGGATCATCTGCTGGCGATAATCGCTAATTTGCGCCCTAGTCTGAGCGATCTGCGCCCTGAGTGACGCCGAGTTTGCTTTGAGAGCGACAGCGGTGCGCTTGAGTTCATTGACTCGACTCAGCGTCACGAATTTCTTCTGGTAAAGATCCTCAAGGCCTTTTTGTTCGGGTGCGATAAGTATGCCCTGTGCATCCGAAGCATCGATCTGAGCTTGATACGCTCGGATCTGATGTTCCGCCTCGGCGATTTTGTGCCCCAACTCAGCACGCTGGCTTGCTCGCGCGTTGCGGCGGAGGAAGAATAGGTTGCGCTCCTCTGCAATCGCCTGGCGGGTCGATGGCGTGGCATTGGCCAGCAAGCGGACGGGAAAGTCCACCGCCGCCGCTCCATCTCGCTCAGCAACCAAACGCGACTGCGTCGCCAGCATCTGATCGAGACTATTGCCAGTTGCCTCGGCAGCGACGCTCGTGATGTTGGTGTCAAAGCGCATCAGCACCTGACCCGCGCTGACATGATCTCCATCACGCACATTGATTGCGGCAATCACACCGCCTGTGGGGTGGGTCAGCTTCTTAACCTTAGTCGCAACATTGAGCTCGCCAAATGCGATCACCGCGCCTTGCAAATGCAAAACGGCGGCGAGCACGAAGATAGTCACGAAGAAGCCGCCAGATACAATCCGCGTTAGCTGGCGATAGCGCGCAAGCTCGATCTGCGGTTCAAGGTTTCCCGCCCGGATCGCGAGTTGCTCGCGGGTGTTCAAGTCTGCACCAACGGAGCGGCAGCCTGGGCGGCACGGGCTTGTTTATTAAGTTTGGCCATCACCTCAGCCTTGGGACCGAATGCCCGCACGCGACCCTCCCCCATAACCAACACATGATCGACCGCTCGCAGCATGCTCGGTCGGTGCGCGACAGTGATGACGATGCCGCCGCGCCGGCGAACAGCGAAAATCGCCTCAATCAGCGCCTGTTCGCCTTCGGCATCCAAGTTGCTATTGGCCTCGTCGAGCACAATCAGAAATGGATCGCGATAAAGCGCCCGTGCGAGTGCGATACGCTGCCTTTGGCCCGCCGAAAGTGCGTTGCCGTCAGGGCCAACCAACGTGTCATAACCATGCTCTAGGCGAAGGATGAGGTCGTGCACGCGCGCGGTACGCGCAGCGGTGACAATCAACTCGGGAGGCGCATCGGGCTCAAACCGCGCGATATTCTGCGCGACAGTGCCTTCCATCAATTCGACCGTCTGTGGAAGATAGCCGATATGTGTCCCGAGTGCATCCGACGACCACTGATCAAGCGCACCACCATCAAGACGAACCTGTCCACTGGCGAGCGGCCAAACCCCGGTGATCGCGCGCACGAGTGTTGATTTCCCAGCCGCACTCGGCCCGATCACAGCCACAGCGTCCTTAGCGTTCAGCGTGAAGCTCGCATCTATCACCGTTGGCACACGGGCGCCCGGCGGCATCAACGTCACATGCTCCACCGCCAAAGTCTTCTCGGGTGGGGGCAACGAGGTTGGCGAAGGCGATGGGCGCAGCGCGGCAAACTGCGCATCAAGCCGTCGCCAACTTTGCCGAGCCGATATGAAAATCCGCCAGTTTCCGATACTCTGGTCGATAGGCGCCAGCGCGCGGGCACTAAGGATCGAGGAGGCGAAGATCACGCCGCCACTTGCCTTATTGTCGATCACCAGCGCCGCACCGACCGTCAGCACCGTCGACTGCAGCAGCATACGCGCTATGCGGCCGATACCGCCGAGGCCGGTCGAGATGTCAGCGAGTTGCTGCTGTGTCGCCAGATAATGGCGGTTAACCGCGAGCCAGCTGTTTTCGGCGCGACCACCCAGCCCCATTACCTTAATTTCTTCGGCGTGGCGCCGAATGGCTTCGGTCTCAGAGCTACGGCGCGCGGCAAATTCGGTGGCGAGACGTGCCGGCGCACGGCTCTTGATGTCCGTGAGAAAAGCGAGGGCAATGAGCAACAGCGCGCCGACGAGTGTGGTTACGCCTAGCCAGATGTGAAAAAAAGATAACACCGCTAGAAAAAAGAGCACCCAGGGAAGGTCCATCAGAGCGGACGGCCCACTGCCCGAAAGGAAGCCGCGGACTTGATCCATGTCGCGAATGGGTTGCAGGCTTTCGGATTGCGGGCGGCCGCGGAGAGCCGATGTGGAAATGATTCGGTAAATGAGCGGCGCGAAATCAGTCTCGATTGCTGCTCCCAGGTGAGAAAGTGTGCGCGTACGCAGCAGATCGAAGCCGGCCTGAAAACTGTAAGCGAGGGCCACCATCAGCAGCAGGCCAAGTAAGGTCGAGATGCTGTGGCTAGGGAGTACGACATCATAGACCAGCATCATGTAGATCGATCCAGCGAGCGTGAGCACGTTGAGAACCGCGCTTAGCCACAGGATAGATAAGATTGACGAGCGATAATGACCGAAGCCAGACCAAAGCATTTGTCACCGCTTATACGTTAGTGGGAACTCAAAAGTCGCCAGGAGATCGCTAGCATCAAATACGACGCGGCCTCGAACTTTATCTATTACGACCTCCCGCACGCGGGGTCATTCGTGAACCGTGCCATTTGCGGAACCTCCCCAAGAAGCGGTCTCGCACCGCTGAAGTCAGACACCTATGAAGTCAGACACCAATCGAATTCAGTTCGGAAACGATACCCGTGACCATCTTATAAACCTGCGGTGCTTGCTGAGCAGAAACGTGCCGTAGCGCATTTTGGGCGGCACGTGTCGCTTGGCGCGCCAACGACATCGATCGCCGCATCTTCCATCTTTCAAGCAGCGCGAAAGCTTTGGTCGATTGTAGGACAGCCCAGTCTAACGGGGCGGCAGCTTCGGTGATGGCTAGCTCTGCCGCATCAACGGCTGCCAATGCCGCATCTAGCGGCCCATCGTCGCCTGTCGTGGCAGCAAGCTTCACTAAAATAAACGCCAGATTATTGAGCGTTTCCAAGTAGTCACGCGGCGAAAGGTTCGGCGTGACAACCTCAAGTGCTTGCCTCAGGTTTGCAATCGCGTCTCTGTATCGCCTGGGATCGGCCTCTCTCTCGCCCAGGCGGGCTAACACGTTGGCGGTATCGGTCAGCGTAGAGGCCCACAACAGCGGTTTTTCATTTCGCGACCGTAGGGATTGGCATCGTTTGAGGTAGGTCAGCGCTTCATGCAGAACGGCCAAATCCCCGGTCCGTTCGCCCGCTCGAGTAAGCGCGGTTGCGAGAGCATTTGCGGTCGATGCCCAAAGTTCTCGGGCATTTTCTGGGCAATGTTTCAGCGCGAGACGGAGCATTCCCACTGCTTGCCCCGCTCTTTCCGCACAGTCTTCACGCTCTGCCAACCGCACCAGGGCGACGCCCGCTCCTAAGGCCAGATTGACCCACTCAGCTGGGCTCGCCCGCCGATCGCAATCGGCCAGTTGGTGCTCGGCAATGAGCAGCGCATCCATTAGGTCGGAGCTGTTACCCGTTCGCTCTGAACGGCGGATCAGGGCAGTCACGAGCGCGGCTTGGATCGCGTGGGATAATGCCGGATAAGTCGCTCGATCATTTTGCTGCAGCAGCAAGATCGCTACATTCAATTCAGTAATGGAATCGTTGTGCTCAGCCAGACGGGTGAGTGAAGTTGCCAGAATGAGAAGAGCTTCTGTTACCTCAACGGAGCCTAAGCTCCTGCCCTCTTTCAAGCGGCTCTGAATATACAGCCGAGCTAGATAAGCAACGAGAGAGCTAGGGGCAGCCCGTGAGCTGACTACGCGCTTAGCCCGGAGCAACAGAAAACGTGAGAAGACGCCCAATGGACTTCTGGTAGGAGGCTGACGAGTGGTCATCGACCTTCGTCGTGCCGGTAAGAACTCAGCTGCCATGTTCTCAATCATCTACGCTTCCTGACATCTAGGCCCCGTCACCGGAACCGCGCCGTGAGAGCACATGTCTCCAGAATCGCCACCAGAACTTCGCTAACGGGCCAGTGGGTGAGTGGGCGAAGCCGCCGATTCATTCTTGCGTCGCGTCTGATTGCTTAGCAGAAACGGTCCATGCCGCTGCACAATGAGAACTTGAAGCCGCTCGTTTGGGCAAAAATCCTCGGCGGGGCGACGATCATTGGGCTTGAGTTGGGCCTGATCGGTCCATTCGGTAGCTACCCGGCTAATTTCTTCACACGCACGGCATTTTGGGTGATCTTGTTCTGGATCGGCAGTTTAATCATCTGGCCTACGGTAGCATGGGCCCTCGTGATGGGGCCGCGACGTGGCTTTCCTTTGCTATTCTCGGCCTCGGCAGCGCTTATTTTCTCATGCATACCGCTAGCCGCGATCGCTGCAGCTGGGTGCCGACTGTTTTGGCCGCTTCGTGCTTCTGGCATGCGTGGAGTTGAATTTTACGGCCTGACGTTGGTCGTCGCCGGTCCATCAACCGCATTAATCGCTTGGCTGGTGCGTGGCGCACCGAAAGAGACAGGCCTTCCATCGTTGATTGCTCCGGCAGCGGCCGAACGATCGATAGCATTTCACACGACGATACCTGCGCACCTTATCGAAACCGCGTTATGCTTGCAGATGGAGGATCATCACGTTCGCATCCATCTCCAAGGTCGCTCGATGCTACATTTGGTCCCGATGCGTAAGGCAATAGAGACGCTGGGTGATCAACGCGGCGTGCAAGTTCACCGCTCCTGGTGGGTGGCGGACGGTGCAGTGGCTGACTGGGTGGACGACGGCCGATCCACGAGCCTCATCCTCGTCAATGGATTGAAGGTACCAGTGTCCCGTAATCGCTTGGCCGCCGTAAAAGCTAGAGGCCTAATCGGCGATACGGACTAACGCTTCGGATGGGTGCTTTCAAACTGGCATTGTTAGACCAACCATGATCTGGTTCGTTTGGCGATTTGGCAATAGAAAAAGTGGCGGCGCCGGCGATAAGGCAAGGGTTTTCTCAAATCGCCGATCAAAGATGAAACGAGTTGTCTGCAAAAGTAGATCGTAGCTCGTATGCTCCGTAAGCAAGGTAATGAAACAGAGGGTCCACGCCCGCTGCCGCCACGTCGGCGTAAGTCCTCTCATACGTTGCAGTGTCGAAGCTACCGGACGGGTCGTCGCCCATCTTCCAGCCAACGGTATGATAATAATCAAGGGGGTTCATGCCTGAAGCAGCGGCATCAGAATAGGCCGCTAAGTAACCTTTAGTGTCGAACAAGGCATTCGGATTACGGCCTTCGTGCCAGCCAAACTGTATATAATGCTGATAAGGATCCATCCCCGATGCGGCGACGTCGGGATTGGCGAGAAGATAATATTGTGCATCGAAGCCGTCGGCGGCGATGACGTGACCGATTGCGGCATACGCTTGTCGCCCCTCCGCCTGTCCGAACTGGAGGAAGTGGGCGAGCGGATCGATGCCGGCTGCGGCAACGTCGGGATTGTGCAGCAAGTATAGCGTAGTATCGAAATTCGCCGAGGGATCGCGCCCCTCTTTCCAACCCGACTGATCATATTGATCCAGCGGATTAACGCCGGCCTTGGCGACATCGGTATTCAGCCCCAGATAACCCTTGGTGGAGAAATAGGCGTCAGGATCCCGCCCTTCCTTCCACCCGGAATTGGCATAATGATTTTCAGCCTCGACCAGTGCTGTCGCGACATCGGGATTTTTCACGTAGTAATAGAGATCATCGACAAGTGGATGGCCATCGGCATTGTCGATTAGCCGATCGTTGAACTGAAACTGTTCGGTAGAATAAACGCGGGTATCCGTCGGCGCCTGGCTGGAAGTGCCGGCTGTGATGAAGTCGATGTGGTCGGCGGAAAATGTGATTGTCAGCGGCGCGTTGCCGCCGGGCTGGAAAGTGCCGTTGATGAAGACCTTGTCAATACCGGCACCCCCCACGACGATATTGTTGGTTCCGCCCGGATGCATCACGTCGTTGCCGCTTCCGCCGTCAATCTGGCCAAGTGCACCGCCGCTGTAGAGCGTATCATCGCCACCCATGCCAAGTACGCGGGTGCCGGTCAGTGTGTTCGCAGCATCGTTGCCGAACACCTGAACGTCGCCGACGCCTCTCACATTTTCAATCGAATTCAGCGTGAGGATGGCACCATTGGCAGCCACCGCCTTGCCGGCGGCCAGATCAACGTAAGCTCCACTCAGGCCGTTATAGGCCAAGGTATCGTTGCCCTCTCCGCCATCGGCAACGCCACCGCCGACGTATGGTCGCCCATATACTCTCGTTAAAAAGTCGAAATCGAGGGTGTCGTCGCCAGTTCCTCCATAAAGGTGTGTGTCGCCTGTTCCCGCGAACAGCATGTCGCTCCCGGCATCACCGTACAAGAAGGAAGCTATAGTTCCGCCATTGAGATAATCATCTCCGTCACCGCCGTGCAGTGTCGTAACGCCCTGGCCAAGATCCGTCGCGTTGATGCCGTCGGCAAAAGGGGAGCCGACAATCTGCTCGACACCGGTCAGAGCAATATTTTCGTATCTGGTTCCGACCGAGTTGAATGTGGAACGGATAGCGGAGGGCACGTAACCCTGCAGGCCAGGATAAGAAAATATCCCGTGGGTATATTGGCTGAAATCCAGCGTGTCGAAGCCCGCTCCACCGTCTATCGTAGTCGTCAGCCCGTCCGTGACCTTTATGAAGAAAGTATCGTCCCCGTCTCCGCCGTTCAAAATGTTGTTGCCCGTGCGGCCGTCGATAGTGTCGTTGCCGCCTAGGCCGTTGATCGTGTCGGTGTTGCCTGAAGCTAGCGGATCATATTCGGTGCCGACCAAAACGTCATTACCCGAAGTTCCAGTTATGGTCGGCATCCATAATCTCCAATGTACTTACTCAACCTACGCTTTGAGGTCTGGAATGGCAACGTAACGGCCGTTGGGACTTCCGCGATGCACGGGTTGCGTTTCTGATCGCCCCATAATGGGCGGTCTAACGCCTTGCCAAATTCTTAGCCGTTCTAAAGGGAACGAGCGAATGCGCTGGCTCTTTCTGGACGCCAGACTTGCGGCTGTCGGTTGCCGGCGATCCCGCAAATGTTAACACGCTCTTATGTGCTCGAATTTCAAACCGCGACTTCTCGCTCTCAATCGGCGCGGGGAAAAGCAGGCAACGATCGGGACTCGGACTGACACTGTCAGACTAATCGGGATCTGGTTCGTTTGACGATTGGCGATAATAAAGTGACGGCGCCGAGCAGATCGCCTTTTTTCCAAATAGCGAACAAAGCAGTAAGCCATCCGTCCGATTGGCCGCTAGCTACTATGGAAAACAGCGGGGAATTAGATATGGCAGTATCCGGCAAAGGCTCCGTCAAGGGCGTCGTGATGCCCAGGGCCCGACCGGCTGGCAGATCGTCTCGCACACCTTCCTGCTGTAACGGCGGCCTGATCATGGCCGGCCAGCGCAGTCATGGCTTAGGTGCCACGGATTGATCGAAAGGGGACAGAAGCATCCACCCCGCGCTTCGGCGCTGGCGTACGGCCCATTTCTGTGCATTGTTGGACTAACATCGCAGAGCTGATCCGTGGGCCGTAGGGATGGCCGTGGTCAGACGTGCCGTGATCCTGGGGGGTTTACAGTGATGAAAAACGTAGCCGTTCTTTCGGAAGCGCTTGCGGTTGGACGCGAGCGCATCGTGCCGACGTCGCCGCGCGCCGGGCATCGCCCGGAAGGCCGTGCGACATGCGGGAAGCATGGGCGATGACGTATGTGAACGATCGCCGCGCGATCCTCAGCTATTCCTGGGTGGGCAATAACAGTTCGGGTAATATGTTCACAAACACGCCCGTCTTCATCACCTATTCCTTCGAAAAAAACACCAGCGCCCTCGATATCGCCGCTAATGGCGCGGCGTTCGCAGCAAGTTTCCAGCCCTTGACCGACGCGCAAATGGCGGCCGCCCGTACTGCCTTCAGCGAATGGGATGCCGCCAGCGGCGTCACCTTTCTCGAAGCGCCGGCAGGCATGGGCGACATCAAGCTCGCCAATTTCAATTTCGATTTGGGCGGCCCCTATCGCTCATCGCAAGCAGCGGCCTATGGCGGCGGCGGCATCGTGTTCGTGGGCAGTACCAGCTATAGTTCCATACAGCTTTTCGCACATGAGATCGGTCACAATCTGGGCTTCAAACATTCGTTCGAAGGCGATTATACGCTCGCCCCTGCCGACGATAATTATGCCCATACGGTAATGAGTTACAGTTCAGGTGGGACCTCCGGCAATGTCCTGGGTTCGATCGATCTGGATGCGATTTCCTATCTTTACGGCGCGCCCGGCACCGACGGCAATGAAGACCAGAGTTGGACATGGAACGCCGCGACCGCAACACTGACGCAGTTAGGTCTTGCAGCCGGCACAACGATGCGCGGCGTTGGTGGCAACAACATCATCACCGGCCAGGGTGGCGATGATAATATCCTGCTGACCCACAGCAGCCATGACGATACAATTGATGCGGGCGCCGGGAACAACACGATCACCCTCTATAAGAGCAATGGCGCCGTAAGCATTGCCGCCGGTGCCGGGCTCGATACAATTACGCTGCAAAATAGTAGCGGACCAATCACTATCGCGGCCGGCGATGGTGACAACAAGATCAATGCTTATTCCGCGACCGGCTCTCTGAACATCAGCGCGGGCTCCGGCGCTGATTCCATCTATGTTTCGAGCGCTAGCGCGGCGACTACGATCGCGGCCGGTGATGGCAAGAATTCGATCAGCCTCACCGACGCGACCGGCAATCTGAATCTTCGCGCGGGCTCCGGCGCAGATTATTTCTATCTTTCTAATAATAGCGGGGCGGTGACGGTCACCGCTGGCGACGGCGCCAATTCCATCAACGTTTACAATCAAAAGGGCCTGTTGAACGTAACTACCGGCAATGGTGCCGATTACTTCTATTTCAACAACGCGAGCGGGCCGGTGACTTTTGCGGCCGGAGATGGCGACGACAGCGTCAACATCTCAACCAGCGCCGGTTATTCGCTGTCCGGTTTCAGCGCTGACGGTGGTGCTGGGAAAGACACGCTGAGCCTGACGCTCACGGACAGCACTGCGCATGTGATTTCCGTTCCCAATCCGGCTTTCACAGGGTTTGAGAATATCAATCTGACGCTCGGCAGCGGCGCCGATGTGGTCACCGTCGATGGCAGTTACAGCAGCTACGTGTCGACCGGCGACGGCAATGACATCATCCGCTTCGGCAGCAATACCGGCACAGTCATCGCCGGAGCGGGGAATGATATCGTCTATGCTGGCAGCGGATCCGCAAGTTATTATGGCGGCACGGGTACGGACCTATTCGTTTTCGGCTCAGTCGCGACCTCATCAACAACGGCATCGGATTCTATCTGGGATTTCGAGACCGGCATTGACACCGTCGATCTCGGCGCATTGGCCGCAACCGCCATCTCAATCCAATCCACAACGGGCGCGGGAGGCTATCTGAAGGCGACCGCCGCGGCCGGCCAGTTCCAGCTGTACATATCTTCCGCCTTTTCGCTGAACGACGTCATCCAATATGGCTTTACCGGCACCGCCGGGAATGACACACTGGCCGGGACCAGCGTGCGGGATGCGCTGGACGGTGGCGCAGGCGATGATATGTTGATCGGCGGCCTCGGCGCCGATCGCCTGACGGGCGGCGCAGGCAACGATACCTTCCTGGGCACGACCACCGAACTCAACGGCGATACCATCACCGATTTTTCGGTCGGGGATCGAATCCACGTCACGGATCAGACCTATCCGGGCTTCACGCTGCAACGCGCTGTCGGCGCGGTCAGCTTCGGGGGTGCAACGGTTCAACTGCCCACCGGCGCGCGGCTCGCATTGCAGCAGTCTGGCGGGGGTACGGACGTGATCGCGGCGAGCCACATGGCCGGCCTCTCCGATTTCAACGGCGACGGACATTCGGATATCCTGTGGCAGAATGTCAGTGGCACGGTGAGTGAATGGACGGTTGGGGGGAACAGCCTATCCGATCAGCTCCACACCGGCGTATTCGGCTCGCCGGTTCCCGCCGGCTGGTCGGTGTCGGAAAGCTTCGACATGAATGGCGATGGCCTCGCCGATCTGCTGTGGCGCAATCCCAGCGGCGCGGTATCGGTGTGGGACGGCGCCGGCGGCGGCCTGTTTCAGGCAGGCGCCTATAACAGCACCTCGGTGCCCGCCGATTGGAAAGTGGCAGCAACTGCCGATTTCGACGGCGATGGCAAGGACGATATCCTATGGAGACAGGACGGCGGCGGGGTTTCGCTGTGGAGTTCGGCGGGAACGCTGTTCCAGGCTGGCGCTTACAACACCAATATCCCCACCGACTGGAAGATCGAGGGCGCGGGCGATTTTAATGGCGATGGCAAGGCCGATATCCTGTGGCGCAACGATAACGGCACGATCTCGACCTGGCAGAGCACGAGCACGGGCTTCCAGACCGGCGCCTATAACGCCAGCGGCGTGCCGACATCGTGGCATGTTCGCGGAATCGCCGATTTCAACGGTGACGGAAAGGACGATATCGTCTGGCTTAGCGACAGCGGCTCGCTCTCGGTTTGGTTTTCGAACGGCAACGGCTTCGATACCGGCAAGATCAACGACAGCCTGCCCAAGGGCTGGAGCATTGCCGCCGTCGGTGATTACAATGATGACGGCAATGCCGACATTCTGTGGCGCAGCGATACCGGCGCCACGTCGATCTGGGATAACAACAGCACCAGCACCGGCTTCATCAAGGGCGTCGCCAACGCCAATATTCCCACCGCCTGGCACGTCGTGGCGCACGAATTCCTACTTTAGAGCGGATTCCGATCAGTCCGGGTCATAGCCGCAGGAGCTGAAGTAGTTGGCGCATTCCTGTGGTTGGAACAGGTCGACCAAGCTGCCGATGAGGGACCACAAGCCGGACAGGTGCTGTCAGACAAAGTCGAACTCGTCTCTCCACGATGCACGTTGGACGTTGAGGATCGCGCTTCAGGCCACGAGGATTTTCCACTCCGCCTGGGCGGCGGAGCGTCGTTCTTTGTAGTTTTCGCGGCTGATCAGGTGACGTTCGAGATTGAAGTGATTTGTGATGTTGGCGTGGACTGAAGCGAACTTTTGGAGCGTCTTCATCCTTCTGAAGCTGAGCATTGCCCGCTCTCGTCGTCGGAAGAGGAGGTGACTGTTCTCGACCCGATTGTTGGCGTGGCGACCGATCTCGCGCTTCCCGCGATTGCCCAGTTCATCCATCGCAGCGCCGTAGGAGCGAAGCCCGTCGGTCACGATCCGCTCGGGCGAGCCGTGGCGCTTCAAAGCCTTCTTCATGAAGGCGAGGGCAGCCGCCTTGTCCCTGGTTTTGGTGATGTAACTTTCCAGGATTTCGCCCTCGTGATCCACCGCGCGCCAGAGGGAGATCATCTCGCCATTCAGCTTCACGTACATCTCATCCAAGTGCCATCGCCAATGGCGGCAACCGCGCATGTGATTGGCACGCCTGCGTCGGATCTGGGCCGCAAAGATCGGCCCAAGTCTGTTCCACCAAAGCCGAACCGTTTCATGGCAAAGGTCGTAACCGCGTTCGGAAAGCAGATCCTCGACGTTGCGAAGCGATAGCGGAAACCGGATGTAGAGCAGCACCGCGGCGGCGATCACCTCAGGTGCCGACTTGAAGTATCGAAACGGGCTGAAAGGCTTGGGTTTGTAGCGGCGCATGCCGGCTCGTTAGCAGCTCACCGCCAGCCGGGGCAATTTGCCCAGACAACACCCTATGAGCTGATCAAGGCGGGCGAGTTGCAAACCGTCAAGATCGGCACGGCAACGCTGGTGACGATGGCCAGCCTCCGCCGGTTGATCGAGCGGGGATCAGCCTGACGGCTGCGCGAGTTTGCTCGTGCAGAAATCGGCCCATTCAATCATCAGCGAGCGGCGCTTGTCGAGAAAGTCGGTCTGGCGATAGGCCGCTTCGACCTTGTTCGAATTGGCGTGGGCGAGTGCCGCTTCTGCAACTTCGCCGGGATAGCTGGTCTCTGCCGCCACCCAATCGCGGAACGCCGAGCGGAAGCCGTGGACGGTGACGCCCGCACCCATGTCGCGCAGGATTTTGAGCAGCGTCATATCTGACATGGGCTTTTTGAGCTTAATGCCCGGAAAACCGAGATCGGTGCACGGCGCGCTGAACGCCTTGGCGCGTTCGAACGCATCGATCGCTTGCTGGGCGAGCGGGACTTGATGGGGGCGCGCCATCTTCATTCGTTCCGCAGGGATCGACCAAAGGCCCGCTTCGAGATCGATTTCGCCCCAGGTCGCACCGCGTATTTCGCCAGAGCGCGCGGCGGTGAGGATAAGCGCCTCGAGCGCCACTCGACCGACCGAGACGCGCTCGCGCAACTTGGCGAGGAAGGCCGGGACGTCCGCAAAGGACATGGCGGCAAAATGGCCGTCATCCTTGGGCTGGCGTGGCAGGCCCTTCGACAGTGAGCGCAAGGGGGCCTCGCTGTCGCGATATCCGTTGACGTAGGCCCAGTCGAGCACCGCACCGATGCGCTGGCGCACCCGCCGAGCCGTCTCAGGCTTGCTCAGCCATATCGGCTGCAATGCCTTGAGGATTTGCGGCCCTTCAATCTTATTGACGAGCCGATCGCCGATGAACGGGTATGCATAGGTTTCGAGCGTGGTGATCCATTGCGCCTGATGCTTGCCGTTCTTCCAGCTAGCCTTGTGTTCCTCATGAACGCGCACGGCAGCGTCGCGGAAGTTTGGAACGGCATCGACTTCCTTTTTCTGCTCGGCAACCGGATCAATGCCCGGAGCGATCAGTCGACGATATTCGCGCGCCTTCTCGCGAGCCTCGGCAAGGGTGACGACCTTGAGCGAGCCAAGACCGAAGTCGCGCCTTTCGCCGTTAAGCCGGACGCGCAATTTCCAACTGCGCGGATCCACCGGGTGCGACCACGAGCATCAATCCATCCCCGTCAGTGTAGCTGCCAGGCTCCGTGAGCGACTTAATGCGAGCGATGCTGAGCTGTCCCGCTGGTTCGATTCCTTCCGCGTTAGCCCACAATTTAGCCCACCAGCAGTGGTGGGAACGGACGGATTGGAGTGGACGGCAGCGGATTCTCTAACCGCTCCAAACGCTAGGGAAATAGCCATCTCTTGGGGGAAATGATAGGTTGAATTTTAGGGTAAATGGCGGAGCGGCAGGGATTCGAACCCTGGATACGGTTTTGCCGTATACTCACTTTCCAGGCGAGCGCCTTCGACCACTCGGCCACCGCTCCGCATGCCTTGGAAGGCCGGGGCACTAGAGCGGTGGGGCTGGTTTCGCAAGCCGGGGAAACGTGGCAGGCTTGGCGCATGATCCGATCGCTCACCCCCGCCCTCGCCCTCCTCGTCGCCACTGCCGCGCTTGCCGCCGATCCGCCCAAGCCCGCGACGCCCGCTTCGGTGCTGGAAAGGGCGCCTGCCGGAGATTGGGCGCCAGTGCCGCTCGATCATCTCATGGTGATGGAGTTGGCAGGCGGGGGCCGCGTCGCGATCCTGCTCGCGCCGGAGTTCGCGCCCGGCCATGTCGGCAATATCGAGGCGATGGCCAAGGCGCATTGGTATGATGGGCTGTGGATCGATCGCGTGCAGGATGGCTATGTCACGCAATGGGGCGATCCCGATGACAAGAAGCCTTTGCCGCCCGGCGCGGTCGAGAAGTTGCCTGCGGAATATGAGCGGCCTGTCGCAGGCCTGGCGTTCAAGGCGCTGCCCTATCGCGATACCTTTGCGCCGCAGGTCGGGCTCGTCGGACCATGGCCGGTGGCGCGCGACGGCGCGACGGCGTGGCTGACGCACTGCTACGGCATGGTTGGCGTCGGGCGGAGCAATTCGCCCGATAACGGCAACGGCATGGAGCTGTACACGATCATCGCCCAGCCCGCGCGCCAGCTCGATCGCAACATCACCGTCGTCGGGCGCGTGCTGTGGGGGATGGAGCATCTGACGGCGCTGCCGCGCGGCCAGGGCGCGATGGGCTTCTATGATGCGAAAGTGAAGATGCTGCCGATCGTCCGCGTGACGATGGCAAACGAACTCCCCGCCTCCGATCGTCCGCACCTCGAAATGTTGCGCAGCGACAGCGCCAGCTTCGATGCCTGGGTGCATATCAAAGCCAACCGCAAGGACGATTTCTACGTGCGGCCTGCGGGCGCGATCGATCTGTGCAGCGCGCTGCCGCCGGTGCGCGAGATCAAATAGGGACGCCGTGCTCCGGCGCAGGCCGGAGCCCTGGAGCATCGAGCGCATCGCCTACCGCCCTCATTCCGGCCTGCGCCGAAGTACAAAGGCGCTTGAGAATCGGTTGCACCCCTATCGGCGCCAAACTATAGGCGCGCCTCCCCGGGCGGCCCTTTTGGGCCGCTCTTCTCGTTTCCGGAGCTTTTTGAGCACCTTTCCTTTGGAGTGACGCCGATGACGATTACGCCCATCATGCCCGTATACCAGCGGTGCGGCGTGCGTCCGGTGCGAGGCGATGGTGCGTATCTCTGGAGCGAAGGCGGCGAGAAATATCTCGATATGGCCGCCGGCATCGCGGTCAATATCCTCGGCCACAGCCACCCGGCGATCGTCAAGGCGATCGCCGATCAGGCGGCGACGCTGATGCATTGCTCCAATCTCTATGGCATGCCGCTCGGCGATGAGCTGGCGCAGCGGCTGGTCGACAAGACCTTCGCCGATACGATGTTCTTCACCAATTCGGGCGCCGAGGCGATCGACTGTGCGATCAAGACCGCGCGCCGCTATCATTATGCCAACGGCCAGCCCGAACGGCACCGCATCATCAGCTTCTCGAACGCCTTCCACGGCCGCACTCTCGGCGCGATCTCGGCGACCGATCAGCCCAAGATGCGCGACGGCTTCGAGCCGCTGCTGCCCGGCTTCACCGTGCTGCCGTTCAACGATCTCGCCGCGGTAGAGGCGGCGATCGGACCGGATTGTGCGGGCATCCTGGTCGAGCCCGTGCAGGGCGAGGGCGGCGTCTCGGTCGGCACGCCCGACTTCATCACCGGCCTGCGCCGCCTGTGCGATGAACACGGCCTGCTGCTGATCTTCGACGAGGTGCAGTGCGGCTATTGCCGGACGGGCACCTTCTTCGCCTATGAGCAATATGGCATCACGCCCGATATCATGGCCGTCGCCAAAGGCATCGGCGGCGGCTTTCCGCTCGGCGCCTGCCTTGTGACCGAGGAGGCCGCCAAGGGCATGGTCGTCGGCACGCATGGTTCCACCTACGGCGGCAATCCGCTGGGCATGGCGGTGGGGCTGGCGGTGCTTGATATCGTCGGCACCGAGGAATTCCTCGCCGAGGTGCGGCGGCTCGGCGATCGGCTGCGCGCCAGCCTGGAGCAATTAATCCCCAACCACGATCATCTGTTCGAGGAAGTGCGCGGGCTCGGACTGATGCTCGGCCTCAAGCTCAAGCCGGGCGCAGAAGCGCGCGATTTCGTGGCGCATGTGCGCGACGAGCATCACCTGCTGCTGGTATCCGCCAGCGACAATGTCGTCCGCATCCTGCCGCCCTTGAATATCGAGGACAGCCATATCGCCGAGTGCATCGAAAAGCTGTCGGCGGGCGCGCGGAGCTTTCCGGTGAAGGAAGCGGCGTAATTTAATTTCCCGTTCGTGCTGAGCCTGTCGAAGCACTGCTTTTCTTTGCCGATCAGCGAAGAAGAACGGCCCTTCGACAGGCTCAGGGCAAACGGCTTGGGGGTTTGTGAAGCGATGAACCACTTCCTCGATCTCGCCGATGCCGGGCCGGATGCGCTGCGGTCCATGCTGGCCGAAGCCCAGCGCCGCAAGCAGGCCCGCGCGGGCTGGACCAAAGGCCGCGTCGATACCGATCGCCCGCTCGAAGGCTTCGTGCTGGCGATGATCTTCGAGAAGAACAGCACCCGCACCCGCGTTTCGTTCGATATGGCGATGCGCCAGTTGGGCGGCACGACGATCGTGATGGATGCGGGATCGATGCAGCTCGGCCGCGGCGAGAGCGTCGCCGATACGGCGCGGGTGCTGTCGCGCTACGTCGATGCGATCATGATCCGCACCGACGATCATGCCAAGGTCGAGGAACTGGCGCGTTACGCCACGGTGCCCGTGATCAACGGCCTCACCGACAAGAGCCACCCCTGCCAGATCATGGCGGACATGCTGACGGTAATCGAGCGCAAGGGCGCGATCGAGGGCACGCGCTGGGTGTGGCTGGGCGACGGCAACAACGTGCTGCATTCGATCATCGAGGCGGGCAGTCTGCTCGGCTTCGATGTCGCGGCGGCGACGCCCGAGGGCTATGATCCCGATCCGGCAATCGTGGAGGCCGCCCGCGCGCGCGCCGGCAACCGCCCCCCGCTCCTCACCCGCGATCCACAGGAAGCGGCCAAGGGCGCGGATATCGTCGTCACCGATACCTGGATCTCGATGGGCCAGGCGCACGCCGGGGAAAAGCTCGCCGCGCTGGCCCCCTATCAGGTCGATGAGGCGCTGATGGGCCAGGCGGACAAGGGTAGCCTCTTCCTCCACTGCCTCCCCGCGCACCGCGGCGAGGAAGTGACCGACGCGGTGATCGACGGCCCGCAATCGGCGATCTGGGATGAGGCGGAGAACCGGTTGCATGCGCAGAAGGCGGTGCTGCTGTGGTGTTTGGGCAAGTTGGGATGACATCCAATCCTCCCCTGCAAGGGGAGGTGGCAGGCCGAAGGCCTGACGGAGGGGTCTCACCCTTCCGATAGCGGGATACCCCTCCGACGCGCTGCGCGCGCCACCTCCCCTTGCAGGGGAGGATTAGGCGGCGTCACCCCTTCGCCGCCTTCTTCTTGGCATCTGCCGCATCCTGCCACACCCGATACGCCTCCTGATCGGTCGACCGCCGCAATACCCTGGCCATCGGATCGATCACCACATGCGCGCCCGCGGGCACGACCAGGCTCCCCTTCCCGCCCGTCATCGCCACGCGCGTGATGCTCTCCCCCACCTGCACCTCGATCGGCATCGGAAACGGCTTGCCGCCCGGCGTCCGCCACCAGAGATCGAGGCGGTTGCCGGTGCGGCGCTGCGCCAACTCCGGCAGCTTGGCCGATCGCAGATAGACATCGAAGAACCAGTCCAGCTTCTGCCTGGTCACGCTATCGACGATGCGGATATAGTCGGGCGTGGAGGCGTAGCGCGGCGCGAAATTGCCGGGCCTGGGATCGGGGCGGCCATAGACGATGCGCCGCGTCACCTCGAAAAAGGCCTTGTCCCCGATCAATCCGCGCAGCGTGTGCAGCATCCAGCTCGCCTTCATATAGATGTCGATGCCGGGGCCGGTCTTCTCGCTATAGACATCATCCTCGGTCAGCGGGTGGCCGGTGACGATGGGATGCTTGTTGAGCATGCGCTTGGATTGATCGCGCAGCTCGCCGAGATATTCGTAATCCCCACCGCGCCACTGGCCGTAGAGCGGCTGCATGTACGATCCATAGCCCTCGTGCAGCCAATAATCGTCCCAGCTGCGGTTGGTCAGCTGGTTCCCGAACCATTCGTGGCTGAACTCATGCTGGAACAACCAGTCATAGCCGCTGATATCCTTGGCATAATCATTGCCGTAGGCGTTGATCGTCTGGTGCTCCATGCCCTTGTGCGGCGTCTCGACCACGCCGAGCTTCTCATCGCCGAACGGATAGGGGCCGATCATGCTCTCGAAGAAATCGAGCGTCGGGCCGAATTCGGCGTAAAGCCCGCGCGCCTGTTTCTCATGACCCTTGAGATACCAGAGCTGGAGCGGGATACGGTTGCCGAAGCGGCTGTTGTAGAAACCGTGCAGCAGCCCGAACGGCCCGATATCCAGCGCGATCGCATAGGTGTTGGGATGCTTGACGCGCCAATCCCAGGTCCGCCGCCCCTGCCCCGCATCGCGCACCCCGATTAACACGCCGTTGGCGGGCGCCGACAGAGCTGCGGGTACGGTGATGTGCAGATCGACCAGAGCGGGCTCACCCATCGGATGATCGATGCACGGCCAGAACAGATCGCAGCCCTCGCCCTCCACCGCGGTGGCGATCCACGGCTGGCCGTCGGCGGTCTTGCTCCAGACGAAGCCGCCATCCCACGGCGCCTTGACCGCGACATGCGGCTGGCCGCCATAAGCGATGCGGATCGTGAACGGTTTGCGCGGCATGGCGGGCTTGGGCAGCTTGATCGTCAGCCGCCCCTCGGGATTGCTCCAATCCTTCGCGTCCACCGCCACGCCATCCACGGCTATGGCGCTGATCGGCAAATTGCGGTCCAGATCCAGCGCCATCCCGGTCAGCACGCGGTCGGGAACGAAGGTCAGCGTCGCCACGCCCTCGATCGCATGGCTTTCGGGCTTTACCTCGATCGCGAGATCGGCGTGGGCGAACCGCACCGCGCGCTGCTCGACGGTCATCGGCAGGCCCGAAGATTTGGTATGCTCGGTCAGCGCGGGCTCGCCGGGGCGTGGCACGCGGTGGCACGCACCGACGATTGCGAGGGCCGCCAGCGCGAGGGTCAGACGCTTGGAAATGGCATGACTCCCGCCGCTTGATGCTTGCTTCTTCTGATCACCCGCACCCCGGCCTTGTCAAATCACAGGCCTTGCATCGGCGCCGCCATCCGGCGAACGTCACCGATTACGGGCCACGCCTTGGCAGGCCGGCCATGAAGGGATGACGTTATGGAAATCGGGGTTTTCCTGCCGATCAACAACAATGGCTGGCTCATCTCCAAGAATGCGCCGCAATACAAACCATCATTCGATCTCAACAAACGGATCGCGCAGGCGGCGGAGCGGCACGGTTTCGATTTCCTGCTCTCGATGATCAAGCTGCGCGGCTTCGGCGGTGAGACCGAATTTTGGGAATATGGCCTCGAAAGCTTCACGCTGATGGCGGGGCTGGCGGCGGTGACCGAGACGATCAAGATTTACGCCACCGTGCCGACTTTGGTAATCAATCCGGCGTTCGCGGCACGGATGTGCAACACGATCGATTCGATCAGCCACGGCCGCTTCGGGCTCAACCTCGTCACCGGCTGGCAGCCGCCCGAATATACCCAGATGGGCGTGTGGCCCGGCGACGATCATTTCCGCAACCGCTACAAGATGCTCAACGAATATGCCCGCATCCTGCGCGAGCTGTGGGAGACGGGCCGCAGCGATTTCAAGGGCGATTATTACCGGATGGACGATTGCCTCGTTCGGCCGGTGCCGGAGGGCGCGATGAAGATCATCTGCGCGGGCTCGTCCGACGATGGCCTCGCCTTCTCGGCGAAATGGGCGGATTATGCCTTCTGCCTCGGCAAGGGCGTCAACACGCCCACCGCCTTCGCCTCAAACAACGATCGCCTCGCCACATTCACCGCCGAAACCGGCCGCGACGTCTCCACCTTCGTGCTGATGATGGTGATCGCCGACGAGACGGATGAGCAGGCCCAGGCCAAATGGCAAAGCTACAACGATGGCGTCGATCTCGCAGCGATCAGCTGGCTGAAAGAACAGGGCGCCAAGGACACGGTCAACAAAGACACCAACGTCCGCCAGCTCGCCGCCCCCGAAGGCGCGGTCAACATCAACATGGGGACTTTGGTCGGCAGCTACGCGAGCGTGGCGCGGATGCTCGACGAAATCGCAGCGGTGCCCGGCACCGGCGGCGTACTGCTGACCTTTGACGATTTCGAGGAGGGCGTCGAGGCCTTCGGCACCCGCATCCAGCCGCTGATGCAAAGCCGCGCCAAATCTTAACCCCTCCCTTTCAAGGGAGGGGCAAGGGGTGGGTCAGCCTCTGAAGGGGCTCGATGCCCCTTCAGAGGCTATCACGCACGAAGTCTTCCAGGCGCGCAGACGCGCGCACGCACCCCCGCCCCCTCCCTGCAAGCAGGGAGGTGTGATTAGCCCTTCCACCCCAGCATCTTATCCAGCGCGCTCACCACGGTCGGGTGATACCCACCACGCGCCACCGCATAATCCCGCCGCGCGATCGCCATCCCCCAATCGCCCTGCTGCTTGAGCGCGCGATAGACCGGATAGATCAGCAGCCCGCGCCCGACGCTCGGCAGGAAATCGGCGATAGCGGGGACCGCCGGATCGTAGCGGTTGGCGATCGCCAGCACGAGCCAGGCCGAGCGGATATAGGCGTTGGTCGAGCTCGAAAGGTGCAACGTGCGATCGAGCTCGGCCAGCCGCGCCGCCGTCTGCTGGCGGGGCAGGCCGTTGAGGAAGCGCAGCCACTCCTGCGTCGACCAGTGCGCCGCATCGACGCTGGCGATCGGCGCGCCTGCGTTGACCCGCGCCAGCAGCGCATCGATCTTGGCCAGCGTTTCCGAATGGACGTGCACAGCATTGCTCGGCAGCCCCGGCGCATAGGCCCAGGTATCGAGCTGCAGCTTGGCCTCCAGCGCGGCATCGCCCTTGATCAGATGCGCGCGCAGATCGGCGAGGAAGCCCGCCGTGGTCTGCGGCTGGAAGGCGTGGCGATCGAAATAATCGCCGAGATAGGCATCCCACCGCGCCCGCCCGACCGTATATTCAATGGTGCGCAGGAAGGTGGAGCCCTTGGTATAATCCAGCTCGCCATAGGTGCCCTCGGGCTTGCCGTGCAGCCGCGTCGCGTCCGCATCGGGTGCGCCCTTGAGATCGCGCTGGAGATTGTCCCACAATAGATCGGCCAGCGTCGCCGCGCGCTCCTTGCCGTAGAGCGCCTCGTCGATGCGGTTCTCGAAATAGGTGGTGAAGCCCTCGTTGAGCCAGCTGTCCGACCAGGTGGCGTTGGTAACGAGATTGCCCGACCAGCTGTGCGCCAGCTCGTGCGCGATGACATCGACATTGCTCTTGTCGCCGGTGATGATCGTCGGCGTCGCGAAGGTCAAAGTCGGGTTCTCCATCCCGCCGAACGGGAAGGAGGGCGGGAGCACCAGCACGTCATAGCGGCCCCAGCGATATTTGCCGTAAAGCCCCTCGGCGGTCGTCACCATCCTGCCGGTGTCGGACAATTCGGAGGCGTCCTTCGCCAGCACCGAAGGCTCGGTATAGACGCCAGTGCGCGCATCTATCGCCCGGAAGGCGATATCGCCCACCGCCAGCGCGATCAGATAGGGCGGCACGTTATGATCCATGCGGAAGCGGTAGCTGTGCCAGCCGGGCGCGGCGGCCTCGCCCTTCGGCGTCAGCCGCTCGGCGCTCATCACCGCGACGAGATCGGCGGGCACGGTGATCTTCGCCGACCAGCTCTGGCGGATGCCGGGGCTGTCCTGCGTCGGGATCCAGCTGCGGTTGTTGATGCTTTCGCCCTGGCTGAACAGATAGGGCTTCACCTTGCCCGCGGTGAGCGGCGGCGCCAGCCAGCCGAGCGCGCTGGCGCCCGGATCGGAGGCATAAGTGATGACGATCCGCCGCGCCGCCCCGATCGCGATCGTCAGCGGCGTGCCCTTGTAATCGGCATAGGCGCCGACCGACCATTTCAGCGGCTTGCCCGCGGCATCGGTGACGCTGCTGATCGCCAGCTTGTTATCGTCGAGGATGATCTCGGTCGCGCCCGGCCGCGCGAGGATATCCAGCGTCGCGGTGCCGCGCATGACGTGGGTGGCGAAATCGGCGGTGAGATCGAGATCGACATGCGTAACGCGCGCGATCTCCGGCCGGGCGTAGGTCAGCTCGTCCCTTGCCTCGGGCGTGGTGAGGATCGGCGAAGGCGCATCGGGGGCGGCCTGCGCGGCGGAGGCGAGCGCCAGGGCGAGAGTGAGCGAGCGGAGCGGAAGGCGTGGAGCTTTGGTCATGCGCCAAGGCTTCCGATGTTTGTGGAAGACTGACAAGAGGCTCCCAACGTTCTCCGGAGCAGGCGGGCCGAGCGCAACGCCGGCCCCAAGGCAAAACCCGCCCCCTCCCTGTCAAGGGAGGGGCAAGGGGTGGGTGAGCATCTTCGGGGCTCGATGCCCCGACGATGCTTTCGGTTGCGGAGGGACCGCGAGTCTTCTGGGCGCGCAGACGCGCGCACCCACCCCCAACCCCTCCCTTGCAGGGAGGGGAGAATGCCTTAAATCCCCGACTTCCCATGCCATTTCGGCCATTTGCGGAACCTTTGCCGCAGCGGACCGTCCCCCCACGCAATGCCCCTGCCCAAATCGCGCACCGCGAAGATCATCCTCCTCGCGGGCCTCGGGCTGGCGCTGGTGCTATTGCTCGCCGCGAGCTTCCCCGCCACCTGGCTCAAGGGCCGGGCCGAGGCACAGCTCGGCACGCAATTCGGTGGCCCGGCGACGATCGCCACGCTGGCGCGCGAGAACGGCCCGTCCTTCAATCCCGTCATCCGCGCCACCGGCATCCGCATCGCGCAGCCCGCCTGGGCCGGCCCCGGCGACATGGCGACGATCGCCGAGCTGCGGCTGCGCGTCCACCTCTTCTCCCTGCTCGGCGGGCACCTCAGGAGCGATCTGCTCTCCGCGCGCGGCGTCCGCCTCGATCTCGTCCGCGCCGCCGATGGGCGCGAGAATTGGCGCAAGGAGAGCGAGCGCAAAACCGCCTCCAGCGGCGGCAGCCTCGGCGCCGTCTCGATCGAGGATGCCGTGCTCCGCTACCGCGATGCCAAGCGCAACCGCACCCTCGCCGTGAATATCCGCATCGATCCCGCCGCCGGGCTGTTCCTCTCGGGCAGCGGCACGATCAACGGCACGGCGGTACGGCTGCGCGCGCGCGGCGGGCCGATGGCGGCGGATCGCCCCTGGCCGTTCGAAGGCGCGATCCAGGGCACCGCGCTCACCATGCAGGCGAGGGGCATCATGGCCGCCCCGCTCGATACCACCCACATGCACTTCGCCGCCCGCGCACGTGCCGACGATCTCGATCGCATCGATCGCGTGATCGAGGCCGGTCTGTTCTCCACCCAGCCGATCACGCTGCAGGCGGATGTCACGCGGACGCCTGATCGCTGGACGCTTCACGCGCTCCGCGGCACCGTCGGCCGAAGCCCCTTCTCCGGCCAGATCGAAATCCGCAAGCTGGAAGGGCGGAGCAAGGTCGATGGCACGATCCGCTCGACGCAGCTCGATTTCGACGATCTCTCGAACGATGCCGCGCTGGCCAAGGGCGCCGCGCTGGCCCGCGCGCTGGGGCCAAGGCTGGTGCCGAATACGCGGATCAATATCCGCAAGATCCGCAACACCGATGGCGTCCTCCGCGTGACGGCGGATCATGTGGTCAGCCGCCGCAGCCCCTCCCCCATCAACAGCGCCAGCGGCGCGCTGACGATGGACCATCGCCTGCTGACGATCGCGCCGCTCCGCATCGGCCTCAGCCAGGGCGTGATCACCGGCACAGCGATCATCGATCAGCGCGATGATGCGCCGCAGCCGCTCGTCACCCTGGCGCTCGATCTCGCCAACGCCAGCTTCTCGACGCTGACCGGCGGCAATAGCGCGGGCGTCGAGGCGCCGGTGATCGGCCGGATGCGGCTTAAGGGCCGCGGCGATACGGTGCGCGATGCGGTGGGCCACGCCAACGGCGCGATCGGCATGGCCGCGCGATCGGGATCGCTGCCCGCCAAGACCGCCGCGATGCTCGGCTTCGATCTCGGCGGGGCGATCGGCGGCAAGCAAGGGCGGACGGCGCTGCGCTGCGCGGTCCTCCGCCTGGACATGCACGGCGGCCACGGCACCGCCAACCCGCTGCTGATCGATACCGCCGCCAGCCAGCTCAGCGGCCGCGGCACGATCACCTTCCCGACCGAAGCGCTGGACCTCACCCTGACCGGAGCGCCCAAGGGCAAGGCCGCGCTGCGCCTCCCCGGCGCAATCTACGCCCACGGCACAATCCGCACCCCCACCCTCCTCACCCCGCAGAAGGACCGCCCGGTCAGCACGCTGCTCACGGCGGTCAAACGCGCGGTGACGGGGCGAAATCACCCGCCGGCGGGTGATTTGGATTGCGCGGGCGCGGAGCGGCGCGCGCTGGGGTTTTGAGGGAGAGGCAGTTAGGTATGACTGATCCGGTCTTTCCCGCAAGCGCCTGACGGGGCAGGATCACGGTATGCCCCACCCTGCATCATCGCTCATAAGCCGACGCCACGCCGCCGCCGTCGCACTGCTGATCGCCGCGACCGGCCTGATCGAATGGGCCGAGGGACGCCCGCCGATCTGCCGCTGTGGCGTGGTGAGGCTTTGGGCAGGCACCGCCGATGGCCCCGAGACGAGCCAGATGCTCGCCGACTGGTACAGCGCGAGCCACATCATCCATGGCCTTTTGTTCTATGCCGCGCTGTGCTGGCTGCTCCTGCGCTGGCCGGCTGGTGTTCGCCTGATGCTAGCAGTGGGCATGGAAGCCGCCTGGGAACTAATCGAAAACTCCCCCGCCGTCATCGCGCGCTACCGCGCTACGACCATCGCCATCGGCTACTCCGGTGACAGCATCCTAAACTCGCTCGGCGACATCGGCTTTATGGTCTGCGGCTTCCTGATCGCCCGCGCGCTGCCTTGGCGGGCGAGCGTGGTGCTGGGCGTGGTGCTGGAGCTGGCCGCGCTATGGGCGATCCGGGATAATCTTACGCTGAATGTGCTGATGCTGGTGCATCCGGTAGAGGCGGTGCGGGTGTGGCAAGCGGGGATAAGCCCTAACGCCCAGATTATCTTCGCCCGTTCGTACGACTAACCTTGACCCGGTTTTGTTCTGTGGCATGAGTTGCGTATGGCTGAAGAAGAGGCAGTATTCCCAGCGGGTGGAGACGTCGGCGATGACGTAGCAAGCAAGCCCGATCAAAGCGGCGATCCGCCTTCGGTTGTTGCGGCCTATATTCCGGAAGACATACTCGCTCGCTACGAGGTATATAGCTATCGCAATGCTGCGTTGATCTTAAGACAGGCGTATCCAGAGCAGTTCGAAGAGTTGATGAACGCGCTTCGTGCCTTCAAAATCAGCACCGCTACCATCCTCAAGGCTGGTGGAAATGAATCGGAAATTCCAAAACTCATCTCAGCGGAGTTGCGTCCTCGGGGTTGGAATGAAACCACCATTCGCGCTGACCTGCTGATTTCGCTGCTCTGGAAAGAGCAGCAACTTAAAAGAAACGGCAAGCCGAAGAACGTTAAGCGAGAAGAGCAGCGAACCAAGGCCCGCTTTTTGGATGGTCATAAGGTTGATTACATCAAAGGCGCAGTGGCTTTCGACTTGGAGTGGAACTCTAAGGATCAGACGTTCGACAGAGACCTATATGCTTTCAGCGCTTTCAGCCAATGTGGCGTTATCGACGTGGGCGTTTTGCTGACGCGCAGCGCAAGCCTCAACCCTGTTTTTGCATCGTTGGGGAAGAAAGTCGCCGCAAAGTATGGCGCGTCCACCACGTGGATGGGCAAGTTGATTTATCGCTTGAATGCTGGACGTAATGGGAGCTGTCCCGTTCTCGCCATCGGTATTCGGCCCGAATGCGTCGAAGATTGGGAGCAGCCGGCATGACAATCGACGCCAAACTCGATTTCGAGAAGGCGACCCGAGGAAAGAAGTTTAAGACTATTCTCGCCGACCCGCCTTGGCGATTTCAAAACCGTACCGGGAAGATGGCACCCGAGCATCACCGTCTGTCTCGCTACGGTACAATGGATTTGGACGAGATTTGCGCGCTGCCGGTGGAGGGTGTCGCGGCTGATCCGGCGCATCTTTATCTTTGGGTGCCGAATGCGCTGTTGCCAGATGGCTTGGCGGTGATGAAGGCGTGGGGCTTCGAATATAAGTCGAACATAGTCTGGCACAAGATTCGGAAGGATGGCGGATCGGACGGGCGGGGTGTCGGCTTCTATTTCCGCAACGTCACAGAGCTAGTGCTGTTCGGTGTGCGCGGCAAGAATGCCCGCACGTTGCAGCCGGGACGGAGTCAGGTGAACCTGCTCGGCACCCGGAAGCGGGAGCATAGCCGTAAGCCTGACGAGTTTTACGACATCGTCGAAGCCTGTAGCCCCGGCCCGCGATTAGAGATGTTCGCACGTGGCGCTCGTAAAGGTTGGACAGCGTGGGGCAATCAGGCTGACGATTATGAGATTGGCTGGGATACGTACGCGCATAACTCGCGCCGCACCGTAGACGCGAATTGGGTAGAGGCCGCGGAGTAGTTCGCTACTCCAGGAGGGTGCCCGTTAGATCCAGGGCGTCATAAGCGCGATCGGCTTCGCCAGCCCATTCACTGAACATAGCGAACGGAGCGTCAAAGGGGTCCGTGGCGGCGGGATAACACAGGACAGAGCCACCGCCGTCGACTTCGGAAGAAATCTCGTTATTCATAAACAAAAGGTAAGGAAAAATCCTTACGCGCGTCCAGACGCGTCGATTGCCGCCAGCATCTTCAAATCCGCGCCCGCGTTCCCATCTACCTTACACCAAGCGCAACACACGCTTGCCACCCGAACAGATCTGGAACAAAATCGCCCCATGGCACTGACTCACCTCACCGTGCGCGGCGCGCGCGAGCATAATCTCAAGGGCGTGGACGTGGATATTCCGCGTGAGACGCTGACGGTGATCACCGGGCTTTCCGGTTCGGGCAAATCCAGCCTCGCCTTCGATACCATCTATGCCGAGGGGCAGCGGCGCTATGTCGAGAGCCTTTCCGCTTATGCGCGCCAGTTCCTGGAGCTGATGCAGAAGCCCGATGTCGATCATATCGAGGGCCTCTCCCCCGCCATTTCGATCGAGCAGAAGACGACCAGCCGCAACCCGCGCTCCACCGTCGCCACCGTCACCGAAATCTATGATTATATGCGCCTGCTGTGGGCGCGGGTCGGCGTGCCCTATTCGCCCGCCACCGGCCTGCCGATCTCTTCGCAGACGGTCAGCCAGATGGTCGATCGGGTGATGCAGCTGCCGGAGGGTACGCGCTGCTATCTGATCGCGCCGGTCGTGCGCGGGCGCAAGGGCGAGTATCGCAAGGAGCTGGCCGAATGGCAGCGCGCGGGCTTCACGCGCGTGCGGATCGACGGCACCTTGTACGAGATCGAGGAGGCCCCCGCGCTCGACAAGAAATATAAGCATGACATCGATATCGTGGTGGATCGTCTGGCGATCCGCGAGGGCATCGAAACGCGGCTGGCGCAGAGCTTCGAGACCGCGCTGAAGCTGGCCGAGGGGCTGGCTTATGTGGATGTCGTGGGGGAGGCGGCAGGTGCCTCGACTTCGCTCGGCACGAACGGGGAAGAGAGTGCCAGTGAAAAACCGTTAGTCCCGAGCGAAGTCGAGGGACGGGCCAAGAACGCATCGGGCGGTTCGATGAAAGGCCTCACCCTCCCTGAGGGCATCGCCGATCGCCTCACCTTCTCCGAAAAGTTCGCCTGCCCCGTCTCCGGCTTCACCATCGCCGAGATCGAGCCGCGGCTGTTCAGCTTCAACGCCCCGCAAGGCGCCTGCCCGGCCTGCGACGGGCTTGGCGAGAAATTGTATTTCAATCCCGAGCTGGTCGTCCCCAATGAGGCGCTGTCGATCAAGCAGGGCGCGGTGGTGCCCTGGGCGAAGAGCAACCCGCCGAGCCCCTATTACATGCAGGTGCTGGGCAGCCTGGCGAAGGCCTATGACTTCGATCTCAAGACCCCCTGGAACGAACTGACCGAGGAGCAGCGCACCGTCGTGCTCCACGGCACCAGGGGCAAGGCGATCCCGCTCACCTTCGTCGATGGCCGCAAGAGCTATACCGTCACCAAGGCGTTCGAGGGCGTGATCGGCAATCTCAAGCGGCGGATGCTCGCCACCGAAAGCGCCTGGATGCGCGAGGAGCTCGCCAAATATCAGGGCACCCGCCCGTGCGAGGTCTGCCACGGCGCGCGGCTGAAGCCCGAGGCGCTGGCGGTGAAGATCGCGGGCGAGGATATCTCGATGTCAACACGCCGCGCGGTCGGCCCCGCGCTCGCCTTCTTTCGCGCGATGCCCGCGCATCTCAACGCGCAGCAGAACGAGATCGCCAAGGCCATCCTCAAGGAGATTATCGAGCGGCTGGGCTTCCTCGATAATGTCGGGCTCGATTACCTCAATCTCGATCGCACCAGCGGCACGCTGAGCGGCGGCGAGAGCCAGCGCATCCGCCTCGCCAGCCAGATCGGCAGCGGCCTCTCGGGCGTGCTCTATGTGCTGGACGAGCCCTCGATCGGCCTCCACCAGCGCGATAACGATCGCCTGATCGTCACGCTCAAGCGGCTGCGCGATCTCGGCAACACGGTGATCGTGGTCGAGCATGACGAGGATGCGATCCGCACCGCCGATTATGTCATCGATATGGGGCCGGGCGCGGGCGTCCACGGCGGGCAGGTGATCGCGGCGGGCAGCCTGGAGGAGGTGCTGGCCTGCGAGGGCAGCCTCACCGCCGATTATCTCACCGGCCGCCGCATGGTCCCCCTCCCCAAGAAGCGCCGCAAGGGCAACGGCAAGAAGCTCACCGTGCGCGGCGCGCGCGCCAACAATCTCAAGGATGTCACCGCCAGCGTGCCCCTTGGCACCTTCACCTGCATCACCGGCGTCTCGGGCTCCGGCAAATCGACCTTCACGATCGATACGCTCTTCGCCTCCGCCAGCCGCCAGCTCAACGGCGCACGCATCCTGGCCGGGCATCATGAGAAGATCGAGGGGCTGCAATATCTCGATAAGGTGATCGATATCGATCAATCGCCGATCGGCCGCACCCCGCGCAGCAACCCCGCCACCTACACCGGCGCCTTCACCCAGATCCGCGATTGGTTCGCGGGGCTGCCCGAAGCCCAAGCGCGCGGCTACAAGCCCGGCCGCTTCAGCTTCAACGTCAAGGGCGGGCGGTGTGAGGCGTGCACGGGCGATGGCCTGCTCAAGATCGAGATGCACTTCCTGCCCGATGTCTATGTGACGTGCGATGTCTGCCACGGGCAGCGCTACAATCGTGAGACGCTGGAGGTGAAGTTCCGCGACAAATCGATCGCCGACGTGCTGGACATGACGGTGGAGGATGCGGTGGAATTCTTCAAGGCGGTGCCCGGCATTCGGGACAAGATGGCGATGCTGGCCGAGGTCGGCCTCGGCTACGTCAAGGTCGGCCAGCAGGCGACGACGCTGAGCGGCGGCGAGGCGCAGCGCGTCAAGCTCGCCAAGGAACTGTCCCGCCGCGCCACCGGCAACACGCTCTACATCCTCGACGAACCCACCACCGGCCTGCACTTCGATGACGTGCGCAAACTGCTGGAAGTGCTCCACGCGCTGGTGGAGCAGGGCAACACCGTGGTGGTGATCGAACATAATCTGGAGGTCATCAAGACCGCCGACTGGATCATCGATCTGGGGCCGGAAGGCGGCGACAAGGGCGGCGAGATCGTCGCGGTGGGCGTGCCCGAGGATGTGGTGAAGGAGCCGCGCAGCTATACGGGGCGGTATCTCAAGCCGCTGCTGGAAGCGAAGCGGGAGGCTGTAGCGGCGGAGTGAAAGTCTCCCTCTCCCCGCTAGCGGGGAGAGGGCCGGGGAGAGGGGGAGTCGTAGATGGCTGGGCCGACGATTGACGAAAACCCCCACCAAGCGCACTTTCCCCCCATGAGCGACCGCATCACCATCGATCCCGAAGTCTGCGGCGGCCGCCCGATCGTGGCGGGCACGCGGATGCGCGTCGTCGATGTGCTCGACGCGCTGGCGGCCTCCGCCACGGTTGACGAATTGCTGGCCGACTTTCCCTATCTGACGCAAGCGGACGTTCTGGCCTGCCTCGCCTATGGCGCGCGGGCCGTTGACCATACGGTCGTGCAAGCGGCCTGATGCGCTTCCTGATCGACGCGCAGCTGCCGCCGGCGCTGTGCGATTGGTTCGCGGATAAGGGGTACGGGGCGGAGCATGTCAGTGCAGCACTTGGCGGCCAGACCCCGGACGGGGTGATCGCCGACTATGCCGCGAAAGGCGGCTGAGTGCTGGTCACCAAGGACGATGACTTTCGCCTGCGCTTCCCGCCGATCGCCTATCAGCTCGTCTGGGTCCGCTGCGGCAACATCACCAATCGCGCGCTGAGAGTTTGGCTCGATGCCCGCTGGCCGAGGGTGCTGGCGCTTTTGGCAGCGGGCGATGCGCTGATTGAGGTGCGGTAACGTGCCATCCTTCACGCCCGCGCCGATCTGGCGTATCTGGAGCGGCGCATGCGCGAGGAAAGCGACGGAGATTACGGTGTCCAAGACATCCGCTGAAAGCGAGGAGGCCGTGATCGACATGGCCGAACTGGGCGCCAGCCTCGCGCGCCGCCGCGCGACGCTCGCCCCTGTCGAAACGCCACGCAATGCCGGCAAGGCGCGCACCGCCAGCAAACGCGCGTTGCTCAGGGCGATTGAAGAGGCAGGCGGCCATTGGTGACGGCGGCGACACGCCTGTCCTGAGCCTGTCGAAGGAGGCGGCGAGATCGTCGCGGGCGTGCCCGAGGGTGGTGAAGGAGCCATACGGGGCGGTATCTCAAGCCGCTGCTAGAAGCGAAGCGCGAGGCTGTGGCGGCGGAGTGAGTTTCAGCGTTTCATCGTTTTATCCAGACAATGAATAACGCCTTTAGCTCGATGATATGCCGCCTTTACTTCCACGTAGTTAGTTGTTTGCGGCGCCCTTGCTTGGTGAACAAAGTCGTGTCGCCATTGTATTATATTACCGTAAGATGACTTTATACTACCATTGCGAGATCTAAGACTTTCGACTTCGGCATTTTCCAGATTTTTGTTAAACCTCTCAAGATACTTCGCGCCAAACGGTTTGATGAACTCGTTCTGTAGACTACTAATCCTAATACGCCCGTTTATTTGCTCAAATTTTGATCGTATCACATTTCCTAGAACTACGTGTTTCTTTTCCGCAAATTCAATAAATACGTCTTTAATAGCTAGCTCAAAAACAGTAACGGCGGATAGGACCACAAATCCCAAATATCTGCTCTGGAGAAATGGATCTGCGATTCCTATCATTACTCCATCCAAATGATTGATGAAGTCATCCGCGATCGAAAATTGCCCATCGTATGCCAATCAGCAATCAATCAATTAGTATTTGTTTAGCTAAGTTGAGCCTAACCTCTACGGTCGATGCATCGCTCGTGTTGAAAAATATCGCCTCCTGGTATTTTTTATTTTTGACCAAAGCGCCAAGCCGGTCTCCAATATCATGGGGAATTTTTGCATGATATTTTATCAAAGTAGCGAAAACCGAATCTAGGGCTGCAAGGTTCAATGGGCCGCGAATGTGGAATGGGCGAGATGGAAGCTTCTTAGTTATAATAGTGCAGACACCAACAAAGTTCTTCACAAACTCTTTGGTAACAGGGTCGCCCGCCGACCGGTGCAGCTCCATTTGCTTGCTCAAAAACTCTTTCATAGGCTTTTCATATTTTTGTCCACGCTCTGCCATGGCAAATATACGAAGTATAAGCTCAACGTCTTTCTGGTATTTGTCCAACATCCGTTTATCGATGATCTTACGCCAATCGGTGTTATCATTTAGCGTATGTAAAGTCTCGACCAACGACCCGTGGAAAACGCAGTTCCGAATCTCTTGGGGTTTGAGAGGCGTCCCACCTGTATTAAGTCGTTCAAAGATATGATACATGCTCGTGCTTTGATCATTTGGAGCAAGCTGCCTAATGTTGACTGCGCGCAAAACCGCGCTTTTTAGCTTTCTTTGATCAGACTCAGTAAGATCAACAAATCGTTTGTTATAATATGGACTCTTCTCATCAAGTCCAAATAATCTAAATACTTGTCGACGGCCTTGAAGATTTTCCTCTCCAAAATATCCTTCCAAAAAGAATATCACACTTTTTATTCTTTGCTGCCCGTCAATTACTAAGTTCTTATTTTTCTCACTAATATAGAAGAAAACTTGAGGAACAGGAAGTCCGACAAGAAATGACTCAATAAGATTAGACGACTGCTTTATATTCCAAACGAAGTTTCTCTGAAACGAAGGGACGATTATCTCGTCGTTTTTCCACATTTCGTGAATGACGCTAAGCGTCAGATCCGAGGGATACGTTGCTATGTCGTATTCAATATGAGTTTCTGCATCCTCAGAAACATCGTCCACCTCAAGTTCGTCAGTTTCCGTATCAGCCATTCTACACCTCTTATGACAGAAGCTAGCGTTGTGGGCCGGGAATGCAACGACATAGCAATACGATTGCTCGCTGCCCGACCTCACAACCACCCACAGCTCTTAGTCGGCGCCACCATCCGCGTATCGTTGCCCGATCGCTGCGGCCGCTCCGGCCCCCGCGCCGCCGCGTGCCGCCGCCGCCCCAATGTGGTCGCATCCTCGGGGCCGCCGGGCCAGTTCTGGTCGGTGAGGCCCGCCAGTATCTCGGCATAGGCCGCCCACGCCGCCTGATAGCGCGCTTGTCGCATCGCGCGCGCCCGCTCTCCCTTCACATCCAAGATCCCGCACACTTTCCAGAAGGTGACATAGGGCTCGCGCGGGCCGTCGCTCAGCCCATAGAGCATCGCCAGCGCCAGCCGCAGCCCCTGCCCGCGATGGGGCCTGGCGCTCAGGCAGGCGTCCGCCGTCTCGGCCAGCACCGTGGTGCCCATCCGCACCAGCTGATCCTTGGGGAATCGCATCGCGGCAGGCTAACCCGCGCGGCTGTTTCGGAAAAGAACAAAGAGGGATCACTCTAAATCCTCCCCCGCCAGGGAAGGTGGAGCCGAAAGCCTCGGAGGGGGAGGGCGGCGATGCCCTGTCTTATGTCCCGCGTCCTCCCCCTCCGTCAGGCTGCGCCTGCCACCTCCCCCTGGCGGGGGAGGATTGGGTGAGGCGGGCGCGGCATTCCCTGCCCGCTCACCCCCTCCCCGCCTTTCCCACAAAAGAACATTGTAGGACATTATATCGAACATTTCGCTGGCCCACAGCCACTGCTATGTGATAACTGGTCCGTCCGAATCACGGTTCAAGGATCGGACGATGCCCCAATTTCCCAAGCCCCGCCCCTTCATCACCCGCCCGCCCGTGCGCGCCGATGCGCGGCCCCGCACGCGGATCGCGCCGGTGCCCGATGCGGCCCGCCCGGCGCTCGATCGCGGCGAGGGCGATCCTCAGGCCGGCGCCACCATCGCGGCGCAGCGCGAATGGCAGGTGCATGTCGATGCCGGGCGCATCGGCACCCCCGCCCCGCCTCCCGCGGGGGCGGGCGACTATCGCCTTGCCGGGCTCGCCGCGATCCTCGGCTTCGGAGCAGGGGGCGGGCGATGAACGACCTGACCCCACTGCGCATCGCGCTCGATGCCGCCGAGCTGGGCGATGCCGCCCGCCCCGATGGCTGGACGGGCGCGCGCCGCCGCAGCTTTCTCGAAAGCCTGGCCGAGGGGCATACGGTGGAGGCGGCGTGCCGCATCGTCGGCCTCTCGGTCGCCTCGGCCTATGCGCTGCGCCGCCGGGCGGGGGGTGAGGCGTTCGCGCTCGGCTGGCGCGCGGCCTGCCTGCTGGCGCGCGATGCGCTCGCCGACACACTCACCAGCCGGGCGATCGATGGCCAGGTGGATACCTATACGCGGGCCGATGGCGAGCAGGTGACGCGGCATCGCTTCGATAACCGGCTGGCGATGGCGGTGCTCACCCGGCTCGATCGCCTCGCCGAACCGCCCGCCGAGCGTGGCGCCGGAGCGGGCGCTGCGGCCACCGAACGGCCCGCGCCCTCGGCCGATGATCCGGCCCAGGCGGCGCGCGCGGTTGCCGCCGATTTCCCGGCCTTCCTCGATCTGATCACGCAGGAGGGCGCGGACTGGCGCGCCTTCGTGGCAGCGGCGATCGCGCTCCACACCCCTCAACTTCCTCAACTTCGGGAGGGGGCCGGAGACGGCGATGATGACGCCGAATATGAATTCTGGTGGGATGAAGGCTGGCGCACCGATCGCCCGCCGCCGCCCAATTTCCAGGGCTATCAAAACGGCGAACCCGGCGATCTCGGCTACTGGCGCAAACTCACCCGCCGCGAAATCCGTGGCGTGGAGGCGGAAGGTAATGGGAGGGGTTAAGAACGGGAGATCCTCCCCTGCAAGGGGAGGTGGCATCGCGTCAGCGATGACGGAGGGGTGTCACCCTATCGATAGCGGGATACCCCTCCACCATGCTGCGCATGGTCCCCCTCCCCTTGCAGGGGAGGATTTTAACCCCGCACCAGCACGGGCTTATCGCGCCACAGCTGCGGATAGAGCTTCTTCAGCGCGGTCAGCTTGGGCAGATCGTTGGCACGGATGTAGCCCGAATCCGGGTGCAGCGTCAGATAATCCTGATGATAGCCCTCGGCCGGGTAAAAGGGCCGCGCGGGCTCGATCGCGGTGACGATCGGGCGCTTCCACAGGTGGGCCTGCCTGAGCTGGGCGAGATAGGCGGCGGCGACCTTGGCCTGCGCGGCATTCTGCGGGAACAGCGCGCTGCGATATTGCGTGCCCGTGTCCGGGCCCTGCGCATTGAGCTGCGTCGGATCGGCGACCACCGAGAAATAGACGCGCAGCAGATCGGCATAGCTCACCTGGCGCGGATCGAAGGTGACGCGCACCGATTCGGCATGGCCGGTGTCGCCATCCGAGACCCGCTCATAATGGGCGTTGTCGGCGGCGCCGCCGGTGAAGCCCGAAACCGCGCTGGTGACGCCCTTCACATGCTGGAACACGCCCTGCACGCCCCAGAAGCAACCGCCCGCGAACACCGCAGTCTCGGATTTGGCGGTGGAGGGTACGGAGAGCAAAGGCGCGGGCGCGCTCACCGCCGTCTCCGCCGAAAGCGCCGACCCGCCACCGACGATCGCCGCGGCCAAGCCCAGCGCGGCGGCGCCCGCCAAAGCGCGGCTGGAAACGGTGCGGAAAGCGAACTTGGACATGGGCGTGCTCCGAAAGGATTACGCCCCCAATATAGGCGCTCGGCGGCTGGCAGCTAGGGGCACACGCAGATCCTCCCCGGCACGGGGAGGGGGACCGCGCGAAGCGTGGTGGAGGGGGCTTACCACCAGGCGCAGCGCTTATGGAGAGCCCCCTCCGTCAGCCTGCGGCTGCCACCTCCCCGTCCCGGGGAGGATCAGCTCACCCCAGCTTGGCGCAGGCCTCCTGCATCCGCGTGCAGGCCTCGGTCAGCGTCGCCTCCGAAGTCGCATAGCTGATGCGGAACGCGGGCGAGAGGCCGAAGGCCGCGCCGTGGACCGCCGCGACGCGATAGTCATCGAGGAAATAGCCGATCAGCGCCTCGTCGCTATCGATCACCTTGCCCGCCGGCGTCGCCTTGCCGATCAGCCCGGAGACGTCGGGATAGACGTAGAAGGCGCCCTCAGGCACCGGGCAGGTGACGCCCGGAATCGCGTTGAGCATCCCGCACACCAGATCGCGCCGCCGCTGGAAGGCGGCATTGCGCTCGATCAGGAAATCCTGCGGCCCGTTCAATGCCGCCACCGCCGCCGCCTGGCTGATCGAGCAGGGGTTGGAGGTGGATTGCGATTGCAGCTTGCTCATCGCCTTGATGATCGCCACCGGCCCGCCCGCGAAACCGATCCGCCAGCCGGTCATCGAATAGGCCTTCGAACAGCCGTTCACGGTCAGCGTGCGATCGTAGAGATCGGGGCAGACCTGCGCGATCGTCGCAAACTCAAAATCGCCGTAGACGATATGCTCATACATATCGTCGGCCATGATCCATACGTGCGGGTGGAGCAGCAGCACCTCGCCCAGCGCCTTCAATTCGGCGGCGGAGTAGGCCGCGCCGGTCGGATTGGAGGGCGAATTGAGGATGATCCACTTGGTCCGGGGCGTGATCGCCGCCTCCAGCTGCTCGGCGCGAATCTTGTAGCTCTGGTCCGCGCCCGCCGCGACGAACACCGGCGTGCCCCCACAGAACTGGACGATATCGGGATAGGAGACCCAGTAAGGCGCGGGCACGATCACCTCGTCCCCCGCTTCCACCGTGGCGACCAGCGCGTTGAACAGCGTGTGCTTGCCACCCGAATTCACGCTAATCTGCTGCGTCGCATAGGTCAGCTCGTTGTCGCGCAGGAACTTGGCCGCGATCGCTTCCTTGAGCTCGGCGGTGCCGTCGACATTGGTATATTTGGTCTTGCCGGCGCGGATCGCCTCGATCGCCGCATCCTTGACGAAGTCGGGCGTATCGAAATCGGGCTCCCCCGCCGCCAGCCCGATCACCTTGATGCCCTTGGCCTGCAGCTCCAGCGTGCGCGAAGTCATCGCCAGCGTCGGCGAAGGGGTAATGCGGTCGAGCGCGGCCGAGATCAGCGGCATTGGGGGTGTCCTTGTGGCCTGGAGAAGCGCGGCTGCCTATAATCGCCTTTGCCCAGCGGGCAACCGGGGATCGGAACACTTCCATAATCCTCCCCCGCCAAGGGGAGGTGTCAGCGCAGCTGACGGAGGGGGAGGATGCCGCGTACTTCGATAGTTCACCGCCGTCCTCCCCCTCCGACGCCTTCGGCGCCACCTCCCCCTGGCGGGGGAGGATTGAGCTCAGCCGAGCCGCGCTTCGATCAACCCGCGCAGCGCATTGCCGATCAGGAAGCCTTGCGCGAGATCCTCGCGCCGAAGCTCCCCCTCGATCGCCTCGCCCTCCGCAATCAGCGCCGCGCGAAGCACGCCGGGCAGCAGGCCGCGCGTCAGCGGCGGCGTGACGAGAAGGCCATCGCTTCGCCGCACGAACAGCGAGGTGAAGCTGCCCTCGGTGAGCAAGCCCTCCTCATCGACGAACACCACTTCGAAGCAGCCGCTCTCCCGCCGCGCCCGATCGTAAAAGCCGCGATCGCTGGTCTTGTGGATCAGCCGCACGTCGGCATGATCGACCGGCAGCGGCGCGATCCGCACCGTCACCGGCTTGTCCGGCACAGGCGGCAGCGCTCTGCTTTCAATTGCCAACGCCCCCGATCGCGCCAGCCGCAGCCGCACGCGCGCCGCATCGCGCAGGCGGAAGGTGGCGGCGTGCAGCTCGTTGCGCGCGGCATGGCGATCGAAGCGGAAGCCGAGCGCCGCGGCGCTCGCCTTCAGCCGCGCGAGATGACGCTCCAGCTCCAGCAACCCTTCCTCGGCATCGAAGCGCATCGTCTCGATCAGATCGAAGCGCGGCTGCCCGGCGCGCAGGAAGGCGCCCTTGGCCAGGCACTCCTCCCACTCGGCCGGCGCCCGCGAATCCGCGACGATCCCCGAACCAAGCCCGATGCTCGCCTCGCCTTCGCCATCGATCACCAATGTGCGAATCGCCACGTTGAAGGCGGCATCGCCGTCGGGATCGATCGCGCCGATCGCGCCCGTATAGATGCCGCGCGGCGCCTGCTCGATCGCGGCGATCGCCTGCATCGCGCGATGCTTGGGCGCGCCGGTGATCGATCCGCACGGAAATAGAGCCTCAAGCGCGTCCAACGCATCCTTATCCGGCGCAAGCGCTGCCTCGACGCCAGAGACCATCTGCAGCACGGTCGGATAGCGTTCGACGGCAAACAGCTCCGGCACCGCGACACTGCCCGGCGCGGAGACGCGCGCGAGATCGTTGCGCAGCAGATCGACGATCATCAGATTTTCGGCGCGCTGCTTGGGATCGGCGGCAAGGGCCTCCGCCAGCGCATCGTCCTCGGCGGGAGAGCGCCCGCGCCGCTCGGTGCCCTTCATCGGCCGCGCGATGATCCGCTGGCCCTCGATCCGGAAGAACAGCTCGGGCGAAAAGGACAGTAGCCAGCGCGCGCCATCATGCACCACCGCCCCCCACCCCGCTCCCGCCTCGGCGCGCAGCCGCGCATAGAGCCCAAGGGGGTGCCCGCCGACGCTTACGCGGTTTGGGAAGGTCAGGTTGAGTTGGTAGACTTCGCCCGCCGCAATCAGCGCCTGCGCCTCGGCAAGCGCGGCGGCATAGGCCTCGTAGCTGATCGAAGGTTCGGCAGCGGAGCAGAAAGCGCCAGCCGGATCGGGCAGCTCGGCGATATCGAAAGGCTCGTCGCGGTCGAACAGGCCGAACCATAGCGAGGGGCCGGCGCCAGCATCATAGCTCAGATAGCCCGCGACATGCCGCCCGGCACCAATTGCCTCACGCAACCGGTTCAGCGCCTGCGGAACATCCCCGGCGCGATCGGCGCTGACGATCTCGATCGGATCGCGGAGCAACAGCTGCCGTCCGCCGGGCCGCGCATCATCCAGCAAAACAAAAGGACCGCTGATGGGCATTGCGTGGCCCATGCAGCGGTCCTCCCGTTCAGGCAATCATAGCCTGGCTTACATCGGCATCGAATTGAGCATCGAGATATGCTCCTGCACCACCGGCACGATCTTGGCGGCGGTTTCCTTCAGCGCGGGCTTGTCGCCGGTCGAAGCATAATCCTGATGGGTTTCCAGCGCCATCTGGTGCGCGGTCTTCTGCTGGCTCACATAGAGTGCATCGCGGTCCTTGCCCTTGGCGGCGGTGAGATCGGCGATCATCTTCTTCTGATCGGGCGAGAGCATCGGCGGCTTCGGGTGCAGGCCCGATTTCATCGCGGCCGACTTCACCATCGTCGTGCTCTTGGTGTGATCGGTGATCATCATATTGGCAAACTTCTTGATACCCGCATCCTTGCTGGACGAAAGCACCAGCGCACTGGCCTTCTTCTCATAGAGATCGCCGGCACCGGCTTTCATCAGATATTCCGAAGTCGGCATCGCGGCGGCGACGCCCGCGAAAGCCACCGACGCAGCAAGCGCGGCCGTAATTCCAGAGCGCAAATTCATGACGATCCTCCTGTTTAGTTGGTCGGCAGCAGAACGCCTGACTTTCCAAATAGTTCGTCCTGATATGGATCAAGCTGCACTCCCGCGCTTGCCCTTGCCTCGTCGCCACGCCATTTCGGCAGGCATGAACCAGCAACCCCCGCTTCGCGCCGCCATCGTGCCCGTCACGCCGCTGCAGCAGAATTGCAGCCTGATCTGGTGCACCAAGACGACGCGGGGCGCGTTCATCGATGCCGGGGGCGATCTCGATCGGCTGAAGGCGGCGGCGGCGAAGGCAGGCGTCACGATCGAGAAACTGCTCGTGACGCACGGCCACATCGATCATTGCGGCGGCACCGGCATCCTCGCCGCGGAGCTCGGCGTACCGATCGAGGGGCCGCACGAAGAGGATCGCTTCTGGATCGCGCGGCTGGGCGATGATGGCCGCAGCTATGGCATCGAGGGCAAGCCTTTCGAGCCCGACCGCTGGCTGCAGGATGGCGATCAGGTGACGGTCGGCGAACTGGTGCTGGACGTCTACCATTGCCCCGGCCACACGCCGGGCCATGTCGTCTTCCACCACGCGCCCTCGAAGCTGGCGATCGTCGGCGATGTGCTGTTCCAGGGATCGATCGGCCGCACAGATTTCCCGCGCGGCAATCACGCCGATCTGATCGCCGCGATCACGGGGAAGCTCTGGCCGCTCGGCGGTGACACCGCCTTCATCTGCGGCCACGGCGCCATGTCCACCTTCGCCCACGAACGGCAGAGCAACCCCTTTGTGGGCGATCGGGTGCTGGCGGGTATTTAACTATCGACCTACAAGAGCCTTTAGTACATCAAGCGTCCCTTGATCTGCGGGGCCATCAAAAGATCGAATGGTTGCGAGAGCCTTTTTCCCCGCCTCAATCACTTCTACTTTAGACGCGCCACTTCGACTGCCGGCCGCGTTAGTTAAAGCCAATGCGGCATGATAAAATAAGAATGGAGCCTCCGTTCTAAATCGGTCCTGCAGCCAATCGATATCTGCCTTTATCGGCTCCATTTGCATCATAGCTATGGCAGCCAGCCGACTGCCGGCAGAACCAGAGCCCTTATAAGTTTCGATTCTGCTAGACGTTGATGGCCCCAGCGCACGCATTTTTACTATGATGCGTGTCATCTCTCGTGTTCGAGTACTTCCCGAAGACATTGTCCTTCGGATCGAGTCGTATTCCAAGCAGAGCTTATCGAGTTCACGAAACAGATCTTCTGCTCCAAACTCCTTCGAAGCCGCCTCGAGCCTGCCAGCCGTTCGAGCTTGGTCGATCGTTATCTCGCCAGTCTCGGAGGCTTTATCCGCCAAACTATCGAGTTCCACACCGACGCCGGGAAATGATACCTTGCGCACTCGATCGACGAGCGACGGCAAGCGCGTCACGGCGGAACTCAAATCGCGCCGAAAAGCGATCACGATCGCCGCAAAGGCGGCAGGCCAAGCAATCGCGCCGATAAGCGCTGCGACCGCTGTAATTAGTTTAGCCGCCGCATCCATCAGTCAACATCTCCTAATGTCAGCGATGCCCGGTGTAGACGATCCAGATCGCCGCCGCCGCCAGGATAAGCTGCACGGCCCAGGTCACCATGATGCCGATCGCCCTTAAGGGCACATGGCGGGGTTCGCCGCCCAGCGATTGATCCATGCCGATCGGGTGCAGCACGCGCGCCACGATGAAGGCGATGCCCACCGCCCACAGCCAGCCCTGCGGCCCCTTGGCATATTCGAGGAGGCCGAGCAGGATCAGCACGAAGGGCGCATTCTCGGCGAAATTGGCCTGGGCGCGCATCCGGCAGAGCATCAGCGGGTGGCCGGCATCCCCGGTCATGATCTTGGCGCCCATCCGCACCTGTACGCAGCGTGATGCCAGCCAGATATTGATGATGGCGGCGGCGGCAGCCATCGTGAGCGTGATCGGCAACATAGCACTTCCTCCCCGGAGCGGACCCACCTGCCATGGGGCGGTTTGGCTTGCAACGCGGGCCAGAATCTGTATGAGGGGCCGGTCCGCGACGCTCCCGTCGGCGCGCTTCCAGCCCTCCTCGCTCTGGTGAGACTCGGTGCCGGCAGCGATCCCTTGGGTCCGTCGCGCATTTTTTTGTTAATATTGGAACAGGTGCCGAGATGGCAGTCCCTAAAAGAAAAACCTCGCCTTCCCGGCGGAACATGCGCCGCAGCCACCATGCGCTTGAAGTCGCGGCGTTTCAGGAATGCCCGAACTGCGGCGAGCTGAAGCGCCCGCACAATCTCTGCGGTCATTGTGGTCATTACAACGGACGTGAGATCCTTCCGGTCGAGGCCTGAGGATAGCAGTGTCGGTTGGGGCGCAGGGTCGATGAGCGGGCCGCGTCTCGCGATTGATACCATGGGTGGTGACAACGGGCCGGCCGCGCCGGTTGCCGGAGTCGCGCATGCGATTGGTCAGCATCCCGACCTCGCCTTCACCTTGTTCGGGGACGAAGCCGCCGTCGCGGCCGAAGTCGCCAAATACCCCGCGCTCGCCGGCGGCCTTGTCGCCATCGCGCACGCGCCCGACACAATCAGCGGTGAGGACAAGCCCAGCCAGGCGATCCGACGCGCGCGCACCACATCGATGGGGCTCGCGATTCAGGCGGTGAAGGACGGCGGCGCCGATGCCGCCGTGTCGGCGGGCAACACCGGCGCGCTGATGGCGATGTCCAAGCTCGCGCTGCGTACCATCCCCGGCATCGATCGCCCCGCGCTGGCGACCTTGCTGCCGACGCTCGGCAAGCATGATCTCGTCATGCTCGATCTCGGCGCCAATACCGAGTGCGATGCCCAGAATCTCGTCCAGTTCGCGGTGATGGGCGCGGCCTATGCGCGCATCCAGAACGGCATCGCGCGGCCCACGGTGCGTCTGCTCAACATCGGCACCGAAGAGCTCAAGGGCACCGGCGAGCTGCGCGAGGCGGCGGGCATGCTACGCGCTGCGCCTCATCTTCCCCTCACTTTCGACGGCTATATCGAGAGCGATCGTCTCGGCCGGGGCGAGGCGGACGTAGTCGTTTCGGACGGCTTCTCCGGCAATATCGCCTTGAAGACCATGGAGGGAACGGCGCGCTTCGTCACCGATCTGCTCCGCCGCGCCTTCACCAGCTCCTTCCGCTCCAAGGCGGGCTTCCTGCTTTCCAAGCCGGCTCTGCACCTGCTGCGCGTCCAGCTCGATCCCAACAATCATAACGGCGCGGTCTTTCTGGGCCTCAACGGCATCGTCGTGAAGAGCCACGGCGGCGCCAATGCCGTCGGCATAGCCAATGCGATCGAGGTGGCGGCGAAACTGGCGCGGGAGAATGTCATCGCGCGGATCGTCGAGGATCTCGCCAAGGTCTCGACCGCGCCGGTCAAAGGCGCAGCGTGAGCGGCCCTTCGCGGCGGGCGATCATTCTCGGCACCGGATCGGCGTTGCCGAAGCGCCGCGTGACGAATGCCGAGCTCGCCGAGACCGTCGACACCTCAGACGAATGGATCGTCGAGCGCACCGGCATCCGTGCCCGCCACATCGCGGGAGAGGGCGAAACCACCGCGACGCTGGGCGCTGACGCGGCCCGCGGCGCGCTGGAGGCCGCGGGAATAGAAGCGCATGAGATCGGCCTCATCATCCTCGCCACCGCCACGCCCGATCAGACCTTCCCCGCATCCGCCACCAAGGTGCAGGATATGCTCGGCATCACCGATTGCGTCGCCTTTGACGTCGCGGCGGTCTGCTCGGGATTCCTTTATGCGCTGTCGGTCGCCGACAGCATGATCCGCGGCGGCACGGCGGACAAGGCGCTGGTGATCGGCTCCGAAACCTTCAGCCGCATCCTCGACTGGGAAGACCGCGCTACCTGTGTGCTGTTCGGCGACGGTGCGGGCGCGGTCGTGCTGGGCGCGGAGGAGGCCAGCGAACGCGGCATCCTCTCGGTGGCGCTGCATGCCGATGGGCGGCACAACCAACTGCTCTATGTCGATGGCGGCCCCTCGACCACGGGCACGGTCGGCAAGCTGCGCATGAAGGGCCAGGAAGTGTTCCGCCATGCCGTCACCAATCTCGCCGCCGTGCTCAGCGAGGCCGTTGCCAAGGCCGGGCTGGAGACCAGCGCGATCGATTGGGTGGTGCCTCATCAGGCCAACCGCCGCATCCTTGACGCCACCGCGCGCAAGCTCGGCCTCGCGCCCGAGAAGGTGATCGTCACGGTGGACGAACATGCCAATACGTCTGCGGCCTCCGTCCCCCTTGCCTTCGACTCCGCAGTGCGCGACGGGCGCATCAAGCGCGGCGATCTGATCGTGTTCGAAGCAATGGGCGGAGGCTTCACCTGGGGCGCGGCAGTCGCCCGTTTCTAAACACTTGGCGGGCACGGCTCGCTTGGGTTACAAAATTCCACTCAATGGGGGCGAAATGACCGAATCGGGAACACTGACCCGCGCCGATCTGGCGGAACTGTTGCACAGCGAGATCGGCCTTTCGCGCGCCGCATGCGCCGATATTATCGAGCGCACGCTGGCACATATGTGCCACGCCATGTCCATCGGTGAGAATGTGAAGATCTCGGGCTTCGGCACGTTCGTGCTGCGCGACAAGGCGCAGCGTGTCGGCCGCAATCCAAAGACCGGCCAGGAAGTGCCGATCGCGCCGCGCCGCGTGCTCACCTTCCGCGCGAGCCAATCGTTGCGCGACCGTATCGTCCAGGCCGGCTGACCCGGAGGATGGCGCCCTCCGAAAAAGCCGAGGGCGCCTTTCGGACGATCAGTGAAGTGGCGGGCGAACTCGGCCTGCCTCAGCATATCCTGCGCTATTGGGAAACGCGCTTTCCGCAACTGAAGCCGCTGCAACGCGCGGGCAACCGCCGCTATTATCGGCCCGCCGATGTCGCTTTGGTGAAGCGCATCCATGAGCTGCTGGGTAAGCACGGTTATACGGTGCGCGGCGTGCAGAAACTGCTCGCCGAGGACCACCGCAAGGCGATGCCTGCGCCGGAGCCTGAGGATAAGCACGGCGCACTCAAAGCGATCCGTGACGGCCTCGCACTGGCGCTGATCGAGGATGCTCGGCTGACGCTCTGAAATCGGTCACAACGCCTTGGCGTAGATATGATCCTCGAACGGCGCGTCACCGACCATGAAGCGCTGAACCGCGCCAGTATCGACGAAGCCCTGTCGCGCGTAGAAGACCTGGGCCTTGATGTTCTGCCGATAGACGCAGAGCAGCAGCCGATCGCCGCCCGACGCGCGCGCCTCCGCTTCGACCGCCGCCAGCATCCGCGCGCCCCAGCCGCCGCTCTGCCAGCCGCTGAGCATGTACAGCCGCTTGAGCTCACGATCCCGCTCGGCGGCCGGAAAATCGATCGTCGGACGGCCGAGCATCGCATAGCCGATCGGCGCGCCCAGCGCCGTTTCGACCAGCCAAAGCGCCATCGTCGGATCGGCCAGCGCAGCATGGTAATAGGCCGGGGAATGATAGGCGCGGACATGCGCGAGAATGGCGTCGCCCGGATGATCCTCAGCGAAGGCGGTGAGGAAGGTCGCGGGGCCGAGCAGCGCCAGCTTCTCCGCATCCGCCGCCACTGCCCGCCGCAGCGTCGGCTCGGCGGTCAAGGCTGATCGGGGCCGAACGCGGGATCGAGATCGCGGGGGCGGGTAAAGCGCTTGAGGCGCCCGCTGCCAGGGGTCAGGCGCGCCCAGCTTGAGGTATCGAGATCGATTTCAGCGACGCTGGCCGTGGGATATTTCTCCTGCACGGTGCGCCGCTCGCTCTGCTCGCCCTCGGGTACGAGCATCAGGACCAGCTCCTCCAAGCCTGGATTGTGCCCGACGAGCAGCACATCGTCGGCCTCGTCCGGCACCTCGTGCAACACGTCCAGCAACTCATCCGCGGTGCCGAGATAGATGCGCCGCTCCCAGGCCGGATCGATCCCCGGGCCATAGCCTGCCGAAACCTCTTCCAGCGTTTCGGCAACGCGCAGCGCGGGCGAGGCGAGGATGCGGTCAAAGTGTGCGCCCTCGTCGCGCAGGTAGCGGCCGATCGCGCGCGCCACCTTGCGCCCCTTGGCGTTGAGCGGCCGATCGAAATCGCGCTTGGCCATGCCGTCGTCACCCGATTTGGCATGGCGCAGCAAGGTCAGCCGTTTCATACCCGTCCCGTCAGCGCCTCGGTCGCGGCCTTCTGCCCGAAAGCAGCCCCGTGCGAAAGCCGTTGTTGCACGCGGACGACCGCTTCTTCGAGCGAAAGTCGGGAAATCGGCACGCCGGGCGGAAAGGCATCGAGCAGGCGCGAAGGCGTCGCGGCCGACAGCAGTACGAACAGTCCACGATCCCCCGCGCGCCGGATCAGCCGCCCGAAGCCCTGCGCGAGCCGCGCTTTGACCAGCCTTTCATCATAAGCGGAGCCGCCACCCGCTGCGCGCCGGGCGGCATGCAGCACGGTCGGGCGCGGCCAGGGCACGCCCTCCAGCACCACCAGTCGCAGCGAATCGCCGGGAACATCGACCCCGTCGCGCAGGGCATCGGTGCCGAGCAGCGAGGCACGCGGCTCATCGCGGAAGATATCGACGAGCGTGCCGGTATCGATCGGATCAACGTGCTGCGCGTAGAGCGGCAGCCCGGCGCGTGCGAGGCGATCGGCGATGCGGGCGTGGACCGCCCGCAGGCGCTGGATCGCGGTGAACAGGCCAAGCGCCCCGCCGTCGGACGCCTCGATCAGCCGCGCATACGCCCCCGCAAGCGCGGGCAGATCGCCACGCTTGATATCGGTGACGATCAGCACCTCCGATTGCGCAGCATAATCGAACGGGCTCGGCACCGAAAAGCGCATCGCATCGCGATCGAGATGGATCGCGCCGCTCCGCGCCTCGGCAACGGGCCAGTCGCCGCTGCTCGTCAGCGTCGCCGAGGTGACGATCAGGCCGTGGGCGGGCTTGAGCACGACCTCGGCGAGCGGCCGGGTGGGATCGAGCCAGCGGCGATGGAGGCCGATGTCATACTCCCGCCCCTCGACGCGATCGACCGCCAACCAATCGACGAAATCGGGATCGGTCGGCCCGCCGAGCCGGGTAAGCAGCGACACCCAGGCGCCGAGGATCTGGGTGCGATGCGCGATACCGTAGATCGCGCCATCGACCCGCGCGCGGGCGGCGGCATCGAGCCAATCCGGCGCATCCTCCAGCACCGCCTGCAGCCGCTGCCGCAGGCGCGCGAGCGGGCGCATCAGCGATTCGAGCGCCTCGGCGGCAACAGCCGCCGCCTCGACCAGCGGTGCCTCGAGCTCCGAAGCGTGCGTCTCGAGGCCATAGCCCGCGTCCGCCGCATTGGCGCGCGCATAGACGGCGGTGCGAACCTGCGCGAGCAGCTTCTCGATGGGACCGAGCGGCATCTCCTCCGCTAACCGCCCTAGCCAGCCATCGCTCGGCAAGAGCGTCGCCGCCTCCCGCGCCTGCTCGATCGCGCGCGCGCCTTCCTCGTCATAGGAAGCGACATCGAGCAGCCGCGCGGCCAGCCCCCGTCGTCGCCCGCGCGCCTTGCTCTCGGGGCCGATGATCCAGCGGCGCAGCTCGATCGCCTCCTGCCCGCTCAGGATCGCGGCGAAGGTCGAATCGGCGGCATCGAAGACGTGATGGCCCTCGTCGAAGATCAGCCGATCGAGCGATTCGCCCGCCTCGGCACGGCGCGCGGCGGCTGTCATAACCAGCGCATGGTTGGCGATCACCAGATCGGCCTGCTCCGAGGCCTTGGCCGATCGTTCGATGAAGCAGCGGCGATAGTGGGGGCAACCGGCATGGATGCACTCTCCGCGCCGATCGGTAAGCGCCGTCGCGCCCGCGCGGCGGAACAGAGAGGGCAACCAGCCGGGCAGATCGCCGCCGACCATATCGCCATCGCGGCTGTAGGCGGCCCAGCGCGCGACCAATTGCGCGAGGATGGCGGCGCGTCCCTGGAAGCCACCTTGCAGCGCATCCTCCAGATTGAGCAGGCAGAGATAATTCTCCCGCCCCTTGCGGATCACAACCTTTGCGCGCCGCTCGGCAGGATCGGGGAAGAGCCGTGCGGTCTCGGCCGAGAGCTGGCGCTGCAGCGCCTTGGTGTAGGTCGAAATCCACACCGGCCCCTGCGCCCGATCCGCCCACAGCGCGGCGGGCGCGAGATAGCCGAGCGTCTTGCCGATGCCCGTTCCCGCCTCGGCGAGCAGCATATGCGGCTGGCCTTGTGCCATGCGCGGATCGAAGACGCGCGATGCGGCGGCGGCATAGTCCCGCTGGCCTGCCCGCACTTCGGCGCCGGGGCCGGTCAGCCGCTCCAGTGCGGCGACGGCCTCCTCCGAATCGAGGCGAATCGGCAGCGGCTGCGGGCGCTGCGGTGCCTCTTCCCATTGCGGCAGTTTGGAAAAAAGCCAGGCTTCGGCCTCACTCGGCCGGGCGATGCGCGGACCGACGAGAGCCGCCCAGGGCCAGCGCATCCGACTGAGCGATTGCGCGGAGGTCCACGCGCCGCCGCGTTCGGGCCAGTCCGCATCGCCGAGCGTGGCGAGCATGGCGCCCGCCGCTTGCTGCAGGAAAGCCGCCGCCGCGCTCTCCTCGTCGGGCGGCATCAGCTCCAGTGCGCGGGCGAGGCCGCCGGGCGTCGGCACCGCAAACCGCGCCGGATGCGCGAAGGCGAACAATTCCAGCAGATCGAGCCCCGAAAGCTCCGGCATCCCCAGCCGCGCGGCGACCAGTGGCGCGTTGAGGATGATCGTCGGCGTCGCCGAAAGCTGGCTGAGCGCCGCCCCGCGCCCGATCTGGGCGGTGGTGCCATCGGCGTGGGCGAGCCAGATGCCCGCGTGGGTAGCATGCAGCGCGGGAAGCAGTGCGCTCGCTACCATCCCCATTCGTCCCGAGCGAAGTCGAGGGACGTGGCGCAGCAGCAGCGTCGAACGTGTCTCGACTTCGCTCGACACGAAAGGATTTTCAAATCAGGCACGATCTAACGCCCTCAATACCGCAGCGCCGCCACGAAGGCCTCGGCGTTGGGCAGGCGATCGAAATGGATGTTGCCGTCCACGTCTGCACTCGGGTCATCCGGCACCAGGATCAGCGCGGCATTGCCGAAGCCCTTGGCGTCCACCTGCCCCAAGACACCCCCCATCACGCGATCGCGGCAAATCTCCATCAACGGCAGGCGCATCCATGGCAGCGTCCAGAGAATGCGGCGATCGGTCACGGTTAGCTGGATGAACGGCGCGCGCATCACCGCGGTGAGGAAGCCCGGATATCTGCGGATCAACAGCCAGGCGACGAGCACCACGAGTGCGAACAGCACGCCGGTTACGCCTAGCGAGAACAGCCAATCGCTACGGCTTTGCGGATAAGGCCACCAGATCGCCCAGAGCAATATGGTCAGCGTCCAGCCCTGCAGCAGGATGAAGGTGAGGACGGTCGCCGATCCCGCCGGCACCGCGCGAATCCCCGGTCGCGCGACATAGCGAGTCTCCTCGGCCAGATGATCGGAACGGCGCATATAGAGCGTCGGCAGGGAGGCTTCGGGCGGCAGGATTTCGATCACGCTGGCACCTCCTCTCGGCCGAAGTGGACACCACAGTCCCCCTCCCATAAAGGCACGCCCAACCTAAGACATGACGGAACAGATGGCAAACGAGCTTCGCGATCCTGCGCTCGCCTCCAAGGCGTGGCCCTATGAGGAGGCGCGCAAGCTGCTCGCCCGTACCAAGGGCGGTGTGCCGGATAAAGGCTATGTGCTGTTCGAGACGGGTTACGGCCCCTCGGGCTTGCCGCACATCGGCACCTTCAATGAGGTGCTGCGCACGACGATGGTGCGCCGCGCCTTCGAAACGCTGTCCGACATACCGACCCGCCTGATCGCTTTTTCGGACGACATGGACGGGTTGCGCAAGGTGCCGGACAATGTCCCCAACCCGGATATGCTGCGCGCCCATCTCGGCAAGCCGCTGACCCAGATCCCCGATCCCTTCGGCACCCACGATAGCTTCGCCGCGCACAACAATGCGATGCTGCGCGATTTCCTTGATCGCTTCGGCTTCGATTACGAATTCATGTCCTCGACCGAGCGATATACGTCCGGCGCGTTCGACGATGCGCTGCGAGGCGTACTCCGCCACTATGATGCGATCATGGGCGTCATGCTGCCGACATTGCGCGAGGAGCGGCGCGCGACTTATTCGCCGGTGCTGCCGATCGATCCGTTCAGCGGCGTCGTGCTGCAGGTGCCGGTGCAGGTGGTGGATGCGGACGCCGGCACGATCCGCTTCACCGCTTCGAACGGCGAGCCGATCACGCAGTTGGCGCTCGGCGGTCATGCCAAGCTGCAGTGGAAGGTCGATTGGGCGATGCGCTGGGTCGCGCTCGGCGTCGATTATGAGATGGCGGGCAAGGATCTGATCGATTCGGTGATCCAATCCTCGAAGATCGCGCGCGTGCTGGGCGCGAAGCCGCCCGAGGGCTTCAATTACGAGATGTTCCTGGACGAGCATGGCGAGAAGATCAGCAAGTCGAAGGGGAATGGCCTGAGCCTAGAGCAATGGCTGACCTATGGCCCGCCCGAGAGCCTCGCTTACTTCATCTACCGCGAGCCCAAACGCGCCAAGCAGCTCCACATCGGCGTCATCCCGCGCGCGATCGACGATTATTGGCAATCGGCCGGGCAATATCCCGCGCAGACGGTGGACCAGCGGCTGAGCAATCCCGTCCATCACATTCCGCTGGGCGCGGTGCCGGAGCAGCTGCCGCCGGTGAGCTTCAGCCTGTTGCTCAACCTCGTCGGCGTGCTCGGCAGCGAGGCTGATGAAGCCGCGGTCTGGGCCTATCTCGGCCGCTATCGCGAAGGCGTGACCGCCGAGGCACATCCCGAGCTTGCGCCCCTCGTTCGCCACGCCATCGCCTATTATCGCGACTATGTTGCGCCGACGCTTCAGCGCCGCGCTCCAAGCGCGGCCGAGGCAGCGGCGCTGCGCGATCTCGACGCGCGGCTGGCGGCGCTGCCCGCCGATACGCAGGCCGACGCGATCCAGAACGAGGTCTATGAGGTCGGCAAGGCGCATTACGCCAAGGAGGCTTTGCGCGATTGGTTTAAGGCGCTTTACGAGACCTTGCTCGGCTCAGAGCAAGGCCCGCGCATGGGCAGCTTCATTGCGCTCTACGGCATCGAAAACAGCCGCCGCCTGATCGCCGAAGCGCTGGGCAATTAATAAGGCTCCATTCCGTTCGCCCTGAGCTTGTCGAAGGGCCGTAATTCTGTTCAGTCGCCAAGCAAGAAAAGCTGTGCTTCGACAAGCTCAGCACAAACGGGAATGGTTTCGATGACCACGGCAAGCGATAAGGGCTTCCAGATCGGGCGCAAGATCGCGCCGCCGCGCTTCATCGTCTTCATGGTGGTGGCGATCGTCGGCGCCGCCGTCGCGATCGGGCCGCTCGGCTGGCGCGAGGGCACGATGGCGGCGTTCGATTGCGCCGCGATCATCTTCCTGGTCAGCGTCTATCCCCTGCTCTGCAGCGAGGCGGATCAGATGCGCGAGGCGGCGCGGCGCAACGATGCCAACCGCGCCTTCCTGCTCCTGATCACCTTGGTGGTATCAATGACCGTGCTGGTCGCGGTGGCAGCCGAGCTTAGCCAGAAGGGCGGGCTCAAGCCGCCGATCGTCGCCATGATCGTCGGCACGCTGGCGCTCTGCTGGGTGTTCAGCAACACGATCTACGCGCTGCATTATGCGCATATCTTCTACACACTTGATGGCGACGGTGAGGGCGACAGCGGCGGCATCGAATTCCCCAAGACGCCCGAGCCCGATTATTGGGACTTCATTTATTTCGCCTTCTGCCTGGGGATGACCTTCCAGGTCTCCGACATGGACATCACCAGCGGCCGGGTGCGCAAGGTCGTTACCGCACATTGTCTGGCGGCGTTCATCTTCAACCTCGGCGTGCTGGCCTTTACGATCAACACTTTGGGCGGCGGCGGCAGCTAAAGGCTGGACAGCGGACCGCGCGCGATTAAGGCCGGTGCCATGATTAAGCTCGCCGCGCGCATCGCGCTCCCGCTCCTCGCCACCGCTGCTCTTGCCCAGGCCGGCCCTTCGCCCACCGGCGCCAGCAAGCCGCAGGCGCTGCCGATCACGCAGACCATCCCGCCCGCAAAAGATGTGCCCTACCCCGGCACGATCAAGCTCGCGGTCGATGCGACGGATACCGCCCGCCACATCTTCCAGATCAGCGAGACGATCCCCGTCCAGCCGGGGCATCTCGTGCTGCTCCATCCGGCCTGGCTTCCGGGCGCGCATGCGCCGCAAGGCGAGATCGACAAGATCGCTGGCCTGACCGTCACCGCTAACGGCCAGACGATCCCGTGGACGCGCGACACGGTCGATGTGCGCGCCTTCCATCTCGATGTGCCGGCGGGCGTTACCCAGATCGATGTCAAGTTCCAGTTCCTCTCGGCGACCGACGCCAAGCAGGGCCCGGTGGTGATGACGCCCAACATCGTCGCGCTCGAATGGATCTCGAACGTCCTCTATCCGGCCGGTTATTATGCCCGGCAAATCATGATCGATCCGAGCGCCACCTTCCCGGCCGGCTGGACCTCGGCGGGCGCGCTCCGCCCGGCAGGGGCGGCGACGGCGGCGGGCGGCACGGTGCATTACGGCACGGTCGCGCTCGATACGCTGGCGGACTCACCGACGTTCGCGGGCCGCTTCTACAAGGCCTATGAGCTCTCGCCCGACGTCACGCTGAATGTCTTCGGCGAACGGCCCGACCAGATCGACATCAAGCCCGAGCTGCTGGCGCAGCACAAGGCACTCGTGGCGCAGGCGACCAGGCTCTACGGCGCGCAGCACTACAGCCATTACGATTTCCTATTCGCGATATCGGACAAGATCGATGGCTTCGGACTGGAGCATCACCGCTCGTCCGAAGATCAGGCGCCCAACGATTATTACAGTGATTGGGACGCGCATGTCGCCGAGCGCGATCTGCTCGCGCATGAATATACCCATAGCTGGAATGGCAAATTCCGCCGACCCGCCGATCTCTGGACTCCCGATTACCGGACCCCGATGCAGAACAGCCTGCTCTGGGTCTATGAGGGGCAGACCCAGTTCTGGGGCAATATCCTGACTGCGCGCGCGGGCCTGCGCAGCAAGCAGGAGGCGCTGGACGGCCTGGCGATCGACGCCGCCAATTACGATACGCAGCCCGGCCGCAACTGGCGCGCCCTGGTCGACACCACCAACGAAGAGATCATGTCCAACCGCCATCCCGAACCTTGGCCGAGCTGGCAGCGGGTAGAGGATTATTACCGCGAGGGTCAGCTCGTCTGGCTGGAAGCCGATGCGATCCTGCGCGAGAAATCGGGTGGCAGGAAATCGATGGATGATTTCGCGCATGCCTTCTTCGGCGTGAAGGATCGCGACTGGGGCGAACTGACCTATACCGTCGATGACATCGCCGCGACGCTGAATGCGATCCAGCCCTATGACTGGGCGACCTTCCTCAAGGAGCGCGTCTATGCCGTCGCGCCCAAGGCGCCGCTCGGCTGGATCGAAAAGGGTGGCTACAAGCTTGTCTATACCGATAAGCCGGGCTCCTTCTGGAAGAGCCGCGAGAGCCACGCGCACAACCTCAACCTCATCTATTCGGGCGGCCTGGTGATCGGCAAGAACGGCAGCGTCAGTTCGGTGCAGTGGGATAGCCCGGCCTTCAACGCCGGCATTGCCGTCGGGGCGACCATCGTCGCGATCAACGGCGCGGAATATTCGAACGACGATTTCAAGTCCGCGATCAGCAACGCCAAGGGCGGCACCCAGCCGATTGCGCTGCTGGTCAAGCAGGGCGATGTCTATCGGACGGTCAATCTGCAATGGAACGGCGGCCTGCGCTACCCGCACCTCGAAAAGACCGGCAAGGGATCGAGCGGCCTGGACGCGCTGCTGGCGGCCCGAAAGTAAGCGGATGAGCGCCGCACAAACCCTGCTGCTGTTTGGCGTTACCGGCGATCTTTCGCGGCGGATGCTGCTGCCCAGCCTGTTCGGGCTGCATGCGGATGGTTTGTTGCCCGAAGGGCTGATGATCGTCGGCACCGCGCGGCACGATATCGGCGACGACGGCCTGAGGGATGAGGCCCGCAAGGCGATTGCGCCGCTCGTCGCCGAACGCAAGCTGGATGCGGCCGTGCTTGAGAGCTTCATCACGCGGCTGAGCTACGTCGCCGCCGACGCTTCCGATCCGTCGAGCTTCGCAGCGCTCGGCAAGGCTCTCGAGGACCGCATCGAGGGCGGCATCGCGATCTTTCTTTCGACCGCGCCCAGCCTGTTCGGCTCGACGATCGCGGGCCTCGAGCAAGCCGGTCTCGCGGGCCCCAAAACGCGCCTCGCGCTGGAAAAGCCGCTGGGCCAGGATCTCGCCTCCAGCCGCGAGATCAACGATGCCGTCGCGCGCGTCTTTCCCGAACAGCGCACCTTCCGCATCGATCATTACCTCGGCAAGGAGACGGTGCAGAATCTGCTCGCGCTCCGCTTCGGCAATCTGATGTTCGAACCGTTGTGGAACGCGCAGGGCATCGACCATGTTCAGATCACGGTTTCGGAAACGGTCGGCCTGGAGGGACGGACCGGCTATTTCGACGGCATGGGTTCGCTCCGCGACATGGTGCAGAACCATATGCTGCAGCTCCTCGCTCTGGTGGCGATGGAGGCTCCCGCCCAATTCTCCGCCGATGCCGTCCGCGACGAAAAGGTGAAGGTGCTGCGCTCGCTGCGCCCGCTCGATGCGGCCAAGGAGAGCGTGATCGGCCAATATGCGGCGGGCGCGATCGCCGGCCAGCCGGTGCCGGGCTATATCGACGAGCTCGGCAAGCCATCGGATACCGAGACCTTCGTCGCGCTGAAGGCGCATGTCGATAACTGGCGGTGGAAAGGCGTGCCTTTCTATCTGCGCACCGGCAAACGCCTGCCCGCCCGACAGTCCGAGATCGTCATCCAGTTCAGAGCGGTGCCGCATTCGATGTTCAACGGGCGTGGTGCCAGCCTCAAGCAGAACCGGCTCGTGCTCGGCATCCAGCCCGAGGAGAATATCCGCCTCGCCATCATGGCCAAGCAGCCGGGCCTCGATCGCCAGGGGATCCGCCTGCGCGAGGTCGATATGGACATCCGTGACGCAAACGCCTTCGCCGACGTCCGCCGCCGCATCGCCTATGAGCGGCTGCTGATCGATCTGATCGAAGGCGAAAGCACCCTGTTCGTCCGCCGTGATGAGGTGGAGGCGCAGTGGCAATGGATCGACGCGATCCGCGCGGGCTGGAACGAAGCCGGGATGCGGCCGAAAAATTATGGCGCGGGAACCTGGGGCCCCGCTGCAGCGATAGCCCTTACCGAGCGCGATGGAGTGAGCTGGTATGATTGAAGCCGAATGGTGGGATTATGAGGAGCGCGACGAATTCGTCGACGCGCTCGCGGGCGATATCGGTTTCATCATCGAAAGCGCGCTCGATGCGCGCGGCTCGGCGGTGGTTGCCTTGTCCGGCGGCAAGACGCCGGTCGCGGCCTATGAGAAGCTCGCCAAGCAGAAGCTCGATTGGAAGCACGTCACCATTTTCCCCGCCGACGATCGGCTGGTGAAGATCGACAGTCCGATGTCCAACGTCGCGATGCTCGCAAAGATTTTCCTGCCCAAGGGCGCGCGGGTTATGCCGCTCGGGACCGACAACCCCGATTACAAGGCGGCGGGCGCCGCGGCCGACGCCCGGCTGCAAGACGTGAGCTGGCCGCCCGATTTGATCCTGCTCGGCATGGGCGAAGACGGGCACACCGCATCGATCCTGCCCGGCCCTGACCTTCAAGGCGCGCTCGATGCGCCCAAGGCGCGCCGCGCGATCGGCGTGATGCCCGATCCGCTGCCCAAAGACGCGCCCGTTGCCCGCGTCACGCTGACCGCCGCGGCGATCCGTCAGTCCCGGTCGCTGCTGATCGCGATCACGGGCGAGAAAAAGAAGGAAGTGCTGGAGGCGGCGATCGAAGAAGGCGCTTCCTCCAAATATCCGATCGGCCGCGTGCTCGCCGAAAGCGATCTCGCGGTGGATATCCACTGGAGCGCCGAATGAGCCTCGACGCCGCCGTTTCCGCGGTCACCGATCGGGTAATCGCGCGATCGGCGGCGACCCGAGCGCGCTACCTCGATCTGATCGATCAGCAGCGCGATCACGGCGTCCACCGCCCCCGCCTCGCCTGCGGCAACCTCGCGCACGGCTTCGCCGCTGCAGGCGAGGACAAGCATGCCATCAAGCGCGGCCATGCGATGAACATCGGCATCGTCACCGCGTATAACGACATGCTCTCGGCGCATCAGCCCTATGGCCGCTACCCCGAGCAGATGAAGGTCTTCGCTCGCGAAGTCGGCGCCACCGCGCAGGTGGCGGGGGGCGTGCCGGCGATGTGCGACGGCGTGACGCAGGGCCAGGCGGGCATGGAGCTCAGCCTGTTCAGCCGCGATACGATCGCGCTTTCGACGGCGGTGGCGCTCAGCCATGGCATGTTCGAAGGCGCGGCACTGCTCGGCATCTGTGACAAGATCGTCCCCGGCCTGTTGATCGGCGCTCTGCGCTTCGGCCATCTGCCGACGATCCTGATCCCCGGCGGCCCGATGCCCTCAGGCCTGCCCAACAAGGAGAAGGTCCGCATCCGCGAGGCATATGCGCGGAGCGAGGCAAGCGAAGAGGATCTGCTGGAGGGCGAAAGCGCCAGCTATCATTCGGCGGGCACCTGCACCTTCTACGGCACCGCAAACAGCAATCAGATGATGATGGAGGTGATGGGCCTGCACGTGCCCGGCGCCGCCTTCGTCAATCCGGGCACCAAGCTGCGCCAGGAGCTCACCCGTGCCGCTGTTCACCGGCTTGCCGAAATCGGCTGGGCGGGCAACGACTATCGCCCGCTGGGCCGCTGCATCGATGAGAAAGCGATCGTCAACGCTGCGGTCGGGCTGCTCGCTACCGGAGGATCGACCAATCATGCGATCCACATTCCCGCGATCGCACGCGCAGCAGGGATCATCTTCGATTGGGAGGATCTCGATCGGCTATCGGCGGCGGTGCCGATGATCGCCAAGGTCTACCCCTCCGGCCCCGGCGACGTGAATCAATTCCATGCGGCGGGCGGCATGGCGTACGTGATATCCGCACTGCTCGACGGCGGGCTCCTCCACCGTGACGTGCTGACGATCTGGGACGGAGACCTAAGCATTTATGCCGAGGAGCCGCAGCTGAGCGATGGCGATAAGCTTATCTGGAACCCGGTCGAACGGAGTCGCGATCCTAATATGCTCCGCCCCGTGTCCAATCCCTTCCTGCCCGATGGCGGCATGCGGCTGGTGACCGGCAACCTCGGCCGCGCGACGTTCAAGACCAGCGCGGTGGCGCGCGAACGGTGGACGATCGAGGCGCCGGCTGCGGTGTTCGACGATCAGGACGATGTGTTGCGCGCCTACAAAGCTGGTGAACTGAACCGTGACGTGATCGTCGTCGTCCGTTTTCAGGGCCCGCGCGCCAATGGCATGCCGGAACTGCACAAGCTCACCCCCGCGCTCGGCGTGCTGCAGGACAAAGGCTTCAAGGTGGCGCTCCTCACCGATGGGCGCATGTCGGGCGCGAGCGGAAAGGTGCCTGCGGCCATCCACCTTTCGCCCGAGGCGCTGGCCGGCGGCATGATCGCGCGCATCCGCGACGGCGATCTGATCCGGCTGTGCGCCAACCGTGGCGATATCGAATTGCTGGTCGATGCCGATGAACTGGCCGAACGCCAGGATGCGCCGACGCCTCCCCCCGCGATCGGCACGGGACGCGAACTGTTTGCCTTCATGCGCGATGGCGCGAGCGATGCGGAAGCCGGCGGATCGGCAATGCTCGCGACGATGACACGAGATTATGCGATATGAAGACCGTTGATGACCTGATGACGCTTGCTCCGGTGATCCCGGTGCTGGTGATCCACGATGTCGCGCACGCACGCCCGATCGCCGAGGCGCTGGTGAAGGGCGGGATTCGCGCGCTGGAAGTGACGCTGCGCACGCCGGCCGCGATCGAAGTGATCCAGGAAATGACCAGGGTGGAGGGCGCCGTGGTCGGCGCGGGCACGGTGGTGAGCGAGCGCCAGCTGGATCAGGCGATCGAGGCCGGCGCACGCTTCATCGTCAGCCCCGGGCTCACGGATACGTTCGGCCCGGCGGCGATCGAACGGAACCTGCCTTTCCTGCCGGGCGTCTCCGATGCCGGCGACATCATGCGCGGACTGGAGCTGGGGCTCGATCGCTTCAAATTCTTCCCGGCCGAAACTTCGGGCGGCTTGCGTGCGCTCAAGGCGCTGGCGGCGCCTTTCTATCAATGCAAATTCTGCCCGACCGGCGGCATCACCGCCGAGAGCGCCCCGCTGTGGCTGGCCGAGCCCGCGGTTGTCTGCGTGGGCGGCAGCTGGCTGGTCCCCCCGGGCGAGCCCGACCCCGCCGAGATCGAAACGCGCGCCCGTGCGGCAGCTTTGCTCGGACACTAAACGCTAGGTCAGCGGGCCCGAATAGAACCAGCGCCGCGTCGCCAGCGTCCGCACCATTGCGCAGCCGCAATCGCGGCAGGTGGTGCGCAGGGTTCCCCCCGTCAGGCCGATCGGCACGCGCCGAGGGCGGTGACGGCCGCTCAGGCAGCTGTGGGGAAGGGCTTCGTTCGACATGCTGACCTCCATGCCGGCCGCTATCCAGTTCCCAAATCGCGCGCCTATTTCGCATTTATTGCACGGCACTACGAAGCCGAAACGAAACGGGCCCGCCTTTTGGGGGAAAAGGCGGGCCCTTCGATCGGCCGATCCTATCGGCCGCGGCGAGGCACGTGGGGAGTCGGCGGCCTCGTCACAGCCAAGATAGGATAGCGAAATACGCTTTCCAGATGCTTCTGCTTGGAGGCCTCAAAGCCCGCTTTGGGCGGCGGGACCGAAAGATCCCAGCAGATGCGCGCTCTGGCTCTTATCGGTAAGCCCGGGCGGTGCAGAAGCGGCCTGATCGGCGGACCAGGTGAGCGTGATCGACATGCGCCGGTTGCGCGGATCGTAGCGATCGGCGGCAATGAACGGCTCGCGATCGGCGACGCCTTCGATCCGCGCGAAGCGATCGGCGGGCACGCCCTGATCGGCCAGTGCCTTGCGCGTCGCCTCGGCCCGGGCGCTGGAAAGTGTCCAATTGTTGACCGATCGGCCCGCCGCATAGGGCAGCGCATCCGTATGGCCGCGGACGATCACGCCGTTGGGCGCGCCCTGGATGACCTGCGCCACCTTGCCCATCAGCTCGTAAGCCTCAGGCACCAGCTTGTCCGTCCCCATCCCGAACATCGCGAAATCGGCCTTGTCGATCAGATCGATGCGTAGCCCCTCGGGCGTATCCGTGAACCGGATGTTGGACATGAACTTCTTCATGGCCTTGTCCTGACTCAGCTTATTGACGAGCTGACGTTTGAGGAAGCCAAACCGCTGCTGATCCTTGGCGCGATTGGTGATTGAGCTTTCGCTGGGGCCGCCGATTGCATCGCGCGGAATGGTCATGCTCTTGCTGCCGACGCCGCCCGAATGGGGATAATTGTCCTTGGCCATCAAGGAATCGCCGCCGAACACGCCATTTGAACCCGCGCTCTTCTCGCGCATCTCGACCAAGGTCGGCGTGAAATAATCGGCAATGCCCTTGCGCTGCTTCTCGGTGGTGGCGCCGAGGATCCAGAGCAGCAGGAAGAAGGCCATCATCGCGGTCACGAAGTCCGCATAAGCGACCTTCCAGGCACCGCCGTGATGCCCGGCGTGCGCTTCCTGATAGATCTTCTTGACGATGATCGGCCGCGGCTCCGGCTCGTTCTTGCCGCGCTTGTTGGGGGCAGCCATTTTTTAGCGCCCGCGCATGCCATCGAACACATCGGCAAAGGCCGGCTGGTTCGAATGCGTGATACCGGAGCGCGCGGCTTCGATCACCAGGGGCAGCGGATGGCCGTGCAGCGAGGCGATGATGATCTGCTTGACCACGCCATAGATGGCGGCGTCGGCTTCTACGACCTGCTTGCAGCGGTTGGCAAACGGCCCGACAATGCCATAAGCAAGCAACACGCCCATGAAGGTGCCGACCAGAGCCGAGCCGATCATGGCGCCAAGGATCGACGGCGGCTTGTCGATCGATCCCATGGTCTTCACCACACCCAGCACGGCGGCGACGATGCCGAGCGCGGGCAGCGCATCGGCGAGGTTCTGCAGCATGTCCGCCGGGCGGATGTCGTCATGGTGATGCGTCTTGAGCGCATTATCCATCACGTCTTCAACGGCATGGGGGTCGAGCGTGCCCGATGAGATCACGACCAGCCGTAGCGTATCGGTGATCATGTGGACGAGCGTGCTGTCCTTCAGCAGCTTCGGATATTGCGCGAAGATCGCCGAGGATTTGGGATCCTCGATATGCGGTTCGAGCGCGACCGGCCCTTCGATCCGCAGCATCTTCATCAGGCTGGAGACCAAGAAGATCGTCTCCAGATAATCCTTCTTGCTGTATTTCGGGCCCTTGAACACCTTCATGATGCCACCGCCGAACTGCTTCAGCTCCTTCATCGAATTGCCCGCGACGATCGCGCCGATGGCAGCACCGCCGATGATGATCATCTCATGCGGAATCGATTCCAGGACAGGGCCGAGCGCGCCGCCCGTGAAGGCGAAACCGCCGAACACCATGCCCAGGAGAACAACGAGACCGATGGCAGCAAACATGGTTTTCGGCTCTCCCCGCCCGCAAATCACGGAAAGCCGATACAGGTCGCCTTTCCCAATATGATTAACGGCGCGGCGCGGCGGACTTTATGGTGAAGCGGTTGTTAACCGTAAAAACGCCCGCGTCAGGCGAGAAGGCTGAAGAGGTTGTTCTTCATCGATTGCGCGAACACCGTCTGCGCGGCCTGGAGCGAAGTCTGTTTGGATTCGATCTCGCTGAGCGCATAGGTCAGATCGGTGTCTTCCAGACCCGTCCGCTCGGTGGCGAGATCGGTATCATTGTCCTGAAGCTGCGATTTGACCGAGGTGAAGCGCGCCTCGCGAAGGCCTTGATCGGTCTGCGCGGTGCTGACGTGGGCGATGGCCGCATCGAGTTCGTCGAGGCTCGTCGAAAGGCCGGTATTGTCGCCGTTCGTGAGCGCGGTCTGCGCGGCGCTGAGGATATCGCCGATCGTCTTGCTGCCTGCCGCTGTCGAAACGCCCTGAAAGACGCTGCTATAGGAAGGGGTGGCCGTAACCTGCAGACTGTCCGAAATCGGAATCGCGCTGGGTGTTCCCGTCGGGAACAAAGGATTGCCGTTAGGATCGTTCGCCTGCGAGGCGGTGGTGATGTCCCCCGCGATGCCCGCGAGCTCGGTCGCCAGCGCATTGCGGTCATTGCCTGAACTGCTGTCGGTGCGACCGTTCAGCACAAGCTCTTTGGCGCGCGTCAGCGCATTTTGAATCGAGGCGAGTTGCGTATCGGCGGCACTGGCGATCGAGGCACCCGTGTTGATATTGGCCTCATAAACCGTGTTGTTGGCCTGGGTCTGGTTGATGCTGGCGATGCGCGCCGCGGCGACGGGATCGTCGGAGGCGGCGGACAGCCTCTTGCCGCTCGAGACGCTCGCCTGCAGCTTGGTGATGTCGCTGGAGATACGCGACTGCCGGTTGATTTCGGCTTGGGAGACGTAGCGGGTCGAGCCGATCATGGCCTGGTCCTTAATTGAACAATGCGAGGATGGAGTTGAGCGTGTCGCGCGCGGTCGAGATGATCTTCGCCGATGCCGAATAGGCCTGTTGATAGCGCAACAGATTGGCCGCCTCGGTATCGAGATCGACGCCGGTGGTCTCGTCGAGCATACTGTAGGCGCTGTCCTTGCTGCTCGCCGCGGCGGTGGATTCGGTGGTGGCCGAAGAGACGAGGAGCGCCTGCGCATTGGCCATCGACTGCCATTTCGCTTCCACTCCCGCGGTGCCACGCAGAGTGGAAAGCGTCAGCAAATTGCCGTTATCCGTCGCCGACGTGGATCCGGCAGCGATCGCGCCGGGATCTGTGGCAGTCAGCTTGATCGTCGCCGCAGTCAGGCCGGCGGGATCGAGAAGATCGCCGCCGGCAGCACCCGTCAGTGTCTTGCCCTGCCGGTTCCAGCTGTTGAGCTGGGTAACGAACTGGCTGGCGATCGCATCGACCGACTGGCGGCGGCCCGCGATCGTGTTCGATACATCGACCAGCCCGGAAAGCGCCCCCCCGGTGGGCGTGGCGGCCGATGTCGCGGTGCCGACGGTCAGCGTCATCGCCAGCTGCCCGGTATTGGAAGGCGCGATACTCAGCACGGCCGGCGTAATGCTGTTGCTGGAGAGCAGTTGGGGTCCTGAATAATCGCTGAGCTTCAACGATGCTGCGCCGGTGTTGGCATCGATCGTTACATCGATGCCGATGTTGGAAGAGATCGAGCCGATCAGCGAATCGCGCTGATCCTCGAGATCGGCGCGCGATGCCGATCCCAGCGGTGCGGTCTTGAGCGCGGTGTTCACCTTGGCGAGCGTGCCGAGCGCGGTGTTGGTCTGATCGACCAAGCTCTGTGCCTGAGAGGAAACGGTGTTCGTGATCTTGGCGAGATCGGCGTCGGTCTGCCCGATCGCGGTAGCGGCATCGTTGATCGCGGACAGCATCGTCTGCCGCGCCGCGGTGTCGCTGGGATTTGCGGCGAGCTGGGTGGCGTTGGTGAAGACGGCGGTCAGCTTGGCGGCGACGCCATTGGTGCCGTCTCCCAGCGTGGTCTCGACCGACGTAAGATATTGCAAGCGCGTGCTCGCCCGGCTCGCGTCCGAATTGGCGGACCAGGCGCTCTGCGCCTGATATTGATCCCAGACGCGCTGCACCTGGCTTGCCTGCACGCCGCCGAAGGCGCTGCCCGATCGGCTGAGCGTATACGGCCCCGCCGCCGTGGTCTGTTCGGTAAGCACGACCGAACGGCGCGAATAGCCATCGGTATCCGCGTTAGTGACATTCTGGCCGACCGCGGCGAGAGCGCCCTGATAGGCCATGACGCCCGAGCGGCCGATCGACAGCAGATCGCTCATTTGACGCCGCCTTTATCCGCGGTCGCCGTGCCCGAGACCCGCGCGCCATATTGTTTGATCAGCATATCGGCGATGTGGAGGCCACCCTTCTCGGCGATCTGATCGGCCATCTTGGCGTCGCTCATATCGCGGAACTGCTGCGAGCTGTCGGAATCCATGATCCCGTCGCCCAAGCTCGCGGTCCGCATAGATCCGATCATTTGGCGCACGAAAATCGCCTCGAACGCCTTGGCCGCCTTCTTGAGCTTCTCCTGCTCAGGATTGGCGGCAGGCGTCGCAGGCTTGACGGCCGTGGTCGAGGCGATCGCATCGGTCACAGGACGATCAGTTCCGCCTTCATCGCGCCCGCCTGCTTGAGCGCTTCGAGGATGGCGACGAGATCGGCCGGTGAGGCGCCGATGGCGTTCACCGCCTTGACGATATCGGCCAAGCTGGCACCGCCGCCGAAGCGGAACATCGGATTGCGCTCCTCATCCACCGCGATCGTGCTCTTGGGGACGACCTTGGTCTGGCCCTGGCTGAAGGGCTCGGGCTGCGAGACCTTGAGATCGTTCGAGACCTTCACGGTAAGCTTGCCATGGGTGACCGCGGCTGGCGCGATGCGGACCGCGCCGTTGATCACGACCGTACCGGTGCGGGCATTCACGATGACACGCGCGGGCGCATCGGCGGGCTGGACGTTGAGATCCTCGATCTCACCCATCAGGGCGGTCCGGAGTTCCGCGCCTTGCGGCGCGGTAATCGCGACGGTGACCGCATCGATCGCGCGCGCCCGGCCTGCGCCCAGCCTGGAATTGATCGCATCGGCAAGACGGCCGACGGTCGTGAGGTCGGCCTCAGCGAGATTGAAATGCAACTCTGGCGTCGTTGCGAAGCCGGCATCGACGCTTTTCTCCACCGTCGCCCCGCCGGGGATGCGGCCGGCGGTGGGCACGTTGATCGTGATGTTCGATCCATCGGCGGCGCTGACGCCCAGCCCGCCGACCGCGAGATTGCCCTGTGCCATCGCGTAAATCTGGCCGTCCGCGCCCTGTAGGCCGGTCATCAGCAGTGTGCCGCCCCGAAGGGACTTGGCCTTGCCGAGCGCGGCGACGGTGATGTCCAGCCGCTCGCCGGGTTTGGCGAAAGGCGGCAGTTCGGCGGTGATCATAACCGCAGCGGCATTCTTGAGCGCGGGGTTGAGGCCCGGCGGCAGCGACAGGCCGAAGCGCGAGGCGACGCCCTTCATGCCTTGCGTGGTATATTCCAGGCTGTCGTCGCCCGTGCCGGCCAAGCCGACGACGATGCCGTATCCGGTCAGCTGGTTGGCGCGCAGGCCCTGGAAATTGCCGAGATCCTTGATCCGCTCGGCCCGCACCGGTGCGCCGCTCATCAGCGCCGCGATCAGCGGCACGATGGCGAACAGCGAGAACCAGCGCCACATGGGCGATCCGGCGATACGGGTGGAAGCGCGAAGCGGAAGCATACTCATCCTCAGAACGGGTTGATGCGGGTGAAGAAGCGGCTGAGGAAGCCTTGCGTGCTGGCGCGCGCCACCTCGCCCTTGCCGGTATAGTTGATCCGGGCATCGGCAACGCGGGTCGACTGAACCGTGTTGTCAAAGTCGATATCGCTCTGCCGGATCAGGCCGGAGATCTGGATCTGCTCGTCACCGCGATTGAGTGTCAGCTGCTTCTGCCCCCGTACCAGCATCGTGCCGTTCGGATAGACCGCCGCAACGGTGACGCTGATGTTGCCGGTCAGCTGGTTGGATTGCGCGGCATCGCCCTTGCCGCCGAACTTCTGGCCGGTCCCCATGTTGAGGTTGACCTTGTTGAGCACGGTGGCGATCGGCCCGGTCGGCGGCGGCGTGACGCTTACCGATCCCGAACGGTCCATCGTCTGGCTGTTGCTCTTCAAGGCCTGGGTCTTCTCGACGAGCGTAATCGTCACGATATCGCCGACATGCGCGGCGCGCGTGCCGCTGGTGAGCGGCGCATAGCCGTAGGAGGCATGATAGATCGCGCCGTCGGCCGGCGCTTCGGCCGGCATTTCGGGCGCGGGCGTTGGCGCATATTCGATGCGCGCTTCCTGCGTCTTCTTGCCGAAAAGACGGGCGTGCGCGGGCGCGGGTAGCGCGAGAATCGCGGCGCCGGCGGCAAGGCCGAGGATGATCGCGATCCGCGCCGACAAGGCCTCAGAGCTGCTGGTTGGCATATTGCATCATCTCGTCGGTGGCCTTGATCAGCTTTGAGTTCACTTCGTAGGCGCGCTGGGTCTCGATCATGTCGACGAGCTCCTGCGTGATATCGACGTTGGAGGATTCGAGGCTGCCCTGCGCGATCGTGCCGCGCCCATCGGTGCCGGCATCGCCGACCTGAGGACTGCCCGAGGAGGCGGTTTCGGTCAGAAGGTTGTTTCCCCCTGCCTGCAGCCCGGTCGGGTTGACGAAGCTCACCGTCTGGATCTTGCCGACATTGGTCGCGGCTGTCTGGCCCTGCAGCGTTGCGGAGACGGTGCCGTCCGCCGCGATCGTGATGTTGGTGGCGCCGGTCGGGACGGTGATTTCGGGCTGAAGGGGCATGCCGTCCGACGTGACGATCTTGCCCTCAGCGGTCAGTTGGAAGGCGCCGTCGCGGGTGTAGGCGGTGGTGCCGTCCGGCTTCTGAACCTGAAAGAAGCCTGCGCCCTGAATCGCGAGATCGAGCGCATTGCCCGTCGTCTGTAGCGATCCCTGCGTGTCGAGCCGCGAGGTGCTCATGATCTTGACGCCCGAGCCCAGATTCAGCCCGGTCGCATATTTATTCTGGTCCGAAGAGGCGGCGCCGGGATCGGTGATCGACTGATAGTCGAGCGTCTCGAATTGCGCGCGATCCTTCTTGAAGCCCGTGGTGTTCACGTTGGCGAGATTGTTGGCGATTACGCGCATGCGCTCGTTCTGCGCATCGAGCCCGGTGCGGGCGACGTGGAGGGCGGCGTTGGTCATCTAATCTTCCTCAATCGGAAATCTTCATGAGATCGGTTGCGGAGCGATCCATCTCCTGTGCGGTGGTGAGCATTTTCACCTGGCCATCCCAGGCGCGGCTGGCGTCGATCATATTGACCAGCGCGGACGAGGTGCTGACGTTCGATCCTTCGAGGCTGCCTGCGATAACCGTAGCATCGGGATCCTCGGGCAGCGTGCCGCCGCCCGCGACCTGGAATAGACCATCGATCCCCTTCTTAACGTCGGAGCCTTTGGGGCTGACCAGCTTGAGCTTGTCGACCTGTTGCGGGTTCTTGGGATCGCCGCCCTGCGGCACGATCGAGATGGTGCCATCCGCCGCGATCGAGACCTTGTCCGCCGGCGGCAGCGTTATTGGGCCGCTGGAGCCGAGCACGATCTGGCCGTCTCCCGTCGTAAGCAGCCCGCTCTCATTCTGGGTCAGGTCGCCGCGCCGCGTATATTCCTCGCCGCCGTCCTTGCCCTGCACCGCAAGCATGGCATCGCCGTTGATCGCGACATCCAGATCGCGGCCGGTGGCGGTGACGGGTCCGGCGCTCATGTCCGTCCCCGCCACCTCTCCGGTCACGGTGGCGCGCGCGTCGGTGGCCTTGCCGTTCGACATCCACAGCGCCTGCGCGTTGGTAAGCTCGCCGCGAAACCCCGTGGTGTTCGCGTTGGCGAGATTGCTGGCGATCGCGGTCTGGCGCGCCATCGCGCCACGCATCGCCGCAAGCGAGCTGTAGATGAGGCGGTCCACCTGCTTTTACCTTAGCTGCGCAGGTTGACGATCGTGTCGGTCATATTGTTGGCCGTCTCGATCGCCTTCGCGTTGGCCGAGAAGTTGCGCTGCGCGGAGATCAGCGACACCAGCTCTTCGGTAATATCGACATTGGCTTCCTCGAGCGCCCCCGACTGGATATTGCCCGCCGAACCTGTGCCCGCGGCGCTGACGATCGGCTCGCCCGAAAGCCCGCTCTGGCCCCAATAGCCGCTGCCGAGCTGACGGAGACCATTGGGATTGGGGAAGTTGGCGATCATCACCGCGCCGAGCTTTTTGGTCGATCCGTCGGAAAAAGTCGCGGTTATCAGACCCTGCGCGCTGACCGAAATATTATCGAGCTGACCCGCGGCCTTACCGTCCTGTGTGACGGTGCCCGGGGTGAAGGTGGAGGCGATCTGGCGCGTGTTGACGCCATATGTCGCCGACAACGCCACTTCCGAGGAAGAACCCGAAGGGAGCACCTGGCTGAAGGTCGTGACGCCGCTCGGCGCGGTCAGATTGCCCGAGCTATCGAAGGTCATCGTCAGCGGCTGGGGCGGCGAGGTCGCGACGTTGCCGTCCGCGCTCGCTTCCTGATCGCCGACGAAGAGGTGGGCCTGCCAGGTCGAGGTCTGACTATTGCCCGCGCTCGGCGTCGCGGTGCGGACATAATAGAGCGTCGCCTGTAGCGGATTGCCCGCCGAATCGTAGATCGTGGTGGCGCTCGAATAATTGTAGCTGTTCGAATCGTAGCGATCGAACTTGTAGGGGATGGTCGAGCTGTAGTTCGAACGGGTCGAAGGCAGATCTGCGTCGCTGGGCAGCGTCACGCTGAGGTTCAGATTCTGCGTCGCCTTGGGTTGGCCGGCGGTCTGCGGGATCTGGATGGCGGACGCCGAACCGATGCCGGATGCGGTGACATTGCCATTGGTGTCGACCGGCAGCACCTGAACCTGATTGCCGTTACCATCGACGAGATAGCTCTGATCGTTGACCTGGAAGGCGCCGTCCCGCGTGTAGCTGAGCTGCGATGCGTTCTTGGTGACGAAGAAGCCCTGGCCGGAGATGGCGAGATCGAGCGCGCGATCCGAACTCTGGAAGCCGCCTTGGGTGAACTGCTGGCTGATGTCCTTCAGCTGGCTGCCCTGCCCTGCCACATTGCCCGACTGCAGCGGCGAAGCGGAGATGATGTCGCCGAATTCGGCACGGCTCTTCTTGAAGCCGATCGAGCCGACGTTGGCAATATTGTTCGAGATGACGCCAAGATCGGTCTGCGCGCCTTTGAGGCCGGAGAGCGAGGTATAGAAGGACATGAAGACTTACTCCTGAGGAAGGTCAGCCGAGCTGCAGGACTGCGGAAGGATCGATGGTGCCAAGGCCGGTCGTCAGCTTGGTCGTGCCGGTGGCGGGAGACTGGACCGACTGGATTTCGGTCCAGGCGGCATTGCTGGGGGTCACCGAGCCCGATCCGGTAGCGGCGGGCGCGGTGACGATGATCCTCAGCGGGCCGGAGACGGCGGCGCCGCTGGCGTCCTTACCATTCCAGCTCCAGTCGACCGCGCCGGCGCTCTTGGCGCCGAGATCCTGGCTGTTGACGGTGTTTCCGTTGGCATCGACCAGGCTGAGCGTCACGTCCTTGGCGGCGGCTGGCAGCGTGATCTCGCCCGCGAAGGCGCCGCTGGAAATCGCACCCACCGAGTCCGACGCAACGAGCGCATCGCGCCCGAGCCAGCCCGAAGCGTCGAATCGCGAGGCAGAAAGATTATCGGAGATCGTCTTCAGCGAGCTGTTCATCTCGGTGATGCCCGCAACCTGACTAAAAGTCGCCATCTGTTGGACCATCGCGTTCGTGTCCTGCGTATCGGTCGGATCCTGCGTCTGGAGCTGCGTCGTAAGCAGCTTGAGGAAGCCCGCCTGATCGATCGTCTGACTGGAGCTGGACGTGCCGCTGCCGCTTGTCGCCGTGGCGGCGGCGGCGCCGAGCGAATCCAGATAGCTGTTACCGGTGGATAGGGTCATTTCTCGATCCTCAGCGTGTCGAGGGTTAGTGTCTTGGCGGTCTGAAGCACCTGAACGTTGTTCTGATATTGGCGGGCGGTCTCCATCATCTCGACCAGCTCACCCGCATTATCGACGCCCGCATCCCAGACGTTGCCGTCCTTGTCGGCGAGCGGATTGCCGGGATCGTGACGCTGCGTCGGCTCGGTGTTGCTGGCGACGACCTTGGAGACGCCGACAGTAGCGACGCCTGCCTGATTGCTGCCCACCGTCTGGAACACAGGCTTCAGCGCGCGGAAGGCGCCGTCCTTAGTGGTCGAGACGCTGTTGGCGTTGGCGAGGTTCGAAGCGGTGGTCGAAAGCCGCACCAGCTGGGCGCTCATCGCGCGGCCGGCGATATCGAAGACCGAGAGGTTGGTGCTCATCCTTATTCTCCCTTCAGCGCCGTCATGACCGTCTGGACGCGGCCTTGGAGGAAGGAGAGCGTGGTTTTGTACTGAACCGCATTCTCGGCGAAGAGCGTCTGCTCGGTCGAGAGCTCGACCGTGTTGCCGTCGAGCGATGTCTGCAGCGGCACGCGATAGCCCATCGCGCTATCGGCGGCGGCGGAGGCTGCGGCGGTACGCTCGTCGGCCGATCCACCCGCGGCCTGTGCGGTCGCCGTGGCCAGCGCCTTGGTGAAATCGAAATCGCGCGCCTTGTAATTGGGGGTCGCCGCGTTGGCGATGTTGGACGCGAGCAGGGCCATGCGCTGCGATCGCAGCGTCAGCGCCGTCCCCTCGATCCCGAAAAGTGGATCATTCGCCATGAGAGCCTCCTTTCGCCCTAAACTTCTTCACGCCCCGGTCGTCATCAGCTTCGAACGGGGCTTCCGAGCCATGCCTTGCAATGGGCGTGCCAATTCGGAAGTGGCGGTCGGGAACGGGCATGGCGGGGCCGTTCCACAAGGGTGCCGGCAAATTTTTGCCGGGACCGGCAATGTATTGCCGGGAGTATGCGTATCGTGGTGTTAGTTGACGCTTTGCTGGCTTTCGTGGACCCCCTCGCGTTCGGCGCGGTGTGGGGGGGATCGGTGCTTGTCGCCTGTGCGCGGGCGTCCCGCGGGGAGGCCACCGCAGCGTTCGCTGCGCTGAAACCGCTATTTGCGGCGGACCCCCAGGCCGATGCCGATGCCGCCCGCCGCGCCACCAACCGCATCGCTGCCGTGGCCGAGGTGAAGGGCATCGTCTTCGCCGAGCGCGTATCGACCACGGGCCGCTTCCTGGCGCAGGCCGCCGCAGAGCTTGCCGATGCTCGCGATGCCGAAGACTTCGCCCGCTGGGCCGATGAGCAACTCGCCGCCCGCGCCGCCCGTCACGCGGGCGCGATCGCTTTCTGGGAGGCTATGGCCGATACCGCGCCCGCGATGGGCATGATCGCGACGGTGATCGGCCTCGTCCGCATGTTCGCGACGCTCGACGATCCACATGCGATCGGTGGCCCTATGGCGACCGCGCTGGTCGCAACTCTGATGGGCCTGATCGTCGCCAATCTGATCGCCGGACCGATCGCGGCGCGGCTGGAGCGGCTCTCCGCCGCCGAGCTCGCCTGGCAGCGGCGGACGCTCGACCATTTCTCGCGCCTCGCCCAGGCCGAATTGAGCGATGCGCGCGCGCTCCAGCGCCGTGTCCAGCGCAGCGTTGCCGCATGAAGAAGGCGCGTGCACGCTGGGCGCTGAGCTTCGCGGATCTCTGCCTGCTGCTGCTCGGCTTCATGATCATCCTCGTGGCGCGGCCCGATGGCGCCGCGCTGGCGGGCGGGCTGCGCAGCGCGATGGGGGACAAGGGCACGCGGGCCGAACAGCCTGCGGCCGCATGGTTCGATTCCGGCGAGGCGGTGCTCAACACCAACGGCCAACGCTTCGTGCGGGATTTCGCCCGGGGCGCGGGCGGAGCGCATATCCGCCTCACCAGCCACGGCACCGATGATCAAAGCGCGCGCTTCGATGGATGGGAGCTTGCCGCCGCGCGTCTCGCGGCGGTCGCCCGCGCGCTGCAGGCGGCCAACGTCCCCGCCGCGAACATCGCGCTTTCGATCGATGGGGCATCCGGCGGCGGGCAGCGAATAGGGTTAGAGCGAAGTTAACCTTATCTTGGCACGTTTCCTGCACCATGTTTGGTATGAAACGTCCCTTTCTCCTCCTGATCGGCCTTGCGGCCCCCGCAACGGCGGCGCCGTTCCAGAACATCGCGGCGCTCCAGAACCGCGTGATCGCGGCGCTGGGCGCGGGGATCGGTGAGCCGGGCGGCCCCTCGGCACCGATCGATACCCGGCTGAAGCTCGCCGCCTGCCCTTCCAGCGTAACCGTCGATCCGCCCGCGATGGGCGCGGTGGCGCTGCGCTGCCCGGCGGTGGGGTGGAAGATCCGTGTGCCGCTGGTCCGCTTCGCCGGCGCTCCAAATATCGCATCCGCCGCAGCGCCCAAGGCCGATATGATCGTCCGCAAGGGCGATCCGGTCGATCTCGTCGCCACGTCCAGCGGGTTCAGCGTCTCGGTAGGGGCCGTCGCGCAGGAAGACGGCGCGCAGGGCTCTCGCATCCGGGTGAAGACCGATGGTGGTGAACGGCGGCCTCAGGGCCAGATCCTGTTCGCCGAGGTGATCGAGCAGGGGCGCGTCAGATTACCGGGATTTAACTGATTGGACGTTTTGCCGTTATCATCGAACAAGTAGGCGTTCGATCGGTGGCGGTATCATGCGGAAGGATTTCATGATGATCACGGGCATTGGGGCGACGGGCAGCCGCCCTCTCGACCAGCTCCGTACCGAAAAGCCCGCGCCGAAGGCCGCCACCCTTCCGGCTGCATCGGACGACGCGGACACCGCGCCGGTTTCGACCGCGAGCGGCCTTGCCGCGGCGGGCGCACCGGTCGATCTCGACAAGGTCGCGCAGATCAAGGCAGGCATCGCCAACGGCAGCTACAAGGCCGATCCGGAGGCGATCGCCGCCAAGATGATCGCGCTGGATATTCCGGCCAAGGCATGAGCGCCGCCGCTCTCGACACGCTGATCGCGCGCGAAGAGGCCCTGATCGCCGCGCTCGATGGTCAGGACGTGACGCAGATCGAAAGCTCTACCGACGCAATGCGCGCCGCGCTGATCGAGCTTGCCGCGATTGGCGCCTGGCACAATCGCGTCGAGGTCGGAGAGCGCGTGATCCAGGCGGTGAAGCTCGCCGAGGCTGCCAAGGGCCGAATCAACTTCCTCGCCGATCGCAACCGCCGCAAGCTCGATCGCCTGGCGACGCTGACCGGCGCGCCCCTCGCCCCCGCCTACGGACGCAGCGGCCGGCTGAGCTGACGCCTTCGGGCTTCCTCAATATCGTGGTGTAATACCCTCTCCCGCTTTCGCGGGAGAGGAGGGGCCCGCTCGCGCAGCGTGGGAGGTGAGGGTCTTTCTTCCTTTCGATCTCGGCTGAAGAAGAAGACCCTCACCCTCCCACCTTTCTCGCTTCGCTCGAAACGCGGACCCCTCCCTCTCCCGCGAAGCGGGAGAGGGGAAAAAGTTCTGGCACGCCTCTTGCTTCTTTGCCCTCGTGCACAGTGAGGGTGAACATGGCGACGGACGCGATTAAGCGGAAGCTCTGGGTGGGATCGATCAAGGGCGCCATCCTGCCGATGGCGACCTTGGCGCTGGTCGGGCTGATGATCGTGCCGGTGCCGAGCTTCCTGCTCGATGTCGGCTTCATCATCAATATCATGATCAGCCTCGCCGTGCTGATGGTCGCGCTCAACGCCGCCAAGCCGCTCGATTTCTCCGCCTTCCCCACCGTGCTGCTGTTCGCGACCCTGCTGCGCCTCGGCCTCAACGTCGCCTCGACGCGCGTGGTGCTGGTCAATGGCCACACCGGCGCCGCAGCGGCGGGTCATGTGATCGAAGCGTTCGGCCACTTCCTGATCGGCGGCGATTATGTCGTCGGCCTGTTCGTGTTCGGCATTCTGATGATCATCAACCTGGTGGTGATCACCAAGGGCGCGGGCCGCGTCTCCGAAGTCTCCGCACGCTTCACCCTCGATGCCTTGCCCGGCAAGCAGATGGCGATCGACGCAGATCTCAACGCCGGCCTCGTCACGCCTGAGGAAGCCAAGGCCCGCCGTCAGGAAGTCGCCACCGAAGCCGATTTCTACGGATCGATGGACGGTGCCTCCAAATTCGTGAAGGGCGATGCCGTCGCGGGCGTGCTGATCCTGGCGATCAACATCCTCGGCGGCCTCGTGCTCGGCGTCGTCAGCCACAAGATGGCGGTGGGCGATGCCGCCTCCACCTATATCCAGCTGGCGATCGGCGACGCGCTGGTCGCGCAGATCCCGGCGCTGCTGCTGTCGATCGCCGCCGCCGCGATCGTGACGCGCGTGTCCAGCCCGCTCGACCTCTCCAACCAGATCACCAGCCAGTTCGGTTCGGCCAAGGCCTGGACGCCCGTCGCGGGCATTCTCGGCTTCCTCGGGCTCCTGCCCGGCATGCCGCACCTGATCATGATCCCCGCCGCCGCCAGCGCGGCCGGGATCGCCTGGAAGCTCAACAAGAATAAGAAGATTGCCGCGATCGCCGCCGCCGCGCCCCCGCCGGCCGCCATCGCCAATCCCAGCGCGATCAAATGGGACGAGGTTTCGGACGGCGCGCCGCTGAGCCTGGAGCTCGGCTATGGCCTGGTCGGCCTGGTCGACGATCGCAAGGGGGCGCCCCTGATGGCGCGGATCACCGGCATACGCCGCCAGTTGAGCCGCGAACTCGGCTTCGTCGTCCCGCTGGTCCGCGTCCGCGACAATCTTGCGCTCGGGCCCAACGCCTATCGGATCAGCGTCGCGGGCGTCGTCGTCGGTGAGGATGAGTGCTGGCCGGAGGATCTGCTCGCGCTCGACAGCGGCGATCTCACCGCCACGGTCGAAGGCCGCGCCTGCCGCGATCCGAGCTTTGGGCTGGAGGCGGTGTGGATCAATCCCGCCCAGCGCGGCGAGGCGGTGGTCGCGGGCTATACCGTGGTCGATGCCGCGACGGTGATCGCCACGCATCTCAATCAACTCGTCGCCAACGCGGCGAGCGATCTGTTCGGCATGGACGAGATGCAGAAGCTGCTCGACGCGCTCAAGGAGAATGCGCCGCAGCTCGTTGCGGGCCTCACCCCCGCCCCGCTCAGCCTCGCCCAACTCGCCGCGGTCAGCCGGCTGCTGCTGGTGGAGGGTGTGCCGCTCAAGGACTTCCGCCGGATCGCCGAGGCGATCGTCGATGCCGCGCGCGAGACGACCGAGCTGGTGCCACTGGTCGAGGCGGTGCGCCAGCGAATCGGCGCGCTGATCGTGCAGACGGTGGTGCCGGTGCGGATGCCGCTGCCGGTGATCACGCTGGATGCCGAGCTCGAAGGCCTGCTCGCCCAGGCGATTCGCGTCGGCCCCAATGCGCAGCATCCGTTCGAGCCCGCGCTCGCGCAACGCATCGTTTCCGCCGTTTCCGATGCCGCCGCGCCGATGGTCAATGCCGCCAGCCGCTTCGCCTTGGTGACATCGCCGATCGCGCGGAGGGCGCTCTCAAGACTTCTTAAACCACATCTGCCCGATAGTCCGGTGATGAGCTTCCTGGAGATTCCGGACGGCAAGGCTGTCGAGGTGGTGGCGATCGTCGGCGGCAAGTCCGGCGAGGCGCCGGCATCGGCTCGGCCACGATTGGAGATGGCGCAATGAGTGCCGCGCTCGCCTACGATATGGGTGCGACCTATGGGCGCAAGCCGACGCGGGCCGATCCCGCCGCGCTCGCCCGCACGCATATGCAGCTGGTCCGCAAGATCGCCTGGCACGTCCACGGCCGCGTCTCCTCGGCCATCGATATCGAGGATCTGGTGCAGATCGGCATGGTCGCGCTGGTCGAGGCAGCCAACAGCTACGAAGACCGGGGCCACGCTTTCGCGACCTATGCGACGCTGCGCATCCGCGGCAACATGATCGATCACCTCCGCCGCCACGCGACGATCTGCCGATCGGCGATGGCCAAGCGCAAGGAGATCGGCAAGGTCAGCGCCGGCTTACGCGCCACCCTCGGCCGCGAGCCTTCGGAGGGCGAGGTTGCACAGGCGATGGGGCTGAGCGCGTCCGAATACCGCGAAGTGACCGACAGCTCGGCCGGCATGCGCCAGGAATCGCTCGACGAGGTCTATTCGGACCAGAGCCTGTGGTTCGCCGACGTCGAGGAGCGGATCGACGAGACGCTGGAGCGCGAGGAACTGGGACGGTTGCTCGCGTCCCGCATCGCCGATCTGCCCGAGCGCGAGGCGATGGTGCTCCAGCTGTATTTCGTCGAGGAGATGAACCTCGATGAGATCGGCCAAGTGCTGAACGTCGGCGCGGCGCGGGTCTGCCAGATCAAGAAGGCGGCGCTGGATAAACTGCGCAGGGATTTGAGCGACGCGATGTGAGCGCGAAGCCCTCTCCCTTGAGGGAGAGGGTTGGGTGAGGGTGACCCGCCATTGATGGCTGGGAGCTCGGGCTGACGCCCTCGCCCCCTAACCCCAACCTGTGCGGGCGAGTGTTCGTCCCCGGACGAACACAAAAACGCCCGCACACCCCACAGGGGAGAGGGAGTTTTCGTATCCCCTGCCATCGCCGAAGTTGAAGAAGTTGAGGCTTGTGACGGGTTTTCCCCACTCCTCCCCCGCCAGGGGGAGGTGGCAGGCTTCAGCCTGACGGAGGGGGAGGTCAGGAATGTCTTGGATAGTTCGCCGCCGTCCTCCCCCTCCGACGCCTTCGGCGCCACCTCCCCCTTGGCGGGGGAGGATTGATTGAGGCGCCTCCGCCATCCGGTCGAGCCGCCGGAGCTGCGCCAGTGCGGCGCGGTTATCGAGGCGGTGGTGGGTTACCGCCACGCCATCGGCGCCGACGCGGGTCACGCTGACGCCATCGATCGCGCGGCTGGTGACGATGCCGGAGCAGCGATTACGGGCGAACGCGCGGGCGGCGCGCCAGGCGCGGGCGAAGGCCTCGCCGCCCGCCCTGCCCCGCAACGCATAGGCCGACGCCACCGACAGCCCGACCGCGCGGCACGCCGCAGCCACCTGCCGCCCCTCGACGAGCAGCGCCAGGAAGCGGCAGCGGCGCCGGTTCGTCCAGCCATCGCGCCGGGCGGTGGTGCCGAGATCGATGACGCCGGGAACTGTGGCGAGACCTTGCATTATCCGACCCTTCCGGATGTGTGTTCGGACGGTGCCTCTACCAGATAATCCAAGAAATTGCAACCTTATTGGTTCGTTGATTTCCCACTAAATGTCCGTTGTGGTATTTCTCCAGCGCATTCAGGCCGCGAGTGGGAACCGCAGCAATCGATCGGCCAGAGGGACCAAAGCCTGCGCACGCGGCCCGACGGCCTTGCGAATCGCGGGATCGTGCGCGTCCAGGCCGCCGGTCAGCGTGCCGAAGGCGGGCAGGATGAGCTTGGTGCCACCGGCGATGAAGCAGCGCCGCGCCACCTGCCGCCCCCGCAGATGCAGCCGCAGCTTGGGATGATAATGGCCTGAAAGTTCGGGACGGCGATCACGGGGATCGGCCTCGTGGCGCAGCAGCAGCCCACCGATTGCGATCTCGTCCAGCACGCGGCCGCCGCAATGATCGGCGATGCCGCGCGCGGCGATATCGTGATTGCCGCTGATCCACGTCCAGTCGGTCGCGCCGGTCAGCGCGCGGAGCATCGCCTGCGCCTGCGCGGGCAGCCGTTCGCAACCCGCCTTGTCGTGAAAACTGTCGCCCAGGCACCAGATCTCGCGGGCCGCCGTCGCTTCGGCGAGCTTGGTCAGTTCGGTCAGCGTGGCGATGCTGTCATAGGGTGGCAGCATCTGGCCGCTGCCGGCATAGAAACTGGCCTTTTCGAAATGCAGATCCGCGACGAGCAGCGCCTGCCGATCGGGCCAGAACAGCGCGCCCGCGGGGAGAAGCGCCAGTTCGACGCCACAGAACGAAAAGCGAACCATAGCGTGGCTATAAGGGGTGCACCATTACGCTGCAACGGCCAAGCAAGGTGACTTTGGCGGCGTTCAAATCCTCCCCTGCAAGGGGAGGTGGCATCGCGTCAGCGATGACGGAGGGGTGTCGCGCTATCGAGGGTGCAGTCACCCCTCCGACGCGCTCCGCGCGCCACCTCCCCCCAAGGGGAAGGATTTTTTAGGCCGCGTCGCCCGCTTGTTCGGCTTTCTTGGCGAAGACGCGGACGGGATCCTTGCGGCCCTCGACCACATCCTTGTCGATCACGATCTCGTCGACGCCATCCATCGAGGGCAGATCGAACATCGTATCGAGCAGCATGCCCTCGAGGATCGAACGCAGGCCGCGCGCGCCGGTCTTGCGCTGGATCGCCTTCTTGGCGACCGCGGACAGCGCCTCGTCGGTGAAGCTGAGGCTGACGCCCTCCATCTCGAACAGCTTCTGATACTGTTTGACCAGCGCATTCTTGGGCTCGCCCAGGATCTTGACCAGAGCCGGCTCGTCGAGATCCTCCAGCGTGGCGATCACGGGCAGACGGCCGACGAATTCGGGGATCAGGCCGAACTTGAGCAGATCCTCGGGCTCGCACTGGCGCAGCACCTCGCCGGTGCGGCGCTCGTCGGGGGCGGCGACGAAGGCGCCGAAGCCGATCGACTTGCCCTGCAGGCGATCGCCGATGATCTTTTCGAGGCCCGCGAACGCGCCGCCACAGATGAACAGGATGTTGGTCGTGTCCACCTGCAGGAATTCCTGCTGCGGATGCTTGCGGCCGCCCTGCGGGGGCACGGAGGCGGTGGTGCCTTCCATCAGCTTGAGCAACGCCTGCTGCACGCCCTCGCCCGAGACGTCGCGCGTGATCGAGGGATTGTCGGCCTTGCGGCTGATCTTGTCGATCTCGTCGATATAGACGATGCCGCGCTGCGCCCGCTCGACATTATAGTCGGAGGCCTGGAGCAGCTTGAGGATGATGTTCTCCACATCCTCGCCCACGTAACCGGCTTCGGTCAGCGTCGTCGCGTCGGCCATGGTGAAGGGCACATCGAAGGTCTTGGCCAGCGTCTGCGCGAGCAAAGTCTTGCCGCAGCCGGTGGGGCCGACGAGCAGGATGTTCGATTTGGCGAGCTCAACCTCGGCGCCCTTCGCGCCGTGCGCGAGCCGCTTGTAATGGTTGTGGACCGCCACCGAGAGCACGCGCTTGGCGCGCATCTGGCCGATGACATAATCATCGAGCACGCTGCAGATTTCCTGCGGGCTCGGCACGCCGCCATCCTTGCGGCTGACCAAAGTCGCCTTGGTCTCTTCGCGGATGATGTCGTTGCAGAGCTCGACGCACTCGTCGCAGATGAACACGGTCGGGCCGGCGATGAGCTTGCGCACCTCATGCTGGCTCTTGCCGCAGAAGGAGCAATAGAGCGTGCTCTTGGAGTCGCCGCCGCTGAGTTTGGTCATCTTCTTCCTGTTCCTCGGCCGCCCGAGTCGGGTGGCATGGTAGCCCTCTGCCTCGGCAGCGGGCAAATCATATATCGCGGCATCCCTTGCCAGCGGGTTTACCGGGCAAGCGATATGTGATCGCGGAGCCGGTTAAACAAGCGCCCGGCGACGAAGCGAACGGATGCCGGGCACGACGGTTCCCCATCCGGGCCACGACCAGCGCGCCGAGGCAATCATGGAGCAGGATCGCTTGCGTGACGATCTTCATCTTGGGTATGTCGTTCACATTAGCGGGCGCTTTCAAGAGTGGTGATGACCCTATTCCTTTATCGGCTTCAGTCCGGCGCCTTCGTCGCCCAAGATTTGTTGTAGAGTGATCGACCGCCCGCTTTGCGTCGCGAGTATCGCCGATTTTCCCGAGCCGTGGCGTTGGATCGAGCCGCTGTACGATGGCGAACCTCCGATCGACTTCCGATTTTTCAGAACGCCATCCAGCAAATGGATCAATCGATTGCCCGGCCTGAGCTGGGGGCGCATCGGCATCGCGTTGCAACTGCGCGGGACGATCAGACGCGGCGGCATCGATCTCGTCGCCAGCAGCATGCCGCGGCTCAGTCACTATACCTCGGCCATCGCACGGCCTCATGCCGAGGGCGTACCGCATCTGGCGACCGGGTTTAATTTCACGGACCTTCCCACGGGAATGCGGCTTGATGCGATGCGGCGCAGCTTTGCCCGTATCGATCGTTTCGGCGTCTTCAGCCGGATGGAACGCGAGCTCTATGCGCGGCTGTTCGATCTTCCCGTCGAGCGATTTCATTTTGACCCGTGGGGCGTTGCGCCGCCGATCGCTGCGCCGCTGCCCCGCACGATCGCCGAGCCTTATGTCGTGGCGATCGGGGGGGAAGCGCGGGATTATGAAACGCTGGCGGCCGTGGCCAAGCGATTGCCGAAGCGCCGCTTCGTCGCCGTCGTTCGTCCGCACAGCTTCCAAAATATCGAAGCTCCTGCAAACCTGACGATATTGGTCAATTTACCCTGGGACCAGACATGGTCGCTTGCGGCCCATGCCGATGCCATGGCGATCCCCCTGCGATCGTCCGATACGCCCAACGGCATCGTCACGATTGTCGGCGCAGCCCACCTCGGCAAAGCCATGGTCGTGACCGATTCATCCGGCATTCGCGATTATTTGACAAGCGAACAGAATAGCCTGCTCGTTCCCGTTCAAGACGCGGCGGCGTTCGCGGCGGCGATAGAGCGGCTGTGGGACGAGCCGGATTTGCGCCGCAGGCTGGGCGACGTAGCACAGGGCTTTGCGCAAACGCATTGCACCGAAGAGGTCTCAATGCGCGCGACGATTCGCCATATCCTGGAGCTGACCGGGCGGGCGTGATCGCTTAAGACAGGTCAGCCCGGACTATCGAGGGCGCCAACGCACCTTGCCGACAATCGCCCCCTCGGCCGTTCTGACGGCCAAGGGGAGGAGCAACAGATCAGGCGGCGCCATCCTCGGACGGCGCGGGGCGCTTGTCGAAGACCTCGTCGATCAGGCCGAATTCCTTGGCCTCGTCGGCTTCCAGGAACTTGTCGCGGTCCATGGCGCGCTCGATCTCCTCGATCGGCTTGCCGGTATATTTGGCATAGAGCGAATTGAGCGAGTGGCGCATGCGCAGGATCTCGCGCGCCTGGATTTCGATATCCGCCGCCATGCCCTGCGCGCCGCCCGAAGGCTGGTGGATCATGATCCGGCTGTTGGTGAGCGCGACGCGCTTGCCCTTCTCACCGGCCGCCAAAAGGAAGCTGCCCATCGATGCCGCCTGCCCGATGCAGACCGTGCCGACCTCTGGCCGGATGTAGTGCATCGTATCGTGGATCGCGAGCCCGGCGGTGACCACGCCGCCCGGGCTGTTGATGTACATATAGATGTCTTTCTTGGGATTTTCGGATTCCAGGAAGAGCAATTGGGCGGTGATCAGCGAGGCCATATGATCCTCGACCTGGCCGGTGACGAACACGATCCGCTCACGCAGCAGACGCGAATAGATATCGAAGCTGCGCTCGCCGCGATTCGATTGTTCGATGACGATGGGAACGAGGCCGGAGACGATATCGACGTGATCGGGAGTGCTCATTGGGTCTTCCTGTGAATGATGGTCAAGAGATCGCGCTTCGGCGGCGCATGTTCAAGGGGCGGCTTTGGGGGGCGGGCTCAGGCGTCGCCTGCGGGATCGCCGATACGCTGGCGGACGACATAAATCGGGCGGTGCTTGGCCTCGACCAGGATGCGCCCGACATATTCGCCGAGCACGCCCAGGCTGAGCAATTGTACGCCGCCCAGGAACAGCACGGCGACCATCATCGAGGCATAGCCCGCGACGTCGATCCCGAACAGGATCGTGCGGCCGACAAGGTAAAGCGCATAGAAAATGGCGACGATCGCGATCATCGCGCCGACATAGCTCCATACCCGGAGCGGCACCGTCGACGCCGACGTAATGCCATCCACCGCCAGCTTCCACAGCCGGACATAATTGAACTTGGTGGTGCCGACTTTGCGCTCGGTCCGGTCATATTCCACCGCGGTCTGGCGGAAGCCGCCCCAGGCGAACAGGCCTTTCATGAAGCGGTTGCGCTCAGGCAATTGCTTGATGACATCGACCACCTTGCGATCGAGCAGGCGGAAATCGCCGGCATGTTCGGGGATCTTGTCGTCCGAAAGCCAATTGTGCGCGCGGTAATAGAGATCGGCGGTGAGGCGTTTGGGGAGCGAATCGCTCATGCGGTTGGCGCGGACGCCGTAGACCACGTCATAACCCTCACGCCATTTGTCGATCATCGCGCCCAGCACTTCGGGCGGATCCTGCAGATCGACGTCCATCGGCACGACCGCCTGCCCGCGGACATGATCGAGGCCCGCGGTCAGCGCCGCCTCCTTGCCGAAGTTGCGCGAGAAGGAGAGGCCGCGAATGCGCGGGTCACGATTGTGCGCGGCGATGATCTCGGCGAGCGTCGCATCGCTGCTGCCATCATCGATGAACAGGATTTCCCAGCCAAAGCCCGGCCCGTGCTGCGTGCGCAACCCCTCCAGGATCGGCAGGACGCGCGTGAAGAAGGGCCGGATCGCCTCCTCCTCATCCTTGACGGGGACGATCAGCGATAGAGTGATCGCTGCCTCGCCGGGGGTTGGCGCCTCGGTCATGCGCGGGGTCTAGCCGGTTCGGAGGAGGTGCGGAAGGCGCGGATGGCGGCGATCATCGCCAGCAGCGGCACGATCCATACGATCCGCTCCTGATAGCGGGTCTGCGGATTGGAGATCGCCCCGCCGAGAAAGGCGTTGATCAGGAAGGCGGCGGCGGTGAGCGCCACCCACAGCAGCAGAGTCTTGCGCGCCTCGTCCCGCTCCCGCCCGAGCCTGCGGATCGAGATTGCCAGCAGCGCGATCGCCGCCACCGTGGCCGCGGCATCGAGGGCGGCAAGGAGCCGCGTGGGCCAGAGATTGCGCCCCGCAATCGTGCGCCGCATCGTCGCGCGCCCGGCATCGGGGAAGTCGACGCCCGAGCAGCCCTGATCGGCGAAGCAATGTTCGTTGAGGATCAGCAGATCGAAACGGGTGAGTTGATCCAGCGTGTTGCGTGCCATCATCCCTGCCTGCCACAGTGGGTAAGCGGTAAACACCGCGCGGGCAAAGCGGCTGTCCTCGGCCGAGAGCCGCGCGCGCGTATCGGCATCGGCGGCGAGGAAGCCGCCGATCTTGGGATCGGGCGACCACAGCCAGAGATCGCTATCCGGAACGGCGGTCGGCCGGGTGCAGGCCGCGAATTGCTGGTCGCCACCGCAGCCATTGGCGATAAAGGCGCGGCCCGGGCCATCGACGATGAAGCGCGCGGTGAGCACAGGGGCGGCGGCGGGCGGCTTGCCCAGCGCCCTCTTGACCGCGAAATTGGTCACCATCACCGACAGCAATGCCAGCACCGTTACCGCACCGCCAATCAGCACGGCGGGCTTCGCCGTCCGCCACGGCACCGCCCGGACCAGCGCCAGCAGGCCGAGCAGCGCGGTCATCCCCGCGATGATAACGATGTGGGTGAGGTGCGCGGCGGCCGAGACCAGCAGCAGCAGCATGAGCGCCGGCCTTTCCCACCGCCGCAGATCGGGCGGCGGCCGGGCGATAAGCAGGAAGGCAAGGATGCCGAAGCCCGCCAGCGCATCGGCCAGCAGCAGGCCGAGATAGAAAGCGAGCGGAGACAGCAAGGCGAGAATGACCGCGATGCCGAGGCGGACGGCCAGCGACCGGCTGCCCATCGCGCGCTGGGCCAGCCCGATCAGCCACCAGGCGGTCATCGCCTGCCCCAGCACGAACAGCCAGAAGCCGCTCGTCACATAGCCGAGGTAGAGCAGCATCCCGAAATAGGGCGAGCGGCCCGCCATCACGCTGCCGCCGTTCTGGCCATCGCTGGCATGGACCTGCGGCGCGGCGATCGGGCCAACTGCGGGAGCGGACCCAGCGGGCGCCGGTGCGGCCTCGGGGCGGCTCCAGGCGGTGCGGATATGATGGCGGCTGGCGATCTGCACGGCGAGATCGGCGGCGCGCACATAGGCCGTGGTATCGGAGAAGAAGAACGGCTGGCCGTTGACCAAGGGCGGCCACATCAGCGCCAGCAGGCCGAGCAGATGCAGCCCCCAGCGCCGGATCGGAAGCCCCTGAAGATCGCCGGTCAAATTACCCCCCAAAGCGCGCGCCGAGCGTGGCGCGCGCCGCTTTGCCGGTCAAGCCGGGTCCGCGTCTCCGCCCGGCGCCGGCAGGCCCAGATACGCCAGCCGCCGCACCTCGCGCCGGCCGCGCACCACCGTGTCCAGGATCAGACCGGTAAAGAAACAGAGCACGCCGATGATCACCAGCCCGGTGGCGAGCACGGCGGTCGGCAGGCGCGGCACGAGGCCTGTGCGCGCATAAGTGATGAAGAGATCGAGGCTGATGCCGAGCGCGGCCAGCGTCAGCAGCGCACCGATCGATCCGAAGAACAGCACGGGCCGCTCGAGACGGAACAGGGTGAGGATGGTGCGCAGGATGCGCCAGCCATCGCGATAGGTGGAAAGCTTGCTCGCCGATCCCTCGGGCCGCGCCGCATAATGGGTGGTGATCTCGGCAACCGGCATCCGCAGTTCCAGCGCGTGAACGCTGATCTCGGTCTCGATCTCGAAGCCGGTGGAGAGGATCGGGAAGCTCTTCACGAAGCGGCGCGAGAAGACGCGGTAGCCCGAGAGAATATCACTGAAGGTACGCCCGAAAATCTGCGCGAGGATGCCGGTGAGCAAGGCATTGCCGAAGCGGTGGCCGCGGCGATACGCCTCCTCCACCTGATCCTGACGCGCGCCCACGACCATATCGAGTTGTTCGCCGGTCAGCCGCGCCACCATCGCGGGCGAGGAGGCGGCATCGTAGGTCGCATCGCCATCGGCCATCACATAGACGTCCGCCTCGACATCGGCGAACATGCGGCGGACGACATGGCCCTTGCCCTGCATCGCCTCCCGACGGACGATCGCGCCGGCGGCGCGCGCCACCTCGGCGGTGCGATCGGTGCTGCTGTTATCGTAAACATATATGGCCGCATCGGGCAGCGCGGCGCGGAAATCGCGCACGGTCTGCGCGATCGCGGCTTCCTCGTTATAGCAGGGCAGAATGACCGCGATGCGGGGCTTCGTCATGCTGTTGGAGCCTGCCCATCTAAACCGTTCGCCCTGAGCCTGTCGAAGGGCCGTTCTTCTTGACCAAGGCTGGCAGAAGGACGGTGCTTCGACAAGCTCAGCACAAACGGAAAGGAGATTAGCCCTCGGCCTTCGGCTTAGCTGCCTTCTTTGCCTTGGGCTTCTCGGCAGGCGCATCGGCCAGCTCTGGAGCCTCTTCCGCAGCGGCCTTCTTGGGCGCAGCCTTCTTCTTCGCGGCAGGCTTGTCCTCGGCCACCACCGCTTCATCGGCCTTGGCCGCAGCCGCCTTCTTCGCCGCTGGCTTCTTGACTGGCTTGGCTTCAGCCGAGTGATCGTGATCATGCTCGTCATGATCATGGCCGCAATCGGGGCCGTGGACGTGCGGCTTGATGTCGTCGCTCTCGATTTCCTCGATCGCGGCTTCCAGCTCCTCGCGCGTCACTTGGCGATCGCTGATCTCGGCCTTTTCAAACAGGAAATCGACGACCTTGTCCTCATAGAGCGGCGCGCGCAGCTGGGCGGCGGCGATCGGATCGCTCTGGATATATTCGATGAAGCGCTTCTGATCCTCGGGGCGGTACTGCTGCGCCGCCTGGAAGGCGAGGCGCTGCATCTCCTGATCCGAAATCTGGACATTGTTCTGCTGGCCGATCTCGGACAGCAGCAGGCCCAGCCGCACGCGGCGCTCGGCGATCTTGCGATAATCCTCGCGGTCGGCTTCCAGCTCGGCGCGCGCGGCCTCCTGATCGGCTTCGTGCGTCACCTCATGCTCCAGCTGCTGCCAGATCTGCGCGAATTCGGCCTCGACCATCGACGGCGGCACTTCGAAATCGTGCGAGCCGGCGAGCTGATCGAGCAGCTTGCGCTTCATGTGCGTGCGGGTGAGGCCGTTGAGCTCCTGCTCGACCTGCCCCTTGAACAGCTCCTTGAGCTTGTCGAGGCTTTCGAGGCCGAGCGTCTTGGCGAACTCATCGTCGACGGTCGCTTCCTTGGCGACCTTCACTTCCTTGACCACGACGTCGAAGGTCGCGGGCTTACCGGCCAGGCTCTTCTCGCCATAATCCTTGGGGAAGGTAACGTTGAGCGTGCGCTCGTCGCCGACCTTGGCGCCTTCGAGCTGCGTCTCGAAACCGGGGATCAAGCGACCCGCGCCGAGCTCGACCGCCATATCGGTGCCGGTGCCGCCCGGGAAGGCGACGCCATCGGCGGTCTTGCCGACGAAATCGACCACCACCGTATCGCCTTCGATCGCGGGATGGCCCTCGGGCGCCGCGGCCCAGCTCTTCTGCTGGGAGGCGAACCGCTCGACCTGCGCGTCAACCTCGGCCTCGGGCGCGGCCACGGTCAGCCGCTCCAGCTTAAGCCCTTCTATCGAGGGCGTCGGCACCTGCGGCAGCACTTCGAGCGCAACCTTGACCTCGACATCCTTGCCGGAGGTGTAATCCTCATCGAGCTGGACTTCGGGCTGCATCGCCGGACGCAGGCCCTTTTCGGCCATCAGATTCTGCACGCCTTCCTGAACGGCGGTGTTCAGCGCCTCGCGCTCCATCGCCGGGCCGTGCATCTTCTTGATGAGGTTGGCGGGCACCTTGCCGGGGCGGAAGCCCGGCATCTTGATCTGCGGCGCGGCCTTGGCGACTTCGGCATCGACCTTGGCGATGATGTCCTTCGCCGGAATGGTCAGCGTGTAGGCGCGCTTGAGGCCCTGGTTCAACGTCTCGACAGTCTGCATGGTCTCGTTTCTATCTCTCTTTCGGCGGGGACCCCTTCGCTTGCGCTCGGGAGTTGCGAAGCCGAAAATGTCCGCCGGACATTTTCCGTCTTCGCAACTGGTGCGGGCGAAGGGACTCGAACCCCCACATCTTGCGATGGCAGGACCTAAACCTGCTGCGTCTACCAGTTCCGCCACGCCCGCGTCAGGCCGGTCAGGCGGGCGTCCCTATAGCAGGCGTGGGGCGAGAGCAAGGTGCGCGCGGGGGAGTATTCTGGATCCGCTCGCGCGGATGGCGGCACCGGCCCGCACCCCCACCCGGCCTCCCAACGGCAGTATCATATGGGAGGCCGGGTGGTGGTGCGGGCCGGTGCGGCACTCTATTGCGTAGCTGAATCGAAAACTCATGCGTTGGAGCCCCGATCAAGGAGAGACAGCATGGCCAGCACACCCGACGCCCACCCCGATTCGGCGCCACCCGCCGAGTCCGACGATGTCGAGACCGTATCGACCGAAGGCACCCCGCGCGAAAGCATCGAGGACAGCGCCGGCACTGACGGCGGCACCAGCGGCACGGGCGGCACCAACCATCGCGGCGACCGCGATATCACCAGCTAAATTCAGGGAGACGTTCAATGAAGACACTGATGTTGGGCCTGCTCGCCGCGGCCACGCTTGTGACCGGCGCGAGTGCCGCCGAAGCGAAGCGGGGGCATGACAATTATCGCCATGGCGGTGCGCATCGCGGCTATGAGCGCCACCGCTGGAGCCACGGCCCCTATCACCACCGCCGCGGCTATTGGTATTATCGCCACGGCCACCGCTACCACGGCTGGCGCTAGGACGATCCTACCGGCCCACGCTCCGTCTGGCGCTCGCCAGATGATGGGCGTGGGCGATCGCCACCGCGAGCGCATCGGCGGCATCGGCACCCGCGATCTTAACGCCGGGCAGCAGGCGTGACACCATCGCATGCACCTGCACCTTTTCCGCCGCGCCGGTGCCGACCACGGCCTTCTTGACCAACCGCGGCGCATATTCGCCGACTTCCACGCCCGCGCGCGCCGCGACCAATAGGATCACGCCCCGCGCCTGACCCAACTTGAGCGTCGATTGCGCGTTGGTATTTACGAACACTTCCTCGACTGCGGCGCCGCTCGGCTGGTGCAGGAGCATCAGATCGTGGAGCGCATCGTGCAGCGCCAACAGCCGCGCAGACAGCGCTTCCTTGGCGTCGGTGCGAACCTGCCCGTTGGCGATGTGACTGAGCCGATTCCCCTCCGCCGCGATCACGCCCCAGCCGGTCGTGCCGAGACCAGGATCGAGGCCGAGGATGATCATCGCCCAAGCCCCTCCCCTTCAGGGGAGGGGTTGGGGTGGGGACGCCAGCGGCGATCCGGCGCAGCCTGCAGGGATGAGAGCAGGACTTCTAGAACCCCATCGATGTTGCCCATCACGTCAGCATTCGTGAAGCGGATCACTCGATAGCCGAGCGATCCCAGATAGGCATCGCGTCGCTGGTCGCGCCCGATATCCTGATGTGTATCGCCATCAATCTCGACGATCACGGCTTTCGCGGGGCATAAGAAATCCGCGATAAAGGGATCGATCGTAGTCTGACGGCGAAACTTGAAGCCGCCCAATTGGGAATTCGAAAGGCTGCGCCAAAGCCGCTTCTCCGGCTCGGTGGGGTTGCGGTGCATTGCCTTTGCATGATCGGCGAGTTCGGGATTTCGCTTCATTGTCGCCCCCACCCCAACCCAGTTGCAGGTAAACAGCGTCCCACGCTGTTTAGGCCATGCTGGGAGCATGGCCGACCTGCAACTCCTGAAGGGGAGGGGCTTAGTGCTTGTTACGCCAGTTTCTCCATCACTTCGTCGGAAATCTCGTAATTGCCCCAGACGGTCTGGACGTCATCATCGTCCTCCAGCGCGTCGATCAGCTTGATCAGCGTGGTGGCCTCGGCCTCGTCCACGGGCGCGTGGGTCTGCGGGCGCCAGGCGAGTTTGATGCCTTCGGGCGCGCCCAGGCTGGCTTCCAGCGCCTTGGCGACTTCGTGCAGGCTTTCGGGCGCGGTCCAGACCGAATGCCCTTCCTCGCCACTCTCGACATCGTCGGCACCCGCCTCCAGCGCGGCCTCGAACACCGTATCGGCGTCCCCTGCCCCCGCCGGATAGCTGATCAGGCCGAGCCGATCGAAGCCGTGGCTCACCGATCCCGGCGCGCCCAAATTGCCGCCGTTCTTGGAGAAGGCGAGGCGGACGTTGGTGGCGGTGCGGTTGCGGTTGTCCGTCAGCGTCTCGACGATCAGCGCGACGCCGGCGGGGCCGAAGCCTTCGTAGCGGATCTCCTCGTAATTCTCCATGTCGGAGCCCGAGGCCTTGTCGATCGCGCGCTTGATATTGTCATTGGGCATCGATTGCGCGCGCGCCGCGATCACCGCCGAGCGCAGCCGGGCGTTCATGTCCGGATCGGGCAGCCCCGCCTTGGCGGCGACAGTGATCTCGCGGCTGAGCTTGGAGAAAAGGGTGGAGCGCTTCTTATCCTGCGCGCCCTTGCGGTACATGATGTTCTTATATTTGGAATGGCCGGCCATTGCCGCTCGTCTCGCTCTGTTTCGATGGAATGGCGCGCGGTCTAGCGCCGCCGCGCCCGCGCTTCAATCGAGCGCGCCATAAACCATCTGCTAACCATGTTTCGCCATGCCTGCGCGCGGGGCAATCCCGCCCCGAAAGGACAGGCCATGACCTCCATTTCCGGAAGCATGTCGCCCAGTGACCGGATCCAGCAGATGCTGCAATCCGCTGTCACATCGGGCACGGTCAAAACCGCCGACCAGGGCGCCCTCTCCGGCGCGATCACCGATATCGATACGGCGCTGCAATCGGGCGGCCCCTCGTCCACGGCGCTGACCCCCTCCAGCATGAAGAGCAAGGTCGACGGACTCGTCGATCAGGAGGTGAAAGACGGCAAGCTCACCAGCGATCAGGCCGATGAGCTGAAGCAGCTATTCGCCAAGGCGACCCAGGGCGCGGGCCATCATCACGGGCACCACGTCAAAGCCTCCGGCGACAGCAGCGCGATCGACGATATAACATCGACCGATACCGATCCGACGAGCCTCACCGCGACCGGCACCTCTGCCTCTTCGAGCAGCACGGGTTCCTCGAACACGGACAGTCTGACCGCGAGCATCGAAAACCTGATCACGGCGCTGAAACAGCTCGAAACCGCGACCAGCAGCGCGACCAATTACACTGCCAGCGGGACGAGCGCGGGCAGCCTCACGCAGAACCTGCTGGTCAACGCGACCGCATGACGACGAAAAATCCCGCGAGGCGAAAGCCGGGCGGGGACTGGACGGAGGGTCCAGTTACCGACGGGGTAGGGGCCCGTCACATGCGGCCGGCCAGTCCGCATATCCGCACCAGCTCCCCTGGGGGGCAGAGCATGGCTGACCGCCCTTCCCGCGCATGATTTGCCGCCAAATGTCGCCAATGTTGCGGCGGCGTAACAGGGGCCTCTGCGCCTCCGACCCCCACTCCGTTTGCCCTGAGCTTGTCGAAGGGCCGTACTTCCTTGAGCTCAACAAAAAGAACAGTGCTTCGACAAGCTCAGCACGAACGGATTTGATGTAACCGTTCAGCTCAGCCCCAGTGCCGCCTTGTAGGTGTCGAGCAAAGCCTCCGCCTCATCGCGGGCATGCTTTTCCATTTTCCGCAGGCGAACGATCGCGCGCATGGTCTTGGTATCGTAGCCCTGGCTCTTCGCCTCGCTGTAAACGTCGCGGATATCGTCGGCCATGCCCTTCTTCTCTTCCTCCAGCCGCTCGATCCGCTCGATGAAGAGGCGCAGCTGATCGGCCGCGATGATGTCGCTCATGATTCTTTCCGATGTCCCGTGAATGTCAGGCGGCGCGGACTAGGGGGCCTGTCCCGCCCGGTCAATCAGTGCGGCGCGCGGTCAATATCTTGATTGGCTGGACGAGCATCTGGCCTTTCATCGTTGCAGGCCCGGCGGTGGCGGACGTCGGCTCGTCGAGAATCCTTTTCACGATATCCATGCCCTCGATGACATGGCCGAAGGCGGCGAAACCCTGATTGTCGCCGGGCTGCTTGGGATCGGCGTCCATCGTCGAGAGATCGCCGATGACAATGAAGAAATCGCCCGTCGCCGTCCCCGGCGCGCCGCGCGCGAAGCTGATCGTGCCATCGGTATGGCTGAGGCCGGTCTTGCTGGTCGGCTCATGCGGGATGGCGGGGAGGACGCGCTTGGGATCGTTGCGCGGGCCGCCCTGGATCAGCCCGTAGCCGGGCGCGACCTTGACCGCCCGATAGAAAACGGTGCCATCGAGCCGCTTCTGATCAACATATTTGAGGAAATAGCCCGCCGAGATCGGCGCGCGCTGCTTCTCGATCGCCAGCGTAATCGGGCCCTCGCTGGTGGTGAGGCGGACGTGGACGACGGCATAAGCCGGCGGCGACGGCGGGGTCGGCGTCGCAGCGGTGGGCGGCGGCGCGGTGACGGGGGGTGGCGCTGTCGGCTCGGCGGGCGGCACCTGTGCGAACGCGGGCGCCGCAACCGATAGGGCCAATGCCGCGATCCAGATCCTCATGCCGTCGCTCCCGCCCGCGCGTCCTTCTTGAAGCGGAACAGCGCGCGATCCTGTTCCTTGAATCCCCAATACCAGATGATCGCACCGTAGGTTCCGAGAATCACCGGCACGCCGACCGCCAGCTCCACCCACTCGAGCTTATGCTGCAGCCGCGTCACCGCCCAGCCGACCACGCCCGCCACCAGAGCGGCGCCGACCAGCGGCCATCGCCAGCCATTTACCCGCGCGCCGAGCAGCCGGGCGAGCAGCCACGCCTTGGCGATCGAGGCGAGCCCCAAGCCCAGCATCAGCGCGATAGCGGGCCCGGCGGCGGCGATGGCATCGTCCTTTGGCGCGGGCCGGGGCGCGACCCAGCCTTCCGCCGCCAGATGCGGCAGCGCCGCGCGCAGCATCCAGACAAAGATTACCGAGAAAACCACCTGCAGCACGATCATCGCGGTCGAGATCAGCAGGTTGCGCTTGGGCGCGACATAGATCAGCGCGGCCTCCGATACGACCGCGGTGGCGGCGATCGCCTCGGCCGCGAGCAGCACGGCCAGCGCGCCCGTGCCGCCGACAAAGCTCGGCCCGACCAGCCCCATCACCGCCTTGCCGGGGATCGAGAGCGCAAGCGCGATGCCGACCTGCGCGGCGATGATCCAGAAGCCGACCTGCCGAACCTGCTTGGCGACCGCTGCCTTGTTGTCGTCCGCCAGATTCTGGGTGATCACCGGCCCGAGGATCGGATCGAAGCTGGTCTTGAGCTTCTGCGGCAAGGAAGCGACCTGCTGCGCGACATAATAGATACCGACGATCGCGGGGGTGAAGAACAGCCCCAGCATCGCGATATCCAGGCGGCGCGATCCCCACTCGATCGCATCCGCGCCCGCCAAAGGCAGATTCTTCATCGCGATCTTCTGCAGGCGCAGCGGCTCGGGCCGCCAGCCCTTCGGCCAGCCGTAGCTGCGGATCAGCGGCCACAGCGAGGCGACGAGCGCGGCGATGGCGGACGCGCCGTATGCCAGAATCAGCCCATCCCGCTTCGAATAGAAAGCGAAGCCGAAGGCGGCGATGCTGATTACCCACGGTTCGATCAGTGAACGCGCTCGCACCGTCGCGCCGATATCCTGCCGATAGGCCATCGCCGCCAGCGCGATATCGGAGCCAGCCCAGCAAAAGATGCTCAGCGCCAGCATCCGATCGCGCCCGTTGATCGGGCTGTTGGGGAACATGATCTGCGGCACCGCGATCAGCACCGCCGATGCGACGATCGAGGCGAGGAAGCCGACCAGAATCCCATCCCAGACGACATGGGCATGTTCGCGATGCGTGAGCGAAAGCTGCTGCGCGAGCCCGCGCTTCAGCCCCATCGTTGCGAGCTGGCCCGCGAATTCAACGATGATCGTGGCGTAGGCGAAGCGGCCGAGCGCGTCGGCGCCGTACCAGCGGCCGGCGATGAACAGGAAGGGCAGCCGCGCCGCGAGGCGGAGGAGGAAGCCGAAGAAATTGGTCCGCCCGCCCTTGGCCAGCGCATCGATATCGCCGGGGCCGGTGGGGGGTGCAGGGGCTTCGGGATCAGTCACGGTTGGAGCAGATAAAATCCGTTCGTGCTGAGCTTGTCGAAGCACTGTCCTTCTTTTCTCCACCGAGCAGAAAGGAAGAGCAGCCCTTCGACAGGCTCAGGGCAAACGGGTTCGGGCAAATCAATGCGCCGCGCCCCAGCTAAGGCCGGTGCCGATCTCGACGCCCAGCGGCACCGACAGCGAGACATGCGGCTCGGCGGCGTTTGCCATCACCGCGCGGATCGTTGCCTTGGCGGTTTCCACCTCCGCATCCGGCACCTCGAACACCAGTTCGTCATGCACCTGCAGCAGCATCCGCGTGCCGCTCAGCCCCGCCTCCATCAGCGCCGCCGGCATCCGCACCATCGCGCGCTTGATGATGTCCGCGCAGGTGCCCTGGATCGGGGCGTTGATCGCCTGACGCTCGGCCGACTGGCGCTCGCCGACCGTCTTGCCCTTGATGCCGGGCAGGTGCGTCTTGCGGCCGAAGAGCGTGGTGACGAAGCCTTTCTCGCGGACTTCGTTGATCGTCGCGGCGATATAATTCTTCACGCCGGGGAAACGATCGAAATAGCGATCGATGATCGCCTGCGCCTCGCCGCGATCGACGCCCAGCCGCCCCGCCAGCCCCCAGGAGGAGATGCCGTAGAGGATCGCGAAGTTGATCGTCTTCGCCTTGCCGCGCGTGTCGCGGTTGACCTCGCCGAACAATTCTTCGGCGGTGAGATTGTGGATGTCGGTGCCCGCCGCGAACGCTTCGCGCAGTTGCGGTACATCGGCCATGTGCGCGGCGAGCCGCAGCTCGATCTGCGAATAATCGGCCGAGAGCAGGACATGGCCCGGCGGCGCGACGAACGCCTCGCGGATCCGGCGGCCTTCCTCGGTGCGGATCGGGATGTTCTGCAGGTTGGGATCGGTGGAGGACAGCCGCCCGGTCTGCGCCACCGCGAGGCTGAAACAGGTGTGGACGCGGCCCGTCGTTGTGTTGATCTCTTCCTGCAGCGCATCGGTGTAGGTAGACTTGAGCTTGGTCAGCTGCCGCCAGTCGAGCACCAGCCGCGCGACCTCGATGCCCTCCGCCGCCAATCGCTCCAGTTCGGTGACGTCGGTCGAATAGACGCCCGACTTGCCCTTGCGCCCGCCGGTGAGGCCGAGGCGATCGAACAGCACTTCGCCCAATTGCTTGGGGCTGCCGATCGGGAACGGCCCGCCCGCCGCTTCGTGGACGCGCGCCTCGAGCTTTATGATCGCCTCGCCGAACTCGGTGGAGAGCTTATGCAGCTCGGCGCGATCGACGAGGATGCCAGCGCGCTCCATCTCGGCGACGACGGGCACCAGCGGCCGATCGACCAGCTCGTACACGCGCGATGCCGCCTCGCGCGTCAGGCGCGGCTTGAGCCGCTTCCACAGCCGCAGCGTAACGTCCGCATCTTCAGCCGCATATTCGGTGGCACGATCGAGCGGCACCTGATCGAAGCTGATCTGCGCTTTGCCCGTGCCGCACACCGCCTTGAACTCGATACAGGCGTGATCGAGGTGCCGCTTGGCGAGATCGTCCATGCCATGCCCGCCCAGGCCCGCATCGAGATCGTAGCTCAGCAGCATCGTGTCATCATAGGGCGCGATATCGACGCCGTGGCGGCGGAACATGATCAGATCATATTTGAGGTTCTGGCCGATCTTGAGCACCGCCGGATCCTCCAGCAGCGGCTTGAGCTTGGCCATCACCAGATCGAGCGCCAATTGCGCGGGCTTCTCGCTGAGCAGATCGCCGCCAGCCGCGCCATGCGCGATGGGGATGTAGCAGGCCTTGCCCGAAGCATGTGCGAGGCTGACGCCGACCAGGCCCGCGCTGATGCAATCGAGCGCGTCGGTCTCGGTATCCACCGCCACCACGCCCGCCGCGAACCCCGCCGCGATCCAGCGATCGAGATCGGCCTCGGTGGTGACCGTCTCATACTCCTTATGGACGAACGGCGGCTCGTCCTCGACGCGGGTCGGCATCGCCGCCGCGGCTTCGACGCCGCCCAGCTTGCCAAGCAAAGAGCGGAAGCCCTGTTCGGTGAGGAATTCGCGCAGCGGCTCCTCGGGAATGCCCTTCATCGCCAGCGCTTCCAGCGGCTCGGGCAGCGCGCGATCACAGACCAGCCGGACGAGTTCGCGGCTGAGGCGCGCGTTGTCGGCATGGTCGATCAGCGATTGCGAAAGCTTGGGTTTCTTGATCTCGGGCGCGGCGGCCAGCACCGCCTCCAGCGTGCCATAGGTCTTGATCAGCTCGCTCGCGGTCTTGGGGCCGACGCCCGGCACCCCCGGCACATTGTCGACGCTGTCGCCCATCAGCGCGAGCACGTCGCCCAATTGCTCGGGCTCGACGCCGAACTTCTCGCGGACATGCTCCCGGCCCAGCCGCCGGTTGTTCATCGTATCGAACAGATCGACGCGATCTTCGGCATCGATCAGCTGCATCAGATCCTTGTCGGACGAGACGATCGTGACCCGCCAGCCCTCCGCGAGCGCGGCGGTGGTGTAGCAGGCGATGATGTCGTCCGCCTCCAACCCTTCCTCTTCGATGCACGGCAGGGAGAAGGCCCGGGTGGCGGTGCGGATCAGCGGGAATTGCGGGACGAGGTCTTCGGGCGGCGGCGGGCGGTGCGCCTTATACTGATCGTACATATCGTTGCGGAACGTATGCGACGAGGCATCGAGGATCACCGCGAGGTGCGTCGGCCCATCGGCCGCGTTCAGCTCCTCGACCAGCTTCCACAACATCGTCGTGAAGCCATAGACCGCACCCGCGGGCTGGCCGTGGCGATTGGTGAGCGGCGGGAGGCGGTGATAGGCCCGGAAAATATAGCCCGAGCCATCGATCAGATAGAGGTGGTTGGCAGCCATCGCCCGCCATCTAGCAGGGAGCGGTTGGCGAGGCGAGGCGGCTTTCGGCGAGTGGAGGGATTGGACCAAAGCCCTCTCCCGCTTTCGCGGGAGAGGGTTGGGTGAGGGTCTTCTTCTTCGGCCACAGCGACGAAAGAAGAAGACCCTCACCTCCCACTCGCTTCGCGAGCGGGCCCCTCCTCTCCCGCGAAAGCGGGAGAGGAGATTTTAGCGCAGCTTGCTGATCTTCAGCCCGTCGAGCTTGGCGCGCTCCTGGATCGATTCTTCGCTGCGCGTCATCGCCTTGCCGATCGCTTTCAGCGCCATGCCCTTGGCGGCGAGGCGGTGGAGCTTCTGGATTTCGTCGCTGGTCCAGGGCTGGCGGTGGCGGACGAAACCTTCTGCCATTTTTCGCTCCGTACGCCCTGAGCTTGTCGAAGGGCTGCTGTCTGTTTCGCCATCCAAGAAGGACAGGCCTTCGAAAGGCTCAGGCCAGACGGGATTGGTAGTTCCGGTCAATCCGCCTTGATCGCACCCTTGGTCGAAGGATTGGCCGCGATGGTCTTCTTGACCTCTTTCTTCGGCTTCTTGGCTTCCTTGTTGCTCTTCATCTGACCCTTGGCCATCGCGCTTCTCCTTGTTTGATCCGCTCTCGCGGATGGCGGCACCGGCCCGCTCCCCCACCCGGCCTCCCATAGCATATCCGTTGGGAGGCCGGGTGGGGAGCGGGCCGGTGCTGACCTTAGATCGCTTTCTCGTAGATACGATAGGTCTTGTTGATCTTCGCCTTGATCGTCTCGGCGATCGAATTCATGCCCTGATTGTCCTCGAGGATCCAGCCGATCTCGGCGCGATCGGCGCCGTAAAGCTTGTGCGCGTCAATGCGGGTCTGTTCGATCATCGTGAAGACGAGCTGGCTGGCCATGCGGGTGGACTGCAATTTCTTGCGCACGCCCATCAGCGGCACGCGCACCGATTTGGTCTTGGGTTTGCCCGACAGGCCGCCGTTGAGCCGCCACAGCAATTTGACGAAATTGAACGGGAAAAGATTGCCCTTCAGATCCGCCTGCAGCTCGTGAACATCGGGCAGGGTCATCATGAAGGCGACGGGCTCGCCATCATATTCGGCGATCATGATCAGATCCTCGAACACGATCGGCTTCAGTTTCTTGCCCGTGAAGGCAATCTCGCTCGGCGTGATCGGCACGAAGCCCCAATTGCTGCTCCACGCATCGTTCAAAATGTCGAGGATGATCGCCGCTTCCTCATCGAATTTCTTCTTGTTGACCTTGCGGAAGCTGATGCGCGGATTCTTGTGGCCGGCGGCGATGACGCGCTGGAGCATCTCATTATACGGGATGCGGATATCGATATCCCAGGTGTGCAGATCCTTGACCTTGGCATAGCCGGCGCCCTCGACCCACGCCTCGTAGCGCGGATCGTCATGCCCCATCATCACCAGCGGGGGATGATCGTGGCCCTTGATCAGCAGGCCGGGCTCCTCCCAGATCGACAGGCTGACCGGGGCGAGTACGCGCTTGACCCCCATGCCGCGCAGCCATTCCTCGGCCTTGGCGATCAATAGATCGGCGATCTCCTCGCTCTCGGCATCCAGGAAGCCCCAATTGCCGCTGTCGGCGCCGCCGCCCTTCTCCACCGGCATGCCCTGCCAGAGGCGATCGATGTGCGCGGAAATGCGGCCGACGACCTGGCCATCGCGTTCGGCGAGATAGAGCTGGACCTCGGCATGTTCGAAGAAGGGGTTCTTGCCCGGCGTGATCACGCCATAGGCTTCGCCCTTCAGCGGCGGGATCCAGTTGGGATCATCCTTGTAGAGCCGGAAGGGGAGATCGACGAAGGCCTTGCGGTCCGCCTTGGTGTTCGCCGGGCGGATCACGATCTCTTGGCTCATTCTATCCTCTATTGCCTGATGCGCGTGGCGGGATGGCCGGTGGCGACGCCGCCGGAAAGCTCGGCCACGGTCGGCCATTTCTCAGCGACTTCGGGCGTGTAGCCGAGGTTGAAGACGGTCGGGCTCTTCTGCTGATCGCTGACCTTGCCGAAATAGGTGCCGCCGAGGCGATCCCACCAGAAATTGGTGATGCCGTAATTGCCGCCCTCATTATGGAAATGATGCTGCATGTGGCGCTGCTTCATGTTGAGCAGCCACTTGTTCTTGGGCGTATAGCTCAGATGCTGGATGCAGTGGCAGAATTCGTTGAACGCGGTCTGGACGAGGCCCGTGCCGAACGCCGCCGCCGCCCCGCCGACGCCGCCGATCGCATAGCCCAAAGGCAGCGTGAAGATCGCTACGGTCGGGATCGTGGTGTGCAAGCCGCCGAACAGCACTTCAAGGTGGTTCGGATCCTGATGATGATCGTAATGGATGCGCTTCCACGTCGCGGCCAGCGGCTTGATCTTGTACATCCAGCTGCCGTGCAACACCCAGCGGTGCAGGCCGTACCAGGCGATCGGGAAGGCGACGATCGCCGCCGCCATCGCCAGCAAGGTCTGGCCGAGCGGTGCCGGGCGATAAGCATAGACGACAGCCATGATGATCGCGCCGCCGAGATAGGCGATGATCGCGGGATATTGGAAATAGGCGATGACGAGCTCACGCAGCGTCATCCGATCGAGATGATGCCGCCGGCTCCAGAAACCGCCCTTCAAAGCCTTACTCGCCACTCTATCCGTCCCTGAAACGCCGGCGCGCACGCCTGCCTACCATATGGTCAACGCCGCTGCCCGCGCAATGCGGCGGATTTACGGCCTCGCCACCGCCGCCCATCCTCTGTAGGCCTGCCAAGTGACCGACGCCGCGCTGCAACAATCCCCTACCATTGTCCCCTTCGGTGTGAACCGCACCTTGCTCTGGGGCATGACCAGCCTGGAGCGGCTGCGCCGGATCGCCGCGGCGCAGGGGCTGTCGATGGCGGATCACAGCCCCGGTCCGTGCCTGCGCGTCGATCTCGGCTATGCGTTCGATCCGCAATGGCTGCGCTGGGCGGCGGCACATCCGGGGCAGGCGGTGACGCGCGGCGGCATCCCGGTGATCGCGCATGTCCGTAAGGAGGATCCCGGCTTAGAGGCGCTCTCCCGCATCGCGCAGGAAACCAGCGAGATCGAGAATGTCGCGCTGCGCAAGCGCGAGCGGCCGTTCATCGAGCGGCTGACCCCCGAGACCGTGCCCGCGATCGAGCGCGCGAGCTATGCGGGCGCCTACAAGGGCGTCACCGATATCCTCACCAAATATCTCTGGCCGGAATGGGCGTACCACCTGACCCGCCTCGCGGCACGCTGGCGTCTGACGCCCAATATGGTGACCGGGATCAGCGCGATCTTCTGCCTGATCGCCACGCTTGCCTTCTTTCGCGGCTTCTACTGGATCGGTCTGGCGACGGGCCTGTTCATGATGATCCTCGATACCGTCGATGGTAAGCTCGCGCGCTGCACGATCACCTCCTCCAAATGGGGCAATATCTTCGATCACGGGATGGATCTGGTCCATCCGCCCTTCTGGTGGTGGGGCTGGGGCGTCGGCCTGTACTATTATGGCCGCCCCCTGCCCGAGGATGTCTTTCTGTGGTGCATGGCCGCGATCCTCGGCGGCTATGTCATCCAGCGGCTGATCGAGGGCGCGTTCATCACCCTGTTCGGCATCCACATCCATGTCTGGCGGCGGTTCGATAGCTGGTTCCGGCTGATCACCGCGCGGCGCAACCCCAACATGCCGATCCTGCTCGCCTTCCTGATGATCGGGCGGCCCGACTGGGGGCTGGAGGCGGTGGCAATCTGGACGATCCTGTCGCTGCTCGTCCACGTGGTGCAGTTGGTCCAGGCTTTGATGGTGCGGGCGCGGGGCGGCGAGGTGCGGAGCTGGCTCGGATGAGCAGGATCCCACCCCAAAAAGCTCCGCTTTTTGGGGGCCCCGGCTGGACCGCCATCCTGCTCGCGGGGCAGCGGCCCGGCGTCGATCCACTGGCCGAGGCCTTCGGTGAGACGTGGAAGGCGCAGGTCCGAATCGCAGGCGAAGCGATGCTCTCGCGGGTAGCCAAGACCTTGCTGGGAACGCCGGGGATCGATCGCATCGTGGTGCTGGCGCAGGAGCCCGAGGCGCTGTTCACCGGCGATTGCGCGTGGCTGGCCGACGAGCCCAAAGTGACGACCGCCCGCTCCACCTCCGGCATTGCCGCCAGCGTCGCGGCGCTCGCGGGAAGCGCCGCAACGCCCTTTCCAGTGCTGCTCACCACCGCCGATCACCCTTTGCTGACTCCCGCGATGGTGGAGGCGGCGATGGCCGGGCTGGGCGATGCGGACGTCGGCGTCGGCATGGTCGCGGCCAGCACCTTGCTGGCCGCTTACCCGGACAACAAGCGCACCTGGCTGCGCTTCCGGGGCGAGGCTTGGACGGGGGCCAATCTGTTCGCGCTCGGCACGCCCAAGGCCAAGCTGGCGCTGGAGGCGTGGAGCGCGGTCGAGCGCGATCGCAAGAAGGCGCTCAAGCTGCTCTGGCATTTCGGCCCGCTGCTGGCGATCCGCGCCGCGACCCGGACGATCACGCTGGCGGGCGCGCTGGCGCAGGCCTCAAAGCGGCTCGGCTTCCGCGCCGTGCCGATCGCGCTGCCCTTCGCGGAGGCGGGGATCGACATCGATAAGCCGAGCGATCACGCGCTGGCTGAGGCGATTTTGATGACCCGCGAAGCTTCCTGAACCGCTCATGCTGAGCTTGTCGAAGCATTGCCCCTCTTCCGACCGCCCTTGAAGAGAAGGACGATGCTTCGACAAGCTCAGCACGAACGGAGTGCGGGGGACGACAGGGAGGATGTCGTATAAGCGTCACTTTCCCGTGCAAAACTTTGATGATGACCGACTTCACACGACGCGATCTGATCGCCGCCCCTGCCCTGCTCGCGCTGGCCACGCGATCGGCCGCGATCGGGCCGCGCGATCCGTTCACGCTGGGCGTGGCGTCGGGCGATCCCTGGCCCGATGGCATGGTGCTGTGGACGCGGCTCGCGCCCGATCCGCTCACAAGCGACGGGGGCATGCCCGCGCGGCCCGTACCGGTGCGATGGGAGCTGGCGGCCGATCCGCAGTTCCGCCGCCTGCTGCGCCACGGCACCGCGATTGCCGAACCCGCCTGGGGCCATTCGGTGCATGTCGAACTCACGGGCCTGCTCCCTGGCCGGCCCTATTGGTATCGGTTCATCGCCGGCGGCGCGGTCAGCCCGGTCGGCCGCACGCGCACCGCGCCGACCCCCGGCGCGAAGGTCGATCGCGCGCGCTTCTGTTACGGCTCCTGCCAGAAGTGGGAGGTCGGCTATTATTCCGCCTATCATCACATGGTGGCGGAGGATCCCGACATGATCCTCTTCCTCGGCGACTATATCTACGAAGGCGCGCCCGAAAAGGGTCAGGTCCGGCTCCACGCCAATCCCGAGCCCAAGGACGTGCCCGGCTATCGCGTCCGCTATGCGCAGTACAAGACCGATCCGCTTCTCCAGGCCGCGCATGCCGCCGCGCCGTGGGTAACGACGTGGGACGATCATGAAGTCGCCAACGATTATGCCGACGATCTCGACGAGAAGAATTCGGACCCGATGGCGTTCCTCAAGCGGCGCGCCGCCGCCTATCATGTCTATTACGAACATCTGCCGCTGCGCGCCCATGCTCGGCCCGCGCCGGACGGCTTGACCACGCTGTATCGGACGATCGACTGGGGCGGGCTCGCGCAATTCCAGGTGGTCGACGATCGCCAGTTCCGCAGCCATCGCGCCTGCCAGCCCCCGGAGCTGATCGCCGCGCACAAGCAATATCAGGTCTATGTGCCAGACTGCCCCGAAATCCACGATCCGCGGCGGACGATGCTGGGAAGCGCGCAGGAAGCCTGGCTCAACGGCAAGCTCGGCAGCAGCCGGGCGCGTTGGAATCTGCTGACCCAGCAGACGCTGATGACGACGCTGAAGCGCGTCGATCCCGACCATCCCAAAAGCCCGGAGCCCGTCTATTCGGGCGATACCTGGTCCACCTACCAGCCGGCGCGGGATCGCATCCTGCAACGCTGGGCGGACGCCAGAACCCCCAACCCGATCGCGCTGGGCGGGGACATCCACAGCTTCTTCGCGGGAGACATGCGGCTTTCGCCCGATGGCCCGCCGATCGCCGCCGAATTCGTCGGCGGATCGATCACCAGCCTGTTCCACGATCCTTATCTCAAGCTGGAAGCGGCACGCAGCGGCGGCACGTATTCCGAGAATGAGGTTCGCGGCTACGGCCGCGTCGATCTCACCCCCGAGGTCGCCGAGATCACCTTCCGCGGCGTCCGCGATGCGACAAAGCCGATGAGCGATATCTTCGATGTGAAGCGCTTCACGGTGGAGGCCGGCCGGCCCGGGATCGCGGAGACGGCTTGAGCGGAGACTGAGGTGTCGCGGCCTACTGATCCTCCCCCGCCAGGGGGAGGTGGCGCCGAAGGCGTCGGAGGGGGAGGACGGCGGCGAATTATCAAAGGCATCTCCAACCTCCCCCTCCGTCAGCTGCGCTGACACCTCCCCCTGGCGGGGGGAGGATTGGCGGATACGCCTAGCGTTCGCGCGCCAACCTTCATACATCGCCCCCATGCTAGATGCCGCCACCGCCGTCACCACCCCCGCCATCATCCGCCGCGAGGATTATCGCGCGCCCGATTGGCTGGTGCCCGAGATCGCGCTCGATTTCCGGCTCGATCCCGCAGCCACCAGGGTCACCGCGCGGCTGACCGTCCGCCGCAACGGCGTTCACACCCATCCGCTCCGCCTCGATGGTGATGAGATCGCGCCGCTCTCGGTTTCGGTCGATGGCGAAGAACTGCACGATGCCTGGCGAATGGACGGGCCCGCGCTGGTCATCGATCTGGCGGGCGACGATCATCTCATCGAAACCGAAGTCCAGCTTTCGCCCGAAACCAACAGCAAGCTGATGGGGCTCTATGCTTCCGGCGGGCTGCTCTGCACGCAGTGCGAGGCCGAGGGCTTCCGCCGCATCACCTTCTTCCCCGATCGGCCCGATGTGCTCAGCCGCTACACGGTGCGGATGGAGGCGGATCAGGCCGCTTTCCCCGTGCTGCTGTCCAACGGCGATCATGTCGATGGCGGCGAACTGGCGGGCGGGCGGCATTATGCGCTGTGGCGCGATCCCTTTCTCAAGCCCTGCTACCTCTTCGCTTTGGTCGCAGGCGATCTCGCCGCCAACCGCGATAGCTTCACCACCATGTCGGGGCGGAACATCGATCTCGGCATCTGGGTGCGCTCGGCCGATCTGCCCCGCACCGAACATGCGATGGACGCGCTCAAGGCATCGATGGCGTGGGACGAGCGCACCTATGGGCGCGAATATGATCTGGCGGTGTTCAACATCGTCGCGGTCGACGATTTCAACTTCGGGGCGATGGAGAACAAGGGCCTCAACATCTTCAACTCGCGCTACATCCTCGCCGATCCCGAGACCGCGACCGATGGCGATTATGACGCGATCGCGGGCGTGGTGGCGCACGAATATTTCCACAATTGGTCGGGAAACCGCGTCACCTGCCGGGACTGGTTCCAACTCTCGCTGAAGGAGGGCTTCACCGTCTTCCGCGATCAGCAATTCTCAGCCGATCAGGGCAGCGCCGCGGTCAAGCGGATCGAGGATGTCCGCGCGCTGCGCGCCGCGCAATTCCCCGAGGACGCGGGGCCGCTCGCGCACCCGATCCGGCCCGAATCCTATATCGAGATCACCAATTTCTACACCGCGACGATCTACAACAAGGGCGCCGAGATCATCCGGATGCTCAAGCTGATCCTGGGCGAAGAGGCGTTCCGCGCCGGCACCGATCTCTATTTCGAGCGCCATGATGGCCAGGCGGCAACCTGCGAGGATTTCGTCACGGCGATGGAGGACGCCAGCGGCGCCGACCTCACCCACTTCCGCCGCTGGTATGCCCAAGCGGGCACGCCGCGCGTCAAAGCCTCGCTGATCGCCGAGCCGACCGGCGGCCGCGCCCGCCTCACACTCAGCCAGACCGTGCCGCCGACGCCGGGGCAGGATACCAAGCAGCCGATGCCGATCCCGCTGCGCGTCGCCCTGCTCGGCGCGCAGAGCGGCAAACCGCTGGGGCCGGAACGTCTCATCGTGCTGGACGAGGCGGAGAGCGAGGTGTTGTTCGATGGGCTGAGCGAGGCGCCGGTGCTGTCGATCAACCGCGGCTTCTCCGCACCGATCTGCCTGGAAACGGATCGCTCCGCCGCCGATCTCGCCTTTCTCTCCGCCCACGATCCTGATCCCTTCGCCCGCTACGAGGCGATGCAGCAGCTGATGCTGGATACCCTGCTCGCAGGCGTGCGCACCGGCACCGTGGAAAGCGAGTCGGTGGTCAAGGCGGTGCGCAACACGCTGACCGATCCCGGGCTGGACGCCGCTTTCGTCGGCGAAGCGGTGCTGCTGCCGTCCGAGGCCTTCATCGCCGAACAGCTGGACGAGATCGATCCCGACGCCATCGCCGAGGTGCGCGAAAGCCTGCGCCGCACGCTCGGCACCGAACTCGCCGATCTCTGGCAGGAGATTTATGCGCGCAACCGCGCCAACCGTTACGAATATACGCCCTCGGCCAAGGGCTCGCGCCGCCTGCGTTCCGTCGCGCTTGGGTATATCGCGGTTTCGGGCGATGAGGATTGGGCGAGCCTCGCACTGACGCAATATCGCGACGCCGACAATATGACCGATACGATCGGCGCGTTGGGGGTACTCACCAACAATGCAGCCCCGGAGCGTGAGCAGGCGCTGGCGGATTTTTACGAACGCTACCGCGCCGATCCACTGGTCATCGACAAATGGTTCACCACGCAGGCGCTCGCCAGCCACGGCGATACGGTGGGGACGGTCGAGGCTCTGGCCACGCACCCCGATTTCACCATCGCCAATCCCAACCGCCTGCGCAGTCTGGTCGGCGCCTTCGCGGTCAACCAGCGCGCCTTCCACGATCCTTCGGGGCGCGGCTACCGTTTCGTCGCGGATATGGTGCTGGCGGTGGACAAACTCAATCCGCAGGCCGCCGCGCGGCTGATCCCCAGTTTGGGGCGGTGGCGCAAGTTCGAGCCCAAGCGGCAGGCGCTGATGCAGGCGGAGCTGCGCCGCATCCTCGATGCGCCGGGCCTTTCGAAGGATGTGTTCGAGCAAGTCAGCAAAAGTCTGGGCTGATCGTTGTTAAGGCGAAATTAACTTTCTTATCAATGTCATAAGAAAGTACGCGAACCGTCACACCGACCTGCGAAGGCCTCCCGGCGCACTTTGTAGGGGTCTTCCATGCTTCGTCATTTTCTTGCCGCCGCCGTTCTGGCGGCCGTTGCCACGCCTGCCCTGCAGGCGGCCACCACCACCGTCATGTCGGGATCGGGCATCCGGGCGCTGCAGATCGCTTATTACAGCCCGGTCGGCCAGAGCTTCATCTCGGCCGGCACCGAGCTTACCTCGTTCGGCTTCGATTTCCAGACTTTCAATCAGGGCCAGGCCAACACGCCCGTTACCCTGACCCTCCGCAGCGGCGATGGGCTGACGGGCGCGATTGTCGCATCGCGGACGATGACGCTGCCGACGATTCCCTATGATCGCGACAATCACTGGTATGATTTCGATTTCACCGGCACCGCGCTGACCGCGGGCGCGACCTATACGGCGTTGCTGTCGACCAGCTCCTCGCTGCTCGGCATCGTCTATGGGCCCGACGTCAACATCTATACCGGCGCGGTGCTCGGCGGCGACGCTTACACCGGCGGCGAGATCGTCACCTCGCAGACGCTGAGCAGCCCTTGCGCCGCCGGCAACAATATCTGCGATACCAACTTCCGCTTCACCACCACCGGCGACGCCGCCGCGGTGCCCGAGCCGGCGAGCTGGGCGATGATGGTCGGCGGCTTCGCTCTGCTGGGCGCCACGCTTCGCCGCCGCCGCGCCACCGCCACCTTCGCCTGACCCTCGATCAAGGACATCGATATGCTGAGCACAAGCCTCCGTGCGCTCGCCCTGATCGGCGGCGCGTTTCTTCTTGCCGAACCTTCGCTGGCGGCGACTCAAGTTTCTCCACTCACCACCGCATCGCTGACGAGCACAGGCTACACGCAGAATTTCGATACGCTCGCCAACACCGGCACCAGTAATGTCCTGCCCGTCGGCTGGCAGATTTCCGAAACCGGCACCAGCAGCGCGGCCGACGGCAGCTATACCGCCAACAACGGCAGCGCGAACGCGGGCAACGCCTATAGCTATGGCGCGAACGGCAGCACGGATCGGGCGCTGGGCAGCCTGACGAGCGGCACCAACTCGCCCGTCAGCTTCGGCTTCATCTTCTCCAATGATACGGGCGGCACCATCACCGCGCTCAATATCGGCTATACCGGCGAGCAATGGCGCCTGTCGAACGCCGCCAGCGATTCGCTCACCTTCCAATATTCGACCGATGCGACCGACGTCTCCGATGCGGGCGGCACCTGGCAGACCTTCTCCGCGCTCAATTTCGCCAGCGTGAAGGCGGGCGGCACCAGCACCGGAGCGGCGCTCGACGGCAACGACGCCGCGAACCAGGCGGCGATCAGCGGGCTGCTGGGCGATCTTTCGATCGCATCGGGCCAGAGTTTCGCGATCCGCTGGCGCGATCTGGACGTCACCGGCGGCGACAATGGCCTCGCGGTCGATGATTTTTCGCTGACCGCGACCAGCGCCAGCGCGGCGACGGTGCCCGAACCGGCGAGCTGGGCGATGATGGTCGGCGGCTTCGGCCTGATCGGGAGCGCGATGCGCCGACGCAACCGGGCGATCGCCGCCGCCTGATCTTGCATGGCCATGACGCCGCTGCGCTCTTATCGTGGCGTCATGGCCAACATCGTCATCCTTACCGGCGCGGGCATCTCCGCCGAGTCCGGGCTCGCCACGTTTCGCGGGCCGGACGGACTGTGGGAGGGACATCGCGTCGAAGATGTCTGTACGCCCGAGGCGCTGGCGCGCGATCGGGAGACGGTGCTGCGTTTTTATGACGAACGGCGCGCAGCGCTGGCGACGGTCGCGCCCAATGCCGCGCATCAGGCGCTGGCGAAGCTGGATGCCGAATGGCGGGGCGGGTTGCTGATCGTCACCCAGAATGTCGATGATCTGCACGAGCGCGCCGGGGCGGAGCGGCTGATCCATATCCATGGCGAGCTGCTGTCGGCATTGTGCGAGGGCTGCGGCGGGCGGGAGCGGTTTGCGGGCGCGATGCTGGGCGGGACGGTATGCGCGGGCTGCGGCGCGGTAAACCGACTGCGGCCGGACATCGTCTTCTTCGGCGAAATTCCCTACGATATGGAGCGGATCGAAGCTGCCGTGCAGGCGGCGGACCTGTTCGTTTCGATCGGGACTTCGGGGGCGGTCTATCCGGCGGCGGGGTTCGTGCGGCTGGCGCGCGCGGTCGGCGCGCAGACGCTGGAGCTCAATCTCGAGCCGAGCGAGGGGAGCTTCCTGTTCGACGAGCGGCGCTATGGCCCGGCAAGCGTGCTGGTGCCGGAGTGGGTGGAGGAACTACTTTCCAGGCAGTGACGTGCTCCGGCGAAGGCCGGAGCGTTGGCGGCATTCGGAGCGCTCTCCATCCAACGCTCCGGCCTGCGCCGGAGCACAGCATTTCCCAAAGCAGGCGTTCACAAGAAAAAAGCCGCCCGGGTCACCCCGGACGGCCTCTTCTGTTTCACGCAAAGCCGAAAGGCCTCAGCCCTCGGCCTGCTCTTCGGCGGGAGCCGCATCGGAGATGATCTCGCCCGGCTCGGCGTTGGGATCATAGTCCTCGATGAAGCCGGCTTCATCACGCTCGAACATCTGCGCACGAACATCGACGCCCTGCGCCTGCATCTCGGCCTCTTCAGGCGAGCGCGCGACGTTGACCTTGATCGTCACCGCGACCTCGGGATGCAGCACGATCTTCACCACCGAAACGCCGATCGCCTTGATCGGCTTATCGAGCACGACCTGGCTCTTGGTGACCTTGGCGCCGTCCTCGGCAAGCAGCTCGGCCAGATCGCGGGCCGAAACCGAACCGTAAAGCTGGCCGGTGTTCGATGCCTGACGGATCAGGGTGATCGTCTTGCCGTCGATGTCCTTCGAAGCCTTTTCGGCCTCACCGCGGCGGGCATCGTTATCGGCAACGATCTGCGCCTTGTTCGATTCGAACACCTTGCGATTGGCTTCGTTGGCGCGGAGCGCCTTCTTGTTCGGCAGCAGGAAATTGCGGGCGAAGCCGTTCTTCACGGTGACGACGTCACCGATGGCGCCGAGTTTCTCGACGCGCTCGAGCAGGATAACTTCCATGTCGTCCGCTCCTTACTTCACGAGGTAGGGCAGCAAGCCCAGATGACGGGCGCGCTTGATCGCCGTGGCGAGTTCGCGCTGCTTCTTGGCCGAAACCGCGGTGATGCGGCTCGGCACGATCTTGCCGCGCTCGGACACGAAGCCCTGGAGCAGACGGACATCCTTATAATCGATCCGGGGAGCGTCCTTCGCGGAGAAGGGGCAGCTCTTGCGGCGGCGGAAAAATGCGCGTGCCATAGTCTCTACTCCTTACGCCGCGTCGCGGCTGAAGCCGCCACGCTCGCCATCGTCACGGCGGGGGCGATCGCCGCCACGCTCGCTGCGGTCACCGCGATCGCGGCTGCGCTCACGATCGCGCTCGCCACGGCGCATCATCGCCGAGGGGCCGGCTTCGTGCGCATCGACGCGGATGGTCATGAAGCGGATGATATCTTCGTTGATGCCGAGCTGACGCTCGATCTCGGCGACGACATCGCCCGGCGCGTCGATCTCGAGCAGCACATAATGCGCCTTGCGATTCTTCGCGATGCGATAGGCGATCGAGCGCAGACCCCAGGTCTCCGTCTTGACGACCTTGCCGCCCTTTTCGGTAACGATGCCCGTGACCAGTTCGGCCAGTGCGTCCACCTGCGCTTGGGCCAGATCCTGGCGCGCGAGGAAGACATGCTCGTACAGAGCCATGTTCCATTTCTCCTGCCGATCGCTGACGCCGCCCCATGCGACGCCCCTCCGGCTTGTCGTCCAAAGGACGACACTCCTGAAGGAATGCCGTCAAAATCAAACCGGGCGGAAGCGTAGAGCTCCGCCCGGTTGCTGGCGCCTATACGCGAATGGCGTACAAAAGCAACGTGCATCCTCCCTCGCCAGGGGGAGGATTGGTCAGGCCAGCGTCAGCCCGACATCGACATTGTTGCGCGTGGCGTTCGAGTACGGGCAGATCTGGTGCGCGGTATCGACCAGTTTCTGGGCGTCGGCCTTGTCGAGGCCGGGGAGGTTTACTTCAAGATCGGCGGTGATGCCGAAGCCGCCCTCGCTGCGCGGGCCGATGCCGACCGTGGCGGTGACGGTGGTGTCGTCCGGCACCTTGAGCTTGAGCTGCATTCCTGCGACTTTCATCGCGCCGATGAAGCAGGCCGCATAGCCCGCTGCGAAAAGCTGCTCCGGATTGGTGCCGTCGCCGCCCGCGCCGCCCAACTCCTTGGGCGTGGAGAGCTTGACCGAGACCTTGCCGTCCTCGGTCCTGGATTCGCCATCTCGTCCGCCCTTGGCGGTGGCGCGGGTCTTGTACTTCACATCGACAGACATTGGATCGCTCCTTGCAAACTCGCCCTCCCAACGACCTGGCAGGCCGATAGTGCCGGGCGTCGATCAGTGACATGGTCACTCAATCGATGATCTTCTAAGTGATTTGATCGATCAGTCTCATCACAACAAGCGCTTGGACGACTCGCAAGCGCGGGGGCAAAAAGCCGCATCGAATTTCAAAAGGAGAGCGTAATGAACGCGGAATCCCAATGCCCCTTCAGGGGCGGCAAGGTCGACGGCAAGGCCGTCCTGTTTGAGATGACCAACCGGCTGTGGTGGCCGAACACGCTCGATCTCTCGATCCTCCACCAGAACCCGGCGGCCGGCGACCCGATGGACCCGGATTTCGACTATGCGGCGGAGTTCAAGACGCTCGATCTTGATGCGGTGAAGGCCGATCTCAAGACGCTGATGAAGACCAGCCAGGATTGGTGGCCCGCCGATTTCGGCCATTATGGGCCGCTGTTCATCCGCATGTCGTGGCACGCCGCGGGCACCTATCGCATCGGCGACGGGCGCGGTGGTGCCGGCGCGGGGCAGCAGAGGTTCGCGCCGCTCAACAGTTGGCCCGACAACGCCAATCTCGACAAGGCGCGCCATCTGCTCTGGCCGATCAAGGAGAAGTACGGCCGCAAGCTGAGCTGGGCGGATCTGCTCGTCCTCGCCGGCACCGTCGCGCTGGAGGATATGGGACTGGAGACCGCGGGCTTCGGCGGCGGGCGTGTCGATGTGTGGGAGCCCGAGAAGGACGTCTATTGGGGCCCCGAGCGCGAGTGGCTGAAGGACGAGCGCTATTCGGGCGAGCGCGATCTCGCGCACCCGCTCGCCGCCGTGCAGATGGGCCTGATCTACGTTAATCCCGAAGGCCCGGGCGGCAATCCCGATCCGCTGGCGGCGGCGCACGACATCCGCGAGACCTTCGCGCGCATGGCGATGAACGACGAGGAGACCGTCGCACTGATCGCCGGCGGCCACACCTTCGGCAAGACGCACGGCGCGGCCAGCCCCGACGACTATGTCGGCGCGGAGCCCGAGGGCGCGGGCATCGAGCAGCAGGGCCTCGGCTGGGCGAACAGCTACGGCCCCGGCAACGGCGCACACACGATCACCAGCGGCCTCGAAGTCACCTGGACGCAGGAGCCCGCCAAGTGGACCAACCTCTTCTTCAAGAATCTGTTCGCGCATGAGTGGGAGCTGACCAAGAGCCCGGCCGGCGCGCATCAGTGGGTGGCGAAGGATGCCGCCGAGGACGTGCCCGATGCGCACATCGCGGGCAGGACGCACCGCCCGACGATGCTGACCACCGATCTCGCGCTGCGCTTCGATCCCGAATATGCCAAGATTTCGCGCCGTTTCGCCGAGGATCACGAAGCGTTCGGCAAGGCGTTCGCCGAAGCCTGGTATAAGCTGACCCACCGCGACATGGGGCCGCACCGCCTGCTGCTCGGCAAGGACGTGCCCGCCGAGCCCCGCATCTGGCAGGATCCGGTGCCCGCACCGACCGGCACGTTGAGCGAGGCCGATATCGCCGCGCTCAAGGAGAAGCTGCTCAGTTCGGGCCTGTCAATCAGCCGTCTGGTGACGACCGCCTGGGCCTCGGCCTCGACGTTCCGGGGTTCGGACAAGCGCGGCGGCGCCAATGGCGCGCGTATCCGGCTCGCGCCGCAGAAGGATTGGGCGGTCAACGAGCCGGCCGAGCTCGCCAAGGCGCTTAGCGTTTATCAAGATATCAAGGCCGACTTCGCGGGAACCGTCAGCATTGCCGATCTGATCGTGCTCGGCGGCACGGCGGCGATCGAAGCCGCAGCGAAGAAGGCCGGTCACGATATCACCGTGCCCTTTACCCCCGGCCGCACCGACGCGACCGAGGAACAGACCGACGCGCTCTCCTTCGATCCTTTGGAGCCCAAGACCGACGGCTTCCGCAATTATCAGGGCGAACCTTCGGTCTATTCGGCGGAGGAACTGCTGCTCGATCGATCGCACCTGCTGACGCTGACCGCGCCCGAGATGACCGTGCTGGTGGCGGGGCTGCGCGTGCTCGGCGCCAACCATGGCGGATCGAAGCATGGCGTGTTCACCGATCGGCCGGAGACCTTGTCCAACGACTTCCTCAAGACGCTGCTGCGCACGAGCACCAGCATGAAGTGGGAGCCCAAGGCCGACGAGGCGGACGTGTTCGTCGCCAAGGACCGCGCGACGGGCGAGGCAAAGCTGACCGGAACCCGCGTCGATCTGATCTTCGGCTCCAACGCGCAGCTGCGCGCGCTGGCAGAGGCTTATGCCACCGACGACGCCGAAACGAAGTTCATCGCGGCCTTCGTCAAAGCGTGGACCAAGGTGATGAACCTCGATCGGTTTGACGTCTGATTTGGTGCTCCGGCGTAGGCCGGAGCGTGGAGACGAACGTGTGGCGCTTGCCGCCAGCGCTCCGGCCTACGCCGGAGCACAAGTAGGGCTTCCGCAGCGAAAGCTGTGGAAGCCCTTCACGTGTCAGCCCGCCCGCCGCACCTCGCTCGAATCCCGGCTGTAGGCGAAATAGATCGCCAGCCCGATCGCGTTCCAGATCAGGAAGCGGACGATCGTCATCGTCGGCAGGCTGGCGAGCAGATAGAGGCAGCCGAGGATCGCCAGCGTGCCGACGACATAAGGCGCCGGGCAGCGAAACAGGCGCGGCATTTCAGGTGATCGCTTGCGCAGCACCATCAGGCAGGCGCCGACCGCGATGAAGGCCAGCAACGTCCCCGCATTGGCCAGTTCGGCAATCTCATCGAGGCGGAACAGCCCGGCGATGATCGCGATGGCGATACCGGTGAGGATGGTGATCCGCGTCGGCGCGCCGGTCCGTGGCGAAACCTTGGCGAGGCCGCGCGGCAGCAGGCCATCGCGCGCCATCACGAAGAAGATGCGGCTCTGCCCGTACATGAACACCAGGATCACCGATGGCAGCGCGACGATCGCGGCCAGCTCGATCAGGTGCGCAGCGAGCGGATGCTGGAGCGTCTTGAGCACCAGCGCCAGCGGCTCGCTCGATCCGCCGAGGATGCCGTAGGGCAGCGCCCCGATCGCGGCCACCGCGACGAGCATATAAATTCCGGTGCAGACCAGCATCGATCCGACGATGCCGATGGTGAGATCGCGGCCGGGGTTCTTGGCCTCTTCGGCCGAGGTCGCCACCGCATCGAAGCCGTAGAAAGCGAAGAAGACGATCGCCGCCGCCGCCATCACCCCGCGCTTCATGCCGCCCTGCTCGGTGCCCGCGAAGCCATAAGGCATGAAGGGGTGAAGGTTGGCGCTCTGAAAGGCGGGCAACGAGACGATCACGAACACCGCCAGCGCGACCAGCTTGATGACGACCAGCACGATGTTGAGCGTCGCGCTTTCCTTCGTGCCCGCGATCAGCATCCCCATCACCGCCAGCGCCACCGCCACGGCGGGCAGATTGACGACGCCGCCGCCCGAGGGCCCGACCAGCAAGGCGTGCGGCAGATGGACACCCACCGCGCCGAGCCAGCCCATCGCATGGCCCGACCATCCGACCGCGACCGTGGAGCAGGCCAGCGAATATTCGAGGATCAGGCTCCAGCCGACCACCCAGGCGACCCCCTCGCCCAGCGCCGCATAGCTGAACGTATAGGCGCTGCCCGCCGCGGGGATCATCGTCGCCAGTTCGGCATAGGCCAGGGCCGCGCAGGCGCAGACCAGCCCCGCGATCACGAACGACAGGATCACCGCCGGCCCCGCCCGCTCCGCGCCGACACCGATCAGCGTATAGATGCCTGTGCCGACGATCGCGCCGACGCCGAGCGCGATCAGGTGCGGCCAGCTCAAGGTCTTGGCGAGGCGGTGCTCCTTGTCCGGGCGGATCAGCGCGTCGAGCGCGATGCGAGGTCCGAAGATGATACGACTCCCTTGCTGCGGCTTGGCGGCACGCCGCACGGCGGCCGTTTGTGTTGCAGGGAATGCTGAAACAAGTTCTGCATGACGGCAAGCTTGGCGGAGCAGCCTGCCCCACGCATAAGCGTGCAAAATCGATCGAGAGGATAAGCCTTGCACCGTTTCGCCCGTGTCCTCCCGATATCCTCGGCGCACTGAGGTGCGGATCAGCCGCCGCGCCGCGCTGGCCGGTCTCGCCGCCGCTCCTCTTCGTGCCACGCCCGCGCAGGAGAATTGGTCCGCGCTTGCCGAACAGGTGAAGGCGGCGATGGCCTGGGCCTGGGGCCATTACCGCGAACGCGCCTGGGGCAAGGACGAGATCAAGCCGGTCAGCGGCACCAGCTCCAGCTTCCCGATGAAGGGCCACCACCTCGGCCTCAGCCTGATCGAGGCGCTCGATACCTTGTGGGTGATGGGGCTCGACGCGCAGTTCCGCGAGGGCGTCGATTGGGTGAAGGCCAATGCCGACTTCAATGTGGATGGCGAGGTTTCGGTGTTCGAGACATCGATCCGCATCGTCGGAGGGCTGCTCTCCGCGCATCATGCCTGCGGCGATCCGGTGCTGCTCGCCAAGGCGCGCGACCTCGCCGAGCGGCTGCTGCCCGCCTTCGATACGCCGACCGGCTTTCCCTATCGCACGATCAACCTCAAGACCGGGACGCGCCACGATACCGCGACCAATCCGGCGGAGATCGGCACTTTTCTGCCGGAATGGGGCACGCTCGCGCGGCTGACCGGGGACAAACGCTTTCACGACGTGCCGCGCAAGGCGGTGGTGGCGCTGTTCGAGAAACGATCGAAGCGCGATCTCCTCGCCACGCAGATCGATGCGCTGAGCGGCGAATGGCTCGACGGGCGCGCCACGGTCGGCGCCTATGCGGACAGTTTTTACGAAACTCTCTGGGATAGCTGGCAGCTGTTCGGCGATGCCGAGATGAAGCGGATGTACGACGTCTGCACGGCAGGCATCCTGCGCTGTCAGCAGGTGCATGTCGGCGGCAAGCTGTGGATCAGCGACGTGGATTTCGAGACGGGCGAGATCATGTCGACCGAGCAGGACGAGCTTTCGGCTTTCTACGGCGGCCTGCTCGCCCAAGGCGGCGCGGCGGCGACTGGGGCGGCGCTGACCGAGAGCTGGGCATCGCTGCAGGCCCGCTACGGCATCTTGCCCGAAGGCTATGATTATCTCGCGGGCAAGCCGACGCAGGTGACCAACGCGCTCCGCCCCGAGTTGGCCGACGCCGCCTTCAACCTCTGGCTGCTCGATCGCAATCCGCGCTGGCGGCAGGTCTGCGCCGATCATTTCCGGGCGATGCTCAAGTGGAACAAGGCCGCCTACGGCTTCACCGATATCGCCGACATGACCGCCGATCCCAAGACTCAGGCCGATCATTGCCCCGGCTATTGGTGGTCCGAGCAGATGAAATATTACTACCTGATCTTCGCCGATACGCCGCGCTTCGATTACCGACGCAACTATCTCAGCACGGAGGGCAATGTGCTGCTCGGCTTCCGGCGATAGCCAAATCGCAGCTTCAGGCATTTCCATGCCTTGACAATATCTCTCTGCGATATATCTGCCTATGAAGATACTTTCGAGGCAGGCATGAGACGATTTTCCATTGCTGATTGTTCGTCGTCCGTTTCCCCGGGCCGATTGATCCGCCGGATCGACAAGACAATGACCGTCTGGATCGATGATCGGCTTGCTGCGCATGGCCTGAGCTATTCGCAGTGGGTGGCGCTCAAGCTGGTCGCCGATGGCTATGCCAGCAATCCTGGCATGCTGGCGCGCGACCTCGGCTATTCGACGGGTGCGGTCACGCGGCTGATCGATGGGCTTGAACAGCGGGGCCTGATGGCGCGGGATCGCGCCGCGGGCGATCGGCGCGTGGTCAGCCTCGTGCTGACAGACGAAGGCGCCGCCCAGCTCAACGCGCTCGCGCCCGAAGTGCTCGATCCCTGGAACGACGTGCTGGAGGAATTCAACGATGACGAGGGCGAACTGCTCGTCGGGCTGCTCAACCGGCTGTTGAAGGCGGCCGAACGCAAAGCCGCAGGTGCGCTGAATGAGGCGGTGGGCGCATGAGACAGCGTTCTCTGCTGAGCGGGGCAGCCATGCTGCTCCTCGCCGGCTGCGCCGGCGTGCCGCATGGCGATCCGCAGCTTGCCCGGGTCGCGCCCGCGTCGCTCGGCCTTGCCGCGGAGACGCCTGCGATCAGCGCGAACTGGTGGAGCGCGTTCGGCGATCCGCAGCTCGATCGCCTGATCGAGACCGGGCTTGCGGACAATCCCTCGCTGCAGGGCGCGCTCGCCCGCGTCCGGGTCGCCGATGCCCAGCTCGGCGCGGCGCGCGCGCAGCTCGATCCGCAAGTGACCGGCATCGGCACGGTGCAGGAATCGCATCTTGGCGATCATTTCATCGGCGAAGGCGGCTGGTCGACGATCGGCCTCGTCACCGGCAGCCTCAGCTGGAACCTCGATCTGTTCGGCCGGCTGCATGCTTCGGTGGATCGGGCGCGCGGCAATGCCGCCGCCGCCGATCTGGATGCGGCGGGCGCACGGCTGATGCTCGCCTCCTCGATCGCGCAGGCCTATGTCGGGCTGGCACAGGCCGAGCAGCAGATCCGCGTCGCCAATGATTTCGCCGCGACCCGCCAGCAGGCGCTTGGCTTTGTCCAGACGCGCATCCGCGATCAGCTTGCCAGCCAGTTCGATCTGCGCACCGCGCAGACCCTGCTCGCCGAGGCTCAGCAATCGCAGGTGCGTGCGCTGCGCCAGCGCGATCTTCTGGTCCATGCGCTGGCCGCGCTGGTCGGCCGGGGGGCGGATTTCTATCCGCAGGTTACCGCGCCGACGCTGGCGCTGAACGCCGCGCCGCCGGTGCCGCAGCTGCTGCCCGCCGATCTGCTCGGCCGCCGCCCCGATCTGCTCGCCGCGCAGGCGCGGATCGATGCTTCGGTCGCCAACCGGCGCGTGGCGCGCGCGGCTTTCTATCCCAACATCGATATCAGCGCCTTCGCCGGTATCGCCTCGATGGGCCTCAGCCATCTCGTCAGCGCCGGATCGGCGATGGGCGGCGGCGGGCCGGCGATCACGCTGCCGATCTTCGACGGCGGCAAGCTGCGCGCACAGTATCGCGGCGCCACCGCCGATCTCGATCGCGCCATCGCCGACTATAACGATGCGGTGCTCGCCGCCGTCCGCGACAGCGCCGACGCCATCACCAACGTCCGCTCGGCCGACGCCGATCTCGCCACGCAGGAGAAGGTCGTCGCAGGCTTGCGCGATACCGTGCGGCTCAATGGCGTGCGGACGCGCACCGGCCTCGGCACCCAGCTCGATGCGATCGAAAGCGGCTTCCGCCTGCTGGAGGCCGAACAGCAGCTCGTCGGCCTGCAGGCCGATACGCTCAGCCGCCGCATCCAGCTTATCACAGCCTTGGGCGGCGGCTTCGCTCCCGCCCCCGTCACCACCGCGGCCGCCCCCGCTTCGGACAAAAGATCATGAACGACAGCACGCACAATTTCGACAAGAGCACGGTCGCAGAGGCCGATCTCACCCCCGCCGAGACGATGACCCGGCCCGATCTGCCGCAGCCGCCCGAGCCCGCGCGCCCGAACACGCGCAAACGCGCGTTCCTGATCCTGGGCGCGATCGTGGTGCTTGCCGCGATCGGCTATCTAATCATGCGGCTGCTGGCAGGATCGGTGCAATCGACCGACGATGCCTATGTCGGCGGTGATATCGTCGCGATCACCGCGCGCGAGGGCGGCACGGTGCTGGCGCTCAACGCGGACAATACCCAACAGGTCACTCGCGGCCAGAAGCTGATCGAGCTCGACCCCGCCGTGCAGGATGTCGCGGTCGCGTCCGCCGAGGCCGATCTTGGCCGGGCGGTGCGCTCGATCCGCGCCGATCGCTCCGCGGTCGATGAGGCGAGCGCCGAGATCGCGCAGGCGCAGGCCAATCTCGATCGGGCGCGCAGCGATTACCGCCGCCGCAGCGCCGCCGCCAAGGATGGCGCCGTTTCGGGCGAGGAACTCAGCCACGCGCAGGATGCCGTGACCACGGCGCAGGCCGCCCTGACTCTCGCCGACGCGCGCCGCGCACAGGCCGAAAGCTCGATTGCGGGCACCGATGTCGCCAACAATCCGGCGGTGCTCGCCGCGATCGCCAATTTGCGCCGCGCTGCGATCAGCCGCAGCTATATGGATGTGTTCGCGCCCGTCGCCGGCATCGTTGCGCAACGCACCGTGCAGCTTGGCCAGCGCGTCGCCGCGGGCACGCCGCTGATGGCCGTGGTGCCGCTCGATTCGCTGTGGATCGACGCCAATTTCCGCGAAACCCAGCTTCAGCGCATCCGCGTCGGCCAGCCGGTGACGATCAAGGCCGATGCCTATGGATCGAGTGTCGTCTTTCACGGCAAGGTGCTGGGCCTGGGCGCGGGATCGGGCGCGGCCTTCGCGCTGCTGCCCGCGCAGAATGCGACCGGCAACTGGATCAAGATCGTGCAGCGCGTTCCGGTGCGCATCGCGCTCGATCCCAATGAGTTGCGCCAGCATCCGCTGCGCATCGGCCTGAGCGTCACCGCGTCGGTCGACACCGCCGATCAATCGGGCCCGATGGTTTCGGCCAGCGCGCCGCCCGCCGGCGGCCGCCAGGCGAGCTTCGCGGGCAATGCCGCTGTCGACGCGCGCATCCGCCAGATCATCCAAGCGAATCTCGGCCGCGGGAAATGAGCGGATCGGCCGCGACGGCCGCCGAGCCGCCACCGCTTGTCGGCGTGATCCTGTGGATCGTGGCGCTGGCGCTGGCGACCGGCACCTTCATGCAGGTGCTGGACGGCACCATCGCCAACGTCTCGCTGCCCACCATAGCGGGCAACCTCGGCATTTCGTCCGATAATGGCGTCTGGATCATCACCAGCTTCGCGGTGGCGAACGGCGTCACGGTGCCGCTGACCGGCTGGCTGATGGGCCGCTTCGGCGTCGTCAAGACCTTCTGCGTCTCGGTTACCGCCTTCACGCTCGCTTCGCTGCTGTGCGGGATCGCCTGGGATCTGCCATCACTAATCCTGTTTCGCATCCTGCAGGGGGCCTGTTCGGGGCCGATGATCCCGGGCAGCCAGGCGCTGCTGCTGATGATCTTCCCGGCCAACAAGCGTGCTTTGGCGCTTTCGATCTGGTCGGTGATGACGATGGGCGCGCCGGTGCTCGGCCCCGTGCTGGGCGGCTTCATCTCTGATCATTATCACTGGGGCTGGATCTTCCTGATCAACGTGCCGGTGGGGATCGTCGTTGCTTTGATCAGCTGGCTGGGACTGCGCACCCGCGATACGCCGATCGTCAAGGTGAAGTTCGATACCGTCGGCCTGATCCTGCTCGCCATCTGGGTGTTCAGCCTGCAGGTGGTCCTTGATCTCGGCAAGGACCGCGACTGGTTTCACAATAATCTCATCGTGGCGCTGTCGTGCTGCGCGGCGGTAGGTTTCGTCGCCTGGGTGATCTGGGAGCTGACCGATCGCCAGCCGGCCGTCGATCTCCGGCTGTTCAAGACGCGCAATTTCCTGCTCGCCAATATCGCACTGGCGCTCGGCTATGCGGTGATGTTCGGCAACAATCTGCTGCTGCCGCTCTGGCTGCAGCAGCAGATGGGTTATACCGCGACCTATGCCGGGCTGGTCGCGGCGCCGGCCGGGCTGATGGCCGTAGTGCTGTCACCCTTGCTGAGCAGGACGCGCAACCTGGATTCGCGCATCGTCGCGACAATTGCCTTCCTCGGCTACGGCATCTGCTATCTGCTGCGCGCCCGTTACACGCCGGACGCCAGCTTCTGGGCGCTGACCCTCCCGCAGATCGTTCAGGGCGTGGGCGCCGCGATGTTCTTCGTTCCCCTGCTCACGATCATGCTCGGTGGTCTGCGCGCCGATCAGGTGCCTTCGGCCAGCGGCCTTTCGAACTTCGTGCGCATCACCGCGGGCAGCTTCGGCGCATCGATCATCACGACCTTATGGTCGCGGCGCGAAACGCTGCACCAGACGCGGCTTGTGGAGAACGCCAATCCATGGTCTCCGGTTTATCAGCAGGCCACGGATCAGATGCAGGCGCACGGAATGACAATGGCGCAGGCCAACGGATCGATCCTGCGCAGCGTGATCGATCAGAGCTATCTGCTCGCCTCCACAGAGATCTTCTACGTCTCGGGATGGATATCAATCGCGCTGATCGCGGTGGTCTGGTTCTCGCGGCGCGCCCAGCCCTCGCAGCACGTGGTGGTGGCGGATTGAGCAAGCTCTACGCAGGCGTCGAGACGGGCGGCACCAAGTTCGTTGCAGGCGTGGGATCGGCCGCGGGCGGATCGCGGATCACGCGGCGGATCGAAACCCGCGATCCCGACGCGACCTTTGCCGACATTGCCGCCTTTTTCGCCGAAAATGCGCCGACGGACGGTTATGCCGGCGTCGGCATTGCCAGTTTCGGTCCGGTCGATCTCGATCGCTCCAGCCAGAGCTACGGTCACATCCTCGAAACCCCCAAGATCGCCTGGCGCGGCGCCGATCTCGTCGGGCGGATGGCGACGGTGATCGACGCCCCGATCGCGATCGATACCGACGTCAACGCCGCCGCGCTGGCGGAAGCCAGGCTGGGCGCCGGGCGCGGCCGCAGCGACGATCTCGCTTACGTTACGATCGGCACGGGCATCGGCGTCGGGCTGGTGATCGGCGGCCGGACCGTGCACGGCTCATTGCATCCCGAGGCCGGCCATATCTTCGTGCGCCGCCACAAGAGCCTCGGCGAGTTCAAGGGCGTCTGTCCTTCGCACGGGGATTGTCTGGAGGGTATCGCCGCCGGCCCCGCGATCGCGGCGCGCTGGGGTGCGGGTCTCGATACGCTGCCCCCCGATCACCCCGCCTGGGCCGCCGAGGCCGAGCATATCGCCCAGCTCTGCGCAATGTTGCTGCTGACGACCTCCCCGGCGACGATCGTGCTCGGCGGCGGCGTGATGAGCCAGCCGGCGCTGTTCCCGCCGATTCGCAAGCGCACCGCCGCGCTGATCGCCGATTACGTCCGCGATGCCGATGAGGCAGCACTGGCGCAGCGCATCGTGCCGCCCGCCTGCGCCGAAGCGCCCGGGTTGCTCGGCGCCTATCTACTTGCCGAACAAGCCGATTAGCGGTTGCAACCGTAACAATTAACATTAGGATCAAGCCCCGGCGGGGGCCAAACGGAGACGCATCCTGCCGCAAGTGCAAACAGAGTGCAGCAGCGCGGCCGAAGGTCTGATGGATCTTACGGCCTGCGATCGCGAGCCCATCCATATTCCCGGATCAATCCAGCCCCACGGCCTGCTCCTGATCGCGGACATCGATACGCTGGAGGTGCTGGGGGGCGCCGGCGATATCGAGGGGCGGTTGACGCCGACGTGGCTCGGCCGACGGATCGATGCCCTGTTGGCGCAGGACCTCAGCGCCGCGCTGACGCAGATCGAGCCCGGCATGGCGGTGCCGCTGGCGGTGGTGCCGGGGCGGACCGAAAATTTCAGCGCCCTGCTGCATTGCGCCGATCATCGGCTCGCCATCGAGCTGGAGCCTGTAGACGAGGCACCGCTCTCCGCTGCCCAGCTGCTCGCCAAGCTCGATCGCGCCGCCGCCGCGTTCGAACGCGCGACCGATCTCGTCTCGCTGTGCGAGCGCGCGGCGCCGGTCTTTCGGGAGTTGACCGGCTTCGATCGGGTGATGATCTACCGTTTTCTCGACGATGGCGCCGGGGTGGTGATCGCCGAAGACAAGGATCCGGATCTCCACGGCTTTCTCAATCATCACTTTCCTGCGGCCGATATTCCGCGCCAGGCGCGCGCGCTCTACGTGCGCAACCGCACCCGCGTCATACCGGACGTGCGCTACGCGCCCGCACCGATCCGGCCCGCGGACATGGCGGGGATCAATCTCACCGATGTCGGCATCCGCAGCGTTTCGCCCATCCATCTCCAATATCTCCGCAACATGGGCGTGTCCGCCTCGGCATCGGTTTCGATCATCAAGGACGGTCTGCTGTGGGGGCTGATCGCCTGCCACCACATGACGCCCCGCACCCTATCCTACGAAACGCGCGCCGCCTGCGCGGCGCTGGCAAGCGGGCTGGCGCGCCAGATCCGCGCCAAGGAGGAAGCCGAAGCCTATCGCGAGCGCATCCGGCTGCGCTCGTCCGAAGACCTGATTCTCGGCCGCGTCGGGCTTGAGGAGAATTTCGAGAATTTCATCGAACTGATGCGCGAGGAGCTGCGCCGCATGATGGGCGGAGATGGCTTCGCGGCGATCCAGGGATCGCGAATCATCACCAGCGGCCGCGTGCCGACGGGCGCCGATCTGATCGATCTCGACCGCTGGCTGCAGCCCCGGCTCGCCGCCGATACCTTCACCACGCGCAGCTTGCCCGCGATCCATCCCGCCGCCGAAGCCTATGCCGAGATCGCATCGGGCGTGCTCGCGATCGGCATCCTCACCGATACGCCGATAACGATGATCTGGTTTCGCGCCGAGGAGCGCGAGACCGTGGAATGGGCGGGCAATCCCCATAAGGATCTGAGCGCCGATCCCGATGCGATCCTGACGCCGCGCAACAGTTTCGAGGCGTGGAGCGAAGAGGTCCGCGGCCGTTCGCGCGCCTGGACACTCTCCGAAACCGAGGCCGCGGGACGCCTGCGCCGCCAGCTGTTCGAAAGCCGGCAGAGCCGCCGCCTGCGCGAACTGAACCGGGAGCTTGCCGCGACGATCCGCGACAAGGAGGCGCTGATCCACCAGAAGGATCATCTGCTGGGTGAGGTGAACCATCGCGTGCAGAACAGCCTGCAGCTCGTCCAGGCGTTCCTGGGCCTCCAGGAGCGCGCCACGGAGGAAGGGGGCAGCAAGGACGTGCTGCGGGAAGCGCAGCGGCGCATCTCGGCGGTCGCGCTCGTCCACCGTCGGCTTTACCAGGCCGATCAGGTCGATACCGTCGATCTCGCCCGCTATCTCGAAGATCTGATCGTCGACATGCGCGAATCGATGGGCCCCGAATGGGCCGATGCGCTGAAACTCGATCTGGCGCCCATCCTGATCTCCGCCGATCGCGCGGTCAGCGTCGGGCTGATCCTGACCGAGCTGGTGATCAACGCCAACAAATATGCCTATGACGGCGGCGCCGGCCCGATCGCGATCACGCTGGAGCCGTACCGCAACCAGTTCCGCCTGATCGTTGCCGACAGCGGCAAGGGCCAGACGCGGACGCGCGAAGGCTTTGGCACGCGGATGATGAACGCGATGGTCCAGCGGCTGAGCGGAACGATCGAGCTGAGCGACAACCATCCCGGCTTGCGCGTGATCGTCTCCGCACCCGCCGACAGCGCCTGACGGCCCTTCGGCGCCGCAACTTCCCGCCGCTTTTGGCGTTTTTGCGAACATCCTTGCGCGGCGCTTGCTGCCGTTGCAGTCTCTCACCGACGCCCGAACCTCAGGAGCCCGATGACGCCGCCTGCCTTCGACGAGATTTTTGGAACGAGCGGCAGTACGCCCCGCGACGAGTTCGCCGCGCTGGGCGCCTGGTTGGACGAAACGCCGGGCGAGGAACTGGATCGCCGCCAGAAGGCCGCGGAGGCCGCCTTCCGCCAATTGGGCATCACCTTCGCCGTCTATGGCGATGAGGACAGCGCCGAGCGGATCATTCCCTTCGATATCGTGCCGCGCATCTTCACGCACCGCGAATGGACCAAGCTGAGCGAGGGCCTGGTCCAGCGCACCGAGGCGATCAATGCCTTCCTCCGCGATGTTTATGGGGAGCGGAAGATCATCGCCGACGGCGTGGTGCCGGAGGCGCTGGTGCTCGGCAATCCGCAATTCCGCGGCATGCTCGATGGGCAAAAGCCGCCGCACGGCGTGTTCGCACATATCTGCGGCATCGATCTGGTCCGCACCGGGCCCGACGATTTCTTCGTGCTGGAAGACAATGCCCGCACGCCTTCGGGCGTCAGCTATATGCTGGAAAACCGCGAGGCGATGCTACGGCTGTGCCCGGAAATCTTCCATCGCTTCAGCGTCTGCCCGGTCGATCGCTATCCCGATGCGCTGCGCGAGACCTTGCGCTCGGTCGCGCCGCGCGGCGGCAGTGAGCCGGTGTGCGTGGTGCTGACGCCCGGCCACTTCAACTCGGCCTTCTACGAACATAGCTTCCTCGCCGATACGATGGGGATCGAGCTTGTCGAGCCCGCCGATCTCGAGGTGGATGACGATATCGTCTGGATGCGGACGATCGACGGTCGCGTCCGCGTCGACGTCATTTATCGCCGCATCGATGACGATTATATCGATCCGTTGGTGTTCAAGGCGGACAGCATGCTCGGCGTGCCCGGGCTGATCGCCGCCTATCTCGCGGGCAACGTCGCGCTGGTCAACGCGCCCGGCACGGGCATCGCCGACGATAAGGCGATCTACAGCTATATGCCCGAGATCGTGAAATATTATTCGGGCCAGGACGCGAAGCTGCCCAATGTCGAGACCTATCGCTGCCGCGAAGCCTCGGCGCTGCAATATACGCTCGATAATCTCGAGAAACTGGTGGTGAAGCTGGTCGATGGATCGGGCGGCTACGGGATGCTCGTCGGCCCTACCGCGGCCAAAGCCCAGATCGAGGAATTCCGCGCCGCGCTGATCGCCGAGCCGCACCGCTACATCGCGCAGCCGACGCTCGCGCTCTCCACGGTGCCGACGCTGACCGAGCAGGGCGTAGCCCCCCGCCATGTCGACTTCCGGCCCTTCGTCCTGACCGGCTCCAAGGGCGTCCATATCGTCCCCGGCGGGCTGACGCGGGTGGCGCTGAAGGAAGGCTCGCTGGTGGTGAATTCCAGCCAGGGCGGTGGCACCAAGGACAGCCTCATCCTCAGCAACGTGCCCGGACAGTGGCAGAGCCAGGGTTTCGGCGGCCAGATGCAGGGGCAAGGGTGATGGCGCGCGCAACGCATAAGCCCCTCCCCTTCAGGGGAGGGGTTGGGGTGGGGACCGCCCCCACTCATATAACCCAGCCGCGATCAGACTCCCCCACCCCCACCCCCTCCCCTGAAGGGGAGGGGCTTAGCTGATGCTCTCGCGCACCGCCGCATCGCTCTACTGGATCGGCCGCTATGTCGAGCGCGCCGAGTTCACCGCGCGGCTGATCGAGGCAACGCTCCGCCTCGATGCGCTCTCCGCGCGCCCGGCCGGCAAGACCGCGTGGGAAAGCGCATTGCTCGTCGTCGGCGCGGAGGCGGGCTTTGCCGCGACCGGCGCGGAGACGGGTCAGCGCGAAGTCAGCGCCTTTCTCAGCGTCGCGCCCGATAACCCGAGCTCGATCCGATCCTGCCTCGATAGCGCGCGCTGGAACGCGAAATCGGTGCGCACCGCGCTGACCCGCGATGCCTGGGAGACGATCAATCGCGCCTGGCTGGGCCTGCGCAACATCAGCGACATGGGCGACAGCCGTGCGACGCTGGCGATGATCGAGCGGGTGCGCGCCGAAACGCGCGGCTTCGAAGGTGCGCTGGGCCGGATGCTGCGCAACGAAGCCTATGCGTTCCTCGGGCTCGGCGCGGCGATCGAGCGGGCGGACAATACCGCGCGGCTGATCGACGTGAAATATCATTTGCTGCTGCCCGAGGGCGAAATCGTCGGCGGCATCATCGATCGCGATCAGTGGACGACGATCCTGCACACCGTCTCCGCCAACACCGCCTATCGCTGGCTCTACCGCGAGGAACTCAAGCCTTGGCTGGTCGCCGATATGCTGATCTGCCGCCGGGAACTGCCGCGCAGCCTCGCGGGATCGGCGCTCGAAGTCGTCGGCCACCTCGCGTTTATCGGCAAATTGCTGAGCCGCCAGGGCGAGGCCGATCGGCTTGCGCGCCGCCGGCTCGACAAGCTCGGCAACACCTCGATCGACAGCGTGTTCGCGCGCGGATTGCACGAATATCTCGAAAGCTTCCTGATCGAGAATGCGATGATCGATCGCGCGATCGCCGCGCAATTCAAGTTCGGGTGAGCGCGCTCAGCATGAACCCGTTCCCGTTCGTCCCGAGCGTAGTCGAGGGACCTGCAACAGGCGCTTCGCATGACGTGTCTCGACTTCGCTCGACACGAACGGAGTAAAGAGGCGAGCTATGCGCCTCTTCGTCCGCCACCGCAGCGAATATAGCTTTTCCCAGCCGCAGGCGCGGCTCGTCCAGTTGCTGCGCCTCACGCCGCGCGATCATGCCGGGCAGAGCGTGGTGTCCTGGTGGATCGATGTCGACCGCGACGCGCGGCTGAAGCCGATGCGCGACGGCTACGGCAATCAGGCGACGATGCTCTATATCGACGGGCCGATCGATCGCATCACCCTGGACGTGACTGGAGAGGTACTGACCGAGGATCGCGCCGGGATGGTGATCGGCGCGCCCGAGCCGCTGCCGCCCTCCTATTTCCTGCAAGACACGCCGCTGACCAAAGCGGACGCCGCGATCCAAGCGATCGCCACCGCGGACACCGACGGCGGCAGCGGGCTCGATCGGGCACACTTGCTGGCGGATACGATTGCCGAGGCGCTCGACCACCAGCCGACCGCCATCGCCGCCGATCATGACGCCATCGCCTGCTTCGCAGCCAAGGCCGCCGATCCGCAGGGTGCGGCCCACGTCCTGATCGCCGCCGCGCGCGCGGCGGGATTTCCGGCGCGCTATGTCGCGGGTCATGTCTATCGGCCCGAGGCAATCGACAGCCACGCGGCGCATGGTTGGGCCGAACTCTTTATCGAAGGCTATGGCTGGATCGGCTTCGATCCATCGGAAGGCCGCTGCCCGACCGACAATTACATCCGCGTGGCGATCGGCCTCGATCATCGTGAAGCCGCGCCGCTCTCGGGCCTGCGCACCGGCGGCGGCGACGAGGCGCTGACGATCGACGTCCATGTCGGACCGGAGCCCGCGCGCGATTAGCGAAGCAAGCCAAAGTCTCCGCGCCTCGTCGACCCTAGCGAACGCCGGCTAGGGCTCCTCGTCCCGCCCGCGCTTCTCATAGAAATCGATGCGGATACGCACCCACGCGCCGACCAGCATCTTGCCCCCGACGCGCGGTGGCCGGACGAGGAACTGCCATCCCGCCTGCTGGATCGCGCGCGCCAGGCCGTAGCCCGGCGGCGAATCCCCCAGCGCCACGCACTCATCGACATGAAAGCGCGGCATCGTCTTGCAGGCGATCTCCGCCCAGGCGCCCGGCGGCAGATTGCGCTTGGGCATATAGCCGTTGATCTCGGCATCGGTCGGGCGGCGATACCATTCGGCGTTATACAGCGGCTCGCCATTGGGCGCGCTGCCCGAGGCCTGCGAATCGCCCGCGCCGCCGCCCGTCGCCGCCGTCTCGCCCTTGTCGTTCGAGGAGGAGGACTGGATCTTGCCGATGTCGCTCTTGTGGAAATCCTCCTGACTGAGCTCGATGAACGGCGAGAGCTCGCGCGGCGGCAGCGGGATCGGCGGCGGCACCACCGGCTGCGGCACCGGCGAACTCTTGTGCGCCTGCGATTTCGCGGCCCTTGCGGCCTTGGCGGGGGATTTGGCGGCGTTGCTGTTGCTGTTGTCGTTGGAGACGTTGAAGGTCAGCGTCCTACCCTGACCCCCCGGCACCCCGGCGACGCGCGGCGCCAGTGTCAGCAGTATCCACAAGATCAGCAGATTGATCAGGACGGAGATGACGAACGCCGCCGCCCGCTGCCGGAACGACCATTCGTTGCCATAGCCGGAGGAGGGTTGCGAAGCGGGCGTCGTCACGCGCCCGCGCTACAGAGCGCGCCTTTCCACCGCAATCGGCTCGCTTCGCCGCTGCGACCAACCGAAAAGCTGGCATTTTTGCGGCGCACGGCCCTATGGAGCCGCAAACCTTCAAACAGAGCGCCCAATCCGATGATGATCGCCATCCGCGAAGAAGATTTGATCGATAGCGTTGCCGATGCGCTGCAATATATCTCTTACTATCATCCGATGGATTATATCCGCGCGCTGGGCGCGGCGTATGAGGCCGAGCAGGGCCCGGCGGCCAAGGACGCGATCGCGCAGATCCTCACCAATTCGCGGATGTGCGCCGAGGGCCACCGTCCGATCTGTCAGGATACGGGCATCGTCACCGTCTTCGTGAAGTGGGGCCAGGATTGTCGGCTGGAAAGCGCGCGGAGCCTGCAGGAAGTCATCGATGAGGGCGTGCGCCGCGCCTACCGCAATCCCGAGAACCCGCTGCGTGCCTCGATCCTCGCCGATCCCGCGTTCAGCCGGGTGAACACCAAGGACAACACCCCGAGCGTGCTGCATGTCGAGATGGTCCCCGGCCATCATGTCGAGGTGACCGTCGCGGCCAAGGGCGGCGGCAGTGAAAACAAGAGCAAGTTCAAGATGCTCAACCCCTCGGACAGCATCGTCGATTGGGTGCTGGAGATGGTGCCGCAAATGGGCGCGGGCTGGTGTCCGCCCGGCATGCTCGGCATCGGCATCGGCGGCACGGCGGAGAAAGCCGTGATCCTCGCCAAGGAATCGCTGATGGGCGATATCGATATGGCGCAATTGAAGGCGCGCGGCCCCCAGACCAAGATCGAAGAACTGCGCATCGAAATTTTCGATAAGGTCAACGCGCTCGGCATCGGCGCACAGGGGCTGGGCGGGCTCGCCACCATCCTCGACGTCAAGATCATGGACTGGCCGACCCACGCCGCATCGAAGCCGATCGCGATGATCCCCAATTGCGCCGCTACCCGCCACGCCCATTTCCACCTCGATGGCTCCGGCCCCGCCTACCTAGAGCCGCCCAAGCTCAAGGATTGGCCCAAGGTCGAATGGGCGCCGAGCAAGGAATCGATCCGCGTCGATCTCGATACGCTCACCCCCGAAGTCGTGGCGAGCTGGCAACCCGGCGATCGCCTGCTCCTCAACGGCAAGATGCTCACCGGCCGCGATGCCGCGCACAAGCGCATCCAGGATATGCTGGCCAAGGGCGAGTCGCTGCCGGTCGAGTTCGCTGGCCGCGTGATCTATTATGTCGGCCCGGTCGATCCGGTGCGCGACGAGGTCGTCGGTCCCGCCGGCCCCACGACTGCCACGCGGATGGACAGCTTCACCAAGATGATGCTCGATCAGGGCCTGCTCGCGATGGTCGGCAAGGCCGAGCGTGGCCCGGCGGCGATCGCGGCGATCAAGGAAGCCAAGAGCGCCTATCTGATGGCGGTCGGCGGCGCCGCCTATCTGGTGGCGCGCGCGATCAAGGGAGCCAAGGTCGTCGGCTTCGCCGATCTCGGCATGGAAGCGATCTACGAATTCGAGGTGCGCGATATGCCGGTGACCGTGGCGGTGGATGCGACCGGCACCAGCGTTCATAACACCGGCCCGCTGGTGTGGCGCGAGAAGATCGCGCGGGAGCGATTGCTAGAGGGCGCTTGAGCGTGCTGCGGCCTGGAGCCAAGCCTAGGCTGTATCGACGTTCAGGATTTTCGAGAAATTAGCGGACCTTTGTTCGGGCTGACCACAAAATCCTCCCCTGTAAGGGGAGGGGGACCGCCCGAAGGGTGGTGGAGGGGTGTCCCCGCCGGCGGTTACACCCCTCCGTCAGCGCTGCGCGCTGCCACCTCCCCTTCCAGGGGAGGATTTCAGCTGAATGTCGATACAGCTTAGCTCAGCAGGTGGGCAGGCACACCCAGCGCCGGCCCCGCCTGGGCGAGGCGCCGGTCCAGCGTCCAAATGGTCGCGCCTTGCGCGGCCGCGATCGCCAGATGGAGTGCGTCCCCGGCGCGCAGCCCTAATTCGACCTGATCGACGATCCGGGCTGCCGCCCGGAAATGGCCGCCGTTGACCGGCAGGATCACCAGGCTTTCGGCAGCAAGCCGGTTGAACGCCGCCAGCGCGGCGGCTCGGTGATCAAGTTCGATCTGAGCAGTCCGAAGCTTGATCGCCAGAGCCGATGAAATTTCGGTGATCGTCCATTCGCTGATCGCCGATTCGCCCGGTGTCCGTTCCGCCAGCCATGCCTGTACCTGTTGTGTCATCGCCTCGTTCGAAAGCGCCGCAATGAGCAGCGACGTATCGAGATACAGCATCAGTAGCGATCGCCGTCCCGCATCGCTCGCACTATCTCCGCCGCGCTTTCGGTCTGTGGCGGCATCGCGCTCGTCAGGGCGCGCAACAGGGCAATGTCGATCGGCTGGCGCGGGTGCGTCGCGGTCACCAGCCGTGCGACAGGTTTGCCGCGGCGGGTGATGTCGATCGAGTGTCCAGCCTCCACCCGATCAACGAGTTCACTCAGATGAGCCTTGGCTTCCGCGAGACTTATGGCATCCATGGCAGTTCCTGACCAGTTAGATAACTATGTAGTCCGCTTTAAGCGAATTGACTAGGGGCCTTCTTGCAAGCTCGGTTATCGATCGTGGTTTCGGCCTAGATGTTCCTCTTGCGGGCTGAAGGCCGATCGTTTTCCTCTGATGCCGGGCGCCACGGCGGTGGCGAAGAAGGCGACACCTGTGCCTGTTGTCGGATCGACCCATAACCCGGCCCGCAAACCGTAGGCGTCGCCGGCATGACCGATGCGCGGCTTGCCGTCGCCGAAGGGATCGTCGCGGCAGCCCGCTGCCTTCGTCGCCAGCGTCTGCACCGCCAACCCGTAGCGGCAATTGAAACCCTCGTCGGTGTCGCCATTGGCGCCGTCGTAGGTCCAGACCGGACGCTCCAGCAGCGCCATCGAAGCAGGCGTCAGCAAGCGCACGCCGTCGACTTCGCCATCACCGATCAGCAGGCGGCCGATCACAGCCAGATCGCGCATTGATATGCGCAGCCCGCCCTGGGGCGAGAAGATCGCGCCGTTCAGGCCGGGCCGCCATATCGTAAGGTCGCAGCCGCCATCCTTCGCGGGCGTCACCGGGCAGGCGGGGCGATGGCCGTGGAGATCGTCCTTGGTCGGCACGCCCTTGTCGTCGGTCAGCACCACCGCGCGGGCGACTGCCGCGTCCGAGCAGGCGATCCAGTTGAAGCAGGCGTCGAGCTTGAGCGGGGTCAGCACCAGCCGCTGGACGAGGGCATCGAAACGCTCGCTCGTTGCCTTCTCCATCACGCTGGCAATCACGGGAAGGTTGAGGTTGGTATAGTGGAACCAGGTGCCCGGGGCATGCGCCGCGTCCCAGGCCTTGGGATCGGCGAGCGTATCGGCGATCTTGGCGTCGAGCGGCAGCGCGTAGCCCGCATCGTCGCGCAGCGAACTGGTATGCGAGAGCAGCATCCCGAGCGTGATCGGCGACGCGGGAAAGGCCGGGTTTCGCACCGCGTAGCCGAGGCGCTGGCCGACATCCGCATCGAGATCGAGCGTCCCCGCTTCGACCAGCCGCAGCACCGCGATGGCGGTGACCAGCTTGGAGATCGAGGCGACGCGCACGGGATCGTCGGCGGTGACCGGGCGGTGCGTCGCCGGATCGGCGAAGCCTGTGGCGCCCACCGAAGTGACGCCATGCGCGTCGAAAGCCACCCGGACCGTGGCCCTTGTCGCCTTGGGGCCCGGCAGGGTTGCACAGGCGGAAAGCGCCAGGGCCAAGAGAAACAGGAGGCACCGCATTTGCGTCATTTAGCCGATATGGTTATTTATGTCAAGACACATTGCGGCATTTGGGACATTTTGAGGGATTGGTGGCCAGCGTAGCATCGATCCTCCCCTGCAAGGGGAGGTGGCGCGCGCAGCGCGTCGGAGGGGTATCCCGCCATCGAGAGAGTGACACCCCTCGGTCAGCCCTGCGGGCTGCCACCTCCCCTTGCAGGGGAGGATCGATGAAGCGCCCGTGACGCGCCCCTTCCAACCCGCTAATCTCCCGCACCGTGCCCGAATCCCAGCCCTATCGCGTCCTCGCCCGCAAATATCGGCCGCAGACCTTTGCCGAGCTGATCGGCCAGGATGCGATGGTCCAGACGCTGGGCAATGCGATCAAGCGTGATCGCCTCGCCCATGCCTTCCTGCTCACCGGCGTCCGTGGTGTCGGCAAGACATCGACCGCCCGCCTGATCGCCAAGGCGCTCAACTGCATCGGCCCGGACGGGCATGGCGGCCCGACGATCGATCCTTGCGGCGTCTGCGAGCCGTGCAAAGCGATCGCCGAGGGGCGGCATATCGACGTGGTGGAGATGGATGCCGCCAGCCACACCGGCGTCGACGATATCCGTGAGATCATCGAGGCGGTGCGCTATGCGGCGGTCTCGGCGCGCTACAAGATCTACATCATCGACGAAGTCCACATGCTCTCGAAGAATGCCTTCAACGCGCTGTTGAAGACGCTCGAGGAGCCGCCCTCCCACGTCAAATTCCTGTTCGCCACCACCGAGGTGAACAAGGTGCCGGTGACGGTGCTGTCGCGCTGCCAGCGCTTCGATCTGCGCCGTATCCCCGCCGATCTGCTGGCCGAGCATTTCACCAAAGTCGTCGCCGCCGAGCAGGTCGAGGCCGATCCCGAGGCGCTGGCGCTGATCGCGCGCGCGGCGGAAGGGTCGGCGCGCGACGGGCTCTCGATCCTCGATCAGGCGATCGCGCATGGATCGATGGAGAGCGGCGGCGTCACCGCCAATCAAGTGCGGGACATGCTCGGCCTCTCCGATCGCGGCGCGATCCGGCGCTTGTTCGGCAGCATCCTCTCCGGCGACGTGCCTGCGGTGCTCGCGGCGGTCGAGACGCAGCACAGCCTCGGCGTCGAGCCTGCGTCCTTGCTCAAGGGCCTGCTCGAAACCGTCCACGGCATCACCCGCGCCAAGGCGGGCGGCAAGGTCGATCCCGCGCTGTCGGTCGAAGAGCGCGAGGCCTTTGCCGATTGGGCGAGCCGATTGGGCTATGCGACGCTGCATCGCCTCTGGCAGCTGCTGCTCAAGGGCCATGGCGAGGTGATCTCCGCCGCGCTGCCGCAGGAAGCCGCCGAGATGGCGCTGCTGCGCGTGCTGCACGCCGGGCAGATGCCCGATCCGGCGGAGCTGGTTCGCCGTCTGGAATCGGGTGAGGTCAGTGCCCCGGCTGCAACGCCCGCCGCTCCGGCCGCCCCGCCCCTGCCCCCCGCCGTCGCACAGCTGCCCGAGACGCCGCAGCAGCTCCACGATCTGCTGATCGCCAAAAACGCGCACCGCCTTGCCGCCTGTTTCGAAACCGCGCGCCCGATCCGCTTCGCGCCGCCCGAGATCGTGCTGTCCGCGCGCGGCGGGGTGGACGCCGCCTTTGCCGCCGATCTCGAAAAATGTCTCAATCCCAAATTCGGCGAGGATGGGCCGCGCTGGTCGATCTCGGTGGTCGATGGCATCGGCAAGCCCAGCCTGCAGGATGAGGAGAAGGGCCGCGAAGCCGCCGCGCGCCAGGCTATCCTCGAAAGCCCGATCGTCGCCGCCACCCTGGCGGCCTTTCCCGATGCCCAGTTGATGTGATCCCAGGAGACCGCGAATGAACATGGATGAATTGATGAAGGCCGCGCAAGAAGCCGCCGCCAACATCCAGAACCAGATGGCCGGCGCCCAGGCCAATCTCGACAAGATCGAAGTGGAGGGCGCCGCCGGTGGCGGTCTCGTCACGATCCGCGCCACCGCCAAGGGCCGCATCCTGGGCGTCGCGATCGACGACAGCCTGATCGTGCCGAGCGAGAAGCAGATGCTGGAAGACCTCATCGCCGCCGCGATCAACGACGCGCGCGCCAAGGCCGATGCCGCGGGCAACGAAGAGATGAGCAAGATGAGCGCCGGCCTGCCGCTGCCCCCGGGCTTCAAGATGCCGTTTTGAGGTGACAATCCTCCCCCGCCAGGGGGAAGTGTCAGCGTAGCTGACGGAGGGGGAGGACAGAGGTGTCCCTCGAGAGGTTTCGCTGACCTCCCCCTCCGACGCCTTCGGCGCCACCTCCCCCTGACGGGGGAGGATTGAAGGAAAGCGAGATGAACGACATCACCGGCGGCTGTCTGTGCGGCGATGTCCGCGTCACGGCGTCCGGCGCACCCTATCGCGTCGGTCTCTGCCATTGCCTCGATTGCCGCAAGCATCATGGCGCGCTGTTCCACGCCTCGGCGATCTTTCCGGCGGAGGCGGTGGCGATCACCGGCGAGACGCGCGCGTTCGGCACGCGACATTTCTGCCCGCGCTGCGGCGGTTCGGTGTTCGCCCGCTCCGGTGACGAAATCGAGGTCAGTATCGGCGCGCTTGACGCGATCGACCAGTTCCGGCCGACCTACGAGCTTTGGACGATCCGCCGCGAAGGCTGGCTGCCGCCGTTCCCGCTCGCGCACCATTATGAACACGATCGGGAAGCAGCGGGGCGGACAGAGGACTGACCCGAGAAGTCCTCTCCTGCAAGGGGAGGATTGTGGTGTCTCTCTGGACGCACTGCCCGCCCCCGATTAGCCTTGAGGGCAATGCGCATCGCCTATCTCGTCAATCGCTACCCGGCGGTGAGCCACAGCTTCATCCGGCGGGAGATTTTGGGGCTGGAGGCGCTGGGGCATGATGTCGTGCGCTTCTCGATCCGCCCGGTGCCGGGCGACCTTCCCGATCCCGCCGATCTGCGCGAGCGCGAGCGGACACGGATCGTCCTCGATCAAGGCGCAGGCGCCTTGATCGGCACATCGCTAGCAATGGTGTTCAGGCGACCCGGGCGCTTCTTCAAGGCGTTGCGCGCCGCCTTCGCGATGGCAGGCTACGGTCTCAAGCCCAAGCTCCGGCACCTCGCCTATCTCGTCGAGGCGGCATGGCTGGCAAAACAGATGCAGGGCATCGATCACCTCCACGCCCATTTCGGCACCAACCCCGCTGCGGTCGCCCGGCTGGTCCATATTCTCTCGGGCGTGCCCTACAGCTTCACTGTCCACGGCCCCGAAGAGTTCGATTTCCCGCTCGGCTATGCGCTCGGACAGAAGATCGCGGATGCCAAATTCACCGTGGCGATCAGCTCGTTCGGGCGGAGCCAATTGATGCGCTGGGCGGCGTATCGGGATTGGCCCAAGCTGCAGGTCGTGCGCTGCGGCGTCGATGAAGCCTTCGCCGATGCCGCCGTCGCGCCCCCGCAACCAGCCGCGACGCTGTGCTGCGTCGCACGGCTCAGCGGGCAGAAGGGGCTGCCGCTGCTGATCGAGGCGGCGCAATTGCTCCGCGATCGCGGCGTGAGCTTCCACCTCACCCTGGTCGGCGATGGCGAGATGCGCAGCGAGATCGAAGCGATGATCGATCGCGCCGGTCTGGGCATGATGGTGACGATCACCGGCTATCTCTCCGCCGCGGGCGTGCGCGAGAAGATCCAGACGTCGCGCGCGATGGTGCTGCCGAGCTTCGCCGAAGGCCTGCCGGTGGTGATCATGGAGGCGCTGGCGCTGGGCGTGCCTGTGCTGACCACGGCGATCGCGGGCATTCCCGAGCTGGTCGATGCCGAGTGCGGCTGGATCGTCCCGGCTGGGTCGGTGGAGGCACTGGCCGACGCGATGGCGACGGTCCTCGCCGAAGATCCCGTCAGGCTGCGCGCGATGGGTGAGGTCGGGCGCGCCCGCGTGCTGGCGATGCACGACGCGCGCGCCAATGCGGCGGCGCTCGCCGAGCTGATCGCGCGATGAGTCTGATCGTCCTGCTGGCTTCGCTCGCCACGCTGCCGCTCGTTCTGATCGACCTGGTTTTTCTGGCGGAGCTGCTGTTTGGCCTCACGCCCTCCCGCAAGCGGCCGATCGGCCCGGTTCCCGGCAAAATCGCCCTGCTCGTGCCCGCCCACAACGAGGCCACCGCGATCCGCGCCAGCGTGCAGGCGATGCGCGCCGCCGCGCCGGAGGGCGCGCGCATTCTCGTCGTCGCGCACAATTGCAGCGACGCGACCGCCGAGGAGGCGCTGGCGGGCGGAGCGGAGGTCTATCGACTCGATCAGCCGGACAAGCGCGGCAAGGGGTATGCGCTGGCGGGCGGGCGTGACCGGCTCGCGCTCGATCCGCCTGATGTGGTGGTGGCGATCGATGCCGATTGCCTGCCCGAACCCGGTGCGATCGCCACGCTCGCCGCCGAGGCGCTGCAAACCGGCCGGGCGATCCAGGGCTGCTACCTGTTCCGCTCGGCACCCGGCGACGGGCCGGTGGTGCAGGTCTCGAATTTCGCGATCCTGGTCAAGAACCTGCTCCGCCAGCGCGGCGCCGCACGGCTCGGCGGTCCCGCGCTGCTGACCGGATCGGGCATGGCCTTCCCCTGGCCGCTGATCGCGGATCGCGCGCTCGCGACGGGCAACATCGTCGAGGATCTCGCGCTCGGCGTAGATCTTGTCCGCGAGTGCCATCCGCCCCGGTTCGAGGAGCGCGCGATCATCTGGTCCGCGCCCAGCACTTCGGCGGGCACGCAGACGCAGCGCGCGCGCTGGGAGGGAGGTTTTCTCGCCACCGCCCGCCAGTTCGGCCTGCCGCTGATCGGCAAAGGGCTGACCGACGGCGGCTGGCCGATGCTGTGGCTGGGCCTCAATCTGATCACGCTGCCGCTGACCCTGCTGCTGATCGCCAACGCCGCCGCGGTCCTCCTCTGGGGCGTGCTGGTCCTGCTCGGCGCGCCGGCCGGGCTGCTGGCGGCGATGCTGTTGCTTGCCGTGGCGGTGGTCGGCGCGGTGCTGCTGGCCTGGGCGATCGCCGGGCGCGCAATGCTCTCCGGCGCGGCGCTCGTCAGGATGCCGCTCTATTTCGTCTGGAAGCTGATGCTCTACACCCGCATCCTGCGCGGCACCGAAGCCCCCGCCTGGATCCGGACGACGAGGGTGGAGTGAGCAAACTAGCCCCTCCCCTTAAGGGGAGGGGCTAGGCTGAATCGACATTCAGCACCAGAACGAGAGCGCGGCGAGGTAGAGGCTGGCGAGATAGTTTTGTGGGATGCGATCGTATCGGGTGGCGAT
>NZ_JAAOZC010000006.1 GCF_011761305.1 Sphingomonas vulcanisoli | reverse complement strand
CGCTTTGCCACCCGCTACGAGCGCCGAACAATCCACTTCACCGGATTCGTTCACCTCGCCGCCGCCATGATCTGGCTACGCTGAATGTCGATCCGGCCTAAAGCATAACCAAGAAGGGCAGTGCTTCGACAAGCTCAGCACGAACGGGCTGGTTAGTTAGCGACCACCGTCGCCTCGATCCCCGCAGCCCGCAACGGCAGCGCAAAGCTGCGCTCGATCGCGCTCCTGGCGGCGTCCTGCGCCAGCTTCATCGGCATCGGGTCGCGCGCCTGGCGCAAGAGTTCAGCCTGGCCGGTCTTGCGGTTGGCGGCGTCCAAATCCTTCTCGGCACTGGTCAGCGCCATCAGCACGCCGCCCTGGCCATATTCGCGGATCGCGACGAGATCGACTTCCGGCCCCTCGATCTGCACCGGCGGCAGCGTCACGGTGAGCGTCTTGGTGATCGAGTTCCACACGACATCGCGCTGCCGCAGCTTCGATAGATCGATCGCGTAGCGCACCGTGCCCGGCATGATCAAAGTCTTCTGCGCGGAGAGACCGAACCGCTTCTCTTCCGACGTCACCACGGCCACGAAACGCGCGGCGAAGGGCACCAGCTCATTCTGCTCGCGTACCGCCTCCAGGCTGGCGCGCGCGATCGAGGTGGGATCGGGCGCGAACACCGCACGGAACCGCCACGCCGCGCCCAGCGCCACCGCGAGCGCTACCACGAGCAGCACGATGGCGATGCCGATCGTTTTGCCGATCCACGTCACGCCAGCATCCATTCCTCGCCCTGCCGCCAGGCGATTCCCCGGGTTTCCAGATCAATCAGATGCGCCAGCACCGAACGCCCCGCTGCGCCGATCAGCTTGGGATCGAGGCCGACATACATCCGCGCCACCATCGCCGGGATGGTCTGATGCGCCTCTTCCAGCAGCCGCTTGATCTGGCCCTCGCGGCTCTTGCGATGCCCGGCAAGGCCGCGGACGAAGCGCTGCGGATTGTCGATCGGCTCGCCATGCGCGGGGAAGTACATGCGATCGTCGCGCGCCTGCAGCTTGTCGAGGCTCGCCATATAATCGCCCATGTCGCCATCCGGCGGTGAGACCACGCTGGTCGACCAGCCCATGACATGATCGCCGCTGAACAGCGCGCCATTCTCGGCCACCGCATAGCAGAGATGGTTGGACGTATGCCCCGGCGTCGCGACCGCACGCAGGTTCCAGCCCTCACCGGCGATGCTTTCGCCGTCGGCAAGGACGCGGTCAGGGCTGTACGTCGTATCGAATGCCGCATCCGCGCGCGGGCCATCGTCATCCAGCGAAAGCGGTGCGCAGCCGACGATCGACGCACCCGTCGCCTGCTTCAGCAGCGCGGCGGCAGGGCTGTGATCGCGGTGCGTGTGCGTGCAGACGATCGCGGCGATCCGCTCCCCCTTCGTCGCCGCCAGGATCGAATCGATGTGAGCGGGCTCGGCGGGGCCGGGATCGATCACCGCCACCTCGCCACGCCCGACCAGATAGGTCTGCGTGCCCGTATAAGTGAAGGGTGACGGATTGGGCGCCAGCAGGCGGCGGATCAAAGGATCGATGGTCTGCGCGAACCCGGCGCGCTGTTCGGCCATGGCGGCGGCCTCAGCGCGACGCGCTGGGATCGGGGTTCGTATCGGCCTTGGGCATCTCGGTCCGTTCGGCGGCCTTGGGAGCAAGCTTCTGCAGATCGCTCGGCGCCGCTGAAGGCTTGGCCGGCTTCCTAGCGTCGTTGATCGGCGCATTGGAATCGGTGACGACACCCGAAGCGATCGTCCCTTCGCCCGGCACCGAACTGGGCGCGGCCGTCGTCACCCCGCTGAGCGGCTGGATGCTGTAGGGCGAGTAGTTGGAGCCAAGGGGACGGGCGGCACGCATCCGGCCGGTCTGGTCCTGAGCGGAGGGCGGAGGCGCGGCTGTCTTCGGCTGCGGCATCAGCGGCGTGCCGAGCGGGATAAGCTGCGCACCGGCGGCGCCGGCGACGAGCCCCATCACCAGCGATGCCGCGACCCGCCTCATGCCGAGGCCACGCCTTTTTCCTGCATCAGCTCGGCCAGCTCGCCGCTCTCATACATCTCCATCATGATGTCCGATCCGCCGACGAATTCGCCCTTCACATAGAGCTGCGGGATCGTCGGCCAATCGGAATAGGCCTTGATGCCCTGGCGCACGCCCTGATCCTGCAGCACGTCCACCGATTCATATTTGACGCCTAGATGCTCGAGGATCGAAATCGCGCGGCTGGAGAAGCCGCACTGCGGGAACAGCGGCGAGCCTTTCATGAACAGCACGACGTCATTGCCCTTCACGGCGGTATCGATGCGGGCGAGCGCGTCTTCGGCGATATCGGTCATGGCTATTATCCCTGCACAGGCGTGGCGGTGGTGAGTTGGAGCGCGTGCAGCACGCCGCCCATGCGGCCGCCCAGCGCCTCATAGACGCGCTGGTGCTGGCGGACGCGGGGCATGCCCCGGAAGCTTTCGGCGACGACGCGCGCCGCATAATGATCGCCGTCTCCGGCAAGATCGCTGATCTCCACCTGCGCATCGGGGATGGCGGCGCAGATCATCGCCTCGATCTCTTCGGCGGACATCGGCATAAAGCGCTTACTCCACCCCGATCAGCTGGCGGCGGGCCTCGACAGTGGCGTCGCTCAGCGCCTGGCGGACCTTGCCCTCGTCGATATCAACGCCCGAGCCGACGAGATCGCCGAACAATTTGCGGACGACATCCTCATCGCCTGATTCCTCGAAATCGGCCTGGACCACGGCCTTGGCATAAGCGTCGGTCTCCTCGGGCGTCAGCCCCATCAGCCCCGCCGCCCAGTTGCCGACAAGACGGTTGCGCCGCGCGATGATCCGGAACGCCATCTCTTCATCGCGCGCGAATTTAGCCTCGAAGGCATTTTCGCGATCATTGAAGGTCGTCATGGCGGCTCCCTGCGCAGTGTCCCGGCAGAGATAGGGTCGGCGACGGTGTGGCGCAACCGACCTTCCAAATCCTCCCCCGCCAGGAGGAGGATGAATTCTATGCCGCCAGCCAGGGACGCTCTTCGGCCACGCGCCGCTCATAACGGCCAAGATCCTCGCCCATCGCCAGCGTCAGCCCGATCTCGTCGAGGCCCTGCATCAGGCATTTGCGGCGGAACGGATCCATGGCGAAGGCGATGCGATCCTGAAAGGGCGTCGTCACCGTCTGCGTATCGAGATCGACCGTGATCGCATCGGTCCTGGCGACGTCGAGTAACCGGTCGATCGCCTCCTGCGGCAGGACGATCGTCGCGATGCCGTTCTTGAAGGCGTTGCCCGAGAAGATGTCCGAAAAGCTCGGCGCCAGCACGGCCTTGATCCCAAGATCGTTGAGCGCCCAGGCGGCATGTTCGCGGCTGGAGCCGCAGCCGAAATTGTCACCGGCAATCAGGATCGGGCTGCCGGAATATTCGGGATCGTCGAAGACGTTGCCGGGCTCGGCCCGGATCGTCTCGAACGCGCCCTTGCCGATGCCCGCGCGCGTGATCGTCTTCAGATACTGCGCGGGAATGATGACGTCGGTATCGACGTTCTTGAGGCCCAGCGGATAGGCGCGGCCGTGGATCGAAGTCAGTTTTTCCATGGCGGCCTGCTAGCCGAATGTGAAACCGTGGGCCACCCTATCCGCTCGTGTCGAGCGTAGTCGAGACACGTTGGCACGACAACCGTGGAACGTCCCTCGACTTCGCTCGGGACAAACGGGTCAAAGGTAACGACACGTCCTAATGAACAAAGCGCGCCACCACGTCGCGGTAGGAGCGGCTGACCTTCACCTGCGCGCCTGATCCCAGCACCAGGAAGCACTCGCCATTGGTGTGCGGCTTCACCTGCTTGACCAGATCGAGATTGACGATCGTCGAGCGGTGGATGCGCTGGAAGCGGCGCGGATCGAGGCGGCGCTCGAGATCCTTCATCGTCTCGCGCAGGATCAAGGTGTTATCGCCGGTGTAGATGCACATATAATCGCCCGCAGCATCGATCCGCTCGATCGAATCGACATCGACGCGGAAGATCTGGCCGCGATCCTTGATGTTGATGAGCTTCTCGTACCGGTTGGACGCGGGCGCCTCGGCGCTCTCCGGTAAGGCCTCGTGCGCTTCGGGCGCATGCTCGGCGATCACTTCCTTGAGCTGCACCACTTCCCCGGCGGCGCGCTTTTCGGCGAGGCGCTGGCGAACACGCTCCAGCGTATCGGCAAGGCGATCGGTATCGACCGGCTTCATCAGATAATCAACCGCGCCCGCCTCGAAGCCCTTGAGCGCATGATCGCTGTACGCGGTGACGAACACGAACAACGGCGGCTCCACCTCGGCAAGACCCGAGATCACCGAGAAACCGTCGAAACCGGGCATCTGGATATCGAGAAAGACCAGATCGGGCTTGTGCGTCTTGATTGCGCGGATCGCCTCGCGGCCGTTCAGGCAGGTTTCGATGATCTCCACGTCGTCGAACGGCTCGAGCCGGAGCTGCAGCCCCTGGATCGCGAGCGATTCATCGTCAACGAGGATGGTACGGATGGACATGTTTACAAAAAATCCCTTGGGCTCAAGCAGCCATTGCGGCGGTTCGGTAGGGTATATCGATCGTCACGGTGAAACCCTTGTCGCCTGCCTGGACATCGAAACGATGGTCATCGGCATAGGCCTGGGCGAGCCGATCACGGATGTTCGCCAGGCCGACCCCGGTGGACACGGTCGCCCGCGCCATCGCCTCGGAAAGGTTCGATCCTGGGCCGGTATCGCTGACTCGAATGTGAACGCGATTGCCCAGCCGCTGAGCCGCCACCGCAATATCGGCCCCCTCTTCCATCGGCGTAACACCATATTTGATTGAATTTTCGACCAAAGGCTGCAGCAGCAGAGAGGGCATCAGCGCATCGGCCGCGTCGGGTTCGACCTCGAACGTCGTGCGCAGGCGATCCTCGAAGCGCATCTTCTCGATCTCGAGATAGAGTTTCAACGTCTCCACCTCCTGCGTAACCGTCACCTCGCCTTCCGGTTCATTGACGAGCGTGTAGCGGAGGAACGACGAGAGCCGCGACAGCATCGTATTGGCCCGCTCGGTCTGCTTGAGCAGCACCAAGGTCGAAATGCTGTTGAGCGTGTTGAACAGGAAATGGGGGTTGAGCTGATAGCGCAGCATCGCGAGCTGCGCCGAGCTGGCCTGCGCGGAGAGCCGCAGCAACTGATCGCTTTGCTGCTCGGCCAAAATGTAGAAATTGATGCCGTAATAAAGCGCCGACCAGGCGCCGAGCACCGAGAAATCGAGCAGGATCGCGGACAGCAGCTGGACGCCGGACGGCATCGGCCCCGTGCGATAGAACGTCGCGTGCGCCCATGTCTCGATCGAGGAGAAGCCCGCGCTGGCGACCAGCAGAATCAGGATCGTCACCGGCCAGATGATGAACGGCCGCATCCCGAACAGCCGGCGATAGGCCGCCGACATCAGCAGGGTCAGCGAATAGCCCGTCGCGGTGGTCAGCGCGGTCGGCACCACGAACAGCCAGCCCATCGCATTGGCGATCCCGCCCAGCACGCGCAGCAGGAAATAGCCGCCCCACCCGATCGACTGGAGCATCCAGAACGCACGGTTCTTGTCTTCAAAGAAGGGACGGGAGCGGATCGGGGTCGACGCCATGCGAAGACGCTTTATCGCATCGGCGAAGCAAGGGCCACCATGCGGCACACCATTCCTCCCCTGCAAGGGGAGGGGGACCGTTCGCGCAGCGAATGGTGGAGGGGTATCCCCATATCGAAGGAGTGACACCCCTCCGTCAGGCCTTCGGCCTGCCACCTCCCCGTACCGGGGAGGATCAAGCCCGCTTGACCCCTGCACCAACCTCCCTAGATCGGCGGCGCAATTCCCGAGCAGAAAGATCGTCCCTTGGCCCACCGCCAGCAACCCGAATGGGCGCCGCATGAGGCGGTATGGATCGGCTGGCCGAGTCATGCGGCGCTGTGGGAAGACGATCTCGATCCCGCGCGCGCCGAAGTCGCCGCCTTCGCGCACGCGGTCCGTGCCGGCGGCAAGGGCGAACGGGTGATCCTGGTCGCCGCCGACGAGGCTGCGGCAGAGAGCGCGCGTGCGGTCGGCGATGTCGACGTGGTGGTCGAGCCGTTCGGCGATATCTGGCTGCGCGATACCGGCGCGATCATTCTCAGCGCAGGGAGCGACCGCCGCGCCGCCGCGTTCCGCTTCAACTGGTGGGGCGGTAAATATCATCTGCCGGGTGACGATACGCTCGCCCCCCGGCTCGCCGCTGCGGCAGGCCTTTCCGTAAGCCGAAGCGACTGGGTGCTGGAAGGCGGTGCGATCGATGTCGACGGCAGCGGCCTGGCCGTCACCACCGAGCAATGCCTGCTCAATCCGAACCGCAATCCCGGCCTGCTCCGCGCCGATGTCGAGCGGCGGCTGGCGGCCGATCTCGGCGTCGACCGCGTACTGTGGCTGGGGCACGGCCTCGCCGAAGACCATACCGATGGCCATGTCGATAATCTCGCGCGCTTCGTAGGCGACGGCCGGATCGCTATTCCGGTGCCCGCCGGCGAAGACGATCCCAACGCCGCAATCTATTGCGATGCCGCCGAACGTACGCGCGCCTTCGGTCTGGAGGTCGTCCCCATCCCTTCGCCCGGCCTGGTCCAACGCGATGACGAGGTGATCCCCGCCTCCTATATGAATTTCTACATTGGGAACGCCACCGTCGTGGTGCCGCTCTACGGCGCGGCCAACGATCAGGCGGCGGTAGATGCGATCGCGCTGCTCTTCCTTGGCCGCGAGACGATCGGCCTGCGCGCGGATCATATCCTAACCGGCGGCGGCAGCTTCCATTGCATCAGCCAGCAGATTCCGGAGTAAGCGCATGGCCGAGATCACCGTCGCCGCCCTGCAGCTTGCCTTCACAGACGATGAAGCGGCGAACATCGCCGCCGTCTCCGATTTGGTGCGCGAGGCCGCGGGCAAGGGCGCGCAGGTCATTCTGCCGCCGGAGCTGTTCGAAGGCCCCTATTTTTGTCGCGTCGAGGATGAAGGCCTGTTCGTCAAAGCGCGGCCGACCGCGACGCACCCCGCCGTCACCGCGATGCAGACGCTCGCCGCCGAGCTCAAGGTCAGCATCCCGACCAGCTTCTTCGAAGCCGATGGCCCGCACCATTACAACAGCCTGGCGATGATCGGCCCGGATGGCGCCGTGCAGGGCGTTTATCGCAAGAGCCACATTCCCGATGGGCCGGGCTATGAGGAGAAATTCTATTTCCGCCCCGGCAACACCGGCTTCAAGGTATGGGACGGACCGACTAAGCTCGGCGTCGGCATCTGCTGGGATCAATGGTATCCCGAGATCGCGCGCGCGATGATGCTGATGGGCGCGGAAATCCTCTTCTACCCCACCGCGATCGGCACCGAACCGCACGATCCCAGCCTCGACACCTCTCGGTTGTGGCGGCGCGCGATGATCGGCCATGCGGTCTCCAATGTGGTGCCCGTGGTCGCCGCCAACCGGATCGGCACGGAGCATGGCCAGCGTTTCTACGGCCACAGCTTCATCTGCGACGAACGCGGCGACATGCTCACCGAGTTCGGTGCGGAGGAAACGGGCGTGTTGATCGCAACGATCGATATCGATCGCGTCAAGCGCCACCGCGCTGCCTTCGGCTTCTTCCGCGATCGCCGGCCCGATCTTTATGGTCGCCTGACGCAGGACATCTGATGGAGCGCATCGCCTGGATCGATGGCGCGTTTGTCCCGCTGGCCGATGCGCGTGTTTCGGTGATGGACCGCGGCTTTCTGTTCGCGGACGGCATCTATGAGGTGACCGCCGTACTCGACGGCAAGCTGATCGACAGTGCCCGTCACCTCAGCCGCCTGCAGCGTTCGGCGGACGCCCTTGGCCTCACTTTCCCCTATACTTCCGAACAGATCGAAGCCGTCGAGCGCGAACTGATCGTCCGCAATCAGATCGATCAGGGCAGCGTCTACCTCCAGCTCACTGCCGGCGCCGCCGAACGGGACTTCCTGCGGAAAGCGGACACCCCGCCGACGCTGGTGATGTTCACCCAGGCCTACGACTATCTGAACAGCCCCGCCGCCGAGAAGGGCGTCGCGGTCGTGACCATGTCCGATCTCCGCTGGGCGCGGCGCGATATCAAGAGCGTGATGCTGCTCGCGCAGGTGCTCGCTAAGCGCGCCGCCGCGGAAGCGGGCGCGCAGGAGGCGTGGATGGTGGAGGATGGCTTCGTTACCGAAGGCGCCTCCTCCACCGCGCTGATCGTGACGCAGGCGGGCACGCTGGTGACGCGCCCCTACAGCCAGACTGTATTGCCCGGCTGCACCCGCGCCGCGATCTGGGCGCTGGCGGAGCAGGACGGCGTCACCATCGAGGAACGCGCCTTCACCGTCGACGAAGCCCTCGCGGCGCGCGAAGCGATGCTGACCAGCGCGACGACCTTCGTCATGCCGATCGTCTCGATCGACGGCAGGCCGGTGGCGGATGGCAAGCCCGGCCCGATCGCCCGGCGACTGCGCCAGCTCTACATTGAGGCGGCGCGCGCTTCCTGAGCCCTTAAGGCCGCCGCCTTCTCGAACACGGCCTCGAACATCGGAGGCGTCAGGACGCGCGTGTTCTGATTGTAGCGCGAGCAATGGTAGCTATCGATCAGCACCAGCCCCGAAGGCAGCCAATGCTCCGCGCAATGCCCAAACCTCGCCTTGGGCAATCGACCCCCAAGCGCCTTTACCGCCGACTGATGCGCGATCTGCCCCAGTGCGATAACCACGCGCAGATTGGGAAGCGCAGCGAGCGGCGCCTCGAGGAAGGGGCGGCAGGTGCGGATCTCCTCGGGCGTCGGCTTGTTCTGCGGCGGCAGGCAGCGCACCGCATTGATGATCATCGCGCCCTTGAGCGTCAGCCCGTCATCAGGAACGGCGGCATAGCTGCCCTCGGCCAGCCCGAACTTGAGCAAGGTCTCATAAAGCAGGATGCCGGCGAAATCGCCGGTGAAGGGCCGGCCGGTGCGGTTGGCGCCCTGCAGTCCCGGCGCCAGGCCGACAATCGCCAGCCAGGCGTCGGGATCGCCGAAGCTCGGCACGGGCGCGTTATACCAATCGGGGTGCGCGGCCTGCTGAACATGGCGAAATTCGGCGAGGCGCGGGCAGAGCGGGCAATCCTGCGGCGGCTCGGTTGAGGGGAGTGGAGACAGCATCGCGTTCCGCTAGCCGATTGACGCCCCGCGGCATACCGGCGAAGCCGCGCGCCGCGATGAAAGCGCCGCTCCACCTCTACGCGATCGGCCTGGGATCGAACCGTCCGCATGGGCGCTACGGGCGGCCGCCCGCGGTGATTGCCGCTGCGGGGCGTGCCCTCGGCGATCGCGGGCGGCTGATCGCGCTCTCGCCGATCGTCGCCACCGCGCCGCTCGGCCCCTCCGCGCGGCGTTTCGCCAACGCGGCGGCTTTGTTGGAGAGCCCCCTGCCGCCGCCGGATCTTTTGAGCGCGCTCAAGGCGATCGAGCGCCGCTTCGGGAGACGGCGCGGCCAGCGGTGGGGTCCGCGTGTCATCGATCTGGATATCCTGCTGTGGTCGGGCGGCCTCTGGCGTGGACCCGACCTTGCCATCCCGCATCCCGCCCTTACCAGGCGGCTGTTCGTGCTGGACCCGCTTGCCACGATCGCGGCCGGCTGGCGGCCTCCCCGCGGCGCGCTGACCATTCGCCACCTCGCGTCACGGTTGACCAAGGCGACGCCGGTCCATAGGGATCGCAACCGGTCGGGTCCGTAGCTCAGTCGGTAGAGCAAGCGACTTTTAATCGAGAGGTCATGGGTTCGAATCCCATCGGACCCACCAACTCTCCAAACTTCAGTATCTTCGCCCATATCGCGCAATTGAAGTTGCGCATACAAAAAGGCCCCCGGTCTTGCGACCGAGGGCCTTTTCTTTGTTTTTGAAACGGATCAGCCGAAGGTGACGACCGTGATACCGCGCTTGCGACGGAGCGCGCCGCCGAGCATGCCGAAGCCGCCGACCATCATCGCCCACGAAGCCGGCTCGGGAACCGCAGCGGCCACATCGTAAGTGTAAGCGATCGAGACCGTGCCCTGCGCCGTGGTGTTAAGCGACGCGGAGGTATTGCCGCCGCCGCCTGTGAAACCCTGGCCGGTCTGAGTATCGACCTGGTAATTCAGCGCGTTGACGAAGGACGACAGATCATCCGTGAGGCTGGAAAAGCTGAACGTGGTCGACTGCGCGGTCGTGGCGAAGCTGAAGGGACCAAAGGCCGCCGACTGGCCCGCGCCAAGATTCGTATACTTCTGGGAAACGCCCGGATCGAGATCACCGGTGGCGCTGTAAGAACCCGAGAGGGTCAGCGCACCATCGACATCTTCCTTGGCGGTGAAGGTCTGTGCCTGCTGCGCAGTGTTGGTCACCGTGCCGCTGCTGTTGAAGCCGAAGGTGTAAGTGATCAACACATTGGTCAGCGTGCCGAGGCTGGAATCAAAGCCGGCCAGCGAGCCCGTGAAGCTCGTCTCGGTTTTCGTCGGACCAAAATTGCTGGTCTGCGTAATAGTCGTCGCGGCCGCAGCCATCGACACAGGCGCCAGCATCGTAGCAGCGACCAGCGCGGAACGTGCAAAAAGCTTCATAAAACCCCCCGAAAAGCAGTATCCAGTCGCTCCCAAACCGAGGAGCTTCAGCGCCCTCATATCATTTTTGTGCAGGCGCACAAGGCGGTAAAGGCCCGTTAACATTCTTTTACAGTTAATGAAAAAGACCATGTTCCACGTTGCCGTGCTACGGGCGAAGGACTAGCCATCCAATAGATGACCGTACCCCCTGAACCCGCTCGCCGCACCGCATGGTGGCGACAGCTCTATTTTCAGGTGGTTATCGCGATCCTGATCGGCGTGAGTCTGGGGTATTTTGTGCCGTGGCTGGGTGTGGCGTTCAAGCCGCTGGGCGACGGCTTCATAAAGCTCGTCAAGATGATCATCGCCCCCGTAATTTTCCTGACCATCGTGGCCGGCATCGCGCACCTGCGGGAACTGGGAGCCTTAGGGCGAATCGCTGGCAAGGCGTTTCTTTACTTTCTCGTCTTCTCCACAGTCGCGCTGTTCATCGGTCTTGCGGTTGCCAATATCGTCCAGCCGGGCGCCGGCCTCCACATCGATCCGGCAACGCTGGATGCCGCGAAAGTCGCCGATTTTGCTTCCAAGGCACATGATCGGACGATCAACGGGTTCCTGCTGGCGATTATCCCGGACACGTTGGTCAGCGCGCTGACCGGGGGCGACGTCTTGCAGGTGCTGCTGGTCGCCATCCTCACGGGGATCGCCATCGCCCTGGTCGGGGAGCGCGCGCAGCCCCTGCTCGATGTGATCGAAAGCGCGAGCGCGGTGGTGTTCCGTATTACCGCGATCGTGATGCGCGCGGCGCCGATCGGCGCGCTGGGCGCGATGGCGTTCACGATCGGCCAATATGGGCTGGCGACGCTCAGCAGCCTGCTCGCGCTGGTCCTGACCTTCTATCTAACATCCCTGCTATTCGTCCTCGTCGTGCTCGGCCTGGTCGGCAAAGCGGCCGGCTTCTCGATCCTGCGCCTTCTCCGTTACATCGCGCCGGAATTGCTGCTGGTGCTCGGCACCTCCTCGTCCGAAGCCGCCCTCCCCGGCCTGATCACCAAGATGGAGGCCGCGGGCTGCGCGCGCACCGTAGTGGGCGTCGTGGTGCCGACGGGCTATTCGTTCAACCTGGACGGCACCAACATCTATATGACGCTGGCGGCGCTGTTCATCGCCCAGGCGCTGGGCATCCATCTGAGCTTTGGCCAGCAGTTGCTGCTACTCGGGGTGGCGATGCTGTCCTCGAAAGGCGCGGCGGGGGTGACCGGCGCGGGGTTCATCACGCTGGCCGCGACGCTGTCGATCATCCCCTCGATCCCGGTCGCGGGGATGGCGCTGATCCTCGGCGTCGACCGCTTCATGAGCGAATGCCGCAGCCTCACCAATTTCGTCGGCAATGCGGTGGCGACGATCGTCGTCGCGCGCTGGGAGGGGGCGCTGGATCGGGCGCAGCTGGCCGCGGCGCTGGCGCGAGGGCCGCGCGGCGTGGCGGCCGTGGAGAGCTGATCCGGCTCGGCTTGTCCGCGCCCGAAGTGCTGCTATCCTCCGTATATGGCCGAAGTTGACCTCGACGCTGTGCTGGACCGAATCGGGGCGGCGCTGGCGCGCCTCGAGCGGATCGAGCCGCGCGACGTGCCGCACAGCAACCTTGCCGAAGCCTATGCCCTGCTCGACGAGCGTCACGGGCTGCTGCGCCTGCGCATCCAGGAAACGATCGATCGGCTCGATGCGCTTGTCGCCAAGCCTGATGGTTTCATCGCCTGATGGCGCAGGTCAAGCTCTCGATCGGCGGCCGCCAGTATGAGCTTGCCTGCCGCGCCGGAGAGGAAGCGCATTATGAAGCGCTGGCGCAAAAGATTGACGCCAAGGCGCAGGACGTGCTCGGCGCGCTAGGAGGCGTCAGCGAGACCCGCTTGCTGCTGCTGGCCAGCCTGTTGCTGGCCGACGAGATCGACAGCCGCCCGCCCGGCGCGGCCCCGCCGCCTCCCCCCGCTCCTGCGATCGATCCCAAGCTGGTGCCCTTGCTCGAACAATTCGCAGAGCGGCTGGAAGCGTTGGGCGACAAGCTCGAGAAAGCGATGCCCAGCGCTTAGCTCGGGCTCGATATTCAAAGATCCACGGCAAAAAACCGTTCGTGCTGAGCCTGTCGAAGCACCGTCCTTCTTTGGATCCGAGGCGGGAAAACAGAACAACCCCTTCGACTGAGTGCCAAGACAGGCGCTCAGGACAGCCCTTCGACAAGCTCAGGGCAAACGGACTTATCTTTGAAGCGATCCGCCCCTACCCTACAGCCCATTGCCCGGATGGGGCACACACCCTAAATAGAAGGCGGTGGGACTGCCCGGTACGATCGTGGCGATTATCCCTGAGGCGATTCATCATCCTAGGGGGCTGTCCCTGCTAGGGCCCTGGCCCAAAGCACATGGTCCCCACCTGACGTTTTTGGCGTCAGAGGATATTCCAGAAAACGGCTATGGCGGTCCCACCACTCACCCCCACCGGCCCCGGCGCCCTCCCCGGCCACCCCGACAAGCCGGCGCTGCGCGAGATGCTGCGCGCCCGGCGTGCCGCGCTGTTCGAAGGGCTGGGTGAGCAAAGCGCGCTCAGGGAAGCCGAGGCGACCGCCGATCGGCTGCTGCCGCATATCCCGCCGCAGGCGATCGTTGCGCTCTACTTTAAAATTCAGGACGAGATCGATCCGCAGCCGCTGATCGAGCGGCTCCATGCGCGCGGTCAGCGGCTGGCGCTTCCCCATCTCACCGATCGCACGACGATGTATTTCCGCGCCTGGGCGCCCGGCGATCCGCTGCAGCGCGCGGTGTTCAAGCTACGTCAGCCGCTCGCCACCGCGGCCGAAGTCGCGCCGGACATCATCGTCACGCCGCTGCTCGGCTTCGATCGGCAGGGCGGCCGGATCGGTCAGGGCGCGAGCCATTACGATCGCGCTTTCTCCCGCTTCCCCGGAGCGCGTCGCTTGGGCTATGCATGGAGCGTACAGGAGGTGGAAGCCGTGCCGCACGATCCCTGGGATATCCCGCTGCACGCCATCGCCACCGAACGGGAGTGGATCGTGGTGCCTGCGCAATGACGCCCAGCTGGCGCAAACCCGTGGGCATGGCGCTGATCCTGCTGATCGTCTGCGTCTGGTGCTTCCTGGTCGCCAGCCTTTCATACCCGATCGGCCGATTGCCCGCGCTGGTGCAGGCGCCGATCTATTGTTTCTTCGGCATCGTCTGGATCCTGCCGCTGAAACCGCTGCTGCGGTGGATGGAGCTGGGCACGTGGCGGTAGACTTAAACCTGCTTAAGTCCCGCCGTTCGTGCAGAGTACGGATCGAGCGTCACGGCGATCATCGATCCTCCCCTGCAAGGGGAGGTGGCGCGCGCAGCGCGTCGGAGGGGTGTCGCGCTATCGAGAGGGTGATACCCCTCCGTCAGCCCTGCGGGCTGCCACCTCCCCTTGCAGAGGAGGATTTTGAATATCGATTCACCCCGGCCATAAGGAAAACATATCGAGCGGAGGCGTTGAGCGATCATGAGCTATGAGCCGGCGGACCTGGTGCCTCTGTTGCCCGTGATCGTTCCGGCCGCGCTGATCACTTATGCGCTGATCGTCACCTTCGGCGGCACGTGGCTGCGCCGCAAGCGGCTGCGCGACGAGGCGCGCCGGCGGGCGACGGATTCGCGGCCGCCCTGGGACCGCTGGCTGGACGAGATCAATCGCCGGGTCGGTACGGAAAAGAAGCCTGGCGCCATTGAGAAATGGCGCGAGTGACGGGGCTCGAACCCGCGACCTCCGGCGTGACAGGCCGGCGCTCTAACCAACTGAGCTACACCCGCGTGGGGTCCGCTTTTTCAGCGGAGCCGGCGCACTAAGCGAGGGGTCCGGGGCTGTCAACGCCCCTTCCCGCAACTTCCGATCTCGTGCCGGGCGGATCGGGCAGCGGGTTGGTCAAAGTGCCCTCTTCGAACAGGAAGCCCGCGATATCGGGCTTGCCCGCCGCCGCGAGGATCGTCTTCATGATGATCAGCAGCGGCACCGCCAGCAGCGCGCCCGCCGGCCCCCACACCCAGCCCCAGAAGCTCAGCGCGACGAGAATCAGCAGCGGATTGATCGTCAGCCGCCGCGCGACCAGCGAGGGCGTCACCACATTGGCCTCGATCAAATGACAGATGATGAAGATCAGCGGCGGAAAGGCCGCATACCAGGCATCCTTGAAGCTCATCAAAGCCCCCAGCGCCAGCAGCAGCGCCGCCATGATCGGCCCGATATAGGGCATATAGTTGAACAGGGCGACGATGCCGCCCCACATCAACGGCGTCGGCAGGCCGATGATCCACAGCCCCGCCGCGACCAGCATGCCGAGCGTGATGTTGATCACCGTGATCGTCGCCAGATAGGCCGAGGTCGCGTCCACGACCTGCTGGATCACCCGCGCCAGCGTCATCGCGCTGGTGAAGCTGCCGCGGCTGGTGATGGTGCGCCGCCGCATCCGCGTCCAGCCGGCGAGGAAGAAGAACACCACCAGCGTGGCGAAGAACAGCTCGATCATGGCCACCGGCGCCGAGCTGGCGACGATATCGAGCAGCGAGTTGGGCGTCGCCACGGTCACCGTCTTGCCCGCGCTGTGCCGCATGAAGGTGGCCGAGGTATCGCTGATGAAGCGATCGAGACTGGAATAGAGCTCGATCAAGGGCCGCAGATTGTGGCGGATGCGAACGACGCGCTCGGGCAGCACGGCGAACCAACCCGCGGCCGGTACGACGATGGCCACCACCGCCGCGTTGGCGACCACGAAGAAGGCCGCGATGCACAGAAATGCGGAGAGCGCCGAAGGTATCCCCCGCCGCTCGAACCATTCGAGCATCGGCACCAACGCGATGGCGATCACCAGCGCCGCCGTCACCGGCAGGAAGAAACCCGCCGCGGCACGCAACGCGAACGGCGCCGCAAGGAAAAAGCCCAGCCCCGCGAACAGGGCTATCGCCGCGAGCAGGCGATCGCGCCGTAACGCTTCCGCCTGACGCGAATTGTTGACCGCGCCGAGCAGCGAATCGATCCAGCCGGGCTCTTCCGTCCCTTCGACTCGCCGCCCGATGCCGCCGTCTTCGCCCAAATCCGCTCCCTCACCCCACGACTAGAGACCACAGTCTCTATGCGCCTTGCAGAAGATTCACAGCAAATATTGCGGAATTAAGTCGCCTCATCGCAGCGACGTAACGATTCATCGCCCGGAATTTGACGCAGCGCGGAACAATCCCGATTGGGGCAGCACCAAGTGGGCCAGGGGGCCGGCGTTTCACGCCCTTCGCCATGACGTAAAATTCGCGCGCACGGCCAATGTTCCGGCCGGCGGGCGGTTTCGCGCATTTGAATGAGTAACCCATGACCGCCATCCGGCGATCAATCGTGATTTCTGCGGCAGGCGCCTTAGCGCTGCTCGCAGCCTGTTTCCCGGCGAGCGTCAGCGCCGCCCCCGAATCCACAAGCTTTGAGTCCGCAGCTTTGCAGACCTCTGCTTTCAAGCTTCCTTACGAGTTCACCTCTTTCGCACCCGCCGCTGCCGAAGCGCCGCGCGCCGATGCCGCGCCTGCGGCCGAAGCCCCGCAGCCCGCCGTGACCGAGGCGGCCGCGATCGATGAGGCTTCGCTGAAATGCATGGCGAAGGTCGTGCATCACGAATCGCGCGGTCAGCCGCGGCTCGGCCAGATGGCCGTCGCGCAGACGCTGATCAACCGCCTCAAGAAGGGCAACGGCCGCTTCGGCAATTCGATCTGCGCGATCGCCAACCAGCGCGGCCAGTTCTTCAACACCGCCGCTTACCATCCCAGCGAGGATAGCGACGATTGGAAGACCGCGGTGGATATCTCGCGCCAGGCAATGGCCGGCAATGGCGAGAGCGCCGCGCCCGGCGCGATGTTCTTCCGCGCGGCTTATGCGGGGAACACGGGCTTCTTCCGTACGCGCCAGCATGTTGCGACGATCGGTGGACAGGTTTTCTACCGCTAAGCCGCGATACGGCTGGAAAATAGGACGGGCGGCTTCGCAAGGGGCCGCCCGTTTTCTTTTTCAGCGATCCGCCGGCGCCTGCTCATTTTCGGTTAAGCCACGCGATCGCAAATTTCGACGCGGGTTGATTGTCTTGAGTAGGAGGCATGCGATGCAGAAGTCAGCCAAAGCCCTGATCGCCGGTCTTGCCGGACTGGCCTGCGCGGGAGGCGTTTATGCCGCCGCGCAAAATGTTCATGTCCTGAAAGTGGCCCTGCCCGATGGGTCGATCGCGCAAATCCATTATGTCGGCGATGTTGCGCCCAAGGTCGTCGTCGCGCCGAGCCCGGTGGCGCTTGCCGACGACGATTTCGGAGCGCCGTTCGCGATGCTCGATCGCGTTGCCGCCGAGATGGATCGGCAGCAGCAGGCGATGCTCCAGCAGGTCGCCGCGATGCAGGCGCATGCGGCCAGCGGTGCTGCCGTGCAGACCGCCGGCGGCACAGCCCCGCAGGGCGTCTATCACTATAGTTATGTTGCGAGCAGCGGCGGCCCGAGCGGCTGCACCCAAAGCTATGAGCTAACCAGCTATGGCGACAAGCAGGCGCCGAAGGAGGTTTCACGTCAGTCCGGCGATTGCCGTGGCGTGGCGCCGCTGGTGAAGACCGCGGCACCCGCCACGCCGACCCCGCCGAAAGCCATCCCAGCCGCTGTCGCCAAACCGGCGCCGGCGCGCGTCAGCCCGGATTCGATCTAAAGACGGCAATGGCCGGCGCCGAGCGTCGGCCTCACCGTTGCTTACTTCGGCGGCGTGGCGGGCGCCGCAGTCGTGGGGCTGACCGCCGCAGCCGTCTGGCTGGTCGTGCCGGCGGGCGCGTTCAGGATGTTCTGCGTTGCCTGGCCCTTGTTGACCACCTCGGTGCCGGGCGAACCGGCCTCGGAGCGGATGCCGACGGGCGGATTGGCACCGGTCGCGCCGAGCAAGGCCTGCTCGCCCGCGCTGGGCTGCACAGCGGGCGGGAAGAGCGCGCCGAGCGCCTGGGTCGAGCTATCGGCCTCCTGCGGGCGGGGCGCGCCGGGGCGCGGCGGCACCAGCGCGAAATCGGGCGGGATCACCAGCGGCGCCGAGCGGCCGACGACGAATTCGTTGGGCACGCCATTATGACCCTGTGCGAACACGCCGGTCCGCGACTGATGACAGCCCGCGAGCGCCAGCAGCGCGACAGGCGCCCCCAGAACCCCAATACGCTTCAACATTCTATTTCTCCGGTAACGCCCGCGGCGCAAAGAAGAGCGCGCGGATCACGAGCAGGGCTACGCCAATGCTAATCGCTGCATCGGCGACATTGAAGACCAAAAAGGGCGACCATGCGCCGAAGTGAAGATTGAGGAAGTCGACGACATAGCCGAGCTTCACCCGATCGGCGATATTCCCGATCGCCCCGCCGAGGATCGCGCCCAGCGCCAGGGCTTCGAACAGCTTGCGTTCGCGGAACAGCCAGATGCCGACGCCGATTGCGATCCCGATCGTGACGGCGGTCAGAAACCAGCGCTCGGCATCGCTCCCCGCGCGGAAGAAGCCCATCGAAACGCCGTGATTCTCCACGAAGACCAGGCGGAAGATCGGCGCGAGTTCGATCGGGCCGCTGGCGGGCAGCGCGAGGGGGCCGACGACGTACCATTTGGTGAGATGGTCGGCGATCAGGACTATGGCCGCAACGAACAGCCCGGCGAAGGGCGGCCTCATACCAATCCTCCCCGGAACGGGGAGGGGGACCGCCGCCGGCGGTGGAGGGGGCTTTCGGCGAGGCGCAGCGCCAGAGGAGAGCCCCCTCCGTCATCGCTGCGCGATGCCACCTCCCCGTCCCGGGGAGGATCAGCCATGCACCACCGCCTCGCACCGCCCGCACAGCGCGCCATCCTCGGCAACATCGGGCAGGTGCCGCCAGCAGCGGCCGCACTTCTCATATTCGGTCTTGGCGACTTCGATGCCGATCCCTTCGACCGGCGCCTCCCCCGCCTGCACTGTCACCGGCGCACAAATGGCGAGTTCGGCGATATCGGCTTCGTGCATCAGGGCGAGATCGGCCTCGTCATAGCCGATCAAAGTCACCTCCGCTTCAAGGCTCGAGCCGATCACCTTCTCACGGCGCAGCGGCTCGATCTCCGCGGTGATCTGCGCGCGCATCGCCCGCAGCCGCTCCCACTTCATCCGCAGATCATCGTCGCGCCAGCCCGCATCCACTTCGGGCCAGGTGAGCAGATGCACCGATCCGCGCTCCGGATAGCGTGTGCCCCACACCTCCTCGGCGGTGAAGCAGAGGATCGGCGCGGCGTAGCGGACCAGCGCCTCGAACAGGATATCGAGCACGGTGCGATAGGCGCGGCGCTTGGGGTCTGTCGGCGCGTCGCAGTAGAGCGAATCCTTGCGGATATCGAAGAAGAAGGCGGAGAGATCGTTGTTGCAGAAATCGCCGAGCGCGCGGGCGTAGCGGTTGAACTCGAACGCTTCGGTCGCCGATTTGAGCTCTGCATCCAGCTCGGCGAGCAGGTGGAGCATATAGCGCTCCAGCTCCGGCATCGCCGCCGGCGCGATTGTCTCGGCTTCGGAATAGCCTTCAACCGCGCCCAGTAGATAACGGAAAGTATTGCGTAGTTTCCGGTAGGCATCGCCGGTGCCGGAGAGGATCTCCTTGCCGATCCGCACATCCTCGAAATAATCGGTCGAGGCGACCCACAGCCGCAGGATATCCGCACCGCTCTCACCGATGATCTTGAGCGGATCGACGACATTGCCGATCGACTTGGACATCTTGCGCCCCTGCCCATCGAGCGCGAAGCCGTGGGTGAGTACCGCATCATAGGGCGCATGCCCCCGCGTGCCGCAGCTCTCCAACAGTGAGGACTGGAACCAGCCGCGATGCTGATCAGATCCCTCCAGATAGAGATTGGCGCGAACGCCCGTCCCGTAACGCGCCTCGATCGTGAAGGCGTGCGTCGATCCGCTATCGAACCAGACGTCGAGAATGTCCTTCTGCGGCTCATAATCGGCGAGATCGTAATCGGGGCCGAGCAAGGCCTGATGATCGGCGGAGAACCAGGCATCCGCCCCGCCCGCCTCGAACGCCGCGAGGATGCGCGCGTTGACGTGCGCGTCGCGCAGATACTGGCCGCTCGCCTTGTTGAGATAGAGCGCGATCGGCACGCCCCAGGCGCGCTGCCGCGAGATTACCCAATCGGGGCGCCCTTCGACCATCGCGCCGATCCGGTTGCGGCCCTTTTCGGGGACGAAGCGGGTGTGGGCGATCGCGTCGAGCGCCAGTTCGCGGAGGGTGGGGGCATTCGACCGCGAAAGCCCCTCTCCCCTTGTGGGAGAGGGGTTGGGGAGAGGGGTCGAGCGCGCAGCGCGAGGTTCCGCATCCCCCTCTCCTTCCCACGCTGCTGACGCAACGCGGGCCCCTTCCTCCCCCACAAGGGGGGAGGAGGCTAAGGGCTTGTCCATGCCGATGAACCATTGCGGCGTAGCGCGGAAGATGACCTTGGCCTTGGAGCGCCACGAATGCGGATAGCTGTGCTTATAATCGGCGCTCGCCGCGAGCAGCGCGCCCGCCTCGCGCAAAGCCTCGCAGATTGGGCCGTCAGGCGCGTTGAACTTGGGATTGATGACGCTCCCCTGCCCGCCCAGCCAAGGCCAATCGGCGCGATACTTCCCGTCGCCCTCCACCGCGAAAACCGGATCGATGCCGTGCGCCTTGCACAGCGCGAAATCGTCCTCGCCATGATCGGGCGCCATATGGACAAGCCCCGTACCCACATCGGTGGTCACGAAATCGCTGCCATCCAAAAGAGGACGTCGCTTGCCGAAGAAACCACCCCACTCGTGCATCGGGTGAAGAACGAAGGTGCCCGCGAGGTCAGAACCCTTGATCTGCTCAAGCACCTTGACCAGCTTCGTGCTAACGGCACCGCCTTTGGTTCGGAAATCCGGATCGAGGGACGCAATAGTTTCATTAACTTTTGCGTGAACAACACCCAGCCGTTCAGGGTCTGCCGCCAGAAGAAAGGTACGGCCTGCAAACGGATTAGCGATGGGTTCGGCAAATCCGCGGCCGATCACAACTGCTTCGTCGAATTTAACCGCGACATATTCAATACCGCCGCCATAAGCCAAAGCCTGGTTGACCGGGATCGTCCATGGCGTCGTCGTCCAGATCACCGCATAGGCGCCGACCAGCTCCGGGATCGGGCTTTCGACGATCTCGAACGCCACGTCGATCTGGGTCGAGGTGATATCCTCATATTCCACCTCGGCCTCAGCGAGCGCGGTCTTCTCCACCGGGCTCCACATCACCGGCTTGGCGCCGCGATAGAGCTGGCCGGTCTCGGCGAACTTGAGCAGCTCGCCGGCGATGATCGCCTCGCTGGCGTAATTCATGGTGAGATAGGGATCTGCCCATTCGCCCATCACGCCCAGCCGCTTGAACTGTTCGCGCTGCACATCCACCCATTTGGCAGCATAGGCGCGGCATTCGGCGCGGAATTGCGCGACCGGCACCTCGTCCTTGTTGAGCTTCTTGGCGCGATACGCCTCTTCGACCTTCCATTCGATCGGCAGGCCGTGGCAATCCCAGCCGGGGACGTAGGGCGCATCCTTGCCGAGCAGGGACTGGGTGCGGACGACGATGTCCTTCAGCACCTTGTTCATCGCATGGCCCATGTGGATGTCGCCATTGGCGTAGGGCGGGCCATCGTGAAGGATGAAGCGCTCGGCGCCCGCGCGCTGGGCACGCAGCGTTCCGTACAGATCCTCCGCCTCCCATTTGGCGAGGATGGCGGGCTCCTTCTGCGCGAGGCCGGCCTTCATCGGAAAGTCGGTCTTGGGCAGGAAGACGGTGGCGCGGTAATCGGGGGGAGTGTCGTCGGGCATGGTTGGCTGCGCCTTTGCGCCAAAACACCCGTTCGTGTCGAGCATAGTCGAGACACGTGCGCAGCGCTTGTGCCACGTCCCTCGACTTCGCTCGGGACCAACGGGACTAAGCGAGGATGCGCCTCGCCTCCGCGCAATCCTTCTCCATCTGCGCGGTAAGGGCTTCGAGGCTGTCGAACTTCGCCTCGGGTCGAAGGAAGGCGATCAGTTCGACCGCGATCGTCTGGCCGTAGAGATCGCCCGCGAAATCGAAGAAATACGGCTCCAGCAATTCCTTAGGCGGATCAAAACTGGGGCGGATGCCGAGGTTCGCCGCGCCATCCAGCACGCGCCCATCCGCCAGCCGTCCGCGCACCGCATAAATGCCGTAGCGCGGCCGCTGATATTCGCCGAGCATAAGGTTGGCGGTGGGATAGCCGATCGTGCGGCCGAGCTTGTCGCCATCCACCACCGCGCCCTCGATCGTGAAGGGCCGGGTGAGCAATTCCGCCGCCGTCGCGCAGTCACCCTCGCCGAGCGCCGCACGGATGCGCGAAGAGGAAATCACGCCCGCGCCATCGCGCACCGCCGTCACCACTTCCGCCGCGAAGCCGGGCTGAACGGCGAGCATCGCGGTATCGCCGGCACGATCCTTGCCGAAGGTGAAATCCTGCCCCGTCACCACCGCCGCCACGCCGAACCGATCGGTCAGCATCGCGATGAAGGCGTCGGGCGACAGCGCCGCCAGCGCCGCATCGAACCGGATCACCAGCATCGCGTCCGCACCCGCTTCGCCAAACAGCCGCGCGCGCTGATCGATCGTGGTAAGCGCGAACGGCGGCAGATCGGGGCGAAAGAAGCGCGCCGGATTGGGATCGAAGGTCGCAACGATCGCGGGCCGCCCCTCGGCCCGGGCGCGATCGATCGCGCGCCCGACCACCGCCTGGTGCCCGCGGTGGAACCCGTCAAAATTGCCAAGCGCCATCACGCCGCCGCGATACGCCGCTGGCAGAGGCCGATCCCCACTCACCTGCTCCATGGCGCACGCTATAGGCGCGCCCCGTTGCGCTGCCAACATCGGGGAATTCACCAGAACATACACTTAATTACAAACCTACCGCGCCGCAGCAATTTTACAGGTTCAACTCCGTAATGATACAAGGTTCGAGAAATTCTTTTGGAAAGCTCAGTAATCCGGGCCGCGTGGTTAATCGCATGTCCATTGGCTCCAGTCGATTTGTAACGAATTGTTAATTGATTCCGCTAAGCATGATTTCTTTTTGCGGCGGCGCCAAAATATATTAAGGCGGTTTTCGTCAGGTACGAAATTGCGAATCATCGAACATCCTACGGAAGGAAGCGGATCATGCGGAAGTTGCTGTCTTATGCTCTAGCGGGCGGAATGCTCATGGTTGCCGTGCCGGCGTCGGCAGCGACGTTCACGCCGTTCACCATCAACCTGAGCGCCACGGACGCCAACACGGCGACCTACACCTACACCTTCGATCCCGGCACCTATGTGGTGGCGCTGACGCAGGCCACCTACACGGCATTTGCTCCGGCCTCGCCGAATGCAGGTAATTGGGCTGATTACTACCGCTATTTCGTCGGTCAGTCGGCGATCGACAGCGGCAGCTACCAGTATTCGGGCACGCTCTCGACGCGCTATGCCACGGCGACCGATGCCTTTAACGCCTATAGCGCGCAGGGCCCGCTCACGCTGAACTTCTCGACCGCGACCACGGTGAAATTCCAGATTGGCGACGATCTGAATTCGCTGGGCGACAATACCGGCGGCACCTCGCTGCGCGTGACGCAATCCGCGGTTCCCGAAGCCAGCACCTGGGCGATGATGGTGATCGGCTTCGGCGCGGTGGGCTATGGCCTGCGCCGCAGCAAGGTGCCCGCGGTCCGCTTCGCTTAAAGCGCGCAATCACGCCCCCATCTGTGATTGGGCGCTTGGTCGGGGCTGTTTCCGCAAGGAGGCAGCCCCGATTAGTGTTTATGAAAAAGGGGCGGTCCACCGTCGCCGCTCAGCCGCGGACGATGGTCACGAAATCGAAATCGGGGCCGCCAAGCTCGCGCTTCTCGACGCGCCAGCCCGGGCCCAGCGGCGGCATCACCGCATCACCCTCTATCGTGCGATGGACCTCGGTCAGCTCGATGGTGGTCGCGCGGTCCATGAGCAGCGCGAAAATCTCGGCGCCGCCGATCACCGCCACCTCCTCGGCATCCCCGGCCAGCGCGAGCGCGGCATCGGCATCGTGCGCCACCTCGGCCCCTTCCGCCGTCCAGCCGCGATCGCGGGTCAGCACGATATGCCGCCGTCCCGGCAAGCGGCCGGGCAGGCTCTCGAAGGTCTTGCGACCCATGATCATCGGCTTGCCCATCGTCAGCGCCTTGAAGCGCTTGAGGTCTTCGGGGAGATGCCAGGGAAGCTTGCCGTCGCGGCCGATCACGCCGTTATCGGCGCGGGCGACGAAGAAAGTGATATGGGTCACACCGCGATCGGCGCCCTGATCGTCGGCTGCGCGACATAATCGTGCAGGACGAAATCCGCATAGTCATAGCCATCGATCGAGTCCGGCTTGCGGAGGATTTCGAGGCGCGGCAGCGGCCCCGGTGAGCGGCTGAGCTGCAGCTCGGCCTGCTCGATATGGGTGAGGTAGAGGTGGCAATCGCCGCCCGTCCAGATGAACTCGCCTACCTCCAGACCGCATTGCTGGGCGAGCATATGGGTGAGCAGCGCATAGCTGGCGATGTTGAACGGCACACCGAGGAAGACGTCCGCCGAACGCTGGTAGAGCTGCAGGCTGAGCTTGCCATTGGCGACGTGCGTCTGGAACAGGCAGTGGCAGGGCGTCAGCGCCATCTTCGGATTATCGGCGGGATTCCAGGCGGTGACGATCTGGCGGCGCGAGCCGGGATCGCGGTTGATCAGCGCGACGAGATCCTTGATCTGATCGATGTGGACCCCGCCGGGCCCCTCCCAATCGCGCCACTGCTTGCCGTAGACGGGGCCGAGATCGCCCTCCGCATCGGCCCATTCGTCCCAGATCGAGACTCTGTTTTCATGGAGATAGCGGACGTTGGTGTCACCCTTCAGGAACCACAGCAGCTCGACGATGATCGAACGAAGGTGGAGCTTCTTGGTGGTGAGAGCCGGGAAGCCTTCGGCCAGATCGAAGCGCATCTGGTGGCCGAAGACGGAGAGCGTGCCGACCCCGGTGCGATCGTGCTGGCGCGCGCCTTCGTCGAGAATGCGCTGCATAAGGGCGAGATATTGCTTCACCCTTTCAACTTATCCGTTCGTCCTGAGCTTGTCGAAGGACCGTCCTGCCTTTTCCACAGAAGAATGGAGGACAAGGCTTCGACAAGCTCAGCCCGAGTGGGATTTGTGTGGCCAAAACCAACGGGCCGCAGGCCCGCAAGCGCGAACGCGCGCCCGGACCGCCGCAGGCGGGAGGAAAGCCAAGCGCGCGGATGCGCGCGCCGGCGCAGGGTTCCCAGCAAAGTAGTACTTTGCTGGGGCCCGCTTGAGGCAAAACAAAAACGCCAGAGGGCCTGTAAGCCGGGTTCTGTCCTCCCGCGAACGGGATGGGCGACCATTCCTCTAGGGCGACGCTCGCGCGCCGCCTCAAGCAACCAACCCGAGCGACGGAGGCGAGTAACCCCATGTGCCGCTCCTATTCGGTCTTGCTCCAGGTGGGGTTTGCCGTGCCGCCGCCGTTGCCGGAAGCGCGGTGCGCTCTTGCCGCACCCTTTCGCCCTTACCCGCTCGAAAACGGGCGGTATGCTTTCTGTTGCACTGTCCCTGAACAGGCCGTTCCCAGCCTGCCCGCCGGGCGTTACCCGGCACCTTCACTCTGCGGAGCCCGGACTTTCCTCCCCTCGTCTTGCGACAAGCGGCGGCCGCCCGGCCCTCTGGCGGAAGATGAGCTACGCCCAAAGCCCGTTCGTGTCGAGCGTAGTCGAGACACGTCCCTCGACTTCGCTCGGGATCCGCGGGGAGGTTAGGATTGCCCCAGCCGCGCCTCGGCGCCCTTGTCGCCGCCGGTCAGCAGCGAGAGCAGGATGGCGCGGGTCTGGCCATCGATCATGCCATCGAACTTTTCGGGACGGTAGCGACGCTGGAAAGCGCGGACGGCGGCGGCGCCATCGAGCACGTCATAACCGAAGCGTTCGAGCGCGAGCAGGAAGCCGCCATCGGTCCAGTGCGGATCGGTAAGCTTGGTCGGGCGGGGCAGCGCCAAACGCACCTTGGCCAGGCGTTCCCAATCGAACAATTCGCCGGGATCGTCCTTGCGCGCGGGGGCGATATCGGAATGGCCGACGATGTTGCCGCGCGTGACACCGTAGCGATCGACGATCTCGCTCATCAGCGGCAGCAGCGCCTGATATTGCGCCTCGGTGAAAGGGCGGTAGCCGAATTCGTGGCCGGGGTTGACGATCTCGATCCCGATCGAGGCCGAATTGATATCGTCGATGCCGCGCCAATGGCTCTTGCCGGCATGCCAGGCACGCTTGTCCTCGGCGACCAGACGCAGCGTCTGGCCGTCTTCGGCGATGACATAATGGCTGGAGACCTGCGCCGCTGGATCGCACAGCCGCTGGATCGCGGACGCCGCGTCTATCATCCCCGTGTAATGCAGGACGATCATCGTGATCGGCAGCTTGCGCTCGTTGAAATTCGGCGAGGGGCAATCGATCATTTCGCTCATCGGCACAAAGCATAGCCGCAAAGATCAGGCGGGGCGATAGACGCCGCGCACCTGAGGATCGGCCGTGAAGCAGTCGCCGAGGCCGAGCACCGTCTCCCCCGCGCCCAGCATCAGCACGCCGTCGGGCGCGATCGCCTCGCGCAGCCGCGCCAGCACCGCCTTGCGCCGCTCCAGTGAGAAATAAAGCAGCACATTGCGGCACAGGATGGCATCGAAGCGCCCCGGCGGCGGCGGGCTCAGCAGATTATGCTGGAGGAAGGTGATCGGCGCGCGGACATTGGCCTTGACCCGCCACTGTTCGCCATCGGGATCGAACTGGCGCATCAGCGTGGTGATCGGCAGCCCGCGCTGCACTTCGAACTGGGTGAACAGGCCGCTGCGCGCCCGCGCGATCGCCTCACCCGAAACGTCGGTTGCGAAGATGCCGAGATCCCAACCCTGGAATCGCGTCTGCTGCGCGATCGCCATCGAGAGTGAATAGGCCTCCTGCCCCGTCGAACAGCCCGCCGACCAGACACGGAGCCGGCGACGCTCGGCGCGCGCGGCATGGATCAGGCCGAGGCCCTCGGTCGCGAAATGATCGAAAGCGGCGAGATCGCGGAAGAAAAAGGTCTCGTGATTGAGCATCGCATCGACGATCTTGTCGGCAAGTGGCGAGCGATCGTCGCCGTTCAGACGAATCACCAGCCCGTCGAGCGTTTCCAGGCCGAGGTCGCGCAGCAGCGGCTTCAGCGCGGTCTCGATCGTCCAGCGGCGATTGGCGTTGAGCTGTTGGCCCGTGCGCCGTTCGAGCAGCCCCGCCAGCGCGGAGATCGCGATCGGCGTCATCTCCATGGGGTCTGCTCCTTGGCCAGCACGCGCCCCTCGACATGGCGCGCGAGATCGGCGGGCGGCAGCACGATCTGCGCAATGCCCGCTTTGGCGACGGCGCCCGGCATGCCCCAGACCACCGAGCTCGCCGCATCCTGTGCCACCACCTCGCCGCCACTGTCCGCCAGCGTCCTGCCACCGATCACGCCATCGCGGCCCATCCCGCTGAGGATCACCGCCAACCCCTTTTCGCCGTAAACCTCGCTCACCGATTCGAGCATCGGATCGACCGAAGGCATGCAGCCTGAAGGCGCGGACTGGCGGCCGATCTTGACGTGCACATGCCCCCGCGACCGTGCGAGCTGCAGATGCCCGTCGCCCGGCGCGAGCAGCACCGTTCCCGGGAGCACCGGCATCCCGTCGACCGCAAGGCGGGTCGGGCGGCCGGTCATCTCCCCCAACTGGCGCGCAAAGAAGGGCATGAACGGCGTGGGCAGATGCTGCGTGACGAGAATCGGCGCCGAAGCCCGGAACGGATAGGCCGCGAAGAAGCTGGCGAGCGCGTGGACGCCGCCCGTTGACGAGCCGATCGCGACACACCCTACGGCATCGGCCCGGGCGGCAACGCCGGCAGAGCCCGGCACCGTCTCGATCGCCGGCGGCGGCGTGGCGGCTCCCTCACTGGCCGCGATGCGCAGGATTGTTTCGATCAGCGTATCGGCGAACGCACCGCCGAGCGCGCCGGTGGCGGGCTTGAGCAGGGTGTCCGCCGCGCCGAGCCTTAGCGCCATCACGGTAGCAACCGCGCCGGTGCCGGCTGCGGACGAGACGATCAGCACGCGCGCGCCATTGCTGCGCGCGATCAACTGGGGAATCGCATCGAGCCCGCTCAACCCCGGCATGTTGAGATCGAGAACGATGATCTCGACCGACTGACGATTGACGAAATCGATCGCAGCCTCGGCGGTGGCGCACTGGCCCGCCACCTCAAATCCGAGTTCGGGGGCAAGGATGCGGGCAAGCACCGCGCGCGCGACGATCGAATCATCGACGATCAGTACGCGGATGGGATGGCCGGATCGAACCGCCGGCGGGGATCGGGGAAGCATAGAGCCGGCGCTCAGGCGACGCCGACGAGCTGCAGCTTACTCTCGAGCGTATCGCGATCGAACGGCTTCATGACATATTCGTCGGCCCCGGCATCGATCGCGGCGCGGATATGCGCGGTGTCATTCTCGGTGGTGCAGAAGACCACCTTGGGGCGGCGCGGTAGCGTCGTGTGGCCAAGCTCCCGCAGGAATTCGATCCCGCTCATCACCGGCATGTTCCAATCGAGCAGGATCACATCCGGAACCTCGCTCAGGCACGCCGTCATCGCCTCCTGCCCGTCGCCCGCTTCCTCGACCGTGAAATCGAGGGTCTCCAGGATGTGGCGCGCCACTTTGCGAATGACCTTCGAATCATCGACTACCAGACAGGTCTTCATGCAATGGCCCCTTGTTACTGAGGAGCTTGGTAACCCGCTGTCGTAATGATCCCGTTAACGCTGCAGCTTTTTGCTTAAAGTCGGTTTGGAGAAGCGCGATGCGCGTTTCGCGGCACCAGCCCGCTCCCCCACCCGACCTCCCAATCAGGATATTCTATGGGAGGTCGGGTGGGGGAGCGGGCTGGTGCCGTTATGGCTCTCAGGCCGCGAGCAACTCCGGCCCCTGAATCAAGAGAGTGGGATCCAGCAGCAGGATATCGCCGATCGGCGTTTCGATCTGGCCGACCGTCACCCGCGACCAGCCGGCGCCGATCACCGCGACGCACGGCGATGGCGCGCCGCCCTCGATCACATCGACCACCTCTTCGACGAGCAGCGCATAGCCATGGCCGTCGCTGGATATGACGACCGCGGTATGCGCGGCTTGACGATTGCAGCGGCCAAGACCGAGCGCCGCGGTGCTATCGATCACGGTAAGGATGCGGCTGCGCAGCGCGAACAGTCCCCGGATGTGCGGCGCCACGCGCGGCACCGCGCTGATTGCATCGATCTCCACTACCGAGCTGATGCCATCGGCCCTGAGCGCCACCGTATCCCCGGCGACACGAACGATCAGATACAGGCTTTCCATCGGCTCAAGCTCCCCGCATCGCGCGGCCGAGCGCCTTCAGCAGGCCATCCCGGTCATAGCGCCAGACGCTTTCTTCATCGATTGCATCCGCGATCGCCGCGGCGCGCAGCCGCACCACCGGCGCGGCGATGCCCTGCGGCACCGCGTCTGCAGCGGTGGCGATCACGACATCGACGCGCTCCTCCCCGCTATCATACGTGACGCGATAACCCGCGGCGACAAGCAGCGGCGACAGAAGCTCACGCGACCAATGATCGTCTTCACCCGCCAGCAGACAGAGCGGCGTGTTGCGCGGGCTGGCGAGCGCGACGCCGGAGAACAGCCAATGCGGATCGAGCATCTCGACCGGACGCCCGTCGATCAGCACCACGCCCGCGACCAGGCCCGGCTGCGTTGCGGGCTGCAGCCGCTCGCTATTCTCGATGACATCGATCACGCCTTCGATCGCATAGGCCAGCCGCGCGGTGCCGTCGCCGAGCTGGAGCATTCGCATGCGCGCGACATCGGGGATATCCGCGCAGGCGGCCACTGGTATGAGGGCATCGTTGTGCGCCAGCACGAGGCGACCGCCGGAACGGCTGATCTGCGCACGATCGACATCCTCGATCCGCTCGACCAGATTGAGCCGCACCCCACGCTCGGCGCCGTCCAGGTCGCGGAACAGCAGCACTGACACCCGCTCGCGCCTCTCTCGTGTGTTATCCTCCTCGACCGGCTCGGGCATACCCGCCCGCACCCCGTTCGCGGCGGCGAGGCCGGCGACATCGAGCAGCAGCATCGGCCGGCTGTCATCCGGCAAGGTCGCGCCCGCATAGATGCCCGTCGCCATGATCGCGGGGGCGGCGGGCTTCACGACCAGCTCTTCATGATCCAGCACGCAATCGACCTTGAGCGCGAATCGCTCACCACCGCCCGCGCGGACGATCACCAGAACGGGACGAAGATCAGGGTCGTTGCTCCTGCAATCGAGGAAGCCGCCGAGATCGACCACCGGCAGCATCTTGCCGCGGATCATCGCGACATCGCCGTCGCCCAGGGTGGAAAGCGTGATCGTCTGGCCGTTGGGCCGGACGATCTCATCGATCGCCGAGCGCGGCACCGCGAAGCAATGATCTCCGCAGCCGACAACGAGCGCAGGGATGATCGTCAGCGTCAGCGGCACGCGCAACGTGACGCGCAGCCCCTGGCCAGGCCGGCTTTCGATCTCGACGCTGCCGCCGATCCGTTCGATATTGGCGCGCACCACATCCATACCCACGCCGCGGCCCGAGACGGTAGTGACCGATTGCGCGGTGGAAAGGCCGGGCGAGAAGATCAGCTCAAGCTTGGCCGCCCAGTTCATCTGCGCTGCCGCTTCTGCGGTGATAAGGTCGACCTTGATTGCCTTCTGGACGAGTTTTTCGGCATCGATGCCGCGCCCGTCGTCGATCGCATCGATCAGGATCTGATTGCCCGCCTGCCGCGCCGCGATGCGCAGGCGGCCCGTACGGGGCTTGCCCGCCGCGACACGCTGTTCTGGCGGTTCGATGCCATGATCGAGCGCGTTGCGGATGATATGCGTGATCGGGTCGCGGATCATTTCGATCATCTCGCGATCGAGCTCGACGTCGCCGCCATCGGTATCCAGCGTAACGCTGCGGCCAAGCTCCGCCGCCAAATCGCGGACCATGCGCGGCAGCGCGCCGAATAGGCCATCGATCCGCGCCATGCGCGTCTGCGTGATCGCGTCACGGATATCGGCGACGCACAGCGACAGCCGCTCGAACGCCATCTCCAAACCAGTGTCGGCGCCCGTCGCGCGCAAAGCGCGGGCAAGCTCGTTGCGCGCCAGCACGACATCGGAAACGCCCGACATCATGCGATCGAGCAGCTCGACCGGCAGGCGAATCGTCCGCGCCGGGGCGCGCGCCGCCGCGGCGGAGCCGCCGGCCGGCTGGCCCGAAGCAGAGGCTATGACCTGGCCCGGGGCCAGCGCCTCGATCAATGTTTCATCGTCGCCTTCGGGCAGCACGCCGGTTGCGTCGAGCTGATCGACCAGCTCACCGATCCGATCGACAATCGCCAGCACCGCGCTCACCAGGGCGGCATCGGGCGTGCGTTCGCCATCGCGGACGTCGGCCAAGGAATCCTCAGCCGCATGGCTCAAATGCCGGAGCCGAGGCAAGTCAAGGAATCCGCAGCTGCCCTTCACGGTGTGCACGAAGCGGAAGATCGCATCGAGGCGCTTGCGATCGCCGGGCTCAGCCTCCCAGGCGACGATCTCGCCCGCGATAGCCTCGAGCGTATCGCGCGTCTCGGCTATGAAATCGGCGAGCAGTTCTTCCATATTCGCATCCGTCCTCGCCCAGGGGGGCAGATGCCTGCTCGCACATTAGGGTAAAGGAGGGCTTAATCGCAGCTGCAGAGCAGTCCGAAGGTCAGACGCGCGAGGCGCCGAGCAATAGCACGCCATCCTCTTCCTGTAGCAGCAACGTGCGGCCGTCCCGCTCGGCCACGGTGCTGGCGAGCACGGCGCCGATCGTGCGGGATGTGGTCGGCAGCGCCTCGCCCGCCAGCACGCGCCGCACTTCTCCATCCAGCACCAGCCGCGCGCCCTCGGCACGGACGACGATCTCGCCGCCCTCCAGCCCGACATCGAGACGCCCGCCCCGCACCAGCGCATCGAGCGCGATCAGCCCCAGGTTGAGCACGATCCGCGTTGCGCTGCGATCGAGCGTCGTGCAATCGGCAACCCAGCCGAACGCGACCTTGCCGCTCATGCCCGCCAGGCTATCGAGCGAAGCGCGCACTTCCCCCGCATCGATGCGATCGCCGAAGCCGCCCGCCGCGCCGAAGGCCAGCCGGAAGAATTTGAGTTTCTCGGCCGACGCCCGCGCGCCATCAGCCAGCAGGCTGAGATATTCCTTGCGCAGCGCGGGATCGTCTTCGTCCGCCAACAGCTCAAGCCCGTTGTTGAGCGCGCCGACCGGGCTCAACAGATCGTGGCACAGGCGCGAGCACATCAGGCTCGCGAACTCGATCGCTTCATCCTTCACCTGGGCATCCCCCAATGCTTTCACGCCTTCTGCATCGCACAGCATTGGTTAGCAATTATCACACCATCCGAATCGACCACTCTTCGAAACCCGTGGCATTGGCGCACCATAGCCGCGCCGCGCCGTCCGCCAGGATCAGCCAGAGCCTGCCCGGCTCCGCCGCCGCCCAATCGCGGTCCGAGGGAACAGCAGACCCGAAAGGGTGGGAGTGATAATGGCCGATCACCTGCGGCCCGCCGGCACGCGCGGCCTTATAGGCGCGGAGCAGGGTCGCGGGGTCGATCTCGAACGTGCGGGCGGGATCGTCGGCGACATTCGCGGTGGGCTCCGCCGTATCAACGCGATCTGGGCTGCCGAACAGCAGGCCACAGACCTCCTGCGCCGGCCTTGCCGCCGCCTCCGCCAACAGTCGCGCCAAAAGCGCCGCCGGGATGACAGTTTGCTCCAACTGTGCTAATCATCAAGCGCAGGGGAAGAGTGCATGAAGCGGATCGCTTTGCTGGTGCTGACCGCCGCGATGGCGATCGACGTTACGCAACAGGCCTATAACAGCAATTTGCTCGACGCCATCGCCCAGCGTCCATCAGGCCAATCCGTGGTCCGCGTGGTCGTTCAATCGCCGGTGATGACGACGATCGAGCATTGGCTGTTCTTCTTCATCGGCTTCGGCCTGCTGAGCCTGCTGATGGCGAGACGCAAGCCACAGGTAGGCCCGGACATTCTGGGCTGAATCGTTGCGCCGCGGCATTGAAATCACGGGTTGGAATTTTATATCCTGAACGTGGACGCGGGGGTGTCGATCAAACAGGCTATCGTGCCGGCGGACGCCGCTGGATGGCGGCTGGACCGCGCGCTCGCAGCCGCGCTCCCCACCCTTTCGCGCGAACGGCTCAAGACGCTGATCTCCAGCGGCCGGGTGACGCAGGCGGCCAACGCCGTGCGCGATCCGGCGATCAAGGTGAAGGGCGGCGAGGCCTATGAGGTGGCGATCCCCGCCCCTACCCCCGCCGGCAATATCGCGCAGGACATCGCGCTGGAGGTGGTGTTCGAGGACGAGCATCTGATCGTGATCGATAAGCCCGCCGGGCTGGTCGTCCACCCCGCCTGCGGCAATCTCGACGGGACATTGGTGAATGCCTTGCTCCACCACTGCCGAGGCTCGCTCTCGGGGATCGGCGGGGTCGAACGGCCGGGAATCGTGCATCGCATCGACAAGGATACGTCGGGCTTGATGATCGCCGCCAAGACCGATCGCACCCACACCGGCCTTGCCGCACAGTTCGCCGATCACAGTATCGACCGCCGCTATCGCGCGATCGTCTCGGGACGTCCACGCGCCGACAATGGCCGGATCGAGGGTGCGATCGGGCGATCGCCAAGCAACCGCAAGAAGATGGCGGTGGTCTCGCCCGGCCAGGGCAAGCATGCGGTGACGCACTATTCGGTATTGGAGCCGCTGCGGAGCGCCGCGCTGGTCGAATGTCGGCTGGAGACCGGGCGGACGCATCAGGTGCGCGTCCATATGGCTTCAATCGGCCATCCTTTGTTGGGCGATCCCTTCTACGGTCGCCCGAGCAAAGAACATAAGGCGCTGATGGAGCGGCTCGGTTTTGAGAGGCAGGCGCTGCATGCCGCCCGGCTCGGCTTTCGCCACCCGATCACAAGCGAAACTTTGGCGTTCGAAAGCGAAATTCCGCCGGATATGCAGCAAATGTTCAACGAGCTTGTGCTAGACACAGTTCAACGATGACGGCACCGCAGCAACGGTTCCGCCGGAGCCTCCCGTAGGCTCAGGGAGTTAAGACGATCATGGTGACCAAGAATACCCCCGCGACGATCCCGGCCCTTGGCGGCGAGCAGAGCCTCAACCGCTACCTCTCGGAGATCCGCAAATTCCCGCTCCTCCAGCCGGAGGAGGAATATATGCTCGCCAAACGCTTTCAGGAGCATGGCGATCCCGAGGCGGCGGCCAAGCTCGTCACCAGCCACCTGCGCTTGGTCGCCAAGATCGCTATGGGCTATCGCGGCTACGGCCTGCCGACGTCCGAGCTGATTTCGGAAGGCAATATCGGCCTGATGCAGGGCGTGAAGAAGTTCGAACCCGATCGCGGCTTTCGCCTTGCCACCTATGCGATGTGGTGGATCCGCGCCTCGATCCAGGAATATATCCTGCGCTCCTGGTCGCTCGTGAAGATGGGCACCACCGCGGCGCAAAAGAAGCTCTTCTTCAACCTGCGCCGCATGAAGAGCCAGATCGACGCTTTCGAGGACGGCGATCTCAAGCCCGAGCATGTCGCCAAGATCGCCACCGATCTCGGAGTGACCGAGGACGAGGTTCATTCGATGAACCGCCGCATGGCGATGGGGGGCGATACCTCGCTCAACGTCTCGATGCGCGAGGATGGCGAGGGCCAGTGGCAGGATTGGCTGGTCGACACCGATCCGCTGCAGGACGAGCGCATTGCCGACGCGCAGGAAAAGGATGTCCGTCACGACATGCTGACCCAGGCGATGGACAGCCTCAACGATCGTGAGAAAAATATCCTCGCCGAACGCCGCCTGTCCGATGATCCCAAGACGCTGGAAGAGCTGAGCCAGGTCTATGGCGTCAGCCGCGAGCGCGTCCGCCAGATCGAGGTCCGCGCGTTCGATAAGCTGCAGAAAGCGATGATGCGGATCGCCGGCGAACGGAAGCTGCTGCCCGCGATGGCCTGATCCAGCTTCTGGCGTGCTAGAAGCGGCCCGTGACGCCGACCGTCACCTCGATATCCGGAGCATTTTGGTTCAGGCCGAAGTTGGTCTGGATATCGAACTGGCTGTTCTTGCCCGGCTGATAAGCGAACGACAGCGCGGCTAGCGTTTCGGTGGTGTGTTGATCGGGATCGCGGTCACGGATCGCTTGCAACTCGATCGCGGTGCTGAGCTTCTTGCTGAGCTTGGCCTGCAGGCCGATGACGCCCGAATAAGCGAGGTGGCGCCCGCTGCCGTCCTCATCGGTCGCGGCATCCACCTCCGGGGTCAGTTCCAGCGTCAGCGCATCGGACAGGGCATAATTGACCGGGATCAGCAGCCCGGCGCCCCAATCGCCCGCGCCGATACCGTCCTTGCCGCTGGGCAGCGTGGCGAAAGGCAGCAGCGCGATCGAAAGATGGCTGCCATCGGGGTTCATGAGGTTCTGCTTGATGCCGACCGTCACATCGCCGATCCCCGAAACCCGATCCACCGCGCCGGTTGCGCGATCCTTGTCACGGACATGCGTATACGCCGTCCACTCGACGCGGAATTCGGTGCTGTCGGTAAGGCCATAGCGGAGCGAAATATCGCCCACCGCCGTGGTGTCGGTGATAGAATCGGGCTGCTTGTCGTGCGTCCAGTCGCCAAGGCCGACCTCGGCCTGGAGATGGCCCTTGTCCACCGTGCAGGCCGGCGTCGCCAGACCGGGACGATCGGGACACAAATCTCGCAGATCGCCGGCCCAGGCGGGAAAGGCTGCAAGCCCGGAGATTAAGCAGACAAGACTCAGACGCATCATGATCCCCTGGATGTGTTTTTCCCTGCCTAAGCGCCTGTTTCGATCCGGCCAAGCATCGGCTAAGCGCAAAAGCGATGGCGCGCGCAGGCAGACGATCGGGGAAACGGACATCCTTCATGGGTCGGCTGGTAAAATGGCTGATCCGCGCGATCCTGATCTTCGTGATCGGATCGGTGCTGATCGTGATCGTCTATCGCTTCGTGCCGCCGCCCTTCACGCTGACGATGGCGGGCGACGTGATCGGAGGCAGATCGATCAACAAGGATTGGATGCCGCTCAGCCGGATGGACCCGAACATGGCGCGCGCGGCGATCTCCGCCGAGGACGGCAATTTCTGCAGGCATCACGGCTTCGATTTCACCGCGATCGAGAAAGCCATGTCCGGCAACGAGGCGGGGCGCCATTATCGCGGCGGATCGACTATCAGCCAGCAGACCGCCAAAAACGCCTTCCTCTGGCAGGGCCGTTCGTGGGTTCGAAAGGGTCTTGAGGCATGGTTCACCGTGCTGATCGAGAATATCTGGGGCAAGCGGCGGATCATGGAGGTCTATCTCAACATCGCCGAAACCGGCCTCGGCACCTATGGCGCCAATGCCGGTGCTGAGCGCTATTTCCGTCATGACGCCAGCCACCTGACCCCCACCGAGGCGGCGCGGATCGCGGCGATCCTGCCGCTGCCCAAGAAGCGCGCGGCGATCGATCCGCACGGTTTCGTCCGCCGCTACGGCGATCGCATCGCGGGCCGGATCGGGCCGATGGTGCGCGGCGGCTATACGGGCTGCGTTGGATGACGATCGGTATTGTCGCGATCGGGCGGAATGAGGGCGAGCGGCTCAAGGCCTGCCTGCGCTCGGTCGTCGCGGCGGGGCCTATCGTCTATGTCGACAGCGGATCGAGCGACGGCAGCCAGGATTTCGCGCGATCGTTGGGAGTCGAAGTGGTCGGCCTTGCGGTGCCGCCCAACTTCACCGCGGCGCGAGCGCGCAATGCCGGGGCGCGAGCACTGTTCGCCAAGGCGCCCGAAACCGAGCTGATCCAGTTCGTCGATGGCGATTGCGAGGTGCAGCCGGGGTGGCTCGATGCGGGTGCTGCGGTGCTGGCGGCGCGGCCCGAACTGGCCCTGGTATTTGGGCGGCGGCGCGAGCGCTTTCCCGATCGATCGCTCTACAATGCGCTCGCCGATGATGAGTGGAACGTGCCCGTGGGCGATGTCGGCGCATGCGGTGGGGACATCCTGATCCGGCGGTCGGCGTTCGAGGCGGTCGGCGGCTATCCCGATGAGATGATCGCCGGCGAAGAGCCCGATATGTGCATGCGGCTGCGGGCGGCGGGCTGGAAACTGGCGCGGATCGAGGGCGAGATGACGCTGCACGACGCCGCCATCCTGCGCTTCGGCCAATGGTGGAACCGCACCAAGCGCGCTGGCCATGCCTTTGCCGAGCTCGCCGCCCGCCATCCCGATCAGCGCTGGCCCGATTGGCGCGCCGCCTGCCGCCGGATCACGCGCTGGGGCGGCGAGATACCGGGGTGGATACTCGTAGGCCTGATGGGCGGTCTTGTCTGGAGCCCGTGGCTGCTGGTCCTGACGCTGTTCGGCCTCGGCGCTTTTGCGGCGAACATCGCCCGGCTGTTCCTCCGCCGCCGCGCCGAAGGGCTAAACCCGCGCCTCGCCTTTGGCAGTGCCAGCCTTCTTATGATCGGTAAATTGGCCGAGTTTCAAGGTCTTGTGCGCTTTCGTTGGAACCGCCTGCGTAACCGCCGCTCCTCGCTGATCGAATATAAGGGCGCGGCCGCATGACGCTTTGGCAGCAGATCCGCGAGGATTGGCAGGCGCATGGCCGCGACTGGACCAAGCCCGGCTTCCGCGCGGTCGCCACGCATCGCTTCGGCGTGTGGCGGATGGGCGTGCGCCAGCCGCTGCGCGCGCCGTTGAGCCTGATCTACCGCGCGCTCTTCCGCCATTGCCGCAACGTCTACGGCATCGAACTGCCCTACTCCGTCTTGCTCGGACGGCGGGTGGTGATCGAGCATCAGGGCGGCATCGTCGTCCATGGTGCCACCGTGATCGGCGACGATTGCATCATCCGCCAGAATTGCACGCTGGGCATCCGCAGGATGGACGCGCTGGCCGATGCGCCGATCCTGGAACAAGGCGTGCAGCTCGGCGCGGGTGCGGTGGTGCTCGGGCGGATCACGCTCGGAAAGGGCGCGCTGATCGGTGCGAATGCGGTGGTGATGCGGGATGTGCCGCCGGGCGCGATCGCGACCGGCGTGCCCGCGACGGTGCGCGAGCGGAGCCCTGAATGAACCGGCGCATCGCGGTGGTGATTGTCAACTACCGCACGTCCGATCTGGCGCTGCGCGCACTCGCCAGCCTGGAAGCGGAGCGTGCCCGCGAGCCAGACCTGGAAGTGATCATCGTCGACGGCGGATCGGGCGATGGATCGGCCGATCGGCTGCGCGCTGGTCTGAGCGATCCGCGCTATGAGGGCTGGGCAAGCCTGCTGCCGCTGGAGATCAATGGCGGCTTCGGCTGGGCGAACAATCAGGCGATGCTCCGCCTGCTCCAGGCCGATGAACCGCCCGATTACATCCACCTGCTCAACCCGGATACCGAGATCGCGCCCGGAGCGGTTTCCTACCTGGCCGACACGCTCGACGATTGTCCCAAGTGCGGCGCGGTCGGCAGCCTGCTTTTAGAGCCCGACGGCAGCGCGTCGGGATCGGCCTTCACCTTCCCCACCATCCGCCGCGAGCTGGCGCGCGGCGCCAAGCTCGCGCCATTCGATTGGCTGCTCGGAGTGGCGCCATTCCAAGCCGAACAACCCGCCGGCGACGTGGATTGGGTGACGGGCGCGAGCGTGATGTTCCGCGCCCGCGCCCTGCGCCAGGCCGGCCTCTTCGATACCGGCTTCTTCCTCTATTTCGAGGAGGTGGAGCTGATGGCGCGGCTGCGGCGCGTGGGCTGGTCGATCCGCCACAATCCCGCGAGCCGCGTCAGCCATGTCGGCGGCGCCGCGACGGGAGTCAACGGATCGCGTCCGGTCTCGGGCCGCCCGGCACTTCCCGTTTACTGGTATGAATCGCGGCGGCGCTATTTCACGCGCCGCCATGGCCGGACCGTGGCGCTGATTGCATCGCTGACCTGGCTGATCGGCCACGCGAGCCTGATCCTGCGGCGCTGGCTCGGCAGCGGCCGGCATCATCCGCTGGTGCTCCACGACGGCAGGCGGCTGATCCGCTATGGCCTCATCCCCAAAGGAGCGGCCCGCGCCGTCCCGAAGTGGAGCGATGCGCCGGGCACCCCGCCGGCCTGGATGGCGTAACTCCTCCCCTCCCTGCTTGCAGGGAGGGGTCGGGGGTGGGTGCGCGCGTCTGCGCGCTTAAAAGACTCACGGCCCCTCCGCGACCGAAAGCATCATCGGGGCATCGAGCCCCGAAGATGCTGACCCACCCCTTGCCCCTCCCTTAGAAGGGAGGGGTTGATAGCTGTTACTTCGCGGTGGGCTTGGTGACGGGCGCGGGCGGCATGGTCTGATTTTTCTGCGGCACGCTGAAGTGGCCGGTGACGCGGCCGCCGCTCTTGCCCACCGCACCCGGCTCCGCCCCGCCGACGGCGCTGCCGTCCACGGTCGATCGGCCGGTGTTGAGGTCCATCACCAGCCGTGCGCCGTTCACGGTGTTGCCGGAGCGCACCACGGTGACGTTGCCGATCAGCGTGATGATTTTCCGGTTGAGATCGTAGATGCCGTAATTGCCCTTGGCATGCTCGGAGGGATCGACCACCGTCACCCCGCCCGATGCATCGATGCGATCGATCTGCAGATCGCCGCCGTTGGCGCCCTTGGAATAAGCGACCGTCACGCGCGCCGCGGTCAGCGTCATGTCGCCCTGCACGGCGCGGACATTGCCGATGAAGATCGCGCGGTTCTGCTTGTCTTGCACCTCGCTGCGATCGGAGGTGACGTCGACGGGCGCATTGCTGTCGTGATTGCGCAGCGCGCTGTTGCCGCCCTGATTCTGGGCGATCGCCGGCGCGGCGATCAGCACCAGGGCGAGGACGAGACGGCGGTTCATCGCGGCCGTCTGGCCCCTCGCTGAACGATATGCAAGCGCGCGTGCCCGACCAGATCGACGACATGCGTGTTGAGATCGGCGGTCATATGATCGCCCGAAAAGGTGCCGGTGTTCATCGTGCCATCGACGCGGCCGCGGCTGATCGCCTTCTTCGTGTTCATGTCGATCAGGATGTCGCGCGTGGCGATGTGGTAGCCCGTGCTGTCGTCTAGCGTGACCGGGCCATCGAGCGCGATGCGGCTGTTGTCCATATTGTAGCGGCCATGGCCGGCGACGACGGTGGCGGGGCCGTCATCGAGCGTTATCTTCGCGTTGAGATCGGTCAGCCGCACGATCGGCACCGCGGAGCTTTGCTGCACCGCCGATTTGGCATCGAGTTGAAACGGCTGGCCCCGGTTATCCTTGCCGCGGTATTCGGCGGCGGTGACGCGCATCCGCTCCGGCGCGATATCGACATGATCCTTGGAGAGGACGAAGCTGATCTCGCTGCCGAAGGTGAAGGGCGCCAGCGCCAGGAAGGCGACCAGCGCGCCCACCGCCATCGGCAGCGCGACGCGCAACACGCCAATCGTGCGATCGTGGCTGCCGCCCGCCAGCGCCCATGCGCGGCGGCTGCGCCTCTGTTGGTTTGCGAGCGTAGACATCGGCTACATATGCGCGAAGATATCGATCTCGGGCCAGCCGGCGATATCGAGTTCGGCGCGCGCGGGCAGGAAATCGAAGCAGGCCTGCGCCAGCGCCATGCGATCCTCGCGCTCCAGCCGCTCGATCAGCTTCTCGCGCATCTGGTGCAGAAAGCGCACGTCGGAGGCGGCATAATCCTTCTGAGCATCGCTGAGCTCGGGCCCGCCCCAATCGGAGGATTGCTGCTGCTTGGAGATATCCTGGCCGCACAGCTCGCGCACCAGTTCCTTCAGGCCATGGCGATCGGTGTAGGTGCGGACGAGGCGCGAGGCGATCTTGGTGCAGAACACGGGCGCCGCCCAATAGCCCAGGTAATGCCGAATCGCCGCGAGATCGAAGCGCGCGAAATGATAGAGCTTGAGCCGATCGGGATCGGCGAGCACGGCGCGCAGATTGGGCGCATCATACGCGCTGTCCGGCCCGAAGCGGACGAGATGCTCGTCCCCGCCCCCATCCGAGATCTGGACGAGGCAGAGCCGATCGCGCGGCGTGATCAGCCCCATCGTCTCCGTATCGACCGCCACCGGCCCCGGCCCCAGCGCATCGGCGGGGAGATCTTCTTCGTGCAGATAGACAGTCATCGGCGGGCCTTAGGCCCCCGCGCGGGCAGGCTCAACAGCCACCGGAACGAACTGTTAAATTTGCTCGCCGTCAAAGCCGCTTTGCTGTAAGCTCGATGCCGGCGTGGTCTCTTTCACGCCGACGCGCCTGCGGCCCGCCCGCCGCCGGGCGCTGCAAAGTGATTTGGGCGACAGGTTGGAAAGAATTCGGCGGCATGGGTTTTGATAGAGGGCGGCGCGGTCAGCGCGGTGGTAGGGACAAGCGGGACGGCTTCGGCGAAGATGGCGGCGGTTTCGGCGGCGGTGACTTCGGTGGCGGCTTCGGCGGTGGCGGTTTCGGCGGCGGCGGTGATCGCTTCGGCGGCGGTGGCGGCGGCGGTTTCCGTGGCGGCGGTGATCGCTTCGGCGGCGGCGGTGGCGGCGGCGATCGCTTCGGCGGTGGCGGCGGCGGCGGTTTCCGTAGCGGCGGCGGTGGTGGCGGCTTCGGCGGCGCCCGTGGCGGCGGCGGCATGCCCGCGCAGGTGATCGGCGAAGGCACCGGCACCGTGAAGTTCTTCAACGCCCAGAAGGGCTTCGGCTTCGTCGTCCGCGATGACGGCGGCGAGGATGTGTTCGTGCATATCTCGGCGGTCGAACAGGCGGGGCTTAGCGGCCTGGCCGAGGGCCAGCAGCTGAAGTTCACTTTGGTCGATCGCGGCGGCCGCGTTTCGGCGACGACGCTTGAAACGGTGGGCGACGTCATCCCGGTGACGGACAGCCGTCCGCCCCGCGAAGGCGGAGCCGGTGGCGCCGGCGGTGCGGGTGGCCCGCAGCGGCAGCTGACCGGAGAGCGCGCAAGCGGCACGGTGAAGTTCTTCAACGCGATGAAGGGCTTCGGCTTCATCCAGCGCGATGACGGCCAGCCCGATGCCTTCGTGCATATCTCAGCCGTGGAGCGCGCCGGCATGTCCACGCTGAACGAGGGCGATCGCCTGCAGTTCGAGCTGGAAGTCGATCGTCGTGGCAAGATGGCCGCGGTAAACTTGGCGCCGGGCGAATAAGCCTTAGCCTTTGACAAGATCGAGCCCGGTCGGCGGATGCGCCGGCCGGGCTTTTCTTTTGATTTGAGAGCAGGAAACGGGACGCCGGTCGCCGCCTCGCACGCTAAACGCGCGCGGGAGGGAGATCGAGATGTGGAAAGCCTTGGCGTATGTCGCGCTGTTTTCGACCGCGAGCCATGCGGGTCCAACAGACAAAGTGGCTGGATGGACGGCCGACACAATCCCGTGGCAAAGTGCCGCCCCAAACGGGACGAAGTTCGCCTTGCTGGAAGGCAACCGCGAAAAGGCTTACACAGCCTTTTCCTACGCCTTCTATATTCCGGCTTCGGTGTGGGACAGCCCCCACTATCATAGCGCAACCGCGCGTGTTTTTGTCGCCAAGGGAACGCTGAAGATCGGATATGGCACTGTAACGAACAGGGGTCAGGCGAAGTCTTATCCAGCCGGCAGCTATGTGATTGTCCCTGCTGGCACCGTTCACTTCGACGGATCGGACGAAGATACGATCATAATCGGTACAGCGATTGGCCCCTGGACAACCACCTACCTTGACGGATCGTCTCCCGCTTCCGCCGGAACGCCTAGTCGGTGATAAATTGCGCGGCACATCGCCGCTCTCTCAATCGCCTTCCCTTGCCCCGCCCCAAGAAACGCTTGCTTCGTTTCGTGCGTAGAGCTCCTATCTCTTCCGAACATTTACACGGAGACATCTATGCGCCTCCCCGCTTTCCTTCTCGCCGGCCTTGCTACGCTGGCTGCTACCGCAGTGACGGCGGCCGTGCCCGCGCCGAAGGTGAAGGCCGCGAGCTTCGAGCAGCTCGCCAAGCCTCTGCCCCTGCCCTACGACGAAGGCGCCGATGCCAAGGCGGTGGTCGCAAAAGCGAAGGCGAAAGCCAAGGCCTCGGGCAAGCTGCTGCTGATCGATCTCGGCGGCAATTGGTGCCTCGATTGCCGCATCCTGGCGGGCACGGTCGAGCTTCCCGACCTCAAGCCCTTCGTCGAGAAGCATTATGTCGAGGCGGTGGTGGATGTCGGCCGGTTCGACAAGAATCTCGATATTCCCGCACACTACGGCTTCACCAAGCGGCTGGCCGGCGTCCCCGCGGTGCTCATCGTCGATCCCAAGACCGATAAACTGATCAACGCCGGTGACACCACCGCGCTGTCCGACGCGCGCAGCATGAACCCGCAGGGGCTGGCCGATTATCTGGCGAAATGGGCGCGCTGATCCGCGACGCGCGGGACGGCGATTGCGATGCGCTGCATGCTCTGGTGGAGCGCGCCTATCGCGGCGATGGCGCGCGCAGCGGCTGGTCGCACGAGGCGGACATCCTCGGTGGCCCGCGTACCAGCCGCGACAACCTTGCGGAGAGCATCGCCGATCCCAAGCGCTGTCTAATGATCGCCGAGGAGGGCGGCGGGCCGATCGGCTGCGTCGAGATCACCGACAAAGGCGGCGGCATCGCCTATCTCGGCCTGCTCACCGTCGATCCGGGGCTGCAGCAGGGTGGCCTCGGTAAACAGCTCCTGGCCGCCGCGGAACAGGCGGCACGCGATCGCTGGGGCGCGGATCGGATCGAGATGACGGTAATCGACACCCGCGACACGCTGATCGCTTACTACCGACGCCGCGGCTATGCGATTACCGGCGAGACACGGGCGTTTCCCGCCGTCGACGGCGTGATCTTCCTCCAGGGCAGCGCACCGGCGATGACCGTACTTGAGAAACCCCTCGCCTAACGCTGCAACAGCTGTCGGACGCCGGGCTTGGGCTCAGTCACTCTCGATCGTCAGATAGACCAAGGTCTGCGTCAGCAGCACATAGGCAATCTCACCAAAGGTCATCGGGCCGGTGATCGTGCCGGTCCTCTGCCCCTCCAGATCGGCATAGGCATAGTTCAGCACACAATTGCAGCTGAATGTCGGCGGGGTGCACAAATCGGCGATCGCTTCTTCGAATTCGGTGGGATAATGGCCGATGGGCTTGGCGAAGCGATAGGGCATGTCCGCGAAAACCGGCGCGAAGAATTCGACGCGGCCTTCCTCTTCGATGATCCGCGCAATCGCCACGTTGACGCCCGCACCGTTATAGTCGGCGACCAGCGGCAGCTTGGTATCGATGCCCTTCTCAGCGATATAGTCTAGCAGGCGGACGCGCTTGCCCCCAACGCGCACCCATTCGGCGGAGAAACTCGTCTGATCGAAGGTCAAAGTATCGCCATCGCCCTGATCAAAGAGATTGACGATATCGACCTTGGCGAAGACCGAATCCGGCAGCGCGACGTGCATGACGACCGCATCCGTTTCGGAGACGAGGCCGCTGCGGCCGTCGAATACCTTCGCGGTATCGATGCCGACGCGATCGAGCGCGACGCCGGTCACCCAGCCCACCACCGGCCGATCGAACAGCCCGGGCCACTGGGAGCCTTCCAGCGCGAAACGGCTATGAACCGCCGATTGCGACGGCAGCAGGATCACGGAGAAGCCATTGCGTGCGCCGCCGGCCGGAAATCCGGGCAATGTATCGGCATCGTACAGCGCCTGGTGCGTGACGGTGGCGGACTGCGGCAAGCGCGCCACGAAAATGCGATCCTGATCCTGTACGCCGCCATGCTCGGCAGTCATGAAATAGGGGATCGTGCCGCCGATCCAGTCACCGCGCGGAAGATCCCGCAAGAGATGCTCCTCGCCGGCGAGGAGCATCATCGCGCCGCCCTCGATCATGCGCGTCACTTCAGCGACGCTGTGCAGAGAGCGCGGGAAGGTCATATCGCTCATCGCGCGGTCTCCCTGAAGATCGATTGATAATCGGGCGCGGCGAAGCGTAGGTTGGCAACGAAGAAATCGCGCAGTTCCCGGATCAGTGCCTGCAGCGCCGATGCATCGCGATCATATTCGACGCGGATGCGGATCATGAGGATGCGCAGCGCGAGACAGCGATATGCGGGCTGCTTTTCGCCGCTGACGAGTGCGCGCCACGTCGGATCGCTCATCGGCGCGATGGTCATTTCGTCGGCTTGCGTCACCTAGTGCCCCCTTTGCGTAAGGCTGTGATAGGATCGCGGAATTAATTTTTGGTTTCGGTTGCATTAGTCATTAGCCGCTCCAGTGCCGCGATCGTATCCGCCTCCGCCGCAGGCTTATCGGTCCGGATTCGGGCGATGCGGGGGAAGCGCATGGCGACGCCGCTTTTGTGGCGCTTCGATGGGTGGATCGAATCGAAGGCGATTTCAAACACCAAAGTCTTGGCCACTTCCCGCACCGGGCCGAAGCGCTGGACGGTATTGGTGCGGACGAAGTGATCGAGCCATTTCAGCTCCTCGTCCGTAATGCCCGAATAGGCCTTGCCTACGGGGAGCAACTCGCCGGTCTCGCTCCAGCAGCCGAAGGTGTAATCCGAATAATAGCTCGAACGGCGACCGTGACCACGCTGGGCATACATCACGACGCAATCGGCGGTGAGCGGATCGCGCTTCCATTTATACCACAGCCCGGTGCGGCGGCCGGCGACATAGGGCGAATCACGGCGCTTAAGCATCACGCCCTCGATCGCGGCATCGCGGGCGCCGGCGCGGATTGCTTCGAAGGCGTCGAAATCCTTGGCTTCGATCACAGTGCTGATGTCGAAACTGGCGGGATCGAGGCGGGGCATCAGGCTCTCGAGACGGGCGCGGCGTTCGCTCCAGCCGAGCGCGCGCAGATCCTCGCCGCCGTCGAACAATATATCATAGAGCCGGACGAAAGCGGGATAATCGGCGAGCGCCTTGGCGGAGACATTTTTGCGGCCGAGCCTTTGCTGGAGCGCGTTGAAGCTGGCCGCGCCCTCGCCCTCCGCCATATCGGCGCCCTGATGCGTGCCGCGCACCAGCAGCTCGCCATCGAGCACGGCATCGGTGCGGAAGGCGGCGGCGACTTCGGGAAAGCTGGCGGTGATATCGTCGCCCGCGCGGCTGTAGAGCCGCGTCTCGCCACCGGTATGGACAAGCTGGACGCGAATGCCGTCCCACTTCCACTCGGCGGCATAATCGGCGAGATCTACCCGCAAATCCTCCAGCGGGTGGGCGAGCATGAAGGGGCGGAAGACGGGGACATCGGCGGGAGTCGGCTGCCCGCCCCGCCCTTCCGCCCAATCGAACAGCGCGGTGTAGGGCGGCTTGAGTCCGTGCCACACTTCCTCCACCGCGTCGACATCAAGGCCGAACGTCTGGGCGAGCGCGGTCTTGGCGAGCCGCGCCGAAACCCCGACGCGCAGCGCGCCGGTGGCGAGCTTGAGCAAGGCGTAGCGGCCCGAAGCATCGAGCTGATCGAGCATTGCGGCCAGCGCCCGCGGCGCCTCGGCACGGCCCAATGTCATCAGCGTATCGATCACGGCGGCGAGGCCGAGCGCACCGCTATCGAGCTCCGGCGGCTGGCCCTCCGGCTTCGGCCACAGCAGCGAGACCGTCTCGGCGAGATCGCCGACGAAATCGCGGCTCATCCCGAACAGCACCGGATCGATCCGTTCGGCGACGATGCCGCTGATCGCGGCGGGCTTCACATGCGGCAGGTTGAGATCGCCGGTCAGCGCGGCCATCGCCCAGCCGCGATCGGGATCGGGATTTTCGCGCAGATAATCAGCGATCAGCTTGAGCTTGGCGTTGCGCGATCGCGTGTAAACGAGACCGTCGAGCAGTTGAGAGAATGCGCGCATCGTCCCTCAAACGAAAAAGGGCGGCAACACGTGCCGCCCTTTCCCAAGTTTGTCGATGAGAGTCAGGTGACCGCGCGCCCCGCCAACAGGCCGAGCACCAGAAACACCAGGAAGATGACCAGGCAGATATAGAAGAGGATCTTGGCGATCTCGACAAACGCGCCGCCGACCCCGCCGAAGCCCAGCGCGCCGAGGATCAATCCGACGACCAGGAAGATGAGAGCCCATTTCAGCATCCGAAAAACTCCTTTCGGTGGCTAAACGACCATCCTGCCTGCCTGTTCCGATCTTGACGGATGGGCATCATTCGCCTTATGGGCGCGTCCACGCGAGCGGCTTCACGGCCGCTTTATTTTTTGTGGCCGGTCGCATCGGCCCAACATTCAGGACGGAACGATGGCCAAGCCGACCACGGTCAAGATCAAGCTCGTCAGCACCGCAGACACGGGCTTCTTCTATGTGACCAAGAAGAATCCTCGCAACCAGACCGAGAAGATGAGCTTCCAGAAATATGATCCTGTCGCGCGCAAGCACGTCGAGTTCAAGGAAGCCAAGATCAAGTAAGCGGTTCGCTTACGCGATCAGGCGATCGCGTAGCTCGATTTTCCTGTTGCGAATAACTCTCATTAGCCATAGAACTGCCGGCGAGAGGAGATTCGCCTGTGGTTGTGTGCGTTTGTAATGCCATCCGGGAACGTGACGTTCGGGAGGCGGCGCGCGCCGGCTGCTGCGATCCTCTCAAGGCCTATGCATCGCTCGGGCGCCGTCCCCGCTGCGGCCAGTGCCTTCCGTTTGCGCGCGAACTGATCGCCTCCGAACGCGCTATCGCGGCCTGAGCCTCAGCCTGGACGGTCCGACAGCGCTGAAACCAACGCGCGAGTCGTTCGCGCTTCTCTTCCGCCCAGCGCGCGGTTAGGCCCTTTCAACATTTCCAGCCAGGAGCCGCAGCCATGAAGGGCGACGACAAGGTCATCGAATTCCTCAACGCGGCGCTCAAGAACGAGCTGACCGCGATCAACCAATATTTCCTGCATTATCGGATGCTGGATCATTGGGGCATCGAGCATCTCGCCAAGTTCGAATATGGCGAATCCATCGATGAGATGAAGCATGCCGATTGGCTGGCGGCGCGCATCCTGTTCCTGGATGGCCTGCCCAACTTCCAGCTGCTCGGCCGTCTGCGCATCGGAGAATCGGTTGAGGAAGTGCTGAAAGCCGATCTCGCGCTGGAGCATGAGGCGATCCCGCTGCTGCGCGATGCCATCGAACATTGCGAGACGGTGCGCGATTATATCACCCGCGATCTTTTCAAGCGCATCCTCGACAATGAGGAGGAGCATGTCGATTATCTAGAGCGGCAGTTCGACATGATCGAGCGGATGGGCATCCAGAATTACGTCCAACTCCAGAGCAAGCCCGCGGAATCGATGGATTGAGAGATCAAATCCTCCCCCGCCAGGGGGAAGTGTCAGCGGCAGCTGACGGAGGCAGCGGACGCGACGTCCTCGATAGTGCGCCGCCGCCCTCCCCCTCCGACGCCTTCGGCGCCACCTCCCCCTGGCGGGAGAGGATTTTTTTATCGAACGGCCAGCACCTTCTGGAACAGCGCAATGCTTTGCGCCCAATCCTCTTCCGCCGCAGCCGCGTCATAGCTCGATGGCCGTTCCGCGAACGCATAGGAATGCGGCGCGCCCGGGTGGACGACCAGCGTGCAATCGATATCCGCCTCCGCGATCGCGCGGCGCAAGGTATCGATCCGTTCGGCGGGCATCATGAAGTCTTCGCTGCCGAAGCACATGTAGAGCGGCCCGGATGCGCGGCTGAGGCTGCGGTACGGCGCATCCTCGGCGTCGGTCACCAGGCTGGTCGGGAAATGCGCGGCGCCGGCAGCAAAGTAATCGGGCAGTTCGGTCAGCGTTCGGACGACGAACCGCCCGCCCATGCAATAGCCGATGCTGCCGGCCCGACCGGGCGCCACACGGGGATCGTCCTCGAACGCCGCCACCAGGGCCAGCGTATCGCGCATCACCATCTCATCCTTGAGCGCGGTCATCAGAGTACGGAGGTGATCGATCTCCGCCTGCGGGCGCTCGTGGACCGCCGTGCGATGATCGAACGCGATGCCCGTGCCGAAGCGATAATAGAGATCGGGCAAAGCGACGACGAAGCCATGCCCCGCCAGGCGCGCGGCAAAGCGGCGCAGTTCATCCCGAATGCCGTTGACGTCCATATACATGACGATCAGCGGCGCGGGGGCAGTCTTCGGATAGGCGACATAGACAGGCATCACGCCATCGGCGGTGGTGACGTCCCGCAATTGCTCTCGATCGACCATTCGCCTCCCCCAACTGGACCGCGGTGTTGCGGTACGCGCACGGCCGAGGCCTTGCGAAGCGGTAGATACGCCCGTGAATAGCGGTCAAGCAGGAATTTCATGATACCCGGAATTAAGCTGCGGTTCGGGCTCCCCGGCCGGCCTCAGCCGATCTTGCGGCCGAAGCCTCCCGCGCGGCGAACGGATGCGGCAGCCACTACAGCCGGCGGCACCTCCTTATCGAAGAAGGCCAGCGTTTCCTGAAACAGCGGGCGCAGCTTGGCCACCTCGTCGGCGATATCGTGCGGGAAATCGTGCATCTCCACCGCGTCACGCGCCGCGCGTTCGATGCGCTCGGCAGTGGTGCCCAGTGGTTCGGCACCGAATTGGAGCGATTCGCCCTTTAACGTATGCGCCGGACGTACCAGCGCCGCCGCGTTGAGATTGCGCATGGCATCTTCGATCAGGCGGATCGATTTGATGCCGTCTTCCCGAAAATAGCCGATAATCCGACCAAAATCGGCACCGATCTGCCGCCGGAGCGCATTGAACGCCTCGCGGTCCACGATCATGTCGCCATCCAGATCCATCACTATCCCCAGTTGGCACTGAAACTCTGACGGGGAAGTAGCGCGAACTGGTTAACGCATTTCCTATGCGGCCGATCGCCGAACCGAAAATCCACCACTTATTTCGATCAAGTCCCAATCGCTTGATCGAGCGAGCGCATCGATCTCGGCAGGCGCAGCGGGATCGTCGGTCAGCAGTATCACCGCCTCGGCGCCCTTCATCGCCCTGGCGAGGCGCAACACCGGCCATGGGCAGCGCATGCCGCGCGCATCGACGATCGTCTCGCCAGGCGCCTCGATCATTTATTGCCGAACGGATTCTTGCTCGCGCGCATCGTCAGCCGCACGGGCACGCCGCCGAAGCCCAGCTCCTTGCGAATGCCGTTGACCAGATACCGCCGATAGCTTTCCGGCAGTTCGTCGACGCGGTTGCCGAACAGGATGAAGGTTGGCGGGCGGGTGCGGGCCTGGGTGATGTAGCGCAACTTGATGCGCTTGCCGCCGGGCGCGGGCGGCGGATTGGCCTCCAGCGCACGTTCGAACCAGCGGTTGAGCTGGCCGGTCGAGACGCGCTTCGACCATTCCTCGCGGATCGCGAAGGCGGTTTCCAGCAACTGATCGATGCCACGCCCGGTGAAGGCCGAGACGGTGATGACCGGCAGACCCTTCACCTGCGCCAGCCCCTCTTCCAGCGCGCCGCGGATGCCGTTGAGCAGGCCGGACGGGTTTTCGGCGACGTCCCATTTGTTGATGGCGATCATCAGCGCCCTGCCCTCTTCGATCACGTCCGAGGCAATGCGCAGATCCTGCGCCTCCAGCCCGCGCGTGGCATCGAGCAGCAGCACCACCACTTCGGCGAAATCGACCGCGTGGCGCGTATCGGCTGCGGAGAGCCGCTCGAGCTTGTCTTCCACCTTGGCGCGGCGGCGCAGGCCCGCGGTATCGATCAGGCGGACATCGCGATCCTTCCATTGCCAATCGATCGTGATGCTGTCGCGGGTGATCCCGGCCTCCGGTCCGGTTATCATCCGCTCCTCGCCCAGCATCTTGTTGACCAGGGTGGACTTGCCGGCGTTGGGGCGGCCGACGATCGCCAGCTTGAGCGGGCCATCCGCGAACGGATCCTCGGGCTCGTCCGGATATTCTTCTTCGCGCTCGATATGCGGGCGCAGCGCCTCGAACAGATCGACCAGACCCTCGCCATGCTCGGCCGAGAAAGGTATCGGATCACCGAGGCCGAGCGCATAGGCTTCGATGATCCCGGTCTCGCCGGCCTTGCCCTCGGCCTTGTTGGCGACGGGAATCACCACCGTATCGAGGCTGCGCAGCCATTGCGCGATCGTCTCGTCGAGCGGAGTGACGCCGGCGCGCGAATCGAACAGATAGAGCGCGACATCGGCGGAGAGCGCCGCCGCCTCGGTCTGCTGTCGCATGCGGCCGGGCAGGCTCTGGGCATCTTCATCCTCGAAGCCCGCGGTGTCGATCAGCTTGAATTCCAGGCCTAGCAAAGTCGCATCACCCTCGCGCCGATCGCGGGTGACGCCGGGACGATCGTCGACCAGCGCGAGCTTCTTGCCCACCAGCCGATTGAACAGGGTGGACTTACCGACATTGGGACGGCCGACGATGGCGACAACGGGAAGGGGCATATGGGCCTGATAGGGGTAAGCGCGCCTTATTGCACCCCACCCGTCCGCCGTCATGCCGGACTTGTTCCGGCATCCACCCATCCGCTTGCTCCGGATTTGATTGTGGCGTGGACCCCGGAACAGGTCCGGGGTGACGAGAGAGATAAGGCGCCCTTTCGCTCCAGCAAAAGTATCGGCTAAAGCGCGCGCCTCGGTTGCCCTGTGGGAGCGGAAGAATGGGCGTGGTGCGGTCGATCCAGAGCAAACGCGAGAACGCGCCGCGCGTCGACGATCTTGCCGGCGCGACGCACTTCCCGCGCGCCGCCTGGGCGCGGCTGCGCTCCGCCGTGCCGCTGACCATCACCGAGGACGATCTGGCCCGGCTGCGCGGCGCCAACGAGCCAATCAGCCTCGCCGAGGTCGAGGATATTTATCTGCCGCTCACCCGCCTGATCAACCTGCACATCGGCGCCGCGCGTGGTTTGGCGCGCGTGACCGACGATTTCCTCGGCCGCCCCGCCGCCAAGCGGCCTTATGTGGTGGCGATCGCAGGATCGGTGGCGGTGGGCAAGAGCACGATGGCGCGCGTGCTCCGCACCTTGCTCTCACGCTGGCCCGATCATCCCAAGGTCGATCTCGTCACCACCGACGGCTTTCTCCATCCGACATCGACGCTGCAGCAGCGCGGGCTGATGGACCGCAAGGGCTTTCCCGAAAGCTATGATATCCGCCGGATGATCGAATTTCTGCTCGAGGTGCGCACCACCGGACACGGCCGCCTGCCCGTCTATTCGCACCTCGCCTACGATCTGGTGCCGGGCGCCTATCAGGAGGTCCAGGCGCCGGACATCCTGATCTTCGAAGGGCTGAACGTGCTGCAGATCGGCGCGACATCCCGCGAGGGCGCGCTCTATACCGCGAGCGATTTCTTCGACCTCGCCATCTATGTGGACGCCAAGGAAGAGGATATCGCGCGCTGGTATCTGGATCGGTTCTTGACCCACCAGGCAACGACGTTCCGCGATCCCAACAGCTATTTCCACCATATGGCGGGAGCGACCACCGGCGAAGCGAAGGCCTTCGCGCAGAAACTATGGCGCGAGATCAACGCTATAAACCTGACCGAGAATATCAAACCCTCCCGCGCGCGCGCCGATCTGGTGATCCACAAAGGGCCGGATCACCGCGTGGAGGAGCTGTTCATGCGGCGGTTGTAATCCTTCCTCCCCAGCTTTTGCTGGGGAGGGGGACCGCTCGAAGAGCGGTGGAGGGGAAATGCGTGACGGTGAAGATTCCCCTCCACCATCCTACGGATGGTCCCCCTCCCCATGAAACCATGGGGAGGATGAAGGTCAGTCCACGAACAGCAGCGCCGGGGTCTCCACGAACCGCTTGACCGACTGCACGAAGCTCGCCGCATCCCAACCATCGACCACGCGATGATCGCAGCTGATCGAGAAATTCATCAGCTTGGCCGCGACGATCTCGCCATCGCGGATGATCGGCCGCTCCACCACCTTATTGGGCCCCAAGATCGCTACCTCGGGGCGGTTGATCACCGGCGTGGTGGCGATGCCGCCGAGCGCCCCGAGCGAGGTCAAAGTCAGCGTCGATCCCGAAAGCTCCTCGCTCTTCGCCTTGCCGCTGCGCGCGGCCTCGGCGAGACGGCGGATCTCGGTCGCCAACTGCCAGACGTTGAGCGCCTGCGCATCGCGGATCACGGGCACCATCAGCCCTGCATCGGTCTGCGTCGCCAGCCCGAGATGCACCGCGCCGTGCCGCGTCACCACCCCCGCCTCGTCATCATAGCGGGCATTGATCATCGGAAATTCGGGCAGCGCCTTGCACACCGCGACGATCAGCAGCGGCAGCATGGTCAGCTTGGGCTTGGCGCCGCGCGTATCGTTGAGATCGGCGCGCAGCTCCTCCAGCTTAGTGACGTCGAATTCCTCGACATAGGTGAAGTGCGGGATGTGGCGCTTGGAGGCGGCCATATTCTCGGCGATGCGGCGGCGCATGCCGATGACCTTGATCTGCTCGTCGGGGCGTGCGGGCGCCGCCGCGCGATAGCCCTTGCCGGCGTTGTAGCCGAGGAAGGCGTCGAGATCGGCATGGCGGACGCGGCCATCGGGCGCGTGGACCTCGGCGAGATCGATGCCCAGCGCCTTGGCCCGATCGCGGACGGCGGGCGATGCGAGCGTGCGCTTAGCTTCTCCCCTCCCTGCAAGGGAGGGGCTGGGGGTGGGTGCCGACGCCGCAGGCGTCGGCTCTCGCGACGGAGTTTCCGACTTTTTGTTGCCGTGACCGAGCGCGGGTTGCGGGTCCGTCGCGGAATGCTCGCTGCGCTCGCTACCCACCCCCGGCCCCTCCCTTTCAGGGAGGGGAGTAATCGGCTCGCTCAGCGCGACGGCGCTCGCTTCGGGCGGGGCAACTTGGATGGTCGGCTTCTCGCTGCTGCCCTCGCCCTCGAACACCGCGAGCACCGATCCGATCGCGATCATCTCACCGACCTCGCCGGCGACCTCGACCAGCTTGCCCGAAACCGGCGCGGTCATTTCCACCGTCGCTTTGTCGGTCATCATGTCGCAGAGCGGGGCATCCTCTTCGAGGATATCGCCCACCTTGGCGTGCCAGGCGACGATCTCCGCCTCGGCGATGCCCTCGCCGATATCCGGCAGCTTGAAAGACGTCCGCGCCATTTTATGCCTCGATCACGCGCTTGAGTGCTTGGGTGAGCCGGACCGGCCCGGGGAAATAAGCCCATTCGAGGCTGTGCGGATAGGGCGTGTCCCAGCCCGTCACGCGCTCGATCGGCGCCTCGAGATGGTAGAAGCAGCGTTCCTGGACGAGCGCCGAAAGCTCCGCGCCGAAGCCGCCTGTGCGCGTCGCCTCGTGGACGACGATGCAGCGGCCGGTCTTCTTCACCGACGCCTCGATCGTCTCGATATCGACCGGCCAGAGCGTGCGCAGATCGATCACCTCCGCATCGATGCCGCTCGCCTCGATCACGCCGAGCGCGACGTGGACCATCGTGCCATACGCGAGCATGGTGGCCGCCTCGCCCTCGCGCACCACCGCCGCCTGGCTGAGCGGAATGCGGTAATAGCCTTCGGGCACCTGGCTTTGCGGATGCTTGGCCCAAGGCGTGACCGGGCGATCGTAATGGCCATCGAACGGGCCGTTGTAGATGCGCTTGGGTTCGAAGAAGATCACCGGATCATTGTCCTCGATCGCCGCCACCAGCAGCCCCTTGGCGTCATAGGGATTGGAGGGGATCACGGTCTTGATGCCCGCGACATGGGTGAACAAAGCCTCGGGGCTCTGGCTGTGCGTCTGGCCGCCGAAGATGCCGCCACCGAACGGCGATCGCACCGTGATCGGCGCGGTAAACTCGCCCGCCGAGCGATAACGCAGCCGCGCTGCCTCGGAGACGAGCTGATCGAGGCCGGGATAGATGTAATCGGCGAACTGGATTTCGGGCACCGGGCGCAAGCCATAAGCCGACATGCCGACCGCGACGCCGATGATGCCGCCTTCGTTGATCGGCGTATCGAACACGCGGCCCTTGCCATATTTCTTCTGAAGGCCCTCGGTGGCTTTGAACACGCCGCCGAAATAGCCGACATCCTCGCCCATCACGGTGATAGCGGGATCGCGATCCATGCAGACGTCCAGCGCGCTGTTGATCGCCTGGATCATATTCATGGAGCGGGTTTCGGTGGCGGGGGAACTGCTCATAAGCCCTCTCCCTTGAGGGAGAGGGTTGGGTGAGGGTGGCCCGGCCTGATAGGACAAGCGCTCGGCTTCGCCTCGCTCCCCCTCACCCCAGCCCTCTCCCCGACGGGGAGAGGGAGTGCGCGCACGGCCCTCATATCCCCGCCGCCTTGCGCTCGGCCTGCATCTGCGCGCTTTGCTCCTTGAGGTGCCAAGGCTGCTCCTCGAACACATCCTCGAACATCGTCGTGAAGGGCTGGCTGAGGCCATCGTGGAGCGTGCCCTGCGCTTCGGCCTTGCGGCCCTCGTCACGTATGAACTCGGCCACTTCCTTGTCCATCGCGGCGTGGCGCTCCTCGTCCCATTCGCCGAGGCCGATCAGATGCTGCTTGAGCCGGACGATCGGATCGCCGAGCGGCCAGGCGCCGCGCTCTTCGGCGGAGCGATATTTGGTGGGATCGTCCGAGGTGGAGTGGCCCTCGGCGCGGTAGGTGAAATATTCGATCAGGGTCGGGCCGTGGTTGCCGCGCGCGCGCTCGGCCGCCCAGTCCAGCACGGCATAGCAGGCGAGGATATCGTTGCCGTCCACGCGCAGCGAGGCGATGCCATAGCCGATGCCGCGTGCCGCGAAGGTGGTCGCCTCCGCACCGGCGATTCCGGAGAAGCTGGAGATCGCCCATTGGTTGTTGATCACGTTCAGGATCACCGGCGCGCGATAGACGGCGGCGAAGGTACAGGCGGAATGGAAATCGCCCTCGGCGGTCGATCCCTCGCCGCACCAGCAGGCAGCGATCCTGGTATCCCCGCGCGAGGCCGACGCCATCGCGAAGCCCACCGCCTGCGGATATTGCGTGGTGAGATTGCCCGATACGGAGAAGAAGCCCGCCTCGCGCGCCGAATACATGATCGGCATCTGGCGACCCTTGAGATTGTCGCCCGCGTTGGAATAGATCTGGTTCATCATCTGGCCGATCGGCCAGCCGCGCGCGATCAACAGGCCCTGCTGGCGATAGGAGGGGAAGCACATATCCCCGCGATCCAGCGCGTGCGCGGCGGCGATCGAGGTCGCCTCCTCGCCGGTGCACTTCATATAAAAGCTGGTCTTGCCCTGGCGCTGGGCGCGGTACATGCGATCGTCAAACGCGCGGGTCAGCGCCATGTCGCGCAGCATCCGGCGCAGGCGATCGGGCGACAGGCGCGGGTTCCACGGGCCGTGCGCCACGCCCTCATCGTCCAGCACGCGGACCAGCGAGTAAGCATGGCCGCGCATGTCGGCGGGCAAAGCGGCGACATCGGGCCGCGCCACCGCCCCCGCCTCGCCGCGATCGAAATCGGCATAATCCACCGCGTCGCCCGGCCGAAAGCGCGGCTCGGGCACGTGGAACGACAGCGGGGTCATGTTCGGGGCGGCGGGTGCTTCGGCCATCTCATCCATCCTGTTCGAACGCATAGCGAGGCGCTCGGACGCAGATCAACATCCTGCGTAATTTTATTACGTTGTCACGTAACAAAAGCATAGGAGCCGAGCAAGCGTTTCACAGCTCGTCGCTCTGTCACAAGACGGCAACCGAATGATTCTTTATGACGCAGCCATGACCGAACGAAAATGGCGCGCATGGGCCGCGGCGATTGCGACGGCGGGATGGAGCGGACTGATCCTGCAGGTTACGCTGTCGTCGCTCCGCCTGCACAGTTTCGAGCAGGCTTTGTGGTGGCTGTCGATCTTCTTCACCATCCTTTCCAATCTGACGGTGGCGATCGTCTTCACGCTGATCGCGCTGGGATCGACCAGGTTGCGGCATCCGCTGGTGATGGCCGGGCTGGCGATGACGATGGCGCTGGTCGGCGCAGTGTTCGAACTGATGCTGCGGCGGATCATCCATCCGACGGGCTGGCGGCTGGTGACCAATGCGCTGCTCCACGATGCCGTACCGCTCCTGACAATCGGCGCCTGGCTGATGCTTGCCGAGAAAGGTCGGCTGCGGAGACGCGACCCCTGGCTGATCGCGATCTTCCCGATCGTCTATCTCGGCTACGCACTGATCCGCGGCGCGACCGGCGGCTTCTACCCTTACCCCTTCATCGATCCGGGCCGGATCGGCTGGGCAGGCGTCACCGCTTATGTACTGGCGATCTCAGCGGCGTTCCTGATCTTCGGGCACCTGCTGGTGCTGCTCGACGGCTATCTGGCGCGGCGATCCGGCACGAGCGCCGGAGACGCCTGACGCCGATCACACCCGCGTGGCGTGAACCGTCGCCGCCGCGGTCATCACCGCGCCGTAGCGCGCCGCCGCCTGGATCGTCTCGGTGGGGACATTGTGGCCCTTGAGCACCTTTTCATGCGCATCGATGCACATGCCGCAGCCGTTCTGCGCGGAAACCGCCAGACAGAAGAGCTCGAAATCGGCCTTGTCGATGCCGGGCGCACCGATCACGTTCATCCGCAGCTTGGCGGGCAGCTGACCATATTCCTTGTTCGAAGCCAGATGCACGAAGCGATAATAGACGTTGTTCATCGCCATGATCGCCGCGGCCGAACGCGCGGCATTGGCGGCTTCGGGCGAAAGCTTGGGCGCGCATTCCGCCTCGGCCGCCTCGACCAGCGGCTTGTAGCCCGAGCCGTGTGCGGTGGAGAGCAGCAACCCATATTTCTTCTGATCGCTCAGCACGGCGTCCGTCGCCAGTGAATTGAGGTTGAGCCGGATATCCTTCGCATAATCGGGCAGTTCGGCGGCGAAATCGCGGAGCGACATGGCTGTCTCCCATCAAAATGGATAGAAAAAGGGCGCGGACGGCCGTTGCCACCCGCGCCCCCGAAGATCATCACACTCAGGCTGCGGGCTTCAGAACCTCTTCGCCGGCCTGCCAGTTGCAGGGACAGAGCTCATCGGTCTGCAGCGCATCGAGCACGCGGATGGCTTCCTGCGGGTTGCGTCCCTGATTGAGGCCGTTGACCGTGACATGCTGAATGACGTTGTGCGGATCGACGATGAAGGTGGCGCGATAGGCGACGCCGGCTTCGGCATCGACAATCCCAAGCGCATTGGCCAGCTTCTTCTGATTGTCCGCGATCCAGGGGAATTCGCAATTGGCCAGCCGCTCGTCCGACTTGCGCCACGCGAAGTGGACGAAATCTGTGTCGGTCGAGGCGCCGATCAGCACCGCGTCACGATCGGCGAGGTCATCCTTCAGCTCGCCATAGCCGATGATCTCGGTCGGGCAGATGAAGGTGAAATCCTTCGGCCAGAAAAACACGACCTTCCACTTGCCGCCGGTCTCGCCGGTGTCGATCGTCTCGCCATTCGGCAGAGCCGCAACACCCTGTTGCACAGGAAGCACGAAAGACGGGAATTTATCACCGACGGTAAGCATTTTTGAAGTCTCCGCTTTTTATGTATCCGTTAAACTACGTAGGTTTAGATAAGGAATGCAACGTGATTGTTCAAATTGATTAATTCGCGGAAACTCATCGACTGAGGCGATCAATGTCGACTTATCTTCCAACGCTGAAACAACTACAATATCTCGTGGCGTTGCGAAACTACGGCCATTTCGGTCGTGCCGCTGACGCATGTTATGTGACGCAATCGACGCTTTCAGCCGGTTTGCGCGAACTCGAGTCCCTCTTAGGCGTGATGTTGGTCGAGCGCACGCGCCGCGTCGTTCGCTTTACCACGCTGGGGGAGCGTGTCGCCGACAAAGGCCAGCGTGTTCTCCGCGAGGCCGAGGAACTGGCGGCGCTGGCCAAGGCCGGGGGCAAGCCGCTTTCGGGTGAGCTGCGCATGGGCGTTATCCCTACCATTGCGCCCTTCCTGCTGCCCCGCGTGCTGGCGCGGCTGCGCGAGGACTGGCCGGATCTCAAGCTCTATCTGCGGGAGGAAACGTCGGGCGCGGCGTGTGAATCGCTGCACCGCGGGCAGGTCGATTGCGTGCTGCTGGCGCTGCCTTATGCCTGCGGTGATTTCGATCACGCCGAGCTTTTTCTGGACCCGCTCTATGTCGCCTTTCCGCCGGGAAGCGCCAAGGGCCTTCCGGCGACGATCACCCCCGATCTGATCGAGCCGAGCCAGTTGCTGTTGCTGGAAGACGGCCACTGTCTGAAGGAACATGCCCTGGGCGCGTGCAACCGCCCCGAACTGCGCGCCGAGGCATCTATGATGGGCACCTCGCTGCACACTTTGGTCCAGATGGTGGAGAATGGCCTGGGCGTGACGATGCTGCCGCATATGGCGCTGCAGGCCGGATTGCTCGATCATACCCGTGTCGTGGCGCGGCCGCTGGACGCCAAAAATGCCGCACGGCGCATCTCCCTGGTCTGGCGCGCGGGCAGCCCGCGCGAAAAGGAATTCCAGCTTCTCGCCGATGCGCTGCGCCGGGGTGCGGGCGAGAGCGGCGACGATCGCAAGGCGGCGTAAAAACTCCCCTCCCTACTTTTAGGGAGGGGATTGAGGGGTGGGTGCGCGCGTCTGCGCGCCCAAAAGACTTACGGCCCTGCACCCAAAAGCATCGTCGGGGCATCGAACCCCGAAGATGCTCACCCACCCCTTGCCCCTCCCTTGCAAGGGAGGGGTTGAGACCGATTAGCCGCCCCAGCGCGCCGCAGCCGCGTCATCCTCGGCGCGGGGCTCGACCCAGCGCGTTGTGCCATCCGCGAAAGTCTCTCGTTTCCAGAAGGGTGCGTGGGTTTTCAGCCAATCGATCAGAAAGGCGCAGGCCTCCAGCGCAGGCCCCCGATGCCGCGCGGCGACGCCGACGAACACGATCCGGTCGCCGGGGACAAGCGATCCGTGGCGATGGACGATGGTCAGCCCGAGCAGGGTCCATCGCGCAGCTGCGCGATCGGCGATGGCGCGCACCGCTTTCGTAGTCATCGCGGCGTGATGTTCCAGCACCAGCTCACTCAGCCCGCCCTCCCCGCGTACCACGCCGGTGAACGTCGCCACGCCGCCACCGCCTAGGGCTTCGAGATCGGCCTGCAGCGCACCAGGATCGAAGGCTTCGCGCTGGATTTGGATCGCAATCATCCGCCCGTCACCGGCGGAAACAGCGCGATCTCGCGCGCGCCGGCGATGGGGGCGGCGGGATCGGCGAAGGTGTGATCGACCGCCGCGCGCAGCCGTTGGCGATCGGCGAGCGCCTCGGCATGGGCAGGGCTGCGCTGCGAGAGCCACTCGATCAAATCCGCCACGGTCTCGACGCTGGCGGGGGGATCGACCTGCTCCTGATCCCTGCCGATTGTCTCGCGGACCCAGGCGAAATAGAGAATGTCGAGCGCCATCGGCGGCTCAATCCATATGCTTCAGGCCGACGCGCAGATAATCCCAGCCGGTCACCAGGGTCAGCCCCGCCGCCATCCACAGGCAGAACAATCCCGCCCAGCCGATCGACGGCGTCTGCGGCAGTGCGCCCGCGCCGATCAGCAGGCCGAGCGAGGCGAGCTGGAAGGTCGTCTTCCACTTGGCGAGCTGGCTGACCGGCATCGATACGCGCAGCTGCGCCAGAAATTCGCGCAGGCCCGAAACCGCGATCTCGCGCAGCAGGATCACCAGCGCGGCGATCACCGCCGGCCCATCGATGACCCGCGTATAGAGCAGCATCACGATCACCGTCGCCACCATGATCTTGTCGGCGATGGGATCGAGGAAGATACCGAGCCGCGACACCGCGCCCTGCGCACGGGCAAGGTAGCCGTCGAAATAATCGGTCACGGCGACCAGCACATAGAGAACCAGCGCGATCGCGAAATCCGCGGGCTTCGGATGCCACAGCAACGCCACCAGGATCGGCATCGCGAAGATGCGCGACAAGGTGAGAATGTTGGGCAACGTCAGCATCGTATGACCACCCTAGAGCAGGTTCTCCGCGAAGGAAAACGCTTCACGGTAGCCTTTCGAAGAGCAGCTTGGGCGCGCCGTGATAAGCGCGCTCGTCATAGGCCGCGAAACCGAGCTTCTGGGCGACGCGGATCGAAGCGAGATTGAGCGGATCGATGATGCAGACAATCCTTTGGGCCCCGCGTTCGGATACGAACCACTCCAGTGCCGCCGTCATCGCCTCGCTGGCATAGCCTCGGCCCGCCGCCGCCTGGCGCAGCACCCAGGCGCCTTCTGGTGTGGCATCGAAATCCGGGCCGAGGCCGCGATGGAAATCGGCGATTCCCGCTTCACCGACAAATTGGCTCGTCGCTTTGTCTTCTACCGCAAAAATCCCCCAGCCGAACAGCGCCCAATGGCCGACGTAACGCTGAATTCGCGCCCAACAATCCTCGCGCGCCGCGCCATAATCAGCAGCGGCGCCGCCGATATGACGCATCGTTTCCTCCTCCAGCAGCATGGCGGTGCGCGGTTCGAGGTCAACCGGGGCGTGAAGCCGCAGGCGCAGGCGCGCGGTTTCGATCACGGGCGATTTCATCGGCATGATGCTCCGAAGGGTTGGAACCGGCGCGAAGCTTGGGCTAAGGGGCCGTGCAACGATGAGCTGGCCCCCGCTGCGACACGCCTCCCGATGAAGGCTTCCTTCCGGCTGCTCACGACGCGGCGATTCCTTCCCTTGTTCGCAACCCAGTTCCTCGGGGCCTTCAACGACAATCTCTTCAAGCAGGCGATGATCCTGATCGCCACCTATGAAATTTATTCGAACGCCCGCGCCGAAGCGACCTTTTCGGCCATCGCCACGGGCCTGTTCATTCTTCCCTTCTTCCTGTTTTCGGCGCTGTCGGGCCAACTGGCCGACAGTATGGACAAGACGCGGATCATCCGCATCGTCAAAACCATCGAAATCGGCATCATGGTGGCGGGCAGCGCGGGCCTGCTGATGCAATCGATCCCGCTGATGCTGGCGGCGGTGCTGGCGCTGGGTGTCCACTCCACCTTTTTCGGCCCGATCAAATATGCCCTGCTGCCCCAGCATCTGGAGGGCGACGAAGTGCTGGGCGGCACCGGCCTGGTCGAGGCGAGCACCTATTGCGCGATCCTCGCGGGGACGATCCTGGCGGGCAAGATCAACGCCCAGGCAGCCGCCGTACTGGCGATCGTTGTCGCGATCCTCGGCTGGATCACGGCACGGGCGGTCCCCCCTGCCCCGCCCACCGGCGAGCATAAGAAGCTCGATTGGCACCTCATTCGATCCTCGGGACGGCTGATCGCGGCGACGATGCACATCCCGCGCCTGTTCAACGCGATCCTGGCGATCAGCTGCTTCTGGATGATCGGATCGATCCTGATCATCGAATTCCCGCCGCTCGTGAAAAACGTCTTTACCGCGGACAAGGAGGTGGCGAGCATCTTCCTGGCGATCTTCTCGGTCGGCGTCGCGATCGGATCGGTGCTGATCAACCGGCTGCTCGGCGGCCGGGTTTCCGCGCGCTACGCCGCCGGATCGGTCGCAGCGATGGCGCTGTTCGTGGTGCTGATGAGCATCGCCGCGGAGAATTGGACCCCGGCCCCGCCGGGCACCTTGTTCACGCTCCGCGAGTTCCTGACGCACCACCATTCGGCATTGGCGAACCTGTCGTTGTTGGGGATCGCGGTGACGGGCGGCATGTTCGTCGTCCCGCTCTATGCCTTCCTGACGACGACCGTCGAGATCGAGCAGACCGCACGCACCGTCGCGGCGAACAACATCGTCAATTCCGGGGCGATGGTGGTGGGCGCACTTCTTGCCGCCGGGCTGACCCAGATCGGCGTGTCGATCGTCGGCGTGCTGATGAGCGTGGCGGTGATGTGCATCTTCACCGCAGGGCTCGCCTGGCGGCTGGACCGTTCGTGCCGTGATCACGAGCGCGAACAGATCCACGTCGATATGGACTGAACGGCAAGGCGGGCGCGAGACGTCGCGCCGCGCCTCGCGTGGAATCAATCAGCCGACATGGTGGGCTGTCCGGGCTCCCGCTCCGGTTCGCCCATGACCTTGTCTATCGATTTTGTCGTAGCTTCGGCGATCTTCTTGCGGCCGAAGATGCCGGCCACCGTCGCAGCGATCGCGGCAAGCGCGCCGCCGATCAGGAAGCCGCGACCGACCTTGCTCTTGGTGACGGACTGCTCGGCCTCAACCACCTTGTTCGCGACGGCCTTAACTTTCGGCTTGGCTTTGCGGACGGCCTTGGTGGTGGCGGTCGTTGCGGCCGCAGCCGCCTTCTTAACGGTCCGCTTCGGCGCTGCCACAGACTCGCTCACGCTCGGCGTACGGCGCGTGGTGGCGCGGCGGGCGGGTTTGGCAGCGGCGGCACGCTTGGGCTTTGCTACCGTCGGTTCCGCACGCGCGCGCCGGCGTCGGGGCGGAGGAGTGGCAGTTTCGGGCGTGCTGTCGGAAGGTGTATCGGCCATCGTGATGGTCTCCGGCTGTAAAGGTGTCGCGCTCTCAACCGCTTGATCTCTACACGGTTCCGTAACGATGGCACCAGGCCCGGCCAAGAGGTTTAAAGTGTTGGCTTAACGCCCGATAAATGCTCGATTTTCACGCGGTTCAGCAGGGCGGAGGCAGGAGCCAATCCAACGCTCGCGCGTTTTACCGGCCAGAGAATGGAGACCTCGTATGCGTAAGTTCATTACATCGGCCCTCGCGGGTCTGGCGCTGGCGAGCAGCGCGATCGGCGTAGCCGCTCCTGCGGATGCGCAACGCTTTCACGGCGGCGGCGGGTATCGCGGTGGCTGGCACGGCGGCTACCGTGGCGGTTGGGGCGGCGGTGCGGTCGCGGCCGGGATCATCGGTCTGGGCGTCGGCGCAGCGATTGCCTCGCGGCCTTATTATGGCGGCTATAAGGGGTACGCCCCGGGCTATTATTATGATGACCCCTATGCCTATGGGTACGGCGAGTGCCGGACCGATTGGCGCTGGGATGGCTATCGCGGGCGCTACTTTCCCGTCCGCTACTGCTACTAAAGCGAAACCCCGATCCGAACAAAAAGCCCGGCTTCCGATGGAGCCGGGATTTTTGTTGTCTCAATAAACCCGCGCCTTGGGCTTGATATACTCCACATCGTCGGTGAGCGTATATTCGTGGACCGGGCGGGTATCGAGCGTCACGCGGCCCTTTTCGAACCAGCTGATCGTGTGCTTCATCCAGTTCGCGTCGTCCCGATTGGGATAATCCTCGTGCATGTGCGCGCCGCGGCTTTCGTGGCGGTTATGCGCGCCATGGATCGTCACCGCCGCCTGAGGCAGGAGGTTATCCAGCTCCAGCGTCTCGACCAGATCGGTATTCCAGATCAGCGAGCGATCCTTGATGCCGACATCCTGGATGCTGGCGACGATCGTATCGACCTTCTCGACACCCTCGCGCAGCAGCGCCGTATCGCGGAACACCGCGCAATGCTTCTGCATCGTGCGCTGCATATCGAGACGGATCTTGGCGGTCGGCGTCGCGCCGCTGGCATTGCGGAAATGATCGAGGCGGCTGATCGCCTTGTCATCAGCCTCTGCCACCACGCTGCCGTGCTTGCTCATCGGCTGGACGAGTTCCGCAATGCGGAAGCCGGTTGCGCGGCCGAACACCACGAGATCGATCAGCGAGTTAGAGCCGAGGCGGTTGGCGCCATGCACCGAAACGCAGGCCGCCTCGCCCACCGCGAACAGGCCGGGCACCACCGAATCCGGGTTGCCGTCCCTGAGCGTCACGACTTCGCCGTGGAAATTACAGGGTACGCCGCCCATGTTGTAATGGACCGTCGGCGTCACCGGCAGCGGCTGGCGGGTGAGATCGACACCCGCGAAGATCTTGCCCGTCTCGGTGATGCCGGGCAGCCGCTCATGCAGCACCTTGGGATCGATATGATCGAGATGGAGGTAAATATAGTCGCCGTTGGGGCCGACACCGCGCCCCTCGCGCATCTCCGCTGCCATCGACCGCGCGACGACGTCACGGCTGGCAAGATCCTTCGCCGACGGCGCATAGCGCTCCATGAAGCGCTCGCCCTCGCTATTGGTGAGATAGCCGCCCTCGCCGCGCGCGCCCTCGGTGATCAGCACGCCCGCGCCGTAAATGCCGGTCGGGTGGAACTGGACGAATTCCATGTCCTGCAACGGCAGGCCGGCGCGCAGCACCATGCCGTTGCCGTCGCCGGTGCAGGTGTGCGCCGAAGTCGCCGAGAAATACATCCGGCCGCCGCCGCCCGTCGCCAGCACGGTGGCGTGGCTGCGGAAGCGGTGGATCGATCCATCCTCCATGCAGAGCGCGATCACGCCCTTGCACTCGCCGCCCTCCATGATGAGATCGAGCGCGAAATATTCGATGAAGAAATCGGCGTCATACTTCAGGCTCTGCTGGTAGAGCGCGTGGAGCATGGCGTGGCCGGTGCGGTCGGCAGCGGCGCAAGTGCGCTGCACCGGCGGGCCGGCGCCCATATTCTGCATGTGGCCGCCGAACGGGCGCTGGTAGATCGTGCCGTTATCGTTGCGGCTGAACGGCACGCCGGCATGTTCCAGCTCGATCACCGCCGCCGGCGCCTCGCGGACCATATATTCGATCGCGTCCTGGTCGCCCAGCCAGTCCGATCCCTTGACGGTATCGTACATGTGCCAGGTCCAGTGATCGGGCGTGTTGTTGCCGAGGCTCGCCGCAATCCCGCCCTGCGCCGCAACGGTGTGCGAGCGCGTCGGAAAGACCTTGGTGATGCACGCGGTCTTCAGCCCCTTCTCGGCGCAGCCCATCGTGGCACGCAGGCCCGAGCCGCCCGCGCCGACGACGACCGCGTCATAGACATGGTCGATGATCTGGTAGGCAGCAGGCATCAGGCGACGGCTCCGGAGAAAGCGACTTTGAGGATGGCGAAGATGGCGAGCGCGGCGCCCGCGATCGCGTAGAAGTTGAGCAGCACCAGCGCGATGACGCGGCTGAAATCATGCTGATAATCCTCGATCACCACCTGCAGGCCGAGGCGGAGGTGATAGAAGACCGAGATTGTCGCCAGGATCAGCGGCACGCTCGCCCAAGGGCTCGATAGCCACAGCACCAGCGCGCGATAGTCATACAGCGGCAGGCGCAGCAGCGACACCACGAGCCATACGAGCAGCAGCAGGTTGCTGGCCGCGGTCAGCCGCTGCTGCCACCAATGATGAGAGCCGTGCTTGGCCGATCCGAGGCCGCGAACCCGGCCGATCCCCGTTCCCGTACCCATCAGATCCCCCGCGCGAAAATGGCGAACCAGACGAGGATCGTCAGCGTCACCGAGATTACGATCGTCGCGATCGAACCCATTTTGTTGAGCTTGAGCTCATAGCCCGCGCCGGTATCAAGCAGCAGGTGGCGGATGCCCGAACACATGTGCTGGAAGAACGACCAGGTCAGCCCGATCAGCACGATCGCCGGGATCAGGTTGAGTTTGCCAGTGCGATCCGAGGTCATCAGATCGATGAAGTGTGCGTAGCTTGCCTCGCCGCCCGCCAGCGCCGTCAGCCACCAGATGAACAGGACGCCCCCCGCAATGGCAAGGGCCGAGCCGGTGGCGCGGTGGAGGATAGAGACCAGCATGTGCGGCCCCCATTTCCAGATCGTGAGATGCGGCGAGAGTGGCCGGGCGGGATTGCGCGCCATGTCGTTTAGACAAGTCCCCAAAGTGACGGATGGAGAGCCCTTTAGCCCAAAGTGCCGTTGTTGCAACGCGGGATAATGGCGCCGCGCGGGGCTAACGGCCTGTTTACCAGATCGAGTCTAAGAGGCGCTAGAAACGCCGTCATGGAGAGTAGTTCGATGGTCCAGGATTATTTGCTGATCGAGCTTCCCCCGGAGGTGATGATCGATCTGCCCGAAGAAGACATCGCGATTCGCCTCGAAACCTATAACGGCGATGGCAGGCTGGCGGCGGATCTGGCGTTCGTGTGGGAGCATGCGAGCGAGATCATCATGGAATCCGCGGATATCATGGCGCGCAAGATCGCGGCAAACAGGAAGCATATCGGCAATACGCCTGAATCGATGATCATCGAGCGTTACCGCGCGCACGTCACCAACAAATATACCATGCCGATCTCGCGCGACTGGATCCTGCAGCTCGCGCTGAGCGGCCGCGAACTCTTCCATATCAAGATCCCGCTGCCTATGGTCGTCGCGCAGACAAGCCATGAATTTGCGGCGCTGCTGGAGAAGATCAGGACGAAGTTCTTCAACGATCGCGATATGTTGCGCCGCTTAGTTACCACGCTGCAGCGCATTTCCCTGATCGAGACCGATATCGTTTTCCGACAGGTTTCCCTGCTCGAGAGGCGCCACACTGCCGCGGCGAATGTCGCCGCGGGCGAAACCTTTAAACAGACCGTCGTCGAGATCCTGCAGAGCACCGTCTCGGACGCCGCGACTTTGCAGGAGCGCACCGCGACAACTGCGGGATCAACCCGCGGCATGCTCGGCAAGACCTCGGAAGTCGCCGCTGCATCCGAACAATCGGCGGTGGCGATGCGCGAAGCAGCGCAGACCGCGGCCGGGCTGATCCGCGCGATCGAAGAGGCGCGCGGCGAGGTCGAAGTCGCGGCTGGGGTCGCGACGCGGGCGGGTGAGCAATCCGATCAGGCCGTGGCGGTCAGCCGCGCGCTTTCCGATCATACCCAGGCAATCGAATCGATTCTCGGGCTGATCCGCGACATCGCCGGGCAGACCAACCTGCTCGCGCTCAACGCCACGATCGAGGCGGCGCGGGCGGGCGATGCAGGCCGCGGCTTCGCGGTGGTGGCGCAGGAAGTGAAGAGCCTCGCCAGCCAGACCGCGCGCGCCACCGATGACATCGCCACCAAGATCGGCGCGATCCAGGGGGCAGCCCGGCAGACCGTGGATGCCAACAGCATCATCCGCGCCACGATCGGCGACGTCCAGAGCTCCGCCGAGCGCATCCGCCGCGCGATGGAAACGCAGGCACAGACCGTGACGATGATCACCGCCGCGGTCGACGAGACCGCGCTGGCTGCCGATGCCATGTCGAACACGATCGCCGCGATCCGCACCGAGACCGAGCAGGTGGCACGCGATATCGACGAGCTCGAGACAGGCTTTCGCGCGGTCGACCAAAGCCTTAGCAAACTCGATCAGACGACGGGCGAGTTCGTTCAGCGCTTCGCGGCCTGACGATCGCGGACATATCGGGGGTGCCGTGGGCCGGGCCGATGGGCTAGGCGCGCGGCATGACTGTTCATATCCTCGCCACCGGCACAAGCCGGGGCATCGGCGCCGCGATCACCGCCGCTCTTTCCCCCCATGCGCGGATCGTGGGGCATGCAACCCGGTCGGACCAGGCCGACACGATTCCCGCCGACCTCGATGAGCTCGGCGCTGCGCTTGCGCTCTGGAATGAGGCGCTTGCACGACTGGACGGCCGGATCGACGTGCTCGTCAACAACGCCGGCATCTTCGAGGCCGCGCCGATCGATCTGCCCGATGCCGATTGGCTCGCGAGTTGGGAACGGACGATGCGGATCAATCTGACCGCCGCCGCCGAACTCAGCCGCCTCGCCGTTCGCCACTTCCAGGGGACGGGCGGCGGCCGGATCGTCAATGTCGCCAGCCGCGCCGCGCATCGCGGCGATAGTCCGTCGCATTGGCATTATGCAGCGTCCAAAGCCGGCATGGTGGCGATGACCAAGACGATCGCGCGGGCGTATGCGGCGGAAAATATCCTCGCCTTCGCCATCTGCCCGGGCTTCACCATGACCGGCATGGCCGAGGACTATCTCACCAGCCGCGGCGGGGACGCCTTGCTGGCCGATATCCCGCTCGGCCGCGTCGCCGATCCGGCGGAGGTCGCGGAGCTGGTGCGCTTCTGTTGCCTCGATGCGCCGCCGTCGATGACCGGCGCGGTACTCGACGTCAACGGAGCCAGCTATGTCCGCTGAGTGGCAGCCGCAGGCGAGCGAGAGCTGGAAGATCAGCTTCACCTGCACGAAGCAGGAGGCCGAAGCGATTACGGGGGAGGTGCCCGCGCTGGAGGCGTTCGATCCCCCGCCCCTGCTCGTCGCCAACGAACCCGATCCCGCCCGGCCCGACGATTGGCGGATTGAGGCCTATGTGGAAGGGCCGCCTTCGGACGCTTTGATCGCCACGCTCAAGACGCTTGCCCCGGGTGGCGGCGAACCCGTGATCGAGCGGATCGAGGATGCCGATTGGGTGACGATCAGCCAGGCTTATCTGGAGCCGCTGCGCATCGGCCGCTTCCACGTCCACACCGCCGCGCACAGCGATGGCATCCCCGCCGATGCGATCCGCTTCCAGATCGAGGCGAGCCGCGCGTTCGGCACCGGGCATCATGAGACGACGACCGGGTGCCTGGAAATGCTCGATAGGCTGGAGCGCGAAGGTGCGGATTTCGCCAACATCGCCGATATCGGCGCAGGCACCGGTCTGCTCGCTTTCGCATCCCGCGCGCTTTGGCCACGGGCGCAAATTCTGGCCGCCGACATCGATCCGATTTCCATCGCCGTCACGGCTGAGAATATGGCGGTGAACGGCATCCCCGCCGATTCGATCACGCTCGCCGTCGCCGATGGCGTCGCCGCGCCGGCCATCGCCGATCAGGCGCCGTTCGATCTGCTCATCGCCAATATCCTCGCCGGTCCGCTGATCGCGCTCGCGCCCAGCTTCGCGGCGGTGATCGCGCCGGGCGCGACCATCATCCTCGCCGGGCTGCTGGCCACGCAGGAACGGGCCGTTCTGGAGGCTTTCGCCGCTTATGGATTGGACATTCGCGCCCGTCTGCAACATGGTGATTGGCCGATCCTGGCGTTGCGGCGCGCGCCTTAATTGTCGGCCGGCGGCCTTGCCGTCGGTGCATTATTAAGATAACACAGCGGAAGGTCGCCCTGGGGGGCGTCAGCAGGATTTGGCTGCGGATGAATATGGAAACTGTTTTGGTGAGCGACGAAGAAGCGCTCGGCGATCCCGCACGGCGTCGGCGGCGGTGGATCGCGCTGGGCGCGGCCGTAATCGTGATCCTGCTGATCGGCTGGAGCATTTTCGGGCGCGGCGGCAAGCCGGCGGCCACGCCCTCCGCGTTGCAGCGGGTCACGGTGGTCGAGCCGGGCCGCCGCCTCGTCGCCGCGACTGTCGTCGCCAACGGCGTCATCGCCGCCAAGCATGATATGCAAGTCGGCGTCGTCGGTGAAGGCGGCCAGGTCGTCCAAGTGCTGGTCAATCCCGGTGATTGGGTGAAGGCGGGCCAGCCGCTGGCGATTATCGAGCGATCGGTGCAGGCCCAGCAGGCCGCCAGCCTTGCCGCCTCAATCAAGGTTGCCGCGGCCGATGCCGCGCTGGCCCAATCGAATCTCGATCGCGCCAAGGCTTTGGTCAAGAACGGCTTCATCTCCAAGGCGGATATCGATGCCAAGGTCGCGGCGCGCGATCAGGCGGTCGCCCGCGTCGCGGTGGCCCGCGCCCAGTTGGGTGAGCAATCGGCGCGTAACGCCCGCCTTGTCATCCGCGCGCCCAAGGGCGGCCTGGTATTAACCCGCGCGGTCGAGCCCGGCCAGATCGTGATGTCCGGCCAGGGCACGCTGTTCCGCATCGCCGAGGACGGCAATATGGAAATGCAGGCGCGCATTCCCGAACAGGAGCTTGCGCGCATGGCGATCGGCACGCCTGCCAGCGTCATCCCGATCGGCAGCGCCAAGGCAATTTCCGGACAGATCTGGCAGATCTCGCCCGTGATCGATCCCACGACGCGCCAGGGCTTCGCGCGCATAGCGCTGCCCTATGATACATCGCTGCGCCCCGGCGGCTTCGCCGAGGCTTCCATTTCGAGCGGCAAGGCAGAGATGCCGCTGCTGCCGCAATCGGCGGTGCTGAGCGATGACAAGGGCAATTTCGTCTATGTTGTCGGCCGGGACAATGCCGTTGTCCGCCGCGCGGTGAAGATCGGCGACGTCAGCGATGTCGGCGTGAGCATCATCGACGGGCTTTCGGGCCGCGAAAAGGTGGTGGTCAGCGCCGGTGCCTTCCTGACGGCCGGCGAAAAGATCCAGCCCGAACTCACCACCGCCCCCGCGGGCCAATAAGCGGCTTTCATGCGCAACATTTCTGCCTGGTCGATCCGCAACCCGATCGTCTCGATCGTCCTGTTCGCAGCGCTTTCGCTGGCAGGGTTCGTCTCGTTCATGCGGATGAGCATCAACCAGAGCCCGGAAATCAGTTTCCCGGCCGTGGTGATCGACGTCGCCCAGCCGGGCGCAGCGCCGACCGAGCTCGAAACGCAGGTCACGCAGCGCGTCGAGGCCGCGGTGCGCAATCTGGAGGGCGTCGAGGATATCAGCTCGACGGTGAGCGAGGGTGAGTCCGAAACCTTCGTCCAGTTCAGCATCGAAACCCCGGTCGATCGCGCGACGACCGACGTGCGCGACGCCGTCTCCCAAATCCGCGCCCAACTGCCCGACGGCATTATCGAGCCGCAGATCACCCGTGTGATCATCAACCAGAACTCGCTCGCCAATTATGTCGCGCTCGCCACCGACATGACGATGGAACAGCTGTCCTGGTATGTGAAAGACACGGTTTCGCGGCGCCTGCTCGCGATCGATGGCATGCAGAGCGTGGGGAACAAGGGTGCGGTCTCGCGTGAAATCCGCGTGGTCCTCGATCCGGCGCGGATGCAGGCGCAGGGCGTCACCGCCAGCCAGGTCAATTCCCAGCTCCGCCTGATCAACACCAACGCCGCCGGAGGCCGCGCGGAAGTCGCCAGCGCCGAGCAATCGGTGCGCGTGCTGGGCAACAGCCAGAACGCCTATACGCTCAGCCAGACGCAGCTGCAGCTCGCCGATGGCCGATCCGTCAAGCTCGGCGATATTGCTACCGTGCGCGACAGCTTCGGCGAGCAGCGTTCGATCGCCAAGATGGAGGGCAAGCCCGTCGTCAGCTTCGGCCTCTACCGTTCGCGCGGGGCATCCGACGTCACGGTCTATGATGCGGCCACCAAGGTGCTCGCGCAGCTGGAAAAGGAGAATCCGAAGGTTCACTTCATCCAGCGCGCCAACAATGTGAAATATACCACGCAAAACTATCGATCGGCGATGCGCGCGATGATCGAGGGCGCGGTGCTGGCCGTCGCGGTGGTCTTCCTGTTCCTGCGCGATCGCCGCGCGACGATCATTTCAGCGCTGGCGATCCCGCTCTCTGCGATCCCGACCTTCTGGATCATGAGCCTGATGGGCTTCACGCTCAATTTCATGACCCTGCTCGCGCTGAGCCTGGTGGCGGGCGTGCTGGTCGATGACGCGATCGTGGAGATCGAGAATATCGTCCGCCACATGCGCATGGGCAAAACCGCCTATCAGGCCGCGATCGACGCCGCCGACGAGATCGGCCTCGCCGTGGTCGGCACCACTTTCTCGATCGTCGCCGTCTTCCTGCCGGTGGGCCTGATGCCCGGCATCGCCGGGCAGTTCTTCAAGAATTTCGGCATCACCGTTGTCGTCTCGGTGCTGATGAGCCTTTTGGTCGCGCGCCTGATCACGCCGATGATCGCCGCGTATTTCCTCAAATCCTCCGGCGTGCAGGAGCATGGCGGCGGCAAGGCGCAGGCCTTCTATCAAAGGCTGCTCGCCTGGACCCTGTCCCGCAACGAAGGCCCGCGCCGTTGGCAACGGCTGTTCCTGCGCGACAATCGCAAGCTGGTGATGATGTTCGGCCTGGCCGCCTTCCTGCTGACGATCCTCGTCATCATGACCATGCCCTCGACCTTCCAGCCGCCGCAAAATTCGGACACAAGCCGGGTCAACATAACGATGGCGCCGGGCACGACGCTGCAGCAGACCGAAGCGATAGCCGATCGTGTCGCCGCGATGATGAAGCGGCAGCCTGAGGTGGCGACCGCGCTCGAATATATCGACGTCGGCACGGCGACCGTCATCCTGCAGCTGCGCGAGGACCGCAAACGCAAGAGCTTTGAATTTGAACGCGCGGTGGGGCCGATGCTCAACACGATTCCCGATGCGCGGATCAGCTTCGCATCGCAGAACGGCGACAATTCCAGCTCGCGGGACGTATCGGTCATGCTGGCGGGGGACGATCCCGCCCAACTCGCCGTCGCCGCCAACAAGATCGTCGAGGCGATGGGCCGCCTGCCCGGGCTGCGCGCGCCACGCATCGAAGGCGATCTGCCGCGGCCCGAGATCACGATCCGCCCGCGCTTTGCATTGGCCGCCGATCTCGGCGTGACGACCCAGGCGCTCAGCCAGACGATCCGCATCGCCACGCTCGGCGATATCGATCAGAACGTCGCCAAATTCTCGCTCAGCGATCGCCAGATTCCGATCCGCGTGATGCTGGACGAAAACAGCCGCCGCAGCCTCGATACGATCGCCAACCTTCCGGTGCAGACCTCGCGCGGCGGCAGCGTTCCGCTCTCCGTCGTGGCGGATATCGGCTTCGGCGCCAGCCCGTCGCAGATCCAGCGCTACATGCAGGAGCGGCGCGTGGTGATCAGCGCCGATCTCGGCCCGGGCGGGATCTCCGGCGAGCAGCATGCCAAGGTGCTGGCCCTGCCCGAGATGAAGAATCTGCCGCCCGGCGTGCATTATGCCTCCGCGGGCAGCGCCAAATGGCAGGCCGAGATGATCACCAACTTTATGGTCGCGCTGGTCGCGGGCGTGCTGCTTGTCTTCGCGGTGCTGGTGCTGCTCTACCGCCGTGTGATGCCGCCGTTCGTCAATATGAGCTCGCTGCTGCTGGCGCCGCTGGGCGGGGTGCTCATGCTCAAGCTGTTCGGGCTGCCGCTGTCGATGCCGGTGCTGATCGGCGTGCTGATGCTGTTCGGCATCGTCGCCAAAAACTCCATCCTGCTGATCGATTTCGCGATCGAGGAGATGCGGCACGGCGTGCCGGTCTATGATGCGATCCTCGATGCCGGGCACAAGCGCGCCCAGCCGATCGTGATGACGACGGTGGCGATGGTCGCCGGCATGTTGCCGACCGCGCTCTCGCTCGGCGGGGACGGATCGTTCAATCAGCCGATGGCGATCACCGTGATCGGCGGCCTCACGCTTTCGACGCTGCTCACCCTGCTGATCGTGCCCGCGGGCTTCAGCCTTGCCGACGAATTCGAGAAATGGATCGGCCGCAAGCTTGGCCGGTTCATCAGCACCAGCGAAGAAAACGCGCCCCGCCACGCCCTTCCGGCCGAGTGAGCCGCCGCTGCAGCGCGGTTATCGCTTGAACCATTCGGCGCGGCGGTGATTGTAGCGCCAATGCCCTCGCCCGCCCCCCTCCCGGCCCGGCCGCACGATCGCCGCGGCACGGTGCGGGGGATGCGGATCATCGCCACCGGCCTGCTGCTCGTCATGGCGGCGGTCTACTTGGCGGCGCGGCTGCTGGAGCATCGCCATTCCGGCTGGGGCTATTTGCGCGCCTTTGCCGAGGCGGCGATGGTCGGCGGGCTGGCGGATTGGTTCGCGGTAACGGCCCTGTTTCGCCATCCGCTCGGTCTGCCGATCCCGCATACCGCGATCATCCCGCGCAATAAGGATCGCATCGGCGACAGCCTGGCCGCCTTCCTCCGCTCCAATTTCCTCGTGCCGCAGATTGTCGCGCGGCGGATGGGCCGGATCGATCTGGCGGCGGGCTTAGGCCGTCTGCTCGCGCGGCCGCCGCTGGAAGGGCGGAAGCGCAGCGGCAAGCTGGTCGCCGCGCTGCTGGAAGGCGCGGCCGACGAACGGCTGGCCAATATGGTGAAAAGCGCGGCCGTCCGGCAGATCGGCGCGGTCGAGATCGGCCCGCTGCTCGGTCAATTGCTCGACGCCGCCATCGCCGAGCAGCGCCACCGCCCGGTGATTGATGGCGCAATCGATTGGATCGGCCGCACGCTGGACGCCAATCAGGGGATGTTCCGCAAGATGATCTCCGAGCGTGCCGGATCGATCCTGCGCTGGACGGGCCTCGATGAGACCGTCGCCACCAAGGTGCTGGAAGGCCTGTTCAAGATGCTGGCTGACGTCGCCGACGATCCCCACCATCCCCTGCGCGACAAGGCCGAGGAGGGGCTGGCGAGGCTGGCCTGGCGTCTCCAGCACGATCCTGAGATGCAGGCCCGCGTGGCGCGGTTCCGCGATTCCGCGCTCGAAAATCCCGCGCTCGGCGCCTGGCTGGACGGCCTATGGGAGAGCGCGCGCGGCGCCCTGCTCAATGCGGTCCACGATCCCGATGAGGTGATGGCGGGGCGGCTGGGCGAGGCGTTGCGCAATTTCGGCGATACGTTGCAGCGCGACGAATCATTGCGCCGATCGATCAACCGCTTCGCGCGCCGCGCGGTCGCCTCGATCGCGGTCAATTATGGCGATGCGATCGTCTCGCTGGTGTCCGAGACCGTGCGCCGCTGGGATACGGGCACGGTCACCTCACGGCTGGAGAATGCCGTCGGCCGCGATCTGCAATATATCCGGGTGAACGGCACTCTGGTCGGCGGCCTCGTCGGCCTCGCCATCCATGCCTTCGATGTTCTCGCTTAGAAGAAGCGCATCTTGAACGAGGCCTGCGCGATCGCGCCGGTGCTCGCCCAGCGCTCGCGGCGCTCGCCGGGCAGTACGTTGCCGCGGTTGCTGCCGTGATCGCTCAACATGCCGGCCTCGAAGCCGACCTGCGTGAACTGCGCCAGCTTGCGCTGATAGCCGATCGTCGCCATCGGCGAGATGTTGGCATGGGTGCTGCGGACCGGCAGCAGCGGCGCGACCTCGTTCAGGTTCAGGCAGCCGACCGAGCCGGGCATCGCAAAGCCGGGTTTGGCGAGCTTGCCCTTCCAGCTATGGAAACCGTAGGAAAGGTGAAGATTTCCGATCGGATAGAAATCGACCATCGAGAGATTGCTGAGCTTGCGATACCGCAATCCGGTCAGCGCATCGTCGCGGTTGAAGGCTTCGCGCAGATTGATCGGCTTGATGCCGAGCACATGTTCCAGCTTGGACATCATGCGCATCCCGGGCCGGATGTCTACATCTGACCCGTTGCCCCCGGTCAGTTGCACACCATCCGGCCCGGGGGTCGCCGGCACTTCCCCAAGTGCAGCAACGCTCTGAACCGCGATAACCGCTACTGCCGCAACCCACTGATACGTCCGCATGATACGCCCCGGATGTTCGTGTGAAACGGCCCCCGCCGCCCTGTTGCAGGTGAGACGGAGCCCGACGGTTATCTACACATACGCAAGATTACGTAGTCGCGATGGAACGTGCTTTTTTGTCGATGAGTCGAGGAACTTTAGTCAGCTTTCGTTTAGCCAAGGCAAAACTGGTATAAGCCCGCCGCAGTCTCTAAGGCCCGCCGATCAGATCACCCGAGGAGTATCATGGGCTTTCGCTGCGGCATCGTCGGCCTTCCCAACGTAGGCAAGTCGACCCTTTTCAACGCGCTGACCGAAACGGCGGCGGCGCAGGCGGCCAATTATCCGTTCTGCACGATCGAGCCCAACGTCGGCCAAGTCGCGGTTCCCGATCCGCGCCTCGATAAGCTGGCCGAGATCGCGGGCTCCGCCAAGAAGATCGAAACCCAGCTCGCGTTCGTCGATATCGCCGGGCTGGTGCGCGGTGCGAGCAAGGGCGAGGGGCTGGGCAACCAATTCCTGGCCAACATCCGCGAAACCGATGCGATCATTCACGTCCTGCGCTGCTTCGAAGGCGAGGTGACGCATGTCGAAGGCAAGGTCGATCCGATCGCGGACGCCGAGACGGTCGAGACCGAGCTCATGCTCGCCGATCTCGAAAGCCTCGAGAAGCGCGTCCCCAACCTCGCCAAGAAGGCCGCGCAGGGCGACAAGGAGAGCAAGGCGGCCGCTTCGGTGCTCGGCCAGGCGCTGGAGCTGCTGCGCGATGGCAAGCCCGCGCGCCTCACCCAGCCGAAGGACGAGGATGAGAAGCGGCTGTTCGATCAGGCGCAACTGCTCACCGCCAAACCCGTCCTCTACGTCTGCAACGTCGATGAAGGCGCCGCCGCCGAGGGCAATGCGCTTTCCGCCAGGGTCGCCGAGAAAGCCAAGGCCGAAGGCGCGATGGCTGTGGTCGTCTCCGCCGCGATCGAGGCTGACATCGTCACGCTCGATCCCGCCGACCGCGCCGATTTCCTCGCTGACCTCGGTCTCAAGGAGACCGGCCTCGCCCGGGTGATCCGTGCCGGCTACGAGCTGCTCCATTTGCTGACCTTCTTCACTGCCGGCCCCAAGGAATCGCGCGCCTGGACGATCCCGATGGGGTCCAAGGCGCCACAGGCGGCGGGCGCGATCCACACGGATTTCGAACGCGGCTTCATCCGCGCCGAGACCATCGCCTTCGAGGATTATGTCACATTCAAAGGTGAGGCCGGCGCGCGTGACGCGGGCAAGCTGCGCTCGGAAGGCAAGGAGTATGTCGTCAAGGACGGTGACGTCATGCTCTTCCGCTTCAACGTCTGAGACGGCCGATGGCGCTCTATTTCGAGGATCTGCTCGTCGGCTACACAGACAGCTTCGGCAGCATCACCGTCGACCGCGATGAGGTGATCGCCTTCGCCACGGCCTATGATCCGCAGGCCTTCCACCTGAGCGACGAGGGCGGCGCGGCCAATCCGATCTTCGGCCGCCTTGCCGCCAGCGGCTGGCACACGGCGGCGATGACGATGCGCATGGCGATCGATCACTGGTCCACTATCGGCGTGCAAAGCCGCGGCGCCGCCGGGCTGGAGGAGCTCAGCTGGCCGAAGCCGACCTATCCCGGCGACACGCTGCGCGCCGAGGCCGAAGTGCTGGAGGCCCGTCCGCTGACCTCGCTGCCCGATCTCGGCGTCCTCAAGGTGCGGACCATTGTCTTCAACCAGCACGATCAGCCGGTGATGCGCCAGATCGCCAATCTGCTGATCCAGCGCCGCCCCGCCTGACCGGCACGTCGTGAACGACCCTGCCACGATCCGCCGTCTGTATGGCCGCCGCCAGGGCCATAAGCTCCGCGCCGGCCAGGCCGAACTGGTCGAGAGCCTGCTGCCCCGCTTCGAGGTGCCGGCCGGGCCGATCGATGCCACGGCGCTGTTCGGCGATGATCGACCGTTGGAACTGGAGATCGGCTTCGGCGCGGGCGAACATCTCGCCGGCCAAGCCGCGATGCGGCCGGGCCACGGCTTCATCGGCTGCGAGCCCTTCCTCAACGGCGTCGTCGGCGCGCTGGTGCATGTTCGGGACGGCGGTCTCGACAATGTCCGGCTGCATATGGGCGATGCGCTGGAGGTGATCGATCGACTGCCCGATGCGAGCCTGACCCGCGCCTATCTGCTCCACCCCGATCCCTGGCCCAAGGCGCGCCATGCCAAGCGCCGCTTCATGAACGCCGGGCCGATCGGGCTGCTCGCCGCCAAATTGAAGCCCGGCGGCGAATTCCGCTTCGGCACCGATCATCCGGTTTACTGTCGGTGGGCAATGATGGTGATGGGCCAGCGGCCTGAATTCGAATGGCTTGCTCAAGGCCCGGCTGATTTCCTCACTCGCCCCGATGATTGGCCGCAGACGCGCTACGAAGCCAAGGCGCGGCGGCTGGGGCATGAGGTCTGGTATTTCCGCTACCGGCGCAAATAAGGCTCAGTCGCTTTCTGTGTTGCCCGCCGCGTGAAGTGTCACCAACCGCGCAAGGAGGGTCGCGGGAAAGAGCTGGCCGATCACCGCTTCCAGATTGGCCAGGCTCCGCGCCAGCGGATGCAGCGCGCTGATGTCACCGCCGCCGTTGGTGGTCAGCGCGCCCAGGCTGAACGCGAGCAGCGACGAAAAACGCTGGCTGGCGCTTTCCGGCAGATTGCTGAAGGCATTGGCGAGGAATTGCGCCTCGATCCGGAACAGGCCCGCGAAGATCAGCGCGACATAAAGGTAGAGGATCACCGCGCCGAGGATGCGGAAGACCGTCACCCGCCCCGGCCCGAAGGCGACGACCGCGACCGTGCCCGCCACCACGACATCGAACATCAGACCAAGGCCGAGCTTGATCGCCCAGACCGTCGCCGGCGGTTCGCCGACGCGCCAGTGCATCGATGCGAGCACGGTGCCGATAAAGGCGATTGCCACCAGCAGCCGAACACGGGCCGTCTGCGCCACGACGATGACGGTGATCGCCGCCAGGGCGAAGCGCAGATATTCGACGAAGGTCAGCGGCAGCGCCCCCGTCGCGACCGCGGGCGAGACAACGAACATCGTGAGCAACAAAAGCAGGAGAATCGCGCCGAGACCCGCCTCGCCCTCGATCCGATCAAGCTTGTCGAGCAAAGACGTCATGGCGCCGCCGGCAGCCGCAGGCACACGCACAGCCCGCCCAAATCCTCGCTCTCGTGCAGCTCGACCGATCCGCCGTAGATTTCGGCGACGTCCCGGACGATGGCGAGGCCAAGACCCGTGCCCGGCTTGCCGCTATCCAGCCGCACGCCACGCTCGAAGATCGCCGCGCGCTGGCCTTCGGGAATGCCGGGGCCGTCATCCTCCACGATCGCCTCGGCGAACTGGGCATCGCCGCCGATCGTGACAAACACCCGGCCGCCGCCATATTTCGCGGCATTCTCGATCAGATTGCCGAGCATTTCGTCGAGATCCTGCCGCTCGACGCGGGCCCGCGCCGCCCGGCTGCCCGCCATATCGATCGTCACATCGGGATAGAGGCGGCTGACAGCGCGCTCCACCGCCTCTACCGATGACCATAAAGACGCGACGCTCTGGGCGGCGCCACGGCGCCCCACCGCGCGGGCGCGGGCGAGGTGGTGATCGACCTGGCGGCGCATCGTCGTCGCCTCGCGGATCACGGTCTTGTTGAGGTCCGGGCTGCCCGCGGTCGCCTCGTTCATGATCACCGTCAGCGGCGTCTTGAGCGCATGCGCAAGATTGCCGGCATGGGTGCGCGCTTCCTCGGCCTGGCGCTCATTGTGTGCCAGCAGATCGTTCAATTCCTCGACCATCGGCGCGATCTCGATCGGCAGCCGCGCGTCGACGCGCGCGCTCTGGCCGGTGCGCACCGCATTGATCTCGCGCCGCACCCTGCGCAGCGGCCACAGCCCGAAGGTCGCCTGCAGCGCCGACATGATGATGAGGCCGAGTCCCAGGATCGCGAACGAGCGGATCAGCGTCTTGCGCAGCACCGCGATCTGCTCATCGAGCCCCGATCGCGCCTGCGCGACCTGGAAGCGCCACAGCGTCGGCGATCCCGGCAGGACGACGTCGCGCTCCATGATGCGCAGCGGTTCATCGGGGAACTGCTTGCTGTCGTAGATATGGATCGCAAGATCGCGGTGGTTGTGCGCGTGCTGCAATTCGCGGTCCCACAGCGATCGCGATCGGAACGGTTCATGCCCTTCCCCCGAAACCTGGTCATAAAGGCCTGACGCCGGTTCGTTGAAGCGCTGATCGCCGAGTGGCCGAGTGTAGCGGACCTCGCCATCGGGATCGATCTCTGCCGAGGCGATCATCGCGGTCAGCGTATATTGCAGTTCGGCATCGAAATTGCGGGTCAGCGCGATATTGAGCACGCGATCGAGCGCGAAGCCGCCGCCGGCCAGCAGGATCATGATCCAGATGGCCGCGATGCCGATCATCCGCCGCGTCAGCGATCCGGTGGTGCGCTGTGCCTGGCGCAGCGGCTGATCCCCGCCGCCCGACACGAGCGCGGGCCGGCCGATCATCACCACGCGCAGGAAATTATAGGGGATTTCGATCCATCGCCATCCGCGCGGCGGCGCGCGTCCGTCGCGGAATGGCATGATCAGGCCGCGGTTTCGTCCAGCGAATAGCCGAGCCCGCGGATCGTGGTGATCACATCGGCGCCCAGTTTCTTGCGGATTCTGGTAACGAACACCTCGATCGTATTGGAATCGCGATCGAAGTCTTGATCGTAAATATGTTCGATCAGCTCGGTACGGCTCACCACCTTGCCCTTGTGATGCATCAGGTAGGAGAGCAATTTATACTCCTGCGCGGTCAGCTTCACCGGCTCGCCGCCTTTGCTCACCTTGCCGCTGCGCGTATCGAGACGGATGTCGCCGGCGATCAGCTCGGACGAGGCATTGCCCGATGCGCGGCGGATCAGTGCGCGCAGCCGGGCGATCAATTCTTCGGTCTGGAAGGGCTTGGCGAGATAATCGTCGGCGCCCGCGTCGAGACCCGCGACCTTGTCGCTCCAGCTATCGCGCGCGGTCAGCACCAGCACGGGCGTATCCTTGCCCTCTTTGCGCCAACGATCGAGCACGGTCAGCCCGTCCACTTCGGGCAGGCCGAGATCGAGGATTACCGCATCGTAATTCTCGGTCGAGCCGAGATAATGGCCGTCCTCGCCATCGGTGGCGAGATCGATGGCATAGCCCGCGCCTTCCAAGGTCGCCCGCAGCTGGCGGCCGAGATTGGGCTCGTCCTCGACGATCAAAACGCGCATCGATTGCTCCCTATAGCGTTGTTCGAGGCCCTCATCGCGCGGGGCCGCTGTGCGAAAGATGAACGACCAGCTTAAGCTTTCGTTTCGCCCCCGTCACTCTCGGCGCTCAATCGCCCGATTTCCCGACGATCTGGCCGTTGCGCGCATCGACATCCAGCCAGATCACCGACTGGCCACGCATGAACTTCAGCCGATAGGTGTTGGAGGCCGGATCGAATTCCGGGCCGAGATAGTCCGCCCCGCGCATCCGTGGCAGCACGCGCGCCTCGATCTCGCGCAGCGGCATCACCTGACCGGCCCGCCGCGCGGCCCAGGCCTGATCCTGATCGCGCCGCAATTGCTGCGCCGCGCCGGGTACGGCGACGGACGCCGCCAGCGCGGCAAGAGCGAAACGGACCATCAGCATGCCGCGTCCCTTAAAGCGAACGCTTTGAACAGCTTGTGAATGGCGCTGTTCCCTGCCCGGCGCCATCCGCTGTTTTCAACCCTTCGCCTTCTCCGCGGCGATCCAGTCGTCGATTTTCTTTTCCAGCACGGGCATCGGCAGCGATCCGGTCATCAGCACCTGCGCATGGAAGGCGCGCGGATCGAACTTGGCGCCAAGCGCGCGCATCGCTTTTTCCTTGCAGCGCTGGATGGTGAGCTGCCCGATCTTGTAGGCCAGCGCCTGGCCGGGAATGGCGATGTAGCGTTCCACCTCTGCGGTGGCGTCGGTCACGCTCTCGGGCGAATTGTCGAGCATGTACTGGATCGATTGCGCGCGGCTCCAGCCGTAAGCGTGGATGCCGCTGTCGACGACCAGCCGCATCGCGCGCAGCATCTCATCATTGAGCCCGCCGAGCCGCTGCCAGGGATCGGTCTCCATGCCGAGATCCTTCCACAGGCTTTCGGAATAAAGCGCCCAGCCTTCGGCATAAGCGGTATTGCCGCCGTAGCGCATGAAGGCAGGGAGCCCGGTATTCTCCTGCGCAAGGCTGATCTGGAAATGGTGGCCCGGTTCGGCCTCGTGGAGGAACAATGTCTCCATCTCCCACATGTACCGCGAGGGCAGATCGTAGCCGTTGTAATAGAAAACGCCGGGCCGCTTGCCGTCTGCCGTGCCCTGCTCATACTCGCCGCCGGCCGCGGTCTTGGCCTTGAAATCCGGCGTCGGGCGGATCTCGAGACCGGTCTTGGGCAGGGTCGAGAATTGCTCGGGGATGCGCGCCTCGACGCGCTTGCGGATCGCCAAATAGCCATCGCGCAGCTGATCGACGCTCGCCCGCTGGAAGCGCTTGTCGGTGCGCATATACGTGAAAAGCTCGGGCAACGTGCCCTTGAACCCCGCCTGCGCCGCCGCCGTCCGCATCTCGCCGAGGATTCGCGCGACCTCGGACAGACCGAGTTCGTGAACCTCCTTCGCGCTCAAGGGCAGCGTCGTGTTCGCCTCGATATCATAAGCGTAAACCTTGTCGCCGCCCTTCATATATTTGAGGCCGACCCCCTCGCGCGCAGCGGGCAGATAGTCGTTTTTGAGGAAGTCGCGCAGCCGCGTGAAGGCCGGACGGAGGTCATCGCGCACCAGCGCGGCATATTCGCCCTTGAGTCTCGCCTTGTCCGCCGCCGGGAAGCCCGCGGGCAGCTTGGCGATCGGCTGATAATAGGTCGATCCCTCGACGCCCTTGCCCAGCTCCTGATCGAACTGATCGATCATGTTGCGCGTGGTCAGCTTGGTCTCGACGATGCCGAGCTGCATGCCCTGCCGGAAGCGGACGATGATCTGGTCGATCGCCTTGGCCCACAGCCGGTTGCGCTTGAGATTGTTCTCATAGTCGGCGACCGTATTGAACGGCGCCGGCCCCTCGCCCGATCCCAGATCGGCGAAGGTCAGCTGTGCGCCACCGAAATGGTTGATCGGGCGGACGGCGAAGGATGTGCGCAGATCGGGATCGCGCAGCGCCTTGAGGCCGATCTGCGTCTGATTCTCGAACACATCATAGGCGATGCGGTCGTCGCCATCGAGCTTGGCGCGATCTATGCCGTGCAGCGCCTTGAGATCGGCCTCCCCGGCCTGCAGCTCGGCCTGATCGCCGCTGTTGGTGAACAGGTCACCGATGCGGTCAGGGTAGCGCATGTCGCCGCGGAACAGCGCCGCGAGCGGCTGGCGCTTGAGGGTCGCCTCGTCGCTGTCGTGGAACAGCGCGAAGAGCTTTTGATGCTCGGTTGGAGCCTGGGCCATCGCGGGAATGCTCAGTAACCCCGCAGCCAAAAACAACGCCGTGCTCCGGCGAAGGCCGGAGCGCAGGATGGCAAGCGCTATGCCCGAAACTCCAGCGCTCCGGCCTTCGCCGGAGTGCGGGCTACCTAGCCGTTGACCGAAAGCACCAATTGCGGATCGGGGATTTCGCCCGAATGGCCCTCGATCGGCAGCACCGCCGTGCCGATGGCGAAGAATTCGATGACATGCGTCTGCCAATTGTGGCTCCCTTCGTGGAGATCGGCGCCGACGACGCCCTCGGCGCCCGCCTTGGTCGCCTCCAGCTGCATCCGCTCCATCGCGATTTCACGCGCTTCGTAGAGCGCCAGGCTGAAGTTGGTAAGCTCGACATTCTGGCCGACGCTGCCGATCGTCGACAAGGGCCCGCGCCGCGCGACATGATAGACGCAGCTGCCCATCACCATCTCCAGCGGCCGGTAGCCCGCCTGCAGCAGCGTCCAGAAATCCTGGCCGGTCAGCGCCGAGGTGAAGGGCTGGCCGCCCGGTCCCTTGAATCCGGTGTGGCCGCTGGCGTGGACGATGCCCGTGCCGATCGCGACGAATTCCAGGACATGCTTGTCCCACTCCATCCGCTTTACGGTCAGCCGCACGCCGACGATGCCGTCCGCGCCCATCCGCGCCGCCTCGGCCCGCATCCGCTCCATCGCCAGCGCGCGCGCTTCGTACATCGCGAGGCTCAGCGTCTCGAGTTCGACATTGCTGGTCCAGCCCGCGAACTGGAAGCCGAGATGATAGATGCACGAACCGATGCACAGCCCGATCGGCTCGAACCCGGCTTTGCGCACCAGCAGGAATTCGTTGACCGTGAAGTCCGATGTGAAGATGCCGTCCGGATGGCCTTCGCGGCGCAGGCCTTCCAACCGCTCCAGCGCATGTTGCGGCATCTGCTGTCCGTCGCTCATATCGCTCCCTCGCCTTCGCCCATTTCGCCGGAGTAAACATCGTTGCGCCGCCCGAACGTCCCATCCAGCGGTGACGGATCGCGCATGTCGGCAACGCGCCGAATATGGTGCGGCACCGGCGCATTGGCCGGCGTATCGACCACCGTGCCGAGCACGATATAGCGGCCGAGATAGGCGGGCGGGGCCTTGTCCCGCTCCTGCCGGATCAGCTGGCTGAAATGGGTGTGGGCGAGCACGCCGTTGCCTTGGGCGGCGGCATGATCGCGCAAGTCCCAGATCGCCTCGCGCCGGATACGCTCCCAGAAATCGGAAAGATCGCCGAGCGGCTGGCTCGGCGAAAGCGCGTTCAGCTGCCACTGTGTGCGGCTCGCCGCCGATCCCCAGCCGTTCCACGTGCCGAACCCACCCAGCCATTCGTATCGCGCGCCGATCGCCAGGCCGACGGGCACAATCCCCATCTCCAGTAAGCGCACGAATTCCAGCGCGGGCACCGTGGCGATCACCGGGCGTGCGCTGGGCTTGAGCCCGTCGATCTTCACCGCGGTGCCGATCAGCGTGAAATCCATGCCGCTGCCGAAGCCATGCTGGATACGGCGCAGCTGGACATCGACCACCGCGTTGGCGCCGCAGGCATAGGCCTCCTCACCGATCCGGTTGAGCGCGCGGCTCCAGCCTTCGGCGTGACCCTCGGTCCAGCTCCGCCCGAAGCTATACCAGCAGGTGCCCGAGACGGTGGCGATCGGGCGGCAGCCATGGCTCTTGGCGATCAGCAGTTCGGCGGGCGTCATTGACGCAACCCACGGCGTCCGCCCCGCGCCGGCATCGCGCAGCCGCTTTTCGACCTGGGCCGGCAGGGTGTCCCGCTCCAGCGCCGCTTCCCATTCGCGGTCGCGCGCCGCCGCCTCGGCGGAACGTGTGACAGTGAAGCGCGAAAACCAGCCCATGCCTACTCTTGTCAGACGAGACGGCGCCGATGGCAACACATGACGGCCGAACCTAAGCCCGGCCGCCACGCGGCATCTATCGGCCTTAGAGCTTCTTCATCACATAGATGGTGTCGGTGCCCTGCTTCGCGTTGCGAGACACGACCTTCATCGTCTTGCCGCCGGGCAGAAGCGTCATCGTGTAGGTGTTGACGACTTCGCCCTTGCGGCTGTCCTCCTCGAACAACGTCATCGCGCCGGTGCGCTTGACCGCAACCATTGTTTCCGCCGTATCGCCGACCAGCGGCACCTTCTGGCCGCCAAGCTTGGCCTTGTAGCTGTAGCCATTAGGCGTGGTCAGCGAGAGCCAGTCGCCATTCAGGGCGAGGGTCTCGGTCAGCGCGGCATCAGAGATGTTTGCGACGCTTGCCTGACGCCACGAACCGGAAATGGCATGGGCTCCCGCCGGTGCCATGCCGACGCGCGTCATCGTGCCGCTGCCGGTCGTCGCCTTGCCATCCGGCGCGCTGGTATCGGTCCAGCTTGCCGTCATCGTCTTGCCATCGGTGGAGACGGTCTGCCTGGCCACATTGGTAACCTTGCCCTTCAGCTTGTCGGTCTCGACGATCGTATGCTCGTCGACCACCTCCATCTTGGCCTCATCGGTATAGGGCTGGTTGGTGATCGGGTGGAACGCGCCATCGGCCTTGACGGTGAAGACGGGCTTGCAAGTGCTGCAGGTGAAGACGCCGTCCTTGAGCAGGATGGTCTGCGGCTTCTGCGGCAATTGCGCGGTCTTGAGATCGGCTTTCCACGTGCCGTCGAACGGGCTTACGGCCAAAGCCGATGAAGGCACCAACAGCGCGGCGAAACCGCCGCCCACGAACATCTTCATCCTGTTTCCCCTGTTTGAGCGGTCGTGCGCCGCCGAAACGATGCTAGGCTGGTGAAAAGCCGGGCGTCAATTGATCGCGGCGGGTTGCGGCTTCGGCTTTGGGGCGGCATAGGCCCCGGCATCCGCCACCGGCCCGGGATGATACCCTTGAAGACCCGCATCTACGTGACGTTGAAGCCCGGGGTGCTCGATCCCCAGGGGCGCGCCATCCACAATGCGCTGGAGGGGTTGGGCTTCGATGGCATCGAAGGCGTCCGCCAGGGCAAGCTGATCGAACTGGAGCATGGCGCCGATCTTTCGGACGAGGATTGCGATGCGATGTGCCGCAAGCTGCTCGCCAACACCGTGATCGAAAATTACCGGATCGAGCGGGGGTAAGCGCATGAAGGCCGCGGTCGTCGTTTTCCCAGGTTCCAACTGCGATCGCGATCTGGCGGTGGCGATCGAAGAGGTGAGCGGTACGGCGCCGGTGATGCTCTGGCATCGCGAGACCGAAGTGCCGGACGGCGTCGATCTTATCGCGGTGCCGGGTGGCTTTTCCTATGGCGATTATCTTCGATCGGGCGCGATGGCGGCGCGATCGCCGGTGATGCGCGCGGTGGCCGATGCCGCCGGGCGCGGCGTCGCGGTGCTGGGCGTGTGCAACGGCTTTCAGGTGTTGACCGAGGTCGGGCTGCTGCCGGGCGCGCTGATGCGCAATGCCGGGCTGGCGTTCGTCTGCCGCAGCGTCGCGCTGGAAGTCGCCAACAATCAATCGATCTTCACCAGCGGCTATGAAGCGGGCGAGGAAATCGCGATTCCCGTGGCGCATCATGATGGCAATTATGTCGCCGATACGGACGTGCTGGATCGCCTGGAAGGCGAAGGCCGCGTGGCGCTTCGGTATGCCGAATCCGTCAACGGATCGGCCCGCAATATTGCCGGGATCATCAACGATGCCGGCAATGTGCTTGGGCTGATGCCGCATCCCGAGCGCGTGATCGAGCCCGCGCATGGCCGCACCGACGGGCGACGGATGTTTGAGAGTTTGCTCGCGGCGGTCGGCTGACCCAAACACATCCTCCCCCGCCAGAGGGAGGATTTGCCTCACCCCTCCCGATCGATCTCCACCCGGTTCCGGCCGTTATATTTGGCGCGATACAGCGCGCGATCGGCGCGATGGAGCAGATCGTTGGCTTCTTCCTCCTCGCGCAGCATCGCCACGCCGGCCGAGAAGGTAACATTGCCGATCGGGCTGTCGTCCGTCTTGGAGCGCAAGGTGCGCGTCGCCAGCTGCGCGCGGATCATATCGATCTTGAGCGCTGCTTGCTCCGCTCCCACGCCATCGAACAGCAGGACGAATTCCTCGCCGCCGTGCCGCCCGACGAAGACATCCTCCCCGCCGCCATCCGCCAGGCAATCGGCCACCAGCCGCAGCACCCGATCCCCGACAGCATGGCCGTGGCGATCGTTGAGGATCTTGAAATTGTCGATATCGCAGAAGGCCAGGCTCAACGCCTTCTGTGCCGCCGCCGCCCCGATGACCGCCGCCTGCAGCGCATTATCGAGCGCGCGGCGGTTGGGAAGGCCCGTCAAGGGATCGTGCTCGGCCTGAGACTGAGCTTCCTGCAGATCGTGGCGCAGCTTGGCCAGATCAGCGCTCATCCCGCGCAGCCGCTCTTCCGCCCGCCGTGTGCGCGCCAGCATGGTCTGGGTCGCCTCGATCACCGCCGCCGCGACGGCATCGGGCAGTGCCGCTTCGTTGATCGTCTTGGCCCCTTGGGCGAGCACGCTGCCGTAATCGCGCGCTTCATCCGCCGACCGATCGACGATCTCGCTGGCGTCATCCAGCTGCTCGCGCGCAGCCGTCACCAGCTGCGCCAGCGCGTCGGCCAGTGCGTTGACCATCGGTAGTGGCCCAGGCTGGGCATCGGGCCAGGATATCGCCGGCTGAGGCTGTTCGTCCCCCTTGCCGAAGATCAGCCGGCGCAGCCAGCCTCGCTGCTCCCTTCGGCCTGTTTGCGGTGTCGCAAGATGCGGATCATGATACACAGGCCCAAGAACGACCGGACTTGCGTTAGATTAAGCCGCAAAACCAACCCGAACACGATCGTCACCTCCGGTTGAGGTGGCGCCCCTCGCTGCTATAGGAGAGCCGCGATAACCGAACCGCGAGAAAGCATGACGCCTGCAATCGCGCTCGTCGATGACGACCGCAACATCCTCACCTCCGTCTCCATCGCGCTGCAGGCCGAGGGTTTTATCGTGCGCGTCTATTCGGACGGCGAGAGCGCATTGAAGGCGCTGGTCGACAATCCCCCCGATCTGGCGGTGCTGGATATCAAGATGCCCCGGCTCGACGGCATGGAGCTGCTCCGCCGCCTGCGTGAGAAAAGCGCGCTGCCGGTGATCTTCCTCACCTCCAAGGACGATGAACTGGACGAGGCGCTGGGCCTGGCGATGGGCGCGGACGATTATATCTCCAAGCCTTTCTCGCAGCGGCTGCTGATCGCCCGCATCCGCGCGATCCTCCGTCGCGCCGAACTGCGTGATGCCCCTGAAGGTGCGACGGACGAGCCCCAGGCCGAAACGGTGATGCGCGGACGGCTCGAAATGGATCCCGCGCGTTATCAGGTGAAATGGGAAGGGCGCGACGTAACGCTCACCGTCACCGAATTCATGATCCTCGAAGCGTTGGCGCAGCGCCCCGGCGTGGTAAAGACCCGCGATCAATTGATGGATACCGCGTATCAAGACGACGTTTATGTCGATGATCGGACGATCGACAGCCATATCAAGCGGCTCCGCCGCAAATTCCGCCAGCTCGATCCTGCGTTCAAGGCGATCGAAACGCTTTATGGCGTTGGCTACCGTTTCGCGGAGGGGTGAGCTGGAGCCGGTCGGCTGGTTCGGCCGGCTGACGCTCACCGGCCGCATCCTGGCCGTCAACGTCTTCGCGCTCGGCGTGTTGGCGGGCAGCTTCCTGTATATCGATGGCTACCGCAGCAAGCTGGTCGACGATCGCATGGCGCAGGCCTCGATCGAGGTCCGCATGGCCGCGGCGGCGGTGGCGGCGGCCCCGGCGGCCGCGCGGCCGCAGTTGATGGCAAGGCTCGGCGCCAGCGACCAGAGCCGGCTGCGGCTCTATCCCGACGCTTCCTCCGCGCCGATCGATAGTTGGGACTATGGGCCGCCGACCTATGAGCTGCGCGATCCCAAGGCGGATCCCTGGCGCAAGCGCCTGGCGCGCGCGATGGATCGGATGATCGATATCGTCGTCGGTGCCGAACGGCCCGAGGAATTCGTCGAGCCCGCGCGGGACCGCCTCGCCGCCTGGCCCGAAGCCGTAGCGGCGTCCCGCAGCTCCACGGTCGTAACCCGTCTGCGCAGGGCGCCGGAGCGCACGCCGGTGATCTCCTCGGCCACGCGCGCGGGCGATGCCGGGGTGCTGCTGCTGACCAACAACCAGCGCGAGATCGTGCGTAGTGTCCGCGCCGAGCGGTTCTGGCTGGGGATCATCCTGCTCGGCACCGGCGCGCTGTCGATGCTGCTGTCCTTCTTCCTCGCGCGGACGATCGCGCGGCCGCTCCGGCGGCTGGCGCTGGCCGCGCACCGCGTCCGCCTCGGCCGCGCGCGCGAGGTGCAATTGCCGCGCCTGCCCAGCCGCCATGACGAGATCGGCACGCTCGCCCGCGCGCTTTCGGACATGAGCCAGGCGCTCCGTAAGCGGATCGATGCCACCGAAGCGTTCGCCGCCGACGTCGCGCATGAGATCAAGAACCCCCTCGCCTCGCTGCGTTCCGCGGTGGACAGCCTCGATCTGGTCAACGATCCCGAGCTGCGGGAGAAACTGATCGCGATCATCCGCGACGATGTCGCGCGGCTTGATCGGCTTATCACCGATGTTTCCGAAGCCTCGCGCATGGATGCCGAGCTTTCACGGGCGCGGTTCGAGACGGTCGATATCGGCAATATGATCGAACAGTTGATCGACGCCCGTGAGGCGCGCGGCATCCCCAACGATATCCGCCTCGCCTTCGCGCGGCCCAACCGCGGTAGCGCGGTGCTTTTCGGCGAAGGATCGCGGCTGGCGCGGGTGATCGAAAATCTGATCGACAACGCCATCAGCTTCTCGCCGCACGGTGGCCTGGTGCAGGTGGCGGCGACGCGCGACCAGAATGAGGTGGTGATCCGCGTCGAGGATGAGGGCCCCGGCGTCGCGCTCGACGCGCGCGAGGATATCTTCAACCGCTTCCATTCGGACCGGCCCGAGGGCGAGGCGTTCGGGCGGCACAGCGGCCTCGGCCTCGCCATCGCCAAGGCGATCGTCGAAGGGCATAGCGGATCGATCCTCGTGACCGATCGCGACGAGGACCAATCGGGCGCGCGCTTCATCATCCGCCTGCCCGCGGCCCAGCGCTGATGGCGATGCTGCACGCAACCTGCATCGCGATCGGCGGGCGGGGCGTGCTGCTGATGGGCAGGCCCGGATCGGGCAAATCCGATCTCGCGTTCCGGCTGATCGATCGGGGCGCGGTGCTGGTGGCGGACGACAGCACGACTGTGGAGGCGATCGATGGCCGCCTGCGCGTCACCTGCCCCGCGACGATCGCCGGACAGATCGAGATACGGGGTGTCGGCATCGTCACCCTCCCCACCCTCGCCGCTACCGAGATCGCGCTGTGCGTCAGCCTTGACGAGTCACCCGAACGCATGCCGCCCGATCCGCTGCCGACGATCGCAATAGAAGGCCTCGCCATCCCCAAGATCGCGCTGGCCGCGTTCGAATCGTCCGCTCCGTTGAAGCTGGAGAAAGCTTTGCTGCTGTATGGGCTCGTCCCATGAGCGATCCGCGCCGCATCCTTCTCGTCACCGGCATGTCGGGCGCCGGGCGCACCACCGCGCTCAAGACACTGGAGGATATCGGCTGGGAGACCGCCGACAACCTGCCGCTGGCGCTGGTCGATCGTCTGCTCGCCAGCCCGCCGCCGGAGGGCGCGGCCGAGGACGATCGCCCCTTCGCGGTTGGTATTGACACGCGCACGCGCGGCTTCGATGCGCAGGCGATCCTCAAGCGCATCCAGAAACTGCGCAGCGATCGCGGCATTCCGATCGAGATCATATTCTTCGATTGTTCGGGCGAAGTGCTCCAGCGCCGCTTCTCCGCCACCCGCCGCCGGCACCCGCTGGCGCAGGACCGCCCCGCCAAGGTCGGCATCGCCCGCGAGCGCGAACTGCTCGGCCCGCTACGGACCGGGGCGGATTTCCTGATCGACACCAGCGATCTCACCACCAACGCGATGCAGCAGCAGTTGCGCGGCCTCTTCGCGGTGCCCTCGGGTGGATCGACGCTGTCGATCACCTCATTCGGCTTCTCGCGCGGCCTGCCCAACGACGCCGATCTGGTGTTCGACCTTCGCTTTCTGCGCAATCCGCACTGGGTGCCCGAACTGCGCCCCGGCACCGGCCTTGATGCGGACGTTTCGGCCTATATCGCCGAGGACGAGGCCTATCCCGAGGCGATGCAGCGGATCGAGGAGCTGCTGCTGCTGCTGCTGCCGCGCTACGAAGCCGAAGGAAAATCCTACGTCACGATCGCGTTCGGCTGCACCGGTGGGCGGCACCGTTCGGTCCATGTCGCGGCGCGCATCGGGGAGAGGTTGCGCACGGAAGGTTTTTCCCCCACGATCACGCATCGCGATCTAGCCAGGCAGACGCTGGACGCGCTGGAAGGAAGACCGGAGGCTGGCGGAAAGCAAGGCGTGACGGTGAACTGAATGATTGGAATGGTGCTGGTAACCCATGGCCAGCTCGCGCAGGAATTCGTTCGTGCGATGGAGCATGTTGTGGGCCCTCAAGGAGGCGTGGCCGGCATCTGCATCGGGCCTGACGACGATATGGAGGCGCGGCGTGCCGATATCGCTGCCGCCATCAAATCGGTCGACGAAGGGCGCGGCGTCATTCTGTTGACCGATTTGTTCGGAGGCACGCCCTCCAATCTCGCCATTTCGCTGATGGAGCCCGGCCGGGTCGAAGTGATCGCCGGGGTCAACCTTCCGATGCTGATTCGTTTGGCTGGAGCACGGAAGATGATGAAGGTCCAAGCTGCCGTTGCCGCCGCGCGCGAGGCGGGGCGCAAATATATTTCGGTCGCCTCCGAAGTGCTGGGCGAGGCCGCGGCATGAGCGGCGCGGCCGAACGCACCGTCCTCATCTCCAACAAGCGCGGCCTCCACGCCCGCGCCAGCGCCAAATTCGTCACCCTCGCCAGCACGCAGACCGCGGCGGTGGCGGTGGAGAAGGACGGCTCCACGGTCGCCGGCACCTCGATCATGGGGCTGATGATGCTGGGCGCGGCGATGGGCGATACGGTGAAGATCAGCGCTACCGGCGACGGCGCCCAGGGCGCGCTGGACGCGCTGTGCGGCCTGGTCGAGAACAAGTTCGGCGAGGAATAAGCTCAACCCCTCTCCCGCTTTCGCGGGAGAGGGAGGGGCCCGCAAATCGAGTGCAGCGAGATTTGTGGGAAGGTGAGGGTCTTCCTTCTGCCTTCGACTGCCGCCGCCTCAAAAAGAAAAAGACCTCACCCAACCCTCTCCCATGAAAATGGGAGAGGGCCTAAGAGCCGCTAATGCCCCGCGCGATCACCGCTTTCTCAAACCCGCTGATCAAGCAGATCCGCACGCTGCGCGAGAAGCGCCACCGCCGCGAATCCGGCCAATTCCTCGCGGAAGGCCTGCGCATCCTCGCTGAGGCGGAGGAGATGGGCGTGCTCCCCGAAATTCTCTTCTTCGCCACCGATGGCGCCGGCCATCCGATCGCGCAGCGCTTGATCGCCAAGGTCGAGGCCGAGGGCGGCGAGGCGATCGAGACCAGCCGCGACATCCTCCACAAGCTTTCCGGCAAGGAAAATCCGCAGACCGTGCTCGGCGTCTACCGCCAACCCGCCACCGATCTCGCCGATATCGATCGCACCATCGCGCCGATCTGGTTGGTCGCCCAGGCCCTCCGAGATCCCGGCAACCTCGGCACGATCCTGCGCACCGGCGATGCGGTCGGCGCGGGCGGGCTGATCCTGATCGACGATTGCGTCGATCCCTTCTCGGTGGAAGCGGTGCGCGCCAGCATGGGCGCGCTATTCACCCAGCGGATCGCGCAGGCGCGGTGGGGGGAATTCCTGCCCTGGCTGCGTGCAGGCGAGGGTCAGCTGATCGGCACCCACCTCGCCGCCAGCGAGGATTATCGCGCGGCGCGCTACAGCGCCCCCACCTTCATCCTGATCGGCAATGAAGCACAGGGCCTGCCCGCCGACTATGCCGCAGCCTGCGATCTGCGCGTGCGCATCCCGATGAAGGGCAAGGCCGACAGCCTCAACGCCGCCGTCGCCTGCGCCGTTGTCACTTATGAAGTGCTGGGCCAGCTCGGCGGCTGATCAAACAAAACGAGCGGCTTGCGGCGTTCCTCACATGGATCGCCGGCAAGCCGCCCGATTTGTCACGCGCCGACTAGACGCGGCGGCCGGTGAAAAGCTGAAACAGGCCGACGATGATCGCGATCACCAGCAGGATATGGATCAGCCCGCCCGCGATATGGAAAACCAAGAAGCCGAGCAGCCAGAGAACGAACAGAATGGCGGCGATGGTAAAAAGCATGCTTGTTCTCCCGATAGGTTCGGGGGCGTAACGCATCGATTCCGCAATCGGCTCCCTGCCAGACGCCCGGGCACAAATCGCTCCGGCAATGCATTGACCGCGGCGGCGGCATCGTGGCAATTGGCGCGCTCACCGGGCGGGTGTAGCTCAATGGCAGAGCAGAAGCTTCCCAAGCTTACGACGAGGGTTCGATTCCCTTCACCCGCTCCACAGCGTCTGACGCGCGGCCTGATCTACGCCCTGCCTCCAAACAGCAGTGCCCGCGGGAGAGAGGGTTGAATGCGCGTCTTACGCTGGATCTGGAAATTGCTGGTCGGCATCAAGGATGCGCTGGTACTGCTCCTGTTGCTTTGCTTCTTCGGCCTGCTGTTCGCGGCGCTGAACACGCGGCCCAATCCGGCGCTGGCACGGAGCGGCGCGCTGGTCATCAAATTCGAAGGCGCGCTGGTCGAACAACCCGCCGACGCCGATACGTTGAGCCTGGTGTCCGGCAGCGCCCCTGCCGACAAGGAGCTTCGCCTCCGCGACGTGATCCGCGCACTGCATTCGGCGGCGACCGATAGTGCGGTGAAGAGCGTCGTGCTCGATCTCGATCGCTATGCGGGCGGCGCGCCCGCGGCGACGGCGGCGGTGGCCGAGGCGATCGATGGCGTGCGCCGCGCCAACAAGCCGGTGCTCGCCTATGCGACCGGCTATATCGACAGCGATTATCTGATCGCCGCCCACGCCAGCGAAGTGTGGCTCGATCCGATGGGGGCGGTGCTGCTGGAAGGCTATGGCCGGCCCCAGCTCTATTATAAGGGCCTGCTCGATAAGCTCGGCGTCACCGCGCACCTTTACCGCGCGGGCAAGTACAAGTCTTACGGCGAGCCCTATATCCTCACCCACGCCTCGCCCGAGGCGAAGGAAGCCGATCAGGCGCTGGTCGATAGCCTGTGGACGGTGTGGCTGGACAACGTGAAACGCGCCCGGCCACAGGCCAAGCTCACCGATTATCTCGCCGATCCCGCCTCGGTGATCGTGCCGGCGGGCAGCAATGCCGCGGGCGCGCTCAAGGCCGGGCTGGTCGATAAGATCGGGGACCGCATCGCTTTCGGCAAGCGCGTCGCCGAGCTTTCGGGCGACGCCGCCAAACCCCGCCCCGGCGATTATGCCGCGATGCCGATCGCCAATTATCTCGCCGCCCACGCGGAGCCTGCCGCCGGTGCGGTCGGCGTGCTGACCATCGCGGGCGATATCGTCGATGGCGAGCGGGGTCCGGGCACGGCAGGCGGCGATACGATCGCGCGGCTGCTGCTCGATGAGCTGCAGAAGAAGGATATCAAGGCGCTCGTCGTCCGCATCGACAGCCCCGGCGGCTCGGTCACCGCTTCGGAGCGCATCCGCTCGGCAATCCTCGAGGCCAAGGCGCGGGGCCTGCCGGTGGTCGTCTCGATGGGATCGGTCGCAGCGTCGGGCGGCTATTGGGTGGCGACGCCCGCCGAGAAGATCTACGCCGAGCCGCAGACGATCACCGGATCGATCGGCGTCTTCGGCATCCTGCCAACCTTCGAGGGCAGCCTCGCCAAGCTCGGGCTTTCGGCGGACGGGGTCGGCACCACGCCGCTGTCCGGGCAGCCCGATGTCTATCGCGGCGTCAGCCCGCAATTCGCGCGGCTGATGCAGGCAAGCATCGACGATATCTATCGCCGCTTCACCGGCCTCGTCGCACAATCGCGCCACCTGCCGCAGGCCAAGGTCGACGATATCGCGCAAGGCCGGGTCTGGGCGGGCGGCACTTCGCGGCAGTTGGGCCTCGTCGATCAGTTCGGCGGCCTGGATGACGCCATCGCCTTCGCCGCGGGCCGCGCAGGCCTTTCGGAGGCCGAGAGCAGGCCGCGCTGGATCGAACGCGAGCCGAACAGCCTGAAGGCGCTGTTGAAGAGCCTCTTCCACGCCGGCGGGGATGAGCCCTCCAGCGCCGCGCTCGATCCGATGACGCGCATCGCCCGCCAGCCGCAAGACGCGATCGGCGGCGCGCTGAGTGAGGTGATGACGCTGTTGCAGGGATCGGCGGTGCAGGCGCGCTGCCTCGAATGCGGCGGCTTCCAGCCCTTGCCGCCGACCGACTCGCGCGTGACCGATCGCCTGCTGATGGCCGGCGCCAAACTGTAACCCCGCAGGATTCCATGCTCAGCGACATCGCAATTTCGCGCGCCGCCACCCTGCTGCCCATCGGCGAGATCGCCCGGCGCGCAGGGATCGATGAAGCGGCGCTGGAACCTCACGGGCGCTTCAAGGCCAAGATCGATCTTGCCGCGCTGCCCGATCGCGGCACCCGGCGCGGCAAGCTGATCCTCGTTACCGCCACCAATCCCACGCCCGCTGGCGAGGGCAAGACGACGACCTCGGTCGGCCTCGACGATGCGCTCAACCTTATCGGGCGCAAGACGATGCTGGCGCTGCGCGAGCCTTCGCTCGGCCCCTGCTTCGGCACCAAGGGCGGGGCGACCGGCGGCGGCTATGCGCAGGTCGTGCCGATGGAGGAGATCAACCTTCACTTCACCGGCGATTTCCACGCCATCACCGCCGCGCACAATCTGCTCGCGGCAATGATCGACAACCATGTCTATTGGGGCAACGCGCTCGGCATCGATACGCGCCGCGTGAGCTGGCGGCGGGTGCTGGATGTCAACGATCGCGCGCTGCGTTCGGTCGCCGCCGGGCTCGGCGGCGCGGCCAATGGCTTCGCGCGCGAAACCGGCTTCGACATCACGGTCGCCTCCGAAGTGATGGCGATCTTCTGCCTGGCGCGCGATATCGAGGATCTCCAGGCGCGCCTCGGCCGCATCATCGTCGCGCGCACCCGCGACGGCCGCGCGATCACCGCGCGCGATCTCAAGGCCGATGGCGCGATGACCGTGCTGCTGAAGGACGCGATCAAGCCCAATCTGGTACAGACGCTGGAGGGCAATCCGGCGCTGATCCACGGCGGGCCGTTCGCCAATATCGCGCATGGCTGCAACTCTCTGATCGCCACCGAAACCGCGCTCGGCCTGGCCGATTATGTCGTGACTGAAGCGGGCTTCGGCGCGGACCTCGGCGCGGAGAAATTCTTCGATATCAAATGCCGCCAGGCGGGCCTTGCGCCCGATGCTGCGGTAATCGTCACCACCGTGCGCGCGCTCAAGATGAATGGCGGCGTCGCCAAGGCCGATCTCGGCGCGGAAGATGCCGCAGCGGTGGCGCGCGGTGTGGCCAATCTGGAGCGGCACATCGAGAATGTCCGCCAGTTCGGCGTCCCCGCGATCGTCGCGGTCAATGCGTTCGCCGGCGACACTCCGGCCGAATATGCAGCGGTGTTCGAGGCCGCCGAACGCCAGGGGACGCGCGCGATCCTCTGCCGCCACTGGGCCGAGGGCGGCGCGGGCGCGGTCGAGCTGGCCGAGGCAGTCGCCGAGATCGCCGATCGCGGCGGCGCCAGCTTCGCGCCGCTCTACGCCGACAACCTGCCGCTGCGCGACAAGATCGAGACCGTGGCGACGCGCATCTACCGCGCATCGGCGATCGCGCTCGATCCGCACAGCGAACGCCAGCTCGCGCGGTGGGAGTCCGAGGGCTTCGGCGCCCTCCCCGTCTGCATGGCCAAGACGCAATACAGTTTCTCGGTCGATCCCACCTTGCTCGGCGCGCCGCACGGCCATGTCATTCCGGTGCGCGAGGTGCGGCTGGCGGCGGGCGCGGGCTTCGTCGTGGCGATCTGCGGCGATCTGATGACCATGCCCGGCCTGCCCCGCACCCCCGCCGCCGAAGCGATCCGCATCGATGAGCGTGGGCAGATCGATGGATTGTTCTAAGAAACGTACGTGCAAGCCCCTCCCCTGAAGGGGAGGGGTGAAAAAGGCTGACCGCTGAACATTCGGCGCGCCCGTGCGTCTCCAAAGCAAATCCATCCGGAGGGATAGTATGAGCAAGATCTGGTTCGTCACCGGCGCGTCGAAGGGCTTTGGCCGCATCTGGAGCGAGGCGGCGCTGAAGCGCGGCGACAAGGTCGCGGCGACCGCGCGCAAACCCGCCGATGTGCAGGATCTGGCCGAAACCTACGGCGACCTCGTCCTGCCCCTGACGCTCGACGTCACCGATCGCGCGGCGGTGTTCGCGGCGGTGGAGCAGGCCAACGCGCATTTCGGCCGCATCGATGTGGTGGTCAACAACGCCGGCTACGGCCAGTTCGGCATGATCGAGGAGTTGAGCGAGGACGAGGCGCGGGCGCAGATCGAAACCAATCTGTTCGGCGCGCTTTGGGTGCTGCAGGCGGCGGTGCCGGTGCTCCGCGCGCAGGGCTCCGGCCACCTGCTCAACGTCACCAGCATCGGCGGCCTGACCGCCATGGCGAACATCGGCATCTACAACGCCTCGAAATGGGCGCTCGAAGCGTTGAGCCAGTCGCTCGCACGTGAGGTTGCCGACTTCGGCGTCAAGGTCACAGCGATCGAACCCGCGGGCTATTCGACTGACTGGAGCGGCCCTTCTGCCGCGCACGCCACGCCGATCGCCGCCTATGAGCCCTTGCGCGCGCTTCGCAACGAGCAAAGGGCAAAGATGAAGGCGGGCGATCCGCACAACACGGGTGACGCCATCCTGCAGATCGTAGATGCCGAAAATCCGCCGCTGCGCTTCTTCCTCGGCTCAACGGCCCTGCAATTGATCCGCCGGGATTACGAAAGCCGCTTCGCCGATTGGGAGGCGTGGAACGAGCTTTCCGCCAAATCCGAATAGCGCCGTGCTCCGGCGCAAGCCGGAGCGCTGAACTTTGGCCGGGACGATGCTTTAACGCTCCGGCCTTCGCCGGAGCACGGCTGAAGCAAACAGCCCGCGTTTCGCCGCGCCGGTAAGCCTGATACCGCTCTGCGAGCGAGCAACGCACGGGAGAGCGCAGTATGACGGAAAGCAGCGCCCCGGGCATGGGCCGCGGCCTGATCGCGCTGCTCGCGGTGGGCATGTTCATCAACTATGTCGATCGCGGCAATCTCGCGACCGCGGCGCCGCTGATCAAGGATCAGCTCCACCTCAGCAACACGCAGGCGGGCGTGCTGCTCAGCGCCTTCTTCTGGACCTATGTGCCCTTCCAATTGGTCGCGGGCTGGCTGGCCGAGCGGATCGGCCCCTATCGCACGCTGGCGATGGGCGTGGCGCTGTGGAGCGTCGCTACTTTCGCCAGCGGCCTCGCAGGCGGCTTCGTCGGCCTGCTGCTGCTGCGCCTGCTGCTCGGCATCGGCGAGAGCGCGACCTATCCCTGCAACGCCAAGATCCTCGCCAGCAACCTGCCGCCCGAAAAGCTGGGCGCGGCCAACGGCACGATCGGCATCGGCCAGGCGCTAGGCCCGGCGGTGGGCACCTTCGGCGGCGGCCTACTGATCGCGGGGTTCGGCTGGCGGCCGGTGTTCCTGCTGTTCGGCCTCGCCTCGGCGCTGTGGCTGATCCCCTGGCTGCGCGCGACGCGCGGGACGGCGGCGTGGGACCGGCAGGCGCAGACGATGCCGACGCTGCGCGCGATCCTCGCCCGGCGCGAGCTTTGGGGCGCGGGGCTCGGCCATTTCGCCTTCAATTACGGCTTCTATTTCGTGATCAGCTGGCTGCCGCTGTATCTGGTCAAGGCGCGCGGCTTCTCGATCACCGAAATGTCGATCGTCGGTGGCCTGCTCTACCTCATCTATGCGGTGAGCGTGCAGGCGAGCGGCCTGATCGCCGACGCCCGCGTCGCCAAGGGCGCGGACAACAGCCGGGTGCGCAAGGCGCTGATGATCATGGCGCACATCGGGATGGCCGCCTGCATGCTGCTCTGCGCCGTCGCGCCCGCGATCCTGTCGCTGGCAGCGCTGCTCACCGCCGGCCTGTTCTTCGGCATGGCGACCGCGACGCTCTACCCGATCGGGCAGACCCTCGGCGGGCCGATCGCCGCAGGCCGCTGGATCGGCGTCCAGAACTGCCTCGGCAACATCGCCGGCATCGTCGCCCCGATCATCACCGGCCGTCTGGTGGATACGACCGGCGGATTCGGCTGGGCGTTCGGGGTTGCCGCTGCCGTGTCGCTGGCGGGGACGTTGGCGTGGCGCCTGATCCCGCGGATCGAGGCGCTGGACTTTAGCCCTCTCCCGCCTTCGCGAGAGAGGGTGGGGTGAGGGTCTTCTTCTAACTGCTCGAAAAGAAGAAGACCCTCACCTCCCACGCTCCGCGCGGGGCCCTCCTCTCCCGCGAATGCGGGAGAGGACCAAAAGAAAAAGGCGCCCGGGTTTCCCCGAGCGCCTTCCTCTCAAGCTTTCGTAAAGCTCAGTAAGAATAATACATGTCGAACTCGACCGGGCTCGGCGCCATTTCCCAGCGGGCGACGTCGGGCCACTTGAGCTCCATGTAGCTCTCGATCTGGTCCTCGGTGAACACGCCGCCCTTGGTGAGGAAGGCGTGATCGGCCTCGAGCGCGTTCAATGCCTCGCGCAGCGAACCGCAGACCGTCGGGATCTCCTTCAGCTCTTCCGGCGGCAGATCATAGAGGTTCTTGTCCATCGCCTCGCCGGGATGGATCTTGTTCTCGATGCCGTCGAGCCCGGCCATCAGCAGCGCCGCATAGCAGAGATACGGATTGGCCATCGCATCGGGGAAGCGGAACTCGACGCGCTTCGCCTTGGCGCCCGCGCCGTAAGGAATGCGGCACGAAGCCGAGCGGTTGCGCGCCGAATAGGCCAGCAGCACCGGCGCCTCATAGCCCGGCACCAGCCGCTTGTAGCTGTTGGTGGTCGGGTTGGTGAAGGCGTTGAGCGCCTTGGCATGCTTGATCACGCCGCCGATGAAATAGAGGCAGGTATCCGACAGGCCCGCATAGCCGTTGCCCGCGAACAGCGGATTGCCCTTGTCCCAGATCGACATGTGGGTGTGCATGCCCGAACCGTTATCCTTGGCGATCGGCTTCGGCATGAAGGTGACGGTCTTGCCATAAGCCTGCGCCACCTGGTGAACGACATACTTATAGATCTGCATGCGATCGGCGGTGGTGACGAGCGTGCCGAAGGTGAGGCCGAGCTCGTGCTGCGCGGCGGCCACCTCATGGTGGTGCTTGTCGCAGGGCAGGCCCATTTCGAGCATGGTCGAAACCATCTCGGCGCGGATATCGACGGCGCTATCGACCGGGGCGACCGGGAAATAGCCGCCCTTGGCGCGCGGACGGTGCGCCAGATTGCCCTGCTCATATTCCTTGCCGGTGTTGGTCGGCAACTCGATGTCGTCGATCTTGTAATAGCTGCTGTCGTAGGTGTTATCGAACTGGACGTTATCGAACATGAAGAATTCGGCTTCGGGGCCGACATAGACCGTATCGCCGATGCCGGTGCTCTTCAGGAAGGCCTCGGCGCGCTTCGCGGTGGAGCGCGGATCGCGGCTGTAGAGATCGCCGGTCGAAGGCTCGACGATGTCGCAGACCAGGATCAGCATCGGGGTCGCCGAGAAGGGATCGATCCACACCGCATCCAGATCCGGCTTCAGGATCATGTCGGATTCGTTGATCGCCTTCCAGCCCTCGATCGAGCTACCGTCGAACATGAAACCGTCGGTCAGCTCGTCCTCGCCGACCACGCCCGAGACCATGGTCAAATGCTGCCACTTACCCTTGGGATCGGTGAAACGAAGATCGACCCATTCGATCTCCTTGTCCTTGATCATCTTGAGAACGTCGGACGCTTTATTCGCCATTGGAAATGCCCTTCCCCGTGAAACTGAAATTGCGGCACGCTGGCCGCCTTTTGCCTTTGCTCCGCAGCCCCTTACACCGCGTCGGCATCTCTCTCCCCGGTGCGGATACGCACCGCCGTATCGATCGTACTCACGAAAATCTTGCCGTCACCGATGCGGCCCGTCTGCGCGGCCTGCATGATCGCCTCGACCACGCGATCGGCCAGCGGATCATCGACCACCACCTCAAGCTTCACCTTGGGCAGGAAATCGACGACATATTCGGCACCGCGATAAAGCTCGGTATGGCCCTTCTGGCGGCCGAAGCCCTTGGCCTCGGTCACCGTGATGCCCGAAACGCCGACATCGTGCAGCGCCTCCTTCACCTCATCCAGCTTGAACGGCTTGATGATGGCCTCGATCTTTTTCATGTCTTACGGCGCTCCCCGGCAGCGTGCCTCGGCCTTCAATAAGCGTGCCAATCATGTCCAAGCAAGTGCGGTGCAGCAACTAGCCGCATGAGCCGCCAAAGCTGCCCAATCCCTTGGCAAAGTCACCCCCATCTGCCCCTTTTTGCGGCAGATCGGCGCGGTCAGGCGGCCTCGGCGAGCGCCGGCGCCGCCGACTCGATCCAGCCGCCGCCCAGTACGCGATCGCCGTCATAGAGCACGGCGGCCTGCCCCGGCGCGACACCATATTCGGGCGATGCGAAGAAGACGCGCGTGCCATCGAAGGTCGCCGGCACCGGCTTGGCCAGCGAGCGCACCTTGGCCGTTAGTGGCGCGCCGGGCCGGATCGCCCCGCCCAGCCAGTTGACCTCGGACAGCGCCGCCGATCCCACCGCCAGCGCCGCGCGCGGGCCGACCACCAGCCGGTGCGCTTCGGCATCGACGCGGATCACGTAGAGCGGCTCGGGCGATCCCCCGATCTCGATCCCGCGCCGCTGGCCGACCGTATAGCGCAAAATGCCGCGATGCCGCCCGATCACCCGGCCCTGGAGATCGACGATATCGCCCGGCACGTCCGCCTCGGGCCGCATCCGCGCCACCAGCCCGGCATAATCGCCATCTGGCACGAAACAGATGTCCTGGCTGTCCGGCTTGGCGGCGACACCGAGGCCGAGATCCGCCGCCAGCGCGCGTACCTCAGCCTTGGGCAGGCCGCCGAGCGGGAAGCGCAGATAATCGAGCTGCGCGCGCGTGGTGGCGAACAGAAAATAGCTCTGGTCGCGCGCGGGATCGATCGCGCGATGCAGTTCCGCCCCGTCCTCCCCCATCACGCGGCGGACATAATGGCCGGTCGCGAGGCAATCGCCGCCCAGCTCGCGCGAAAGCCCCAGCAGATCGGTGAACTTCACCCCCATGTTACAGCGGACGCAGGGGATCGGCGTGCGGCCCGCGACATATTCGTCGGCGAAGCGATCGATGACGGTTTCGCGGAAGCTGCTTTCCTTATCGATGACATAATGCGCGATGCCCAGCCGATCGGCGACTGCGCGCGCGTCACGAATATCCCGCCCCGCGCAGCAGCTCCCCGCGCGGCCGACGGCGGCGCCATGATCGTAGAGCTGCAGCGTGATGCCGATCACCTCCGCCCCGCTCTGCGCCGCCAGCGCCGCCACGACGCTGCTATCGACGCCGCCCGACATGGCGACGACGATCCGCGGGCGGCGGCCGAGGCCATCGAGCTGGAAATCGGGCGAAATCATCGCCGCCCCATAGGCGGTTCGTGGCGTCTGCAAAAGCACCGAAGCAATGTCCGCCGCCTAAACAAGCGCCGCTTCGTGCCGTGAACAGGGCGGTAGGGAGCGATCGCGCGGATGAAGCCAGAATTCAAAATCGAGGGACGCGAGGCCACCCCGGCGGAATATGCGCAACTGATGCAGGCGCTGCTCGCCTCGCAGGCCGCGACGCCCACGGCACGCGCCTGCGCGGGCGGCGATGCGGACGCGCACGCCGTCTCCCCGATCGACGCCCTCTTTCCCGAAACCGCGCGCACCGAGGCCCGTGGCAAAGATGGTGAGCGCGCCGTTTACCCTCCCGTTTCAGGCTTCTTTGAAGGCGGTTCATCTAACTCGTCCATGTCAGCGGCGCCCCCCAGGGCAGCGCCCGGCCGGTACGAGTAGGAGGATACAAATGTTGGAAAATCAGAAGATAAAGCCAGCCCAGGTGATCGGTCCGCTCGGTGAACCGCTCACACTGGATTCACTCCCCCCGGTCGGCACCACGCGCTGGGTGGTGCGCCGCAAGGCCGAAGTCGTGGCCGCGGTCGACGGCGGACTGCTGAGCTATGAAGAGGTGTGTGATCGCTACGGGCTCAGCATGGAAGAGTTCGCCGGCTGGAAGCGCGCGGTGGAGCGATCGGGGATGCCGGGGCTGCGCGTGACGCGGATCCAGCATTACAAATCGCTCTACGAACGCCAGCAGCGATACTGACGACAGACCTTTCATCCACATCGTAGCCCCCTTTGGCCCGGTCCAGCATGTGCTGGGCCGGGCCTTTTGCTGTTGCAGCCACCGCGCCAATCCGGGCTTTTTGGAACCGTTTCGGGACAGGAGCGTCTTTGCTCACGACCGCCGTCCGCTCAGCAACAGGGGGCGCGGCAGAGAATTGGGAGAACGGATATGGGACTTATTCTTTGGCTCGTGATCGGCGGCGTTGTCGGCTGGCTCGCTTCGATCCTGATGCGCACCGATGCCCAGCAGGGTATTTTGCTCAACATCGTCGTCGGCATCGTCGGCGCCTTCATCGGCGGCCTGATCTTTTCGGGCGGCAACATCAACAATGCACCGCTGACGCTCTACACCTTCCTGATCTCGCTGGTCGGCGCGGTTGTGCTGCTCGCGATCGTCAATCTGGTTCGTCGCGGCACCGTCCGCTAAGCGTCGGGAACAAAAGGGAGGGCCGGCCGGGGATTACCCTGGCCGGCCCTTTTGCTTGGGCGGCGCCGGCTTAAAACGTGAAGTGTGCCCCCATGTAGAGATAGCGGCCGCGCACGTCATAAATCGCGCCGCCCGAACTCACGCCCGTCAGGCCGAACGGCGGCAGGCGGTTGAGCAGATTCTCGATGCCGGCGAACATGTTGACGTGCGGCGTCACATCCACCGACGCGCGGACGCTGTGATAGAAGACGTTCGGATAATATTGGATGTCGGCATAATCCGCATTTTCGGGCGCGCGGCCCTGTACGCTGTGGGTATCCTCCCAGGCGTTCAATACCATGTGGCCGATCATGCGCAGCGTATAGCCGACGGTGACTTTCCCCTGCTGCACATCCAGGTCCAGATTGAAGGAGTCGATCGGATCCCCCAATTCGCCCCGGATGCGATCGGCGCGGTTCGGATCGCTGGGATTCAGGAACTGATCGCGCTGGATGACGTGCGTATAGACGCCGTGCATCGTGAACAGCCCGAAGCCAAAGCGATGGTTGTAGGAGGCATCAAGATTGATGCCCTGCACCTTCAGGCTGGCATAATTGAGCGCTGAAGCGAGGAGGCTGTTCTCGATGATCCGATATTGTTGCTCGCCGTTAGGCCCGGTCTGGCCGGCCGCGACCCGCTGAAACGTACCGCAGAAGGGGTTTGCGAGCGTGGCGCTGTCGTAACATTGATTGACCGCCGTTTGCGCCGCGACCGTCGAGATCACGTTGCGGACGCGGATGTTGTAATAATCGATCGAGAGCGCAAAGCCCCGGATCCAGTGCGGCGTCAGCAAGCCGCCGACGGTGAAGCTATCCGATTTTTCCGGCTTCAGGTTGGGGTTGCCGCCGGAGCGATAGGCCAGCGATTGGATGTAGACGTAATCATAACTCGCGGGGATGCCCGCCGCCGCGCAATTCGCCGCGCGCGTCGCGCTGCCCGCGGCGATGTTGCGCGCCGAGCAGGGATCGGTGAAGGTCGCAAAATTGGCGCTCTGCTGCGAGTACAGCTCGGTAATGTTCGGCGCGCGCACCGATCGTGAGTAAGTGCTGCGGAAGCGAATATCGCTGATCGGCGCCCAATCGGCATTGCCGTTGTAGGTCCAGACCTTGCCCGCCGATCCCTTGTAGGAAGAATAACGCGCCGATCCCGCGACGGTGAATTCCTTGATGAGCGGAAGATCCTTGAGCAGCGGCACGCGCACCTCGCCGAAGCCCTCGGTCACTTCAAACGCGGGCGCGGAGAGCGCCGGAATCGCATTATAGAAAGTGTAGCCGGACGAGATCAGCGGATCCTGACGGTAGAGGTTGGTCTCGCGGCGATGTTCCGCGCCGATCGAAAAGCCGATCGGGCCGCCGGGAAGCTGAAACCACTGGCTGCTGTCCCCCGATACGAAGCCGCTGATGTCGGTCTGCCGGATCCTGCCGATCGAGACCGTATCCTGCGTGACATAATTTCGGGCGGCCTGGCTGATGCTGCCCTGGCCAAACGGATTGAGCGGCACGCAGGCCGCGACGTCGGCGGCCAATGTCGCGGCGCTGCTGCCCGGCAGTTGGGCGAGCGCCGCAGTTGAGGGATCGATCTGGGAGCGGCAGACGATCTGGCCCGCGGCATTGCGCGCCGAATCCATCGCCAGCAAGAAGCGCTGCCCGTTGAGGTTGCCGATGACCTTGGTCCGCTCCTTCATCTCGCCATAGTTGGCCGAGATTTCGTAGTGGAACGTCTCCGCGAAATCGCCGCGGACACCCCCGACGATGCGGAAGGTCTGGCGCACGTCATCCTCGTCGCGCACGCCGAGATCGACGAGGTTGCGTGACAGTGCAAAGCGCGTCGCGCCCGTTGCGGTAACTCCGCTCAGCGCGAGTTGCTGAGTGATCAGCGCGCGTGCCTGATCCGACAGGAAGGGATTGTCGAGGCGGGGTTGCTCGTAGGTGGTGTTATATTTGAAGGCGCTGAGCGTCGCACCCTGAACGAAGGCCGGGCCGACCTGCGAACCAAGCGTGTGGGCACGCATATAGCTGCCCTCGAAAAAGGGCACCAGCGCGGGCGAAATCTCGAAATGGCCGAGCAGGTTGGCGTTCAGCCGGTCCTGGCGCGGTTGCAGAACGACCAGTTTGCCTTCGCGCAAATTGCTGCCGTTGCCGCCGATGAAATTGCCGTTGGGCGCCACGCCGACGCGCGTGCCGGTCTCGGGAACCAGGGAGCCGTCCGGCTGGAAGACATATTTGCAGGCAAAGGCCGCCCCCGTGTTGCCGTCGCGCCCGCACTGGCCGGTGTTGAACGACACCAGCCCGCCGTTCGAGATCGTGGCGCTGCGGACATCGTTCAAGAAATAGCGGTCTGGCCCGCCTGCCGCGCCATTCGGCGAACCCGCCGGATCGGTGCCGACCACCACGAAGGCGCCCTGGCTGCGCATTGTCGGGCGATCCGAAGCATAGAAGTCGGTCTGATGCGCATAATCGATCGAAGCGGCGATATTGCCGCGGCCTTCGGCGAAATTTCTGCCGGCGGTGATGTTGGCCAGATAAGACCCGGCATCGCCATAGCTGCTGACGCCGCTGCGCACGTTGGCGGTGATCCCGCTGAAATGATCCTTGAGCCGGAAGTTCACGACCCCAGCGATCGCATCCGAGCCATAGACCGACGAGGCGCCCCCGGTCAGAACATCCACCCTCTCCAGCAGCGAAAGCGGGATATCGTTGATGTCGACCGAGACGCCGTTGTTATTGATGTCCGAACCGACGTACCGTCGGCCGTTGACCAACACCAAGGTCCGCTGCGTACCGAGGCCGTAGAGATCGACGAGATTTATACCGTGCGATCCGATGCCGCGCGTCGAATTCTGCTGGCTGTAGGTCGATCGGATCTGGGGCAGATCGTTGAGCTTGTCGCCGACCGATACCGATCCCGTCGCGCGGAGCAGACTGTCGGCGGTAACCGTGGTGATCGGTGCATCGGAAACCGCGTTTGGAACGGCGATCCGCGTGCCGGTGACGACGATCTCCGTCGATTTGTCGTCCGGAACGGCGGCGGGGGTCGTCATGGGGGAAGGCGCGGTTGGCAAGGCCTGGGCGGAAGCCGCCCCGAAGGCTGCCAGTCCGGGCACCACGACGCCCGTCAACAGGAGCGCGGCGCGTGTGGCGATACCGATGTTCGTCATTCCAAGCCCCACTTTGCCCCGTGGCCGATTGTCGACCCACCGCATCAGCGCTTGCTGTGCACTGATGGTTAATGTTGGCGCGTTCCGGCGGTGTAAAGCAAAATGGATGGTATTTCGGAGTGATATAGCCAGCTATGTCACCTCAAAGACACAGAATTGCGACGGCTCCTCAGTTTGGAATTTCGCCTATTTTCAGTTTGTTGCTGTCGGCTTCTCACGGTGATTAATGGATCGTATCCGTAACGATAATTTACCGTCGGCGTCGTGCAGTTCGTTGAACGATGGCGGCGTTTCGCGCGTCCGCTCCGAAAGCGTGCCCGCGCCGATCAGCCGGATCGGCCCAGCCGCGGTCGGCCATACGACATCGAAGGCATCGTGGACATGCCCGCTCAGCACGGCGCTGGCCCCCGCTTCCGCCAACGCCCGCAGTGCCTCCGAACCGCCGGCGGTATCGCCATGCCCCTCGAACCCCGCGCGGGCAAGCGGGTGGTGGCAGGTGACGATCGCCAGCGTGCCGGGCGGGCGGGCGCAGATCGCCGCCTGCGCCGCCTTCAGCCCGGATTGGGAAACCCGCCCCCAGGCCAGGCTGCGCAACTGGATCCGCGCGGTGGTCCTGAGCGGCACGAGCAGCACGCCGGGCAAGGCGATCGGCCGCTCGATCGCGCGCTCGATCCGGCCATAGCGCTTATAGGGGTCGAGCAGCCGCTGGACCGGATTGAAATAGGGCAGATCATGATTGCCCGGCTCGATCGTCACTGGCACGCCCAGGCTTTTCAGCCACGCCCCCGCCGCGGCGAACTCCCGCCGGCGCGCGCGCATCGTCAGATCGCCGGTGCAGACGACGACGTCGGGCCGTTCCGCGCGGACGATCTCGGCGAAACCCGCGATCGCCGCCGCGTCCTCCCGGCCGAAATGCAGGTCCGAGACATGGAAGATGCGCACCGTCATCCCTGCCAAGCGTATGCCCGCGTGCGCGGTTCCGCGCTGGACCTCGTTCCCGTACTGCCTAAATAGGCGCGGCGAGGAGACCCCCATGACTCACGAAACGCTCGATATCAAAACCAACGACGGCACCTGCCCGGCCCATGTCTTTGCGCCGGATGGCACCGGCCCCTGGCCCGGCGCGATCATCTATACCGACATTTTGGGCATGCGGCCCGCGACGATCGAATTTGCCGAGCGGCTCGCCTCTTATGGCTATGTCGTGCTGCTGCCCGATCTCTTCTATCGCCGCGGCCCCTACGCCCCGATCGATCCCAAGCCCGCCTTCGCCTCCGGCAATTTCGCCGAAGTGGCGGCGCCGATGCGCGCTGCGGTGAACAAGCAGCAGGCTGCCGACGATACGCTTTTCTACCTCGATGCGCTGACCGCGCGCGCCGACGTCAAGCCGGGCAAGATCGGCGTCACCGGCTATTGTTTCGGCGGCGGCGTCGCGATCGTCGCGGCGGGCACCTATCCCGATCGCATCGGCGCGGCCGGCGCGTTTCATGCAGGCAATCTCGCCACCGACGATGCCGATAGCCCCCACCTCCTTCTGCCCCGGATCGATGCCGAACTTTACGTCGGTGCCGCGGAGAAGGATCACAGCTATCCGTTCGAAATGCAGGAGCGCTTCAAGCAGGCCGCCGATGCGGCGGGCGTGACCTATACGCACGAGCTTTATGAAGGCGCGGGCCATGGCTGGACCCAGACCGATTTCCCGATCTACAACAAAGAAGCCGACGATCGCCACTGGCGCGAACTGATCGCGCTGTTCAAGCGCACGATCGGATAAAGCGGGCGCGGCGATGGCCCGCTCCTGCCGTTCTGTTCGGACCTGTTCAAGACGGCGGCAATGGCCATCGCCGCTTCCTGCCGCGCGGCAAGCGCGGGTGGCGATCCTGCTTTCCGAAGCCGAACGGCGGCTTTCGGTTAACGATTCCGCCGGGCATCCGCTGGATCAAGCAACGGTAATGGCGCGCCGATGACCATCGCTCTCGCGCGCAAAACCGATCGAAGATAGGGCATGGGCAGCGCGAGAAAGCGGCGGGGCGTCGTCCCAAGGAATTCGTTCGCATCGCGCAGGAAATGCGGAACATCGTGATAGCCTGACGGGATGCCCGCCTGGGCTGGGGGGCTCTCGGCCATCATCATCCCGGTGAGCGCGCGCAGGAAGCGCGTTCGGCGCATCAATAACTTCGGCGGATAGCCGAGATGACGGTTGGCAACACGCAGCAGCGCGCTCTGCGATATGCCGAGCTGTTTCACCATCGCGCTGACCGGCGGCGTATCGACCTCCCTCACCCACCGGCTGATATCCGCCAGCGCCGGCTCATCGCGATGCGGCTCGGGCAATTGCGATAGGAAGAAATCATCGAGGATCGCCTTGACGCCTTCGCCCCGATCGGAGGCATGCAGGCGGCTCAGCAGGTCCTGAACACGATCAGGGGGCCAAAACCGATCGAGCGGCACGATCTGATCGCGGAAGTCGTCCGCGGGCCGATCGATCAAACGCGCCCATCCCGCAGGGCTAAGATCGACGACCACCGTCACCCCGCCCTGAGACGTAACCGGCATCGCGCGGCTGCTGTTGCCGTACAGCACGACAGAGCCGAGCCGGGTGGGCTGGCGTTTGCGGGTCCGGACGGTCACGGTGCCGCTGGTCAGCACGATCCACAGCTGCCCCCAGCCCGGAAGCACCCAAGCGTCGGGCCCCTTCCAGACGGCGGGATCGGAATCGAGCACGGCATAGCTCGGCAACAACGGCTGCAGAACCGGGTCAGGGCGCTCGTACCGCAAAGCGGTGCCGGCGGGCAGACCAAAGGCGGCCGGATCGGTGCCGGGGACGAGGCTGCCGCTTCTGATCATCAGGCCGGATTAGCGAACGGATCGCCACATGGCGACCGCCACGAAAGGGCTGGGGCCGTCAGCGGGATCGTACGCGCTGGTTCCTATGCCGATATGGCGGAATCTCAGGCCTTTTGTACGGATTCGTCATCGACGGGGCCTTAATCGCGCGGTAAAGCACCGTCATAGCCGCCGGGGGCGCGCTATAAGGAATACCAACACAAAATAGAGTATGAGTTAGCGTAGCGATTACAGAGGGTTGGGGGGGGGGGAAGCCGCTGGTCGAATGGCCAGCGGCTTTTTTGTCGTTTTTCGAGAACAATCCTCCGTCACGGAAATCCGAACGGGTCGGCCGCCGCCACCTCGGACGCATCACCCGTAAAGCATTGTCATGCCGACGGCAGCGACGGCGCCAACGCCGGTCGCCAGCAGGACGAGGGGGCCAAACCGATGCCCGACGTTGATCGTCCAGCCCATCGCCGGAATGGGCTTGGGCACGATCAGGCGCGGATCGTCGGGGTCGCGGTAGAGACCCCACGCAGTATATTTCCCCTGCATCACCTACCTCGCCGATGACTGTGGTCGCTTATTAAGGGCCATCGACGGAAAACCGCAACGGACCGAAAGCGGCCGAGCCTAAGTATACACACGCAGGATGCGGAGGGCGACTTAGGGATTCACGGCTTAATGGGGTATGACTGCTTGGCCGCGCGGTTGCGGCGAGGTGGCCGTTGGGGCCATAGGTCTGGTGTCAAAGCAAAGGGATGGTGAATGCGGCCGAAATCTGGACTGCCGAAACGCAAGTCGCTTCGCAGGATGCCGGACTTCACATATGGGATGCGCAATAACCCGGCGCTATTCAATCAACTGAATCCGATGCTCACGCTGCAAGGCTTCCCTGCCGACACATATTCGGTTGTCAGCTTCTTCGCGGGATGCGGCGGTTTGGATCTTGGGGCATTGGGTGGCTTTACTTACCACAACCGATATTACGAGCCGCAACCGTTTAACATCTTGGCGGCATACGACAACGATCCGAAGGCCGTTGCAGCCTACAAGCTCAACATCTCAGATCACGCCCATGTCGCTGATCTAACAAAGGTCGACATGAGGAAAGTTCCGGCCGCAGACATTTTGTTCGGCGGTTTCCCGTGCCAGGATTTTTCCAGTTGCGGCCATAAGCAAGGCTTCGCCGGACCTCGCGGGATGCTGTATCAGAAGATGGTGGATTACATGAAAATCCATCAGCCGAAGATCGTTGTCGGCGAGAATGTGCCTCTTTTGAAGGGTATGAAGGAAGGCGCTCTGCTTGACCAGATCGTTCGTGATCTTACGAACGTTGGGTATCGGGTGAAGTATTGGTTTCTGAACTGTCCCGATTACGGCTTGCCAGCGTCACGCCGCCGCATCTTCATCATTTGTGTGCGGAACGATATCCCCGGGTTTCCTGCCGCACCGCAGGCATCGCATGTGATGCGGCATGTATCGATTGATGAAGCGATTGATGATCTGATTGACATCACCGATGAATCCGTTCCCAACCAATCGCAATATTTTGTCGCGACCAAGGCGACGGCTGGCGCAGGCCAAGGCGATCAGACTTCGGAACGCGGTAAGGTAGGCTATGCGGTTCGCGCAAATGCCAAAGCCCGCATCCATTTTCACTATGAGTTGGAACGGCGCTTGACGGTCCGCGAGCTGGCTCGTTTACAGTCATTTCCCGACGAGTTTGTTTTCCCGTTCGCAGCAGGACCGAACGTCATCCTTATTGGTAATGCGGTGCCCCCCATTGTGGGGCATGCTGTAACAAAGTCGATCGTCAATTTTCTCGAAAGTGTCAGAGAGCAAGCGTTGCCGAAGTTACGGTTTGCATCGTGAGCAGAGCGACGGAGGCGGATGCGCGATATCGCGAACTTTTGTTGGAGCCCGTCAGGGTCTGCGCGAATTATCGACCGGCCTTCGGCACCGCCAGAGGCGAAGAGGAAATCACGCTCGACGGATTCCGCCGTCTGTTTGACGCGGACCCGCTCTATAGCTGGTTGGGCCTCAATTCGCCGTTGATGTACGCTGCCCACAAAGCGGCCGGTGGCATGACTTCAATCTATCGGCAAATTGGCATCGGCTGCGAACGCCTGGTTCGGGGGGTCATTCAGGACTCGTTATCGCTGGATGATACGCAGGTGCGTTGGGGTTACGATTCCTTGCGATCGGATGGACGCCAACAACGGCTGACGTTGGATGCCCGCATCGACAGCGATCACTTGGGCGACCCCCAAGCCGTCGAACGGCTGAAGGCCTGGCTGAAACGATCCAGCGAGTACGTGAATCAGCACCGTGACACGAGGGGCGCCGTATTCGAAGTCAGGCAAGGGTATAAAAGTGCTGATTCCAAACGCCAAAATGCCGACCTTCGCTTTGGATTGGCCGCTTACGATGAAGCGTATTTGCCTGTCATCCTTGTGATTTCAACCCAAGTCAGCTCCGTCGTAATAGAACGTTATCGTCAAAATAAGCTACTTGTCCTAACAGGTAATTTAACCAAGGACGATACGCGAAGTACTTACGCATTCTTTGAAACCGTAATTGGCTATTCGCTGACCAAATTCTTTGAGCGCAATGCGCCGCTGATCCGCGAGCAAGTTACCTATATCTTAGAGCGGCTGCTATCGCCCGCTTAATCCTAATGCCGGTGATTTCCACCGTCTTCTTTTCTGGGCAACAGCTTCGTTGCGGCGACAGGTTCGGCTTCAGATGCCACTAGGTCTAGCGAAGCGCGAGAGCACCGTGGTCGCTTATTAAAGGCCATCGACGGAAAACCGCAACGGACCGAAAGCGGCGAACCCTATCAACAGATTGCACACCCCCCGCCCCCTCCCCATATCGCCGGCTCAACGAGCGGGATGCAGATGAGCGAAGACAAGATCGGCTGGCACGGGACGACGATCCTGTCCGTGCGCAAAGGCGGCAAGGTGGTGATCGCGGGCGATGGCCAGGTTTCGATGGGCAACACCGTTATGAAGCCCAACGCCCGCAAGGTGCGCCGCATCGGCGACGGATCGGTGATGGCGGGCTTCGCCGGCGCCACCGCCGACGCCTTCACCTTGTTCGAGCGGCTGGAGCGCAAGCTGGAGCAGCATCGCGGCCAATTACTGCGCGCCGCAGTCGAGCTCGCCAAGGATTGGCGGACGGACAAATATCTCCGCAATCTCGAAGCGCTGATGATCGTCGCCGATAAGGATATCACCCTGATCCTGACGGGCAACGGCGATGTGCTGGAGCCGGTGGCGGGCGTCGCCGCGATCGGATCGGGCGGCAATTACGCGCTCGCCGCCGCCCGCGCGTTGGTCGACTATGAAGATGATCCCGAGACGATCTGCCGCAAGGCGATGGCGATCGCCGCCGACGTCTGCGTCTTTACCAACGGCAACCTCACCCTCGAGACGATCGACGACGCGGCCGCCGCCTGATCGTTTCCGACCCGTTACGTTTCAACTTCACTGTCGCGATATGGGCGACCTTACTGAGTTTATGAACGGACATTAATGAACGACGCCCTCACTCCCAAAGCCATCGTTGCCGCCCTCGATGCCCACATCGTCGGCCAGGATGACGCCAAGCGCGCTGTCGCCGTCGCGCTGCGCAACCGCTGGCGCCGCCAGAAGCTCGCGCCCGACCTGCGCGATGAGGTCAGCCCCAAGAACATCCTGATGATCGGGCCAACCGGCTGCGGCAAAACCGAGATCAGCCGCCGCCTCGCCAAGCTCGCCGATGCGCCTTTCGTCAAGGTGGAGGCGACCAAGTTCACCGAGGTCGGCTATGTCGGCCGCGACGTCGAGCAGATCGCCCGCGATCTGGTCGAGGAGGCGATCCGGCTCGAGAAGGAGCGCCGCCGCGCCGCCGTGAAGGATAAGGCCGAGGAAGCGGCGATGGCGCGGCTGATCGATGCGCTCGTCGGCAAGGACGCCAGCGAAGCCACCCGCACCTCCTTCCGCCAGCGCTTCGAGGACGGCCATCTCGATGACAAGGAGATCGAGATCGAGGTCGAGGACACCGGCGGCATGCCGATGGAGATCCCGGGCATGCCCGGCGGCGTCGGCATGATCAACCTTACCGAGATCATGGGCAAGCTGGGCGGCGGGCGCACCAAGAAGCGCAAGCTGCCGGTACGTTCGGCCTGGACCAAATTGGTCGAGGAGGAGGCCGACAAGCGCCTCGATCAGGAGGATGTCGCGCGCGTCGCTTTGGCCGATGCCGAGAGCAACGGCATCGTCTTCCTCGATGAGATCGACAAGATCGCGGTCTCCGATGTGCGCGGCGGCTCCGTCTCGCGCGAAGGCGTCCAGCGCGATCTGTTGCCGCTGATCGAAGGCACCACCGTCGCCACCAAATATGGCCCGCTCAAGACCGACCATATCCTGTTCATCGCATCAGGCGCGTTCCACGTCGCCAAGCCGAGCGACCTGCTGCCCGAGTTGCAGGGCCGCCTGCCGATCCGCGTCGAGCTACAGGCGCTGACCGAGGCGGATTTCGTCCGCATCCTCTCGGACACGCGCGCCAGCCTCACCGAGCAATATCGCGCGCTGATCGCCACCGAGGGCGTCGAGATCGGCTTCACCGAAGACGGCATCGCCGCCATCGCGCGCATCGCCGCCGAAGTGAACGCCAGCATCGAGAATATCGGCGCTCGCCGGCTTTCGACGGTAATGGAAAAGCTGCTCGAAGAGGTCAGCTTCAACGCCGAGGATCGGATGGGCAGCACGGTGACGGTGGACGGCGCCTACGTCGATGCCCAGCTGGCCGAAGTGGCGCGCAACACCGATCTATCGAAATACGTCCTCTAGGCAGCGGTCAGGCTCTCCGCGTGATAGAGCGAAGCGACGCCATTTTCCGCTCCCCCGATCTACTCATCCGCGGCGTCGCGGGCGGGGGTGACGTGGCCTTCGTTTCGTTCGATTGCTACACCGAGCAAGACACGGTCGATCGCCCGGGTTTCGGAGAGGTCTTTTTCGAGGCGCTCGGCATCCCCGCCTTCCATATCCTCCACCGCCGCAACCACTGGTTCCAGCATCCCGAGCTGCCTGAAGCGCTCGCGGCGCTCCGCCCGCATCTGGCCGGCTACCGAAAGGTCGTCGTCTACGGATCGAGCATGGGCGGGTTCGCGGCGCTCGCTTATGGCAGCCTGCTCGGCGCGCACATCGGCCTTGCGCTCTCGCCGCAATATTCGGTCGACCCCAAAGTGGCGCCGTTCGAAAGCCGCTGGCGCGCCGACATCAGACGCATCCGCTTCCTCAAGCCCGATCGCGCCCCGCCCCTGCCCCGCCAGTTCATCGCCTTCGATCCCGCCGATGCCGCCGACGCACGCCATGCCGCGCTGTTCGCCGATCGCTCCCCGACCGTGCTGATCCCGGCGCGCCACGGCGGCCATCCCGTCGGCGCGTTCCTCAACGAGACGGGCGTGCTGCGGGCGCTTATCGACCGGCTGGTGACAGACGACGATGATTCCCATCTGGCCGCCGAGATGATCGCCCGGCTGCGCGCCGGACGGAGAAGCTCGGGCCAATATCTGTTCGGGCTGGCGCGGCGGATTCCGATGCGCAGGCTCCGCTCCAAACTCGCCGTGGCAAAGCTGGCAAGCGACACGGGCGTCCCCGTCTATCAGAGCCATTATGCTGCCTTGCTGGACCAGTGCGGCCGGCACAGCGAAGCCTTGGCGATTCACCGTCTTGCCTGCGCGCATCCCGATCCGAACCCTGCCGCCTTCTGGAACCTGATGGCGCACCATGTCGCGCTCGGCCAGGAAGGCGAAGCGGAGCGCATCGCTCGCGAAGGCCTGCGCCGCTACCCGCGCTCCCCGCAGCTGCGGCGCAAGCTCCGCATCCTGGCCCTGAGGCGACGCCTGCGGCTTGATCGCCTCGCACCCTCCATCGGTCGAAGGGTGCTGCTGGGTGCCTGAAAGCAACGGCTGGCGATCCGCGCGCCGCCGTGGCATCCGCTTTGCTTCATCGGAGAGACGCACGTGCAGGGATTGATCGGTTTGGTGCGGATGGCGATCGCCCAATGACGCCGCATGTCTCCTTCACTGAGCAGCTGCTCGCGCCCGTCGCCGCCTGGATCATCGCGGTCATTTCTGCCGTGGGCTATGGCGGTGTCGCCTTGCTGATGGCGATCGAAAGCGCGTGCATCCCGCTGCCGAGCGAGATCATCATGCCCTTCGCGGGCTATCTCGTTTCGATCGGGCGCTTCAATCTCTTTGCTGTGGCGACCGCGGGCGCGATCGGCTGCAACCTCGGATCGATCGTCGCTTATGAAGTGGGCAAGCGCGGCGGGCGGCCGTTCGTCGAGCGGTTCGGCAAATATGTGCTGCTCAACCTGCACGATCTTGATCGCGCCGAAGCGTTCTTCGCGCGGTTTGGCAGCATCACCGTGCTGGTCTGTCGGTTATTGCCGCTGGTGCGCAGCTTCATCGCCTTCCCGGCGGGCGTGGCGCGGATGAACCTTGTCCGCTTCCACCTCTACACCTTCATCGGCTCGTGGCCGTGGTGCTTTGCGCTGGCTTGGGTGGGGATGAAGCTGGGCGCGGCGTGGCGGACCGATCCGCGCCTCGGGCATATCCTCCACTATGGCGATGCGGTAGTTGTCTTGGCCCTGGCGGCGGCGTTCGTGTGGTTCGTGCTCCACCAGCGCAAGAAGCGGCGCGCTTGACCAATTCCCCTCCCTGCAAGGGAGGGGTTAGGGGTGGGTTGCGAAGCGAAGGGGCTCGATGCCCCTGAGCGTAGCTTCCGAGGTGCGGTCGGAGTCTTTTGGGCGCGCAGACGCGCGCACCCACCCCTTGATCCCCTCCCCGCACGCAGGGAGGCGAGGTGCTTTTTACCGCCCGCCGGTCCGGCGGACCGCGCTCTTGTGCGCGCCGACGCCGCCGGGCTTGCGCTGCGGGAAGCGGCGCTTGGGTGGGCTGCCAGCGGGACGCTCGCCATCATGGCGACGGCCATGCGAGGGACGCTCGCTGCGCGTTTCCGGTGCGGGCTTCGGCATCTTCGCCGCTTCGGCCAGGAAGTTCTCCGGCAGCGGATCGACACCGAGCTTCACGCGGGTCAGCTTCTCGATCTGGCGCAGGTAATTCTTCTCGTCACCATCGCTGACGAAGCTGATTGCGATGCCCGTCTTGCCGGCGCGCGCGGTGCGGCCGATGCGGTGGACATATTGCTCGGCGACGTTGGGCAGCTCGAAATTGAAGACGTGGCTGACACCGCCGACATCGATGCCGCGCGCGGCGATATCGGTGGCGACGAGGATCGGCGACTGGCCGGAGCGGAACTCAGCGAGCGCGCGCTCGCGCTGCGGCTGGCTCTTGTTGCCATGGATCGCGTTGGCACCGATGCCGGCGGCGATGAGGTTCTTAACGACGCGGTCAGCGCCATGCTTGGTGCGGCTGAACACCAAAGCACGATCAACGACCTCGGATTTCAGCTTCATCGTCAGCAGCGCCTGCTTCTCCGCCTGATTGACGAAGATGACGCGCTGATCGACGCGCTCTGCGGTGGTCGACGGCGGTGCCACCGAAACCTGGACAGCGTCGGTAAGGAAAGCGTTGCCCAGCTCCGCGATCGTCTTCGGCATCGTCGCCGAAAAGAACAAGGTCTGGCGCTTCTGCGGCACGAGGCGATGGATTCGCTTCAGCGCATGGATGAAGCCGAGATCGAGCATCTGATCGGCCTCATCGAGGACGAGGATCTCGATATCGCGCAGCGTCATGGCATGCTGATCGATCAGATCGAGCAGACGGCCCGGCGTGGCGACGACGATATCGACGCCCGCCTGCATCGCGCGGATCTGGCGCGGGATCGGCACGCCGCCGAAGATGGTCAGCACGGAGAGGCGCAGGCCCTTGCCATATTGGACGAAGCTCTCGGCGATCTGGCTGGCGAGCTCGCGCGTCGGCGCCAGAACCAGCATCCGGCAGCTCTTGGGCTTGCGGATCTTGGCATCGGCGGCGAGGCGGGTCAGCGAGGGCAGCGCGAAGGCGGCGGTCTTGCCAGTGCCCGTCTGCGCAATGCCGCACAGATCGCGGCCCTGGAGAACGGGCGGAATGGCCTGCGCCTGGATCGGCGTCGGCACGGTATATCCCTTGGCGGTCAACGCCTGCAGGATCGGCTCGGCCAGGCCGAGTTGATTGAATTGAGTCATGATATGCTTTCAGATGCTCGCACGGCAGCGCTTTGCGCATGCCGGGGCAAGCGGGTTCGTAAAGACGACCCGCGTGAAAAGGGAAGCCTGGGGCTAAAGCGCCTCTGCCGGACACGACCGCAGCCTACAAGCCGCGAGAGTTCACGCTGTCCGGCCCAATGCTCAAAGCATCGCGCCTGACGGCCATATCGTCGATCTCCGCGGAATAATCAAGGTGGGAGGCTAAGCCTTGATCCAAGGGTCTGTTCGGCCCACATGGCAACCATGCTAATCGAGACAGAATCCACCCCCAATCCCGCCACGCTCAAGTTCCTGCCGGGACAGGCGGTGATGGAGGCGGGTACGCGCGATTTCGCCAATCCGGAGGAGGCGGAGGCCTCGCCGCTGGCCTCGGCGCTGTTCTCGCTGGGCGATGTCGAAGGCGTTTTCTACGGTCGCGATTTCATCTCGGTGACGATCGGCGAGGGCGCGGACTGGCGGCAGGCCAAGCCCAATGTGCTCGGCATCCTCCACGATCATTTCGCCGCGCATGCGCCGCTGTTCAACCCGGGCAGCGCGGACGGCATCCACGTCGATGAGGAGGATTTCGGCGACGATCCCGCCGATGCCGAGATCGTCGACCAGATCAAGGATCTCATCGAGACGCGCATCCGCCCGGCGGTGGCGAACGATGGCGGCGATATCGTCTATCGCGGCTTTCGTGCGGGTACGGTCTATCTGGCAATGCACGGCGCCTGCGCGGGCTGCCCCTCCTCCACCGCGACGCTGAAGCAAGGCATCGAGCAATTGCTCAAGCATTACGTGCCCGAAGTCACCGAAGTCCGCGCCGCCTGACGGCGCCCTTCCTGCTCCACGACCGACGAAAGACCCGCCATGGCCGCCCCGCTCGACGATGCCGCGCTCGATCAGCTTTTCCGCACCGCGCGCTCTTATAATGGTTTCCTCGACAAACCTGTTGGCGAGGATCAGCTTCATGCCATCTATGATCTGATGAAGTGGGGGCCGACGTCGGCCAACATGTCGCCCGCGCGCATCGTTTGGTGCGTCAGCGACGAAGCCAAGGCGCGTATCGCGGGCCACGCCAGCAGCACCAACGCGGCCAAGATCGTGAAGGCGCCCGTTACCGCCATCCTAGGCATGGACGTGGACTTTCATGAGAAGTTCGATTTCCTCTTCCCGCACAACCCCGGCGTGAAGGCCTGGTATCCCGATCAGGCGGGGCGCGAGCCGGCGGCGCTGCGTAACAGCAGCCTGCAGGGCGCCTATTTCATCCTCGCGGCGCGCGCGCTGGGCCTCGATACCGGGCCGATGTCGGGCTTCGATAACGCCAAGGTGGATGCGGATTTCTTCGCGGGCACCACGATCCGCTCCAATTTCATCTCCACTTTGGGCTATGGCGATCCGGCGACGATCTTCGATCGCCTGCCGCGCTTCGCCTTCGAAGAGGCCAACCAGATCCTATAGCGGATGGCGACACTGGTCATCGATACGGCGACGGCCGCCTGCTCGGTCGCGCTGATCGAGAGCGATCGGCTGCTCGCCAATATCCACGAGATCGTCGGGCGCGGACATGCCGAGCGGCTGGTGCCGATGATCGGCGAACTGATCGAGCGGCGCGAGCGGCCGGATGCGGTGCTCGTCGATGTCGGGCCAGGCAGCTTTACCGGCGTCCGCGTCGGGCTGGCAGCGGCACGGGCGTTTGGGCTGGCGTGGAGCGTGCCGGTCAAGGGCTATAGCTCGCTGGTGCTGCTCGCCCGCATGGCGGCTGGCCAAGGGCCGCGTGCCGTGGCAATCCCGGGCGGTCATGGCGAACTTTTCGTGCAGCGCTTCATGGATCCGGTGACGCCGTTGGGGCCGCTGGTCTCTCTCGCCCCGGCCGAAGCGGCGCGTTTCGTTCACGAAGACCCGGTATTCGGGGAGGGCGCCGCGGCTCTCACCACGGCGCGCGGCGGCGGTACCGCCGTCCCTTTGCTGCCCGATGCCGCCGCGGCGCGCTGGTTGCCGGCCGATGCGGCAAACCTCCCGCCCCGCCCAATCTACGGCCGCGCGCCGGATGCGCGGCTGCCGGGATGACCGAGGGCCTCGTCCTTGCACCCGGCGCGGCCGCGGACGTCGAAAGCCTGATGCCCGTAATGGACAGCGCCTTCGATCCGGCGTTCGGCGAGGCTTGGACGCGCGGCCAGTGTCTAGGCATCCTGTCGCTTCCCGACGTCTGGCTCACGCTCGCCAGGCTAGCTGACGGCCATGTTTGCGGCTTCACGCTGGCGCGCCGCGCGGAAGACGAGGCCGAGCTTCTGCTGCTGGCGGTCGAGCCCGTCTCGCGTGGCCAGGGGATCGGCCGCGAGCTTGTCGAGCGCTGCGCCGCCGATGCCCGATCGCGGCGCGCGACCAAACTGATCCTGGAAATGCGCGAGGGTAATTCGGCGGGCCGCCTCTACGAGCATAGCGGCTTCACCGTGGTGGGCCGCCGCAAGGCCTATTATCGCGGACGCGATGGGCGATTGCACGACGCGCTGACGATGCGCCGCTCATTGCGCTCCGTCGCCGAGGATGCTTCCTTCGCGGCGAGCGAGCTCCTACAACAGCCGAAATCACAGGCGAGCTGACCGATGAATCGCAAGATCGATATCGAAGCCCTCTGCGCGGAGAAGGGCCTGCGAATTACCGAGCAGCGCCGGGTGATCGCGCGTGTGCTCTCCGAATCCGAGGACCATCCCGATGTCGAGGCGCTGCACGAGCGTGCTTCGGCCATCGATAGCGGCATCTCGATCGCCACCGTCTATCGCACGGTACGCCTGTTCGAGGATGCGGGCATCCTGGAGCGGCACGACTTCGGCGACGGGCGCGCGCGCTATGAGGCGGCTGCCGAGGGACATCACGATCATCTGATCGACGTCGAAACGGGCCGCGTGATCGAGTTCATCGACGCGGAGATCGAGGCGCTGCAGAAGAAGATCGCCGAACGGCTGGGCTTCCGCCTCGTCGATCATCGGATGGAGCTCTACGGCGTGCCACTCAACCGCGATCATTAAAGTCCCATGACGCTGCGCGGCATCCTGCGGCTGATCGCGGCCGCACCACTTTTGATCGTCCATCTGCTTTTCTGGGCCATCGCCCGCCTGTTCGGTCGCGAGCAAATGGTGGTTATGTCGTTTCTCGGAAGTCTCGGCCGTCTTCTCGGTTTGCGCGTGCGGACCGAAGGTGTTCCGGTGCGCGGCGCGGTGCTGATCGTCGCCAATCACATCAGCTGGCTCGATATCCTGGCGTTGGGCGGCGAGGTGCCGTGCCGCTTCATCGCCAAATCGGAGATCGCGCGCTGGCCGCTGGTCGGCTGGCTGGCCGCGCTCGGCAGGGCGGTGTTCGTGGCCCGCGACCGGCGGAGCGCGGCGCGCGCGCAGGCCGATGCCGTCACCACAGCGCTGCACGAGCCGCACCCGGTGGTGCTGTTCGCCGAGGGCGGCACAGGCGACGGTGTCACCGTCACACCCTTCCGCGCTTCACTGTTCGCCTCCGCGGTGGAGGCCGGTGCGGCGGTGCAGCCGGTGGCGATCGATTACGGACCGAACCGCGGACGGCTTGCCTGGCCGAGCGGCCAAAGCTTCGGGCCCGAGGCCAAACGGCTGATCAATCGGCATGGGAAGCTGCCGGTGACGATCCGCTTTTTGCCACCGCTCGATGCCGGAACGCTGGACCGCAAGGCGCTTGCTGTGGAGGCGCATGGCGCGGTGGTCGGGGCGTTGAGCTGACGTTCTTTTTGGTCGCAATGAAATAATATATCATTGCACTTTGCCGGCGCCCGTCCCATCTGGCGATCGATGGCGCGCACCTCTGACCTTATCGAGAGCATGGCGATCGCGGGTGCGGTGGCTTGCCTCGCGCATTGTCTGGCGCTGCCCCTGGTGATCGCCGCCCTCCCCGCGCTGGCAAGCGTGGTGCCGATCCCGACCGAATTTCACATCATGCTGTTGCTGTTCGCCGTCCCGACAACTTTGTTCGCGCTGATTATCGGCTACCGGCACCACGGCACCTGGCAGCCGTTGTTGGCAGGTCTCTGTGGACTGGCCTTGCTGGCAATCGGTGTGCTGACTTACGGCGAAACGCGCGCCGAAGTGCCGCTGACCATCGCGGGTAGTCTTACCATCGCCGCCGCCCATCTTATCAACTGGCGCCACCGCCGTATCTGCGCGGGCTGACTCCCTTCCCTGCAAAAAGGGAGGATCAATGCCGGAAGTGGCGCATTCCCGTGAACACCATCGCCAGCCCGGCCTGATCGGCAGCGGCGATCACTTCCTCGTCGCGAATTGAGCCGCCGGGCTGGATCACCGCCGTGGCGCCCGCCTCGACTGCGGTCAGCAATCCATCGGCGAAGGGGAAGAAAGCGTCCGATGCGACCGCCGAGCCGATCGTGCGCGGTTGCTCCCAGCCGGCTTTCTCGGCGGCATCCCTCGCCTTCCAGGCGGCGATGCGCGCGCTCTCGAGGCGGTTCATCTGGCCCGCGCCGACGCCGGCAGTCGCGCCGCCCTTGGCGTAGACAATCGCGTTGGATTTGACATGCTTGGCGACCGTCCACGCAAACAGGCAATCGGCAAGCTCCTGTTCGCTGGGCGCGCGCTTAGTCACGACCTTGAGATCGCCGCTGGAGATCGCGCCATTGTCGCGGGATTGCACCAGCATCCCGCCCGCGATCGACTTGAGCGAGAGGCCCGGTCGCTTCGGATCGGGCAAATCACCGGTCAGCAGGAGGCGGAGGTTCTTCTTCCTGGCGAACACCGCTTTCGCGGCATCATCGGCATCGGGCGCGGCGACGACTTCGGTGAAGATGGTGCTGATCGCCTCGGCGGTCGGGCCATCGAGCGGGCGGTTGACCGCGATGATGCCGCCGAATGCCGAGACGCTGTCACAGGCCAGAGCCGCCTGATAAGCCTCGATTAATGTGTCCGCCGTTGCCACGCCGCACGGGTTGGCGTGCTTGACGATCACCACGGTCGGCGGCCCGTCGCGAAACTCGCTGACCAACTCCAGCGCGGCATCGGCATCGTTGTAATTGTTGTAGCTGAGTTCTTTGCCCTGGATCTGCTTCGCCTGCGCGATGCCGCGCGCGCCGGGGCCAGCGGGGAGATAGAGCGCCGCCGCCTGATGCGGATTCTCACCATACCGCAATTCCTCGGCGCGCTTGAGCGGCACCGACAGCGCTGCCGGAAAGCGTTCGCCCTGATCGGCGAAGGCGAACCAGCTGGCGATTGTCGCATCATATTCGGCGGTCAGCGCAAAGGCCTTGGCGGCGAGGCGCTTGCGGGTTTCGATGCGGGTGGCGCCGCCGGTTTCGGCGAGTTCGGCGGTTAGCACGGCGTAATCGGCGGCATCCGTGACGATCGCCACATAAGCGTGGTTCTTCGCCGCCGAGCGCACCATCGAGGGTCCACCGATATCAATATTCTCAACCACCTCGTCGCGCTCCGCGCCCTTGGCGACGGTCGCGGCGAAGGGATAGAGATTGACGACAACGAGATCGATCGCGCCAATCCCGTGATCGGCCATCGCCTTGGCATGCTCGGGATCGTCGCGGACGCATAGCAGACCGCCGTGCACCATCGGGTGTAAGGTCTTGACGCGGCCGTCCATCATCTCCGGAAAGCCGGTGAGATCCGAGACATCGCGCACCTCAAGTCCCGCTTCGCGCAAGGCTTTGGCGGTGCCGCCGGTTGACACGAGCTCGACGCCGTAGCCGGCCAGAGCCCGGCCGAACTCGACCAGCCCTGCCTTATCGGAAACGGAAAGCAGCGCGCGGCGAATCTTGATATCGGTCATGGCGCGGGCCTTGGCCCAAAGCGGCGGGATTCGCTACCCGTTACGATCGCGTGAGCTTGAACGGTATCGAAAGGAAGCCCACCGCCTCGACGGGCACGCCCGCCTGCGTTCCGGGCCGGAAACGCCATTTGCGCACCGCCGACAACGCCGCATCGTCCAGCCGATCGAAACCGCTCGACTTGGCGACCTTTATGTCCTCGACCGTCCCCTGGGAGGAGATCAGCACGCGCAGCCGCACCGTGCCCTCCTCATGATTGCGCCGCGATTCCATTGGGTAACGGGGTGCGGGATTGCCGAGGGTGGCGGCCATGCCATCGGGCGGAATGATCGGCGCAGCCTCCGCCACGATCGGCGCAGCCGGCGCGGCGGTGACCGGCGGCGGGGCGGACGTAACCGGGATCGGTGCGCTGATCACCGGCTGCTGGATCGCTACCGGCTGCTGCACGATCGGCGGCGGCGCGACGATCGGGGTCTGCACCTTGACGTCCGCAGCCTCTGGCGGGGGGGCTATTTTCGGTGGCGGCACGACATCGAGCGGCACCAGCTGGACCTCGAGACGCTGACGGGGGCGATGATGGCCGACGACATCGAATTGGACGATCGCCCAAAAGGCCAAAACATGTCCGGCGATCACCAGCCAAAGCAGGCTGCGGTTGCCCTTGGCTGCGTAGTGCGATGGCGTGTAAGCCGCCTCGACGGCGGCTTCCGAAGCCGGCTGGCCGGATAGCGGCCGACGCGGCTCCTCATAGCCGATCAGATCATCAGTAAAGGGCTCGGCGGTTTGCGCTTCGAACATCCATCGACCTTTCCGCGCTATTGCCTAAGCGAAATGTTATTGCGAGGCAATCGCAAATCATGGCTATCGTGGACGGACGGTCTTCTCCGGCTTAGAGCCGGAAAATGATCGCCGACCCGCCGCACCGCCTCTCTCGCCGTTCGATTCTGATCGGCGGCGGCGCGGGCGCGGGCCTGATCCTCGCCTGGGGCCTGTGGCCTCGCGCCTACGCGCCGAATCTCGCCGCCGCGCCGGGCGAGACGGTGCTCAACGCCTTCCTCAAAATCGGCGAGGACGGTCACGTCACCGTCGTCGTGCCCCAGATCGAGATGGGCCAAGGTGTCTGGACGGCACTGCCGCAGATCCTCGCCGACGAGCTAGGCGCCGACTGGCGGCAGATCGCGGTCGAGCCCGCGCCGATCGGCCCTCTCTATGCCAATAGGCTTTTGGCGGAGGAGGCGGAGATTAACCGATGGCCGGCATTTCTCGGCGGCGTCGGTCGCTGGGCAACGCATGAATTTGCGACCCGCGAGTCGCTGATGGTCACGGCAGGCTCCACCTCGATCCGCGCATTCGAGCAGCGCTTCCGCGATGCCGGGGCGACGGCGCGGGCGCTGCTGTGCATGGCGGCGGGCAAGCGGATCGGCGCGGACTGGCGGGCGTGTGATACCGCACAGGGCTTCGTCGTCCGCGGTAACGACAAATTGCGCTTCGGCGATCTCGCGGCGGACGCGGCGGGCTTCGCGCCGCCCTCCCCGCCTCCTCTGCGCAAGCCCGGCGAGGGTGGTCTATCAGGGCAAGCGCTGCCGCGGCTCGATCTCCCCGCCAAGGTCGATGGCAGCACACGCTATGCGGGCGACGTGCGCCTGCCGGGCATCGTCTTCGCCTCGATCCGCCACGGGCCGCTCGGCGAGACCAGGCTGGCGGGCAGCGACAAGGCGAAAGCGGAGCAGGTGCCGGGCGTGATCGCGGTGATCGAGGATCCCGCGTGGATAGCGGTGCTGGCGAACACTTGGTGGGCGGCGGATCGTGCGCTCGATGTCATTGCGCCGCGCTTCGCCACCGATGGCGCGCTGCCGGACGCGGCTTTGGTCGACAAGGCGCTGGATGCAGCGCTGGCCGGCGGCGGCAAGACGCTGTTCAGCCAGGGCGGTGCGATCGGCACGCCGACTCTGACCGCGGACTATGCCGTGCCGCTCGCCGCGCATGCCGCGATCGAGCCGCTGGTGGCGGCCGCGCACGTCAACGGCGATCGGCTGGAAGTGTGGGTGCCGACACAGGCGCCGAGCCTGACCCGCGCGGCGGTGGCGGCCGCGACCGGCATGTCAACTGGCCGGGTGACCGTCTATCCGATGCAGGTCGGTGGCGGCTTCGGGCGCAAGATTGAGAATGACGCGGCGATCGAGGCGGCGGTGTTGGCAGTCCGATCGAAGCGCCCGGTTAGCCTGATGTGGAGCCGGGCCGAGGAGATGCAGCGCGCACCGCATCGCCCCCCGGCCAAGGCGAAGCTCTCCGCCCGCCTCGAAGGGCAGCGCATCACGGGCTGGCAAGCGGTGATCGCCGCGCCCGCGACGATGGGCGAACTGGAACAAAGGCTGATCGGGCGCGGCGGCTCAGGTGCCGAACATGCCGCGATCGAGGGCGCATTGCCGCCCTACGCGATTCCCGCCGTCTCGCTTGCGCACGCGCCGGCGGATATCGACATCGCGACCGGGCTGTGGAAAGCGATGGCGCACAGCTACACCTGTTTCTTCACCGAAAGCTTCATCGATGAACTGGCAGCCAAGTCGGGCGCCGATCCCCTCTCGTTCCGTATGACCCAGCTCGGGCAGGCCCCCCGCCTCGCGCGGTGCCTTACCCGCGTCCCCGCCATCGGCGGCTGGAGCGGTGAAGCGGGCGCGGGCCAGGGCATAGCGGTCCATTCGGCCTTCGGCAGCCATGTCGCGGTGCTGGCCGAGGCGGCGGCGGAAGGAGACGCCGTCAAGGTGAGCAAGCTTACTGCGGCGATCGATTGCGGGCGGGTGATCAACCCCGACATCGTCCGCCAACAGATCGAAGGTGGGTTGATCTGGGGAATGGCGGCTGCGCTGGGCGATGCGGTCAGCTATACGCGCGGCGTGATCGACCAGCGCACCCTCAAGGATCTGGCTTTGCCGCTCTTGGCCGACTGCCCCGAGATCACGGTCGAGATCATCCCAAGCGGCGAGGCGCCGGGCGGCGTCGCCGAGCTCGGCGTCCCCGCCGTGGCCCCGGCCATCGCCAACGCCATCGCCTCGGCAACGGGCAAGCGGCTACGCAGCCTGCCCCTGAGGCTCGGATGAAGCCCGCCGATCATCCCATCGTCCCCGCACCAAAGATCGGCGTGCTGCTGATCAACCTCGGCACGCCGGACGATGCCAGCCCCAAGGCGGTGCGGCGCTATCTGGGCGAGTTTCTGTCGGACAAGCGCGTGGTCGAAATCCCCGATCTGCTCTGGCAGCCGATCCTGCGCGGGATCATCCTGAACACCCGGCCCAAGAAATCGGCGCACGCCTATGCGCAGGTCTGGCGCGAGGACGGCTCGCCGCTCGCCGCGATCACCCGTGCGCAGGCCGTAGCATTAGCGGAGCGGCTCGCGGGCGACGGCGTGATCGTCGATCATGCGATGCGCTACGGATCGCCGGCGATCCCCGATCGGCTGGCCGCGATGAAGGCGGCCGGGTGCGAGCGCATCCTGATCGCGCCGCTCTATCCGCACTATTGCGCGGCGACGACCGCCACCGCCAATGATGCCGCGTTCGCGGTTCTGGCAGGAATGCGCTGGCAGCCGGCGATCCGTACGTTCCCGCCTTATTATGACGATCCCGCCTACATCACGGCCCTCAAAGAGAGTATCGAGGCTTCGCTCGCCACGCTCGATTTCGCGCCCGAGACGCTGATCCTCAGCTTCCACGGTATGCCGCAGCGGACACTCGAGCTGGGTGATCCCTATCATTGCCATTGCCAGAAAACCGCGCGGCTGCTCGGCGAGGCGCTGGGGCGTGAAGTGACCGTTACCTTCCAATCGCGCTTCGGCCGCGCAAAGTGGCTGGAGCCCCCGACCGACAAAACGCTGGCCGCGCTGGCCGAAAGCGGGATCCGCGATATCGCGATCGTCGCGCCCGGCTTCTCCGCCGATTGCCTGGAGACGCTCGAAGAGCTGGCGATCCGCGGAAAGGAGAGCTTCCTGGACGCAGGCGGGCAACGCTTTGCCTACCTCCCGTGCCTCAACGACGGCGCAACAGGGATCGCGATGATCGAGACGCTGTTGCGCCGGGAGCTTGCAGGCTGGATCGCGGCTCCTTAGGCATAGGCGCTGAGCCTTGCGCAACGGCCAACGGGAGAGGGTAAATGACACGAGTAGCAATCGTCACCGGCGGCACGCGGGGCATTGGCGAGGCGATCAGCATGGCGCTGAAGGAGCAGGGCGTCTCGGTCGCCGCTAATTATGCGGGCAATGACGAGAAGGCGCGGGCCTTCACCGATCGCACGGGCATCGCCGCGTTCAAATGGGATGTGGCCGATCCCGACGCGGTCCAGGCCGGCGTAGCGAAGGTGGAAGCCGAGCTTGGGCCGATCGACATCGTCGTCAACAACGCCGGCATCACCCGCGACGCGGTGATGATGAAGATGAGCTATGCCGATTGGAAGGCGGTAATCGACACCAATCTCGGCGGCTGCTTCAACATGGCCAAGGCAACCTTTGCGGGGATGCGCGAGCGCAAATGGGGGCGGATCGTCAATATCGGATCAATCAACGGACAGGCGGGCCAATATGGCCAGGTCAATTATGCCGCCGCCAAATCCGGCATCCACGGTTTCACAAAGGCGCTGGCGCAGGAGGGCGCGAAGTTCGGCGTGACGGTCAACGCGATCGCGCCGGGCTATATCGACACCGATATGGTCGCCGCGGTGCCGCCCGAGGTGCTGGAAAAGATCGTCGCGCGCGTGCCGGTTGGCCGGCTGGGGCAGGCGCATGAGATCGCACGCGGCGTCGCCTTCCTGTGCTCGGAGAATGCCGGTTTCGTCACCGGATCGACGCTGTCGATCAACGGCGGCCAGCACATGTATTGATCGATGGCGGCGGCGCGCAACGGACCGATCAAGCGATCGGTGATGATCGCGGGCCATGCCACATCGATCAGCCTTGAGCCGATCTTCTGGGACGCATTGCGCACGGCGGCCGAGACCGAGCGGCTGCCCTTGAGTGCGCTGGTCGCGCGGATCGACGCCGAGCGGATATTGGATCCCGAGCCCGCCAATCTGGCAAGCGCGCTTCGCGTCTGGCTGTTCGAAAAAGCGCGGGACGAGCACCCTCCCCGATAACTTCAGTAAGGTCGCCCATATCGCGATGACAAAGTCGGCTCGGCGGGGTTGACACTAATGAGAATGACTTGCAATAGCGGCTCCACGAACAATTCAGACCTGACATATTCAAGGGGAAGACGTGGAAGACCGTGCCGTAGCCGCCCAGAGCGGCGCCAGCTTGCTTGCGCTATCCTGCATCGGATTCATCGCCTCGGCACCCGGCCTGGCGCAGACCGCGCCGCAGACCGAACCCGCCAAGAAAGAGGTGGAGCTTCAGGGCGTTACCGTGACCGACACGGCGATCGATACCAGCGGCTACAAGGCCGAGGCGGTCAATCCGAAGTTCGTCGCGCCACTGATCGATACGCCGCGTTCGATCGTCGTGATCGGCGAGCAGGTGATCAAGGAGACCGGATCCGCCAGCCTGGTCGATGCGCTGCGCACCGTGCCCGGCATCACCTTCGGCGCGGCCGAGGGGGGCAATCCGATCGGCGACCGCCCTTTCATCCGCGGCTTCGACAGCCAGGGATCGACCTATGTCGACGGCGTCCGATCGATCGGCGCGCAGACGCGCGAGGTGTTCGCAGTCGACCAGATCCAGGTCGTGCGCGGCTCGGATTCGACGCTGGGCGGCCGCGGCTCGGCTGGCGGCACGATCAACATCGTCAGCAAGCTGCCCTTGACCGGAAATTTCTACAAGGCCGACGGCAGCTTCGGCACCGCCGATTACAAGCGCGCCACGCTCGACGTGAACCAGCTAATCGCGCCGACGGTCGGCGTGCGGTTGGCGGCGATGGTTCACGATCAGGACGTCGCCGGCCGCGATGCGATCTGGCAGAGGCGCTGGGGCGTATCGCCCTCGATCACCGTGGGCCTCGATACGCCGACTCGGCTGACCGCCTCTTACTATCACCTGCACAGCAATGAACTGCCCGATAGCGGCATGCCCTATGCCACAGTCTGCTCGGCGACCGTCTGCAACGCACCTGCCGGATACAGCTACAGCCAGCCGGCGACGGTGGGCACGCTCACCACGCTGGGCGGGGTGACGGGCAAGGTCTCGCCCAACACCTTCTATGGCCTGAAGGATCGCGATTTCCGCAAATCCAATCAGGATCAGGCGACGCTGCGCATCGAGCATGACATCACCAACCGCATCACGATCCGCAACACCGCGCGCTTCGATCACACCTGGCAGGGCTACAGTTACACCCAGCCCGATGACAGCCAGGGCAACGTCACCGGCACCACGGCCACCAACACGACCACCGCTGGCGTGACCAACTTCACCAATGGCGGCTATGTCTGGCGGCGCGCCAACACGCGCCAGGGCAAGACCGATACGCTGGCCGATGCGATCGACCTGACCGCCAAGTTCAAGACCGGCATCGCCCGCCACAGCATCGCCGCCGGGCTGGAATATAATCAGGAGACCGCGCGGCGCGGCACCTATGTGCTGGCGACCGGCTCCACGATCAGCCCGCGCTGCAACACCACTACGATCGCGCGCTATTATTGCACGAGCGTGTTCAACCCGAATCCCGACGATCCCTGGGTGAACTACACGAGCGACACCTCGACGGTGACCACGCCGATCGTGAAGAGCCCCAACTATGCCGATACGACCACGAAGGGCACGACCAAGGCCGCTTATGCCTTCGATTCGATCGAGTTTGGCGAGAAATTCATTCTCAACCTGGGGCTGCGCTACGATAATTTCCGATCGAGCGTGAAGACCGGCGGCACACTGACCTCGGCGCCGATCTTCCTCGCGCGCAAGGACGATTTCTGGACCTATCAGACTGCGGGTATCTTCAAGCCGACCAGGAACAGCAGCCTCTATGTGACCTACGCTACCTCTGCGACGCCGCCGAACAGTCTGGTGGGTGAAGGCCAGGAGCAGAACAGCCTGGGCACGACGACGACGGCCACCGCGCTGGCGATCTTCAACTCGCTCAAGGTGGAGCGGAGCAAGACGCTGGAGGCCGGCGGCAAGATCGAATTGCTCGACAACGCCCTCGCGCTCAACACCGCTATCTTCCGCACCGAGACGACCAATGCGCGCGTCACCATCGACGCCAACACCGTCGCCTTCATCGGCAAGCGCCGCAGCCAGGGTTTCGAGATCGGCTTCAACGGCAACGTCACCAGGGATTGGGCGATCTTCGGCGGCTATTCCTATCTGGACGCCAAGATCCGTGACGGCGGCTTCACCTCGCTGACCGTTGCCGCCAACGGCGCTGCGGCGGCGACCACGATCGCGGTGCCCTCGGTCAATACCGGCAAGCAATTCCCGCAGACCGCCAAGCACAATTTCACGATCTGGACCAATTATCAGCTGACCAAGCGCTTCAGCCTGGGCGGCGGCGCCTTCTACACCAGCCGCGTCTATGGCGGCTATGCGAACAACACCAAGGCATCGCAGACCCCCGCCGGGGTGATCACCGTGACGCCCGCCACCAGCACGATCGCGCGATCGGTCCCCGGCTACTGGCGCTTCGATGCCCGCGTCGGCGCCAAGCTCACCAAGCAGCTCGATCTCAGCGTCAACATCAACAATCTGGCCAACAAACGCTACTTCAGCCAGGCCTACAGCTCGCACTATGCGACCGAGGCGCCGGGCCGCTCGGCCTTCGCGACGCTGAGCTTCCACTATTGAGTGCAGACCCCTCCCTAGACGCACTCGATGCCCTGCCGGCGGACGAAATCGCCCGCCGGCTTAGCGGCCCGCCTCACCAGCGGGCCGCCTTTGTGTTGGCGGCGGCGAAAGCGGGTCTGTCAGAGGCGCAGGCAATCTACGGCCAGATGCTTCTGGATGGCGACGGCGTATTGAAGGACGAGCAGGCTGCCGTCGGCTGGTTCTGGAAGGCCGCCAATCAGGGCCACGTCATGGCGATCAACATGATCGGGCGCTGCTATGATCTCGGTTGGGGCGTGGCGGTGGATAAGGCGCGCGCCGCCGAATGGTATCGCGCCGCCGCCGATAGGGGCCTCGATTGGGCGATGTACAATCTCGGCACCCTGCTGGCGCTGGGGCATGGCGTGGCCGAGGATCGGCCTGCGGCGCTGGCGCTGTTCCGCAAGGCGGTGGACCTCACCGGCAATCCCAAGGCGATCAACTTCATCGGCAGCTTTCACGAGGATGGCTGGGTGGTGGAGCGCGACATGGCGGAGGCGGCGCGCTGCTATGCGCAGGCGGCGGAGGGCGGGGATTTTCGGGGGATGTTCAATCACGCGCGGATGCTGATCGATGCGGGCCGCCTTGAGGACGCAAAGCCGTGGATTGACCGCGCGATCGAAGCGGGCAATCCGCGTTTCAGGGCGCAGGTCCAGCAGTGGCTGCAGGCGCAGCCCACCCTCATGGCATCAGGATCGATCGAGCGATGATCGTCATTCCCGCCCTGCTCAGCCCCGAAGAGGCATCGGCGATGCGCGCGGCGCTCGACGCGGCAGACTGGATCGACGGCAACGCCACTTCGGGCCACCAATCGGCACTGGCCAAGCGCAACCGCCAATTGCCGGAGGATGCTCCGCTGGCGATCGAACTGGGCGGCAAAGTGCTCGACGCGCTCGGCCGATCGCCCGTGTTCGTGGCGGCGGCGCTGCCGTTCAAGGTCTTTCCGCCCCTGTTCAACCGCTACGGGCCCGGCGACGCCTTCGATACGCATATCGACGGTGCGGTCCGTCACCGCCGGGGCAGCGATTTCCGCATCCGCACCGATCTTTCCGCGACGCTCTTCCTCTCCGATCCCGAGAGTTACGATGGCGGCGAACTGGTCGCCGAAGGGCGCGCGCCGGTGAAGCTCGGCATGGGCGACATGATCCTCTACCCTGCGACGACGCTGCACCACGTCAGCCCGATCACGCGCGGCGAGCGGGTGGCCTGCTTCTTCTGGATTCAGTCGATGGTGCGCGATGAGGGAAAACGAGCGATCCTGTTCGACCTCGATCAATCGATCCAGGCGCTGGCGGGCGCGCAAGGCCAGGACGATCAGGCCATCATCCGGCTGACCGGAGTGTATCACAATCTGCTGCGGCAATGGGCCGAGCTATAAAATGACCCCGTGCTCCGGCGAAGGCCGGAGCGCTGGCGGATAGAGCGCGACATAGCCGCCAACGCTCCGGCCTTCGCCGGAGCACAGGATTTCGCCGAATTGCCGCCCCTCCCCCGCTCCGCTAGTGGACGCGCATGAGCCTCCTCGCCCTCGCCAGCCTCGTCACCGCAGCGCCCGGCGCGGGCTATACCCATTTCGTCAATCTCGGCCTCTCGCCGGTGGCCTTCCATGTCGGCCCGCTTCAGGTGCGCTGGTATTCGCTCGGCTATATCGGCGGCATCCTGCTCGGCTGGTGGTGGCTGACCAGGATGCTCGATCAGCCCGGCGCGCCGATGGCCAAGCGCCATGCCGACGATTTCGTTTTCTATCTCACGCTCGGCATCATCCTCGGCGGACGCATCGGATATGTGCTGTTCTACGATCCCTGGATGCTCAAGGATCCGCTGCAGGCCTTCCGGCTGTGGGACGGCGGCATGAGCTTCCACGGCGGCGCAGTGGGATCGTTGCTGGCGGTGTTCTGGGTGGCGCGGCGCAACGGACTCTCGGTGTTGCGCTTCTGCGATTATTCGGTGTGCTGCGCGCCCTTCGGCCTGTTTTTCGTGCGGATCGCCAATTTCATCAATGGCGAGCTATGGGGGCGGATCACCGATGTGCACTGGGCGATCGTCTTCCCCGGCGCCGATGCGGGCCCCTACCCCCGCCACCCGAGCCAGCTTTACGAGGCCGCGCTGGAGGGCCTGCTGCTGTTCGCGGTGCTCAACTGGCTCTTCTGGCGGACCGACGCCCGGTACAAGCCCGGCCTGCTGCTCGGCACCTTCCTGCTCGGCTATGGTCTGATCCGTTTCGCGCTGGAATTCGTGCGCGAACCTGATGTTCAGCTCGGCATCCTGCCCTGGGGCCTGAGCATGGGGCAGACGCTCTCCGCGCCGATGGTCATCGCCGGCGTTTATTTCATTTTAACTGCATATAAGCGAAAGGTCCGGATCGAGCCTTTCACGGAGTGACCCCGTCGTCTGACATTGCCGCCGAGATCGCCAGCCTGATCCAGGCGGAGGGGCCGATGACGGTCGAGCGCTTCATGGCGCTCGCCAACGCCCGTTATTATGCCACGCGCGATCCGCTGGGGCAAAAGGGCGATTTCATCACCGCGCCCGAGATCAGCCAGATGTTCGGCGAGATCGTCGGGTTGGCGCTGGCCGATACCTGGCAGCGGGCGGGGCGCCCGGACTGCGTTTATGTCGAGCTGGGGCCGGGGCGCGGGACGCTGGCCGAGGATGCACTGAGGGCGATGGAGGTGGCGGGCCTCGCGCCGCCGGTGCATTTCATCGAAACGAGCCCACTGCTGCGCGACAAGCAGGCCAGGGCCGTACCGAACGCCTTATGGCACGAGACGATCGAGACGCTGCCCACCGATCTGCCGCTGCTGATCGTCGCCAACGAATTCTTCGATGCGCTGCCGCTGCGCCAGTTCATCCGCACCTTTTCGGGCTGGCGCGAGCGAATGGTGGGCTGGGGCGCCGAGGGTTTTGCGGCGACGGCCGGCGATGAGCCGATGGAAAAGCAGATCCCCGACCATCTCGTCGACGGCGATCCCGGCGGCATCGTCGAACGCAACCCGACGGCGGCGGCGATCATGAAGGCGCTCGGCGCGCGGCTGGCGGCCCAGGGCGGCGCGATGCTGGCGATCGATTATGGCCACCATGGGCATGAAGCGGGCGATACGCTGCAGGCGCTCCACGCCCATGCCTACGCCGATCCCTTCGCGCGGCCGGGCAGCAGCGATCTTTCCGCGCACGTCGATTTCACCGCGCTGGCGAAGGCAGCGCGCAAGGGCGGCGCGCATCTCTCAGGGCCGATCGAGCAGGGGCAATGGCTGGTGCGCCTCGGCATCTCGGATCGCGCGGCGGCACTGACCCGCGGTGCGCCGCATCGCGCGGAGGAGATACGCGCCGCCTATCGGAGGTTGACCGACGCGGAGGAGATGGGCGAATTGTTCAAGGTGCTCGGCATTCACGCCTCCAGCTGGCCCCGCCTGGCGGGGTTTTGAGCGTCCGCCCCTTCCGATCGGGGCTGCTCGACGGCGTGCCGCACGGCTTTCTTGGGCGGAAGGGCGGCGTCTCGACCGGGCTGTATGCCGGCCTCAACGTCGGCCTCGGCTCTGATGACGATCGCGCGGCGATTCTCGAAAACCGGCGGCTGGCGGTAGAGGCCGTGCTGCCCGGCGCCACCCTCGCCTCGCTCCACCAGGTCCATTCCGCCGACGCCGTGATCGCGGACATCTGGCCCGACGATCAGCGCCCCCACGCCGATGCCATCGTCACCGATCGTCCAGGCACACTGATCGGCATCCTCACCGCCGATTGCGTACCCGTCTTGCTGGCGGACAAGGCGGCGGGCGTCGTCGGCGCGGCGCACGCCGGCTGGAAGGGCGCGATCGGCGGCGTCACGGATGCGGCCGTCGCGCGGATGGAGGAATTGGGTGCCAACCGCGAGGCAATAGTCGCCGCAATCGGCCCCTGCATAGCGCGCACCTCCTACGAAGTGGACGAAGCTTTCTTCCGCCGCTTCGCCAAAGCCGATCCGGAAAACGACCGCTTCTTCACCGACGGCCGCCCCGGCCACTACCAGTTCGATATCGAGGGCTATGTCGCCGCCCGCCTCGCCGCCGCGGGCGTGGCGCAGGTGGAACTGCTCGGCCTCGACACCTACGCCAACGAACCCGATTTCTTCAGCTTCCGCCGCGCCACGCATCGCGGCGAGCCGGGGTATGGGCGGCAGTTCTCGCTGATCGGGATAACCGCGTAGGCTGCTAACGGACGCATGGCATGCTGTGCCACGTTGTCACCAGAGCCGGCTACGCCAATCCTAAAACGGCGACCACTTCCGCTTCTCGGTGAACCGCATGTAGCCGAGGTTCGCGCCCAGCCGCCAGCCGACGCCCAGCCGGATCGGCACCAGCACGACATCATGCCAGCGTAGATAGGAAGCCGTGAAGCCGCCGATCACATAAGCGCTGCCCTCCACCGCCGGGAAGCGCTTGTAGAGTTCCTGCGTATCGTAGAGATGGTAGACGAGGATGAAGGTCTTGGAGCCGTTGGCGCCGAGATCGAAGCCCACCGAGGGCCCCTGCCAGAACACCGGCCGCTGCCCCTCCACCTTGTGAAACAAAGTCCCCGATCCATAGCGCACGCCCGCGACGATCGCCCCACCCGCCTCGCGCCCGACGATATAACCATCGGGGCGGCCGTTCTTCTTGAATGTATTCTCGATGACCTTGGCGAGCCCCTCCGCCCCGCGCCCGAACACGCCTTCGGCAGCGGCGAGCACGTCATCCTGCTGATAGGTGCCGGTGTTGGAAGACGCCTGACTGGCGAGCGCGGCGGCGTCCTGTTGAGGTGCGGTGACGGTTGTGGTGGTTGTCGTGGTCGTCGACGATGCGATCGGAGCCTGGCCATTGCCGGCCGGCGGCGGCCCGCTTTCGGCGGGATGCGGCGCGGGCCGCGCGGGCGCCTGACTCGCGCGGGATGCCGCCGTGTTCGGATCGATCGTCTCGACCTGCGCGCTCGCCGCCCCCGCCAGCAGCAGCGCCGCCGCCCAACCCGAAATCTGCTTCACGCCCGCCATATCATCCTCCCGTTCACGCCTCTCTAGCGCAATTCGCCCTTTCCTGCCGATGAATAGCGCCCGGAACGATTGATCCGCCCTGACGGCCTCGCTATAGCCTGCCCCAACGGCCTTTCCCGGAGACGTGGGTGAGTGGCTGAAACCAACGCTTTGCTAAAGCGTCGTACGGGCAACCGTACCGAGAGTTCGAATCTCTCCGTCTCCGCCAAGTATTTCCAAAATAAAAGAGAAGTAAAACCCTTCGGGGTTATTTGGCGCGGAGCCGCACCTTTCATTATTTACTTGGTACTGCAGAGAATATCCTGGACCTATATTTGCCATTTATTCTTGGCATATTCTCCGGAGATACTTCAGCCAGTACGGAATCGGAATTTGCATCAAAACAGTATCCAGATTTCGAATCTCCGACTGCCCAGCAAGAGCGCTGGCCTGGGTTTCACGTGATTGCTCGCTTATTGATTGTCGAGCCATATCCGGCACGGATCACTGACTCGCGGTCGGCCGCTGCGCCGAACAAATAGCCTTGCCCGTGGCTGCACCCTTTCTGCAGCAAGACTTGGCGCTGGGTCTCGGTTTCCACGCCTTCAGCAACGACATCCAATGAGAGACTTTTGGCTAGGCCAATGATTGCTGAGATTTCCGCATCCTTCGTCATGCGTTGGACGAAGGAACGATCGATCTTGACGACGTTCACGGGGAAGTCGCGGAGATGTGCGAGCGATGAGTACCCCGTTCCAAAGTCGTCAAGCGCGATGCTGACCCCTGCGCGGTTGAGTAGGCTCAGCGCCCGGACGACATAGTCGGCCCCACGCTCGCAAAATACATGCTCGGTAACCTCAACTTCTAGGCACGAAGGTGGGACACTGACAACAGCAGCCTGACCCAACAGGCGTTCCGCATAGTCGTCGCGCAGGAACTCGACGGGGGCCGCGTTGACCGCAACACGCCCGAACGTTACGCCTCGATCAAGCCAGCCGCGGACGTCGTCGATGACATGACGTCGGACAAGGTCTCCGATTTTGGAAGCTAGCTCATAGTCCTTGAAGGCTTCCGACACTGTGTCCGGCCCCTGAAGGCCTCGCGTAGGATGTATCCATCGCAAAAGAGCCTCATACCCAATGATCTGCCCCGTCCGCAGATCGATCTTAGGTTGATAATGAGGAACCACGCTGTCCTGGTGGAGAGCCACGCGAGCGAGGCTCAACTGAGACGCCGTACGCTGAGCCTGTTGCCGCAATTCGTTGCGGAACACGCTCAAACCGCCGCGTCCCGACGTCTTGAGCGCGTACAGAGCAGTATCGGCGTTATTGAAGACTTCGAGCGCGGTTGCCCCATCGCGCGGGAACAGGGCTCCGCCGATGCTCACACCAGCGCTTATAAGCCGTTTACCTATGGCGACCGGTTGATTGAGGCGGCCAGCGATAGCATCCCCTGTTGTTCGCAACACGCTCTCGTCACATGACTGTTCAACGATGATCGCGAATTCGTCCCCTCCCAACCGCGCGGTAAAGTCGGTTGGTCGAGTGCCGATCTGCAGACGATGGGCGACCGCCTGTAGCAGTTGATCGCCCGCGGCGTGGCCGAGTGTATCGTTGACGTGCTTGAAATGATCAAGGTCGAGCAGAAGCAGTCCGAAAGGCACGCCCGTCCGCTTTGATCGAATAGTGGCGGACTCTAAATGCGCCTGAAACGCACTGCGGTTGGCCAGGGTTGTGAGCGCATCATGCTCACTTGTCCATTTCAACCGATTGGCGGCAGCCTTGCTTTCGGTGATATCGCGACAGATTGACAGAATACGCGATACGCGGCCCTGCCGATCCTTGATCGGTGTGACCAAGACGTCCCACCACTTCGCTTCGCCGCCGTTTCCCGGCCGCTTTGCGCTAAAGCGCGCGGCTTGGCCGGAACGCGCTGCATCAAGGGCCGAGGCAATCTTTGATCTAACCCGCTTTGGCCAGAAATCAGTCCATTGTCTGCCACGCCCGACGTCCGGATTGCCAATCCCCATGATGTTGCAGCCGGGCTGATTGATGAGTTCCAGCCGCCCGTCGAGAGATATAACCACGATGCAATCGGCGCTTGCCTCCAATACGCTGCGGTAGAGCATCTCGCTCTCGCGAACGCGATCTTCTTCTGCCTTCCGAGCTGTAATGTCGCGCGATACGCCAATCACGCCGCGGATGTCTCCGCCGACAACCCAAGGTACTTTTACGGTCTGGAAAAGCCGTGGTTCGCCACGGATGGGAATGATCTCGTCGGTCACCACAGATTTTCCAGTGGCGAATATCTGGTGATCGGTCCTGACGTGCTCCCCTGAAATGTGACCGATTTTAAGTAGAGTCCGACGCGAAGGAGTCGGACGAAGATGAAGCGGAGCAGGTTCAGCGAAGAGCAGATCATCGCGATCTTGAAGGAGCAGGAGGCCGGGATGGCGACGGCGGATGTGTGCCGCCGCCACGGGATCAGCTCGGCGACGTTCTACAAGTGGAAGTCGAGGTATGGCGGCCTGGAGGTGTCCGAGGCCCGGCGCCTGCGCACGCTCGAGGAAGAGAACAGCCGGCTGAAGAAGCTGCTGGCCGAGGCGATGCTCGATAACGTGGTGCTGAAGGATCTGGCATCAAAAAAATGGTGACGCCCGGCGCTAAGCGGGATGCCGTCGCCCATGCCCGTGAGCATCACGGCTTGAGCGAGCGTCGGGCGTGTAACCTGGTCGGCGTGAGCCGGCGAGTGATCCGGTATCGATCGTCGCGGCCAGACGATGGTCCGCTGCGGCAACGACTGCGCGAGCTGGCAGCTGAACGTCGGCGGTTCGGCTACCGACGCCTTGGCTATCTGTTGGCGCGGGAGGGCATGACGCCCAACCACAAGAAGCTGCTGCGGGTCTATCGCGAGGAGAACTTGCGGGTCCGTCGTCGCGGTGGCCGCAAGCGCGCCCTGGGCACACGGACGCCGATGGTGTTGCCCGATGGCCCGAACCAGCGCTGGTCGCTCGACTTCGTCTCCGACACCCTGACGTGCAGCCGGCGGTTCCGCATCCTGTGCGTGGTGGACGACTATACGCGAGAATGCCTAGCGCTGGTGGCGGACACGTCGCTATCGGGCATGCGGGTCGCGCGGGAACTGACGCGGCTGATCGGGATACGCGGCAAGCCGCATATGGTGGTCAGCGATAACGGCACCGAACTGACCTCGTCGGCCATCCTGCGCTGGTCGCAGGAGCGGCGGGTCGAGTGGCATTACATCGCACCGGGCAAGCCAATGCAGAATGGCTTTGTCGAGAGCTTCAACGGGCGCCTGCGGGATGAATGCCTCAACGAGACGCTGTTCACGTCGCTGCCGCACGCCCGCTTCGTGCTCGATGCCTGGCGACACGACTACAACCACGTCAGACCACACTCGAAACTGGGCGGGAGAACCCCCGCCGAGATCGCCGGCCAACCTGTCTGGGGGCATGCCCCCAGACAGGTTGGCATCACCTCAACCAATCATCATGAAGGAGCCGGACTCTACCTCTGACTGGTAACAATCAGGGGAGCACGTCACTTCATGTCCGCATCTGAATCGCCGCAACCATCATCCTCTGGATCAAGCAATAAGTCCTGAGCGTAGCTTGATCGCGTTCGAAAGCAGCGCTCTGCTTAAGGACAATGACCGAAGCAGGTGATTTCAGTCAAAGCTCGCTGAACTTCGGCTATTATCGCCGCCTGTGGGTCGCTTGCAGATCGAGTGCGACGTCGATGATCATATCCTCTTGCCCGCCAACCATCTTTCGGCGTCCGACCTCGGCAAGGATCGATCTTGTGTCGATACCGTAATCTTTGGCCGCCTTTTCGGCATGCCGTAAAAAACTCGAATACACCCCGGCGTAGCCGAGGGTTAGTGTCTCGCGATCAACGCGCACCGGACGATCTTGCAGCGGGCGGACCAGGTCTTCAGCGGCGTCCATCAAGGCATAAAGATCGCAGCCATGGTTCCACCCGTAGCGGTCCGCCGCAGCGATAAAGACTTCAAGAGGTGCATTCCCGGCGCCAGCCCCCATGCCGGCCAAGCTCGCATCAACCCGAACCGCACCATTTTGCACCGCGACGATCGAGTTGGCGACGCCGAGGGACAGATTATGATGGGCATGCACGCCGCGTTGCGTTTCGGGCTTCAGCACCCGATCATAGGCACGAAGTCGCGCCGCATAGTCCTCCATGCTCATCGCGCCGCCGCTGTCGGTGACATAGACGCAATGGGCCCCATAGCTCTCCATCAGCTTCGCCTGCTGGGCGAGCCCCTCCGGCGTGTTCATGTGGCTCATCATCAGGAAGCCCGACACATCCATGCCCAAACCGCGCGCCGCTTCGATATGCTGCTTCGAGACGTCCGCTTCGGTGCAGTGGGTCGCAATTCTTACCGATCGCACCCCTAACTCATACGCATGCTTGAGATCATGCACTGTTCCAATGCCGGGCAGCAGAAGCGTGGTGAGTACCGAATGTTCGAGAACCTCGGCCACTGCCGCGATCCAATCCACATCGCGGTGGGCACCAAAGCCGTAGTTGAAAGACGATCCCTGCAAGCCATCGCCATGAGCGACCTCTATTGCATCGACCTTCGCCCGATCGAGTGCGCGCGCGATTTGCTGGACATGGTCCAGGCCGTACTGGTGCCGGATCGCGTGCATACCATCGCGGAGCGTTACGTCTTGAATGTAGAGCTTGGTGCTCGTCGGATCGAAGGTCATGCCGCTTCCTTTTTGAGCATCCGGACCGCCATCTTCTCTGCGGTCCGAAGGGCCGCAGAAGTCATTATGTCGAGGTTGCCGGCATAAGCAGGCAAATAATGGGCGGCACCCTCCACCTCCAGGAGGACCGTCACTTTCAGCCCCGTGAATCGGGTTTCGCCCAAGTCGGCCATTTCGGGAATGTGCAACGGATTGTTGTCGCCAATCGCCTCGAACTGCACCGCCTGCTTCAGACGATAGCCCGGAACGTAGGTCTGCACCTCGGCCACCATGTCTTCGATACTACGTCGGATAGCCTCGCGGTCCGCGTCGTTGGCCAAGCAATATACGGTATCACGCATGATCAGCGGCGGCTCGGCCGGATTGAGGACGATGATCGCTTTGCCGCGAGAAGCGCCGCCCACTTCAACGATCGCACGGCTGGTTGTCTCGGTGAACTCGTCGATATTCGCGCGCGTCCCGGGACCGGCGCTTTTTGAGGCGATCGAAGCAACGATCTCGCCATAATGCACCTTCGTCACGCGGGCGACGGCTGCCACGATGGGGATTGTCGCCTGGCCGCCGCATGTCACCATATTGACGTTTGCTGCATCTAGGTTCGCATCGCCGTTAACCGGCGGCACAGTGTATGGACCAATCGCGGCAGGGGTAAGATCGATCACGCGCTTTCCATGCTGCCGCAGCAGCGCATCGTGGCGCTTGTGGGCTCCGGCAGAGGTGGCGTCGAAGACAATTGAGATGTCGGCGAATTCCCGTAACTTGATCAGCCCTTCCACACCTTCGGCCGTGGTCGCCACTCCCATCCTCGCGGCGCGCTTGAGTCCGTCACTATCGGGATCGATCCCGACGAACGCGCCCATCTCTAGAATATTGGAGAGCCGCATGATCTTGATCATCAAGTCTGTGCCGATGTTGCCAGATCCGATAATGGCGACGCGCGTTTTACTCATGCCTCTGATACCTCCGCGTAAGCAAAGCCAACTTCACCGATCCCGTCGATCGAGGCGCGAACATTGTCCCCGGCCTTCAGCGCGACCATCGGCCCCAGCGCACCGGCAAGCAGCACATCACCAGCCTTCAGCGGTTCGCCGCGTCCGGCCAGTGTCCGCGCGAGCCAGGCCGCTGCATTGAGCGGGTTTCCGAGCGCCGCCGCGCCGACGCCCGTCGAAACCGTTTCGTTGTTGAACCGCATCGTCATCGCGGCGCCTTCGAGATCAATTCCGTCAAGCGGCCTCCCCGTTTCGGCGAGAACAAAAAAAGCCGATGATCCGTTGTCCGCGACTGTGTCGGCGAAGGTTATCTTCCAATCGGCGATCCGGCTGTCGACGATTTCGATAGCGGCATGCACGGTCTTGACGGCGGCGGCGGCTTGTTCCGGCGAAGTATCGGGATCGGGCAGGTCGGCACCGAGCACGAAGGCGATCTCAGCCTCCGCCTTGGGTTGAAGCACGCGGTGGGGATCAAGCCGGCCACCGTCGGCAATCTCCATGTCGGCAAACAGCACGCCGAAATCGGGCTGATCGACACCGAGTTGGGCCTGGACCGCCTTTGCCGTCAGCCCCGCCTTGCGGCCGACCATCCGACGACCTTGCGCTTCCCAATAGCGATTGTTGATCATCTGCACCGCATAGGCGCCGTCGGCATCAAGAGGATCGAGCCCGTCGCGCAACGGGGACACCGGCCCACGCGAGTAAGCGTCGCGCAGGCGACGCGCGAGCTGCTCGTGCGTCGTCCGGGTCATCGATGATCGTCCAATGCTCGGTTTGAGGATAACCATGTCGCGACTTCGCCAATGGAACGCCGCAGCCATCCGAGACGGTATCGCGCAGCCATGTCAGAATGACCGGCGGATACTCCGGAGCTCAAGCTGGTCCACCATTAACAACAATCACTTGGCTCGATACAAAACCCGCACCTTCGGATATCAAAAAGAGCGCAGTTTCTACGACATCTTCCGGAACCGCCGCCCGCGATATTGCACGGCGGCGCGCCGCCAATTCGCGGATATTGTCGACCATGGCCGAGTTGGCCAAATTGTTATCGGTTTCAATATAACCGGGCGCAATAACATTTACCGTTATGCCGTCGCCGCCCAATTCCTGCGCCAGCGACATCGAAAGGGCCTGGACCGCACCTTTGCTCGCAACATATTGAAGAAGATTGGGTGCGCCACGCACTGCGGTGTTGGAACCGAAGTTTAGGATACGGCCGTAACCCTGACCGCGCATGATGGGTGACACTGCTCGGCACGGCAGCACGGTCCCCATGATGTTGACGTTAAGAACGCGGTTCCACTCTGAAAGGTCAATTTCCTCAAAAGGCCGCGGGACAAGAGTGCTTGCTATCGCGGCATTATTTACCAAGATGTCGATCTTGCCGAACCGCTGCATGGCGGTTTCGATCATAGAATCGACGTCTTCAGGACGGGAAACGTCGGTGCGCGTAGCTATTGCAACGCCGCCACTGGCTTCGATCGTTTCTACGACGGAACCTGCATCGTCGCGATCGGCCAATACCAGAGAGGCGCCTTCAGCCGCGAACCGCACGGCCATCGCTTTCCCGAGGCCCGCCGCAGATCCGGTAACGATCGCGACTCTGCCGCGCAATCTACTCATATTATGTCCTCTTCAACCGATACGATCGTGGTCGATGGCTCGGTGATTGCTTAAAAGCCGGGATTAGCCGTAATCGTCGCACGCTCTACGATACTAGAGTGCATCGGCACGCTCTAACTGGCGCCGGAAGCTGATTGGCAAGGCTGATAAGCCTCGCGTCACCATATTAGGTGGGTAGTTTAAGGCCGCTCGATCAGTTATCCGGAAATCGGTCAACCGAGTGAGCAGTTCTTCAAACCCGATAACCAGTTCCTTGCGGGCCAACATATTGCCGATGCACATATGGATGCCGCGTCCGAACGCGAGATGGGTTCTTGCGTTCGGCCGCTCGACGTCGAACTTGTTGGGATCCGGGAAATGGCCTGGATCGCGATTGGCTGCAGCAAAACGCAGATTGAGCAGTGCGCCTTTGGGTATGGCGACTTCCCCCAGCTGAGTATCGTTCGCAGCGATGCGCCAAAGCCCTGCCGCCGGCGACGTTAGCCTGAGGATTTCCTCCACCATGTCGCCGAAAAGTTTTGGATTGCGGAGTACCTTCTCAACCTGCTGCGGATGCTCGATGAAAAGCTTCATCCCTTCCGCAAGCGTACTCGTCGTCGTTTCATTTCCCGCAATAAGCAGAGCCTGGATCACCGAAAGAATTTCAGCGTCCGACAATGGCTCGTCATCTTCTGTTCGGGCGTGCACCAAGCTGGCGATGATATCTTCGATCGTGCGATCCGCCCGGCGCTCTGCGATCTTTCCGATGAAGTGACGCTGAAAGGCCACTATGAGGTGAGCGCTCGCAAGCTGGACATCCCGCGACGCCTTACCACCAAACAAATGGACAAAAGCATCCGACCATTCCTTAACGGTCTGAACAGGCACTTCACCGCTGCCCAAAAGCCGGGATATGACGAGGATCGGCAGGGGAATAGCGAAGTTCGTTACGAAATCGCAGGCCCCTCTCCGCTCGATTGCGTCAACCAGCTCACGGGCGGTGTTACGGATTTCCGCTTCCATCGCCGCGACACGCGGCATCGTGAAGGCCCGGCTGACGAGGCGGCGAAACCGGCCATGAAGCGGTGGATCATTTGAAATGAGGGAGTCGGTGAGAGGCCAGCCCTCGCTCAAAACCGCCATGATCTCCGGGTCGGTCGCGCCTAATCCCTTCAGAAGCTCGCCGAACTGGCTTGAGAAGTTGATATGGTCGTCAGCCACCTGAACGACAAGATCGTAAGAAAGCACCGCATATAACTGCCGCGACGGCACATAAACGACCGGCGAGTGCGGAATGGTCTCGCTATAAAAGGGATTAGGCTCCGACAATATTTCGTCTGAGAAGAGATCAGGATTTATTTGGACCGGCGCGTTCATCTTGGGTCTCCGCAAGGGCTTTTCATCATCCTAAAACTTGAAATCAAAAGCCACGCCGTAGGTCCGCGGGGGAGCGGCGGCAGCAACATCGCCGAGCGAGCCGGCGGTCACGTAAGAAAAGTAGTGCTGATTGGTCAGATTCTTGCCGAACGCGCGCACCGTATAATTGTGCAGCCGTCCAAAGTGCAGAGAGGCTTGCGCACTTAGCAGGCCGTAAGGGGTCTGCTTCAACCTGTTATCCGGATCCCAGTAAAAGCCGCTGTTGTGATAATAAGTGGCGCTGAGCTCCAACTCGTTGGCACCTACGGGAACGGCATAATCAGCTGTGGCGGAAATGGTGAACTTTGGAGTCCGGATCATACGATTGCCGGCGAGATCGCCCGGCACCGACGCATTTCCGCCGGCCGCCGAAGGAACGGAAATCGGACCATTGGGAAAGCTGACATATTTGGCGTCGGTATACGCCAGTCCGCTGCCCAGATGCAGCTCTCCCGTGCCGAGCCGGGGGGCGACTTGGATCTCCGCTTCCGCACCGTTAACGCGGCCCTTCGCGGCATTGAAAAGAATTGCGGTTGGGCCGTCCAGCCTAGTCAACTGAATGCCTGAGTAATTGTAATGAAATCCCGCCACATTGATGCGAACAAGACGATCGAAGAGCTCGGACTTGACGCCCGCTTCGTAAGCATCGATCACTTCGGGGTTGACGGGTGCCTGATTAATGTTGGCGCTGTTGAACGATCCGCTCTTAAAGCCTCGATTGTAGCTTGCGTAAGCCAATATGCTTGAAGTGATTTGCTGATCCAAAGCAAATCTCCAAGTCAGCTTTGGGTACGTCCGTGACCCATAGGCATTTATCAATATCGTACCCACAGGTACGGAATTTCCCGCGGTTGCCGTCTGAAGGCCACTGAAATTGCGCTTGTCCACGGTATACCGTAAGCCCGCCGTGAATTTTGTCGAATTGGTCAGCGCATAGGTGCCTTGCGCGAAGCCTGCATAAGACTGTGTTTCCTGATCGGCCTGTCTTTCGTAGTTCTGAGCAGGTATTACCGAACTACCGATGAACGATGGATCGTATTTGGCGCTGATGTCCAGGTAAAAGACGCCCGCCGTGTAATCCAATCGTCCTGTTTTTCCGACGAGTACAATTTCCTGCTGCAGGCTGCGGTATTTTTCCGTCAAGGTGACATCGACAATCCTTGCCGGGGTATTGTCCTGATCAAAGAAGGTATAAAGGTTTTGAGACCTAAAAGCGGTCAAAGATGACAGCCGCGCGTCGCCAAGATCACGTTCATACCGCAAATTTGCGCCATAGCTGTCGTGATTGACGTCCGGGTTGCTTCCTGCCTGCGTGTCATAAATCGTGCCTTTAAAGGTTACCCCCCCGAGGAGCTTCGATCCGTTGACCACGTTTCGTGAGACACCCAAATCGGAACGGTCTTTGACATAATCAAAACCGAGCGTGAAGGTATCCAGGCTGCTTGGGGTCCATAGCAACTTCGAACGAACGCCCCACGTATTCTGCCGATTGACATCCGCTCCTGAATTCAGGTTTATCCCATAGCCATCGTTCTGCTTAGTATATTTAAGCGAAATATCGGCCTTTATCTTGTCGTTACCTCCTGTGGCGTAGAGCGAACCATCGACCGTCTTGTAGTTGCCGTATGAGATCGATCCCTCGATTGAAGGGTCTGCCTTAGGTGTCCGTGTAACGACGCTGATAAGACCGCCGGTGGCGTTGCGGCCGAACAACGTGCCTTGCGGCCCCTTAATCACCTCTACGCGCTCGATATTGTTGAACTGAAAAATCAATCCGGTGGGCGAGGGATAATATACGCCGTCGACGTATACGGCGACAGGGCTCTCTAGGCCTGGCTGAGCGGTCGGAGACCCGACGCCGCGGATGTAGGGAGCCGATCCCCTGATCTGTTGCGTGAAGGTAAGGCCGGGTGTGACCGTGACCAAAGCATCGGTTGACGCCACTCCAGCGACAGAGAGCGTCTTGGCGCTCAGCGTTGTGATAGAGATCGGGACTTTTTGGACGTTCTCGGAACGCCGCTGTGCAGTTACGATAATATCCTCAAGAGCGGAGGTATCATTTACGCCGGGCTTTGATGTGGCGGAGACGGCTGCACCTGCTTGGGCCGATGGCGGATCGGACGGTGGACTAGCTTGCGCAAGCGCAGACGTAGCCATCGTCGCCATCGATGCCGTGCAGCACAACAGTATACCCTTTTGCGAGATCATAAACCCCTCCCTCTAACAGCTAGAACACTTTCGGTTCTTATGTTCGCTGATGATGGGCTTCCGGTCTCTTCACAATCGAATTTACCCGAATGGCGCGTTCGGCACTTCCAAACAGTGCTTCACATCGTCGGCGCCAAAGCGCGTTCATTTCTGCATTATATTGCCGACTTATCTCTCCCGTTGCGGAGTGTCGCGTGGGAACTTGACGTCGAGCTTGCGCAATGTGGCCGAGAGATTGGTTCGTACCCTCTGTCCTGGGGCCATCACAAGCGCCGTCTCACCAGACCCCGCATCGAAACGGTATGTCTTACCGGGCGATTGGTCAGGAAGCAGAGACTCAATCCGGAGCGCAAATCCAGACGCCGCATGGCAAGCAATCAAACGATTTGGCCGGCGATGCGGCCCATGGTGATACCCTGCGAGATCGAATTTCCCGAGCCGATATAGCGCTCGCCCATCACGCTGCCGGTCACTTCTCCAGCTGCAAAAAGGCCGGGGATTGCCCTGCCATCGTTTTGCAGCACACGGCAGCTCTCGTCTATTTTAAGGCCTGTCAAAGTGATGCACAGGGTCTCGTTGCGGAAGATGGCGCCAAAGAAAGGCAGCTGTGTTATCGCTCGCAAATACTCGCCGGGTTTTCCAAAAGACCTGTCTTGCTTTTTCTCACACCAGATGTTCTGTTGTTCAATGGTAAATCTGAGAGCTTCCTTGTTTATTCCGAGATTTTCGGCCAACTCTTCAATTGTGGAAGCTGACTTCAACCGTTCTCCATTGACCTCCGATCGCAAAACATCGTTGGTCCAGGCTGTCGAAGAGTGGCCCGCCGCTATTGCTGCGGCGTATCTCAAATCGCGCGGGGGATTTGCAAACGTATCGGCGTCGAAGATGCCGTAGGCCTCTTGATCGGGCTGTGATCCGATGAGGCTGTCCAAAACACAATAGGCGACCGATTCGTCACAAAACCGGCGCCCGTCCTTGTTGACCAAAATCAGCCATGCCGGCGGTTGCTCGAGGATTTGCTGGAAGCCGGGCGTGGGTTGAAAAAGCGCCCGATCAAAGCCCGCGATTGCCGCGCCGGCTTGCTGAGCCATCAGCAAACCGTCACCGACGCATTGCTTGGCGCCGATATACCATAATCGGTCTCGCTTACGGCGCGTGGATGGAATCAGAGTATCTACCAAATCTGGGTTCCCACCAAAGCCGCCGGTGGTGATCACAACGGAATGAGCAGAGACGGTTTCGCCACCCACGCGCACGCCTGTAACCTGGCCGTCCTCAACGCATAATCCGTCGACCCGAGACCGGACGGCAATATCGACTTCTCTACCTGATAAGGCCGCATGCAGCGCATCTACGATAGCAACGCCTCGCCCCTCGGCGAAGTGGGATCGCGCGACCCCCGATACGTCCACGCACGCCAATCGCGGGAATTCGACGCCCAATTGGCTAAGCCAATCAAGAGCACTTCCGCAAGACTTGCAATAACGGTGTACAACCGCCGATTCCATTCTGCATTGATTGAGCGCCATGGCGTATCGGAACATGGCGTCGCCATTATCGTCGATGCCTGCCGCCGCCTGAACATGCGATCCGGCAGCATAGAAAACGCCATGTGATAATGCGGTCGATCCTCCGATCCGGTCCGCCGCTTCCAACAAGAGAACAGACCTGCCGCGGCTACTGGCTTCATTGGCCACAGCGAGGCCGGCGCCGCCACCGCCAACGACTATGACGTCATAGTCCTTGTCTGATATGTCCCTCATGATTTACCCCGATTAATCGTAGGCTCCAGTCTAGCCTCCGGCAGGCGTTGATATTTGCTAGTTTGATGCGAAAAGGACAAAATCGAGGCCGTAAGGTCTCAGATATTGTCAGAACCAGTCTTCGTTCCTGAACAAGATCGAGCGAGCTACGCCATCTCAAACTAAAGGCAGCAACAGCCCACTGCCGCTGCCTCCGCCATCGTCCCTCCGGTCCAAAGGCTGCTATGAAGGTGGGGCGAACGTGCCATAATCTCCCTGAAGGAAAAGAAGCGGCCCGTGCGGTCGTTCCACCTCCATTGCGCGAACCAGGCCCGTCACGAAGATATGGTCTCCGGCCGGGTGCGTCCCGTGCAGATCACAATCGATCCATGCCACAACCCCTTCCAGGATTGGCGATCCTGCCGGCGAACTGCCTGTACTGAGATCGTCCAGCTCGCCCGCTGCCGCCAATGCGCGGGAGATCAGGACTTGATCATGGGCGAGGACATTCACACAGAACTTCCCGACGCTTGAAATCCGTGCCCACCGATGTGACCGCGCGCTTGGCAGAAAGCCGACAAGCGGCGGATCAAGGGAAACCGACGTGAAAGAGCCTACGGTCATGCCGATCTGGCAGCCATCCGCCTCGCGCGCCGTGACCACGCAGACACCCGTTGGATAATGCCCCAAGACATGGCGGAAGGTGGCCGGATCAGAGATCATATCGAAACAATGAGACAGTCAAATTGTTGGACCGTTCGGCATGCCTCACTTCGGCAGAGGTGTCGGCTTTTTGATATTGAAGGTCGCGGTATCCAGCCCCATAAGCGCACGACCATAGTCCAGCATCGCCTTATCTTCGGTAAGGGCAAAATGCTGTGCGGCCGAATTGATATCACGCCAAATCCGCTGAATGGACGACGAATTGTATATCGTAGATCCACCGGCGATCTCGTAAATCGAGTTGACGGCATTTCGAGCGGTTTGCACCGCCCAACACCAATTTCTCACCCATTCCTTGCGATCTGCCAAAGAAAACCGTTCGGGGGCGCCCAGATAGTCTATGCGACGCACGTCCGACAGCACGAGTGCAATACCAGCTTCGATAGCTGTGGCCGCCTTGGTCAGACGCAGCAAATTCGCCTCAGTGTCACTGGCGCCCGCCTGGATAGCCTTCCGATAATCGGCGGTGAAAAGGCTGACGGCGGCGCGAGCCATTCCCAAGGGAGCACCAACGATCGAATAGGGAGTGATCTCATAGAAATTCATTCGCAGGAATGGCGCGCCGTGATGCTTGGCGCCCGGCGACGTACCCGCGAGCATATCTGCGACGCGCACGGTACGGTATTCCGGGATGAAGGCGTCATCCACGCGAACCGACCGGCTGCCCGTCGCGCGCATGCCGACGGTGAACCAATCGTCGACGATTTCGACATCTTCTCTCGGAATTAGAAAGAATCTCGGCTCCGGCGGCTCGCCTTCCCGCTGGACGGCGTTACCGGCGATGATCCATTTGGAGTGGTCAATGCCGCTGCAGAACTTCCCGGTGCCGCCAGTAAGCCGATAGCCACCGTCGACCGGCACGATGTCGCCGCCTAAACGAAACACCGTAGCGGTTAACGCCTGAGGGTCGCTCGCGACCTCTTCCTGCGCTTCGGCGGGAAAGAGATTCAACATCCAGCTATGGCCCGCCAGCACACCGTACACCCAGCCGGTGGAGCCGCACGCGGTTGCGATCTCGATCGTCGTCCGCACCAGCGCTTCCAGCCCGAGGTCGCTGCCGCCATAACGGCGCGCGCCCATAACCCCGAACAGGCCGGCGCTCATAAGCTCGGAAATGGAATCGGGCGAGACAAGGCGTTGAGTCTCATTCTCAACAGTTCGTTTCGCGATGCCGGCGTGCAGATAAGCTGCACGCGCAACCGCCTCATCGGGCGAATTTGGAAGATCTGCCAGCGTGTTGTCCTGTAGCAGATGCGCGGACGATGCTATACTCATTCAGATCTCTCCAGCAGCCTGCCCTGTGCGCAATTTGCTTTATGCCATCGGCAGGAATTTTGATGATGGTGCGCCAAGCGCCGCCGGGGCTCAATTCCAAAGTTCGGAATGCGGCGTGCGATCGCGTGAAACGGCAGAACAGCGCGATCGAACAGCGTGTATTGCAGTTTTGAACGCTGGAGCAGCGCATTGACGGTAAGCTAATCCGGTCAAGAACGAAAGATAAACTGCCGGAGAGGATCATCGATGCCTTCACTGCAAGGAAAGGCCGCACTAGTTTTGGGATGCGGCGGCGATGGGAATATCGGCCGAGCGATTGCACGGCGGCTACGCGCCGAAGGCGCGCACGTTATGGTCACCGCGCGATCGAAAGAACGAGTGACTGCTTTCGCCGAAGAGATCGGCGCTACCGCCGCGGCATGCGATATTAGCCAAAAAGGATCCGTTGCCGCGCTGGCGGACGAGGCGCTTCGCGAGTTCGGTAAAATCGACATCGCGGTGCAATCAACCGGCGAAGGATATTTGGAAAAGTTTCTCAACAACAGCGTTGAGGACATCGAGCGAATAGTCCGCCTCCAGTTCATCGGTCCGATCTATTTTTTTCAGACGATGATCGCCGCCATGAAGGATGGCGGCTCGATCATCACTTTGAGTTCGGTTACCGCCAAAATCGTGATCAACGATCATGCCGTGTACCAAGGCACCAAAGCGGGTATCGACCAGATTGTTCGCTGCCTTGCTGCTGAATTCGGATCGCGGGGCATTCGCGTGAATGCCGTCGCACCCGGACCGACGCCGACGCCGATGATGGTCGGCCTCGAGACGCTGCTGGATCGCGCGGCCCAGCGTAGTCCGATGCGGAGGCTGGCGCGGACGGACGAGATCGCCTCGGCGGTTGCCTACCTGGCAAGTGACGATTGCTTCATCACCGGCGAGATTTTGCAGGCAAACGGCGGTTATGGCTTGGTGGGTCCCCCTGTCGAGGGACGGTAAATGGGCGGTCGATTCAAGTTACGCTACGCCTCCCATCTCGGCATCCGCGGCACGCACGAACCTTTGTTTGCCGCCACTGTCGGCAGCCTCGACCCGATCGACCATATTGCCTTTGCGGCTGAGCAGGGCTTCGCAGGCGTCGAAGATAATTTTTTCAAGACCCGGGATCCCAGCGAGCAGAGCCGAATGGGAGATGCGTTCGCACGCTTCGGTCTTGAACTTGGGTGCGTCTTGAGTTCGGTCGTACCGAATACCGCCTGGATCCGTGATGATGCGGAAGCATGCGCCGCGGTCGATGCCGAAATCGCATGCTCGATCGAGGCTGTGAAGCGAGCGGGCGGACGTTATATCGTCGTTGCGCCTCCCCGCGACCTTCGAGCTCCTGTGTCGTATCAAATGGCGGCGCTGATCAAGCATATGCGACGGCTCGCCCCGCTGGCTGAGCGCGAAGGTATGATCCTGTGCATCGAGATGACGAGCGAACCGCGTTTACCGGGTCAGTTGCTCCATCATATCGCCGATGCGAACACCATCGCCTTGGCAGTTGACAGCCCAGCGGTGAAGCTTCTGCTCGATGTGTTTCATGTCCAGATGATGGATGGCAACATCCTTTATAATCTCTCTCAGGTCTGGGATAATGTCGCCATCGCTCAGATCGCCGACGTTCCTAATCGAACCGAGATCGGAATTGGTGAGGTGAACTGGCGAACCGTGCTCCGGCATTTTTCTGACCAAAGATTTCCTGGTTTGATCGAATATGAGATATTCCCGAGCAAACCAGGTATTGAAGGCGAGAAAGCGGCCCTGCAAGCCTTGCGCGATTTCGACGCATGCCTCTGAATCATCAATTTGAAGCGTGGTGCAGTAGAAACTCCCGAATTCGTTTTACAGTCTTTGGCACCAATTCTGTTGGTTCTTTCCATGGGCTGAGGAGTTGAGAATGTGGCGCAAGCGCGGCGATTTCGTTCCCGATCTCCGTCGGATGCAAGCTATCGATGCCCGGCAGCACGAGCATCGGCACGCTGCATGCCGCCACATCCTCGCGGCTCACGCTCAGGACAAAGTCTTTTTCCCACATTCTCCGACCGTAGGCCGCCAAGCTCTCAGGATCGAGGTCGGAACGGGTATCCGAGAGCGCCTTGGCCCAAGGTTCCCAGTTGTTCGGCATCGACTTGCGATTGGATTCATCCACACCCACAGGCTGCTCCAGAACAGCCGCGGCCACTCGCTCCGGAGCAGACACCATCAGGCGCAGAGCATAAGAGGCGCCGATACAACATCCCAACAGAAGACATCGATCAATCCCTAGATGATCAAGAAGTTTAATATGGTCGCTCAGATAATCAGCCCAAGGGTCGTTTTCGTTTATAGGACCTTTTGATTTACCGGAATTACGTTGATCAATTGCTATGACACGGAAGTCTTCGGAGAAGATAGAAACGGGATTGAAGGCGGTACGCTGCCAAAAGTCTATCGTTGCATCCATTCCTCCCGGCGGCATCAATAGCAATGGATATCCACTACCGTGAATTTCATAATATATGCTTATATCGCCTCTTTGATGGTATGGCACTTCTAGACTCCTTCACAAGGCACGATGATGACACAGGCCTGGAAAAGCTTATCTTCAACGTCAAGTGGTATATTTAGATGATAGGCTCGATAGACGTTCACACCCACATCGTGCCGGGGTCGTTCCCGGCTTATTCCGGTACGATCGCGGATGTTCCTTGGCCGCAGATGGTCCATGACGGCTGCGGGCACGCCATGATCAACATTGCCGGAAAGCCATTCCGGACTGTTCAACAAGCGGCGTGGGACGTCGGCTGCCGCCTGGCCGCCATGGAGGAAATGCAGACCCATATTCAGGTCATTTCACCGATGCCGGAGTTGCTGTCTTACTGGCTGCCGACGGCCGCCGCGGTCGATTTATTACGCCATGTGAACGCCGAGATTGCGGTCATGGTCTCCGCGGCGCCTGATCGCATGATCGGACTGGCCGCAATTCCCCTTCAAGATGTCGGCAAGGCCGTCACCGAACTGCGCTACGCGGTAGAGAATTTCGGCCTAAAAGGCGTAGAGATCGGCAGCAATATCAACGGAGTGCCTCTGGCAGATCCCCGTTTCGAGCCATTTTTCGAGGCGGCGGAAGCGCTTGATATCCCGATCTTCGTTCACGCCATTCGCGCTGTGGGCAAGGATCGGCTGATCGGGCTGCCGATGCTGGAACAGATTATCGCATTTCCCGGCGAAATAGGGTTGACCATCGGAGGGCTCATCGCGAGCGGAACGCTGGCGCGCCGCCCCAGGCTTCGCATCGCCTTCAGCCATGGAGGAGGATCGGTCTTGGCGATTTGCGCGCGAATGCAGCATTTTTGGTCGGCGTTGCCGAAGTTCGCCGAAACGCTGGTCGAGTCCCCGATCGAGACCGCCCGCCGCCTCTACTTTGATTCCGCAGTCTTCGAGCCAGGCTTGATTCATCTTATTGCAGAGACGTTCGGCATCGAACGATTGATGCTGGGATCGGATTTTCCCTTCGGCGGCTACGAACGTCATCCCACCGGCCTCTTGGAAAGAGCGGGCCTCTCCGCTTCCGACATCGGCATGGTCGAACGTATAAATCCCCGTCGCTACCTCGGGATTGATCTGGAAGGTGAGGCATGACGCATCTTGATATGGTGGATTTCAGATTGTTCGTGCAAATCGCGGAAGCGAACAGTCTGCGACAGGGTGCCGAAAGAGCCTGTCTCTCGGCACCGGCCGCCAGCGCGCGCATCGCCAATCTCGAAGTTCGAACGGGCACCAAATTACTCATGCGAAGCAGCAGGGGTGTTAGTTTGACTCCATCGGGTCAGGCCTTCCTCCACCACGCTAAACTCGTATTGGGCCAACTGGAGGAATTGAAGAGCGATCTCGAAGAATATGCCAAGAGCGTCAAAGGGCATCTGCGGCTGACGGCAAACCCTACCGCTATGACGGAATTCTTGCCGTCCGTGCTCGCGCGATATCTCCCGCGTCACCCCGATGTAAGTCTAGGTTTGCGCGAACGGTTCAGCGGCGAAATCGTTCGCGATGTGCTAGCGGGTACAGCCGACCTCGGCATTGTTTCCGGCGAGCTTCGGATGGAAGATCTCGAGACAATCGAACATCGGACTATCCCTTTGGTCGTCATTACCGCACCCGACCACCCGCTCGCATCCATCGAAAAGACGACGCTGGGCGAAACGCTCCAATATGACTTTGTCGACTTTCATGAGACCAGTCCGACCCACTCGCTGCTTCATCGGACCGCCCTCGAACTGCATACCCCAATCCGGACTCGTGTGCGGGCGGTGAATGTTGATGCCTGCTGCCGCCTTGTGGAAGCGGGTGTGGGCGTCGGTCTTGTGCCGGAGCCTTCTGCGCGAAGGATCGCCAGGTCCGCCAATATTTGCATCATACCGCTTGAGGGGCCTGCGATGGAGCTGACGGAGCGAATTGTTGCCCGGCGCTTCAAGGCACTCCCCGCATTTGCGCGCGACTTCGTCAATGAGCTGCTTGTGAAAGACGAGGACGAAAGCTGATATGACGCTCGCAATGGCTTCCGGCGTCGTTCCGGAATTAGACCCGCTCGCAACGATCTCGGCCGCCGCCGCCGCCGGTTTTGACGCCGTCGGCCTTTGGATAGAGCCACAGAATTGGGATCCGGCGCTTCAGCGGAACGCGGCCGCAGCGCTGCGCGATACCGGCCTTGGTCTTATCGATGTCGAAGCGATTTGGCTGAGACCAGGACGATTACCCGATACGGCACGCCGCGCCGTCGATATCGGCATCAGACTCGGCGCCGCCAATGCGCTGGTGGTGAGCTCGGATCCTGATATCTCCGCCTCAGCGGATAAATTTGCCGAGCTCTGCGATCACGCCGCGGGAGCACCGATCCGTATCAACCTGGAATTCGGCCCGTTTGCCGATATTTCGACGTTCGAACAGGCGCGAGCGATCTTGGCGGAGGTGCGACAACCGGAAGCGGCGTTGCTCTTCGATCCTTATCATCTGTTCCGTACAGGTGGGGTGCTGGCGGACGTGCAATCCACTGCCAAGGAAAAGCTTTCCTATGCGCAAATCTGCGATGCGATGGTGGGTCCGGATGGACTGGGTCTTATTGATCGCGCGCTGCCCGGTGAAGGAGTACTTCCACTGGGCGACTTTCTTTCTGCACTACCGCCCGGCATCCCGCTGAGCGTGGAACTCAGATCGCCGACGCTTTACGCGGCAGAGCCTGATCCCCTGCGGAGGGCATGCCGCGTCGCTCAAGCGACCCGCGCCTTTTTAGCGCGCCATTACAGCGACGCCTGACAGCCGGCCTCGCTGTTTGCCGGCACAGTACGCATCGTTCGTCAAAACGGATTTGCCCAGCAAGATTGAGGAGACGATATCGGGGAAGATATCGCGAATGGTGACTGTTCCGCCCAGTTAAGGCGGTGGCGAGACCTTGGTCTACGTCCGAAATCATCGCCATTCGTGGAACAGGAGAGAATATGAACGCGCCGCAACAAGCTTTGCCCGGTTCAAAGGCAGCGCTGCCTACCCTTGGTCTACGGGAATTCTGGTATCCGGCACTCCTTTCCAAAAAAGTGGGAAAGAAGCCCGTCCCGATAAAGATGCTGGGAGAAGAGATCGCCTTCTTCCGCGATGACGGCAAGGTTTACGCGCTCTATAATCGATGCCCCCATCGCGGTTTGCCCTTGTCGTGCGGGCGCCGCGAATTCCCGGGGACGTTGACCTGCCTTTACCATGGATGGACGTTCAATACCGCCGGCGAGTGCGTGGCGGCTTTGAACGAAGGGCCTCAGTCCAGCATTCCGGGTCGGGTCAAGGTCAGGTCTTATCCGACCGCCGAAATCAACGGCGTAATATTCGTATATATGGGGAATAAGGAGCCACGTCCTCTTGAAGAGGATATTCCCGAGGAGCTCATGACTACCTCAAATATCGTCCATACTCATATTGAGGAGTGGAACTGCAGCTGGATGCCGGCCCTTGAGAATCTCCAAGATTCCCACGATATCTTCGTGCACCGGCGCTCGCTATTCTATCTCTTCCGGAAGCTCCCCTCTTGGGCGACGGTCGGTGTTTCGCTGACTGATGATGGTCGGGGCGTCGATATACGCTACGACAAAATGGGCCCTGCCCAAGCCGAATATGAGACTGTCGGCAAATATCCGCGGCAAGTCTGGTGGCGACGCTTCAAGATAAATTCGCCGCGCCCCGGGCAATATCCAAAAACGGAATTGCGTCTCCCCGGCGTCGTTCGGATCGGGTTTTCCGATTTGATGTACGTACGCTGGGCGGTGCCGGTAGACGCGGACCATGTGCGTGCGTTTCTGTTCACCAGTCGGCATGCCACCGGACTCAACGGCTTCGTTTACAGGCTATACTATGCCTTCATCGCGTCATGGATCTTCCTGCGTTTCTTCATCGGCCAGGACAAAATCGTCTTTGAAAAACAGGATTATTCTGCACCGGAGCGTTTGTCTCAGACAGATACCGGGGTGATCCGTTGGCGCCGTTTGGTGGCCGAGGCCGCTCGGCAGGAAGCCGGCGACGATGCGATCGAGGCCAAATTTGGGGCAGGTCAGCTCGTCAACGGCTAAATCAAGACTCTACATTCAACAGAATATTAAAGGAGAGCCCGCTTGCCTGCACAACCGGGAAAATATAGGGATTTCGGGAAGAAGCTCGGCTTCATTGGACTAGGCAATATTGGAATGCCTATGTTCAACAACTTGGCCGAAGCTGGCTTCGATCTGACAGTCTTCGATCTGCGCTCGGATGCGACGAGCAAGGCCGCCGAAAAGGGGGCGAGTGTTGCCCGCTCGATCGCAGAGGTCGGGTCAAGCTGCGACATCATTAGCATCGCTCTCGTTCACGAGCGGCAGATCGACAGCATCTATTATGGCGACGAAGGGCTATTGGCGCATTCCCGACCCGGGGCCGTTCTTCTCTTTCACAGTACGCTGCCGCCCAAACTCGTTCAAAAATATGCGCAGGAAGCAGCCGAACGCGGCGTCCTCGTTATCGACGCGCCTGTGAGCGGTGCCAATATCGCGGCCGCCGCCGGGACGCTCAGCTTCATATTGGGTGGAGACGAGGCGCTCATCAAAGAGCTGCAGCCCTTATGGGATACGATGGGTGCGAACGTCTTCCATATGGGCGGCGTCGGCCTCGGTCAGGTGGGCAAGCTCGTCAATGGTACGATGTACCACATGGCTTATCTCGCCACTCTCGAAGCACTGTCGCTCGCCCGCGCCTACGGCGTGGATGAGCTCAAGATGATTGATATCGCGCGTGTCAGTACCGGTACGAATTGGATGGTTCGTCACTGGGGCTACATGGACGATCTCATGATGTCCCACACTCGAGCCGGCTCCGACGAGCTCGTCCATTTGCATTTTCGCAAGGACATAGTGGATTCTCTCGCTGCGGCCGAGGTCGAGCGCACGCCGATGCCCCTCGCCGCGCTCGGTGCGCAAATCTATGCCGACCTGATCTCACCGCGACTGGACGCAGGCCATCCGAGCGCACGCCGGGCAGCCGAGCGCTACGCCGAGGAGCATCCCGAACTAAGCGCCGCCATGGCAGGGAATGCGGACAAGGCGCCATGATGGACGGTCCGGCGCTCCGCTATTCCAAGCTTGGCTACGTCTCGCTGAACGTGACCGACGTTACGCGCTCAAGGAATTTTTATGAAAAAATCCTTGGGTTGGAGTTTAACGGGCTTGGTTCTGATGGCGAAGTCTTCCTGAGATGCAGCGCGGATCACCATAACATCGTCCTTCATCCATCGCCTCGAGCGGGCCTGCGCAGATTAGCGTGGCAAATGGAGAGCGAGCGGGACATCGATCGGATCGTAGAAATCGCTCGTGCCTGGCAATTCCCGGTGAAGGAGGTTTCCGCGGCCGAATGTGAGGACCTTGGTCAAGGCCGTACCATTCGGTTCACGGAACCGCTCACGTCGGCGCATATGGAGTACTATTGCCGTCGGCGCGATCAGGATACGATGGCTTTCGAGCCGACCGTCGCAAAGATCCAGCGCCTGGGCCACGTCGTCCTGCGCACGCCGGATTATAAACGCGCAGTGGGATTTTTTCGGGATGTTTTGAATTTCCCGATTTCCGATACGATCGATGGCCGCACGACGTTCATGCGCTGCTTCCCCAATCCGTTTCACCACTCGCTCGGTATCGGGCTCGGGCCCAATCGCGCATTGCATCATGTCAACTTCATGGTGAGCGACATCGATGACATCGGTCGTGCATTTTGGAGAATGCAGAAGAACGATGTGCCGATCGTTTTTGGCCCCGGCCGCCATCCGCCATCGGACAGTATCTTCCTGTATTTCACGGATCCGGACGGGATAACCTGTGAGTACAGCTTCGGTATGGAGGAGTTCCCCGAGATAAACGCACGCCCACCACGGCTATTGGAGCCGATACCTTCCTCAATTGACGATTGGGATTGCCCACCACCTCGATTTAACCCCGTGGATATTGCAAGTGAAGAACTGATATTAGTTTCGGAAGTCCCGACAAACTAAAGTTATTGATTTGAGGATCCTGAAATGTCGATTTGGACTGACTTCGCCGATCTTGATGTTCGTCAGAGCTTCTATGATATCGGTGGCATTCGGACTCGTGTTATCGAAGGCGGCGATCCTGATAAAGAAGCGCTGATATTTCTCCACGGCACCGGCGGCCATGCGGAAGCCTTCACGCGCAACTTTCGGGCGCACATGCCGCATTTTCGAACCATGTCTCTCGACATGCTGGGTCATGGTTACACAGATGCACCGGATATCGAATATACATTCGATAAGTTGATCGATCATCTCAAAGCTTTTGTGGATACTTTGGGGATCGACAAGGTTTCGCTGTCCGGTGAGTCGCTGGGCGCCATGATCGCGGCTCATTTTGCTATCCGCTTTCCGGATAGAACGCGCGCCATTGTCATGAATACCGGTATGCTCATGGATCGAAAAGAGGAAGATCTTGTCGGCATCCGCGATCTTCTCGAGCGTACCAAGAAGGTCACCGGCGAAGTCACCAAGGATGCGGTACGCAGCCGACTGGCATGGCTGATGCTCGATCCGGACAAGAGTGTCACCGACGAACTCGTCGACGTCCGATACAATATATACAGGCAGCCGTTTCGAGCGGAAGCCATGCGTCGGATCATGTTCATGTCCGCCGGTGGCCTCCTCGACGCCGACTGGCGTAAGAAATATTCGAATGAAGAAGATCTTCGACGCATCCGCTGCCCTGTGCTCGTTCTCTGGTCAGATCACAATCCGGGCCTGAAATCGCACAATGCAAAGGAAGCGATGGCCTATATCGAAAATGGCAAGTTCATCGTGATGCACGATAGCGCTCACTGGCCACAGTGGGAGGAAACGGATCTCTTCGATAGGATCCATATCGATTTCCTCAAAAGCAGCGAATAAATGTCTTCTCCTGATATATGGCGTCCATTAGTTGATGAGGACTTCGTAAACCGCATACGACATCACGTATCGTGCGAGATTTTGCCGCATGCCGACGCGATCGATAAAGACGATTTTTATCCCGTCGACATCATTCGAGGCCTCGCCAAAGCTGGGTTTATAGAAATCCTTCTACCGAAGAACTTCGGAGGTGAGGGCAGGTTCGAACTGGTCGCCGCGCTATTTGAGGAGGTGGGCTACGCCAGTGCAGCGACGGGTGTGTCGCTCATTTCGATATTCCAGTCGCTGACGATGCTCAGCCTTTTTGGCTCGGACAGCCTGATCAGCGAATATAGGCCCAAATACCGCGAGGGCTTGATCGCGTCTTATGCGCTGACGGAAGCGAACCATGGCAGTGATATTCGATCGCTGGACACCAAAGCTGTGCGCGACGGACAGAGCTGGATTCTAAACGGCGAAAAGAGCTTCATCACGTCCGGCTCGGCGGCCGAGTTCCTGATCATTCTTGCGGAGACCGACATCGGGGTTTCGGCATTTGCGCTGCCCTATGGCTTGCCTGGGTGCGAGAAATATGTCGGCGAATTCTCGGCAACGATCGGGCTTCGCAACGGCCCGCATGTCAACATGCGGCTAAATGATGTGCGGCTCCCGCTCGATCATTTGATCGGAACCGAGGGCAAGGGCGTTCGTCAGGCGGTTACCGTTCTCGATTATTCACGCACCTTCGCAGCCGCCATCAGTGTCGGAATTGGCCGCGCTGCTTTCGATGGTGCGTTGGCACGGGCTACGGGCCGGACGGCGTTCGATCAGACGATATCGAGCTTCCAGGGCATCCAATGGTATTTCGCTGAGATGCTGGCGGACATAGATGCCGCCAGATTGCTCGTATACCGCGCTGCGCGGGCTCTGGACGATCACGAAGATATCGCTCGTCATTCCAGCACCGCCAAGCTCATCGCAAGCCGTGTGGCCACGGAGGTGGCAAGCAAGGCCATTCAGATCGGCGGGGCTTGGGGCACTTCGGTGAACACGCCGTTCGGCCGATACTTTCGGGACGCCAAGACTTACGAAATTGGCGGCGGATCCTCGGAAATTCTTAAAAATACGATAGCCAAATTTCTTATCGGGAGAATGCCAAAGTGAGTGATCAATCGCTCTTCAATCGCCTTGCGAAATTTGGCGATAGGCCGTTTTTGATCACGGATCACGGCACCCATACTTATGCGGAAATCGCCGATCGTGCAGCTCGATTTGGATCGCTCCTTCAAGCGAAAGGCGTGCAGCGCGGTGATCATGTGGCGCTGTTGGCGGGCAATAGCGCCGCCTATATCGTCGCCTGGTTCGGTATCAGCATGACGGGCGCCGTTCTCGTCGCGCTGAACAACCAGCTGCTCGCCGATGGACTGCGCTACACCGTCGATCAGTCCGAGAGTAAGATCATCGTCGCGGATCGAGCATGGCATGAAAAGCTCGGCAATCAACTTACCGAAGATCAGCGCAAATTACCGCTGGTGCTGATCGGCAGCGATGAGGATTTTTTCGAAAGCTTGAGTCCCTTTGAACAGATCGAAGCCGTGAGCCCGGAGCCATGGGATACGGCCACGATCCTTTATACGTCGGGAACGACCGGGCTGCCGAAGGGGGTGATGAATAGCTATCACGCCTATGAGGCCACCGGGCTGGCCACCGCTAATCTTGTCGGACTCCATTCCGAAGATCGCATTCTGGTTTTCCTGCCGCTCTTCCACGTCAATCCGCAAATGTTTGCGGTGATGGGCGCCATCACTGTGGGCGCGAGCATCATCATCCGGCCGAAATTCAACGCATCGACCTTCTTTGACGATGCCCGCCGGTTCGATGCAACGGGCTGCACCTTCGTAGGGACGGTGCTTGCCCTGCTCGTCAACCGCCATCCCGGCGTGCAGAAAGATCACCGGCTGCGTTTCTGTATCGGCGGAGGCGCCGCCCCCGAAGTTTGGAGCGCCATCGAGGAGCGTTTCGGTTTTCCGATCAACGAGAGCTACGGCATGACCGAGATCGGCGGGTGGACCTCTTCCAACTCGCTCAAGGATACGCGGTTCGGCTCCGTTGGACGGGTCCGGGAGGATATCGAGCTGCGCGTAGTCGATCCGCAGGACCGTCCTGTCCCCCCAGGCGTTCGCGGCGAGATCGTCGCCCGCCCACGCGAGCCTTTTGCGGTCATGTCCGGATATTGGAACAAACCCGACAAGTTTGTGGAAGCGACCCGCAATCTTTGGTTTCATACCGGCGATATCGGATCGTTCGATGCCGATGGATATCTGTATTTCCATGGCCGCATCAAAGAACTGATCCGGCGGGGGGGCGAGATGATTTCACCGGTGGAGATGGAAACGCGCCTCATAACCATGCCCGGCGTCGAAGACTGCGCCATCGTCGGCGTCCCGGACGCCGTCATGGGAGAGGAGGTCAAGGCGGTGGTCGTGGCGGGCGAGCCGATCGAGCCGGCGGCTATCCGCAGCTTCCTGGCGGATCATTTCCCCCCTTATATGTTACCCCGCTACGTCAGGTTCATCGACGTCATCCCGAAAACGGCGACACAGAAGATCCAGCGCGGCGAATTGACCGCGCTTGATGCATCGGTGGCGGATCTTCGCTGATGCAGATCGGCACCGACATTCCGATACCGTGCCTTTCGCCCTGGCCTGTGCGGACACCTGCACTCCGTCTGCCGGCAAAGGCCTGGGATTGCCATGCCCATGTCGTCGGGGCGGCTCCCTGGGTATCGCCGCGCAACTACGATCCACCGATCGCCGATATCGGCGCCTATATCGGGATGCTCGACGAGGTCGGGCTCAAATATGGCGTGCTTGTGCAGGTGAGCGTGCATGGGACAAACAATGATTTGCTCCTCGAAGGCCTGCGTCTTCATCCGGATCGGCTCCGAGGCGTCGCCGCGATCGCGCCGGACATCCGCGAGTCCAAGCTGGCCGAAATGCATGAAGCAGGCGTCCGCGGGGTCCGTTTGCTGACGCTGACACGCGGCGGCGTGGCACCGGAAGCGGCGATGGCGCTCGCCGAACGCATCGCCCCCTATGGCTGGCACATCGAGTTTGGCGTGCCCGGACACATGCTCGCCGAACTGAAGCCGATCATTGACGCTCTGCCGGTCCCCGTAGTCCTCGCGCATTTCGGCGACTGCGACATGGCAATGGGTATTCATGGCCCTCAGTTCGCCGCGCTGCGCGCCATTCTTGATCAACGCGATCGTTATGTAAAACTTTCTGGCGCCTATCGTCTGTGTGCGGAGCCTTGGCGCGATACCATCCCGGTCGCGTCCACTCTGATCGAAGATCACCGCCAATCCCTTCTATGGGGCAGCGATTGGCCTCATGTCGCCATTTCCGATCCGTCGCTCATGCCGCGCACAGAAGCGCTGATCGAACTGATAGGTCAATGGACATCAAGCGATGCTGCGCTCCATGCGATCTTTGTAGAGAATCCCGCCCGGCTTTACGGTCTTCCTCGCGAGGCCGGGTTCGATCCCAACGAAATCAAAGGAGAGGCCGATGCTCACGCATGAACAAAATGAGCTGCTTTGTCGCGTTGGACCGGGGACGCCGATGGGAAAGCTGGCGCGAAGCTACTGGCTGCCCCTCCTGCGCTCCGAAACGCTTCTTGCCGACGGAGCGCCGCAACGTATCCGTGTTCTGGGAGAAAATTTCGTCGCGTTTCGCGCCACCGATGGGCGGGTTGGCCTTATCGATGAAGCCTGCCCGCATCGCGGCGTTTCGATGGCGTTGGCCCGTAACGGAGATTGCGCGCTCACCTGCCTCTATCACGGTTGGAAGGTCGGCGTCGAAGGTCAATTGCTGGATGCCCCATCCGAACCGATCGAGCGCCGAGAAAAGTTCATAAAGAATATTCCCGTGCGCCATTTTCCCGTGCGTGAGGCGGCGGGCGTTATCTGGGCCTATTTTGGTGGCGGTGAGACGCCTAAATTCCCGGATTGGGAATTCAATTCGCTCCCGGCGAATCAGGTCAAAGCGATCCGCGGCGAGTGCAAGTCAAATTGGCTACAAGGCTTTGAGACGGTTCTGGATTCCGCACATCTTGGTATCCTGCACAAGAGTGGGATCTTGGCATCCAATGTGAGCTCCATGGATGAACTGAGACTGACACTCGATATGCCTCCCGTATTTAAAGTCGTTCGAGTTCCATACGGCCTGAAAGAAGGTGCCATCCGGGGATTCAATGATGGTACGGAATATACCCGTGTTCGTGAAATTGTGCTGCCGTTTTTCAGCTTTATCCCAATGCGGCCTGGGGCGGTGAGCCAGACCTTTTGTTACGTTCCCATCGATGATTATAATCATATACTGTGGACGTTCTATTATCATTCGGATCGTCCTCTTGAAGAGGGTGAAACGATCGCACCCATGCTGCCAGGAACCTATGATAATTTCGCAGCAGGTCTCGGCGGCTTCGAAAACATGTGGCGGCAAGATCGGGCGCGAATGGAACAGGGGCATTGGTCGGGTCTGCCCGGAACGGTGCCGACCGAAGATGTCGTCATTGCGGAATCCATGGGTCCGATCGTCGATCGATCGAAAGAGCATCTGGGAACGAGCGATGTCGTAATCGCCCAGACGCGCCGCCGCCTATTGGAAATGCTGCGTGAACAAGAAGAGGGCACGCTCTCGCGGGATCCCGCCGATCGCATCGATTATGCCCATATCCGCGGAATTTCACTGCGGTATCGGGGAATAGACTGGTCGACGATAGATGCGTTCAATCCGCCCGAGAATATTACCGATCCAGTCCCGACTGAATGAGCCAGCACATGAGTCTGCCAGTGATCGTCGCGCGTAAGCAAGTTGAAGCGGAGGATATTTTCAGCTTTGAACTCGTTTCACGAGCTGGAGAAGCACTACCTCCGTTTTCCGCCGGATCTCATGTCGATGTCGCCCTTCCGGGCGGCATGATTCGGCAATATTCCATTTGTAATGACCCTGCCGAAAGTCATCGCTATCTATTGTGCGTCCAGCGCGAAGGAGAGTCGCGGGGCGGTTCCCGGGCCTTGGCTGACGACATTGGCGAAGGCGACGCATTAGAGATCAGCATGCCGCGGAATCACTTTCCGCTTATGCCAAACGCGCCCCATTATCTGCTGTTGGGGGGCGGCATCGGGATCACGCCGATCCTTTGTATGGCAGAGCGACTTGCGCAGATCGGTACGCATTTCGAGATGCATTATTGCACGCGTAATCTCCAACGAACGGCCTTTGCCGCGCGGATAGCCGCAGCGCCATTTGCGGCGCAGGTCAGCCTACATCACGATGACGGCCCCGCTGAACAGCGATTCGATCGCGATAAGGTTCTGTCTTCGGTTCCCGAGGGAACCCATCTTTATATATGCGGCCCGAAAGGCTTCATGGACTGGATATTGGATGGAGCCCGAAGCTCGGGGTGGGACAGTTCCCGCCTTCATATGGAATATTTTTCTAGCGGCGTGATCGATAAATCCGCCGATGGCAGTTTCGACGTCAAGCTCGCTTCGAGCAATCGCGTCATTCATATTCCCGCGGAAAAAAGCGTCTCCGAAGCGCTGGCGGCAGAAGGCATCGAAATCCCGATTTCCTGCGAAAGCGGTGTGTGCGGCACTTGCCTTACCCGAGTATTGGACGGCATTCCGGAGCATCGTGACGTTTACTTGACCGATGAGGAGAAGGCTAAAAACGATCAGTTTTTGCCGTGTTGCTCCCGCGCTGAGTCCGCCCTGCTGGTTCTAGACCTATGAGTGCAGGGACATCCGCCACGCCTCCACCCTTTCGATGGGAGGTGGAGCAAAACATTGCGCGCATTTGGTTAAACAGGCCGGAACGGCGTAATCCCTTGGCTCTAGCCGGCGATGGCCACGCTGCGAAAGCAATGTGCGATGAACTTAACGGCGATCCCGCGATCCGCTGCGCAATCCTGACCGGCGACGGCAGCGCCTTTTCCGCGGGTGGCGATATCCATGCCATGCGTTCGAAAGAGGGCATGTTCGCAGGATCGGGCATGGCTTTAAGGGAAGCCTATAGAAACAATGTCCATGGAATAGTCCGGGCGCTTTACGCCCTCGATATGCCGTTGATCGCGGCGGTAAACGGGCCGGCCGTCGGTCTTGGCTGCGATATCGTTTGCCTCGCGGATATTCGCATCGCGGCCGCCACGGCGACCTTCTCCGTGCCCTTTCTGAAGCTGGGCCTGCTTCCCGGCGATGGTGGTGCTTGGCTGTTGCCTCGGGCTATCGGAATGAGCCGTGCCGCAGAACTCTTTTTCACGGGAGACTCGATCGATGCGGAAACGGCAGCCTTATGGGGCTTGGTCAGTCGGGTCGTCCCACTCGGTAGATTGACGGCGGAAGCCGAGCGACTGGCGCAGAAGATTGCGTCAATGCCGCCACACGCCCTTCGGATCGCAAAGTCCCTAATGCGTGCAGGCCAGTCTGCGAGCTTCGACACGCTTCTTGAAATGTCCGCAACTACGCAGGCACTCGCCCACTACAGCGCCGATCATAAGGAAGGAATTGAAGCACTAATCGACCGCAGGCCGCCTACCTTCATTGGAGCGTGATAGTGATAACGATATATCGCAATCATCCATCCATTCAGAGCAAATCCGCAAATATATTCTGCGACATACGGGTAGAAAGCTTCGTCGCAGGTCAAACATGACACAAATACTGTCACTTCACCACATGACGGCGACCGATCTTGATGCTTGCCAATTAGCGGATGAGGCAGCGAAACAGGGCTGTCAGGCAATATCCACATTTACACACGTACCGGCCGTCCTTCCGGCGGACTTTCCCCGTGTCTCCGATCAAGCATCGGTTAGGGCGCTTAGGAGCCGGATGACGGCAGGAAATTTGACGCTGCTAAACGCGGAATATTTCCCGTTAACAACCGGCGTCTGCCTCGAAGATTATCGACCCGGATTGTCGAGAGCCGCCGGCCTTGGAGCGCGTCAGGCAACGACGCATGTTCAGATAGAGGATGCGGCAGCGCAGCGGGATGCTTTCAAGGCTTTCAGCGATCTTTGCGCCGAATATGGGTTGTTGCTGGCGCTGGAGTTTACGTCGACCGCAAAGATAAAGTCACTGAAGGACGCGCTCCATCTGATCGAAACAGCCGGTGAGGGCAACGCCGTCCTTACCCTCGACCTCCTTCATGCCGCTCGTACCGGCGTAACCGTTGAACAGATAGCGGCGATCGACGGCAGCCTTCTGGGCACTGTCCAGATATGCGACGGTCCAGCCCATATGGCGCCCGATCAGCTGCGTGTTGAGTCGCTGACGAACCGTTTGCCGCCGGGCAGCGGTGATCTTCCGCTTGTCGCCATGTTGCGCAGCGTTCCGAAAGGCACGCCTATCGAGGTGGAAGTCCCTCAGCACCCCGCCATGAAAAGTAATGTTTCTGCCCATGAGCGCATCCGTCAAGCAATCCGTGGGGCAAAATCCGTTCTTGAGCGGTCCTTGATCAGCCCAATCGGCGAGGGCTTTGCGCCTTCATGATGGTGACCGGAGCGTCACACAAAGTGCTCTGAGTTACGCTAATTGGGCGATGGATATTGAGCCAATCCGACAGTCATTCAACCGGTTGTAAAGTACCTCCTCGGCCGTGACTGCGAAACATCAAGAGCAATTGTTCCAGCGCGTCACGGACGTTGCGATAAATCAAGCGGCGCAGATGAATGAATTGACTGTTTGCGCGCCAATATTCGAATGGAGATCAAATGACCGACGTTTTTGTTGTGTCCGCAGCGCGAAGCGCGATCGGCTCCTTTGGTGGTTCGCTTAGAGACCAGAAGCCCGGTGAACTTGCCGCGCATATCGCCAAAGCTGCGATCCAGCGCGCAGGCATCACCGCGGATAGCGTGGAGGCGCTCGTCCTCGGCAACGTCATTCATACCGAGCCGCGCGACGCATATGCGGCTCGAATCGCCTCTATTGGTGCCGGCCTTCCTCAGGAGAGCCCCGCGCTCACGGTCAACCGCCTTTGTGGATCGGGCCTTCAAGCGATCATCAGCGCGGCACAATCCATCCTGCTCGGCGACGTCCAGATCGCTATCGGCGCGGGCGCGGAAATCATGAGTCGCGCGGCTTATTTTGTTCCGGGCGCCCGTTGGGGCCTGAAGATGGGCGAAGGCGCTCTGCAGGATGGCCTAACCGGAGTCCTCACCGATCCCTTCCAGATGATCCACATGGGCGTTACCGCCGAGAATGTCGCGGCGCGTTACGGCATTTCCCGCGAGGATCAGGATGCGCTGGCCTTGGAAAGCCAGCTTCGGGCTTCCCGTGCCGTCGCGGAAGGATATTTTCGCGATCAGATCGTCCCGGTTGAGGTTATGGTCCGTCGCAACCCGATAGCCTTCGATACCGACGAGTTCGTTCGCGCCAATGTGTCGGCCGAGGATCTTGGAACGTTAAAGCCTGTCTTCCAAAGGGACGGTACGGTGACAGCAGGCAACGCCTCTGGCATCAACGATGGCGCGAGCGCAGTTGTTCTTGCCAGTGCAGCAGCGGTGCAGTCGCGCGGGTTGAAGCCTCTGGCGCGGCTTGTAGCTTACGGCCATGCGGGCGTTGATCCCGCCTATATGGGCATTGGCCCGGTGCCGGCGACGCGCAGCGCGCTCAAGAAGGCCGGGTTGACTGTTGCCGACCTGGATGTGATCGAATCCAACGAAGCATTCGCAGCCCAGGCTTGCGCGGTGACGCGCGAGCTCGATTTCGATCCAGCCAAGGTCAATCCCAATGGCAGCGGTATCTCGCTTGGTCATCCGGTGGGGGCGACAGGCGCGATCATCACCACCAAGCTCGTCCATGAACTGCACCGCACAGGCGGCCGCTATGGGTTGGCCACCATGTGCATCGGCGGCGGCCAGGGTATCGCCGCCATCTTCGAACGGATCTGAGGGCTTTGTCCGAGCAAGTTGCCCCGGGTTCTCAAGCCCTGCGAGCCGCCCCTGATGCGCCGCTACGAGCCAAAGCCCGACAGCCCGTACAAGCGGTTCAAGGCATTGTCAGAGCAAATGCACCGGCCGTTAGGATGTCAGCGCTAGCCGAGGCGCATGCCCCGACACCGCAAACCTCAAAGCCCGTTTCGCTGCTTCAATTCATCACCTGAGGTGATCCGCCTCGTGGTGATGATGTATGTCCGCTTTCCCCTGTCGCTGAGAAACGTCGAGGACCTGCTGTTCGAGCGCGGCATTGATCTCAGCCATGAGACGATACGCTTCTGGTGGAACAGGTTTGGGCCGCTTTTCGCCGGTGACATTCGTCGGCAGCGTGTGAGCGCGATGCGCGGTTTTCGCCATTGGCGATGGCACCTCGACGAGGTCTACGTGAAAATCGGCGGTGAGATGCATTACCTTTGGCGAGCGGTCGACCATGAGGGCGAAGTGAACTGCGCCGGGTCTGCCGGAGGCGTTGGGTTGTGAGTCACGCTGCCATATCGATGTTGTTCGCGGCAGCATACTATTGATCTTCGGCTTCGGCAGGCGGGATGTTGCCGATGGGTTCGAGCAGGCGGCGATGGTTGAACCGGTCGACCCATTCGAGGGTCGCGTATTCCACCGCTTCGAAGGATCGCCATGGTCCACGGCGATGGATGACCTCGGCCTTGTAGAGGCCGTTTATCGTCTCGGCTAAAGCGTTGTCGTAGCTGTCCCCGACGCTGCCGACCGACGGCTCGATCCCAGCTTCGGCTAGTTGCTCGGTGTACTTGATAGACACGTATTGCGACCCGCGATCGCTGTGGTGCACCAGGCCGCCGCGATGCGCCGGTCGGCGATCATGCAGCGCCTGCTCGAGCGCATCCAGCACGAAGCTGGCGTGCGCCGTCCGGCTGGCCCGCCAGCCGACGATCCGCCGAGCATAGGTGTCGATAACGAAGGCAACGTAGACGAACCCCGCCCTTGCGCCCGCCGTAGACCGCGAAGTTCTCGGCGAACACGCATGCGATCTTCGGCTTCAGAGCCACATCCTGCCGCGCCCGCGCCGACAGGCGTGTCGGATCCTGTCGCTGCGCGACGCGCTCGTGGTAGGTGGATGGGGCGATCGGCAGGACGCGGCAGATCGGCTCGACCCCATAGGCATCGCGGTGCCTCAGGAAAATACCTCCCAGGCTGTTTCTTATCTTCGTCACCGTCAATGAACGCGATCATCGCCGGAACGGGCGGTCGAACTTCGCCTGAGCAAAATATGCTGACGCCTTGCGCAGAATCTCGTTGGCTTGCCGCAACTCACGGACCTCGCGTTCCAGCGCCTTCACCTTGTCGGCAACTTCGGTCGGGACACCGGCGCGCTCGCCGCTGTTGACCTCCGCCTTCTTCACCCACTCATGCCGCGTCTGCGGAACGCAGCCGATCTTCTCCGCGATCGACACCACGGTCGCCCATCTGGACGGGTGATCCCGCTCGTGATCGAAAACCATCCGCACCGCTCGCTCGCGGACTTCCGGCGCAAACTTGTTCGTTGTCTTGCTCGTCATGGCTCCACCTTCTCAGGAGTTGGAGCCTCCGACAAACCCGGCGCGGTTCAAACGTTGATCTATGATGCCGGCGGACTACCTTAAGGGATTGTGCGCTCGTCGTGTGGGCACCGAAGACGCAATAAGCGCCTTTATAGGGAGCGTGACTAGACCGCCATAAGGTCACGCCAACGTCCACATCTCTTCGCTCTTGAACGTCACCTCATCGATCGAACCGTCTACAAGGCACGCCGGTCAGCTGCCCAGGCCGAGTGGGAAAACCTCATGAGCTAGGCTGTATCGACATTCAGGATTTCCATTTGGCGTGATGTCTGATTCATGAGGTACGCGATTTGCGGGGGCATCATGGGTATCAAGCGCTACGAGTTGAGTGACGTGCAGTGGGTTCGGATCGAGCCATTGCTGCCGGGTAAGCGGTCCG
>NZ_JAAOZC010000005.1 GCF_011761305.1 Sphingomonas vulcanisoli | reverse complement strand
CGGACCGCTTACCCGGCAGCAATGGCTCGATCCGAACCCACTGCACGTCACTCAACTCGTAGCGCTTGATACCCATGATGCCCCCGCAAATCGCGGTACCTCATGAATCAGACATCACGCCAAATGGAAATCCTGAATGTCGATACAGCCTAGTGCCACTCCATGTCGCCTTCGAGCATGATGGGGCTGAGAGAGGCTTTGGGCTCCCGCTCTGACGAGGAGTCCGCCATGCCTTTTGCCGCCGAGAAAGTCTATTTCATGCGCCGCGCGCGGGAATCGCACGCCGCGATGATCGCTTCAAAGGATAGCGGCGCACGCCTCGCGCATGCCCAGCTCGAAACTGCCTATGATGGCTTGGCCGAAGTCGCCGATCGCAACCTGCGGGAGCGCGCCTCGGCATCGGAGAGCGTCAGGGCGATGGCGATGCTGCCATCGGGCCTGGTGCAAGACATGCTGGTGGGCGATCCGGTTACGCGGGGCGGCGTTGCGCTGCACATTCGGCCAGCGACGCCCGAAGACGCCGCACTGCTCGCCGGGCTCTTTGAGCATGTGACGCCCGAGGATCTCCGATCCCGCTTCGTCGGCACCCTGCACCCCATCGGCGCGGCCGAGCTTGCGCCGCTGATGGATTATGATCCGGATACCAGCATCACCTTTCTGGCCTTCGAGCCGACCGGCATCGCCGTGGCCGCGAGCACGCTGGCCGATGCTTCGGATGCATCCAGCGCTGAGGTCGCCCTGTCCGTCCACGCCGAGTGGAAAAACCTGGGCATCGCCTGGACGTTGATGGAACATACGCTCGCCTACGCCACGGCACATGGCCTGCGTGAGGTTACCTCAATCGAAAGCGGTGACGAGCAGGCCGCGGTCAACCTCGAACGTGAAATGGGATTCGTCGCGCGGTTGACCTCGGCGAGCCCGATCGAATTCTCGTTGAGCAAGCTCGTTTCGGGCTAAACGACGAGCATCCCCGCCAGCGCCGCGGACATCAGATTGGCAAGGCTGCCCGCCACCAGCGCGCGCAGGCCGAGTTTGGCGATCATCGGGCGCTGGTTGGGAGCGAGGTTGCCCGTCACCGCCATCTGGATCGCGATCGAGGAGAAATTGGCGAAGCCGCACAGCGCGAAGGTGACCACCGCCTGTGTATGGGGGCTGAGCGCGGGGCCGAGCTTACCGAGGTGGATGTAGGCGACGAATTCGTTGAGCACGATCTTCTCGCCGAACAGCCCGCCTGCGGCACCCGCCTCGCTCCACGGCACGTTGAGCAGATACATCAGCGGCGCGAAGATATAGCCCAGCAGCTGCTGGAAGCTGAGATCCGCAATCCCGAACCAATGGCCGACGCCCGCGAGCAGGCCGTTGGCCAGCGCGACCAGCGCCACGAACGCCAGCACCATCGCTCCCACTGCCACCGCCAGCCGCACGCCGAGCTGCGCGCCCTGCGCCGCGGCCATGATGATGTTGGCGGGCTTCTCCTCATCGCCCTGCTGCTCGGCGACGGCGATGCCCTCATCCTCGCTGGCGGGATGGTCCGAAGGCACTTCGCCCGGAGGATCGGGCATCATCAGCTTGGCCATGAGCAAGCCGGCGGGCGCGGACATGAAGCTTGCCGCAAGCAGATAATCGATGCGTATGCCCATCGCCGCATAAGCCGCGAGGATCGTGCCCGCGACGCCGGCCATGCCGCTCGTCATCACCGCGAACAATTGGCTGGGGGCGAGTGCCGCCAGATAGGGCCGGATCACCAGCGGCGATTCGGATTGGCCGACGAAGATGTTCGCCGCCGCGCACAGGCTCTCGACCTTCGAGACGCCGATCACGCTCTCGATCGCGCCGCCCACCCAGCGCACCACGGCCTGCATGATGTTGAGATAATAGAGGATCGACACCAACGCCGCGAAGAAGATGATCACCGGCAAGGCGGCGAGCGCGAAGGCATGGCCGCCGATTTCGGGTGCGGCCAGCGGGCCGAAGATGAAATTGGTCCCAGCCTGCGCATAGCCGAGCAGATCGGCAACGCCGCCCGCCAGCCAGCCGATCGCGGCCCGGCCCCACGGCACGTACAGCACCATCACCGCGATAAAGACCTGCAGCGCGAACGCCGCCCCGACGACGCGCAGCCGGATCGCGCGTCGGTTGTTGGAGAGCGCCACCGCGATGGCGAGGATAAGCAGCACGCCGATCGGGCCGAGAATGAAACGGTTCATGTAGGTAAGCGCGGCCCCCGAAGATTTGCGGGCAGCTTAGCCGGAACGGCGCAACGTTAAAGCCCCTCCCCTTTAGGGGAGGGGTTGGGGTGGGGCAGTTCGGCAACAATCGGAACTCGCACCTTGGGGATGACCCCCACCCCCAACCCCTCCCCTGAAGGGGAGGGGCTTGACTTACGCCGCCTTTGCCATCGGCGCGATCGAGGCGGCGATTTCGGCGTCGGTCGCCATCGGCAGCTCGATCAGGCAGCGGAAACCAAGCCCGGAAAAGCCGCGGAATGGTGTTGCCGCTGCAAAAGCCGCAACCGAATCGGCGCGGCGCTCGATGCCGCTCGTCGTGCCCGCCGGCATCGCCATGTGCGATCCGAACGGGCCGCCCCATGAGGATCCGACCAATCGATCGTCGCTATCGACGATCGTGATCTTGAGCGCGCTGCCGTTGCTTTCCGGGACGGTCAGCACTTCGTCCATCAACCGTTCCCAATCAAACTCCAGATAGAGCACGCCGATCGGCTTGCGGCTGCCGGGCGCGCGGATCGCCTGGACGAAGACGAGTACGCCCCGGTTATTGGAGAAGGGGTTCTGCCACACCGCATCGGTGAACCATTCGTCGCCGCTGCTCGAGAGCGCCTTGTTGAACTGCGGCGCACCGCTGAAATCATGCGCGCGCAAACTATCGACGGGCTTGTCCGAGATGATGAGCCGTCCGTTGGCGCCGACGACGAAGGCATTCACATAATCCTGGCTGATATGCGTAAGATAGCGCAGTCGATCGGCGGCGCTTTCGAGTACCTCCGGATCATCGCTGATGCAGGCGGCGATGATCGCCGGGCCGGTCGCCATCAACCCCAGGTGCGGCGATCGCGCGGCGAGCGAGCGGGTGATCTGCTGCATCTTGCCGCGCGCGACATCGATCAGCCGCGCGCCCTCGATCTCCTCCAGCATCTCGTCGGCGATGCGCGCGCCGAACGCGAGCCGATCGAGCACCTCGGCGCGGAAGCCGGCTGCCGCAATCTTGCTTTGATTGGCGAGCGCCTTCACCTCCTGCGCGACGATCGAGAAACCGCGCCCCGCCTCGCCCGATCGTGCCGCCTCGATCGTGGCGTTGAGGGCGAGCAGATTGGTGTGGCTGGCGATGCGTTCCGAATGATCGGCGTAGCGCTGCACTTCCTCCCGCAACATCGACAGCAATGTTCGGATTCGGCGCGGCATAGGCAACTCTTGGTTACAAAAACTTGGCCTTCAGCCCTAAGTTATAATGGTAAATGAAGCGTATAGAGCGGCGCTGGACAGGGCGGGAAAGCGCCATTATCCGCTCGTCATGAGCGTTGCGCCTTCCGATTGTATCCTAATCGTCGATTTCGGCAGCCAGGTGACGCAGCTCATCGCCCGGCGCGTGCGCGAGGCGGGCGTTTATAGCGAAATTGCGCCGTATAGCGCCGCCGATGCCGCCTTCGATCGGCTCAATCCCAAGGGGATCATCTTCTCGGGCGGCCCCTCTTCGGTGATGTGGGAGGATAGCCCGCGCGCGCCGCAGCGGTTCTTCGAGGCGGGGCTGCCGATCCTCGCGATCTGTTATGGCCAGCAGACGATGCACCAGCAGCTCGGCGGCCACGTCGCCGGATCGGACGAGCGGGAGTTCGGGCGGGCCTTCATCGAAGTCGTGGCCGAATCCGCGCTGTTCGATGGGCTCTGGGCGGTCGGCGAGACGCATCAGGTGTGGATGAGCCATGGCGATCGGGTCGAGGCGCTGGCGCCCGGCTTTTCGGTCGTCGCGCGTTCCCCGGGCGCGCCCTTCGCGATCGCTACGGACGAAGCCCGCCGCTTCTATTCGATGATGTTCCACCCCGAAGTGGTCCACACCCCCGATGGCGGCAAGCTGATCGCCAATTTCGCGCGCCACGTCTGCGGCCTCACCGGCGACTGGACGATGGCCGAGTTCCGCTCCGCCAAGATCGCCGAAATCCGCGCACAGGTCGGCACGGGCAAGGTGATCTGCGGGCTTTCGGGCGGGGTCGATAGTGCGGTGGCGGCGGTGCTGATCCACGAAGCGATCGGCGATCAATTGACCTGCGTGTTCGTCGATGGCGGCATCCTGCGCGCCGGTGAGGCGGAGCAGGTCGTGGCGCTGTTCCGCAACCATTACAACATTCCGCTGGTCCACGTGCAGGCGCAGGATCTGTTCATGGACGGCCTCGCCGGGCTGACCGATCCCGAGGCCAAGCGCAAATTCATCGGCAAGACCTTCATCGATGTGTTCGATGCCGAGGCGAAAAAGATCGGCGGCGCCGATTTCCTGGCGCAGGGCACGCTCTATCCCGATGTGATCGAGAGCGTCAGCTTCACCGGCGGGCCTTCGGTGACGATCAAGAGCCACCACAATGTCGGCGGGCTGCCCGAGCGGATGAACATGAAGCTCGTCGAGCCGCTGCGCGAATTGTTCAAGGATGAAGTGCGCGTGCTGGGCCGCGAGCTTGGCCTGACCGAAGCCTTTGTCGGCCGCCACCCTTTCCCCGGCCCCGGCCTTGCGATCCGCATTCCGGGCGAAGTGACGCGCGAACGCTGCGACATCTTGCGCAAGGCCGATGCCATCTATCTCGAGGAGATCCGCAACGCGGGCCTTTACGATGCGATCTGGCAGGCGTTCGCGGTGCTGCTCCCCGTCCGCAGCGTCGGCGTGATGGGCGATCACCGCACTTATGACAGCGTCTGTGCGCTCCGGGCGGTCACCTCGACCGATGGTATGACCGCCGACGTCTACCCCTTCGATCCCGCCTTCCTCTCCCGCGTGGCGACGCGCATCGTCAACGAAGTCGCGGGCATCAATCGCGTCGTCTACGATTTTACGAGCAAACCCCCGGGCACGATCGAGTGGGAATGATTTTTGCCTATCCGGGGCTATCCGAAACTACGCCACGGCACTATCTAACACGCTGAAATAAAATAGTATTGCTGTCAGCAGCTATCGGTAGCTATCGGTGGGCATGGATCGCGTCTGGCGGCCCCGCTGACGGACCTCGCCCCCATTGATCAACCGGAAAATCGAAAGTACCGTCACGGGCGTTGAGGCTCGTGACGGTACTTTTCCAGAACTAAGGCACTGGAAAGAAAGCGAGTTTTACGCCGCTAGCCTCCGAAAAACGCGTGACGGTACTTTTCGCGAGGTGGCTTAGTATGTTGACGGACGCAGCACTTAAGGCTCTCAAACCTAGAGACAAAATGTACAAGGTCACCGATCGGGATGGCATGTACGTGCGTGTCGCGCCGTCGGGCGCCATCTCTTTCAGGCTCGATTATCGGCTGAATGGAAGGCGGGAGACCGTCTATCTAGGCAAGTACGCGCGAGACGGGATCTCGCTCGCCCGGGCCCGCGAACTATGCCTGGACGCACGCCGGGCGATAACCGAGGGGCGGTCCCCCGCTATCGAGAAGCAGCGGGACAAGCGTCGGATCAAGGAGGCTAAGAGCTTCGGCGAGTTCGGCGAAAAGTGGTTGATGAACGCGCCGATGGCTGACAGCACCCGCGCAATGCGCCGCTCGATTTTCGAGCGGGAGCTACTGCCGCTTTGGCGGAACCGTTTGCTGACGGAGATCGTGCCGGATGACCTGCGCGCTCACTGTGCCAAAATCGTGGAACGGGGCGCGCCGGCGACGGCGATCCATGTGCGCGATATCCTGAAGCAGATCTACGGCTTTGCCATTCTTCACGGCGAGAAGGTCGCGAACCCCGCCGATGATGTCGGGCCGGCCTCTATCGCCACCTTCACGCCCAAGGACCGCTCGCTCTCACCGACCGAAATCCGCATCATGCTCAAGCAACTGGAGCATGTGGCGACGCTGCCGACGATCCGCCTTGGCATGAAGCTCTACCTCCTCACCATGGTCCGGAAGAGCGAGTTGCAGGACGCTGTTTGGGACGAGGTCGATTTCGACAATGCGGTCTGGACGATCCCGAAGGAGCGCATGAAGCGGTCGAGGCCACACAATGTCTACCTGTGCCGACAGACTCTCGACATCATGATCGCGCTCAAGACATGCGCAGGCAACTCTCGGTATCTGCTGCCTTCTCGGTATGATGCTGATGCCCCTATGTCGCGCGCGACCTTCAATCGGGTTACCTATTCTGTGGTCGAACGGGCGAAGACGGAAGGGCTGCCGTTGGAGGCGTTCACCGTCCACGATCTGCGGCGCACGGGATCGACGCTGCTCAATGAACTCGGCTTCAACCGCGACTGGATAGAAAAGTGCCTGGCGCACGAGGACGGGCGCTCGTCGCGCGGTGTCTACAACAAAGCGGAGTACGAAGTTCAACGTCGACACATGATGCAGGAATGGGCTGACATCGTGGATGCCTGGGTCGAGGGTCGGAAGCATGTGCCGACGCTGCTGCCCCCCGCTATGCCGCTGGTTGCTCTCGATCCTGCCCTTTGACGGGGCGAGACTTGCGCTTGGTGACGTCGGGATGTTGTGCGCGATGGATAGGTTTCGCGCGCCGCGCCAGCAGCCAAGCCTGAACCTCCGCGAGGTCCCAAACGATGCAGCGCGGCGATAGTGCGAAGCGCAGCGGAAATTCACCCGCGCTGCTCCATCTCGTAAATCGTGCTGTCGGCCAGCGGCACCATCTCTCGAAGCTGGTGGCGCCGAATTGTTTTCCTGATCTTCAAATCCTCGCTCTGACCCATGCTCAATCTCCTTCGCAGCTGTCACTGGCGATTGAGAACGATAGATGCTGTAGCTGAAAGTCCTCTAAGAATGGCGTGCGGCGATAGCGTGCTCTGGCGTAGAAATCGGAGGGTTCGCTGCCCTTCCGACGTGGCCCCCAAGTTTTATCCAGTTGTGAGTTCGCTCCAGCGTTGGGGTTGAGGTTTTTCGGTGAGCTGGGCGGCGGGATCTGGCGCGGAGCCGTCGGCGTAGCGCAGCGCTAGATCACGGCGCGGGCGGAAGTTGGCAGCGTAATCACGCGGCGTCTGCCAACCGAGTTTTGAGCGAGGTCGCCTCTCGTTATAATCGCGTCGCCAGCTCGCGAGCACAACCCTGGCATGGTGAAGGGTGCGGAACAGCGTCGCGTTCAACAGCTCGTCGCGAAGGCGGCCATTGAAGCTCTCGTTGATGCCGTTCTGCTGGGGCTTTCCCGGCGCGATGTAGTGCCAGCCGACGCCGGCGTCGTCCGCCCACTCGCCGGGGCCGGGATCGGCCAGGGGATAGTCGATGAGCGCCAGCGTCTCGATCGACCCATAGCCGGTGATGCCCCACGCCTGGGTCGTACCTGCCATCTTGCTCTCCCGTTGATCGTCGTCGTCCTCGATCCGCGCGCGCTTCAGTCGCGCGGTTTCGCCAGCAGTGCCGTGAAGATGCCGATGTGACTGACGAGCCAGGCCGGCAAGAACACGGTGATGACGATCCAGCCGAACGGCCCGAGGATGTTGGCGTCGTGAATGCTCGGCGTGACCCTCACCGCGGCATTCAGATTGTAAAGTTGCAGCGAAGCGGGACCCCCTTTTTTCATCCAAGAAGGCCCCCCCCAGCGCATCGGTGTCCGTCGAGCGGCGGCGTAGCGCGGAGCTTTCATTCCGCGCAGCGCGTAGCCGCCGCTCGCACCACACGGGTTGTTTTTAGGACCGGTTCTTGAGCCGCCAGCTTTCGTTGCCGGTCTCGACGATGTCGCAGTGGTGGGTCAGTCGGTCGAGGAGCGCCGTGGTCATCTTCGGATCGCCGAAGACGGTGGGCCATTCGCCGAACGCCAGGTTGGTGGTGATGATCACCGAGGTGCGTTCGTAGAGCTTGCTGACGAGGTGGAAGAGGAGCTGACCGCCGGAGCGAGCGAACGGCAGATAGCCGAGCTCGTCGAGCACCACGAGGTCGAGTCGCGCGAGCTGGTCGGCCAGGTGGCCCGCCTTGCCCTGACGGGTCTCCTCCTCGAGCCGGTTCACCAGGTCGACGGTGTTGTAGTAGCGGCCGCGCGCACCGGCGCGGATTCCCCCGGCCTGAACGTCAGCGGTACGAACGCCAGAGCCGGATCGGCCACGCCCGCCCGCCGCTCGCTCGTCCAGCGGATCGCATATCGCCGAACCGCAGCGTACGACCCGTCGTAGCCCTCCCTCGCCAGCAGGTCCCAGAGGCGCGTCACCCGCAGCCGCTCCCGTCGCGGTCGCGCCTCGTTCTCCGTCAGCAGGGCCTCCAACCGATCCTTGAAGGGGCCGATCTTGGGAAGCGGCTGAACGTCCCGCTTGTAGGTGAACGCCCCCTCCGGCGCCCGGATCGCCTTGCGGACCACCTTGCGCGACAGGTTCAAATCCCGCGCGATCGCCTTGATCGGCTTCCCAGCGGCGTGCTCGCGCCGAATCCGGACGACAGTCTCCACCACCAACATCCCGATCTCGACCGCCGCTGAGAAAGCTGAGCAGTCAGGCTTAAACCAACGGAATGAGGGGTCCCTCTTCGACGCACATCACCCCGCTACAGGGGTCCCGATTGCATGAAACTCCACACATTCAGATAGTCGAGCGTGCCGACGATGTTGAAAATCCACGCGAACACGATGCGTACCGGGCTGCGCATCAGCAGCAGCGCAAAGGAGATCAGCGCCAGCACCGCGACGAGGACGTCGCCTGCCATGATCTGGAACAGGTAATCCTGCGAGAAGCCGGCCGGCGCGAGATCGAAGATGCCCGGCAGCAGCGCCGTCAGCCCGAAATAGCGGAAGAAATGGACGGGAATGAGCGCCTTCAGATGCCCGTCGCGACCCGAGTCCACCAGCCGCGGTCGCACCGACAAATAGATCATCGCGAACCCTGCCAGCGCGATGGTGTAGCCGACCAGGTGAAAATAGCTCTTTGGTTCCACTAGACTTCTCCTAACTCGCCAAGCGGAGAAGCAGCCACGGTTCTTACCCGCGATGATCCTTGAGCTCAGGCGGCGGCGACACTTGCCGGCGAAAGGGTATGGGTTTACCGGTTCCGGTTCAACCGAGCATATTCGTGCATCTTTGACCCGGAATTGCGAACGATGATCCAGCTCGGCGACCTCCGTGTCTTTCTCGAAATCAACGCGACCGGCAGCTTCAGTGAGGCCGCGCGGCGGCTGCGGATGCCGAAATCGTCGGTCGCCCGGCAGATCGACCGGCTGGAGAGAACGCTCGGCGGCGCACTGTTCGCGCGGACGTCGCGCACGGTCGCGCTGACCGATGCAGGACGCGCGTTCCTGCCGCACGCCCGCCGCCTGTATGACGACGGCGTCGAGACAGAGAATGTCCTCAAGAACGGCAATCGCGGCGCAAGCGGCAAGCTGACAGTGTCGGCCACCGCCCCTTTCGCCCGCCATTTCCTGGTGCCGCACCTGCCGGCGTTTCTTGATCGCCATCCCGATGTGCAGGTCGCGCTGTGGCTGACGCCCGCGCGGGTCGAGGTCGGGTCCGGCGAGGGTCAGGTCGATATCGCGATCCGCCTGCGCTTCTCCGCTGGGCCGGATCTGGCCAATCGCAAGCTCGGCGAGATCGATTTCGTGGTTGTCGCCTCGCCCGCCTATCTCGCGGCATACGGTGCGCCCGAGCGGCCCGACGACTTGAAGCACCACCAACTGATCGAGCTTGGGCCGCCCAACAAGGCGCACCAGGTCGAGCTGCGCCGCGGCAAGGAGATCGCCACGATCCGCTATAACCCGCGCCTGCAGATCGACGATCCCGACGCGGTCTGCCTTGCCGCGGAGAATGGGGCCGGCATCGCCGTGGTCCCCCGCTTTGTGGCGGCGCCGGCGGTGGCCGCCGGCAGGTTGGCGAACATATTGCCGGATTGGGGAGCCGCGCCCATCCCTGTAAGTCTGCTTTATCGCACCAACATCGCCCCACCTGGCCGGATCCGCGCCTATGCAGAATTCCTGCTAGAAACGGTGGGCCGTGCTCTGGGTTGACCGCAGCAATGGCAATCCAGGCCCTCGCGTTGCACCGATGATGTCGGCGTGGGAGCGGAAATCCTGGAAGCGGGGATCAGAGGCTGCGACATGCTTGTCAGCGATCCACGTCTCCACCATTTATATGTATATGCAGTGAGCCGACTTGGAGTTTTGATTATGATTCCGCCTGAAATCACCGACCAAACGCCGCGTCTTCGAGATCCGGTGGTCGGCGGCGTAGACATCCGGGAGATCGCCGGGTGCACCTGCCTGAGACTTCGCCGATCAACCCGGATTGCGACACAGCTCTTCGACGCGCACATCGCGGCCTCAGGCGTAACGATCGGCCAGTTTGGGGTCCTCGCCCAGCTCCATGGCGTGAGTGTATGGCGAGACGCTATCTCAATCAAAGGCTTGGCGGACTTGATTGGTATGGACCCGACGACGCTGTTGCGGACGCTCAAACCTCTTGAGCAAAAGGGTTGGGTCGCCAGCGCCCAGGACCAGACCGACCGCCGATCCAGGCTCGTGCACCTTACAGATCTCGGGCGCGATCAACTGGCGAGCGCCGCGCCTTATTGGGAGGCGGCGCAGCGGGAACTTCGCCAAAAGGTCGGGGAGGAAACCGCGCTGGCCCTGAACGGCCTCTTGGACCTCGCCGGCAGAAAGCTGCAATTGGATTAATTCCGCTGGACAGCTACGCCATTCGGTAATATCACTGCATATGCAGCCATATCGCTGACCTTGCAGTGAGACCCTTGATGTTGCGCCCACCCCTTGCCGTCCTCGCCATCAGCGTCATCCTCGGGCTCGCTTGCACCGGGGCAGCCCAGGCTCAAGCGCCGGCTGCCCTGCCGCCGGGCATGCAGACGCCGACCACCAAGATCCTCGCCGTCGGCCATGTGACCCCAAAATGGTCCCCAGCAGCTGGCGCCACGGTGATGCCGCAGGAAGTGCGCGCGACGGTGGCGCTCTACCTCGAGGGTGAACGCGCGCACGATCGACGTGACGGTGTTGATCGGTGCACCGGATCCCGTTCTCGGTGAGGCGCTCGCGCTTTGGCGCGAGCAGGCCTTTGCGATCGTGCCGGCGACGCATTCATTCGCGAGCGAGGGTGAAATCGGGTGGGAGCGACTGGCTGATGAGACGTTACTGTTTTCCACGCGGGATGCTGGACCGGAAGCCGAAAACGCACTGATCGCGCGGCTAGGCGGTCCTGGCCGATGGCCCGACCGGCGACTTCACACCGTGAACCGCGACACGCTTCTGACATTAGTCGCCATGGGCCGCGGCGTTGCGATGATGATCGAATCTGATCTTGGCCATCTGCCCGACGGCGCAGTGGCGGTGCCGCTCGTCGGCGCGACTGGTCGGACAAGAGAGATGCTCACAGCCTACCGACACCCAGGCAACGACAACCCGCCCTTGCGCCGTTTCTGGTCGATGCTGAAGAGCCGCTATTCGGAAGGCGGCTGACCGGCGGCCATCGCCCGCCGGGCTTTGGCTAACGCGCGGTCGGATGCGATGAAGCGGGCCAGCATCGGCGCAATCAGCTTGGTGGGCTCGATCCGCGTGCCGGTCTCGGTGGCGAGCACGTCGGCATAGGCCACCAGATCGCGTTGAGCGGCCGCGGGGAGTTCGATGGTCATGCGGACCGGACGCTCGTCGGCGAGCACGCCCAGTTTCAGCTTCGTCATGATGTCACCCCCGGTAGGGTTCGAGGATCAGGTCACGGGTGACGATCACGCGCACCGGGAAGCCCGGCCGCACGGTGATCGTCGGCTGGATGTCGAGCGATCGGCCGACCACCTGGCGGCCGGTTTGGCTGATGCTGTCGGAAGCACCGCGGCGAAGCGCCTGCGTCAGATCATTCTGGTCGGAGGACGTGCCCGCTTCGGACCCTAGGCCCGGCCAGGTCTGGCTCGGGAACCCCATGACGGTGAGCATGCGCAGAGGCGCGCGGTCGTCGCGACCAGTTCGGCGGGCGTCGCGGAGTCGAGATCGGGCCCCCGAAACCGCGCGGTGCGCTGGAAGCTGCCGTCCTTGTTGAGGACGACGCCCGACGCGACGAGCGCGGCCCAACGGCGTGCCGCACCTGGTCCGGCGCGCCAGTGTCGACGGCAGCGTGCAGATGAAAATCGGCGCCGGGGTCCTGCAGCCCTGCACCGAGGAAGAAGTGAGGGCACTTCTCCCCATTCAGGCCTACAGCCAAAAGCAACTCAGCGACGTCAGCGTGCGGATTGAGGAGCTGACGCGTTTCATCACGGCGCCGATCAGAGGCGACCTTGACCGGCTGCAGCGTCAAACCCTCGACCGCGCGAACCGTATCCGGGAGGCCTATGCCACCCGCCAGCGGTTCCGTGATCTTACGCGGACGCTGCACAAGCGCCAGCTCGAAGAGCGCTCGATCACCCAACAGGCGAACACGATACGCGCGTCGCTGACGGGGCTGTCTGACGTCTATCGCGCACTGCTCGAGCAGGGGCAGCACTATACGTCAGCAGGTTCTCTCATCGCCTCTTGGAAAGTCGGGGCGGGCACGATCAGCGAGAAGGCGCGCGAGCTGCGCCAGCTTGTCCAGGCGCAGCTAGCGTCGCTGCAGCCAGTTCCGGCCGAGCCGTCCGCCATGAAGGAAACGCTAGAGGCTGCCCGCACCCAATACGACGGGCTGCTGGAATCAGCCTTGGCGGCGCTCTCCGAAATCACGGTCGCCGCGGGAGTGATCGAAGGCGGGGACGTGGCCGCAGGCCCCTGGGAGGCTTGGGATGCCGGCCATGCAGCGTTTCAGACCGAATATGCTGCGGCTATGGAGCGCTCGTCGTCCCATACCGAAAAGCTGCAACAGCTTCGCGCGATGGAAGCCCGCGTAGCGGAGCTGGCCGCCGAGACGACGCGGACCCGCGAGACGCTGGCGACCCTGGCGACAGCAGACGAGAATTATTCGACGGCACGCGACCAATGGCTGGGTGCGCAAGCCGAGCATGACGATCTGGTCGATCGCGAGTGTGCGGCACTGACCGCCCGTTCTGGCGGCCTGATCCGCGTCGGCGTTAAGCGTTATGCCGACCCCGCGGCTTTCGTCGCAAGCCTACGCTCGGCGCTGCAGGGCTCGAGGGTGCAATCGGCGCGGCTTGATGCGCTGGGTGAGGCGATCATCGCCGCGGCCGACCCCAAGGCCGCATGGCTGGCCGCCCTCACGGAACTGGAAGGCCTAGCAGACTATGATGCCGAGCGCGGACCGCCTGGCACGCGCCCGGGCGCCGTCGCGCTTCTCGGCATGGGGCTGAACGCCGGCGACATCGACCGGATCGCGCAGCACTTCACCCCGGAAAACTGGCTCGTGCTTTCACTGACGCCGATCGAATCCGTGCCGATCTACGAATTCCGAGCCCGGGAAGGGGAGTATATCCCCTTCAAGAATGCCTCGGCCGGCCAACAAGCGACGGCCCTGCTGAAGACGTTGCTGAACCAGCCCGGACCGCCGCTGCTGATCGACCAGCCGGAAGAGGACCTGGACAACCCGGTCATGCTCGAGATTGTCGAGCAGCTCTGGGCTGCGAAAAAGCTGCGCCAGATCGTGTTCGCCAGCCACAACGCCAACCTCGTCGTCAATGGCGACGCCGAACTCGTGGCCTGGTTCGGCTACCGCACGACGGGCGATCAATCCCGGGGCACGATCAAGGGCGTGGGGGCGATCGACGTTGAGGATGCGCGCGACGCAATCAAGCAAATCATGGAGGGCGGCGAGGCCGCCTTCCGGCTGCGCCGCGAGAAATACGGCTTCTGATTTTTTCGGCGGTGCTATGCGCCGGGGCGCGGCTGCTCTGAGGCGGCGGCCTTGGTCTCCGGCCCCGCGGTGATCTGGTATCGCTTTTCCGCCGCGATCTGCTCCACGGAAATCTGCCATCCCCGCTTTCGCAGCGTGGCAAGCGCGGAATGAACGGTGTTTGCGCGCCATCCGGTCACATCGGTCATTTCACGAATCGTCGTGCCGCGCGCGCAGCTGAGGAGGCTCAAAAGCGCCGACTGCTTGGTGTCTCCACGCGCCATATATTACCCGCCCTCGATCTGCAGCGGCTTGCCGCTGAAGGCTATCAGGCTGTCCGGCTCGGACGCGAACCAAGCATAACTTCCCCAAGCGAGGCCGCTGACGGTCCTCCGGAACGGCTGCCCGGCACGGTCAAGATAGGCGGTGACGAAAGCCACGTGCTGCGGGGGAAAGCCCGCGCCCTCCGCGATCTGGAGGAGAGCTGCCTTGCGGGCATCGTTCACCGGCCCGTCGCTATGCACCACCTCGATGAAGACGAGCAGGGGGTGCGCGGGACCAAGATCCACGAGAACGATGTCGGGCAGGCTCTTGTCGGCCGGGATTGTCAGCCCGATGGCTTTTGCCAGTTCGTCGTCGCGGGCCACCACCTTGTTGCCGCTCTCACTCAAGGCAATGACGCCCGGCTTCTGCAGGAACTTCGGCGCGAAAACCTCGATTACCGCCTTCGAGATGTCGGCGCTCGGGCCGGTCGTCATGCGGCGCGTCTCGCCGTTGGGGAAGGTCACAAGTTCATATTCGCCGCCGCCGGCCGCGCCTTTGCGGACGATGGCAATGCGGGCGAGCGCGCCGGCGTTGAGGTGCTTGGCGCGCCAGGCGGCTGCCTTGGCGATGAACGTCGCCTCGTCCAGGTCCGGCGCCAACAGCTCGGCGAATTCAGCCTGCAGCGCATAGCGCCCGGCGGGCGATGTCGTGGAGAGGCCGGGCCGCTCGATGACGGCGCCATTCTGGATCAGCGCATAGCGAATCGTGTCGTCGCGGATCGATTCCCGCGTGTTTACGGCATACCAGCGGCCCGGCACGTCGGCTTTGCTCGGCCGAATCGAGGCCTTCGCCCATTCCAGCCGTGCATCGTCACTCGTCTGCTCGGCCTGCTCGGTCGTCATGCGCGTCACCTGGTCGGGTCTGATCCAGATCTCGGCACCCTCAACGGCACCGGCATAGAGCATGACGAAGATGGTCCGTGCCGATATCTCCCAAATGGAGTGATCGCGGTTCGCCGAGCCTTCGGGAAAGATGATAGGGAGGCGGGAGTGGATGTCCTGCCAGGTAGGAAGCAGCGGCAGGCTCATGCCTTGTCGATCCCGAAGAGGCGGCGCAGCGTCTTCTCGATGGCAGCGCGGCTTGCGCCGCTACTGACTTGGCGCTCGATCGCCGACATCGCGGACGCCGGGGGCAGGGGGATCGCCTCCAGCTCGAAAGCAGAAACCGCAACGCTGCCGCTGATGCAGCGAAACACCTGGTCGATGATGTCGCTATTAAGCACGGCCGCGACCGCTGCCGGCGAAACTTTCGGCGCGCCGTTCGCGCGCACCATGTTGAGGTGGTTTTCGACGATGACGCCGCCATGCGCCTCGATGAAATCCTGCGACAGCTCGGCCGCGATCAGACGGCGCAGCTGTTCCTTCGCCGTCGTGCGCTGCACGAGCACGCAGCTGCGATTGACGATGAGCCAGGCGTCGCCCTTTTCGGGCTTGAAGAAAGGGGCATGGTTCTTCTTGTCGGCCCGGAACACGAAGCGGCCGTCGGCCGTCACTGCCTCCGCCCATATCAGTGGGTGCAGGCCGCGGCCCGCTCTGGCACGCATCTGAGGCTTGAAGCGGTTCCACACGAGCGGCCCGGTCGAGACCTCATAACCCCAATCGGCCAGGCGATCAGATAGACCTTCGGCCGCAGCGATCAGCTTGACGTGGGCCGGCTCTCGCGGCGCAAGCCAGGGCGCGGTCGCGTCGGCGGGCAGACCCACCTTGCCGTTTTTGGTGAGCCGGGCCTGCTGCTCGTTGTCGACGTTGAGATAGTGAACCTGGAAGCGCGTGCGCTCGCCGCCCTTCTGGTAGAGGGCCAGGAGCGTTTCCTGCAGCACGTCCTCGAAGACACCCTTTCGGGCATGGACGAAGTCGATGGCGACGGGCGGGGCTTCCTCGGCCAGAAGCTTCCGGAGCGCCGAGTAATACTGGCCGCCGAGTACACTGGTCGGCGTGAGGTAGGCGATGACGCCGCCGGGGCGTGTCCACCGCAGCGCGATATCCGTGAAGACACCATAGAGATTGGCATGGCCGTAGAGGCTGCGCGCATAGCGGCTGCGCTGCGCTGCCGTCAGCTGTACCCGGCCATAGGGCGGATTGCCGACAACGAGGTCATAGACCGGATCGGGCGTTTCCTCGAGCGTGTCACACACCTTGACGAAGGTCGGCACGTCTCTGCCGCTGGCCAGGGCGAGGTCCGAAAGCATGATCTCAAGCGCCGCCTGCGAGAGGCCTGCAGCGTGGGGGTCCAGCTCCATGCCGGACAACCGGGTGCCGAGCTGGGCGAGAACGAAAGCCGGCTCGCTCCCGGCGAGGCCCGAGCGCATCCGCGCGGCGGCCTCGAGGAGGAAGGCGCCGCCGCCGCTCGCCGGATCGAGAATGCGCGCTGTCTTCCAGTCGACGCCGCCCTCGGCCGCGAGGTCGAGCAAGCGCTGGGTCAGCGCGGCCGGCGTATAGAAGGCGCCAAGAGAGCTGCGCTCCTTGCCGGGCAGCAGCGTCGTGTAGAGGCTCGTGAGGGCGTTGCAGCCCTCCATGATCGGGAGCGTGGCCGCGAGACGTCCCATGCTCTTCGCGAGCTGCTGCGCCGTATTGTCAAGCCTGCCCTTCACGGTCACGAAGGGCGGGCTCAACGTGAAGCCCGGAGCGGTTTCAGCGGCGAAAGTCTCGAGGGCTGCGCGCGCAAAGAGCGCGGCCTGGCCGGTGCGGCGGGTTTCCGGGATGGTCTCTGACCAGGCGCGCGCGACGAAACGGCCCCTGGATAATTCAATGCGGTTTGGCTCCAGATCCGGAGCCGGCATATGGCGCGTCTTTGTTTTCGATAGCGCCATATTCATGCGGCTTGCCCCTTCCCGGTGTGTTGTACGTCAAGCGCGCGGTAGAGCGTCGATCGGCCCACCTGCAGCGTGCGTGCGATATCGGCCGGCCGCTCCCCCGCCTCCAGTAGTGCGCGGGCGTGGCGCACCTGCTCGGCGTTCATCGCCTTCCTGCGGCCGATCCGGACGCCGCGCATCCGCGCAGCGGCGAGTCCGGCCTTGGTGCGCTCCGCGATCAGCGCACGCTCGAATTCGGCGAGGGAGCCCATGAGGTGAAACACGAGTCGGCCGCCGGCGGTCGTCGTGTCTATGTTTTCGGAAAGCGACTGGAAGCCGCAGCCCTTGTCGCCTAGCTCCTGGACGACGGCGATGAGGTGCGAGAGCGATCGGCCGAGTCGGTCGAGCTTCCACACTACAAGCACGTCGTCAGCGCCACATTGCGCTAGCGCCTCGTCGAGGCCGGGCCGCTTCGTCGACGCGCCGGAAATCTGGTCCTCGAATATTTTCCCGCAGCCGGCGAGCCGAAGGGCGCGCCGCTGCAGATCCAGGTTTTGATCGTCGGTCGAGACGCGCGCGTAGCCCATTTTCATGGTGAGATTCTGGGACAGAGTTTCGGGACTCGCAAGCATTTGATTTCGTTTAGCCTCGAAATTGTCCCGCAAACGGTCCTTTTCGGGAATCGTGTGCAAACCCAGCCAATCAGACCAGCAGGACATAACAGGAACATCCGATGTTACCAGAAGCTTTTGAGCGACGGTCCAGATTGACAGGGGTCCATCAAAAACCCCCGCTTTCGCTCGCTCCGGTAGCGATGGCATTGAATGCGAATGACGGTGCCGACAGCACAGCAGGATGTGCGAGCCTCTACGAGCCCTAGAGGCGTTCAGCTCCATTCCGTCTTAGGAGAGAGGGATAGCGAGCGCTTCGCTTCAAGATCGTCGAGAAAATCCGTCCAGAGGTCTCGACCCATGCGCCGCGAGGCGTACGCAGCTGCCATCGCGCCGAATCCGCTGAGTACCGACGCGAGATCGTCGACAAACGTGATGAGCAGACTGGGCACCGAGCGACCGTAAGCGAGATAAATCGCATCGCGGTAGTTGGCCTTACCGCGATAGCGCGACGCCTCATGCAAAAAGGCGATCCCGCGACGAGCGAAGGCGGCGTCTCGAAAGCCGCGCGCGGCTGCGGTGCGGAAGCTCTCCGTTCCGAGCGCTTTGAAATCCTTGGTCTCGCGTACCCGCTCTTGAATGTTCCACTGCTCCCACTTCGCGGTGCCGGCGAGATATTCCGCGTGGCAGCCCCAAGCCTGTTCGGCGCTGGTGGGCACGATGGTAAGTGAGTGCTTGCCGCGGGCGCGGACGGGTGCGAGCTCCTGCTCCACGACCGCCGTCGTCAAGGCCGACAGTCGGTCCCCGAACGGCGCAAGCGCCAATCCCGTCGCTGCGAACTGCCGGTCCCACTGCTGTGCGGTCGCGGCATGTGTGTCGGGGAAAGCGCCGTCACCGGCTGCAATCATCGCCGAGGCGGCACCATACACGCCGTAATACCAGGCCATGATGGCGATGCGGGCGACGTCGGCTTTGTTCTCGACGACCGCCAGCGCGCGCAGGCTGGCAAGCTGGTGGAGCGCGAAAAGCAGCTGCTCGCACACGCTGTTGAGTTCTCGGTCAGTCAAGTTTCGGCGTTGGACATTAGCGTAAGCTGTATGCGCCTGGCGGAAGTTGAGACCGAGATCATCGACCAGCAAAGCGAGCGCCCGCATCCAGTTGATCGTGGACGGAAGCGCAAAGCGCGCATCCGGCACGTCTTGCGGCGTTTCGGCAAGCGTGCCCTGTTCGCGCATGCGGGTGTAGAGCGAGAAGTCAGGCACGGCGCTGCTTAGCCTATCGGCCAGGACGCGAGGAGATTGCCGAGCGCGCCAAGCCCGACTGCGGCGGCGGTGGAGAGAGCCGCCTTGCGGTTCAATGCGCTGGAAGCCTGGCTTGCTTCCAGAAAGCCGGCGATCCAGCCGAGCGTCCCAATCTCGGGGATGACGGGTTCGGTCCCGCAGTCCTTTGCCCAGCTTGGCACCGGGTCGATGCGGCTGGTGCGGTACCAGTACCATGCGCTCAGCAAGCCCAGTGCGCTTGACGCCAGTGCGAGGATCAGAGCGGCGATCTTCATGTCAAGGGCCGAAGAAGCTGGAGAGGAGATGGAAATTAAGCTGGGTGTTTACCTCCTTGGGACTGAGGCATTCCTCTACGTCGGCGAACACCCCGCCCATGTCCGCCAGGTCGGCGTCGGTGTAGATCAGCGCGAAGATGCCATGCTTCTTGTAGTATTGCTTGTGCTTCTTCATCTCTTTGTCGAAGTTGGCGCTCGCTTCGGCGTTGATCTCCTTCTGCGTCTTTCCTTTGGTGCCGGTCAGCTCCCCATGGCTTGACCAGGGTGACAGCTCGAAGCCCGTCTTCTGCATCGTGACAGGGTCGATAACGGTGAAGTCGAGTCGGTACTTGTGCTTGGTTTCGCGGCCCTCGTAGCGAAGTTCAGGGATCAGCAGCGGCACGGCGAGAGGGTTAGGCGCCGCGCGAACATAGGCGCTGTATTGTTCCGCCAGCTCGATCTGGTACTTAGACTTGCTGTGCCGGACGAGCACGTTCTCGAAAAAGTCGAGATAGGCGTCGACATCCGCGAACGGCATCCGCTTGTTCTTGCCGGGGATCACGAATCCCGTTTCGAGCACGTGGCCGATCGTCCAGTAGCCTGGCTTAAAGTGCCTGATCTCGCTTCTGTCGTTCTGCCAGTCGCCTTTGGCGAAGCGCGGCGTCACCAGCAGCCCATAGTCAGCGCTGTTCTGTCCAATCCAAATCGCTGCCTCTTCCTCACTCGGCCGGCGCTTAGAATATTCGTCATAGTGCTTGAGGTAAGATCGTTCTAGAAAGAGCATCATATACTGCTGCGCGGCTTTCGAGCCGGCGAACAGATCGTACATATCATCGAAGCTGGTGCGCCAGCCGGTTGTGCTCAGCGACCCCTTAAACCCGTCGAGATAGAGGCTGGCGTAATGTTCCGCCGAGGTGATCACCTCGTTCTTGAGGTCGATGAACTCGTCCGCCTTGCCGCCGATCTTCGCATTGAGCGACGCCTCGCTATCGAGGCCCGTCTCCTTGAGTACGGTCGGCAGCAGGGCGCGCAACTGCACCTTCATTGTCTCGATCCGCTTGTTGCGCGCGGTTTTGTTAGGATCCCGCTTAGCCATGTTGGACCCTTGCGGCGCGGCTGATCTGGGGCGTCGCCTTAGAGGAAATGAAACCGGTGGTCATGATTGAGGTCTCATGGTGCCGGTCGTAGGGAATGACACGACATTTTCGGGGAGGTGCGGTATTCGCTGGCCGGTTAGACGGGTGAAAAGCTCAGGTGCCATGCCGAGATCAGACAGTAGGCGATGGAGACCGATCCCTTCTCGCTTCATAAGCCACGCGATGGCTGAATTCAGCAGTTCTGGCTCTTCAATGGCAATGTGATCATCATACCGTTCCGTCTTCGCCTGCCCGGTCTTCACCAGCTGGATATTGGCCGTTCGGTATTGTGCAGCATCGATCAGTCCCAAATCGAACGCACGTCGGGCGATCGCGCGAACTGAAACTTTCCAGCGCAGCTTCATCGCGAACAAAGCATTCCAGTCGAGCATTCGCCGTGTCCGCGGGAACTCCCGGGCGAAGGCGATGCGCGGGATCAGAAATGCCCCAGCGAAGCGGTGGGCTTCTCCTTCAGTGACGCTGTCGCCCGTGATCACCCCCTGATGCATAACTAGATGTGCAGCCTCATGGGCAAGATCAAAGCGTAGTCGGGCACCTGCGGCCTTCGCAGTCGATCGAACCACGATCGGCCGGCGCCGGGCCATCGACAACGCGTCAATGCGGTCTGTGAGATCGTCGAACTGAACGACGACTGCGCCTGCATTCTCCAAGACGCGCGTCATGTTAGTGATCGGGCCGTCCAGACCGAGTCCCCAATGCAGTCGGGCGTCTTCGGCAACACGCTCGATCGCATCCGATCCTTCCGGGCGCGCAAACTCCGGAAAATTCACATCCGGCAACCGCACAAGCGCTTCAAGCCCGTTCACCAACGCTTCTACCGCTGTCCCCCGCGCCACAGCCTGCGCGACCAACCCCCGTGGGGCGCTCGCCAACCGACGAAAATGGCAGTCTTCTTCACGCACGGGATTGACGGCCGGCGTCGAAAAGAATGCAGGAGTGACTGTCAGTGCCGCGGCTAACGCGTCCCGCATCTCGTCAGTCGGGTCTTTTGCACCGGTTTCAAGCTGATGAACGAACTGCCGGCTTGTTGCCACCGACCCGCCCAACTCGTCGAGCGAAAGGCCAGCGAGCAGACGAGCGAGTCGCAGCTTGTCGCCATGAAACGCCCGTGCACCATCGACCGGATCGCCCCCCGGTATGTTGCCCTTCATTGCCACGGTTAAGCTCCGTCGGGGCCGGACCCAGTTCCAGTGTCGCGATCGATCTCGTCGTCCCCGATATCGCCAACGGGCGGCGGCGGCAGATCCCGTCCTTCAGGCCGCTCTTCACCCAGGGATACGATCAGCGGCTCAGCTTCGGCAAGCGGCAGCGGCCACACAGTTTCCGGCTGATCGTTGCGGAGGGCGACGAAGCTCGCACCCAAGAGAGCACCGTCGATGTCGGTGGTGACGCCAATGCGGAATAGTACGCCGGCCGTCGGCACGCCAGGCTCAAGATCAAGCAGCAGCTGTTCGCGGGGGGTGGCAATGACGATCTTCGCAGTAGGCTCAGCCGGATCGCCCCGCCAGAATCGCATGGGAACCCCACCAACGCTGAACTGAAAATGCTTGCCGGGATCGATTACCCCTAGCCACTCGAACCCCGGTGTCCCCGCCGCTTGGCTGATCTGGAAGCAACCATAATTGTAAGCGCAGACACCCAGGGTCCAGTTATCGTCCCCAATCGTCGGATCAAACCGGTCGACCGCGCTACCGCGCCCCAACGCGAGCAGCTGACCGACTTTAACAAGCCGCTCTCCAGTGAGTTCTTGATGGTAATCCCAAGGTCGCATCGCACTGTCCTCCACCCGCCGGATCAGGCGAATAGCGTCTTTTGTCAACTGTGGCCGAAATTGTCAACCGTTGGCGCTGACGGTACTTTGTGCCATAATTTCGCTGCGGATTTCTGGGCTGGAATGGGTGGCAAGGAGCCGATAGCAGTCAATAGATGGTTTGTGGAAGCCGCGCCGAATTGCCCATTAATATCAACAGGGTAGCTTTATGACGGCCCCCGGGGCGGTAATCGCTAGACAGAAAAATATTTTCTCGTGTTAATTCAATTGATTAGCACTGGCGCGAACAATCGAGTGGGAGTGAGGGGTATGAAAGGCCGCATGACATAGTTTCGGCGGTGATTTCCGCTATCGCTTAGTTGCCGCCCGCGTCCGTCTTTCATCCCCATCATTCTGATTTCCACGATCCTGTCTCGCAGGGCCGATCTGCGCGCATTCTCGGGCTGATGTGCGCCCATGGATCAGTCAGCTATTGCAAGCGTCGTTTGGCTGTGTAGCCAACGTCAGCATGGGGGAATTGCTTGAAATCGTGTCTGGTCCCGTTGCCGCGGCTGATCCCAGTCATGAGCCCGAGCGCGAGGATCAAAGCGTGGAAATCCACAAGCCGAAAGCAGCGCACACCTTGCGCGAGTTCCTGATCGAGATCGGAACGATCATCTGCGGCATCCTGATTGCGCTGGCGCTCGAGCAGGCGGTGGAATGGACACACGGGCAGGAGCGGCTGCATCAGGTCCAAGAGCAATTACACGCCGAAATCTCTGCCAATGTGCAAAGTGCTTCGCTTTGGCTGGCGTTGGCACCGTGCCTTGACCAACAGCTTTTCGATATCGAGACGGGGCTGTTGGCCGCGCGGGAAAGCGGCCGTTACGCCGGTGCCAACCGCTTCTCGCCGAAGCTGATTAGGTTCCAGTCGGAAGCCTGGCTGAACGCGCGCGCGATGCAGATTTTCGATCGGCTTCCCGCGGCGGACGCTAAGGCTCTGGGGAGCTTTTATTTCTTCCCCATCGAAATGCAGAGCAGTATGGTCACGCTCCATTCCCAGGCCGGCGAGCTGGAACTGCTTTCGCGACCGCTTGAACATCTGACCCCGGCAGAAACGGACGACCTTCTGGCTAAGCTTGGACGCGCAAAAGAGCTTTACGCTCGAATGAACTACGCCAGCTTATTGCTCATCGGGAGCGGGCGTGAACTAAACGCACGACCGCCCAACGAGTACAGCCGAACCCAGCTTCTGTCGGGCTTAAAACCGAGCGATAGACGCTGCGTTCTCGAGCCCATGCGGGTCTGGGGGATCGTCAACGCCGCGCGCGACGAGGCCGAAGTTTGGTCCGCCCTCCGCCTTCACTACAACACGCAGTGAGTGACTTATCGGGTCAGACACGCTGATTTGCACTGGCTTGCTGCCAATTCGGTGGCGAGCGAAAGCCGATAATTGCCTGTGGACGCCTGCGGAAGGCGCAGAGTTGTTCAACGACACGGCACGTAGTTTGCTGACAGATCCTGATCCGGTAGCATCTGAGCGGGGTTATTAGCGGTGTGCCACCGTCCATCCCGGCGGCAGATAGTCGGTCGACATATAATAATAGAGTTTGCAGACGCCGTCAGTCACGCTGTCGGCCTTAACGAGGCCGAAGGCGACCGTGCCCAGGAACACCGGGCCGCCGCTGTCGCCATTTTTGCAGCTCGGCCCCTTCACCGCGACCCAGGTGGCCATGCACGGCCCGGCGCAGAGATCGCCCGGCGGCGCATAATCGACATAGGCGATCTCGGCGCAGCTGTAGCCGGTTTTCTCGCCGCGATGGCAGACGATATCGCCCGCGCGCGTACTCTCGCGGTTGCGCCAGCCCGTCACGAGGCGGGCGCTGTCCTTGCTGTCCGCGTGGAACAAAGGTTCGAGCGCGGCGGGCGCGCTATGGATCTGGACATCCTGATAGCGTTCGCCCCACGCACCGATCAGCGTCAGCGGCACCTCGCTCTTGTCAGCTTCGATGTACGCGAGGGTATCGGGGCAGTGGGCGGCAGTGGTGATCGCGGTCTGGGTGCCGTTGGTGACGACGAATCCCGAGGTGCAGAGGAAATGCTTGCCCTCGCGGTTGCGCGCAATGATCCGGCCGCCGCCCTCCGCCGCCGTGTTGCGGTCGGCGGCGCTCCAATAATGCAGCTCCAGCGGCACGCCCGCGATCGCCTGCAGCCGCTGCGCGGTCGCGGCCTCACCCTCCTTGTCGAGATCGGACTTGCGCAGCATCACCAGCAGCCGCCCGGTGCGCGGATTGAAGGCGAGGCCCATCGGCCGGGGCAGGGCCGCGCGAATCTCGGCCTGGTGCGCCGCGATTACGGTGAGAATCTGGTCGCGCGTCGCGGGCGCGCCGGTGCGGAAGACGATGGGGATGGTCAGGCCGCCGGCGGTTATCACCGTATCGGGAACGGGTTCGTCGCCGGTCAGCAGCATGACGAAGCGGAAGACGGGGACATGCTCCAGCACCAGCCCCGCGAAGCGCGGCTGATAGCGGCGGATCAGCGCGTCGGTCTGCGGCACGCTCGCCTCCTGCGCGACGAGCCGGCGCACGGCCTCGATCAGCGGGATGGGGTAGAGGCGCGCATATTGGATGCCGTCCTGCACCAGCGCCTCAAGCGGTGTTTCGATCAACGGCTGTTGGCGGGCGATGACGATGGTGGGGTCTTGCGCAGCCGTCGCAGCCTGCGCGGCGGCAAGCTGAGCGGCGAGAAGCGCGATGCCTAACACGGGCTCGCCGACGCCGAGAGCGAGACGGTAAAACGGCGAACAGGCGCATCATCGAACCCCTCAGGGTTCGCAAGCGCGAACGCGCGCCCGAGCCTATGCGAGGAAAGACAAGCGAGCGAATGCTTGCGCCGGCGCTTGAGGCAAACAAAGATGGTGCCCGGGGACGGGATCGAACCGCCGACACCGTGATTTTCAGTCACGTGCTCTACCAACTGAGCTACCCGGGCATAAGCTCGGCCACGGGCCGAGAGCGGGGCCTATAGGGAGGGATCGTCCGACCTGTCCAGCCCTTGCAGCGATTCGGGATCGACCGGCGGGCCGGGGAGGCGGTGTCCGTCAGAAAGCCACTGCAGCAGATCGCGATCCTTGCAGCCCTGGCTGCAGAATGGCGCGTGCGGGGCGGCGGCGGGCTTGCCGCAGGTGGGGCAGGCGTTAGCTTTGGAGGCGCTGGGCATGTCCGGCCGATATGGGGCGACCGGCCTCGGCTCGCAACCGGGCGATGGTGCCGGTGCGGCGGGCGAGTTCGTCCAGCCAGGTGGGCTGCGCGGCCAGGCGATCGATCACTGCCGGCGCGGCGATCAGCTCCAGCGCGCCATGCCCCTGCGCGCGTCCGGCGCGGCGGAGCAAGGCGCGGGCGGCGAAGCCGATGCGATCGGCGGCGATCAGTTCCATCAGCGAAGGCCGCTGGCGGCGCCGGATGATCTGCAGGAAGCCGAAGCCGTTGACTGCGGTCCGCTCGAACGGCTGCGGCAGGAGCGCATCGATCGCTTCGGCGGCGGCGAGGCGATCGGCGCGGTTCGGCGTGGTCGGCAGATCCACGCCGATCGATCCGGTGAGGCCGAAGCGGCGGATCGTCTCGCCCGCCAGTTTGGCCCCGGCGATGGCGAGCGCGGCGGGTGCGCCGCCGCCGTCGACGTCGATCAGGGTCATGGCGGGGGTGAGGCTGATGTGGAGCATTGCATCCGGTCGCGCGATGAGGCCGCTCTCCGCCTCTTCCAACGCCTCGGACCAGCCATGCTGTTCGAGGAGATCAGGCCCATTGCCCAGGCGATCAACGGGCAGGCCGGAAGCCGTGATGCGCTCCAGCAGGTTTGGCCCGGCGCGCACCGCCGCCTCGGTCGGCCGCACCCGCAGCGGCTTGGCACGGTGCGCCTCGCCCAGCGCCTCGCGGATCACCTCGACGCGGAGCTTGGCGCCCTCGGTGAGGCCGGGCAGCAGATCCACAATCTCCACCTCGCCCTCGGCCAACCGTACTCGTCCGCGCTTGCTAGCATCGGCCTTGGCGATCAGCCGCGCTTCCAGCACCGCGCCGATGCGCGGGGAGGGGCTTTCGGGCTCGATATGAATTTCGAGGATGCGCCCCTGCTCGACCAGAGCCGCGCGCACCTCGCCGATGCCGGCCTCGAACAGCCAGCGCGCCATTAGCTTTTTTCGTCATGCCGGACGTGTTCCGGCATCCACTCCACCGCTCGCTCCGGAGCCTGCGGTTGGGTGGACCCCGGAACAAGTCCGGGGTGACGGACGGGAATCATAGCGCTACCCCCGCGGCGATCAGCAGTCCGCGCGTCTCATACAGCGGTAAACCAATCACGCCCGAGTGGCTGCCCGCCAGATAGCGTACGAAGCCCTCCGCCCGACCCTGGATCGCATAGCCGCCAGCCTTGCCCAGCCCCTCGCCGCACGCGACATAGGCGTCGATCTCGGCGGCGGAGAGTGGTTTGAAGGTGACGATCGTGTCGGCGATCCGCGTCCGCGCCTTGCCCGCTGCATCGATCACGCAGACCGCGGACAGGCAATGGTGGCGGCGCCCCGAAAGCAGGCCGAGCAATTTGCGCTGGATGGCCTCGTCGTCGGCGGGCGGCAGAATGCGGCGGCCGAGCGCCACCGTCGTATCGCCGGCCAGCACGATCTCGCCCTCGCGGCGCTTCACCGCCTTAGCCTTCTCTACCGCCAGCCGCAGCGCATAGACACGCGGCAGCTCGCCGGCCTTGGGGCTTTCGTCGATCGCGGGCGCCTCGATCCGATCGGGCACGACACCCAGCCGCCCGAGCAGATCGCGGCGGCGTGGGGAGGAGGAGGCGAGGACGAGCGTCGGCCCGTCCGGGCGCGTCATTATTGCGGGCCGGGTCCGCCGCGGCCCGGCATGAAGCGATAGGTGATCCGGCCTTTGGTCAGATCATAAGGCGTCAGTTCGACCAGCACCTCATCGCCGACGAGCACGCGGATGCGATTCTTGCGCATCTTGCCCGCGGTGTGGCCGAGGATTTCGTGATCATTTTCCAGCCGGACGCGAAACATCGCGTTGGGCAAAAGCTCGACCACCTGGCCGCGCATTTCGAGCAGTTCTTCTTTGGCCAAACGGCGCCTCAGTTCTTTTGAGTGTCAGGAAAGTGGCGCCGCCCTTAGCCCTTGAAGGGCGAAAAGGGAAGCGGAGCCCCTGTGGAGGAGATGGGGAGCCGGGCGGCATTGCGCAACGCGGCCCCACAAGATGGGCTGCGGGCGTGCGCATTCGTGGCTTCACGCGAAAAGCTTTCCGACCGGCGCGTTCCGCCGCCTGCCCGGCGGGGATGGACCTTGCGATTTCGCTGCCTGATCCCGGAGATCGGGGGATGCCGCCCGCATGGATCGTAGGCGCGGCATCCAGCATGTTTGCACCGCAGCGCGAAGCCTGCGGCAACGGCGAAAGTTCTTGGCGGAGCGCTCGCTTTTCACCCGCATAGGGCAGGCTCCGCGCCGGTCGTTCTCCGACGCTTGCGCGCCGGAGTGGGCTTCGCTCGCAACTCGGCCGATGTCATTGAGCGACGGGTGACTTACCAAATAGGATTGTAAATGTCATGTGTTTTTGCGCTAGGCGCTTGCTGGAGGCTCAGCGGCATACGCGGCTTAGATCGAACTTGTCCCAGCTTAGGCTCGTGCGGATATACGATGCTCAGTGGACTGTCCCAAGCATCGAGCCAAGTGCTTCACGCTCGATGCGATTGATCGCAGTGATTTCATCGCCCCGATAGATGGGTAGTGCGGCAAGTCGGTTTGCTGCCCGGCGTCGGAGATCGTGGTTGATTACGTTCTCACGCTCTAAGAGAGAGATCACCTGCAAGGGCTCGCGAACCTCGTAGAGTGCCTGCATCTGCAGGAATATCGCGTCGTTAACGCGCTGTGCCGAGGATCCAAAAAAGACGGCAACCGGCACCCTTCCGGTAGCGCGAATGACCATGTCAGGAACCGTGTCTGACAAGTGATCGCTCACGGGCTTATCCTGCTCAACGAGAGCCTTTCCGTTCATTCGCTCAAGGATTCGCTGAGCCGCATCTTCTTTGAAAGTTGAGGCTACCTTGTCTTTGGTTAGAAGTAGGAAGTCGTTGATACGAAGCATAAAAGAAAGGAAGCGCATTGCTGCCCGAGGAAGGTCTGCCTCTGTCATCCAATCTGTATGAAGAAGCATCTCGTCTTCATCGAATTCGACTTGGTGTCCTGTGAGCAAGGCCTCAAAAGCTTCGGAGCGGGTTTCCGTGGCGAACTCTACGCCAGACGCTTCTAAGAATGAAATAGTGGCACCGTCGTCTTCAATACGAAATTGGTTTGGAGCGGATAGGTGTCGAACGATGTAGAATGCGACAGCATCGCCATCGTCGCGACGGAACGTAGTCGTGACAGCGTAGCCGACCGGAACATCCGTCAGCTTGAGATCACCACAGAATGCCGCGCAAAGCGCTTCTTTCACACCAACGTACCTTTTTCATCGATTCCGAAGAATCGCATGGCTTCGCGCCAAAGCCAAGTCGCTAGTCCTCCATCCATGTCTTTATAAAACTCGGCCCGGCGATGTCGCTCACGGGCCTTGGGTATACGCTTCACCCAAGGCCCGTGAACTAGCGACCCGGCCGGTGCGGTGTCGACGTCATTACGTTCGCCGCAGAGCGTGTGAGCGTGCCATCCGGTTTGATGGTCAGCATGAAACTCGTAACAGCACAAAACTATTAGGTCGCCGCCGGAACGCATTGCGAGATGTGCGCTGGCCTTCGTTTTGTCTTCGTTGAAGATAAGCCGGAGGACAAATTGCCTTCCCTCACAGCTAAATTCGGCGAACCTCCAACGCCATGCAGAACCAAGAGCATAGGCTCGCCGCCCCGCCTTAGAGAGCGGAAACTTTTTCTTTTGGAATTTGCCTGAGCCCCATTCTCCAATTGAGACGTCAGACTTTTCCCCCCGGATTACATCTTGCACCCGCATCGGCTTGTTTGTGCGTGAGTGTCTATTGACCGTCAATGGCGCATTGCCATCAACTTCATCACTCAGAATAAATTCGGGAAAATAATATAGGTGATTGGGGTAAGAAAAAGGGGGCCTCCGGGGCCCCCTTTTCCGTTCGCCTTGGAGTTACGAATTAATCGTCGCTACCCTTCAGGAAGGCTGGCGCGAATGCCGGCGCGGGGCCGTCGTCGTTGCCGCCTTGGCTGCGCTCGCGGCGCGGGCCGCGATCGCCGCCTTCACGGCGCGGGCCACGGTCGCCGCCGCCGCCTTCGCGACGGCGATCGCCGTCACGGCGGGGACCGCGATCGCCACGGTCGCCGCCATCGCGGCGCGGGCCGCGCTCGCTGCGCTCACCGCCTTCGCGGGGCGGGCGGGTGTCTTCCAGCTCGGCGCCGGTTTCCTGATCGACGACGCGCATCGACAGGCGGACCTTGCCGCGCGGATCGACCTCGAGCACCTTGACCTTGACTTCCTGGCCTTCGGTGACGACGTCGGTCGGCTTGTTGACGCGCTCGTTCTTCATTTCGGAGACGTGGACGAGGCCGTCCTTGCCGCCCATGAAGTTCACGAAGGCGCCGAAATCGACGATGTTGACGACCTTGCCGTCATAGATCTTGCCGACCTCGGGCTCCATCGTGATGCCTTCGATCCACTTGCGCGCCGCCGCGATCTTCTCGGGATCGCTCGACGAGATCTTGACGGTGCCGTCATCCTCGATGTCGACCTTGGCGCCGGTAGTGGCGACGATCTCGCGGATCACCTTGCCGCCGGTGCCGATCACTTCGCGGATCTTGTCCTTGGGCACCTGCATCGTCTCGATGCGCGGCGCGTGGGCGGAAAGCTCACCGACGCCGGTCAGCGCCTTGGCCATCTCGCCCAGGATGTGCGCGCGGCCTTCCTTGGCCTGCGCCAGCGCGACGCGCATGATCTCATCGGTGATGCCGGCGACCTTGATGTCCATCTGCATCGTGGTGATGCCTTCGGACGTGCCCGCCACCTTGAAATCCATGTCGCCGAGGTGATCCTCGTCGCCGAGGATGTCGGAGAGGATGGCGAACTCCTTGCCTTCCAGGATCAGGCCCATCGCGATGCCCGAGACCGGACGCTTCAAGGGCACGCCGGCGTCCATCATCGACAGCGAACCGCCGCACACCGTCGCCATCGACGAGGAGCCGTTGCTCTCGGTGATGTCGGAGAGGACGCGGATCGTGTAGGGGAATTCTTCCTTGCTCGGCAGCACCGGGTGCAGCGCGCGCCAGGCGAGCTTGCCGTGGCCCACTTCGCGGCGGCCCGGCGCGCCGAAGCGGCCGACCTCGCCCACCGAATAGGGCGGGAAGTTATAGTGGAGCATGAACCGCTCGTAGGAGAGGCCGGTCAGGCCATCGATCATCTGCTCCGCATCGGCGGTGCCGAGCGTGGTCGAGCAGATCGACTGGGTCTCGCCGCGCGTGAACAGGGCCGAGCCGTGCGCACGCGGCAGGAAATGCACCATCGCCTCGATCGGGCGGATCTGCGTGGTGGTGCGGCCGTCGATGCGCTGGCCGTCCTTGAGGATGGCGCCGCGGACGATCTCGGCCTCCAGCTTCTTCATCAGCTTGCCGGCGGCCATCTGATCCTGCGGCGCGGCATCGGCGAACGCCGCCTTGCCCTTGGCGCGGGCCTCGTTGAGCAGGTTGGAACGCTTGGACTTGTCGGTCACCTTGTAGGCGGCGGCGATGTCCTTGCCGATCAGCTTCTTGAGCTTGTCCTTGGCGGCGGTGAGATCGGCCTGCGCGGCCATTTCCCACGGATCCTTGGCGGCCTTTTCGGCCAGATCGATGATCGCGTTGACCGCCTCGCGGCAGGCCTTGTGCGCGAACTGGACGGCGCCGAGCATCACCTCTTCCGAAAGCTCCTTGGCTTCGGATTCGACCATCATCACGGCGTTGCCGGTGGCGGCGACGACCAGATCGAGATCGCTGGTCTTGATGACCTCGGCGCTGGGGTTGAGCACATATTCGCCATCGACATAGCCGACGCGCGCCGCACCGATCGGGCCCATGAAGGGCACGCCCGAGATGGTGAGCGCCGCCGAGGCGGCGACCATCGCGAGCATATCGGGCTCATTCTCGCCGTCATAGCTCAGCACCTGGGCGATGACGTTGATCTCGTTGTAGAAACCTTCGGGGAACAGCGGGCGGATCGGGCGATCGATGAGGCGGGAAACCAAGGTCTCCTTCTCGGTGGCGCCGCGCTCGCGCTTGAAGAAGCCTCCGGGAATGCGGCCGGCTGCCGAATATTTTTCCTGATAGTGGACGGTGAGGGGGAAGAAATCCTGGCCCTCCTTGACCGACCGCGCGGCGGTGACCGCGCAGAGCACGACCGTCTCGCCGAGGGTCGCCATCACGGCGCCGTCGGCCTGGCGGGCAACGCGGCCCGTTTCCAGCGTGAGGGTCTGGCCGCCCCACTGGATTTCCGTCTTCTTGATATCGAACATAGTATTTCCTTCACTCCCCGGGCCGGATGCCGCGGGGGGCCTATCTGCTGGCTAAGCCGGCCAGCGTCGGTGCGGGACTTTTCGCGTCCCTATGGACCTCGGCCGTATTGCCGGTGGTCCCTTACAAATCAGCGTCATGGCTGGACTTGTTTCAGCATCCACCCATCAGCCTGCACGGACACGGCCTGTTGTACGGTGGATCCTGAAACGAGTTCAGGATGACGAAAGGGCGCCGCCTTTCGGCGACGCCCCTTTCGTCACTTGCGGAGGCCGAGCTTACCGATCAGCGCGGTATAGCGGGCGGCATCCTTCTTCTTGAGATAATCGAGCAGGCTGCGGCGGTTGTTGACCATCATCAGCAGGCCGCGGCGCGAGTGATTGTCCTTCGCGTGGGTCTTGAAATGCTCGGTGAGGTTGACGATCCGCTCGGTGAGGATCGCGATCTGCACCTCGGGGGAGCCGGTATCGCCCTCACCCTGGGCATTGTCCTTGATGACTTCGGCTTTGCGCTCGGCGGTAATGGTCATATGGTCTTCACTCCGACACCAGGTTGAAGCCGCGCACCACTGTTGTTTCGTCCGCCACATCGATCAGCGCCACGGGGATTTCCCCAAGAACGCCAAGTGTGAGACCAGGTGGTGCTGCGATCCCGAAAAGCTTCTTGCCCTGACGGAGCGCCAAAGCTTGTTCGGGGGTCAGGCAGAGGACCGGGGTGTCGACCAGTCCAGCCGTCAACGGCAGGAGCAGCGCCTGCAGTCGCGCGTCCTTAGCGGCTTCGTCCAATTTGTCGAGCGAAATCGCCTGATCGAGGGTGAACGGCCCCGCCTTGGTGCGGCGGAGCATGGTGACATGGCCGACGGTGCCGAGGGCGTAAGCGATGTCGCGCGCGAGGGAGCGGATATAGGTGCCTTTGGAGACGAGCGCGGAGAGGGTGACGTCCTCGAGCTCCCTCTCCCCGGCGGGGAGAGGGTTGGGGTGAGGGGGGCGAGGGCGGAGCCCGAGCACTGCCCTATCGATGTCGGACACCCTCACCCAACCCTCTCCCTCAAGGGAGAGGGCTTTGATCACCACATCGCGGCTGGCGAGAGTCACCTCTTCCCCCGCCCGCGCCAGATCATAGGCCCGCTTCCCCTCAATCTTCAGCGCCGAATAGGCGGGCGGCACCTGCGCGATCGGTCCGGTGAAGCGCGGCAACACCGCCTCCACCTCCGCCAAGGTCGGCCGCACCGCGCTCTCCGCGATCACCGGCCCCTCGGCATCCAGCGTATCGGTCTCGCTTCCGAAGCGGATCGTGAAATCATAGGCCTTGTCGGCATCCAGCATCCGCCCTGAAAGCTTGGTCGCCTCGCCGATCGCGATCGGCAGCACGCCGCTCGCCAGCGGATCGAGCGTGCCGCCATGGCCGACCTTGGCCTTGCCATAGCCCCCAACCCGCAACGCGCGCTTCACCGCCGAGACGGCCTGCGTCGAGCCGAGGCCATAGGGTTTGTCGAGGATCAGCCAGCCGTGCATCGGCGGCCCGTACCTCCGCCCGATCTCATTTGGGAGGCAATTTCGCCCGTATCTCCGCCGCCACCTTCTCCAGCTCTGCCACCGGCACCTCCTTCGCGGTGGTCGAGAGCGAAGGGACGTCGCCGTAGGCCGGGTAGACGTGGATGTGCAGGTGCGGCACGCTCTGGGCATTGCCGTTGTTCTGCTGGATCACGACGCCGGTGGGATGAAACGCCGCGCGTTCGGCGATGGCGATGCGGCGGGCGACCGTCATCAGTCGGACGAGGGTCGCGGGGTCCATCTCCATCACGTTGCGCGCATGCGCGAGCTTGGAAATGACGAGGACATGGCCCCGGCTCTCGGGATGGTTGTCCATGAAGGCGAGGACATCTTTGTCTTCGTAGACCTTGGCGATCGTCAGTTGCCCGCGGATGATCCGCTCGAAGACGTTCTGATCGCTCCAGCCGGGGCCGGTGAAGCTGGTGGCGCGGGGCGGCACCGTCCATAGCCAATCGACCAGTCTGGCGGCGAGCGCGATGCGCATGTCCGAAAAGCTGTGGTCGGTCGCCCAGGTCTCGTTCTGCACCCAATGGCCGCCCGCCGCGACGGCGGCGTCGGCGGCGCGCTTGCCGTCGCCGCCGATGCCGCGTTCGGCGCCTATGATCACCAGCGGGCGATCGGAGAGCGTCTTCGCCGCGGCTGCCAGATCGAGATTTTCTCCGGCGTGGACGGTCTCGTCGGTCAGTGCATCGATGCTGGTGCCGGCGAGCGGCGGCATATCGCCTTTCAATTCGCCCTCGATGAACTCCTTCCGCACCTTGGGATCGGCCATCGCCCGGCCGGTAGCCGCGGTATCCCACGGATCGATCAGGAAGGTGCCCGCCACCGCATCGTCATCCGCCGCCACCCGCGCCGCGACGATACCGCCCAGGCTGTGCCCCGCGATGACGATACGGTCGGTGTTGACATGATAGGCCTTCACCGCCTCGGGCGTGCGCAGGAACGCGAGCGCGGCTTTCCCGTCCTCCACGCAATGCGCGAAGCTGTAGGTGCCGGGGCTGCCCCAGCTGCCGCGATAGTGGAGGGTCAGCACATTCCATCCCGCGCGCCGCGCCGCCTGCGCCAGATCGAGATTCTGTTCATTGCCGGGCAGGCCGTGGAACAGCAGCAACGTCGGGTGCGATCCCGATCCTGCCGCCACATACAGCACGCCGTTGATCAGGACGCCGGAGGTCGGGATCTGCACGACCGCCATCCGCGCCGGATTGGCGGCGTCCGGCGCGGGATCGCTGATCACGCTGAGCGGGGGATAGGGATATTGCGGCGGCCCGGCCGCTTCGGCCATGCTTGCCAGCAGAACCAGCCCGATCATCGCACCAAGCAGCTTCATCACCGTCCCCTCAAAGCAGATCGATCAGTAGAGCCATGGCCCCCACTGGCCGACGACGCGCCAGTCATCGCCATGCGTCACCAGCCCGTAGAGCGTGCCCCAATGGTGGACGCGCACCGCGACGAAGGCGGCGTGGTCGGTGCGCTTGACGCCCGACAACACATAGTTCGCATCGCAGCCGAGCTTGGCGTCGCCCCGCCCCGGCCACCAGCGCGGGATCACGCCCTTGGGCATCCAGCTTTCGCGCAGGCGGACACTGTGTAGCTCGGTCGCGGGCGGCGAGATCGCGAAGGCGAGGCCGCTGAGGATCGATCTCTTCTCGCGTGGCAAGGGATCGGTGCGCGCGGGGGGCTCCGGAATGTTGGCGTCGCGGCCGGCGGCGACGGCATCGCGCAATTGCTTCTGCGTCGGCATTGCCGGCGGCCGCCACGGCAGCGGCGGAAACCAGTCGAGATCATAATAGCGCGGCAGCTGGCCGCGCGTCGCCACGCGGAATTGGGAGAGGGGGCTGCCGAAGGTGAGCCGCGAGACGCAGACCGGCTTGCCGTCCGACGCCAGCACCTGCAGCACGCTGCGCACGATCTTCTCGTCGGTGTCCAGCGCGTCGGGCGCCGGTCCCTTGCCGCAACCGGCCAGCGGCAGCAGCGCGGCAAGGGCGAGGAGGAGCCTACGCATCAAGATCACGGGCCACGGTCGGAGTCTTGAGCAAAGTGTCGATCTTGGCCCCCTGATCGAAGCTTTCATCGCTCAGGAACTTGAGCCTGGCGGCATATTTGAGGTTCACTGCGCGGGCGACCTCCTTTTGCAAATAAGCCGTGTTGGTGCGCAGCGCCTTCAGCACCACCTCCTCGTCCCGGCCCAGCAACGGCTTCACGAACACGATCGCCTGACGCAGATCGGGGGACATCCGCACCTCGGTTACCGAGATGCTGTGTTTGGCCAGCACATCGTCATGCACATCGCCGCGGGCGAGAATATCCGACAGGACGTGGCGCACCTGCTCGCCGACGCGAAGCAGGCGTACCGATTTGCCTTCCGAGGTCTCGTTGCGGCGCATGGACCGCCTTCTAGGCACCAAAGCCAAACTTAGCGAGCGCCCTTGGAGCGGGCGTTACAATTGGCAAAGATACGCGGTCTGTCGCCTGCGCCGCCCGTCGAACCGAGGAACTGCGCCGAAGCGCCGTCGGTTTTGAACCCAGCGTGCCGGACCCCTTTTCTCTCCCGGCACGGACAAGGAGACTATCATGGGTTACGAGCGTAACGATCGCCGCTTTGGTGGTTCGTATGGCAATGACCGCACCTATGGCGGCTATGATCAGGATCGCAATCGCAGCACCGGCGGCTATGGCCGCGATGCCTATAATCAGGGCGGCTCGCGCGATTATCGCGGTGACCGTTTCGATGATCGCCCCGACGATAACCGCTATGGCCGCGATTACGGCCAGGATCCGCGCGGCTATGAGTATCAGGACCGCGGCTTCTTCGATCGCGCGGGCGATGAGGTCCGCAGCTGGTTCGGCGACGAGGATGCCGAGCGCCGCCGCCGCGCCGACGAGCGCAACGCGCCGCGCGACACGGGCGGCTACGGCTATGACGAGGCCGGTTCGGGATATCGCAACCGCGGCAACAGCGGGCAGCATTTCGATCCCAGCTATCGTTCGTGGCGGGATCGCCAGATCGAGGCGCTCGACCGCGATTACCATGACTATCGCCGCGAGAATCAGTCGAAGTTCGACAACGAGTTTCACGGCTGGCGCCAGAACCGCCAAGGCCAGCGCGATCTGCTCCAGAAGGTCCAGGAGCATCAGGAGGTCGTGGGGTCCGACGGCCAGCATGTCGGCACCGTCGATCATGTCCGCGGCGATCGCATCCGCCTGGCCAAGAACGATCAGGCCGCTGGTGGCCATCATCACTCGATCCCGTCATCGTGGATCCAGTCGGTCGATGACAAGGTGACGATCAGCAAGACCGCGGATCAGGCCAAGGCGCACTGGCGTGAGGAAGCCGATCGGGAAGAGCAGAGCGCCTTCTTCGGTAGCGACCGCAACCTCAACCGAAGCTTCTCGGGCACCTATTGAGGCCTGCAAACACCGCATGAGATGGAAGGGCCCGGCAGCGATGCCGGGCCCTTTTGCCTTATCGGGCGGGGCGCAGCCAATTCTCTATCGTCAGGCCGGACACACGCGCGAATTCGCGCAGATTGTCGGTGACGAGCGTTGCGCCCAGCGCGAGGGCATGGGCAGCGATCAGCATGTCGTTCCCACCGATCGGTTGGCCGCGCCCTTCGAGGTCGGTGCGCAGGCGTGCGTACTGCACGTCGGCGTCGCCGCCCAAAGGCAGAACCGGAAGCAGCGACAGGATAGCTTCGAGCTGGCCGGTCAGCCGTACCGAACCGCGGCGCGCGGCCCCGTAACGCAGCTCGGCGGCGACGATGATGCTCGTCGCAATCATGGTTTCACCGACTTCGGCAATTTTGGCGGAAATCACACCTTGGGGATGGCGGACCAGATCCCACAGGATGTTGGTGTCGAGCAGATACATTCAAAGATCGAGCGGGAGGGGCACCGGATCGTCGATAGCGCCGAAATCATCGTCGATCGGCGGTAAGGCAGCCAGCAGAGCCAGCAATGATGGCGCCGGGGCGGGCTCGATAATGATCCGGTCGCCCTCCTTGCGCATCACCGCATCGTCTCCCGCCAGCTCGAATTCGCGGGGGATGCGGACGGCCTGGCTGCGACCATTCTTGAACAGTTTGACGTGACGTTCGTGGTGCATCATTGCCTCCGGCCTATGCCATAGCATAGGCCGGAGGTCCGCGCTATTAGATCGCGCCCGAAAACGTATCGCAGACCGCCGGATCACCGCTGTCGAGGCCCTTTTTGAGCCAGCCGACGCGCTCGGCAGAGGTGCCGTGGGTGAAGCTGTCGGGCATCGGCGTGCGGCCTGCCGATCTCTGCAGCGTATCGTCGCCGATCGCGGCGGCAGCGCGCAGGCCTTCCTCAATGTCGCCGGGCTGGAGCCGATCGCGGTTGTTCGCGGCCCACACGCCCGCATAGCAATCGGCCTGCAGCTCCATCTTCACCTGCAGCGCGTTGGACTGCGCTTCGCTGCCCTGCTGCTGCGCCTGCCGCACCTTGTCCGCGGTGCCGGTGAGATATTGGACGTTGTGGCCCACCTCGTGCGCGATGACATAAGCCTGCGCGAAATCGCCGGCGGCATGGAAGCGGTTGGTCAACTCGTTGAAGAATTCGGTATCAAGATAAACGCCCTGATCGTTGGGACAATAAAACGGACCCATCGCGGATTGCGCGGCGCCGCAGCCCGAACTGTCATTCTCGCGGTAAAAATGCAGCTTCGTCGGACGATACTGCGCGCCGCGCTGTTGAAACAGTTTCGCCCACGTATCTTCGGTGCTCGCCAAGACCTTACAGGAGAATTGGTGGGTCGGATCCTGATCGCAGGCCTGTTGTGCGGTCATACCGCTGTTTTGCGCCTGCTGTGTGCCGCCCCCGCCACCGAGCAGCGAAAGCGGGTTCATTCCAAACAGGAACATCCCCAGCCCCAGCACGATGATGCCGCCGATGCCGAAGCGGCTGCCGACCAGCGCGAACAGCAGGCCGATCCCGCCCCCGCCGCCCCCCAAGCCGCCACCGCCACCGCCGCGATCCTGCTCGACATTGCCGCTTTCCCGATAATCGTCGAGCTTCATCGCTGATCTCCCTCTCCGGCCACAATGCGCACGGTGCGCGCGCGGTTGCGTAGGCCGTCGACTTTGTTACGCCTGTCGATATGAATCGAGTCCGATCCCTCGCCCCCGTCCTCGGCTTGCTGCTGGCGGGCGCGGCGCAGGCCGAGCCTTACGATCTGATCGTGCGCGGCGGCACGGTGTATGACGGATCGGGTTCGACGGGGGTGGTCGCGGATATCGGCGTACGGGGCGATCATGTCGTGGCGATCGGCCGGCTGGGGACCGATGCCGCCAGGATCATCGATGCGCGCGGCCTCGCGGTGGCGCACGGCTTCACCAATATGCTCAGCCAATCGGCCCAGTCGCTGATCGTCGACGGACGCGGACAGAGCGAAATCCTGCAGGGCGTGACGCTGGAGGTGATCAGCGAGGGCCAGAGCCCCGGCCCGCTCAATCCCGAGATGAAGGCCTATGCGGAGGCGCATCAGGGCGACGTCAAATATCCGATCACCTGGACGACGCTGGGCGGCTATCTCGATCAGCTCGCGGCCAAGGGCATATCGCCCAACATCGCCAGCTTCGTCGGCGCGGCGACGGTGCGCACCTATGTGCTGGGGCGCGGCGACACCCAGCCGACGCCGGAGCAACTGACGCAAATGCGCGGCCTCGTCGCGCAGGCGATGCGCGAGGGCGCGATGGGCGTCTCGACCGGGCTGATCTACGTCCCCGGCACCTTCGCCAGGACGCCCGAGATCATCGCGCTCGCCAAGGAATCTGCGGCCTGCCAAGGCATCTACATCAGCCATATGCGCTCCGAGGGCGATCGGCTGATCGAGAGTATCGACGAGCTGATCGACATCAGCCGCAAATCGGGCGCGCCCGCCTACATCTATCACTTCAAGGCCTCGGGCGCGGACAATTGGCCCAAGGAAGGCGAAGCGATCGCGCATGTCGAGGCAGCGCGAAAGGCGGGCCTGACGATCGGCGCGAACATGTATCCCTATATCTGGGCCGCAACGGGGCTCGATGCATCGATGCCGAGCGGGGTGCAGGCTGGAGGTTATGAGGCCTGGGCGGCACGGCTGCGCGATCCGGCGATCCGCGCCAAGGTGAAGGCCGAGATGGCAAAGCCCGGCGTGGGCTGGGAGAATCTGTTCTATGGCGCGCATGGGCCGGAGAACATCATTCTCTCCGCTTTCAAGAATCCGGCGCTCAAACCCTATACCGGCAAGACGCTGGCCGAGGTGGCCGCGCTGCGCGGCAGCGATCCCGCCGATACCGTGATGGATCTGGTCGCCGAGGACGGCAGCCGCGTCGGCACCTTCTATCGGCTGATGTCCGAGGAGAATGTGCGCCGGATCGCGGCTTTGCCCTGGGTGAGCTTCGGATCGGATAGCGAGGCGCAGGCGCCCGAAGGAGTCTTCCTGCAATCGAAGCCCCACCCCCGCGCTTACGGCACTTTTGCGAAGGTGCTCGGCCCTTATGTGCGGGACGGCGTGCTGACGCTGCCGCAGGCGGTGCGCAAGCTGGCGGCGCTCCCCGCCGAGCAGCTCGGCCTCAAGGATCGGGGAATGCTCAGGCCCGGCTATTACGCCGATATCGTCCTGTTCGATCCTGCCACCGTCGCCGATCGATCAACGCTGGATAATCCCCAGCAATTCGCGGTCGGCGTCAGGACGGTGCTGGTCAACGGCATCGAAGTTGTCCGCGACGGCCGGCCGACCGGCGCAAATGCGGGCCGCGTCTTGCGGGGCGCGGGCTGGACAGGATGGCCCGGCGGCGGCGCGTGCGGGCCGGCCAAGCCATAATCCCGTTCACCCTGAGCGTGTCGAAGGGCTGCTCTTCTTTTTAGCGCCAGATAGAAGAACGGTGCTTCGACAAGCTCAGCACGAACGGTGATTTTATCGTGCGCCACTTCGTCCTAGAGCAACGCCAAATATCGGGAGTCGCATGTGTTCCTAAAGGGCAAGACCGCGCTGGTGAGCGGATCGACATCGGGGATAGGGCTCGGCTGCGCGAAGGCGCTCGCTGCCGAGGGGGCCGCGATCATGATCAACGGCTTCGGCGAGGCCGACGCGATCGAGGCCGAACGCCGGGAGCTTGAGGCGCTGAGCGGGGCCGGGGCGGTCTACGACGCGGCCGACATGTCCAAACCCGAAGAGATCGCCGCCGCCGTGGCGCGCTGCACGGCGGAACTGGGCGGGCCGGACATCGTCATCGCCAATGCCGGCATCCAGCACGTTTCGCCGATCGAGGATTTCCCGATCGAGAAATGGGATCAGATCATCGCGATCAATCTCTCCTCGGCCTTCCATCTCACCCGCGCCGCGATCCCCGGGATGAAGGGCAAAGGCTGGGGGCGCTTGATCTACATCGCCTCGGCGCATTCGCTCACCGCATCGCCCTTCAAATCGGCCTATGTCGCGGCCAAGCATGGCGTGGCGGGCCTCGCCAAGACCGCCGCGCTGGAGCTGGCGACGCATGGCGTCACCGCCAATTGCGTTTCGCCCGGCTATGTCTGGACGCCGCTGGTCGAAAAGCAGATCCCCGATACGATGAAGGCGCGCGGCCTGACGCGCGAGCAGGTGATGAACGATGTCCTCCTTGCCGGACAGCCCACCAAACAGTTCGTGACGATCGATCAGGTTGCGAGCCTCGCGCTCTATCTCTGCCGCGATGAAGCCGCCGCGATCACCGGCGCCAACCATGCGATCGACGGCGGCTGGACAGCGCAATGACGCCCGCCGGGCCGATGCCGGACTGGCTGTTCGCCATCCTCATGATCTGGCTGGCGTGGGGCGCGGTGTGGCTTGCCGCGTGGTTTTGGACCAACCGCACCACCGGGTCGGCAGGCGACAGCAAGCAGGCGCCCTATCGTATCGTCAACCTGATCGGCTGGATCGCGCTGTTCGGTGACGGCGTCTTCCAGCGGCAAGGCGGCGTGTTCGTCTGGCATTTCATCCTGCCCCCGCTGTGGCAGCTGCCGAACGCGATCGGCTGGGCAATGGCGGTGTTGGCGGCGCTGGGGATAGCGCTCGCCTTCTGGGCGCGGGCGACGCTCGGCAGGCTGTGGTCGGCGGCGGTGACCCGCAAGGAGGGTCACCGCATCGTCGATAGCGGCCCCTACGCACTGACCCGCCACCCGATCTACACCGCCATCCTCACCGGCGCCTTCGCGCTGGCGGTGGCGAAGGGTACGCCGATCAGCCTGGCGGGCTTCGTGGTGATGGTGACCGGCTACACGCTGAAGGCGCGCGTCGAGGAGGGGTTCCTGGCGCGGGAACTGGGCGCGGCGGCTTATTCGGATTATCGTCGCCGCGTGCCGATGCTTGTACCCTTCGCCCCGGCGGCGCGGTCGTGAAGCGCGCGCTGCTTTTAGCGGTGGCGCTGGTGACGCCGATCGCGGCCATGGCGCGCGACACTGCGGCCGATCGCGACAAGCCTTATGCCTGGCGCGGCGCGGTGCTGCCGCGCGATCACAGCCGTCTCCACAATTGGCGGCAAGCCTGGCTGGAAGCCCTCGATGCCGCGCGGGCCGGTGGTGCTGGGGACAAGGTGGCGGCGGAAGGCGCACTGCTCGATCCCGACGCCGCGCAGAACGATCCGGCGGTTCCCGATGGCGCCTATCGGTGCCGCACGATCAAGCTCGGCGGCGGCAGGCCCTATCTCGAAGAGCCGCCCGTGCCCTGCCGGATCGCAGACGGCCATTTCGCCGAGCTCGAAGGACAGCAGCGGATCGCCGGCAATTTCTGGCGTTTCGATGGCGTGCGCCTGCTGCTGCTCGGCGCGCTGGCGCTGGGGGAGGAGCGCGGCGCCTGGCCTTATGGCCGCGATGAGCAGCGCGATGTGCTGGCGTTCTTCGAGCGCCTCGGTCCGCACCGCTGGCGGCTGACGATCCCGCACCCCGCCTGGGAAGCGAAGCTCACCGTGATCGAACTGACGCCCGCCGCCTGATCAGGCGATCGCGACCACCAAGGTATGCGCGGTGATGATCAGCGCCGCCCAGAGCGCGGTGGCGCTCGAAACGATGAAGGTCAGCTGACGGCGGCGCGACCAGCGATCGACATGCGGCTCGGCGAACAGGCCACTTTGTTCGCTCAGCATCCGCTGCAGCGTGCGCGCGGACATCTGACCGGCCACGACCGGCGCGCGGGGCGCCTCGTCGCTCTGCCAGTCCAGCTTATGCTTCGGTACGGCCATGTGGCATTCCCTTCTATCCCGCCAGCTCGGGTGATGGGCCAAAGCCTTTATTTTTCCGTTAAATCGGATGGTTTCTGGCCTGTTAAGCGGCCGGCTTCCCCACGCTGCCCGATCGTTCCAATTTACCCCAGCCGACCCAGGGCCCGCGGATCGCGGCGTTCACCGCGCGCAGCACCACCGAATACATGATCTGGCGGTAGATGAACCGCTGCGCGAGCAGCAGGAACAGCGGATAATGCTTTTCGCGCGGTTCCAATTTGTAGGCCACCCAGCCGCAGATCGCATCGATCGCGGTGAAGCCGATCCAATAGATGGCCATGCGGATCACGTCGGTATGCGTCTGCGCCCAGCCGTGCTGATCGACGCGGATGATTGTCGCGACGATCGACACCGCCAGCGCGAGATCGATCAGCGGCGAGATCAAGGCAAAGCCGATCTGGAACAGCCATGCCTGCGGGATGCCGACCAGCGCGAGGCCGGTCGGGTGGCGTGTGCGCAGGATGCTACGATGCTTCCACAGGCATTGCAGCGTGCCGAACGCCCAGCGGAAGCGCTGCTTGGCGAGCGCGCCGAAACTCTCCGGCGATTCGGTCCAGGCGACGGCATCGACATCATATTCCACCAGCCAGCCGGCGCGCTGGATGGCGATGGTAAGATCCTGATCCTCGGCCAAAGTATCGTGCGGATAGCCGCCGACCGCATCCAGCGCCGCGCGCCGCCATGCGCCGACCGCGCCGGGCACGACGGTGATCGCATCGAAGCGGCTGAGCGCGCGTCGCTCCAGATTCTGCGCGGTGACATATTCCACCGCCTGCCAGCGCGTGACGAGATTGACGCGGTTGCCGACCTTGGCGTTGCCCGCCACCGCGCCGACCTCGGGATCGGCGAACCAGCGTGACAGGCGCGCGATCGTCTCGGGCTCGAACTGGGTGTCGGCATCCAGCGCGACGATGACTTCGCCCTTGGCAAGCTCCAGCCCGCGGTTGAGCGCGCGCGCCTTGCCGCCATTCTCCAGCGTCAGCAGGCGGACGCGGGGATCGCCGTCGAACGCCAGAGCGACGATCGCGCTGGTCTCGTCTTTCGATCCATCGTCGATGACGATCACTTCCAGCCCGATCTCGGTGCTGGCGAGTACGCGCTTCACCGATTCCTCGATCACCCGCGCCTCGTTGAAGGCCGGGATCAGCACCGAGACGAAGCGGGTAGGGTCGATCGCCGGCGGCACGGGGCGGTTGCGTTTGAGGTTCGATCGCACCGCCAGCACCGCAAGCAGCACCGCGCGCGCCATGCCGAGGAAGATGGCGATGAAGAACAGGAATTTGAGCAGCGCGTTGAGCCCCGCCAGCACCAGGAAGATGCCGATATCGAAGCGCACCGCGATCAGATCATGGCCGCTGATCGGGCGGTTGACCTCCTGCGGCGTTAGCCCCGCCAGCGCCGATACCGGCACCAGCTCGAAGCCGCGCGCGCGCAGGCCATCGATGATCGCGGGCAGCGCCGCGACGGTCTGCGCGCGATCGCCGCCCGAATCGTGGAGCAGAACGATGTTGGCGCTGTGCTGATAATCCTCGTCCTCGATCGCCTGATGGCCGTTCACCACGGCGTTGATCACATTGTCGACGATCGCCTGGACGCCGGGCCGGGTCCAATCCTCGCTATCAGCATGGAGGCCGACCGATACATAGCCGGCGCGCTGGGCGAGCAGGATCGGGCCGAGCTCGTCCTCGGTGGTCGGTTCGGCGTCGCCAAAATAGGGTGCGCGGAACAGCCGCATCGATCGGCCGGTATAGGCCTGCACCAGCCGCTGCGTGGTGTTGAGCTCGATATGCTGGCCGCGATCCGAGACCAGGGCCATGTTCGGGTGCGTGTAGCTGTGATTGCCGATCTCGCTGCCGTCATCGAGGATGCGCTTGAGCAGCAGCGGGTGCGCCAGCGCATTCTCGCCGATCACGAAGAAAGTGGCGGGCGCGTGCTTGGCCTCCAATATGTCGAGGATCTTGGGCGTCCAGGTGCCGTCCGGCCCATCGTCGAAGGTCAGCGCGACCTTGGTCTTGGACATGCCGGTGCGGTTGACGACATAGGGCGTCGGGTAGCTTTGATATTGTTCGTCGCGGATCAGGCCGCGCTCGTCCCGGGTGGCGGTGCGGAAACCCTCGGTCGGCGTCGTATCGATACGTATGATCTCGCCGAAGCCCTCGACGTTGGTGTTGCTGAGCGACGAAATCTTGCCGAAGGCGGGCGGCGTATTGCCGGTCCGCAGCGCGGAGAGCGCCTGCCATGTCCCAGGATCGTCGCCGCCCATCCGCCACAGCGCGACGCCGAACACGCCCATCGCCTTGGCGGCGCGCAGCTGGTTCCAGCTGCTCGCGGCATCCAGCATCCAGACGTGGTGGACGTCGCCGTCATCGTCCTTGTAATCATAGGTGGCGTTGCCGCTGGCCGGATCGAACCGTGTCTTGGCGCCACTGTCATGCGCGGTCAGCCAGGCATCTTCCACCGTGATCGATTCGGCCGGGCCGCCGCCCTCCATCCAGTCATAGGCATAATTGCCGAAGGCGACGATCGCCTTGTCCGCGCCGACGTCCGCGACGGTCGCGCGCAGCCGCTGAACGAACCAGGGCTGCGAGGCGATCGGGCCGGGATCGCTCTCATTCGAATGCTCGTCATAGATCATCAGAAAGATGCGATCGGCGAGCTTGGCGTAGGCCTTGAGGTTCCAGTCATCGTCGTCCGCCGGCACGGCCAGCGTCACCAGCCAGTTCTTGGGCGCGAAACGGGCATGGGCTTCCGCGATGAAGCGGCGGTAATATGGCTGGGCCTTGGCGGGTAGCTCCTCGAAATCGAAGGTAACGCCGCGCGCGCCTTCCTTGCCCAGGATCTGCGCGACCTGATCCAGCAAATGCCCCCGCGCCTTGGGATCGCGCAGCAGCGCGGTGAGGCCCGCGCTATCCCACTGGCCGCCCTTGGCGTTCTGGATCATCACCATCAGGCGCGGTTTGCGCTGCGCGATCGCCAGTTCGGCGCGCAGATTGCGGTTGGCGAGCGCGTTGGGCTCATAGTTCAGATCATGGTTGGGGCCGGTGACGAAGCCCATCGCCGCCACCACCCAATCGATCTCATCGGCATGGGCGTGCAGGGTGGCGCGGCTGGCGTCATCCCACGGCACATAAAAAGCGGCGACCAATTGCCGCCCTTGGGGGCGCGCCGCAACCTTGCCGCCGGGCATCCAGGCGGTCAGCTTGCGGACGTTGCGGCCCACCGTGCGGCGGATATGGGCGATCTGGCCGCCCAGCGCGCGCGGCTGTTCGCGTTCGAAACCGATCTTCAGCGGATCGGGGGCGGGCACGTTGACGATTGTCGCGCCGAACGCCAGCGCCGCACCGGTCAAAACCAGGATCAGCGCCCAGAGCACACGCTTCGACCATCGGCGGCGTTTGCCGCTGGGATCGTAAAAAACCGGTCTTTCCATGCGATCCTTTCGGCGGCGCTCCTATGGTGATCCCCCGCCCCGCGCAAGGCGATGCGCTTTAACTCTCCTGCAACCGCTGTGGCCTATATCGCGGTGCCATGACCTCCCCCAGCCGATCGACCGAAGCGCGCCGTGCCACCCGCCGCAAGACCGCCGCGCCCAGCACCGTGCGCGCCGATTCGGGCGGGCCGGTGGACGCCGTCGTCAGCGATGTCTCGATCACCGGCGCGCGCATCTCCTGCAGCGCCGAACTGCGCGTGGGTCAGGAGGTGACGATTGGGCTGGCCAGCGTCGGTACGGTGCGCGGCATCATCATGTGGCGGCGCGACGACAGCTACGGTCTCGCTTTCGCGCAGCCGCTGGCCGAGGATGCCGCCGCGCGCGCTTTCACCGCGCCCACGGTGGTCGAACTCGTCCGCCGCCGTCCCGAAGCTGAAGCCGATACGGAGACAGCGACCGACGACCGCGAGCTTTACGCCGAGGGGACTGGCTGGCTCAGCGCGCTGCTGTTTACGGTCGTTTTGGGCGCCTTGGCGGCGGCGCTGGTGCTGCGCGGGCTGGGCTGGTCCTGATCCTTTCGCCGCAACGGCTTTGATCGCGGGCCGACGACGTGAAATAAGCGCGTCATGGCGACGGACCTGACCCATGACGCCGATCGATTGCAGGGCCTGAAAGCAGCCGAGGCGCGCGCCTTTGCTCTGCTCGATGCGATCGAGGAGGCGGGGATCATCGCTGTCGGGCGAACCGAGCTGGCGATCGAGCGCGACATTTTCGCGATCGCCGCGCGCGATTTCGGCGTTACCGATCATTGGCACGATCGCGTGGTGCGCGCCGGGGTCAACGCGCTCTGCATCGCGGGCGAGGCGGCGCCTGATCGCGTCGTGGCCGAAGACGATATCCTGTTTCTCGATCTCGGCCCGGTGTTCGGCGATTGGGAGGCCGACGTCGGGCGCAGCTATGTGGTGGGTGACGATCCCGAGAAGCACCGGCTGGTCGCCGATCTGGAAGTGGTTTTTGAAGGGCTGCGGCAGATGTATGCGTGCAGCCCCGATATGACGGGTGCGGATCTGTTTGCCGCGGCGGAACGCGAGGCGGCGGCGCGGGGCTGGCGCTTCGGCGGCCAGATTGCGGGGCATGTCGTCGGCGAATTTCCCTATGCGCGCAGCCCAGCCGGGCGTGACGGCGGCAGGGTAAGCCCGGCGAACACGGGCCGGATGCGCGATCCCGATAGCCTGGGCCAGGCGCGGCACTGGATCCTGGAGGTGCATCTCGTCTCGCCGGATGGCCGATTCGGCGGCTTCTACGAGCGGCTGCTGCTGCCGGATTAAGCGGCGAGACGGGTGAGGGCGGGGCGGCGCTCAAGTCCCGCGAGAAACTGGTCGGTCGAGGCATCCCAGCTATAGCGGCGCCCCTCGGCGATGCAGTCGCGGCGCTGCGCGGCCAGCGCGCGGTCGATCGCCACGCCGAGGTCTTGATCGAGCGCGCCGATCGGGGCCGATCCTTGCCCGCATCCGTCGCGGCCGATCACGTCGAGCGGGCCGGGAACCGGATAGGCCGCGACCGGCACGCCCGAGGCCAGCGCCTCGATCATCACCATGCCGAACGTATCGGTCTTGCTCGGGAAAACGAACAGATCGGCCGCCGCATAGGCCTGCGCCAGCGCGGGGCCGTGCAGCGCGCCGAGGAAGCGGGCACTCTGATAAACCTGTTCCAGTTGCGCGCGCGCAGGGCCGTCGCCGACGATCACCTTGGTGCCGGGCGTCGGGCAATCGAGGAAGGCGGCGATATTCTTCTCGACCGCGACGCGACCGACATAGAGCTGGATGGGGCGGGGCAGGCCGACGAGGTCGGGCAGGCGCGCGACCCGCCCCGTGAACAGCGACAGATCGACGCCCCGCGACCAGAGATGGCTGTGCGGCAGGCCGTTCGCCGCAAGCTCGGCGGCAAGCGTGCCGGTCGAAACCATGATCTGCGCAGCGGGCACATGAAAGTGGCGGACGATCGGCCAGAACAATTTCGGCGGAAGCCCAGTACGCAGCGCAACATAATCGGGAAAGCGGGTGTGGAAGCTGGTCGTGAACGGCCTGTTCTCCGCCAGGCACCAGCGCCGCGCCGCCCAGCCGAGCGGGCCTTCGGTAGCGATATGGACGGCGTCGGCATCGAGTCCGTTCAGCCGCCGCGCTACCTCCCGCCCGCAACCCAGCGCCAGCCGTATCTCGGGGTAGGAAGGGCAGGGGATGGTGCGGAAGGCGTCCGGCGTAATCGTTTCGATGTCGTAACCACGTCTGCGGAGACGGTCGACCGTCGTCGCCAGCGTCCGGACGACGCCGTTGACCTGCGGCGCCCAGGCATCGCTGACCAGTGCAATCTTCATGTCGTCACTAGGGCGATGTTGCTGAAGTTATGAACCTCGCCCTGCTTCCCGGCCATCGCCTCGATGCGGTTTTTCTCGGCCCAGTCCAGGATCTCCATCGCGCCGTCGAAATGCTCGACCAGCGCGGTGCAGCTCTCCACCCAATCGCCGTCGTTGTAATAGGTGACATCGCCGAACTGGCGGATCTCGGCTGAATGGATGTGGCCGCAGACCACGCCATCGACATGCGCCTCCGCCGCCGCGCGCGCGACGGCTTCCTCAAAGCTGCAGATGAAGGCGACGGCGTTCTTGACCCGCTTCTTCATATAAGCGGAGAGCGACCAATAGGGCAGGCCCCACTTCCGCCGCACCCAATTGAGCCCGATGTTCGCCTTCAGCAGCAATTCGTAGGCAGAGTCGCCGAGGAAGGCCAACCACTTGTGGTATAGCACCACGCCATCGAACTGATCGCCATGCAGCACCAGCAGGCGGCGCCCGTCGGCAGTTTCGTGGATGACCTGATTGACGATCGTCACGTCCCCGAACGCGAGGCCGGTATAATCGCGCAGCAATTCGTCATGATTGCCGGGGACGTAAATGACGTGCGTGCCATGCTTGGCCATCTTGAGCACGCGGCGGACGACATCGTTATGCTTGGGCGGCCAGTACCAGCCCTTGCGCAGCCGCCAGGCATCGATGATGTCGCCGACCAGATACAGCGTCTCGCACTCGATCGATTTGAGGAAATCGATCAGCAGATCGGCGTTGCAGCCCGACGTGCCGAGATGCACGTCGGAAATCCACACGGTGCGGTAGCGGGTGCGCTGGCGCTTCTCGGGCTTGGGCTCGGGTTCGTTGAGCCAGGCGGGCAGATCGACGCCGGCAAAGGGATTTGAACGGGAGGAAAGGGCATCGCGCCGGGCGACGGTCGGAAATTGCGGCAAGGAAGCCAAGCTCTCGATCCTCGCGTCGTTGTCGTCGATGCTTCAATACAGCGGCGACATGAAAGCTTCGGGACAGACAGGTTTCAGTTCCGCGACGCTTCGTCACAAAAATATCCACCAATTGTAGTCATAATGTCTCCGAAATAGCCGATGCTCTTGTGGTCATCGGAGTATGTTCATGGCTGTTGTAATGGAAACCCGGAACGTCGCAGCGGCTTACGACCGTTGGGCGCCGATCTACGACCTTGTCTTCGGTGCGGTGTTCCGGCGCGGGCGCAGCGCGGCGATCGCCGCCGCCGATCGCCTCGGCGGGCGCGTGCTGGAGGTCGGCGTCGGCACCGGCCTGTCGCTGCCGCAATATGGCCGCCAGTGCCGCCTGTTCGGCATCGATATCTCGGACAAGATCCTCGACAAGGCCCGCGAGCGCGCCGCCAAGCTCCCCAACGTCGAGGCGATCGAGGTGATGGATGCCGAGGCGCTGCGGTTCGAGGACGGCGCGTTCGACAGTGTCGTCGCGCAATATGTCATCACCGCCGTTCCCAATCCCGAGAAGGCGCTCGACGAGTTCGCGCGGGTCGTCCGCAAGGGCGGCGAGATCATCATCACCACGCGGATCGGCGCGGGCGTCGGTCTGCGCGGGCGGATCGAAAAGCTGCTGATGCCGATCACCAGCCGCCTCGGCTTCCGCACCGAATTCCCGTTCGAACGCTACGCCGCCTGGGCGCTGCGCAACGGCAAGGTCCGCCTGGCCGAGCGCAGCGCGCTGCCGCCGCTTGGCCATTTCGAACTGCTCCGCTTCACCAAGATTTGAGGGCCATGATGGCAACGCTTCCCAAACCCGATCTCAGCAAACCGAAAGCCAAGGTCGCCGAATTCCGCGCCCAGCTCGATGAGCAGCGCTGGGACGATCACCGCTATTACCACCACTGCCTGATCAACCAGAGCCTGCATTTCCTTTCGGCAAGCACGTTCATTGGTGCCTATGTGCTGCTGTTCAAGGATCCGGCGCTGGCCGGGCTGCTCGGCTGGGGCGTGGCGATGACCAGCCGCCAGGCGGGCCACTTCTTCTTCGAGCCCAAAGGGTATGACGTCGAAAACCAGGCGACGCACCAGTATAAGGAGGAGATCAAGGTCGGCTACAATCTCGCCCGCAAGATCGTCTTCATGACGCTGTGGGCGCTGTCGCCTTTGCTGCTCGTGCTGAACCCGACCTTGTGGGGCGTGTTCGCGCCGCTGCCGGGGCCGATCGGCTTTCTCCGCCATGTCGGGCTGATGTGGGTGGTGCTGGGCGCGGGCGGGCTGCTGTTCCGAACCTTCCAGCTCTTCTTCATCCGCGATGTGCCGACCGGCATCGTCTGGGCGACCAAGATTATCACCGATCCGTTCAACGACTTCAAACAATATAAGAGCGCGCCGATGCGTCTGCTCAAGGGCGAACGCTACGACGCGGCGATCGCCATGCGGTGAAGCAGGGAAAGCCCCTCCCCTTCAGGGGAGGGGTTGGGGTGGGGGAGTCCGGCAAATCCCATGTGCGACGGTGCCAATGGAGAGGCCCCACCCCCAAACCCCTCCCCTGAAGGGGAGGGGCTTTACCGTCCCAACCGCTTCGCCAAAGCCTCCCGCATCACAGCCCGGCGCAATGTCTTGTTGGTCGCCTTGGCATCGTGCCACCACCAGCCGTCCGCCTGCATCGCCTGGCACGCGCGCACGAACCGCGCGACCACCTCGTCGAAGTCCGCATCCGTATAGTTGAGGCTGAATATGATCCGCCCCGTGCCCACCCAGCTCAGCAGCAGCCCTTCGGCGCGGAGATAATATTGCAGCATCCAGTTGAAGCGCGACGGCACATCATAGAGCACTGTCCAGATCGAGCTGAGGTGCGCGACGCGAACCGGCACGCCCGCCGCCGCCAGCGCCGCAGTCATCCGCGCGGCGCGCATGTTCCAGCAAATGTCGAGGCCGTCGTAGAGCTTGGCGCCCTCGGGACCCTCGATATGGCGAAGGAAGCCGTTCATCGCCGCCATCACATAAGGGTGCGAATTGAAGGTGCCGCGCGCGAAGCAGATATCGAGCGGGCGATCGGGATTGTAGCGGCGCATCAGCGCCGCCTTGCCGACCAGCGCGCCGATCGGCAGCCCGCCGCCCAGCGTCTTGCCATAGGTGATCATATCGGGCGCGATCCCGAAATATTCGGCCGCCCCACCCTTGGCCAGACGGAAGCCGGTGAAGACATCGTCGAGGATCAGGACGATGCCGCGCCGCCGGCACACCGCCGCGAGCTCCCGCAGCCATTCGGCATAGGCTTCCCGCTCGGTGCCGCCGGCGCGGCGACCGCCATCGACGAGCTGATTGTCCGAGGGCGCGCCGCCGTTGGGGTGGAGCGCCTGCAGCGGGTTGATCAGCACGCAGGCGATGTTGCGCTTGGTCTCCAGGATGCCGAGCGTGCGCTCGCTCATCTCGCTCAGCGTGTATGTGCCGTCGGCGGGAACGGGGTTGCCGATGCCGGGCTGCACATCGCCCCACCAGCCATGATAGGCGCCGCAGAACCGCACGAGATGGCTGCGGCCGGTATGATAGCGCGCCAGCCGCACCGCCTGCATCACCGCCTCGGTGCCCGACATGTGGAAACTGACCTCGTCCAGCCCGGTCAGCGCCTTCAATCGCGCGACATTGTCTGCAACGATCGGGTGCAATGCGCCGAGGAAGGGACCGAGATCGCCGACCTGTTCGACGGCATCGGCGATCATGCCCTTATAGGCATCGGTGCCGAGCAGGTTAACGCCGTACGAGCCGGTGAGATCGTAGAAGGCGTTGCCGTCCACATCCCAGACCTGCACGCCTTCCGATCGTTCGGCGAAGCCGCCGACGCCCAGCTTGCCGCGCACCATCTGCGCGAACGGGAAGGGCACGCGGTACGCGCCGGTGAACTGCAGGTCCGATATGCCCGGCGCGGCCTCGGCGGTCAGCGCGCGGCCCTTGGGGAAGCGTTCGGCATAGAGCGTGGCGAGGCGATCGAGCCCGGCGCGGCGGCGGGCAATCACTTCGTCCGGTGCGCCGTCGCAGCCGAAGAAGGCCTGTTCATCATAGGCGAAGCCCGGGATCTGGGCGGCGATGCGGCGCGACCAGCGCGGATGGCCGGCCATCGATGTGTGCTTGGCGCGCGAAAGCTTGAGGCGGCGGTGGCCGGCGGTGCCGGCGCCGACCGTGACGGTGCCGAGCGCGAGAAGGGAGAGGAGGGTCTGCATGATCCATCATAACCGGGGCGCGGAGAAGCAATTGTGACAGTCCGGCGAAGCATCGCGCGTATGGTGGCGAACGAGGAACTCAACTTCCTGTTGACCAACCGCATCCCGCGGCGGGCGGCGACGCGCTTTCTCGGCTGGTTCAGCAAGATCGAGCGGCCTTGGGTGGCGCGCCCGTCGATCGCGGTGTGGCGGCTGTTTTCGGACGTCGATCTCACCGACGCTGCCGAGACGACGTGGCCGAGCATGCACGCCTGCTTCACGCGCAGCCTCAAGCCCGGCGCGCGGCGCTTCGTGGAGCAGGGCGTTGCCAGCCCTTGCGATGCGATCGTCGGCGCGCATGGGCCGATCGCGGGCGACCAAGTCCACCAGATCAAGGGCGCGCCCTATGCCTTAAGCGAACTGCTCGGCAGCGCTAAGGATGCGACGGCGATGGCGGGCGGCAGCTTCGTCACGCTGCGGCTGACGGCGGGGATGTACCACCATTTCCACGCGCCCTGCGATCTGATCGTGGAGCGCGTCACCTACATTTCGGGCGATTGCTGGAACGTCAACACGCCCGCGCTCAAGCGGGTCGAGCGGCTGTTTTGCCGAAACGAACGCGCCGCGATCCACTGCCGCCTGCCCGATGGCCGGCCGCTGGTGCTGGTCGCGGTGGCGGCGGTGCTGGTGGCGAGCATAAGGCTGACCTTCCTCGATACGCGCGCGGCGATCCGGGTGGGCGGGCCGCGCACGATCGCGGTCGGTAAGGCGGTCGCGCGCGGCATGGATATGGGGTGGTTCGAGCATGGCTCGACGATTGTCGTGTTGCTGCCGGAAGGCATGGCGCTGGCGGGGGGCATCGAGACGGACCAGCATCTGCGCGCGGGCGCAACGCTGGCCTTTTGATCCTCCCCCGCCAGGGGAGGATGACATGTGCGGGCGTCTCGCTTCCGCCCCTCCGTCAGGCTGGCGCCTGCCACCTCGCCCTGGCGGGGGAGGATTATAGACGTCAGCCCTTTACCAAACGCCGCTCCACCACCCGCCACAAGTCTGCGATCGCGATCGCCGCCGGGCTCTTCGGGGCATAAGCGCCAAGCGGCGCGTGCCGGTCGGCCATTTGCTCCATCGCCGTCGCCATCGGGATCGCGGGCTGGTCCGGCGCCGCCGCGATGGCATCGCGGTGCGCGCCGCGGCGGCGGTCGACGAGGTTGAACACCGGCAACACCGGCGGCGCATTCTTGCGGGCATCGAGGTGTGCGCGCAGCTCGTCGGCCGCCCGCGTCGAAAGCGTCGACGGGATCATCGGCAGCAGGATCAGGTTGGCGCCGCGAATCACCTGCTCGGCGGTGAGGCCGAGGCCCGGCGGGCAATCGATGATGATCCGGTCATAGCTTTTGGCGAGGATATCGCCGATCTTGCGCAGTCGTTTCTTGGCGTCGATCTCGGCGAATTGCAGATCGAGCGTGCGCAGCGTCGCATCGGCGGGGAGGAGATCGAGGCCAGCGATGCGGGTCTCGACGATCGCCTTTTCGGGGGCCACATCGCGCTCGATCACCTCGCTGGCGTCGCGCGCGTTCTTGCGGTTGGGGCAGAGGATGAAGCTCGCCGCGGCTTGCGCGTCGAGATCCCAGAGCAGGGTCTTGCGGCTGGAGAGCACCGCCGCCGCCCAGGCCAGATTTACCGCCAGGCTGGTTTTGCCGACACCGCCCTTGGAACTGTAGACCGCCAGCGTCGCCATCGATGCACGTCCTTATCGGGCGGCTAAAGAGTTGGTCGGGGAGAGAGGATTCGAACCTCCGGCCCTCTGGTCCCAAACCAGATGCGCTACCAGGCTGCGCCACTCCCCGACTTGGCAGCGCCATAGAGCAGGGTTTCGCTGAGTGCCAGACTTCCCTTAGTGAAAGTCGCGACTTTTGGGCAGCACGCGCATATCACGCGGATGGCGGCGGCCGCCGGAGCCCTGCGCCGTGTAGTTCGGATGCGCGAAGACATCGGCGCGGGCGAGCGGCTGGCGGGTCTGATGCTCTTCGGAAAGGCGGGAGAGTTCGGCGGTGCGATCGTGAACCCGTGCGGTCATCAGGTGGGGGATGCGCATGGTCTCCCCGTCAGGCATCGTCTCTTCGGTGATCTGGACGATGCCCTCGGCCAGCATCAGCCGCGCCGCCATCACGGCCACACGGTTCCGCTCGAAATCGCGCGCCCAGAGCAATAGGTTGGCGACCCCGGTCTCATCCTCCAGCGTGATGAAGATGGCGTTGCCCTTGCCCGGTCGCTGGCGGACGAGCACCACCCCCGCCACCCTGGCGCGCGCGCCATCCTTGAGCCGGTTGAGATCGGCGGCGCGCGTCACGCGCTCGGCATCGAAGATCGGCCGCAGGAAGGTCATCGGATGCGCTTTCAGCGATAGCCGCACCATCTGATAATCGGCCGCCACCTCCTCGCTCAGCGGCATGGCGGGGAGGCGAGCGTCCGCCTCCTCGCGCAGTTCGCGCGCATCGGCGGCGGCAAACAACGGCAAGGTATCGCCCGGCATCCGGTGAACCTCCCACAAGGCATTGCGGCGGTTGAGATCGAGCGATCCGAACGCATCGGCATCGGCCAGCAGGCGGAGCGCGCGCGTGGGAAGTTGGTGCGAAAGCCACTCGATCTCTTCCCCGGGACGCGGCGGTGGCGCGTCCCCAAAGCCGGGCCTGTCATAAGCGATCGGCAGGATGCTTTGCATCTTGTCATAGACCCTCTGCCCCGCACGCCCGGGCCGCATGGCCGCATCGGCACAGGGACGCTCCACCCACTCCTGTTTGAACCCATCGATCTGGCGAAACCCCAGCCGGACGGCAGGCCCGTTCGTGCCAGGTTCGAGCTTATTATCCCAGCCGCTGGACATCACATCCACCGGCCGCACCTCCACCCGATGCGCCTCCGCGTCACGGACGATCTGGGCGGGTGCGTAAAACCCCATCGGCTGCGAATTGAGCAGCGCCGCGCAGAAAGCGGCGGGGTAGCGGCATTTGATATAGCTGGAGACATAGACCAGCAGCGCAAAGCTTTGCGCATGGCTTTCCGGAAAACCATAACTGCCGAAGCCCTCGATCTGTTTGTAGCAACGCTCTGCGAAATCGGCTGTATAGCCGCGCTTGGTCATGCCGCCGACCAGCTTGGCCTTGAAATCCTCCATTCCGCCGATGTTGCGGAATGTCGCCATCGCGCGGCGCAGGCGATTGGCCTCGTCGGGCGTGAAAGCGGCCGCGGTGATCGCCAACCGCATTGCCTGCTCCTGAAAGAGCGGCACGCCGAAGGTCTTGCCGAGCAACTGTTCCAGCTCATCGGGCGGGCCATAGGCGGGATCGGGCTCCGGAAATTCAGCCTTTTCCAGCCCGGCGCGGCGCCGCAGATAGGGGTGCACCATATCACCCTGGATCGGCCCCGGTCGGACGATGGCGACCTGGACGACAAGATCGTACAATTCGCGCGGCTTCAGCCGGGGCAGCATGTTCATCTGTGCCCGGCTCTCGACCTGGAACACGCCCAGACTGTCGCCGCGGCAGAGCATGTCATAAACGTCAGGCTGGCCCTGTTCGATATTCGCAAGTGTGTAAGCGGGGCCGCCGTCCTTTCGGATGAGATCGAAAGCCTTGCGGATGCAGGTCAGCATGCCGAGCGATAGAATATCGACCTTCATCAGGCCCAGCACGTCGATATCGTCCTTGTCCCATTCGATGAAGGTACGATCCTCCATCGCCGCATGGTGCAGCGGCACCGTCTCGACGAGCGCATGTTCGGTCAGCACATAGCCGCCAACATGCTGGGAGAGATGGCGGGGAAACGGCGCCTTGAGCAGCTGCGCCACGAAGTGATTGAGCCGCGCGATCTCGGCATTATCGAGGCTGAAGCCGGTTTCGGCGTATCGCTTTTCTTCCATCACGGTCGAAAAGCTCCCCCAGACGGTGGAGACGAGGCGGGAGGTGATGTCTTCCGTCAGACCGAGCGCCTTGCCGACCTCCCGCACCGCAGACCGCGAGCGATAGTGAATGACCGTCGCCACGATGCCGGCACGGTGGCGGCCATAGCGTTGGTAGATATATTGCATCACCTCCTCGCGCCGCTCATGCTCGAAATCGACGTCGATATCGGGCGGCTCTTTCCGCTCTTCGGAGAGGAAGCGGCTGAAGAGCAGGTTGTTCGCGGCCGGATCCACCGAGGTGATGCCCAGCAGGTAACAGACCATCGAATTGGCGGCGGAGCCGCGGCCCTGGCACAGGATCGGAGGCTCCTGCGATCGCGCGAACTTCACCACATCGTGCACGGTAAGAAAATAATAAGGATAGTTGCAGCGGCGGATGAGGCGGAATTCCTCCATCAGCATGCCGATCACTTTGCGGGGAACGGTCCTGCCAGGCCACTTTTCACGCGCGGCCTCGATCACCAGATGCTGTAGCCAGCGTTGCGGCTGCCAACCTTCCGGCACGGGTTCGTGCGGATATTCATATTCCAATTGGCTCAGATCGAAACTCACGCGGGCCAGCAGCTTCGTCGTTTCCTCGATCGCTTTTGGATACGCCTTGAAGAGTTCAAGCATCTCCTGTGGGGACTTGAGGTGACGATCGGCATTGGCTTCCAGCGCGCGCCCTGCATGCGGGATCGTCAGGCCCAGGCGAATGCAGGTTAGCACGTCCTGCAGCGGACGATCCTGCGCTGTGGCATAAAGCGCATCGTTGACCGCGATCAGCGGCACCCTGGCTTTGGCGGCGACTCGCGCGTGCCGCTTCAGGCGGCGGTCATCCTTGCCGTCCATTCGGGGGGCGATGCCAAGCCACACGCGATCGGGCGCCGCGCGGCGCAGGCGGGTCAGGATGGCTTCAAGCTGTAAGTCGTCATGCCGATTGGGCTTTAGCTGCGTGACCGTGGCGGAAAGCCGTGATTCCTCCAAAACATGGCCTCCGCCGGATATTTCGGAAGGGCCAGGAAACCGCAGCACATTGCCCGATCCCGGATCGCCCGGCAGCACCGTCTGATTTTCCGGCTGCCGCGCCTTCCCCTCTCCTTCCCGCCGGCTGCTCTCCGGCAGAACGATCAGCAGCAGGCCATCGATATGATCCAGCAAATCCTTGAATTTGAGGACGCAATCGCCCTTGTCGGCCTTGAGATTGCCGTTGGAAAGCATCCGGCACAGGCTTCCCCAGCCATGCCGGTTCTCGGGATAAGCAATGATGTCCGGCGTGCCGTCGGCGAAAACCAGGCGCGCGCCGGTGACGAGTTTGAGCATCGGCTGGATCGGCCCTCGCACCAGATCCTGCGCCTTCTCCCTCTTGTCCTTGAGCGCACCCCAGGCGCGCACCACCCCGGCGACGGTGTTGCGGTCGGCAATGCCCAGCCCTTTATAGTGCAACGCCATCGCGCGATGGACCATGTCGCTGCCGTGGCTGGCGCCATGGAGAAAGGAGAAATTGGTGGCTGCCGCCAGCTCGGCGTAAGCGGGCATTTCGCTGCCCTTGCTCATGCGAACAGCCCGTGCAGATACCAGCCGGGCCGCCCCTTCTCCGCCTGCAACCCGTGGCGGAACAGCCAGAAGCGGTGGCCGTCTGCATCCTCCACCCGATAATAATCGCGCGTCAGCCCGCCCGCGCCGGGAGGCAGCGGCAGATTGTGGTCCTCCGCATCGCGGCGGCGCCAGATATCCGCCGCGATGCTGCGCCGCCACCATTCGGCGGCGATGCGCTCGGGTCCTTCCCAGCGCGCCACCTCATGCGCCTGGCCCTTCCAGACGAAGCGGCGCGGCGGCCCCATCGGCAGGCCGTAAGTCACATCCACGCGCGCCGGGGGATCGAGCAGGCGCAGCGGGCGCGCGGGCGGATCGGGATCGGTGGGGCGCCGCCATGCGCCGGGCTCGCCGGGTGGCGCCAGCATCGCCGCGCATTCGGGCAGATGGCTGTTGAGCGGCACGGCGCGGCGGATACTGTGCGGCCCGAGGCGGGCGGCGAGGCGATCGATCAGCTGGGCGAGGGGCTCGGCGGGATCGCGCGTCTCCTCGAGCCCGGTCTGCGCGGGCGCGAGCGGTTCGGTGGCGGGCACGTCCAGCCGCACGCAATCGAAGCCGAAGCCGGGATCGATCGGATCCGACAAGGCCTCCAGCCGCTCGCGGAACAGCCGCATCACGATCGCAGGATCGCGCACCGGGCGCCCGGTCTCGACGCTGAGCAGCGGCACCGCGCCATCGCTGCGGAACAACCGCGCGATGAAGCGGCGGCCGCCCGCGTGGCGATCGAGCAGGCTGACGGCGGCCTGGCCGAGCAAATCCTCCAGGCAGGCGAGGGCATCCTCGACGCGCCCGATCGGCTCGGCGAAGCGGCGCAGCGCGAAGATCGGGGGCAGCGCGCGTTCGGGCGTGATCCGCCGATCCTCCTCGCCCAGCAGGCGGCCGAGCCTGAGCGCGAGATCGCCGAACCGCGCGGCGAGCATCCGGCGCGGGCGGCAGGCGAGATCGGCGATCGTCTTGAGGCCTGCGCGGCGCAGCGCGGTGGTGGTCGCCGCGTCCGCCTCCAGCGCTTCGACGGGGAGAGCGAGGATGTCGCCTTCGAGCGCCCCGAAGCGCGCGCGGGCACGGGCCATTTCGGGCGTGTCGCCGAGGCCGAGCCGCGCGGTGACGCCCCCCGCTTTCAACCGCCCTGCGAGATCGCGGGCCAGCCCGCGCTCGTCGCCGAAAGGGTGCGCGCAGCCGCTGATGTCGAGCATCGCGCCGTCGCGCGGCTGGCTGGTGGCCATCGGCGTGTAGCGCGCGAGGCCCGCGACGATGCGGGCGAGCAGATCCGCTTCGGCCGCATGGTCGCGCTCGATCGCGACGAGTTCGGGGAAGCGGGCGCGGGCGTCGGCTAGGGTGAGATTGGGGGTAAGGCCCTTAGCTACAGCTGCCGGAGAGAGTGCGGTGAGGCGGACGGCATTGGCGATGCGATCGGTGAAGACGACCAGCTCATCTCCGGTACGCGGAGGTGGCGCGCCGCAGGCGTGACGGAGGGGGCTCTTCACAAGCGATGTGCCTGGTGGAGAGCCCCCTCCACCGCCTTCGGCGGTCCCCCTCCCCGTGCCGGGGAGGATTTTTGTGTTAGCCCGCCAGCTGTCGAACGCCAGTGTCGGCAGGAACAGCGCCAGGTAGCGGCGTGAAGGCTCCGGTCTCACGATCCCACTCCAGCCGCCAGCCGGGCGAGGGCGGGCCGCCGCGGCGGCGCACCAGGTCCACCGCAAAGGCGGGGCCGCCAGGCGCTTCCATCTCGATTGGCGTCGAGGGCGCGGCGGTGACCAGCCAGCGCGTTTCGGCCGACGAAGGCACTTGCCCCCCATGCCCGCGCAGCACCAGCGCGGTCACACCCGATCGTTCGGCGAAGAGCGTCAGCCGCCGGCTTTCTGTCAGCCCGATCGCCTTGGCGGCCGCCGCGGCATCCACCACCAATGTCCCCGCCGCGGGTGATCGCACGATATCGGCGGCGGCCTTGAGCAGCGCTTTTTCGCCCGTCACGCTTACGAACAAGATATGCTCCACCGCAAAGCCGAGCTCGGCAAGCCCCGGCCCATGCGGCAGGGTCTCGCGCGGGCCCAGCCAGACGATATGGCCCTGCGCGCCGCCCGCCTTCAGCGCCAGCATCAGCGCGAAGCCCGCCGCGCTCGGCCCCTCGCCCGCCGCTCCCGCATAGACTTCGTGGACCCGGCCGCGGGCGATCCCGCCGCCCAGCGCGGCATCCAGCCCGGCCACGCCCAACGGTCGCCGCAAGGGCGACTCCGCCGGGGAGGGCAGGGAAAAGGCAGGGCTCCTCCCCGCCGTCAAGGCACGCGACTCGCTCATCCATGTTCTTTATATGTTCTAAAAGAACAGATGAAGAGTCAAGCGCCCCACAAAAGGCACAATCGGCGCTCAGCGTGGTGCCCTTCGATGTGGAGAAGGCGATGTCGATCGCGCTATTATGGCTTCAAGTCAGCGCAACACCGCCTCTGCCTTCAATCGATTTCGATCTTGCCAAAGCCAAGGCGTTTTCAGGTTCGGGTTGCACACCGGGCAAGCGCGATGAAATTACCGTTTGCGGGCGCCGCGATTCTGATCGCTATCGCACCAAATCGATACCCGGCGCTTATGGTGACCAGCATATCACTGCGCAGGCCAGCCTACCCGGCAACGTCACAGCCACCGCACATGGTCAGGCGACTCCGCTTCCAACCGGCGGGCCGCCGCGCTTCATGCTGTCGCTGACGAAGCCCTTCTAAACGAACGCGGGCGTGCGCACCTGGCCGTTCATGCTCAGCGGTCCGGCGGCCGTGATCTCCACCGTCACCAGATCGCCGATCGCGCCGCCGTCGATCAGCACCGATTGCAGCCAGGGCGACTTGCCGAGCATTTGACCCGGCCGCTTGCCCGTGCGCTCGATCAGCACCTCGCACCGTTTGCCGATCGTCGCGCGATTGAATGCCATTTGCTGTTCGGCGAGCAGGGCCTGGAGCCGCTGCAGCCGTTCATCCGCTACTTCGGGCGCCACCGGATCGCCCATTGTCGCGGCGGGCGTGCCGGGGCGGGGGCTGTATTTGAAGCTGAACGCCTGCGCGTGGCCGATGGCGCGGACCACCGCCAGCGTATCCTCGAAATCCGCGTCGCTCTCGCCGGGAAAGCCGACGATATAATCGCCCGAGACGGCGATATCGGGCCGCGCGGCGCGGACGCGATCGATAAGGCGGAGATAGCCCGCAACGTCATGACCGCGATTCATCGCCTTGAGGATGCGGTCGCTTCCCGCCTGCACGGGCAGGTGGAGGAAGGGCATCAATTTGTCGATGTCGCGGTGCGCGGCGATCAGGCCGTCGGCCATGTCGTTGGGGTGGCTGGTGGTGTAGCGGATGCGCGCGAGGCCGGGCAGCGCCGCTAGCGCCTCGATCAGATCGTGCAGGCCGCGTCCGCCATCGGCCCAAGCGTTGACGTTCTGGCCGAGCAGGCTGATCTCCACCGCGCCATTGTCGATCAGCGCCTTGGCCTCGTCGATCAGCGCGTGCCATGGCCGTGAAATCTCGGCGCCGCGGGTGTAGGGCACCACGCAATAGGTGCAGAATTTGTCGCAGCCTTCCTGCACGGTGAGAAAGGCGGTCGGCCCCTGCTTGCGCCGCCGGGGCAGGCTTTCGAACTTGGACAGCGCGGGCATATCGGTATCCAGCGCGCGGCCTCCTGCCGTCGCCGCGCGCACCAGACCCGGCAGATTGTGATAGGCCTGCGGGCCGACGACGATATCCACTGCTTTCGCGCGCTTGGAGATCTCCGCGCCCTCGGCCTGCGCGACGCATCCCGCCACCGCGATCATCGGCTTGCCGCGCCCGGCGGTATCGGCGCGTTTCACGATGCGGCCGATGTCCGAATAGATTTTCTCGGCGGCTTTCTCGCGGATGTGGCAGGTGTTGAGCACGATCAGATCGGCGCTGTCGGCATCGGCTTCGGCCATGCCCTCGCTCGCCAGCAATTCGCCCATGCGCGCGCCGTCATAGACGTTCATCTGGCAGCCGAACGACTTGACGTGAAAGCTCTTGGGCGCGGCGCGGCTCATATCGGGCGCTCTATTCGACGAGGGGCGGATAAGAAAGTGCCCCGGACGGGTGACCGCCGGGGCACATTTCCTGTGGCGGCATCCTCTCCCGAGGACGCGGGCCTCTATGGACCTTAGCGTATCCCGGGCTGCCGCGCACCGGGTTAAAAGGGACTAACCTTAGCCGGCCAGTCCCGCAACAAATATTTTGCACCTATTTTGCGCAACATGCCTAAAACTTAGGCAAATGCTGCCCTTGCCCGCCCACGCTGAGGCTCTACAGGGAGAGGAAATCCGCGCGCGCGGCGCGCATCCCTCCTAATACGGCTTTCCATGACCATTCCCGGCAAAGAACTGCTTTTCCTCGCGCTCGGTGGATCGGGCGAGATCGGCATGAACGTCAATCTCTACGGCTGTGACGGCAAATGGGTGATGGTCGATCTCGGCCTCACTTTCGCCGATCCCGGCTATCCGGGGATCGACCTCGTGCTGCCCGATCTCGATTTCATCGAACGCCATCGCGATAGCCTGATCGGCATCGTACTGACACACGGCCATGAGGATCATATCGGCGCGATCCCCTATCTCGCCGCCGATCTCGGCGTGCCGCTCTATGCGACGCCGTTCACCGCCGGGCTGATCCGCGGCAAGCTGGAGGAAGAGGGCATCACCAAGCAGGTGAAGCTCAAGGTGATCGAGCGCGATTCGAGCTTCGATCTCGGGCCGTTCGGCTTCACCTATGTGCCGCTCGCCCACTCGATTCCCGAGGGCAATGCGCTCAAGATCACCACGCCTTACGGCACCATCTTCCACACCGGCGATTGGAAGATTGATGACGAGCCCCTGCTCGGCACCCCCTCCACCGCGGCGGAGCTGAGCGCGATCGGCGATGAAGGCGTGCTGGCGCTGGTCTGCGATTCGACCAATGTGTTCAACGATCACGCCAGCGGCTCCGAAGCTGCCGTGCGCGAAGGTCTCGATGGCGTGATCAAGGCGGCGGAGGGCCGCGTGCTCGTCACCACCTTCGCCTCCAATGCGGCGCGCGTGCAGACGCTGGGGCAGGTGGCGCGCGATTGCGGGCGGCAGCTCTGTGTCGCGGGGCGCTCGCTCGATCGCATCATCAAGGTCGCCAAGCAGACCGGCTATCTCCAGGATTTCCCGCCGTTGATCGATTTCGAGACGGCGATGAAGCTGCCGAAGCGTGAGGTGATGATCGTCGCCACCGGCGGACAGGGCGAATCGCGCGCGGCGCTGGCGCGGGTGGCGTTCGACAGCCACCAGATCAAGCTGAGCGCCGGCGATACCGTGGTCTTCTCGTCCAAGCAGATCCCCGGCAACGAAATGGCGATCGGCCGCATCCAGAATGCGCTGGTCACCAAGGGGATTCTGATGGTCACCGATCGTCAGGCGCACGTTCATGTTTCGGGTCATCCGGGCCGTCCCGAATTGGCGCTGATGTACAAATGGATCCGGCCCGAGATCATCCTGCCCGTCCATGGCGAGATGCGGCACATGGCCGAACAGGAGCGATTCGCGCGGGAGCAGGGTGTGCCGAAGGGCATCGTTCAGCAGAACGGCGATCTGCTGCGTCTTGCGCCCGATGGTCCTATGAAGATCGGCAACGAACGCGCGGGCCGCCTGATCCTCGACGGCGACGTCATCCTCCCCGCCGACGGCGCGACAATGAACGAGCGGCGCAAGATTGCCGTCAACGGGGTGATCTCGGTGACGGTGGCGCTGGGCAAGGACGGCCGCATCAAGGGCGAGGCCGCAGTGCAGATCCAGGGTATCCCGGTGGAAGAGGATCGCGAGGATTTCCTCGCCGATGCGCGCGATGCCGCTGCCGAAGCGGCTGAAAAAGGCGGGCGTGACGAGACCAAATTGCGCGAATCAATCCGCCTGGCGGTCCGCCGCCGCGCGACCAACTGGACGGGCAAGAAGCCGATCGTCGATGTCGCGGTGATCCGGGTCTGATCCTCCCCGGAACGGGGAGGTGGGATCGCGCAGCGATGAGAGAGTGGGGGCTCTCCGTTAAGCGTTGCGCTTGATTGCGAGCCCGCTCCACCATCCTGCGGATGGTCCCCCTCCCCGTGCCGGGGAGGATTTACCGCATCAGCCGCCAGCCGCGCCTGAGCTGAAACGCCAATGTCGCCGCGGCGTAACCGCACAACCCCGCCAGCCCGGCTTTCCATCCACCAACCACGGCAACTGGCAGCAGTGTCCAGGGCAATTCATCCCCCCGCGCCAGCCACGCCGGCTCGCCGACACCGCCACCCCAAGCGTTGGCGCGGCGTTGAAGCGCGGTCAGCATCATCTCTAGCGGCAGCAGCGCACCGAGCAGCAGCCAGCCCCATTGTCCTGTGTCGCGCATCAGGCCGAGCCCCAGACCCAGGCTCGCCAGCACCAGCCCGGCATCGCCGGCGCGCGCGATGATCTGCGCGTGCGGCAAGGCGCGCGCCTGTACCGCCGAGAGCCGCCGTCCGATCAGCCGCAGCAGCGCGGCCGCCAGCAGCGGCACCAGCATTCCCCAGCGCAGCCCCGCCACCGCCGCCAATCCGCCCCCCAGCGCCAGCAGCGCCGCCAGTGCGCCCGGCCACAAGGGCTCGATCGATCGCGGGAACAGCAGCGGCAAGCTCCACTCGACCAGCGGCGCCTCGATCCAGCGTGCCGCCCAGCCTTCATGCGCCTCGCGCGTGCCGCGGATGATTCCCGCCTCGGCGGCTGCCGCGCTGCCCGCGTCCATGGCGAGAAGTGGCGGTGCGTCCAGCATCAGCCGGCCCGCGCCTTCTTGAACCGCGCGGCGGAGCAAGGTCGAAACCGGATCCCATTCGCCGAGCATCGATGCCGCTTCGATCACGCGCGAACCGTCGATCAGCGCGACCCCCGCCCAGCGCGCCTGCGCATCGATCCGCTCCCAATCCTGATGTTCGGGCGCATCCGGCAAGGTGGCGATGGTCGGCACGGCGGCGGCGGCCAGACGATCGAGCAGGGCGCGATCGGGCAGGCAGCCCTCGGCCACCAACAGCACGCGCGGTGAGGCTGCCAGCCGATCGGCAGCGTCGGCCAGCGTGCGGACGGCATCGATCGCGATATGATCGGCGCGCAGCCGCCCGAGCGGGGCGGCCAGCGTCACCGGCCACTCGCCGGTCAGCAGCACGAGGCGCTCGACGCCCGCCGCCACCAGCCGGCGCACCTGATGCTCCAGCAGCGTGACGCCCGCCACCGGCTGCAGCGCGGGCGTCTCCACGCCCTCGGCGGCGGCAAGCAAAGCTGTCAGCATCTCAAATCCCGCACCGCGCCACTGTAAGGCGCTCCGCGCGCGCCTGCAAAGCACTCGCTTCCGGCGATCAAGATGATACAGTCCGGCGATGGGCAGAGGGGCACGGAACACGGTGGAGCCGGAAGAACTGGAGCAGGGGACGGTACAGGACGCCGCGCCCGAGCCGATGGTCGCGCCGGAAAGCTATGCTGTAGAGGTCTATGAGGCACCGCGCCGCAACTGGACGGTGCCCATCCTGCTCGCCCTGCTCGGCCTGATCGCGCTCGGCTGGATCATCGCGTTGACGCTTTCGATCGCCGACGTTGCGCCTGCCGCCGGCCTGCCGCCGCTCAAGATCGCCGCCTGGGTCGGGCTGGGATCGGGGCCGCTGGCGCTGCTCGCGGTGTTCGCGCTGCTGCTCCGCACCGGGCGCTTCGCCACCAACGGTTATGCCCGCGCCGCCGCCGAGCTGCGCACCGAATCGCAGCGCATCGTCGCGCTGCTTGGGGCTCTCGACAGCCGTATCGGCCAGGCACGCAGCAACCTCTCCGATCATGCTTTGGCCTTGGCCGGCGTCGGCGAGGAAGCGGGCGCGCGGCTCGGCACGGCGAGCGATTTGCTCGCGTTGCGCTCCGCCGATCTGTCGCGCGTCGCCGCCAGCCTCGATGATGCCACCGCCGCCGCGCGCACCGATCTCGGCGTGCTGCTCGCCGATCTGCCGCAGGCCGAGGAGCGCGCCGATCGGCTGAGCCAATCCCTCCGTAGCGTCGGCGCCTCGACGCTGGAGTCGAGCGCGCTGCTGGAAGAACAGCTTACCCGCGCCGCGCACGCCGCGCAGGCCGCCGATCAGGGCAGCGCGATGGCCGCGCGCCGCCTCGCCGCCGAACTCGATCGGCTGGAGGTGAGCGCAGGCCTCGTCGATCGCCGCATCGCCGAGGCGACGGGGAAGCTGGAAGGCGCCAGCAACAGCGCGCTCGATGGCGCTGCCGACACGCTGGATCAGGTCCGCCGCGCGATCGAGGAGCAGCGCGAGGCCTTGTCCTCGATGGCGGCGCAGGGCCGCGCGATCGCCGATCAGGCGGGCGATTCGATCACGCGCGGTCTCGATCTCCGGCTGGGCGAACTCGGCCGCCAGCTCGCCGCGCAGGGCGAGCAGAGCCGGGCGCTCCTCCAGCAGCTCGAGGCCGCGATCGGCTCGGTCGAAGCGCGTTTCGCGGCGTTCGGCGATGCTGGCGCCGAACAGACCGCCGATCTTGCCGAGGCGCTGGCCGCGCTCTCCGATCACACCGATCGGCTGGCGCAGACGCTTGGCCAGGGCAACACCCAAGCCGAAACCCTCGTCCAGCGCGCCGGCGCCTTCCGTAGCCATATCGAGGCGAGCGCGGGCCAGCTCAATGAGGCGATCCCGCAGGCACTCGCCCGGCTTCGTCTCCATGCCGAACAGGGTCTGCGGGGGATCGCCGAGGCCGAACCGCGCGCCGAAAAGCTGGCCGCCGATATCGATCGCGCCAATGCCGGCCTCAGCGATGCCGGGGCCTCGCTCGCCCGGCACGATCAGGCGGCGCAAGCGATCGGCAACCATGTCGCGGCGCTGGAGGCGATGCTGGCGCAGATCGATGGGCATATCGCGGCGCTGGCCGGCGAGAGTTCGGGGCGGCTGGCCGATGCGCTGGGCGCGGTGCGCGCAGCGGCGGCGGAAGCGGCCGATCAGGCGCGTGCGGCGATTGGGGACGTCATTCCGCAATCGGCCGATGCCCTCGCGGTGGCTGGCGCGTCGGCAATGCGCAGCGCACTGGCGGGCGTCGGGCGTGAGGAGATCGCGCAGGTCGGCCTGGTCACCGCCAAGGCGATCGAGGCGGCGCGCGCGGGTAGCGAACAGCTCACCCGCCAATTGATGACGATCGCCGAAACGACGCAGGCGATCGAGGCGCGGCTGACCGAACAGCAAAGCGCGCTGACCGCGCAGGACGAGGGCAATTTCGCGCGCCAGATCGGCCTGCTGATCGAAGCGCTCAATTCCACCGCGATCGATGTCGCCAAGGTGCTTTCCAACGAGCCAACCGACGGCGATTGGGCGGCCTATCTCAAGGGCGATCGCGGCATCTTCACACGCCGCGCGGTCAAATTGCTCGATGCATCCGAGGCCAAGGCGGTGGCAGCGCGCTATGGCGAGGATGGCGAGTTCCGCGAGCAGGTCAACCGCTACATCCACGATTTCGAGGCGATGCTCCGCCGCGTGCTGGGCGTGCGGGAGGGCGGTGCGATGGGCGTGGCCTTGCTCTCGTCCGACGCGGGCAAGCTCTACGTGGCGCTGGCGCAGGCGATCGAGCGGCTGCGGCGGTGATCGTCATTCCCGCGCAGGCGGGGATGACGGATAACAAGCCTTAGCTGCCATTCCCCTCGATCACGTGCGCCGGCACGAAATCGAACGTTTCCACCGGCACCCATTGATAGACGTAATTGCCGTAATAGAGCCCGAACAGGATGGCCGCGACGATCGTCGTCCAGCCGCACGTCCGCCCGAAGCTGAAGCGCCCCTGTGCGCCCGGCATCTCACCGTGCACCGCCGCGTCCACGCTATCCCTGCGCTGGAGGCGGAAGGGGAGGACGAGGAAGAAGCTCAACGCCCAGAACAGGAAGAAGATGGCGATGATCGAGGTGAGGCGCATGGGCGGGCCTAAAAAAACGGAATCCGTTCGCCCTGAGCCTGTCGAAGGGCCGTCCTTCTTTCCGATGCAGGAAGAGAAAGACGGTGCTTCGACAGGCTCAGCACGAACGGGTTGTCGGTGTCGTTACCGCTGGTCCACCGTGACATAATCGCGCTGCGTCGGCCCCGTGTAGAGCTGGCGCGGGCGGCCGATCTTCTGGGCGGGATCGGTGATCATCTCGTTCCACTGCGCGATCCAGCCGACGGTACGGGCAAGCGCGAACAGCACGGTGAACATGCTGGTCGGAAAACCGATCGCCGAGAGGATCACGCCCGAATAGAAATCGACATTCGGGTAGAGCTTCTTGTCGATGAAATATTGATCGCTGAGCGCGATCCGCTCCAGCTCCCGCGCCGTATCTAGGACCGGATCGCTGATCCCGAGCTTGTCGAGCACCTCGGTCGCCGCCTTGGAGAGCACCTTCGCGCGCGGATCGAAATTCTTATAGACGCGGTGGCCGAAGCCCATCAGCCGGAACGGATCGTCCTTGTTCTTGGCGCGCGCGATATATTCCGGGATCTTGTCGGGCGTGCCGATCTCGCGGAGCATGTTGAGCGCCGCCTCGTTGGCGCCGCCGTGCGCCGGGCCCCATAGGCAGGCGATGCCCGCCGCGATGCAGGCGAAAGGATTGGCGCCCGATGATCCCGCGAGGCGGACGGTCGAGGTCGAGGCGTTCTGCTCGTGATCGGCATGGAGGATGAAGATCTTGTCCATCGCCGATTCGATGATCGGATCGACGACATAATCCTCGGCGGGCACCGAGAAGGTCATGTTGAGGAAATTGCCCGCGTAGGAGAGATCGTTCTTCGGGAAGACGAACGGCTGGCCGACCGAATATTTGTAGGCCATCGCCGCCAGCGTCGGGATCTTGGCGATCAGGCGGTGGCTGGCGATCCGACGCTGTTCGGGATCGGCGATGTCGGTCGAATCATGGTAGAAGGCCGAAAGCGCGCCGACCACGCCGCACATGATCGCCATCGGGTGCGCATCGCGGCGGAAACCGCGGAAGAAGGTCGCCAGCTGCTCATGCACCATCGTGTGGCGGCTGATGGTATAGGTGAACTTGTCGAGCTCAGCCTTGGAGGGCAGCTCACCGTTCAGCAGGAGGTAGGAAACCTCCATGAACGAGCTTTTCTCGGCGAGTTGATCGATCGGATAGCCGCGGTGAAGCAGGATGCCCGCATCGCCATCGATATAGGTGATCTTCGATTCGCAGCTCGCGGTGGAGGTGAAGCCGGGATCGTAGGTGAAGCAATCGGTATCGGCGTACAGCTTGCGGATATCGATGACTTCGGGCCCCGTGGAACCCGAAAGCACCGGATATTCGAAGCTCTTGTCGCCGACGCTGACCGTGCTCTTACCGCCCATTATTGTCTCCATCACGTATCTGAACGATCGGCCTGATCGCCCAGCCGTGCCAGGCTCTCCTCACGACCGAGGAGGGTCAGCACATCGAAAATGCCTGGTGAGGTGGTGCGTCCGGTGAGCGCGGCGCGCAGCGGCTGCGCCAGCTTGCCAAGACCCAACCCCTGTTCTTCCGCCACCTGGCGGACCGCGGCTTCGAGCGCGTCCGCGCTCCAGTCGTTGACCGCCGCGAGAGCGGCCCGGGCACGCGCCAGAATGCGGCGCGCATCGCCCTCTAGCAGCTTGCCGGCGGCTTCGTCCATGATGATAGGGCGGGTGCGGAAAAGGAAGCCCGCGCTATCCGCCAACTCGTTGATATTCTTGGCGCGAACCTTGAGGCTTGGCATGGCGCGTTGCAGCAATCCGGCCTGTTCACCCGAGTCGGCAAGGCCCAATTTTTGCGCCACCAGCAGGGCGAGCCGGGCATCGTCCGCCTCGCGCAGATAATGGCCGTTGAGATTCTCGAGCTTCTTGAGATCGAAGCGGCTGGCTGAGCGGCCGACGCCGGCGAGCGTGAACACCTCGGTCGCGCGTTCGCGGCTGATGATCTCCTCATCGCCATGCCCCCAGCCGAGGCGCAGTAGATAGTTGGAGACGGCCTCAGGCAGCAGGCCGAGCTCATCCCGATAGGCATCGACGCCGAGCGCGCCGTGGCGCTTGGAAAGCTTGGCGCCGTCCGCGCCGTGGATCAGGGGAATGTGCGCATAGACGGGTTCGGGCCAAGCCATCGCGGTGATAATGCCGAGCTGGCGGAAGGCGTTGTTGAGGTGATCGTCGCCGCGGATGACATGGGTGACGCCCATGTCATGATCGTCGACCACCACGGCCAGCATATAGGTTGGCGTGCCGTCAGACCGCAGCAGCACCATATCGTCCAGGATGGCATTCTGGACGGTTACCGTCCCCTGCACACGATCCTCGATCACGGTCTCGCCTGCCAGCGGCGCCTTGAGGCGGACGACGAAGGGCTGGTCCAGCGGGCCATCGGTGCGGTCGCGCCACGGGCTCTGCACCTTATAGGGGCGCTTGGCGGCCTGGGCGGCTTCGCGCTGCGCGCTGAGCTCCTCAGGCGTCATCCAGCAGCGGTAGGCGGCGCCTTTGTCAAGCAGAGCCTGCGCGACCTCGGCATGGCGCGCGGCGCGGGCGAATTGATAGACCTCGTCGCCATCCCAATCGAGGCCGAGCCAGCGCATCCCGTCGAGGATCGCCGCGATCGCGGCATCGGTGGAGCGCGCGCGATCGGTATCCTCGATCCGCAGCAGGAACCGGCCGCCATGGTGGCGCGCGAACAGCCAGTTGAACAGCGCGGTGCGCGCGCCGCCGATGTGCAGATAGCCCGTGGGGGAGGGCGCGAAACGGGTCACCACCGCGGGGCCGGTGGCTTCGATACTTGCGCTCACGCGAGGTCTCTCACAAGCTCGTGGCCGTGATGCCGGCACGAAGGGTGGCGCCCCCTAGCATAGCGTTTCGCTGGCCTCAAACGGCCTGGGGCCGACCGCGCCTGCCGAAGATCGGCATCGCGATCGAACGCTGGCTGGAGGCGGAGCGCGACCAGCTGCCTTTGTGGCTGCCGGTGGCACTGAGCGCGGGCATCGCGGCGTGGTTCGGATTGCCCGAGGCGGGAGCTTGGGCGCGCTTCCTGTGGGTGAGCGGCGTGATCGGCGTGCTGGCCTTCGCGCTCGGGCGGCGCGGGCGGCTGGGGCAGGCGATCGGCTGGTTCGCGCTGGCGGCGTGCGCGGGTTGCGCCTTGGCCTGGGCGCGGAGCAACCATGTTGCCGCACCGATCCTCCAGCGCGCGCAGGTCGTCCAGGTGACGGGCACGATCCTGCTGGTCGAGCGCCTGCCCGCGCGCGAATCGATCCGGCTGACGCTGGCGCCCGATCCGGCGGCGGCCCTGCCGCCCAAAGTCCGCGTCAGCCTCGATCAGGATGCCGAGCCCAAGGGATTGGCGGCGGGCGCCAAGGTCTCGCTCAAGGCGCGGCTGGTGCCGCCGCCGACCGCCGCCGTGCCCGGCGCCTATGATTATGCGCGCGTCGCCTGGTTTCAGGGCATTGGCGCCACGGGCAAGGCGCTCGGTCCGGTCGCGGTGACTGCGCCTGCCGCGCCCGGTGGCGGCTTTCAGCGCTGGCTGGATGGCAAGCGCGGCGTGCTGACGCGCCATATCGAAAGCGAAATCCCCGGCAATGCGGGCGGCGTCGCGGCGGCGTTCGTCACCGGCGATGTCGGTGGGATCGATCTGCAGGCGTCGGACGATTTCCGCCGCTCGGGCCTCGCGCACCTGCTCTCGATCAGCGGGCTGCATGTGGCGGCGGCGATCGCGGCGGCGATGCTGATCACGCAGCGGCTGCTGGCGCTAAGCCAGAGGCTCGCGCTGCACGCACCGCTCACGCTGATCTCGGCGGGGGCGGGCGCTCTGGCGGGCATCGCCTACACCTTGCTCTCGGGGGCGGAGGTGCCGACGGTGCGTTCGTGCGTCGCCTCGCTGCTGGTGCTGGGCGGCATCGCGCTCGGGCGCGAGGCGATGACACTGCGGCTGGTGGCAACCGGTGCGCTGATCGTGCTGCTGTTCCGGCCCGAGGCTTTGATCGGCCCGAGCTTCCAGCTGAGCTTCGCCGCGGTCACCGCGATCGTCGCGCTCTACGAGCATCCCGGCGTGCGTGCGTTGGTCCTCAAGCGCGACGAAGCCTGGCCGCGCAAGCTCGTCCGCGAACTGCTCTCGCTGCTCGGCACCGGCCTGCTGGTCGAGGCGGCGCTGGCACCGATCGCGCTCTACCATTTCCACCGTGAGGGCCTGTACGGCGCGTTCGCCAATATCATAGCGATCCCGCTTTCCACCTTCGTCATCATGCCCGCCGAGGCGCTAGCCTTGCTGTTCGACGTGATCGGCTTGGGCGGCCCGATCTGGTGGGCTGCGGGGCTCTCCGTCCGTTTCCTGCTGTGGATCGCGCATGTCACTGCGACTTTGCCCGGCGCGGTGCGGGCCTTGCCCTCGATGCCGCTCGGCGCTTTCCTGCTGATGACGGCGGGCGGGCTCTGGCTCGCTTTGTGGCGGACGCGCTGGCGGCGGCTGGGCTTCCTGCCGCTCGCGGTCGGCACGATCTGGGCGCTTGCGACTCCCGCGCCCGATCTGCTCGTTACAGGCGATGGCAAGCATGTCGCGGTGCGCGATGGCGGCACGCTTTATCTGCTTCGCCCGCGCGCCGGCGATTATGTCCGCGATTTCCTGGGCTGGGGCGCGGGCGTGCAGGGCACCGCGCTCGATCTCGATGCGCTGCCCACCGCGCGGTGCAGTGACGATTCCTGCGTCGCGGCGCTCGGCGACAAGCATTTGCTCGCGACGCGCAGCTCCTACCGCACCGATCGCGACGCCCTGCTCGAGGCCTGCGGCTGGGCCGATGTCGCGGTCAGCGACCGCCGCCTGCCGTGGAGCTGCAAGCCGCGCTGGCTCAAGCTCGATACCGCCTCGCTCGGGCAGACGGGCGGGATGGCGATTTGGCTGGGCCGACACCGCATCGAGACCGTCAACGGGGACGATCGGCACCCCTGGGTGCAGCGGCAGGCGCCAGCGGCGGATCGCTGGCCGCACCGATGGCGCCGCCGCTCTGGTTGACTTGGGGCATGGCGACCGACAATCGGCGGATATGCGCTTCTTTTCCGATAACGCCGCCCCCGTTCACCCCGCGGTTTTCGCCGCGATGGCCAAGGCGGATGTGGTCGATACCGCTTATGACGGCGATGCGCTGAGCAAGGGCCTCGACGCGCGATTATCCGCTCTGTTCGGGCGCGAGGTTGCGGCGTTGTGGGTGCCGACGGGCACGGCGGCAAATGCGCTGGCGCTGGCGGCGCTGTGCCCGCCCTTTGGCGGCGTGATCTGCCACCGCGACGCGCATATCCAGAACGACGAATGCGGCGCGCCCGAATTTTACACCCACGGCGCCAAGTTGATGCCTGCCGAGGGTGCGGGCGCGAAGCTGACGCCGGAGAGCGTAGCGGCGGTGGCCGATGCGATTGCCAATGATGTTCACCGCGTCCAGCCGCGCGCGCTCTCGATCACCAACGCCACCGAATATGGCTGCGTCTACACGCCCGCCGAGGTCGCGGCGCTGGGCGCGCTCGCCAAGGCGCGGGGCTGGGGCTTTCATATGGATGGCGCGCGCTTCGCTAACGCGATCGTCCACCTCGGCTGCACACCCGCCGAATTGGTGCCGCACGTCGATGTGCTCAGCTTCGGCTTCGTCAAGAATGGCGGCCTGTCGGCCGAGGCGCTGATCTTTTTCGATCTCGCGCTGGCCGAGGACACCAAACGCCGCCGCAAGCGAGCCGGGCACCTGCTCTCCAAGGGCCGCTATCTGGCCGCGCAACTCCACGCGATGCTGGACGGCGATCTCTGGCTGGACACCGCCCGCGCCGCCAATGCGCGCGCCGCGACATTGGCGGAAGCGGCGGGCGACCGGCTGCTCCACCCCGTGCAGGCCAATGAACTGTTCCTGCGCTCGACGCCCGCCGAGGCCGCCGCGCTACGCGCGCGGGGCTTCGATTTCTACGATTGGGCCGATGGCGAGATCCGCCTCGTCACGCATTGGGCGAGCCCGGAGGATGAGGTGGCGGCGCTCGCCGCCGCCATCACCGCCTTGTGAGCTTCGTCCCCCCGCTCAGCGATGCGGCGAAAGGCCGCGTCGCGCTTCCGTTCGCGATCGTCACCTTGCTGTGGGGATCGACCTGGCTGGTCATCAGGGGCCAGCTCGGTGAGGTGCCGGTCAGCTGGTCGGTGTGCTACCGCTTCCTGACCGCCGCGATCACGATGTTTATCGTCGCGCTGTTCACGCGTACCAGCCTGCGGCTCACCCTGCGCCAGCATGGGCTGCTCACGGTGATGGGCATCTGCATTTTCTGCCTCAACTTCAATTTCGTCTATCGGGCGGAGGCGCACGTTACCTCCGGGATCGTCGCGGTCGTGTTCGCGCTTCTGCTGGTCTACAATGCGCTGCTCGGCCGTCTCTTCCTCGGTCAGCCTCTGTCGCGGCCTTTCCTGGCGGGATCGGCGGTGGCGATGGCCGGGATCGGGCTGTTGTTCGAGCATGAGCTGCGCGCGTCGCCGCACTCGCCGCACGAGACCGCGCTGGGTGTCGGCTTCGTGCTGCTGGCGCTGCTGTTCGCGTCGATTTCCAACGTCATGCAATCGACCGAGCGGATGCGCGCGATTCCGATGCCGGCGATGCTGGCGTGGGGAATGACATGGGGGGCGCTGGCCAACGCCCTGGTCGCCTATGCCACCTTCGGGCCGCCGCGCATCCTGCTCACGCCGATCTACCTCGGCGGCGTCCTATATCTCGGCGTGCTGGCTTCGGCGCTAGCGTTCACGCTCTATTTCAACATGATACGGCTGATCGGCCCGGCGCGCGGCGGCTATGTCAACGTGCTGACGCCGGTGCTGGCGATGGTGCTTTCAACCATCTTTGAACATTATCGCTGGTCGGTAGAGGCCGTGTTGGGAGGGGTGCTGGTGATCGCCGGGCTGGTGGTGGCGATGAGGGCGCGCAGCCCCGCGCGATAATCGGGATAGCGCGGCCGCCAGCCGAGCAGCCGCTTGGCTTTGACGTTGGCGATGCGGCGGTTCTCGGCATAGAAAGCCCGTGCTGCGGGAGAAAGCGCGGCCTCTTGCAGGCCCTGCAGCGGCGGTAGCGGCCTGCCGAGCAGCGCGCAGCCAAGTTCCACCAGCGCATTCTGCGGCGCGGGCGCATCGTCGCCGAGGTTGAAGGTCGCATGGGATCCGGCACGCGCTGCCAGCTGCACCGCGCTGACGATATCCTCGACGTGAATACGGCTGAACACCTGGCCAGGGAGATCGATGCGGTGCGCCGCGCCTGCCGCGATCCGGTCGAGGATCGATCGGCCGGGGCCATAGATACCCGGCAGGCGGAAGACGCAGGCGCCTATCGCGTTCCACGCCGCGTCCGCCGCGTTGCGCGGGGACCGTCGGCCCTGAACAGGCGCGCTTTCGTCTACCCAGGCGCCGCCGCAATCGCCATAGACGCCGGTGGAGGAAAGATAGCCTTTCCACGCCGAAGCCTCTGCCAGTGCAGGGCCGTAAAGATTGAGAATCGGATCGCCCGCCTCGCCGGGCGGAACGGTGGAGAGGATGTGTGTCGCCGCGCCGATCAGCGCGCTGGCATCCTCATTGCGCCCGATCGTGGTGACCGCGGCGCCATCGGTCGCGAAGGCGGCGGCGATTCGCGTGCCGGTATAGCCGGGCCCGAACAGCAGCAGGCGCACCGGCAGGGGCGTCAGGCGATGCCCGCCGCTTTCATCCCGATATAACCCAGCAACAGCACCGCCGTCGCCGCCGAGAACGACAGCAGCCCCCAGGCGAAGATGGTGAGGATCGGCGGATTAGCGACCGCCTCCCTCTTGTTGCGCGTGGCGCTGGAAAGGACGAAGCTGGCCATCATACCATAGAAGAGCGCGGCGAACTGAAGCATAGGATCCCCCCGGATCGTCGGTTGCCTAGTGAACGCCCGGGTATCCCGGAACATGGCTGACGATGCGTTAATGCTGCGCCGCAATCAAGCCCTCGCCGCCTTCCTCATCGGGCGGTTCACCGCAGGCGATCGAACCGCTACAGAGCAGGGATGAGCCACGCATCCTATCCCGCGCTCCGCCTCCGCCGCACGCGCTCCGCGCCATGGAGCCGGGCGATGGTCGCCGAACATGTCATAACCCCCGCCAACCTGATCTGGCCCCTGTTCATTGCCGAAGGGAAGGGGGTCGAGGAGCCGATCGCCGCGCTGCCCGGCGTGTCGCGCTGGTCGGTTGATGGCATCGCCGCGCGGGCCAGGGAAGCGGCGGCGCTGGGCATCCCCTGCATCGCGCTCTTCCCCAATACGCCATCGCATCTGCGCTCGGAACGCGGCGAAGAGGCGCTCAATCCGGATAATCTGATGTGCCGCGCGATTGCGGCGGTCCGCGATGCGGTGCCGGAGATCGGCATCCTCACCGATGTCGCGCTCGATCCGTACACCGCGCACGGCCATGACGGCATCGTCGATGATCAAGGCCGCGTGCGCAATGACGAGACGCTGGCGGTGCTGGTCGAACAGGCGCTGGTCCAGGCGCGCGCGGGCAGCAGCATCATCGCACCCTCGGACATGATGGACGGGCGCGTCGGCGCGATTCGTGCGCGCCTGGAGGGCGAAGGGTTCCACGACGTCCAGATCATGGCTTACGCCGCCAAATATGCCTCGGCCTTCTACGGCCCGTTCCGCGATGCGGTGAGCACGCGCGGCCTGCTGAAGGGCGACAAGCGCGGCTATCAGATGGACCCCGCGAACAGCGAGGAGGCGCTGCGCGAAGTCGCGATGGACCTCGCCGAGGGCGCGGACACGGTGATGGTCAAGCCCGGCCTGCCCTATCTCGACATCATCCGCCGCGTGAAGGAGCGGTTCGAGGTGCCGGTGTTCGCTTATGCCGTGTCGGGAGAATATGCGATGATCGAGGCGGCGGTCGCGGCGGGCGCCGCCGATCGCGATGCGATGGTGCTGGAAACGCTGATGGCATTCCGCCGCGCGGGCTGTTCGGGTGTGCTGACCTACCATGCGCTGCATGCGGCGCGGCTGATGGAGGGTTAGGTCGCCCTTCTCCGTTTGCCCTGAGCCTGTCGAAGGGCTGTTCTTCTTGATCGAACGATAAATAGAACGATGCTTCGACAAGCTCAGCACGAACGGTGTTTGGGTTTATGATTTTAGCTTCGTCCCCAAAGCCGCGATCGCGGCGGTCTCCTGATCCTCCAGCGCCTGCACCTGTGCCGCCGCCGCATCGATCGCAGTGCGGTTGGCGGGAGTTGCATTGGCGGGATCGGTGCGGAGCGCATCGACGTCGGCCTCGATTCCCTGCAGCGGCCCGCGGCCGGTATCCAGCGCGCTCAAGTCCTGCTGGGCCGCGGTCCAGGTCTCGCTGACCGGCGCGGTGTTGGCGGCGCGGTCGATCGCTGCGGTCGTTTTAGCCTGCGCAGCCGTGAAAGCCGCATGCGCCGCCAGCGCCTGATCGAGCAGGGCCTTGAGCTTGGCCGCCAGCGCGGGATCGAGCGTCGATGCCGGCTCGCTCGCCGCATCGGGCAACGGCACCGGCTGCTTTTCATAATCGCGCTGGGCGAGGCTGGGCGCTTCGATCGTGCCGCCGATACAGCCGCTCAGCGCCAGGAGCGCGAGCATCGGGAGAAGGCCAAGACGGGTCATCGCCGCCGCTGATAGCCGAGTGTGGACGATCGCGCACTATCCGGGCACGCGCCGAAATGGATCGATTCCGCCGCCCGGTGCTTTGGTCTTCCGAACAAGGAGAATATATGCGTTTCGAGCCTCTGGTGTGCGTGATCGCCGCCGCTGCGATCATGTCACCCGTGCAGGCGGTAACGCCCCGCGACCTGCTGACCCAAGCCGCGTTCCAGGCCACCGATAAAAGGCAGGCATTGGCGCTGGTTACGCAGGCGGTCGATCAATCGCAGGCGATCCTCGCCACGCGGCCCAATGATCACGAGGGTCTGCTCCAGAATGCGATGAGCATCGGCTATCGCGCGACGCTCACCAAGAAGCCCGCCGATGCCAAAAGCTCGCGCAAGATGTTCGAAAGCCTGGTCGCCTCCAATCCGCGCGATCCCGAATTTCAGCTCGCGATCGGCGGCTGGCACCTCGATTGCGTCGCGGCGGGCTTCCTTGCGACGACGGTGCTCGGTTGCAACAAGGATCTCGGCCTCGATGGGATCGGCAAGGCGGTCAGCTACGGCGGCAATCGCGCTTTCTTCAAGGGCATGGCGGCGATGATGCGCATCCGTCTCGATCGCGACGCTGTGGCCGCATCGCTGGCGCTCGCGCAGGCCGCTGCCGCGGCGCCGACTCCCACCGCTCTCGATCGTATCGCCAAGCATGATGCCGAACTGATGCTGGTGCCGCTGCGCGCCGGCGATGGCAAAGCCGCGTCCGCGCTGGCAAAGAAGCTCCTGCCCTTCGGCCGTCTCGGCTAGAGTTTTCGAAGCAAAAACGACCCGGACGATTGCTCGCCCGGGCCGCCTGGTACGTTACGCTACGTACACCTCGTAAACTGCTGCGCCCGGCGGCCGGCTGGGGGGTAGGCCGCCGGGCCCCCGCCTCCTCACCAGAAGAAGTCGGGGATTTCGTCGACCACCGCGCCGCTGCGCAGATCGATCAGCAGCACGTCGTTATAGTAGCGGACCCAGCGATAGGGGCCGTCGACGGGCGGCAGGCGATAGGCCCAGGGATCGGCGATCCAATATTGCGAGCCGAACAGGAAGGGCGGCAGGCGGAAGCCGATATCGAAGCGGCGATAGCCATAGGCCCAGCCGCGCGGCGCGACATAGCGGGGCCCGCGAAACAGGCTGCGGTTCTGATCGCGGTAGCCGCGCCAGTCATACCGGCGATCCTGCCGCCAATCGGCGCCTCGCCAATTGCCCTGCGATCGCTGATAGCCACCATCGGGACGGCCATAGCCGGGCCGGCCATAATCGCCGGGGCGTCCATCACCCGGGCGGCCGTTCCAGCCGGGCGCATAGCCGTTGGGGCGGTCACCCGCGCCTGGCGGCGGGCCGCGGCGATCGTCGTTGCCACGGCGGTCGTCATAAGCGCGGCGATCACCATAAGCCTGCCCGCGAACGTCGGGGTTGGCGCCCGGCTGTTGGCCTGGGGCGTAACGGCCATAAGGGCGGCCGGCCTGAGCAGCTTGCTGCGGCGCGGGCTGGCGCTGCACCTCCTGGCTGCGCACGGTCGGGGCCGGGGGTGGGGCTTGAGGGGCCGGCGGTGCGGCGGGTGCGCCGCGGTCGGGCCGCTGGCCGCCATCGGGACGGGGGCCGCGATCGCCGCGGTCGCCGCGATGCTCGCGCTGATCCTGCGGCACGTCCTGCGCAAAAGCGAGGGCGGGAATGCCGGCCGTGAAGGCGGCGGCGAGCAGTGCGGTACGGAAACTCTTCATGGCATCCAGGCTCCACTTTGCCGGGCCCTACGCGCCGGCATTGCAGCTCATCTGCCCGAGTCGCACTGACGGATCGCTGAAGCTGTTAGTCAGCCAATCGAAAGCTTATCGCGATGGCTTTGGCGGGCTGAGCGCGGGCACCGCAGCGGCGGCATCGGCCGGTTTGATGCCGGGCGGCGGTGCGGCGGTGATCGCATCGCCGCCCGCCTGCATCTCCGCCGCGCGCTGGATGGCCCGGCGGATGCGCGGGTAGGTGCCGCAGCGGCAGAGGTTGGTGATGCCCGCGTCGATCTCGTCGTCGGTAGGGCGCGGCTTGTGCGCGAGCAGCGCGGCGGCGGCCATGATCATGCCGGACATGCAATAGCCGCATTGCGGCACCTGCTCGGCCACCCACGCCTGTTGCACGGGATGGCTGCGGTCGTCGCTCAGGCCTTCGATCGTGGTGACGAAGCTTCCCTCGATCGCGCCGATCGTGATTTGGCATGACCGATGGGCAACGCCATCGACATGCACGGTGCAGGCGCCGCACTGCCCCAGCCCGCAACCATATTTGGTGCCGGTGAGATTCGAGGCATCGCGCAGCGCCCATAGCAGGGGCGTCGCCGGGTCCATCTTATAGTGGACGGGATTGCCGTTGACGGTGAAGCGGGTCACGGCGCCGTGCCTAGCCAGCCGGCCGGCTTATGGAAAGCCGCAGCTTTTCGGGCCCCGCAGGGTTGTAGAATCGCTGCCCCGCTGGTAGGGGCGCCGCTTCCCGACACAGGTCTGCCTGTGGCGTAGCCTTTTTATTGCCGGCCGATGGACGCATCGGCCGTGCCGGAGACAAGAGTTTTATGCAGATCATCGTTCGTGATAACAATGTCGATCAGGCCCTGCGCGCGCTCAAGAAGAAGCTGCAGCGCGAGGGCGTTTATCGCGAAATGAAGCTGCGCCGCCATTACGAGAAGCCGTCGGAGAAGCGGGCGCGCGAGCGTGCCGCCGCCGTCCGCCGCGCCCGTAAGCTGGAGCGCAAGCGTGTCGAGCGCGATCAGGCCCGGTAAGACCAGCCCCGAATGTCGCAAATCACCGCCGTCCCGCTCCGCCCGGTGGGCAAGAGCGGCATCATTGCGCTGTGGGCGGGTGTCGCCCTGCTGATCGTCGCGGGGATCGGCGGGTCCTATGCCGCCTCACAAAAGGCGGTGATGACCGCGATGCCGCCCGAGCAGTTCCTGGCCGCGAACGGCAAGCATGCCGGGGTCAAGACGACCCCAACCGGCGTCGAATATGAAGTGCTCAAGAAGGGCACCGGCCCGACGCCGACGCTCTCCGATGTCGCGCAGGTCGAATATGTCGGCAAGTTGCTCAACGGTACTACGTTCGATGCCAGCAAGGCGCCGGTCGCGATGCCGATCGGCCAGGTCGTCCCCGGCTTCGCCGAGGCGCTGACGCTGATGCCGCGCGGCTCCAAGTATCGCGTCTGGATCCCGCCGCAGCTCGCTTATGGCGATCGCGAAGTCGGCCCGATCCCGGCCAATTCGGTGCTGGTGTTCGATATCACCATGCGTGATTTCATGGCGATGCCGCAGGGCGTGCCCCAGGGAATGCCGACCGGTCAGTGACCTTCTAGCCCTCTCCCGCAAGCGGGAGCGGGTTGGGTGAGGGTCTTCTTTCTTCTCTTGCATTGAGTGCTGAGCGAGGCTTCGCCTTGCCCCTCACCCTCCCACAAATCTTGCTTCGCGTGATTTGCGGGCCCCTCCCTCTCCCGCTTGCGGGAGAGGGGTTCAGCCCTCGGCCTTGGCTTCCTCGGCACTGATCTCGCTCTTCTGCTCCAGCAGCACCTTGATCATCGCCACGATCGGGTCCGCGAGCGCCAGCCCCAGAATCCCGAGCAAGGCGCCCAGCAATAGCTGGCAGCCCAGCACCAGCGCGGGCGGCAGATCGACCGAGCGGCGCGCCACGGTCGGCACGATGACGTAGCCGTCAAAGGTCTGCACCGAGACATAGACGATGATCGCGCCGATCCCGGTGTTGAACCCCGCCGAAAAGCCGACCAGCACGATCAGGCAGCCCGATACGATCGATCCGATATTGGGCAGGAAGGCGAGAATGCCGGTGAGGATGCCGAGCAGCGGCGCCATCGGCACGCCGACCAGCAACAGCGCGATCGTGACGAACACGCCCTCCACCGCCATGCCGAGCAGCCGCCCGGCCATCAGGCGGCGCAGCGTGAAGCCCATGCGTTCGCTGGTCTGGTAGAAATTGTCGCGATGCTCGATCGGCAGGATCCAGGCGAAGCCGCGCTCGTAGAGCCGGGGCTCCATCGCGATGAACAGGCCGAGCACGACGATCATCGCCAGGCTGGAGAGCGCGCCCAGCGCCGATCCCAGCACCGCCGTCACCTTGCCGAACGATCCCATCAATTGCTGGCCGATGGCGCCGACGCCGGTGCCCGCGGGCAGCAGGCCCTTGGCGTGTAGCCAGGCCATGATCCGTGTGATCTGGCCGCTGATCGTCTGCTGCAGCGCCTGCGCCTGCCCCGCGAATTGCGCGCCCGCAAGCAGGACGAAACCGACGATGAAGCAGGTCACCAGTACCGCGACGATCGCCAGCCGGAACCCGCGCCGGATCGGCAATATCTTGCCCAGCAGCCGTGTGCCGCCATCCAGCATCGCCGCGAACACCACGCCGCCGAAGATCAGCAGCAGCGGCTGCGCCAGCGCGTAGAGCAGCACCACCGCCACCGCGACACCCGCCCAGACAACTGCCTTCTTGAGCTCCCGCCCCGTCAGCGGATCGGCATTATCCGATGGTCCGGGCTGTTCCGGCCCGCTTTCGGTCGTCGGATCGCCCTGCCTCACTTTGTGGGGTGCGATGGATGGAGATCGATGCCCGCGCGGCCATGGCGCAGCGCCGTGATCCAGCTCAGCGGATTCCAGAGCTGCGTCGAGCCATCATAGGAGAAGGTGATGAAATCGGCGCGGCCGCCGATATTCTCCCAGGGGATCGGTCCGCCCAGGCCCTGCTGCCACGCCTCATACCGGCTGTCGGCGCTCTCGTCGCGATTGTCGCCCATCACGAACACCTGATTGGGGCCGACCGTGATAGGCCCGTAATCGTCGCCGGTGCCGGGCTGATAGCCGAAATCGACCGTGTCATAGCTGCGGCCGTTGGGCAAAGTTTCATGGAAGATCGGCAGCTCGCAATAGCTCTTGCCATCGGCTTCGGTCACCTTGTGCTCGCTCTCCAACGGCGAGGCGCAGGGGATATTGTCGTCGATCGGCAGCTTGAGCATGCCCTTGGCAACGCGCGGCACGATCTGGCCATTGATCGAGAGGATGCCGCGATTGACCTCGATCACATCACCGGGCAGCCCGATGACGCGCTTGATATAGTCGCTATTCTCCATCGGCGGCTTCAGGATCACGATATCGCCGCGCTCGGGCATCCGCCCGAACAGGCGCCCCTTGATGAACGGGAAGACATGGAAGCTGGGGCTGACGTAGGACCAGCCATAGGGATATTTGGTCACGATCAGCCGATCGCCCTTGATCAGCGTCGGCATCATCGATTCGGAGGGAATGTAAAAGGGCTTGGCGACGAAGCTCCACACCGCCAGCACGCCCAGCACCAGCCAGAAGATGCCCTTGAGCTCGGCCCACCAGTCGGTCTTCTTCGGCTCGGCCTTGGCCGGCGTGATCGCCGGGGCGACGAGATCGGGCGTATCGCTCAAAATTCTATTCCTGTGCTTCGAGCCTGCGGGCCTCGAGAATGACGAACGCCTGCGCCCATGGATGATCGTCCGTGAGCGTCAAGTGAATGTGGATCGCGTGGCCCGGGGGCGTCAATGCGTCAAGCTTGGCCTTCGCTCCGCCGGTGACGATCAGCGTCGGCTTGCCGGAGGGGAGATTGGCAACGCCGATGTCCTTCATGAACACGCCGCTGGAAAATCCTGTCCCCACCGCCTTGCTGAACGCCTCCTTCGCCGCGAACCGTTTCGCCAGCGTTCCGGCCTTAGTATGCGGGCGCTTTGCCGCCTTGGCCTTTTCGATCGAGGTGAAACAGCGATCGATGAACCGCTCGCCAAAACGATCGAGCGACGACTGGATCCGCTCGATGTTGCAGAGGTCCGAGCCCAGCCCGACGATCATGCCAAATCCTCCCCGGCACGGGGAGGGGGACCGCCGAAGGGGGCTCTCCACCAGCGCCGCACCCGGACGAGAGCCCCCTCCGTCAGGCCTACGGCCTGCCACCTTTTCGTGCCGGGGAGGATCATCGCGCCGCGTCCATCAGCTCGCGCATCCGCCGCACGCTCGCCTCCAGCCCAACGAAGATCGCCTCGCCGATCAGGAAATGGCCGATATTGAGTTCGGCGAGCTGCGGGATCGCCGCGATGGGCGCGACATTGTCATAGGTCAGGCCATGGCCCGCATGCGGCTCGATTCCGTTCTTGGCGGCAAGCGCAGCGGCATCGGCGATGCGGCGGAGCTGTTCGGCCTGCGCCTCCCCCTCGGCATGGGCGTAGGCCCCGGTGTGGAATTCGACTACGGGCGCGCCGAGCTGCAGCGCCGCCTCGATCTGGCGCGGATCGGGCTCGATGAACAGGCTGACGCGGATGCCTGCATCCGAAAGCCGCGCGATCAGCGGCTTGAGGCGATTGTGCTGGCCCTCGGCATCGAGCCCGCCTTCGGTGGTCACCTCTTCGCGCCGTTCGGGCACGATGCAGGCGGCGTGGGGATGATGCTGGAGCGCGATCGCCACCATCTCCTCGGTCGCCGCCATCTCCAGATTGAGGGGCAGCGCGATGCCGCCGATCAGATGCGCGATATCGGCATCCATGATGTGGCGACGATCCTCGCGCAGATGCGCGGTGATGCCGTCCGCGCCTGCGGCCTGCGCGATCTGCGCGGCGCGCAAGGGATCGGGGGTCGGCCCGCCGCGCGCGTTGCGCACGGTGGCGACATGATCGATGTTCACGCCGAGGCGAAGCTTGCCGGTCATCCGCAGGCCACCGCCGAAAGCAGATCGTAGGCGAAGCCCTTGCCCTGCCAGATCTCGCCGATCGGGAAATCGTCCGAGCTGCGGTTGGTGAACACCACCACCACCAGATCGTCATCGGGCAGGATATAATTGCGCGTCTGCACCCCGCCGATCTCGCCATCGCGCTGCACGATGCGCTTGGGCGCGGCACAGCCCTTGAGCTGGCCGGGAAACACCCACTGGCCGACCGCCTGATAGCTGCGGCCGCCTTCGGACTTCCAAAGCTCGGCCAGGCCGGCGGCATCGATCGTGCGGTGCGTCATCAGGCCGCGGTCGAAGGCGAACACGGCCTTTGCCGTGCCCATCAATCCGCCGGCCGCGCCGAAGCTCGCGAGTTCGTAATGCGGCTCGGGCTTGCCGCCGACATAGCCCGGCACCCCCATTTCGCCGGATTTCGCCATGGCCATCCCCGCCGGCCAGCGCCGTCCCTGATCCTTACTCCCGCCCAACAGTTTCGATGCGATCAGATAATCGCAATTGTTATAGCTGAAGGGAGAGCCGGGGGCCGCCGGTTTGCTGAAGCAATAAGGATAATTCGGCGTGGCCGCCTTATAGAAAGCGGGAACGCCGTCGGCGCCCGCCCGTGTCTCGTCGGGATTGGCCAGGCCGCTATGATGCTGGAGCAATTGGCGCGCCGTCAAAGCGCCGAGCGCGTCTTGATGGAGCACCGGCCCAAGCGGCGCGTCGAGCGCGATCCCGCCCGCGCGGGCCTTCCGGATCAGCATCGCCGCGGTAATCTGTTTGGTGATCGAGGCCAGCCGCCAGCGCGCGCCGGCGCGGTGGCGTGCGGGGCCGCCGGGCGCGATCGTGCCATAGCCCTTGTCGATCAGCACCGCATCGCCCTTGGCCACCAGCACTTCGCCCGCCAGGCCGGCGCGTGTCGCCACCGCGTCGATCTGCGCGGCGGTCAGGGCGAGCGCGGCGACGATCATGGCTTTGCCCTGCTGCCCGGTTTGATCGCGGGAATCGCTGCCAGCTCCGGCGGCAGCGCGTCAGCCGCATAGGTCGGCACGTCCAGCCGAATCAGCTGGAAAAAGGGGACGCCGAGATCGGCGGTGCCGTTGGAGCGATCGACCAGCGCGGCGGCGGCGATAACCTTGCCGCCCGCCTCTTCCACCGCCTTGATCGCCTCGCGCGATGAAAGCCCCGTGGTGACGACATCCTCCATCAGCAGCACCGGCGTGCCGGGCTCCAGCGCGAATCCGCGCCGCAGTTCGAAGGTGCCGGTCGGCCGCTCGACGAACATCGCGTCGATGCCCAAAGCGCGGCCCATCTCATGTCCGCAGATCACGCCGCCCATCGCCGGCGAGACCACTGCCTTGAGGCCCTGCTTCAGATCATTGGGCAGGCGCCCCGCCAGCGCCTCGGCCAGCCGCGAGGCGCGGCGCGGGTTCATCAGCACACGCGCGCATTGCAGGTAACGCGGGCTGCGCAGCCCGGATGAGAGGATGAAATGCCCCTCCAGCAGCGCGTCCGCCGCGCGGAATTCGGCCAAAACCTCGTCTTCGGTCATGGGCCCGCCCTCCGTTCGCCGCTTCGTCACCAAAAGCCGCGATAGACGGGCGGTCAGCCCCCTTCAACAGCTTGCATTTCCGGACGATCCGGTGTTGAGACGGCCCGAACCGCTGGCGGGCCGTGCCTGGACCGCCTGTGCTTGCCCAACGCCAGGGGCGCCCATTCGGGGGAAAGACGAGAGTGCTCAAGACGATCCGGGGTCTTACAATCGCCGCCGCGGCCTTGGCCGGTCTGTGCGGAGCGATCCCCGCCACCGCCCAGACTTCGGCGCCCACGGCTTCCGCCGCCGCGACGGATGCGCCGGCCACCAACGCCGCGCCCCTTGCCGCCAAGGCGCCGGACATCGTCCATGTCGCGCCCACGCCCGGCATCGGCATGCCGACCGACAAGATCTCGATTCAGCCGCAGGAAACTGCGATCGGCAAGGAGGCGGTGTGGTTTCACAACACGATCCTCGTACCGATGATGGCGATCATCTCGCTGCTCGTGCTGGTGCTGCTGATCTGGGTGATCATCCGCTATCGCGCCGCGCGCAACCCAACGCCCTCGCGCACACACCACAACACGCTGATCGAGGTGATCTGGACGCTGGCGCCGGTGCTGGTGCTGATCTGCATCGCGGTGCCCTCGATCCGGCTGATCGCGCATCAGTATGACACGCCCAAGGCGGATCTCACCGTCAAGGTGATCGGCAATCAATGGTATTGGACCTATCAGTATCCCGATAACGGCGATTTCGAGGTCGTCTCGAACATGCTGCCCGAGCAGAAGGATGCCGCCAAGGGCAAGCAGTTCCGTACCGACAAGGACGGCCCCCGCCTGCTCGCGGTCGATGAGCGGATGGTGGTGCCCGTGGGCGCGGTGGTGAAGATCATCACCACGTCGAACGACGTGATCCACTCGTTCGCACTGCCCGCCGCCTGGACCAAGATGGACGCCGTTCCCGGCCGCCTCAACGAAACCTGGTTCAAGATCGATCGCCCCGGTGTCTATTTCGGCCAATGTTCGGAACTGTGCGGCGCGCGCCACGGCTTCATGCCGATCGCGGTGGAAGTCGTCTCCAAGGCCGATTTCGTGAAATGGGTCGCGTTCAAGGGCGGCACCATGCCCGGCCCCGGCGGCGCCAAAAATCCCGACGCGACGAGCGACGCCTCGCCGGCCGTCGCCGGTTCGGGCAAGCCCGAGCCGACCAACGCGGGCGGCCTGACCGATACCGGCCCGACCGTGAACGCCACCGCCGCGCCCGCCAAAACCTCTCAGCCTGCCGTTGCGCAGAACTAAGGCTCAGACCCAATGACCGATATCGCCGCCCATCCCAGCCATTTCGAGGCGCACGGCCATGATGACCATCATCATGATGCCGATCACAAACCCGCCTTCTTCGCGCGCTGGTTCATGTCCACCAATCACAAGGACATCGGCACGCTCTATCTGATCTTCGCGATCATCGCCGGCATCATCGGCGGCACGATCTCGGGCATGATGCGGATGGAGCTTGCCGAGCCGGGCATCCAGTATCTCGGCAAATGGTATGAATTCCTACACGGGCCGGGCACCGTCGATCAGGCCTATCATCTGTGGAACGTGCTGATCACCGCGCACGGCCTGATCATGGTCTTCTTCATGGTCATGCCGGCGATGATCGGCGGCTTTGGTAACTGGTTCGTGCCGATCATGATCGGCGCGCCGGACATGGCCTTTCCGCGCATGAACAACATCAGCTTCTGGCTGCTGGTGCCGAGTTTCTCGCTGCTGCTGGGCTCCACATTCGTCTCGGGCGGCACTGCCGATGGCGCGGGCACGGGCTGGACGGTCTATGCGCCGCTCTCGACGAGCGGTTCGCCTGGGCCTGCCGTCGATATGGCGATCCTGTCGCTCCATCTGGCGGGCGCGAGCTCGATCCTCGGCGCGATCAACTTCATCACCACCATTCTCAACATGCGCGCGCCGGGTATGACGCTGCATAAGATGCCGCTGTTCGCCTGGTCGGTGCTGGTCACCGCCTTCCTGCTGCTGCTGGCGCTGCCGGTGCTCGCCGCGGCGATCACCATGCTGCTGACGGACCGCAACTTCGGCACGACCTTCTTCGATGCCAGCGGCGGCGGCGATCCGATCCTCTACCAGCATCTGTTCTGGTTCTTCGGTCACCCCGAGGTGTATATCATGATCCTGCCGGGCTTCGGCATGGTCAGCCACATCATCTCGACCTTCTCGAAGAAGCCGATCTTCGGCTATCTCGGCATGGCCTATGCGATGGTGGCGATCGGCGTGGTCGGCTTCATCGTGTGGGCGCACCACATGTTCACCACCGGCCTTTCGGTGAACACCAAGATGTATTTCACCGCCGCGACGATGGTGATCGCGGTGCCGACCGGCATCAAGATCTTCTCGTGGATCGCGACGATGTGGGAAGGCTCGCTCTCCTTCAAGACGCCGATGCTGTGGGCGATCGGCTTCATCTTCATGTTCACCGTCGGCGGCGTGACGGGCGTGCTGCTCGCCAACGGCGGCATCGATACCTATTTCCAGGACGATTATTACGTGGTGGCGCACTTCCACTATGTGCTGTCGCTGGGCGCGGTCTTCTCGCTGTTCGCGGGCTTCTATTACTGGTTCCCGAAGATGTCGGGCCGGATGTACAACGAATGGCTGGGCGTCGCGCACTTCTGGATCTTCTTCATCGGCGTGAACGTGCTGTTCTTCCCGATGCACTTCCTGGGCATGCAGGGCATGCCGCGCCGCTACCCCGATTATCCGGACGCCTTCGCGCACTGGAACCGGATCGCGACCGACGGCTATATGATCATGGCGTTCAGCATGCTGATCTTCTTCGTCAACGTGCTCTACAGCCTGTTCGCCGGCCCCAAGGCCCCCGACAATCCCTGGGGCGAAGGCGCGACGACGCTGGAATGGACGCTGTCGAGCCCGCCGCCGTACCACCAGTTCGAGCAACTGCCCCGGATCGACTGATCCGGCCAATACCGAATAGCGGCGTGGCTGCATCGGCAGCCGCGCCGTTTTCATGTGACCGAACTCTTATGCTATTCGGCTCCGCATGATCATCGAACGAAGGCCGCGCTTGCGTCAGATCGTCAGCGATGTCTGGCTGACCCTGCTCCTGCTGTTCTTCTGGGATGTTGCGGTCACCGTTTTTTATTTTGCGCTGCCGTTCAAGGCGCCGGCTCTTCCGCTCACCCTCTTCGGCACGGCGCTGGCGCTCGTTCTCGGCGTCCGGGATAATTCGGCCTATCAGCGGTGGTGGGAAGGACGCATCCTCTGGGGCGCGATGATCAACGCTTCTCGCAGCCTGGCTCGCCAGACGCTGGCGTTTCTCGATGGCGACGATTCCAACCGGATCGATCTCTCCCGTACCCTTGTGTTGCGCCAGATCGCCTATGTCCATGCATTGCGGTGCAGCCTGCGGCGGCAGCCCGCCGACGCCGAGGTGCTGCGCTTCCTTTCCGCGCACGAAGCGGATGAAGGGTTGTCGCGCACCAATATCGCCAACGGACTGCTGGATGGCAGCGCGCGCCGTATCGCCGCCGCTGAACGGGAAGGATTGATCGACAGCATTCAGCAGGTCCGGCTCGAATCGACCTTGGTCGATATCACCAATGCGCAGGGGGGCATGGAGCGGCTGAAGAACACACCGCTGCCCAACGGCTACCGCTTTTTCCCGGAGCTGTTCACGCGGCTGTTCTGTCTCCTGCTGCCGATCGGCCTCGTCGAAACGCTGGGCAGCGCGACGCCGGCGGGATCCACCATCGCCGGGCTGATGTTCCTTACCATCCTGCGCATCGCCGACGATCTGGTTGATCCCTTCGCCAACGGCCCCCACGATGTGCCGCTTTCGGCGATGTGTCGCACCATCGAGATCGATCTGCTCCAGGCGCTCGGTGATCCCGCTCCCGAGCCATTGCAGCCGGTGCGGGGCGTACTTTGGTAAGCCAATAGCTAGCGGTAATTGAAGCTGATGCTGATCCGCTCGCTTTTCGCGCGGCCTGCCGGCACCTCATGCCGCAGCCAGCTTTCCCATAGGAAGACGCTGCCCGGCTGCGGCTCGACCGTGACGAAGGTCCGCGCATCCTCGGGCGCATCGGTGCGGCGCAGCGGGGCGGCCATCATCAGGGGCAGGCGCGGGTCTTCGAGTTTCAAGCCTGCCGCGCCTTCGGGCACGCGGACATAGACCGTGCCGGAGACGATGCTGTGCGGGTGGATGTGGCCGCTGTGGTGGCCGCCCGCGCCCTTCATCACATTGACCCACAGGCTATCCAGCTTGGGCTTCCTACCGCCGAGGTCGAGGAAGGCCTCGGCGGCGAAGCAGCGGACGTGCTTGTCGAGCAGGCGGCGGAGATCGTCGAACACCGGGTTGCGGATCGGCAGATCGTTGAGCGACGCATAAGAGGTGTAGCCCGGATAGGCATGCGCCTTGCACCAGGCGCGCCCCGCCCGATCCTCCCGCGCCAGATCGAGCGCCGCCGCCTCCAGATCGGCGAGCAAAGCGGGATCGCCGAGATCGCCTTCGTAGAAGCGGGTGGCGAAGAGGCTGCGCGTGGTCATCCCCCACTCGGACCACAGCCGCCGCCCCACTTCAAGCCGGGCTCAAGCACCCAAGCGGCGCTCAAGCCGGGACGGCGATCCTCCGCCCGCGCCGCAGCATCCCGCCGAGCAGTCCGAAGCCCGCCGCCATCATCGCCCAGCTCGCCGGCTCGGGCACCTCGCCCAGCGGCGCGTCCTGACCGGCGACGCTGTAGGTGATGCTGCCGTCCGGCAGGTTGGAGATCGCCTGGTTGAACGCATCCGAGAAGGTGATCGTCGGATCGATCATCGCATAGGCCGATCCTTCATAGCCCGGCGTTAGATAGGCACCGGCGCCGATCGCGATCTGGCTGTAGAAATCGTGCGCGTCGCCGCCTTCGAACGTATCGCCCGCGACCCAGATCATCGGGATCTGATAGCTGCTGTCGCCGCAGCCGGCCTGCGCCGCATCGGGATAATTGGCGCAATAGAAGTTCAGCTGATTTCCGTTCAGCCCGAAGCCCGTGAAGACGTCAGCCTGTGCCTGGCCATAGCCGGTATAGGAAAGCGTCAGATTGCCCGATGCGGTGGTGAGGTGCGAATCCTGCGCGAGCAGCGCGTTCAGCGTCGCCATCGCGCTATCGTCGGTATGGAGCTTGAATACATAGCTGATCGCCGCGCTGAGGCCGGTGTCGCCGAAAATGGTCTTCTGCGCCGTGACCGTGACCCTGGGATCGCCCCCGCCCGGCAAGACGAATCCGAACGAGACCCCCGAATCGGCGTTGCCGAAGCTGGTCGTCCCGGTCACTGCCTGGTGCGGGGCGCTATCGTCGTTGGTGAAATCGGCCCAATAGGGCGCGCCGTTGGCCGATCCGATGACGCCATAATTGCCATATTGGCTGTCGTTGCCGGTGTCATGATAGTTGAACGCGCCGTTCACGGTCAGCGGCTCTGGCAACGCCGGCTTCTGCGACGTGCAGTTTGGATTGTTTTCGGGGCAGCCGCCCCCGATCGGTGTCGGATCGGCCTTTGCGGCCGGCGCGACGAACATAACGGCGCCGAGCAGCGCCGCCCCGAAAATCAGCTTCATGTTTGTTCCCCCAGAAACAACAGGCCGCTCTGTTAGCAAAGGCCTGATCCGAAAGCAAAATCGGGAGATTGCGGCCTGGACGCGGCGGCGATCGATCGCCGATTCCCCGGCTTCCCTCAATCGCCCTGACCGCCTATGGGCGGCGCGATCATGTCCAGCCTAACCGTCGCCCAGCCGCTCCCCGCCGAATGGCGGGATTTCCTCGCCTTGACCAAGCCGCGGGTGATGACGCTCGTCGTCTTCACCGGCCTGTGCGGAATGCTGGCGGCGCCGGTGCATATCCATCCCGTGATCGGCTTCACCGCGATCCTGTGCATCGCGCTGGGGGCGGGGGCGTGTGGTGCGCTCAACATGTGGTATGAGGCCGATCTCGATGCGCAGATGAAGCGCACCGCGCGGCGGCCGCTGCCCGCCGGGCGGATGGACCGGCAGGCCGCGCTGCACTTCGGCGTCGGGCTCGGCGTTTTTTCGGTGCTGCTGATGGGGCTGGCGGTGAATCTGCTTTCGGCGGCGATCCTTGCCGCATCGATCCTGTTCTACGTCGTGATCTACACCGTCTGGCTGAAGCGCCGGACGCCGCAGAATATCGTCATCGGCGGCGCGGCGGGCGCCTTTCCCGCACTGATCGGCTGGGCGGCGGCGTGCGGACGCCTCGATCTGCTGCCCGTGCTGATGTTCTTCATGGTCTTCCTGTGGACGCCGCCGCACTTCTGGGCGCTCGCGCTCTTTGTCGAAACCGATTACGCCGCCGCCGGGGTGCCGATGATGCCCGTGGTGGCGGGCGCCCGGACGACGCGCATCCAGGTTTTCGCCTATGCGCTGCCGATGGCGGTGGTCGCGGTGCTGCCCTGGGGGCTCAAGCTGACCGGCGCGATATATGGCCTGACCGCGCTGATCCTGTCGCTCGTTTTCGTCGGCCTCGCCGTGCAGGTCGGCCTCAGCAAGCAGGGCGATCAGGCGCTGATGAAGCCCGAGCGCAGGCTGTTCCGTTTCTCCATCCTCTATCTCTTCGTGCTGTTCGGCGCGCTGGTCGCCGATCGGATGCTGCTCGTATGACACCGGAGTTCGAGGCTGAATATCGCCGCCGCCAGAAGGCGCGCGCCAAGGTGACCGCGCTGGCGCTGGGCGCGATGGTGATCCTGTTCTTCGCGATCGCCGTCGTGCGGATGCACTGATGGCGGCGCGCGTCCTTCATCTGCGCGGCAAGCTGCGGACCGGGATCGCGGTCGCGCTGTTCGCCGCCGCGATGGTCGGTGTCGGCTTCGCCAGCGCGCCGCTCTATCGCATGTTCTGCCAGGCGACCGGCTGGAACGGCACCGTGCAGGAACGGCTCAATGCCGTCGCCCCCGGCCCGGTGGTCGGCAAGCTGGTCAACGTGCGCTTCGATGCCAATGTGAAGCCTGGCATGGGCTGGACGTTCGAGCCCGAGGATCGCGTGAAGCGCGTTGCCGTCGGCGCGCGCGAGATGGCCTTCTTCACCGCGGTCAATGATACCGATCATACCATCACCGGATCGGCGGCGTTCAACGTCAGCCCGCTCAACGTCGGCCAATATTTCGTCAAGATCCAGTGCTTCTGCTTTACCGAGCAGACGCTGCGCCCGCACGAGCGCGTGCGGATGCCGGTGATCTTCTATGTCGATCCGGGCTTCGCCAAGGATCCGGACACCAGCGACATCAGCGAAATCACGCTTTCCTACACTTTTTACCCTGTAGCTTCGCCGAAAAGTGCAAGCTAAGGGACGCTGAAACACGACCGAGACGGGGACCAACATGGCCGGTGCCAAGAGCCACGATTATCACATTCTTCCGCCGAGCCCCTGGCCGTTGCTGGGCGCCTTCGCGGGGCTGTTCTTCGCGGCGGGCGCCATCATGTACATGCACTCCGCCCCTTACGGCGGCTTCGCCTGGGCGTTCGGCGTGCTCTGCGTGCTGGCGGTGATGGCCGGCTGGTGGGGCCAGGTGATCAAGGAAGCGCATGCCGGCGATCATACGCCGGTGGTCAGCCTGCACCTGCGCTACGGCATGATCCTGTTCATCGCGTCCGAAGTGATGTTCTTCGTTGGCTGGTTCTGGGCCTTCTTCGATTTCTCGCTCTTCCCCTCCACCGTCGATGCGGTCGGCGGCGTCTGGCCGCCGAAGGGGATCGAGGTGATCAATCCCTTCGCCTTCCCGCTGCTCAACACGCTGATCCTGCTCTGCTCGGGCACCACCGTCACCTGGGCGCACCACGCGCTGCTGCACGGCGATCGCAAGGGCATGATCCAGGGCCTGTGGTGCACGATCCTGCTCGGCCTGACCTTCACCGGCATCCAGGGCTGGGAATATGCCCATGCGCCCTTCGCCTTCAAAGGCCTGAACTATGGCGCCGCCTTCTTCATGGCGACGGGCTTCCACGGCTTCCACGTGCTGGTCGGAACGATCTTCCTGATCGTCAACCTGGTCCGCGCCTATAAGGGCGAGTTCACGCCCCGCCAGCATTTCGGCTTCGAAGCGGCGGCCTGGTACTGGCACTTCGTCGATGTGGTGTGGCTGTTCCTGTTCGCCACCATCTATGTCTGGGGCGGCTGGGGCGCGCCGATCCACGGCTGATGGTACGAACCTAGATCCGTTCATGTCGAGCGAAGTCGAGACACGTCCCTCGACTTCGCTCGGGACGGGCGGTGATGGAGCGGCAAGGCGCATGAAGCTCCCCATCCTCCCTACGATCGTCGTCGCGCTCGCCGCGTTATTGATGGTGCGGCTGGGCTTCTGGCAGCTGCACCGCCTCCACGAGAAGGAGGCACTGATCGCGCTCTACGGCGCCAATCTCCACCAGCCTCCCGTGCCCTATCTGTCGCTCTGGCCGATCGGCGAGGACAAGCTCTTTCGCCGCGCCACCGCCTCCTGCCCGATCGTCAAGAGCTGGAAGGCCGAATCGGGGCGCACCGCGCGTGACGTTCCCGGATGGCGACATATTGCGCTGTGCGGGACGGGGGCGGAGGGGCCGGGGCTCGCGGTGGATGTCGGCACCTCGCAGACCGCCGCCGCGCCCGATTGGAAAGGTGGCGCGGTCTCCGGCCGGATCACATGGGCGCCCACCGGCCAGGCACTGATCGTGCGCCTGTTCGGGCAGGAGGCGGCGCCCTCGCCGATGATCGTCGCCGAAGCGCCCGCGCCGGGCCTTCAGCCCACCGCTCAGCCCGATCCTTCCGCGATCCCCAACAATCACCTCAGCTACGCGGTGCAATGGTTCTTCTTCGCCGCGACCGCGGTGGTGATCTATCTCCTCGCGCTACGGCGGCGAAGGCGCTCCGTTATCAAGCCTTGATCGTCATGCCGGACGTGTTCCGGCATCCACCCATCCGTTCAGCTCCGGAGCTTGTTGTTGGGTGGACCCCGGAACAAGTCCGGGGTGACGGGATGGGGATTGGCGAACGGGTCGTGAACCGCTAACCGGCGCCATGCTTTATCGCAGCACCAGGGGCGGGGGCGAACCGCTTGATTTCGAACGTGTCACGCTCGCGGGCCTTGCGCCCGATGGCGGTCTCTATGTGCCCGAAAGCTGGCCGAGCCTTTCGCGCGAGGCGATCGCGGCGCTGCGCGGGCTTTCCTATGTCGATACCGCCGTCGCGGTGATGGCGCCCTTCGTGGAAGGTGTGCTCTCCCGCGAAGAACTGAAAGGGCTTTGCACCGCCGCCTACGGCCGCTTCAGCCACGCCGCAGTCACGCCGCTCGCGCAGGTCGATGAACGCCATTGGCTGCTCGAACTGTTCCACGGCCCGACACTGGCCTTCAAGGATGTCGCGCTGCAGCTCGTCGGGCTGTTGTTCGAGCGGTTCCTCGCCAACCGCGACACCCACCTCACCGTGATCGGCGCCACCTCGGGCGATACCGGCTCGGCCGCGATCGATGCGCTGGCGGGGCGCGCCAAGGTCGATATCTTCATGCTGCACCCGGCCGGCCGCGTTTCGGAGGTGCAACGCCGCCAGATGACTACGGTGCTGGCGCCCAACGTCCACAATATCGCGATCGAGGGCAGCTTCGATGATGCGCAGGCGCTGGTGAAGGCGATGTTCGCAGATCAGAGCTTCGCGGGCCGGTTCAGCCTCTCGGCGGTCAATTCGATCAACTGGGCGCGGCTGATGGCGCAGGTCGTCTATTATTTCTATGCTGCCGTCCGCCTCGGAGCGCCCGAGCGCGAAGTCGCTTTCTCGGTGCCGACCGGTAATTTCGGAGACGTGTTCGCGGGCTATGTCGCGGCGAAGATGGGTCTGCCGATCGCCCGGCTGATCGTCGCCACCAACGTCAACGATATTCTCCACCGCGCGCTTTCCGCCGGCGATTATTCGGTCGGCACGGTGACGCCCACCGCCGCGCCCTCGATGGATATTCAGGTCTCTTCCAATTTCGAGCGGCTGTTGTTCGATCTCCACGGCCGCGACGGCGCGGCGCTCAAACAGACGATGACGGGATTCGAGGCGACCAAGACGATGGCGATCGGTGCCAATATGCGCGCCGGGATCGCCGATCTCTTGACCAGCGCCCGCATCGATCCCGACGGGATGGCGCTGGCGATGCGCGAGGCGTGGCAGGGTTCGGGCCAGCTGATCGATCCCCACACTGCGATCGCGCTTGCCGCCGCGAAGAGCGCTGACGTGCCCGCCGATGTGCCGATCGTCACGCTCGCCACCGCGCACCCGGCCAAATTCCCCGACGCGGTGGAACGCGCCACCGGCCAGCGTCCGCCGCTGCCCGGCCGCGTCGGCGATCTGTTCGCGCGAGCCGAGCGCTATGACACGCTGCCCGCCACGCTTGAGGTGATCGAAGCCTATATCGCCGAGCGGGCCGTACCGGCGTGACCGCCAACGTCCATCGCCTTGCTAACGGCCTGACCGTCGCGGTGGAGCCGATGGCGGGGGTCGAAACCTGCGCGGTCGGGCTTTACGCCGCCGTCGGCGCGCGATCGGAACCCGAAGGCCTCGCCGGGCTCGCCCACATGGTCGAGCATATGGTGTTCAAGGGCGCGGGCGCCCGCAACGCGCGCCAGATCGCCGAGCATATCGAGGACAAGGGCGGATCGCTCAACGCCTGGACGACGCGCGATCATACCGCCTTCCAGGCGCGTCTACTCGCCGATGATCTCGCGCTCGGGCTCGATGTGATCGCGGATCTGATCCGTGCCCCGCATTTCGACGCCGATGAGCTGGAGCGCGAGAAGAATGTCGTGCTCGCCGAACTGGGCGAGGCGCGTGATACGCCGGACGACATCATCTTCGATCATCTCCAGGCGACGGCTTACGCCGGCCAGCAGCTCGGCGAGCCGGTGCTGGGTCACGAGCCGACGATCAAGGCGATCGACGTGACCGCGCTCAAGGGTTGGATTGCGGACCAATACCGCCCGGAGGGCCTAGTGATCGCGGCGGCGGGCAAGGTCGATGCGGAGGCTTTGCTCGCGCAGGTCGAGGCGCGTTTCGGCGATATGGCGGCGGGCGCTGCGCCTGCCTATGCCTCCGCCAGCTTTGCGCCGGGCGCGCACCATGATCTGCGCCGCTTCGACCAGCTGCATCTCGCGCTGGCGTTTGAGGGGCTGGGCCACAGTGATCCGGACGTCCATGCTTTGTCGCTGTTCTCGTCGGCGGCGGGCGGGGGCATGTCCTCGCGGCTGTTCCAGGAGCTGCGCGAGGAACGCGGCCTGGCTTATTCGATCTATTCATGGGCGCAGCCCTTCGCCGAGACCGGGCTGTTCGGCGTCTATTGCGCGGCCGCGCGCACCGATGGCGGCGCCGCGCTCAAGCTGATCCGCGACGTGCTGGCGCGCACCGCCGACACGCTCGATCAGGCCGAACTCGATCGCGCCCGGGCGCAGGCCAAGGCGGGGCTGCTGATGGGCCTCGAATCGGTCGCCACCCGCGCCGATCATCTCGCGCGGATGCTGCAGGTCCATGGGCGGGTGCTGGTGTCTGCCGAGCTGGTGGCAGAGCTGGATGCGGTGACGGTGGCGCAGGCGCGTGCCGCCGGAGCGAAGGCGCTGGCATCGGGCGAGGCCCTCGCCACCGTGGGCGGCAAGATGAAGGCGGCGGCGTGAAAACCCTCTCCCCTCGGGGGAGAGGGTGGCCGTCGCGTAGCGACGGTCGGGAGAGGGTGAGTCGAGATCACCACTCGCCAGCGTTTTCTGTCTCACCCACCCTCACCCTCCCATCGCTGCGCGATGGGCCCCTCCCTCTCCCCCGGGGGGAGAGGGGATGAGCCTGCTCACCCTCGTCACCGAACCATGGGACGATTACGGCCTGATCGATTCCGGTCACGGGCGAAAGCTCGAACGCTTCGGCCGCTTCCGCTTCATTCGGCCCGAGCCACAGGCGATGTGGGCGCCCGCGTCGCTCTCCTGGGAAGCCGATGGCGATTTCATCCCGGCTTCGGACGAGGATGGCGGCGGCCGCTGGCAGCTCTCCCGCGATGTCTCGCGCGGCGGGTGGCATGTCCGCTGGGAGGAGCTGCGCTTCACCGCGCAGAACACCCCCTTCCGCCACCTCGCCTTTTTTCCCGACATGGCGCCGCAATGGGCGTGGATGCGCGATCGCACGGGGGAGGACGATGAGGTGCTCAACCTGTTCGGTTACACCGGCGTCGGCAGCCTCGCGCTGGCGGGCAAGGGGGCCAAGGTCACGCATGTCGATGCCAGCAAGAAATCGGTCGAGCAGGGCAAGAACAACGCCTTCCTCTCCGACATGTCCGATCGCCCGATCCGCTGGATGGTGGACGATGCGGTGAAGTTCGCGGCGCGCGAGGTGCGGCGCGAGCGGCGCTATGACGGCATATTGCTCGATCCGCCCAAATTCGGGCGCGGCCCCGACGGCGAGGTCTGGCGGCTGGAGGAGCATCTCGCCGGCTTGATCCAGCATTGTCGGCGGCTGCTCGACGAGCGATCCAAATATCTGGTGCTGACGGTCTATGCGGTGCGCATGTCGGCGCTGGCGATCGGGGCGCTGCTGGAACAGGCGCTGGGCGATCTCGGTGGGCGCGTCGAGGTCGGCGAGATGGCGGTACGCGAAGAGGCGCGCGGGCTGCTGCTGCCGACGGCGATCTTTGCGAGATGGGTGCGCGACTGAAGCCCGTGCTCCGGCGAAGGCCGGAGCGCTGGAGATGGATATGCGGCGCAAGCCTCCAACGCTCCGGCCTTCGCCGGAGCACGGTAGAGGTTAATCCCGAAAGCGCAGCGCCCCCCCCACGACGAACGGCGTCCCGGCCACCAGCAGCAAGGACGCCGCCGCCAGCAATTTGAGAGCTCCCGCCCCCTGCGCCAGCGCGCCTGCGCCGAAGATCAGCAACGGGATCGCCAGCGGCAGCATCATCAGCCCGGCGAGCGCGCCCGCGCCGCGCAAGCCGGCGGTCAGCGCGGCGGTCGCCAGCGCCAGCGCCGCGAGGCCGGGGGTGCCGATCAGCAGACCGAGTTCGAGCCGCGCCAATATCGCGGGCGTAATGCCGAGCAGGGCGGCGGCGGGGAGGGTGGCCAGCATCAGCGGCGGCCCGAACGCCAGCCAATGCGCAATCAGCTTGGCGGCGCCGATGCCTTCCCGCGAGATGCCGCGCACCGTCAGCTGATCGATCACCCCGCTGGAAAGGTCGGGCGCAATCAGCCGCTCGATCGGCAGCAAAGCCGCGAGCAAAGCCGCCGCCCAGGCGATCCCGCCGCCGACCCGCCCAAGCAATTGCTGGTCCGGCCCGATCGCGAACGGCATGAGGATGGCGATCAGCAGATAGAAGAGGATCGGCAGCCAGCCGCCGCCTGATCCGAACGTCAGGACCAGATCGCGGCGGATGATGGCGAGGACGGCTCTCATAGCGCGATCCGGGTGGTCGGTTCGAAGGGCAGCGGCTGATGGCTCGCCGCGACGACGATGCCGCCGTTGGTGCGGTGCGCCTCTATCGCCGCGCCCAAGGCTTCGAGGGCTACATCGTCCAGCCCGTTGCCGGGCTCGTCGAGCAGCCACACCACCGCCCCACTGGAGATCGTCCGCGCCAGCACGGCGCGCTTGCGCTGGCCGGTGGAGAGCATCCGCACGGGGATTTGGGCAAGGTGGGCGATGCCCATCGCGGTCATGGCGGAATTGAGATAGCTGGGATCACCCTCACCCTCCCGGCGCTGCGCGCCTCCCTCCCTCTCCCTCGAGGGAGAGGGAAGGGGCCCGATCGGCGAAGACGATTGGGAAGGGTGAGGGTGATCAACGCCATCAATTCCAGCCCAGAATCCCAGCGCTGCCTCCAGCGTCCGCCCTTCATCCAGCGCCGCCTGCTCCGCCGCCAACGCAACCTTGCCCTCCACTGTCACCCGGCCCGCCGCGGGCGCCAGCAACCCTGCGATCACCCGCAGCAAGCTCGATTTGCCGACGCCGTTCGGCCCCGTCACCAGCGCGGCCTCGCCTGGTCCCAGCCGCAGGCCGAGCCCTTCGAACAGCAGCCGGTCCCCGCGCAGGCAGGCGACGTCCTCCAGGATCAGCGCGGTTTGACCTTCCCCCATCTTCCCTGCGACATAGAAGGTGGCGCGATGCCGCGCCAGCGGGAGCAGCCCTTGACCATCCGACGTCTCGACGAAGCCGAACGCGCCGAAGCGCTCAGCGGCCTGCCCGAATGGCGCTATGATCCCGGCCGTGACGCGATCCACCGCCGCTTGACCTTCCTCGATTTCGCCGCCGCCTTCGCTTTCATGACGCGGATCGCAATCCTCGCCGAGAAGGCGGATCATCATCCCGAATGGTCCAATGTCTGGAACCGCGTCGATATCACGCTGACCACGCATGATGCCGACGGTCTTTCCCAGCGCGATGTGGCGCTGGCGCAGGCGATCGATTCGATTGTCGGCTGAACCCGCGCTCGCGTTCGAAGCCGTCGTCCGCCGCCATGGCACGGTGACGGCGGTGGATGGGGTTAGTGTGGCAATCGCGGCAGGCAGGTTCGTCGCCTTGGTGGGGACTTCGGGGTCGGGCAAATCGAGCCTGCTGCGGATGGCCAACCGGCTCGACGCGCCCGACGATGGCCGCGTGCTGCGCGATGGCCGGGACGTTGCGGGGCTCGATCCGATCAAGCTGCGGCGCGAGACCGGCTATGTCTTCCAGAACATCGGCCTGTTCCCGCATATGTCGGTCGCGGAGAATATCGCGATAGGGCCGCGGCTCTGTGGTGAGAGCGTCGATGTCGCGGCGCGGCTGCGGCAGGTTGGGTTGCCCGAGGATCATGCGCGCCGGATGCCCGCCGAACTCTCTGGCGGGCAGCAGCAGCGCGTCGGCATCGCCCGCGCGCTGGCCGGCGGCGGCAAGCTGCTGCTGATGGACGAGCCGTTCGGCGCGCTCGATCCGGTGACGCGCGATCAGCTCGGGCGCACGGTGCGCGCTTTGCATGCGAGCGAGGGGCTGACAACGATCCTCGTGACGCACGACATGGCCGAGGCGCTGCTGCTCGCCGATCGCGTGCTGGTGATGGCGAAGGGGCGGATCGTGGGCGATGCCACGCCTGCCGAGATGCTGGCGGGCAAGGCGGGCGCGGAAGCGGCGGCGCTGGTCGCGGTGCCGAGGGACCAGGCCGAGCGGCTCAAGGCGCTGGGGGGGTGAGGGCGCGCCGATCCTCTTTTTTAGCCCCTCCCCTTCAGGGGAGGGGTTGGGGTGGGGGAGTCCGATCGCCCCAAAAGCGCCGTCGGGGGCATCGAGCCCCCGTCGCCGCTACCCCACCCCCGTCCCCTCCCCTGAAGGGGAGGGGCTCATCTTGATAAGCGCCCTCGCCCAATTGCCGCCGCTGATCGCCAGCCACCTGCTGCTTTCCGCAGCGGCCATGGCGTTGGCGCTCATCGTCGGCCTGCCGCTGGCAATCCTCGCCGCGCGCCGCCCCCGCCTCCGCGCCGTCGCGCTGGGGCTCGCCGGGCTGATCCAGACGATTCCCGGGCTCGCCCTCCTCGCGCTTTTCTACCCGCTGCTGCTGTGGCTCTCGAAACTCGTCGGCGGCGGCATCCCGGCGCTAGGCTTCCTGCCCGCATTACTGGCTCTTTCGCTCTATGCCCTGCTGCCGATCCTGCGGAATACGATCGCGGGCCTCAACGGCATCGATGCGGGCGTGCTGCAGGCGGCGGACGGTGTCGGCATGACCGCCGGCCAACGGCTGCGGCTGGTCGAACTGCCGCTGGCCGCGCCGGTGGCGATGGCGGGGATCCGTACCGCGGCGGTGTGGACGATCGGCGCGGCGACGCTCGCCACCACGGTCGGCTATCCGTCGCTCGGCAACCCGATCTTTTCGGGGCTACAGACCGAAAGCTGGGTGCTGGTGCTCTCCGGCTGCGTCGGCGCGGCGGGGCTGGCGCTGGCGGTGGATGGGCTGCTCGCGCTGATCGAGCGCGGGATCGCGAAGCGGCGCAAAGGGCCGATCGGGGCCGGGCTGATCCCATTGGCGGTCGCGCTGGGGTTGGCGCTGATGCCTACCGGCACGGCCTCGACGCGCCCGACCATCACCGTCGGCGCCAAGAATTTCTCGGAGCAGTTCATCCTCGCCCGGCTGATCGGCACCCGGCTGGAGAAAGCGGGCTATCAGGTCCGCTATCGGGAGGGGCTGGGATCGGCGGTGGCGTTCCGCGCGCTCGCGGGCGGCGATGTCGATGTCTATGTCGATTATTCGGGAACGTTGTGGACCGGGGCGATGGGGCGCAGTGACACGCCTTCGCGGGCGGCGATGCTCGACGGGATCGCAAGATGGATGGCGGCGGGGCCGAAGACCGCGCTGCTCGGGCCGCTGGGGTTCGAGAATGCCTATGCGCTGGCGATGCGCGCGGGCAGCGGGATCGGATCGCTCGATCAGCTCGCCGCCAGGGCGCCGAGGCTGGCGCTGGGCGCGGACCTGGAATTCCTCGATCGGCCCGAATGGAAGGCGGTGCGGGATACTTATGGCCTGCGCTTCCGCGACAGCCGCGCTTATAGCCCCACCTTCATGTACCGCGCGCTGGCGAGCGGGCAGGCGGACGTGATCTCGGCTTTCTCTTCGGACGGACGGATCGCGGCGGAGCATCTCGTCGTGCTCGGCGATCCGAAAGGCGCGCTGCCGCATTATGATGCGGTGTTGTTGCTGTCGCCGGCGCATGCCGGGGACGCGAAGCTGCGCGCGGCGCTGCAGCCGCTGATCGACGCGATCCCGGTGGAGACGATGCGGCAGGCCAATTATCTGGTCGATCGCGATACGGATAAGGCAACGCCCGAGACGGCGGCGGCGTGGCTGGCCAGGACGATCGGGCGCTGATGGCGGAGATCGTCAACCTCAGGATGGCGCGCAAGGCCAGGGCGCGGGCGGCGAAGGAAGCCGAAGCGGCGGAGAAGCGCGCGCTGCATGGGCGGAGCAAGGCGGTGCGGACGCTGGCCGAGGCAGAGAAGGCGCGAGTAGCGCGGGAGTTGGATGGCAAAAAGCGGGACTAGATCCTCCCCGGCACGGGGAGGTGGCAGGCCGGGAGGCCTGACGGAGGGGGCTCCCAATTCAGCGCTACGCCTAGTGGAAAGCCCCCTCCACCACCGCTTCGCGGCGGTCCCCCTCCCCGTTCCGGGGAGGAGTTCTAGGCCATCACCCTCTCATCCAGCAGCGCGAACTGGTCGGGGACGGCGATATCGTCGTGATCGGTCAGCGGCGTCGGATAATCGCCGGTGAAGCAGGCGTCGCAATGGCTGGGCTTGAGCGCGTCACGGCCTTGCTCACCCAAAGCCCGATACAGCCCGTCGACCGAGACGAAAGCCAGGCTGTCGGCGTTGATATAGGCCGCCATCTCCTCGACCGTCATCCGCGCGGCGAGCAATTTGGCGCGCTCGGGCGTGTCGACGCCATAGAAACAGCTGTGCCGCGTCGGCGGCGAGGCGATGCGCATATGCACCTCGGTCGCGCCGGCATCGCGCATCATCTGCACGATCTTGAGGCTGGTGGTGCCGCGCACGATCGAATCGTCGATCAGCACGATGCGCTTGCCCCGGATTAGCGCGCTGTTGGCGTTGTGCTTAAGCTTGACGCCGAGATGGCGGATATTGTCGGCGGGCTGGATGAAGGTGCGGCCGACATAATGGCTGCGGATGATGCCGAGTTCGAACGGGATGCCGCTCGCCTGCGCATAGCCGATCGCCGCCGGCACGCCCGAATCGGGGACGGGGATGACCATATCGACCTCCACCGGCCGCTCACGCGCCAGCTCGGCGCCGATCGCCTTGCGGACGTCGTAGACCGAACGCCCGTCCGAAACCGAATCGGGGCGCGAGAAATAGACATGTTCGAACACGCAGGGCCGCGCGCGGACCTCGCCGAACGGGCGGACCGATCGGATGCCGCTTTCGGAGACGGTGATGAGTTCGCCGGGCTCGACCTCGCGCACGAACTCCGCGCCGCAGACGTCGAGCGCCACCGTCTCGCTGGCGAAGATCGTCGCATCGCCGAGCTTGCCCATCACCAGTGGCCGGATGCCGAGCGGATCGCGGCAGGCGATCATGCCCTCGGGCGTCATGCAGATCAGCGAATACGCACCCTCGATCTGGCGCAGCGCATCGATGAAGCGATCGATCAAAGTGCGATATTGTGAGGTGGCGACGAGGTGGATGATCGTCTCGGTGTCGCTGGTCGATTGGAAGATCGATCCGCGCCGCACCAGATCGCGGCGCAGCTTCACCGCGTTGGAAAGATTGCCATTGTGGGCGACGGCAAAACCGCCGCTCTGCAGCTCGGCGAACAGGGGCTGGACGTTGCGGAGCGCGGTCTCGCCGGTGGTCGAATAGCGGACATGGCCGCAGGCGACCCGGCCGGGCAGCGCGCGGATGATGTCGTCGCGATCGAAATTGCCCGCGACGTGACCCATCGCGCGGTGGGTATGGAAAGCAGCGCCGTCCCAGCTGGTGACGCCCGCCGCCTCCTGCCCGCGATGCTGGAGCGCGTGCAGCCCGAGCGCGACGATCGCCGCCGCCGATTCGGCGTTGAACACCCCGAACACACCGCACTCCTCGCGGAGTTTGTCGCCATATTCGTCTTCGAAGGGATTGGTGGTCAGCATTATCCGTCCCGCTGCGCCGCGCCCCGCGATATAGGGCCCCGGAGCGCTTTTGTCGCCTGCCGTGCGCCCGTAGATGACAATTGAGTTGCAAGTTAGGCCGAGGAAATACGGATGAGCATTGAAACGACCGATGCGCTGACGCCCCGCTGGGACGCCGCCGGCCTGATCACCGCGGTCGCCACCCATGCGGTGAGCGGCGAGGTGCTGATGCTCGCGCATATGAATGCAGACGCGCTGGCGCGGACGATCGAGACCGGCGAGGCGTGGTTCTGGTCGCGGTCGCGCGGGCGGCTTTGGAAGAAGGGCGAGAGCTCCGGGCATGTGCTGCGCGTGATCGAGGCCCGGATCGATTGCGATCAGGATGCGGTCTGGCTGCGGGTCGATCCGGCCGGGCCTGCCTGCCACACCGGCGAGCGCAGTTGCTTCTACCGGCGAATCGAAGGCGAGCGGCTCATCCACGGCGCCTGAGGGGCGTTTTGACGAATCAGTCCGATTCGGACCAATTCATAAATATTAAGTTCATGCAACTCCCAACTGATTGAGAGGTTAATATCCCTGTAAGTGTTTTGGTAGCGTGGGTTTTCGTGATGGGTAGCTTAGTAGCGAAGAGTTTTGTGCTAGTAGCTTTGTGTAGCCCTGCGGTTCCAGCGTTTGCAGACGCTCCGATTTCTGGGGCGATTGGTAATGGCAGCGTTTTATCTGATCTTGATGTTGGTGATCGCCACACAGAAATTAAGAATTACTGGACTGCCAGTAGTGAATATTATGTTTCTACTCCGGGCCGCGGCGCTGTCAGTGCCTCGGCGCCGCGCCGGGTGCTGATCACCGGTTACCACCCCGTCGAGGGGTTCGAGGCCGAGATCTTGGCGGAAGCCGCCAACCGCGCGGCGCACACCGCCCATCCATAAAAACCGCAACGCATAATGAGTTAGGCCGCCGTGGGTTCCCCCCTTTTCCTGCGGCGGCCTTCTATGCGTAGGCAGCTTTCTGCCGTTTTTCGATCGCATTCCAGATCAGTGCGGCGGTATCGGTGCCGTTGAAGCGATCGATTGCAACGATGCCGGTGGGCGAGGTGACGTTGATTTCGGTCAAATAGCCCGCGATCACGTCGATTCCGACGAACAGCAGCCCGCGCCGCGCCAGTTCCGGGCCGAGCTTGGCGCAAATTTCCACCTCCCTCGCCGTCAGCTCGGCCTGCGCACCCTTGCCGCCGACCGCGAGATTGGAGCGGATTTCGCCCGGCTTGGGCAGGCGGTTGACCGCGCCCGCCGGTTGGCCGTCGATCAGCACGATGCGTTTGTCGCCCTTGGACACGTCGGGCAGAAAGGCCTGCACCATGAACGGCTCGCGCCACACCTGTCCGAACAATTCGGTGAGCGCGGCGAGGTTGGCGTCGGCCTTGCCGACATGGAACACCGCCGATCCGGCATTGCCGTAAAGCGGCTTCACGACGACTTCGCCATGCGCGGCATGGAAAGCGCGGGCCCGCTCTAGGCTGCGCGTGATCATCGTCGGCGGCATGAATTCGGCATAATCGAGCACGAACAATTTCTCGGGCGCGTTGCGCACCGCGGCGGGATCGTTGACCACCAACGTCTCGTGCTGAATGCGTTCGAGCAAATGGGTCGCGGTGATATAGGCCAGATCGAACGGCGGATCCTGGCGCATCAGCACCACATCGATATCGCTGCCCAGATCGATCGTCTCGATCGGCCCGGCGGTGAAATGGCCGCCCTCGACGCGCTGGACGGTGACCGCGCGGGCGGGTGCGGTGAGGCGGCCATCGACATAGGTCAGATCGCCCGCCTGATAATGCCAGAGCTTATGCCCCCGCGCCTGGGCGGAGAGCATCACCGCGAAAGTCGAATCACCCGCGATGTTGACCGTTTCCAGCGGATCCATCTGAACCGCGACGCGAAGGCTCATCCACTCACTCCCGTTCGTCCCGAGCGCAGTCGAGACACGCCGGCTACGTCCCTCGACTTCGCTCGGGACCAACGGAGGGCTAGGTAGGCGCGCCAACCGGCGCTGTCACCCGATCCAGGCGTTCTCGATATGCCGCAACGCGCGGCCGGGCGCGATCAGGATGACGTCGATGCGGATATCGTCCTGCGGCCCGGCGTAGCGCGGCATCAATAGCTCGGCGGCGGCAGCGACGCGCGCAAGGCGGCGCTCGTCGATCGCGAAATCGAGATCGGCGGCGGTGGCGCGGCGCTTCACTTCGACGAAGGCGATGAGATTGCCACGTTTGGCGACGAGATCGACCTCGCCAACGGACGTGCGCACCCGGCGATCGAGGATGCGCCAGCCTTTGAGCCGCAGCCACCACGCCGCCGCCGTCTCGCCAAGCCGCCCCTGCGCCTCCGCCCGACGGCGATCGCGCACTACTCCCCCTCCCCTTCAGGGGAGGGGGCCGGGGGGTGGGGGAGACGTAGAGAGGCAACACCACGTCGATTATCCGCATCCCCCACCCCAACCCAGTTCGGACTGAAACTGCCCCCGGCAGTTTCAGGCGGTGCCGGGGGCACCGCCGACCCCGAACTCCTGAAGGGGAGGGGCTTATCTTTCAACGCCAACGCTCGCGCATACAGATCCCGCTTGTTGAGCCCCGTCGCCTTGGCCACCTCGCCCGCCGCCCTCGCTGCAGGCAGCCGCGCCAGCGCCTCCGCCAGCAACACATCCGCCTCAGCCTCGCTCGCAGGCTCGGCCTCGCCAGGCGGGCCGACGACGATCACGATCTCCCCCTTGGGCGGCGCATCGGCATAGCGCGCGGCCAGCGCCGAGAGCGTGCCCGTCACGCATTCCTCAAACGTCTTGCTGATCTCGCGCGCCACCGCTGCATCGCGGTCGCCCAAGCCCTCGGCCAGCGCCGCCAAAGCTGACGAAAGGCGCGGCCCGCTTTCGTAGAAGATCAGGGTCGCCCGAATACCTGCCACCTCGGCTATCGCCGTCGTCCGCGCGCCGGCCTTGCTCGGCAGAAAGCCCGCGAACAGGAAGCGGTCGCTCGGCAATCCCGACAGCGTGATCGCGGCGATGGCGGCGCACGGCCCGGGGAGGGTCGTAACGGCATGCCCCGCCGCCCGCGCATCACGGACCAGCTTGTAGCCGGGATCGGAAATCAGCGGTGTGCCCGCGTCCGAGACCAAAGCGATCGATTCGCTGCCCAGCCGCGCGATCAGGCCGGGGCGGACGCGATCGGCGTTATGATCGTGATAGGGGATCATCGGCCGCTTGATGCCGATATGGTGGAGCAGCTTGGCCGTCACCCGGCTATCCTCCACCGCGATGGCGTCGGCGCGGGCAAGAATATCGGCGGCGCGCGGAGTCAGGTCGCCGAGATTGCCGATCGGTGTCGCCACGATGTAGAGGCCGGGGCGAAGAGGATCGGGTTGCATATGGGTAGCATGGCAGAGGCAGGGCGTGTCCGGCAATCATGGCGGCGTGCCGCGGCAATGGCGTTCGCGCTGCTGCTCGCCGCATGCCAAACGGCGGGGCCGGTCCGGCGCGCGCCGATCGCGCCGCCGCCGCCGCCCAAGGCCGGCCCTGCCGCGCCCATTTCGGCGCTGCCTGAGGATCGCGAACGGCATCGCGTCGCTCTGCTGGTGCCGCTTTCCGGCCCGAACGGCAGTGTCGGCCAATCGATCGCCAATGCCGCGCAGCTGGCGCTGGCGGATACCAAGGATCGCGCGCTGCGCGTCACCACTTACGATACCGGCACGGGCGCGACGGCCGCGGCGACCAAGGCGATCGCCGACGGCAACCAGCTGATCCTCGGCCCCCTGCTGGGCGAGGATGTCCGTGCCGTTGCGCCCGTCGCCAAGGGTGCCGGGGTGCCGGTGCTCGCCTTCTCCAATGATGCGGGCGCGGTCAGTGACAATGTCTGGCTGCTCGGGTTCCAGCCCGCGCAATCGATCGATCGCGTCGTGCGCTATGCCAAGTCGCGCGGGCTGACGCGCTTCGCCGGGCTGGTGCCGCAGGGCGCCTATGGCCGCGGCGCCGCCAACACCCTGATCCGCGCGGCGGAAGCGGCAGGCGGCAATGTCGTCACCATGCAGAGCTACGAGCGCAGCCCCAAGGCGATCGGCGCGGCGGTGACTTTGCTCTCCAAGCAGAAATATGATGCCGTGCTGATCGCCGACAGCGGCCGCGTGGCGGTGATGGCCGCACCGCTGATCCGCAGCCACGGCGGCCAGGACGCGCGGCTGCTCGGCACCGAATTATGGAACGCGGAGACGGGGCTCAACGCCGCCGCGACGATGGCCGGTGCCTGGTATGCCAGCGTGGACGATGCGATGTTCCAGTCTCTCGCGGCGCGCTACAAGGCGCGCTACGGACGCACCCCGTTCCGGCTGACCAGCCTCGGCTATGATGCGGTGCTGCTCGCGGTGCGGATCGCGCGCGATTGGAAGCCCGGCGCGCCCTTCCCGCAGGATCGGCTGAGCGACGAGGACGGCTTTTCGGGCGTGGACGGCGCGTTCCGCTTCGGATCGAGCCATCTCGCCGAGCGGGCGCTGGCGGTGCACCAGCTCGGGCCGAACGGCGGCACGGTGGTTTCGCCGGCGGCGGCGCAGTTTTAGATCCACCCGTAGCTTTCATCTCCTTTCGTGCTGAGCTTGTCGAAGCACAGTCCTTCCTTTTCGCGCGGAAAGAAGTGCGGCCCTTCGACAAGCTCAGGGCGAACGGTTTTAGTGGCTTCGCGTGATCTCGCGCAGGATCGCCTCGAGCAGCAGCATCGCGTGGGGCATGACGCGCAGCCGGTCCGGATCGTTGGCCAGCAGACGCTGCGCCGTTAGGCGGGAAACGGCCTTGCGATCGATCACCCGCTCCACCTTCGCCAGCGGAATGCCCTCCTCCAGCCGCAAACCCATCAGCAGCGCCTCCGTCGCCTGCTTCTCGGCGGAGAGCGCTTCCTCCTCGACGATGCCATGGCGCTGGTCGGCGATGGCGCTGAGCCAATTCTCCGGCTTGCGATGGCGCACCGTCGCCACGCCCGCGCGCCGCCCGTGCGCGCCGGGGCCGATGCCGAGGTAATCGGCGTAGCGCCAGTAAGCGAGATTGTGGCGGCTCTCCTGGCCGGGGCGGGCGTGGTTGGAGACTTCATAGGCGGGCAGGCCCGCGGCGGCGGCTTGGGAGCGGGTGAGTTCGAAGATGTCGGCGGCGAGGTCATCGTCGAGCGGCGACAGATCTCCTCTAGCGAGGAGGGTCGCGAAGCGCGTGCCGGGCTCGATCGTCAGCTGGTAGAGCGAGAGGTGATCGGTGCCGAACGCCAGCGCGCGGGCGAGTTCGGCCTCCCACTCTGCGGGTGTCTGGTTGGGCCGGGCGTAGATCAGATCGAAGCTGACGCGATCGAAATAGCGCTGCGCGACGTCCAGTGCGGCAAGTCCTTCGACGCAATCGTGCGCGCGTCCGAGGAAACGCAAGGTCTCGTCATCGAGCGCCTGCAACCCGAGACTGACGCGGTTGACCCCCACCGCGGCGAAATCGGCGAAGCGCGCGGCCTCGACCGAGGAGGGGTTGGCCTCCAGTGTGATCTCAATCCCCGGCGCGAAGCCCCAGTGGCGTTCGGCGGCGGTGATCAGCGCGGCGGCCGTGGCGGGCGGCATCAGCGAGGGCGTACCGCCGCCGAAGAAGATCGAGGTCAGGGGGCGGCGCGGGGCAAATTCGGCCTCGTAGGCAAGATCGGCGAGGAGGGCGGTGCGCCATTGGTCCTGATCGACGCTGTCGCGGACGTGGCTGTTGAAGTCGCAATAAGGGCACTTAGAGACGCAAAACGGCCAGTGGATGTAGAGGGCCAATACACCCTCTCCCCTTGTGGGAGAGGGCAGGGAGAGGGGATCGGGCGACGGGGCTCGATGCCCCGGCGCGCGAATCACGGGATGCGGGACGCTCGCTGCGCTCGCGCCACCTCTCCCAAACCCCTCTCCCACGAGGGGAGAGGGGCTATTCGCCGTCATCCCAACACCGCCGCGACCAGCTTCCCGAACGCATCCGCACGATGGCTGATCGCATGCTTCTCCGCCGGATCGATCTCGGCGAAGGTCTGCTCCATGCCATTGGCCACGAACACTGGATCATAGCCGAAGCCCACCGCGCCGCGCGGCGGCCAGGTCAGCGTGCCGTCCACGCGGCCCTCGAAGCTTTCGACATGGCCGTCGGGCCAGCACAGCGAGAGCACGCAGACGAAATGCGCGTCGCGCCCCGCCTCCGGCCCCTTGGCGGCAAGCGCATCCTCGACCTTGCGCATGGCCAGCTGCCAATCGCGCCCGTTCGGCGTCTCCGCCCAATTGGCGGTGTAGACGCCCGGATCTCCGCCCAGCGCATCGACGCACAGGCCGCTGTCATCGGCCAGCGCGACCATGCCGGAGAGATCGGCGGAGAAGCGCGCCTTCAATTCGGCGTTGGCGACGAAGGTGGTGCCGGTCTCCTCGGGCTCGGGAATGCCGAGCGAGGCGGCCGAGACGGGCTCGATGCCATAGGGTTCGAGCAGGGCGCGAATCTCACGCACCTTGCCCTCATTATGACTGGCGATGACGAGCTTGCCCGGCTGCAGCTTGCGATGCGGCACGGGCGTGGGCTCGTCGTCGACCAGGTCAATGTTCATTTGCGTACCGCCTGCAATTGCGCCGCGAAAATATCATTGCAGCCGATCCGCGCCAGCCGCAGCAGGCGGAGCAATGCCTCCTCGTCATAGGTCGCGCCTTCGGCGGTGGCCTGCGCCTCGGCGATATTGCCGTCCGACAGAAGCACGAAATTGGCATCGGCATGCGCGTTCGAATCCTCGATATAATCGAGATCGAGCACCGGCGTGCCTTCATAGATGCCGCACGAGATCGCCGCGACCTGCGCCTTGATCGGATCGGCGGTCAGCTTGCCTTCGGCGAGCAGCCCGTCGATCGCCAGCCTGAGCGCCACCCAGGCGCCCGAGATCGAAGCGGTGCGCGTGCCGCCATCGGCCTGGATCACGTCGCAATCGAGCGTGATCTGGCGCTCGCCCAGCAAAGTCATGTCGACCACCGAGCGGAGCGAACGGCCGATCAGCCGCTGGATTTCCTGCGTGCGGCCCGATTGCTTGCCCTTGGCCGCCTCGCGCGATCCGCGGGTGTTGGTGGCGCGGGGCAGCATGCCATATTCGGCGGTCACCCAGCCCTGGCCCTTGCCGCGCAGGAAGGGCGGCACCCGCTCTTCCACGCTGGCGGTGACAAGCACCTTGGTATCGCCGAAGCCGATGAGCACGCTGCCCTCGGCATGTTTGGTGAAAGCAGGCTGGATGCTGATCGCCCGCATTTGATCGGGGGCGCGGCCGGAGGGGCGCATGGTGGGTTCCTTGTGTTGGCGAGCGCCGCCCCTAGCCCGATGCGCCGCGATCCGCCAGCCTCACGGAGCCGCCGGCGACGCTGCGATCGGCGCGGCGCGATGGCCGAGCAGGCGCCTGGAGAGCCACTGCCGCGCAGGCCGCTCGACATGGTTGAACGTCCCCCAGGAAACGAGGATCACCGCGCCGTAGACGATCGCGATCTTGGCGAGCCGGACCAGCGGATCGTCCGGATCCTCGGGCGTCACGACCCGGATCCAGACCGTATCGATCATCTCCATCATGCAGATATGGTTGAGGTAGACCGAGTAGGAAATGTCGCCGAGGAACAGCAAAGGCCTGCGATCGAGCAGCCAGGGCAACAGCCCGCGATCGCTCCATGTCGCGCCGACCAGCGCGATCACGGCGGGAATGATCAGGGGATCGCAGCCCGGCATCAGCAGCACCGCGATCACGCCCGCCGCACCCGCAATCTGGAAGGCGGAAAGCCACGCCACCGGCAGCGCGTCGATTCGATCGCGCAAATAATAGATCTGCATGCCCAGCATGAAGCCCGCGATGCAGCGCGCCGGCGCCCAGCCGCCGATGATATCGAGGCTGCCCGTGTCGCCTGCGATCCAAAGGTAGAACGCCAGCGAGACGAGGAGCATCGCCGTCCGCGTCAGCCCATCCGCCCGGATGCGCGCGTTCACCAGCAGAGGAAACAGCGCATAAGCGACAATCTCGGCGCTGATCGACCAGCTGGCGATGTTCCAGCCACCGAAATCGGGGATCCAGGCGTTGAGCATCAGCGCCTGCGAGGCGAGGATCAAAAGCGATCGCTCCGACCAATCGACTTTCACCGGATGGTGCGCGACGATGAAGGCCAGGCTGAACGCGATGCGGAACAGCAGCAGATAGGCCAGGCAGAAGATCAGCAGCGGATAGAGTCGGGCAAAGCGGGCGCGGAAGAAGCTGTTGGCCTCGGCCCATGTCACCGGCGCGCGGCGATCGGCACGATTGGCGTAGGCGATGATGAAGCCGCTCAGCACGAAGAACAAATCGACCGCGAGATAGCCGCGCGCGAAGAAATGCGTCGCCGTCTCGAACGCCAATTTGTGCGTGTCGAACTGGAAATGATAGGCGACCACGAGCAGGGCCGCGATGCCGCGGAGCGCCGCATGGGACTGAATCTGGCGCAACGGCATGGCGACGCTACAGCATTCCCGATCGCGCATTGCAATTGCGGGCGCGCCGCTGCCCCATTACCTCTTATGCATGACGCAGCCGATCACCGAGCTTTCGACCCGCGCGCGCGAGGTTTTCCGCATGGTGGTCGAGGGCTATCTGGATAGCGGCGGGCCGATCGGATCGCGGACCATTTCGCGCTTCGGCGGCCTCAATCTCTCGCCCGCATCGATCCGCAACGTCATGCAGGATCTGGAGGAGATGGGCCTGCTCGCCGCGCCGCACACGTCGGCGGGGCGGATGCCGACCGAGGGCGGCCTCAGGCTGTTCGTCGATGCGATGATGCAGGCCAACGCGCCGACCGACGAGGAGCGCGCCGCGATCGAGGCACAGGCGCGCCCCGGCCCCGTGGAAGAGGCGCTGGCCGCGACCAGTCAATTGCTCTCCGGCCTCACCGCCAGCGCCGGGCTGGTTCTGGTGCCGCGATCGGAGGCGGTGCTGCGCCAGTTCAGCTTTGTCAGCCTCGGCCATGGTCAGGCGGTAGCGGTGCTGGTCGGCGCCGATGGCTCGGTCGAGAATCGGGTCGTCGATCTGCCGCCGGGGGTTTCCGCCGGCGCGCTGACCGAGGCCGCCAATTACATCACCGAACGGCTGGGCGGGCTGACGCTGGCCGAAGCGCAGGCGCGGCTGGCGGACGAACTCGCGCAGGGGCGCTCGGCGCTCGACAAGGCCGCGCAGGGCCTCGTCGCGCGTGGGCTGGCGGTGTGGAGCGAGGATGGATCGCGCCGCCCGGTGATGATCGTGCGCGGGCAGGCCAATCTGATCGAGGGCGCCGATGCCGAGGACCTCGATCGCGTCCGCCAATTGCTGGGCGAGATCGAGGGCAAGGAGGAGATCGCCCGCCTGCTCGATAGCGCGCGCGGGGCGCGGGCCTGCAAGATTTTCATCGGATCGGAGAACAAGCTGTTCGCTTTGTCCGGCTCCTCGGTTATCGCGGCGCCATATCATGATGCGGCGGGGCGTGTGGTCGGCGTGGTCGGCGTGATCGGACCGACGCGGTTGAACTATGCGCGGGTCGTCCCAATTGTGGATTTCACCGCCCAGACACTGACGAGAATGATGGCATGAACGAAGACGATGTGCGCGAAGAGACCGCTGAAGCTGCTCCCGAAGTGGCCGAGCATGATGCTTCGGCGAAGCTGACGGCCGAGATCGAGGAGCTGCGCAAGCAATTGCTCTATACGCAGGCCGAGATGCAGAACGTCCGCCGCCGTGCCGAGAAGGAGGCGCAGGATGCCAAGGCCTATGCCGCCACCGGCTTTGCGCGCGATATCCTCTCGGTCGCCGACAATCTCTCCCGCGCCATCGCCGGGCTCCCCGCGGCGTCGCGCGAGGACGAGGCGCTCAAGCCCTTCGTCACCGGCATCGAGATGACCGCCAAGGAGCTGGAGAATGTCTTCCAGCGCAACGGCATCACCAAGATCGAGGCGATCGGCGCCAAGCTCGATCCCAACAAGCATCAGGCGATGGTCGAGGTGCCGAGCGATCAGGAACCTGGTACGATCGTCCACGAGATGCAGGCCGGCTATATGATCAAGGATCGGCTGCTGCGGCCGGCGATGGTCGGCGTGGCGAAGGCGGGTTGATCTAAATCCTCCGGGTCGGGAGGATTATTTCCGGCGATAATCGGCGATATGACCGGCGCGCGTGCGGTGCAGCTCCTCATGCGTCGCCGAACGGCCATACGCCAGCGCCGCCAAGCCTAGCGCCTTGAGCTGCTCGCGATTCTCGCGCGCCGCATCCATCGCCGCCGCCAGCGCCCGCGCGTCGTTCCGCGCCACCAATATGCCCCGCTCGCTCGCGCCCACAATCTCGGTGTTGGCGGGCGTGTCGCTGGCGATCGCCGGAACCGCGCGGGCGAAGGCATCGAACAGGATGCGCGGCTGCTCGTCCGAAAGCGTCGGCACGATTACAGCATCGTAGCCGTCGATCAGCTGGAAGAAGCCGTCGCCATAGGCGACCGGCGGCAGCAGGCGGATGCGCTCCGGATGCGCGGCGGCGGCGGCGCGGCAACGATCGATCAGGTCGCCCTCGCCGATGATGTCGATCTGGGCGGAGGTGTGCTCCAGCGCATCGAGCAGGCAGAGAACGCCCTTCTCCGGCGTCAGCCGCCCGGCGAACAGCAGCCGCCCCGGCTTGCGCGCCCAGCTTGCCGCCGCCGCGTCCGCCGTCAGCACCTGGGCGCTGTCCACCCAGCTCGCGGGCGTCAGATGCGCGCCGCCGCGGGGGTGTGTGGCGAGCGTGCGGCGATATTGATCGGTGGTGAAGAGCGCGAGATCGGCGGCGTTGACCGATGCTCGTGCCGCCCGTTCAAACAGCCGTGCCTGCCATCGCCGCAGCGGGCCCGCCCCGGCCGGTGCGCGCCAGAAGCTCGATTCGATGTTGATCAGCAGGAAGCGATGCCGCGCCCGCGCCAGCACCGCCGCGATCCAGCCCAGCGGGAACGGCCAGCCGGCGGGGCTCGCGTGAACCACGCCCACGCGGCGCACGGCGGCATCCATGCGGGCGACGATCAGCGGCAGCTTCAGCGCCATCAGCAGGGAGAGCGGCGGCGCGGCGACGATTTCCAGCGCGGGATCGTCGACCGCGATCCAATCGCCGGGTGCGGGCTTGTCCTCGATCGGGCAGAACAGCAGCAGCCGGCGGATATAGGTCAGGTGCAGCGCCAGATCCTTGGCCCATAAAGGATCGGCCCAGTGGCGGCCGCCATGGTGGTAGAGCGGGATGTTGACGACGAGCAGATAGGGCTCGGTGATCGGCGGAATATCCGTCGTCACGCCGGCTGTGCCGGCATCAGTAAGGCGCGTCATCGCCGGCGGCGACGGTCTTCGCCTCCGCTTCGGTGGTGCTGCCGTCCGAAAAGCCGAAGCGGAGCGGAACGGCGGTGCCGGGTTTTACTAGGGGATCGAGCCCGAACAGCATGACGTGGCGCCCGCCCGGCGCGAAGGCGATCTTGCCGCCCGCGGGCAGATCGACGCTCGCAAGCGGCTTCATCTCGCCCATGCCGGCCATAGTCTTCATGCTCTCGTGAAGCTCGGCACGCTGGGCGAGCGCGCTTTCCACCTTCACCAGCCGCATGTCCGTGCGCACATCCTCCATCGCGAAATAAGCCGCGCTCGGCTGCCCCGGCACCGCCGCCAGCCGTACCCAGGCGTGCGTGACGCTGACATGTTCGGGGGCGCGATGGCAGGCGGCGAGGGCAAAAGCGGCGAGCAGGGCGGAAAGGCGGCGCATACCCGCCGCTTAATCCCCTTCTCCCACATATGCGAGCATGCTTCTTGCGACCGGCGGAACCCTCCCTATATCGCTCTTGCAAACGTCGCGGGGGATGAAGCGGCGCCTGCCTTTTGAGGGGGCGCGCACTTCCTGCGGCACGAACGGACATTCGCGAAGAGGATTACAATGGCCAAGGTCATCGGCATTGATTTGGGAACCACCAACAGCTGCGTCGCCGTCATGGAAGGCGGCAAGCCCAAGGTGATCGAGAATGCGGAAGGTGCGCGCACCACGCCGTCGATCGTCGCCTTCGCCAAGGATGGCGAGCGGCTGATCGGTCAGCCGGCCAAGCGCCAGGCGGTGACCAATCCCGACAACACGATTTTCGCGGTGAAGCGCCTGATCGGCCGCCGCTTCGACGATCCGATCACCAAGAAGGATACGGAGCTCGTCCCTTATCATATCGTCAAGGGCCAGAACGGCGATGCCTGGGTGCAGGCGGGCGGCGAGGATTATTCGCCCAGCCAGATTTCGGCCTTCACGCTGCAGAAGATGAAGGAAACCGCCGAGTCCTATCTCGGCGAGACGGTCACCCAGGCGGTGATCACCGTGCCGGCTTACTTCAACGACGCGCAGCGCCAGGCGACCAAGGACGCGGGCAAGATCGCGGGCCTCGAAGTGCTGCGCATCATCAACGAGCCGACCGCGGCGGCGCTGGCCTATGGTCTCGAGAAGAACGACGGCAAGACGATCGCGGTCTATGATCTTGGCGGCGGCACGTTCGACGTTTCCGTGCTCGAAATCGGCGACGGCGTGTTCGAGGTGAAGTCGACCAACGGCGACACCTTCCTCGGCGGCGAGGATTTCGACAACAAGCTGGTCGAATATCTGGCGCAGAGCTTCAAGGCTTCCGAGGGCATCGATCTTACCAAGGATCGCCTGGCGCTCCAGCGGCTCAAGGAGGCCGCCGAGAAGGCCAAGATCGAGCTGAGCTCGACGCAGACCACCGAGGTCAACCTGCCCTTCATCACCGCCGATGCGACGGGTCCGAAGCATCTGGTGAAGTCGGTCAGCCGCGCCGATCTCGAGCGGCTGGTCGAGCCTTTGATCCAGCGGACGATCGAGCCGATGAAGAAGGCGCTCGCCGATGCCGGCCTCAAGGCCGATGCGATCGACGAGGTCGTGCTGGTCGGCGGCATGACGCGCATGCCCAAGGTGCGCGAAGCCGTGAAGGCGTTCTTCGGCAAGGAGCCGCATACCGGCGTCAACCCCGATGAGGTGGTGGCGATCGGTGCGGCGGTGCAGGCAGGTGTGCTGCAGGGCGACGTCAAGGACGTGCTGCTGCTCGACGTGACCCCGCTGAGCCTCGGCATCGAAACGCTGGGCGGCATCATGACCAAGATGATCGACCGCAACACGACGATCCCGACCAAGAAGAGCCAGACCTATTCGACGGCCGACGACAATCAGAACGCCGTCACCATCCGCGTCTTCCAGGGCGAGCGCGAGATGGCGAATGACAATAAGATGCTCGGCCAGTTCGATCTGATCGGCATCCCGCCGGCGCCGCGCGGCGTGCCGCAGATCGAGGTGACGTTCGATATCGACGCCAACGGCATCGTCAACGTCAGCGCCAAGGACAAGGGCACCGGCAAGGAGCAGCAGATCAAGATCCAGGCCTCGGGCGGCCTTTCGGACAGCGACATCGATCAGATGGTCCGGGATGCCGAAGCCTTCGCCGAGGAGGACAAGAAGCGTCGGGCTGCGGCGGAAGCCAAGAACAACGCCGAAAGCCTGATCCATTCGACCGAAGCGCAGCTCCGCGAGCATGGCGAGACAATCGATGCGGGCCTCAAGTCTGAGATCGAAAGCGCGGTCGTCGCGGCCCGTGGCGCGGTTGAGAGCAATGACGCCGATCAGATGACCGAGAAGACCAATGCGCTGATGCAGGTCTCGATGAAGATGGGCCAGGCCATCTACGAGAAGCAGCAGGCCGAAGGTGCGGCCGCCGGCGCGGGTGCCGCAACCGGCGCGGAAGCCGGCCATGGCGAGGATGTGGTCGATGCGGAATTTTCCGAGGTCGACGACAGCAAGTAAGCACATGAGGCCGATGCGCGACCCCGCAAGGGCGCGCATTGGCCTCACTTTTGCCTCACCTTCCGACTGAACGGGCCCGACCTTCGATGGCTGAGACCGACTATTACGAGCTGCTGCAGGTCGATCGGACCGCCGACGACAAGACGATCAAATCGTCCTACCGTCGCCTGGCGATGGAGTGCCATCCCGATCGCAATCCGGGCTGCGAAATATCCGAAGCCAAATTCAAATCGATCAGCGTCGCTTACGATGTCTTGAAGGATCCGCAGAAGCGCGCGGCCTATGATCGCTATGGCCATGCCGCCTTCCAGCAGGGCGGTGGCGGCGGCGGTCAGGGTTTCGAAGGCTTCTCCGATATTTTCGAAAGCGTGTTCGGCGAATTCATGGGCGGCGGCCGCGGGCGCGGTGGTGCCAATTCGGCGCTGCGCGGGGCGGACCTGCGCTATGATCTCGAGATCACGCTGGAAGACGCCTATCATGGCAAGAGCGAGCAAATCCGCATCGATGTCGCGGCCGCCTGCGATGTCTGCCACGGATCGGGCGCCAAGGAAGGCACGTCCGCCAAGGGCTGCCCGACCTGCGCCGGCCATGGCAAGGTACGCGCGCAGCAGGGCTTCTTCGTGGTCGAGCGCACCTGCCCGACCTGCCATGGCCGCGGCCAGGTGATTGCCGATCCCTGTACCGCCTGCCGCGGCGAGGGCCGCGTCGAGAAGACCAAGACGCTGGAACTCAAGATCCCCAAGGGCGTCGACGAAGGTACGCGCATCCGCATGACCGGCGAGGGCGAGGCCGGCGCGCGCGGCGGGCCGGCCGGCGATCTCTACGTTTTCATCCATGTCGCGCGGCACGATCTGTTCCAGCGCGATGGCACCACCTTGTTCGTCAGTGCGCCGATCGGCTTCTCGACCGCCGCGCTCGGCGGCACGATCGAGGTGCCGGGGCTCGATGGCGAGGTCCACGAAATCCGCATTCCGCCTGGCATCCAGTCGGGCAAGCAGCTCCGCCAGCGCGGTGTCGGCATGCCGGTGCTGAACGGGCGCGGGCAGGGCGATCTCGTCGTTCAGGTCGATGTCGAGACGCCGACGCATCTGACCGCGCGGCAACGTGAATTGCTGGAGGAGTTCCGGACGACCGAGACGGGCAGCGAGAGCCCACAGGCGGAGAGCTTCTTCTCCAAGCTCAAGGGCAAGCTGGCGGGGGAGTAGACATCTAGCCTGTGCTCCGGCGAAGGCCGGAGCGCTGGATGAGGAGCGGAGTGGCTGCCGCCAGGGCTCCGGCCTTCGCCGGAGTACGACAAGGTCTGAGGAGTTTCCTTGGGTCCCCAGATACGAAAACGGGCGACGACCGTGCAGTGGTCGCCGCCCGCTAACTTTGGGAAGGCCTTCGCTTAGGAAGCGAAGACGGTGCCGACCGCGAGAATCTCGGCGGCCACGGCAAGCAGCATCGTGGCTGCCAGCTCGAACTTCAACACGTCATTTACTCCTGCATATCGCCTCGTTGTGCGATGCAGCGTAAATAGACCCCCAACCGTTTATCGCAACTGACAAACCGTTCGACGCGGTTGCAGAAAACGCAACCGTTATTTTGGCCTGTGTCGGATGATTTCGGCGATCCTAGCCGGAGCATTTCCGGTGACGTCGCCCAGCGCTGCGGTGGCATAAGTTTGCTGCGTTGCGATATAGCCCGAGTGCTGGTCGCGGGCTTGGTCGAGAGCCTCTGAAAGTTCGCCGATCCCAGTGACGACCCTCCCGCACTTCCAGAAATCGTGCTCGTCGGTCGCCCGCCAATCCACGCCTTGGGCGTTGAGGAAGACGCACGGGCGCGGCTGCGCCAGATATTCGATGACCTGGCTCGACGTATCACCGAGATAGATGTCGGCGGCGGCCATATAGCTGCCGTCGACCATCGCAAAGCTGCGCGTATCGGCATGGACGTGCGGGAGATCGGCGACCTCCAATAACAGCTCGGCGGCACCGGCATCTTTTTCGAACAGCCGCTGATGCGGGGCGAGGATGACGTTGAAACGGTCCTGCGCCGCGAGCATCGCGACCACCTCCCGCCCCCATAGCCACCAAGAGGAGCGATGCTGCTGCCAGTGCGGTGCATAGACGATCACCGGCTTGCGATCGGCGAACAGATCGCGCGCCGGCGTGCGCTGCCGAAAGCCCGCCTTGACGTAGCCGGTGGCGATCACGCGCGCCGGATCGAAGCCGCGATCGAGATAGGTGCGCCGCTCCTGCTCGCTCGGCACGAGCAGCAGATCGGCGGCGCGGCGGCGCGGATCGTCGCGCGCGCTCATCGATCCGACACCGTGCGAGGTCTTGATCCAAAAGGTGCGCAAGAACGGCAGCAGGCGCGGAATCCACAGGCTGGTCTGCTCGGCGCACACCGCGACGCTGGCATTCATGAGATGCGGCACCAGGCGCAGCAGCATCGGCAGCTTCGCAGGGAGCGGCGGATTGTCGCCTTCGGCGGTGTCCGGCAAGGCGAGGAAGCCCGGCGCGCGGCGCAGCCGCACGTTGGGCAGGCCCTCTTTCCACCGCCCGAGCAGCTGCTCGTGAACCGATGTGGAGACCCAGCAATCGATCGCCAGCTCCGGCGCCTGCTCGGCCAGCGCTTCGACGATCGGCCAGAGGTGCGGGATCAGCAAGGTTTCGCCGAGGAAGAGGAAGGCGACGCGCTTCCTCGCGGTCATTTCGCCTGCCAGCGTTCGATATCCTCGGGTCGATCGATCTCCAGCGCGCTCGATCCGTCCCCTTCGATCGCGCGCACCGCGCTGTCCCACGCCAGCCGATCGATGATCGCATGGTGGAAGCGGCCATGCCCGCCCTCGGCGCCGATCACCTCGTCGAGCGCCTCGACATAGAGGATCGGGCCGATGCCCTTGGCAATGATGAAGCCCATCGATCGGTGCGCGGCAACGCCTTCCGCCAGCGTCTTGCCGACCGCGCGGACCCTTTCGCCCTCGACGGCGACGAGCATGTCATCGAGCATGAAATCCTCGGTCCGCTCGACGAGCAGATTGATCCCATCACCGGCATGGTCGAGCGCGGCGGCGATCAGATCGGCCGAGAATAAGGTATCGCCGTTGAGCAGGCAGAAGGGCTCATGAAGCTGGTGGCGCGCGGTCCACACGCTGCTGATGCTGTTCGCCACCGGCCAGAAGGGGTTGAGCAGCAGGCCGGGGCGCTGGTTGGCGGGCTTGTGCGAAAGATGCTGCTCCAGGCGATCGATGCGATAGCCGCCGATCACCAGCACATCGGTGATGCCATTGGCGGCGAGCGCCTCCAGCTGATGATCGAGGATCGCCTTGCCGCCGACGGGGACGAGGCATTTGGGATGCTGGCGCGTGAAGGGCAGCAGGCGTGTGCCCTGGCCCGCAGCAAGGATGATCGCCCTCATGGGGAGGGTTTAGGGGGCGGGGCGGGGTAAGGAAAGAAAAAGCCCCTCCCCTTCAGGGGAGGGGCTAGATTAAATCCGATGTTCGCCCTTGACCCAGCGCACGGTGCCCGAGCTGGCGCGCATCACCACGCTGTTGGTGGTCATATGGCCCTTGTGGCGCTTGACGCCCGAGAGCAGCGAGCCATCGGTGACACCGGTCGCTGCGAAGATCGCATCGCCCTTCACCAGATCTTCGAGCTGGTAAATTTTGTCGAGATCGGTGACGCCCCATTTGGCGGCGCGGGCGCGCTCGTCATCGTTGCGGAACAGCAGCTTGCCCTGGAACTGGCCGCCGACGCAGGCGAGCGCCGCCGCCGCCAGCACGCCCTCGGGCGCGCCGCCGGAGCCCATATAGATATCGACCGTGGTCTCGGGATTGGTCACCGCGATCACGCCCGCGACATCGCCATCGGGGATCAGCATCACCGCGCATCCGATCGCGCGCAGTTCGGCGATCATCTTTTCGTGGCGCGGGCGATCGAGGACGAGCGTGACGATCTCGTGCGGCTCGACGCCCTTGGCCTTGGCCAGCGCCTTGACGTTTTCGGTGGGGGATTTTTCGAGGCTGACGATGCCCCGTTCATAGCCCGGCCCGATCGCCAGTTTCTCCATATAGACGTCGGGCGCATTGAGCAGCCCGCCCTCCTCGGCGATCGCCAGCACGGCGAGTGCGTTGGGGCTGGCCTTGGCGGTGAGCGTCGTCCCCTCCAGCGGATCGAGCGCGATATCGATCTTGGGACTGCCGGGCGATGCCTTGCCGACCTTCTCGCCGATGAAGAGCATCGGCGCCTCGTCGCGCTCGCCCTCGCCGATCACCACCGTGCCGTCGAAATCGAGCTCGTTGAAGGCGATGCGCATAGCTTCGACGGCGGCGGCATCGGCGGCCTTTTCGTCGCCGCGGCCGACCAGCGTGGAGCAGGCGATCGCCGCCGCTTCGGTGACGCGCACCATCTCCAGAACCAACACCCGATCGAGCGCCTTCGAGGCTTTCACCGCCACTTGCTTTTCTCCGTCCCTATCTCGCGGGCGGCGATAGGCGGGCATGGTGACATTGTCGAGAATGGCGTGCTTGCTTCGCGAGGCGGCGCTGTCATGCTCGCTGCGTGCGGAGGAACCGGGCCATGAGAGCGACGCGATGGCTGGCGATGCTGCTGATTGCGGGCGCGGCGCGGGCCGAGGTGGCAGGGCCGCCCGTGCCGCCGAAAACCAAGGGCACCGCCGCCGAGCAGGCTATCGCGCTGTATCATCAAGAGCATGACCCGGCGCCTTTGCCCACGCCGTGCCGCCGGTCGACGCACGACGAGATCACCGTCTGCGGCAAGACGGATGGCCGTTCGCCGGATCGGCTACCGCTCCCCGATCAGGGCGGTCCGCGGGCGGGGCCGCGCACGGCGACGGGGGAGATGCCGTCCACCGCCGGCGGCGTCGGCGGTAGTCCGGCGTTGCAGGGCAAGGGCGCGGGGCTGACGCTGACCGTGCCGCTCGGCACGGGCACGGCGCCGGCTCATACGGCGGTGACGGGCAACGCCGACGAATAGGGCTCAGCGCTCGAGGATATGCATCAGCATCGGCGCGCCAAGCAGGCTCGGCGAGCCTTCGAGCTTCTCCAGCGCGTGATCGACCGAGCGTTCCGGACCCTCATGCGTGACCATCACGATCAGCACGCTGCCATCGGCGGCCGCGCCGCGCTGGATCAGGCTTTCGATCGAGACGCCGGCATCGCGCATCGCGGCGGTCAGCTCGGCAAGCACGCCGGGGCGATCGGCGACGAGGAAGCGGAGATAGGCGCGCCCGCGGCGCTCTCCCGCCGGGGCGGACGGCAGCGCGGCCAGATCGGCGACGGGCATCGCGAAGGTTGGGCCGGTGGCGCCGCGCGCGATATCGACGAGATCGGCGACCACCGCGCTCGCGGTCGGACCTTCGCCCGCGCCGCGTCCCTGGAACAGCAGCCGCCCGACGAAATCGCCCTCGGCAACGACGGCGTTGAGCGATCCGGTGACGTGCGCCAGCGGATGATCGATCGGCACCAGGCAGGGATGCACGCGCTGGAACATGCCGCGCGCATTGGCCTCGCCAAGGCCCACCAGCCGGATCTTGTAGCCCAGCGCCGCCGCCTCGGCGATGTCGGCGGCGATGACGTGGCGAATCCCGGTGATCGCCACCGCCTCGAAATCGACGCGCGCGCCGAAAGCGAGGCTGGCAAGGATCGAGAGCTTATGTGCGGCATCCACGCCATCGATATCGAAGCTGGGATCGGCCTCGGCATAGCCCAGCTTCTGCGCTTCGCCCAGCACCTCGGCGAAGTCGCGGCCTTCGCTCTCCATCGTCGTCAGGATGTAATTGCAGGTGCCGTTGAGCACGCCATAGACGTGGTGGAGGCGGTTGGCCGCAGCACCCTCGCGCAGCCCCTTGATCACCGGGATGCCCCCCGCGACCGCCGCTTCATATTTGAGCGCCACGCCCTTGGCCTCGGCGGCTTCGGCGAGTTCGAGGCCATGGTGGGCGATCATCGCCTTGTTCGCTGTGACGAGCGGCTTGCCCGCCGCCAATGTCTTGCGCGCCAGGGTCAGCGCGGGGCCGTCCGATCCGCCGACCAGCTCGACTACAACATCGACATCCTCGCGCTCGGCCAGCGCGGCGGCGTCATCCACCCACGCGAATTTGCCGAGGTCGACGCCGCGATCGCGCGTCCGATCCCGCGCCGAGACCGCGACCACCTCGATCGGCCGGCCGGCGCGGCGCGCGATCAGATCGGCGTTGGTCTCCAGCACCTTGACGACGCCAGCACCGACATTGCCGAGGCCTGCAAGCGCGATGCGGAGGGGGTTTGAACTCATTGCTACCAAAGCCTCCGTTCGTCCCGAGCGAAGTCGAGGGACGTGCAAATAGCGAGCGGGGAACGTGTCTCGACTTCGCTCGACACAAACGTAGAGGATGTATCCTCAGCCACCATGCGATCTTCCGAAATCCGGTTCGGCGCTGTCTTGCCCCTGCTCAATTATCGAGCGGCGGATGGCGCGGGTGCGGGTGAAGAGATCGAACAATTGATCGCCGTCGCCCCAGCGGATCGCGCGCTGGAGCATGGTGACGTCCTCGGTCAGCCGCTGGAGGATTTCCAGCACCGCCTCGCGGTTCTGAAGGAACACGTCACGCCACATCGTCGGATCGCTGGCGGCGATGCGGGTGAAATCGCGGAAGCCGCCCGCCGAGAATTTGATAACCTCGCTCTGCGTGACCTCCTCGAGATCGGACGCGGTGCCGACGATCGAATAAGCGATCAGATGCGGGACATGGCTGGTGACGGCGAGGACGAGATCATGGTGACGCGCATCCATAATCTCGGTCTGCGCGCCGAGCTTCTCCCAAAAAGTCGAGACGCGCATCACCGCGGCGGGATCGGTGTCGCCATCGGGGGTGAGGATGCACCAGCGGCCTTCGAACAGGCTGGCGAAGCCCGCGTCAGGTCCGGAATGTTCGGTGCCGGCGACGGGATGGCCGGGGACGACCGTGGCGTGCGGCAGTGCCTGCCGGATCGCGGCGGCGATCGATGCCTTGGCGCTGCCGGTATCGCTGACGATCGCCTCGGGCGGCAGATCGGCGGCGATCGATGCGGCGGCCTGGCCCATCGCACCGACCGGCACGCAGAGCAAAACCAGATCGGCATCGATCACCGCGGTGCCGGCGGCATCGGCGATATCGTCACACAGGTCGATCTCCCGCGCGCGTTCGCGGACGGCGGAATCGGCATCATAGGCCATCAGCCGCACCGTCGGCATCTTGGCGCGAACCGCGCGCGCCACGGACGAGCCGATCAGGCCCAGCCCGATGATCGTCACCCGCGCGAACGGCAGCATCAGGCCCCCTCGCCTTCGCTCGGGGCAGAACCCGCCTCGCCGGCCATCTCGCGCAGCGCCGCAGCAACGCGGCGCATCACCGCCTCCTCGCCGATCGTGATCCGCAGCGCGTGCGGCAGGCCCTGGCCGGGCAGCCAGCGCGTCGCGATGCCGCGCGCCATCAGGCCATGATACGCGGTCTCGGCACTCAATTTGCCCTCGAACAGTACAAGGATGAAGTTGGCCTTGCTCGGCACCGCGCGAATGCCCGTGTTGCCCAGCGCCGCGATCTCGCCCGCAAACCAGCCGCGCCATGTGTCGTTATGCGCCTTGCTGCGCGCGACGAACTCCTTATCGCCCAACGCGGCAATGGCGGCATCGAGGCCTGCGGTCGCCACGTTGAACGGCGCGCGGATGCGGTTCATCGCTTCGATCACCGCCGCCGGGCCGTATCCCCAGCCGATCCGCCCCGCCGCGAGCCCGAAGATCTTGGAGAAGGTTCGGGTGACGAGGACATTGGGCTGCGTGCGGGCGAGCTCCAACCCGCCGTCCTCATCTTCGGGATCGAGATATTCGGTATAGGCCTGATCGATCACCAGCAGGCAATCCTTGGGCAGCCCTGCGTGCAGCCGGGCAAGTTCGGCGCGGCTGGTGTAGGTGCCGGTCGGATTATTGGGATTGGCGACATAGACGACGCGCGTCTTCGCGGTGACCGCCGCCAGCAGCGCATCGACGTCGGTGGCGTAATCCCGGTCGTCTGCCTCGATCGGGTGCGCGCCGACGCGCCGCGCGGCGATTGGATAGACCGAGAAGCCGTAGCGAACGTACAATATTTCATCGCCGAGCCCGGCGAAGGCGCCGGCGGCCAAGTGCAGCACCTCGTCCGATCCCGTGCCGTGGACGATGCGCTCGGGCTCCAGTCCATAATGCGCTCCGATCGCCTCGCGTAGCGCGGATGCCGCGCCGTCCGGATAGATTTCCAGTGCGTTCGTTGCCGCCGCGAAGGCCGCGCGCGCCTTGGGGCTGGTGCCGAGCGGATTCTCGTTGGAGGAGAGCTTGATCAGCTTGGCGCCGGTGTCGCTGGTCGCGCGACCGCCGACATACGGCGCGATCGCGGCGATCCACGGCTTGGGGGCGGGCGCGGGCTCGGCAGGCGGAAACATGGGTGGGAAATACTCGAGAAAAAGGCCGCTGGCGGGAAGCGCGCCCATAGCCAGCGCGGTCACGAAAAGCTACCGTCGTGGCTGTCGCGTCCTCGGGAGACCTGCATGATCAAGCCTGCCGCCGTCTTCATCGCCATCGGCCTTGCCGCCGCGCCCGCGATGGCCAAGGATATCACCGTCCAGATGAAGAATTTCGGCAGCGATCATACGGTGATGGTTTTCGAGCCCGCTTATGTTGCGGCGGCGGTAGGCGACAAGGTGCATTTCGTGCCGACCGACATGGGCCATAATGCCGAGCCGATCGACGGCATGCTGCCCGCCGGCGTCGCCGCGCCCAAGGGCCAGGTGAACAAGGAATACGTCCTTACCCTTACCAAGCCCGGCCTCTACGGCATCAAATGCCTGCCCCATTTCTCGATGGGGATGATCGCGCTGGTGAAGGCGGGCAAGGGCAAGGCGCCCAATGCCGCCGCCGCCGCTGCCGCGCCGCTTCCGGCACTTGCCACCAAGCGGATGGCGCCATTGCTGGCGATGGCCGCGAAATAGGCGGTCGTCGGATCAGCGATACGCCCGCTGCCTGATCGGGCACTTGCCCGCGTTCCGTGCGTTCGCGCCCAAACCGCGCTGTGCGGCCAAGCCGGGGAACCCCATGCCTGATTCCGATTCCGTGTTGGATCATCACGATCTTATCCTGCGGCCCGATCCGTCACGCACCGTCATCCGCCCGTTCAGCCCGGAATATCCGGACAATTTCCGCACCGAGGGGCATAGCCGCGCGCAGGTCATCGTCGATCGCGTAGTAGCGTTGGGCGGCGCCGAGCTGGACGCTGAACTCAAAGCGATCACCGATTCGCTCGATGAACGGCACCGCGATGTCGACGATTTGCTCAGGCGGCGGTTCGACGAGGTTGCGAAGCTGCTCGACGGCGAAGTACCGGAGGATGATGCCTGCCGTCGCCTGATTGGCGCCTATTTCAGCGAGGAATTCTCGTTCGAGTCCGCGGCTTTGTTCAATCCCAGCGCGGTGCTCGGGATGAATCAGGAGGGTGTGCCCGAAGGCTCGCTGCGGTTCGCTTTGTCGCTCCGTGGCATCGGCGAGGGCCATGTCTCCTCGGTGACGTTCCGCACCGGAATCTGGACGCCGGGAGGCGAAATCTGCGTGGACAAGCCCAGCCGCACCGCCGTGCCACCGATCGTCGATACCGGGGACGAGGAAACAGGCTCGGTAAGGCTCCGCTGCGAGCAGAGCCGCGAACTGTCGGAAACCGTGCTCTTCCCGATCCTGCCAAGCCAGCGGCAGGGGATCGAAGACCTCCGCTTGGTCCGCTTCCAGGAGGACGACGGCAATTTCACCTATTACGGCACCTTCACCGCCTTCGATGGCCGGGACGCGCGCCCGGCGCTGCTGACCGGCTATGATTTCCAGACGTTCGAGATGCGGCGGCTGACCGGTGACGCCGCGGGCGCCAAGGGCATGGCGCTGTTCCCGCGCAAGGTGAACGGCCAATATGTGATGCTCGGGCGGCAGGACAGCGAGAACATCTGGCTGCAACGCTCGGACGATGTCACTGTCTGGAACGAGGGCGTGAAGATCGTCTCGCCCCAATTCCCCTGGGAATATGTCCAGATGGGCAATTGCGGATCGCCCATCGAGATCGACGAGGGGTGGCTGGTGTTCACGCATGGTGTCGGCACGGTGCGCAATTATTGCATGGGCGCCTGCCTGCTCGACAAGCACGATCCCGCCAAGCTGCTGGCGCGCACGCCCGAGCCGATTCTCAAACCCAGCCCGGACGAGCGGGATGGTTATGTGCCCAACGTCGTCTACAGCTGCGGCGCGATGATCCACGGCCGCGACGTCATGCTACCGTTCGGAGTGGCGGACAATTTCGCTGCTTTCGCAACCACCACCGTCGATCGGCTGCTGAAGGCGATGTCCTGAAGCGGCCCCGGGGATGATTGCGGAGTGTGGCCGCACCCCGTAGACCCTACGATGCCAGCTTAGCAGGATCGGCGCGGTAATGGTCTACTCAATCCTCTTGATCCTCAGGCTTGGCACGATTGTATGGCTGGGGACCTATGTCTTCACCAGGCTGGTCGGCCGCGCCGATGCCGAATGGATCAAGGGTCGCCCGCTTGCGATCATGATCGGCTTCTACGCCGTGGGTATGCTCTCGCCGAGTATCTGGATCGTCTACGCGATGCTGCTCGGTGCCTTGCCGTTGTTGGCGCGGACGCGGGCTGAGGCGGCGGCGCTGTTCATCGTCGCAACGGGCGCCGTGCCGGAACTTGTATACCCTTTGCAGATCGGCAGCCTCTATCTGGTTGCCGTTGATAAATGGATATTGCTGTCGATCGGGCTGATGGCTGCGGTGCTGTTTCGACGGCGCGCGGGCCCAAAGGCGGGGATGCGTTTTTCGCTTCCCTACGTGATCATGCTTGCGCTGGACCTGTACGTGAGTCGCGACGATACCGTCACCGCCACGCTGCGCAACGTGGTCGGCGTGCTGTTAGCGGGTGGCGTGGGCTATTTTGCTTTCACCAATGCGATAAGCCGTATCGAAGATCTCCGTCGTGTCTTGTTGGCCTTCGCTTATATTGGCTTCGTGCTCTCGTGCGTCGCGGTCGTCGAGGGGTTTTTACACACTCTCTTCTACGCGACGATGTCTGCGAAGCTGAATATCGGCGGTACGCCGCTCTACCGCCTGATGAAGTTTCGCGGCGGAATATTGCGGGCCACGACCGTGTATGGCGATGCGACCACCCTCGCGCAGTTCCTGGTCGTCACGCTGATGGCCACCGTTACCTTCCGTCACAATTTTCGCACGACACGCGCGCTGGGCATTGCGCTTGGCGTGATCACGGTCGGCATCTTCGTTACCAGTACGCGCAATGCCTGGATCGGCGTACTGGTCGGCGTGATGGCGTTCGATCTTTACCGCGGCCGCTTCTTGCCGCTCGTGGGTAAGGTGACGTTGCTCGGCATGATGTACGGTTCCGTACTCCTGCTCGCCGAATTCATTCCGTACTTCAACGCGATGGTTAATGGGCCGGATACGACGGGAACGGCGAATTATCGTAGCCTGCTGCTAACGCGTGGGATGGAGGAATATCACAAGCATCCCCTCTCCGGCATAGCTGTGAAGAAACTGCTGATCGATATGAAGGATCTGGTTCAGGGCGAGGGTATCGTCGACTTTGTTAACGGCTATCTCTTCTATGCGCTGGCCGATGGGCTCTTGGGGTTCATTGGCTTGTTGCTCGTGTTTCTGCTGCCATGTGTCGCCATGCTGGCGATCCGTCGTTCGATGATCGCCCGCGGCCTGCTGTTGGAACGGTCCGCCGCGCTCGTTTTCTCGGTCTGTCTAACCTATGCGGTGATGACCGCGTTTACCGGCTACGGCGGCCATTACGAGATCCCGCTCTATTGCATCATGGGATTGGGGGCAGTGCTGTTTTCTTGGCGGCGCGTGGCGCCGGCGCGCCTGAACCTTGGAGCGGCGAACGCCGCGCCGCCCCTTGCCACCTTGGGGCCGCCAGCGGTGGCGAAGCCCTTGATCGCCGTACCATGAACACGGTGCTCAAGGCGCGACGGTCACCGCTTTTTCAATGAGCGGCCGCGTATCTTTCCAATGATCTCTCCTGCGGCGGATCCTAGGAAATAACCACTTCTCGACTAGGTGAAGCGGCGGCTCTGACTGTGATGGCGGTCCGATTTGACGATGGGCCCTTACGAAGGTGCATCGAAGCGCAGGCAGTTCAACCAGTGTGAGCCCATCCGGGTGCCGAGACATGATGATCGTATTAGGGAGCAGGTCACGGGCGCTCCATGCGAATGAAAAAGGGACGATCGAAATGCAGACCGCATCACGAATGGTGCCGGCTCCGCCGGAAAACGCGAAAGAAAGTTATCGCGCGGGTTTCGATGGGCTGCGCGCCGTTGCCGTATCGCTAGTTTGGCTATCGCACCTTGATGCGATCCATTTCTACAACGGCGTGATCGGCGTCGATATTTTCTTCGTGTTGTCAGGCTATCTAATTACCGGCGTGCTCGCGCAGGAGCATGCGGTGTACGGTCGCATCAAATTGCCGAGCTTCTACGCACGCCGCTTTCTGCGATTGGCACCCGCCCTGTGGCTGCTGCTCGTCGCTAGCCTGCTATGGTATGCGCTGGAATCGCGGGTCAGACCCGGGATGCTCGGCGCAATCGTGGCCTCGGCCCTCTATTTCATGAACTACAACCGTATCTTCCATTGGACGGGCGAAGGCTTTCTCGGGCATACTTGGTCGCTTTCGATCGAGGAGCAATTTTACTTTCTATGGCCAATGGTGCTGGTGCTCACCCCGCGGCGCTGGTGGCTGCTTATCGCTGCCGTATGTGCTGCTTCCGGTACGGCTTGGCGGATCTGGCTAGCCTGGCATGACGCATCGGCCAACTGGATTTACAACAGTTTGGAATGTCGCATCGATCTGCTGCTGCTGGGCTGCGCCGTTAGCCTTGCGGGCGCAAGGCTGCATGGATCGGCAGCGACGGTAATCCGACGCGCTTGGCCGTTAGCTACTTTCGGCCTTGCCGCCATTCTCTTTGCGCCTTCGGGCGATCATGCGCGGGCGATGGCAGTGATGATCGCCGTCGTCGGCCTGCTAAGCAGTGTGCTCATCCTGGCGATCGAATCACAGCTGCTGGCCGGATGGCTGATTTCGCCGCCGATAGTGAAACTTGGGCGCATCTCTTATGGTGTCTATCTATGGCATTATCCATTGCTGGGTTTGCAGAGTTTCTATGGTTTCAGAGGCTTCTGGCTGCTGTCCAATATCCCGATCACGCTGGCGGTGGCGGCGCTCTCTTTCCGCTATGTGGAGCGTCCCCTGTTGAGCGTGAAAGAGCGGCTGGTAAAGGTCCACGGACGGCTCGGTACTGGTTGAAGCGCCGCCAGCGGGCTTACCCGATCCCGTCGCATCAATCGCGCCGTGCAGGATTTAGCTCGTAGCCTATTTGTCGACCAACTCCGCTTTCTCGCACGGCTGGCGTGCGCGTCGATCAGAAGCGTGTAACGGCGGCCGTGCACACGCTCGTTCCCGCGCAGGATCAACAGCGCGAGATCATCGAGATCGCGAGCGAAGACGGACGGACTAGTTGCGTGGGCTGTCCGTACCGCCGAGGTTGGGCGAGTTGGCACCTTAAGATCGAACAACGGCTCATCTGTGCGAAAGGCTGTCGGGCTCCGATGCGATGTGACGCATGAGCCGATATCGCTCGCGCTGCGCTTTGGCCACGAGTTGTCGAGCTATGCCTCGAAAAATCGTCGTCGATCTGAGCGTCCTGCCCAAAGTGCTGGCAAGAACCTGACCGGTCTTAATTTCAACCGAGGTACTGTAAGATGAAAACCGCAGTTGCTCGTCGAGGTCTGCGATCTCGTTATCCGCAAGCTCCGACCCTAACGGTCTTATCGGTAGGAGTACCCCGTCAAAGTAAACTGTAACAGCGTTTCGGACCCGACAAGGTCAATTTAGCTAGGTTTTTAAGATGCCCCACCAAAATGGAGAAATTGGTGCGCCCGGAACGATTCGAACGTCCGACCCTCAGATTCGTAGTCTGATGCTCTATCCAGCTGAGCTACGGGCGCTTGGGAGGTGGTCCACTAGTCGAGGGTGGCGTGAGGCGCAACCCTGAGTTTGCGGCCGCCGCCGATCTTATTCGAACTCCAGAATGACGGCATCTACGGCCAGGCTTTCGCCGGCCTTGGCTCCGATGCTCTTTACCACGCCCGCTTTCTCGGCGCGCAGGATATTCTCCATCTTCATTGCTTCGACCACGGCGAGCGGCTGCCCGGCCTCCACCTTGTCGCCGGCGGCGACATCGATGCGCGTGATCAGGCCGGGCATCGGGCAGAGCAGGAAGCGCGACATATCCGGCGGGATCTTTTCGATCATGTGGCGCTGGAGGGCGGCGACGTGCGGCGGCAGCACGCGCGCGGTGTGGCTGCGGCCGCGCGTCGTCAGCCGCCAGGAGGCGCGGTGGCGATCGACGCGGACCGAAAGCGCCTCGCCGTCCACCGTCGCCTCGATCAGGCGCTGGCCGGGCATGAACGGGGCATCGACCACCATCGCTTGACCATCGACGGTCACCGCCTCCGATTCGATCAGGACATGATGCTCGGCACAGTCATCCTCGCCGACGAAGGTGACGACCCATTCGGTGGAAGGGACGATCGTGCCGTTGAGCCGGCCGTCGATCGTCGCGGCACGCGCGGCCTCGGCGGAGGCGGCCAAAGCGGCGACGGCGGCGAGCTTGTTGGTCAGGCCCTCGGGCACGGCGGCGCCGTGGAAACCTTCGGGATATTCCTCGGCGATGAAGCCGGTGGTGAGCGCGCCCGAACGGAAGCGCGGGTGCTGCATCAGCGCGGAGAGGAAATCGACATTGTGGCCTATCCCGTCGATCTCGAAGCGATCGAGCGCGCCGATCTGCGCATCGATCGCCGCCTCGCGCGTCGGCCCCCATGTCACCAGCTTGGCGATCATCGGATCGTAGAACATCGAGATCTCGCTGCCCTCATAGACGCCGTCATCGACGCGGACGTCGGCGCTCTCGGTAGGCGGGCGATAGCGGACGAGGCGGCCGGTGGAGGGCAGGAAGCCGCGATAGGGATCCTCGGCATAGACGCGGTTCTCGATCGACCAGCCGTTGATGCCGATGTCGGTCTGGCCGAATTCCAGCTTCTCGCCATAGGCGACGCGGATCATCTGCTCCACCAGATCGAGCCCGGTGATATATTCGGTGACGGGATGCTCCACCTGCAGGCGGGTGTTCATCTCTAGGAAGTAGAAGCTCTCGCCGGTGGTGTCCGCGCCCGAGACGATCAGCTCCACCGTGCCCGCCGAATAATAGCCGACGGCGCGGGCCAGCGCGACCGCCTGCTCGCCCATTGCCTTGCGCATCGCGGGCGTGACGAAGGGTGAGGGCGCTTCCTCGACCACCTTCTGGTGGCGGCGCTGCACGGAACATTCGCGCTCATTCAGGTAGAGGATGTTGCCATGCTTGTCGCCGATCAGCTGGATCTCGATATGGCGCGGGCTCTCGATGAATTTCTCGATGAACACGCGATCGTCGCCAAACGAGGCAAGCCCCTCGCGCCTGGTCGCCTCGAAGCCTTCGCGGACGTCCTTTTCGGACCAGGCGAGGCGCATGCCCTTGCCGCCACCGCCTGCCGAGGCCTTCATCATCACCGGATAGCCGATGTCGCCAGCGATCTTCACCGCCTCGTCGGTGTCGGCGATCTCACCGAGGAAGCCGGGGACGACGTTGACGCCCGCTGCCTTGGCTAGCTTCTTGGATTCGATCTTGTCGCCCATCGCGGCGATCGCGTTGATCGGCGGGCCGATGAAGGCGATGCCGGCGTCATCCAGCGCCTGCGCGAAGCTGGTGCGTTCGGAGAGGAAGCCATAGCCGGGATGGACCGCCTCGGCGCCGGTCTGCTTGCAGGCGGCGATGATCTTGTCCGCCAGCAGATAGCTTTCGGCGGCGGGCGGCGGGCCGAGATAGACCGCTTCGTCCGCCATCTCGACATGCGGCGCACGCGCATCCGCGTCGGAGTAAACCGCGACGGTCTTGATGCCCATCTTCTTGGCGGTGCGGATGACGCGGCAAGCGATCTCGCCACGGTTGGCGATCAGGATTTTCTTGAACACTTATTGCTCCAGGTGACCGTCACCCCGGACGTGTTCCGGGGTCCACCGTGCCACAAGCACCGACGGCTCAAGTTGATGGGTGGATGCCGGAACACGTCCGGCATGACGGGAAGAGATCACTCCGCCGCCTCGCTGATATCCTCGGGCGGCATGTTGTGGCCGAGCAGCTTGAGGACTTCCTCGGCGGCGGCGACGAGATTGGTGCCGGGGCCGAAGATCGCCTGGACGCCGGCGTCGCGCAGCGCCTGATAATCCTGCGCGGGGATCACGCCGCCGGCGATGACCTTGATGTCTGAGCGCCCTGCCTCGCGGAGGTGGCCGATCAACTCGGGAATCAAAGTCTTGTGGCCCGCTGCGAGCGAGGAAGCGCCGACGACATCGACATCATTTTCGATCGCCATCCGCGCCGCTTCCGCTGGCGTCTGGAACAGCGGTCCGGCGAGAATATCGAAGCCGAGATCGCCGAACGCCGAGCTGACGAGATTGGCACCGCGATCATGGCCGTCCTGCCCCATTTTGGCGACGAACATCCTGGGCGCGCGGCCCTTGATCCGGCCGACCGAGATGACACCGTCCTTGAGGCCGATCCAGCGCGCATCGTCGCCATAGGCGCCGCCATAGATGCCCTGCACCGGCGTCGGCGTTGTGCCGTAGCGGCCGAACACATCCTCCATCGCCAGACTGATTTCGCCGAGCGTGGCGCGGGCGCGGGCGCATTCCACGGCGAGGGCGAGCAGGTTGTTCTCAAATCCTCCCCCGGCGGGGGAGGTGGCATCGCTGAGCGATGACGGAGGGGTGTCGCCACGCGAGAGGGGGGATACCCCTCCACCAGCGTGCGGCTGGTCCCCCTCCCCTTGCAGGGGAGGAACTTGTCCGCGCCTCGCACCTTCGCGCAGCGCATCGAGCGCCGCCGTGCAAGCAGCCTCGTCGCGCCCGGCCTTCACGGCCTGGATCCGCCGGATCTGCGCCTCGCGCACCGCGACGTTATCGACATCGAGGATCTCGATCGGATCCTCATTGTCCTTGCGGTATTTGTTGACGCCGACGATCACCTGCTCGGTGCGATCGATGCGCGCGGCGGTGGCGGCGGCGGCTTCCTCGATCATCGCCTTGGGCCAGCCCGCGGCGACCGCCTTGGCCATGCCGCCATCGGCCTCGACCTTCTCGATAATTGCCCAGGCCTTGTCGACCAGCTCCTTGGTCAGGCTCTCGATATAATAGCTGCCGCCCAGCGGATCGACGACATTGCACATGCCGGTCTCCTCCTGGAGCACCAGCTGCGTGTTTCGCGCGATGCGGGCGGAGAAATCGGTTGGTAGCGCGATCGCCTCGTCCAGCGCGTTGGTGTGGAGCGACTGGGTGCCGCCTAGCATCGCCGCCATCGCCTCGATCGTGGTGCGCATAACGTTGTTGTAGGGATCCTGCTCGGTCAGGCTGACCCCCGAAGTCTGGCAGTGGGTGCGGAGCATCTTGCTGCGCTCATCCTTGGCGCCGAGATCGGTCATCACCCGATGCCAGAGCACGCGCGCGGCGCGCAGTTTGGCGATCTCCATGAAGAAATTCATGCCGATCGCGAAGAAGAAGCTCAGCCGCCCGGCAAATTTGTCGATATCGAGGCCCGATGCGACGCCGTATTTCACATATTCGCGGCCGTCGGCGATGGTGAAGGCTAGCTCCTGCACCTGCGTCGCGCCGGCTTCCTGCATATGATAGCCGCTGATCGAGATGCTGTTGAACTTGGGCATCTCGCGGCTGGTGTAGGCGAAAATGTCCGAGATGATCCGCATCGAGGGTTCGGGCGGGTAGATGTATGTGTTGCGGACCATGAACTCCTTGAGGATGTCGTTCTGAATGGTTCCGTCGAGCTGCGCACGCGGCACGCCCTGCTCCTCTCCCGCGACGATGAAGAAAGCGAGGATCGGGATCACCGCGCCGTTCATCGTCATGGAGACAGACATCTGATCGAGCGGGATGCCGTCGAACAGGATCTTCATATCGTCGATCGTATCGATCGCCACGCCCGCCTTGCCGACATCGCCGGTAACGCGGGGGTGATCCGAGTCATAACCCCGGTGCGTAGCGAGATCGAAGGCGACCGACAGGCCCTTCTGCCCCGCCTTCAAATTGCGGTGGTAGAAAGCGTTGGATTCCTCGGCGGTGGAGAAGCCCGCATATTGGCGGATCGTCCACGGACGGCCCGCATACATCGAAGCGCGGACGCCGCGCGTGAACGGCGCGAAGCCGGGCAGGCCGGGATCCCAGCCTTCAGTATCTTCGGCGGTGTACAGCGGCTTGACGTTGATCCCCTCGGGCGTCGCCCAGGTGAGGTCTTTGCCCCTCACCTCCCTGGCGGCGGCGGCGGACCATTGATCCAGGTTGGGCTTATTTTCGGCCGACATAAGCAACTCCGCTCGGGCTGAGCTTGTCGAAGCCCTGCTTTGTTCTTTGCGTCGAGGAGAAGGACAGTCCTTCGACAGGCTCAGGACAGGCGAAAGAGAGCGATCCATCCATCTCAGCGGCCCTCGAACTGCGGCGCGCGTTTTTCGCCGAACGCCGTCAGCGCCTCGCGGAAATCGCGGGTGCGGCCGGCGATGTCCTGATGGTTGCGCTCGATCTTTAGCGTCTCCTCCAGCGTGGCGGTGAGCGCCGCTTGCACCTGCCGCCGAATCAGGCCGATCGCAACCGTCGGCCCCTCGGCCAGCCGGGTGGCGAGCGCCACGGCCTCTGCCGGCAGCGCCGCATCGTCAACGACCCGCGTTACCAGCCCGGTCGCCAACGCATCTTCGGCCTGCAGCTTCTCGCCGAGCAGCATCATCTCGAGCGCCTTGGCGCGGCCGGCGCCCTTGGCGATCAGCCAGCTCGCGCCGGTATCGGGCACCAGCCCGATGTTGACAAAGGCCGCCTGCAAATAGGCCGATCGCGCCATCACGACGATATCGCCAGCGAGAGCGAGCGAGCAGCCCGCGCCCGCCGCCGGTCCGTTGACCGCGGTGAGGATCGGGATCGGCAGGTTCGCCAATCGCATCGCCAGCGGATTGAAGTAATCATCGACGATCGGCCCCAGCGCATCCGGCACGCGACCGTCCGGTGTCGCGCCGATCAGATCGAGCCCCGAGCAGAAAGCGCGGCCCTCGCCGGTCAACACCAGCGCCCGCGCGCCGCCTGCGATGGCGGCATCCAGCGCACCGTCCAGATCGGCGAACATCGCAAGGTTGATCGCGTTGAGGCGATCGGCGCGCGTCAGCGTGATCGTCGCGACGGCGCCACCCTGCTCGAGCCTGAGGGTAGCGAAATCGCTCAATGCGCCGCGCCTTCTTTCGGCGTTTCCATGATCTCGGTCAGCACGCCGTTCATGTCCTTGGGGTGGACGAAGAAGATCAAAGTGCCGTGCGCGCCGATCCGTGGCTCGCCCAGAACGCGGCACCCAAGCCCCTCGAACCACGCCTTGGCCTCGTGGATATCGGCCACCTCATAGCACATATGATGCTGGCCCCCGGCCGGGTTCTTGGCGAGGAAGCCGGTGATCGTGCTGGTCTCATCATAAGGCTCGATCAGCTCGATCTGTGTTCCGGCCGAGCCGTTCTCACCCGGCGTATCCACGAAGCAGACCTTCACTCCCTGCGCGGGCAGATCGAACGGCGCATGAACCTTCGTCGCGCCCATCACCTCACGATAATAAGCGATCGACGCCTCAAGCGATGGCGTTGCAATCCCGATGTGATTGAGCCGCCCCAGCTTCAACGCATCTCTCCTATTTGCCAGATCGGATGATTGCGAACAGCATAGCGCAGGCCAACGGAGCGCTTGCGAATTTGCTGACCACAACGGACCAAAAAACGAGTGGCCAGCGATCGCGCCCGATCGTCGCCCCCCGACCGTTCCAATCCGCTTTTCCCAGCTGCAGATCTCGCAGGCCGGCGCGCACGTTGACAGCGCAGATAACCGCGACGGTGGCGGCAGCGATATAGGGGAACAGCTTTTCACTCACAGCGGAATATTGTCGTGCTTCTTCCAAGGGTTCTCGAGCTGCTTGTTCTTGAGCTTCTTGAGACCGAGGGCGATGCGGCGGCGGGTGGAGTGGGGCATGATCACTTCATCGATGAAGCCCTTGCTCGCCGCGACGAAGGGGTTGGCGAAGCGCTCCTCATATTCCCTGGTGCGTGCGGCGATCTTCTCCGGATCGCCGATGTCCTTGCGGAAGATGATCTCGACCGCGCCTTTTGCGCCCATCACCGCGATCTCGGCGGTGGGCCAGGCATAGTTGAGATCGCCGCGCAGATGCTTGGAGCTCATAACGTCATAGGCGCCGCCATAGGCCTTGCGGGTGATGACGGTGATCTTCGGCACGGTCGCCTCGGCATAAGCGAACAGCAGCTTCGCGCCGTGCTTGATGATGCCGTTATGCTCCTGCGCGACGCCGGGCAGGAAGCCGGGGACATCGACGAACGTCACGAGCGGGATGTCAAAGGCGTCGCAGAAGCGGATGAAGCGCGCCGCCTTCTTGGAGCTGTTGATATCCAGCACGCCCGCCATCACCATCGGCTGGTTGGCGACGATTCCTACCGTGCGTCCGTCGATCCGGCCGAAGCCGATCACAATATTGGCGGCGTGGGTCGGCTGCACTTCGAAGAAATCGCCCTCGTCGACGACCTTCTTGATCAGCTCCTTCATATCATAGGGCTTGTTGGCGCTGTCGGGGATCAGCGTATCTAGGCTCTCGTCGATCCTGTCCCAGGGGTCTTCCGTGGGTCGTTCGGGCACGTCGTGGCGGTTGGAAAGCGGCAGGAAATCGACGAAATCGCGCACCGCGACCAGCGCCTCGATGTCATTCTCCAGCGCCAGGTCGGCGACCGAGGATTTGGTCGAGTGGGTGACCGCGCCGCCCAATTCTTCCTGCGTCACCACCTCGTTGGTGACGGTCTTCACCACGTCCGGCCCGGTGACGAACATGAAGCTCGAATCCTTCACCATGAAGATGAAGTCGGTCATCGCCGGCGAATAGACCGCGCCGCCCGCGCACGGGCCCATGATCACGCTGATCTGCGGCACCACGCCCGAAGCGAGGACATTGCGCTGGAATACCTCGGCATAGCCGCCGAGGCTGGCGACACCCTCCTGGATGCGCGCGCCGCCGCTGTCGTTGAGCCCGATCACCGGCGCGCCGACCTTCAGCGCCATGTCCATGATCTTGCAGATCTTCTGCGCGTGCCGCTCCGAAAGCGAGCCGCCGAATACGGTGAAATCCTGGCTGAACACGAACGCCAGCCGGCCGTTGATCGTGCCCGATCCGGTGACGACGCCATCGCCCGGGATCACCTGATCCTGCATCCCGAAATCGACGCAATTATGCTCGACGTACATGTCATATTCTTCGAAACTGCCGGGATCGAGCAGCACCGCCACGCGCTCGCGTGCGGTCAGCCGGCCCTTCTTGTGCTGGGCATCGATGCGGGCCTGGCCGCCGCCCATCGCCGCCTGATGGCGCTTGTTTTCCAGCTTCTGCAGGGTCGCGAGCATTTCCGTCCTTCGGGCATTCGATTGCTGAGCCCGCCTTTCCAGCCTTGTGGCGTGCATGCAAATGTGAAATTGCGAAGTTGCGAAGCGAGAGTTTGCAAATGCTGAACGAAGGAAGGCCAAAACGACGGCGCTTTGCGGGCGCCGAATTGCGCGCGCTGCGCCATCGTCTCGCGCTCGGGCAGGCGGCGATGGCGCGGCGGCTGGGCCTTTCGGTCAGCTATCTTTCGCAGATCGAGAGCGACGATCGCCCGGTAACGGCGGCGGTGGCGGCGGCGCTGACCCGTGCCTTTCCGCTCGATTGGCAGCCGGTGGTGGAGGGCGCTTCGGCGCGCGCCGAAGCCTTCCACGCCGCGCTCGCCGATCCGCTGTTTTCGGAGCTGCCGCCGATGTCGTCGCGGCTTGCCGAGCAACAGCCGGGCCTTGCCGACCGTTTCGTCGCGCTCCATGCCGCATGGCGCGCGGCGGAGGCGCAGCGGCAGATCGCCGATGAGGCGATCGCCAGCGGCGTCGAGGGGGCAGGGCGTCTGCCGTGGGAAGAGGTGCGCGACTGGTTTCACGACGCGGGCAATTATGTCGGCCCGCTCGACGAGGCGGCGGAAGCGCTGGCCGAGGGGATCGGCGGTCCGCACGTTTCGACCGAGGCGCTGATTGGCGCGCTGGCGCAGGGCGGCGTGACGGTTGCCAACAGCGAGGACGATGGGCCGCTGCGGCACTTCGATCCCGCTACCGGGCAGCTGTTGCTGAATGCCGGCCAACCGGCGGCGACCCGCCGATTCCTGCTCGCGCACCAGCTCGTCTCGCTGCGCTTCGCCGCGATGATCGCCGATGTCACAAACGATGCGATGCTCTCCGAAGAGGCCCGCCGCCTGCTGGGCATTGGCCTGGCCAATTATGCCGCAGGCGCGCTGCTCATGCCTTACGCTGCCTATGCCACTTCGGCGCGCGAGGTACGCCATGATATCGATCGGCTCCGCCAGCGTTTCGGGGTCAGCTTCGAGCAGGCCTGTCACCGCCTCTCGACACTGCAAAAGCCCGGCGCACGAGGTTTGCCGTTCTTCTTCTGCCGCGTCGATATGGCGGGCAATATCACCAAGCGCCACTCGGCCACCCGCCTGCAGTTCGCACGGTTCGGCGGCGCCTGCCCGTTGTGGATCGTGCATGAGGCGGTGGCGATCCCCGATCGCATCCTCGTCCAGCTCGCCGAAACGCCGGACGGCGTTCGCTATCTCTCGATGGCGAAGGGGCTGGTAAAGCCCTCCGGCAGCTACGAACGTATGGCCCGCCGCTATGCGGTCGCGCTGGGATGCGAGGCGACGCATGCCAGCGCGTTCGTCTATGCCGATGGCCTCGATCTCGGCGGAGCGGCGACCCCGATCGGCATCTCCTGCCGCCTTTGCCCCCGCGAGGACTGCGATCAGCGCGCTTTCCCGCCCGCCGATCGCCCGATCGCGATCGATCCCGACGTGCGCGACGTCGTGCCCTACCGGGTGCTGTAGGCCTAGAAGGTCACCCGCACCGTGCCGCCGAAGGTCCGCGGATCGCCGGGATAGCCCTGGACGATTCCGGTCGACTTGGTTAGGCCGAGCAGGTTGATGAAATAGGCCTTGTTGGCCAGGTTCTTGACCCACAGCTGCAGATCCAGCGTGCCATGCATCAATTGCACGCCAGCGCGGGCGTTGAACAAGGCATAGGCACCCTGCTCGGCGAGCGGATCGAGCGTGATCGTGTAATTCTGTTTGGTCCGATAATTGGCGTCGATCATGCCGTAGCCGGTCACGCTTTCGGTGATTTCGTGGCTGTAATCGACGGTGAGATCGGCGGTCCACTTAGGCGCCCAGGCGACGGTGCGGCCGGTGAGATCGCAGGAGGTGGCGGTCGATTCGGCCGGGCAGGTCGAATTGCTGAACGATGAATAATAAGCATGATCGTAGCTGACGAAGCCCTTGGCGTGGAGGCCCTTGGCCAGCCACGCCTCACCCTCCAACTCGACGCCGTTCGAGGTCAGCGAACCGACATTGGCGAGGAATTTGAGCGCGGTATTGCCGACGCCCACCGCCTCGTTCGCCTGATAATTCTTCACCTTGGTGTGGAAGGCGGTGAGGTTGAGCAGCAGGTGGTGGTTGAACCACTCGCTCTTGATGCCGCCTTCGATATTGTCGGCGGTCTCGCCCTTGATCGCCTGCGTCGCGCCGAACGAAACCGCATTGGCGACGTTGGGGTCGGGGTTGGAGCTATTCTCCGGCAGCAGGTTGAAGCCCTTGGATTTATAGCCGCGCGCATATTTGAGATAGAGCATCACCGGATCGATCGGCTTGTAGCTCAGGCTCGCTTCACCCGAGAGCGAACGATCCTTGATGCTCTGATCGACATGGCCGAGCTGGGCGTTGGCGCCCGCCGCCGAAAGCACGTTGAGCTGCGCCTGATTTAAGCCCGACACGTTGGACGTGATCGCGCCATTATACAGCTCGGACTTGTCCTCCCAGGTGTAGCGCAGGCCGCCATCCACGGCGAAGCGGCGCGCGGCATCGGGATGCCAGGTGACGTTGCCGAACACTGCCTCGGTATTGGTGTGGAACACCGCCTGGCTGGCGATGCCGACGCCCGCGATCTGCGTCGCGTAAGCCCCCTGCGCCCAACTGCGACCGGCGACGTTGGGGAAGGCGGTCGCACTCGGGTTGGCCGCCCAGATATAATATTGATCGCCGAAGCGGATGCGCGAATCGACCTGCAGCCTCTGACGCGACAGGAAGCCGCCGAAGGTCGCCTCGATCGGCTGATCCTTGGGGGTCGCCCAGCGCAATTCCTGGCTGAATTGATGCTCGGCGTTGCACGAACCATAATCGGGGATCGCGTTGAGTTGGGTGTAATCATTGTCGTTGTTGGTGAAGCACTTCCACTTTTCATAGGCAGTGATCGATGTGATCGCGCCCTTCGCGCCCAGATCCCAATCGATCTGGCTGCTCACCGCGCGCGTATCGGTCTTGGCATCGAGACGGCTGTTGATGTTGACGTAGCGGTCGCTCGCGTTGCTGGTCAGCAGCGTATAGCCCGCCGCCGTCATCCGCGCCTGCAGCGCCGCCGGGTTGTAGATTGCGGTGATGACCGGCGATGTCGTCGGGAAGAACTGGTGGTTGTAGGTGCCGATCAGGCGGATCGAGAGGTTTTCGGTCGGCGTGGCGAGCAATTGCGCTCGGACGCCCTGGCCCTGGCGCGCATTCTGATAATTGCCATTGAACAGGTTCAGATAATTTCCGTCGGTCTTGCTGTAATAGCCGGAGAGGCGCGCGGCGAGCTTGCCGTCGATGATCGGGCCGGTGATGCTGCCCTTGAACTGATGGAAGCCCTGATTGCCGCCTGTCGCTTCGGCCGATCCGCCGAAGGTGAAGCTCGGTTTCAGGCTGTTGATGATGACCGCGCCGGCGGTGGTGTTCTTGCCGAACAGGGTGCCCTGCGGCCCGCGCAACAGTTCGACCTGGGCAAGATCGTTGAAATCGGTCGAGACCATGCCCGGCCGGCCCGAATAGACGCCATCGACGAAGATGCCGACCGATCCATCGATGCCGTCGGTGTTGAACCCGTTGTTGCCGATGCCGCGCACGCCGAGGTTCAGCTGCTTGGGATTGGTCAGATAGACCGAAAAGGCCGGCAGCTTCGATTGAAAATCGGTGAAGTTGACGAGGTTCTGCCGCGTCAGTTCCTGCGGGGTGATCACCGTGACCGGGATCGGCACATTCTGCACGTTCTCGGGCCGCTTGCGCGCGTAGACGGTGATGTCCTGCAATTGGCTCTGTTCCGCCTGATCGATCGCCTGCTCCTGCGTCTTGGCTTGCGTGGCGGGCGGCGCGGTCTCCTGCGCATGGGCCGTGGCGAACGAGCTTACCGAGACGAGAAGCGCGGCGACGAGCCGCGCCGTGGCAGAAGCGTGCATGTATGTCATCCCCTTGGGCGCCGCGCCCTCGCCGACCATGGCCGGCAGCTATCGTGAGCTTTCCGCGGCGGGCTTTAGGAAGGCGGCAAGGCAGTTCCACGACATATGCGTGACAGGGTTGTGACATGCGACGGACCGCGGCCGTCATCGAAAGAGGGCACCCGCACGTTCGAGGATGATCGTGGTCAGCGTGATGCGCTGACTTAAATCAGACTGCCCTGCGCGCCCTCGCGATGGCTCGCGCGGGTTTCGACGCGCGATGCGCGGCGGTTGGGGCTGGCCAAAGGCGGCAACCGCGGATGGCGATCGTTGAACAGCTCGGCCAGCGTGAAGATCTGCAGCGCGGGGTAACGTCCGAACTCCGTTTCGATCAGACCATGGCTATCCGCCTCTGCCGCCATCCCCCGCGTCGGTGCGGCGGCGCACACAAAGAGACCGAGTTTGTGGCCGTCGCGCTGCATCACCCGGCCGAGATCGCGGACCATCGCCGGATTGACGTTGGCGCCCGCCTTGACCGAGATCACCCCAGTTTCGGTGCCGCCGCCGCGACCGATGTAATAGAAATAGCCGTCGACCCCACGATCACCGCCTTTCTTGCCTCCCATCCACGGCCATCCTCCTAGCTTGAGCGTGATCCACTGCTGAAACTGGTGCGGATCATCGTGCGCGAGCCGCTGGGCGGAGGCGAGATCGGAGGGCACGCCGATCGTCCGGAAAACGGCTTTCTCCGCATAGCCGTCGCGCAGCCGTTTCTCGATCAGGCCGATCGCCAGATGCGTGATGTCGATGCCGATCCAGCGCCGATCGAGCTTCTGCGCGGCATCCACCGCAGTACCGCAGCCACAGAAAGGATCGAGCACGACGTCACCCGGGTGGGAAGATGCAGTGATGATCCGTTCGAGCAAGGCAACAGGCTTCTGCGTGGGATAGCCGAGTTTCTCGGTCGAGAAGGATTTGATGTTCGGCGAATAGAGTTCGGGATCGTCCCAGACGTCGTCGATCGCCTTGCCGTTCGGATTCTCGCCACCGCCCCGGCGGACATAGTCCTTGCCGTGCGGCACATAGATCTTGTTGAAGGTCCAATAGGCGCCACTGTCTTTCACATAATAGAAGATCGTATCGTGATTGCGCACCCAATTTTGGGCACGGGTCTTGAAGCCGCTGACCCAGCCGCTGCGCCAGACGATCTCGCGACGGAAATTCTGCGGCCCGAAAACGGCGTCCAGCACCAGCTTGAGATAGTGGCCGGCGGTGGGATCACAGTGGAGGTAGAGGCTGCCGGTGGGCTTGAGCACGCGATGCAGCTCCAGCAGCCGCACCGCCATCATCGCAAGATAGGCCATCATCGCATTCTCGCCCAACGCAACGTGCATCGCCTGCATTAGCGTGTGGAGAACGTGGTTTCCGCTTTCAGCGATATCGAGAAGTGCTGCCGAAGCGGACGGCCCCCAACTCCATGTGTCGTCGAACGCCTCGATGCTGGCGTCCGCTCCGGCTCCATCCGGCGCCTTGAAGAGAATATTGTATGTCGCGTTCGAGTTGAAGGGTGGATCGAGATAGACAAGATCAACGCTGGCATCGGCAACATGCTCACGCAGCACCATGAGATTGTCGCCATAGTACAGCTGATCCACGCATTCCTCGCCGCTCGTTCGAGAGGCGTAGACCCTGTAGCGGAACGAAGAATGACTAAACCATGGTTCCAACCAGAACGGATGGAATTGTCGTTCGCGGCGTCGGATCGGGATCTGTCGATGCATGGCGCGTCGACCTAAAGGAGCTACCGCCGAGGCAAAGCGGATAACCATCCGATCTGGCGAGCCGCCGTGGTGCAGCGCCGCTCCCTTGGAGAAACCTGGGAGTTTTAATGAGACCATTAGACGATTCAACCACGAACCAACCATGATTCTGAAGCCAGGATGGAGGCAGATCGCATTGCTGACGGATATCAGCCATTCCGGATCAAGTTTCGGGCGAGGACGGCTTCTGATCCTAAACCAAGGACGATAGCCTATAGCTTTCCGGTAAAACGGATCGAGGTGGCGCGGCCTTCCCCGACGACATGCGCGGGAATATCGTAAAGGTCGGTAAGGATCGGAGCGATGAGGATCGATTCGGCGGGACCGTGGGCCATTACCCGCCCCGCTTTTACCGCCAGCACCTCGTCTGCGATGTTGGCAGCGAGATCGAGATCGTGAAGGGCGACGATCACCGTGCATCCGGCATCGGCCAGCGCACGGAGGCGGCGACTGGCATCATAAGCGTGGCGGGGATCCAGGCCCGAAGTCGGCTCGTCGGCGATCAGCAATTCGGGATCGCCGACCGTGGCGCGCGCCAGCATCGCCCGCGCGAATTCGCCGCCAGAAAGCTGCGTAGCCGGCCGATCGCGCAGGCCAACGAGATCATGGTCGGCAAGCGCGCGATCGACCCGGGCGCGCATCGCGGCGGGGAGATCGCCGAAGGATGGCAGGCTCGGCGCCAGCCCCAGCGCGACGACGCGCTCGACGCTGATCGGCCATTCGATCCCGGCACGCTGCGGCAGATAGGCGCGCCGCCGGGCCAGCGTGCGGCGGCTCAGCGAGGCAAGGGCATCGTCGCCCAGGCGAATCGTGCCGCCATCCAAGGGCAACAGCCCCGCGCTCGCTTCCAGCAGGCTGCTTTTGCCCGCGCCATTTGGTCCGATCACTGCCGTCAGACGGCCCGCGCGGAAGCTGACGGTGGCGTCCTGCACGACGATGCGGCCGCCGCGAGCGATCGAAACGGCATCGAGATGCAGCGCGCTCATGCTGTGCGCCTGCGCACATGGACGACCAGCCACAGGAAGAAAGGCGCACCGACGATGCTGAGGAACACACCGAGGTTGATCGGCGGCCCGCCGAAGCGGATCAGGCGCGTCGCTATGTCGGCGATCACCACCATGATCGCGCCGACCAAGGTGGCGGGGACGAGGATCTTGCCGGGCCGATAGCCGACAAGCGGGCGGACAAGGTGCGGCGCGATCAGCCCGACGAAGCCGATCGCCCCGGCCACCGCCGTCGCCGCGCCGACGCCCAGCGCCGTGCCGACCAAAGCGAGCAAGCGCACCCGCCCGACCGCGATGCCGAGGCTTTCCGCCTGGGTTTCGCCCAGCGCCAGCACGTCGAGCGACCGCCCAAGGCTCAGTAAAAGCGCCCCGCCGACGAGAATGAAAGGCGCCGCCAACCGGACATGATCCCAGCTACGCTCGGCGAGCGAACCCATCAGCCAGTTCATGATCTCATAAGCCGCATACGGATTGGGGGCGAGGTTGAGCGCCAGCGTCGTACCCGCGGCGGCGATGCTGGTGATGGCCGAGCCGGCGAGAATCACCGCCAAGGTGCCGCCGTTACGCGACAGCAGCAGCGCCAGCGCGGCGGTGGCAAGACCGCCGACCAATCCGAACAAGGGCGAGGCCAGCGTGAAACTGGCGCTGAAACCGTAATAGATGGCGATCACCGCCCCCAGCGATGCGCCTGCGGAGACGCCCAGCAAGCCCGGCTCGGCAAGCGGATTGCGCAGCAGGCCCTGCAGGACGGCGCCCGAAAGCCCAAGGACCGCACCGATCAGGATCGCAAGGAGGGTGCGTGGTAACCGGATTTCAAGGACGATCAGACCTGCCAGATTAGGCGCCGGGTGACTGAACGCCGACAGCACCTCACCGGGGGTCAGCCAGACCGTACCGGCGAGCAGCGAGGCCGCCGCCGCCGCCACAAGGATGATCGCCAAAGCCGGGATCAGCCAGCGGCTCATCGCCCCGCTCCCGCCGCGAAGGGAAGCGGCGATCGCGCCGCGCCTGCCGCCGCTCCCAGCTCCCGCCGCAGCATCAGCGCGGCATCGGCGATGAAGGGTGTGCCGCAAAGATAATAAGCCTGGCGGATCACCAGCGTGCGATCCTTGCCCCAATAGTGGCGCACGAGGGGATGGTGCGCGATGTTCGCGCGCAGCCCCGCCTGATCATAGCCGCCCTGGATCAGCAGCTGCGGCGCGGTTTCCAGCAACACTTCCGTATCGGGCCGGCCATAGCCGTTCGCCGGCGGTTCGTTGGCGACATTGATCGCGCCGGCGGTGCGCAGGACGGCATCGTAGAGCGAGCCCTTCTGCGCACTGAATCCGCCGCCGTCCCACGCCGCCACCCGGATCGGCGGGGCAGGATGACGCGCGAGATCGGCGAGCTTGCGGTCCATCGCCGCGATCAAGACCTCGCCGCGCGCGCGTTCATCCACGGCGGCGGCGATTTGGCGGGTAACCGAACGGATCTGATCGAAGCTCGATGCGTCATCCACCGCGATCATCGGCCATCCCATCCGCTGCAGCAGCCCCCGCGTTGCCGGGCTGGCGAGGCTGCTGGTGACGATCAGATCGGGCCGCTGCCGAACGACCTCTTCCGCCATCCCGTGATTGACCGCCACGCGCGCCGCTACAGCCGCCATCAATGATCCCTGCGGATCGCGCGACAGCCAGGTGACCGATGCGATCCGATCGGGCGGCAGCAGCGCCAGCACGATCTGATCGGTGCACTGGTTCAGCGACATCACCCGCATCGGATGCGCGGGGATCGCCGACAGCGCCGCATCACCCAGGAGGGATAGTGCAACGCCGAGCGCGAAAGAGATCGATCGCCTCATCAGAAGCGGACGCGCGCCCCCCCATATCCCGCCCGGCCGGGCGTGGCGTAGCTGTAGACCTCGAAATAATTGCGATCGAGCAGGTTCTCGACGCGGGCGAACAGCTCGATGCTCTTGGTCAGCTTGTAGCTGGCGTTGAGGTTGACGAGGGTGAAGCTCCGCTCGTTGATGAGCAGCGGCGGGAAATAGCCGTAGAACACGTCATTCTGCCGGCCGTTGTAGCGCACCGTCAGCGTGCCGCTGAACCGCTGCCCCTCGGGCGCCCAGGTGAGATTGGCGCTGGCGATAGTCTTGGCGCGGCGCACCGCCTGACCATCGAACGTGCCGGTGGCGAAGGTCGCGGGATTGGTCGTGACAGCCACCTTCTGCGGCGCATGCAGATAGGTGTAGCTCGCATCAAGCCGCCAACCCGCCCCGATCTTCGCCGCTGCCGAAAGCTCGATGCCCTGCTGCTTGGTCCTGTCCGTCCGATTGTAAGGATGCGCAACGAAGAAGGCGTCATAGGCGGTGGCGATCTCATCGGTCAGGCGATTATCGAACCACGTCGCGTCGAGGACGATGCGACGGTCGAGGAAGCTCTGCTCGACCCCCGCTTCATACCCCTTCGATTTTTCCGGCTTGAGGCTGGCATTGCCGATGTAGCGGCCGACATAATAATCGAAGAGTTCGCTGAAGCTCGGCGCCTTGATGCCCGTGCCGTAAGCAGCGTGCAGTCGCGTGCCTGCGCTCAGCTTGGCGCTCCCCTGCACACGAAAGGTCGTGTCGTCGGCAAAGCGGCTGTTGCCGTCATGGCGAACCGAGGCGCCCAAGGCATAACGATCGTCGACGGTGAGATCATATTCGCCAACCGCACCGATATTGGTGGTGTGCCGCCAGCCGAGGAATGCGCCATATTGGCTGACCGTGGTGCGCTCGCTCTCGCGCTCGGCATCCAGCGCGAAAGTGACGCGCTGTTGCACGGCGTCGCTGCCGAAACGGAAGGCGCTTTCGAATGAGCCCTTCACGCGCCGGCCATGATCGCCGGACGCGGCGACAACGGGCGCACCGATGCTGGTAGAATCATAGCCTGTCCGCTTGGTGTCGGCGATCTGACCGGAGAGCGCGTTGGTCCAGCGGCCTTCCAGCAGATCGAGCTGGCCTCTCAACAGGCCATAGAGGCCCTTGTTGACGAAATGAACGCCGGGCGAATCGACGATCAGGCCGTAACCGGGCGTGCCGTAGGCGTTATTGGTGTCGTCTGTGTCAGCATTCGTATAGCTGTAGCGGCCGACAGCCGTCACGTGGAAGTTTGGAGCCGCCGTCCAGATCAGTTTACCCGAAGCGCCGAGATTGTCCGATCCGACATCGCGCGTACCGCCTACCGCCACCGGATAGCCGTCAGTGTGGATGTAGCTGCTCGAAAGCGCATAATCGAGATTGCCCGAGACACCCGCCGCCCGCGCACCGCCGCTGAACGTGTTCATCGATCCGCCCTCGGCGCGCAATTTGAAGCCCGGCGCTTCCGCCCCGGTCAGCGTGATGTAATTGATCACGCCACCGATCGCGTCAGACCCGTAAAGCGCGGATTGCTGGCCGCGCAGCACTTCGATCTTGGCATTCTCGTCGGCGACCAAAGTGCCAAAATCATATTCGCCGGCATAGGGATCGGAAGCCTTGATACCGTCGATCAGCACCAGGGTATGATTGCCCTCGGCACCCCGGATGCGCACCTGCGTCTGCGAACCGACCGCGCCCAAACGGCTGACCGCGAGACCCGGGACATCGCGCAGCACGTCAGACACGACGCGGACCTGGCGATCCTGCATCGTCTGATCGTTAACCACCGTCACCGAAGAACCGATCAGATCGATCGGCGTGGCATCCCCCGAACGCGATGCGGTGACGACGATGGTGTCGCCCTTGGCATCGGTGGTCGGCTGGCCCGGATTGCTCTGAGAAAAGGCAGGCGTCGTCACAGCGATCGCCAGAAAAGAAACGAAAGTCTTGGTCATCGATAATCCCCCGGCGTCGCGACGGGACGGGAGGGCCTGCCGTTCATCCAAGCGAACGACCGGCGCGACGCCACGGGCGGACGCCATCGCGCCCAAGGCAACGCAACCGTGCGGCCCTCGCCGCATGGTCGGGCCTCCCGGCAAAGTATCACTTTGCCGGGCACCCGTTCGTCGCTCAGACGGAGTACCGTGCTCTGGTCTCACCTGGACCACAGCAAGAGCGACCGTTGCGTCGGCAGGTCTCCTGGCTCACGGGTCATCGAGACGATGCACAACCTTCCCAGGCGTGGGTTTCCCCATGGTGCCCAGTGGCCGGCCGCCGGAAACCCGGTGGCCCATTGCATCGCTCTCGCCGCTCACAGTTGCAGGGACAGCTACGGATTTGGGAGAAGCCTCCCGCACCGCATTCCCTTATTAAGCCTCTAGGGCACCGACGCGATCTTTGGACGCGGCGCGAACGCCGCTTCCGTGGGCGCCTCTAGCCACAATAAGCGGTTTCGCCAATCCCCCGCTCGGTTGCCATTGCAGAAGCGCGCACTTGCCGCCAATCGGCGCGCAGCATGCAACCTTCGCGACGATCCATCCTTATCGGTCTTACGATGACGACCGCCGCAGGCCTCTCCACGCGGGCTGGCGCCGCTCCAGCCGTTGAACCGTGGTGGCAGAGCGCGACGGGCTATCAAATCTATCCGGCAAGTTTTGCGGACAGCAACGGCGATGGGGTCGGCGATATTGCCGGCATCATCGGCAAGCTCGATTATCTGCAGGACCTCGGCATCGGCTTCATCTGGCTGTCGCCCGTCTATGCTTCGCCGATGGTCGATAACGGCTACGACATTTCCGATTATCAGGCGATCAATCCGCGCTTCGGCGCGCTCAAGGAGATGGACAGGCTGATCGCCGAGGCACGCGCGCGCGGGATCGGCATCGTCATGGATCTGGTGGTCAATCATACCTCGGATCAGCATGCCTGGTTCCAGCAGGCGCGCCGCTCCAAGACGTCGCCCTATCGCAACTATTATCTGTGGCGCGACAATCCGCCCGCCAAAGGCGCGCCCGATGATATGACCGCCAGCTTCGGCGGATCGACCTGGAGCTACGATGCCCAGGCCGGCGCCTATTATTTCCACATGTTCGCCGCCCAGCAACCCGATCTCAACTGGGCCAATCCCGCGATGCGCGCCGACATCTACAAGATGATGAACTGGTGGCTCGATCGCGGTATCGCGGGCTTCCGCATGGATGTGATCGATCTGATCGGGAAGGATATCGCGCACGGCATCACCGCCAACGGGCCCAACGAGCATCCCTATCTGCAGGAGATGACCGCCGCAACGCAGGCCGGCCGCGATTGCCTAACTGTGGGCGAAGTGTGGAGCGCGACGCCAGACAACGCGCCGCTCTATAGCGATCCCGCGCGCCACGAATTGTCGATGATCTTCCAGTTCGAGGCGGTCACACGCTTCTGGGACGACCAACAGGGCAAGTGGAAGCCGAAGCCGATCGATCTGCCCGTGCTGAAAAGCATCTTCGGCAAATGGCAGGCGGCGCTGGCGACCCGGGGCTGGAGCGCATTGTTCTGGGGCAACCATGATCTGCCGCGCGCGGTCTCGCGGTATGGCGATGACGGCGCGGGGCGTGTGGCCTCGGCCAAGATGCTGGCGACCGTGCTGCACCTGATGAAGGGTACGCCCTACATCTATCAGGGCGAAGAGATCGGCATGACCAATGCGGGTTTCACCTCGATCGATCAGTACCGCGACGTCGAGACGATCAACCTGCATGCGATCGCGCTGCAAGCGGGGATCAAGGACGCCGATTTCATGGCCGGTGCGCGCGCCAACAGCCGCGACAATGCGCGCACCCCGATGCAATGGACCGATGGCCCGAACGCGGGCTTCAGCCGCGGGCGGCCGTGGATCGCGGTCAATCCGAACAAGGCGACGATCAACGCCGCCGCCGATAGCGCCGACCCGAACGGCGTTTATCAGCGCTATCGCCTGCTGATCGCGCTCCGCAAGGCGCTACCCATCATTCGCCAGGGCAGCTTCCGGCTGATCCAGCCGAACCATAAGCAGATCTTCGCCTACGAGCGGCGCTTGGGCGAAGATCGTCTGCTGGTGATCGCTAACTTTACCGGCACCCCCGCTACGCTGCCGCTGACCCCGAACGAAATCATGGTGGGCCGGGACTTGCTGTCAGGAGCCGACCGCACGCTAAGCGGCACTACGCTTTTGCTGCAGCCGTATGAGACGATGGCGCTGCTGCGCGCCTCTCCGCCCGGCAACGCGATCCTGACGGCGACCAACGTCCTGCATCAGGACGACCGTTCGGCGCGATAGGCGATCGATACGTACACGGAACCTTTGCCGGCTCGAAGGCGTCTTCGCTGCAGCAGATCTTCCAGACGGAATGGAACGTCCGCTGAGAAAAAGGGATAAACAACCGATGCTTACGATCATCCTCGTCATCCTGATCATTCTCTGGCTGGGCGGCTCGTTTCCGCGCGCGGGCGCCTATAATGCCAATTGGGGTTTCGCGCCTGTCGGGCTCGGCACCATCCTGCTGATCGTGCTCCTCGTGCTGGTTCTAGACGGCAGGGTTTGACGCCGGCGGTGAGGCGAAAGGCCTATTCCCTCATCTCGCCTGTCAGCGCGGGTTCAGCGGTCCTCGGTAGGAGGAGGTCTGGAGGAAGATCATGTTCGCATGGGTCGCGGCGGCGGCATTCGCCGGCAGCCCGCAGGACGCTGTATGCCGCGCCAGTCAAATCATGCTGCGTCGCGATGGGAAGGACCGCGATTTCAATGGTATGTCGCATTCAGGGACTTTGATTGTCCTGCGCAATCGTGGGCGCGCTTGCCAAATCGAGGCATTGCCGCACGTTGGTTTTACAGATGCACGCGGGCGCGCCTTACCGATCATGCCGAACGCCAAGCGCGGGAGGCGTCCGGGCCGGGCCATGCTGCCGGTTACAATTCCCGCCGGCGGCACAGTTGCGACGCCGCTGCGTTGGGTATCGGGAAACGTGTTCGATCGTAGCCGCTGTTTTTCGCCGACGCGGCTCCGACTAACGATTGGTCGGAAGACGATCTCGGTGCGATTTTCCGGGCGCATCTGTGGTCCGGCGGATCGTTCAACAGGGTTCGATCAGCCGCCTTTGAGCGCAGAGGCTGTCGATTAGCTATTGCGGCTACCGCTTGTCGTGACTGCCGAACGGCCCAGGAACTTCGCGCTCGTGCCGAAGGTTCTGCGCAAGCACGCTCGGCGGAGAAAACAACATGGCAGTCTTCAATAAGGATCTGATCGAGCTCGCGACCAAGAACACCTTTTTCCAACGCGAGGTCTATCGCGACAAGAATGTTCAGATCGTGCTGATGAGTATCGAGCCCGGCGACGACATCGGCGAGGAAACGCATCGCGCTGACCAAACCACTTTCTTTGTTTCTGGCACCGGACAGGCGGTTGTCGACGGCAGCCGGACCGCAGTGAAGGCCAATCGGCTGATCGTCATTCCGCAGGGCGCCAAGCACAATATCATCAACAAGGGTTCGGAGCCGCTCAAGCTGTACAGCGTCTATGCCCCTCCGGCCGAGCCGGCGGGCGTTGCGCACCGTACCAAGGCGGCCGCGGAAGAAGCCGAGAAGGGCATCGCCACCAAAGCGATCGAGCGCGTCAAGAACCTCGTCACGGCGCGAAGCTAGGCAGCGGTTGCATCTCCTTTGGCGTGTATTATGTTGATGATACACGAAGGGATGGCGCGATGAGCAAAAACAAGGTCAAGAAGGGCAAGCTACCCAAGCGGATCGCGGGCATTAAGGTGCCGAAGGAAGCCCGCAAGCGCGCCGAGAGAGCGATTGAGGAGCTCAAGCAACCGGTCATGCGCGAGATGATCGCAGGCGCGATGGGCATGGCAGCCACGGCTATGGCCAAGGCGGCGACTCCAGCCAACTCGACGCATTGCACTCCCGATTCCAAACCGGAAGCCAAGACCGATCCTGCGAAGCCCGCGACTGGCAAGTCGAGTGGAGAGCAACTGGTCGAGATTGCGACGGGCCTCGCGGTGGTGGGGTTCGGCAAGCTGTTCGAGAAAATGCAGGCCGCGAGTGATGCCAAGAAGGCCGAATCTAAGACCTGACCCGCTCTATCCCGATAGAGGCCTCCCACCTCAGACTGCACATTCCGCACCAGATAATCAGATTAGGGACGCTGTTTCGGGCGAGACGGTTAGCCAACGGAACGGCCAGCCCGAGCGGCGCGTTCTAAGGCCATACGAGTGGAGACGGACAATGAGCGACGATAAGGTCGAAACGCCGGCGGCGCCCGATGTGCGCGATGCCCATGATGCCGACAACAACAAGGCGCTCCAGCGCAATCCGAGCGATGAGGACGCGAAGCTGGACGTCGCTCTGGATGAGAGCTTTCCGACGTCCGATGCGCCATCCAATACGCAACCTGGCAAAGGTAAGGATCCGGCGCCGTCATCAGGTTATGATCCCGAGGCCGAAGCTGAAATCGCAGCGGATTCGCACTGAGTTTGCAACGAGGGGCCGACTCATTTCTGCAACACTCCGCAGCACGATCGTTCCGGCTTTTCACTTATGTTGCATTGCAACGTCAAACATGATTCATTCTGCCCCCTAAGCGGTTAGGGTTAAGTGCCCGGCAACCTTCGTCGTGCATGATCCCCTCGACTTGCGAAGCGGGAGGGCAGCAATGGGTGAGCGTTTACGGCCGGCCGATGGCGCGATGTCGCTGGCGGAAATGAAGGAATTTGCCGGCTTTCCGGCCGCCACGCAGCGTTATATCCGCCGCTCGCTCGATATCGGGCTTTCGCGCAGCGATGCGATGGCGCGTTGGAGCCGTGACGTAGTCGAGGCGGCGAGCATCAAGGCGCAGGCGCGGATCTATTGCCGGCTCGATCATATCCGCGACGCCATCCCGGATGACAGCGGCCTCGATCAGATGGAGCCTTTCTTCACGCCATTGGTGACTATCACCGCTTTCGATCTGGGTCAGGGACGGCTCACCAGCTTTGCATCCTATCGCTTCCTTTATGAGCGGTTGATCGGGGGATCGGTGCGGCCGTGGTTGCCGGGCGCGTTCTGCGCTGCTGCAGCGTTGCCGCATCTACACCCCGAAAAGCGCCGGAGCCTGCTGCAATCGATCAGCGAAGCGGCTGCGACCGCGCCCGGCTGGTCAAATCGCGCGCCGAGTTTTTTCCCGGAATGGGTCGACAAGATCGAGGTTGCGCTGCCTAACTGATGGGGCTTCGTCATCCGGGAACACGTTCCGTGTGATCGGCGTGAGGCGGGAACGGGCGAGTACGGCGCAGCGTTCGGCCCGCAAGCGTTTCAGCACTGCATCGATCCGGAGCATCCAGCATGACTGCCATCCGTCTCACCACCAAGCGCGTCGAAAAACCGTGGGGACGGCGGGATCTCTGGCCGGCGTTTGAAAGCGTCGCCGAAGACGGCAATCCGGTTGGTGAAATCTGGTTCGAAGTGCCGGGCGAGCAGGACGGGACCACTGACGGCCCCGAACTGCTGATCAAATATCTTTTCACGAGCGATCGTCTCTCGGTGCAGGTGCACCCCACCGACGGGGAGGCGCAGAAGAAGGGTTATCCGCGCGGCAAGAGCGAGGCCTGGGTGATCTTGGATGCCGAGCCGCATGCCTCGATCGCGCTCGGCACGCTCGAGGTGATCAGCAAAGGACGGCTGCGCGAATCGGCAGAGGACGGCTCCATCGAGAAATTGCTCGATTGGAAGGCGGTGAAGACCGACGACAGTTTCTACACACCTGCCGGTACAATCCACGCGATCGGGCCGGGGCTGACGCTGATCGAGGCGCAGCAGAATGTGGACCTTACCTATCGCCTCTACGATTATGGCAGCGACCGCGAGTTGCATCTCGACGATGGCGTCGCAGTCAGTAATCCCGTGCCCTATGTCGCGCCTTACAAAGCGCACGATATCGCGCCCGGTCGCACAGTGCTGGCCGATGGCCCCGCCTTCGTGCTGGAGCGGTGGAAGGGCGCCGCCAGCACCGGTCTCAAAGGCGATGGCCGCAAGATCTGGCTCGTCCCCGTCGCAGGCAAAGGCACGATCGATGGCCAGAGCCTCGACGCTGGCAGCGCCTGGCTGGTCGATGGCGGTGCAGCACTCAGTCTGGAGGCGGATAGCGACATGGTCGTCGTCTATCCCAACAGCGGTGTTATCGAAGCCCTGCGCGGATGAGATTCGCGGATGCCGCTGATGGCTTTCGTATCGCCTCGGCGCGGAACTGAGAAAAAAGCGCCTTCCTGTCAGCAACTTGCCGCACTTGCGAAAGGCGGGCATAATTAGCAACTGGGTTGTAGCTTGTCGCCGTGCTGCGTCGCGTGCCAAAGGACCGAATAATGGGTGGGCAAGATACCAGGCCGGGAAGCGCAGGTGACGGCGAACAGCGCCGATTCCTGTTTTTGCAAGGTCTGGCGGGTCCATTTTTCTCGCTTCTGGGTCGCCGCCTGGCGGAGCATGGCCATGCCGTTCACCGTATCAATTTCAACGGCGGAGACCGCGTTTATTGGCGGCAGGGCCACGCCACCGATTATCGCGGCAATCTCGATCGCTGGCCGTCCTTCTTTTCGCGCTTCATTCAGGCGCGCGGCATCACCGATCTCGTGCTGTTCGGCGATTGCCGGCCGCTGCATAAGGTAGCGATCGGCATTGCCAAAAATGCCGGGCTGCAAATTCACGTCTTCGAGGAAGGCTATATCAGGCCGGATTTCGTAACGGTGGAGCGCGGTGGCGTGAACGGCCACAGCAGCCTGTGGCGCGATCCGGACGCCTATCTGCAGGCGGCGAGGAGCCTACCACCTCTCCCCGAATTTCCCGGCGTGCCCTCCTCCTTCGGTCGCCGCGCGCGCGAAGACGTCATCTACAATCTGTCGGCGATAGCGCTGCGGCCTTTGTTTCCCGGCTATAAGACGCATCGGCCGTGGAGTATCGTCACCGAATATGCCGGCTGGATACGACGGCTGATTGGCGCGAAGGGCGCGGCGTTACGGTCGCGGGCTGTGCTCGATCGGGTCCAGGCGAGCGGCAAGCGCTACTTCATTTTTCCGCTGCAGCTCGACGATGATTCGCAGATCCGCGTCCACTCCCACTATGGGGGCATCCAGCCTGCGATCGACGAAGTGCTCGACAGTTTTGCAGCACATGCGCCCGAAGACGTGCTGTTGCTGGTCAAGGGACATCCGCTGGACAATGGGCTGATCGATTGGGGCGATCGCATCCGCGACGGCGCGGCGCGGCGCGGCATCGCCGATCGCGTGCCCTACGTCGAAGAGGGCGATATCGATCAAATCGTGCGGGGGGCGGCCGGTCTGGTCACCGTCAATAGCACCACCGGAACGCTATCGCTGCGGCACGGCGTGCCGACGATCGTCTTGGGCCACGCCGTTTATGACGTGCCGCGGATTACGCACAGCGGCCCGCTGAGCCGTTTCTGGGCTTCACCCCAGCCGCCCGAAACCGAAGTGTTCGATGCGTTTCGCCGCGTGCTGATCGACCGCTGCCTTGTTCACGGTGGCTATTTCAGCGACGAAGGTCTGGAAATGCTTGTCTCGGGATCCGCAGCAAGGATCGAGGCGGCTGCGCCGGGCGCGGTGCAAGTGCGCGCCACCGCCGCCAAGCCCGAGATCCGCACCGCCATCGGCCGGGCCGCGCCCGCCAGGGGATGACCTACACCGCCAGTATCCTTGTGACCGGCGCATCGAGCGGGCTCGGCGCCGGGTTGGCGAAAAGCTATGCCGCGCCCGGCGTGCGGCTGGCGCTGACGGCCCGCGATGCGCAGCGGCTGGAGGCAACGGCGGCGGCCTGTCGTACGCAAGGTGCCGAGGTCGTTACTGGTCTGTTCGATGTCGCCGAAGCCGCGCCGTTAGGTGCCTGGCTGCTGGAGCAGGATGCCATCGCGCCCTTCGATATCCTATTGCCCTGCGCAGGTGTTTCGGCGGGCACCACGGTGGAGGGTGAGCCCGAGGGGCTCGAACTCGCGACGATGCAGGTTCGCGCCAATCTGCTCGGCACCATCAACACGATCGAACCGCTGCTTCCGCGGCTGATCGCGCGGAAGGCGGGCCGGATCGCGACGATCGCGTCTTCGGCGGCGCTGCGCGGGCTGGCCTACAGCCCGGCCTATAGCGCGAGCAAGGCGGGCGTTCGCGCCTACGGCGAGGGGCTCCGCGCGCTGCTCACGCCCAAGGGCATTTCGGTGACGGTGGTGGTTCCCGGCTTCTTCGATACGCCGATGACCGATCGCTGGAAGGGGCCGACCCCGTTCATTGTCAGCCTCGACAAGATGGTCAGCGTGATCCGCGCCGGCGTCGATCGCAAGGCGAAGCGTATCACCTATCCGCGTCTGCTCGCGCTTGGCCAGCAGGCGGCCGATCTGATGCCCGCCGCATGGGGCGACAAGATCATGCGCAATTTCCACTTCCACATCGAGCCCGGGCGCTGAGCGGGGCTTTGCTCCGTCTCGGCCTCGGCCTCTTTCTTGCCATCGCGACCTGGATCGGGCTGCGTCGGATGGTAAGCGCGGGCCGTGCGCCGTCGATCGGCGTGCTGCTGCTCGACATTTGTCCGATAGCAACGGGGTTCGGCCTGTTCCTGTTCGGCACAGGGCGGCCGATTCTCGCCGGGATCGGGATCGCCGCGCTCGGCTTCGGGCTGGGACTGGCGGATACGATGAAGCGGCTGATCCTGAGAGAACCCGTGGTGTTTGCCGATCGCTCCGAACTGTTCGAGGTGATCCGCCATCCGCGCTTCTATCTGGCTTTTATCGGCACCGGTTTCATGGTGGTGGGCGCAGGGCTGATCGTGGCGCTGGTGCTAGCGCTGGCATGGGCGGAGCCACCGCTATGGGCTGTCACGACTTGGGGCACGCTCATTCGGATCATACTGGCTGCGATTCTTGGCCGCCTCGCATTCGTGCTGCCGTCACGGCCACCGCTGTTGCAGCCGCTCCGGCGCCGCTACGAAAGCTGGGCGCCGAGTCGCGATCCGGAAGTTGATATCGGTCGCTTTGGCCTGCTCGCCACGGTCATCATGCACGCAACCATCGCGCGGGCCGAGCGCCCCGCGCGCCGGGCGGCAGTGATTGCGCGGGGGTTACCTTCGCTGCGTGCCGGCCAGGGGCCGATCATCCTCTGGCAGGCCGAAAGCTTCGTCGATGTGCGGCGGCTTTCGCCCGATCTCTCCGATCGTCTGCCGAACATTGCGCGGCTGAGCGCGGAGGCGCGGCAACGCGGCTTGCTGGAGGTGCCCGCCTACGGCGCCAACACGATCCGCACCGAACTCGCCGCACTGGCGGGAATTGGGCCTGAGGATCTGGGGCTCGACCGCTTCAATCCTTATGACGCCTTTGCGCGGGCGCCGCTGCCGTCGATTGCCGCACAGGCGCGCGCAGCGGGCTATCACACCGTTTGCGTCCATCCCTACGACCTCAATTTCTACGCGCGTGACAAGGTGATGCCGGGCCTCGGTTTCGATCGTTTCATCGGGCTGGAGGCGTTTCGCGATGCCGAAACAGACGGCGGCTATGTCACCGATATGACGCTGGCGCGCTTCGTCGCTGATCTGGTTGCGAAGGATGGACCGGACCTTTTCGTCTTCGTCATCTCGATTGAGAATCACGGGCCTTGGGATGCGATGCACGACGGCCGGCCGCCGGCGTTGCTGCCTGCTGCCTGGGGCGATCTGCCCGATGCGGTCCAGATTGGGCGCTGGCTTCGTCACGTCGAGGCGGCGGACGGGGCGATGGCAGTGCTCCGCGCGGGCTTGGAGCAAGCCGGGCAGGGCTGGCTCGGCTTTTATGGCGATCACCATCCCAGCCTTTCCGGGCCGTTCCTGGCGCCGGGCGCTGCTGATGGCCGTACCGATTACTGGCTATGGCAATTGGCTGGCGCGCCCGGCGAGTCGATCGACATCGCCGCGGACGAACTGCCGGAGCGGTGGCTCAGCCTGATGCGCTGACGTCGGTGTGGAGCAGCCAGTGCTCAGTGCCCTCCAGCCCCAGCGCGGTCAGCCGATTGGTCTGATAGGCGCCGGTATCGATGCCGAGCCGATTGGCGCGCAATTCCGGCTCGTAGCTGATGCTGTGGCCGTGGACGATCATCAGGCCATGATAGCCGACATGTTCGAGGAATGGCTTGCGGATCCAGCGCAGTTCGGTGGGATCCTGCTCATCGATCGGCACACCGGGGCGGATGCCGGCATGGACGAAGAGATAATCGCCGATCTGAACGCGATCTTCCATCCGCGCGAGGAATTCGAGGTGCGCGGGCGGTACAGCTTGGTTGAGGCGCGCGACCAAACGCTCTCCGACCAGCGTTTCGAACACTTCGCGCTCCAGCCCATAGCTGCGCATCGTCTGGACGCCGCCGATCCGCTCGAACAGGGATAGAGCGGCTTCATCGCCGGCGAGAGCTGCCAAAAAGACTTCCTCGTGATTGCCCATAATCACATGGAAGCGGGTTCCCTCGGCTGATAGCGCGATCGCGCGCTGGACGACGCCTGCCGAATCCGGTCCGCGATCGATGAGATCGCCGAGCAGAATCAAGGTGGTGGGCATGGTCCCGCGTGTTTCGGCATCGGCGGCGATCCGCGCGAGCAGATCATCGAAAAGATCGGCGCGGCCGTGAATATCCCCAACGGCATAAACCCGCTCCCCCGGCGGGATCGCCGGTGGCGCCTCGGGCTCGGCCTGGGCAGCTTTGCGGAAGAGCGAGGAAAACATCTGGTACATCTAGGAACGACACGTACGCTGCGCCAACACTTTAGCCTTGAAGACGTTTCGCTAGTGTTGTGGATGTGCTGTTGGGCATGAGGGCCTAATGCGGCGCAGCGCGGACCGCGTTGTAGCCGCCAGCGCATTGAGCATGATCGGCAATCTTAGGATTGAGTTTGGGGATGCCGCGCCTGCTGCGCGGCCGACCCGCAATCCGTTCTGCAGTCACGGCGCGCCCTTGCCCCTGAACGACCGCGCGGATCGGCGCCTTTCTCCGCACGGTGAAAGCGCATCGCGTTCGCGCGCTTTTCCTGTGGGCACCGAACCGGGCGCGATGCGCAATTTGCCCGTCTGACGAACAGATTCTTCGCTCATCCGGCGGCGCCGCCCCTGGCTGATAACTTTCGTCCAAGGGTCGGTCAGGCCTGTAAACCCGGCGGGAATTTCCCCCGCCGGCCGGGGAAAGACGCATTGTAATGATTAAAACACGCGTCCTAGTCGCGGGCGGCGGACCGGCGGGAGCCGTGGCGGCGTATCGACTGGCGCTGGCGGGGATCGACACGGTGCTCGTCGAAGCGCTTGCCTACCCGCCCGAGGATATGCGCGCATCGACGCTGCATCCGCCCACGCTCGACATGCTCGAGGAAATCGGCGTGCTCGATGAACTGGAATCGGTGGGCTTGCGCGCGCCTGCCTATCACTATCGCAACCGCCAGACCGACGACGTCATTGCCTTCGACATGGGCGAGTTGAGCGACATCTCCGCGCATCCCTATCGGCTCCAGTGCGAGCAGTTCAAGATTACCCGGCTCCTCACCGCCAAGCTCGATGCGCTCCCGGCCGGGCGCGTGCTGTTCCAGCATCGGGTGGTTGGTTATGATCAGGACGCCGACGGCGTGACCGCGCATGTCGAGACGCCGACCGCGATCGAGCACATCCGCGCCGACTATTTGATTGCCGCCGATGGCGCCGGATCCATCATCCGCAAGTGGACGGGAGCGAAATTCGAAGGCTTCACGTATCCAGAGCGCTTCCTGACTCTCTCAACCCGCTACCCGGTCGAGCAGCATTTCAGCGGGTTGGCGAGCGTCAACTATGTGTCCGATGCCGATGAGTGGTGTGTTTTGCTCCGCGTACCGGAATTCTGGCGCGTGCTCGTGCCGACCGAAAATGAGGTCTCCGACGCGACTTTGCTTTCCGACGCCAACAAGGACGCGGTTTTCGATCGGCTGACCGGCAACGGCGCCGCGGTGGAGACCAATCATCGCACGCTATACCGGGTGCATCAGCGCGTCGTGGACCGCTTCCGGCATGGGCGCGTGCTGCTGGCGGGCGATGCCGCGCACCTCAACAATCCACTCGGCGGGTTCGGGATGAACTCCGGTATCCACGACGTCTGGAACCTGACGACCAAGTTGCGGTCTATCCTGCAGGAGGGTGCCCCGGCGGATACGTTGCTGGATCAATATGATCGCCAACGGCGAACGATCGCCAAAAGCTTCGTCCAGACGCAGACCATCGAAAACAAGAAGGCGATGGAAGCCCGCGATGCCGACGGCGCCAGCGATGCCGAGCGGCGCATGGCCGAAATCGCCAACGATCCCGAGCGCCGCCGCGGATACCTGCTGCGGCAATCCATGTACGAGAGCATGGCCCAGGAAGCCGAAATCGCTTGAGGAGCAGCACATGGTAGATTCGCTTGGGCCTCGCATGAAGTTCGCCGTGGTCGCGCCTTCGACCAACACCAGCGTTGAGCCCGAATATGCAGCGATGCAGCCGCGTGGCGTGACCAATCATTTCTCGCGCATCGCCATTCCAGATACGAAGGTGACGGACGACGACAGCTTCATGGTGATGCTGCAATCGATCCGCGACGCGACTTTTGACGCGGTTGACGTCTCCATGTCGATGGAGCCCGGCTGCGTGATCATGGGCATGTCGGCGGAAACGTTTTGGGACGGGGCCGAAGGCGCCGAACGCCTGCACAAGAAGATGGTGGAGCGCACCGGCGGCGTTCCCGTCATCATGGGATCGACCGCGGTCGATGCCGCGATCAAAGCCTATGAGCAGCACGGCAAACCGATCCGCAAAATCGGCATCATCACGCCCTATATGCCGGTCGGCGACCGCAACGTGCAGAAGTTCTTCGAGGACCAGGGGTATGAGGTGGTCAACCTGGTCGGCCTCAAATCACCATCGCCGATGCTGATCGCGCATGAATCCAAGAAAGTGCTCAAGGATGCCGCGATCGCGGTGAGCGAAGGTGTCGACGCGATCATTCAGGCGGGCACCAACCTCGCCTTTGCCGAGGTCGCGGCGATCGCCGAATTCTGGCTCGAGAAGCCGGTGATCGCGATCAACACCGCGACCTACTGGCATGCCCTCCGGACAATGGGCATCACGGATCAAATGGATGGCTTCGGCACGCTGCTGAGCAAATATTGAGAGCATCTGATGGATTACGATTACATTCCGCTTCCTGCCCGTCAGCCGCTCAAGTGGCCGAACGGCGCGCGCGTCGCGCTGATCCTGACATTCAACCTGGAAACCTGGGATCTGACCAAGGACACGACCAAGCCTTATTATGCCGGCGGCCCGGCCATCCTTCCCGATATCCTGCCTGGCAACGTGCCGGATTTCCCCAATTATAGCTGGCGCGAATATGGCCAGCGGGTCGGTATCTGGCGGCTGATCGAGCTGTTCGACAGCCTTGGCGCAAAGGCGAGCTGCACCACCAACGCCGTCACCTTCGAGCGCCGGAAGGCGATGACCGATGTGGTGCTGGAGCGCGGCTGGGAGTTGCTGACCCACAATTGGGAGCAGGGCGAGCTGCTCACCGATTTCGCCGGCGATCCGGCGAAAGAGCGCGAGATCGTGCTACGCACGTTCGACCAGTTCGAGAAATATACCGGGCGCAAGTCGAAGGGCTGGCTGTCATCCTCGCTGCGGAGCACGCTGCAAACCGCGGACATCCTCGCCGAATATGGCTGCACCTTTTACTGCGACATCATGAACGACGATCAGCCCTATCTGCTGCGCACGCCGCACGGGCCGATCGTATCGGTGCCATATTCCAACGAGATCAACGACTTCACCTTCATTACCCGTAAGAACTTCACCACCGATCAGTTCGCGCAGGCGCTGATCGAAGAACTGGACGTGCTGTACGAGGAAGGCGCGACCACCGGGCGGATCATGAATGTCGGTATGCACCCGCACGTCTCGGGCCGCGCGCACCGTATCCGCGCGATCCGCGAGTTCATTCAGCATGCGCAATCGCTGCCGGGTGTGTGGTGGGCGACGCGCGAAGAGATTGCCGACTGGTATCTTGCCAACCACGAAAGCCACATCCCCAACCAACTGGGATGAGCCGCACCGAGCGAGTCACCGTTGTCGGCGGCGGCATCGGCGGGATGACCGCCGCCGTCGCGCTGGCGCAGGCAGGCTTCGCGACCACGTTGCTGGAGGCGGCTCCGGCCTTCGGCGATATCGGGGCGGGGGTCACTTTGTCTCCCAATGCGATGAAGGGCCTGGACCATATCGGCGTGTGCGAGGCCGTCGCGCGCGCCGGGGTCGAGCCGACGCGCCAGCGCGTCCAGCATTGGCAGGACGGGCGCACGTTGGTGCCGATCGAGCGCAAGAGCGCGCGGGAGAAATATGGCGCGCCTTATGTGACGATCCACCGCGCCGACCTTCATGCGATCCTCGTTGATGCGGCGGAGCGCGCCGGCGTCCGGTTGATGACCGACGCCGCCGTCGTCGCCACGGAGGGAACGGCAGCGATTCTGCATGACGGACACCGGATCGAGGGTGACGCGATCATCGGCGCCGATGGGCTGAAATCGGTCGTCCGCCGCCGCTTCGAAGCGGTAGCGGCGCAGTTTACCGGCCATGTCGCATGGCGGGGGCTGGCGCCGGTCGATGCAGCGCTCGCCGACCTGATCGATCCGCCGGGCATCCATATCGGTCCCGGGCGGATGGTAACGCGCTATCCGGTGCGGGGCGGCACTTTGCTCAACATGGTGTTCTTCGCGCGACAGGATGGCTGGACCGAGGACGGTTGGCAGATCCCGGCGACGGTGCAGGACTTGCGCGAGACCTTCGCCGGCTGGTGCGACGAGGTGCAGCGGATGATCGAGGCCGCAGGGCAGGGCCCGCTGTTCAAATGGGCGATCAACGCCCGCCAGGCGCTGCCCGATTGGACGATTGACGGCAATGTCGCCTTGCTGGGCGATGCGGCGCACGCGATGACGCCGTTCCTCGGGCAAGGCGCGGCGTGCGCGATCGAGGATGCGGTGGTGCTCGCGCGGGCGCTCGAGGCATCGCCTTCGGTAGCGGAAGGCTTCTCGCGCTATGTCGGCGCGCGCAAGGAGCGGGCGAGCTTCATCCAGGCCGAATCCAACGCCAACGCCGATCGGATGCAGCGTGCGGAGACCGCCTTGTTCGGGCTGGGCGAGATGCGCGACGAGGAATCGCTCGGCCTGTTCGACTATGATGGCAGGACCGTGCCGGTATGATCCCGGCGTTCGATGGCCACGACATCCTGCCCGAGACGCGGGCGTTTCTGGCCCAGTCCCACCGCCTGTTGATCGACGGCGCCTGGGTCGATGGATCGGATGTGCTCACGACGCGCGACCCCGCGACCGGACTGCCGCTTTGCGAGGTCGCGATCGGCGGCGCGGATGAGATCGATCGCGCGGTCGCTGCCGCGCGCCGCGCGTTCGATGGGCCATGGTCCCGGCTGACCGCCGCGGAACGCACCGCGCTGCTGCACCGCTTTGCCCGCGCGATCGAAGCCAATGGCGGTCTGCTCGCCGAGTTGGACATTCTCGACAACGGCATGCCGCGCTTCATCGCCGAATTGACCGTCGCCAACGCTGTCGAGATGGTCGATTATTATGCGGGCGCGATCCTCCGCATCGAGGGTACGACCACCGCTCCGCCGCGCCATGTTTCAGCGGAGGGCGAGGCGCTAACCTATACGCTGCGCGAGCCGGTCGGTGTCGCCGGGCTTATCGTGCCGTGGAACGTTCCCTTCTCGACCTTCCTCCTCAAGGCCGCGCCGGCACTGGCGGCAGGCTGCACGATCGTGGTCAAACCCTCGGAAGAGACGCCGCTGTCCGCGCTGCTGATGGGGCAATTGCTGCTCGACAGCGGTTTTCCGCCCGGGGTCGTCAACATCGTCAACGGCTATGGTGCCGCCGCCGGCGCCCGGCTGGCCGAGCATCCGGACGTGGACAAGATCAGCTTCACCGGATCGACCGCGACAGGCCGGCGCATCGTCCAGGCGGCGACGGGCAACCTCAAGAAGGTCAGCCTCGAGCTCGGCGGCAAGTCGGCGGTGGTCGTGCTGGCTGATGCCGATCTCGATCGCGCCATCCCGGGTGTCGCGATGGCGACCTTCTTCCTGCAGGGCCAGAATTGCATGGCCGGCACGCGGATCTTCGCCGCCGACGCGATCCATGACAGGCTGGTCGAAGGACTGGCGGCATTCGCGCGAGGGCTGACGCTCGGGCATGGGCTGGATCCGGCGACAACACAGGGCCCGATCATTTCCGACGCGCAGGCCGCCAAGGTGATGGGCTATATCGATGCCGGCCGCGCTGCCGGCGCGTCGCTCGTAACCGGCGGCGTGCGGCTCGATCGACCGGGCAACTTCATTCCGCCGACGATCTTCACCGATGCGACGCCCGATATGAGCATCGTTCGTGAAGAGATTTTCGGCCCGGTGATGACCGTCCAGCGGCTGACGACCGACGATCTCGATGCCATTGCCCGGCTTGCCAACGATTCGCCGTTCGGTCTGTCGGGCAGCGTCTGGACGACCAGCCTGTCGGCCGCGCACAAACTCGCTACGCGCATTCGTTCGGGCCATGTCTCGATCAACACGCACGGCGCGGTCGGCACCAACATTCCATTCGGCGGCTATGGCCAATCGGGCTGGGGCCGCGAATTCGGCCGCGAAGGAATCGACGCCTATCTCGAGACCAAGGCGGTGACCGCGCGGCTATGATGCGTTGATGGCGGTCCCGCTCAATCCATCCGAAATGCGCGCTGCGGTGTCTTTCAGGTCGCCGAGATAATTCTCCAGCGCGGCTTCCAGCTTCATGGCGCTGACGAAGAAGACCATCGTCATGGCCGCTTCGAACAGGCCGTTGAGGAAGATCGGCACGGCGATCGAGGACGTCTTGCCCGGCGTGAGATTGAAGTGATTGCGCCCCTGTACCGCATAGCCCTGCTGCCGGATCTTATCGACATCGAGACTGGCCTCGGCCGTGGCAAGATAGTCGAGATCGATTTCCTGGCTGACGCGCATCCAGCGCAGGATCATCAGACGATCCTCGTCCGGCGCGAACGCCATCGAGAGCTTGCCCGATGCGCTGTCGAGGATCGGCAGCGTGAAGCCCGGATAATATTGTTCGAATGTCAGCGAGGTGTTGGCGTGCGTGCTGTCGCGAAGCATCATGTTGCGCCCCACGCGGATCGCGATCGACACCGGCCAGCCGACCCGCGTGGTCAGCGCCAGAATGTGGGGCCTGGCGACGCTGACCAGCCGATCGTCATGCTGGAAACCGTGGCTGAGCGTCTGGACCATGGCCGTCGGCCGGTAGCGCTTGCGCGACGGCTCCTGCTCGATCAGGCCCTCATACAGCAGCGTCTGGACGATCCGACAGGCCGTGGGATAAGGGACCTCGGCCGCCTTCGAGATTTCCATCATCGAGAGTGATCCGCTTCGGTTGATCGCCTTCAATGCCGCGATCGAGCGGGTGATGGAGCGGATCGGTACGCCTTTTTCCAACCTTGCAACCTCCGGTTCCCCGGACGGTAAGCAATTTGTCCAAAAACGGCAATAATTATCCGACAGTCAGATAAACGAGCGTCAGTCGTCTTTATGGCACCACGACTTGCCGAATTGCCGCGCCAGTCGCCAGACGATCCATCAGCCCGTTGATCTCGCTGAGCGGGCTGATTGATGTGAGCAGCCGCTCGACAGGAAGCCGCCCCGCACGCCACAGGGCGACATAGCGCGGAATATCCCGCGAGGGGATCGACGAGCCCATATAGCTGCCCGCCAGCGTCTTGCCTTCCGCGACGAGCGACAGTGCCGGGATGCTCAGCATCTCGCCGGGGTTGGGCAGGCCGACGGTTATGATGCGGCCGCCTCGCGCCGCTGCGGCGTAGGCTTGTGCCAGCACCGCGGCTTTGCCGACCGTTTCGATCACCACTTCGGCCTTGGACAGGTCACTCGCCTCTTCGGGCGCGACCGCGCGCGCGGCACCCAATTCGAGCGCCAGCGCCCGCTTTTCGGGCGACGGATCAACTGCCGTCACCGGCTGAGCGCCCGCCGCCAGCGCGCCGAGCAACGCCGCCAACCCGACACCGCCGAGGCCATAGATCAATACGCTCTCGCCGGGCCGAACCGCCGCGGTGTTCATCACCGCTCCGACCCCGGTCAGCACCGCGCAGCCGAACAAAGCCGCCGTCTCCGCCGGAATATCGCGATCGATCTTCACCGCCGATCGCCGGTCCACCACTGCATGGTTGGCAAATGCCGAAACACCGAGGTGGTGGTGGACGTCGCACGATCCGTCATGCAGGCGCCGTCCGCCGCGCATCAACCGGCCTTCGCCGTTGGCAGCGGCGGCGTTGGGGCACAGATAGCCCCGCCCGCTCGCACAGGCGACACATTCACCGCACGCCGGCAGGAAGACCAGCACCACCTGATCGCCGACCCCGAACTGCGCGTCATCGGCATCGCCGGTTGCGAGCACGGTCGCCGCGGCCTCGTGCCCCAGCGCCATCGGCATCGGGCGGGGCCGATCGCCGTTGATCACCGAAAGATCGGAATGGCAGATGCCAGCGGCATCGATCCGCACGAGCAATTCGCCCGGGCGGGGCGGATCGAGCGTCAGCGTCTTGAGCGCCAGTGGCGCCGAGTCCGCATAGGGCACGCTGGCCTCGCCCGAGGCGGACAGGACAGCGGCGGTGATCTCGGTCATCGCGCCCCGTCCTGGCCCCACTTCTTCTCGAAGTCCCACACTTCCTGGAACCCGATCAGCCCACAGAATTCCTTGAAGTCGAACACATCTCCCGGGTTGCCGTCGCCGGTTTCTTTGAGCGTGCGCAGCGCGCCCTCCATCGCTTTTGCCGCGATCAGACTGGTCAGCGCGGGGAAGATCGCGACGGAGAAGCCAAGCTCAGCGAGCCTGGCGGTGCTGAGGATCGGCGTCAGACCGCCGGTCGCCATATTCGCCATCGTCGGCAGGGTGAGCGCGTCATTGGCGCGGCGCATCTCCTCTTCGCTCTCCAGCGCTTCGACAAACAGGATATCCGCGCCGGCCTCGCCATAGGCTTTGGCGCGCGCCAGCGATCTCTCGAACCCCTCGCCCTGCCGGGCGTCGGTGCGGGCGATGATCAGGAAATTATCGTCACGCCGCGCATCCACCGCAACCTTGATCTTATCGACCATATCCTCAAGCGGAATGACGCGGCGGTACGGCGTGTGCCCGCACTTCTTGGGAAATTCCTGATCCTCGAGCTGGATGGCGGTGACGCCCGCTTCCTCATAGCCGCGCACGGTATGATGGACATTGAGCAGGCCGCCATAACCGGTATCGCCATCGGCGATCACCGCGGCGTTGGAGGTCTTGACCAGCGTCGCCATGCGGTCGAGCATCTGCGTGAAGGTCGCAATGCCGGCATCGGGCAATCCGCTGGCTGAAGCGGTGAGCCAATAGCCCGAGCCATAGACGATATCGAAGCCGACCTTGTTGGCGACAACCGCGGTGATCATGTCTTGAATGCCGGGTGCGGCAATGAATTCGCCGCGGGCGAGCTTCTCGCGAAGGATCGGATTGGCCATCAATAATTATTCCTCAAATCTGGCGTCAGATTGCGCCGGACGCACGCAGCCGGTCGAGCTCAGCCGCATCCATTCCCAGCAGGCTGCCATAAACGGCGGCATTGTCCTGGCCGACGCTCGCCGGGGCGAGTGAACGGATCGCGCTGGGGGTTTCGGACAGCTTGGGCACGGCATTCTGCATCTTGAACTTGCCCCAGCGCGGGCTGTCGACCTCGACCAGCGCCTCCCGGGCGGCAAATTGGGGATCGGCGAGCATGTCGGCGGCGCCATAGATACGGCCCGCGGGCACGCTGTGCTCGATCATCAATGCCTCGAGCGCTTCAACCGTCAGCGTCTGCGTCCAGTCGCCGATCAGGGCGTCGAGCTCAGCCTGATGGCGTCCGCGCGCCAGATGGGTGGCATATCGTTCGTCGGTCGCGAGCTCGGGCCGGCCCATCGCCTGCGCGAGCCGGGCGAACACCGCATCCTGATTGGCGCCGATCAGATATTCGCCGTCACTGCACGGATAGACATTCGATGGGGCGACACCTTCGAGCACCGATCCGGTGCGCTTGCGCACATGCCCACCGATCATGAACTCGGGCACCAGGCTTTCCATGACCTGCAACACGGCTTCATACAGCGCCGAGTCGACGACCTGGCCCTTGCCGGTGCGTTCTCGCGCGTGAAGCGCCGCAAGCGCGCCAAGGCAGCCATAGGTGGCGGCAAGCGAGTCTCCGATCGAGACTCCCATGCGCGACGGCGCCCGATCCGGATCGCCGACGATCGCGCGCCACCCGCCCATCGCTTCTCCGATGCCGCCAAATCCGGCGCGCGAAGCATAGGGGCCTGTCTGGCCATAGCCGGACACCCGGACGATGATGAGGCGCGGGTTGATGGCGTGAAGCGCGTCGGGGCCCAAGCCCCATTTCTCCATCGTGCCGGGCTTGAAATTCTCGATCAGGATGTCGGCGTGCGTGATAAGCTTGCGGACGATCTCCTGCCCCTCCGCTACCCGCAAATTGGCCGAAACCGAACGCTTGTTGCGCGCCACCACTTCCCACCAGAGCTTCGCGTCGCCATGGCCCCAGTCGCGCATCGGATCGCCCTTGCCGGGCGGCTCCACCTTGATGACGTCGGCGCCCATGTCGCCGAGCAACTGTCCGCAAAAAGGCCCGGCGATGAGCTGGCCCAGCTCGATCACGCGAATGTCGGATAAGGCGCCTGGATTTTCGTTCATGCTGCTGTGCCTGTTGGGAAACCACCGGCGCGGCTGACCGCGCCGGGTAGGGGGCGCCCCATCTCATGTGTCAGCCAGCGTGCCGCATCGATGGTTTTGCCCAGGTCATAGCCATGCTCGATCCCCGAGCGGTCGAGCAGATAGATAAGATCCTCGGTCGCGATATTGCCCGTCGCGGCCGGGGCGAACGGACATCCGCCGATGCCGCCGAGCGAGGCATCGATCGTAGAGACTCCCGCCTGTACAGCCGCCCACGCATTTGCGATGCCCGTCCCGCGCGTATTGTGCAGGTGGATACGCACCGGCAACCCGGTCGCTGCGCGAACGCGCTCGATCAAGGTGCCGACGTCTTCGGGCACGGCGACGCCGATGGTATCGGCAAGAGCGATTTCGGTTGGCCCGGCGGCGGCGATCCGTTCGGCGAGCGCGACAACCCGATCGTGCGGGACCGCGCCTTCGAACGGGCAGCCGAAAGCCGCGCCAATCGTCGCCTGCGCGCGCCGTCCCTCGCTGCGGACGAACTGGATGACCTCGGCCGCCATGTCGGCCGATTCCTGCGATGTTTGCCCTTGGTTACGCTGGGCGAACGTGTCCGATGCCACCGCCACCGTGCCGACTTCCTGGACCGTCGTCGCCAAGGCCCGAAACGCGCCCTTCTTGTTCAGCACCAGCCCGATCGTGACGACGTTGGCCGGCAAATCGAGCACCGCGATCACTGCTTCCGTGTCGGCCATCTGCGGCACCCGGTCGGCGCGGACGAAGCTGGCCACTTCGATCCGCCGCGCGCCCGCCGCCACTGCATGATCGATCAGCGCCGCCTTCTGGGCGACCGAGAACAAGACGCTCTCATTCTGCAGCCCGTCGCGTGGCGCGACCTCTACGATCTCAACCATGATGCTGCATCCGCTTCGCCGCCGTCATTCCGCCGTGATCAGGGTCGGCTCCCATTGCGGTTGGCGGGGTGCGGGCAGGCCGGTTTCCGCCATGCAATTTGCGCGGAGCGTCGCGATATCCGGGCCATAATTGAAGGTCGGGATGTCATTGCCGCGCTTCGCGCGCAGTTCGCCGCGCAGCGCCTCGGTCGCCGCTTCGTCGACTGCGCCATCGACCAGTACCACGCCGTAGCGGCGCGCGCCGGCGACCGTGACCAGGCCTTGCTTCAGCTCCTTGGCCAAAAGCGCGGGATCGCGCGTTAGGGGATCGCCCCAGCCGCCGCCGCCCCAGGTGATAAAGTGCAGCCGATCGCCGGCTTCCACCGGGAAATCTTCAAGCTTGTTACCGACCACCTTCTCGGTGCCGTCGGCCTTGACGAGCACCTTGCGTGCCCGCGCGCCCGGCTCACCCCCGTTGACACCCCAGGGCGGCACGAACCAGCGGTCGTCATGGATCGCGATCATGCCCGGCCGTTCGAAGCGGTAGACCATATCGATGCCGTTACCGCCGCGGAAGAAACCCGCGCCGCCCGAATCCGCCACGGTCTCGTAGCGTTCGATCACCAACGGGAAATAGCGTTCGAGGAACTCGTTGGGGACGTTGGTGAAGTTGGGCCACAGCGAATGCCCGTCGGGGCCGTCGCCGAACGGGCGACCCGGAATGCCGCCGAAGCCGATCTGGAACAGCTGGAACCACTCGCCCCGTTCGTCGGTGCCTGAATAGAACAGGTGCGGCGACGACGAGAAGCCAGCAGCGCACAGGAATTCCGGCGTCTTCTGGCCGAGCAGGCCGCCGAGCACATCGAACAGCCGCCCGAGCGCATGGGTGCGACCCGATAGGGCCGCCGGGAAGCGCGGCTTGAGCAGCGAGCCTTCGGGGATGCGAACGTCGACCAGCGGATAATAACCGTCGTTGAACAGGATCTGCGGATCGAACACCATGATCATGTAGATGCCGAAGAACATCTTCATCATGTTTTCGTTGAGCAGGAAGTTGATCGATGCCTGGCTCTGCGGATCGGTGCCGTCAAAATCGAGGACGACGCGGCCGTTTTCGCGCCACATCGTGCATTTGATCTTATAGGGGCCGTAGCCCATGCCGTCGTCGCAGATATAATCCTCGAAGCTGACCTTCTCCTCGCTGACGGCGGTCTCGATCAGCTGCTTCATCGCGCGATAGTTGCGTTCGAGCAGCAGATCGGTGGCCGATGCGTAGACGTCGTCTCCGAAACGCTCGCACATTTCGATCACGCGCCGCGCGGCGACACGGCACGAGGCGATCAGCGCGTTGAGATCGGCCTTGCACCACGCCGGTGTGCGCGTCTGGTGCATCACCAGCTTGATCAGATCCTCGTTATATTCGCCTTTCTTCCAGATCTTGACGGGGGGAATGCGCACGCCTTCCTGGAAGATGTTGGTGGCATCGATCGGCATCGATCCGGGCACCTTGCCGCCAATGTCGCTCTGGTGGCCGAACATCGACGTGTAGGCGACCAACCGGCCGTCCTTATACACTGGCAGCAGCACCAGCCAGTCATTGCAGTGCGAGATGGCGCCGCCGACCGAATAGGGATCGGACAGGAAGATCATGTCGCCGTCCTCGACCGTACCGTCGAACCCTTCGAGGAACGGGCCGATATAGCTGCCGAACTGGCCGACGATCATCCGGCCCTGGGCATCGGCGATCAGCGGAAATGCGTCGCCCTGTTCGCGGATGCCAGGGGACATGGCGGTGCGGACCAGCGTCGCGTCCATCTCGATCCGCGCATTGCGCAGCGCATTCTCGATGACTTCAAGCGTGACGGGATCGATCGGCACCGTCTTGAACGGCGTGTCGTTGGCCTGGATGATCGTAGCGGGCATGGGTCGTGGTCCTCAGGCCGGATTGATGAGAATGTTGCCGACCGCATCGACGGTGCCGGTGCAGCCGGCTTCGATCAACGTCGTCGAATCCATTTCGATGACGATCGCCGGCCCCGCGAGCACGTCCTTGGCACGCAGCTTGGAGCGATCATAGATAACCGCGGGGCGCATCGCGCCATCGGCCCAGAGCTCATGATCGCGCAGCTTCGCGGCCTTGGGATCGCCGTCGCCTTCGGGTAGCGCCGGCGCGGGCAGATCGAGCGTTGGGCCCAGCGCGACCGCGCGCAGGTTCACCAACTCGTGTGGCGAATCCATGTTGAAGGTGAAAAGCCGCAGATGCTCCTCGTCGAAGCGCGCGGTAATCCCGGCGAGCCCATCCTTGGCCAGCGTTTCGGCATCGATCGCCAGCGGCACTTCGAACGCCTGACCTTCATACCGCACGTCGACCTCGAACAGCGATGTGATGTCGGCGTCGGCAATGCCTTCGGCGGCGAGTTCGGCGCGGGTCTGCGCGGCCATCTCTTCAAGGATCGTGCGGACCTCCGCCTCGTCGGTATCGCGGAAGCGGGTGGAGAAGCTGCGCGCGGTTTCGGTCCGCATCCGCGTCGTCGCGTCGCCGAGCGCGCACAGCACGCCGGGCGAAACCGGAGAAACGGCCGGCCAGCTTCCCATCAGCCGCGCGACCGCATTGACGTGGAGCGGGCCAGCGCCGCCAAACCCCATCAGCGCGAAGTGGCGCGGGTCATAACCCTGCTGCACCGAGATCATGCGCAGCGCGCCGAACATATTCTCGTTGACGATATCGATGATGCCGCGCGCCGCTTCCATAAGGCCGATGCCGAGCTTGTCGGCGATCGTCTGGACGGCGGCCTTGGCGCCTTCGCGGTCGAGCTTGAACGTGCCACCGAGCAGGGATTCAGGGAGATATCCGAGCACGACATTGGCGTCGGTCACGGTCGGCTCCTTGCCGCCCTTGCCATAGGCGACCGGACCCGGCACCGCGCCCGCGCTTTGCGGGCCGACGCGCAGCGCGCCGGTCAGCTCGGGAACATAAGCGATCGACCCGCCGCCCGCGCCCACAGTTTTCACGTCGAGCGAGGAGGCGCGCACCGCGAGATGCCCGACCTCGGTGGTGCGCACGCGGCGCGGATCGAGATTTTCGATCAGGGCGACGTCGGTCGAGGTGCCGCCGACGTCGAGCGTCAGGATATTGCGGATGCCCGCATTCTTGCCGACCCACAAAGCGCCGGTGACACCGCCCGCCGGGCCCGACATCAGCAGCGACACCGGATGCTCCTCGGATTTCTCCGACGACATCAGCCCGCCGTCCGAACGCAGCAGCGATAGCGATCCCGCCATGCCGGACTCGCGCAGCTTGCCGCGCAGAGCGCGCACATATTTGCCGACGATCGGCCGCACCGCCGCATTGGCGACGGTGGTCAACGTGCGCTCATATTCCTGCATCTCGGGCAGCACGATGTGGCTGAGCGACACCGGCACGCCGGGCAGGATCTCGGCGGCCAGCTCAGCGACGCGCGCCTCATGGGCGCCGTTGAGATAGGCGTTGATCAGGCTGACGGTCAGCGCCTCGATGCCCTGTGCCTTCAGCACTTCGAGCTGCGCGCGGATGTCGGCATCGTCGATCGGGCGGAGTTCGTTGCCCCGCGCGTCGATCCGGCCCTTGATCTCGACCGTGTCTTCCAGCTTCGCCAGCGGCTCGGGCTTGGGCCAGACGATCCAGCCGGCCAGGCCGCCGGGCACGAAACTGCGCGCGATCTGGAGGATCTGGCGATAGCCCTCAGTCGTCACCAGGCCGACCCGCGCGCCCTTGCCCTCCAGCACCGCATTGGTCGCGACGGTGGTGCCGTGGAGGAAAAACTCCACCTCGCTGGGGGTGATCCCGGCATCGGCGCAGATCGCCTCGACCCCGGTCAGGATGCCGACCGAGCTGTCGTGCGGAGTCGATGGCGTCTTGTGCCGCCAGAACGAGCCGTTGTCCTTGTCGAACAACAGCAAATCGGTGAACGTTCCACCGACATCCACACCAAGCCGATACGCCATGCCGTCCCCATGCTTGCCTGGGGCGCGCAGCCCCGGTCGCGGCGTCCATAAGCCAGCCCGGCCGCTGCCGCTTCGCCATGGCGGTCTCTATCCGCTGTGCGAATGTTGCCCTGTGGCGGATGGCCGCGCGGCCCGCGGAAGGCCAGACACGCGCCATGAAGGAGCCGCTTATGCCGATCGCCCGCCCCGCTCTATCCGCCGCCGCAGAGGCGTTTCTCGATCGTCGGGCGCGGGGTGAAGGCCTGCTGATCCATGGCACCTGGTCGGCCGCTGCGGCGACACTGGCGACGCTCGATCCCGCGACCGGCCATGAGAATGGCGTCGTGCCGCGCGCCGCTGCCAGCGACGTCGATGCCGCCGTCGCCGCCGCGCGCGCCGCCTTTCCGGCCTGGCGCGCGACGACGCCCGCCAAACGCGCGCGTATCCTCTGGGCGATCGCCGACCTGATCGAAGCCCATATCGACGAGCTCGCTGAGCTTGAGACGCTCGACCAAGGCAAGCCGCTGTTCGTTGGGCGCTGGGCGGAAATTCCGGGCGCGGCCGGCCAATTCCGCTTCTTCGCGGGTCAGGCGCAGGCGATCACCGGCGATACGATCCAGAGTTCGATCGATTATCAGCCGGCGGGCAAGCAGATGGCGACCTGGACCCTGCGCGAGCCCGTCGGCGTCGTCGCCGCGATCGTACCGTGGAACTCGCCATTGGTGCTGACCGCGATGAAGCTGGCTCCGGCGCTCGCGGCGGGCTGCACGATCGTGCTCAAGCCCGCCGAGGACACCTCGCTGTCGGCCCTCAGGCTCGGCGAGCTGATGATCGAGGCCGGGGTGCCGGCGGGTGTGCTCAACATCGTCACCGGCTATGGTCATGAGACCGGCGCCGCGCTCGCCGCGCACCGCCATGTCGACAAGGTCGCCTTCACCGGATCGACCGCCACCGGCCGCGCGATCCTCGACGCGGCCAAGGGCAATCTCAAGCGCGTCAGTCTCGAGCTGGGCGGCAAATCGCCCGCGATCGTGCTGCCCGACGCCGATCTTAGCCTCGCCATCCCCGGCGTCGCCAACGCGATCTTCTTCAACGCCGGGCAGGTGTGCATCGCCGGATCGCGGCTCTACGTGCATCGCTCGATCCACGATCAGGTGATCGAAGGCGTCGCGGCTTATGCCAAGGGTCTGATTTCCGGTCACGGCCTCGACCAGGCGACGCAGATGGGGCCGCTCGTCTCGGCCAAGCAGGCCGAGCGCGTCGCGGGCTTCGTCGCCGATGCCAAGGCGGCGGGCGCGACGGTGATCGGCGGCGAGCGCAGTGGCCATGCCTTTGTATCTCCCGCCATCGTTACCGACGTGAAGCCCGAGATGCCGATCGTTCGCGAGGAGGTTTTCGGCCCGGTACTGGTCGCGCAGCCCTATGACGATCTCGAGGAAGTGACCGCCGCCGCCAACGACAGCGATTACGGCCTCGCCGCGAGCATCTGGACCGAATCGCTATCCAGCGCCCACCGCCTCAGCGGCGCACTCCAGGCCGGCACCGTGTGGATCAATTGTCATGCGATGTATGATGCTTCGCTGCCGATTGGCGGGCTCAAGCAATCGGGTTGGGGCCGCGATTCAGGGCAGCAGGCGCTTGACTCGTATCTCGAATGGAAGACCGTTTGCGCGGTGATATGACCAAGGATGCCACCATGCTGACCCGTACCACGACGACTAGCCTGATCGACCGATTGCGCGATGCGGTCGGCGGTGCCGGCGTCAGCGATGCGATCGAGCATCGCGCTTTGATGGGCACTGACGTCTATCGCGGCGGCGGCTCGCCCGCGATCGTCGTACGGCCGGCGGATGTCGCGGCTCTGCAAGCGGCGGTGCGCATCTGCGCCGAAGCGGGCGTGGCGATGGTGCCGCGCGGCGGCGGCGCTTCCTATACCGACGGCTATCTGCTGGCGGGCGGCGGCCATGTGCTGATCGATACCGGCGCGCTGGACAGCATCCACATCGACAAGACCAACGCCACCGTCACCGTCGGCGCGGGCGTCACTTGGGCGGCGATGCGCGAGGCCCTCACGCCCCACGGCCTGCGGACGCCGTTCTGGGGCCCATTCTCCGGCCTGGTCGCCACCGTCGGCGGCAGCGTCAGCCAGAATGCGCTGAGCCATGGCAGCGGTGCGCACGGCATCTCTGCCCAGTCGGTGCTGTCGATCGATGTGGTGCTGGCATCGGGCGACCTGATGCGCACCGGCGCATCGGAGGTCATCCGCAACTACGGCCCCGATTTGACCGGGCTCTTTTGCGGCGATTGCGGTGCGCTCGGTATCAAGGCGGCGGTCACGCTGCCCCTGATCGCGGTGCAGTCCGCATCGGCCGATATCTCCTTCGCCTTCGCCGATTTCGCTGCCTTCGCCGAGGCCGGCCGGCTGGTGCAGCTCGAGGGGCTCGATGACGAGCATTTCGGGCTCGATATCGCGCTGTCGCAAGGTCAGATCGCGCGACAGGAGGGGGCGGGCGCCAAGTTGCGCGCCGCCGGCCAGATTTTGCGCGCCGCGCCCAATAAGCTTGCGGGCCTCGTGCAGCTCGCGCGGATGGGGATCGCGGGCGCGAACGTCGCGGCATCCGATGCCTATATGTGGCATTTCATGATCGATGGGGTCGATGCCACCGAAGCCGGGGCCAAAGCGAAGCGGCTGCGAGCGATCCTTAGCCGTTTTGGGCGCGAGATCACGAACAGCGTGCCGAGCTACGTGCGCGCCGTGCCCTTCGCGGCGCTGTTCAACATCCTCGGCCCCAAGGGCGAGCGTTGGGTGCCGATCCACGGCGTCTTGCCGCAGACCCAGGTGCTGCCCTTCCATGCCGCACTGACCAAGCTGTTCGCTGAACGCAAGGCCGAGATGAACCGGCTCGGGGTGTGGGTCGGCACGATGTTCTCGCCCGTAGGCTCGACCGGCTTCCTCTACGAGCTCGCCTTCTACTGGCCCGACGCGCGCACCACCTTTCACGATACGATCCTCGATCCCGCGCATCTCGCGAAGATTCCCGCCTATCCCGCCGCGCCGGAGGCCGCCGCCTTCACCGATCAGCTGAAGCGTGACGCCATCGCGCTCTATGCGGCGCACGATGCCGCGCATTTCCAGATCGGCCGCGCCTATCCCTATCGCGATCGGCTCAATCCCGCTGCGCTGGCGCTGCTGCGCGCGGTCAAGGCGCAGCTCGATCCGCAAGGGCTGATGAATCCGGGCGTGCTGGGCCTGTGACCTTGTTGGTGAGGCCGGGCTTCCAGGAGGTCGTCCACAGCGCCTTCGATATTGAGCGCCTTGCCGGGCCGCTGTGCGCGGTCGGCGGCTGGACCCGCACCGAACTGCCGGATGCGCCGCCCAAGCAATTCACCGCGTGGCATGTGCCGGAGGGCTGTACCCGGATCGAGCAATGCCTGCTCCATGCTCCGAACGATGAACGCGGCCCGTTGCGCATCGTCGTCTTCCACGGCGCCGAGCAGCGCGTGATGCGCTCAAGCCAGCATCTGTGGGACAGCGGCGGCCATTTCGATGTCGATATTTACAGCGACGATGCCGACGCGACCTACGCCAAGCTCCAGCGTCACGGCTGGACCGCCTTCCACGACAGCGCCGATTATGGCTTCGGCGAGCTGCAGGTCCGCGAAGTCATCATCATCGGGCCGGACGGCTTCGTCATCGGCCTGATCGAACGTCGCGCGCCGCCGCTCGACTGGCCCGAGGGGCTGGGCGCGATGACCCGCCAGTTCAATTCCTCGCAAGTGGTGCGCGACTATGACGCCTCCGCGGCTTTCTACCGCGACATCCTCGGCTGGAGCCCATTGTTCGAAGTCGTCGCGGACGGCGAAGGTGAACCCAGCCAGATCCTCGGCCTGCCGCTGCCGCACGCCGCCCCGGTCGAGCGCCGTGTCGGCATCTGGCATCCCGAGGGGAGCAATGACGGGTCCGTCGAACTAATCCAGTGCGCCGGCATCCGTGCGCGCGATTTCTCGGAGCTGGCCGTGGCGCCGAACATCGGCCTGCTGGCGCTGCGCTTTCCCGTTGAGGACGCAGCCGCATTGGCCGCCCAGATCGTAGAGCGCGGCTGGCCGCTCTACACGCCGCCGATGCGGCTCGATATCGCGCCTTATGGCCCGGCCACCCTGTTTTCGGTGCGGACGCCCGATGGCGCGATCCTCGAATTCTTCCAATTGGGATGATGCCTTGACCGATCTGTTGCGTGAAGCCTGTTTGATCGACGGCGCCTGGGTGACCGGCGACGCCTGGATCACTGTCGATAATCCCGCGACCGGCGAAACGATCGGCCGTGTTCCCAAGCTCGGCGCCGCCGAGACCGAGCGCGCGATCGCGGCGGCGGAAGCGGCGATGCCGGCGTGGGCTGCGGCTACCGCCAAGGAGCGCGCGACCGTGCTCCGCCGCTTCTTCGATCTGATGATGCAGCATCAGGACGCGCTCGCCGAGCTGCTGACCCGTGAGCAGGGCAAGCCGCTGGCCGAGGCGAAGGGCGAGATCGCTTATGCCGCCGGTTTCCTCGAATGGTTCGGCGAAGAGGCCAAGCGCGTCTATGGCGAGACCATCCCGGGGCACGCCGCGGACAAGCGCATCGTCGTGCTGAAGCAGCCGATCGGCGTCGTCGCCGCGATTACGCCGTGGAATTTTCCGGCGGCGATGATCACGCGCAAGATCGGCCCGGCGCTCGCCGCCGGCTGCGCTGTGGTCTTGAAGCCCGCCAGCCAGACGCCTTTCTCGGCACTGGCATTGGGCGTGCTGGCCGAAGAGGCCGGGTTGCCCAAGGGCCTGCTCAACATCATCACGGGCAGCGCGGCCGCGATCGGCGGGGTGCTTACGGCCAGCCCCGTTGTCCGCAAGCTGAGCTTCACCGGCTCGACCGAGGTCGGCGCGATGCTCTACGAGCAATCGGCGGCGACGATCAAGAAACTCAGTCTCGAACTCGGCGGCAACGCGCCGTTCATCGTGTTCGACGATGCCGATCTCGATGCCGCCGTGACCGGCGCGATCGCCTCCAAATATCGCAATGCTGGCCAGACCTGCGTCTGCGCCAACCGGCTATACGTCCAGGCCGGGGTGTATGACGCTTTCGCCGCCAAGCTGGTGAAGGCGGTCGAGGCGCTCAAGGTCGGCGACGGCATGGCCGAGGGTACCACCATCGGCCCGCTGATCGATGCGGCTGCGGTCGCCAAGGCCGAAGAACATGTCGCCGACGCCACCGCGCATGGCGCGACGGTTCTGACCGGCGGCAAGCGCAGCGACATTGGCGACCGCTTTTTCGCGCCGACCGTGCTCGCCGGGGTGACGCAGGAAATGCTCATCACCCGCGAGGAAACCTTCGGCCCGGTTGCGCCGCTGATCCGCTTCGAGACTGATGACGACGCGATCGCCCAGGCCAATGCCACGCCGTTCGGGCTAGCCGCCTATTTCTATGCGCGCGACCTATCGCGGGTGTGGCGGGTGGCCGAGGCGATCGAGGCGGGGATCGTCGGAGTCAATACCGGGCTGATCTCTACCGAGGTCGCGCCGTTCGGCGGGGTCAAGATGTCCGGCCTCGGCCGCGAGGGTTCGCGGCATGGCATCGAGGATTATCTCGAGATCAAGTACGTCTGCCTCGGGGTGTAAATCCTCGTCTGCGCGTCACCCTGCGGATGCTGCGCTGACGATAACGACCCCCCCCCCCCGAAGCTCATAAACGCTTCGACCGATGAAGCAGGTTCGCGTCGAACGCGAAGTCGCGATTGCCCGCATCAAGCTACCAGGCCAGCGCCTTTTCCAGCTGGCCGGGAAATTTGCTGGCCAGCGCCGCGCGATAGTCTGCGGGCGTATCGGCGATCGAAGCGATGTCGCCGCCTTCGCCTTTGAACAGGATATGGCCCGGCGCGCCGTGCATGTTCATCCAGGTCTGCCATTCGGCGACGAGGTTCATCGTCGCGGTCGAAGGGACGTGGGTCAGTCGCGGGTTGGCCAGATCGGCGGTGCGGCAGACATAGCCGATCAGCGTCGCTTCCAGCTTGAACCAGTCGATATTGCCCGGCTTGAAGCGGATGAATTGCGCCGTGTCGACGAAGCTATGCGCGCCGATCGTCTTCACGCGCATGTCGAAGGGGTTGGCGAAGGTAGCCGATTCGCCGTTGCCGAGCGGGTTCACGCCCTCCTTGCCGGGGAGATAAATGCTGCCGTCGGGCCGATAGGCCATCTCGGCCGGCGCTGAGGGCGGCGAATAGGGCTTTACGTCAAGGCCGGTATAGGGATTGCGCAGCGTATCGGTGATGACGTCCGTTTCGGGGTCTGCGTAGAAGGTCCAGCCCTGCTGCTTGATCGCAAAGTCGCCGTTGGCGAGGCGACGGACCTTGCGCGCGACCAGGCTCTTATAGCCATAGATGCGGCGCGCGAAGTCGGCGAGTTTCAGGTCGTCGGCCTGCGGGCGGAAGCCCCAGACGGTGCCGGCCATATAGCTGAGCGTGACCTTGCCCGAGAGATCGCCGACCAGCCGCGCGAACAACTCGACCGCCTGGGCCGTCGGCTTGACCGGTACGCCTCGGGGCGATGCGGCGGCCGATACGGCGAGCGAACCGGCGCTCATGACGCCCAGCGCCAACAGATCGCGGCGCGCGACATCGATGTCCCGCATCATTTGAACTCGGGCTGCTTCGGCAAGGCGTCGAGCCATTTCGCGAGATCGGCGGCGAGCCGGTCGGGATCGTCGAACGGGCTGGCGACCTTATCGTACCAAAGCGACGAGACGCCGCCCTTCGCAAGCGATGTCTGCGCATCACGACTGAGGAACCGCCCCTTGTCCGCATCGATCAACAGCACCGGCTCGCCCGCTGCCGTTAGCGCAGGGACGGGGGCGACGGGCGCCGAGGGCCCCCAATAGGACAGGAAGCTCGACGCCATATAATTGAGCCATTTGTGCGTCGCGGGATCACGGCCGTTGCTCCGATAGGGGACGATGATCATCGTCGTGCCCCCCGCGCCGCGCTTGACCGCCGCGTCGGCATCGGCAAGCGCCTTGGCATAGGGCTGCGCGCCAAGCACGTCCTGAGCGAACGCAGCCGGGGCGCCAGGCGGCTGGATCAGCGCGACGCCCGCGATCGACGGCCCTTGAGCGATCGGCGGCAGCAGCGCGGGGACCATCACCCCTTCCTGCCCGTGCGCGACGATCGCCACCTGGGCATGGCCCTGGTCGGCGAGATATTTGAGCCACGCGCGCTGGTTGGTGGAGACGGTCCCAGCCACCGAGCGATAGAGCGGCCAGCCGCTGCCGCTGTCCTGCGGGATCAGCACGGTATAGCCTGCCTTCGCCAGCCGTGGCCCGATCTCGTCGAACGGGGTCAGCATCACGTCGTCGGCGAAATCGGGCATCAGCATCACCGCCAGCGGCTTGCGGAAGCCCGCGTCGGCCGGCTCGTAGATCACGCCGGGGCGGATATCGTAGGCGCTCAGCTTCATGTCGACGACATGCGTCGCGATGCGCGGCGACGGGCGGATGCCGACCTCAGCGAGCCAATCATAGGCCAGCGCCGGCGCCTTCACCTCGGCACCGACGAATTCGTGCGGGATGCCGCCATCGAGGATGATCGCGTCGACGCGCGGGCTGTTGACGGCGGCCTTCTTCAATTCCTCCTGGTAGGCGCGGCTCGCGAAGATATCTTTATCGCCCGAGATCATCAGCATCGGGACGCGGATGTTGGGGAAGAGCGCGAGATTGTTCTGCTTCGAGTCAGGCCCCCACCAGCTCAACCACACTTTCGCGCTCATGAGATAGCCGTAGGTGATGTCTTGCGGCGCCGGCGGGGCGAGGTGATGGTCCTCGTAGATCGGCTGGTCGCCCTTGCCGTCAGCAACGAGCTTCTTCAGCCGCGCGACGACCGCATCGTAGCGCGGCCTGCCCATGCTGGTCGGCATCCACAGGCTGCCCGGAAAGGTCGGCGCGAAGTGGACGATCGCCTTGACGCGCGGATCCTGCGTGGTCGCTTCATAATAGGTTACCGACACCGAACCGGAGCTGTGGCCGACCAGCACGATCGGGCCGTGCGACAATTGGCTTGCCCAATCGACCGCGCCCTTGATGTCGGCGGCCTGCGCGCCGAACGGCTGGTCTATCACGTCGCGTCCGATGCGGGACATGATGCTGATGGTGATATAACCGCGTCCGGCAAAATAGTCCGCCGCCCAGCGCGCCGCGCTAAGCGAGCGTAGCGGATGGCCGCCCGGGCCACCGTGGTGGATGATCGCAACCGGCGCCTGCGTATCTGGCCCGCCCTCCGGATAGGTAACCAGCGCAGGAACCGCGCGCCCGTCAGCTGCTTTCAACTGGATGATCTGCTGCGTGGGGGCGGCAAGGGCGCCGGGAGCGAAGCAGACCAGCGCTGCGATCGACAGGATCACGCTCAGCCAAGAATTGCCCCGCATTATAATCCCTTCCAATTGCCCTCGCCGGGCGTCAGCAACGCCTGCGGGTGATGTTTTTCGAGCTGATCGAGCAGCCGTTGCGGCAGCCGGTCGAGCGAGCGCACCTTGTCGCCGTTGGCATGCCACAAGGTCCAGCCCGGTACGTCGTCCATCTCCAGCCATTTGAACCAGGGCAGGATGGTCGTCGAGCAAAAGGCCGCCTCGACGCCGCCGACATCCGTCCGGAGAACTGCTTCCGCCGGCCCCTCGAAGGTGACGAGCTCTGCGGAAGGCGTGAACCACTGATCGGGATAGGTGCGATCATATTGCACCCAGACGCGGTCCGCCGAGCGGAACCAGCGCAACCCCATGCCGGTGCCGGGATCGGTGTATGGGCCGAACAGGGGCGTGATCGCGGTGGCGCTGAAATTATAGGATTCACCGGCAGCGTAATTGGAGACCGGCCGGTTGGTCTTGCCGGTAATCGGGTTGTCGAAGGAGGAGAGATATTCGCCGCTGTCGATATCGGTGAAATAGGTCACCATCGACTCGATCATGTTGAACGATCCGTCCGCCTGCGGAACGAAGCGGGTGTGTTCGAGGCCTTCGAAGCCGATGAACGGGCGCACCGTGCCGTCCGGAAACTGGGCCTGAATGACGCCGAAATAGCGCAGCGGCCATGCCTCGTTGCGGATCGATCCCTTGAGCCGCATGAAAGCGTGCAGCTCTTCGGTGGGCGAGGCGAACCCCATCTCTTCCGCCGAGGATTGCCCTGTCATTGCGTTTTCCCGAACCGGATTTGATGCCGTGATGCGGGGATTTGCTAACGGGAAACCGGGGCAGCATGCAATTACCCGGCTGGCGGATAACCGGCGGGCGCCGCTGTTTCCGTCGTCCTGCGCGGCGGCACGGAAAACCGGCTGAAAGGAGTGTTGGGTGCTGGGACGGATCATCGCGCAGGCGCTGCGCCGGCATGGCGAGCGGATTGTGCTGACCGACGCGGGCGGTTCGTACAGCGCCGCCGAGCTCGACGCCCAGGCCGATCGCCTCGCGCGCGCGCTGGCCGCCAGCTATCCGCCGGGGGAGCGCATCCTGTTCTTCATGCGCAATTGCACCCAGTTCGTCGTGCTGCAGCTCGCCTGCGAGCGCGCGGGGCTGGTGCGGGTGCCGGTCAACCGGCTCTACACCGGCGGCGAGGTGGCGCGGATCGTCGCCGCGGCGCGCCCCGCCGCGCTCTTCTACGACAGCGAGACGGCGGCGCGGGTGTCCGAGCTGCACGGCCCGTGGCTCTGCGCGGTCGATGGCGAAGACTGGCCGGCGCTGCTTGCTGCAGCCCCCGATATCGATCTGCCCGAGGTTGCGCCCGAAGCTTTGTGCTCGCTCAACTTCACCTCGGGCACCACCGGCGCGCCCAAGGGCGTGATGATGAGTCACGCCAATTGGGCGGCGGTCACCACCAACATGCTGGTCGACCGCGACATGCGCGGCGACGACAAGTTCATCCATATCGGCCCGCTGACCCACGCCAGCGGGGCCTATATCACGCCCAATCTGATCCGGGGGGCGGAGAACATCCTGGTCGATATGCGCACCCCCGCCGACCTGTTCGACGCGATCGAGCGCACCCGCGCAACGGTGTTTTCCTGCGTGCCGACCGTGCTGACCCGCATCGTCGCGGACGAGGGCCGCCACGGCCGCGATCTCTCCAGCCTGCGCCGCGTGATCTACGGCGCGGAGGCGATCCCGCCCAACACGCTCGGCGCCGCGCTCGAGTATTTCGGCCCGATCCTGGTGCAGAATTACGGGCTGACCGAGGCGATGATGACGGTCTGCTTCCAGTCCGAGGCCGACCACACCAACGCCGGCGCGAACACGATCGGCCGGCCGTACAGCTTTGTCGAGGTGGTGATGCGCGACGAGGCCGGGCGGCCGGTGCCGGATGGCGAAACCGGCGAGCTGACCATCCGCGCGGGGCAGGTGATGCTCGGCTATTGGGAGATGCCGGAGGCGACGGCAGCGGTGCTGCGCGAAGGCTGGCTCTATTCGGGCGATCTCGCCGTGCGCGATCCGGACGGGCGGATCCGGCTGGTCGGTCGTGCCAAAGATCTGGTGATCAGCGGCGGCTTCAACATCTACCCGGCCGAGGTCGAGGCTTGGTTCTGCTCGGTGCCGGGCGTCAGCGAGGCGGCGGTGTTCGGACTGCCCGACGCCGATTGGGGGGAGAAATTGATCGCGGTGGTGGCGGGCGACGGCGTCACGGTCGAGGCATTACGCGCGCGCGCCAAGGCCGAGCTGGGCTACAAGACCCCAAAGACGATCGAACTGCGGCCCGCCCTGCCGCGCACCGCCAACGGCAAGGTCGACAAAAACGCCCTCAAGCACGATATGCTCGCCGATGCCCGCTGACCGCTCCTGCCATATCGTCGCCTTCGCGCGGACCCCGTTCGGCAAGTACCAGGGCGCGCTCGCCGCGATCGAGCCGCGCGACCTCGGCACTTTGGTCGTGGATGAGGTTGTGCGCCGCGTCGGGCGGCCCGAGGCGACGGTCGATGCGCTCTACGCCGGCATCGGCATGATGGGCGGCGCGGCGCTGACCTATACGCGGCAGATGCTGATGACGACGGTGCTACCGGTGACGACACCATCGCTTGCGGTCGATCGCGCCTGCTGCTCCGGGATGACCGCGCTCGGCCTCGCCTTCAAGGATATCCGGCTGGGCGAGGCGGAGCTGATCATCGCCGGGGGGTTCGAGGGGCTGAGCAACACCCCCTATCTGATGCCCCGCCGCGCCGGCACCCGGCCGGGCAACCGCCAGCTCGACGATCCGCTCTTGCTGCGGACACCGCTGCTCGACCGCAGCATCTCGCAATATACCAGCGACGAGGCGATCGAGCACGGCGTGACCCGCGCGGCGCAGGACGCCTGGGCGCTGCGCAGCCACCAGCTCTATTTCGCGGAAGCGGATCGCGGCGGCTTCGACGAGGAGCGCATCGCCGTCGCCGGCCTGGAGGCCGACGAGGCGCCGCGCCGCGACGCCAGCCTCGCCGCGCTCGAACGGCTCAAGACGGTGTACGGCACGCCGACGATCACCGCCGGCAACGCGCCCGGCCTCAGCGACGGCGCGGCGTTCCTGGCGCTCGCCTCGGGCGCGGCGTGCGCGGCGCTGGGGCTGACGCCGCTCGCCGAGATCGTCGATTACGTCCAGGTCGCCTCGGGGCCGACATCGGGCAGCTACACCCCGGCGATCGGGCTGGCGAAGCTGCTCGGCCGCAACGCGCTGGCGCCCGAAGACCTCGACGCGATCGAAATCAACGAGGCGTTCGCGGCGACGCCGCTGGTCAGCCTCTACCGCCTGACCGGCAAGGACCGCGCCCGCGCGCAGGCGCTGGAGGCGCGCACCAACCAGCGCGGCGGCGCGGTCGCGATCGGCCACCCGCTCGGCGCCAGCGGCGGCCGCGTCACGATGAGCCTCGTCCAGAGCCTGCGGCGGCGCGGTGGCGGGGAGGGCGCGGCGGCGATCTGCGGCGGCTTCGGCCAAGGCGACGCACTGCTGCTGCGGGTGACGGGATAACGCCTGGCGCCGTTGCTCTTCACCCATGACCAACGGTCGTCACGGATTGTACAACAAAAAAGGGCCGGTCACCGCTGACCGGCCCTTTTCTTTCTGTTATCGGCTCCAAGCCCTCGCGGGACGGTGCCGCGATCGGCCTAGAAGGCAGCCGACACGCGAACTCCGATGCGCCGCAAATCCGGCAACGCAACTACCAGATAGTTGCCCGACGCAAGGCTCGGTCCCGAGCTGCTATAAGTGATGTTCGGCGATTGATTGTTGAACAAGTTTCTCGCGAACAGTTCCAGACTGTAATCCCCCTTGCGGATACCAAGCCGCGCGTTGAAAATCTTGGAGGCGCCAGAGCTGGCAACATTGGCTGCATCGGCGAAATAGTTACCGCGATAGATGTAATCGCCGCCGATGTAGCCAGTCACACCGCTATTAATTCTATGTTCATAGTTCGCTGACAACGTGTAGGTAAACTTCGGAGCGCCCGGCAGCCGCTTGCCGATAGGCACCGTATAATTGACGCTGCCCGGCAAAATCGAAGCCCCCTGCGGAATGGGAGCCGGCTGAGCATAGATGTTGGAGCATTCGGCACAGGCATATTGTGTGATCTTGGTATCTGTGTAGGCGAACGTGCCGCCGAGCCGGAGCCCCGGCAGTACGATCGCTTCCGCTTCGAATTCCACGCCCTTCAGATCGACATTGCCGATATTGATGACGGGAGAGAGTGTAAGCGGGGTCAGATCGGGGGACGGATTCTTCTGGATCGTTACGGTTACAGGCACCTGAGCGCCCTTATACCGTCCGATATAGCCGTCGAGCGCAAGGCGGAGGCGACCGTTCAGGAAGCTGCCCTTGATCCCCGCCTCGTAGTTGTCGATCGTTTCCTGCGCGATCGAGCCGCTTGCCGTGGGCACGGCCGCAATCAACTGCGCAAGCTGGAACGCGCTTGCAGTGAGGATGCTGGTCCCGTTGAACCCACCAGGCTTAGTCCCGCGAGAATAGAGCGCATAGATCGTCGATGTCGGAGTCAGCTTGTAGTCCAATGAGACGCGTGGCGAGAAACTCTTGAACGTCTTGGAGGGATCGACATATGCGGTGCCGCCGGTCGGGAAATAATGACCGCTGACCTTATCCCACTGATAGCGCCCTTCCACCGAAAGTGTCAGCCGCTTCGGGATGATATCGAAATACAGGCCGCCGAATGCCGACGGCGTTTTGGCCTTGTCATATCCAACCTGCGCGTTTCCGAAATTGATAGCGCCGCCGAACAGGGGGCTATATCCAATCAGGTAGCTAGAGGGCTGGAACATGCTGAGATAATTGCCGCCGACGACCCAGCGGAACCGGCTGCTCTGGCTCGACACCAGCCGAAGTTCTTGGCTGAAGTCGTGATCCGTATAGCCGAAGACAGTGGCGACCGTGCTGATCGTCGCCCCGGTGACCGGATCGACGCCGCCCCGATTGTTGAAGTCGGTCAGCGTGACGATGGTTTCTTTGTGATAGGCGGTCACCGCCGTCAAAGTCATGCCGGCATCAAATGTGTAATCGATGCGATTGCTCAGCTGGAGCGCATGGCGCTTCAGGCCATAGTCGCTGATATAGTTTGCGGCGTTCAAAGGCTCAGGAATGTTGGAGGCGTTGGCAATCGCGCCATTGTAAAGTGCCGGTGGCACGGTCAGGTTCGCAGAAATCAGCCGGGGATCCGGTTTCTGCGGAACGACACCGCAGTAATACGCACCGAGAGATCCGCCGAAGTTGCAATTCGATCCTCCGAGCACGGGCGTCGGATTTGGGTTGGCAGCCGTCGGGTTATAGTTCCTGCCCCCGATGATGTACTGCGCCGGCGGCTGGTCCGCATCGACGAAGTAGGTGGCGGCCGTCCGTATCTTGAGGTTGTCGGTAGGCTTCATCAGCAGCGTGCCGCTGATGGACTTGGTCGATTGACCGCCTACCTGGCGCTGTTCGTTGGCGGTCCGATATTGGCCATCCTTCGAATAATAGCGTCCGCTGACGCGGAACGACGCCCAATCGGTCAGCGGTCCGGAAACCGCACCCGAAGTATCGACCAGATTGCCCTCGCCATATTCGGCCGATGCACGCCCGGTCCAATGATCGGTGGGATCCTTGGTGATGTAGTTGACTGCGCCGATGAATGTCGAGCGGCCGAAATAGGCAGCCTGCGGCCCCTTCAGGACCTCGACACGGTCGAGATCCTGCAAGTTGGCGAGAGAGGAATTTAGCACCGGCGCGCCGTCGACGAATGCAACACCGCCGGCGCGTATGCCGATGTTGGTGCTGATCGCGCCCACGCCGCGGAACGTCAGTTGGCGGAACGAGCGATCATTGCGTCCGAAGCCCGATCCGGTCGATTGCTGCGTAAAGAAGCCGGGGCTGAACGACGCGACATCCTCGATCGACTTGAGGTTGCGCTCTTCGATCTTCGCCGAGGTCATCGCGGTGATCGCCAGCGGGACGGTATCGATCGACTCCGTCCGCTTGCGCGCCGTGACTACGATCTCGTCGAGCTTCGTGCCATCGCTGGAGTTGGCGGCTTGCGCATGGGCGGGCGCCGCTATGGCGCCAAGAGCCGAAGCAAGCACGATCGCCGTGAGCGCGCTCGACGACAAGGAAGCTGCTATCATTTGTCTCATTTTAGATACCCCTTTAATAATCAAGATGCATGATTGCAGATTATTTATCTAAAACATGCGCCAATATTACTGTGACGCATCCCTGAACTTATCATTATATTCGTCATTTTCTGACGCTTGTTTTTAATAGGTCACCAATTCGCCGTGTTGTAATTTCATACCACCCGGTTGGGAGAAAGCCTGCTTATTAGTATTAGAAGGTATTCTTGTAGGGCCGCGGCACCTCAATGCGAATCGATCGGTGTATCCGACACGCGGACAGGGCCGGTCGCAAAACCGTATTCGATAGCGGCTTTCGGGTGACACCTGTGATCGGCAGTCGGATAAGACGCGGCGGGGGATGACGCTTCGCCCTAGCCAATGAAGTATCGCTCTAGACCATGACATAACGGCGGCAGCGGAGACGAAGATGATGCACGTCATTCGATGCACAACATTGGCGGCGCTCGTTCTGGCCGGTGCGGCCGTGCCCGGGAACGCGCAAACCAGCGCAGGCGCCTGGACGGATTGGGGCGGTGGTTATGTCCGCGGCCCTGACTCCGCCTCAACCACCGTTGCGACGAGTGGCGCCGGATCGGCCAAGCCCGCCCCGACCATTGTGCCGCAGGCGCCGGCAAATGTGCCGATGACCGACTGGGGCGGCGGCTATCTTCGCGGGCCTGACTCCGCATCGACCACCGTGGCCACCAGCGGCGCGGGCACTCCCAAACCCAACAACTGATCCCATATTAGATCGTCTGGCGCCCATGCCATCGCAAGGAACCATCGCATGAACGAAGCACCCCTTCTTCAGTCCGGCCGATCGCGGCTCGATTTCATGGTCTCGGCATCGCGCGGGCTTGGGCGACTGCATGGCGCCGTCCGCCAACAGGTCGATGCGCTGGGCATTGCCCCGGACGATCTGCCCGACGATCTCGACGCGCGGGACGCCTTTCTCTGTGACCAGCTCGCAGGCTCCGATGCCTTCCATGCCGCCGATGCGTTGCAGGGATATCTCGGCAAAGAGCATGGCCGTGTCGCCCGCGACGCCTTTAACGAGATTGCACCCGCCGTGCTGCCCGAACTGGAGGCGCTGGAGGCGAAGGGGCCCGCGACGCTGACCGTCGATCCCGATCTCGTCATGCCCGATTATTTCGACGGCGTGGATTTCCATTCGACGCTCGGCGGCTGGGACAGGCACGAGCAGCAGGGCTATATCCATGGCGAGATCGTCCACCGGCTGATGGTCGCAAAGGTCTTCCCGCTCGGCGACATGTTTGCGCAGCGCCGCGCGGTGCTCAAGGAGCTGCCCCGCCAGGATTATCGCGATATCCTGGAGCTCGGCACCAGCTCGGGCCATTTCACTGTCGCGCTCCAGCAGACCTTCCCCGACGCGCATATCACCGGCATCGATCTCGCCGCGCCGATGCTGCGTCAGGCTCTGCGCGTCGCGAACGAGGCTGGCTGGGCATGGACCCTCAAGCAGATGGCGGCCGAGAAGCTAGCCTTCGCCGACGACAGCTTCGACCTCGTCACGGCGTACAGCTTTTTGCACGAAATGCCCGAGAGTGCGATCCGCGCCATCTATCGCGAGGCGCTCCGCGTGCTGCGGCCGGGTGGATCGCTGCTGATCGCCGACATCACCCCCTATGCGGTGCAGGACAAGATGACGATGTGGCGCGCCGATCGCTCGGCAACGCATGGTGGCGAGCCATGGTGGCGGGAGTCGGCGATGCTCGATTGGGCCGCGATCGCGCGTGAGGAAGGCTTTGCCGACGCCACCGGACGCGGCATCGCGCCGAAGAATTTCCCGTGGCTGGTCGAGGCGAGCAAGGCATGACGGTCGACGCCTCCGACCGTGAACGCCTGCTCGACGCGCGGATCGACAAGCTGACCCAGGCGCTGATGTACGTCGCGGGCGAATTATGGACGGCGCGGGATCGTCAGGCCGTGCTGGAGCGGATCCTGATAGAAGGCCAGACGATCGCGCCCGGATCGGTCGATAGCCATCGCCCCGACGCGGCGCTGGCCGAGGCATTGACAGCGGAGCGCGAGACGTTTGTCGCCCGCATTCTGGACTATCTCGCCCCCGATAACTGAGGGGGAGTGCGGCGTCCTCAGCCCGCCTGCTTCCAACTCGGCGCGCGCTTCTCGCGGAACGCCCGATAGCCCTCGCGGCCGTAGGGCTCCGTGCTCATGTAGCGGACGAAGGATTTGAGCTCGAGTTCGGTGCCTTCCTTCACGCCCAGATCGGCGCCGTCGATGAAGACTTTCTTGACCGCCGCGATCGTCGCGCGGGGCTTGTCTGCAATGCTGGCCGCAAAGGCACGCGCCTCGTCGAGCAGATTGGCCAGCGGCACCGATTTCAGCGCGAGGCCGATCGCCACCGCTTCGGCGCCGGAATACCAGCGCGCGGTCAGCATCAGTTCCTTGGCGCGCTGATCGCCGACGCGCCGCTTGAGACGGAGCGTGACGCAGGCGGGGAGCACGCCGGCATCGGTATGTGCGTCACCGATCTTCGCTTCATTGGCGATGATCAGGAAGTCGCAGCCCAAGGTGATTTCGAACCCGCCCGCGCGGGCATAGCCGTTGACGGCCGTGATGGTGGGGATTTCCAGCGCCTCGATGCGCTCGATAATGATCGACAGACGGCGCACGGTCGCTTCGAAATAGGTGATATCGCCGAAGGCGCGTTCGAGCAGATCGAGATCGAGCCCGACGCAGAACGCCTTGCCGGTGCCGGTCAGGATGAGCGCGCCGATGTCCTCGTCCGCCTCGACGCGATCGAGCACCGCTTCCAATTCGGCCAACCGCGCTTCGCTGATCGCGTTGAGCCGTTCCGGCTGCGTGAAGGTTATCACGCCGATCCGGTCGGAAACCTCATAGGTCAGGGTCGAATAGCTCATCATGTGCTCCGCTCGTCATTCGTGACCGCCCTCATGCCGCTGCCGGCGCAGCCAGAGCCATCTTGCCGTGCCTTTGTCCGTTGTGCGAGCAGGCGCGCCGATGCGCGTTCGGATAAGAAGAATTTTCTTATTCTGCAGCATACCGAAAACAGGACGCACAATGACCGCCGGCTTTATCGACATCGTTTGCAACATTTATACGCCCGAGGCGGTGCAGAATGGCTGGACGGGCCTCGACGATGACTTCAAGCGCCAGGTGCGGATGCCCGCCGACATGTTCGACGGTGTCTCGATCGACGAGTATCTCAAGAAGATGGACCGCGCCGGGATCGAGCGTTCGCTGCTGATCGCGGTGCGCGCGGGCGATCTGCGTGTGCGCGGATCATGGGAAATACCGTATCAGGTCATCGCCGATATCGTAGCGCAGCATCCCGATCGTTTTTCGGCGCTCGCGGGTGTCGATCAGACGCGCGGGATGCAGGGGCTGCGCGATCTGGAATTCGCCGTGAACGAACTCGGCTTCGTCGGCGCGCACTGGTATCCGCACTGGTTCGGCACCGCGCCCGACGCCGCGCAGATCTATCCTTATTATGCGAAGTGCTGCGAGCTCGACATTCCGATCATGATGCAGGTCGGGCACAATCTCGTTTATTCCAAGGAGCGTCGCCTGCCGTCGGTCGCGCGGCCGATCCTGCTCGATCAGGTCGCGATCGATTTTCCCGAGCTGACGATCATCGGCATTCATATCGGGGTGCCGTGGACCGACGAGATGATCTCGATGTGCTGGAAGCACGACAATATCTACACCGCGGGGGACGCTTACGCCCCCAAGCACTGGCCGCCGCAATATATCCGCTATGCCGACAGCTATGGCAGCCACAAGGTGCTGTTCGGCACCGACTGGCCGGTGATCGATCCCGAACGCGCGGTGAAGGAAGTCGCGGCCTTCGGGATGAAGCCCGAAAACCACGCGAAGCTGATGCGCGACAATGCGCTGAAGATCTTCAAGAAGATCCCGCGATGAGCCATGCGGTGACCGCGCCGACGACCTTTCATTCGATGACCTTCGGCGGTGCGATCCGCGCGGCGGCGGGGCGGAATCCGAGCAAGGCGGCGGTCGTCATGGACGGTCGCGAGACCAGCTTCGGCGTGCTGGCCGAGCGGGCCGGGCGGCTGCGCGACGCGGCGATTGCGCTGGGCGTGACGAAGGGCGACGTCGTCGCGATCGTGGCGCGCAATCGGCCCGAGTTCATCGAAGTGGTCGCGGGCGTGCCCGATGCCGGCGCGGCGGTAGCGACGATCAACCCGCGGCTGGCGCCGGTCGAGGCCCGGCAGGTGCTGGAGGATTGCGGGGCGCGGCTGGTGTTAGTCGATCCGCCTTCGCGCGAATTGGTGGAGAAGACCGGCATCGAGGGATTGACGATCATATCCTTCGGCGACGCTTATGAACGGCTCCTCGCCGAAGCCCCAGCTCCCGCCGTTGTCCCCGTCATCGACGAGTGCGACGCCTGGACGATCCCCTACACCTCGGGCACGACCGGCAAGCCCAAGGGCGTCGTGCTATCGCACCGCTCGCGGATGCTGGTCGGGCTGATCTGCGGCGCCGAGTTCGGCTGCTTCGGCCCCGACGATCGCTTCCTGGCGATGACGCCGCTCAATCATGGCGGCGGGCTCGGCTTTCCGGTCGGCGTACTGGCGGCGGGCGGATCGATCGAGATCCTCGACAAGTTCGATGCCGAGACCGTGCTCGAACGCCTCAAGTTCGGCGGCATCACCGGGCTGTTCATGGTGCCGACGCATTTCCAGATGATCTTCGCGCTGCCGCCGGAGACGCTGGCGAAATACGAACGGCCACCGCTGCGCAGCATCCTCGCCAATGCCGCACCGCTGCCGCAGGCGCTTAAGCCCCGGATCATGGAATATTTCGGCGAGACGGTGCTCAACGAACTCTATGGCGCGACCGAGACGGGCCTCGTCTGCAATCTCCGCCCCCAGGATCAGCTGCGCAAGCAGCAGTGCGTCGGCACCACCTTCCCGCATTGCGAGGCCGAAGTGCGACGCGACGACGGCAGTCTCTGCGATCCGGACGAGGTAGGCGAATTGTGGACGCGCGGCCCGGTGCTGTTCAACGGCTACTGGAACCGGCCCGAGGAGACGGCGAAGGCGGTCAAGGACGGCTGGGTCTCGGTCGGCGACATGGCGCGGCGCGACGCGGAGGGGTTTCTCTATATCGTCGACCGCAAGAAGGACATGGTCATCTCGGGCGGGGTCAACATCTACCCGCGCGAGATCGAGGAGGTGCTATTCGCGCATCCCGGCATCGCTGATGTCGCGGTGATCGGCGTGCCCGACGAGACCTGGGGCGAGCGGCTGCGAACCGTCGCGGTCGCGCGGGCGGGCGCGGTTCTGACGCAGGCCGATATCGCCGATTTCTGCCGCGACAAGATCGCGGCGTACAAGATACCGAAGGAATTGACGCTGGTTGACGCGCTGCCGCGCAACGCCAACGGCAAGGTGCTCAAGACCGAATTGCGCGCGCTCGAATGAAGGAACAACGGATGGGCGAAACCGAGAGCCGGCGTTACGCGATCTGGTTCGTGGCGATCCTCATCCTCGCCTATACCTTTTCGTACATCGATCGCACCATCCTGACGCTGATGGTCAAGCCGATCCGCGACAGCCTCCAGATCAGCGATGTCCAGCTCAGCCTGCTCCACGGCCTGGCTTTTGCGATCTTCTATACCTTCATGGGCATTCCGATCGGTCGGCTGGTCGATCGCTACCGCCGCACCGTCATCGTCGCGATCGGCATCGCGATCTGGAGCCTGGCGACGGCCTTGTGCGGCTTTGCGGCGACGTTTGTGGCGATGTTCGCGGCGCGGATCGCGGTCGGCGTCGGCGAATCGACGCTGTCGCCTGCCGCTTATTCGATGCTGGCCGACAAGTTCAGCGGGAAGAAGCTGGTCCGCGCGCTCGCCGTCTATCAGAGCGCGATCTATCTCGGTCCGGCGATCGCCACATTGTTCGGCGGCGTGCTGCTCGGCAAACTGGCGCCGGTGGACGGCGCGTTCGGGCATTTCGAGCCGTGGCAACAGGTGTTCGTCGCCGTCGGTCTGCCCGGCCTGCTGATCGCGCTGGTCGTTCTAACGCTGCGCGAGCCCGCGCGGCGGGGCGCGGGTGCGACGGTCGGCATCCCCTCGTTCGGCGCGGTGCTGGCGCACATGCGCGGGCAGTTCAGCGCCTATGGCCTGCTGATCCTTGGCCTATGTCTCCAAAGCGTCATGTGGAACGGCACCACCTTCTGGATCCCCGAGCATCTGAAGCGCGCCTATGGCTGGTCGTCGAGCGATGTCGCGTGGGGCTACGGCCCGGTGATCGCGATCTGCGGCACGCTCGGCGGGCTGACCGGTGGCTGGATCGCGGGCTGGCTGCGCGACAAAGGGCGGTCCGATTCGAATGTGGTGATCGGGGTGATCGCGGCGGCGACGGCTTGCCCGTTCGCGATCGCGGCGCCGTTGATGCTGAGTGGCCAGGCATCGCTGGCGCTGTACGGCATGTTCCTGTTCCTGGGCGCGATGCCCTATGGCGGTGCGGCGGCGGCGTTTCAGGAGATCACTCCCAACCGGATGCGCGGCCAGGTCTCGGCGGTGTATCTGTTCTGGCTCAACCTCGCCGGCATCGGCGTCGGCGCGACGCTGGTCGCGTTGGTAACCCAGCATGTCTATGGCGGCGATCACGGGCTCAGCGCGGCGCTCGCGACCGTTGGCGGCAGCGCGGCAATCGCCTCGGTGCTGGTGCTTACCCTCTGCCTCGCGCCGTATCGCCGGGCGCAGGCAGCAATCGCGTAACGATGACGATCCGCCGCGGCTTCGCCGACATCGCCCCCGGCGTTCAGGTTCATTACCGCACCGCCGGGTCGGGTGGGGCGCGGCCGCTCGTCATCCTCCACCCGTCGCCCGGTTCATCGAAGATGATGGAGCCGCTGATCGCCGCGTTCGGCGGAACCCGAGCGGTCTTCGCGCTCGATACGCTGGGCAACGGTGACTCATCGCCGCCGCTGGAGGCGCACCCCGACATCGCGCATTTCGCCGGCGCGCACATGGCGGCGATCGACGCGCTCGGCCTTGAGAAGTTCGATCTCTACGGAACCCACACCGGCGCGACGATCGCCGCCGAGGTTGCGCTGGCCTGGCCCGAGCGAGTGCGCCATCTGATCCTCGACGGCGTCTCCAATTTCACGCCCGAACAGCGCGCCGAGATGCTTGCGCATCACGCGCCGCCGCTGACGATCGCGCCCGATGCGAGCCATCTGCTCTGGGCGTGGAATTTCGTGCGCGACGCTTACCTGTTCTGGCCATGGTACAAGCGCGATGCCGAGCATCTGCGTGGATCAGACGTGCCGACCACCGACGCGCTGCACGACAAGTTCGTCGAGGTGATCAAGGCGGCGCGCACCTTCCACCTCAGCTACAACGCCGCCATCGCCTATGACATGCCGGAACGGTTCGGCGCGATCACCGTCCCGACGCTGTTTACCTGCGCGCGCCAGGACATGCTGCTGGCCTATTTCGACGAACTGGCCGCGCTGATGCCGCATGCCGAACGCTATATCTCGCCCGGCCTGAGCGGCCCGGGCCGCGACGAGACCTTGGCGCGGTTCGTGGCCTTCCTCGATGATCGGCCGGCGCTTTAAAAGGCTGGAATACCCGTGATCGCGCGGCCCAGGATCAGGCCGTGGATGTCGTGCGTGCCCTCGTAAGTGTTGACCGTTTCCAGATTGGCGGCGTGGCGGATGACGTGGAATTCCGCCGAGATGCCGTTGCCGCCGTGCATGTCGCGCGCGACGCGGGCGATCGCCAGCGCCTTGCCGCAATTGTTGCGCTTGATGAGCGAGATCAGATCCGGCTGGATCACGCCCTCGTCCATCTGCCGGCCGACGCGGAGCGCCGCCTGCAGGCCGAGGCCGATCTCGGTCATCATGTCGGCAAGCTTCAATTGCACGATTTGCTTCGAGGCGAGCGGCTGGCCGAATTGCTTGCGGTCCAGCGTATAGCTGCGCGCCGCCGCGTAACAGGCTTCCGCCGCGCCGATCGATCCCCAGCCGATGCCGTAGCGCGCGCGGTTGAGACAGCCGAACGGACCCTTCAACCCTTCGACGTTGGGCAGCAGCGCGTCCTCGCCGATTTCAACGCCGTCGAGCACGATCTCGCCGGTGACCGAGGCGCGCAGGGACAGCTTACCCTCGATCTTGGGGGTCGAGAAACCCTTCGCGCCGCGCTCGACGATGAAGCCGCGGATCGCGCCACCATGGGCTTCCGATTTCGCCCAGACCACCGCCAGATCGGCGATCGGGGAATTGGTGATCCACATCTTGGCACCGTCGAGCAGATAGCCGCCGTCGATCTTGCGGGCGCGGGTGATCATCCCGCCGGGATCGGACCCGGCGCCGGGCTCGGTCAGGCCGAAACAGCCGATCAGCTCGCCGCGCGCCAGGCCGGGCAGATATTTCTTGCGCTGCTCCTCCGATCCATAAGCGTGGATCGGATACATCACGAGGCTGGACTGCACCGACATTGCCGAGCGGTAGCCGGAATCGACCCGCTCGACCTCGCGGGCGATCAGGCCGTAGGCGACATAGCCGAGCCCCGCCCCGCCATATTCCTCAGGCACGGTCGCGCCGAGCATGCCCAGCTCGCCGAGCTCGCTCATGATCTCGCGGTCGAACCGTTCTTCCAGATAGGCCGAGGTCACGCGCGGCAGGAGCTGCTCCTGCGCATAAGCATAGGCCGTCTCCCGGACCAGGGTCTCCTCCTGGGTGAGTTGGTCGGACAGGGCGAACGGATCCGCCCAATCGATCGGGCTGGTGTGCTGGCTCATCTATACCTCGCTTGATGATGCGGCCTATCGGCAGTCGACGGTGTCCGGGCGAGCATCGCGGCCTGCATTATCCGCATGACGGTCAAATGCGCACGCGGACTGACTACATGATGACTGGCATGTCCGAAGGCGGCTGCATCGCGCGCCGGGCCGCGTCACTCGGAGCAAGATCGGCGTCCCAGTCGCGTGCGACGAAACGACGGCCTGTCACGCCGTTCGATTGGTCGCTCGCCAGCCAGAGGATCGGCGGCGCCATGATCGATGCGGGCAGCAGATCAATATTGGTGCCTTCCTGACCGACCGGCTCTTTGCCCGCGACGAACGGCTTGGCCCGCGCACCGACATTGCCGCCGGGTACGAACGCGGTATCGGTCGGGCCACCGGGAAGCAGGATGTTGGCGGTGACGCCGGTGCCTTGCAGCTCCTGCGCCCAGATCGCCGTGCTGGCCTCCAGCGCCGCCTTGATCGGGCCATAGGCGCCCGCGTTGGGGCGGCGCATCGTCGGCCGCGATGTCGAGATGCCGATCACCCGGCCAAACCCCGCCGCGATCATTCTGGGCGCGACGGCATGGAACATCGCGAACGGGCCGAGCAGGTTCACCCCAACCATCGCTGTGATGTCTTCGGGCTGGTAGGTCCAGAAAGGGAAGGGCGTCCCTAGCGGCAGGCTCGCCTGCTTGGCCGGGAAGCCGAGCGCCGCATTGTTGATCAGCACCTGCACCGGGCCGAACAGCCCTTCGGTATGATCGACCGCCGCGGCGCAATCCTCCCAGCGCGACACGTCGCCGACATAACCCTCGCACGCGCCGGTCCCGAGCGCCTTGGCCTCGGCGACGGTTGCGGCAATCTCGTCGGCGGAGCGGGCGACGATCAGCACGCGCCCGCCCGCCTGCACCAGCGCCATGGCCATCACCTTGCCGAGCCCGCGGCTGCCGCCGGTGACGATCGTGACGCGGTTTTCGAGTGAGCGGTCGGTCAAAGTCGTCTCCATCGGCTTGTATGTTGATGCAACTCTGGCGTCCGCCAATCTATCCGCTTATCGACCAAATAGGGCGAAGATGCCGATCGGTATCGGCGCGGCGTTAGCATCGGTGCAGCGAAGGAGACAGCGATTGTCCGCAAAGCCGCACGCCATGCTCGCCGATCTCTCGCACGACGAGGCCTCACGCCAGGCTTATGCCGCGACGCTGCGCGGCTACACGATGGGCTTTCTGTCCGACGCCAACCGGGTGATCTGCGATCAGGTCGTCGCGCCCGCGGTCGCGGCGAAAGGGCTGACCGGGCGCGAGGCCGATCGCGCGGTGGTGAAGGGCATGGAGGCGCGCGACGAGCATCGGCTGTGGCAGGTCTTCAGCCAGACCTGGCAGGATCTGATCTGGCATTATTGCATGGACAGCGTCGATCGCCAGCTGCCCGAACTGGTCGATCGCTTCCGCGACATTTCGGCGAGCGCGCAGGGCAGCCTGACCCTCGATCCCGATCTGCCGCTGCCGCGTTATCAGAGCGCGGCCGACAACCACCGCTTTCCCGGCAGCTATCATACCGAGACGCGCGACGACGATGTGCGGCAGGGCGCGGTGCTGGATCGCGCCGCGCATACCTACATGGGCAATGCGCTGGGCGGCGAGATCCACGACCGGCGCGGCCATACACTGATCGCGCATATCCGCGAGCGCTTCCCGGACCTGAAGCTGGAGCGCATCCTCGACATCGGCTGCCAGAACGGCGCGTCGACGGTGCCGTGGGCGCGGACCTATCCGCAAGCCGAGGTCCACGCGATCGACACCGCCGCCCCCTGCCTCCGCTACGCCCATGCGCGCACCGAGTCTCTCGGCGCGCGGGTGCATTATGGCCAGCAGAACGCCGAGCACACCGATTTCCCCGATGGCCATTTCGATCTCATCGTCTCTCACGTCATGCTGCACGAGACGACGCACAGCGCGTTGCGCGCGATCTTCCGTGAATGCCATCGGCTGCTGCGGCCGGGCGGGGTGATGGCGCATCTCGAAGTGCCGTTCCGGCAGGAGCTGATGTCGCCGTGGATGAAGGTGCTGAGCGCGCGCGAGGGACGCTATAATCAGGAACCGTTCTGGATCGGCCTGACCGGCGCCGATCTCGCCGGGATCGCCGCCGACGCGGGGTTCGTCGATGCGCGGATGGGGTTCCAGACGACGGTCGGCAACGGCGTCGATGCCGCACCGGGCTTCGTGCCGCTAGAGAAGGGCAAGTCCGATCTTTCCAACTGGTTCGTCCTCTCCGCCGTGAAGCCGTGAGCGACCCCAAGACCTATGACCCGATGCGCGCGCGGGTGCCCAAGGGCGAGCGGCCGACCTTTTTCGACGATCCCTCGATCGATCGGCTGTGGTGGGTGACGCTGGCGCTGCTCGGCGAGGTGACCACGCTGCGCGACCGGCTCGACGCGCACGAGCGGCTGGCGGCGCGGCACGGCCTTTTCACCGCCGCCGATGTCGATACGTTCGAGGCCACCGAAGACGAGGCGGCGGCGCGCGCGGCCGAACGACAGGCGCTGGTCGAGCGAACGCTACGCGCGATCACGATCGAGGTCGAGGCGGCACGCCGCGCCGGGGCCGAGGGACAACGACGGGTGCAGGAGGACGAGGATGCATCGCCCTCCGGCGCGGGATGATTGGGGAGAGACTGATGGAGATGACGCTGGACCGCCGGCGGTTGCTTGTCGGCGCTTCCGGAGCGGCGGCATCGCTGCTGCTGCCCGCCTGGAGTTCCGCCGAAGCGGCGCCGCTTACGCCGGAACGCGGCCTGGATTCCTATCGTCGGATGCTATGCGGTGCCGAGGGCGAAGAGGTGCTGTGGTGGTTCATCGGCGATATCTACCTTCAGACGCCGGGTGCATCGGTCGTGCCGGTAGCACGGTCGCTGACCATCGGCGGCTATACCGCCGAGACCTCCGGCCCGCGCACCTTCCGCTACCGCTTCCGCGAGGCGGGGGTGATCGTCGATCTTGCCACCGGCGAGCCGCTGCGCCGCAATCCCATCACTCAAGCGCCCGTTGCGCAGCCGCCGCTGGTCGATGAGAAGCCCGAGGAGATCGACTGGACGGTCCAGGACGACGGCAACATCGTCAAGACCCAGCACGGCCGCACCTCGACGCTCAACCTGCGCTGGACCGAAACCTCGGCGAACCTTTTGCTGATAGAGACCGAACCCGGCCCCAACGCCTTTGCGCTGGCGCCGGGCGATGCCGGCAATGCGTGGAAGGGGCTCGAATCGACGCGCACCGTCTATGCCAAGCGCGCCGATCTCGCGCGGCCCGGCTTCGTGCCCGCCGATATGATCTACAGCGTCGCGATCAAGGCGACGCCGCCCTGGCTGGCGACCCAACCTCCGGCAGACCATTGGCTGATCGTGCGCGGCATCGGCCGGAAGAGCCGTAAGAATGAGGTCGTCAATCAGGATGCGCTCGATCTGGTGCGGCGCTTCTTCCCGACTTACCTGCCATGACAAGGGTGCTACCGATGCTGTCTGCGGTCTCTCTGAGCGCCCTGACGCTTGCCGCCACCTCCGTCCTGACCGCGCCCGCCACCGCAGCGCCGCTCACCGCGGTGCCGATCGAGCCCGGCGAATGCGCCGCGCTGGTCAAGACGGACTTCACCCATGTCCAGGAGGCGCCGACCCGGCTCTATACGGCGAAGGTGGTGCCCGCGAACGGCAAGACCGAGGCCTATTGCCACGTCACCGGCTATGTCGCGCCGCAGGTCGGGTTCGATCTCAAGCTGCCGATGACCGGCTGGAACGAGCGCATCCTCGGCATCGGCTGCGGCGGTCTTTGCGGCAATACCGAGCTTTTCTACGACGTGCTGCCGCGTTGGAAAGCACCGCTCGAGCGCGGCTACGTCACGTTCGGCACCGACCTGGGGCATCGCGGCGCCGACTCCCAGGATGGGCTGTGGGCGGCGAACAACCTTTCGGCACAGGTCGATTTCTTCTTCCGCGCGACCCACGTCACCACCATCGCGGCGCGGGCGATCACCGAGCATTTTTACAAGAAGCCGATCCGCTACGCTTACTTCTGGGGCGATTCCACCGGCGGCCGTCAGGCGATGATGGAGGTCCAGAAATATCCGACCGATTATGATGGCGTCGTCGCGCTCTGCCCCGCCAGCAATCCGATCGATTCGGTTCAGCTGACCTTTTATTCGGTGACGCTGTCCAAGGCGTTCACAGACTATGCCAACAATGCGAGCAAGATTAAGTTGCTCGCGGGCGCGGTAATGAAGCAGTGCGACGGCCTTGATGGACTGAAGGATGGCGTCATCCAGAATCCGCTGGCCTGCCATGTCGATCTCGCGCCGCTGCAATGCGCCGCCGGACAATCGGGCGGGAACTGCCTCACCCCCGGCGAAGTGACGGCAGTGCAAGCGGTCTATCGCGGGCCACAGAATGGCAAGGGTCAGATCATTGCCGGCGGCTTGCAGCCGGGATCGGAGGCGGACTGGATCGGCCGCTATCTGACCGTCGACGGCAGCGAGAGCTTCTATTACGCCTTCATGCGCGATTTCTGGCGCTACACCGCCTTCCACGATCCCGAGCCGGATTTCGAGCCTTCGCAGCTCGATTACGACCGCGACGTTGCGCGGCTCGACTGGCAGCAGGCGATGCACAGCGCGACCAATCCCGATCTGCGCCGCTTCCGCGATCATGGCGGCAAGATCCTGATGCTGCAGGGCTGGGGCGATACGTCGGTGATCCCGGACGGCACGGTCGATTATTACACCATGGCGACGCGCACCATGGGCGGCCCCAAGCCGACGCAGGACTTCTTCCGGTTGTTCATGCTGCCCGGCGTCGGGCATTGCGATCATGGCGGTCTGACCGGCGCCGACGTACTCGACGGGGTGGACGATCTCCAAGTGATGGAGGCGTGGCGCGAACAGGGCAAGGCGCCGGCCAGCCTGACCGCCTACCGCCTCAAGAAATATGAGGGCGTCAGCTCATTCTGGCCGCAGACCGCGCCGCCGGATCCCGCCAATGTCGCGTTCAGCCGGCCCCTCTACCCCTATCCGCAGGTGGCTCGCTACAAAGGCGGGGATGTTAATGCCGCGTCCAGTTTCCGCGCGACCGAACCGGCGAAATAGGATTTAGAACGATCCTCCCCCGCCAGGGGAGGTGGCAGCGTCGGCAAGGCCGTGGCTGACGGAGGCGAGGTCGGCGGCCACCTCCGAAATCCCGTGAACGCCCGCCGTCCTCCCCTCCACCGCCTGCGGCGGTCCCCCTCCCCCTGGTGGGGGAGGATTATTGATCGCCTGTTATTCCGTCATGCTGCCTGGCCGCCAGTTGGCCGCGTCGTTGGCATCGCCCGTGCCCTTGTAGCGGGCGATTAGCGGATAAGGATAAACCGGTCGCGTCCGATCATAGCTGCCCGCGGGGAGCGGATAGCGCGGCCGCGGCAGGCCGAGATAATTCTGTTCCTTGACGAGATGGTGGGCGATCACCTGATCGGGCGCCTTGCCCTGCTCCACCCAGGCCTCGATCGCACTGATCCAATCGACGGAGTCGCCGCCGGGGCCGCGCCGACAGTGTGCGACGCCCGGCAGCATGAACAGCCGGGAGAATTTCTGCGCCTCGGCCTCGCCGCCCATGGTGCGCGCCATCGTCTCGTGATAGTCGGTCGACACGCCGGGCGCGGCCTCGCTGTCGTCCCAGCCGTGCCAGGTGATGATCTTGCCACCGGCATCACGGAAACGGCGCAGATCGGGATCGCCCGCCCAGCGCAGCCAGTTGAGCGTGCCGCCGGGATAGATGCCCATCGTGCCGCGCGCCGCCGTATAATCGTCGTCATGACCATAGGGCGTGGCGAGCGTCGCCGCGGTCAGCGGATAGATCCCGCTGCCATAATCATAGGCGGCGCCCATCGCGCGCGGGTGCGGCTTGCCCTTGTCGCCGATGAAAGAGGGATACCATTCATATTCGGACCCCGGCAGCATCCCGCCCCAGCCATAGAAGACCGGCTTGCCGTCCGCCGTCACCGGGCCCGCATACATCTTGCGCACCACCGCAACCTCGGCGGAGGTGAGGCAGGTCTTGGCCTCGCGGCCCTTGCACAGCAGCGTCGCGGGATCGAAGCCGCATTTACGCGGATCCTGGAGGACGCCGTCCTTCAACCCGTCCTTGGCGTCGCATTCGGCGAGCACCGCCTTGCGCAGCATCGGCAACTTGTCAGGATCGAAGATGCCGTTGCCGTTGGCGTCGAGGTTCGCGCGGACCAGATATTCGCTGTAGTTAGGCCCCGTTAGATAGACCGGCGACCCCGAAACGATGCCGTCGAAATCGTGCGGATAACGCTGCGCCTCGATCTGACCCTGCAGTCCGCCGGTCGAGCAGCCATACATGTAGGAGAATTTGGCGGGGAGGCCGTAGGCGGCCTTTACCACCTCCTTTGCGGCCAGGGTCACGACATGCGTCGCGCGGTAGCTGAAGTCGATCAGCGCCTGGACATTGCCGTAATCGAAGGTCCAGTTATTGGGCGCGCCGGTATGGCCCATGTCGCTGGCGACGACCGCATAGCCGCGCGCCAGCGGCTCTTCGAGCTGCGGGCGATAGATGATCCCGCAGGCGCCGCCGCAGCCATAATGCATGAAGCGGCCGTTCCACTTCGTGGTCGGCATCCGCAGCTCGAAATTGATGGAGGGCGCGACGATGCCGTTGACCTGGCAGACCTCGGGCACGTCGTCATGCGCGGCGACGATCTGCGCCTGCATGATCGAGGTCGGCGCCTCGGGCAGCTGGGCGAGCGCCTTTTTGAGCGCGTTCTCGGTGCCTCGGCTGGTGGCGTAAGCGGCTAGCGCGCTGCACTGGCCGGCGCTAATGGTCGGCGGCGTGGTGAGCGGGGCGGGTGTGGGCTGCGCGGCGACAGGTGCGGCGAGCGCGCCGCTGCCCAGCAGGACCGACGCCGCTATTCCCAGCAGCTGCTTAGCGACCATGATGCCTCCCAGATCGAAATATCTGGCGGCAGCGTAAACCGGCGACGGCGGGCGATAGCGGCGTGTTGCCGACTATCCGAACAGCAATCAGTTCGATCGCCCTGCGGCAAGAATGGCCAATCGCGGCGGATTGTTCGCCTATCGGGCAATCCGTGCCGCGGGCACAGCGATGATCCGCCACGCTATAGTCATCACTCTGCGCGGATGGCATGTCCGTAAGACCATTCAGGGGGCACAGCCGATGGCGACCGTCGAATCCATGAGCCCGATCCCAACCGACCGGCTGCCGACGCCGCTCAAGATCGGCTGGGGGTTCGGCTCGGTCGGCACCCAGATTGTGCTCAACGGTCAATCGCTGCTGCTGCTGTTTTTCTTCGTCACTGTGCTCAAGATGGAGCCGGCGCTGGCCGGGACGATTCTGTTCGGCGCGAAATTGTTCGATGCGGTGCTCGCGCCGATCGTCGGCACCTGGTCGGATCGGACCAACAGTCGCTGGGGGCGGCGGCGTCCTTTTCTGCTCGCCGGCGGCATCCTGTGCGCGGCGGGTCTGTTCTGTGTCTTCAATACCCCCACCGCCAATCCGCTGGTGCTGCTGGCATCGCTGATGCTGATCTCGCTCGGCTATTCCTTCTTCAACATCCCCTACATGGCGATGCCGGCGGAAATGACCGATTCCCCAATCGAGCGCACCTCGATCATGTCATGGCGGATCGCATTCGTCGGCGTCGGCACGGCGCTCGCCACCACGCTGCTGCCCTTGGTGGCCAAGGCGGGCGGCGGCGGCAAGGCCGCTTATGGCACGGTCGGCGTAGTGGCCGCGGTTCTGACTCTGATCGCCATGCTGATAACCTTCGCGGTGACCGGCCGGGCACGGGCGACGTCGTCCTCGGGCGAGCGCTTCTCGTTCACGGCGATGATCGGCGCGATCACCTCCAACGGCCCGTTCGCTTTCCTGCTCGCTGCCAAGCTGTGCCAGCTCATCGGGCTCGCGGCGATGTCCGCCTCGATATTGTTCTTCTTCAAGCAGGTGATCGGCGGCGGTGAATCGATGCTGGCGCTGTGGAGCCTGTTTGGCAATGCCGCATCGATCGCATCGATGCTCGTCTGGCCCTATTTCAGCAAGCGCTACGGCAAGGTCGCGGTCTATGCCGCCGCCGTCCTGCTCTATTCGGTGTTCGGTTTCAGCTGGCTGCTCGCCGGGCCGGGCGAAAGCACGTTGGGCGTGCTGATCCGCGCGGTCGGCGGCGGCGTGTTCGCGGGCGGGCTGTCGCTGATGGGCCAGTCGCTGCTGCCGGATACGATGGCGGTCGATTTTGTCCGCAGCGGTATGCGCCGCGAGGGCGTGTTCGCGGGCGCTTACAGCTTCGTCGAGAAGGCCTCCTTCGCGCTGGGCCCGATGGCCGTGGGCTTCATTTTTCAGATCATGGGCTTTGCCACGCATGGCGTCGCGGGGGGTGATCCGCGCGCGGTCTATGCGGCGGTGGGGTTGCTCTCGCCGGGCCTGTATCTGCTCAGCATATTGCCGCTCCTGGGGATGCGCCGCTCGCTGGCGGCTTATTACCGATCCCCGGAATGACCGACCGCGCCGCACTGGCGGAGGCGCTGCATTTCGCGGTCGGCCCGATCCATGAGCGGCCCGGTGCGGGGAAAGGCCCACTCGCCGGGCAGAGGCTGATCGTCAAAGATCTGTTCCATGTCGCCGGTGAGCCGACCTTCGGGGGTGGCGACAGTCCGATCGAACCGCTCGCCATCGGCACCGCGCCGGCGGTGCAGCGGCTGATCGATGCCGGCGCCGTCTATATCGGCAAGGCGCAGATGGTGCAGCTGGCGTTCGGCGGCTGGGGAACCAACGCCTGCGTGGGCGCGCCGCGCAATCCCTGGGATGCCGACGTGTTTCGGGTTGCCGGCGGCTCCAGCTCGGGATCGGCGGTGGCGGTTGCGGCGGGTTTCGCGGATCTCGCGCTCGGCAGCGATACCGGCGGATCGATCCGCATTCCCGCCTCGCTGTGCGGCATCGTCGGCCTTCGGCCTTCGCAGGGACGGATCAGCCTCGATGGCGTGATGCCGCTGGCGCCGTCGCTCGATTCCGCCGGGCCGATGGCGCGCACGGTCGCGGACGTAGCGGCGGCCTTTGCGGTTCTCGCGGGCGAGCCGATGGTCGAGGGACCGGCGCCCGTCGCCTCGCTGTCGCTGCGCATCCTGAGCGACGACGCGCTGGTGGCCGATGAGGAGGTTGCTCACGCCTATCGCGCCGTCGCCTCGCGCCTCGGCCACAACGGCGCGACGCTGCGCTCGCCGCCGCTGCCGGCGGCGCCGCGCGACTATGTGGCGCCGACCGGCCAGGTGATGGGCTATGAGGCGTGGGCAGAGCATGGCGCGCGCATCACCGCAGGCGCCGCAACCGCCGATCCGGGCGTGCTGCGCCGTTTCCAGGCGGTGTCAGGGATCGACGAAGCCAGCTATCGCGCGGCCCAAGCCACCCGTGACGCCGATCGCCGGCAATTCGCTGATTGGTTCGAGGGTGCCGACTTTTTGCTGACCCCGGCCACTGCGTGGACCGCGCCGCCGATCGCGGACGTCGACGAGGGCGACTTCACGCTCGCATATTACACGCGGATGGCGAACTACCTGGACCTTTGCGCGATAGCCTTGCCCTGCGGGTTCGACCGTTTGGGCTTGCCGATCGGGATCCAGCTGATCGGCCGCGCGGGCGACGAGGGCAAGCTGATCGCTGCCGCCTGGTCGATCGAGCGCCTGCTCGCGCTGCCGCCGCGCCTGCCCCCGCTTCACGCCTCGCGCTGCGCAAATTGATCGCCGCGTTGAGACGCGGGCGCCCGCAAATCCGGTAAATACTATGCCAAACATATGGAGAAAGGCGTTTCCCGGTCTCGCTACTTAACGCGGCATCGCCCTAATGACCCGTCCTCCTCCGCTCACATTTCCCGAGCGGAGCACGATGGGGACAATGATGAAGCGGATTTTGGCCACCTCTTTGGTGGCAATTCTTATTGGTGGCGGAACGGCGCAGGCGCAGACGGTGCCCGCCGAAGCGCAAAGCGACAAGGGCGCGCCTGCGGCGGCGCCCGCTGCGCCGGCGGCGACGCCGACCTGGACCATCACCGACAGCGGCGCGATCGTATCCCAATATCGCTTCCGCGGAATTTCGCAGTCGGACAACAAGCCCGCCGTCCAAGGCGCCTTCACGATCGCCCATGCGTCCGGCTTCTATCTTTCGGCCTGGGGATCGAGCGCGTCCGGCGACAATGCGGTGAACATCGGCAGCACCGAGATCGACGTCTATGGCGGCTATACCCACGCGCTCGGCAAGAGCGGGCTGACCATCGATGCCGGACTTTACGGCTACATCTATCCGGGCAGCGCGAAGGCCGTCGGGATCAACGAGGATTATTACGAGGTTTACGGATCGCTGGCCAAGGCGTTTGGCCCGGTTACGCTCAAGGTCGGTGCGAACTGGGCACCCGATCAGAGGTACTTCAAGGCGTTCGCAACCCCGACACGCTACAACGTCTATGAATATGGCGAGCTGAGCTACGCTTTCGCGCAGCTGCCGATCACGCTGCACAGCCATATCGGCCATACCGGCGGCGGGCTGGATTATGCCGCCCACGACTATATCGATTACACGGTTGGCGCCGGATACAAATGGAAGGCGCTGACCTTCGACGTCTCGCTGGTCGGGACCAATCTCTCGCGCGCCGATACCCGCGCCGCCGATCTGGCCTTCGGCACCAACGATTTCCACCGCGCCGCCAAGCGCGTGGCCGTCGGCTCCGTCACCGCAAGCTTCTGACAGAAGGAATAGCGCCATGCAGGATCTATTGTGGATCGCGATCACGATCGGGCTTCTGGCTCTGACGCTCGCTTACTTCCGCCTCTGCGAAAAAGCCTGAGGAGCAACGCCATGACGATCGACCTTTGGCTCGGCGGCATCACCGCCATCGCCCTGCTTGGCTACCTCGTGGCCGTGCTCATCCACCCCGAGCGGTATTGAGCGGAGAAAACACATGACCATTCAAGGTTGGCTGCTGATAGCGGTTTTCACGGGCTTGGTGATTGCGATCACCAAGCCGTTCGGGCTCGGTCTCTACGCGGTCATGGAGGGACGCCGGACATGGCTTCACCCCGTATTGGGGCCAGTCGAGCGCGCCTTCTATGCGCTCTCGGGCATCGATCCCGATAAGGAGCAGAGCTGGATCCGGTTCGGCATCCATATGCTGCTGTTCAACGTCGCCGGGTTGTTCCTGACCTACGCGATCCTGCGGCTGCAATATTATCTGCCGCTCAATCCGCTGGGTTTCGCGGGGCTGGCGCCGCATCTCGCCTGGAACACGGCGGTCAGCTTCACCACCAACACCAACTGGCAGAGCTACAGTGGTGAATCGACGATGTCGCAGTTCAGCCAGATGGTGGGCCTGACGATCCACAATTTCATCTCGGCGGCGACCGGCATCGCGCTCGCTTTCGCGTTCATTCGCGGCTTTGCGCGCCGGGAGACCGCGGTCCTCGGCAACTTCTGGGCCGATGTGACGCGCGTGACGCTCTATCTGCTGCTTCCGGTCTGCCTGGTCTATGCCGTCATCCTGTTGGCGGCCGGCGTTCCGCAGACCTTCAACGGCTCGGTCGTCGCCACCACATTAGAGGGTGCAAAACAGACGCTCGTCCTCGGGCCAGTCGCCAGCCAGGAAGCCATCAAGATGGTCGGCACCAATGGCGGCGGCATTTACAACGGCAACTCCGCGCACCCGTATGAGAACCCCAGCGCGCTCATCAACCTGCTGCAGATGGTTTCGATCTTCTCGTTCGGCGCCGGGCTGACCTGGGCGTTCGGCAAGGCGGTGGGCAACACCAAGCAGGGCTGGGCGATCTTCAGCGCGATGCTGGCGCTGTTCCTGGTCGGCACGGCGGTAGCCTATTCCGCGGAAAGCGCGGGCAACCCCATCCATCACGCTCTGGGTGTTCCTGGCGGCAATATGGAGGGCAAGGAGGTCCGCTTCGGCATCGCCGCGTCCAGCCTGTTCGCCGTCGTCACCACGGATGCGTCCTGCGGCGCGGTCAACGCGATGCACGATAGTTTCACCGCGATCGGCGGCATGATCCCGCTGTTCAACATCCAGCTCGGTGAGATCATCTTCGGCGGCGTCGGCTCCGGCCTTTACGGCATGCTGCTGTTCGTCATACTCGGCGTGTTCGTGGCGGGCCTGATGGTCGGACGGACGCCGGAATATGTCGGCAAGAAGATCGATGGCCGTGAGGTCAAGCTCGCCGTTCTCGCCATCGCGGTGCTGCCGCTCATCATCCTGGGCTTCACCGGATTGGCGGCGATTTCGAAGGACGGCCTGGCGGGTCTCGCCAATCAGGGCCCGCACGGCTTTAGCGAGATGCTCTACGCCTTCACCTCGGCGGTCGGTAACAATGGCTCGGCCTTCGCCGGCCTGACCGCGAGCACGCCGTTCTATGACGGCCTGCTCGGTGTCGCGATGTGGCTCGGTCGCTTCTTCGTCATCGTGCCGATGCTGGCGATTGCCGGGAGCCTCGGGGCGAAACGGATCGTGCCGGAATCCGCGGGCTCATTCCCGACCACCGGGCCGCTCTGGGTCGCGCTGCTGATCGGCGTCATCCTCATCCTGGGCGGGCTCACCTTCCTGCCATCGCTCGCGCTTGGACCCATCGCCGAACATATCGCGATGATCCACGGCCAGCAGTTCTAAGGGGCGATTTTTCATGGCTCATGTAGCTTCACGCTCGGTGTTCACGGCCGATCTCGTCGGTCCGGCGATCGCGGATTCCTTCCGCAAACTGGATCCGCGGACGCTCATCCGTAACCCCGTCATGTTCGTCACCGCCGTGGTGGCGACGCTTGTCACCATCATGCTCGTCGGCGGGATCGGTGGCGGCACCGTCGCCTTCAAGGGCCAGCTGGTGTTCTGGTTGTGGCTTACCGTGCTGTTCGGCAATTTCGCCGAGGCGCTCGCCGAGGGGCGGGGCAAGGCGCAGGCCGCATCGCTCCGCGCGACCAAAGGCGAGCTGACCGGCAAGCGCATCGTCGGATCGGGCACAGAAACCGTCCCCGCGGCGGCCCTCAAAGTCGGTGACATCGTCCTCGTCGAAAACGGCGATCTGATCCCCGCCGATGGCGAAGTCGTCGAAGGCGTCGCATCGGTAAACGAAGCCGCGATCACCGGCGAGAGCGCGCCCGTGATCCGCGAGGCGGGCGGCGATCGTTCGGCGGTCACCGCCGGCACGCGCGTCGTCTCGGACTCGCTCAAGGTCCGCGTCACCGCCGGACCCGGCCAGGGCTTCCTCGATCGCATGATCGCCCTCGTCGAAGGCGCCGAGCGGCAGAAGACGCCGAACGAGATCGCGCTGACGATCCTGCTCGTCGGCCTGACGATCATCTTCCTGATCGCAGTCGGCACGATCCCGATGTTCGCCAAATATGCGGGCGGGCTGGTGCCGGTGGTGATCCTCTCGGCATTGCTGATCACCCTCATCCCGACGACGATCGCGGCGCTGCTGTCCGCGATTGGCATCGCGGGTATGGACCGGCTCGTGCGCTTCAACGTGCTGGCCAAATCGGGGCGCGCGGTCGAAGCGGCGGGCGATATCGACGTGCTGCTGCTCGACAAGACGGGCACGATCACGGTCGGCGATCGCCAGGCAAGCGAGTTCCGTCCCGTGGGCGGTGTCGCGGTGGGCGAGATGGCGGAAGCCGCGCTGCTGGCGAGCCTGGCCGACGAGACCCCCGAGGGCCGCTCGATCGTAGTGCTGGCGCGCGAACGCTTCCACGTCACGACGACGGCGCTCCCCGGCGATGCGGAGGTGATCCCCTTCACCGCGCAGACCCGCATCTCGGGCGTCAAGACCGGAACCTCGCTAATCCAGAAGGGCGCGGTGGATTCGATCCTCAAGGCCAACCCCGGCGTCGGCGAGACCGCTGCCGCGACCGAACTGCGCCGGGTGACCGACGAAATCGCGCGCGCCGGCATGACGCCGCTCGCGGTGGCCAAGGACGGCCGTCTGCTCGGCGCCATCGCGCTCAAGGATATCGTCAAGGCGGGCATCCGCGAGCGGTTCGGCGAATTGCGCCAGATGGGCATCCGCACGGTGATGATCACCGGCGACAATCCGCTGACCGCCGCCGCGATCGCCGCCGAAGCGGGAGTCGACGATTTCCTCGCGCAGGCAACGCCCGAGGACAAGCTCGCCTACATCCGCAAGGAGCAGGTCGGCGGGCGGCTGGTGGCGATGTGCGGCGACGGCACCAACGACGCTCCGGCGCTGGCGCAGGCCGATGTCGGCGTCGCGATGAACACCGGCACGCAGGCCGCGCGGGAAGCGGGCAACATGGTCGATCTCGACAGCGATCCGACCAAGCTCATCGAGATCGTGGGTTTGGGCAAGCAATTGCTGATGACCCGCGGCGCGCTTACCACTTTCTCGATCGCGAACGACGTCGCCAAATATTTCGCGATCCTGCCGGCGATGTTCGTCGTGCTGTATCCGGGGCTGGCGATCCTCAACGTCATGCATCTGGCGACGCCGACCAGCGCGATTCTCTCGGCGATCATCTTCAATGCCGTCATCATCCCGCTGCTGGTGCCGCTGGCGCTCAGGGGCGTGAAATATCGGCCGGTCGGCGCCGGGCCTTTGCTGGCCAGGAACCTCGGCATCTACGGCCTCGGCGGCCTCGTCGCGCCGTTCGTCGGCATCAAGTTAATCGATATCGCAGTGTCCGGCATCGGACTGGCGTAAGGAGCGGATCATGGGTTCGAATTTTATCTCAGGCCTACGGCCCGCCTTGGTGATGACCCTGCTGTTCGGGATTCTCACCTGCGGCGCCTATCCCCTCGCGGTGATGGGCATCGGCAAGCTGGCCTTCGCACGGCAAGCCGAAGGCAGCCTGATCACCGATACCAAGGGTGTCGTGATCGGATCGTCGCTGATCGGCCAATCCTTCACCAGCGATGGCTATTTCAACTCGCGTCCGTCGGCAGCCGGCAAGGGTTATGATGGCACCGCGTCCAGCGGATCGAACCTCGGGCCGACCTCCAAGGCGCTCGCCGACCGTATCGCCGGGGATATCAAGACGCGCCGCGCCCAGGGCGTCACCGGGCCGATCCCGGCCGATCTGGTCACCGCATCGGGATCGGGCCTCGATCCGGATCTGTCGCCGGCCGCAGCGCTGGTCCAGGTTCCGCGGATCGCGCGGGCGCGCCATGTGCCGGAAGATTCGCTGAGGACTCTGGTTGAACAACATTCCCAGCATCCCCTATTGGGATTCATCGGCGAGGATCGCGTCAACGTGCTTGAACTGAATCGGCAGCTCGACATTTTGGCCGGAACCCTGAACGGGCATTGAGCGCCCCGCCCGATCGCCCAAGCCCCGAAGACTTCCTGCGCCAGGCGGCGCAGGAAGGCCGCGGAAAACTGAAGATTTTCCTCGGGGCGGCGCCGGGCGTCGGCAAGACCTTCGAGATGCTTTCGGAGGGCGCGGCCCGCAAGGCGGCAGGCATCGACGTCGTCGTCGGCGTCGTCGAAACGCATGGGCGACGGGAGACCGAAGCCCTGACGCGCGGCCAGGAGATCGTCCCGCGTCGGGATATGCCGTACGAAGGCCGCACGCTTCAGGAAATGGATCTCGACGCGCTGCTGGAACGGCACCCGCAGCTCGCGCTCGTCGATGAGCTTGCGCACACCAACGTGCCGGGCAGCCGCCACCCGAAGCGGTGGCAGGATGTCGAGGAATTGCTCGACGCCGGCATCGATGTCTTCTCGACCGTCAACATCCAGCACATCGAAAGCCTGAACGACGTCGTCGCATCGTTCACGCGGGTTCGTGTCCGCGAAACCGTCCCCGACAGCGTGCTGGAGATGGCCGAACTCGAAGTCGTCGACATTCCTCCCGACGAGCTCATCGAGCGGCTGAAGGAGGGCAAGGTCTATATGCCCGCCGAGGCGAGCCGGGCGCTGAACCATTTCTTCTCGAAATCGAATCTGTCGGCGCTGCGCGAGCTGGCGCTGCGCCGCGCGGCACAGGCCGTCGATGCGCAGATGCTGGACCATGTTCGGGCCAATGCGCTCGGCGGAACGTGGGCGGGCACCGATCGGATCGTGGTGGCGGTCAACGAGCTGCCGGGGGCGGAGGGATTGGTCCGCGCCGCCAAGCGCATCGCCGATGCCTTGCACGCGCCGTGGACCGCGGTGCACGTCGAAACCCCGCGCACCCGCCAACTCGGGCCGGAGGAGCATCGCCGTATTGCGACGGTCCTGAATCTGGCCACCCAGCTCGGCGCGGCGGTGATCAGCGTGCCGGCCGCGACCGTGGTCGAAGGTCTGAAGACCTACGTCACGGAGGCGCGGGCGACGCAGCTCGTGGTCGGCAAATCGCCACGTTCCCGCTTGTTCGAATTGCGTCACGGCTCGGTGGTCGATCGGCTGGTCCGCGACACGCCGGGTGTCGCGGTTCACGTCATGCCGCTGGAAGGCGCAACAGCCCCGCGACCCCGGCGCAATCGCGCGCGCGGGGCGTGGGGCACGCGATCGGGGTATCTCTGGACGACGGCGATGGTCGCCGGGGTGACGAGCGCGGGCACGGGCCTGTCCCATATCCTCACGCTCGGAAACGTCGCGCTGCTCTACCTGCTTCCGGTGATGGCGGCGGCCAGTCTGTTCGGCTTGCGCACCGGCCTCTACGCCGGGCTCGCGTCCTCGCTGGCCTATAATTTCTTCTTCCTGCCGCCCGTGCATACGCTCACGGTCAACAATCCCGAGAACATCGTTTCGATCGTCGTGCTGCTCGGCGTCGCGATCGTCACAAGCCAGCTCACCTCGCGCGTTCGTGCACAAGCGGACCTTGCGGCGACGAGCGCGCGATCGAACGCCGCGCTGGCCGGCTTCCTCCGCCAGCTGACGTCGCTGGGCGATCGGACAGAGGTATGCCGCGCGATCTGCACCGAAATAAGCCTTCTGTTCGGGCTTCGCGCCGTCATCCTCGAGAGCGAAGAGACCGGGTTGGTGGTGCAGGCGGCCAGCGCCGCCGATACGCGCATGGAAACGATGGAACTGGCAGCCGCGCAATGGGTGCAGGATACTGGCCAGGCGGCGGGGCGCGGCTCCGGCACGTTGACGGCGTCGGACTGGCTTTTCCAGCCGCTCAAGGCGGGCGGGCGCGTTCTGGCGGTGCTCGGGATCGCCCAGGACGATGGCAGCGATCCGATCCGTTCCGATCAGCTGCCGCTCCTGTCGGGCCTGCTCGATCAGGCGGCGCTGGCGCTGGAGCGGCTGCGGCTCGAAGCAGAGATGCGCGATGTCGATTCGGTGCGGGAGCGCGATCGGCTACGGGCGGCGCTGCTCTCGTCGGTCGGCCATGATCTGCGCACCCCGCTGACATCGATCCTGGCCGGCGCCGCGGAGCTGCACCGCGAAATCGATCACCCGCTGCTGACGATGATCGAAGGCGAGGCGCTCCGGCTCAACCGGTTCGTTTCCAATCTGCTCGACATGACGCGGGTGGAAGCCGGCGCGCTAAAGCTGAAGGTCGAGCCGACCGATCTTACCGATGCCGTCGCCGCCGCGGTCGCCGATACGCGCCGCTCGCTGGAGGGCCATTCCATCAACCTCGAAGTGCCCCCAGATTTGCCGCTGGTCCGCGTCGACCCGCAGCTGTTCCACCATTGCCTGTTGAACCTGCTCGACAATGCCGGCCGTTACGCGGATGCAGGCACGCCGATCTCGATCCGTGCCGAACGTCGCTATGGCGAGCTGATCCTGTCCGTCATCGATCAGGGGCCGGGCTTGCCGCCGGGCCGCGAGAAAGAGGTTTTCGAGACCTTCCGCCGGCTGGAAGGATCGGATCGCGCGGTCGGCGGCACGGGGCTCGGCCTCGCCATCGTCAAGGGTTTCGCGGAAGCGATGGGGATGTCCGTATCGGCGTCTGCCAGAAGCGACCGGAAAGGGGCCACGTTTGCGTTGCGGTTCCCGGAGCAATTGCTGGTGAAGGAATCGGGAGAGGTGGGCGAGTGACCGGCCAGCGCATCTTGGTCGTCGATGACGAATTGCATATCCGCCGGCTTCTGCACGGCACGCTCACCCGCGCGGCCTATGAGGTGATCGAGGCGAAGACCGGCCGCGAGGCGCTGGCGCTGGCCGCGAGCGCGCATCCCGATGCCATATTGCTCGATCTCGGGCTGCCCGATCGGGACGGGCTTGAGCTGGTGCCGATCCTGCTCCGTCAGGCGAAGGTGCCACTGCTGGTCATCTCTGCACGCGAAGCCACCGACGACAAGGTGGCGGCGCTGGATCTGGGCGCGGACGATTATGTCACCAAGCCTTTCGACGGGGAGGAGCTGCTCGCGCGGCTGAGGGCGGCGCTGCGCAGTAAGGTCAGCGCCCATGGCAGCGAGCCCATCGTCAGCGCGGGAGACCTGCGCATCGATCTAACCAACCGCATCGTGACCAAGGGAGGCACGGAGCTTCACCTGACGCGCAAGGAATTCGACGTGCTCGGACAATTGGCGATGGCGCCCGGGCGGGTGGTGACGCACACCCGCATCCTCGCGCAAGCCTGGCCGCTGGAGACCGATCGCCGCATCGAATATCTTCGCATCGTGGTGCGCAATCTGCGGCAGAAGCTCGAATCCGATCCGGCGTCTCCCAAGCTGATCGTGAACGAACTGGGGATCGGCTATCGCCTGATGGCGGACGCCTGAGCCTTACAGGCTCGCCGAGCCTTCAGGGCAAAGCAAAAGTCCGCAACCCTACGCTTTCTATACGGGAATGGTCCGTCCTCGATCTCGAAGACATACGGGAACGGCGATAGATGGGATGCCGCATGATGGGAGTGCGGCATGTCTCGCCCGACGAAGACACGGACATATGATCTCGCGCTACGGACCTCCGGGGCCGCCGGCGTGCTTGCGGGCGCTTCGGCGAGTGCGCGCCTTTACCACCTCGTCAATGCCGCGCCCAAACATGACGCGGCCGTGGGGGAACTGCTGCTTGCGGCCTTGGCCTATCTGGGGATCTGCCTCGGTTCCGCGCTCGTGGTCCTTGGCAGGCGCATTAACGAACAGGTGACGATCTCGCCCAGATGGGCGGAACGAGACCCTCTTTCCGCAATCGGGATAGCCGAAACAGAATCATCCGCCGTCGAAATGCGGGAGGAGTCCCCCATTCGGGCGGCGCAGACCGCGTTTGTCGCTTCCTTCGGCCATATGTCATGAGCGTGATGAGCGGACATCGGCGGCAATCGGCATGGCGCGCCTTCGGAATCCTCCTGCTGGCGTCAGGCGCGGGGGCTTTGTCCCAAGCGCACCGCATCGGCGGTTCCGTGGCGTGGTTGTACAGCCCGATCCTCGCGTGGGCTGTCGGCCTGACAGGATTCGCGTTGGCCATGACAGGCGTGCTGCTGGCCGTGCACGGCGCAGAGCTTCGTCAGCGCTGGCGCGCTCGCCAATTGGCGGAGACGGCGACAAGGCATCCACCCCGCAGACGGCCACCCTCGGACGCGATCGACCCCTGGTTGGTCCTCAACGGATTTGCGGGCGGCCGGCTCGCCCTGACGAGTTTCCTGATCGTCCGCGCCCAGGAGCGCGGGGCCGCCCGTCGGCCATCGCCGATGCAGGACAAAGGCGGTTCCGCATGAGTGGCGCGTGGATCGTGATGCTCTTCGTCGCCACCTTGGTGTTGGCCGCAAGCCTGTGCTTGCCGAAGGACCGCCGCCCTCCGGTGCCACCTGACGACGACCGTCGGCGGGACCGAGACGGCATCGATCGCGCCAATGGTAGAGCGCCCGCATCCCTCAAGCCGCACATCGATGAAGGGTGAGCTGTCACACGCGATTGCCGTCTTCAATTTGATCTTGCTGACGTGGTGCGCATTCAAACTGAGCAAACGACGCGATCCCTGATTCGCAGCCGAACATGAGACGGCCGGCACGAACGGGTCCGCTCGGCGTAATCGTCTGATCGTTCGGCCGCGAGTTTAGACTTTTGGAGAGGCCTCCTGAAAGGCCGGCAGCTCTGCGGCCCGATCGGCGATCGCGGTCAGGCGCGGAAACGGAGTCAGATCCGCGCTGAACCGTCTGGCGTTGTACATCTGCGGCACGAGGCAGGCATCAACGATATTCGGTTGATCCCCGCCCGCGAACGGCGCGTCGGGCAGCAATCGCTCCAGCGTGGCGAAGCCCTGCTCTACCCAGTGGCGATACCAGGCGTCGACCGCCGCCTTGTCCTGGCCCATCTCCTGTTCGAGATATTTGAGCACGCGCAGATTGTTGATCGGGTGGATGTCGCACGCGATGGTCAGCGCCATTTCCATGGCGCGCGCGCGCGCGACCGGGTCGAGCGGGATCATCCGCGGCGCGGGGTGGACCGCATCGAGATATTCGATGATCGCGATGCTCTGTCCGATGTGCAGCCCGTCTACCTCCAAGGTCGGGACCAGCCCGGCGGGATTGATCGCAAGATAATCGGGCGCGCGCTGCTCGCCCGCCCGCAGGACGTAATTGCGCTTTTCGTAGGCCAAGCCCTTGAGATTGAGGACGATCCTGACGCGGTAGCTGGCCGAAGACAGCGCGAAATCGTGGAGGATCATGCGAAATCCGCTTCCTTTTCGCTGATCGTGACCTGGAGCGGCTCCAGTCCCTCGATCGTGACGTCGATCACATCGCCGGGCACCACCGGGCCAACACCTGCGGGCGTGCCGGTGTAGATCAGATCGCCGGGCAGCAGCCGCTCGAACCGGCTGAGATAGGCGATGGTTTCGGCGCAATCCCAGATCAGATCGGCGACGTCGGCATCCTGCTTGATATCGCCGTTGACGGTCAGGCGGATCGGCGCGTTCGGGATATGGCCGCCGTCCGCCACCGGGCGGATCGCTGCCAACGGAGCGGAGAAAGCGAAATTCTTGCCGACCTCCCAGGGGCGCCCCTTGTCGCGCGCTTCGAGCTGGATGTCGCGCCGCGTCATGTCGAGCCCGACCGCATAACCGTAGACGAGATCGAGCGCGTCCGCCTCGCTGACCTTCGCGCCTGCCTTGCCGATCGCGATCACCAGTTCGGCTTCGAAATGGTAGTTGGCGGTCTCCGGGGGATAGGGAATGGTCGCGCCGTTGGCGACCAATGTATCGGCCCATTTGGCGAAGAAGAACGGCTTCTCGCGGTTGGGATCCTTGCCCATCTCGCGCGCGTGCGCCTCATAATTGCGACCGATGCAGAAGATGCGGCCGACCGGGAACCTGTCCTCGGTGCCGACGATGGCGGCTGAAGGGCGATCGGGAAGCGCAAAAATATGAGCCATGGAAAATCCTTTCGATTGGAAGGGGACGTGAAAAGTTAGGAGGCGATCGCTTCGGGAGGCTGCCAGCCGAGCCGGGCGGAAGCCGTGGCCGCCGCCACGCGCAGGCGTTCCACGGCGTGCTGTGCGATGCCTTCGCGCGCCCCGACCAAGGTGACCACGGCGGCCGCCTCGCCGAAAGCATCGAGGATCGGCGCCGCGACCGCGCTCAGGCCCGGGATATGATCGTTGGAGACATGCCCCGTGCCCAGCGCCGAGACCTGCGCGGCCAGCGCATCGGGGTCGCCGCCACCGGCCATCGCCTCGTGCGCAGCCAGCGCCGCCGTCTGTCGGCGGGGCAGGAAGCCCAGGAAGACGCGGCCGGTCGCCGAGGTCAGCAGTGGCAGCACCGCGCCGACCGTGATCGAGGCGCGCACCGCCGCGCGACCGGCGATCCAGCGGATGACGGTGGGCCCGCGATCGCCCCAAACGGCGAGCTGGCCAGTGCTGCCGGTTTCGTCGACCAGCGCCTCCAGCGCCTCCGTCGCGATCGCCACCGCATCGATCCGGGCCAGTGCCGCCAGCCCGGCCTGGAGCAACCGCGGACCGAGGTCATAGCGGCCCGATGGGGTATGCTGCTGCATATAGCCCGATCGCACGAAGCTGACGCAGTAGCGATGGCAGTTACTGATGGGCAGATCGGCGGCCGCAGCCAGCGCCTTGAGGGACAGCGGCCCCGGGCTCGTGCGCAACGCATCGATCACGCGCAGCCCGATCTCGATCGACTGAATGCCGCGGCGGTCGCTTCCCTGGCCGTCACACTCCGACACTGACACTCCCGTTTGCCGATGGATGATGCGTTGGCTATTGCGGTAACTAGGGCAAAGGCGCAGGATGGCAACCGAAAACAGGAGTCCTGCCGTGGCCACGCTCGTCCGCCCCTCGAACCTCGAAACCGCCCGCGACGATTTCTATGATCGGCTGACGCCGGAGCGGCTGACACCGCTGTGGAAAGTATTGTCGGCGCTGGTGACCCCCACCCCGCGCACCCCCGCCGCAGCCGCCGCCTGGTCGTTCGAGCGCATCCAGCCGCTGCTGATGGAGGCCGGCGAGCTGATCACCGCCGCCGAGGCCGAACGGCGCGTGCTGATCCTCGAAAATCCCGCGCTGCCGGGTCAGTCGCGGATCACCAACACGCTGTATGCCGGGTTGCAATTGATTCTGCCGGGCGAGGTCGCGCCCGCGCACCGTCATGCGCAGAATGCATTGCGGTTCATCATGCAGGGTGAGGGCGCCTTCACCGCGCTCGATGGGGAGCGCGCCTATATGCACAAGCATGATCTGATCCTGACCCCCGCCTGGCTATGGCACGATCATGGCAACGAGACCGATCAGCCGATGATCTGGCTCGACGGCCTCGACATCCCATTGGTCCAGATGCTCGACGCGAGCTTCGCCGAGCACCGCGAGGATCGCGGCGCGTGGCCGACGACGCGCCCGGCGGGCGATGCCGGGATGCGCTGGGGCCGCAACATGCGCCCGGTCCATGCCGATCGGGTGGCAGGGCAGGGCAACCCGCTCTTCATCTATCCCTTCGTGGAATGGCGCGAGACGCTGGAGGTGCTCCGCCGCAGCGAGGCGCCGCATGTCCACGATGCTTATCTCATGGAGTTCACCAATCCGGTCGATGGCGGCCCGGTGATGGCGACCATGTCCGCCTTCGCGCGGCTGGTCCCGGCGGGGTTCGAGACCCGCGCGGCGCGATCGAGCGACGGCATGATCCATGTCGTGGTCGAGGGCACCGGGACGCTGCTGATCGACGATAAGGCCTTTGCCCTCGCTCCGGGCGAGATCGTGGTGGTGCCGTCCTGGGCCGAACGCCGCTTCTCTGCCGACAGCGACCTCGTCCTGTTCAGCTACTCCGACCGCGCGACCCAGCAGAAACTGTCGCTCTGGCGCGAGCAGGTGAATTAGCAGCGGAGCAATCTAGGCGGATCGACATTCAGCGTAGCCAGATCATGGCGGCGGCGAGGTGAACGAATCCGGTGAAGTGGATTGTTCGGCGCTCGTAGCGGGTGGCAAAGCG
>NZ_JAAOZC010000004.1 GCF_011761305.1 Sphingomonas vulcanisoli | reverse complement strand
GGGCGGGGTTGGGGGGGCCCGCGGGGGGGGCCATTTGGGGGGGGGGGTTGGGGGGGGGGGGGGGTGGGGGGGGGGGGGGGGGGGGCGCCCCCCCCCCCCCTGGGGGGGGGGGGGGGGGGGGGGCCATGCCGCTGCCGCCCAGCGCAACCTCGCCCGACTCCCCCACCCCCCGACCCCCTCCCCTGAAGGGGAGGGGGAGAAGTGACCGCGCCCGTTCTCGACACCAAGCTCTTGCCCGACAGCGACGCCTTCCGGGCCAACGCCGCGCACAATCGCGCGCTGGTTGAGGAACTGCGCGACAAGGTCGCCGCTGCCGCCCACGGCGGCTCTCCGAGCGCCCGCGACAAGCACACCGCCCGCGGCAAGCTCCTCCCCCGCGATCGCGTCGAACGCCTGCTCGATCCCGGCTCACCCTTCCTCGAAATAGGCCAGCTCGCCGCCAACGGCCTCTATGGCGACGAGGTGCCCGGCGCGGGGATCATCGCCGGGATCGGCCGCGTCTCGGGGCGGCAGGTGATGATCGCCTGCAACGATGCCACGGTGAAGGGCGGGACCTATTATCCGCTCAGCGTGAAGAAGCACCTCCGTGCGCAGGAGATCGCGCTCGAGAACAGGCTGCCCTGCGTCTATCTGGTCGATAGCGGCGGCGCCAACCTGCCCAACCAGGCCGAAGTCTTTCCCGATCGGGAGCATTTCGGCCGCATCTTCTTCAACCAGGCCAATCTGTCCGCGTGTGGCATCCCACAGATTGCCTGCGTAATGGGCAGTTGCACGGCGGGCGGCGCTTATGTGCCCGCGATGAGCGACGAGACGGTGATCGTGCGCAATCAGGGCACGATCTTCTTGGCGGGGCCGCCGCTGGTGCAGGCCGCGACGGGCGAGGTGATCAGTGCCGAGGATCTGGGCGGCGGCGACCTCCATGCGCGCAAATCCGGCGTTGTCGATCATCTTGCCGAGAATGATGAGCATGCCTTGACGATCGTCCGCGATATCATCTCGACGCTGCAGCCCGAGGCTGCGGCGGATCTCAATCTACGCGACCCGCGTCCGCCGAAGTTCGCGTCCGAAGAGCTTTACGGCATCGTGCCCCAGGATGTGCGTGCGCCCTATGATGTGCGCGAAGTTATCGCGCGGATCGTCGATGCGTCGGAGTTTCACGAGTTCAAGGCGCTCTACGGCACCACTCTGGTCTGCGGCTTCGCGCATATCTGGGGGATGCCGGTGGCGATCCTTGCCAACAATGGCGTGCTTTTCAGCGAGAGCGCGATCAAGGGCGCGCACTTTATCGAACTCGCCTGCCAGCGGCGGATCCCCTTGCTGTTCCTGCAGAATATCTCCGGCTTCATGGTCGGCGGCAAATATGAGGCGGAGGGCATCGCTAAGAATGGCGCCAAGCTGGTCACCGCCGTCGCCACGGCGCAGGTGCCCAAGATCACCGTGCTGATCGGCGGCAGCTTCGGCGCGGGCAATTATGGGATGTGCGGGCGGGCCTATTCCCCGCGATTTCTCTTCACCTGGCCCAATGCGCGGATCAGCGTGATGGGCGGCGAGCAGGCGGCGAGCGTGCTGGCGACCGTCCACCGCGATGCCGCAGGGTGGACGCCGGAGGAGGCCGAAGCCTTCAAGGCGCCGGTCCGCCAGAAATATGAAGATGAGGGCAATCCCTATTACGCGACCGCCCGCCTGTGGGATGACGGCATCATCGATCCGGCCCAGACCCGTGACGTGCTGGGGCTTGCCTTTGCCGCTGCGCTGAACGCCCCTGTTCCTGAGGCCGCCCGCTTCGGCCTGTTCCGGATGTGATGCGATGATCAAGTCACTCCTCATCGCCAATCGCGGCGAGATCGCCTGCCGCGTGATCCGCACCGCCCGCAAACTCGGCGTGCGTACCATCGCGGTCTATTCGGATGCGGATGCCAAGGCGCTGCATGTGCGGATGGCAGACGAAGCGGTGCATATCGGTGCGGCTCCGGTCCGCGAATCTTATCTGTTGGGCGATCGGATCATCGCCGCGGCGAAGGCGACGGAAGCGGAGGCGATCCATCCCGGCTATGGCTTCCTCAGCGAGAATGCCGAATTCGCGCAGTCCGTGCTGGACGCGGGGCTGATCTGGGTGGGGCCCAATCCCGCTTCGATCACGGCCATGGGCCTGAAGGACGAGGCCAAAAGGCGGATGCAGGATGCGGGCGTTCCGACCACGCCCGGCTATCTGGGCGAGGACCAAAGCCCGGAGCGTCTGAAGGCGGAGGCCGATGCGATCGGCTATCCGGTGTTGATCAAGGCGGTGGCCGGCGGCGGCGGCAAGGGCATGCGCAAGGTAGATGCCGCGGCGGATTTTGCCGATGCGCTCGCATCGTGCCAGCGCGAAGCGGCGTCTTCGTTCGGCAACGAGTCCGTGTTGCTCGAAAAATGGGTGACCAACCCTCGCCATATCGAGGTGCAGGTGTTCGGCGATACGCACGGCAATGTCGTTCACCTGTTCGAGCGCGATTGCTCGCTGCAGCGGCGGCACCAAAAGGTGATCGAGGAAGCGCCCGCGCCGGGAATGGATGCGGCGACGCGCGAGGCGGTGTGTGCGGCGGCGGTCGCGGCGGCGAAGGCGGTCGATTATGTCGGCGCGGGGACGATCGAGTTCATCGCCGATGGCTCCGAGGGGCTCCGCGCCGATCGCATCTGGTTCATGGAGATGAATACTCGGCTGCAGGTCGAGCATCCGGTGACCGAGGAGATCACCGGGCAGGATCTGGTTGAGTGGCAGCTGCGCGTTGCCAGTGGCGAGGCGCTACCCAAGCGGCAGGACGAACTAGCTATCAACGGCTGGGCGATGGAAGCGCGGCTGTATGCGGAGGATCCGGCCAAGGGCTTTCTGCCGAGCATCGGGCGGCTCGATACTTTCGCCATCGGCCCGGCCTACCGCATCGATACGGGCGTAGAGCAAGGGGCGGAGATTTCGGCCTTCTACGATCCGATGATCGCCAAGCTGATCGCCTGGGCCCCGGACCGCGATGCGGCGCGCCTGTCGCTTGCCGCTACGCTGGATCAGACGGTGATCTGGCCGCTCAAGACCAATGCCGGCTTTCTGCGCAAGGCGTTGCTCCACCCAGCCTTTGCCAATGCCAAGCTGGATACCGGGTTGATCGGGAGCGAGGGCGATGCGCTTCTGCCGGATGTGATCCCATCGGATACGGTTCTGACCGAAGCCGCCGAGACGATCGCCGCGCCGGGACCGCTGGCCGGTTTCCGGCTCAACGCTCAGCCGCGGCGCGACGGGCGTTTCCTGCTCGATGGAATGCCGGTGAGCGTCGTGCTGGGGCCGACCGAGGACAATGAGCCGGCCCCTTCAGCATTGATCGCCGAGGGTGGTCAGGTGTGGCAGTTGCTGCCGTGGCGCGCGGGCGGCGCTGCGGGGGGTGACGCTTCCGATGGCGCGATCCTTTCCCCCATGCCGGGGCGGGTCATTGCTGTGGCGGTGTCTACCGGGGAGATGGTCATTAAAGGCCAGAAATTACTGACGCTGGAGGCTATGAAGATGGAGCATAGTCTTGTCGCGCCGTTCGATGGGACGGTCGTCGAATTGAACGTCTCCGAAGGCGGGCAGGTGAGCGAGGGGGCGCGACTGGCCATGGTAGGGAAAGCAGAGGCGGCCTGATGGCGGGCCCTATTTCAATTGGTGGAGCGTCGGCGACAAATTGAGCCACGAAATCCGTCGCACAATCACCGAGAACGAGTTCGCGTTGGACTGACAGCGCCGCCTGTCATTCCAGAGTTTGAGAGATATCGTCGCAAGGCAATTTTCCCGCGAAGGTCGGGGGTCTTCCAAGCCGCTTCGCACTTTGAAAACAGACGCTAAGCGTCGGGCCGTTTTTCCGACTGTCTCCGTCCCTCGGTTGGGCTATTTTCTGGCAACACTAAAGACGATGTATACGCTCGCCCAATACGCTATTGCATTATCGGCAATTCAAACGGGGAAAAGCACGTGATCCGAATTGGGGCCGTCGCCGTCATTTCTCTTCTGGGGTGTTCGGCCACACTTGCCGATCCAGTCGCATCATCCAGAGGCTTGCAGCTCGTCCTGAAAGACCATCGGTTTTCCCCGGACGTCATCACCATCCCCGCCGGGCAGCGCGTCAAGATCGATTTCAGCAATCAGGACGCCACTGCCGATGATTTCGACAGCGACGATCTGCACGTCGACAAGGACATCGGGCCGCACGGTCGGATAGCGTTTTTCATCGGGCCGCTCACACCGGGGACCTATGCGTTCAAAGGCGAGCTGCACGCGGCGACCGCGCACGGAAGAGTCGTGGTCTTACCGGCACAATGATCAGAACGATTGCTCAAGGCCGACAAGGGCTGTTCGGCGCGGCCCCCACTGTGGCTGGCTAGCGCCGAGCGCCGTTCCATCGCTCAAGGCATAACGCCGATCGAATGCGTTGATGATATCGATGCGTACATCAAGCGGAAGCCGCTTGATCTGCGCCACCCGCCAGACCGCGCTGAGATTGACCTGCACATAACCGGGCAGATGATCGTCGTTCAGCGTGAGAGGAGACGTGCTGCGCGGCAGCCCGCTGCCGTAGAGCATATCCGTTGAAAGTCTCACCGTTCCAACCCGATAAGATAGCCCGCCCGACATCGTAATGGATTGCGAGTTGGCCGTCTGGATCCACCGGCTGTCCGCATAGGCGAGTTGGACTGGCGAGAAATAATATTGATTAGAGGCGATGCCCTGCGCCTTTGCCTCGGCGAGTGCGATGTTCGCCCAGCCGGACAAACGCCCTGCATTGTAGGTCAGGCTGATTTCGATGCCGCGTACACGCCCTTTGCGATAGTTGAATGACGCGCTCTGCCCCGCTACTCCGAACACGCCTTCGTCGATGAGATGGGTCGCTCTTCGCCAATAAGCGTCGAGCGCGAGCGTGAAGGCATCGACGTTGCGCTGGGCGCCGATGTCATAATAATCGTCAAATTCCGGCAGCGGCTGGTTACCGGTCGCGGTCGGCAAGCGCGCCGTCGTTCCCGCCAGATCGCCCGGCTGTTCTGCTATGCCGTCAATCGGCGCGGGAATAAAATATCGGGCATAGCCGGCGTGCATCGTGGTTTCGGGTTGTGGCTGCCATACCACGCTGACGCGGGGGCTGAACCGGGTGAGATCATCCACGGCCGCGATATGATCGACCCGCCCGCCGATATTCACCGTAAGCCCAGCGCCGGGACGCCATTCGTCTTCGATGAACACCCCATCCTTTCGGGTCGCGAGGCGCGTCGCCTCATCGAACCGCCGCGGGGCGTCGGCAATCTGGACGCCTCCGGCATCGATTGGCAGCGCATCGGTCCGGGCATAACCCTTATGGATATCCGCGATGATGACCGTGCCGAACCGCATCGTGTGCGCCGGGGCAAGTTCGTAGGCGCCCTCCAGCTGCAGCCCGAGCGATGTCGTCGTGTCGCGCGTATCCCGGCCCACTCCTGTAAACAGGATATCCCCGGTGGCCCCGGCCGATAGGTTCGCCGCCGAAAAACGGGCAAAGCCAGCCAGCTGCAGAGTCAGTGTATCGCTCGTGTGAAGCAGACTGACGACGCCGTAGCGATTGAGATCGTGGCGCGTGCCATCGCGCGCTTCGCTTGGGAAATTGCTGATGCCGCTCAAGACGAGCGGGCGTTGGAAAGGCAGAGGGCCAAGGTTGGCCGTCGCGGCGTTGAGGCCACGCAGGTTTGGAAGTTGAAACCGTTCGTCCGATGCCCCGACGACCAGCGCGATGCGCGTTTGCGGATCAAGAACCCGATCGACATAGGCCAGCCCTTCATATTGTTGGGTCTGGTCATGCAGCGGATGGCCGCTGCCATCGGGCGAAGCCAGGCCAAGATGATTTCTGAGGTAGCTGCCCGACGCGAAGAAATTGGTACTGCCGATCGAGCCGCCATATTCGAACGCCGGCTCGATCTCGGCTCGGCCACCGCCATAGAGTTCCGCCTGACCGCCATCGAGGTAGATGCCGTCCTTGGTGGTAACGTTGACGACGCCCCCGCCGTTGAGCCCGAATTGCGCGGGCAGCGCGCCGGTGACGAGCTCGACCTTCGATGCGATGCGGGGGCTGAGGCTTTCTCCCAAATCGGTCAGACCCGGGGGAAGGATGACGTTGTTTATCCGATATTCGAGACTGCCTTGGGATTGGCGCACCCGCAGATTGCCCGATCCACTTTGCGCTACGCCGGGGGCCTGCAGCAATATCTTGCTGATGGTTGTCGTCTCGCCGCCGGGCCGGGCCTCGACGGTATCGTTGGTTAGGGAATAAGACGAAGCGCCGAGGCTCGGTTCGATATTCGCCCGCGCCGCATCCAGCCTTCGCGCCGAAATGATTATCTCGGTTACCGGTTTGCTCGGATCATCGTCGTCGTCACGTTCCTGAGCGGTGGACGGTTGCGCAGCAAAGGAAAGGATCAGCAGGCCCGCTAGGCAAATTGCACGGTGCTTCACGTCCTTGGTTGCCCCCAGCGCGGCATCGAGGCCGAGGGCGTGCGATTAATCTTCGCTGCGCAGGCGCGATAGCGGCAATACGATTAGCCAACATTGCATTGTGGTAATCCAGTCCGCGCTGCCGACGCCGAACGACGACGCGGTACTGAAACAAAAACGTCATATGGGTGAGGAGCAAGGAAGGGTTTCGAGATGCATTTGCTGGTGGTTGAAGATGACCCCGTGATCGCAGATCATATCGTTTCCGGGCTGGGCTCCTTCGGTCATAGCGCGACACTCGCGCGGACCGGTTCCGAAGCGATCGACGCCCTCGGTGTCCATTCTCCCGATGCCGTCGTCCTGGATCGCATGCTGCCGGACGGTGACGGCATTTCGGTGATCGACCATATGCGCAGCCGCAACGAAATCGTGCCGGTGTTGATGCTGAGCGCGCTCGGCTCGGTGAAGCACCGCATCGAAGGGCTGGACAGCGGCGCGGATGACTATCTCGCCAAGCCGTTCGATGTCGACGAGCTGGTGGCGCGCTTGAACGCCATCGTCCGGCGCGGCGCGCCGCGATCCGATGGCGTGAGCCAGGAAGTCGGCATGCTGCGGCTGGATCCGAGCAGCCATCGCGCCCTCTACCGCGACGCCGCGGTGACGCTCAATCGCAAGCAATATTCGCTGCTCGCGCATCTGATGCGGAACGCGGATCGGCTGGTGACCCGATCGATGCTGATCGAATATGTCTGGTCCTATTCCTTCTCGCCTACGACGAACATCATCGAGAGCAACATGAGCCGGCTGCGTACGGCTCTGCAGGAAATGGGCTGCGATCCGATCGAGACGCAGCGTGGCGCGGGATATATCTTGCGCACCGAGCGATGCCTATGATCCGGCACCTTCTGCATGGGACGGCGCGGTTCGATCGTCTAGCGATCCAGTTCGGCCTGGCCTTCGCGTTGGCGATGATCGCGATCGGCATGATCGGCTTCAGTGTTGCGGATGGGTGGGTGTCGAGCCGTATCGATTCATCGCTGCGCTATCACACGCACAAATATCTCTCGAACATTGCCCATAATCCCGAAGAGGATGCCATCCTGGCGGGGAAGATCAGCGAGTGGCAGCATCGCAAAGTGCTGAGCGAACGCACCTACGTCTTATTTGATCGGTCGGGCCGCCGATTGGCGGGGCGGCTGGATATCGGCCCGCCGGCCGCTGGCCTGTCCTACGTCCGGTTCACGGCCGGCGGTCGCGATTACCAGGAGGGCCGGGCGCTTGCGACGCGGCTGCAAAGTGGCGGTCTTTTCGTGGTCGTCCAGCACAGTGAAGCGGCGGAAAATCTTCATGCGCTTCTGCCGGCGGTAGTAGCGACGCTTTCCCTGGTCGCGCTCGCGCTGGGCGTATCGGCGACATTGCTGTTTGCCCATTTGACGGCGAAGCGCCTCGCCGAGACGCAGAAGACGGCAGCAGCGATCGCGGCGGGGGACCTCAGCCGCCGCATTCCGATGGACCGGCTGGATGGCATGTTCGCGGTGCAGGCCGAAAGCCTCAACGATATGCTCGACAAGATGGCGGATCTGGTCAGGGCCCAGCAGCTTTTCTCCAGCAATCTGGCGCATGATCTGCGCACGCCGCTCACCCGACTCCGCAGCGTTCTGAGGCGCGCCGCTCAGGAAAATCATCCGACCTTCCCCTCGTTGCTGGAACAGGCCGAAAAGGAGTGTGCATCGATCATCGGCATTTTCGACGCGCTGCTGCGGTTGGCGGAGATCGAAACGGGGCAGCATCCCTCGGCGATGTGCCCGCTTCCGCTGCGCGCATTGGTGGAGGATATTGCGGATACGATGGAGCCGGTGATGCTCGATCATGGCGGGACGCTGACGATCACGCAGCTGGAGGACGTCACCATCACGGGCGATCCGGATCTGATCAACCAGCTTCTGATCAATCTGCTCGAGAATATCGCGACGCATACGCCCGCCGGTACGAGCGCGACGATATCCCTGGCGCGAGACGACGGGCGTGCCGTGATTACGGTCAGCGACGATGGGCCCGGGCTTGTCGGCGACGATCTGACGCGCGTGCAGCAGCCCTTTCAGCGGGGGATGGCGGTCGACGCCGGAGGAAGCGGCCTCGGGCTCGCCATCGCCAGCGCGATTGCACGTTTTCATCACGGCAGCCTGGAGCTTGTGAACGCCGCGCCCGGTCTGAAAGTCAGGGTCTGTATTCCGGTCGCGGACACTCTCAGCCCGCCGATGGCGGCGATCATCCCGCACGATCGTGACCTCGGTCAGCATCGCATCGGCGGCGCGCTCACGGGCGCCGTGCCCACATAAAATTGCAAATTTTCAACAAAGGCTTTGTGACGCTTTTGTCATCGATTTTGCACCGAACTGTCACAGACCGATCCTAACCGCGCCCCGACAGCCAAAACATCTGACGGGGAATTCGGCCATGACGATTTCGGTAAGGCGTTCGCACGCCCGCTCCACCGCTCCGGCGCTTGCTCTGGTGTTTGCCCTTGCCAGCCAGGCCGCGCACGCAACCGATGCCGACCCGGCGCCCGAGCCCGCGCCGCCTGCCGCCAACAATGGCATTGCCGAAGGTTCGGATATCGTCGTGACAGGCACCAAAGCGAATGCGATCGCCCCGGTGACCGCGTCGCTTCGGGAAACGCAGCCGGCATCGATCGTGTCGCGATCGTTCATCGAGGATTCGCTGCCCGCCAGCGCGGACTTCAACAATGTCGCGCTGATTTCTCCTTCGGTTGCCAACAGCGGCGGCGAAAATGGTGTCGGCCTGAACGAGTCCAAGACGACTATCCGCGGCTTTCAGGACGGTGAATATAATATCACCTATGATGGTGTTCCGTTCGGCGACACCAACGGCCCGACGCACCATTCCAACACGTTTTTCCCATCGAACACGATCGAGACTCTGGTGATCGATCGCGGGCCGGGCAACGCCAGCCAATTGGGTGAATCCACCTATGGCGGCAATATGAACCTCTTCTCACGCGAGACGCGGGCTGACCCCTCCGCCGAATTCAAGGGCGCTTACGGCAGCTTCAACACCTATCTGTTCCGCGGGCTGCTCCAGTCAGGCGCGATCGATAAGCTGGGTGGCACCGAGGCGGTCGTTTCGGCGCAATATATCAAGACCGATGGGCGACTGAGCTTGAGCGGTTACAACCAGAAGAACATCTTCGGCAAAGTCGTGATCCCGATTGGATCGAGCGTGCATCTGTCGCTGCTGAGCACCTACAACAAGAACCATTTCAATCAGCCTGACAAGAATGGTGTCACGCTTGCCCAGCAGGCGCTGTACGGCAAATATTATAACCTGAACAATGATCCGACCAGCCAGAGCTACATCGACTACAACGCCACGACCAAGACGACCGATTTCGAGATTGCGAAGCTGGATGGCGAGATTGCGCCAGGGTTTACCTTCGTCAACACGGCCTATACCTTTTATTACGATAACGAAACGCTCAGCGGCAATGCGGCCACGACGCTGCCAACGGGCGTTCTTTCGACGACCAATGCCAACACGACGGTGACACTGGCCGATGGCACCAAAACCACCGGTGTCCCGGGCTATACGAAGACCAACAAATATCGTGTCTGGGGGACTATCCCCAAGACCCGGTACGACTTCGGCTTCGGCGCTTTGACGGCGGGCCTGTGGATCGAGCGGGCGGATACTTTCCGCCAGCAAACCGACGTAAATCTCGTCACCGGCGACTTCAACTATGTCGAGAAGAAGGTCACCAACCCATCGACGGGCGCGGTCACTCCGCTTTACGTCAAATTCAATCAGAACAGCGGCTTCAACCATACCGAAGGCTTCGGCGAGCTGGAACTGCGTCCCGTGTCCGGCCTCACGATCACGCCCGGCTTCAAATATGTGAACTTCAATATTTTTATTCACGCGGCGTACAATCAGACGACGCGCTACGCCCAGAATATCAGCAAGACCTACACGAAATCGCTGCCATTCTTGACCGCCAACTATGCGATCTCATCGCAGATGTCGGTTTATGGTCAGTTCGCCAAGGGAATGTCGGTCCCCATCCTGGGTGATCTCTACGTAAACAATCCGAGCCTCTCGTCGATCCAGCCCCAAACGTCGACCAACTATCAGACGGGCTTCGTCTATCATGGCGAGCGGCTCAGCTTCGACGCCGATGTCTATTACATCAAGATCAACAATAAGATTCAGCAGGAGACGGTGATCGACAACACCGGCGCCTCGCAGACCGCTTTCTTCAACGCCGGCCGCGTTCTTTACAAGGGGATCGAGGGTCAGGTGACCTATGCCCTTCCCGCCGGCTTCGCGGTCTTTGCAAACGGCTCGCTGAACTATGCCAAGGAGGCAGGTACGCATAATCCCGTCTCCAATGCGCCGAAGGGAACGGCGGCGGGTGGCCTGCTCTACAAGCATGGCCCCATCCGCTTCTCGCTGATCGATAAGTGGACTGGCCCGCAATATGCCACCAACGAGTCGCTCGATCCCACCCAGACCTTCTTCGTCCTGGCGCGTTCGGTGCGGATATCACCCTATAACGATGCCATTCTGGCGATGAGCTACGAATGGCATAATCTGCGTGTCGGCCTGAACGTCACCGACCTGTTCAACTCCCGCAGAATTGAGAATATCGGCCTTTCAGGCGCCGGCCCTGCCGGTAACACGTTCCGCGGTCTCAACCAGACGACGGACCAACTCTACTACCAGCCTGGCCGCCAGGTTACGGGCGATATCACGGTGAAGTTCTGATGCGTCATGGCCCGGCGCTGGCTTTCGTCGCTTTCTTTCTCATCGCGGCGAAACCGGCGCCGACCGGCGCCCTGCTTCTCGATGCGGGCAATTTCGATCCTGCGTTGCTGCTGCCGCCGCCGCCCGCGGACAACAGCGCGATCGAACAATCCGAACTCGACAGTCTTCATGCAGAAGATCGCACGCGAACTCCGGTAGAGGCAGCGCAGGCGAGAACTATGGGGGAGACCAAGACGGTCAGCTTGTTCGCCGATGCGATCGGGCCGGGCTTCGATCTCGACAGGCTTCCGGCGACGAAGGCCTTGTTTCAAACCGTTCGGCAAGAAGAGAAAGCCGCCGTCGATCGGGCCAAGGATCATTTCCGGCGCAACCGCCCCTGGATCGTCGACGCATCGCTGCATGCCTGCGCCACCAACGATGATCCCCAAAGCAGCTATCCGAGCGGCCATACGACGATGGCCTATTCGATGGCCGCAATCCTCGCGCGCCTCGTTCCCGACCGCGCGCCCGCCATATTATCGCGCGCGGCCGACTACGCCCACAGTCGCATCATCTGCGAGCAGCACTTTCCCAGCGATCTGGCGGCAGGCCAGGCTTTCGGCATGATGATCGCCGAGCGTCTTATGCAGCAGCCGGCGTTTCAGCGTCAGTTTCAGGCTGCCGCCGCCGAGATGCGTTCGGTTCGGCACCGCTGAAAAGAGCGCGGGGACGTCCGAGATAATTTTGCTGGCGGCCGTGCGATGTCCAGGTAGCAAGCGAGCGGTAAATCCTGCATCCGCCGATCGGCTTGGAGCTTCGACCGATTTGGAGACGAGATCATGCGCATGTTAGCGGGACGCAGCCTCGCACTAGCTGCTTTGATGATGTGCGTAGCGCCTGCAGCGGCGGCCCCGGCCTATCGGCTCGTGAAAACCGTTCCGCTCGGCTCGCCGGATCGATGGGATTATGCTGTCGCGGATGCCGCGACCGGACGGGTCTATATCGCCCATGGCGACCGTCTCGCCGTTCTCGACGCCAAGTCAGCCACGGTGATCGGCAATGTTGAGGGCATTGAAGGTGGTACACATGGCACCGCGATTTCGGCTTCGAATGGGCGGGGGTACACGGACGACGGTCGGAATGGTCAGGTCGTGGCCTTCGATCTGAAATCGCTCAAGGCCATCAAGCTGATACCGGCCGATCAAGACGCCGATGGGATCGCGGCAGACCCGGCGACCGGCCACATCTTCGTCATAGAGGGCGATCCTGCAGCCATTACGGTGATCGACCCCACAACGAACAGCGCGATCGCAACGATCAAGACCGGCGAGAAGATGGAATATGCCGTCGCTGGGGAACCCGGCGTCATCTACGTGGCGGGAGAAGCGAAGCGCGACCTCTTGAAGATCGACACGCGGACCAATCGCGTCGTCCAGCAATGGCCGACGCCCGATTGCACCAGCCCGCATGGTCTCGCGTATGACGGGGTCACGAAGCGGCTGTTCATGGGCTGCATCAACGCCAAGCTGATGGTCGTCAATGCCGCAAGCGGCCAGGTGCTGACCGAGCTGGCGATTGGGCGGGGGAGCGATGCCATTGCGTTCGACCCAAAGCGCAAACGTATTTTCAGTTCGAACGGCGGTGATGGCACCGTCACCATCTACCAGCAAAGCTCAGACGACCATTATGAGCTGCTCGATCCTCTTCCCACGGCTGTGAGCGGCCGGACGATGGCGGTGGATGCGGCCACTGGGCGGCTGTTTGTCGTTGCTGCAGATACCCAACCCAATCCAACGCCCGGTGGCCGCTCACGAGTGGTGCCTGGCACTGCCCGGGTGCTGGTGTTTGATGCCATCAACACCGCCCGCTGATCCGGAGGATCCCATGAAAAAAATCGTCGGCGATACGGGACTTCCGAGCAAAGTCCCCGAAGTGACGCTCACCTTTTGGATCATCAAGATCGCAGCGACCACCCTCGGCGAGACCGCTGGCGACACCGTCACCATGACGATGCACCTTGGATATCTCATCGGAACGGCAATTTTTGCGACGCTGCTGGTGGCGCTTGTGGCGGGCCAAGTCGTCGCGAAGAGATTTCACCCCGCGCTTTACTGGCTCACGATCATCGCATCGACCACAGCGGGCACGACGATGGCCGATTTCGCCGATCGTTCTCTTGGTATCGGCTATGCTGGCGGTTCGCTTCTGTTGCTGTCCTGCGTGCTTGCGTCGCTCGCGGCCTGGTATGCGACCACTGGGAGCGTCTCGGTTGAGACGGTTGCCAATCCCGTGGCCGAGATCTTTTACTGGGTGACGATCACTTTCTCTCAAACGCTCGGCACGGCCCTTGGGGATTGGGCGGCGGATGGCGGGCTAGGCTTCGGCGGCGGGGCGATTGTCTTCGCGGCCGCATTGGCGGTGCTGGTGTTCCTGTATTTCTGGACGAATATCTCGCGCGTTGTCCTGTTCTGGCTGGCATTCATTCTCACGCGCCCTCTCGGTGCAACCTTGGGGGATTTCTTCGACAAACCCGTGGCGGAAGGAGGGCTGGCTTTCAGCCGGCCATTGGCGTCTGCGGTCTTGGCTGCCTTTATCCTGCTCTGTATCGTCCTCCTCCCGCAGCGCGCTGGGCGACATTCGCGCTCAACGAACTAAGCATCGTGAGCAAGGGGCTTATTCTCGGATCCACCGTCGCTGTGGTGATGCTTGCCTTTGGGCCGAGTGCTCAAGCCGGGCCGCCTTATGTCACGGACGATCCGCAACCAACCGACCCTGGCAAGTGGGAAACATATGGTTTTGCGTCGGGGACGGTCCTGCGCCGGGCGACAGCCGGCAACGGTGGGTTTGATATCAACTATGGTGGCGCCCGGGATCTGCAGTTGAGCGCGGTCGTGTCCCTTGCTTATGATCATCAAAGCGGTGCGGGCGCGCGCATCGGCATCGCAGACACCGAGCTTGGCGCCAAATATCGGTTTCTCCATCAAGCCGCGGGCAGTGATCTGCCTGACGTCGGCCTCTTCCCAAAAATCGATCTACCGACGGGCGGCAAGCGATTTGGATCTGGCCGCGTTGGCTTTTCCATCCCTTTATGGGCGCAAAAGGACTTCGGCCCCTGGTCAGTATTCGGTGGGGGCGGATGGACCTACAATCCAGGCGCCGGCAATCGCAGCTATAGTTTCGAAGGCGCCGCTCTCACGCGACAGATAACTAAGCGCCTTTCCCTTGGCGGCGAGGTCTATCACCAGACCGCCGACGCTATCGACACGGCGACAAGCACGGGATTGGACGTGGGCATGAGCTTGCAGGTCGCTCCCAAGTGGGCGATCATTGGTTCCGGCGGGCCAATGATCCAGCATAGAAGCGCCGCCGGCAAATATGCTTTTTACCTGGCGCTTGAATTTCACAACTAGCTGCACGCAGATCCGCGGCAGCACGGCGCCGAGATCATAGGCTACCGTGCGGCACATCGCGAGCAATCGTATCTCGAGCGATAATGCCTCCCAAAAGTGCCTTTATATCCACGCCTGCTGCGAACCGTGGGAACGAAAGTTCCGGAGCTGAGCCATGCGTCGGCAGGAAGCGTCAATGCGGTGCGTTAGCCGCTGCGTTGCCACGAATGCGAAGGAGGATTGCCGAACATCGTCCCATAATCCACGGTGAAATGACTGGGATGCCAGATGCCCCAATCGGCGGCGATACCAGCGACCGGCCGGCCGGCGCCTGACCACGAAAGAATTTCGTGCCGAATCTAGTTGAGGCGTAACGCCTTGATGAAACGCGCAGGGCCCACGCCGAGTTGACGCTGGAACACCGTCTCCAGCGTTCGCCGGGAGACGTCGAGCGCGAGGCACAGGCGGGTTATGCTGACCCCACAACATCCGATGTTTGCGCGAGAGCCACATGCCTCCTTCAGGTCTCGTCGAGTGCAAAATTCCAAGGCTAGCAATTAGGACAAGGGTCGGTTGAAATCGCAATGTCCAATCTTGCAGGGAGACCAGCTTCAAGATCATAGCTAGGGAGACCAGGTACGATCGCCTTAGGCGGACAAAACCTCGATCGCCACGCGCTCCGATGACTCGAGTGCGCCTTCGAGGCCGCGCGCGCCGGTTGCCGTATGCTCTCCGCAGAAATGGATGCGGCCCGCCGGCGCTGCCATGGTGGGCGCCAACGTGTGGACCTGCCCTGGGCCAAACACGGCCCAGGCGCCGGCGCTGAATTGTTCGCTTTCCCAGGAATGCAGCGTCACGGGCGAGATCTGGCCCTTGGCGGCCGGCCGGGCGGCTTCGATCGAATGCGTGATCAGCTCGAGCGCGGCCGGCTTGCCGAGGCGATCCCAGTAGCGCGCCAGGGTGCCACGCCCCTGGACCATCAGGCCGGTCACTTCGGAATCGGTCGTGCCGAAGAGCTGCGCCTGCACCGTGCCGGCAAAACCGTCGGTCCACATCGATGGGTTGAGCGTGTCGACGTCCCAATAGCGCGATTTGATGGTGAAGAACGCGGCCGACAGCGGTTGTGTGCCGAGGGTCGCCACGGCCTGCGCCTGCACACCTGACAAGCCCGGCGCAAATTTGATCCTCCGCATCACGGCGAACGGCAGTGCGCAGACGATGCGCTTGGCGCGATAGGTGCTGCCGTCGGCGCAACGGACGCTTGCAGCGTCGGCCTCACTGACGATGCCGACGGCTTCCTTGCCGAGCAGCAGATCGCCTTTCAGCAGCTTGGCCATCGCCATCGGCAGGCGGCTGTTGCCGCCCTTCACCGCCAGCGATTGCGGGCCCGCGAGGGCCTGCGTCTTGATGAAGCCGTCATTGAATTCGAGCATCAGTGCCGAGACATCGAACGCCGATGTGCCGTAATAAGGCGCGGTATCGTAGGCGAGCGTGATCGCGGGATCGGACAAGCCCTGGCTCTTGAGGAAATCCCGCAACGACACGTCGAGCGCGGCATTCTTGGGATCGGTCCACTCGGTCCAATCGGCAAGCGGGGTCTTGGCCGCCACGATCTTGTTGACGATCTCCCATGGCATCGCCGTCTTGAACGGAGCCGGAAAGGGATTGAGCGGCGAAGCGGCCCATTGCTCGCGGGTGAGCGGCTTGCCGTCGAGGACCAGCGCCATGCCGCCGGCCGCGCGATAGCGGGGCGCGACGTCGTATAGCTCGACGCCGGCGCGCTTGGCGGCATCGATGCCGCGGCCATAGCCTGCCGCCATCGCGTTGAACCCCATTTCGGGCGTTCCGGGCTGATCGAGCAATGTGAAGACACGGCCGCCGACGCGCTGCCGCGCCTCCAGCACCATCACCTTTTGCCCCTGCTGTTCGAGCAGCCAGGCGGTGTTGAGCCCCGCCATCCCGGCGCCCAATATGATCGTATCGAGCATCCCGCCGGCCGGCGCGGCGCGGACCCCGCCGGCGGCGGTCGCCGCCCCCAGCGCGGCTGCCCCGAGCGTGAACGAACGGCGGGTCAGGATCATGGCGTCACTCCTCGGATGCCTTGCCGTTCGACACGATCCTGCCCGGCCGTTCGACCGGCGAGCGGAGCCTGTTCATAGGATGGATATATCGGTCATCTCAATAATGGAGGTGGGCCGCAGCGCTATGACGGCCGAAAGGATGGAGACCATGCCGTTTATCAAACCCGCGATCGTCCTGGCGATGAGCGCCCTGGCTGTACCGTTCGCCTTGGAAGCACAGACCGTTCCCAGCGCGCCGAACCCCGTGCGCGGCAAGCAGTTGTTCCTGCAATGCCAGGCCTGCCATACCATCGCGCCGGGCGCTCCCAATGCCGTGGGGCCAAATCTGTCGGGCGTGGTGGGCGCAAAAGCGGCGTCGCGGCCCGGCTACGCTTACTCGCCCGCGCTGAGCGCATCGGGGCTGAATTGGAACGCGACGAGCCTCGACGCCTTTATCAAGCGCCCGAGCCAGGCAGTGCCGGGGACCAAAATGACCTTTGGCGGCATCGCCGATGCGAAAGCGCGCGGCGATATCATCGCCTATCTCGCAACGCTCAAGGGGCGGAACTAAGCGTTGGCCGGCATGCCTATCTCAAGTCGGCCGCTCACCTCGGCAAGGATGTGATCACGCTATGATCAGCCTTCGCGTCCCCAACGCCAGAAGATCAGCCCGCCGGCGAGGTTGAAGAGCGCCGGCGCCAGACCGAACGCCGCCGCGACCCCGACCAGCGCCAGCGGTGTTTGCGGCAACCCGGCCACGGCGCGGGCGGAATCGAAGCCGAACCCCGACAGCAGCAGCCCGGTCAGCAGCGTGCCGCCGAGCGCGAAGGCGATCTTATCCGTGGCGATCCACGCCGCTGAATAAAGGCCGGCGTGGCGTTCGTCCTCACTGGCGATGTCGGACACCATCGAGAAGCCGAGCATCGCCCAGCCCGAATTACCGACCGCCGCGATGAACGCCAGCGCATAGGCGGCTGCGGTCCCCCAATGCGCGGCGAACGCCCAGATCGCGTAGGTCACGGCATAGATTGCGGTGCCGATCAGGTAGCTGCGCTTTTTCCCGATCCGCGCCGCCGCCCACACCCACAAAGGCTGCGCGACGACGATGCCGACGCAGACCATGACGACCAGGGCACCGATCAACTGAAACGCATCGGCGCGGCCCATATTGTAGCTGAGGAAATACAGCATCGCGGCATAGCCCATCCCCGATCCGGCGAGCTGGAGCAGGTTGGCGCCGAGCAGCACCGCGAAGCGGGGCCGCGCAAGCACCGCCGCCGCCTCGCCAAAGCTCAGGCGGACTCGCGGCGCCTGCGGGGCGGGTGGGAGTCCCTTGCCGATCGATAGGAAGGCGATCAGCAACGCGACCGGGCAGATGACCGCCAGCACCAGCGCCATCGTCTCATACCCATTCTGGCCGCCGCCGCTGGCCTGGATGATCCCCGGCGCCAGCGCGCCTGCGGTCAGCACACCGACCGACGTGAACACCAGCCGCCACGCCATCAGCACGTTGCGCTGGCCGGGATTCGCGGTCAGCTCGCCGGCGATCGCGAGATAAGGGACGGAGAAACTGGCGAACACTGCCATGTAGAGGCTGAACACGCCGGCGACATAGGCAACGCGCACCCCGGTCGACGCCTGCGGCACATGAAACAGCGCGATCATCGCCAGCGGCGCGCCGATCGCACCCCCCAGCAGCCACCAGCGCCGCGCAACTTTGCGTTGCCAGCGATCGGATAACACCCCGACGGTCAGGTCGCAGCCCACCCCCCAGACCAGCTTCGGCACGAAGATCGCCGCACCGGCGATGGCGGGGGCGATCCCCAGCACCGTGGTCATGAAGAACAGCAGCAGCAGCGACGGCACATCGCGGAACACCTGTCCCGCGACCTGGCCGGCGCCATAGCCGACCTGACCCCCCAGCCCGAGGCCGGGTGCGGCGGGCGCAGGCTCGGCGCGGGTCGCCATCAGTGCATTTTCAGCGCGGGAGGCTGCGGCGGCGTCCAGCCCGCCGGCACTGGCGCAGGTTTTTGGGTTTTTGCATAATTTTCGAGGCTCGAGAGCGATGGTCCGTAATCCTCGGTGGGTGCCGACAGATATTTGGGACTAACCGCGCGCGCCGCCGCCACGAGATCGGCCGGCAGATCGGCGATCGATTTCAAGGTGGCGAAATTGGTGAAATAGCTGATGTTGCCGGGCGCTTGCCCCATCAGCATCCACGGCAGCCAAGGCGTGATACGCGACCAGGCGCCGACTAGCGGCAGGTTGGTCAGCCGCGGGTTCTCGGCATCCTTGCGCTTGATCGTATAAATGAAATGCTCGGAAACGCGGTTCATCGGCCCTGCGGATTCGCGTGGCCATTTGTTGGGCTGGAGCGCGCTGGGATAGATCATGTCGATGCCGGTGCGGCAGATCAGCGTGCCGTCGGGCCCGTCGCTCCAATCGAGGAGGAACGGTTTGGGTGCGGGCTTCTCGGTCTGCAGACCGCCGTAGGAAGGCGGCGGCTCAATCGAATCGCTGATCGTGAAATTGAATGGATCGTTGGCTATAGGAACCACGCGCACGTCCTCGTTTGTGTAAGGATTGTGCCAAGTTTCAAGGATTTTGCCGCTATCGAGGTCACGATAGAAGACGATTTCGCGCAGCATCCGCCGCCAGTCGCCATTTGGAAGGCGCTTGATGCGCACGAAGCTGAACCCCTCGACCCCGAACAGGGGGCGGACCTTTTCGTTGTCGCGGACGCCATAGGCCGTGCCCTTGAGCCAGCCGAGCTTCTCCTTCGTGGGATCGAGGTCGCCATCCATCCGCGCATATGTATCGCGGTTCCACTTGGGATCCTTGAAATCCACCTTGGTTACAAAGGGAGGCGCGGTGGCCTCAGCCGCCGCCGGCAAAGCGGCCGCCCCGACGGCAGCCGCCGCCAATCCGAACCCTTCACGGCGAGTCATTCGCATTTCGGTCATCGGGAACCCCTGCTTAAGCAAAACCGAATTTCCGGCCAAATCGCTCCGCCTTGCTAGACACATCGACGTAATGGCCATCACGTGGATAGAGCCGTCTTGCTCCGGCCCTGAAAACCGTCGCTAGCGGATCCCGATGCGAAATTGGGAAAGCGGACGGTAAGCGACCTCAGGCCTGCCGGATATCGTCGCTGCCCGTGGCCCTCGGCGCGCCCAGAGCGGGCAGGATGCCGATCAGCGCCGCGCAGGCCGGGACGATCGAGGCGGCGAGCAGTACCCCGAGAGTCGCCGCAGTGGATTGCGCGCCACCCGCCGCGCCAAGGCCGCCGCGAAATCCGGTCATCGACAGGATCAGGCCGGCGACGAGTGGGGCGGCGGCGAAGGCGGTCTTTTCGGTGGCGATGAACATTCCGGCGAGCGTACCTTCGCGGAAAATGCCGCTCCGCCGCCGATCATCTTCGATGGCTTCGGGCAACAAAGCCCCCGATAGAAAGGTGATCGCGCCGCTGCCCACGCCGGCGGCGATAGCGCGCAGGTAGAACCACCCGTTGGATTCCCTTGGGCCGGACAAGCTCCAACTCGCCATGGCGATGCTGAAGATCACCATCGCGGCGATGTAGAGCCATCGTTTAGGCACATGCCGCGCCAGACGCAGCCAGACAGGCAGGAAGAGTAAGGCGGCGATGCTGGACACCAGTCCGACCAAGGCGACCCCGGCGGGACCGCGCTGCGTGATCAATGAGTGGAAGAGCAGCATCATCGTCGCGTTGATGCTCACCGCGAACAGCGCCAAAAACTTGGAGGCGAGCAGGCAGGCGAAGCTGCGCGTGCGAAGCAAATCGAGCGACATCTTCGGCCGCATCGCATCTGCCGGGGCCAGGGTGCGCGCGCCGCGGGTGGTGAGGAAACTCGTCACCATCGCCACGAATACGACTGCGGACATGCCGAGCGCCATCTTCGAATACGCGGGGCCGCCCTGCCCGAACCAGCCGATCAGCGCCGGGCCGAGGCCGACGCCGATCAGCCCCCCGACCGAAAGGAAGCCCGCCCGCACCGACATGAGCAATGTGCGCTCCTGCCGGCTGTCCGACATTTCCACGGGCATCGCCATATAGGGTACGGTGAAGATGGAATAAGCCGCATAGAAGAAGATCAGCGCGGCGCTCATATAGACCGGGCTGGTCCGCGGCGTGATAAACGAGGGCGCGGAGAACAGCAGATTCAGCGCGAGGAAGCTGCACACCGAACCGGCGAGAAGCCAGGGCCGCCGCCGTCCCCACCGCGATATGGTGCGATCGCTCCAAGTGCCGACCATGATGTCGACGAATATGTCCAGCACCCGGACACCCGCGACAATGGCGCCCGCGACCGATGGCTCGACCCCCAGGATCGTCACCATGAAGGTCAGCAGCATGATGTTCACGGTGATCGCCGAGGTCGCGATCCCGATCGACCCGACGCCCCAACCCAATTTGGTGAACATGCTCAGCGTGTGCGCGTCACCCCGCTCAACGATCACGGAACTTGCTGCCAATCCCGTTCCTTTCGAGTTCTATAATATGGACCGCTATAACACGGTTATGTCCAGGTGCTAAAGCAAGGGTTATGCTCTATCAACGGGCAATATCTTGACACCGAGGTCAAGGGGTTGGATGGGGGTCGGCACAGATCTTGCTGCTTTCGATCCATAAAGTGGACCAAGTAGACAGGTCAAAGCTTATACTTTGGCGATATAGGAGTGCGTGATGCGTTTCGGCCTCTTTTCAAACGGGCAGGGCATTCGCGAGTATGACCGGACGGTGGACGCCTGGGCGGCCGACGTTGCCGAGATCGTGCTGTGCGAGCAGCTCGGGATGGAAGAGGCCTGGGTGAGCGAGCATCGCGCCAGCTTCCTTCCCGATGCGCTGCCCGTGCCCGAACTGATGATCACCAAGGCCGCCGCGCTGACCGAGCGGATCGTGATGGGAACGGCGGTGCGGCGTCTGGGCTTCTATGATCCCACCCAGGTAGCGCGTGAAGCGGCCTGTACCGACATCCTTACCGATGGCCGTTACGTTCTGGGCGCGGGTTCCGGCCCCTGCGCAGCCGACGTCGACCAGCATGCCGCCGCGCTGGAAGCCCTGAACCTCATCTCGCGCTGCTTCGAGGAAGAGCAGCCATTCGACCATATCGGCAAATATTATCAGCATAAGGGCGTGGCGATCTGGCCGAAGCCGATCTCCAGGAAGCTGCCGATCGCGGTGGCATCCACCACCCAGCCACTCATCGCCGAGGCGGCACGCCGGGGCTGGCGGCTGCTGACGTCGCAGTGGGCCAGCGCCAAGACCATCAGCCGCTTGACCACGATGTTCAAAGACACGCTGGAAGGGTTGGGGCAACCCGCACGCCCCCAGGACATTACCGCTACACGTGGCCTGTATATCGCCGATACCGACGAGCGCGCTTTTGCGGAGGTCGTGCCCGCGCTGCGTCGGCACCTCGATTATACGCGCAAATATTTTGACTTCTCGCTGGCCGATTTCCGCCGGCCCGGGGAAGATTATAGCGACATGACGGTCGAGAAGCTGATCGAGGACGGCCTGCTGTTCATCGGCTCGCCCGATACGGTCCGCGAGAAGATCGAGGATTTCTACGAAAAGTCCGGCGGGTTCGGCCAGTTCCTGATCGTCGGCGGCAAGGATTGGGGCAAGGAAGAGCAGCGCATCCGCTCGTTCGAGCTGTTTGCAACCAAGGTCATGCCGCATCTTCGGCATCTCGGCGCCGAAGAAGGTCAGGCTTCGGTCCTTCCACGTGCGCACGTCATGGCCTGACCAAACGGCATGTCCCGCACACAGATGAACCTGATGGCCTTCGTGCGGCCGACCAGCCTGCATCCGGCGGGCTGGCGCGATCCGGCGAACGCCGCCGACGGCAATACCAATCTCGACGTGCTCATCGATGCTGCAAAGAGGCTGGAAGCGGCCTGTTTCGACGGCTTCTTCTACGCCGATCATGTCGGCGTCCTGGCGGCAAGCGAGGAGGTTTTGCAGGCGACCGACAGCATCGCCACGTTCGAGCCGTTCACAATTCTCAGCGCTATTTCGCAGCATACGTCAAAGATCGGGCTGGTCGCAACGGCTTCCGCGACCTTTACCGAACCGTTCAACATGGCCCGGATGCTGGCCTCGCTCGATCATCTCAGCCGGGGCCGCGCGGGCTGGAATATCGTTACCACCTGGATCACCGAATCTGCGGCCAATTTCGGGCTGGAAAACCATCCCGATCATGCGACCCGCTATCAGAAAGCACGCGAATATTTCGATGTCGTCTCGGGCCTGTGGGACAGCTTCGCCGACGATGCCTTTGTGCGCGATCAGGATAGCGGCGTCTTTTCGGATCCAAAGAAAATCTATCGGCTGAATCACAAGGGGCGGTTCTACTCCGTAAGCGGCCCGCTCAACGCGATGCGTCCGGTTCAGGGCTGGCCGGTGATCATCCAGGCGGGCGCATCGGAGGACGGACGGCAGTTCGCCGCCGAGGTCACGGAGGTCATCTTCGGTGCCGCAACGACGATCGAAGCCGGTCTCGCGTTTCGCGACGATTTGCATGCGCGGATGCGTGAGGCGGGTCGCGATCCGGACGATTTGCGTATCCTGCCCGGTGCGCTGGTGGTCGTCGGCGATACCGACGAGGCCGCGCAGGAAAAGCGGGCCTGGCTCAACGCGATGGTGCCTTACGCCATGGGTCTGCGCAGCCTCACCGCATTTCTCGGCCAGGACGTGTCGCAATGCGACCCCGATGGCCCGCTTCCCGAAATCGCCGAGACCAACGCGATCAAGAGCGCGCAGCAGCGCATCATTCAGGAAGCGCGCGACAAGAAACTGACGATCCGGCAACTGGTGGCCTGGGTCAGCGGCTATCGCGGGCTCGCCCTGGTTGGCTCACCACAGACGATCGCGGACGAGATGGAGCGCTGGTTCACCGTCGGCGCGGCGGACGGGTTCAATCTGATTTTCACCGGGCTCCCGGGCGGTCTGACCGACTTTTGCGATAAGGTCGTGCCGCTCCTGCAAGCGCGCGGTCTGTTCAAGACTTCGTACCACGGCAGCACGTTGCGCGAGCATCTCGGTCTCAAACGGCCGCCGAACCAATTCTTCGCCGATGGCACTGTGGCGCTCGATCCCCGCTCGCGCGCGCTGTCCCGAACCAGGCTTGGTCTTAGCGGCGCATAATTGTGGATCTGCGCCCCATTTTTGCAGCGGATACGGTGACGACGCTCGGCGATCAGTTCGCGGGGGTGGTTCTGGTCACCGGATCGCATGGCGGGGCGATTGCCGGCAGGTTCGCGTCGGCAGCGGGCGTGGCGGGGGTTATTTTCAACGACGCCGGCGGCGGGTTCGACGATGCAGGCATCGCGTCTCTGGCCATGTTCGATCGGCATTATCTGCCGGCGGCGACGGTCTCCCATATGAGCGCCCGCATCGGCGATGCGCGGGATTGCTTCGCCCGAGGCATTATCAGTCACGCAAACCGCAGCGCGCGAAACCTTGGCGTCGCCGTCGGTCAACCGTGCCCGAGCGCAGCCGCGCTGCTCCGCGCAAGCCGTGCACAGTGGCACGGGGCGCCGATTCAAGAGGCGCGCTTTGCGTTTGGGCACATCGCGGGCAGCGATATCTGGGGTCTCGATTCTGCCGCGCTGGCCTGCCCCGAAGACGCCGGGCGCATCCTCATCATCGGATCGCATGGCGGATTACCAGGGCGCGATGCGGCAAGGGCGCTCAAGGTCGCCGCGCGGGTAGCGATCTTTAACGATGCGGGCGTCGGCATCGATGATGCCGGGATCGCGCGGCTGCCGGCGCTCGATGCGCGCGGGATCGCGGCCGCCACGGTCGATGCCTGGACGGCGCGCATTGGCGATGCCCGCTCGGTTTGGAGGTCCGGCGTCATATCCCATCTCAACCACACCGCGATGCGGATGGGAGGCGAGGCCGGCCAGACCGCGCAGGATTTTGCCCGCATCATGGCGCACAGCATCGAGCTGACGAAGGCGGGCAGGGGCGTCATCCATGCCTAACAAAGCCGATAGAGCCCTTGAACCGAGTCCGTCCGGCACGCAGACGTTCGATCGCGCGATGACGATCCTGCGCCTCGTTGCCGAACAGGATGCGGCGGGGCTCCGCCTGGTCGATGCCGTCCGCCAATTGCAGCTCAACAAGGCGACCACGCATCGGCTGTTGCTGGCGCTGATGCGGGAGGGGCTGATTGCGCAAGATCCGGATACCAAAACATACCGGCTCGGCTTCGAACTTTTCGCGCTCGGCATGGCGGCGTCGCGGCGCTTCAACATCAAGGATATGTGCGAGCCGAGCCTGCTGCGGCTCGCCGAGCAAACCGGCGAGACGATCTACCTTTCGGTGCGCAGTGGCCACGATGCGGTGTGCCTCGCCCGCGAGACCGGCTCCAACCCGATCCAGACCCTGACCCTGGCTGTCGGCGACCGGCGCCCGCTGGGCGTCGGCGCAGGCAGCCTGGCGTTGCTCGCCGCGCTCGAAGCCGATCAGATCGAACAGGCCATCATCGCCAATCAGGACCGGGTGCAACGATACTCCCCGGTTTTTTCGGCCGACCTGTTACGCCAATTGGTCACAGAAACGCGGCGCCGCGGCTATAGCCTCAACGACGGAGCGATCACGGCGGGTATGAAGGCGGTCGGCGTTCCGATTTTCAACCGATACCGTCACGTCGAAGCTGCGCTGAGTATCGCGGCGGTCGATGCGCATATGAAGCCGGATCGGCAAGAGGTGCTGGTCGGTCTGCTGCGCGAAGAATGTGCGCGTATCGAAAAGAGCTGGAGCGCCAACGCCTAGCGCTAACGCGCCGCGGTGATATCGACTTCGCAGAGCATCCCGGGCAGCGCCAGCGCATCCACCACCGACATAGTCGATCCCACCGGCATGACCTTCTGCCCCTGGAACACCTCCCCCACGATCTCCAGGAACTTCACCCGATCAGGCATCGGCACGTCCGCGATGCAGGTCATCTTCAATTGGATGACGTCGCCCAGGCTGTAGCCTTCCTGCACGAGCAGGCGTTCCAGGCTGCCCCAGATCCAGCGCATCTGCGCGATGGCGTCCCCCGGAAAGAGAATCTCGCCATGCGCGCCAATCGCCGAGTGACCGGCGAAGAACATCCATTCGCTGACGTTGCGGAGCCTCAGCGCGTGGGTTCCGCTGTTCGGCCCTTTGTCCGGGTTATGGACGACTTGCTTGATAATCCCGCCGTCTTTGGCCGGCGCGGCGGCGCGGGTTGACGAGGCAAGCCCGACCGCGGCGACTGTTGCCCCGGTGAGAAGGCTGCGCCGGCCCGGCAATGCGGCAATATCGTCTCGGTTCGGCAAGATTTTACCCATATAGGCTGGAACGGTGGCTTGGATGCCGGATACACATTTGTAGCACCATTGCCCTAGAAATTTCGGGTGAAGGCCTTGCTCGAAGGCGAATAGCATCACGGAACGACCGACTGAGATTGTCACGTCGAAGTCAGGGAGACCAGGTCGGCGGCTAAGTCGACACGAATGGGTCGACGACGGTTTCAGCAGCATCTGCTGCGTTTGGGCTACCAAGAAAGTCGATCGAACCTGCTAACCCAGCACAATATCTGTCGGCCGACCAACGGAGAGGAGATCGCGGTGCCAATAGGCGGCATGCCGTCGCCCGTCTCGGCCTCGTGATCAGGCGCTTGTCTTCAACGCCGCCTTCGCAGCCTCATTCACAAGAGCGCGGCCCGCCGTATCGCGGAGGGCCGCCGCCATGGTCTCCCATGTTTCGGCCGATCGCAGATGCATTTCGCGCCGATTGGCGAGGGCGGTGCTTTCCGCTGCGGCGCGTTGCGCCTCAGCATTCGCGAGATAGATTTCAAACTGATTCATGCTGCGCCTCCTACAACCTGATATCGGCGGCGGCTATACCATGGTGATCATCGCCGCTCCCAAATGCGAGTGCACGGGCGAAAATTCTTCTTCGCTTCCCGCCATTTGGGCTAGGAGCATCGCGATGGCTGAAATTTCCGCAATCGATCGGGCGTTTGATCTGGCAAGATCAGGTCTGTGCCGCAGCGTCTCGGAAATTATCCGCCGCCTGCCGAGAGACGATCGGGCGGCTGTTGAGGCGCATCTGGCGCAGCCAGCCGCCAGGCGAGAGCTGATCCTGATCTGCAGCGATGCCTGGATTTCCGCCGACTAGGCGCTCTCCGAGCCGCGGCCGTGGCCGCACTCAATCACTATGTTTTTAGGCCCATGAGGTCACACGCCTGAATGAAGCCGACGGCGGCACAAACATGCGCGACGTGCATTGCTGCCCCGATGCCTTTTCACATTGCATTCGTCGGAGCCGGCCCGACAACGATCTACACGCTCTGTGCCTTGATCAACGAGGTGGCTCGGCCGGTCCATGTAACGATCTTCGAAGAGCAACCGCGTGCCGGGCTCGGCACGCCATATCGGCCAGGCTGGAACGATCCCGCCATGCTTTCGAACATCGCCAGCGTAGAAATACCGCCGATCGAAGAGACGCTCCTCGAATGGCTGCAGCGTCAGCCGCGCGCTCGGCTGGTGCGCCTCGGCATCGATCCCGAGCAGATTGATGAGCATGCGTTTTACCCACGCCTGGCGCTTGGCGAATATTTCCTCGATCAATTCAACGGGGTGGTCGAACGCGCCCGCGCGCGCGGCATCGTTGTCGAGATTGCGGCAACGTGCCGCGTCAAGGACATCGTGGCGGAAGAGGCCGGGTTACGAGTCCTCGTCGAGCCCAAAAAGGGCGCGCCATATGCCCGGATCTTCGATCAAGTGGTCATAGCGACGGGTCATCAATGGCCGGAAGAACCCGAGGTGCGGCCCGGATACTTTCTGACGCCCTGGCCGGCGACGGCTTTGCAGCGTGCCCCGGCCACTTCGATAGGAATTCGCGGCAGCTCGCTAACGGCGATCGACGCAGTCGTTGCCTTGGCCACCGCGCACGGCGCCTTCATCGAGACCGAGAATGGCGGCATCGATTATCGGGTGGATGCGGGTGCGGAAGCACTGCTCATGGTCATGATGTCCCGTAAGGGCCTGCTGCCTGAGGCCGATTTTTATCATCCCGTGCCTTACGAGCCGCTTGCGATCTGCACCCCCGATGCTGTCGGTCGGCTGATAGAGGAGGGCTGCGACACTCTCCTCGATCGATCGTATGCGCTGTTTAAGCAGGAGCTGGCGCAGGCCGATCCAGAATATGCGGCGCACCTCAATCTGCACGAATTAGCGCTGGAGGACTTCACCGAGGCCTATTTTGCAGACCGCGCGGCCTTTGACCCTTTTGAATGGGCTGAGACCAATCTCCGCGAGGCGCGCGCGAATTTTGCCGCCCGGTTCACCGTCCCCTGGCGATATGCGATCCTTCGCATGCAAGAGGTGCTGGCTCTGATTGTGCCGTATCTCGATGAAGAAGCGCTTCACCGGTTCAACCGCTCTTTGAAACCAATCTTTGTCGACGAATATGCGACTGTTCCCCACCTCTCTATCGAGCGACTCTTAGCCCTGCACCGCTGTGGGCATCTGGATGTTATGGCGCTCGGAGACGACTATCGCGTCGACTCCCGTAGCGCGGAGGAAGGCGCGATTGTGATCCTCGAAGGCGAGCGCCGCCATTTCCCGGTCTTCGTTGAAGCAACCGGGCAGCGCCCGCTTGGGATCGAGGCGTTCCCGTTTCCGTCGCTTCTGGATCAAGATGTCGTCCACGACGTCGGCGAAGGTCATCCCGATGGCCCGAAGGGTATCGCAGTCGACGAACTTTTCCATCCTGTGTCAGATAACCCTGCGGCCATGCGCCTTTACTGCCTGAGCATTCCCTTCTTGCTCAGTCGGCACCCCTTCATCCAGGGAATCACCAGTTCCTATGAAATGGGCCAAGTGGTCGGTGCTGCGCTCGCTGGCGCCATGGAGAACGGTGCGCATTGAGTACCCACTTCCCGCAAAAGCTGGCCCGGCGATGAAGTTGTTCGCGATCTATATCGGTGGTGAGCACGCCCAAGCGCACGTCGAAGTCCATGATGTGCGGTTCGTCGTCGCGGGATCGATCCGGGACACCCATGATCGACTGCGCGCGGAATGGTGGGGAACCCCGGGGACACTCCATATCGACTGCTGGGCCGAGATCGATCATGTCGACGGATATAAGGTGGAGTTGCGGCGGGAGCCGTCGTTGGCGCCGGAGACGCTCTACTTCGTCAACCTCGGCGGCTATGACGGTATGGGCTTTGCCGAGCAGCACAAGAACATGTTCGTGGTGGCGACGTCCGTCGCTGACGCCAAGGCACGCGCCTTGAGCGCCGTCGCGGGCTGGAAGGATGCTCACCGCGATGACCTTTACGAGGCGGAACGGGCGTTCGCGCTGGACACCATGATGGATGATCGGCTCCACATCCATCTTACGAAGGATGGCAATGCGCGTCCGCCACGCTTCACCTGCCGCTATACGCCGCTCAAATAACCGCTTAATTCAGACAAAGAAAAAGCGCCGTCCTGAAGGACGGCGCTCCACCTTATCGGTCGGCAGCGCCGACCCCCATTCGTCAAATAGCCCGACGACCACTGATGAGCTGAAATATCAGTACGACCACCGCAATCACCAGCAACATATGGATCAACCCGCCACCGACTGGCACGATAAACGCACCGAGAAGCCACAGCACCAACAGGATCACGACGACAGTATAGAGCATGTGAAGGCCTTCCCGGAGAGTAGATCAGCAAGAAACGCTAACTCGTCTCGTCTGTTCCGCCGCCGCTATCAGGCCTTGAGGAGCGAGGCGGACGGCCGGCCGACAATTTTTCAGCCTCCTGTATTTCCTTTGCGGTCCCCTTGGTCGCGTCACGATTGGGTACGCCCGCACGAGCGTCCTGATTGACGCCGTCCAAGTCGGAATGGGGGCCGGAGGCCGGTGGCTTCGCCATGTGGTCGCCTTGCCTTACCGCTTACCGCGAAGCGTGTTGAAGAAAGCCAGCCCGACGACGACCCCAAGCAAGCCCGCGGCAAACGGACGCTCGCGCGCAAAATCGCGCAGCTTTCCAAAGCCGTTTTGCGCGATGCCGGCCCACTGATCAGCGACACCTTCTCCTGCGAGTTGTTCGTCGCCCGTCGCCTTGCCAACGGCCTCTTTGATCTGGCCTGCAACGTTGGTGCCTTGTCCCTCAAGCGTATCGCTATTCATGATCATATCCTCAGCTCGGATTCGGACTGGGTGAGCTGTCATCAAACCCGCCGCGCGGCTGATAGTGCCATGCCATTAGCTCGCTCCCACGTCCGGGTCGGTCAGGCTGACAACACCCCACACGAACGATCATCGCTGACCGCGTCGCATCAAAACTTTAACCCCAGTCTGGCACCGTATGTCCGCGGCGGCTGTAAGATGGCGTCGACGATGCCGCCAACGGCGGTGTTGTAGTTGCGGCCGGTCAGGGTCCCCGCGATAACAGCGTCGTTTTCGAGGTTCTGAACGAAGGCGGTGACGCTCCAATGATCACCCTTGAAGTTCAGCGTCACCTGCGCGTCGGTTCGCGTGTAGGCCTGCGCATAATTTTCTGGCAGATAATTGATCTGCGTCCAGCGGGCGCCTTCATATCGGGTGTCTACTGCCAAGACGAGGTTTGCTCCGCCGTTCAGTGGCATGGTCTGGCTGATGCCGCCCGACACGACGAACTTCGGGGTGAAAGGTAGCGGCCGCCCGCTGCAATCGGCCTGGAACCCACCCGTCACGGCCGGCGACGGACATGTCGAATTGTTCGATATGGATGTCGGCGACAGATAGGTCAGCTGGTCGTATCGGCTGTGCAGATACTGCGCCTGCAACGACAGCTTCGTATTGCGCGTCACGAGTAACTGAGCCTCGAGCTCGGCGCCATAGATCGTCGCCGAACCTGCATTGTCGGTGACGAACAGGATGCCGGTCGGTGCCGGATAAAAACGCTGGTGGGCGATCTGCTGATTGCGATATTTATAGAGGAACGCCTCGACGTTGATCTGGAGCCGGTTGTCGAGAAAGCGGTTTTTTGACCCTATTGTATAGGCCGTCACGGTCTCCGGCTCATAGGAATTGCTGCCTTCCGGGCCGATGAAGAAGCCGCCGGCTTTGAACCCCGTCCCGATGTTGGCGTACAGCAAAGATCGTGACGCAACATCGAATTCGACCCCGGCTTTCCACGTCACTTTCTTGAACACGCGGTCACCGAGCGCCCGGAAGCGCAACGTCCCATCGTTCGCGTCCGGGAAAGGAATGAAATTGAAGGTGGAGAAGTTGACGCCCGAGATCAGCCGCGATTGCGAGTCCGTCGTCTTGCGCTCACTCGTGTAGCGCAGGCCGCCGGTAAAGCGCAGCCGATCGGTGGCAGTCAGGGTCAGGTTGCCGAACCCGGCATAGGCGGCGCTTTTGCCGGTGATGGTCTGGTTATTCAACGTCGTCGCCGCCGTCTCGATCGGATTGCGTGAATTAATCGCGTCGTGGAGATAGAACATTCCGACCAGCAGCTTCAGCGGGCCGATCGCCGGACTGGTGTAGCGAAGCTCACCCGAATATTGATCCGAATTGGCGTTCTCGCCGAGATAGAAGGCGGTCGTGTTGCCGAAATAGAAGATGTCGGTGCCGCGATACGCGGTAATCAGTGCCAGATCGCCGAATGGCGCGGCATAATTGATAATCCCGGTAACGCCGTAATAATCGTTGTCGATTGTCGAGAGACCCTGGCGGCGCGGCGCGAAGCCAGCGACGCTATACAGCGCGGCATAGCGCGGATCGGGCGTGGTATTGCCTTCCCACGGATCGCCGATGAAATGCGTGTCGCCGAGCGGGCCGCCGGGCGTATCGCGGCGTGAGATGATCGCACCCCCCGGCCCCTTACCGCCCTGGTGGGAATAATCGCCGATCACATCCATGGTGAGGCCGCTGATGGGTTTCCAGCGGAGCGACAGCCTGCCGCTTTGTGCCTTGTCGTCGCCGGTGCCGTCGGAGAAATAGCCGTTGCGGTGCACGACCTGCCCGGCCGCGCGGATCGCCACCTGTTCGGACAGCGGAATATTTAACGCCGCGGTTCCCATAACCTCAGCGAAATTTCCGACCTCCAGATTGGCGAAGCCACCGAATGTGAATGCCGGCGGGGCTGGATTGACATTGACCGCACCGCCCGTCGCATTGCGCCCGTAAAGCGTGCCCTGCGGCCCTTTCAGGATCTCGACACGCTCGACGTCGTAGAAAAGACCATGTGCTCCGGTCGGGTGCGCCAGCGGAACGCCATCGACATTGACCACGACGACCGGGTCGGCGAACGCATTGGCCGAGAAGCTGTTGATGCCGCGCAGGGCGAAGCTGGTGTACGATCCCTGATTGGGAATAGCGCGGAGCGCGGGGGCCAGCTGGGTAAGCTGAGAAATGTCCGTGACGCCCTTCTGGACGAGCTGGGCATTCGAAACCGCCGTCACCGAGATCGCCGCCTTCTGCAGGTTTTCCGAGCGGCGTTGGGCGGTGACGACAATGTCTTGAAGCTGCGTCTGGGAGACATCCGTTTGCGCCGCCGGGGCGGCGGGTCCACCGCTATCCTGCTGAGCCAGCGCCGGGACAGCCGATGCCAGGGCAATGGCCGCTGACGAACCGAGCATATAAGCCTTCATTTTCCTCTCCCTCGTTCCGCTCTTGATCTCGCCGCGTGTCTTCGCGGTCGGTTTATCGATCGGCGCGATGGCGCCGGGTCAAAGCACTCCCTGGCGGCGCAACGCCGCGAGCCGTTCGGGGGCGATATCGAAGGATCGCAACACCGCGTCGGTATGTTCACCAAGGTCAGGGGGCGGGAGAGGATCGTCCTCACGCTCGCCGTCGAGCCGGACCGCGCGGTGCATCATGGTGAGATTGCCGCGACGGGGATGGGTGACATCGTGGAACAGGCCGGCGTGCACGACCTCCGGATCTGACATCGCTTCGGCAATGCCATTGACCGGCGCGCACGGCACATCGGCGGCGATCAGCAGATCCAACCAATGTTGGCGCGGTTGGGCGGCGAAGATGGGTTCAAGTTCTTCCACCAACGCGGAAAAGTTTTTGATCCGCGCAGGTCGATCGAGAAAGCGGGAATCGTCGCCCAGATCGGTTCGTGCGATAGTCTTCAGCAGCGCCCGCCAGAATTTCTCGGTCGAAGAAACCTGGATGGCCAGCAATTGCCCGTCCTGACAGCGAAACGCGAACGTCAGCGAGAAGGCGGCGCGGGTCTCACTGGCCATTTCCAGCCCCGTCTGGGTGAGCGCGGTGAAGCTATCCGGCATATGGTAGAGGCTGGCGTCGAGCATCGACACCTCGACGCGACTGCCTTTCCCTGTGCGTCCGCGTTCGACCAGCGCGCCAAGCACGCCATATGCCGCCTGCATGCCGGTGATCTGGTCGGTGATTGTCGGCCCGCGCATACGCGGCTTCGCCGGATCAAGCAGAGTGCCGAGAATTCCTGAAAATGCCTGGCCGACCGCATCGTAGGCGGGGCGGTCGCGATAGGGCCCATCCTCGGAAAAACCGCTGATTGAGCAATAGATCAGGCCGGGATTGTCCTGGCGCAACGCCTCATAATCGAGGCCCATCCGATCAAGGACCCCGGGACGGTAATTTTCGAGCAGCACGTCCGCCTTGCGCACGAGATCGCGCAGCAATTCGCGCCCCGGCTCGGTGCCGAGATCGATCGTGACGCTCCGCTTGTTACGGTTGAACGCGGAGAAATTGTGGCTGTAGCCGGCGAAACGGTCATTGTCGGCAGCGCCCGTTCCGAACCCGCGGAAGGGATCCCCGCCGTCCGGGCGTTCGATCTTGATCACCTCGGCGCCCAGATCGGCGAGCATCAAGCCGGCAAAGGGCCCGGCAATGAATTGGCTCAGCTCCAGGACGCGAAGGCCGCGTAACGGACTGGTCATCGTGGCGCGCCTCCCCGCTGGAACGGCGCAGCTGATGCGCGCCTGCAGCGTTTAGTATCAGGGCTTCTGATACTGTCCAGCGAAATGTTTGGCGGCGCAGTCGATCATCGCACTGCCTTAAACGCTGTGGCTTGGCGCCTTGCTCTCGCGTGATAGGATACGCTGCAGCATGTTGCGAAGCGCCGCTTGTTCGCTGGGATAGAGCGACGACAGAAACGCCTCTTCCAATGCGTCAACTGCGCTGGCGCAATCCCGCAACAGGGCGTGTCCTTCGCTGGAAACGGAGATCAGGATAATCCGACCATGTTCTGTGGAGCCTTGGCGATCGAGCAGGCCCTTGCGAACCAAAGCGTTGATCGCCTCGTTCATGGTCTGCGCCTTCACTCCTGCACGCCGGGCGAGTTGAGCGGATGATAGATATGGCGGTGGACGATCGGCCAAGCTCAGCACGGTATATTGCGTCGGCGTCAGGTCATACTTCGCCAGCGCTTGTTCGAGCAGGGCGAACGCGCGGAGCTGGGCCTGGCGAAGCAGGTAAACGATGCGAGGTTCACGTTCCAGAGCCGGTGTCCTTTTCTCTGTCGCGATTGAGCGATCTAAAAACGCTTTGACAACACAACGCCTCTTTCCATATCAGGTCACCTGACACTGTCGGAGGGAATGCACATGAGCAAAGTGAACGAGGCGACCGCTCCCGTTCTGGTCGAGCTGGCAGACGGTGTAGCCTGGGTGACGCTTAACCGCCCGGAAAAGCGGAATGCCATGAACCCCGCGCTCAACGCAATGATGGTGGAGACGCTCAACACGCTTGAGGAGAATGACGAGGTTCGCGTCGTCGTCATCACCGGCGCCGGTGAATCCTTCAGCGCCGGCATGGACCTCAAGGAATATTTCCGGGACAGCGACGGCAAGCCGTCGACGGCGCGCTATCGCACTTACCGTGCGGCGGGCGAGTGGCAGTGGCGCCGGCTGCGGCATTTCGCCAAGCCGACCATCGCGATGGTCAACGGCTGGTGTTTCGGCGGCGCCTTCACGCCGATGATCGCCTGCGATCTGGCGATCGCCGCCGAGGAGGCGGTGTTCGGGCTCAGCGAGATCAATTGGGGGATCATCCCCGCCGGCAATGTGACCAAAGCGGTGCGCAGCGTCCTGAACCATCGTGACGGGCTGTATTATGTGATGACCGGCAAGACCTTTACCGGCGTCAAGGCGGCGGCGATGGGCCTCGTCAACGAGGCGGTGCCGCTGGCGGACCTTCGCGCGCACACCCGGGATCTCGCGGCGACGTTGGTGGGCATGAACCCGGTCGTGCTGCGCCAGGCCAAGACCGCCTTCAAGAATGTCGGTGACATGGATTGGGAAGTCGCCGACGATTATCTGATGGCCAAGCAGGAACAGGGCCGTTTTCAGGATCCCGAGCGTGGCCGCGAGCAGGGCATGCGCCAGTTCCTCGACGACAAGACCTACAAGCCCGGGCTCGGCGCCTATACCGCCAAAGGCTAAGCAACCACCGGCGGCGGGGTGCCGCTCAGAGCTGGTGGATCGCCTTCGTCACCAGGAACGCCTGAAATCCCTCGATGCCGTCTTCCGAGCCATTGCCGCTTTCCTTGACCCCGCCGAACGGCGCATCGGCGGCGGCCATCGCGGCGGTGTTGATCCCGACCATGCCGACCTCCAGCGCGGCGGCGATCAAGTTGGCGCGCCGCGCATTCTCGGTGAAAGCATAAGCGGCAAGGCCATAGGGCAGCGCGTTGGCCTGCTCGACGACCTCATCGAGGGTGGCAAACCGGCGCGTCAAAGCGACCGGGCCGAACGGCTCCTCGGTCATGATGCGCGCGCCAAGCGGCACATCGGCAAGCAGCGTCGGCTGGAAGAAGAAGCCATCACCGTCGATCCGTTCGCCGCCGGTGACGAGACGCGCACCGGCGGCGCGGGCGTCGGCGACGAGCGTTTCCACCGCGGCCGGGCGCCGCGGGTTGGTGGTCGGCCCCATGCCAACGGTGGGATCAAGGCCGCTCCCCAGCGTAAAACGCGCCATTCGCTCGCCAAGTGCGGCAACGAAGCGGTCGTGAACGCCGTCCTGCACGAAAAAGCGGGTCGGCGACACGCATACCTGGCCGGCGTTGCGTAGCTTGGCGGCGACCAGCATTTCGACAGCACGATCGAGATCGGCATCGTCGAATATGATCACCGGCGCGTGGCCGCCAAGCTCCATCGTCGTCCGCTTGACCGTGTCGGCCGCCAGCCGGAGCAGGTGCTTGCCGACCGCCGTCGAACCGGTGAAGGACAGTTTGCGGATGATCGGCGAGGCGAGCAGCCGGGTCGATACCTCATCGGGCACGCCGAACACGATCTGCAACACGCCCGGCGGCAGACCCGCGTCGATCAACGCCTCGGCGATCGCCAGCGCGGAGGCGGGCGACTCTTCGGCTGGCTTGAGGATGATCGAACAGCCCGCTCCAACCGCGGGACCCAGTTTGCGGGCGGGATTATAGATCGGGAAATTCCAGGGCGCGAAGCCCGCGACCGGCCCGACCGGCTCATACATAACGCGCGACAGCTGGCCGGCAGGGCGGACCAGAACGCGGCCATAGGTACGCAGGCACTCGCCGGCATAGAAATCGAAGAGTGCCGCGGCCATCTGCGTCTCGGCAAAGGTCTCGGCGTAGAGCTTGCCCTCCTCCCGCGTCGCGTTGCGGGCGATCACCTCGGCGCGGGCGCGTATGTGCCGCGCAGCGCCGGTCAGCACGGCCGCGCGCTCCGGCGCGGGCGTTTTGCGCCAGCGCCGGAATGCCTGGTCGCTGGCGGCGAGCGCGCGGTCCAGATCGTCGGCCGAAGCAAGCGGCAACTCACCCAGCGTTTGCCCGGTGGCCGGATCGATCACCGCGTGCGTCCGTCGGTCGCCGGCGTCGATCCATTCGCCGTCGATCAGCAGGCGCAGTTTTGGATAGACGTCGCTCATGCGGTGAGTGGCTTGGAGAAGGCGGTCGTGCGCGCCGCCGACCGCAGCAGGACGAGCAGCAGCGTGCCGCTGATCACGAGGCAAATCACCGCCGATACGGCAATGGCGCGGCCGAGCTGATCGGGGCCGGGCGGCATCAGCTTGGCCAGCACCGGCGGGACCAGCGGCCCGATGCCGCCGGTAAAGGTGAGGAGGATCAGGTAGAGGCCGACCGCCACCCGCCCCTTGAGATGCACGGGTGCCTCGGCCTGAAGATATTGCATCGGGATGGTGACCAAAACACCGATAAAGCTGAACGCGATCAGCACCAGCGGCAAGAACAGCCACAAGGACGGCGAAATGGTCGCCCCGGCGATTAGCAGCACCCCCGGCGGGCCGACCATGAGCACCAACCGGGCGAACTGACTGACCGTACCGTCCGGAGCAAGGCGGCGGATAACCCAGGCGCTCGACAAGGTGCCGCACACGCCGCCGGCCAGCGAGGCGGCGCCGAACAGATAGCCGGCGCCGGTGCGCGCCAAACCGAAGTTGCGCATCAGATACGTCGGCCCCCAGGCGAACAGGCCGGACTGGACCATCATCAGCGTGTTCACCGCGACCGCCAGCAGCACATAGTTGAGCCCGCGCCGCCGCAGATGCGCCCATAATGGCTCCAGACCGACGGCTGTGGCGGCATGTTCGGTACGGCGGCTACCGGCGCCCCGGCGAATGGCGAGCAGGACAATCGCCAGCAGCGCGCTCGGCAGGCTGACCGCGATCAGGGTCAGACGCCAGTCTCCGGCAGCGCCGACGCGCGGCAGCGTCACCTGCCATCCCGACACCAACTGGATCGCGGCCGCGCCGAAAAACGCAGACCCGGTGGCGCCGATGGTGCTGCCCATCAGAAAGAAGCTGGTCGCGGTGACCCGTTTGCGGGGGTCGTCAAAGAACAGGTCGCCGATCAGCGCGGTCGCCGCCGGGCCGAGCAGCGCCTCACCGACGGCGAGGCCGGCGCGCATCGCGATCAGCTCAGGATAGCTTTTCGCAAACGCCGAAGCGAAGGTCATCGCCGCCCATAGCAATGTGCCGGCAACGATGATCTTCACCTTGTCGAACCGGTCGACGATCGTCGCCGCAAGGGTCAACGCGATCAGATAGGTCACGAGGAAAGCGGGGCCGATCAGCGTCCCGACCTGAAGATCGGACATGCCGAGGTCGCGGTGCAGATCGGGGACGAGTAGCGCCAGGATCTGCCGATCGAGATAGGACATCACCGACAGCAGCATCAGCGTGATGGCGACCGGCCAGAAGGCGGCCGAGCGCGGACGGGCGATGGTCATCGCCGGCAAGCCATCATGCGGCGACCGTCTGGCGCGCGGCGGCGACCCCTTGATCCGAGGGCGAGGCGGTTGTCGGCATCAGCCCCGCGGCGGTAAGTCCCTCGGCGATGCGATCGATCTCCGACTGTTCGAGCGGCAACAGCGGCTGGCGCGGCAGCGCGCTCGGCAACCTGCCAAGCAATACCTGCGCATGCTTCATACGGTTGTGCATATCGCAGAAAGGGTCGGCGTAAAACAGCCGGGTGACGTGATACATGCGGTCATTGACCGCCTGCGCGGCGAACAGGTCGCCGCGCTTGATCGCCTCGAACAATTCAACCTGCAACGCAGCGATGGTGCTGCCCGATCCCGACAACAGACCGTCGCAGCCCAATACCAGCGATCCCATCAGCCAGGCTGTGTGCGTGGAGAGAACCTTGATCGGGCGGGGCAGCGCGTGAAGGAACCGGTAGTTGCGCTCGACCGTGACCGGATCGTTGGCATAATCCTTGATCGCCTGCAGGCTGGGCATCTCTTCCGCCAATTGCGCGAGCGTGGTGAGCGGCGTCGCGCCGCCCTTGCCGGCCGGGAACTGGAACAGAATGAGCGGCAGATCGGTGACCTCTGCGATGTTCCGATAATAATCGAGGATCATCGCCGGACGATGCATCGCGCCCTCGAAGAAAACCCGCGGGGGAAAGACCAGCAAGGCCGAGGCGCCCGCATCGGCCGACATCTTGGCGATCTTCTTCGCTTGAAGCGTGCTCTCGCTGGCCACGCCGGCGACCACCGGCAGCACGTCGCCAACCTCATCCATCGTCGTGGCGAGCACGCGCGTCTGCTCGTCGAAGCTGCAGGTGGCGACCTCGGTCGAATGCGCGTTGACGGTCAGCGCGGCCAAGCCGCGAACAGCGGCCACATCGCGCAGATGCTGGCGGAACGACGCCTCATCGATGCTGAAGTCGTCAAGGAAAGGCAACAACACCGCCGGGATGACGCCCTCGGGGGTAAAATGCGGAAACGCAGCCGCCATCGCCATTTCTCCTTGCTAAGTTCACATATGTGAACTAGTTTCAATTCATGAAACCAGCGTTAGATGGGTCGGTGAAATCGGTCAAGCGCGCGCTGGACGTGCTGGAACTGTTGGCGGAGGCGCCTGATGCGCCATCTTTCATCGAACTGATGACACGCCTGGGCATCCCACGCAGCAGTCTGTTCCATCTTATGGGTCAGTTGATCCTGCGCGGTTATGTAGAGGAGACGCCGTCCGAAAACCGGTATCGGCTCGGCCGTATGCCCGGCATCATCGCCGGTCGGGCGGCGCGTCGGACGTGGCTGACCGAAAGCGTCCGCCCGGTAATCCGCGCGCTGAGCGACAGGACCAACGAATTCACGGCCTTTTACGTGGTCGAAGACGATATGGCGCGCGGCGTGGCCGTGGAAAGCGGGACCCACGCGCTAAGCTACCGCATCGCACCCAATCATGTTGCGCCGCTTTATGCGTTCGCCGCCGGCAAGGTCGCGCTCGCCGAAATGGATCAGAATGCGCTCGATGCCTATCTGGCGCGGGTGGAGCTGAAGGCGTTCACGGCCAACACGATTACCGATCCCGATGCGCTACGCGCTGCAACTGCGATCGTGCGCGAGACCGGGCTAGGGCGGTCCAACAGCGAATTCGCGATCGGCGTCGCGGGCTTTGCCATGGCGGTGCACGCCGCGGGCGCGCTGGTGGGCATCATCAGCGTATCGGTCCCCGAACCGCGCCTCGACGGACGACATGAACACCTCGTAACGCAATGTTTGTCCGACGCTGTTGAGCAGTTGGAAGCGAGACTCGATAGCGGAGAGGGGCCGGGGGCGTCGCCAGACCAAATTGCGCTGGGTTGAGGGGTGCTGTTTCACCCAGAGATATCCCCTCGAGGTTGAAGCCCGACGACCCGTCAAACGCTTAAACGCCTCATTCGATACTCACGCACTTTGAACTGTAACATTAGGCCGCGAAAGCGAAGGCATGGATTGCCTCCGCGACGATCGCAGCCTCTGGCTCGCCAACCACGTTCTGCCGCACGAGCCGGCCTTGCGGAAATGGCTGGGGCGTCTTGCGGGGCTAGGACCGGACCGCGTCGATGATCTGGTGCAGGAGACCTACGCCGTTCTTGCGACGTGCGCGGATGTGACAGGCATCCAAAACCCGCGTGCCTATGCCTTTCAGGTCGCCAGGTCGATTTTGCTTCAGGATTTGCGGCGATCCCGCGTGGTGCCGATCGGTTCCTTTGCGGATCTGGATCGGCTGGCTTCCGTCGCAGACGAGCCGACGCCCGAGCAATATGCATTGGGGCGGGATGAGCTTACACGTGTCGCCGACGCGATCGCCGCGATGCCCGCCCAGACGCGGCGGGCATTTCACCTCCGCCGGGTCGAGGGCCTGTCGCAGCGCGAGGTGGCCGCTGCCATGAAGCTTTCCGAGAATACGGTGGAAAAACACATCATGCGCGGCATAAGAATGTTGATGCAGCAATTCGGCCGTGGCGGAAAAGCCTGTTCCGATGCATCCATGCACTGTGAACGAGGATCAGTCTCTGCCGTTAAAACGTCGCGAGCCCGCAGGGACTATTGACGATATTGCCGCCGAATGGGTGGCGCGACTCGATCGTGGACTAAGCGAAACCGAGCAGGCCGAAGTCGAAGCGTGGCTGGCTGGGGATGCGCGGCGCCGGGGTGCTTTGGCGCGCGCAAAGGCCATCTGGCTCCACGCCGATCGCGCGGCTTCGCTCGGCCAGTCGCTGACCGAAGGAGATGCCGAGCCCGCACCAGAATTTGGACGATGGGCAAGGATTACCAACCGCCGCGCGGTGCTTACCGGGGGATCGGCGATTGCAGCGTCCCTGGCGATCGGTGTGATCGCGGTTCCGCGCCTGCTTGATCGCGGGCGGCGGTTAACGAGCAATGTCGGTGAAATTCGGCGTATCCCGCTCGGGGATGGTTCTATGGTAACGCTCGATACCGATAGCGTCATCGAAACGGCTTTCTCCGGCACAGCGCGAACCGTCCGGTTGGTGTCCGGCATGGCCTATTTTGAAGTGACGCATGACAGGGCCCGGCCATTCCTGGTCCATGCACGGGACGTGACGGTGCGGGTGATCGGTACGGCCTTTTCCGTGCGCGCTCTGGCCGGCGCGCCGATTGCCGTGATCGTGAGCCAGGGGCACGTCGCGGTCAGCCGAAAGGCTGCCGGAGGGCAGCAGCTCGATTTGATCCCCAACATGCGCGCAATCCTGCCGGACAAGGCGCCGATGGGCGCCCCGATCGGCATCGTGGCGTCGGTCGCGCCGGATGCCTTGCAACGCGCCCTGGCGTGGCGCGATGGCATGCTGGCTTTCGAGGGCGAGACGCTGGCCGACGCCGTGTCTCGCTTCCGCCGCTATGGTGGGCCGGCGATCGAGGTGGACGGCCAGGCCCTCGCTCAACAGCCGATTTCAGGTTTGTTCGCGGCCAGCGATCCCCGCGGTTTCGCCCGCGCTGTTGCCGTCAGCCTGAATGCGACCGTGCAGGATGACGGCGGCGCAATCCGCCTGATGGAATCACAGGCGCAATAATTCTCGCAGGGGGCGGTGGCGGAGATGCCGCGCCCCCGCATCTACCCTGTGACGGCGCCTTCCGGAGCCGGTAGCGAGCGGGGAATGCCATGCGGAATATTGGTTGGGCGACGACCGTGTCGGTTGTCGCCATTGCGGCGGCGCAGCCGGCCTGGGCCCAGTTGCGGGATTTCGATGTGCCGGCGCAGCCGGCGGTAACGGCGATCCCCGCCTTCGCTCGCCAGGCGGGGGTACAGATCGTGGCGCCGGCGGCGAAGCTGGCCGGGCGCCGCACCGGCGCGGTGAAGGGGCGCATGGACGTCGATGTGGCGCTGGGCCAACTCCTCACCGGCACAGGGCTCAGCATCGGCGCACGGGACGACCGGACGATCAGCCTCAAGGCGGTTGAGGCCGATTCCGCGACAGGCCCCAATGACGGCACCAGGGACCGGGAAATCGTCGTCGTCGCACAAGCGATCCGCGTCTCGCCCTCCAACCTGCCTCTCGACGTGATCCAGCCGACCTCCGTGATCGACAAGGACTTCATCCGGAACAACATCATTCCGCTGGCAAGCTTCGACGATATCGTCAAATTCGCGCCCAGCGTCTGGGCGCAAAGCCCCAACGGTCCCGGGCTCGGCAAGAACGAAGGCCTGTCGCTGCGCGGCTTCCAGGACCAGAGCGGCCAGATCAATATGACCTATGACGGAATCCCGTTCGGCGATTCCAGCGATCTTCATCATACCTCCTCCGCCCTGTTCATCGCCCATGATCTGCGCGATGCCGAGATCGATCGCGGCCCCGGCACCGCCTCCCAGATCGGCAACGCCACATTCGGCGGCACGATCGGGTTTCGGTCCAAGGATCCGGGCGATGAGTTCACCGTCAACCCCTATGGCACATACGGTAGCTTCAATACGCGGGCGATCGGCGGCGAGCTGGATTCGGGTGAGATCAAGTCGCACGGCGCATCGCTCGGCAAGTTCTACGTCGATTTTCAACAAGAGGAGAGCGACGGCTATCTCACCCATTCCCATGAAAAGCGTACCAATGCCGCGGGCAAATATGTGGTCGATCTTTCCCCGATCGCGACGCTGACGATCAACGCCAACTGGAACCATGCGTTCGAATATACGACGCAGGGCAACACGCTGGCGAACATCAATAAATACGGCTTGAACTACGGGCTGGGCGACAATCCGGCAGGGCAGAACTTCTACCGATATCAGCCGAGCGATTATTATTCGGACTTCGAATATGTCCGCCTGAAAATCACGCCCGGCGGCGGCTGGACGATTGACGCTACGGGCTACACCACCTCCTTCACGCACAATTCGTCCAAGACCACCGACCCGACCGATCCCAACCCGGCCAATGCCAGCGTCAAATATATCGATCTGGCGAGCGGCAACGCCAAAACGGGCACGATCAAGGGCGATATCGGCGGCACCACCACCTTCGCCCATTTCCGCACCGCGGGCGGCGTCCTGCGCGTGTCAGACGATATCGTCGGGCTCGGCACGCTGCGCTTCGGCCTGTGGGGCGAACATACGGATGACAAGCGCACGTCTTACTCGGCGGTCTTCTATCAGGCCGGCACGCCGGTGGGCGGACGTTTCGGGGTGCCGCTCAACGCCGGGATCGATCCCTCCACCGGGAAGAATTCACCGCTCGCCTATCTATACAGTGATTATATCACGACGCTTCAACCCTATCTCGAACTGGCCTGGAAGCCGCTCGACGGGCTGACGGTCACGCCGGGCGTGCGCTACACGAGCTTCGATCGGTCGGTCGATGCCTATTTCCAGAAGGGCATCAAGGGGCCGCAGAAGACGGATAAAACTTACACCGACTGGCAACCATCGATCGCGGCGAACTATAAGATAACCGAAAGCTGGACCGCTTACGCGCAGATCGCCAAGGGCTTCCTGGCGCCGCCTTATTCCACCTTGCAGATCAAGGGCGAAATCCCCGACATCAAGCCGGAACAGACGATCAACTACCAGATCGGGACCGCCGGCCATTTCGGCAAGCTGGTGGCGTCGCTCGATGCCTATGTGATCGATTTCAAGAACTTCCTCAACACGGTCAATGTCGATGAAGGCGGCACGCTGGGTATCCTGTCCGTGCCGGTCAACGCCGGTGGCGCGGTCTACAAGGGTGTTGAACTGGAGGCGCAATATGTCGTTGGCCATGGCTGGTCGCTCTATGGCAACGCTACTTACAATGAGGCCCGGTACAAGGGTACGCATGTGTGGATCGCCGAGGCGCCTCGCTGGACGGCGGCGGCCGGCATCCTCTACGATCAGCACAAAGGGCCCTACGCTTCCTTCATCGGCAAATTCATCGGGCCGCGCTGGGGCGCGGGCGGCGATATTTCGGCCAGCACCGATGCCAGCGGCGGGATCGTCTTCCAGAATCTCCCCGGCTATCATTTTGCGAGCTATGGCACGTTCGATCTCGCCGCCGGCTGGCACCTCAACAAGCTGCTCGATATGAAGAAGGACGTCACGCTAAGCGTGAAGGTCAGCAACCTGTTCAATCACCGCGCGCCCTACGACACCGCCGGAACCTCTAAGGATACCAAGGAAATCCTCTACTGGACGATCCCGGGCCGCTCGGTGTTCGCAAACCTCTCGGTGTCGCTGTGATGCGGCGAGCGGGTGCTCGGACGGTGATAATCGCCATTCTGGCAACGCTGATCGCCGGCTCCGCGCCCGCTCGCGCGGACAGGCTGATCCTGGATCGGGTGGTGCTGGTGATGCGCCATGGCATTCGCCCGCCCACCAAGGCGCCGCCGCTGCCGGAAGGGTTCACCCGTTCCGCGTGGCCGCAATGGCCGGTGCCAACCGCTTATCTCACGCCACACGGTGCCGAGGCGATCCGCCTGCTCGCCGGGTTCGAGCGTCAGGACTATGCCGCGGCCGGCCTGTTTGCCGCCAACGGCTGCCTCGCCCCGGATACCGTCAGCATCTGGGCGGATACGGACGAGCGCACGGTGAAGACCGGAGAGGCGTTTGCGGAAGGCCTTTCGCCCGGCTGCGGTTTGAAGACAGGCCATGAAGCTGGCAACGACGATCCGTTCTTCTCACCGATCCAGACCGGCACGGTCGATTTCGACGCAACGAAGGCCGTTGCTGCGATTGAGGCCTGGGTGGGGCCGGGCGGTGTGCAAGCGGTTGCCGACGCGCATCGCGCCGAACTGGATCGACTGCAGGCGGTGCTGGGCGATTGCTGTGCCGCCACGCTCTGCCCGCCGTCGGGGGGTGCCTCCTGCGCGCTGTCCGATCTGCCGACGGTAATCGAACAGGGCAGGGGCGCGCCGAAGCTAAAGGGTGCGATGGCGTCTGGCTCGACGCTTTCCGAGATACTGCTGCTCGAATATCTGGAAGGGAAGCCGATGGCGGAGGTCGGCTTCGGCCGGATCGACCGCGCCGGCATTATGGCGGCGCTGGCGCTCCACCCTGCCGAGTTCAGCCTGTTGCACCGCTCGCCCTATATTGCTGCCCGAGGTGCGGCGCCGCTGCTGCGCCGCATCGTCGAGACGCTGGATGCATCGGGCAAGGCGCCGAAGCTCAGCGTCTTCGTCGGCCACGATACGACGCTCGCTTATCTGGGCGGCGCGCTCGATCTGCATTGGAGCGCGGGTGATTATCCACGCGACGATCCGCCGCCCGGCGCGACCCTCGGCTTCGAAGGGCTGCACGACGCGAAGGGCCGACGCTTCGTCCGGCTATTCTACGAAGTGCAGACGCCAGAGCAGATGCGCGCCCTGACGCCACTTGCCCCGAGTGCGCCTCCGATCAAGATCTATCTCTCCTTGCCCGGCTGCGGCTCTTCCGGTGATGAGACTATCTGCAAGGCGGAAGCCTTCGACCATCTGGTGAAAGAGCGAACGGTTGAAACGCGAGGTTTGGCGAGCCTGCATCGTGTGGAGACGAGTTCGACATAGTCTGGCTGCACCGCAAGTCGTTTCCCTCTTTGTGAATTTGACGCGGCGCCCGAACACGGTCTTTAGCGAATTCAACGACGTGCTGACCGGGCTGCCTAACCGCGCGCTGTTCCACGAGCAGCTCGAACGCGAGCTGAGGCTCGCCGAGCGTCGCCAGGGCGGCGTCGCGGTGCATTGTCTCGATCTCGATCACTTTAAATCGGTCAACGATGCGCTGGGCCACCCTGTTGGTGATGAGCTGCTGCGTCTCGTCGCAGGGCGGCTGAGCGAGCTACCGGACGATGTCTTTGTGGCGCGATTGGGCGGCGATGAGTTTGCGGTCATTCAGCCGCTTTCCGGCGGCATCGGCCACGCCGGTGAGGTGGAGATGCTTGGCCGCCGGATCCTCGACAGCCTTCAGCCGGCGGGCCGGATCGACAAGCATGAGGTCGATCCCCGCACCTCGATCGGCATCGCCATGGCACCGGATAATGGCAACGATACCGAGACCCTGCTGCGCAACGCCGATCTTGCGCTTCATCAGGCCAAGGAATCCGGGCGAAACACCTTCCGCTTCTTTGAAGCCGCGCTCAACGCGCGCGCACAGGCGCGGCGATCGATCGAGATCGATCTCAAGCATGCGATCAGCAGCGGCGAACTGGAACTCTATTTTCAGCCGCTGATCGATTTGAAGCGCGACGTCATTTCAGGGTTCGAGGCGCTGGTGCGCTGGCGGCATCCGACACGCGGTCTCGTGCCGCCGATCGAGTTCATCCCGATCGCCGAAGAGACCGGCCTGATCGTTGCACTGGGTGGCTGGGTGATGCGCGAGGCGTGTCGTCAGGCGGCGGGTTGGGGCGGTGATATCCGCGTTGCGGTCAACGTCTCCACCGTGCAGTTCCAGCGTCCCGGATTTTCGCAGGTCGTCATGCAAGCCCTGCAGTCCAGTGGCTTGCCGCCGCGCCGGCTTGAGATCGAGATCACCGAGAGCTTGTTTCTCGACAATGCCGATCAGACGCTGAAGCTGCTCCACGATCTCCGCACTCTGGGAGTGCCGTCGCGCTCGATGATTTCGGCACGGGATATTCTTCGCTCAGTTACTTACAGAGTTTCCCCTTCGATAAGATCAAGATCGATCGCTCTTTCGTCACGCCCGTTGCGACCCAGCCCGGCGCCTCGGCGATCGTCCGCGCGGTCGTCGATCTCGCCCGCGCGCTCGGCATGGAAACGACCGCCGAGGGTGTGGAGGAGGAGCGCCAGCTCGCGGAACTTCGGCGGCTGGGCTGCACATCGGTCCAAGGCTATTTGTTCAGCAAGCCGGTGCCGGCAGCCGAGGTGGCAGGGTTAATCCGGCAGCTTGGGGATCGCGGCTCGATCCTTCACGCTGACAGAAAAGGCCGCCGGAGCGCACCCTAGGCGAATACCTAAAATGCCAGGCCGATCGAGACGACCGCCTTGCCGCTTGCGATGGAGGAACCGTCTTTCGTCCGGCTGAAGTTGGGGAGCAGATAGGCAGCCTCGCGCTTGCTGATGTCTGTGCCCAGATAGGCTACGCCCAGTGTCAGCCGGGACAGAAACGTAGCATCGACGCCGACGAGATAATCGAGATATTCGCCGGTCGGGGCGACGCTCGTTCCGTTGGGCCCCAGACCAGGGTTGCCCCAGCTATAGCCGATATGCGCCTTGGCGGTGAGCGGCGTACCCGGAATTCCCGTGGAAGCATCGCCCCAGACATAGGTGTTATCCTGTTTCTGGCCGCGGCTGTAGGGCGTCGCCGAGAAGTTGCCGAGCGCCTCCTGGCGAGGCGCATAGGCCACGCCTGCCAGCAGGCTGACTGGCCCGATCTGACGTGAAACCTTGATATAAGGCTCGGCGAAATCGGTGTTATCCGCGCCGGCGGGGTACATATACCAGGTGAGGCCGACATCCACGGCCCATGGCCCGAAGCTGCGCTTGTAGCCGCCGATCAGATCGAGCTCCATATTGGCACCGCCGAACTGGCCCCAGCCGGCCAGGTTCGAGGCCCAGCTGCCGACATAGAGGCCCGATTGATGCGTCAGCGTGATCCCGCCCTGAGCCGCCATTGCGTTGTCGCTTTGCGAGACGCCGCGGAACCGATAGTCGGAAACGAGGGCGACCGAACCCGAGATTGTGAACGGCTTGGGAACCTCCTGCGCGACGGCGGGAGCAGCCACGGTGGCGGCGAAGAGTAACGAGAGATATTTCATAGAACCCCCATGAATATGAGCGTTCCCCTGCGTCCGATCCGCCACGCCTCTACCATCCAGGGCCGATAAGGATGGTGGGCGTGGTCGAACCGGATACCTGCTTGTGACGACCGAAGCGGGCGCGGGGGTTTCGCTTTTGTAAGTTAGTGTTTCCCGCGCCCGCTCCGTCAGACCGCTAACCCCCGCAGACGCCCAACGGCGCCCGCAAAGTCGATCCGCATCCCGCTTGCGCGGCGGCGTTGCAGCCAATCGTTGATCAACTCGGCGCTGGTATGGTCGATGGCGGACAGGCGGCCGACGTCCAGCGTTGCGGGCTTGTTGGCGGGGACCGCTTCCAACGTGCGGCTGAGCTTGGGCAGCGTGACGAAGGTCGCCGATCCGTGCAACGCAACCCGGCTTTCATCGGGACCATGCTCCGCATCCACGCCCAACCCGAGCTTGCGGACGTGGGGCAGCAGCTCCAGCAGCGAAAGACCGAGGCCGACGAGCACGCCGGTCAACAGATCCTCCGCCACGACGGTGATCAGCGTCGCCGCCCAGATCAGCGCCGGCAATGGGCCATAGCGATGGAACAGATGCTTGACGTGGGTCAGGCTGACCAGCCGCACGCCGGTGACGACCAGGACGCCGGCCAGCGCCGCCATTGGAATTTCGCGCAGCAGCCAAGGCAGCAATGCAACGAAACCAAGGATCCAAATGCCATGAAGCATCGTCGATGCCCGCGTCGCCGCGCCCGCCTGCACGTTGGCCGAGGAGCGGACGATCACGCCGGTCATCGGCAACGCGCCGGCCGCACCGCAGAGCAGATTGCCCACGCCCTGCGCGCGCAGTTCCTTGTCGTAATCGGTGCGCGGGCCGTCATGCATCTTGTCCACCGCGGCGGCGGACAGCAAGGTTTCGGCACTGGCGATGAACGCGATGGCGAGCGCCGTGGCATAGATCGAAGGATCGGCGAGCTTGGCGAGGAAGCTGCCATCGGGCACGCCCACCGCGTTAAGGATGTTGCTCGGCACCGCGACGCGCGTCACCTCCAGACCGGCAATCATTGCAACCAGGGTCGCCGCGACCACGCCGACCAGCGCGCCCGGCAGCAGCCGCAATGAGGCCGGGCGAAACTTCTCCCACAGCAGCATCGCCGCGATCGTCAGCAGGCCGATCGCGAAAGCGCGTTCGGCGCCCGAAACATCGCCGGGATCGAGGCCGAGCAGGCGCTCCGGCATCGCGGCGAGGTTGGAAAGGCCGCTCGGCAGCGGCTTGGCATCGAACAGCACATGGAACTGGCCGACGACGATCAGCACGCCGATGCCCGCCAACATACCGTGGACCACGGCGGGTGAGATGGCGCGAAACCAGCCGCCCAGCTTGAGCATCCCCGCGATGAACTGGATCGCTCCCGCCAGCACGAGGATCGGCCCCAGCGCGGAGACGCCCTGATCGCGGACGATTTCGAAAACGATCACCGCCAGGCCGGCGGCGGGGCCGCTCACCTGCAGCGGCGATCCCGCCAGCGCACCGACGACGATGCCGCCAATAATGCCCGTCAGCAGGCCTTTTTCGGGCGCCACGCCCGAGGCGATAGCGATGCCCATGCACAGCGGCATCGCAACGAGGAAAACGACGATCGACGCGGTGAAGTCCCGCGTCGCCGTTCCTTTAAAGCGTTCGATCAGCCCGCTCATTCCGCCGCCTCCGCAAATTCGAGCTCGGTCGCCACGCGGCGTTCGGCCTTGAGCGCCACGGGCAGGGCAGAGCCTTCGCGCAGCGGCGTGAACTGGCCGCTGACGCCATCGAGACCCAGCACTTCGCCCGCATGGATATCGACGAACCAGCCGTGCAGCGAAATCTGGCCCCGCGCGATACCTGCGGCGACTGAGGGATGCGTGCGGAGGTGCGCAAGCTGCGCGACGACATTCTCGAGGCTGATCGCGCGCACATGCTCGCGGGCTTCGAGCTCAGGATAGGCGTCGCGTACCACGGATGCCGCTGCGTTCGAGTGGCGCAGCCAAGCTTCGACGTTGGGCATATCCTTGGTCATGCCGGGTTCGGCCACCGCCTTCATCGCCCCGCAATCCGAATGGCCGCAGACGATGATGTCGCGCACGCCCAAAGCCATCACCGCATATTCCACGGTGGAGGAGACGCCACCGTTCTGGTTGGCATAGGGCGGCACGATATTGCCGGCATTCCGGCAGACGAAGAGATCGCCGGGTTCGGCCTGCATCACATGCTCGGGCACGATGCGGCTATCGGCACAGGAGATCATCAGCGCCTTCGGGCTTTGGCCACGGCTGGCGAGCCGGCCGTAAAGCTCGCTGCGGGCCGGGAAGACGTCCGTCTCGAAACGCAGGACGCGACCGATCAGTTCGTTCATGGCTATGTTACTCCTTCACAAAACCGCCAGAGGAGGGCGGCATGCAAGGATAGATACGGCGCGGCCTTTGCTGCTGTGCCGCGTGACTGTGAGGAAGTGTTTCTAGGGCAGGGGAAGGCGGATTTCGGCGCGAAACCCACCTTCCGGCCGATTGGCGAGCATCAGCGATCCGCCCTCCATCTTCGCAACGCGGTCGACGATCGCGAGGCCGAGCCCGAGGCCGCTGGTGTTGCGGCTGCGCGCCGGATCGAGACGAGCGAATGGTTCGGTGATGGCGGGGATCTGTTCGGGCAAGACGCCGGGTCCATCGTCGTCGATCCGCACGATCGCCGCGCCAGCTTCGGTGAGAACCGCCACGCGCGCGCAGCCGCCGTAATGAAGCGCATTCTCCACGAGATTGGCGATCGCGCGCTTCATCGCAATCGGACGGACGGAGATTTCGAGATGATCGTCGCCGACATAGAGCGCATCGGCGCCGCGGTCGGCGGCATCGTCGGTGATGGTGGCGGCCATCACCGCGAGATCGGTGCGGACGGGCCGCTCGGGATCGTCGTCGCCGCCGAGAAAGGAGAGCAAGGACTGGACCATCGCCTTCATCTCCTCGACATCGCCGCCGACCGAGGTGCGCAACGCTGGATCACCGATCGCCTCGCTCCGCAGCTGCAGGCGCGCAAGCGGCGTGCGCAGATCGTGGCCCACTGCTGCCAGAGCCTGCGTCCGGGAATTGATGAGTTCGTCGATCCGCGCCTGCATTGCGTTGAAGGCACGGATTACGCGGCGCACCTCGCCCGGCCCGGCCTCGGGCAGCGTTATGCCGCCGCTGCGGCCGATGCGATCGGCAGCGCGCGCCAGCATCCCCATCGGTCTGAGCGCCTGGCGGAACAGTAGGGCGGCGACGATCAGCACCACGGTGGCGGGCAGCAGCGCGATCAGGATGCGGTGCCAGCTAGGCTGGCTGCTCTCCACCGGTTCAGCGGCGCGGAAACGGAGCCAGCTGCCGTCGCCGAGGCGCAGCGCGCCGAACAATTGCGCCTGCCGCCCTGCTGCAACCAGGGCGACGCGCAGATCGCTGTCCGCCAGGCTCGGTTCCCAATCGAGCACGCGGCTGTAGGCAAGCCCCCGATCGCGTCCGAGCGGCGGCGGCATCCGCGTTGTGCCCGCCCAATGGACGTCATAGCGATTGGTGGTCAGGCGCTCGGCCATCGCCGGGCGCTCGGCCAGCGGCTGGGCGGCAATCAGCCTGCGCGCGATCACCAGATGCTCGGCCAGGCGATGCGCTTCGTCATCATGGATCAGCGCGCGGCTTGATCGTTCGTAGAGCACGGTGGAAGCGGCGAACTCGATCACCAGCGTCAGCAGCAGGATCGCCAGCAGCCGGCCGAGCAGACCGAGGGGCCGCTGATGCCAATCTCTCAACACGTACCCATCACGTGCGGCTCACCGTGGCGTTGAGCATGTAGCCGACGCCGCGCACGGTGATGATCGGGGCTTCCCGGTCCGCCACCGAAAGCTTGCGGCGTAGACGGCTGATCAGCACATCAACCGATCGATCCGAACTATCGCCCATCCGCACGCGCGAAAGCTCGATCAGCCGCTCGCGCGCGATCACGCGCTGGGCATTGTCGACCAGTGCCACCAGCAGATCGAACTCCGCACCGGTCAGCTCGATCACCGCGCCGGTCGGCGAAAGCAGCTCGCGGCGGGGCAGCGACAGCGTGAAGCCATCGAATTCCGCGATGCCCTTGCCGCGCTCGGCACGCCGATCCTCCGCGCCGCCGCGGCGGAGCACGGCACGGATTCGAGCGATCAGCTCGCGTGCGCCGAAAGGTTTGGGCAGATAATCGTCGGCGCCGAGCTCGAGGCCGACGACACGGTCCATCTCGCTATCCTTGGCGCTGATGAAGATGATCGGCACCTCGCTCTCCCGCCGCAGCGCGCGGCACAGATCGATCCCGCTCGTCCCCGGCAGCATGATATCGAGCAGCACCAGATCGGCCGGCCCCGCCTCCAGCGCGCGCCACATTTCGGGCGCGGTGGCGCAGGTGCGCACCTTGTAGCCATTTTCCTGCAAAGCGCGTGCCGTGAGCGTGCGGAGCGCGGGGTCATCCTCGACAAGAATGATGGTGGGTGAGGTCATATCGCTCCGACTAGGAAAAGCGCCGCAACGGCGGATGAACGCCGGGCGACAGACACATTATCTTACAGAGCCGCGAAACACGGGAAAAGCCCGCAGCCTAGATGGCAGTCATCGGGCATGTCCGCCCACTTGGAGATTGTAAATGTTTCGTCCTCTGTTGATCGCCGCCAGCCTGTTCAGCGTCGCGGCCCCCGCGCTCGCCGAGGCCCCGATCTCCGCGACGCCAGGCGCCCTCGCCGGCCGCAGCCCGCATCACCAGTTCATAGCCGCCGATGCGGATCGCTCGACCTGCGGCAAGACAATGCACAGCCTTCCCGCGGGCAAGCCGCATGCCTACGGCCGGCACGCGCTGGCAGCACAGCCATGCGCGCAATCCACCCTGGCCGCCACACCCGCCCAAACCGAAATTGCCGCGAATTAATTGGCGTGAAGACCCATCGCCGGCGCTGGTGCGATCGATCGCAAAGCGACGATCCACCGTGACTGCCGCTTGGCGTGAACCGTCTTATTATTTGGGCGGCTGCGGCTCCGCGCTCATCTGCTGACCCATTGTGGGCGCATCCTTGCCGGGCTGCTGACCGGACGCGGTCGGCGTCGCGAACAGCATCTTGCGGCCCGATCCTGGAGGGGTCGTCGCGTTGATCGCATCAAGCTGTTCGTTCTGAGCCTCATTGGTCACGACGACGCCTGAAGGCGCGGAATGGCAGGCAACAACAATGCCAGCGAGCGTTACCCCAGCCACACCGATCCTGGATTTCATTCGCCGCACCCCTTTCGAGCTAAACACAATTGCAGCGAAAAGGGTGCGGCTAATGCGTGTAACCTTGGCCGTGGCCTGCGAGCGCCCTAGGACGTCATCATGGCGCTCTCCCTTCAGTCTGCCGGTTTTTCCGATGCGCTGGTAATCCTCGGCGCAGCGGGGATCGTCATTCCCGCCTTCGCGCGCGCCAAGATCAATCCGGTGATCGGCTTCATTCTCGTGGGTCTGGCCGTCGGCCCTGCAGGGCTCGGCCGCTTCGTGCCGCAGCTGCCGTGGCTCTATTATGTGACGATCAGCGAGCCGCATGCGATCGAACCCTTCGCCGAACTCGGCATCGTCCTCCTGCTCTTTTCGATCGGGCTGGAGCTTTCGTTCAAGCGCCTGTGGGCGATGCGGGCCAAGGTCTTCGGGCTCGGCGCGGCGGAGCTTGCGGGGTGCGGTCTGCTGTTGGCCCTCGCGCTGGCCTGGTCGGGCCAGGGCATCAGCGCTGCGCTTGGCCTCGGCTTCGCGCTGGCGCTCTCTTCGACGGCGCTGGTGCTGCCGATCGCCGGCACCACCGGGCCCGTCGGTCAGCGCGCCTTTGCGATGCTCCTGTTCGAGGATTTGGCGCTGGTGCCGATCATCTTCGTTCTGGCCGCCATATCTCCGCACGGCGGCGGCGGGTGGGAGGCGATGCTCAAGACGCTGTTGACCGGCACCGCCAGTGTCGCCGTGCTGCTGGTGATCGGTCGGTTCGCCCTGCCACGCCTGTTCGCCCAAGCCGCCCGCACCAAAAGCCCCGAACTGTTCCTCGCCGCCAGTCTGCTCGTCGTCATCCTCGCCAGCATCGCGACGGGCGCGGCCGGACTCTCACCGATCGTCGGCGCACTGCTGGCAGGCATCCTGATCGCCGAGACCGATTATCACGAGGAGGTCGAGGCGATGACCGCGCCCTTCAAGGGGCTGGCCCTCGGCGTGTTCCTCATCACCGTGGGAATGTCGCTCGATCTGGAAACGATCGCGGGGCAATGGTCGTCATTGCTGATCGCTGTTGCTGCCGTGGTCGCGATCAAGGCGCTGGTCACCGATCTTCTCCTGCGCGTCGGCGGCGCTCGGCCGGGCGTCGCGCTCAACATCGGGCTGATGATGGCGGCGCCCGGCGAAACCACCTTGATCGTGCTCACGGCCGCCAGGGCCGCGGGCGTGATCGGCGCGGAAAGCGCGGGTTTCTGGCAGGTGGTGACGGCGATCGGCATGACGATCACGCCGCTGCTGGCCTCCGCAGGCGGCGCGCTCAACCGCCGTGCCTCCCAACGCACGCTGGACGAAGTTGAGGAAGTTGAGGCACTGAACGCTTATGCGCTGATCATCGGCTTCGGCCGCGTCGGTCGGTTGGTGGCGCAGATGCTGGAGGCGCACAGCCGTCCCTATCTGGCGATCGATGCGGATAGCACGAATGTCGCCGCTGCCCGCGCGCGCGGCTACAAGGTTCGGTTTGGAGACGCCGCCCAGGCAGGCATGATCGATAAGCTTGGGTTCGATCGCGCGACGGCGGTGATTCTGACGATGGACGATCCTGTGCAGGTCAACCGGCTCACGCGCCTGCTGCGCGATCGGTTCGCCGATCTCACGATCGTCGCCCGCGCGCGTGATCCTAACCATGCGGCCGAACTCTATCGTGCCGGGGCCACCGATGCGGTGCCGGAAACGGTGGAATCGTCGCTGCAGCTATCGGAAGCGGTGTTGGTCGATCTCGGCGTCGCGATGGGGCCGGTGATCGCCTCGATCCACGACAAGCGTGCCGAGCTTCGGGCGAAGATCATGGAGATGGCCGAAATGGACCGCGAGCCGAGGCTCGTCCGGCGGCGGCTCGAGGATAGTTAAGGCGTCGCCCCGACGTCGCCGTGGTGATGTCATCATTGAATAGCGAATGCGTAGCTGAGGCGGCGGGCGCGGGGGGCGGCAGCCCGCGCTTACACGAAACCGCACGCCCCTACAGTTCCTAGCTCAGAGCATCACTCAGTTTTACGGATGATGCAGTTCACCAACGCTATCCTGTCGACGTCGCAATACTGGGGCTTGGCGAGCTCCTCGCCGAACACATCGGGATCGACCTCGCGGTAGGACATGTCCCCACCGGCTTTGCGGGCAACCTCGGCAAGAGCCGAGCGGAGGGCGTCGCGGCCCTGAATTATGGCGCTTCCCGTATAAAGGATGACGCGGCCGCCGGGCCGCAGTCGGTCGAGGGCAGTCTTGGCCAAGTCGAGGGAAAGCTCGGCACCGTGCATCTTGCCGCCGTCGCGATAAGAGCGTTCTCCTTCGTCGATGATGAAGGGTGGGTTGATAAGCGCGATGTCGAACAGGCCTTCGATGCCGTCCAGGCCGCGTGTTTCTACCGCTTGAATTTCGACCCCGGCCGCTTGCGCGTTGAGGCGAGCGAAGCCTAGCGCAGCGCTATTGATGTCCGTCATAACAACGTCTGCCGACGGACAGAGCAACGCGGCGGTGATCGCGCCAACGCCGGAGCCCGTTCCGATGTCGACGATCCGCGCATTTGGCTGCGATGGCTCGAGGCGCAGTTCGCGTTCGATCAGTGCGGCGAAGCGATAGCTGTCAGGTCCGAAGAAGACCGAGTCCGGGTCATCGGTTGGATAGGCCGAGTGCAGATAGAGATTGCCCTCGAGCCACGACACCCGAATTAAGGAACGCTGTCCGGCCGTGCCGGTCGACAGCATTCCTGCATCGGCGAGGCAGGCCTCGACATCGGGTGGCAGCACGCCCGGACGGAAGGAAAGCGACCAGCCGAGCACGTCCTCAAGGGAGTGAGCCTCCTGCCGATCGGGTCGAGCGATGACGCGAGCGTGGGTCGCCGGGGTTGGCGTGACGAATTTATAATCTTGCTGTTTGAGAAGCCCGAGGACACGCAGCAGGCTGCTCCTGCTTTTTTCATGGTCTGATGGGTGGGCCATGCGTCCGGATGGCGGCAGCAGCCTTGTAGCGCAAGGGACGACAGCGAGGTCAGCATGAGGTTTTGGGGTGACCGAGACCTGCGATCTCGCCTCACGGTATATGCGGCTTCGGGTGCAGGGGCGGGTCAGGCCCTCTTATGGCTTTCGAAAGTATCTGTATCATTGTGCGGGACAAAGGCTTACCCTTGAAAACAAGCGGCGTTCGAGATCGCTCCGTTCGTTGCCTGCTTCCGGTATGGCTTTCGCTTCGCGAGTCTCGGTTCATGTAGAAAGGCCGCTGATGGCCGCGCTTACCCCAGAGCTAGACCTAGCCGACAGTCTCATGTTGGCAATGGTTGCCGCTTCCGACGCACCCTGCTGCTTCTCGATGGCGATCTGACGATCATTGCGGCGAGCAAGTCCTTCGGACGCGCATTCGGGATCAACCTCGCCACGGCGCCGGGTCAAAGGGTTTCCGACCTGGGCGCCGGGGAATGGCGCTCGCCGCAGCTCCACGCTTTGTTGATGGCAACCGCATCCGGAGGTGCGTCGGTCGATGCGTACGAGATGGACCTGCAAGCGCAGGACGGCGGCAGCCGCCGGTTGGTGATCAAGCCGCAAAAACTCGAATATGGTGACACGGCAGCTATCCGCGTGCTGATGACCGTTTCCGATGTCACCGATGCCCGCGCCGCTGAGCGGCTCAAGGACGATCTCCTGAAAGATAAGGCCGTCCTTCTGCAGGAAGTCCAGCATCGCGTCGCGAACAGCCTTCAGATCATTGCCAGCGTCCTGATGCAGAGCGCGCGCACCGTGCTCTCGGATGAAGCGCGGACCCACCTGACCGATGCCCACAACAGGGTACTGTCGATCGCGACCGTGCAAAAACAACTGACCCAGTCGGGCAAGGGCGACATCGCTCTCGATCCCTACTTTACCCAGCTCTGCCAGAGTCTCGGGGCATCGATGATCCGTGATCACGATAAACAATCAATTGTGGTCAAGAGCGATGCGAGTCGCGTTAGCGCGGATACGTCCATCAGCCTCGGCCTGATCGTCACGGAGCTGGTGATCAACGCTCTCAGACATGCGTTTCCGGGCGAACGTGCTGGGCAGATTACCGTTGGTTATGGCGCCCAAGGACCCAACTGGACGCTCTCCGTCGATGATAATGGTGTCGGAATGCCGGAGAACGTCGCCGATGCTACGCCGGGCCTTGGAACTACCATCGTTGGCGCTCTTGCCCGCCAGCTCAAAGCCCACGTCAAGGTGACCGGCAGAAACCCGGGGACGTCGGTTTCAGTCGCCCACACTCAAATTGCGTCCGTCGATAGTTCTGCAAACACCGAAGCGCAGCGCGCCATTTAGGCGCAGTATCCTAAAAGCTGCGGCACCCGTCTGCCACAGCGCCAAACTTACCCCCGGACCCGCGCCAATAATCGTTCGACATTGGCGATCGGCGTATCTTGAAGGATGCCATGGCCGAGGTTGAAGACGTGCGGGCGGGTCGGGAAAGCTTTCAGGACGCGGTCAATCGCAGCATCGAGTTCCGCGCCACCCGCGATCAGCGCGAGGGGATCGAGGTTGCCCTGAACCGGCAGGCCCTCGGGCAACACGGTGTTCGCCCAATCCGGATCGACGGTTTCGTCGAGGCCGATCGCGTCGGCGCCGGTTCCCCGTGCATAAGCGGGGAGCTTGCCCCCCGCGCCCTTCGGAAAGCCGATCACGGGAGTGCCCGGGTGGCGCTCGTGCAGCGCGGCGATGATCCGCGCGTTGGGGGCGATCACCCATTGCTCGAACTGCGCGGGGCTCAGGCTTCCAGCCCAGCTATCGAACAATTGCACCGCCATGACGCCGCATTCGATCTGGCGTGACAGATAGTCGATCGTCATCGTGACGATCGCATCGATAATGTGCGCGAAGGCGCCGGGGTCGCGGTAGGCGAAGCGGCGCGTCTCGTGCTGATCGCGGCTGCCCTGCCCAGCGACCATGTAGGTTGCCACGGTCCAGGGCGATCCCGCGAAACCGAGGAACGTTGTCTCCCCGGGCAGCGCGGTTGCGACGCGGCGGACGGTTTCGTAGACCGGATCGAGCCGGGCCGGCACTCGCGTGAGAGCGTCCAGAGCGTGATCGAGCAGCGCCGGTTCGAGCCGTGGTCCTTCTCCTGCGCCGAAGGTCAGATCCTGCCCCAGGGCCCAGGGCACCATCAGGATGTCCGAGAACAGGATCGCCCCGTCAAAGCCGAAGCGACGGATCGGCTGCAGCGTGACCTCCGCAGCCGCCTCTGGATCGGTAGCAAGCGCCAGAAAGCCACCCTTTTCGGCGCGAAGCGCGCGATATTCGGGCAGATAACGCCCCGCCTGGCGCATCAGCCACACCGGGGCCACCTCGGCGCGCTGTCCTTGCAGCACCTCCAGCAGCGGCGTCATGCCCATGTCGCCCGTGGCGGCAGGCTCATCAGGATCGCGTCGATATTCCCGCCGGTCTTGAGACCGAACAAGGTGCCGCGGTCATAGACGAGGTTGAACTCGGCATAGCGCCCACGCCAGGCCAGCATCGCCGCTTCGTCCTCTGGCGTGAAGGTGTCGTTCATTCGCCGCCTCACGATCCGGGGATAGACGTCGAGAAACGCGCGTCCGACATCCTGGGTGAAGGCGAACGTGGCATCGAAATCGCCTTCGAGATGATCGAAGAAGATGCCGCCGACCCCGCGATGGACGTGGCGGTGCGGCAGCCAGAAATAATCCTCCGCCCATTTCGAGAAGCGCGGATAATCGCCAACGGCGTGGGCATCGCATGCGGCCTTGAGCGTCGCATGGAAATCATCGGTATCCTCGGCGATCGGCAGCGGCGGATTGAGATCGGCACCACCGCCAAACCAGCGCTTGGTGGTCACCAGGAAGCGGCAGTTCATATGGACCGCCGGCACCCGCGGGTTCGCCATATGCGCGACGAGACTGATCCCGGTAGCGAAGAATTGCGGGTCTTCGCCGGCGCCGTGGATCGATTTGGCGAACTCGCCTTCAAAACTGCCGCCGACGGTGGAGACATTGACGCCGACTTTCTCGAACACCGTGCCCTTCATCACGCCGCGGACGCCGCCGCCGCCCGGCGCGCCCGATGGTTCGGTGCGGTCCCATGGCGTGAGATCGAAGCCGGCGTCGGATCCTGCCTCGCGCTCGATCGCCACGAACTCGGCGCAGATCAAATCGCGCAGATGCTCGAACCATGTCCTGGCCCGGGTCTGATCAGGATCAAGCGGCGTCATGCGGCAAACAGTTTCCGGATGGAGTCGGGGGCACGGGCGAGCAGATCAGACGCCAGCGCGGCGGGATCGTCGCCCGATCCGGCGACGCTGGCGCTGCCGTCTTCGGCGAAGAGTTCGGCGCGGATCGCGCCGCCGTCGGTCGCCAGCGCCGCGACGGGGGAATGGCAATCGGCATGCAGCGCCGCGAGCAGCGCGCGTTCGGCGAGCACGCAGCGGTGCGTCGGTGCGTCGTCAAGCACCGCAAGCAAAGCGCGGGTTTCGCTATCGTCGCTTCGCGCCTCGATCCCGACGGCGCCCTGTGCCGGCGCGGGAAGCATCACGTCGAGCTCGATCGCGACGCCGACATCGGGCCGATCGAGCCGCGCGAGCCCTGCCGCCGCCAGCAGCGTCGCATCAGCTTCGCCTGCCGCCAGCTTGGCAAGCCTGGTGTCGACATTGCCGCGGAACATCACGATGGTGAGATCGGGCCTTAACCGCAGCAGTTGCGCCCGGCGGCGCGGCGAACTCGTGCCCACGGTCGCCCCATGGGGCAGCGCCGCGATCGAGGGCGCGCCGATCAGGCGATCGCGCACGTCGGCGCGCGGCAGGATCGCGGCGATGCTGATCGCAGGCGGACGGATCGTCTCGACGTCCTTCATCGAATGGACCGCGCAATCGATGTCACCGCACAGCAGCGCGCGATCGAGTTCCTTAGTCCAAAGCGCCTTGCCACCGATCTCCGCCAGCGGCCGATCCTGCACCGCGTCGCCGGTGGTCCTGATGATGACGATTTCGGTTTGGATGCCGTGTGCTGCAACCAGCGCATCCCGCACCATCCCCGCCTGGACGAGCGCGAGGGGCGAGCCGCGGGTGCCTAACCGAATTTTGTTCACGCAGAGGGTGCAGCGTCGGAGCGCAGCATTTCGGCACGGTCAGGAAACAACATCAATCAGCATCTTCTCTCGATGCACGGCGTATAATCGCGGAAATACGGTGTCAAACGATCTGGACGATTTCCCGGCAATGCTACTTGCGCTGGCGCACCCTGGTGCGGTGCGCCAGCGCTGATCCTCAGCGAACGACCAGCCGGGTGTAGAGATGCCAGGTCGAATAGCCGAGCCACGGCAGCACCACCGCGAGCCCGACCGCGAGCGGCAGCAGCCCGATCAGCAGCAGCCCCGCGACGCGCACGCCCCAGCCGAAGATCTCACGCGGATTCTTTTCTGCCGCGGCGATCGAGGTGCGGACAGCGAGCCCGGCATCGACCGGTTTATCGACTACCATCGGGAAGGACACCACGCCCAGCACCAGCGTCGCGACTGCGAAGGCAAGGCCGGCGAGGTTGCCCAGCACGATGAGTTGCCAGCCCGCCGACGTCGTGAATAAGCGCCCCAGCACGTCGCCGACGTGCAGCGGCGCCGTAGTTCCGAAGGTCACATTGTAGATCCCGTAGGCGACGACCAGCCAGCCGACGAACAGCACCGCCATTCCGCCGGTCAGCATCGCCAGCGGCAACCGGCTGCGTCCGTTGAGCGGATCGAGGAAATGCCACCAGCTCGAATCGCGCCCTTCTTCGCGGCGCCGGGCGAGTTCGTAGAATCCGGAAGCGACCGCAGGCCCGGCGATCGACAGCCCGGCAACGAGGGGAAACAATAGCGGCAGCAGGGGGTCGTTGAACGTCATCACCACCGCGATCAGGCAGATGACGGGGTAAACGATCCCGATGAACAGCAATTCGCCACGCTTGGCGCGGAAATCCGTCCAGCCCTCGCGCAACGCCCAATCCAGATCGCTCGTACTGATCCGACGGATTTCCGGCACCTTGGCGGCGGGGATGAAGGCGGTTCCTTCGATCGTCTGCATATCGCATCCTCTATTTCTATAGGCCGTTTCCCAGCTCTCGGATTTCGATATACGCCCTTGTGGCAGCATCACCTAGCAAAAGCATTGCCGAAGGGCCGGTTGAGCCGAACGATCGTGTAGTTGAGGAAGGCCGCGAAGCTGACCCAGGATAGATAGGGCACGATCAACAGGCTCGCCATTGGTGCGATCGGCCACAAGCCTGCGACGAGCGCGACCAGCGACGCCCACAGAAACACGACCTCGATCAGCGCCCAATCGGGCCGGCGGGCGCGGAAGAACAACGGGCTCCACAGGAAATGGAAGACCGCGTTGGTGGCGAACAGGATCACGATATCGCGCCGCGCGCCATCGTCGGCCGCAGCGTTCCACGCGATCACCGCCGACCATGCGGCAAGGCCGAGGATGATCGACCAGGCCGGACCGAACGCCCAGTTGGGCGGCTGCCATGATGGCTTGCGCAGATCGCGATACCAATCCCCGATCGGTGTCATCAGCCCTCCACCGATCCCAAGCGCGATCGCGACGCTGGCGGCAACGATCGTCGGGGTCATCATGTCAGGGCAGGTCCACTTGTAGAGTGTCAAGCGCATGATACAGGTTGGCGATGCGCATGTCTTTCCCATTCTCCGCGATCGTCGGTCAGGACGAGATGAAACTGGCGCTGCTGATCGCGGCGGTCGATCCCCGCATCGGCGGGGTGATGGTGTTCGGCGATCGCGGCACCGGCAAGTCGACCGCGGTGCGCGCGCTCGCCGCCTTGTTGCCGCCGGTCCCGGCGGAGCAGGCGGGGTATCAGGACGGCAGCCCCCGCAAGGGGACGGTGCCGGTGCCGTTCGTCGATCTGCCGCTCGGCGCGACCGAAGATCGGGTTGTCGGGGCGCTCGATCTCGAACGGGCGCTGGGCGCGGGGATCAAAGCGTTCGAACCCGGCCTGCTCGCGCGGGCCAACGGGGGGTTCCTCTATATCGATGAGGTCAACCTGCTCGAGGATCATATCGTCGATCTGCTGCTCGATGTCGCGGCCTCGGGCGAGAATGTCGTCGAACGCGAAGGGCTGAGCGTCCGCCACCCCGCGCGTTTCGTGCTGATCGGCAGCGGCAACCCGGAGGAAGGGGAACTGCGGCCGCAGCTGCTCGATCGCTTCGGCCTGTCGGTCGAGGTGCGGACGCCGCAGGATCTGGCGCAGCGGGTCGAAATCCTCAAACGCTGCGATAGGTTCGAGCGCGAACCCGAGGCTTTCGCCGAGACGTGGCGCCGCGCCGAGCGCAAGACGCTCAAGCGCATCGCCGCCGCCCGGGCCGCGGTCGCGGGCGTCACCGTCCCCGACGCGGTCCTGATGCTCGCGTCGCGGTTGTGCATGGTGGTCGGTGCGGACGGGCTGCGCGGTGAGCTGACGCTGATGCGTTCGGCGCGCGCTCTGGCGGCGCTCGATGGGGCGGGGGAGGTGGCGGCCCAGCACATCACCCGCGTCGCCCCGCTCGCGCTGCGCCACCGGCTGCGCCGCAACGTGCTCGACGAGACCGGCTCGACCGCGCGGATCGAGCGCGCGCTGTTGGACCTGGCCAAGAAAGACCTGGCGGCGTGACCGAGCCGGGCGATGGCTCGCCCGACCCTATCGCCGATGCGATCCTTGCCGCGCGGCTCTGCGCGATCGATCCCGGGCTGGGCGGCCTGATCCTGCGCGGCGGCGGCGATATGCGCGACGCCGTCATCGCCGCGCTGCGCGCTTCCTTGCCGGACGGCGCGCCGATCCGCCGCATCCCCGCGCATATCGATGACGAGCGCCTGCTCGGCGGAATCGACCTGACCGCGACGCTGGCCCTGGGCCGCCCGGTGGCGAGTACGGGCGTACTAGCCGAAGCCGATGGCGGGGCCGTCGTGGTGCCGATGGCCGAGCGGCTGTCGGACGCGACCGCTGGCCGGATCGCGGCGGCGATCGATGGGGGCGATTCGCGATTTCTGGTCGTGGCGCTGGATGACGGCGTGGAGCCCGACGAACGGCCCCCGGTGGCCATGGGTGAGCGGCTGGCGTTCTGGATCGACCTGACAATGTGTCACCCCGGACTTGTTCCGGGGTCCACCGAGCAACTCGCTAAACCGGCGCAGGTGGGGAGGTGGACCCCGGAACAAGTCCGGGGTGACGAGGAAGCGGTCAATGCCCTGGCCGCGACCGCCCTGGCGCTTGGAATAGACTCGGCGCGTGCGCCGGTTTTCGCCCTGCGCGCCGCCCGCGCGTCGGCACGGATCGCCGGGCGCGACGTCATCGATGAGGAAGACATCACCCTCGCCGCGCGGCTCGTCTTGGCGCCCCGCGCCACGCGGGTGCCGCCGCAGGAAGCTCAGCCTGAAGCGCCGCCGCCCCCACCCCCCGATACCGATGGCGGCGAAGACGAGCGCAGCGAACCCGCCCCGCTCGAAGATATCGTCCTCGCTGCTGCCTTGGCCGCATTGCCGAAAGATGTCCTTGCCCGGATTGCTGCCGGGCGTGGCCGGCAGACGACACGCGCGCAGGGCGCCGGCGAACGGCGCAAATCGCCCACCCGTGGGCGTCCGATGGGAACGCGCGCCGGAATCCCCGGCGGTGGCGTGCGGCTGTCGCTGATCGATACGCTGCGCGCCGCGGCACCGTGGCAGAAGCTGCGCAGCGGGACCGCGCGCGTGAAGGTCCGCCGCGATGATCTGCGCATCCGGCGCTTCGAGACGCGCGCGGAGGCGGTGACGATCTTCGCGGTCGATGCGTCGGGATCGTCGGCGCTGGCGCGTCTTGCCGAGGCCAAGGGAGCGGTGGAGCTGCTGCTCGCCGAAGCCTATGTGAAGCGCGCGCAGGTGGCGCTGATCGCGTTTCGCGGGACAGGCGCCGAACTGCTCCTGCCGCCGACGCGCTCGCTCGCGCGCGCCCGGCGTTCGCTCGCGGAGCTGCCCGGCGGGGGCGGCACGCCGCTGGCGTCCGGGCTCACCGCAGCCCGCGAACTGGCCGAGCTGGCGAAAGCGCGCGGGCGAACGCCGTTCGTCGTCATCCTCACCGATGGGCGCGCCAACATCGCCGCCGACGGCAGCGCAGTGCGGAAGGTAGCCGAGGCCGATGCCACCGCCGCGGCGAAGGCGATGCGCGCCGCGGGAATCGCCGCCGCCTTTGTCGATATTTCCCCGCGCGCGCGGCCCGAAGCCGCCGCTCTCGCTGCCGCGATGGCCGCGCGCTATCTGCCGCTGCCGCGCGCCGACGCCGCAGCGATGCACGCCGCGGTGCGCCAGGCCCAGCAGGCATGAGCTGGATGCCGCGCTGGGATGGCGAAGGCCGCGACTGGCCCAATCGTGCGCAGAGCCGTTTCGTTGAGGCCGGGCGGCTGCGCTGGCATGTCCAAATCATGGGCCAGGGTCCAGTGATGCTTCTGCTCCATGGCACCGGCGCGGCGACGCATAGCTGGCGCGCGCTGGCGCCGCTGCTCGCCGAACATTTCACCGTCGTCGCGCCGGATCTTCCGGGACATGCCTTTACCGCCGGTCGGCCCGCCGGTGGCCTTTCCATGTCGGCGATGGCGCGGGCGGTGGGCGATCTGCTGCGCGCGCTGGAGATGAAGCCTGACATCATCGTCGGACATTCGGCCGGGGCGGCCATCGCCATCCGCATGGCGCTTGACGGCATTGCCGATCCGCAAGCGATCGTCGGCCTCAATGCCGCGCTGCTGCCTTTTCCCGGCCTGGGCGCGAAGCTGTTCCCGACGCTGGCGCGCTTGCTGTTCGTCAATCCCTTCGCCCCGCATTTCTTCGCCCGGCTTGCGCGCGTGCCAGGTGAAACCGTGCGGTTCCTGGCCCGCAGCACGGGGTCACGGATCGAGGCGGCGGGGAGCCGCTGTTACGAGCGGCTCTTCTCGATGCCCGGCCATTGCGCCGGTGCGATCACGATGATGGCGGATTGGGATCTCGAGTCGCTGAAGCGCGACCTGCCCCGGCTAAAGGCGCGGCTGCTGCTCGTTCACGGCGAAGCCGATGCGGCGATACCGCTGGCGAACGCGCGTGAGGCGGCGGCGATGGTAAGTGGTGCGCGATTGATCTCGCTGGCGGGGTTGGGCCATCTGGCGCACGAGGAAAAGCCGGAGGATATCGCGGCTGTCATCCGCGATTTCGCGGGAGAAGGATGATGCACGCGAGCTATTTCAGCCTGTTCGACATGGCGATCGCGGGCATCCCTGTCGTCCTGTTCTGCATCTGGCAGCTCATCTCGATCAACCGCGAGATCGCCAAGGACAAGGCGCGTAAGCCTCCCGAAGACGACGCCGCAGGGTGAGCTGCTACCAGATTGCCCTGGGCATCCGGTAGGGCAGCATCGACTGGATGATCGGTGACCGAAATCGTCCGAGCGACAGACTCTCGTGGACCGCCTGCACATCTTCGCCGAACAAGCGTGTCGCCAGCGCCGTGCGCGCATAGAAGGGCGCGTCGATCCACGTCTTGATCACGCGGGGCGTCGTGCCGGAATCGGTGCGGGTCGCCCGCTTTACCAGCCAGCCGGTGCGGGGCAGCGCGGCGGCCGGTGGCTGGACGACATCGTGCCAGCGGCCCTGGCGATCGAACTTCAGCGCGAGATCGAACGGCGCGCCGTCGTGCCGCCGGCCCTCGTAGAGTACGGCGACATCGTTCTTCAGATGCGCGCGGCTCCAGTGCCAATCGTCGAACCCCGCTTCCAGCGCTTCGTCCCCGAAGTTGGAGTCGAAATAGCCGTCGCCGCTCCAGCTGACGCCGGGGTGCGTCATCGCCACCTCAACCCGCGCTCGCGGTGCCACCGGATGCCAACGGTGCCGCCCCGCCGGATCGAGCTGGAAGGCGGTCGTGCCGATCATCTCGGGCGTGACCCGCACCGTCCCGCGCACCTTGTAGGGCAAGGGCGCGGAAATCTCGGCGATGTCGATCACCAGCGTGTCCCCGTCCCAATGGAGCGCGCTCGGCCCGACCGAGAAACTGTCGGCATCGCGCGCCATCCGCCGCCGCGGGCGCTCGGTCATTGCCCAGGCGGATCCGCGCGGGCCGGTCAGCGATACGTTGATAGCGCAATGATTTTCCGGATCGCCGCGCCCGCTGAGCTTGTAGTAGGGCGAGAAGACGCTGCCGATGAAGGCAATGATCGTCAGCCCGTGGGCACCGTCCGCGCTGGTCGCGTCGATATACCACCAGGCATAGCCCCCGGGACCGACCGCCACGTCGAAGCGCGGTCCTTGAGCAGGCAGTCGGCGGCTAAGCGGCCGGAAAGCGCCGCCATCGGGACGCCCGCGCCGGGATGGGTGCTCCCGCCCGCGCAATAGAGCCCAGGGATCCGCGTCCGGCTGCCCTGCCGGCGGAAGGAGGCCGCCCACCCGTGCGAGGCCGGTCCATAAAGGGCTCCACCCGTCGACGGAAACAGACCCTCGAAGTCCCTCGGGGTCGTCAACACTTCGCCCGGCGTCAGATCGAGCGAAAGTCCCGCCCGCGAAACCCTCTCCAGCATATGCCGTCTGCATGTTTCGATCTCCGCTGAGGTGAAGCCCGGTCCGTCGCCTGTGGCCGGAGCATTTACGATGATTTGCAGGCGCTCGATGTCGCCTTGCGTCGCGCCGCTGGCGTCGCGATCCTGCGCGCACACGTAGACGCTCGGCGCAGCGGCCAGCCGTCCGGCAGAGAGCGACATGAATTCGGCGCGATAATCGTCCGAGAAGAAGACGTTGTGGCGCACGAGCGGGAAGCCGGCGGTCTTGGCCTGCGCGGTCCATACCATCGCGCTTAGCGACCGGCGGCGGGGCGCAACCGGCGGAGCCGCCCGCCGGGCCGCCGCACCGAAACCGCCCGCGCCGATCGCGGCGGGATCGGCGTTGCACACCACCGACCTAGCGCTGATCCGCTCGCCGTCCGCCAGCACGACGCCTGTAGCACGGCCGCGTTCGACGATGATCTCGCGGACCGGTGTTCCATAGCGAAAGCGGGCGCCGTTGCGGTGCCCGAGGGTTTCGAGAGCGTGCGCGAGCCGGTGCATCCCGCCATCGACAAGCCACACGCCGCTCGCCTCGACATGCGCGATCAGCATCAGCGTCGCCGGGCACCGGAAGGGTGAGGAGCCGCAATAGGTGGCGTAGCGCCCGAACAATTGCCGCAGCCGCGGATCGGCGAAATAGCCGCTCAGCGCGCGCCACATCGAAGTGTAAGCGCGCAGATTAAGGTAATCGGGTAGCCCGCGCGCACCCATCCGCCAGCCGAGGGTGATCGGATCGGTCTTGGTTGCGCGCAGGAAGGGCCGGTCGAGCGCATCGAACAACCGCTTCGCTTCCGCCCGGAACGCGCGGTAGCCGCGCGCCTCGCTCGCGCCGGCGAATTCGCCGATCGCGGCCTCGCTGGCGGCGGGGTCCGCAAAGAGATCGAGTCGCGCGTCGCCCCAAGCATGGCGGGCGAGCGTCGTCGCGGGACGCATTGTCAGGTGATCGTCCAGCGTGCTGCCGCACGCGGCGAAGATCTCCTCGAAGATGCCGCGCATCGTGAAAACGGTCGGGCCGCCATCGATCGCCTCGCCGCCGACCATCACCGCGCGCAGCTTGCCACCCGGGCCCGCTGCCGCCTCGATCAGCGTCACGTCGCACCCGCGCGCGGCCAGGAGGGCGGCGCTGACCAGCCCGCCGATTCCGCCTCCGATGACGACCACGCTTTCGTTCGGCATTCGCCCGCACCCTCGCGATTGACGCCAGACTATCATGTGTCCACAAAACTGGACATATGATTTCGTCCACTCCTCAGAAATATGGTTGGCGGGGTCAATGGATCGGCTGGCGGAACCGGCTGCTGGCATCGCCGCGCTTCCAACGCTTTGCCAGCCGCTTCCCGCTGACCCGCCCGATCGCGCGACGGCGCGCCCGCGCCTTGTTCGATCTGGTGGCAGGTTTCACTTATTCGCAGATCCTCGCGGCGTGTATCGAAACCGATCTGTTCGAGGTGCTGGCCGAGGGGCCGCAGACCAGTGAGGTGATCGCCAGCCGGATCGACCTGCCGCTTGCGGGCGCCGAGCGGCTCCTCCGTGGCGCTGCGGCGCTGGGGCTCGTTGAGCCGATCGAGAAGGGCTGGGCGCTCGGCAGCGACGGTGCGGCGCTGCGCGGCAATCGCGGCATCGCCGAAATGGTGGCGCACCATCACCTACTCTACGCCGACCTTGCCGATCCCGTCGGGCTGCTGCGGCGTGGCGGCGGGGGCGGGGCCTTGTCGGGTCTGTGGCACTACGCCGAGTCGCCGCACCCCGGCGATGCCCGAGCAGTCGCGGCCTATTCCGCCCTGATGGCGGCGTCGCAGCCCCTGATCGCCGCACAGGCGATCGACGCTTATCCGTTCCATCGGCATCGCCGCCTGCTCGATGTCGGAGGCGGCGAGGGGGCGTTCCTTGCGGAGGTAGGCGCCCGTGCTCCCGCATTGGAGCTAGGACTGTTCGATCTCCCTGCGGTCGGCGACCGCGCCCGGGTCCGGTTCGACTCGGCCGGGCTGACGAAGCAGCCGGCGATATTCGGTGGCGACTTTCTCCGCGATCCCCTGCCGCAGGGCTATGACATCATCTCGCTCGTCCGCGTCCTGCACGACCATGACGACGGACCCGCGCTCGAACTTTTGCGTAACATTTACAATGCATTGCCATCCGGCGGCACGCTGTTGATCGTCGAACCGATGGCGCGGACCCCGGGCGCTGCCGCCGCCGGCGACGCCTATTTCGGTTTCTACCTGCTGGCGATGGGATCCGGACGGCCGCGTAGCGCTTCAGAGATCGCGGCGATGCTGCGCAGCGCGCGTTTTTCGCAGACCCGCCAAATTGCCACCGCGATGCCTCTGACGACGAGCGCCATGGCCGCCGTTCGGTAACTGTCCAAATTAGTTGACAACAACAAGTGTCAGGGTAAAGTTACGGTTGCGAGGTTGGCTATCCAGACCAGCACGCGAACGGGGACGAGCGGAATGCGCGCGCTGGCGGTGATCTTGGAAGGACCGGAAAGGCTCGATCTTCGATCGCTGACCCTGTCCCCGATGGGCGCCGGCGACATCCAGGTCGAGATCGACTGGAGCGGCATTTCCTCCGGCACCGAGAAATTGCTGTGGACCGGCCGCATGCCGAACTTTCCCGGCATGGGATATCCGTTGGTCCCGGGATATGAGTCGGTCGGCCGGGTCGTCGATGCGGGCGCTGATGCCCGCGGGCGGATCGGCGAGTGGGTGTTCGTGCCCGGCGCCAACTGCTTCGCCGATGCCCGCGGCCTGTTCGGCGGCACCGCCCGCACGGTCATCCTACCCTCGGCCCGGGCCATCCCCATTGCCGAGTCGCTCGGCCGCGACGGCATCCTCCTAGCACTGGCCGCAACCGCGCATCATGCGATTGCGATCGGGGGCATGCCGGATCTGATCATCGGCCATGGCATCCTCGGCCGGCTGATCGCACGGATTTCGGCTGCGAAGGGCGGCGTCACGCCGACCGTCTGGGAGAACAATCCCGCGCGCCGCGGCGATGCTGCTTATGCCGTGATCGATCCCGCCAGCGACGACCGCCGCGACTATCGTACGATATGTGACGCAAGCGGCGCCGCCGATATCCTCGATATCGCCTTCGCCCGGATCGCCAAGGGTGGCGGTGTCGTGCTCGCGGGCTTTTACGATCGACTGTCGTTCGCCTTCCCGCCCGCGTTCATGCGTGAGGCCTCCGTGCGGATCGCTGCCGAATTCACCCCCGCAGACATCGCCGCGACGCTCGCGCTTGTCGATGCGGGACACCTCGATCTTGGCGGTCTGATCAGCCACGCGCGCCCCGCCGCCGAGGCACTGCAAGCCTATCCGCAGGCGTTCGACGATCCTGATTGCCTGAAGATGGTCCTCGACTGGAGACAGATATGAGCATGTTCGATCCCGGCGTGCTGCGCGAGGAAGCCTCGTTCGAGCCCGATCCTGTACCCACCGGCCCGGTGACCAAACAGACCCAGATCATTGCGATCTATGGTAAGGGCGGCAGCGGCAAATCCTTCGCGCTGGCGAACCTCAGTTACATGATGGCGCAGCAGGGCAAGCGCGTGCTGCTGATCGGTTGCGATCCCAAGAGCGACACGACCAGCCTGCTGTTCGGCGGCAAATCGACCCCGACGATTATCGAGACCAGCTCGAAGAAGAAGCTGGCGGGCGAGGAAATCGGCATCGAGGACGTCTGCTTCCAGCGCGACGGCGTGTTCGCGATGGAGCTGGGCGGGCCGGAAGTCGGCCGCGGCTGCGGCGGGCGCGGGATCATCCATGGGTTCGAGACGCTCGAGAAACTGGGCTTCCACGAATGGGGCTTCGATTACGTCCTGCTCGATTTTCTGGGCGATGTGGTGTGCGGCGGCTTCGGCCTGCCGATCGCGCGCGACATGTGTCAGAAGGTGATCGTCGTCGCCTCCAACGATCTGCAATCGCTCTATGTGGCGAACAACGTCTGCAAGGCGGTCGAATATTTCCGCAAGATGGGCGGCAATGTCGGCGTGGCCGGCATGATCCTCAACAAGGATGACGGCACCGGCGAGGCCAATGCCTTTGCCGAGGCGGTGGGCATCCCGGTGCTGTGCGCGATCCCGGCTAACGAGGATATCCGCAAGAAGAGCGCCAACTACCAGATCATCGGCAAGCCCGGCGGCGAATGGGCTTCGTTGTTCGAGGAGCTCGCGGTCAACGTCGCCGAAGCGCCACCGCTGCGCCCGGCTCCGCTCGATCAGGATGGGCTGCTCAACCTGTTCAGTGCTGACGTCACGGGGGCGGACTATTCGCTCAGGCCCGCGACGCAGGCCGACATGCGCGGCGCGGAATATGTCACCAAGCCGAGCCTCGAAGTCGTGTACGACGCGGTCTGATCGGTGGACGTGGAAACCCTCCCGCGCGATCGCGACCGGATGGACCTGGCGGTGCCGGTTGAAGGCGGATGCGGGTCGAAGGACGTGATGCGGGAGGCTGCCGCGAAGGCGGGCAAGTCCGATATCCTCGATCGCTACGCCGCCGATTATCCGCAAGGCCCGCACGATCAGCCGCAATCGATGTGCCCCGCGTTCGGATCGCTGCGTGTCGGCCTGCGCATGCGGCGCACCGCCAGCGTGCTGTCGGGCTCCGCCTGCTGCGTCTATGGTCTTACCTTCACGTCCCATTTCTACGGGGCGAAACGCAGCGTCGGCTACGTGCCCTTCTCTTCGGAGACGCTCGTCACCGGCAAGCTGTTCGAGGATATCCGCGACGCGGTCCACGATCTTGCCGATCCGGCGCTGTACGACACGATCATCGTCACCAATCTGTGCGTGCCGACCGCATCGGGCGTGCCGCTGCAACTGCTGCCCGACCACATCAACGGTGTCCGCGTGATCGGCATCGATGTGCCCGGCTTCGGCGTGCCGACCCATGCCGAGGCGAAGGACGTGCTCGCCGGCGCGATGCTCAATTACGCGCGCAAGGAGGCCGAAGTCGGCCCCGTCGCCGCGCCCAAAGAACGGCCCGACCGGCCTACCGTGACTCTCCTCGGGGAGATGTTCCCGGCCGACCCGCCGGGCATCGGGCTGATGCTCGAGCCGCTGGGGTTGGCCGCCGGCCCGGTCGTCCCGACCCGCGAGTGGCGCGAACTCTATTCGGCGCTGGATTGCGCGGTCGTCGGTGCGATCCATCCCTTCTACACCGCCAGCATCCGCGAATTCGAAGCGGCGGGGCGGACGGTGGTCGGTTCGGCCCCTGTGGGTGCGGACGGCACGGCGGCGTGGCTCGACGCGATCGGCCAGGCCTGCGGCGTCGCCCAGGACAAGATTGACGCTTCGAAGAACCGCTTCATTCCCGCGATCCGCGGCGCGCTCGCGGCCAAGCCGATCAAAGGGCGGATCACCGTCTCGGGTTATGAGGGCTCCGAACTGCTCGTCGCGCGGCTGCTGATCGAAAGCGGCGCTGACGTTCCCTACGTGGGCACCGCCTGCCCGCGTACCGTCTGGTCCGATCCCGATCGTGAATGGCTCGAAGCGCACGGCGCCCGGGTTCAGTATCGCGCGAGTCTCGAACAGGATATCGCCGCGGTCGAGGAATATGGCCCCGATCTCGCGATCGGCACCACGCCGGTGGTGCAGCACGCCAAGCAGAAAGCGATCCCGGCGCTCTACTTCACCAACCTCATTTCGGCGCGGCCGCTGATGGGGCCGGCGGGTGCGGGCAGTCTGGCGATGGTCGTCAATGCCGCGCTCGCCAACCAGCATCGTTTCGACAAGATGACCGCCTTTTTCGAGGGCGTGGGTGCCGGTCCGACGGCGGGCGTCTGGGAGAATACCCCGGTCGATCGTCCCGAGTTCAAGGCCAAGTTCGCGGCCAAGCGCATCGCTGCCGCGAAAGCCGAGGAGCATATCGGCACATGACCCTGATCATCGATCATGATCGCGCCGGCGGCTATTGGGGCGCGGTTTACGCCTTCACCGCGATCAAGGGCCTGCAGGTCATCATCGATGGCCCGGTCGGCTGCGAGAATCTGCCGGTCACGTCGGTGCTCCATTATACGGACGGCCTGCCGCCGCATGAGCTGCCGATCGTCGTCACCGGGCTGGGCGAACAGGAGCTGGGCCGCGACGGCACCGAGGGCGCAATGAAGCGCGCGTGGAAGACCCTCGATCCCGATCTGCCCGCGGTTGTCGTAACGGGTTCGATCGCCGAGATGATCGGCGGTGGCGTGACGCCCGAGGGCACCAACATCCAGCGCTTCCTGCCGCGCACGATCGACGAGGATCAGTGGCAGTCCGGTGACCGCGCGCTGACCTGGCTGTGGACGCAGTTCGGGCCGAAGAAGGTTCCCGCGCTGCGCCCGCGCAAGGAGGGCCAGAAGCCCAAGATCAACATCATCGGGCCGATGTACGGCACCTTCAACATGCCGTCCGATCTCGCCGAGATCCGGCGGCTGATCGAGGGCATCGGCGCCGAGGTCGGCATGGTGTTCCCGCTCGGCAGCCACCTCGCCGACGTCAAGAAGCTGGCGGACGCCGAGGTCAATGTGTGCATGTACCGCGAATTCGGTCGCGGTCTTTGCGAGACACTGGAGCGGCCTTACCTGCAGGCACCGATCGGGCTGGAGAGCACGACACTGTTTCTGCGCAAGCTCGGGGAACTGACGGGCCTCGACCCCGAGCCGTTCATCGCGCGCGAGAAGCACACCACGATCAAGCCGCTGTGGGACCTGTGGCGGTCGGTGACGCAGGATTTCTTCGGCACGGCGAGCTTCGGCATCGTCGCCACCGACACTTATGCGCGCGGCATCCGCAAGTTCCTCGAGGACGATATGGGCCTGCCGTGCACCTTCGCGGTGTCGCGCTGCGCAGGGGCGAAGTCCGACAATCAGGCCGTCAAGGACATGATCCGCGACACTCCGCCGCTGGTCCTGTTCGGCAGTTTCAACGAACGCATGTACATGGCGGAAGCCGGCGGGCGCGGTGTCTATATCCCGGCGAGTTTTCCCGGCGCGGTGATCCGCCGCCATACCGGAACGCCGTTCATGGGTTATTCCGGCGCCACCTATCTCATCCAGGAAGTGTGCAACGCGCTGTTCGATGCGCTTTTCCACATCCTCCCCCTCGCCGGCCAGCTCGACAAGGCCGAGCCGACACCGGCGCGGATCGAGCGCGAAGTGATGTGGGACGATGCGGCCAAGACCGAGTTCGACGCGATCGTCGAGCGCGAGCCGGTGCTCGTGCGCATCTCGATGGCCAAGCGCATCCGTGACGCCGCGGAGCGCGCCGCGCGCCGCGCGGGCGAACCCTCTGTCACCAGCGAGCGCCTGGCGCTCGCGATCACTGAAAGCCGCGCGTCATGAGCGCGGCCCGCCTTTCCCGTGCATGTGCACGGGCCAACAGATCCCCGTGGGTACACCGCCCGCGTGGATGCCGCCGGGGAGCGCGTTATTTTCACGCTCCTACCCTCGTCGGGAACCATGGAGACGTAGAATGAACGATCCAAACGAAAGGATGGGGCCGGGAACGTACCTCACCCCAGAAGAAGCGAAAGAGTTCCACAAGCTGTTCATCACCAGCTTCCTGATCTTCACGGCCGTGGCGATCGTCGCCCATGTGCTGGTGTGGAACTGGCGGCCTTGGCTCTGATCCGAGCCCTCTGACACTTCGACAATAAAGAGAAGGACCCACGTTATGTGGAGAATTTGGCTGATCTTCGATCCGCGCCGCGCGCTGGTCGCCTTGTTTATCTTCCTGTTCGTGCTTGCACTGCTGATTCACTTCATCTTGCTCAGCACCGATCGGTTCAACTGGCTCGATGGCCCGCACAAGGCGCCTGTCGCCGCTGCGGCTACCGCGCCCGCCGCTCCCGCGGGAACCTGATCGCAAGGACTCGCGATTGCGGGTGGACGGGGCCGGAAAGGCCGGCGCCGTCCACCCGATACCCTGAAAGCAACGATCTCCGGCGCCTGTCGGGGAACGGAGAGATGCCATGGCGCTGCTGAGCTTCGAGCGAAAATACCGGGTGCGGGGAGGGACGCTGATTGGCGGCGACCTGTTCGATTTCTGGGTCGGCCCCTTCTACGTCGGATTCTTCGGCGTCATTACCGCGATCACGGCATCGCTGGGCACGGCGCTGATCTTCTACGCCGCCTCACTGGGGCACACGTGGAATCCGTGGCTCATCAGCATCGCGCCGCCTGATTTGAAATATGGCCTGGGCTTGGCGCCTCTGCGCGAAGGAGGGCTGTGGCAGATCATCACGATCTGCGCGATCGGCGCCTTCACATCCTGGGCGCTCCGCCAGGTCGAGATCTGCCGAAAGCTGGGCATGGGATATCATGTCCCCTTTGCCTACGGCTTCGCGATTTTCGCTTATGTATCGTTGGTGGTGATCCGCCCCTGGCTGCTCGGCGCCTGGGGGTTCGGTTTCCCCTACGGCATCTTCAGCCATCTCGATTGGGTGTCGAACACCGGCTACCAATATCTCCACTTCCACTACAACCCCGCGCATATGATCGCGGTTAGCTTCTTCTTCGTCACCGGCGGAGCGCTCGCCTTTCACGGTGCGCTGGTGCTCTCGTCGGTCAATCCGGCACCCGGCGAAGCGGTGAAGTCGCCCGAATATGAGGACGCCTTCTTCCGCGATACGATCGGCTATTCGGTCGGCACGCTGGGCATCCACCGTCTCGGCCTGTTCCTGGCATTGTCGGCAGGGTTCTGGAGCGCGATCTGCATCATCATCTCGGGGCCGCTCTGGACGCGCGGCTGGCCCGAATGGTGGACGTGGTGGCTCAATCTGCCGATCTGGTCCAAATAAGATAAGGGGGAAGGTGCGCGATGGCACGCTATCAGAACATGTTCACCCAAGTGCAGCTGCGGGGGCCGCACGAAGCGGGGCCCCGCCTGCGCGACAGCACCTTCCAGCGCAGCGGCGAGGGGGGGTACAATTACTGGCTCGGCAAGCTGGGGGCCGCGCAGATCGGCCCGGTTTACCTCGGCCCAATCGGCATGGCCTCGCTGACCTTCGCCTTCCTGGCGTTCGAGATCATCGGGCTCAACATGTTCGCGAGCGTCAACTGGAACCCGATCCAGTTTGTCCGCCAACTGCCCTGGCTCGCGCTCGAACCGCCCGGGCCGCAATGGGGCTTCAAGCTGCTCGTCCCGCTCGCGGAGGGCGGCTGGTGGCAGATGGCGGGCTTCTGCATGACGACCTCGCTGCTGCTGTGGTGGCTGCGGACCTTCCGCCGCGCGCGTGCGCTCGGCATGGGAACGCATGTCGCCTGGGCGTTCGGCGCGGGTATCTTCCTGATCATCACCCTCGGCTTCATCCGCCCGATGCTGATGGGCAGCTGGGCCGAAGCGGTGCCGTTCGGCATCTTCCCGCACCTCGATTGGACCGCGGCTTTTTCGATCCGCTACGGCAACCTGTTCTACAACCCGTTCCACTGCCTCTCGATCGTGTTCCTGTACGGATCGACGATGCTGTTCGCGATGCATGGCGCGACGGTCCTGGCGACCGGACGCTACGGCAGCGAGCGCGAGATCGAGCAGATCACCGATCGCGGCACGGCATTCGAGCGCGGTGCCTTGTTCTGGCGCTGGACGATGGGCTTCAACGCGACAGCGGAATCGATCCACCGCTGGGCGTGGTGGTTCGCCGTGCTGTGCCCCCTGAGCGGCGCGATCGGCATCCTGCTGACCGGCACCGTCGTCGATAATTGGTATCTTTGGGCAGTGCTTCATCACTATGCACCCAGCTATCCGGGGACCGGCGTCATCGATCCCGCCACCCTGCCGGGAGCGCCGAAGTGAGCCGGGCCCTCACCAAAGCCGCGATCGCCTCGATCGGCGGCCTGAGCCTCCTCCTGCTCGGCGGTTGCGAGTTCGGGGCGAAGCAGAAGACCCAGACCGGCTATCGCGGGACGGGGCTCGAGCAGATCGTCGACGTTCGCCACGTCGTAAAGGCAAGCGCAATCCCCGCGCCGCCCTATCCCCTGCCGCCCGATGGCGGGCCGACCGCGGGCGAGAGCTATCAGAACCTCAAGGTGCTCGGCGGGGTCAGCAAGGAGCGGTTCGATCATCTGATGGCCGAAATGAGCCAGTGGGTGGCGCCGCCCGAGCAGGGCTGCAATTATTGCCACAATCCCGAGAACATGGCGTCCGACGAGAAATATACCAAGGTCGTCGCGCGGCGCATGCTGCAGATGACGCGGAACATCAATTCGCGCTGGTCCAGCCACGTCAAGGAAACCGGCGTCACCTGCTACACCTGCCATCGCGGCAATGCCGTGCCCGTCAACAAATGGGCCTTCGCGCAGGGGACGCCGCATCCGGGTTCGATCCTTGGCAACAAGCACGGCCAGAACACGCCTGAGGCCAACGTGGGTTATGCGTCTCTGCCGTCCGATCCGTTCGCGGATTACCTGAATGGCCAGCAGCAGATTCGCGTCGCAGGCAATTCGCCTTTCCCGTCAAAAGACCATGTGGTTTCGGTCAAGGATGCGGAAAAGACCTACGGCCTGATGATGCACATCAGCTCGGCGCTGGGGGTCAATTGTACCTATTGCCACAACACCCAGTCGTTCCGTGCCTGGAACCTCAGCCGTGCGCAGCGGGCGACCGCTTACTACGGCATCCGCATGGTCCGAGATATCAACGAGGATTATATCAGCTCGCTGCAGCCGGTATTCCCCGCCTATCGCAAAGGCCCGCACGGCGATCCGTACAAGGTCAATTGCACGACCTGTCACCAGGGCCAGTCCAAGCCGCTTGGCGGGGTCAGCATGATCGCCCAAGCACCGGCGCTGAAGGGGCCGCCGCTTGCGACAGCGGCGCCCGAAGGCGGTCCGGCGGCAGCGACCGCAGTGCCAGCGGCGTTCAACAAGCCGGCTGAGATGACGGCGAAGAAATGAACTGGCGCGGCGCCGCCGGGGAAGGCGGCGGCGCGCGATATTCTGTCACCGCGCTGCGGACCTGGTCGTGATCCGTAGCCACGCCCTACGCGCCGCCATCTCCGAGGAGATGCACGTCCGGCGGCTGCCGCGTTTCGCCGCGCCGTGCCGGCTGATGCAGATCGTAACCCTGCTCGGCGAAGGCGCCGGCGCTGCGGCGCGCGACCATATCGACGCGCTGGCGGGCTCGGCTGAAGTTATCGTACCGGTCGCGGAAAAATATGCGGTGATCGCAATCGGCGCGGTGACGCTGGTGTGGGAGCGGCATACCGAATTCGCGACCTACACGCTGCTGCGCCGCGGCGACTTCGACGCGCTGTTCGACCCTGCCCTTTTCGAACCGCAGTTGGCAGCGGTTTTGGCGGATATGCCTGGCGAGATTCTCAGGGCTACCCAGATTGCGCTTGTCGCCGCGGGTACGCCCGATCCGACCCCGGAAGACCGTGAAGGCTGGTTCGCGGCCGAGGCGACAGTGATCTGCGATGTCGCCGATGGCGCGGCGCGGATCCTGTCCGATTTCCGCCTCCATCCGGATGGGTATGGGCGGCTGATCGTGCTCGATCGCGACCTCGCCGGGGACGAACCGGCGCAGCTGGTGCTGCGGCTTCAAGAACTCGGCAACTATCGCAACATGGCGCTGCTCGGTCTGCCGATTGCGCAGCGGTTGACGCCGACGGTCAGCAACCTGGAGACCCGGCTCGCCGAGCTGACACGCGCGGTTGCGGAACGGACGTCCGAAGACGATCAGTTACTCGACGAACTCACGTATCTTTCGGCCGAACTCGCCCGGCTGGTCGCGGAGACGCGCTACCGGATGAGCGCGACGCGGGCTTATGCCCAACTCAGCAGCGATCGCCTCGCGAGTTTGCGGATCGGCTTGGTGCGCGGCCACCAGACGCTCGCCGATTTCACCGAGCGCCGGCTGACGCCAGCGGTCCGGACCTGCGATTCCTTTTCGGCGCGGCTTGAGGATTTGTCACAGCGCGCCGCCTGGACCAGCGAATTGCTGCGCACCCGGATCGACATCGCGCTCGCCAAGCAGAATCGCGATCTGCTGACCTCCATGGACCGGCGCACGGATCTGCAGCTGCGCCTGCAACAGACGGTCGAAGGTCTATCGGTCGCCGCGATCAGCTATTATCTGGTCGCGCTGATCGGCTATCCGCTCGGCGCGGTGCCGGGATTGCGGCACGATTGGGCGATGGCAGCGGCGGTGCCGATCGTGTTGGCCGGCGTGACGCTGGCGCTGGTTCGGTTAAGACGGCGATTGCACGATTAGGCGTGGGCCGAGGCGGCTAATTTCGCAGCCATGGAACCGCACGGCGTCCGCGCGTTTTAGCCTCCATGCTCCCCTATTTGTTTCCGTCGCGCTTCTCGCAATGGCTGGGCCCTTTGATCGCCGCGGCGATCGGCGCGCTGCTGATCGCAGTGATCGTGGTCGTGACCGGGATCGTCGATCTGTCCGCCGCCAAGCCGCATCCGGAAGGCTGGGCGCGCTTCCTGCATTACACGTTCGATCGATCGACCGCCTTTCACGCCGGGCCGAAGCCCCCCGCCGACCTCGATTCCCCTATCCGGATCGCCGCGGGCGCTGCTTATTATGGTCAGGTTTGCGCGCGCTGCCATGGCGGGCCGGGCTTCGGCCAAAACCCGGTCGTGCTGTCGATGCATCCGCGCCCGCAATATCTCGCCACTGATCTGCCGATCGCGAATTTCTCGTCGCCCGAGCTGTTCCGCATCGTCAAGGCAGGGGTGAAGTATAGCGCGATGCCGTCCTGGCCTGCCGATCGCCGCGATGACGAGATCTGGCAGCTCGTCGCATTTCTGCGCGCTCTGCCGAAGATGTCGCCGGAGACGTTCCGGCAGCTGGCCGTGGTTTCGCAAGACCAGGCCGTGTCACCCGTGCCCTTCGGTCAAAAACCCGCGCAACGTGCTTATGCGCTGCGCAACGACGACGAACCGCCGCGGGTGAGCTATAATTATCGGACGCCGGTCTTCGGCTTCTCGGGGTATGCGCTCAGCGCCAACCCGGCCGCTACCTGCGCGCGCTGCCACGGCGCCGATGGCGCGGGCGGGGGCGCCTTTCCCAATTTGACGCTCCAAAGCCCCGACTATCTCGCGCGGACGCTCACCGCTTATGCCGCGGGCCGGCGGCGCAGCGGTTTCATGCAGATGGTTGCGACCGAATTGTCGCCTGCACAGATCGACGCGCTGGCGCACCACTACGCCGCACTGCCGCGCCGATCGAGCGAGGCGGGCGCAACCGCACCGGCGCTGGGGCAGCAGATCGCGCTGCAGGGCGTGCCCTCCGCCGGGCTGGCACCCTGTGCTTCCTGCCACGGGGTCACGCTGGCCGCATCCAAGGCCTATCCGCTGCTGGAAGGAGAGGCGCACTGGTATCTGGCAAACCAGATGCGGGTTTTCCGCAGTGGCGGCCGAGGATCGATCGTCGGTGACAAGATCGAGGACCCGATGGTCGCGATCGCCAGAAAGCTCGACGATCGCCAGATTGAGGCGGTTGCGGGCTATTATGCCGCGCAGCCACCCGCCAAAGTGCAGAGCTTCGCCGCGGTCGAGCCGAAGCGATAGCGATGGCGGAAGCGGGCGACACCGGAAAAGACCAGCCCGCTGACCTTGAACCGGGCGAACGCGAGACGGTGGAAAAGCGCAAATCGCCGAGCGCGCGCGTCGTCCACGAGATCATCCGCCAGGAGGGGATCGACGAGCTCGAACGCCCGACGTCATCGCTGCTGTGGTCCGGAGCGGCGGCGGGCGTCTGCATGTGGCTGTCGGTCATAGCGCAGGCCGCCTTGATGCTGAAACTGCCCGCGTCGCCCTGGTCGCCCGCGATCGTCTCGCTTGGCTATAGCGTCGGCTTCGTCGTCGTGATTCTCGGCCGGTTGCAGCTGTTCACCGAGAGCACGATCGTAGCGGTGCTGCCCCTGGCGACCGAGCCGAGCTGGTCCAGCCTCGGGCGGACGCTCCGATTATGGGCGCTGGTGTTCGCCGCCAATGCCGCGGGGACGCTGGCGGTGGCGCTGCTGGTCCCGCGCGGCGGGCTGATCAGCCCGCAGATGCTGACCGCGGTAATCGAGGTCGCGCGTCATGCCACCGAGGGCCCTGCAAAAGAGATATTCCTTCGCGGCATTCCCGCGGGTTTCGTGCTCGCGACAATCGCCTGGCTGCTGCCCAATGCGGGCGGGCAGCAGATCTGGGTGGTGACCCTGCTGACCTACGTCATCGCGATCGCGGGCTTCAGCCATGTCGTCGCCGGATCGGCCGAGGCGTGGGTGTTGGCAACAACCGGCCAGACCAGCTTCGCGACCGCGATCTTCGGGTTCATCCTGCCGGCGCTGGCCGGCAACATCATCGGCGGGAGCGGACTATTCGCCGCGCTCGCCCATGCCCAAGTGCGATCGGAATTGTAGCGGTTAAGCCGCCAAAGCCTTGCGCGCCAATTCGCATTGCGACCAGATTTCGCTGATCGCCCGGACCAGCCGATCGATATCGCCATCGGTGTGGACCGGTGAGGGCGTGATCCGCAGCCGCTCGGTTCCCTTGGGCACGGTCGGATAGTTGATCGGCTGCACGTAGATGCCGTGATTGTCCATCAGCCAGTCACTGATCATCTTCGCATGGTGCGCATTGCCGACCATCACCGGGATGATGTGACTGGGATTCGGCAGATGCGGGATACCGAGCGCATCCAGCCGCTCGCGTACGATTTTGACACGGTTTTGGTGACGGACGCGCTCGATCTGGCTTTCCTTCAGATGCCGGATCGATGCGGTGGCGCCTGCCGCGATCGCGGGCGGCAGCGCGGTGGAGAAGATGAAGCCGCTGGCGAAGCTCCTGACGAAGTCGCACAGGGTCTTGGATGCGGTGATATAGCCGCCCATTACCCCGAACGCCTTGCCCAGCGTCCCCTCGATGACGTCGATCCGGTCCATCAGCCCCTCGCGCTCGGCGATGCCGCCGCCGCGTGGGCCGTAGAGGCCGACGGCGTGGACCTCGTCGATATAGGTCAGCGCGCCATGCTTCTCGCAGACGTCGAGGATCTCGGCGATCGGGGCGATATCGCCGTCCATCGAATAGACGCTTTCGAACGCGACCAGCTTGGCGCGGCCGGGCGCGACCTGCGACAGCAGTTCGTCGAGATGCGCGACATCATTGTGCCGCCAGCGTTGACACTCGGCGCGGCTGTGGCGGATGCCTTCGATCATCGAAGCGTGGTTGAGCGCGTCGGACAGCACGACGCAGTCGGGCAGGCGCGACGCGAGGGTGGAGAGCGCCGCCCAGTTCGAGACATAGCCCGATGTGAAGATCAGCGCGGCTTCCTTGCCGTGGAGATCGGCGAGTTCGGCTTCGAGCAGGACATGCTGGTGGTTCGTCCCCGAAATGTTGCGCGTGCCGCCGGCGCCCGCACCGCAGCGGTCGAGCGTTTCGTGCATCGCATCCAGCACCTTGGGATGCTGGCCCATGCCGAGATAGTCGTTCGAGCACCACACCGTGACGTCCGCGACCTGGCCATCTTCGGTCCAGCGCTTGGCGCGGGGGAAGTTTCCGGCCTGGCGTTCCAGCTCGGCAAAGACGCGGTAATTGCCCGCTTCACGCAGACCATCGAGCTGCTCCGCGAATACCGCCTCGTAATTCATCACTCTCTCCCCACGCATTCGATAGCCACGGCCTTGGCCGCCTTCTTGTTATTGATCGCCCAGCTAAAGGCCTTGGTATCGCGCAACGGCAGCACCAGGAACAGATGTTCCACCACACCGAGCACGGTAAGCCCTGCGATCAGCATCGCACAAGCCTGAGCGCCGCTGCCCATGGGCGCCGCTTGCGCCGCCAACCAGGCCCAGACCGCAACGCCGCTGCCGACACCGACCGAAACCGGGAATAGCGCGTTGAGGCGGCGTTTGCGGAAATAGGTCTTGAGATAGGCGAGATGCTCGGGGAACACCTCGTCGCTGAGGTTCGGTACACCCAGGTACAGGTTGAACTTGGCCGACAGCCTGAGCCCGAACAGCAGCAGGAAGGTCAGCGGCGCGGTCTGATTGGGTTGGCCCCAGGTTACCGCGAACAACAGGATCGCCGTCGCGGCGATCGCCAGTTCGTGGTGGATGACGGTGGCAGTCGCCGCCTTGAAGCGCGCCCATCCGACCGCACCCGGCGGGCAAACCGCTCTATTCGGCCCTGCGACATGACCCATCAGGAAGCTCATCTCGTGCCAGCCCCAGATCACGATCGCCGCGCCGAAGCCGACATAGGCGCCGCTTACGGTCGTATCATCACCATAGGCCCAAACCAGCGCGGTGGCGGCAATCGCGACGATACCGGCCAGCATCAGGCTGGTGCGGAAGGTCTCGCGCGGGCGGCTGTCGAGCCAGACCACCGCGGCGGTGCCGATGAACCACATCAGGAGCGCGAAGAGAAGCGGCGGAAGGCTCACCAGGCCGGGACCAGCCGGACGTTGGCGGGCGCCGCATTACGCTTGACCGGGACCAGATAGAGGCGGGCGAAGGCGAAGGCTGCCGCGCCGATCAGGCCGGCGCGCTTGATGCCGCCGATCACGCCGCCTTGCTGTTTGGCCGCATCGATCCCGCCCGCGATCCGCCGCATCCGCTCAAGCCCAGCGGCGAAGCGCGGGGAATCGGTGTCGAGCACCATCGGGAACACTTGCCGCGTGATCTCCGAGCAGATCGTGAAGACGCGGTTATCGTAATCGGTCGGATCGATGTCGAGCGCCTTGTGAAACGCCGGGCGGTTGTGATCGCGGACATACATCGTCGCATAGACCGCAACGAGGAAGAAGCGGATCCACAGTTTGTTGATGCCGCTGAGCAGTTTCGGATCGGTCCGCATCAGGATTGCGAAGGCGTCGCCGTGGCGGAACTCATCATTGCACCACAGTTCGAACCAGTTGAAGATCGGGTGGAAGCGCAGCTCGGGATGCTTTGCCAGGTGGCGGAAGATCGTGATGTAGCGCGCATAACCGATCTTCTCGCTCAGATAAGTCGCGTAGAAGATGAATTTCGGCCGGAAATAGGTGTATTTCTTGGTCCGCGTCAGGAAGCCGAGATCGATGCCGATGCCGGCGTCCTTCAGAGTATCGTTGATGAACCCGGCGTGCCGGCTCTCGTCGCGGCTCATCAGCTTGAAGAGCTGCATGATATCGGGGTTCTTCACCCGCTTGGCGATCTCGGCATAGAGAATGCAGCCGGAGAATTCGGCGGTCAGCGAGCTGACGAGGAAATCAGTGAACTCCTTGCGGAGCTCCTCGGGCAGGCTCTCGATGACGCCGTTAAACGCTTCGGTGCGCTTGAAGTGCAGCCTGTTGGGATCGGCTGCCATCTCGGCGATCAGTGCATCCCATTCGTGGCGGACGCCCGAAACGTCGATCCGGTCCATCGCGGCGAAATCGGTTGTGTAGAAGCGGGGTGAGAGGACGGTATCCTCCCGTGCGATCGCCATCGCGTCGTCTTTTGTTATCGGGGTGATCGCGTTCATACCGTGGTCCGATCGCTGAAGCTGACTTCGTAGAGTTCTGCCATTTCGAAATGGCCGGCGAATTTGGTCCACAGCCGCTCGACCGTGCTGGCGCGCTCCACCGTGGCGGTGCGCTCGACGACGCGGCGTTCGCCGAAGCCGACGCTGATCGGAGCGCCATGGACGCGGACCCGATCGCCCGGCCCGACCGCATAATCGTTGGCCAGCACGACATGCGCGCAGAGAAACTCGTCGCTATGCTCGATCTCGACCCGGCAGGGCGTATCGAAGCTGGTGCGACGGAGTGCGATCATGCGCCGGTCTTCTTGGCCTGTGCGCCGGGCAGCAGTGCCGCGAACGCCGCGCGGTTCGTCGATCCGAACGCGGTGAGTTCGATCGAACGGCCTGTCACGCTGTCGGTCAGCGACAATTCACCGTCGCGCCACAGCGTCAGGTTGAACGGCGGCATATCGCCGATACCGCGCGACCGGCGATCACGGGCAAGGCCGCGCATCACACCTCGGATGAAACCGGTCTGCTGGCCGGGCTCGATCACGGATGCCACGCCGTCCGCGACGCCATTGCGGCCGATATCCTCGATCACCACAGCGCCATCGGCCCGGTCGAGGAACCGCAGATCACGCGATGCGACCGGAGCGATTCCCGCCGCGGCGCGTAGCGCCACGGGCGATGCGGAGGCCGGGATGTTTGCGATCCGCACGACGCTGACGGTGGTGAGCGAGAACAGGACTAGGGCGCCCGCGATCATCAGCGTGCCACGCGGCAGCATATCGGCATGGGTGTGGGTGCTGCTCATGCCGCCGCCGCTCCGGCAAATACCGGCATTGGCGCGGACTGTGTCTCTATGGCGGCGACCCGCCCGTTGGGATTGGCCGCGAGGCAGGTCCGGGCGACGAGCGCCGCGACGGTCTCGGCCTGCGGTATCGAACGCAACATCGGCTGCGGCCGGGCGATCTCGAGCGGCCGGGCATGCGGCCAGAGCGCGAGATAGCCTAGCTTGGGCGTGCCGATCAGCGTCAGCGGCAGATCGCCGCTGCCATCGGCGCGCGCGGCCAGATCGACCGACGCGATCATTGCCAAGGGCAGGTTGATGCACTTGGGCACCGCGATACCGATCCGCAGGACGATGCGGCGGTTGGTGAGCGTGTAGATCGTCGTGCGCGCCGAGGCCCAGGCGAACAGGTGGAGCATGGCGACGCCGACGAGGCCGAGCGTCACCGTCATGCCGACGCCCAAATATTGGCCGTTGCGCAGCGCAAAGCCCAGTGCGATCGCGGCCAGCCCCGCGAAATAGGCTGCGATGAGCCGGGTGTGGAACGCGGTGCGCGCCAGCGTCCGCCAGTCGGGCGATCCCTGCCACAGGATTTGCTCGCCCGGCGGCAGCAGGCCGGGGAGACCGGGGATCGGCTCGTTGTCATATCCGGTCATATCAATGGCTCCTGGCGCGCGGCGTTGGCGTAGAGATAGCCGCCACCGAAATAGGCCTGCACCCGCTCTTCTTCGTATAGCGTGATCTGGTCGGTCGCGCCGAGCCGCGGCACGTCCGCAAACTGCGCGGCGTTGAGCGCATCGATGACGACACGGCGACGGCGGCGATCGACCTTTGCCATCATGATCGGCGCCAGCGCGGGCATTCCCTCGCTCGCGATCTGGATATAGCGCACCAGCCGGTCGGCGGTGTCGATCCAAAGATCGCTGACCGTCCCCGCGACAGCCCCGTCGGCGCCGATAACCGGCCAGCCGCCGAGATCGGAATCCCTGGGCGCGACGCCGTAGCCGACGGCGGTGCTCAGAGGCACGATCCGGGGATGGCCGTCCATGTCGAGATCGGGGCGCTTGGCACGATCGGCCCAGGCTGCCGGGCCGATGCCGTCGACGAGCGGATTGCCGGTCGGTGCATAGGGCGCGCCTGAAAAGCGCTCAGTCCGCCGCGCGGCGATATTCACCGGCTCGCGGCCCTTCGTCGGCGCCGTGACGACGCCGTGACCGAAGGGCAGCAGGAACGACTTGGTCGCGGCGGTGTGCAGGACGCCGCCGACGGTATCGAGCCGTCCCGACGTTTCATCTTCGAGCGGATAGCCCTCGCGGCGGTCCTCGCGTCGCAGGTAGAAGACCAGGCACACGAAAAAGAGAATGAACGCCCAGAAGACTAGCAGGGCGACATCGATGCCGCCGGTGAGATTGGGATGCATCAGACTTCCCCCTTCATATCGGAAATTCCTGGAAACTGAACCGCGTGTTGGACGAGATCACATCGGCGCGGCTGCTCTGGACCAGCGGCCCGAGTGCGACGAGCGTGCCGATCAGCAACACGATTTCGAGAATGTACACTACGGCATAGCCGGCGTCGGGGCCGGCCAGCGTCGGGCCGAGGTTATGAGCGACCGCAGCGGTGGAGACGATATCACGGATGAACACGCCGATCCCGATCGCGGCGCCGGCGGCGCTCGCCTGCACCGCGCCCCACGCGCCGAGCGCGAGACCGGTTCGACCGTCCAGGCTCGCATCGTCGGTGATCGCCATCGCGGCGATCAGCGTGCCGACCGAAAAGAGGCCGTTGCCCAATCCGATCGCGGTTGCGCCGATGCCGAGCATCGCCGGTGATCCCAGCGGCCCGGCGAAGATCACCGCCAGGAAGGCGACGATGCCGATCGTCGCACCGAACCCGGCCAGGCGAAGCGGTTCGCCATGATCGGCGAGGCGCCTCGCGGCGAGCGCGAACCCGACCAGCATTCCCGCAGCCCACGCCGCGGTGAGAAGAGTGGTGGCGCCGACCCCGAGGCCGAGCACCTGCCCGCCATAGGGTTCGAGCAGAACGTCGTGGGTGCTGAATGCGGCGGCGCCGAGCCCGACCGCGACCAGCAGGCGTATCGTCCGCGGACGCGCGATGAATGCCGCCCAGACCTCACGAAATATCGGAGTTGCGCGCCGGGCGGTGGCCGTACGGTTGCGCGCTTCCTGCTTCCACAAGGCGACGATGTTGAGGACCATCGTCAGCGCGGCGACACCCTGAACGATCTGCACCAGCTTGGTCGGAGTGAAGTCGACCAGCAGCCTGCCGATCACGATCGAGCTGACCAGCATGCCGATCAGCAGCATCACGTAGAGCAACGCGACGACACGCGGGCGGGCATGCTCGGGCGCGAGATCGGTGGCGAGGGCGAGCCCCGCGGTTTGCGTCATGTGCATGCCGGCGCCCACCAGCAGGAAGCCGAAAACCGCGCCGAATTGCCCGACAAATGCGGGGCCGGTGCCGCCGCCGGTCATCACCAGCAGCGCGAAGGGGAGAATCGCCAGTCCGCCGAATTGCATCAGCGTGCCGAACCAGATGTACGGCACGCGCTTCCAGCCGAGCAGCGAGGTATGATGGTCCGACTTGAAACCGATCAACGCGCGCAGGGGCGCGAATAACAATGGCAGCGACACCATCGCAGCGACCAGGCTTGCAGACATGCCAAGCTCGACGATCATCACGCGGTTGAGCGTGCCCTGCAGCAGCACCGCCGCCATCCCGACCGATATCTGGAACAGCGACAGCCGCAGGATGCGCGACAGCGGCAGGTCTTTGGTCGCCGCGTCGGCGAACGGCAGGAACCGCGTACCAAGCCGGTTCCAGAACGCGCCGGTCTTCAGACTCTCCACCCGGCCGATCACGTTCGTTGCGTCAGCTGGAGCCGACGCAACGAACGAAGCCTTCAGGGCAATCAGGTAACTCATCCGGTCACCACCTCCAGAGCATGGCTGGTGTAGAAGCTTGCCGAGATGCGGCGATCGCGTCCGATACGCGCCTTCGGCAGCGCGCTGCGGATGAGGGTGCGCAGCAGCCGGTCGCGGACCGGCAGGATCGCCGGAGAGCGGTCGCTGCGCGGGAACAGCCGCCCCATGCCGAGCATCGCCATCAGCAATGGCGTCTGCGGCGCGAAGGTGAACGCAATCGATCCGCCGGTCCGGTCGGCCAGCTGGCGCACGACCTCGACGATGTCGAACGGCTTGTAATGGATCAGCGAATCCATCGCGACGACATGATCGAAATGCCCGAGCGCGGGATCGAGCATGTCACCCACGCGCCAATCGATATCCAGCGCGGCCGGCGCGCGATCGCGGGCGATTTTGACGAGGCTGCGCGCGACATCGATCGCCACGACCTTTGCGCCACGCCGCGCCGCCTCGACCGCCAGTGCGCCAGTGCCGCAGCCGGCATCGAGCAGGCGCATTCCGGTCATGTCGGCGGGCAGCCACGACAGCAACGTATCGCGCATTTCGGTACGCCCCGCGCGAACCTTGGCGCGGATGCTGCTGACGGGCGCGTCAGACGTTAGCTGCTCCCACGCTTTCGCCGCGGTGCGATCGAAATAGGTCTGGAGATCGCCCCGAAACCGGTTGTAGGTCGCCGTCGTCATCTCACTCGAATCCTAAGAATTCGAAGATATCGCGGTCCTTCATCGGGTTCGCTTCGAGCGCGTCGCAACCTGCCCACATCGTTGCGGCGAGGCGCTTATATTCGTCGCAGGCGGCGGCGACCTCGGGGGTCTGCTCCATCTCGAACAAAGTGCATTTCTTGAGGCGCGAGCGGCGGATCGCATCGAGATCGGGGAAATGCGCCAGCGTCTTCAGTCCGGTGGCGGCGTTGAAGCGATCGATCTCGTCGGTCGCGGCGGAGCGATTGGCGATGACACCGGCCATGCGCACGTCGTAATTCTTCGACTTCGCCTTGATCGCCGCGACGATGCGATTCATCGCGAAGATGCTGTCGAAATCGTTCGAGGCGACGACCACCGCGCGCTCGGCATGCTGCAGCGGCGCCGCGAAGCCGCCGCACACCACATCGCCGAGCACGTCGAACAGTACGACATCGGTTTCCTCCAGCAGATGGTGCTGCTTGAGCAGCTTCACGGTCTGGCCGACGACATAACCGCCGCAGCCCGTACCCGCCGGCGGCCCACCCGCCTCGACGCACATCACGCCGTTGAAACCCTCGAACATATAATCCTCGGGCCGCAATTCCTCGGCATGGAACTCGACCGTCTCGAGCACGTCGATGACGGTCGGCATCAGCTTCTTGGTGAGCGTGAAAGTGCTGTCATGCTTGGGATCGCAGCCGATCTGCAGCACGCGCTTGCCGAGCAGCGAGAAGGCGGCGCTGAGGTTGGACGAAGTGGTCGATTTGCCGATCCCGCCCTTGCCGTAGACCGCGAAAACCTTGGCGGTGCCAATCCGGTCGTTCGGATCGAGCTTGACCTGGACGGAGCCGTCGCCGTCGAGGCCGATCAGATCGCGGATGCGTGTGGGGGGATCGAGCAGGGCCATGATGTGTTCCTTTATGCCGCCACCGCGACGACACCCTCGAGACGATCCTCGAGTTCATCGCTGGCGGCATGGAGTGCGGCGAGCGTCGCCGCGTCGGGTTGCCAATAATTGCGGTCGCTCGCCTCGATCAGGCGGTTGGCGACGCGCGCTGCGGCGCGCGGGTTGAGCGCGGCGATCCGCTCGCGCATTTCAGCGTCCAGCACATAGGTCTCGCCGATCCGCTGATAGACCCAGGGGTCGACCTCGCCGGTAGTCGCTGACCAGCCCATCGTCGTGGTCACGCTTCCCTCGATCTGGCGCACGCCTTCATAGCCGTGGCCCAGCAGACCTTCGGTCCAAACCGGGTTGAGGATGCGTGTGCGGGTTTCAAGCGCGACCTGCTCCTGCAAGCTGCGAACCTTGCCTGATCCTTGCGTCTGGTCACCGATATAGACCGGCGCAGCCTCACCCTTGGCGCGGGTGACGGCGCGGCTGATGCCGCCTAGCGTGTCGACATATTGGTCGATCGTCGTGATGCCGAGCTCGACGCTTTCGAGGTTCTGATAGGCGCAATCGACGGTCTTCAGCGTCGATGCGAGGAGCTTGGCCTGACGGACGGGGCCACCCTTCACGCCGTAAGCATAGCCCTTCTGGCGCTCGAAACTGTCGGCCAGTTCGTCGGGGTCGGTCCACGTGCCATTGTCGATCATCAGATTGACATTGGCGCCGTACGCCCCTTCGGCATTGGAGAAGACGCGCAAGGCGGCGGTCTCGATGTCGCAGCCATGTTCGGCCTGATGCGACAGGCTGTGGCGGCGGATGAAGTTCATGCTCGTCGGCTCATCCGCCTGCGCGGCGAGCAAGGCGGCTTCGGCCATCATCCGGGTCTGCAGCGGCAGCAGATCGCGGAACACGCCGGACAGCGTGACCACCACGTCGATCCGCGGACGCCCGAGTTCTTCGAGGCTGACCAGCTCGGCCCCGGCGAGCCGGTTATAGCTGTCGAAGCGCGGCCGCGCGCCCATCAGCGCCATCGCCTGCGCGATTTGCGCACCTTCGCTTTTCAGATTGTCAGTGCCCCACAGCACCATCGCCACCGTCTCGGGGAGATGGCCCGAATCGGCGAGGCTGCGGTCGATCAGGCGCTGCGCCTGGGCGGCACCATCCTTGACGGCATAAGCGGACGGCAGGCGGAAGGGATCGAAGCCGTGGATATTGCGCCCGGTCGGCAGGATTTCGGGCGTGCGCAGCAAGTCACCGCCGGTGACGGGCTGGATATATTGCGCGTTCAGCGCGCGGACGATGCCGTCGATCTCGCCGTTCGAGGACAGCGCGGTGTTCAGCGCCGCCATTTCCTTGAGCAATGGCGTGTCGAGCTTGATTGTGCCCGCGACGATCCCCTCGATCGTATCGACCGAGAGCAATTCGCCGCGCGCGCTGGCCGAGGCGGCGATCATGTTGGCGCGCTCCTCGCGCGTCGCAGCGGCACCGGCGACGTGCAGACCTTGCGGGATCAGTTCGCGCTCGATCTCGTAGAGTTTGGCGGCGAGCGCGGTGATGTCGCTGCCATCGAGGTCGAGCGCGGTCGCCTGATCACCGATCAGCTCGGCGAGATCGGCCAGCTCGTCGCTGCCCGGCTCGGCCTGACGCCAGCGATCGACCGACGCCTTGAGATTGGCGAGGCCCTTATAAACGCCGGAATTGGTCAGCGCCGGGGTCAGATAGCTGACCAATGTCGCACCCGAGCGGCGCTTGGCGAGCACACCTTCCGACGGATTGTTCGCGGCGTAGAGATAGATGTTGGGCAAATCGCCGATCAGCCGGTCGGGCCAGCAATCGCCAGTAAGGCCGGTCTGCTTGCCGGGCATGAATTCCAAGCTGCCATGTGTGCCGAAATGCAGCACGGCATGGGCGCGGAAATCTTCCTTCAACCAGCGATAGAAAGCGGCGAAGGCGTGGGTCGGGGCGAAGCGGCCCTCGAACAGCAGCCGCATCGGATCGCCCTCATAGCCCAAAGCAGGCTGGATGCCGACGAAGACGTTGCCGAACTGCGCGCCGAGGATCTGCACCGAGGTGCCATCCGATTGCAGCTTGCCGGGGGCGGGGCCCCAGGCGGCTTCGATTTCCTTCAGCCATTTCTCGCGGGCAACGATCGTGTCGGCACTGACGCGGGCATGGACGTTGGCCTCGGTGCCGTAGCGCGCCGCATTGCCGCCGAGGATGCGCTCGCGGACTTCGTCGGCCGAGGCGGGGACGTCGACCGTGTAGCCCTCGCGGTCGAGCCGCTGGAGCGTCGCGTGCAGCGACTCGAACACGGCGAGGAACTGCGCCGTACCCGCTGCCCCGGCATTGGGCGGGAAGTTGAACAGCACGGCGGCAACGCGCTTGTCGGCATTGGCGGCGCGGCGCAGTTCGACGATCTTGACGACGCGCGCGGCGAGCATTTCGGCACGCTCAGCGCAGGTCTGCATCGCGCGGACCTGGCTCGATGCGGGGCCAGAAGCAGGGAAGGTGCAACCGCGCTCGCAGCCGGCGCACGGCGTATGCGAACCATCGGAGCGCCCACCGAAGACCATTGGCACGGTGCCGCCGTCAAGCTCGGGAATGGCGATCATCATCGTCGATTCGAGCGGCAACAGCCCCTGGCGGTTCGCACCCCAGGCCTGGAGCGTCTGGAATTCGACCGGATGGGCGGCAATATAGGGCCGGTCGAGCTTGCTCAGCATGGCCTCGGCGGCGGCGGTGTCGTTATAGGCCGGCCCACCGACGAGGCTGAAGCCGGTCAAGTTGACCACGGCGTCGACCGTGGCGACGCCGTCCTTCATGAACAATTCTTCGATCGCCGGACGCCCGTCGAGCCCGCCGGCAAACGCCGGGATCACGTTCAGCCCGCGCGCCTCCATGGCGGCGATCACACCGTCATAATGGGCGGCGTCCTTGGCAAGCACATAAGACCGCAGCATCAGCAAGCCGACCGTGCCGGTCGCGGCGTGGCGGCGCGGAAGCTCGGTGATCGTGCGGGCCATGCGCTGCGGGAGCGCAGGGTGATAGACGCCAACCTCAGGGTAATCGCGTGGGCTTTCCGCCTTCATCGTGCCGCGCAAGGGGCGGCGGGCACCATCTGCGTAGCGATCGACCAGTGCGCGGATCATATCGACGACATTGTCGTCGGACGCCGCGAGCCAATATTGCATCGTCAGGAAATAGGCGCGGACGTCCTGCGCGGTGCCGGGCACGAATTTCAGGAGCTTGGGCAAGCGGCGCAGCACCGCCATCTGCCCCGCGCCGGAGCTTGCTCCGGCTTTGTTGGTGCCGCGCATCTTCTTGATGATCGACAGCAGCCCGGTGGCGGGCTTGTCCATGCGGTAATCACCCATCCGCGTCAGCTTGACGATATCGCCCGCGGACATCAGCCCGATCATCGCATCGCATGCGTTCTGACGCGCGGTGAGCTGCGGCAGGACGGCGCGAATGTGATCTTCCAGGAACAGCATCGTCATCAGGATGATGTCGCCACGCGCGATATCGGTGCGGGCGGCGTCCAGTGCCCCGTCCTTTTCGTCCCAATCGGCTGCAGCGTGGAAGCCGATCGTCACGCCGAGGTTATGCCGCGTAAAATGTTCCTGCGCGCGCATCACGGCGCCGGAGAGATGGTTGTCGAGCGTGATGATGACCACGCGGACGGGAATGTGCGGAGCGGGGGCTGAACTAGCGGGCATAATGCGCCTTCGCATCGTAGAGCGTGTCGAGCGTGATCGCGGCGATGCCTTGCTCGCTGGCATAGCGCTCGGTGTTCCGCCGTGCTTTCCCACGCACGAAGAACGGGATCTTGAGGAGTTCCTTTTCGGCCTCCGAAGACCAGCCGGTGGCCGCGACGGGAAGATCGTGAATCGGTTCTGAGACCGCCACCTCAACCTTCAAGGGTGCGTCGTTGTGCGGCGTCGGCTCGGGTTGCGCGTGACGCTGGACGGCAGGCGCCGAACCATGACCCAAATGGCTCGCGCCGCTCGCGTCCGAAAATTCGAAATCATCGCGGAACATCGTCAGCAGATGCTCCTCCAGCCCCATCACCAGCGGATGCACCCAGGTATCGAACAGTACGTTCGCGCCCTCGAAGCCCATCTGCGGCGAATAGCGCGCCGGGAAATCCTGGACGTGCACCGGTGCCGAGATCACCGCGCAGGGGATCCGCAGCCGCTTGGCGATATGGCGCTCCATCTGCGTGCCGAGCACCAGCTCGGGCTGCAGCGCCTGGATCGCCTCCTCAACTGCGAGATAATCGTCGGTAATCAGCGGCTCGACGCCGTAGAGCTTGGCTGCGTCGCGGATATCGCGCGCGAATTCGCGGTTGTAGCAGCCGAGCCCGACGACCTCGAAGCCGAGCTCGTCACGCGCGACGCGGGCTGCGGCGATCGCATGCGTGGCGTCTCCGAAGATGAAGACGCGCTTGCCGGTCAGGTAGGTCGAGTCGACCGAGCGGCTCCACCAGGGCAGGTTCGAGGTGTCGAGCGCCGCGCTCGCGTCGACGCCTGCCAGCGCCGCGACCTCGGCGATGAAGTCGCGGGTAGCGGCATGGCCGATCGGCACGGTGCGCACGGTCTTCTGGCCGAACGTCTTCTCCAGCCAGCGGCAGGCGGTGTCGGCGATCTCGGGATAGAGGCAGATGTTGAAATCCGCTGTACCGAGCCGCGCCAGGTCGGCCGGTGTCGCGCCGAGCGGGGCGGCAACGTTGACCTCCACGCCGAGCGTCGTCAGCAGCCGCGTGATCTCGATCACATCGTCCCGGTGGCGGAAACCCAGCGCGGTCGGGCCGAGCAGATTCGCGCGCGGACGCCGGCCCTCGCGGGGCGTTGGCCGGATATCCTTGTCGGCAAGCGTGCGGACCAGCTGATAGAAGGTTTCCGCAGCCCCCCAATTCTCTTTGCGCTGATAGCTCGGCAGTTCGAGCGCGACGACCGGGCAGGGCAGGCCCATGGTCTGCGCCATGCCAGCGGGATCGTCCTGGATCAGTTCGGCGGTGCACGATGCGCCGACCAGCATCGCTTGCGGCTTGAAGCGCGCATAGGCCTCGCGCGTCGCGGTCTGGAACAGCTCCGCGGTATCCTTGCCGAGATCGCGCGCCTGGAAGGTGGTGTAGGTGACCGGCGGGCGCTTGCCGCGCCGCTCGATCATCGTGAACAGCAGATCGGCATAGGTGTCGCCCTGGGGGGCATGAAGGACGTAGTGGACCCCCTCCATCGCGGTTGCGATCCGCATCGCGCCGACATGGGGTGGGCCCTCATAGGTCCAGACGGTCAGCTGCACGGCCCTAGACCTTCAGCACATCGCGCCGCCGCAGCGGTCGCGCGAAAAGCTCTGCCAAGTCGCCGGCCTGGTCGAAGCCGTGGATCGGCGAGAAGACGAGTTCGATCGCCCATTTCGTCGTCAGACCTTCGCTCTCCAGCGGGTTGGCGAGGCCTAGGCCGCAAACGGTCAGATCGGGCCGCGCGGCGCGGACACGGTCGAGCTGCCGATCGACGTCCTGGCCTTCGCTGATGATCGTGCCGGCCGGCAGCAGCGCCAGTTCCTGCGCAAGATGCCGACGATGGAGATAGGGCGTGCCGACTTCGACCGGCTGCATGCCGAGTTCGGTCGCAAGGAAGCGCGCCAGCGGCACTTCGAGCTGCGAGTCGGGCAGGAAGGTTATGCGCTTGCCGGCCAGCCGCTCGGCTGAATGCGCGATCGCGCGCTTGGCGCGCTCACGGCCCGGCGCGATCACCCGGCGGAAGTGCATCTCATCGATACCGAAGGCCGTCGCGGCGGCATGGAGCCAGTTGGTCGTGCCCTCCGCGCCGAAAGGAAACAAGGCATCGAGCCGCACCGCACCGCGGTCTTCGAGCGCCCGTGCGGTCTCGCCGAGGAACGGCTGCGCGAGCAGGAAACGAGTATTGGGGCCGACCGGCGGCATCGCACCCGCGCGCCGCGCGGGCAGCGAATGGACGGTGGTGATCCCCAATTCCGCGAACAGCCGCAGGAATTGATCCTCGACGACATCGGGCAGCGCACCGACGATCATCAGGCTCATCAGATCGGATGTATCGTCGGCGAGATCGGGCACCAGCGCGGCGAGGCACGCATCCTCGCCTTCGGTAAACGTCGTCTCGATCCCCGATCCCGAATAATTGAGGATCTTGGTGACGCCGGCATGCTTGACCGACAGCCGCGCGGCGGCGCGTGAGAGATCGAGCTTGATGACTTCGGACGGACATGAGCCGACGAGGAACAGCAATTTGATGTCCGGACGGCGGGTGAGCAGCCGGTCGACGACGCGATCGAGCTCCTCGTTGCAATCCGCCATGCCGGCCAGATCGCGCTCCTCGATAATCGCGGTGCCGAAACGCGGCTCGGCAAACACCATCACCCCTGCAGCGGACTGCAGCAGATGGGCGCACGTCCGTGATCCGACGACGAGGAAGAAGGCGTCCTGCACCTTGCGATGCAGCCAGATGATCCCGGTCAGCCCGCAGAAGACCTCACGCTGTCCCCGCTCACGCAGTACCGGCGCCGACTCGCATCCGAGGGTCGCGGCGACGGCGGGCGGGGTCACTGAGCCACCGCCAGTGTTGGTGAGGTTGGCGCACTCTGCAACCGCGCGGCACGCAGCTTGAGAAGGAATTGCGTCGCATTGACCGCGTAGGTCGCATAGGCGGTCAGCGCGAGCAGCATGCGCCCGTGCTCGGTGCCCAGCCCCCCGATCAGCATCACCAGATAGGCCGTGTGCAGCGCCAGCACGAGCATGCTGAAAACGTCTTCCCAGAAGAAGGCGGGCACGAAGAGCCACTTGCCGAACACGACCTTTTCCCAGATCGAGCCGGTGATCATGATCGCGTAGAGCGCGCAGGTCTTGATGACGATCGACGCGGTGGCCGCTGCGGCGCCCTCACCGGTAGCGAGATAGCGCAACACCAAAGTGGCGCTGATCAGGAAGATCAGGAACTGGACGGGAGCAAGGATGCCCTGGACCAAAGTCCAGCGAGTCGCATCGCGGCGGCAGCGTTGTTCGGGCGTGTAGAGTGGCGAGGAGCCACCCTGTGTTGTCTTTGCGAAATCTGGGTCGCTCGACCGCATCGCGTTCTGCCTGCCTCATCCTGCTCGCCGACGAGACTAGGGCAGCGGCGCAGGAAGTGTCAATCAAAACTGACGTCCAAAATAATTGACACTTATTTATTTCAAGCCCGCGTCGGCGATTGCCAGCCCTTGTTAATGAGCATAGGCTGCGAGTCGCGGGGGCAAGTCCAAAAGGACGCTCTCTCTGGTAGTTGCGACTCGTTGGACTTAGGCTGGGAGAGCCGGGCATGGCATCATTGGCCCACTTCAATCGCAATGCGTCATTGACTGGCGACGGTCGTCTTGCACGGCGGTTTGCAAGCGAAAAAGACAGTCTTGCTGTTTTTCGGGTTCACGCTGACGTCGACTATGATCGGTCGCTATCGACCCTGATCGAGAGCGAAATTATTCCGCGTCTGATGGTCGCGCATGCGGCGAATACTCCGATCCTGGCCTTGGCATCCACCGATGCTGGTTCGGTCGAGACCGGGTCCGTCGACGGGGTGATCGCTGCGTCCGAAGTGGAGGCCCTCGCCCCTCTCGCGCTTCAGGTCGAGGCCGATGCGCTGCTCGCCTATATTGAGACCATCCTGGCGCGCGGCGTCACCGTAGATACCGTAATGGTCGATCTGCTTGCGCCTACCGCGCGCCTGCTCGGCGAATATTGGGAAGACGATCGGTGCGATTTCGTCGATGTGACGATGGGGCTTTGGCGTTTGCAGGAGGTCGTCCACGAGGTTGCGGCGCGCGCGCCTGCGGATCGGCTGCATGCGGCGGGCGGGCATCGCGCCTTGTTCGCGTCGATGCCCGGCGACAAACATAATTTTGGCACCGTTCTTATTGATGAATTGTTCCGCCGCGATGGCTGGGTTACCGATCGCATCAGCGAAGCGCAGACGCCGGAATTGCTCAAGCGCGTGAGCGACGATTGGTTCGATATGGTCGGCTTGACGATCACCTGCGACCATCATATCGGCGAATTGACATCGCTCATTGTTGCGCTGCGGAATGTTTCCCGAAATCCTCGCGTGTGCATCATGGTCGGTGGCCGCATTTTTAGCGCCAATCCTGAGCGTGCGGTCGATGTCGGTGCGGACGGCACGGCGCCCGATGCCAAGCTTGCCCTGAAGGTAGCCGCGGACCTCGTTCGCATCTGCGAAGGGGAGTTCGTCGTTAGTAGTTGAACTGGTTTCTGGAGCGCGACCCGGGTCGATGAACAAGCCTATCGTCCCTTCCCGCAAAACGGCATTCGCGAAGCCCGACGTCATGCCGGGCGCGCTATCCGCAGACGTGGCTGCCGCATTGCTGGCGGCCGTTGGCGACGTTGCCCTGATCCTGTCCGCCGATGGGATGATCCTGGATATCGCGGTATCGAATACTGAACTTGCCAATCGCGGCTTTGCCGATTGGGTCGGTAGCGCGTGGATCGATACCGTAACCGCAGAAAGCCGGCCCAAGGTCGTCGAGATGCTCGACGCGATCAAGACCGAGACCACGCCGCGCTGGCGGCAGGTGAACCACATGGCCGCAGGCGGTGACGTGCCGGTTCGCTATCTGGTGATGGCGCTGGGCGATAGCGGCCGACTGATTGCGATCGGCCGTGACATGGGGAGCGCGGCGGCGATGCAGCAGCGTCTCCTTCAGACGCAGCAGGCGCTGGAGCGCGACTACATCCGGCTGCGGCAGGCGGAGACCCGCTATCGCCTGCTATTCGAGATGGCGACCGAGCCGGTCCTGATCGTCGACGCCGAAACCCGTCGCATTCGCGAGGCCAATCCGGCGGCGCACCGGCTGCTCGACGCGAGCGACGGCGCCCTGATCGGCAATCCCGTCCAGATGATCGTCGGCACCGACCAGCGTGACGATCTTGTCGCGCATCTTGGCGCGGTCGAAGCAGCCGACGATATCGCGCCGGTGACGTTGAACTTGGCTGACCGTCGCGGCGAGGCCAGGATCTCGGCGCGGTTTTTCCGGCAGGCGCGCGTACCCTTGTTGATCGTCCGCATCGAACCAGCGGAACGGACACTGGGCGAACACCAGTTCGATGCAACGTTGGGCAATGTCGTCGAGCGGATGCCCGATTCGTTTGTGCTGGCTGACCGCGACCTGACGGTGCTGACCGCGAATGCCGCCTTTCTCGACCTGACGGAGATGCCGTCGATCGATCGGGTGGTCGGCGCACGTCTGGGCAACTGGCTCGGCCGGCCGGGTGTCGATCTTGAGCTGATCGTCGCGCAGATGCGGGAGCATGGCTCTGTGCGCAACGTGGCGACGATCATGCGCGGCGGCGCGGGTGCGCAGGAAGAGATCGAGGTTTCGGGCGTCGTCGCACCGATGAGCGGTAGCGATTGCTACGGCTTCACCATTCGCACGGTTGGGCGCCGCCTTCGGAGCAGTCCGGTCGACGTTGGTGATATGCCGCGGTCCGTCGGGCAATTGACCGAACTGGTCGGTCGCATGTCCCTGAAGGAGATCGTGCGCGAAAGTACCGATATGATCGAGCGGCTCTGTATCGAAGCCGCGCTGGTCTACACATCGGACAATCGCGCTTCGGCGGCTGAGGTGCTGGGCGTCAGTCGTCAAAGCCTGTATTCCAAGCTTCATCGTCATGGGCTCGGCAATCTGGTGCCAGGCGAAAACTGAGGCGTCGGCCTACCGCACAACCGTCAAATTTATTTGACGCCACTGGGCGTCTAGCTTAGCCCTTCGATCATGGATCGATCGAGCTTTCCTGCCGTCGTAACGCCATTTCCCGCTCCCCGCGATGTGCTCGAACTGCTCAAACCGGTTACCTGGTTTCCGCCGATCTGGGCGTTCATGTGCGGGGTGGTGTCGTCGGGCATTCCCATCGCCGACCGCTGGCCTTTCCTGATCGCGGGCATCCTGCTGAGCGGCCCGCTGGTTTGCGGGACCAGCCAGGCGGTCAACGACTGGTTCGATCGCCATGTCGACGCGATAAACCAGCCCGAGCGCCCGATTCCATCGGGGCGGATCGCGGGGCGGTGGGGGCTGTGGATCGCGATCGTCGGAACGGCACTGTCGTTGCTCGTCGCCTGGGCGACCGGGCCTTGGGTGTTCGGTGCGACATGTCTTGGGTTGATCTGCGCATGGGGTTACAGTGCGCCGCCATTCCGGTTCAAAGTCAGCGGAATCTGGGGCCCGGCCGTTGTCGCGCTGACCTATGAGGGGCTGACCTGGTTTACGGGCGCAAGCGTGATGGCGGGTGCGCTGCCCGCGGCGCATGTGCTGATCATTCTCGCGCTTTACAGTGCGGGCGCGCACGGGATCATGACGCTGAACGATTTCAAGGCGGTCGAGGGTGACCGCGCGACCGGCCTGCGCTCGCTGCCAGTCGTTTTAGGCGTCGATCGTGCAGCACGGCTGGCGTGCGTCGTGATGGCCGCACCGCAGATCGTCGTCGTCACCTTGCTCACGATGTGGGATCACCGCCTTGCTGCCATCATCGTTGCTGCGCTGCTGTTCGGCCAGCTGCTCTTGATGCGGCGGCTGCTCAGCGATCCACGCCTGCATACGCCATGGTATAATGCCACCGGCACGACGCTGTACGTGCTCGGTATGCTGGCATCGGCCTTCGGGCTGGGCGGAGCCGTGGGGCTGTGATCAAGCCGCTCGGCTGGCTGGGGATCGTCCGGTTGGGACTGGTGCAAAGTTCGATCGGCGCGATCGTGATGCTGGCGACCTCGCTGCTCAACCGGGTGATGGTGGTCGAATATGCGCTGCCGGCGGCGCTGCCCGCGGGCCTCGTCGCCTGGCATTATGCGGTGCAATTGTCGCGGCCGATGTGGGGCCACGGTTCCGATCGTGGGCGGCGGCGGACGCCGTGGATCATCTTCGGGATGGGAACGCTCGCGCTGGGCTCGCTGCTGGCGATCGATGCGCTCAGTCTGCTCGCCACGCATTCGGTGTGGGGCTTTATATTGTCGATCCTCGCTTTCTCGATGATCGGTGCGGGCGTCGGGGCGGCGGGGACGTCGCTGCTGGCGCTGCTCGCTACGCAGGTCGCGCCCGAACGGCGCGCGGCGGCAGCATCGATCACCTGGATCATGATGGTGGCCGGCATCGTCGTCACCGCCGGCATCGCCGGCGCGCTCATCGATCCCTTCTCGCTGCCGCGGCTGGCGATGGTCGCCGGCGGCGTAGCGGGCGGCGCGTTTCTCGTCGCGGTACTGGCGGTATGGGGTGTCGAACAGCGCTCTACGGCAGAAGCGATCGTGGCGGATGCCGTGCCGGGCCCGTCCTTCGGTGTGGCCCTGCGGGAGATTCTCGAAGACGATGAGGCGCGCCGGTTCACCATCTTCGTGTTCCTGTCGATGCTGGCTTATTCGATGCAGGATCTGATCCTTGAGCCGTTCGCCGGGCTGCTGTTCGGCTTCACGCCGGGCCAGTCGACCCAATTGTCGGGCGTGCAGCATGGCGGCGTGCTCGCGGGGATGATCCTGATCGGGGTCGGGGGGAGCGCGTTCGGCGGGCGGAGTGCGGCGGGGATGCGGCGCTGGATCGTCGGGGGCTGCATCGGATCGGCGCTGGCGCTGGCGGGTCTGTCGCTTGCCGCGCGGGTCGGGCCGACATGGCCGCTCTCCGCCAACATCGCCGCCTTGGGTTTTGCTAATGGCGTTTTCGCGGTCGCTGCGATCGGCGCCATGATGGGGCTGGCCGGGGCGGGCGGCGGCGCAGGCGAGGGCGGCCGGGAAGGAATCCGCATGGGCGTATGGGGCGCGGCGCAGGCGATCGCGTTCGGGCTGGGCGGGCTTATCGGGGCGGTCGGCGTCGATGTCGGGCGCGCGCTGATCGGCTCTACACCCGAGACGTTCACCATCGTGTTCGGCAGCGAAGCCTTGCTGTTCCTCGTTGCCGCGTCGCTGGCGCTGCGCGGTTCGTCGCCCAGCCGGCGACCAGTGCTTGCGCCGGCATGAGCCTCACGTACGATTGTGTCGTCGTCGGGGGTGGGCCGGCCGGGGCGACCGCTGCGACCGATCTCGCCGCCGCGGGGCGGAAGGTCTTATTGCTTGATCGGGCGGGGCGGATCAAACCCTGCGGCGGTGCGATCCCACCACGGCTGATTGCCGACTTCGCGATCCCCGATCACCTGATTGTCGGCCGTGCCCATCTGGCGCGGATGATCGCGCCGTCCGATAACGCGGTCGATATGCCGGTCGATCGGGGAAATGCGGGCGGAATGGTCGGGATGGTCGATCGCGAAGAGTTCGACGAATGGCTCCGGGCGCGGGCGGCATCGTCCGGGGCAGAGCGCCGTACCGGCACGTTCGACCAGATCGAGCGCGACGCCGACGGGACCGCGATCATCGTCTACACCGATGCCGCCGACGGATCCAAACAGCGCGTCCGCGCGCGCTGCGTGATCGGCGCGGATGGCGCGCGTTCGCGGGTCGCGCGCGCCACGCTTGAGGGGGCCGAGCGGATGCCGTGCGTGTTCGCTTATCATGAGGTAATCCGTTCGCCCGCCATCGCCGATGCCGCCTTCGATCGCGGCCGGTGCGATGTCTTTTACCAGGCCGCGCTGTCGCCCGATTTCTACGCCTGGATCTTCCCGCACGGCGATACCGCCAGCGTCGGGGTCGGCAGCGCGCAGAAGGGGTTCGCGCTGCGGGATGCGGTCGGCCGCTTGCGCCGGCGTGAAGGGCTGGCGGCATGCGAGACGATCCGTCGCGAGGGCGCGCCGATCCCGCTCAAGCCGCTGCGCAAATGGGACAATGGCCGCGATGTGCTCGTCACCGGCGATGCCGCAGGCGTGGTCGCGCCGGCATCGGGCGAGGGCATCTATTATGCGATGGTCGCAGGGCGCGAGGCGGCCAAGGCAGCCGGCGCGTTCCTCGTTTCCGGGAACCCCAAAGCGCTTGGCCAGGCACGCCGCGCCTTCATGCGCGCGCATGGCCGGGTGTTCTGGATTCTTGGGATCATGCAGCATTTCTGGTATCGCAACGATCAGCGCCGAGAGCGCTTCGTGACGATGTGCGAGGATCGCGATGTGCAGAATCTGATCTGGCCGGCCTATATGAACAAGAAACTGGTTTACGCCCGTCCGCTCGCTTATTTGCGTATCTTCCTCAAGGATATGCGTCACTTGCTGCAGACGGCGGGCTGATCGCCATGGGTCGCTGGCTGTTTCCGATCCTGATCGCCGGCCTGATTGCCCTGGTCGTTGCGATCATGGGCGGGACGATCACCGAGATCGGCCCTTGGTATCATAGCCTCTTACAGCCGCGCTGGGCGCCGCCGGAGGCAGCCTATGGGGTTGCGTGGACGGCGATCTATGCGCTTACCGCCTTGGCCGGCGTTACCGCCTGGCTGGCTACGCCGCGCCGGTCCGAGCGAGAGTGGCTGCTCGGCATGTTCGCGCTCAACGGCTTCTTCAATATCCTGTGGAGCCTGCTGTTTTTCCGCTTTCATCGGCCTGACTGGGCGCTGATCGAGGTGGTGGGGCTGTGGTTGTCGGTTGCCGCGCTGATCGTGGTGGTCTGGCGCCGGTCGATGATCGGCACGACGCTGCTGCTGCCGTATCTGATGTGGGTAACGTTCGCGGGCTATCTCAACATGACGATCGTCAAGCTCAACGGGCCGTTTTCCTGAAAGCGGCTGCGGCGCAGGGGCCGGCGATAATGCCTTGGCTGTTCGGTAGCGGCCATGCTGTCGATATCGTGCTCGCCGTCATCGCGGTGGAGCTGGTGTGGCTGGTTACCCGCAGCGGGTGGCGGCTGGTCGATGCGCTGCTGCGGCTAGCGCCCGGGGCGCTGATGTTGCTGGCGTTGCGTGCGGCGTTAACCGGGCAGGCCTGGTACGCGATCGCGCTGCCGCTGATGCTGTCTTTCCCGGCTCACCTCGCCGATCTCGCCAATCGCCCAAGGCGGAAATCGCGGCCCGGCGGTTGATGCCGCCGGGCCAGTCGATCAATTACGAATTGGTCTTGAGATAGGCGATCACGTCGGCGCGCTTCTGCGGATCCGAGAAGCCGGCAAAGGTCATCTTCGTGCCCGGGACGACGCGCTGCGGCGCCTCGAGATATTGGAACAGCTTTTCGGGCGTCCAGGTGATCCCGCTGCTCTTGTTCGCATTCGAATAGGTGAAGTCCGCGATGGAGCCCGCCTTGCGGCCGACGACGCCATGGAGCGACGGGCCGATCTTGTTCACGCCCGGATCGATCGAATGGCAGGTCTGGCACGTGACGAAATCCGTTTTGCCCGCGGCCGCGTCACCCGTGTAGCTGGCATATTTGACGCCGCTGATCGTATCGGTATTGTCTGCCGCGGGAGCTGCCGCAGCCGCCGGAGCGGCGGCGGGCGCCGCGGCGACATCGGGGTTGGCTGCAGCGGTGGTGGTGGTCGTCGTCTCCGTGGTATCCGCTTTCTTACCGCAGGCGGTTAGCGCCAGCGCCGATATCGCCAGGCCCACCGACAGTCGCCCAAACCGAGTCATCGAACTCACATGCATTCTCGCGTTCCTCTCCGCTGAAAAATCCGTCCGGAGTCTTTCGACCCATCAGATGTGCTTGTCCAACGCTCTTTACGCAAGCGCTATCCATGCAAATGTACAGGAAAACGGTTCTTTCCGATAAAAGGGCCGTCTTCGATGGCCCTTTACGCTAAGGTGCGGCCGAACTGGAAGCCGAAGCGCGCTTTCAGGCCCTGCGGATGCTCCTTTCGGCCCAGCTTCGGCGTCGTGAACCATGATCGGGATGTCAGTTCGTAGGTCTTGAAACGCCAGAAACTTCCGCCCATCTGCTCGCCATTAAACCTGGAGGCCATTGAGAAGCTGCATGACGACGACGACCGAAGCCACGCCTGAAATCCGTTCCTTCGAAGCCGATGTCGCCAAACTGCTGCACCTGATGGTGCACTCGGTCTATTCGGACAAAGACGTCTTCCTGCGCGAGCTTGTCTCGAATGCCGCCGATGCGTGTGAAAAGCTCCGCTATGAGGGGCTGACCGACGCCGGCCTGCTTGGCGACGATGGTCAGCCGCGCATCACCGTGACGCTCGATCCGGATGCCCGCCGGCTGACGATCGAGGATAACGGCATCGGCATGAGCGAGGCGGAGCTGGCGGATGCACTCGGTACGATCGCGCGCTCGGGCACCAAGGCGTTCATGGACAAGATCGCCGGTGCCAAGGATGCCGAGGGCAGCCAGCTGATCGGCCAGTTCGGAGTCGGTTTCTATTCGGCATTCATGGTCGCCGATCAGGTCGAGGTCGTCTCGCGCCGCGCAGGCGCGGATACGGCGGCGGCTTGGCTATCCGATGGCCTTGGCACCTACACCATCAGGCCGGTCGAGACCACGGACGCGCCAGCCCGCGGCACGCGCGTGCTGCTCCACCTGAAGGAGGATGCGGCGGATTATACGCAGAGCTTCAAGATCGAACGCACGATCAAGGCCCAGTCGGGCCATGTGCCGGTGCCGATCTTCCTCAAAGAAAAGCCGGACGCCGAGCCGAAGCAGATCGCCGATGGCGCCGCGCTGTGGACCAAGCCCAAATCCGCGATCACGCCGGAAGAGTATAAGGATTTCTATCGCAGCGCCGCCGGTCAGTTCGACGAGCCCGCGCTGACGCTGCATTACCGTGCCGAGGGCCTGCACGAATATACTGTGCTGGCGTTCGTGCCCGAGACCAAGCCGTTCGATCTCTTCGACCCCGATCGCGCGGGCCGCATGAAGCTCTACGTCCGCCGCGTGTTCATCACCGATGAGGCACAGATCCTGCCGCGCTACCTTCGGTTCGTTCGCGGTCTGGTCGATTCCAACGATCTGCCGCTCAACGTCTCGCGCGAGATGATCCAGGAAAGCCCGGTGCTGGCGGCGATCCAGAAGGGCGTGGCGAACCGTATTCTGTCGGAACTCGACAAGCTTTCAGGCAGCGACGCGGAAGCCTATCTCAAGCTCTGGGACAATTTCGGCCCGGTGCTGAAGGAAGGCCTCTACGAGGATTATGCGCGGCGGGAGACGCTGCTGGGGCTCGCCCGGTTCAAGACCACCGCATCGGGCGGCGAATGGCGCTCGCTCAAAGACTATGCCGCCAGCCTCAAGGACAATCAGACCGCGATCTACTACGCAACAGGCACCGATCTCGATCGCCTGGCTACCTCGCCGCAGCTCGAAGGCTTCCGGGCGCGGGGCATCGAGGTGTTGCTGTTGGCCGATCAGGTGGACAGTTTCTGGGTTACCTCTGGCGTCGATTATGAAGGCAAGCCCTTCAAGTCGGTCACGCAAGGCTTGGCCGATCTCAGCCTGATCCCGCTGCCGGAAGGCGAAGAGCCGGCGGCCGCCGCATCGGACGCGGTCAACGGCTTCATCGCCTTCGTCAAAGAAGTGCTGGGCGATGCGGTCTCCGACGTCCGCGCCTCCGATCGCCTCACCGAAAGCGCCGTCTGTCTGGTGGCCCCCGAAAATGGCATGGACCGCCAGCTCGAGAAGCTGCTTGCCGGCGCCGGTCGGCTCGACACGACGGCGAAGCCGGTGCTGGAGATCAATCCGCATCACGCGCTTGTCGAAAAGCTCAGCGCGGTCGAATCCAATGATCCGGAGGTTCGGGCGGACGCCGCGCATCTCCTGTTCGATGAGGCCCGCATCGCCGACGGCGAACTTCCGGTCGATCCCCGCGCCTTCTCGGCCCGGCTGATGCGCTTGCTCGAGCGCGGAACGAGCTAAGCAATTTCGACCTGCCCGATCTGTGGGCAGCACGTTGCGATAATCCAGGCTTTGCGGCCGCCCCGCCGACGGTTACCATCGCGGCCGGAGGTGGCGTAGCATGGCCAAGGAAGACGAGACCGTTCACTATTCCGGGACGGAGGGTGGCTGGGGCTCGGTCCGTGGCATCGTTGAAACGGGGCTGCGCACCCGGCCGACGCCGGGGGTGCTCAACACGCTGCGCCGCCAGAACAAGGTAAAGGGGTTCATGTGCGTTTCGTGCGCGTGGACGAAGCCCGCCGAGCCGCTCAGCTTCGAATTCTGCGAAAATGGCGCGAAGGCGACGCTGTGGGAGCTGACCACGCGGCGCTGCACGCCGGAGTTCTTCGCCGACCATACGGTCAGCGAACTCAAGGGCTGGAAAGATTACGACCTCGAGCAGCAGGGCCGGCTGACGCACCCGATGCGCTACGATTCCGTCAGCGACAAATATGTGCCCTGTGCCTGGGAGGAAGCATTCGCGGCTATTGGCGCAGAACTTAAGAAGCTCGATCCGCGCTCCACCGTTTTCTATTCATCCGGGCGCGCCAGCCTTGAGACGTCTTATCTCTACGCGCTGTTCGCGCGGCTCTATGGGCATAACAATCTGCCCGACAGCTCGAACATGTGTCACGAGACGACCTCGGTGGCGCTCAAGAAGCTGATCGGTTCACCGGTCGGAACCTGCGTGCTCGCCGACTTCGATCTGTGCGACGCGATCTTCTTCTTCGGGCAGAATACTGGATCGAACAGCCCGCGCCTGCTTCATCCGTTGCAGGAGGCGGTCAAGCGGGGCGTCAAGATCGTCACCTTCAATCCGATCAAGGAGAAGGGGCTGGAGGTCTTCAAGAATCCGCAGAGCCCGGTGGAAATGCTGACGCCGAAAGCGACGCCAATCTCCACGCTCTATCTGCAGGTGAAGGCCGGCGGTGACATCGCGGCGATTACCGGGCTCATCAAGCATGTCCTGGCTGCCGAGGAGAAGAAGTGGGCGGAGGAGAAGCTGCACGTCCTCGACGTCGATTTCATCGAGCAGCATACCGCCGGTTTCGCCGCCATGAAGGCCCAGGCCGATGCGACGAGCTGGGAAGAGATCGAGCATGAGAGCGGGCTCGCCCGGGCCGATCTCGAGGAGGCGGCGCAAATCTATGTCGAGGCGCCCCGTTCGATCGCGATGTTCGGCATGGGGCTGACCCAGCATGTCCATGGCTTCGAGAATCTGGCGGCGCTGACCAACCTGTGGCTGCTGAAAGGCAATGTCGGGCGTGACGGCGCCGGCATCTCGCCCGTGCGCGGCCATTCGAACGTGCAGGGCCAGCGTACCGTCGGCATTGCGGAAAAGCCCGAGCTCGTGCCGCTCGATAAACTTGCCGAGCAATTCGGCTTCGCGCCGCCGCGCGACGAAGGGTTCAATACGGTCAAGGCGTGCGAGAAGATCCTGAGCGAAGAGGTCAAGGCGTTCATCGGCCTCGGCGGCAATTTCGTCCGCGCGATCCCCGAGCGCGAGATGATAGAGGAGGCTTGGACGCGCCTGCGCCTCACCGTGCAGATCGCCACCAAGCTCAACCGCAGCCACCTGATTAATGGCGAGGTCGCTTATTTGCTGCCGTGCCTCGGTCGATCGGAGACAGATAAACAGGCGACCGGTTCGCAAGCGGTGACAATGGAGGATTCGCTTTCCTGCATCCACGGCTCGCTGGGCAAAAACAAGCCCGCCTCGAAGGACTTGAAATCCGAGATCGCGATCGTCGCCAGCATCGCCAAGGCGACGCTGCCCCCGAACCCGAAGGTGAAGTGGGACGAATGGACAGGCGATTACGCCAAAGTCCGCGATCTGATCGCGGAAACCTATCCCGAGCAATTCCATGATTTCAACGCGCGGGTGTTCACGCCTGGCGGCTTCTATCGCGGCAATTCGGCGCGCGAGCGGGTGTGGAAGACCGAGGGCGGCAAGGCGCATTTCTCGGTGCCCAAGACGCTGCGTGCGATCGCGTTCGACGATGCGCCGGAGCGCTATCGGCTGATGACGCTGCGATCGAACGACCAGTTCAACACCACCATCTACGGCTATTCGGATCGCTTGCGCGGCATCGAAGGCACGCGCGACGTGTTGCTGATGAATCCTGAGGATATTGCGGCGGCCGGGCTGACGAAGGGTCAGATCGTCGGGCTTAAGAGCGATGCCGGGGATGGGGTCGATCGGCAGGTCGGCGGTTTGACCGTCACGCCCTTCCTGCTGCCGCGCGGTTGCCTCGGGGCTTATTATCCCGAGATGAACCCGCTGATCCCGCTCTGGTATCATGATGAGGAATCGAAGACGCCGGCGGCGAAGGGCGTGCCGGTTCGGATCGTGGTTTAGTCTCGCGTCCGCGAACCGGTCGGAGGCGTGGTCCGCCATGCCATTGCAGTGAGCGCGTCGAGGTCTTCCGAGGTGTTGATATTGGCGATGCGGTCGGCCGTCGCGAGCGGGGTCGCGCCGATATGATTGGCCCAGCCGCGCATCGATCGGTCCTCGCCGCAGAGGTAGGTGTCGAGGCGATCGTAAAGGGCACACGGCCAGAGACCGACGACGGGGCAGCTTGAGAGATAGGCAGGTGCCTCTGCCGCCAGCAGATGCGTGACGGCCTCGGTCGGTATCGCTGGCGTGTCGCAGGGGACGCTCAGCACGGCATCGAAGCCGTTCGACCAACCGAAGTGGACCGCGGCATTGAGCCCGCCCAGTGGCCCAAGATCGGGCGCCGGGCGATCGGCGAGACCGCCTTCCCGCCCGCAGAGGACGATCTGCTCGACATGCTCCTCCAGCGCGCGCGTCGCCCAATCGAGCAGGGCATAGCCGTCGAGCAGCGCCATCGCCTTGTCCGAGCCGAACCGCCGCGAACGCCCGCCCGCGAGGACCGCACCCAGCAACCTCATCGCCGCGGCACCAGCAGCGCATCGGAGCGCACCAAGACCCGCAGCGGCAACCCGGCCTCCGCCGCCCGATCGAGCGCGAGGGCGGTGGGCGCCGATATCGTCGCCAGCATCGGGCATCCGGCGAGGACCGCCTTTTCGACAAGCTCGTAGGAGCAGCGCGAGGACAGCAGCGCGAAACCGCCGTCCCATTCTTTGCCCGATCTCAGCATCGCGCCGATCAATTTATCGAACGCATTGTGACGACCGACATCCTCGCGGACCAGATACGGCGCGCCCTCGGCCGAACAGGCGGCGGCGGCATGGACCGCGCCCGTCCGCCGGTTCAGCGTCTGGAACGCCGCCAGAGCATCCAGCGCAGCAAAGCAATCCCGTTCGCTGGCGCGCGAAACCGCGGTGATCTTGGGCAGCGGGCGCATCGCCTGTTCGAGATTCTCGATTCCGCATAGGCCGCAGGAGGCATCGGTCGCGCGGTGCCGCACGCGATCGGTGACGCGGGGAACGACGTCATCGGCCAACTGAACCCTCAGGATCGCGCCGCGCGGGGTTTGATGGAGGTCAATATCGAGGATCTGATCGGCGCGATCGATCAGCCGCTCGGATAGCGAAAAGCCATAGGCCAGATCAAGGAGATCGGCCGGGGTCGCCATCAGAACGGCATAGCCGATTCCCTGATATTCCAGCGCGATCGGCATTTCTTCGGCCACGTCGCGGTCGATCCCCTCTTCCCGCCCGTCGGCGGCGATGCGCGTGAAGCCGAACGACCGCGCGGCATCCCGCAGATACTTGCCTTCGTCTGCGCTCTGGCGAGCATCGTCGGTCACGCATCCTCCCGGGCTGGAAATATCCCATGCCCGGCGCGCTTGATCGGCGTCAAATCAACAGTCTTGCCTATCGCCGGCATTTTCCAGCCAGGCCTCGGCTTCGCGATCGATCGCCCGCAGTTCGTCGATGGTCTGCCGCAGCGCCTTGAGCTGTTTCTGGAGATCATCCAGATGTACGCTGACGCGCGACCTCAGGTGACGCACCTGCTCGACATGCCGGGAATCGCCATTGTAAAGATCGAGAAATTCCTTGATCTCGCGGATCGAAAATCCCAGCCGCTTGCCGCGCAGGATCAGGTGCATCCGGGCGACTTCGCGCTTGGTGTAGATGCGCGTCGTGCCGACCCTTTGCGGTTCGATCAGGCCCTTGTCTTCGTAAAATCGCAGCGTGCGCGGTGTGACGCCCAGCTTGCTCGCCACCTCCTGTATGCCAATGAGTGGTTCGGTCATTGCGCCCCCGCCCGTGCCTGCTCTTCGGCGATAAGCTCCTTCTTGGACAATTTGCCGATCAGCGTCTTGGGCAAGCTCGCACGGAATTCGATTTCGCGCGGCATCTCGATCTTGTTGAGCCTTTCCGCGAGGAAATCGCACAACGCCTGACTGGTCGCCTCGATGCCGGGCTTGAGCGCGACGAAGGCCTTGGGCGCCTGGCCGCGATAGGCATCCGCAACTCCGATCACCACCGCCTCCGCCACCGCAGGATGTTCGTACAGAGCATCCTCGATCACGCGGGGATAGACATTGTAGCCGCCGCACAGGATCAGATCCTTGATGCGGTCGACTAGGAACAGGCAGCCGTCCTCATCGAGGTAGCCGACATCACCGGTGCGCAGCGCGCCATCGACGAACACCGCTTCGGTCTCCTCCGGCCGCCCCCAATAGCCCTTCATTACCTGCGGGCCGCGCGCGCAGATCTCGCCCTTTTCGCCGCGCGGCAGCAGCCGATGGGGATCATCCAGCGCGCGGATTTCCAGGGTGGTGGCGGGGAATTCAGGGCCGCAGCTATCGTCCTTGATCGCGCCTTCAAGCGGGTTGCAGGCGATGATCGGCGAGCTTTCGGAAAGCCCGTAGCCTTCGACGACCCGGACCCCCGTCCGCGCCTCGAAGCTTTGGCGGATTTCGAGCGGCAAGGGCGCCCCGCCCGAGATGCAAACATGCACGTTGGCGAGGCCGGAGAGGCGTTGAGGATCGACCCCATTGAGTGCGGCGTAGAGCGTTGGCACGCCGAAGAATTGGGTCGGCCGGGTGCGTTTGGCGGTCTTGAGGAAGCTGTTCATCTCGAAGCGCGGCAGCAGCACCATTTCCGCACCGGTATCGACCGAATAATTGAGCACGCAGGTCAAGGCGAAGACATGGAATAGCGGCAACACGCCCAGCGTCCGTTCCTGGTCCTCAGGCATATGGCCGACATGCGCGACCATCTGCGCGCTGTTGGCGGCGAGATTGGCGTGGGTCAGCATCGCGCCCTTGGGCACGCCGGTGGTGCCGCCGGTATATTGCAGCACCGCGATCTGATCGGGCGAGACGCTGATGGGATCGGGATCACTGCCGCGCGCGATCAGCCTTGCGTAACCGACGTGTCGCCGATCCTGCGGCATTATCGCATGATCGCTACGCTTGAGCAGGCGGAAGCCCCAGGACAGCAAGGGCGGCAGAATGCCTGCCATCGGGCAGACGACGATATGCTGGAGGGCCGCATCCTCCGCGATTGCTGCGACCTTGGCGTGGATCAGCTTGAGATCCGGCACGATCATCACGGTGGTGCCGCTGTCGCGCACCTGATGCAGGAGTTCGCGTTCGACGTAGAGCGGGTTGAAATTGACGACGATGCCGCCGATCCGCAGCACCGCGAAATAGAAGATCACGAAATAGGGCGTGTTGGGCAAGCAGAGGCCGACGCGCGTGTCCGGCGTCACGCCGATATCCTGCAGCCCGCGCGCCGTCCGCCGCACCTGTTCGCCGATATCGGCATAGGTCCAGCAGCGGCCCTGGAAATCGATCGCCACCCGATCGCCGTAGAGATCGAGCGCCTTGTCGAGCAGATCGGTCAGCAGGCGCGGCGCGATCGGCGGAGGGGCATCAGTATCCGCCGCACCGATCGTCACCGCGCTCGCCATCAGAATGCGACCCGGGCGCCCAGCGACAGCACGACCGCGTGCGCGCTGTCGAGCCGACCGTTGACCAGGATCGGCGTCTGGACGGCGGTGCCGGCGTAGGCAGCGGTGGTGCGATCGATCGTAGCGTCCTTGAACGCGATGTAGCTGACCGCCGCATCCACGCCGATATGCTTGGTCAGATCGAAGCTGCCACCGCCGCTGAAGTTCCAGCGGTCGCTGTCCGGTACGCGCGCATCGCGCTGGCCGTTCTGCGTGGGGGATTGATCGTGCTGGATGCCGGCCCGCAGCGTCACGAGCGGCGCGATGGCGTAATCGACGCCGCCGGCGAAGCTCCAGGTGTTACGATAATTTTCCGGAATCGCGGTGTTGAGCGGCGCGCCGAGGCGAATCGCGTCGAACTTGGCCCAGCCATAGCGCACGATCTGGCCGTTGAGCGTGATCTGCGGCGTGACCGAGAAGCGGACGCTGGCGATCGCCTGCCAGGGCGTGCGGAAAGTCGCAGTGGTGGCGACAGTGCCATTGTTGTTGGCGAGCGGAACGATCACGCCGGGCGCGATCGGCACGCTGATCAGGCCCGCGGTCGTCACATTGCCGTCGAGCTTGTGCTTGACGCTCGATTTGTAGCTGAGGCCGATCGACAGCGGCCCTTCGTGCAACTGCGCGCCGACCGAATAGCCCACGTTCCAGCCGTCACCCTTCAGGCCCTGGTGGCCGTCGGGCAGCAGCGGCGAGAGATTGGGCAGCGAGTTGGACAGCGTTGCGAAGGCATATTCGACGTTGACCGCCGCACCGATGCTGATCCCCGGCGTGAAGTGGATCGCGATCGAAGGCGCGATGTCCGCCGTGCGCAAATAGGTCTTATCGGCGGTGTAGCGCACCCAATCGGTGGAGCCGTAATTGGTCGAGAAGCTGTAGGGCGAGTTGATCGACAGGCCCAGAGCGATCGTATCATTGAGTCCGTAGGCGATCGCGCCGGAGGGTAGCAGACCGTTGGCGATCGGGTTCTTGGCGCTCTGGTTGCCGCCGACCGGCGCGGGCGCCTGGCCGGGGCGCACGATCAGCGTGCCGACATTCTCGACCTTGCCGCGCGGCAGGATGGCGCTGGCGTTGACCGAAGCGGAGAATCCCGTCTGACCGCCGATCGACGCCGGGTTCCACCACAGCGAATCCGGCCCGGTATCGGCGCCCTCGCCGGAATAGGCGCGGCCCGCGCCGCGCGCGGATTGCTCCTGCAGGTAGAAGCCCGCAGCGTTGGCCGCGCCGGCCGCGCCGATCAGGATGGGGGCCGCCAGGAGGGCTGCCTTCAACGAAATCTTTGTCATTATTCTCTCCTGAAATATCTCTTTAGAATTGGGTCAGCGCAGGCGCGTCCAGGTCTGGGTCTTGCACAGCGGCCAGATGATGCAGCCCTTCACGCGGAGGTGATCGGCGTCGACCGGCGTCACCGTCGCCTTGTAGGTGCCGCCATCCTCACCGTTGTAGATTGTGCCGCCCGTCCAGCTATCGCTCGCACGGGTGAAACCGCCCAGGATCTGCACGCCCATCAGCTTGCGGCCTCGCAAGGCGGCGTCCTTATTGTTGACGTCGCGGAGCTCCGGATTGGCGCGCAGCCCATCGGACCCGACAAGCTTGCCACAGATCGAACCGCCGCAGGGCGTGACCTCGACAATGCCGTTCTTGGTTTCGGTTTTCCAGCGGCCGATCGCCGCATCGGGCGAAAGGGCTGCGGCGGCCAGCGCCATCAGCATGATCATTGGTCACTCTCCTACGCGCGGCCCGGTTGCTCCGGCGCTCGCCATGAATCGTCGTCTGCAACAAAATTTAGTTGACGTATAGGGAAATCAGCGCACCCTTAGGGACAAGTTCGCCGGGCGTGTCCTGGCTGCAACGGAGAGGAACGAATGCGCGATATCGTCATCGCCGGCTATGCCCGGTCGCCCTTCCACCTGGCCGGAAAGGGTGCGCTGGCGCGCGTCCGGCCCGATGATCTCGCCGCGCAGGTGATTCGCGGATTGGTCGATCGGACGGGAGTCGATGCCGCCGATATCGAGGATATCATCGTCGGCTGCGCCTTCCCGGAAGGCGAGCAGGGGCTCAACGTCGCGCGGCTGATCGGGCTGCTGGCGGATCTGCCGCTGTCGGTCGGCGGCATGACGGTCAACCGCTTCTGCGGCTCCTCGATGAGCGCGATCCATATTGCGATGGGCCAGATCGAGATCGGCGCGGGCGAGGCGTTCATCGCCGCCGGCGTCGAATCGATGAGCCGCGTGCCGATGTCGGGCTTCAACCCGCTGCCCAACCCCGCGCTGGCCGCCAAGAGCGCGGCGTATCTCGGCATGGGTGACACTGCCGAGAATGTCGCAACCAAATATCAGATCACGCGGGTGCAGCAGGAGGCTTTCGCGGTTTCCAGCCAGAAAAAAGCCGCCGCTGCGCGCGAAGGTGGCAAGCTCGTGGATGAGATCGTGCCGATCACTACCAAGGCGGGCACGGTGAGCGAGGATGGCACGCTGCGCCCCGAAACCACCGCCGAGGGACTTGCCGGCCTCAAGCCCGCTTTCGATCAGAACGGCTCGGTTACGGCGGGCACCTCCTCGCCGCTGACCGACGGCGCCAGCGCGGTGCTCGTCACCAGCGAGGACTATGCCCGCGCCCACAACCTTCCGATCCTCGCTCGCATCAAGGCGGTAGCGGTATCGGGCTGCGCGCCGGAGATCATGGGCATCGGCCCGGTCGAGGCGACGCGCAAGGCGCTCAAGCGCGGCGGGGTCGATGTCGGGCAGCTCGATGTCGTCGAACTCAACGAGGCCTTCGCCAGCCAGGCGCTCGCCTGCATGCACGATCTCGGGATCGACGAGAGCAAGGTAAATCTGGACGGCGGCGGCATCGCGATCGGCCATCCGCTCGGCGCCACTGGCGCGCGCATTGTCGGCAAGGCGGCGTCGCTGCTGAAGCGCGAGGGCGGCAAATATGCGATCGCCACCCAGTGCATTGGTGGCGGCCAGGGCATCGCCACTTTGCTGGAGGCGGCCGAGTGAGCGAGCCAATCAAAAAGGTCTGCGTGATCGGCGCGGGCACGATGGGCGCGGGGATCGCCGCGCAGGTCGCCAATGCGGGTGTGCCGGTGCTGCTGCTCGATATCGTCCGGGACGAGCAGGATCGCAGTTCGGTCGCGCGTGGCGCGGTCGAGAAGATGCTCAAGACCGAACCCGCGCCGTTCATGGGCAAGGGTGCGGCCAGGCTGGTGGAGACCGGTAACATCGATGACGATCTCGCCAAGGTCGCCGAGTGCGATTGGATCGTCGAGGCGATCGTCGAGCGGCTCGATCTTAAGCAGGCGCTTTACGCCAAGCTCGAGGCGGTGCGCCGCCCCGGCACCGCGATCTCCTCCAACACCTCGACGATCCCGCTCGCCGACCTCACCGGCGGTCGCTCGGAAGCGTTCACGCGCGATTTCCTCATCACCCATTTCTTCAATCCGCCGCGCTACATGCGGCTGATCGAGATCGTCGCGGGGCCGCAGAGCGATCCGGCGCTGGTGGCGAGCGTCGAGGATTTCGTCGATCGCAAGCTCGGCAAGTCAATCGTCGCGGCCAAGGATTCGCCCGGCTTCATCGCCAATCGCCTCGGCATCTTCTGGATCCAGGCGGCGATGAATGCGGCCTTCGATCAGGGGCTGACGGTGGAGGAGGCGGATGCCATCGGTGGCCGCCCGATGGGCGTGCCCAAGACCGGGGTGTTCGGGCTGGTCGATCTGATCGGCATCGATCTGATGCCGCACCTGATGCAGAGCATGACGCGCACGCTGACCACCGGAGACGCTTATCTGGAGATCGCGCGCGATCACCCTCTCGTCGGTAAGATGATCGAGGGCGGTTACACCGGCCGCAAGGGCAAGGGCGGCTTCTATCGGGTCAACCGCGAGCTCGATAAAAGGCGCGAGGCGATCGATCTGACGACCGGCGACTATCGCGAGATGGCCAAGGCGATCGGGCCGAGCGGTGCCGCCGCCAAGGGCGATATCGGCGCGCTGATCTCCGCTCCTGGCAAGACCGGCGCTTATGCCTGGGCGGTGCTTGGGCCGACGCTTTCCTATGCCGCGAGCCTCGTGCCGCAAGCGGCCGATACGATCGTCGCGATCGATGATGCGATGAAGCTCGGCTACAATTGGAAATGGGGCCCGTTCGAGCTGATCGACAAGATTGGCGCGGCGAGGCTCGCCGAACGCTATCGCGCCGAGGGCAAGGCGGTGCCCGCGCTGATTGAGATGGCAGGTGACCGCAGTTTCTATCGGATCGAGGAGGGCAAGCGCCAATATCTCGGGCTCGATGGCGGTTATCACGATATCGTCCGCCGTGAGGGCATCCTGCTCCTCGAAGACATCAAGCGCACGTCGCAGCCGCTAGTGAAGACCGGATCGGCGGCGCTGTGGGATGTCGGGGATGGCGTCGCTGCGCTCGAATTCACCGGCAAGATGAACGCGCTGGATGGCGAGGTGATGAAGGCCGTCCAGAAGGCGATCCCGATCGTTCAGAAGGGCTTCAAGGCGCTGGTGATCTACAATGAGGGATCGAACTTCTCGGCAGGCGCCAACCTCGGCCTGGCCATGTTCGCGGTGAACATCGCGGCGTGGGGTGAGATCGAGAAACTGGTGGAAGGTGGCCAGAAGGCGCTCAAGGCGCTCAAATATGCCCCCTTCCCGGTGGTTGCGGCGCCGTTCGGGATGGCGCTGGGCGGCGGGTGCGAATTCGTGCTCAACGCCGATGCCGCGCAGGTGCATTCCGAAACCTATATGGGGCTGGTCGAAACCGGCGTCGGGCTGATCCCGGGCTGGGGCGGCTGCGGCGAGATGCTTGATCGCTGGCGGAGCAATCCGGCGCTGCCCAAGGGGCCGATCCCGGCGGTGGCCAAGACGTTCGAGACCGTCTCGGTCGCCACCGTTTCCCGTTCCGCCGCCGAGGCGCGCGAGCATGGCTTCCTCCGCCCCAGCGACGGCATCACGATGAACCGCGATCGCCTGCTCGCCGATGCCAAGGCGCGCGCGCTGGCGATGGTCGAGGGCTATGAGGCGCCCAAGCCGCCAGAGTTCCGCTTGCCGGGGCCGAGCGGCCGCGCCGCGCTGAAGTTGGCGGCGGACGCGATGCACAAGCGCGGGCTGGCCACCGATTACGATCTCGTGGTCGCCGATGATCTGGCCCAGGTTCTGACAGGCGGTGATGCCGATTGGATCGATACCGTTACCGAGGCCGATCTGCTCAAGTTGGAACGCAAGGCTTTCATGGCCCGCATCCACGATCCGCGGACGATGGCCCGGATCGAACAGATGCTGGAAACTGGTAAGCCGCTTCGTAACTAGGATGATGCGCCCGGGCAGGGCTGGAGAATGTGATGCAAGTTTATGAAGCCCCCTTGCGCGATATGCGCTTCGTGCTCCGCGAGTTGCATGCGGACGATGGCTATGGCGATCTGCCGGCGCTGGAGGAGTTCAGCGACGATGTCGTCGATGCCGTGCTCGAAGAGGCCGCGCGGCTGACGCGCGACGTGCTGCTGCCGCTCAACCGCTCCGGCGATGAAGAAGGCTGCACGCTGGAGAACGGCGTCGTCCGCACGCCCAAGGGCTTCAAGGAAGCTTACGAGCAATTCCGCGAAGGCGGCTGGTGCGCGCTGGCGTCCGATCCAAAGTGGGGCGGGCAGGGCCTTCCCGAGCGGATCAACAAGCTGATCGAGGAGATGATCTGCGCGACCAACGTCTCGTTCAGCCTCTATCCGGGCCTCACGCACGGCGCGACCACCGCGCTGGAGGGCCATGGCTCCGAAGACCTCAAGAACGCTTATCTGCCCAAGCTGGTCGAGGGCAGCTGGTCGGGGACGATGTGCCTGACGGAGGCGCATTGCGGCACCGATCTCGGCATGCTCCGCACCCGCGCGGTGCCGCAGGACGACGGCAGCTTCCGGATCACCGGCGCCAAGATCTTCATCTCGGCGGGCGATCATGATCTCACCGAGAATATCATCCACCTCGTCCTCGCCCGCACGCCGGATGCGCCCAAGGGCGTCAAGGGCATCAGCCTGTTCCTCGTCCCCAAATATCTGCCCAACGCCGATGGCGGCGTCGGCCCGTCGAACGGCGTTTTCTGCACTGCGATCGAACATAAGATGGGCATCAAGGCCTCGGCCACCTGCCAGATCAGCTTCGAGGACAGCCAGGGCTGGCTGATCGGCAAGCCCAACAAGGGCATGGAGGCGATGTTCACTATGATGAACACCGAGCGCGTCTCGGTCGGCGTCCAGGGCCTGGGCTTGGCCGAAGCCTCCTATCAGGCGGCGGTCTATTACGCCAAGGATCGCGTCCAGGGCCGTTCGCTCTCGGGCGCCAAGCATCCCGAACAAGCCGCCGATCCGATCATCGTCCACCCCGATGTTCGCCGTATGCTGATGACCGCGCGCGCCTATACCGAGGGCTGTCGCGCACTCGGCGGCTGGGTCAGCCGCGCGTTGGATGCCGAGAAGTTCTCGACCGATCCCGAGGTGCAGAAGCGCGCGGGCGATTTCGTCGCGCTGATGACCCCGGTGGTGAAGGCTTTGTTCACCGATCTCGGCTTCGAGGCGACCAATCTCGGCGTGCAGGTCTATGGCGGCCATGGCTTCATCCGCGAGAGCGGGGTGGAGCAGCATGTCCGCGATTCGCGGATCGCGATGATCTATGAAGGCACCAACGGTATCCAGGCGCTCGATCTGGTCGGCCGCAAACTGCCTGCGCATATGGGCCGCTATCTGCGCTCCTTCTTCCATCCCGTCTCGCAGTTCATCGAGGAGAATGGTGCGAACGCGGAGCTCGCCACGATGATCGAGGGGCTGGGCCAGGCGTTCGGCGCGTTGCAACTGGCGACGGGCATGATCGCCGAGCGCGGCCTCAAGGATCCCGAAGAGGCGGGCGCGGCCTCAGTCGATTATCTCCGCCTGCTGGGGCTGGTGGCGATCGCTTATTGCTTCGCGCGGGCGAGCAAGATCGCGCAGGCCCGGCTGGCCGAAGGGGCGGAGGACGCTGGTTTCTACAAGGCCAAGCTGATCACCGCGCAATTCTTCTTCGATCGCCTGCTGCCGCAAGCCACCACCTGCTTCCTGGCGATCAAGGCGGGCAAGCAATCGATGATGGCGCTCGACGAAGCGGCGTTCTGAGCGCGTGACGCTGCCCGCTGCGTTGGCCGGCAAACTGGCGATCCCCGCGATCGTCGCGCCGATGTTTCTCGTCTCGGGCGTCGATCTGGTCGTGGAATGTTGCCGCGCGGGGCTGCTTGGCACCTTTCCGGCGCTCAACCAGCGGACGACCGAGGGTTTCGTCGAATGGCTGGAGGCGATCGAAGCGCGCGTGCGGGGGCGGCCCTATGGCGTCAACCTGATCGTCCACCGCTCCAATCCGCGTGTCACTGCCGACCTGGAAGAGATCGTCAAGCATCGCGTGCCACTGGTCATCACCTCGCTCGGCGCGGTGCCGGATGTCGTGGCGGCGGTGCATTCCTATGGCGGGCTGGTCTTCCATGACGTGACCACGACGCGCCACGCCGAAAAGGCGGTCGCGGCGGGGGTGGACGGGCTGATCGCCGTCGCCGCCGGCGCGGGCGGCCATGCCGGCACGCTCAGCCCCTTCGCGCTGGTCGCCGAGATCCGCTCCTTCTTCGATGGTGCGCTGGCGCTGGCGGGGGCGATGTCCGAGGGGCGCCATATCGCCGCAGCCGAAATGATGGGCGCCGATTTCGGCTATCTCGGCAGCCTTTTCATTGCCGCCGCGGAAAGCATGGCGAGCGACGCCCAGAAGGCGATGCTGATCGACGCTACCGCCGCCGACATTGTCTATACCGATGCGATCAGCGGCATCTCCGCCAACTTCCTGAAACCAAGCCTCGGCCTGGACGCGAAGCATAGCGGCGCGGTGGACGTCAAAGCCGAAACGAAAGCCTGGCGCGATGCCTGGTCCGCCGGGCACGGCGTCGCGGCAGTGACGGAAGTGCAACCCGCCAAGCTTATCTGCGAACGGCTGATCACGGACTATCACAGCGCGGTCCGCGCTCTCGGCGATCGGTGTTCAGCCTTGGCTTAGCCGATAGTCGGCGATCATTCCGTCGCTGCGATATTTGTCGCCGCCGCCGTTGCGGTGCCAGGCGCCGGGCGAGATGCGTGAGGGCTCGCGGCCGATCTCCCGGCCGCCGCTGGCGACGATCAGCCGGCCGATCGTATCGCGCTCGCCATCGACGTCGGGGCCGATGTGATGGGTGATCTGGAGGGTGAACAGGCTCAGGCCCACACCGCGATCGAAGGTCGCCGCGCCCAGCCACTGATCCGGCCCCACCTGCCAGAAGCGCACATGATGCCGCTTCTCGGCGCTCCGCCCATCGGCCTTTTCGAACGCCAAATCCTGAACGGCATCCTGCACGTAGAGATTGCTGACCGGCGCCTGCGGATAGGGGCGATCCAGCGCGACGCTGCCGCCGATCTTGAGCGCCGACCATAAAGCGACGTTATCGGCGAGATGCCATCCGGCCTGCCGGAACGCGCGGGTGATCGCGTCCCTGCTCCCGAGAAGGTGAAGATTGATCGGATCGGCGGGAATATCCTGTGCCGTGTAGGAGATGATCTGATCGCGCCCGGCGAAATGCTTGCGCTCGTGATGGCTCCAGAGCCGGGGCAGCCCGCCATAAGCGAGCGCGAACCACAGCAGCAGCACGACGATGACGAAGTGGAAAGCGATCGTCACCCAGTGCCACGGCTTCAATCGTCTCAACGCCTCCATGACCATCCTTTAACGCCCATGCGCAAAAGCCGCGACATTCCGCGAGCCAAACACTGCCGTTTCGGGTAGGGGCTCGCGCGGGCGATCAATTTGGATCGTCTTGAAATGGATGACGAATGCCCCCCTTCAAGGAACCGAATTTCAACGAACGTACCGCGGCGGCCCGTGAGGCGAAGCAGCGCGCGCTCGAAAAATTGCGCAACAAGCCTGCGCCCGATCCCGAAATCGTCGCCGCCCGCATCGCCGCCGAGGCCGCGCGTGAGGCCGCCGCGGCCGAGCGCCGTGCCGCCAAGCAGGCGGCGGCGGAAGAGGCCCAGAGGCTCAAGCTGGAAAAGGCAGAGGCTGCCGCAGCCGCTGCTGCTGAAGCCGCCGCTGCGGCCGCAGCCCTTGATCCCCCCAAGCCCGAAATGACTGAGGAAGAGCGGAAAGCCGCGCGCGACGCCCGCTACGCGGCCCGCAAAGCCCGGAAAAAATGATCCCCCTCGAGCTGGTCGATGTGGCGGAGGTGCCGGGAGGGCCACCGCTCCGGCTGGTTCGCCGCGGTGCCGATTTCATGATCCTGCTCGAACGCAACGAGCTGATGAGCACGCGGATGAAGGGATCGGAGGTGGCGCTCGGCGTGGAGACGTGCCGGAGGCTTGGGCCACGCCGCGCGCCGCGCGTGCTGATCGGTGGCTACGGCATGGGGTTCACGCTGCGCGCGGTGCTTGGCGAACTTGGGCCGGATGCGCAGGTTGTCGTCGCTGAACTTGTGCCGGGGATCATCGCCTGGGCGCGGGGGCCGATGGCGGCGCTGGCCGACGGCTGCCTCGATGAACCGCGCGTCGATCTGCGCATCGAGGATGTCGCGGTGGCGATTCGTGCGGGCGATTTCGATGCGATCCTGCTGGACGTCGACAATGGCCCCGATGGGCTGACCCGGCCGGCCAACGAAGGTCTGTATACACCTTCCGGGCTGGCCGCGTTGCGCAAGGCGTTGCGGCCGGGCGGCATCCTCGCGGTCTGGTCGGCGGGGCAGGACGCGGCGTTTACGGCGCGGCTCAAGCAAGGCGGCTTTGCGGTCGACGAGGTGCGCGTACGGGCGCGCGAGAACGGCAAGGGACCGATCCACACCATTTGGTTCGCGGTGCGCTAGCGGCTCTTCAATCGATCCAGTCGCGCCGCAGGTGCCGGGCGGCCAGGGCCATCAGCGCCGCCGCGATCAGATAGAAGCCCAGGGCGATCAGGATCGCGGTGCGCAGCGCCTCCGCTCCGAAGTGCGGGGTGAGCGCATCGGACAGCGCGCCGATCGTCAGCGCGCCGAAGCCGACGCCGATGAGATTGTTGATCAGCAGGAAGCTCGCCGAGGCGGTCGCGCGGAGCGATGCGGGCACCAGATGCTGCGCGGCGGTCAGCACCGGCCCCAGCCAGACATAGGCCAGCGCCTGCGGCAGCAGGAACAGCAGGAAGGCCGCCCATGCGGAATGCGACAGCAGGCCCGCCGCGAACAACGGCACCGCGACGACGAAGGCGATCGCGGGCACCGTGGCGTAAGCGCCCCGATCCCGGCCGCCCAGCCGATCGCCGAGCCATCCGCCCGCCAACACGCCGATCGTTCCGCCGATCAGCAGAAGTAGCCCGAAGAAATGCGAGACCGCGAGCAGCTCCATCCCGAACGAGCGCTTGAGCAGCGAGGGCAGCCAGAAAGCGAGCCCGTAGCCCAGCATCGAGCTGGAGCCCGCGCCGAACGACAGCAGCCAGAAGCTCGGCTTGCGGGCGAGGATGGCGAAGGTGTCCCTGAGCGCGGCCTTCTCCTGCCGTGCTGCCCGCGCCGGCTCGCGGACGAACAGTGCGAATAAGGGCGCGAACAACAGCCCTGCGCCGCCGACGCAGAGGAAGGCCGTTCGCCAGCTGACGGTGGCGGCGATATAGCCGCCGAACAGCACGCCCAGCGCCGAACCCAGCGGGATGCCCAGCGAATAGACGGCAAGCGCGCGGGCGCGGCTGCGGGCCGGAAACACCTCGCCGATCAGCGCATAGGATGGGGCGACGCCCCCGGCCTCGCCGACGCCGACACCCAGCCGCGCGACGAAGAAGAGGCCGAAGCTGCCGGCCAGGCCGCAGATTGCGGTGAACAGGCTCCACACCGCCAGCGATCCGGTGATCACCCAGGTCCGCCGCGTGTGGTCCGCCAGCGCGGCGAGCGGGATGCCGAGCGTGGAATAGAGCAGGGCGAAGGCGAGGCCGCCCAGCATCCCCATTTGCGTATCGCTCAAGCGGAGCTCGGCCTTGATCGGCCCGGCGAGGATGCCGAGGATCTGCCGATCGACGAAGTTGAAGATGTAGACGATCAGCAACATGGCGAGGACGAAGACGCGCCCAGGCGCGCCTCCGCCGCTCGCAGTTCGGCCGGAGTGGGGGGCGCTCCGGCCGGGGGGCAAGATCAGAATTTCGCGGTGAAGGTGCCGAGCACCTGGCGTGGATTGCCGTAGAAGGCGGTGGCGATGCCTTCCTTGCCCAGCGTCGGCGTATAACCGCCGGCCGCGTTCAGGATCGGCACGCCGGCCAGCGTGCTGTTGATATATTGGTAGCCGGATGTCTTGTACTGCCGGTTGGTCAAGTTCTTGCCGTAGACGCCGATCGAATAGCGGCCGTGCCCGAACGCATAAGTGATGTTGGCATCGATCAGCGTGTAGGCCGCCTGATCGAGGAACGGGCTCGCGGTTTCGAACTGGTGCGTCAGGCTGCGGTAGGAGGCCGTGGTGCCCGCGCTGAGCGATGCGCCCTCGGCCATCGGCACGGTGCCCGAAAGCGTTGCCGAAGCCGTCCAGTGCGGCGTGTTCTGGAATTGGCGGACGTTCGAGATATCGGTTCCGGTCGGCCCGATATAGCTGACATATTTGGGATCGATATAGCCGACCGTGCCGGCGGCGTTGATCACCGATCCGCCGCCCGCGAAGCCGCGCGCCAGCACCGCATTGCCTTCGAACTCGACGCCCTTGATGTGCGCCTTGGCGGCGTTGGTGGTGATGCCAATGAAGGTCTGCACGCCGTTGACCACCGCGCCGACCGAGCCCGGAATCTGGACATCGGTATAATCGGCATAGAAGCCATCGAGCGCGAAGGTCAGGCGGTGATCCATCAGCGCGCCTTTCCAGCCGATCTCATAGCTCTTCACGGTCTCGGGCTTGAACAGCAAGTAATTGTAGATGTCCTGATAGGTGCGGCCCGCCGCCGGGTTGCTGATCGGGGCCGAGGCGCCCGAGCCGCGCGGATCGAAACCGCCGCCCTTGAAGCCTTCCGAGAAGGAGGCATAGATCATGTGATCGGGGGTGATCTTGTAGCTCAGCGAAGCGCGGGGCGTGAACTTCTTGAAGTTGGCCTTGCCCAGGAAATTGGTCAGCGGCGCCCCGAAGATCGTGGGGTTGCCGCCGAACTCCTGGGTCGGGCCGCCGAGGTAATTGGCCTTGAAGATCAGCGCCTTGCGTTCATCCCAGGTGTAGCGGCCGCCGAGCGACAGGCTGATCTGCGGCGTGAAATCATAGGTGAAATCGCCGAACACCGAATGCGTCTCGGTGCGCACGTCGCCGCGCGTGTAAGCATCGAGGCCGGGCAGCACCGCGCCGCCGGTGGTATAGAGCAGCACGTCGAAGCCGGTGCGGGCGCGGGCGCCGAGATAATAATAGCCGATCAGCCCGTTGAGCTTGTCGCTCTTGTAGGCGAGCTGGAATTCCTGGCTGGTCTGGTTGTTGATGTAGATCGCGGGCACATCGACATCGGCGGACGGCAGCGCATCGAAATCGATCGGCGTGCGGGATTTGTCGGCGCGATAGGCACTGATGCTCTTCAGCGTGAAATGATCGCTGAGTTCGGCCGAGAACGTCATCGATCCACCGCCGCCCTTGACGCGGGACACGGGAGAATTGAGCCCGGCCTGCGTATCATAGACATTGCTCAGCACCGGGGCGCCCGAGACCAAGCCGGGGATCAGGCGATGGCCGTTGCGGGCGTTCGATTTGTCATCGGTATAATCAGCGGTGAAGCGCGCGAAGAGCCGCCGATCGGGGCTCTGAAACTCCACCGTGCCGCGGCCGGCCCAGATATCCTTGTTGTAATTGTCGATGCCGAGCGTGAGATTCTTGCCGAAGCCATCGCGGGTGAGCCGTGCGCCGGTGAGGCCGATCTTGAACAGATCGCCGACCGGGCTCGATACGCCGACGATTCCGTCCAGCTGGTTATACGATCCATAGGTGCCCTTGAGATTGACCTCGAAATGATCAGGCAGGCGCTTGGTGACGTATTTCACCGCGCCGCCGATCGTGTTGCGGCCGTAGAGCGTGCCCTGCGGCCCGCGCAGCACTTCGATGCGATCGACGTCGTAAATGTCCAACACCGAGGCCTGGGGGCGGTTGAGATAGACATCGTCGAGATAGATACCGACGCCCGCCTCGAAGCCCGGCACCGGATCCTGCTGGCCGACGCCGCGGATGAAGGCGGCCAGCGTGCTGTTGGTGCCGCGCGCATCCTTGAGCGTGGTGTTGGGCGTGACGTTCTGGATATCGGTGAGATCGACCGCGCCGGACTTGGCCAGCTTCTCGCCCGAAAAAGCGGTGACCGCGATCGGCACATTGAGCAGGGTCTCCGAACGGCGCCGCGCGGTGACGACGATATCCTGGCCGCCGCCGTCCGGCGTCCCGTCGGGCGCGACGGTGGTATCGGTCGGCGTGCTCGGCCTAGTATCCTGCGCCGCAACAGGCGCTATCATGGCGCCCATGCTGACCCCGGCGATCGCCAGCGCACGAATCGAGAATGATTTGAGCCCCATCTTACCTCTCCTGTCCCCGAGCGCTCAGCAAGATGCTTGCGCTTCGCTTGCCGCTTCCATAATGAAACCTGAACCGGGTTTCAAATAAGAAAATGCGCCGGAGGGAGATTAAGGTGGCGACAGCGCCGGGCACGCCGGTGGGCGGCAAGACGCCCAAGACCGAACGGGGGCGGCGCACGCTGCGCGCATTGCTCGATGCGGCGGCCGAGGAATTCGGCGACAAGGGCTTCCACGAAGCCTCGATCAGCGGGATCACCGCGCGCGCCGGCACCGCGATCGGCAGCTTCTATACCTATTTCGACAGCAAGGAGGCGATCTTCACCGCTTTGGTCCGCGATCTCTCGGGTCAGGTGCGCGATTTCGTCGGCCCGCGCATCGCCGGCATCGCTAACCATCTCGAAGCCGAACAGGCGAGCCAGCTCGCCTTCCTGCAGTTCGTGCGCCACCATAAGGAAATCTATCGGATCATCGATGAGGCGGAGTTCGTCGATCCGGTCAGCTACCGCGAGCATTACAGCAGCACTGCCGATCGCATCGCGCAGCGGCTGCAGGCGGCGGAAGAGGCGGGTGAGATCAGCGCGGGATCGGCGGAAATCCGCGCCTGGGCCTTGATGGGGATCAATGTCTTCCTTGGGCTTCGCTTCGGGGTGTGGGATGAGGGCAGCGATCCCGCCGAAGTCGCGCGCATCAGCGGCGATCTGATCGCGCACGGATTGGCCAGACGGGAGCCCGGCAAGGCATGACGATTGTAGGAGTTTCGCGCACCTGGGCCTCGGCCGATGGCCTGACTCTTCATGCTTATGAGTATGCCGCCGCCGATGGGCCTGAAAAGCTGCCGGTGATCTGCGTCCACGGCCTCACGCGCAACGGGCGCGATTTCGACGCGCTGGCCCCCTGGATCGCCGCGCGGGGGCGGCGGGTGCTGGCGGTGGACGTGCGGGGGCGGGGGCTCTCGGACCGCGATCCGCAGGCGCGCTATCATCTGCCGGTCTATACCGCCGATCTGCGCGCGATGATGGCTGCGCTGAGGATCGCGCGGGCGCATTTCGTCGGCACATCGATGGGCGGGCTGATCGTGATGGAGCTGGCGGGGGAGGCGCCCGAGCTGATCGCCAGTGCGGTGATCAACGATGTCGGCCCCGAGCTTTCGCCGGTCGGCCTGGCAAGGATCGGCACCTATGTCGGCGGGGCGCCGGTCTTCGGGAGCTGGGACGAAGCCGAAACCTATCTCTGCCGCCTCAACGGCGATGCGTTGCCGCACTATGGCGCGGAGGATTGGGCGCGGATGGCGCGCCGTTTGTTCCGTGAGCAGGAGGGCGGCATCAGCGCCGATTACGATCGCGCGATCGCGGGTGCCTTCGCCACCAGCCCGACGCCGAGCGACCCCTGGATGCTGTGGGACAAGCTCGCCGACGGCCGCCCGATCCTGCTGCTGCGCGGCGCGCTTTCGGATCTGCTGACCGAGGAGGCGGCACAGCGGATGCTGCGTCCGGGTGTGCGCTATACGATCGTGCCCGGGGTCGGCCATGCGCCAATGCTGGACGAGCCCGTGGCGCTGGCCGCGATCGGCGATCATCTCGCCGATCTTCCCTAGGATCACGAATGACCAAGGCATTGCCCGAACAGAGCGCAGACCCGCAGGAACGCGCCATGCTCATGGAGATGCTCGACCAAGCACATGCCATGGTAACGCAGCTGGAGACAGCCCTTTGGCGGTTGAGCGCTCCCGAGGCCCGCGACACCAATCCGGTGCGATATTGGCGAAAGCAGCGCCGGATAAGCCAGACGGAGCTTGCCAAGATGGTCGGGGTCACCTCGGCCGCCATCTGCCGGATCGAACATGCTGAACATTTTGCGGCGCGGCCGGATACGCGCGATCGGATCTGCGCGGCGCTGGATATTCCCGTGGAATGGCTGAACAAGGCGGTGCCGGAAGACTCGCAAACCGTCAGCCAACGGTGCGCCGGTCCGAGCGGCGGAACGCCAAAACGAAAAGGGCGCCCCCCGACAAAGTCGAAGGACGCCCTCTAAGGCACGGGAAGGGACGCTTAGCTGAAGCTGACCAGAGCGTTGCTCCGCTTGCGGCGGAGCGTCGCACCCAGGAGGCCGAAGCCGCCGACCATCATCGCCCACGAAGCCGGCTCTGGCACGGCCGATGCCGGCGGCACCGCCAAGGTGCCGGAGGCGCTGTAGCCCGAGCTGCCGGTCTGATTGAACGATACGGTAAGCGACGTCGGCGTCGCAGTCAGGCCCTGCGTCGGATTCACCGTCGAGCCGAGCAGGTAGAGCGAGAAGCTCTGGGAATTGGCCGCAATCGAATAGGCCTTGGTCAGGACGCTATCGACCGAGAACAGGAAGTTTGCGCCCGCGCCATCCGAGAAGGTGAAGAAGTTGCTCAGCGATTCGTTGAGCGTAGTGCCTTCGGTGGCGCTGAAGGCCAGCGTCCCGGAAAGCGATCCCGTACCGTTCTTGGCGCCCGCAAAGCCGCCAATTCCATTGACCTGAAACGTGCCGTTGGAAAATGTCACGGTCGAAGGATCGACGGTATAGTTCACATCGGGCTGGCCGAGGTCGACGAACGAAACCGTGCCATTGGCGATCTGCGCCGCCATCGCCGGACCCGTGACGCCAACTACTGCGGCAGCAAATAAAGCTGCACGAGCAAAATTTTTCATACACTACCCTACAAATACCCACGAATGCCACAATGGCCCGCGACGGATCCCTAATATACTCTATTAACAACTTAGCAATTAAAATTAAAAATAATTTACGTGATCATCATGGTGGACCAAAATGTGTAACATAGATCAATCAAATTGACTGCTTTTGTGAGGAAGCCACAAAAGCATGCGCAAGTATACAATAAGACTACAATGAATGTAGATATTCATCGCTCGGTTCGTGCAGAGTCCGAAGCGGGTGTTTGCCCATCCAGGCAGATTGGTAGGCGCGGAGCTGCAGGTCGAACCGGATAGCGCCAAGCAGCGAGGGCGTAACTCATCCAAGCTGTTCGCGACGCCAAAGTGCACTGGGTAAGCAGTGGGTCTGCCTGTTGAGGGTTCCTCTAACTGTTGGAAAATCAACAGAAGAATTCTGGAGGAGAGCAAGGCGGTCTTACCTACACACCAAAAGAGCATGTCTGCCATTCGATCCGGATCGATCCGCGAGCTTGTGCGGCCTCTCTCCCAACTTCCCATGCCTGCAACAGCCTGCGGACTGCCCGGAATCTGCTAAGGCCTTTTGCAGAAAGCCATTTTTTTACTTCCGCTGAAATGGCGCGGGTTCAGCCGCCTGGCGAATTAAAAATTTATGAGCTCCGGGGAGAGCCGCCGAACTGCGGCGATCGTTTCGCACCGAAGGCGGCTATTCCTTCCGCGAAATCGGCGCCTTGCGTCGCTTCGACGAAAGCGGCGAGGCTCTCTCGGGTCTCGACCGGCGCGGGGCCGCTGCCGACGTCGCGCAGCATCTGCTTGGTGCGCCGGATCGTGAACGGGGAGCCGCCAACAATGGCGGCAATGAGCTGCTGAAGCCGCGTTTCGAAGCGGTCTTGCGCGATTGCCTCATCCACCAGCCCGATGCGGAGCGCCTCATCGGCGCCGATCGCTTCGGCTGAGAAGATCAGCCGCTTGGCCTGCCCATTCCCGACTGCCGCGCTGAGCCGATGAAGATCGCTGCGCAGATAAAGCGCGCCGAGCTTGGCGGGCGTGATCGCGAAGACCGCATTATCGGCGGCGATGCGGAGATCGCCGGCCAGCGCCAGCGCCACTGAAGCGCCGTAGCACATCCCCTCGATTGCCATGACGACGGGCGTGCCCGCATCCTCGATCGATCGCATCGCCTCGGCCATCGCGGCGCCGAACGCCCCCGCCGCGCCGGGATCGCCCTGCAAGGCGCCGAATTCGGCAATGTCGTTGCCCGCGCCGAAATGGCCTGCGGCACCGCGCACGACGATCACCCGGGCCGTCCGGTCCTGCTCGGCGGCGCGGATCAATTCCGGTAGCGCGCGCCACGCCGCCAGCCCTAAGGCGTTGCGCTTGTCCGGCCGATCGATGGTGACGGTGGCGACCGATCCGGCGACATCGAGCCGGACACCATGGTCGATCGAAGAGAAGGTCATGCACTGTTTCCCGGGAGATATAAGCGGCTTGGGTAGCCACGGCTGCGGCGAGCGTTAGCGGAAGTCTTGCCACCGCTTAACCCGGATTTGCAGCGCTGAACGCCGGCCAACAGGCGCCCAAAATCACTTGACAAATGAGAACAAAGGTGGTACAAGTCAAATCATGTCAATGCTCTCGCTCAGCTTTGAAATGGCCCTTCGCACCGGGATTGGTCGCGGGACGCCGAGGGGCAGATGCGAGGCGGCTGTAGTGCCGCCCGGACTGGTGGCGATGCTGCTGCGCCTCTGGGCGCGGTTGTGGTCATTCGCCGCCGAAGTAGCGGCCGGGAGTGATGCCGAAGCTTTGGCGGAAGGCTGCGACGAAGGCGCTGGGGCCGGCATAGCCGGCGGCCGCCGCCGCAGCCTTGACCGGCGCGCCGGCGGCCAGTGTTTCGAGGCCGATCAGCAGCAGGCGGTGGCGGCGCCATTGGCCGATCGTCAGCCCGGTCTCGCGGGCGAAGCGGCGTTCGAGCGTGCGCAGCCCGAGACCTACTTTGCGGGCGATCGTAGCGAGATTTGGGGAAGGGAGATCGGAAGCGAGGCCGTTCCGGTTGGCGTCCTGATCCGCGATCAGCTCGACCGCGTGGCGCATCGCCTCGCTCGTCGGATGGGGGAGGGTGAAGGGCGCTACGGAGAGGGTCCGGAGTTCGGTGGCGATCAACGTAGCGAGCGCGCTTTCGGTGGCGTCGCGGCGATCCACCATGCCGATCGCGGCCACCCGGCCGATCAGCGCGGCGAGCAAGGGCGATACCGCGAGCGCCGTGCAGCGATCGGGCAATGCGGGCGTGCTTTCCGGGCGGATGTAGAGCGCGGTGAAGCGGCTTGGCGCGATGAAGCGGATGCTGTGGCGGATCTGTGCAGGCACCCAGACCGCCCAATGGGGTGGCGCGGTCCAGGCGCCGACCTCGGTGGTCACGGTCATCAGCCCGGCGCTGACCGCGATCAGCTGATGCCAATCATGGCGATGATCGACGATGCGCTCGCCGCCGCCCACATCGCCCATCGACGAGCGGAGATCGATGAAGGGCTCATCGGCGGCACTGCGACGTTTTCGCGACATCGTCTGTCAGGATAGCGGGATTGCGTCTGCTGGGCGAGAGGGCTTAGCTTCGTGCTAACGGGCACTTAGTCTCCGTTCGTGCTGAGCTTGTCGAAGTACTGTTCTTCTTCTGCTGTTAAGAAGGACGGCCCTTCGACAAGCTCAGGGCAAACGGGGGGGGGGCGGACTAGTGTCCCGAAGGGTTGATGAAGGAGGTGCCCGCCCCATGCCCAACAATCTCGCCTCCTTCGCCATCCATGTCGACGATATCGATCGCGCCCGCGCTTTCTATGAAGCGGTGTTCGGCTGGGAGTTCGAGCCGTGGGGTCCGCCCGGCTTCTATCTGATCCATACCGGCGATGAGGCTTCGCCGGGCATTCAGGGCCTGATGCATGCGCGGCAGGAGCCACTGACCGGCACCGGCTTCAAGGGCGCGGAGATCACAATTTCGGTCGATGATGTCGATGCGGTCCGCGCGGCGGTCGAGGCAAACGGCGGCACGATCACCTACGGCCCCGGCACCATTCCCACCGTCGGCACCTTGATCCGGTTCCTCGATACCGAGGGCAATGATTGCGGCGCGATGCATTATGAGACGCCGCCGCATACTTGAGTGATGACTGTAAATCCTCCCCTGGAAAGGGAGGTGGCGCGCAAAGCGCGTCGGAGGGGTGTCGCCCTTTCGATAGCGGGATACCCCTCCGTCAGCCCTGCGGGCTGCCACCTTCCCTTGCAGGGGAGAATCGGCTGGTGGCTCCGCGCAAGTCTGCACCCAAAGAAAATCCCGGCGCCAACAACCCGGCGCCGGGATTATGCTACGCTACCAATGCGGATCGGTGATCAGGGCATCAGCACCGTATCAACGACGTGGATCACGCCGTTCGATTGCATCACGTCCTTGATCGTGACCGTTGACATGCCGCCCTTGGCGTCGGTCAGGACGAGCTTGCCCATCTTCATGCTCGCGGTCAGCGGCTCGCCCTGCACGGTGGTCAGCGTCGCGGTGCCGTGTCCGGCCTTGATCGCGGCGGCGATCGTCTTCGATGTCATCGTGCCGGAGACGACGTGATAGGTCAGGATCTTGGTCAGAGTGTCCTTATTCTCGGGCTTGACCAAAGTATCGACGGTGCCGGCCGGCAGCTTGGCGAAGGCTTCGTTGGTCGGCGCGAACACGGTGAACGGGCCGGGACCGGAGAGCGTATCGACCAGGCCCGCCGCCTTGACGGCGGCGACCAACGTGGTGTGATCCTTGGAATTGACCGCATTCTCAACGATATTCTTAGTCGGATACATAGCGGCGCCGCCGACCATCGGATTGGCCGCGAGCAGCGGGGCCGACAGCGACGGCACGCCGCCCGCAATCGCGAGCGCGACGACGGCGGTACGCAGGTTGAGCTTGATCATGTTCAGCATCCTTATCTCGTGCGATCCTTCCGAGATCGCCGCTTAGCTACGGAGCCGCAGCGCCGCCGGATGCAGCAAGCCTCAACTTTTTTGCACGGTTCCGCTCAGCACCACCGGCCCGGTCGGCAAACCGGTCGGCGATCCGCCGATCGGCTCGATCGAAACCGCCAGCGTCACGCCGGGCGCGACCGCCGCGGCGGCATCGCCGCGCGACAGTTCGGTGCGCGGGGCGGTCGTATCGATCACGCCCAGCGAGCGCGGTTTCTTGTCGGCGGGGATCACCCAGAGCTCGGCGGAATGGCGGCCCGGATCGAACGCCGTCGCGGCGAAGGTGAGGCGCCGCGCGCGCGGATCGAAGCTCACCGCGACCACGCCCTTGCCCGGCGCGCCGCTCAGCATCGCGACCAACGGCGGCGCGGGCGCCAGCCGGACGGCCGGCGGCGGCGTGGCCGGGCGGCGCTCGACCGCGACCACGGTCATCACGCCGGCCAGCAGCGAAGCGGCGATCGCAACGGTGCGCCAACGCCCGGAATCGCGCCGGGGGGCGGTATCGTTGGCGGGCAGACGCGCCTCGATCGCGGCCCATATCGATGGACGCGGCGCTTCGCCCGCTCCAACCAGGGCCGCCGCATGCGCCTGCCACCGCGCCACGGCGTCCGCAAAGGGGGGATCGATGTCCGCGCGCGCCTCGGCGGCGCGGCGTTCCTCGCCCGCGATCAGCCCGAACGCCAGCTCGGCGGCGAGCAGTTCGTCCTCGTCGTTCATGCCAAGCAATCCCGGAGCTTGAGCAGGGCGCGGCGGATACGGCTCTTGAGCGTGGCGAGGGGCAGCCCGCTGCGCTCGGCGAGCTCGGGATAGGAAGCGCCATCAAAGAAAGCCGTGCGCAGGAACACAGCATCGCGCGCTTCGAGCCCACCCATGCAGCCCGCGAGGCGACGCTCGTCCTCGGCCATCTCCGCCATCGCCAGCCCGTCGGGTTTGTCGTCGTGCACGTCGGATGCTGCCTCGATCGGCGCGGCGACATGACGGCCCCCGGCGCGCAGCCGATCGATCGCGCGGTTGCGCGTCAGTGAAATCAGCCATGTCATCGCCGTGCCGCGCGCCGCATCGAATTGCGCGGCGCGCTGCCAGACCGAAAGATAGGCTTCTTGCAACGCTTCCTCCGCTTGGGTCCGGTCAGGCAAGATACGCAGGCAGACGCCGAACAGCTTCGCCGAGGTGCGGCGATACACCTCCTCGAAGGCGAGGCGATCGCCCTGCGCGACCTGCTGAAGCGCCGCGTTGAGCGAGGCGCGCGTCTCTGGCGGACCGGCTGCGATCAAGACGCTGTTCTTTCCGTGGCTGGGAACCCTGCTTCCGCCTGTAGCCGAGCGCGGTGGCAAACACACGGATGTTTCGGTCGCGCGGAGCATGGTGGAAAAAGTGCGCGGCGATGCCCAAATGACCGCCATGACCACGCCACCCCTCGATCATGTCCTCGCCTTCACGCTGCCCGATCGCCATGCGCGCGGGCGGATCGTGCGGCTGGGGCCGACGCTCGACACCATCCTTTCCGCGCACGGCTATCCGCCGGCGATCGAGCGCGTGCTGGCCGAGGCGCTGGTGCTCACCGCTTTGTTCGGCGCGACGTTGAAGGACAAGGAGGGGCAGCTGACGCTGCAGGCGCAGACCAAGGGCGGCGCGATCGATCTGCTGGTCTGCGATTATCGCGGCGGCGAGATGCGCGGCTATGTCCGCCACGATGCCGATCGGCTGGCGGAGCTGCCCGCGGAACCTTCGCTCTTCGCTTTGTTCGGTACTGGCTATCTGGCGGTCACCTTCGATCAGGCGGTTTCGGGCGAACGCTATCAGGGCATCGTGCCGCTGACGGGGGCGAGCCTGGCCGATGCGGCCGAAAGCTATTTCGCGCAGAGCGAGCAGATCCCGAGCCTCGTCCGCATCGGCGTCGGCGGCGATGTCGCCGGCGGCATCATGATCCAGCATCTGCCCGAGGGCGAGGAGGGCCGCGAGCGGCTGCACACCCGGCTCGATCATCCCGAATGGGAGCATGTCGCGGCGCTCGCCCAGACCGTGCGGCCCGCCGAGCTCGCCGATTCGGCGCTGCCGCTGGAGACCTTGCTCTGGCGGCTGTTCAATGAGGATGAGGTGCGCGTTTCGGAAGGCGTGGCGCTGTCGCGGGGCTGCCGCTGCGATCCCGATCATGTCCGCAACGTCATCGGCCAGATGCCGCTGGAAGACCGGCAGGCGATGGCCGACGAGGACGGGCTGGTGCATGTCGATTGCGCTTTCTGCGCCAGCCGCTTCACGCTGGAGGCGATGGCGGCTTAGCAAAGCCCCTCCCCTTCAGGGGAGGGGTTGGGGGTGGGGCCTCTCCGCGCGCACGGTCCCATGGTGTTGCCCGACTCCCCACCCCAACCCCTCCCCTGAAGGGGAGGGGCTCAAGCTGTTAACCGTCCATTTAGCATAGCGAGTCTATAGCCTCCTCAGCGCCTGACCCCCTCGGGCGCTGTCCTCCCTGAACCTGCAAAAGGTTCTCCTGGGCCGCTTCTCACCCGAGGAGCGGCCCATTTCTTGTGCGCTGCGGATCGCGGCCCTATCTGGCGGGCCATGGCAAATCCTTCAGAAACGAAGCGTGCGATCGTGCTGCTGTCGGGCGGGCTCGATTCGATGGTCGTCGCGGGGCTGGCGCGCGAGGCGGGGCTTTCGATCGTCGCGCTCACGATCGATTACGGCCAGCGCCACCGGATCGAGCTGGAGGCGGCGGCGCGGGTCGCGGCGCGGGTGGGGGCGGAGCGGCATATCGTCCTGCCGCTCGATCTCACGCGCTTCGGCGGATCGGCGCTGACCGCCGATATCGCGGTGCCCAAGGGCGGTGTCGAACCCGGCATTCCGGTCACGTATGTGCCGGCGCGCAACACCATTTTCCTCAGCTTGGCGCTGGCGCTGGCCGAAACCACGGCTGCGGAAAGCATCCACATCGGCGTCAACGCGCTCGATTATTCGGGCTATCCCGATTGCCGCCCGGACTTCGTCGCCGCGTTCGAAGCCTTGGCCAGGGTCGCCACCAAGGCCGGGGTCGAGGGCAAGCCGCTCAAAATCGCGACGCCATTGCTCCGCATGACCAAGGCCGAGATCGCGGGCGAAGCGGCGCGGCTGGGGATGGACGCGGGCGAAAGCTGGTCCTGCTACGATCCGATCGACGGCAAGCATTGCGGCCGGTGTGACAGCTGCCGCCTGCGGTCCAAGGGTTTTGTCGACGCGGGGCTTACCGATCCGACGCTTTATATCGGCATGATCTGATGGCGGCCTATGCGGTGAAGGAGATGTTCCTCACCCTGCAGGGCGAGGGGCTGCAAGCGGGGCGGCGCGCGGTGTTTCTCCGCTTCGCCGGCTGCAATCTCTGGTCGGGACGCGAGGCCGATCGCCACAAGGCGGATTGCCAGTTCTGCGATACCGATTTCGTCGGCACCGATGGCGACGGCGGCGGGCGGTATGCGACGGCGGAGGCGCTCGCCGATCGCGCCCTGGCGTTCTGGGGCAAATCGCTCGAACAGACCGAGGTTCGTCCGTTCACGGTCATCACCGGCGGCGAGCCGATGCTGCAGCTCGATGCCCCACTGATCGCTGCGCTCAAGGATCGCGGGTTCGAGATCGCGATCGAGACCAACGGCACCTTCGCCGTGCCCGAAACGATCGACTGGATCTGCGTCAGCCCTAAGGCGGGCACCGAGATCGTCCAGCGCGCGGGCAACGAGCTCAAGATGGTGTGGCCGCAGCCGGGGCTGGATTTTCGGGCGCTGCAGGAGTGGGGTTTCGACCATTTCCTCGTCCAGCCGATGGACGGCGTCGGCTATATCGATACGCGCGAGGCTTGCATCGCGTTCGTCATCCAGCATCCGCGCTGGCGGCTATCGGTGCAGAATCACAAGATGATCGGCCTGAGGTAAAATCCCTCTCCCATCGGGAGAGGGAAGGGGCCCGTCGCGCTAGCGATGGGAAGGGTGAGGGCAGATTCCCTAACGATAGTCCGGTCACCCTCACCCAACCCTCTCCCTTAGGGGAGAGGGCTTTCGCTTATTGCTTACACGCGATCTCGCGGCCCTTCCTGTCGGTGCAGGTCAGCGCAGGGAGGCCGGCGTCGGCGATGGGCGAGCTGCGCATGTAAAGGCCAGCGTCGGCGATCGGGATCAGGCTGTTGCGGAATTCGCGCATCCGGTTGGTCGCCAGCGCGGTCAGCTTGCCCATCGGGGTGGCCTGCGCCTCATAACCGATCTGCGCTGCCGTCTCGCAGAAGGTGAGCTGCGCGTGCAGCGTCGAGAAGCCGTTATAGGTGCGCGTGGTATATTGATCGAGCTTGGTCGACCAGGTCTTGCCGCCGGTGCGTTTGAAATAGGCCGAAAGCGTTGTGTAGGCCTTCTGCAACTCAAGTTTATGCTGGCCGAGCATGTGATTGTAATTGTCGACCGTGCGCAGGCTGGGGGCGAACTGGCATTGCAGCGCCGCGACGTTGAGCCCCGCGCGCATCGACCAGAGCAGATTGGCCTTGATCTCCAGGGGCAGGGCGCCGGGCAGGGGCGGGGAGATTCCGGGCTCGTCGCCGTTGACCGGCTGGCCCTGCAGCTTCGGCTGCTGCCAGAAGAGATAGGCGCTGGCCGGCATGGCCGCGGCCAAGGCGAAAGCGCCAGCGGCGATGGCCGCGATTGATCCACGCATACGATACCCCATTTCAGACCCTCCGTCTTGCGCCCAAGAGCATGATCGATTGCCCGCGCGCAAGGCCGACGATCAGGGCGCAAGCGCCAGAACGCGCGCCGCAACCGCCAAAGCGAAAAAAAGGGGAGCCGCCCGGCATGCCGGACGACCCCCCTTCTAGATATCAGTCGCCGAGGCGAATTACATCGCGTTGGACGAATTGCTGCCCATCATGCTGTTGTCGCTGTTCTCGGTGGCGGACGTGTCATTCATGGTGCCCTCGGTGGGCGCCATCGCGTTCATGTCCGTCATCGTGGTGTTCTCGGTGACGTTGGTATTCTCGGTCTTGCCGCATGCCGAAACGGCGAGCGCGGCGCCGGCGATCATGGCGACAGCCGTGGTCTTCTTAATGATGTTCATTTCAATCGACTCCCTAGGCGATTTGGACCGGGCTTGGCTGCCATTCCCCAAATCAGCCCCTAGCTTAGCAGAATGAGTCGCGGCCTCAAGAGTCTACCGCACTTGCAGCAAGACTTGATAGAAAATGAGGGAATTCAGCGGTTAAGGCGGCGTCGAACCGCCCGATATCGGCTTTCAGTCCCAGACTTTCGACGCTGGCGACCGGAAAATCGGGCAATCCGCAGGGTACGATCGCGCCGAAATGATGCAGCGCGGGCGCGATATTGATCGCAAAACCGTGAAACGTCACCCAGCGGCGGACGCGGATTCCGATCGCGCCGATCTTGGCTTCCTGCCCGTCCAGATCATCAACCCAGATGCCGATCCGGCCCTCGGCGGTGCGCGCTGCGATTCCGATCCTGCCGAGCGTGGCGATCAGCCAGCCCTCCAAGGCTTCGACGAAGCGGCGCACGTCACGCCCGCGCTGTTCGAGATCGAGCAGCACATAGCCGACGCGCTGGCCCGGGCCATGATAGGTGTGGCGGCCGCCGCGTCCGCTCTTGAAAACCGGAAAAAGATCGGGCGCGATCAGCTCCTCGGGCGGGGCCGAGGTGCCGGCGGTGATCAGCGGCGGATGCTCCACCAGCCAGATCAGCTCGGGAGCGGTGCCCTCGCGGATCGCGGCGGCGCGCGCCTCCATCGCCGCGACCGCGGCTTCATAATCGGTGAGACCGGGGCTCACGCGCCATTCGACCGTGGACATATCGGGTGCGGAGGCCATGATCGATCCTCTGGGGATCGCATGGCGGCCTTGCAAGCGCGCGCATCTGCCTTCAGGTGGAAAGCGTTACGCTTCGAGGGAGTTTCAGGTTTGTCAGCTGCGCGCAAAATATCGATCGAGCGCGCGCTCCGTTCGGTGCAGGGCTTCGCGCGGAGCGAATGGCGGCTGGCGCTGCCGGTGGCGCTGGCTTTCCTCGGAATGCCGCAGCTCGTCGTCGGCCTTTTCCTGGCCGGGCGCTTTGCGACAATGCCGCAGACGATGGCCGATCTGCAGCATTTCAGCATGGACCTGCCCTGGTGGTGGACGCCGATACTGATCGTCATGCTGCTCGTCTCGGCGATCGGCGGGCTGGCGCTGATCGCGCTCGCGCTGGTGCCGCGGATCAGCGTGCGCGAGGCATTGGTACTCGCTTTCCGCCGGTTTCCCCTATGGCTGGCGGCGATCGCGATCCTGCTGGCGGCGGTTTTCGTGGCGTTGCTATTAGTGATGATCGTCATCGGGCTGGCGCATGGCGGCGAGGCGCTGGCGGTGGCCTTCACCTTCCTGGCGATGCTGGCGGGAATGCTGTTCGCGGCGCTGCTGCTGCCGGTGATCATCGATCGCCGGCTGTCGCCGGTCGCACTGCTGCGCGAAGGCGCGCATCTCTATCGCCATGGCTGGGGACGGATCAGCGCGGGATTGCTGCTCTACCTCTGCATATCGTGGATCGTGATGATGGCGCTGCAGGTTTCGATCGGATCGGTGGTGCTGTTGGTCGGGCGGTTGGCGGGGGCGCCCGATATCGGCGGGATGATCGCCGCGGTACTCGCCAGCCTGATCTCGGCGATCGCCTGGGCGGGCTTTGCGCTGCTGGTGGCTGGGATTTATCGGCAGGTGGCCGCCCCATAATTCTCCCCTTGCAGGGGGAGGATTTACAAAAGCGGCACTTGCGGGGCGCAGTCCTCGGGCAGCACGCCAAGTTTGCGCGGATCGGCGAAGCGTTCGATGGCGCGGGCGAAGGGCATGAAGCCGGCGCGCTGGTAGGCCGCGAGCGCCGCCGGATGATCCAGCGTGCAGGTGTGGACCCAGACGCGCGTCACCTCCTTGCGCCACGCCCGCGCGATCGCCTCGGCCAGTAGCCAGCGTCCGTGCCCCTGCCCCGCCAGTTCGGGGACGAGGCCGACGAAGGCGAGTTCGCACTGGCCGCTGGTCCGAAAATCCAGCTCCAGCAGCCCGACCTCGGCCCCCGCAGCATCGGCCGCCGCATACACTTCGACCGCCGAATCAGCGATGATCGCCGACAGCGCCGCATCCTCGAGCAGCAGCCGTGAGAACCACAGCCAGCGCGCCCCGACGCGCGAGAACAGGGTGCGATAGGCGGCCACGCCCGGCGCGGGCCAGCGGATCAGGCGCAGCGGCGACGCGGGCAGCGGCGCGGGGCGGGGCCGTTCGCGCATCTCCAGCGAGGTGACGACCGCGGCCAACTCACCCGCGATCACGGGCTCCAAGCTCATGCGTGCGGACCAGGCGCGGGCTTGCGGTTTTGGCCGTCGATTTCGATCATGCCGCGCCGCTTGCCCGTGGCGTCCCGCCTCCGCAAGCGCCGTTCGCCGCGATTTGATCGCGATTTGCCCCGAAAAGCCTGTTGGCAAACGGGTGATAGCCCGTCTACAGGCCTAGCCACGGGACGCCCGATCCAAGGGCGCCGAGGGGCAAGAGGCAAGGGTCCATACGCGCATGGCGATTACTCACACCGCCGACGATCCCAATCAGCGGCCGCCGGTGATCGGCGAAGCGAAAGAAGGAGGGGCAGGTCCCCGTCGGCGCGATTTCCTCAATATCGCAGCGGTCAGCTTCGCCGGCATCGGCGCGGTTGCGGTGGTGATTCCGCTGGTCAATCAGATGAACCCCAGCGCGGACGTGCTCGCGCTCGCGGCGATCGAGGTCGATATTTCGGCGATCGCATCGGGTCAGGCGATCAAGACGATCTGGCGCAAGCAGCCCATCTTCATCCGCAACCTGACGCCCAAGGAAATCGCCGAGGCCGATGCGGTGCCCGTCTCCAGCCTGCGCGATCCCGCGACGCTGGCGCAGCGCACCAAGGAAGGCCACAAGAACTGGCTGATCACGCTCGGCGTCTGCACCCATCTCGGCTGCGTGCCGCTGGGCGCTGGCGAGGGCGAGACCAAGGGTGAATTCGGCGGCTATTTCTGCCCGTGCCACGGATCGCAATACGATACCGCCGCGCGCATCCGCAAAGGCCCGGCGCCGAAGAATTTGCAGGTTCCTGATTACAGCTTCAAATCCCCCACCGTTGTTCAGATCGGCTGAGGTCAAATAGAATGAGCTTTCCCTGGGCTGAGCATTATGAGCCAAAGCACGCGCTGACGAAGTGGATCGACAGCCGCTTGCCGCTGCCGCGTCTCGTCTACAATGCGGTGGGCGCGGGCTATCCCGTGCCGCGCAACCTCAATTATTTCTGGAATTTCGGCGTCCTCGCCGGCGTCGCGCTGACGATCCAGATCATCACCGGCATCGTGCTGGCGATGCATTATGTCGCCGGCACCGATCAGGCGTTCAACAGCGTCGAAGGCATCATGCGCGATGTCAATCAGGGCTGGATGCTGCGCTACGCCCATATGAACGGCGCCAGCTTCTTCTTCATCGTCGTCTACATCCACATCTTCCGCGGCCTGTTTTACGGATCGTACAAGGCCCCGCGTGAGATGGTGTGGCTGCTGGGCGTGGTCATCTTCCTGCTGATGATGGCCACCGGCTTCATGGGCTATGTGCTGCCCTGGGGGCAGATGAGCTTCTGGGGCGCGCAGGTGATCACCGGCTTCTTCTCGGCGATCCCCGTGATCGGCGATCCGCTGCACACCTGGCTGCTCGGCGGCTTCGCGCCCGATCAGGCGACGCTCAACCGCTTCTTCTCGCTCCACTATCTGCTGCCCTTCGTGATCGCGGGCGTGATCGTCCTGCACATCTGGGCGCTGCACATTCCGGGCTCCAACAACCCGACGGGTGTCGAGGTCAAGGGTCCGCAGGATACGGTGCCGTTCCACCCTTATTATACGGCGAAGGACGGCTTCGGGCTCGGCGTCTTCCTGATCCTGTTCGCGATCATGACCTTCTTCTACCCGAACGCGATGGGCCACCCGGACAATTACATCCCGGCGAACCCGCTCTCGACGCCCGCGCATATCGTCCCCGAATGGTATTTCCTGCCCTTCTACGCGATCCTCAAGTCGTTCACCGTGAACTGGCTGTGGGTGCCCGCGAAGCTGTGGGGCGTGGTGGCAATGTTTGGCGCGATCGCGTTGCTGTTCTTCCTGCCGTGGCTCGATAAGTCGCCGATCCGTTCGGCCAACTATCGCCCGATGTACAAGATCGCCTTCTGGATCCTCGTCGTCGATGTGGTGATCCTGGGCTATGTCGGCCAGGCCGAGCCCAAGGAGCCGAACGTCCGCATCGGCCAGTTCGCCGCGATGTATTATTTCGCGCATTTCCTGATCATCGTGCCGATCATCAATATGTTCGAGGTGCCGAAGCCGCTGCCCAATTCGATCACCGAATCGGTGCTGCACGGGGAAGCTGCCGAGGCTGCGCCTTATGGCGTCGGCGCCGGCGCGGCACACTAAGGGGGACTGGAAAAGTGATCGTTCGTTTTTTCGCTTTCCTGGTCGGGCTGGGCTTCGTCTCCGCGCTGTTCGTCGGCTTCGTGATGCCGCGCGACAAGCAGGAGGAAAGCGCCGCCGAATATGTCCACGAACATATGACGCTGAAGCCGGTGCATTACAGCTTCTCGGGGCCGTTCGGCCGCTATGATCGGCGGCAGCTCCAGCGCGGCTTCCAGGTGTATCAGGAGGTCTGCTCGGCCTGTCACTCGATGAAGCTTGTCGCTTTCCGCGATCTGGAAGAGATCGGCTTCACCAAGCCTGAGGTGAAGGCGATCGCCAAGCAGTGGAAGGTCGAGGTGCCCTCGATCAACGACAAGACCGGCGAGGTCAGCTCGCGCAAGGCGCTGCCGAGCGATTATTTCCCTTCGCCATTCCCCAACGAGACCGCCGCGCGCGCCGCGAACAACAATGCGCTGCCGCCGGATATGTCGTTGCTCGCCAAGGCGCGTGAGGGCGGCCCGGCCTATATCTACCATCTCGTCACCGGTTATGCGACGCAGCCCGCGGGCCTGCTCGCCAAGTTCCCGGACGCCAAGACGCCTGACAGTCTCTATTACAATCCGGTGTTCGCGAACCTGAACATCGCGATGCCGCCGCCGCTGGTGGCCGACGGTCAGGTGACCTACGCCGACGGCACCAAGGCAACGGTCGACCAGATGGCGCAGGACATTTCGGCCTATCTGATGTGGGCCGCCGAGCCCAAGCTGGAAAACCGCCACCGCGCCGGCACCGCGATCGTGATCTATCTGCTGATCGCCACCGCGCTGGCCTTTGGCGCCTATCGGAACATCTGGCGCGACATGAAGCATTGAGGCTAAGGCTCTCCGCTGGTGCAGTGGAGAGCCTGGTCGCTTGAACCGCAATGATGCCCGGAACGTCACCGTTGCTGCTGTCTTTGGCGGTGCTGGCGGTCTTCGCGCTGCTGTTTGGCGGCGTGCGGCTGATCCTGCGCAAGACCGAGCGCACCAAGGGCGTGCTGATGCTGATCGCGGCATTCGTCATCCTTGCCAATCTCTGGCTCTGGTCCTGGCCCTTGCCCTCGGCGCCCCATTAGGCGCGGCGGACGCGGCGCCGCTCTGCAAGGATCTCAAAGGGCTGTTCACGCCCTGCCCAAAGGAGCTCAATCGGGAAGCGTCGAGGCGCCTTGAGGGTCGCATGCATCGTCGCACTGCCGAAAAGGCGGGAGCGGGTTCGGACCAGGCCGAGGCAGCGGCGGCTCCCGAGCCGAGGCATCATGCCGCGCCGCCGCCGTTCGTCGCCGGTGTCACGGTCTCCGATCCGGGCACGCGCTCCCGGCCCAAGTTGTGCAAGGATCTCAAGGGCCTTTTCACGCCCTGCCCGAGATAAGATCGTCCCCGGTACGGGGAGGTGGCAGGCCGCAGGCCTGACGGAGGGGGCTATCCAATAGGTGCGGCTCTTGTTGTGAGCCCCCTCCACCATGCTTTGCAGGGTCCCCCTCCCCGTGCCGGAGAGGATCAGGCGGTTGCCGGCCGCGCCACGCGCTGCAACCCGAATACCGCCACCGCCGCCATCACACCCAGCACCCCCGAGAGCAGGAACGCGGGCGCATAACTCCCCGATACCTCGCGGATCAGCCCGCCGCCGAACGCCGCCAGCGCGGCGCCGAGTTGATGGCCCACCGCCACCCAGCCGAACACGATTGGGGCCTCGTCGCGCCCGAAATGGCGGTTGGCGATCGCCACGGTCGGCGGCACGGTCGCGATCCAGTCGAGCCCGTAAAAAATCGCGAAGATCGTCAGGCTGGCCGCGCCGAAATCGAGGAAGGGCAAGGCGATCAGCGATAGCCCGCGCAGGCCATAATAGACGAACAGCAATTTGCGCGGATCGGTGCGGTCGGTCAGCCAGCCCGAGGCGGTTGTGCCGACGAGATCGAATAGCCCCATCAGCGACAGCAATCCGGCGGCGCGCACCGGCGGAATGCCGTGATCGCCGCAAAAGGCGATGAGGTGCGTGCCGACCAGCCCGTTGGTGGTCAGCCCGCAGACGAAGAAGGTGCCGAACAGCAGCCAGAACACCCGCGTCCGCGCCGCTTTGGCGAGCACTGCAAAGGCCAGCATCGGGCTCGCCGCCTTGCGCACCACGGGCTCGATCGGCGCATCCGGCGATTCGCCGAAGCGCCGCGTGCCGATGTCACCGGGATGTTCGGGCATGAAGAGCAGCGCCATCGGGATCAGCGCGGCGCAGGCGAGGCTCACCGCCAGCACCACGGGCTGCCACGCGCCTTCCCGGCTGAGCCAGGCGAGCAAGGGCAGGAAGATCAGCGAGCCCGTCGCGGTGCTGGCCGAGAGCATGCCCATCACCAGCCCCTGCCGCGTCGCGAACCAGCGATTGACCACCGCCGCGCCCATCACCGAGGCGACCGCGCCCGTGCCGACACCTGAGATCACGCCCCAGGTCAGCACATAGTGCCACGGCGTACGCATCCACAGGCTGAGGAAGGTCGCGCCGGACATCAGTGCCAGGCCCGCGATCATCGTCCGCCTGATGCCGAAGCTCTGCATCAAGGCCGCCGCGAACGGCCCGACCAGCCCATAGAGAACAATGCCGATCGCCGCCGCGGCCGAGATCGTCGCGCGATCCCAGCCGAAGGCGAGGTGCAGCGGCACCATCAGCACGCCCGGCGTCGCGCGCATCCCCGCCGAGGCGAGCAAGGCGAAAAAGGTCACGGCGACGACCGCATAGATGGCGGCGGGCGGGCGAAGGCGGAGGATCATTGCGCACCCATAACAGGAGGGCGCGGAAGGATTGGGCAAGGAAATATACGGGCGGGCATGGCGGCGCTTGTAGGATCCCCATTCAATCCTCCCCTGCAAGGGGAGGTGGCGCGCGGAGCGCGTCGGAGGGGTGTCCCGCTATCGAGAGGGTGACACCCCTCCGTCAGGCCTTCGGCCTGCCACCTCCCCTTCCAGGGGAGGATCGGCGATCCGTCCTCGTCACGGATGTTAACGCCGCCCCACTTGACCGCCGCCTCCGAAGCGGCGAGCGTTCGGCTCAATCGGGGGAGAGGATCGTGTTCGCTTACTGGAGAAGGGCCGAAGATCCGCAAGCGGGCGGCCCCGATTGGCTGGCCATTGCGATCTTCTTCGTGATCGCCTGCGCCTGGTCCTGGGCGGCGGCGCGCTGGGGTGCGGTGCGGTTGCCGGGCGGCAAGGCAGCGCCGATCATCGATGGCACCGTGCTGATCGGCTTCGGCCCGGTGATGGGGGCGCTGATCGCCGATGTACTGCGGCCGATGCAGCGCGCGGGTCGCGCCGGTTTTCTCGGCAAATCCCGGCTTTGGGCTTTGGTCGCGCTGGCGGCGCCACCGGCCTGCCTCGCCGCCACCGGCATCGGCGTCTTCCATGTCAATCCGCACCTCGACGCCTTCACGATCGGGCTGAGCATGATCGTCTATTGCATCGGCGAGGAGCTCGGCTGGCGCGAATGGCTGTACAATGCGCTCGGCGGCATCGCGCTATGGCGCGGGGCGCTCGTCACCTGGCTATTGTGTTTCGCCTGGCACTGGACCTTCCTGTGGCCGAGCCTGATCGTGCCGAGCGCGGCCGCGATCTTCGCGGGCGTGCTGCTGGTCGGAAGCTTCGCGCTGGCCGCGGCGACGCGGCGGACGCGCAGCTCCGCGATCGCGGCGGGCTGGCATACGGCCGCCAAGGCGCTGGGATCGCCCGCGCAGATTCCGATGATCATCTTGCTCTTGCTCGCCACCTGGCTGGCGGGTGATTGGGGCGTGCCGCGCGCGCTTCGCTTCGGCCGCAAGGGCGAGTAGACCGGTTTGATGTCCAAATCCTCCCCTGCAAGGGGAGGGGGACCGTTCGCGCAGCGAATGGTGGAGGGGTATCGCGCCCTCGTGAGGGCGACACCCCTCCGTCATCGCTGCGCGATGCCACCTCCCCTTCCAGGGGAGGATTTTGCGATCAGCCCTTCAGGCGCATGTCCAGATAGGCATCCACCGACTTCATCAGATCGGGCATCTCATGCTGGAAGAAGTGGTTGGCCTTGGGAATCGTATCGTGGTGGATGGTGATGTGCCGCTGGGTGCGGAGCTTATCGACCAGCTTCTGCGTCGCCGCCGGGGTCGCCACCTCATCAGCCTCGCCCTGGATGATGATGCCCGAGGAAGGGCAGGGCGCGAGGAAGGTGAAATCGTAGAGGTTGGCGGGCGGGGCGATCGAAATGAAGCCCTTGATTTCCGGGCGGCGCATCAACAGCTGCATGCCGATCCAGGCGCCGAACGAGAAGCCCGCGATCCAGGTGGTCTGCGCCTCGGGATGGAAGCTCTGCACCCAATCGAGCGCGGATGCGGCATCGGACAATTCGCCGATGCCGTTATCGAACACGCCCTGGCTCTTGCCGACGCCGCGGAAATTGAAGCGCAGCGTGGCGAAGCCGCGGCGCACGAAGGTCTGGTAGAGCGCCTGCACGATGGCGTTGTTCATCGTGCCCCCCGCCTGCGGATGCGGGTGGAGAATCATGGCGACGGGCGCGCGCGGGCGCGGACCCGGATTGAAGCGGCCTTCGAGACGGCCTTCGGGGCCGGGAAAAATGACTTCGGGCAAAGGGCGGGATCCTGCGCGTAAAAAAGGGGGCCGCTAGGGTGGCGGCGATCGTGGGCCTATATAGAAAGGGGTGCCGCTGGCGCAATCTTTTGGAAGGCAGCTTGAACGACCGCATCACCCTCGATCATGCCGCGACGACGGTGATCCGGCCCGAGGCGGCGGCGGCGATGGCCGAGGGCATGGCGCGCTGGGCCAATCCCTCCTCGCAACATGCCGAGGGCCGCGCGGCGCGGGCGGCGCTGGAGGGTGCACGCGATCGCATCAAGGCGGCGCTGGGCTGGACGGGCGAGCTGCTCTTCACCAGCGGCGCAACCGAGGCGGCAGCGATCGCTTTGGGGCGGGCGAAGCGGCCGGTGGCGATTTCGGCGGTGGAGCATGCGGCGGTGGTAGGCGCGGCGCCCGGCGCGGCGGTGTTGCCGGTTGGCGCGGATGGCCTGGTCGATGCCGAGATGCCCGAGGATGCGCTGGTCGCAATTCAGCAGGTCAATTCGGAGACCGGGGTGATCCAGCCGCTCGATGCGCTGGCGGAGCGGATCAAGACCAAGGGTGGCCTGCTGTTCGCCGATTGCGCGCAGGGCGCGGCCAAGCTGCCGCTGCCGCCCGCCGACATGATCGCCGTCTCGGCGCACAAGTTCGGCGGCCCGCCGGGGATCGGGGCGCTGCTCGCCCGCGACCTCGGCGCGCTGACGCCGGTGGGGCAGGGGCAGGAGCAGGGCTATCGGCCGGGGACGGAGAATCTGCCGGGCGCCCTCGGCTTTGCGGCGGCGCTGGATGCGGGCGAGCCTTGGCTGGACGCGGTGGCGGCGTGGCGCGAGGAACTGGATGCGGCGGTGCGCGCGGCGGGAGGTGTGGTGATCTGCGATGCCTCGCCGCGGCTCGCCACGATTGCTTCCTACCGCATGCCGGGGGTGAGCGCGGCGGCGCAGCTGATGCGCTTTGATCTCGGCGGCTTCGCGGTTTCGGCGGGGAGCGCCTGTTCCTCGGGCAGCCTCAAGCGCAGCCCGGTGCTCGCCGCGATCGGGCTGGTGCCCGAGGCCGCCGATCAGGTGATCCGCGTCAGTTTGGGCTGGACGACGACCGCGGAAGACGTGCGCGCCTTCGCCGATGCCTGGGCCGCGCTTGCCCATGAAGCCCGGGCGCGCGCGGCATGATCTACCTCGATTATCAGGCGACCACGCCGCTCGCGCCGGAGGCCAAGGCGGCGATGCTGCCGTGGCTGGATCAGTGCGGCAATCCCCACTCCCCACATCGGCCGGGGCGCGAGGCCAAGGCGGCGGTGGAGCTGGCGCGCAATCAGATCGCGGCGCCGTTCGGCCCCGGAGGACGGCTGTTTTTCACCGGCGGCGCGACCGAAGCGGTCAATTGGGCGATCAAGGGGGTGATGGCCGGTGCGCCGCCCGACCGCCGGAAGCTGGTGACGATCGCCACCGAGCATGCCTGCGTGCTGGACAGCGCCGCGGCGATGGCCGCGCAGGGCTATGAGGTCGTTATCCTGCCGGTCGAAAGCGACGGGATCGTGCGTCTCGAAGACGCGCGCCGCGCTATCGACGATCGCACCGCGCTGGTCGTCGCGATGCAGGTCAATAACGAGATCGGCGTGCTCCAGCCGGTGGAATTGCTGGGCGAGCTGGCCCAACACCATGGCGCGGTGATGCTCTGCGATGCCGTACAGGGCTATGGCCGGATCGCGCCGCCCGCCAACTGCGATCTGATCGCGCTCTCGGCGCACAAGATCCACGGCCCGAAGGGGATCGGCGCGCTGTGGGTGCGCGATGGCCTCGCGCCGGCGCCGTTACTCCACGGTGGCGGGCAGGAGGGCGGGCTGCGCTCCGGCACCTTGTCCCCAATGCTATGCGCCGGGTTCGGTGCGGCGGCGGCGCTGGCCGCGGTACGGATCGATGACGATTGGCGGCACGTCCTAGCCCTGGCGGACCACGCACGGGCGGGCTTCCGCGACGCAGGCTGGCACGTCAATGGATCGCGATCCCGCCGCTATCCCGGCAATCTCAATCTGCGCCGGGACGGGCTGGATAGCGCGCGGCTGATTTCCGAACTGCGCGACATCGCTTTTTCGGCGGGTTCGGCCTGCGCCAGCGGATCGGGACGGCCGAGCCACGTGCTGCGCGCGATCGGGCTGAGCGATACGGAAGCGCGCGCCTCGATCCGATTGGGATTTGGGCGCTATACGACGATGGACGAGATCGAAGAGGCGGTCGCGCGGATCAACGCGGCGGCGGCGGCACAGCGGGAGTGGGCATGACGATCAGGGTGCGCTTCGTCTCCGCCGATGGCGGCGAGGTTCGGGAAGCCAATGCGGAAGAGGGCGCGCGGCTGCTGGAAGTGGCACAGGCGGCGGCCCAGCCGCTGGAAGGGACGTGCGAGGGGCAGATGGCCTGCTCCACCTGCCATATCATCGTCGATCCGGAATGGTTCGCCAAGTTGCCGCGCGCCAGCGAAGAAGAGGATGACCTGCTCGATCTCGCCACCGGCGTATCGCGCACCAGCCGGCTAGCGTGTCAGATCCATCTGACCACCGCGCTGGACGGGTTGACTGTCAGGATGCCGGGGGAAAGCCGGGATATGCGGGGGCGTTAGCAAATCTCAATTTCGTTCGTCCCGAGCGAAGTCGAGGGACGTGCCAAGGGCGGCGAGGCCGAACGTGTCTCGACTTCGCTCGACACGAACGGTAATTTGGTCGCTAAGCCGCCACCCGTTCCCTCTTCGCCGGCACGCCGCCCGCCGCTTCGACCAGCAATTTCGCCAGCGTCTTGATCCGGGCTGGGGCGATGATCTTGTCCCCGGTCAGATCGGTCAAGTAGAAAACGTCGACCGCGCGCTCGCCATAGGTGGCGATGTGGGCCGAGTGGATCGTGACCTTGGCCTGGAACAGCGCATAGGCCAGCGCATGGAGCAGCGCCGGGCGATCGCGGGCGTTGATCTCCACCACCGTGTAGCGGTTGGATGCCTTGTTATCGATCAGCACGTTCGGCTCGATTGTGAAGGCGTCGGCGCGGGTGCGGGCCGATGGCTTGGCGGCGAGCTTGGAGGCGAGCTGGCTGCGGTTGGCCAGCGCATCCTCGATCATGCTCGCCAGCCGCTGCAGCCGGTGGGGATCGTCGAACGCTTGGCCGAACGGATCCTGCACCAGCAGATTGTCGATCGCCATACCGTCGCGCGTCGTGTGGATGCGCGCATCGATGATGTTGCCGCCGGCGAGGTGGATCGCGCCCGCGATGCGATAGAAGAGCCCGGCATGATCGCCCGCGTAGATCGTCACCAGCGTCGCGGCGCGCTGCGCATCATATTGTGCGACGATCGAGAGCGGCTTGTCCCCGGCATCAGCGGCGGCGATCTGGCGGGCGTTGCGCTCCAGGATGTCGGTGCCCTCGGCCACCCAATAGCTGTCCGGGAAACGCTTGACGTGCGCATCGAAGCGCTGGCGGCTCCAGCCGAGTTCCACCGCAACCTCGGCGCGCTTGTCGGCGATGCGTTCGGAGCGGCCGCGCTGCTTGTGGCCGAGCCGCAGCACCTCTTCGGCGGATTGATAGAGATCGGTCAGCAGCTGCCGTTTCCAGCCGTTCCAGATGCCCGGCCCCACCGCGCGGATATCGACGATGGTCAGCAGCAGCAGCAGCCGCAACCGCTCGGGGCTCTGCACCGCGCCCGCGAAATCGAGGATCGTCTTGAAATCGGACAGGTCGCGCTTGAACGCGGTGTCCGACATCAAGAGGTGATAGCGGACCAGCCAGGCGACGGTCTCGGTCTCGGCGCCGGTGAGGCCGAAGCGCGGGCCGAGCTTCAGCGCCACCTCGGCACCCAGCACCGAATGATCGCCGCCGCGGCCCTTGGCGATATCGTGCAGCAGTACCGACACGAACAACGCGCGGCGCGAGACCAGTTGCGGCAGCAGCCGGCTGGCCAAGGGGTGATCACTTTCCAGCGTGCCATGCTCGATCCGGCTGAGCAGCCCGATCGCGCGCAGGCTATGCTCGTCCACCGTATAATGGTGGTACATATCGAACTGCATCTGCGCGACGACGCGGCCGAAATCGGGCACGAAACGGCCGAAGATGCCCGCCTCGTTCATCCAGCGCAGCACGCGCTCGGGATCGCGTGGGCTGGTCAGCACGTCCATGAACAGCGCGTTGGCACGCGGATCGGCGCGCACGGCATTGTCGATCAGCCGGGTGTCGCGCGCCGCCTGGCGCAGCGTCAGCGGGTGGATTTCCACCTCGTTGAAATCGGCCAGCGCGAAGAGCTGGAGCAAGCGGACGGGATCCTCGGCGAAGAAGCCGTCCGATGGCGCCGCCAGCCGGCCGCGATCGAGCAGGAAGCCGTCCAGCTTGCGCGGGCGGCGCTTGAGGCTGGGGATGCCGAGCCGGCGGCCCCGGCTGGCAAAGCGTTCGTCGAGATGCGCGAGGAACAAGGCGGTGAGATCGCCCACTTCCTTCGCGGTGAGGAAATAATGGTGCATGAACCGCTCGACCGCGGTCTTGCCGGGGCGATCGGCATAGCGCATCCGCTGCGCGATTTCGGATTGGACGTCGAAGGTCAGCCGATCCTCGGCGCGGCGGGTGACGATGTGGAGGTGGCAGCGCACCGCCCACAGGAAATTCTCGGCGCGGCGGAAACGGCGCAGCTCCTTGGCCGTCATCAGCCCTTGTTCGACCAGTTCGCCGACGGTCGGCACCTGATAGGCATATTTGCCGATCCAGAAGAGCGTGTGGAGATCGCGCAGGCCGCCTTTGCCCTCCTTGACGTTGGGCTCCACGACATAGCGGCTGTCGCCCATGCGATCGTGGCGCTGCTGGCGTTCGCCGAGCTTCTCGACCACGAAGGCGCGCGCCGTGCCGTCCACCACCTGGCTGTTGAAGCGGCGCCCGGCCTCGTCATAGAGCGCCTGATCGCCCCAGACGTAGCGTGCCTCCAGCAAGGCCGTGCGGATGGTAAGATCGCTCTTGGCCATGCGGATCATGTCATCCAGCGAGCGGCTGGAATGGCCGACCTTCAGGCCGAGATCCCAGAGCGTATAGAGAATCGCCTCGATCACCTGCTCGCCCCAGGCGGTCTGTTTCCAGGGCGTGAGGAAGGCGATGTCGACGTCCGAATGGAGCGCCATCTCGCCCCGGCCATAGCCGCCGACCGCGGCCAGCGTCAGCCGCTCGGCCGTAGAGGGATTGTTGCGCGGATAGAGCCGCTGGAGGGTGAAATCGAACACCAGCCGCAGGATCTGATCGGTGAGGAAGGCATAAGAGGCCGCGGTCTCATTGCCGGCGCTCGGCCGCTCTATCAGCCGGCGCGCGATCTCCTCCCGTCCGGCGGCGAGCGCATCGCGCAGCAGTGGCGTGGCGCGCCCGCGCAAATCTTCCCCCGCCGGCAACGCCGCCAGCGCATCGGCCAGTGCCCGCCGATCGATGATCGCGCGGCGATGGGGCAGAGTTTCGAAGCGTTGGGACATCAGGGGTTACAGATAGGGGGTCGGGGGCGTTTCGTCATCGCATTAGCGCGTCATCTCCACATACTCCGTTCGCCCTGAGCCTGTCGAAGGGCTGCACTTTCTTCACCGTCGCAGAGAAGGACGGTGCTTCGACAGGCTCAGCACGAAGGGGATTTGTAGGGGTGTTTAATCCAATTCGAACGTCACATGCAGCGTCACGCTCAGCTTGCTCTCGCCCGCCTCGATCGGCGTATCGGCGCGCTTGGCCATTGCCATCATCGCCATCGGCCGGATCACCGGCGCGTCGCTGCCGCTCTCGCTGATTTGCGCGATGCGGCGGACGTGGAGGCCTGCAGCCTTCGCGTAAAGCTCGGCGCGGGCGCGGGCGGTGGTCAGCGCCTGGACGCGGGCTTCGTCGAGCGCCGCCTCAGGCTTGTCGATGCCGAGGTTCGGCCCGTCGATCTGGTTGGCGCCCGCCGCGACGAGGGCATCCAGCACCTTGCCCGATCCGGCGACATCGTGGAGCCGTACCGCGACCTGGTTGGTCGCCTGATAGGCGATGATCGCGGGCGGCTGCCCATCGGTGTAGCGATATTGCGGCTGCAGCCTGATCGCGCTGGTCTGGAGATCGCTGGGCGCAACGCCCGCGCGGCGCAGGGCGGCGATCGTCGCGGTCATGCGCTCGGCATTGTCGGCGAGAGCGCGCGCGGCATTGGCGCTTTGCGTGACGACCCCGGCGGTGATCTGCACCACGTCCGGCGTGCGCGTCACCTCGCCGGTCGCGTCCAACTCAAGCCGGGTGGCGCCGGAGTTTACCGGCGGCGGGTCGGCGGCGAAGGCCGGGGTGGCAAGGGCCGTCAGCAAAGCCAGGGGAAGCAGGCGCATCTCTCTCAATCTCCTTTTGGCGGAGCTTAGGAGAGTGAAGCTGAACGAACATAATACTTCCCCGTGCCGGGGAGGATGTGCCTACCGCCCCGCTGCTTCGCGCAGCTTTTCCGCCAGCTGATCGATCGTGAAGGGCTTGGCGAGCATGGTCTGGCCGGTTTCGAGCAGCGGGTCCGATCCGTCATGCGCGTAGCCGGTGGTGAACAGGATCGGCAGATCGGGGCGCAGCCGCCGCGCCTCGGCCGCCAGCTCGGGGCCGCTCATCACCGGCATCACGACATCGCTGAACACCATCGCGATCTCGGCATCCTCCGCGATGATCGCCAGCGCCTGGGCGCCATCGGCGGTGGCGACGGGCTCGTACCCCAGCTCGCGCAGCGCATCGCAGGAGAATTGGCGGACGCGATCGTCATCCTCCACCACCAGCACCCGGCCGCTCGCGCCTCCGGCGACCGTGGCGGGCGAGGGTGTTTCGATGGTATCCACGGCAAGCTCGCCTTCAAAGCGGGGCAGCAGTATGCGCACCGTGGTGCCCGTGCCGAGCACGGTATCGATCAGCACATGGCCGCCCGATTGCTTGACGAAGCCGAACACCTGGCTGAGCCCCAACCCCGTGCCCTTGCCGACCGCTTTGGTGGTGAAGAAGGGATCGAAGGCGCGCTCGCGCACCTCCTCGGTCATGCCCGTGCCGGTATCGCCGACCGCGATCTCGACATAGTGGCCCGCCGCGATCTCCAGCCGGCCATAATGCGTCGCCTCGGCGAAGGGCAGGTTGTTGGTGGAGACGGTGATCGTGCCCCGGCCGCCCATCGCATCGCGGGCATTGACCGCAAGGTTGAGCACCGCGTTTTCGAGTTGCAGCGGATCGGCATAGATGCGCCAGGGCTCGCCTTCGAAGGCGGTGCGGATCGCGATCGGATCGCCCAAGGTGCGATCGAGCATATCGAGCATGGATTCGATCAGCGCCTGGGGATCGATGATCGCCGGCGCCAGCGACTGTCGCCGCGAGAAAGCGAGCAGGCGGGTGACGAGCGTCGCGGCGCGTTCGGCGCCCTCGCGCGCGTCGATCAGATGGCGGGCCAGCCGATCGGGATCGGCGGCGCGGCGCTGGGCAAGCTCGAGGCTGCCGAGAATGACCGCGAGCATATTGTTGAAATCATGCGCGATGCCGCCGGTGAGCTGGCCGATCGATTCGATCTTCTGCATCTGGCGCAGCTGCGATTCGGCTTCCTCGCGCGCCGCCATCTCGGCACGGGCGGCGACGATCGCGGCGCGCGCCTCGCGATGGGCGGCGTGGAGCGATATGTAGCGGCTGCGCGCATCGCTGGCGGTGAGATAGGCGACGATCACCACCAGGAACACCGTCCCCGCCAGCGCCACCGAAAGCCAGGTGGTGAGCAACTGCGTCCGGTGCTGGCGCTCGCTGAGCAGGCTCTGTTCTTCAGCGAACATGGCTTTCAGCGTGTCTCGGATTTCGGCGATCGTCTGCCCGGCACCGAGTCGCGTCGCGCTGACGGGCGGCGGCGGACCTTTGAGCTTTTCGCGGACCGCGATACGGCCCTCGGCGAAGCGCCAACGCGCCTCGATGAGCGGCACCAACCGATCCAGCTGGGCCTTACGAACCGGATTATCGGCGGTATCGGCGCGAAGCGCGCGCATCTGTTCGATGACACCCGTATGCGCCTCGCGTGTCTCCTCCCGCATCTTGGGATCACCGCGCAGCATGTAGCCGCGCATGCCCGCGTCCTCGGCAGTCAGCCGCTCCAGCAGCTGGATGATGCCGACCTGCACGCGGACCGTGTGATCCACCCAGCGATTGGAAACCGCGACGCCGCGGCTGATCAGGATCGCACCGATCCCTGCCAGCAGCGTGACGCCGAGGCCTGCCAACGGCAGCAGGGGGATGCGTCGCGGCGCGAGGCTGGCCATCGTCATGCTTTCGCGCGCCGCGTTCCTTGATGCAAGTAAAGCTTGGTCAACAAAGGTGACTCACCCCGCGTTACGGACGATTTCGGCCCAGGCCGCTTCGTCGATCACGGGGATATCGTGCTTCGCGGCCTCCTTGAGCTTCGATCCCGCGCCGGGGCCGGCGACGACGAGATCGGTCTTGGCCGAAACCGATCCGGCCGCCTTGGCACCCAGCCGCTCCGCCTGCGCCTTGGCCTCGTCGCGGCTCATCGTTTCGAGCTTGCCGGTGAAGACCACCGTCTTGCCGGAGACCTCGGAGGCTTTTGTTTCGAAGACGAAGGGTTCGGGTGCGACCTGGCCGAGCAGATCGGCGACCGCTTCCTTATTGTGCGGCTCGGCGAAGAAATCGATCAGCGCCTGTGCGACCTCGGGGCCGACCTGCGGCGTATCGATGATCGCGGCCAATTCCTTGGCCTGCCGGACCGCGAACTTCTCATCCGTCTCGCCCACCGCTTGCGCCATCGCGTCGCGCGCCACGGCGGCGTCGGCGGTCATGGCCAGCAGCGCCGCCATCGTGCCCCAGCGCTTGGCGAGATCGCGCGCGGTGACCTCGCCGACATGGCGGATGCCGAGCCCGAACAGAAAGCGATCGAGCGGCGGTGCGCGCTTGGCGTCGATCGCGGCGATCAGGTTGGAGGCGGAGATTTCCGCCCAGCGCTCGCGTTCGAGCAACTGTTCCTTGCGGAGGCGATAGATGTCGGCGGGGGTGGCGATCAGCCCGTCCCGGAAGAAGCTCTCGATATTGGTGATGCCCAGCCCCTCGATATCGAGCGCGTGACGCGACGCATAATGACGCAGGCGTTCGACGCGCTGGGCGGGGCAGATCAGGCCACCGGTGCAGCGATAATCAACCTCCCCGATCTCGCGCTCGGCCGCCGATCTGCATTCGGGGCATTCGGTGGGGAAGGTCCAAGCGTCGCGCGGTTCGTCCTTGGTCAGGTTGGCGACGATCTGCGGGATGACGTCGCCCGCGCGCTGCAGGCGGACACGGTCGCCCGGGCGCACACCCAGCCGCTCGATCTCGTCGGCGTTATGCAAGGTTGCGTTGGTGACGACGACGCCGCCGACCGTAACCGGCGTCAGCCGCGCGACGGGGGTGAGCTTGCCGGTGCGGCCGACCTGGATATCGATCCGCTCCAGCGTTGTCTCCGCCTGCTGCGGCGGGAATTTGTGCGCGATCGCCCAGCGCGGCGCGCGGCCGATATAGGATAGCCGCTCCTGCCAATCGAGCCGATCGACCTTGTAGACCACACCATCGATATCGAACGGCAGATCGGCGCGCAGCCTTTCGATCTTGCGATAATGATCGAGCACATCGGCGGTGGTCCGGCAGAGCACACGCAGATCGTTGGCCGCGAAGCCCCAGCCGTCGATCGCATCCATCACCCCGGCCTGCGTATTGGCGGGCAGCGCCGAGGTTTCGCCCCAGCCGTGGACGAGGAAGCGCAGCGGCCGCGACGCGGTGACGGCGGCCTCTTTCTGGCGCAGCGAACCGGCAGCGGCGTTGCGGGGATTGGCGAACTGGCGGGCCTTGGCGGGATCGTCGGCTTCGGCGAGCAGGCGGGCGTTCAGTGCGGCGAAATCCTCCTTCGCCATATAGACCTCGCCGCGGATCTCAAACAGATCGGGCGCATCGTCAGGAAGGCGCTGCGGGATGCCCGTCACATAAGCAGCGTTGGCGGTGACGTCCTCGCCGACCTGGCCATCGCCGCGCGTCGCCGCCTGCACCAGCGTGCGGCGCTCGTAGCGGAGCGAGCAGGAGAGGCCATCGATCTTGGGTTCGGCGGTTAGCACCACCGGTTCGTCGTCCGCCAGCCGCAGGAAGCGGCGGACGCGGGCGACGAACTCCTCCACCTCCTCATCGCTGAACGCATTATCGAGGCTGAGCATCGGTCGCGCGTGGCGGACCTTGGCGAGCGCGGAGGAGGGGGCCGCGCCCACCGCCGCCGAAGGGCTGTCGGCGCGGACCAGCGCGGGAAACGCCTTCTCCAGCGCGGCATTTTCGCGGACCAGCGCATCATAGTCCGCATCCGAAATCTCGGGCGCGTCCTGATCGTGATAGAGCCGGTTGTGGTGCGCGATGGCATCGGCCAGCTCGGCAAGCCGCGCCGCAGCCTCGGCCTCGTTTATCTTAGCCACGCGCCAGTTCGCTGACGAAGCTGGCAAGCACCGCTTCGTAGAGCTTGCGCTTGAAGGGCACGATCAGCTCGGGCAGCTGATCGGGCGCGACCCAGCGCCAGGCGTTGAATTCAGGGTGCTCGGTTGCGAGATCGATCTGATCGTCCGTGCCCAGATAGCGCGCCAGATACCAGGTCTGGCGCTGGCCGCGATATTTGCCCTTCCAGAGCTTGGCGACCAAGTCATCGGGCAGATCGTAATCGAGCTGCTTGGGCGCTTCGGCGATGATCTCGACCAGATCGGGCGCGATGCCGGTTTCCTCTTCCAGCTCGCGCCGCACCGCCGCGCCCGGCTCCTCGCCCTTGTCGATCCCCCCCTGCGGCATCTGCCAGGCCTCCGCCGTCGAATCGATCCGCTGGCCGACGAAGACCTTGCCCTCGCGGTTGAGGAGCATGATGCCGACGGCGGGGCGATAGGGCAGGTCTTTCATCGCGCCGCTTTGCCGGAAGCCCGCGCCCCGCTCAACACCGGATCGGCACTAACCCCGCTTTGCGCGTTGTGCCCCGCAGGCCTATGAGGCGCCACCGTTGAGGAGACACAGACTATGAAGGCATCCATCCGCGCCGCACTGGCCATTACCATCGCAGCCGCCACGCCGGCGCTGGCGCAGGTGCCGCCCGCGCAGCTCGCCAAGCCAGCCGCGCCGCCGCCGGTCAACATTCCCGGCGTTTCCGCCGCTGGCAACGCCACGCTGACGCGGCTGCAGGGGCAGCGCGATCCGGTTCTCCAGCAGCTCGCCCAGCAGCAGCAGGGTGTCGCGCGGCAGATCCTCACCGCGATCGCGGGCGCCAACGTGGATGTCGATAAGTTCGCAGGCCTGCTCAAGCAGAGCGAGGGGCTGAACGCGCAGATGCGGGTACGTGCCGACGATCACGTCCTGCAGGCACTCCGCGCGCTTCCTCCCGCTGATCGCGCGCCTTTCCTGCGTGGCGTGGTCGGCGCCGGTCAGAAGCGTTGATTTGCAATCCTCCCCGGTACGGGGGGGCCATGCGCAGCATGGTGGAGGGGGCTCACAACGAGCGTTGCGCTCAATGGATAGCCCCCTCCGTCAGGCCTTCGGCCTGCCACCTCCTCGTGCCGGGGAGGATTTAATTTAACCGCACGAGCCTTCCCGTCGCGAAATCGTCGATCAGCAGCCGTGCGATCGCCTCGCCGACGATCTCCGGGCCCTTCAACTTTGCGGGATCCTCTCCGGGAAACGCCAGCGCGCGCATCGCGGTGCGGGTCGCGCCGGGATCGACGATCGCCACGCGCAGATCGCGCAGGTTGCGCAATTCTTCGGCATAGCTGAGCAACAGCATCTCCAGCGCTGCCTTGGAAGCGCCATAGCCGCCCCAATAGGGCCGCGGCTGCGAACCGACGCTGGAGGTCAGCCCGATCACGCGCGGATGCTCGGCGGCGCGGAGCAGGGGATCGAACGCCGCGAGCAAAGCCTGCGGCGCGCCGACGTTGAGCGTCAACAGCCGGGAGAATTCTTTCTGATCGATCTGCGCGACCGAGGTCAGCGTGCCGAGCATCGCCGCGTTGAGGACGAGAATATCGAGCTTTCCCCACCGCTCCTGCACCGCCGCCGCCAAGCGCCCGATCGAATCGCCATCGACCAGATCGACCGGCGCGATCGTCGCGGTGCCGCCGGCCGCGTGGATCGCCTCCTCGGTCTCCTCCAGCCCACCACTGGTCCGCGCGACGAGGATGACATGCGCGCCCTGGGCGCCGAGGGCTTGTGCCGTGGCCGCGCCGATGCCGCGCGAGGCGCCGGTGACAAGAGCGATGCGATCGTGGAGGGGCTTGGTCATGCGCGGGCGTGTAGAGGGGTTTTTCGCGAAATTCGATAACCCAAAAAGGCCCGTTCATCCTGACCCTGTCGAAGGATCGTCTTTCTTCGCGAGGATCGGAAAAGAAGGGCGGTGCTTCCACAAGCTCGGCACGAACGGATGCTCCCTCGCATTGACGGAGGCGGGGCCACGCGCGTAGCCCGCGCGCCATGCTGGCGGTGAGCCCCCCTGACGATCAACGCTTCGGCCTGGCGCGCCATATCGTGCTGCCCGGGCCGCTGGCGCTCGACGGCGGCGCGTCTCTGTCGCAGATCGAGGTCGGCTATGAGACCTATGGCACGCTCGATGCAGACGCCTCCAACGCCATCCTGATCTGCCACGCGCTGACCGGCGATCAGCATGTTGCTTCCAACCATCCCCGCACGGGCAAGCCGGGCTGGTGGGCGCGCATGGTCGGGCCCGGCAAACCGATCGATCCCGCGCGGAATTTCATCGTCTGCGCCAATGTGCTCGGCTCCTGCATGGGCAGCTCCGGCCCGGCGAGCGCCGATCCCGTGACCGGCACGCCCTATGCAATGCGCTTTCCGGTGATCACCATCCGCGACATGGTGCGCGCGCAGGCGCTGCTGCTCGATCATCTCGGCATCTGGAGCCTGGCCGCCGTGGTCGGTGGATCGATGGGCGGGATGCAGGTGATCGAATGGGCGGCGACCTATCCGGCGCGGGTGCGATCGGCGGTGGTGATCGCCTCGACGGCGCGCCACTCCGCGCAGAACATCGCCTTCCATGAGGTTGGGCGCCAGGCGATCATGGCCGATCCCAACTGGCGCGGCGGTGACTATTACGGGCAGGCCGAGGGGCCGTCAGCGGGCCTCGCGGTCGCGCGGATGGCGGCGCACATCACCTATCTCTCGGAGGCGGGGCTGACCGAGAAATTCGGACGGCGGCTGCAGAAGCGCGAGTCCGTCGGCTTCGGTTTCGATGCCGATTTTCAGGTGGAAAGCTATCTGCGCCATCAGGGGCTGAGCTTCACCGATCGCTTCGATGCCAACTCCTATCTCTATATCACCCGCGCGATGGATTATTATGACGTTGCCGAGGAGCATGGCGGGCGGCTGGCCGATGCCTTTCGCGGCACCGCAACGCGCTTCTGCATCGTCAGCTTCGATACCGATTGGCTCTATCCGACCAGCGACAGCCGCGCGATCGTCCACGCGCTGACCGCTGCCGGTGCCAAGGCGAGCTTCGTCGAACTCTCGGCGCCCTTCGGCCACGACAGCTTCCTGCTCGACGTGCCCGAGCTTTCGCGCGTGATCGATGGTTTTTTGAGGGCGGGACTATGATCCTCCCCGGCACGGGGAGGGGGACCAGCCGCAGGCTGGTGGAGGGGGCGCTCGGCGAAGCGCAGCGCAGGTGGAGAGCCCCCTCCACCCCTCGCTGCGCGAGCGGTCCCCCTCCCCGTGCCGGGGAGGATTTGTGAACCTCCGCCCGGACCTCGCGATCATTGCCGAGCATGTCGCGCCGGGTGCGCGGGTGCTTGATATCGGCTGCGGCGATGGCGCGCTGATGGCCGAGCTGCGGGACTCCCGTAATGCCGATGTGCGCGGTTTGGAGATCGATCCGGTCAACGTCTCGCTGAGCGTCGCGCGCGGGCTTTCGGTGGTGCAGGGCGATGCCGATACCGACCTCGGCTTCTATCCCGACAAAAGCTTCGATGTTGCCATCCTGAGCCAGACGCTGCAGACGGCGCGGGCCCCCGATGCGGTGCTGACCGAGCTGCTGCGGATCGGCAAAGCGGCCTTCGTTTCCTTTCCCAATTTCGCTTACTGGCGCGTGCGCTGGGGGCTGTTCTGGGGGGGGAGGATGCCGGTGACGCCCGCGCTGCCGGTCAGCTGGTATGAGACACAGAACATCCACCAACTGACGATCGACGATTTCCGCGCCTTCGTCGCGGAACGGGGGATCACGGTGGAAGGCGCGTGGTTCCTCGCCGGGAATCGGCGGATCGGGGATACGGCGGCAAATTTGCGCGCCGAACATGCGGTGTTTTTGGTGCGGGGGTGAGAATTAAAGCCCCTCCCCTTCAGGGGAGGGGTTGGGGGTGGGGTAGCGGCGACGGGGCTCGATGCCCCGGCGGCGCTTTAGAGGTAAGCGGCGGAGCTCGCTTCGCTCGCACCCACCCCAACCCCTCCCTAAAAAGGGAGGGGCTAGATATTAAGCCCGCAACCGCGCGCCAACCTTCTCCGCCGCAGCCACAACCTTTGCCGCCACCGCCTGCAGCTCCGCGTCGGTAAAGCTCTTCTCGCCCGGCTGCAGCGTTACGCTCAGCGCCAGGCTCTTCTCGCCCTCGGCCAGCCCGCCGCCGACGAACACGTCGAACAATTCGGCATCGACGATCACTGCCTTGTCCGCGCCCTTCACGGCGCGCAGCAGGCTGTCCGCCGCCAGATCGGCCGGCGCCACGAAGGCGAAGTCGCGCGTCACGGCCTGCAGCGCGGGCGGGGCATAAGCGGGGCGCATCCGGCCGCCGTCGCGCTTGGCGGGCAGGGCATCGAGATACAGCTCAGCGGCGACCGCCGGGCCATCGAGATCGAAGCGTTTGAGCAAGGCCGGGTGGAGCTCACCGAATTCGGCGACGATCGTCTTCGGCCCCAGCCGCAGCGATCCCGAACGGCCCGGATGCCACCAGCCGCCTACGGCTTCCATCACCTGCAGCCGATCGACCGGCGCGCCCGCCGCCGCCAGCAGCGCCAGCGCTTCGGCCTTGGCATCGAACGCATCGAAACCCTGCGCCTTGCCCTGCCGCCAGCTCCGCGCGGCGCGATCGCCGGCCAGCAGCAGCCCCAGCGTCGGCCGCTCCGCCTCGGCGAGATAGCGGCGACCGACTTCGAACAAGCGCAACGATTGCGCGCCACGATCGCGGTTGCGGCGGCCTGCCGCGATCAGCCCGGGAAGCAGCGAGGGCCGCATCGCCTTCATCTCCTCGCTGATCGGATTGGCCAACACCCAGCGCGCGCCGCCGAACGCCTCGGCCTCGGCCACCGGCAGGAAACTCCACGTCACCGCCTCGTTGAGCCCGCGCGCGGCGGCGGTGCGGCGAAGGATGCGCTCGATCTTCTGCTCGGGCGTCGTCGTCGGGCGGGCGACGCCTTCGGCGCGGGGCAGCGGTGTGGAGGGCACGGCATCGAGCCCCTCGATCCGCACGATCTCTTCGACGATGTCGGCAGGCCCATCGACATCGCGGCGCCAGCTCGGCACGCGCACCGTCCAGCTGCCGTCGAGCCCGAAGCCGAGGCCGGTGAGGATCGCGCGCTGGCGATCGGGCGCCACCTCGAACCCCGCCAGTTTCGCGGTGAGCGCCGGATCGCAGCGGAAGGTGCGGACGCCCGCCGGCGGCTCGCCCGCGCGGGTGACGGCGCTGGGCGTGCCGCCGCAATGCTCCAGCACAAGATGCGTGGCGATTGCCAGGCCATCCTCAAGGAAAGCCGGATCAACGCCGCGTTCGAAGCGTGAGCGGGCATCGCTGGTCAGGCCGAGCTTCTGCCCGGTCAGCGCGATGCGTTCGGACTCGAAATAGGCGCATTCGATCAGCACGTCGGTGGTGCCGTCCGAAACGCCCGAATGCTCGCCGCCCATGATGCCCGCGATATCGTGGACCTGCACGTCGTCGGCGATCACCGTCATGCTGGCGTCGAGCGTATAGGTCTTGCCGTTGAGCGCCACCACTTGCTCGCCATCCTGCGCGCGCCTTGCGACCAAAGCACCCGAGAGTTTGGCGCGGTCATAGACGTGAAGCGGCCGGCCGAGATCGATCGAGACGAAATTGGTGATATCCACCAGCATCGAAATCGCGCGCTGGCCGATCGCCTCGAGCTTGCTCCGTATCCACTCCGGCGAAGCGCCGTTGCTGACGCCCGAGACCGCCTGCGCATAGAAAGCCGGGCAGCCCTGCGGATCGTCGGTACGCACGTCCGGGCCGGGCTCGTCGCCCGCCACCGGCTTCACCGTCATCTTATAGACTTCGCCGAGTGGCCTGAGCGTGCCGAGCCCCGTCGCCGCGAGATCGCGTGCGATGCCGCGCACGCCCATGCAATCCTGGCGGTTGGGCGTAATCGCCACGTCGATCACCGGATCGGACAGCGCCGCATAATCGGCATAGGCAACCCCAACCGGCGCATCCTCGGGCAGCTCGACGATGCCGTCATGGCTTTCGCCCAGCTCCAGCTCCCGAAGTGAGCACATCATGCCGTTCGATTCGACGCCCCGGATCGCTGCGACGCGCAGCTCCATGCCGTTCGACGGCACCACCGCCCCCGGCGCGCCGAACACGCCCACCAGCCCCGCGCGCGCATTGGGCGCTCCACAGACCACCTGCAGCGGATCGCCGCTGCCGGTATCGACGCTCAACACCTGCAATTTGTCCGCCTGCGGATGCGGTGCGGCGCTTAGCACCTTGGCGATGGTGAAGCCCTTGAGCTTCGCCGCGCGATCCTCGACGCCTTCGACTTCAAGGCCGATGTTGGTCAGCGTCTCGATCACGGCGCCAAGCTCGGCCTCGGTATCGAGATGCTCCTTGAGCCAGCTGAGGGTGAACTTCATGCGCCGACGCCCCCGCTCAAGGTCGGCACGTCGAGTGCGCGGAAGCCATAGTTGCGCAGCCAGCGCAGATCGCCGTCGAAGAAAGCACGCAGATCGTCCATGCCATATTTGAGCATCGCCAGCCGATCGATGCCGCAGCCGAAAGCGAAGCCCTGCCATTCGGCGGGATCGAGCCCGCACGCCTCGATCACCTTGGTATGGACCATGCCGGAGCCCAGAATCTCCATCCAGCCATCGGGCTGATTGCCGCCGATCACGCGGCGGCCGTTGGTCAGCGTATAGCCGACATCGACCTCCACCGAAGGCTCGGTGAAGGGGAAGTAGCTGGGGCGCAGGCGCAGCACGATATCTTCACGCTCGAAGAAGGCCTTCACGAAGGTCTCCAGCGTCCATTTGAGGTGGCCGAGGTGGACGCCGCGATCGATCACCAGCCCCTCGACCTGATGGAACATCGGCGTGTGCGTGGCGTCGCTGTCCGAACGATAGGTGCGGCCGGGCGCGATGATGCGGATCGGCGGCGGGCCGCTCATCATCGTGCGGATCTGCACCGGCGAAGTGTGCGTGCGGAGCAGCATCTTGCGCCCCTCACCATCCACATCGGGGAAGTAAAAGGTATCGTGCATCGCGCGCGCGGGATGCGTTTCGGGAATGTTGAGCGCGGTGAAATTGTGCCAGTCGTCCTCGATCTCGGGCCCGGTGGCGACCGCGAAGCCGAGATCGGCGAAGATTTCAGCAAGCTCGTCCATCACCTGGCTGACCGGATGGACGCTGCCCTGCGGCGCGGGCGCGATCGGCAGCGTCATGTCGAGCGTCTCGGTCGCCAGCCGCGCATCGAGGGCCGCCGCCTCCAGCGCCGCCTTGCGCGCCTCGATCGCTTCGGAGACACTGGTGCGCAATGCCTGGATGGCGGGCGCTCTTTCGGTGCGCTCCTCGGGCGACATCTGCCCGAGCGTTTTCAGCAGCGCGGTGATCGCGCCCGATTTGCCGAGCGCGCGGACGCGAACCTCTTCCAGTGCGGGGAGGTCCGCGCTTGTGATGTCCGACAGCAGTTGGTCGCGCAGGTGCCCGATTTCGGTCATTCGTCGATTCCGTAGGGATTGGGCGCCCTTTGGCACCGGCTGGCCGCTTCGCGCAAGCGCGCGCTGCCCGATTGGGCGGTTAGGTGGGAGGCAGCGGCGTCGCGATCACCGTCAGCGCCTTGGGCTGGACCGTGAAGCGGAGCGGGCTGCGCAGGCGGATGACTTCGCCGTCGATGGCGATGCGGATGCTGCGCTGGTGCGCCTCCACCTCGAACGCCTTAACCTCGGCCAGCGCGGCGAAATCGCGCGCGGTGTCGGCGCGGCCGAGGATGGTGCGCAGCGCAATCCAGGCGAGGCGGACGGGGGTGCCGCTTTCCACCGCATAGACCGACAGCTTGCCATCATCGAGCGCCTGGCGCTTGCCGACCTGACCCAGCTCGAGCACATAGCGATTGTTGCCGACGAACAGCATCGGCGTGCGGACCGTCTGCTCCGATCCGTCCAGCCGCAGGCGCAGCCGGTGATGCCGCGCGCGGCCAAGAACGTGGCCTGCGGCAGGGAAGTTGGCGAGCCATTTGGGCAGCCCGCGCGCCTGCATCTCTTCCCGATGCTCGACCATATCGGGATAGAAGCCCACGGAAGCGTTGTTCACGAAGGCGTGGCCGTTGACGCGGGCGAGATCGATGCGGCGCGTGGCTCCGTCGGCGATCAGCGCGGCGACCTTGGTGAGATCGCCCGGAATGCCGAGCTCTCCTGCAAGATGGTTGCGCGTACCCAGCGGCAGGATGGCGAGTGTCGCCTTCCCGCCGCCATCGACGATCGCGCCCGCCGCGCAGCCGATCGTGCCGTCGCCGCCGCCAACTGCGACGACGCCCTCCCCGGCGGCTTCGGACACTGCGTCCGCGATCTTGGCACCCGCGACGATATGGAGTTCAGCGGTCAGCCCTGCTTGCTCGAAAGCGGCTTTGATCGTGGGCGCGAGCTTGTCGCCAAGCCGGGCCGCCGCGCCGCCGGAGCTGTTTACGAGAGTAGGGATGGATTTCGTCACGGGGGCGTAACGCAGCCAAAGCCAAAAGTGTGCAGCAGCGGCACGATTACTTCGGCGGGCGGATCACTGGCGATCCGCAACCTTTCGCTAAGATGAACGTCAATCCATCGATCCACAACTTTGATAATTTGGCCAATCATACAGTATTTGTTTATCTGGAGTTCATCTAAGAACCGAATATCGATAGTTCCGCCTCAGCTTATCGCATTTTTAGCGTCTAATTGCAGCCTGTTGCATTCCTGCAACGCCCTTTTCCTATCCAGGGCGTTCAGCGCGTCCCAAAGAAGTTCTCAAGGACGGAAATGATGTACAAGTTTTTGCTTTCCAGCGTGCTGGCTCTCGGTGTTGCGGGCGCGGCTTCGGCGCAGACTGCCGATGCGCCAACCTGGTCGGGCCCCTACGGCGGTCTCCACGCCGGCTACGGTTTCGATGACGGCCGTACCCAGACCATCACCGGGATCGGCTCGGGCACATCGGCAGCGGTCGCCTCAGGCGCGCGGCCTTCGCAGCTTAATCTGAACCGCTCGGGCTTTGTCGGCGGCGGCCAGATCGGCTGGAACTTCCAGTCGGGCAAATGGGTGTTCGGCCCCGAGGGCGATATCTCCTACCTCCGCACGCGCGGCACCGAGAGTATCAGCAGCTCCACCGCCTCCGGCGCCCAGCAGAACACCACCATCCGCAACCGCATGGAGTGGATGGGCTCGGCACGCCTGCGCGCGGGCTACACGCTGGGTGACGGCCTGATCTATGCGACGGGCGGCTATGCGTTCGGCAAGGTCAAGGCCAGCGCCGCGTTCAACAGCCCGACGGGCGTGCAGAACTACGCGGGCCGCAACGGCTACACCGCGCAGGGCTGGATCGCCGGCATCGGTGGCGAGTTCCGCCCCTTCCACAACGGCGCGGCGAGCCGCGTCTCGTTCGGCCCGGAACTGACCTATTATGATCTGGGCAGCAACCACACTTATGCGGGTGCGCAGAACGCCACCGTCGCCAACACCGGCTATTATGTCGTCGGTCGCGACATGCGGGGCTTCAACGGCGTGATCAAGCTCAACTACGTCTTCTGATCCTGCCTCCGGCAACGCCGGTCCCTCCGAACGGGGGCCGGCGTTTCCGTTTTTGAGGGGTGCGTGCCCGCGCCCCAGCCGGTAGGGCGCGGCGGATGACCCAGCCGATCGTAACCGATCCTCCCCAGGAAATCGCGCGACAGCGCCGGCGTATCGATCGCATCCGCGTGATGACCCGCCGTCATGGCCCCTCGGCGCCGATCTGGCGGCGGCGCGCCGCAACGCTCTCGGGCGCGATCGCGCTCGGCCTCGTCGCATTGTTGTTCGCCAAGGCGGCCGATTGGGCAAGCCTCACCTTTCTCCATTTGACCCAAGTCCGCTGGTGGGCGCCGCTGATCGTTACGCCGATCGGCTTCACGGCGCTGGCCTGGCTCACCCGCCGCTTTGCGCCGGACGCGCGGGGCTCGGGCATTCCCCAGGTGATCGTCGCGCGGCAGGATCCGGAGGCCGCGCTGGCGTCGCTGGTCTCGGTGCGGACCGCGGTCGCCAAATTCGGGCTCACCGTGGGGAGCCTGCTCGTCGGCGCGTCGACGGGGCGTGAGGGGCCGACCGTGCAGGTCTCGGCAGCGATCATGGCCTTGGCGCACCGTATCTTCCGTGTGCCGATCAGGGCCTCGGTGATGGTGGCGGGTGGGGCGGCGGGCGTCGCGGCGGCCTTCAACACGCCGCTGGCCGGCGTGACGATCGCGATCGAGGAGCTTGCCGCCGCTTACGATCAGCGCATGACCTTGCTGGTGATGACCGCGGTGCTGGTCTCGGGCATGGTCAGCCTCGGCATCGCCGGAGATTACACTTATTTCGGCGTGGTGCCGGTCGGCCTGCCGCTGCGCCAGGCGCTGATCGTCACGCCGATCGCCGGGATTGCCGGCGGCCTGGCCGGCGGACTGTTCTCGCGCGCGCTGCTCGATATGACGTTGTCGCCGATACGCCCGATCGCCTGGATGCGCCGCCATGCGATCCTGCTTGCCTTTCTCTCCGGCGTCACGGTTGCGGTGATCGGGGTTGCGACGGGCATGACCTGGGGCACGAGCTACGCACCTGCGCGCCATATCATCGAAGGCGCCGACGTCCCGCACTGGTTCGGCTCGGCCAAGGCCCTGGCGACGCTGGCAACTTCGATTTCGGGAATGCCCGGCGGCGTGTTCGCGCCATCGCTGGCGGTGGGGGCGGGGCTGGGCGATCTGCTCAAGCCGCTGTTCCCGCTGGCACCGGCGGGCGCGGTCGTGCTGCTCGGCATGGCGGGCTATTTCACCGGCGTCGTCCGCGCGCCGCTGACATCGGTGGTGATCCTGTCCGAGATCACCGGCAGCCATGCCCTGCTGCTACCCCTGCTCGCCACCGCGCTGATCGCCGACACCGTGGCGGGGCTGGTCTGCCGCGAACGCCTCTACCACGGATTGTCGCGCGCCTTCGCGGCGCGACAGCTGCCTTAATGCAGCAAACAGGTACATGATCTTGCGGGAAGGCCCTTATGACATTTGGCGGTCGGCAAAAGTGGGCTTGCCGTGCCGGCCCGGCATTGGAGCGCGGGCGCAGGCGTGAGCAGCCGGAACCCCGCCCATATCGCCAAATAGCAGAGGGCCATGATTGCGATGCCGAGCACGATTCCCTGCGGTGCGCGATGGATTGGTGGTTCGTCGATCACAAGCGCCTCTGGATTGCCGCGCCGTGTTCGTCAAAAGTCCCGGAAAATCCCAATCCGTAATGTTACGGGTCGGCGACCACTTCACATTTGTTGACCTGCATCCAGCCCGCATGCGAATCAAACGAAAAGGGCGTCGATCTCTCGATCGACGCCCCTCGCATTGTTTCGTTTTACCGGAGCTTAAGCCGCCACCCGCGCTCCTTCGGGAAGCGCGGCCTTCGCCTGCGCAACGATGGCGCTGAACGTCGCGGCCTCATTCATCGCCAGATCCGCGAGGATCTTGCGATCGAGAGTGACGCCGGCCAGCTTCAGGCCGTGCATGAACACGCCATAGGTCAGGCCCTCGGTGCGGACCGCGGCGTTGATGCGCTGGATCCAGAGGCCGCGGAACGTGCGCTTCTTAACCTTGCGGTCGCGATAGGCATATTGCCCGGCCTTCTCCACCGCCTGGCGGGCGATGCGGATGGTGTTCTTGCGGCGGCCATAATAGCCCTTCGCATCCTCTAGGATACGCTTGTGCTTGGCGTGGGTGGTAACACCCCTTTTGACACGTGCCATGGATCAGTTCCTCAATTCAGGCCGTACGGCGCCCAGAGCTTGACGCGCACCGTATCGGGCGTGGCAAGCACATCGGTGCGGCGGTTCTGGCGAATATATTTCGCATTGTGGCTGATCAGGCGGTGGCGCTTGCCGGCGACGCCATGCTTCACCTTGCCAGTGGCCGTCAGGGTGAAGCGCTTCTTGACGCCGCTCTTCGTCTTGAGCTTGGGCATTTTCGTCTCCTGGTTAAGCGACGGAAAAGAGGATGGCCGCGGCAGCCCATGTTCGCCGGGCAATCCATCGATATCGCTGGAAGCAGGCGCCTATAGATAAACAGGGCGGTGTTGGCAACCGACTCCATCCTCCCCTGGCCGGGGGGAGCAGCGGCTTCGGAACTGCCCCGATCATTACGGGTTGAGAGCCCTAATGGATATGTCCGTAAACCCCGATCCGACCGTCCGGAGCCCGGCGCCCCGCCCGCTCCACACCGCTACGGCGACGATCGTGGGGATCCTCACCACGCTGCTGGGGCTGATCTTCCTCGCCTGGCTGATCTTGTTCGTGACGCGCGGGCGCTTCCTGAAGCACACGTTCGAGCGCTATGCGAGCAGCTACACGCAACGCGACGCGAAGGTGGCCGGCGACTTCAATCTCTATTTCGATCCCATCGCGATCAAGTTTCTGGCCGAGGGCTTGACGGTCTCCAATCCCACCTGGGCGTCCAAACCCAACCTCTTCCAGTCAAAACTCATCGATCTTCGCCTCGAGACAATTCCGCTGATTTTCGGCAAGAAGCACGTCGACTGGATCACGCTGACCGACGGCGCGGTTGATCTGGAGTGGGACAAGAAACATAAGACCAACACCTGGACGTTCGGCGAGCCCGACACCAAGGGCGCCCCGTTCCAGATGCCGCTGATCGAGCGCGCCGCGGTCAGCGGGACCACGCTGCGCTATCGCGATCCGCAGATGTTCTTCAGCACCGATGTCAGCTTCGCGACGATCAACGCGCAGGACAATCGCTTCGCCAACACGATCACGTTCACCGGCGATGGCACGCTGCGCGGGCGTAAGCTGACCTTCTACGGCAGTCAGCAATCCCCAAACGAGCTCGCGGCGGGCGGCGTCAATAAGTTCGAGGTTCACGCCCGCGCGGCCACCGATCGGCTCGATGCCGCGGGCACGCTTCCTGGCGCCACGATTATCGAGGGCGCCGATCTGCAGGTCGCCGCACGGGGCGCCAATCTGCGCAACCTGTTCGATCTGCTCGGCGTGGTCGTGCCCGATACCCGCGCTTATCATCTCCGCTCCCACCTCACCAAGGTGGGCAACGAATGGCGCTTTACCAAGCTGAGCGGCGGCTATGGCGCCAGCGATCTCGCCGGCACGCTGACGGTGCGGATCCCGGAGACGCCGATCCTTGAAGGCGGCCGCATCAAGCTGATCGCGGATATCGCCTCGCGCTACGTCGATATCGTCGATATCGGCCCGTTCATCGGATATAACCCGACCGCGCTGGCCACCAAAGGCGCGACCGCCGCCGCGACGACGCAGCACGGCAAAGGTGATTATCCGCGCATCCTGCCCGATGCGCCGCTGCGCAGCGATTCGATCAAGACCTTCGATGCGGACGTCAAATATCGGGTCGCTGAGATTAAGGAGCCCTTCGTCCCGGTTTCGAACATCGTGCTGGGGCTGACGCTCGATCGATCCCTGCTCACGCTCAGCCCGCTCAATTTCGACATGGCGGGTGGCCATGTCACCAGCACGATCTCGGTCAATGCGCGCGTGCCGGCGGTGATCACGGACTATGATATCCGCATGTCGCCAACGCCGATGGGCAAGCTGCTGGCGCGATTCGGCGTGGCCGATGCGGGCACGACCGGCACGATCAAGGCGCGCATCCAGATGAAGGGCACCGGCGATTCGCTGCGCAAGAGCCTCGCCACATCGAACGGCCGCATCGCCATCATCCTGCCGCAGGGCACCTTCTGGACGAAGTATACCCAGCTCAGCGAATTCGATCTGGGCGTTTTCGTGCAGCGCATGTTCCAGGACAAGCTCAAGAAGCCCGTGCAGATCAATTGCGGCCTGATCGGCTTCACGGTGCGCAACGGCATCGCCGCCGCCGATCCGGTGCTGATCGATACGCAGGCCAATGTGATGACGATGAAGGGCGGCTTCAGCTTCCAGGATGAATCGCTCGATTTCGCCTTCCGCGCGGATGCCAAGAAGTTCAGCCTGTTCAGCGGCCAGTCGCCGGTCGGCATCAAGGGCCATTTCGCGGCGCCGTCGATCCAGATCATCACGCCGCAATTGCTGGCGCGGGCCGGTGTCGGAGTAGGGTTGGGCGTACTGTTCCCGCCGGCCGCGCTGATCGCCTTCGTCGATCCAGGCGATGCCAAGGCTGCCGCCTGCGGCCCCGTGCTGGCAGGCGACACGGCTGCCGCGCAGCGCACGGTGAAGGGCAAGGACCGCAAGGACGTCGGCACCAAGGCGGACAACAGCGCCAAGGCTGCGGGGGATGACAGCAAGGACGGGAAGAAGAAAAAGGTGCTGGGGATTTTCTAAGCTGCGATCACCTATCTCCGTTTGTGCTGAGCCTGTCGAAGCACTGTTCTGTTTTTAATCGCGGAAAAAAAGAACAGCCCTTCGACAAGCTCAGGGTGAACGGTAGTTTGAGTCAGCAGGCCAGCACCTCCACCGCCGCCTCGATCAGCCCCGGATCACCCGCCGCAATCACCCGCCCATCGCTCTCCGCGCCGAGCGGCTTCCCGTTCCAGTCCGTCATCCGCCCGCCCGCGCCCTCCACCACCGGCACCAGAGCGGCGAAATCGTAAAGCTTGAGCCCGGCCTCGACGACCAAATCGAGATGCCCCGAGGCGAGCAGGCCGTAATTGTGGCAATCGCCGCCCCACAGCACATCCCGGCACTCCCCCCGAAGCCGCTCGAACGCCGCCCAGCTATCGCCCTTGAAATAGGAGGGCCCGGTGGTGGCGATATGCACCTTGGCGAGCGCCGCGCAGGCGCGCGTTTCGGCAGGCGCGCCGTTGAGCGTGGTCCGCTCCCCCTTGGCGCCCAGCCAGCGATCGCGCGCGATCGGCTGATCGATCACGCCCAGCACCGGCTCGCCCGCCTCCAGCAGCGCGATCAACGTCCCGAACAAGGGCCGCCCGGCGAGAAAGGCGCGCGTGCCGTCGATCGGATCGATCACCCACACCCGCTCCGCCTTCGGCCGGTCCTCGCCATATTCCTCGCCGATCACGCCATCGTCGGGGCGGTGCGCGGCCAGCAGTTGGCGGATCGCCGCCTCCACCGCGCGATCGACCTCGGTCACGGGGGAGGCGTCCGCCTTGGTCTCGATCGTGAAGCGGCGGCGGAAAAAGGGCCGGATCACGTCCCCCGCGGCATCGGCGAGGGCGTGAGCAAGGGCAATATCGTCGGGCGCCATACGCATTTCTAACCCCATGACCCGGGGCCGTCGATGGGCGATAGAGCAGCCAAGCAAGCGGAGGAGGCGGCATGAAGACATCGGCAATGGCATGGGCGTTGGCATCGGCGCTGATCGCGTCCCCCCTCGCGGCCGCTGCACCGCCCATCTTGTTCGCGCAGCCGTGGATCGATGGCACCGCCGCGAACGAGCCGGAAACGCAGGTGCAGCGGCTGGATGCCGACACCTTCGTCATCCGCCAATCGATCAAGACCAATTTCGAAGGGCCGTTCCTCTACCTGGTCTTCGGCAAAGAGCGCGCGTTGCTGATCGACAGCGGCGCCGGTGGCCTCAAGATCCGCCCCACCATCGATCGCCTGATCGAGGAGTGGCTGGCGGCCCACCATCGCACATCCGTGTCGCTCACTGTCGCGCATAGCCATTCCCACGGCGATCATATCGCCGGCGATGCCGAGTTCGCCAATCGCCCCGATACGATCGTGGTCGGCCACAGCCCCGAGGAGGTCGCGCGCGCCTTCGGCATCGCCGATTGGCCGAAGAGCATCGGCACCTTCGATCTCGGCGGCCGTACGCTGAGCATCATCCCCACGCCCGGCCACCAGATCGCACACATCATGGTCTATGATCCGAAGCTCAAGCTGCTCTTCTCCGGCGATGCGCTCTATCCCGGCCGGCTCTATGTGCCCGTCAACCATATCGAGGAGGAGCGGGCGAGCGTGGACCGCCTCGCGGCCTTCGCCGCCGCGCATCCGATCCGCGCCGCGCTCGGGGCGCATATCGAGATGACCGATGTGCCGGGCAAGGATTATGCCCAGCGCGCGCCGTCCCACCCGCACGAGCATCGGCTGGAACTGTCGCCCGACAGCATCACCGAACTGCAGACCGGACTGAAAGCCCCGCTGACGACGCCCGGCGAGCGCCAAATCCACAACGATTTCATCATCGCCCCGGTGCCTCCGCGCGACAAGTGAGGCGGTAACAGCCCCTCCCTTTGAAGGGAGGGGTTGGGGGTGGGTGCGCGCGTCTGCGCGCCCAAAAGACTCTCAGCCGCTGCGCCGCAAAGCGCCGCCGGGGGCCCTTCGACGGCCTGCAAGGCAGGCGCTCAGGGCGGGCCGCCCCGTCGCCGCTGCCCCACCCCCGTCCCCTCCCCCGAAGGGGAGGGGTGAGATTCGACTTTAATCGAACAGGCTGGAGACCGAGGTTTCGTCGGCGATGCGCTTGATCGCTTCGGCGAGCAAAGGCGCGATCGGCAGCAGGCGGATCTTGTCCGATGCCTGCACCGCCGCGCTCGGCGCCAGCGAATCGGTGATCACCAGTTCGTGCAGCGCCGATCCATCGACCCGCGCCACCGCCCCGCCCGAAAGCACGCCGTGCGTTACATAAGCGACGACATCCTCGGCCCCGGATTCGCGCAGGGCGGCGGCGGCGTTGCAGAGCGTTCCCGCCGAATCGACGATATCGTCGATCAGAATGCAGAAGCGGCCGCGCACGTCGCCGATGATGTTCATCACCTCGCTCTCGCCCGCGCGCTCGCGGCGCTTGTCGACGATGGCGAGGGGGGCGTTGTCGAGCCGCTTGGAGAGCGCCCGCGCGCGCACCACGCCGCCGACGTCTGGCGAGACGACCATCAGATTGCGATCCCCGAAGCGCGCCTTGATGTCGGCGGACATCACCGGCGCCGCATAGAGATTGTCGGTCGGAATATCGAAGAAGCCCTGGATCTGCCCGGCATGGAGATCGATGGAGAGAACGCGATCGGCGCCCGCGGCGGTGATCATGTTGGCGACCAGCTTGGCCGAGATCGGCGTGCGCGGGCCGGGCTTCCGATCCTGCCGCGCATAGCCGAAATAGGGTATCACGGCGGTGATGCGCTTGGCCGATGCGCGGCGCAGCGCATCGATGCAGATCAGCAATTCCATCAGATTGTCGTTGGCCGGGTAGCCGGTCGATTGGACGACGAACACATCCTCGCCGCGGACATTCTCGTGGATTTCGACGAACACTTCCTCATCGGCGAAGCGGCGAACGGCGGCATCGGTGAGCGAGGTTTCCAGATAAGCGGCGATCTCGCGCGCAAGCACCATGTTCGCGTTGCCGGTCATCAATTTCATGTCGTCGCCTCCCGCGCTTGGCTCATAGCGGCGCGTGCGTGGATCACAACCAGCCGTTGGCGCGAAGCCCGGGCAATTCGCTGCGCGCGACGGGCACGTCCAGCTTGTTTACAAGCCGGAGCGCGGTCGCCCGATCGCGCCGCACCACCTCCGCCACCGCAGCGCGCGCCACCCACCAGCTGCGATGCACCCGCGCGCCCTCGATCCCCTCAAGCTCGGCGACCGCATCGCGCAGCCGCATCAGGATCAGCGTGCTGCCCTGGGCGGTGTGTGCGCGGACATAATGGTCCTCATTCTCAAGGGCGAGCAGGTCGCTGCCAAGGTGAGGCGGCAGGCGATCGAGGAAGGCCGGGCGGGGCGGGGGTGCTTCGACGATGGCGGGCGCGGCAACGGGCTCAGGCGTGGCGGCCGGCGCGGCAGTCCGATGGCGGAAGGCCAGCAGCTGGACCGCAGTGGCGATGCCGCCGACGATCAGCACATAAGGATAGACCTTGGTCATGCCCGCCAGGCTGACCCGATCGATCTGGAAGCCCGCACCCAGCCAGCAGACGATCGCCGCTGTCGGGATCGCCGCGATCGCGCAGGCGAGCACCAGCGCGATCCCATAAGGCAGGCCGGTCTGTTCCGTGAGCACCTGCCCCGCCGCGATCACGGGCCTGAAGCAGGCGTAACCGAGCAGCGACAGGGCGATCCAGTTAAGCGTCCGCGGCAGCAGCGGCATCGCAAAGCTGCCCATCGGCCCGATCAGCCCCATGACCAGGCCCAGCGCCGTCATCAAGAACAGCTCGGCAATGATATCGCGGATGCGGGCGGTCATCACCAAAGCCCCTCCCTTTCAAGGGAGGGGTTGGGGGTGGGATAGCGGCGGCGGGGGCTCGATGCCCCCGACGTTGCTTTAGGTGGCGGCCGGTGGCTGATTCTTCGAGGCGCGCAGACGCGCGCCCCCACCCCTATGCCCCTCCCCTGAAGGGGAGGGGTTGTTGTTGCTGGCCAGATCATCGCGTACCATTCACGAAGCGCGAACGGTTTCTGTCAACCGCCCACGAAGGTTTTGGCACCCTCGGCGTAAGCGCGATTGCGGGCCTGCTGTGCTGCCGCTCATCTCCCGACAACACCCAGGAGACACTCAATGGCCAGCCTCGCAATCGATCGCCCAACCCCCTATCGCGCGCCTTCCAAGATGATCGTCGGCGGCGCGATTCTAGTTGGATCGATGCTGCTGATCGCGGTCGTTCGGCGGCTGAACAGCGGCGTGCCGATAGCGGGCGTGTCGCCGTGGCTGGCGGTGCATCTCGCCACGGTGATCCCGGCGCTGCCGCTCGGCGCTTATGTCATGATCCGGCGCAAGGGCGATCGGTTGCATCGGATGCTCGGCCGCACCTGGGTGATCCTGATGATCGTCACGGCGCTCGCCAGCTTCGGCGTGCGGAGTTCGGGGCATTTGAGCTGGATCCACATCCTCTCGCTGGTCGTGCTGGTCAGCGTGCCGCGCGGCGTGGTGATGGCGATGCGCGGGCAGGTCAGCAAGCACCGGCGCGTGATGACCAATGTCTATATCGGGCTGATCGTGGCGGGGCTGTTCGTGTTCCTGCCGGGGCGGTTGCTGGGGAGCTGGCTGTTTGGCTGACTGTCGTGCTCCGGCGAAGGCCGGAGCGCTGGCGGCGTCAGTGCTCACCTCTCCAGCGCTCCGGCCTTCGCCGGAGCACGGTGTGGCCAACAATCTAGCGCGGCGCGCAAGTCGCTGATAAGCCGCGCCGATGCACAAGGGGCAGGAGCGGATCCTCTATCTGGATGGCTTGCGGGGTCTGGCGATCCTGCTGGTGCTCGCCTGGCATTATCTCGGCCCGGTCTATGCGATGCACCTGCCTTACGGAGGCCGCTTCGCTTACTGGCCCGTGGTGCGGCAGGGCTGGGCGGGGGTGAACCTGTTCTTCCTGATCTCCGGCTACGTCATCTTTATGACGCTGGAGCGGTGCACCGGCTTCGTCGATTTCATGCTGCGGCGCTGGATCCGGCTGTTCCCCGCGATGCTGATCGGATCGGTGCTGATCTATTGCGCCGCGCAGCCGATGGCGCGCTGGATGCCGGGGGGGCAGGCGCACGCGCTCGATCTGATGCCGGGGCTGACGCTTGTGAACCCCTTCTACTTCATCCGCTATTTCGGGCTCAACGTCCGCTCGCTGGATGGCGCCTTCTGGTCGCTGTATGTCGAGGCGGCATTCTACGTGGTGATCGGGCTGCTCTATTTCCGCATCGGCTGGCAGCGGTCGCTCGCGGCGCTGATCGGCCTGTGGATCGCGGTGGTGATGATGCCGCCGCTGGCGCACGATTATGCGCTTGTCCCTTATCTCAAGCCACCCTACCGCTTCCTGAAAAATCTCGGCTGCGGCTATTTCGGCTGGTTCGCAAGCGGGGCGCTCTTCTTCAAGGCGCGCAAGGATCGGGATCGCGGCCTGTTCGCGCTGGCGTTGGCGATGGGCCTGATCGCTTCGCTCACCACCGACATTCCCGACAATATCGAGAAGACGACGCGGATCTCGCTCGGCCTTTCGGTGCTGTTCTTCGCCTGGGTCCAGCAATCGGCGCTGGCGCAGCGGCTGCTGGAGGCGCGCTGGCTGCTGTTCGTCGGCTTCGTCAGTTACCCGCTCTATCTGGTGCACAGCGCGATCGGCGTCGGGCTGATCGCGGTGCTGGCGCGGGAGACGGTGATGCCCGTGCTGCTGCCGCCCTTGCTGGTGACGGCGGCGATGATGGCGCTCGCCTGGCTGCTGGCGCGCTGGGCCGAGCCGGCGGTGGCGCGCGCGCTCAAGCCTGTGACCGAGGGCCTGCGCCGCCTGTTCCGCGTCAAGCCCGCGCACCGGGATGGACCACCGCGCGGCCTGCTCGCATAAGCCGCGCATGACAGTCGTTACCCGCTTCGCCCCGTCGCCGACGGGCCGGCTCCATGTCGGCAATCTGCGTACCGCGCTTCACAATTGGCTGTGGGCGAAAAAGCACGGCGGGCGCTGCCTGCTCCGCCTCGACGATACCGATCTCGCCCGATCGACGGTGGAGTTCGCCGACGCGATCCAGACCGATCTCGCCTGGTTCGGCACCGCGCCGGATGGGATGGTGCGCCAATCCGAGCGCTTCGATCTTTACGAGCGGCGTTTCGAGGAATTGCGCGCGGCGGGGCACGTCTATCCCGCCTATGAGACGCAGGACGAGTTGGACCTCAAGCGCAAGGTGCTGGCCGGGCGCGGTCTGCCGCCGATCTACGATCGCGCCGCGCTCAGGCTGAGCGATGAGGAGCGGGCGGCGCTCGAGGCCAAGGGCATCGCACCGCACTGGCGCTTCAAGCTCGATCACACCGCCCCGATCGCATGGTACGATCTCGTCCGCGGGCACCAGAAGATCGATCCCGCGCTGCAGAGCGATCCCGTGATCCGCCGCGCCGATGGCAGCTGGCTCTACATGCTGCCCAGCGTGATCGACGATATCGACATGGGCGTCACCCATGTCGTGCGCGGCGAGGATCATGTCACCAACACCGGTCTGCAATTGCAGATGTTCGCTGCGCTGGGCGCGACGGCCCCCGCTTTTGCGCACGAAGCCCTGCTGGTCGGCAGTGAGGGCAAGCTTTCCAAGCGGCTCGGCTCGCTCGGCGCCGATGCCTTCCGCGAGGAAGGGATCGAGCCGCTGGCGCTCGCTGCTTTGCTCGCGCGGATCGGCACCAGCGATCCCGTCGAGCCTGTCACCGGCCTCGATACGCTTTCCGAGACCCTCGACTTCGCCCGCTTCGGCCGCGCGCCCGCGCGGTTCGATCTCGAGGAATTGAAGGCACTCAACGCCAAGATGATCCACCTGCTGCCCTATGCGGCGGTGGCGGATCGCCTGCCGTCAGCAATCGACGCTGCCGCCTGGCCGGTGATTGCCCCCAATCTGACGCGGATCGATCAGGCCAGCGATTGGGTTGCCGTGCTGGCGGGGGAGATCGATGCGCCCGCAGTGAATGAAGAGGACGGCGCCTATCTCGCCACGGCGGCACGGGTGGCGGCGGAGATCGATTGGAGCGCCGAGCCCTGGGCTGCGCTAACGAACCGGCTCAAGCAAGAAACGGGGCGCAAGGGCAAGGGACTTTTCCTGCCGCTGCGCCAGGCGCTGACCGGCCATGATCACGGCCCCGATATGGCGAGCCTGCTGCCATTGATCGGTCAAGCGCGGGTGGTGGCGCGGCTGGAGCGGGCGGCTGCTTAATATCTCATCGCCCTGCTGGACGTGTTCCGGCATCCACCCACCCGCTGGCTCCGAACCCGGAATGGGGCGGATCCCGGGATGACGGAACGGACCGCGGCTAGGCTGTTACGCCTCGCCCGCCGTATCGATCAGCGCCGCGGCGATCGCCTCGCTCGGGCTCTTGCCGCCCCACAATACGAACTGAAAGACCGGATAGAAACGCTCGCATTCGTCGATCGCGGCTTCGATCAGCGCCTCGGCATGATCGAGGCTGAGCGCGCTGTCCGCGTTGATGTCCAGCAAGGCGGCATGGCGGAAGAGCAGGATGCCGCTCGATGACCACAGCTCGAAATGGCCGAGCCAGAGCTGTTCGTTGACCAGCCCGATCGTCTCGTAAAGCGCGCCGCGGCGATCGGTGGGGACGCGGATATCGGGCAGCGCCAGGAATTGCAGCACGCGATCGGCCTCGCGCCACACCGCGCGCAGCTCATGCTTGGTCCAGCTGCCCGCGACGGTGGCGACCAGTTCGTCATCGGAAACACGTTCGAAAGACCAGTTATGCGCCTCGCAATATTGCTCGATCGTATCGATCGGCACCTCGCCCAGCGGCTCGCTCTCGAAATCCTCAGCGATCATAGACCAGCCTCGCTCGTTAGACGCAGGTCAGCGGCGCTGACCTGCGGGCGGCACCGGCCCGCTCCCCAACCCGGCCTCCCACAGCGTATCCTGGATGGGAGGCCGGGTGGGGGAGCGGGCCGGTGCCGAACAAACCGTAACGCACGGGGTCTGCCAAGCCTAGCGCGGCCGGGCATAAAGCTGTGGAAAAGTCCGGGATTAGCGCTTGGCCTTTTTGCCGGGCTCGGGATTGTCGGCGGTCGGCGCATCGCCTTCGGGCGCGGGCTTGAGCGCGGCGATCTCGGCCTTGAGCGCCTCCACCTCGTCGCGCGCGGCGGCAGCCATCGCCTTCACCGCCTCGAATTCCTCGCGGCTGACGAAATCCATCCCGCCCATCAGCCCCTTGAACTTCTCACGCAGCCCCGCCTCGGCCTCACGCCCCATGCCGGCGAAGGTGCCGGCGAAGCCGTTGGCCATCTTGGCGAAATCCTCGAAGAACTTGTTTTCGGTCTGCATGGGTGGGCTCCGGTCGAACTGTTGAACGTCAGATGGCGACGGATTGTGGGAAGTGCAACGTCCCAACCTTACCCGTTCGTGTCGAGCGAAGTCGAGACACGTCCCTCGACTACGCTCGGGACAAACGGGAAGGGCGAAGTTGAGGAAGTTGAGGAGTGCGAAAGGTGAGGGGAAAGTGAGGCCAATGTCGCGGTTCAAAATCCCTCCCGCCGCGTCGCCGCGATCAGGAATTCGACATTGCCTTCGGGGCCGGTGATCGGGCTCGGGACGATGCCGTCGACATGCCAGCCCTGCAGCTCCACCCACGCCTCGACCTCGGCGCAGACGCGCGCGTGGATCGCGGGATCGCGGACGACTCCGCCCTTGCCGACCTCGGCGCGCCCGGCCTCGAACTGGGGTTTGATCAGCGCGACCAGCCGCGCGCGGACGCTGGCAAACTCCAGCGGGCGGGCGAGGACTTTGGCGAGCGCGATGAAGCTGGCATCGCAGACGATCAGATCGATCGCCTCGGGCACATCCTCGCCGGTCAGATAGCGGGCGTTGGTCTGTTCGAGCACGACGACGCGCGTGTCCTGCCGCAGCTTCCAGGCGAGCTGATTGGTGCCGCTATCCACCGCATAGACCCGCGCCGCGCCGCGCGCGAGCAGCACATCGGTGAAGCCGCCGGTCGACGATCCCACATCCATCGCCACCGCCCCGCCGACATCCCAGCCGAACCATTCGAGCGCATGATCGAGCTTGAGCCCGCCGCGCGACACCCAGGGATGATCGCGCCCGCGCACCTCCAGCGGCTGATCCTCGGCGATCGCTTCCCCCGCCTTGGCCACCTTGCGCTCCCCCGCATAGACGAGGCCCGCGAGGATCAGCGCCTGCGCGCGGCTGCGGCTTTCGACGAGGCCGCGATCGACAAGCGCCTGATCTATGCGGATTTTGGGCACCTAATGATCCTCCCCTGCAAGGGGAGGGGGACCGGCCGCAGGCCGGTGGAGGGGTGTCACCGTTTGGGAAAATCGCACCGTTGACACCCCTCCGTCGCGCTCCGCGCGCCACCTCCCCTTCCAGGGGAGGATTTCACAGCCGATAATAGTCCGCGACGCGATCCAGCGCCATCAGCAGCACCAGCTTTGCCGCACGTTTGGGCCAGCCGAGCGCGCGCTCGCAGGCTTCCAGCCCTTCGCCACTGCAGACCACCCGCCACAGCACATCGGACAATCCCTGTCCCGCCGCCGCGATCGCGCCATCGAAGCGGCGCTTGGCGGCGATTCCGGCGAGCGTGGGATCGAGCGGGGCATCGGGGCCGCGCGCGCCCTTGGCGGTGGGCATGGCGTCCCAGCGCATCGTCACGCGCGGGCCGAGCCCCGCCATCGTCCAATCATCGCGCAGCCGCACGCCCGCATCATGCTGTCGGAGCGAGACCAGCCCGCGCGCCAGCAGCCAGCCGAGCGGCGATTCGGCGAGATTGACCGTCACCGTCCGCGCCGGTCCGCGCCGCCGCACGCCGCTCGCCACGCCGACCGGATCGGGTAATGCGCGCTCCACCAGAATGCGCCGCCTATTGCCGCCGTTCGCCTGCTTGTCCGCTTCCACCCGTTCGTCTCCCGATTGCCCGACTCGATTTTGGGCTTGCCACGTCAAACGCGCTGTGGGACAGCGATAAATAACCCACACGGTTATATTGAGGGATTTGATGATAACCAACATCCGCGAGGTGCGCCGCGCCAAGCGCATGACCCTGCAGCAGGTCGCCGATGCGTGCGTGCCGCCGACTACCGCGCAAACGATCGGCCGATTGGAGACGGGCACGCGCACCGTATCGGTCGGCTGGCTCAACCGCATCGCCGCTGCGCTGGGCGTTGCGGCCGGCGATCTGGTGCGGCTGCCCGAACAGGCTGATCTGCCGCTCGCCGCCGAAGTCGGCCATCAGGGTGCGCATGCCCCGAAGCATCAGCAGCGCGTCGTGCCGCCGGTGGTGCTGCCCGCGCATGTCGCGGTGCGGATCAGCGAGAGCATCGGCGATTATCGCGCGGGGGATATTTTGTGGTGCGAGCGGCTGGCGCCCGAGGCCTTCGCCACCGCGCTCAACCGCGATGTGCTGGCGCCGCGCCCGGCGGGCCGCTTCGCCTTCGGGCGGATGATCGGGCGGGAGGGCGATCGGCTGCTGTTGCTGCCGCCCGGCGCGGGCAGCCGGCAGGTGGTGATCGCCGATGCGCCGTGGATCGCGGTGGCGAAGCAATTGGTGCGGGGGCTGTAGATAGTTCGACTGACCGTTTGCCCATCGATCCTCCCCTGCAAGGGGAGGGGGACCGTTCGCGCAGCGAATGGTGGAGGGGTGTCCCGCTGTCGAGAGGGTGACACCCCTCCGTCAGCCCTGCGGGCTGCCACCTCCCCTTGCAGGGGAGGATTTAGGGCTTCGGCATCGGCCCGACGATCAGCAGCGGGTCCAACCGTGCGCTTGCATTCCACGTTACGCCCCAATGCAGGTGCGGGCCGGTGGCGCTGCCGGTCATGCCGACCTTGCCGATCTCCTCACCGCGCGTGACGCGCTGGCCGCTCACCACCTCGATCGCGGACAAGTGCATGATCGCCGAGACCAGCCCCATGCCATGATCGATCATCACCATATTGCCCTCCAGCGTGAAGGGATGATCGGTGACGAGCACCACGACACCATCGGCGGGCGCGAGCGCGGGCCAGCCGGTGGGACGGGCGATATCGATGCCGCCGTGCGGCGCGCCCGAAACGCCATTGGCATAGGTGCGCTGCGATCCGAACAGCGTGCTGATCCGCCCCACCGCCGGCCACGCCCATGGCCCGCGCCAGCCATCGCTCTCCGCGTTGACCGCCTTGGCGGCGGCGATCTGCGCGATCTCGGCGTCGCGGATGCGCTTCTGCGCGGGTGTCGCCGTGCCGCCGCGCTGCAGCGTGGGCAGGTTGCTGATGTCCCACTGGCGGGGCGTGACGGTGAGCGGCAGGCGGAGCAGGCGACCGTCGGCGAGGCGCGCTTCGAGCAGCGCGGTGGGCGGGGCATCGCGGTTGAGGCCGATGACGAAGCGGCCGTCGGCGGCAAAGCGGAGCGGCTTGCCGTCGAGGAGCAGGAGGGCGGTGTCTTTGGGCGCGGTGCCGTAGAGCAGGGTGCCCTGGGTGACCTCGCCTTTGAGCTGGAACAGCGTGGGGCTGACGATCTGCGGGGGTGGCGGGGCGATGGGTTGGCCGGGCGGCGGCGGCAGGGTGTGCGGGCCGGGCGCGGTCTGGCGTTCGGCGCAGGCGGCGAGGAGGAGGAGGGCTGTCGCAGCACTCAAGCCCCTCCCCTTCAGGGGAGGGGTTGGGGTGGGGGCGAGCGAAGCGAGCGTCGACGCCCGCTGCAAAAGCGCCGCCGGGGGCATCGAGCCCCCGTCGGCGCACCCCACCCCTAGCCCCTCCCCTGAAGGGGAGGGGTTGATAACAATGTTCAACCCACCCGCTCGGCAGCGGTGGCGGCGTCGGCGGTGGCGTAGGGTTCCTGGCGGCGAACGCTCCAATAGCGGAGGTCGTCAATCGCGATCCGCTCGCCGCTCGCCGCGCAGACGACATGATCGCCCGGCGCCAGCACGCGGAAGGTGTTCGCCATATAGTGGAGCCGGGCGGGGCGGCCTTGGGCCATCAGCATCGGTCTTGTCCTTACAGCAGCTTGGGCTGCTCGATTGGCGCGGGTTTTGCGCGCGTTGGTTTGGAGGCTTGGGGCCGATCATAGGAAGGCGGCGCGCCATCCTCAACCCGCGCGGCCACCCGCCCATCGGCGAAAACCAGCGTCACGGCGTTTGCCGCCTTGGCCTGCGCCGCGCTGGCGACAGTATGGCCGTCGCGCGCCTCGACCCGCGCATAGCCGCGCGCCAGCGGCTTATCGGGATGGAGCTGCTCGGCGACGCGCCACAACCGGGCGAGGCGCTCGCTGGCATCGGTCAGGCGGTGCTGGATCAATTGCGGCCTGAGCCGCAGCGCGCCGAGCCGTTCCCTGCCGCGCGACACGCGCGCAGTCAGCAAGGCGGGGCGGAGCGCGCCCGAGGTCTGCGCCAGTTCGCTCCGCGCTTCGGCAAGGTGGCGGCCGAGCGCGCGCGGCAGGCGATCGCCCGCGTCGTCGAGCCGCTGGCGCTGGGGCGCGAGCAAGCGATCGGGCGGCGGCAGGCGGCGCGCGACATTGCCCAGCCGTTCGGCGCCATGATCGCGATAGCGGCGCGCGCAGCGGCCCGCGCGCAGCCACAATTCCTGCACTCCCGCCGCGAGATCGGCGAGCACCGGCACCGCCATCTCGGCGGCGGCGGTCGGCGTCGGCGCGCGGACGTCGGCGGCATAATCGCAAAGCGTCGTGTCGGTCTCATGCCCGACCGCCGAGATGATCGGGATCGGCGATTCGGCGACGGCGCGGACCACCGCCTCCTCGTTGAAGGCCCACAGATCCTCGATCGAGCCGCCGCCGCGCGCGACGATGATCAGCTCGGGCGGCTCCGGCAGCAGCGCGAAGCCGCGCACCGCCGCCGCCACCTGCGCCGCCGCGCCCTCCCCCTGCACCGCCACCGGCCAGAGAATGACGTGGCTGGGGCAGCGATCGGCGAGGCGGTGGAGGATGTCGCGGATCACCGCGCCGGTGGGCGAGGTGACCACCCCGATCGTGCGCGGCAGGAAGGGCAGGGCGCGCTTGCGCTCGGCCGCGAACAGCCCCTCCGCCGCCAGCGCCCGGCGGCGCTGATCGAGCAACGCCATCAGCGCGCCCTGGCCGGCCAGCTCAAGCTGCTCGATCACGATCTGATAGCGCGAACGGCCGGGATAGGTGGTCAGCCGCCCGGTGGCGATCACCTCGGCACCATCCTCGGGCCGGAAATTGACCGGTGTTCCCTTCCAGATCACGCCATCGATGCAGGCGCGATCGTCCTTGAGCGTTAGGTAGGAATGGCCCGAGGCCACGCGCTTATAACCCGAAATCTCACCGCGGACGCGGACATGGGAGAAAGCATCCTCCACCGATCGCTTGAGCGCGCCGGAAAGTTCGGAGACGGTGAGCGCGGGTGAATTGTCGCCGGGAACTGGAGTATCGACCAGACTTGCCATTATTTCTCCGTTCGTGTCGAGCGAAGTCGAGACACGTTAGCACAGCGCCCGTTGCACGTCCCTCGACTACGCTCGGGACGAACGGGGAAGAGGGAAGATAGATAGGATGATCGTCCTGCTCATCGGTTCGGGCGGGCGCGAGCATGCGCTGGCGTGGAAGCTGGCGCAATCGCCGCGGCTGACCAAGCTTTACGCCGCGCCCGGAAATCCGGGGATCGCGCAGCATGCCGAATGCGTCGATCTCGATCCCGCGCACATCGAATCGATCGTCGCCTTCGCGCGCGACGAGAATGTCGGGCTAGTGGTGGTCGGGCCGGAGCAGCCTTTGGTCGCAGGGCTGGCGGATCGGCTGAAGGAGGATGGTGTGCTGGTGTTCGGGCCGACCGCCGCCGCCGCGCAGCTCGAAGGATCGAAGGGCTTCACCAAGGATCTGTGCGCCCGGGCCGGCATCCCGACCGCCGCTTATGGTCGCTTTACCAATGCCGCCGATGCCAAGGCTGCTTTGCCCCGCTTCGGGCTGCCGGTCGTCATCAAGGCGGACGGCCTCGCGGCGGGCAAGGGCGTGGTGATCCCTGCTACCGCTGCGGAGGCAGTAGCGGCGATCGACGATATGTTCGATGGCGCGTTCGGCGGCGCGGGCGCCGAGGTGGTGATCGAGGAATTTCTGGAGGGCGAGGAGGCAAGCTTCTTCGCGATCACCGATGGCATCAGCTTCGTGCCGTTTGGATCGGCACAGGATCACAAGCGCGTCGGCGATGGCGATATCGGCCCCAACACCGGCGGTATGGGCGCCTACAGCCCGGCGCGCGTGCTGACGCCCGAGCTTGAGGCCCGAGCGATGCGCGAGATCATCGCACCCACGGTCAAGGCGATGGCGGAGGCGGGCACGCCGTATGCCGGCGTACTCTACGCGGGGCTGATGCTCACCGCCGAGGGGCCGAAGCTGATCGAATATAATGCGCGCTTCGGCGATCCCGAGGCGCAGGTGTTGATGCCGCGCTTCGGCGGCTGCCTGATCGATCTGATGCTGGCAGTGGCCGAGGGGCGGCTGGGCGAGACCGATCCTCCCACGCTGGCCGATCGTACCGCCTTGACCGTGGTGCTGGCGGCGAAGGGCTATCCGGGCACGCCCGAGAAAGGCGGATCGATCGCGGGGATTGAAGCCGCCGAGAGGGGCGGGGCGATCGTCTTCCAGGCGGGCACGGCGCTGCGGGATAGGCAGCTCATCGCCAACGGCGGCCGCGTGCTGGCGGTGACCGCGACCGGCGCGAGCGTCACCGAAGCGCAGGCCAAGGCCTATGCCGCGGTCGACCGGATCGATTTCCCCTCCGGCTTCTGCCGCCGCGACATCGGCTGGCGCGAAGTGGCGCGGGAGCGGAGGTAAGCCACAACACCGTCTGTCCCGAGCGAAGTCGAGGGACGTGTCTCGACTTCGCTCGACACAAACGAGTTAGCGAGGTGGGTACTGCCCTAACTTGCCTTTATCGCATTCGGGAAGCTAGAGGCGCGCGCAAGCCGGTGCACCAGGCCCGCACACAACAGGGATGTCATGAACCAGACTACGATCCTTATCATCGCCGTGATCGTCGTTCTGGTCGCGCTGTTCTTCTTCCTTGTCCGTGGCCGCAAGCAGCATGTGTCGTTCGAGGGCAAGCCCGAGGCGATGCTCAATCAGCGCCCCGCGCCGGTCGCCAAAGTCACGCCCGCTCCGGCCACTGCGCCCACCGCCGAAGGCCATGGCGTCGGTTCGGAGGTTTCGGCGGCGATCGAGGATGTCGTCGATCAGTTCATGGGGCTGGACGCGCATCCTTCGGGCCAGGATCAGGTGACGCATGCGGGCGATACGCTGACCACGCTCAAGGGCCTCGGCCCCAAGGCCGCGACCCGGCTCAACGAACTCGGCGTCACCACCTTCGCGCAGATCGCAGCGTGGGACGAGGGCGATGTCCAGGCGATCGACGCGCAACTTGGCGCGTTCAAGGGCCGCATCCGGCGGGACAAATGGGTGGAACAGGCGCGCTTGCTGGCCAAGGGCGATACCGCGGCGTTCGAGGAGGCCTACGGCAAGCTCGGGTGACGCAGCTAAGGATGGAAGCATGATCGAAGGCCCGATCTGGTCGATCGGCTGCGGCAATATGGCGGGCGCGATGCTGCGGCGGTGGCTGGAAACCGGGCTCGATCCCGCGCAGCTCACCATCATCCGCAAATCGGGCGCGCCCTTTGCCGAGGGGGTCACCGTGCTCGATTCCGCGCCGCCCGATGGCGCGGTGCCGGCCATGGTGCTGCTCGGCGTCAAGCCGCAGATGATCGATGCGGTCGCGCCCTGGCTCGCGCCGCTGCTGGCGCCCGAGACGTTGTTGGTGTCGATCCTGGCGGGCGTTGATCTCGCCGCGCTGCGCCAGCGCTTCCCCACGCCGCATACCATCGTTCGCGCCATGCCCAACACGCCGGTCGTGATCGGGCAAGGGGTCGTCGCGCTTTGCACCGACGGCATCGCCGAGGAAGAGCGCATCGCCGGGCTGATGGCGCCGCTCGGTCTGGTCGAATGGGTGGACGAGAGCCTGTTCGATGCGGTCACCGCGCTGGCCGGATCGGGCCCGGCCTTCCTGTTCCGCTTTATCGATGCGCTTGCGGCGGCAGGGGCCGACGTCGGCCTCGATCCCGCACAGGCCGAGCGGATGGCGATCGCCACCGTCGCCGGCGCGGGGCTGCTCGCGGCGGGATCGGAGGAGAGCCCGGGTGCGCTCGCCGATCGCGTTGCCAGCCCGGGTGGCAGCACGCGCAAGGGGCTGGATGTGCTCGATCAGCCCGAGGCGCTGCGCCCGCTGCTGCGCGATACGCTGCAGGCCGCGATCCTGCGCAATCGGGAAATGGCCGCCGCCGCGCGCTGATGCTGCATTGCAAAGCAGGGTGCAGCGGTTAGAGGCAAAGGCGCTTCATGCGGGTTCACAGGGGTAGATGATGCGCATTACGATGATCGGTACGGGCTATGTCGGGCTCGTCTCGGGCGCCTGTTTTTCGGATTTCGGGCATGACGTGATCTGCGTCGACAAGGACGCCGCCAAGATCGAAAAGCTCGAGGCCGGCGTCATGCCGATCTACGAACCGGGCCTGGATGCGCTGGTCGCGACCAACGTCAAGGCGGGCCGCCTGTCCTTCACCACCGATCTCGCCGCGGGCGTCGCCGATGCGGACGCGGTGTTCATCGCGGTCGGCACGCCGTCCCGCCGCGGCGATGGCCATGCCGATCTCTCCTATGTCTATGCCGCCTCGGAAGAGATCGCCAAGGCGGTGAAGGGCAAGACCGTGATCGTCACCAAATCGACCGTGCCCGTCGGCACCGGCGACGAAGTCGAGCGGATCATGCGCGAGGGCGCGCCGGGCAAGGAGATCTACGTCTGCTCCAACCCCGAGTTCCTGCGCGAAGGCGCGGCGATCGACGATTTCAAGCGTCCCGATCGCGTCGTCGTCGGCACCGAGGAGGAGGCAGCGAAAGAGGTGATGCGTGCCATCTATCGCCCGCTCTATCTCAATCGCTCGCCGATCCTGTTCACCGCGCGGCGGACGAGCGAGCTGATCAAATATGCCGCCAACGCCTTCCTGGCGACCAAGATCACCTTCATCAATGAGATCGCCGATCTCTGCGAGGCGGTCGGCGCCAATGTGCAGGATGTGTCGCGCGGCATCGGCCTCGATGGCCGCATCGGCGCCAAGTTCCTCCACGCCGGCCCCGGTTATGGCGGTTCGTGCTTCCCCAAAGATACGCTGGCTTTGCTCAAGACCGCCGACGATTATGATACGCCGGTGCGGATCGTCGAGGCGGTGGTGCAGGTCAACGATGCCCGCAAGCGCGCGATGGGCCGCAAGGTGATCAAGGCGATGGGCGGCGATGTGCGCGGCAAGACCGTCGGCATCTTGGGTCTGACCTTCAAGCCCAACACCGATGACATGCGCGATGCCCCCAGTCTGGCGGTGATCCAGGCGCTGCAGGATGCGGGCGCCACCGTGAAGGCGCACGATCCCGAGGGCGTGGAGCAGGCCGCCAAGGTGCTGAAGGACGTCGAATTCGTCGCCGATCCCTATGCGGCCGCGGACGGGGCCGATGCGCTGGTGATCGTCACCGAATGGGATGCCTATCGCGCGCTCGATCTCGCCCGGCTCAAGGGCCTGCTCAAGACGCCGGTGCTGGTCGATCTGCGCAACATCTACCCGATCGATGAGGCCGAGAAGGCGGGCTTCGACTATACCAGCGTCGGCCGCGGCAACGGCCTCGTCGGGGAGCTGGCCAAGGCCGAGGGCTGAACGCCATGATCCAGGTCGTCGCGGTCGATCTCGGCGGGACCAACGTCCGCTTCGCGATCGCCGATGTGGCGGGCGGCAAGGTCACGTCCATTGCGCCCGAGGTGACGCTCCATACCGCCGATTATGCGAGCTTCGCGCTGGCTTGGGGCGCGTTCGAGGAGAAAGCGGGAAGCAAGCTGCCCCGCGCGGTGGTGATCGCCATCGCCGCCCCGATCGAGGGCGATGCGATCAAGCTCACCAACAACCCCTGGGTGATCCGGCCCTCCGCCTTGAAGCAGGAGCTGGATGTCGATGATTTCCTGCTGATCAACGATTTCGGCGCGGTCGCTTATGCGGTCGCGGCGGTAGAGCCGCACGATCTGCATCATCTGTGCGGGCCGGACGAGCCTTTGCCCGCAACCGGGGTGATCAGCGTCGTCGGGCCGGGCACGGGGCTCGGCGTGGCTTTGATCCTGCGCGATGCGAGCGGCCTGCATGTGATCGAAACCGAGGGCGGCCACGGCGATTTCGCGCCGCTGGACGTGATCGAGGATGCGATCCTGGCGCTGGCCCGCCAACGCTATCGCCGCGTCTCCAACGAACGGATCGTCTCCGGCCCCGGCCTTTCGGAAATCTATCAGGCGCTGGCGCAGCGCGACGGGCGGGCGGTGGTGCCCGGCGACGACAAGACGCTGTGGACCGCCGCGCTGGAGGGCAGCGATCCCCATGCGGCGGCGGCGCTCGATCGCTTCTGCCTGTCGCTGGGCGCGGTGGCCGGCGATCTGGCGCTGGAGCATGGCGCGCACGGGGTGGTGATCGCGGGCGGGCTCGGCCTGCGGCTCAAGGACCGGCTGGCGCTCTCGGGCTTCGCCGAACGCTTCACCGCCAAGGGCCGCTTCGAGCGGCGGATGGCGTCGATCCCGGTGAAGCTGATCACCTATCCGCAGCCGGGCTTGCTGGGTGCTGCGGCGGCATATGCGAAGCGGGTGGGCTAAATTGCTTTTCCTCCCCCGCTAGGGGGAGGTGGCGCCAGAGGCGTCGGAGGGGGCGGTCGGGGCCGCCCTATCATAGGTCGCCGCATCCTCCCCCTCCGTCAGCTGCGCTGCCACCTCCCCCTGGCGGGGGAGGATTGGAACAGGTCAGCCGGCGCACTGTTCTCCCGCAATGTCCCCCGCGCTCACCCTGGCTATCGGCGATCTCGCGGATCGGCGCATCCTCGCCATTCTCCTCCGCTCGCTGCTCCTCACCTTGCTGATCTTCGCCGCGCTTGGGAGCCTCGCCGTCTGGGCATTGCAAGGCGTCGATCCCTGCGGCTGGATCGGCGACGATAGCTGTCCGCTCGGCCTGGCCGGCGGGAGCTTCGGCGCGCTGGCGCTGATCGCGCTGGCGATCTGGCTGCTCTTCCCCGCCGTCGCGCTCGGCGTGATCTCGGCCTACATGGATCGCGTTATTAGCGTGGTCGAGGCGCGGCATTACCCGCAGGCCGCCGCTGCCGCCCGCCCGATGGGGATAGCGCGCGGCGCCTGGCTCGGCCTCGCCTCGGCGCTGCGCGTTCTGCTCTATAATCTGATCGCCTTGCCCTTTTACCTGCTGCTCCTGGTGACGGGCATCGGCCCGCTGATCCTGTTCGTGATCGTCAACGGCGCCGCCTTCGGCCACGATCTCGGCGCGATGGTCGCGCTGCGCCATGGCGACCGCATCAGCCGCCGCGCCTGGCTCCGCGCCACCCGCGGCGATCGCTGGGCGATCGGCGCGGCGATGACCGCGCTGTTCCTCGTCCCCATCGTCAATCTGATCGCCCCGATCCTCGGCGCCGCCGCGATCACCCACCTCCACAACCGCCGCACCCGATTCGAGACCTTGCCCTCCCGCAACACTCCCCTCTAAGGGCGTGCCTCCGTTGGGGCGTCGCCAAGTGGTAAGGCAGCGGCTTTTGGTGCCGCCATTCGGAGGTTCGAATCCTCCCGCCCCAGCCAAACACGGAAGCGTTGCACCGGATGGCCTTGCCCGCGCTCTTCGCCGCAGCAATCGCGGTGACCGGCATCACCGAAAATCCCTGCCCGCCGCCGTTGCCGATTCCGCCGGAACTCGTCGCGTGGCGCAATGCGATGTACGCGCCGGCCAACCACGCCACCATCCCGCCGCCCGCATCGCTGAATGCCTATAACGCGGCCTATGCCGAGCAGCGGCGCGCGGACTGGCCCGATCTTTGCCATTACCGGCTGGAAAACCTCTCGCTGAAGGCGCAGCCCGCCGCCGCGCGCCGAGTCGTCTTCATGGGCGATTCGATCACGCAGGCCTGGGGCTATGGCGATCCCGCGCTGTTCCGCAACGGCTGGGTGGATCGCGGCATCAGCGGCCAGACGACGCCGCAGATGCTGCTGCGCTTTTCCGCCGACGTGCTCGCGCTGCGTCCGCGCGTCGTTCACATCATGGCGGGCACCAACGATGTCGCGGGCAATACCGGACCTTCGACGTTTGAGACCGTCGAGCAGAATATCGCGGCGATGGTGACGCTGGCCAAGGCGGCGGGGATCAAGGTGGTGCTCGCCGCCGTCCCGCCCGCCGCGCGCATGCCCTGGGCGCCGCAGATCGCGCCCGCGCCGGTGATTGCCGCGCTCAACGCCCGGCTGCGCGCGCTCGCCGATCGGGAAGGCGTGATCTTCGTCGATTATGCGCCGGCGATCGGCCTGCCCGATGGATCGATGCGGCCTGAAATGACGCTCGACGGCGTCCACCCGAGCGCGGCGGGCTATATCGCGATGGCCCCGCTCACCCGCGCCGCGATCGCGCGGGCGGGGGTCGCTCCTTAAGCTCTCTCCCTTGAGGGAGAGGGTTGGGTGAGGGTGAGCGACGTTGAGAGGGTGGAACTCGGGCTTCGCCCTCGTGCCCTCACCCTCCCACATATCTCGCTATGCTCGATATGCGGGCCCCTCCCTCTCCCGCTTGCGGGAGAGGGGAAGTCGTCAGAACACGCGCTCTACCCAGCCATGGGGATCGGGTGCGGTGCAGCGCTGGATATCGGTGAGCTGGGTGCGGAGCTGTTCGGTCAGCAGGCCCGGGCCGCCGTTGCCGATCGTGAAATCCCGATCGCGGCCGCGCACCCGGCCGATCGGCGTCACCACCGCCGCCGTGCCGCAGGCGAAGGCCTCGCGCAGGCGGCCGCTGCGCGCATCGGCCTCCCATTGATCGATCGCATAGGGCTCTTCGCGCACCGTCATTCCCTGATCCGCAGCCAGCGTCAGCAGCGAATCGCGCGTGACGCCGGGCAGGATCGTGCCGCCCAGCGGCGGCGTCTGCAGAGTGCCGTCATCGAACACGAAGAAGGTGTTCATGCCGCCCAATTCCTCGATCCAGCGGCGCTCGACCGCATCGAGGAACACCACCTGATCGCAGCCCTCGCGGATCGCCTCGGCCTGCGCCTGCAGGCTGGCGGCATAATTGCCGCCGCACTTGGCTGCACCCGTGCCCCCCGGCGCCGAGCGGGTGAACTCGTCGGATATCCACAGGGTCACGCTGGTCGGCCCGCCCTTGAAGTAAGCGCCGACCGAGGAGGCGATGCACAGATAGAGATATTCGGACGAAGGTTTCACCCCCAGGAATGCCTCGCTGGCGATCATGAAGGGCCGCAGATAGAGCGATCCGCCTTCGCTCTCGGGGATCCAGTCGCGATCGATGCTGACCAGCCGGCGACAGGATTCGAGGAACAATTCTTCCGGCAGCGGCGCCATCGCCAGCCGCGTCGCCGAATCGGCGAAGCGGCGCGCGTTCATTTCGGGCCGGAACAGCGCCGCGCCGCCTTCGGGCGTGCGGTAGGCCTTGAGGCCTTCGAAAATCTCCTGCGCATAATGCAGCACCGCGGTGGCTGGATCTAGCATCAGCGGCACGCGCGCAGTCACCTTGGCGTCGTGCCAACCCTCGCCCTCAGTATAGCGGATCGAGACCATATGATCGGTGAACACCCTGCCGAAGCCCGGGCTCACCAGCTTTTCCGCACGCGCGTTGGCGGCAAGCGGGGCGGGGTGCTCTTCGATGGCGAAGGACAGGGCAGTCATCACGGGTCTCGCTCTTGGGCTTTCGTTGCATAAGATCGGCTTAGGCCGGTTGCAGTCCGCTACGACGCGCGGCTAAAAGGGTCAATGTGACTGTCCCGTCTGCTTCCCCGCTTTTCCTGCGTGAACCCGAGATCCGGCGCGGCGCCGAGCTGCTCTATTTCGGCTATTCGCACCTCTATAAACGCACCGATCAGCTGCTGGCGGAGGAGGGAATGGGCCGGGCGCACCATCGCGCACTTTACTTCGTCGCGCGTCAGCCCGGGCTGACGATCGGTGCTTTGCTCAAGATCCTCGGCATCACCAAGCAATCGCTCGGCCGGGTGCTGGGCGAGCTTGCCGAGCGCGATTTCATCGAGACCCGCGCCGGCCAGGAGGATCGCCGCCAGCGGCTGCTGTATCTGACGGCGAGCGGCGCCAAGCTCGAGAATGAGCTGTTCGAGCTGATGCGGGAGCGTTTGAGCGAGGCATATGGCCAGGCCGGGCAGGAGGCGGTGACCGGCTTCTGGCGGGTGCTCGAGCTGTTGATGCCGCCCGCCGAGCGCGCACTGGTCGCCGATCTGGACCGCGCGAGACGCTGACTTTCAATAATGCAGGTCGCAGGTCTCGCAATAATGATCCGCGATCGCGCGGCGCCCATAGGCACGGCGGCGGCATTTCGGGCAGACGGTCGAGGGCGGCGGCGTCAGGCTATGCCCTTCGTACAGCAAGGCGCTGGTGCGATGCTCGGCATAATGCCGCCACATCCCCCAGGCGATGAAGACACCGATCGCGGCGAGCACCAGGATGATCGTAAGCAACACTGCACTGAACATGAAAGCCACCCGGATATTAGGATTCCACCTAACAACGCTTCAGTAGCGATTTCGGCCTGACCCGAGCCTGAACGCCGCAATCATCCTCCCCGGAACGGGGAGGGGGACCGCGCGTAGCGTGGTGGAGGGGGCTCTCCATCCGGCGTTGCAACTAGCGGATAGCCCCCTCCGTCATGGCTTCGCCATGCCACCTCCCCGTGCCGGGGAGGATTGCTCGCCCGCGATCTGATCATCGAGCCGCTTTTCCATGGCGCCGGCATAAGTGCGGCACGCGGCGGGATCCACGAAATCCTTGGCGGCGATCTTCTTGTCGATTCCCGATTGTTCGGGGTGCGCGGTGATGAGAATATCGCAGGGCAAGCCGCGCATCCGGGCGAAAGTGGTGCGGAACATCGCGACGCGGGACGCATGGGCCGGGTCGGAAAAGCGATACCCGGTTCCGGCCACCGCGGTCAGGCTGGAGGCGAATACCATCGCCTTGCACGCGCCGCCCTCGCAGGCGCGCCACGTCCAGCTCATGCTGCCGCTGGTGTGGCCGGGCGTCGCGCGCGGGACGATGGTGGTGCCGCCGAGCTCGATCGCCTCGCCATCGCGCACGGTGCGGATGCGCGGCGGCGCGGGATAGGGTTCGAGCGCGCCCTGCGGATCGCCGGGATCGACCGCGCCGCGCAGCACCGGCGCCGCTGCCGCGCTGGCGATCACCGTCGCGCCGCTGTCCCGCGCCAGCGCCGCCATGCCGCTGGCGTGATCCCAATGCGGCTCGGTGGAAAGGATGAATTTCACGTCCTTGAGGCTGAAGCCGAGCGCTCGGATATTGGCCTCGATCATCGGCACCGCCTGCGGGAAGGCGCCATCGATCAGGATCAGTCCCGCCTTCGTTCTGATCAGCCCGACATCGATCCCCGCCGTCCCGACCAGCCAGACATCGCCATAAACATGCACCGGCCCCTGCGGCCCCATCCACCGCTGGGCATAGTCGGGCAGGATCGGCTTGAGCAGGGGATCGTCCTGCGCCTGTGCCGAGCCGGCAAAAAGCAACGCCGCCAGAGCCATTGTCCACCGCATATCCATCTCCCTCCAAATCCTCCCCTGTAAGGGGAGGTGGTAGCCCGCAGGGCTGACGGAGGGGTATCCCGCTGTCGATAGCTCGACACCCCTCCGACGCGCTGCGCGCGCCACCTCCCCTTGCAGGGGAGGATCGATGATCGCAATCGACGTCGATGCGCCCTAACGTCCCCTGAATGGCCGAATATGATGCGATCATCCTGGGCGCCGGGGCGGCGGGCCTGTTCTGCGCGGGGCTTGCCGGGCAGCGCGGGCGGCGCGTGCTGCTGGTCGATCATGCCGATGCGGCGGGGAAGAAGATCCTGATCTCGGGCGGCGGGCGGTGCAATTTCACCAACACCGGCACCGCGCCCGATCGCTTCCTTTCGGCGAGCCCGCACTTCGCCAAATCGGCGCTGGCTCGATACTCCCCCGCCGACTTTATCGCGCTGGTCGAGGCGTACGGCATCGCCTGGCACGAGAAGACGCTCGGCCAATTGTTCTGCGATGGATCGGCGCGCCAGATCGTCGCGATGCTGCTCGACGAATGCGCCAAGGGCGGGGTGGAGATCGCACTCGGCCAGCCGATCGCCGCGGTGGACCATGCCGATGGCCGCTTCCGCGTCACCGTCGGCGCGCGCACCGTTTCCGCGCCCGCGCTGGTGATCGCCACCGGCGGCCCCTCGATCCCCAAGCTCGGCGCCACCGGCTTCGCTTATGATTGCGCGCGCCGCTTCGGGCTCAAGGTGGCCGAGCCGCGCCCCGCGCTCGTGCCGCTGGTCCTCACCGGCGATGATCTGCTGTTCCGTGAGCTGGCGGGGGTCGCGGCGGAAGTCGTCGCGCATCATGGCAAAGCGGCGTTCCGCGAGGCGGCGCTGTTCACGCATCGCGGCCTTTCCGGGCCGGCGATCCTGCAAATCTCCTCCTACTGGCGGCCGGGCGCGGAGATTGCGATCGATTTCCTGCCCGATGCGGCGCCCGGCTGGCTGAAGCAGGCCAAACGCGCCCAGCCGCGCGCCACGCTCGCCAAGACGCTGGCGCTGCCGGGGCGCCTCGCCGAAGCGCTCGCCGATCGCCTCGCGCTGCCCGGCGAACTTGCCAACCTGCCCGATGCCAAGCTCGCCGCCTCCGAAGCCGCGCTTTCCCGCTGGCGCTTCCACCCCAGCGGCAGCGAAGGCTTCGCCAAGGCCGAGGTCACCGTCGGCGGCATCAGCACCGCCGATCTCTCCTCCCAGACGATGGCCGCGCGCCGCGTGCCCGGCCTGTACGCGATCGGCGAATGCGTCGACGTCACCGGCTGGCTCGGCGGCTATAATTTCCAATGGGCCTGGGCGAGTGCGGCGGCCTGCGCGGCGGCGTTGTAAGGTAAAGCATAAATCCGTTTGTGCTGAGCTTGTCGAAGCACCGCCCTTCTTGGGTTTGCGGTGCGCTTAAAGAAGGGCAGCCCTTCGACAAGCTCAGGGAGAACGGGATATGTAGTTTACGCAGGGCGTCAACTAGCCCCGCGTCACCCCTGCCAATCGAAGGGCAGCGGTGCCTCACGGAAAGCGAAGCGATCGATGTGGCGGGCGACGGCGCCTTTGAGGCCTTCGAGTTGTCCCGACGATGTCGCGTCGATGCGCGTGACCAGCGCATCCGCTTCGGCGGTGAAGGTCACGGTCGCATCGCCGGGCCAATCGGCGCCGCGCGCATTCTTGGGGAAGGTGACCGTGCCCTGTTCGGGGGTGAATTCCACCGGCATATTATGCTGCCAATGCTTGCACACCTGCTGGAGATAGCGGCTGGCGTGGGCGGTGGGGGTGCGCGCGGTCGCGCTATGCGGTTCGGTCGTCGTCATGAAAACCTCGTAGGTTGAAAGGGTATCGGGCGCCAAGGCCCGCGCCGGGTCTCCGGTATCGAAAGCATCGATGCGGAGAAAAGTGCCGGCGGTCTCGGGCATGATGCCCAGCCGCCGGCGGAGGACCGCCAGACGGCCGGCCATCAGAGCTGCTCGATCTTCCGCGCGGTTTCGTCGAGCAGTTCGGCGATCTTGTGCGCCTTGCTGCCGTCCTCATCGCGGCTGACGGTTTCGCGCAAGGCGACGCCGAGGTTCAGCATCGCGCGGCGGATCGGGGCGCGGTCGCCCCTGGCCTGCGCCTGGCCGATCGCGGCGAGCCGCTCCAGGAGGGCGTCGACCTCGGTCTGCTGCTCGGCGATCTTGGCCTTGCCCGCCTCGGTGATGGCGAAGCTGCGGCGCGCGCCGGCTTCCTTGATCTCGTCGATCAGGCCCATCTCGTCGAGCATGGTCAGCGTCGGATAGACGACGCCGGGGCTGGGGGCATAAGCGCCGCCTGAACGCTCGTCGATCTCGCGGATAAGATCATAGCCGTGGCGCGGGCCCTCGGCGATCAGCGCGAGGAGGAGCAGACGGAGCTGCTCGCCATCGAACAGGCGCCGCCGCCCGGGGCCGCCCCGGCCGCCGCCGCCGAAGCCGCGCCGTCCGCCTCCGCGCCCGAACTCGTCGCCTAAGTCCGCGCCGTCGCGGCCGCCGGCCCCTAGGCTGAACGCGGCACGCATCGCGTCGCGTCCGCCGCGATGACCGCCGCCGAAGCCGCCGCGCATCGCACGCCCGATCTTGTGATGAATGATGTGGTGAAATTCCCGCATGGGATGCCTCTTTGCTGTTCTCATGAAACTCAAGATATATCGTGAGCGCTCTTTGTCAAGCGTCTATGGGTGAGGATGCTGAAGATACAGGCCGGGCTGGTGAAGAAACCCGCCGCCCGGCCTATATGGTTGGCATGGCCGATCTCTTCGCAGGCGACCCTGCTCCCGATGCCGTCCCCGCGACCGCGCCGCTCGCCGATCGGCTGCGGCCGCGGTCGCTCGATCAGGTGATCGGGCAGGAGCATCTCACCGGCGCGGAGGGCGCGATCGGGCGGATGGTCGCGGTCGGTCGGCTGTCGTCGATGATCCTCTGGGGGCCGCCGGGCACGGGCAAGACCAGCATCGCGCGGCTGCTCGCCGATGCGGTGGGCTTGCGCTTTGTTTCCATCTCGGCGGTCTTCTCAGGGGTAGCCGATCTCAAGAAGGCCTTTGCCGAGGCGCGCGATCACGTCCGCATCGGCCAGCGCACCCTGCTGTTCGTGGACGAGATCCACCGCTTCAACCGCGCCCAGCAGGATGGCTTCCTGCCCTATGTCGAAGATGGCACCGTCGTGCTGATCGGCGCGACCACCGAGAACCCCTCGTTCGAGCTCAACGCCGCCTTGCTCAGCCGCGCGCAGGTGCTGATCCTCAACCGCCTCGATGGCGCTGCGCTGACCAGGCTGCTCGATCGTGCTGAGGAAGAGGAGGGCAGGGGCCTGCCGCTGACCGAGGACGCCCGCGCCGCGCTGATCGCCAGCGCCGATGGCGACGGCCGCTTCCTGCTCAACCAGGCCGAGACGCTGTTCGCGATCGGCCCCGCCGAGCCGCTCGATCCCGCCGCGCTCGCCGCGCTGCTGCACCGGCGGATGCCGGTCTACGACAAGGATCGCGAGGGCCATTACAACCTCATCTCCGCGCTGCACAAAGCGGTGCGCGGCTCCGATCCGCAGGCGGCGCTCTATTATTTCGCGCGGATGCTGGTGGCGGGCGAGGAGCCGCTCTACCTGCTCCGCCGCATCGTCCGCATGGCGAGCGAGGATATCGGCCTCGCCGATCCGCAGGCGCTGGTGCAATGCCTCGCCGCCAAGGACGCCTATGATTTCCTGGGCTCTCCGGAGGGCGAACTCGCGATCGCCAACGCCGTCGTCTATCTCGCCACCGCGCCCAAATCGGTCTCCGGCTACAAGGCGTTCGGCGCCGCCAAGCGCAGCGCCAAGGAAACCGGATCGCTGATGCCGCCGCAGACCATCCTCAACGCGCCGACCAAGCTCATGAAGCAGATCGGCTACGGCAAAGGCTATGCCTACGATCCCAACGCACCCGACGGCTTTTCGGGTGCGGACTATTGGCCTGAGGGCATGGCGCCGCAGACCTTCTATGCGCCCGGCGACAAGGGCTTCGAAGCCAAGATCGCCGAACGGCTCGCTTATTGGCAGACGCTACGCGAGGAGCGGGGCGCATGACGTTCGAGGAGGCGATGGCCTATGCGCTCAGCCTCGAAGGCACCGAGCGATCGACCCATTATGGCGATCCGGCGGTGAAGGCCAACGGCCACGCCATCCTCGCGCCGGGGCGGGAGGCGGGCAGTTTCTGCCTGCTCATCGACATGGACACCAAGCTCATGCTGATGGAGACCGATCCCGAGACCTATTGGCAGACGCCGCACTATGATGGCTGGCCGGCGGTGCTGGTGCGGGAGGATACAGGGGATCCGGATCGGGTGCGCGCCATGATCGATCGCGCGCGCGATCGTGCGTTGGCCAAGAAGCCGCCCCGCCCGCGTAAGCGGTGAGCCGCTTCACGCGCTTCGTCGCGATCGACTGGTCGGGAGCGAAGAGTCCGTATCAGCGCGGCATCACGGTGGCCGAATGTGGCCTGGGCGAGACTGCGCCGATGCTGGTCGCTCCGCCGGGCAGGGCCTGGTCGCGCGGTGCGGTTCGCGATTGGCTGATCGCTCTCGGGGATACGGATGCGCTGATTGGGCTCGATCTCTCGACCGCGCTGCCGTTCGCCGATTGCGGGGCCTACTTTCCCGGCTGGCCCGAAAGCCCGCCCGATATGCGTGCGCTTTGGGCGACAATCGATCGGCTGGCGGGGGAGGAGCCCGGCTATGCCGCAAGCCGGGTCGTCGCGCATGGCGAACTGGCGCGTCACTTCCGGGTGCAGGGGCGTGCGGCGATCTGTTCCAAAAGGGGCGGGGGCGCCTGCGCGTCACCGAACGGCACGCGCTGGCGATACGTCTGCAGCCGACCAGCACGTTCAATCTCGTCGGCGCCGCGCAGGTCGGCAAATCGAGCCTGACCGGGATGCGCGTCCTTCACGCGCTCGACGGCCGCCTCCCGCTCTGGCCGCTCGATCCCATTCCCGATCGCGGGCCGCTGCTGATCGAGATCTATACCACCATCGCCGCCCGTGCCGCCGGTCTGCGCCCCGGCCTCTCCAAGCTGCGCGCACCCGATACGCTGGATCAGGCCTTGGCCGCGCTCGGCTCCGGTCCGCACGCGCCGGTGGCACGGTACGACAACCACGCCACCGATGCGATGATCACCGCGGCCTGGCTGCGCCGCCATGCCGGCGACCGCGCGCTGTGGCATCCTGAGGGACTGACAGCGGAGCTTGCGCGCACCGAGGGCTGGACGTTCGGCGTCCCTTGACGCATGGGGCCGTTTGCGTGCGAGCCGAACGGGCTCGGGGCCCCGCGACTTTCAGGATGAGGTCGGCGTGGGCTATCCAATCTTTTGCGATCGACCTTAACCGTCGCCAAGATTCAAGCTGGTTAGTATCTGCCCGTTATCAGCGTAGTTCGTTAGAAGGTTCGGCTGTTGTAAAGGGGGCGGCCAAACAATGACAATTTCCGCGGACGTCGAGGCGCGACGTCATTTGTCCGCATTGGACGGATTACGAGGTTTTGCGGCTGTCGTTGTTGCTCTCTACCATACATCGCTCATCTCGCCCGGCGGAACATCCAGTCTTTTAGGCCAAAGCTCGTATCATCTGCTCGAGCCAATTCGCTGGATCGCGACACTGGCAGTCAAGTTTGCTACCTGCGGTCCGCAAGCCGTAATCCTGTTTTTCGTGCTAAGTGGATTCGTGCTCACTAGAGCTGTAGTTGGACAGCACTATCAGTCTTATTTTCAGTTCGCGACAAAACGGTTCTTTCGCATTTGGCCTGCTTTTGCAATCGCAATATTGATATCTGCTTTACTTAGCTATGTCATAGGGCGGCAGTCAATTTCTGATGGTTCCGTCTGGTTACACGAACTATGGAACGGAGGTGCCACGTCGGGCAACATTACTAAGCACTTGCTTATGACCGAGACCCGCGTCAATCTTGATAATGTTATGTGGAGCTTGGTTCACGAGCTCCGCATTTCCTTTCTTTTTCCAGCAGTTTTACTAGCGATGCGTAAATGGCCCGTCCCCACGTGCGTGGCGACCGTCGGGTTAATGTTTTTGTCTTGCGCCTCGTCCTCTCTATTTCCCGAAGGGACAATTGCCAAAAGCTATAACGAAACACTTTGCTATATATTTTTATTTGCCTTTGGCGCAGGATTAAGCACCGCGCTGTTAAAGCAGCCTATCCGCCCCAAGATGGCGATCTTGCCATCATGTTTGGCGATGTTATTCTTTTTAATGCTTCTTAATGCTGGTCCAAAGGATACGGCGCACGTGGGAACGTTTCTAGATGGCTTGCGCTTGCTGATCTGTGGCGTCGGTGCCCTCGGCATAATACTTGTTGTGCTACACAGCTATTTCAATGAGGTGTTTTCGAGTAAGATAGCCCGATACTTAGGGCGGGTATCGTATAGTCTATATCTCCTACATGTCATTGTCCTTGCCGCGGTGCTTAATGGCCTTTGCAGACAATTCTCGGTAGTACACTCGGCGTTAATTGCTCTCGTGCTGATGGTGCCCGTAGCTGACATCTACCAAAGACTTGTTGAACGACCGACCGACTTGGTAGGACGTTTACTCGCCAAAACGTTCGTCAGTCCTGACAGCGATCCGCACCGCACGCGAGCAAAGACCTTTCCAGGCTAATAAGCCATCTGAACGAGTTAGGATCGGGCAGATTGGCGTTTGGCCATCGTCTCTAATCGGAGGCTCTTTGATGACCCTTCCACAGCGCGGAGGCTAGGCGAAGGTCTGAAAGGGCATCGCTCCTTCGCACTCTGTTCCTTACGGGGTTGTCGGCTAACGCGATCCCCGGCTAATGCGTTCGCCGGCAGTATGGGGATACCGAACTGCGGCGATTTGTTACCTTGGTGATTCCCCAAGACAGGGCGAATTAACGGGGTGGCGAGCTGAATAGTTGAAAATGGTGTTCTGCCGGATTAGCACAGCGGTAGTGCAGCGGTTTTGTAAACCGAAGGTCGGGGGTTCGATCCCCTCATCCGGCACCATTCTCGCCGCAGCGTGTTTTCGCCGCAAACGCTTGGCTTTACGGGCAACTATCCCTATGTACCGTTCGGTATGAATGCTTTCGCCGCTCTTTGTCCCGTCAAGGGAAGACCTCGGGAATTCGACGTTGATGTCGCGCTCGCGGCGGCGCTGCGCATTTTCTGGCAGCACGGCTATGAAGGCGCATCGATGGCCGCGCTGACCGAGGCGATGGGGATCACCAAGCCCAGTCTCTACGCCGCGTTCGGCAATAAGGAAGCGCTCTTCAATAAGGCACTCGATCTCTACGAGCGTGAGAAGCTTGCTTACATGCGCACCGCGCTCGATGCGCCGACGTCGCGTGGCGTTGCCGAAACATTGCTGCGCGGTGCGCTCGCGCTGCAGAGCGGCTGCGATCCCAAAGGCTGTATGGCGATGAACTCGGTCACGTGCGGGCCCGAGGCCGAATCCATTCGCACCGAAGTGCTCAAGCGCCGCGCATCATCGGCCGACGCGGTGATCGAGCGTTTCGCGCGCGCGCGCGATGAAGGGGATCTGCCCGAAGGCATCGAACCTGTGGGCCTTGCCCGGCATCTTTTCGCGATCCTGCAGGGCCTGGCGTTGCAGGCGCAGGCGGGCGCCACTCCCGAGGAATTGCGCGGTCTGGTCGAAACCAGCCTGCAGCTTTGGCCCGGAAAATAATTACCAACCTATCGGTACAGAACTCTTGACGGAACACCGATCGGCTTATATACCACTCGGTATGGAAGACGCCATCCGATCGGATGACGCCCCGTAAAGGGAGATCACCGATGATCGAATTGGCTGGCTGACCATCGGCGGTCCGTGAGGATCGCTATCTTGTAATCCGAAAGCGCGCGCGGTTTGCCGTGCGGTTTTCCCCGCGTTCCTCAGATGCTCCGCCCCGGCGATCGGATCGCCGGGATTGACGGCGCTCGTTCGAAAGCAACGATCATGGCCTATATCAATTTTTCCGCCGACCCGCTGTCTCCCGCGCCCACGATGGACAAGCCCGTATCGACCGCCGGGCATTTCTCGCCGCTGGAATGGACGACGATCGCGCTCGCCCGCACCGATGGCCTGGCGAGTTTGCGTGAGCCCAGCCGGCTGTCGCGCGCGATGGGCAGCCTGTTCGGGCGCAGCACCCATTCCCGCCTCGCCGATCCCATGCTGGAGAGGCTGCGTCGGCTGGCGGTCAATGCCTGGCATTATGGCTATCAGCTTCCCGTCTCCGAGACGAAGGCGTTCCTCGCCGCTGGCTTTTCGGTGGATCAGCTGGAACTGGTGCTGGCGAGCGTCGGGCAGGCTCGGTCCGAGCGTCGGCGGAGGGCGTTGTGAGCAGGGCGCTCGCGCGGCTGGCGTCCAGCCGCACACCCGCGCGCCAACGATCGAAAGCGGCCGTAGCGCAGGCGCTGCCGGCGCTGGTGCTGCCGGGCGTGATGGCCGGTCTCGGCCTCTTCGTCGGTATCGGTGCGGCACGGTCCTCGGGCGATATGATGGTCGGCATCGTCTCGGCGGGCCTCGCGGCGCTGATGCTGGTGGCGGTGCTGCAGACCCTGGGGCTGGTCGGCGGCCGCTGAGCAGTCAGCGGGCGAGCGGCGATTGCGCGTAAAAGGCAAGCAGCCGCGCGGCATCCTCATAGATGGCGATTGCGCCGGCCTGCTCCAGATCGTGCGCGGAAACCCCGCCTGATAGCAGCGCGATCGTCCCCAGTCCGATGCGGCTGGCCGCTTCCACGTCCCAAATCGTATCGCCGACCACCAGCGCGCCCGTCGGCTCCAAGCCGATCTTGCGCAGCGCCACGGCGAAAATATCCGGTTCGGGCTTCGAGCAGTTGACGTCGTCGATGCTGGTGGTCGCGGCGAGGATGTCGGCGATGCCCAGCAGGCCGGCATAATGATCGACCTCGCTCTGCGTGGCGGAAGAGGCGAGCACGATCTGTTTGCCTGCCGCCGCCGCATGCCGGAGCAATTCGGCGGCGTTGCGAAACGGTTTCGCCTCGGCGAGATAGTCCGCCGCGAAGATTTCGCCCTGCCGCGCATCGATCGCGGCCTGCTCGTCGCTATTGGCCTGCGGCAGCAGCGTGGGGAGAAGATTGTCACCGCCCTTGCCGATTTGCGCGTGGATCGCTTCGTCGGCGATCTCATAGCCATGCTCCCGAAACGCACGGCTCCAGGCGAGGACGTGGAGCGGATTGCTATCGATCAACGTGCCGTCGATATCGAACAGCACCGGGCGGAGCGTTGAGGCTGTGCTCACGCGTTCAGCCTGCGCTGGGACCATTTCTGCGTCGTCATGGATTGTGCCCCGATATCAGGATGATGGGTGAAAGCAGGGTCAACCGGTGGGGTGTCGAGACGTTCCCTTGCGATCGGATGCGATTGAGCGTGCGGCATTCCTCGGGCAGAGGGGCCGGGCGATGGTGATTTCCGAGGCAAGCGCGGGCGGCCGGCTGACGATCGATCTTGGCGCGCTCAAGGCCAATTACCGGCGCTTCGCTGCGCTGGCGGCGCGGGACGGCGCGGCGTGCGGGGCGGTGGTGAAGGCCGATGCTTATGGGCTGGGCGTGGAGCGCGTGGTGCCCGCGCTGCTCGCGGCGGGATGCCGGACCTTTTTCGTTGTCCAGCTCGATGAGGCGCGCGTCGTGCGGCCGCTGCTGCCCGACGATGTCTCATTGTACGTGCTTAACGGCCTCTATCCGGGCAGCGCGCCGGACTATCCGGCGATCGGCGCGATCCCGGTCCTCAACTCGCTCGCGCAGGCACGAGAATGGGCGGCATTGGCCAGCGCGCGGGGCGAGCGGCTGCCGGCGGCGCTGCAGTTCGATACCATTATGTCGCGTCTCGGCATGCCACCTGAGGAAGTTGAGGCGATCGCCAGCGAGCCGGGCTTTCGTGAGACGATCGATCTGAAGCTGGTGATGAGCCATCTCGCCTGCAGCGAGGATCGCGATGCGCCCGCCAATGCGCGTCAGTTGCGGATATTCGAGGAAGCCGCCGCACTTTTCCCCGATGTATCCCGCAGCTTGGCCAATTCGGGCGGAACCGTGCTGGGTGGAGCATTCGCCGGCGATCTCGTCCGTGTCGGCATCGCGCTCTATGGCGGCATTCCCACCGAACACCCGAATTTTGCCTTGGAGCGGGTCGTATCGCTTGATGCCAAGGTGATCCAGCTGCGCACCGTGCCGCCGGGCACGGGCGTAGGCTACGGCCTCACCTTCACCACCACACGGGAGACACGGATCGCCACGCTTGGTCTCGGCTATGCGGACGGCTGGCTACGGTCACTGAGCGGGCGCGGTGCGGCTTATTACGGCGGCCAGCGCCTGCCGATCCTTGGCCGGGTTTCGATGGATAGCATGGCGATCGATGTCACCGATCTGCCCCCCGTATCGCTTCACGAGGGGGATTGGGTGGAGCTGATCGGGCCCCATCAGAGCCTCGATGAAGTCGGGGCGGCGGCAGGGACGATTTCCTACGAGATACTCACCAGCCTCGGTGCGCGTTACCATGTCCGGGTGATCGATGAGGAGGCGGCATGAAGGTCGTGGTGCTGGGCAGCGGCGTGATCGGCGTCACCACCGCTTATTATCTGGCGCGCGCCGGTCACCAAGTGACGGTGATCGATCGCCAGCCGGGCGCCGCGCTCGAGACGAGCTTCGCCAACGCCGGCGAAATCTCGCCGGGCTATGCCTCGCCCTGGGCGGCGCCCGGCGTACCGCGCAAGGCGATCGCCTGGATGCTGGCGAAACATGCGCCGCTGGTGCTGCGGCTCAAGGCCAAGCCCGATATGCTGGTGTTCCTCACCCGGCTGCTGATGAACTGCACCGAGGAACGCTATAAGGTGAATAAGGATCGCATGGTCCGCATCGCCGAATATAGCCGCGACAAATTGATCGAGGTCCGCGCCCGCGAGGGTTTCCACTACGACGAACGCGCGTTGGGTACGCTGCAGGTTTTTCTGACCGAAAAGCAGGTCCAGGCCGCGCACAAGGATATCGAAGTGCTGGAGCGGGAGGGGGTGCCCTATGAGGTGCTCGATCGCGACGGCTGCGTCCGCGCCGAGCCCGGTCTGGACAAGGTGCGTGATCGGCTGGCGGGGGGACTGCGTCTGCCCAACGACGAGACCGGCGATTGCTTCAAGTTCACCAACGCGCTCGCCGCGCGCTGCGCCGAGATGGGCGTCACCTTCCGCTATGGGGTCGAGACGCGGCGGCTGGTTCGGAAGGGTGGCCGCGTCGTGGCGGTCGAGACCAGTGAGGGGGCGATTACCGCGGATACCTTCGTCGTGGCACTGGGCAGCTACACGCGCGGGATGGTCAAGCCGCTCGGCATCCGCCTGCCGATCTACCCGATCAAGGGCTATTCGATCACCGTGCCGATCGGCGACTTGGGCCGCGCACCCGTGTCCACGATCATGCACGAGACCTACAAGGTGGCGATCACCCGGCTGGGCGACACGATCCGCGTCGGCGGCATGGCCGAGGTTTCAGGTTATACCTCGACGCTGGTGGAGGGCCGGCAGGAGACCTTGGTCTATGCACTGGAGGATCTGTTCCCTGGCGTCGCCAAGACCACTGACGTGACGCTATGGAGTGGCCTGAGGCCGATGACCCCCGACGGCCCGCCGATCATCGGCCCGACGCATTTGTCCAATCTCTACATCAACTCCGGCCACGGTACGCTCGGCTGGACGATGGCATGTGGATCGGGGCAGGCGCTGGCGGACATCATCTCGGGCAAGCGGCCCGAAATCGAGATGAGCGATGTTGGCCTGCGGTAATTCGTTTTGATCGCGCAACCTTTGCAAATCTCTCGCGCTTTACGCCTTCGGCGTAGCGGATCGGCGGAGCGGGCATGAATTTCAATATCAACGGCGAAACGCACCAGCTCGAGGTCGATCTGCGGACCTCGCTGCTCGATCTGCTGCGGGACCATCTAGGGCTGACCGGCTCGAAGAAAGGCTGCAACCAGGGCGCGTGCGGGGCCTGTACCGTTTTGGTGGAGGGCGAGCGGATCAACGCCTGCCTGGCGCTGGCGGTGCAATATCAGGACCGCGCGATCGTCACGGTGGAAGGGCTGGGCGGCGAACCTCTGCACCCTCTGCAGCAGGCGTTCATCGATCATGACGGCTTCCAGTGCGGCTATTGCACGCCGGGGCAGCTCTGCTCGGCGGTGGCGATGGCGGAGGAGGTCAGGCGCGGCCTGCCGAGTTTCGTGACCGCCGATCTCTCGTCCGATGTGATGACGCTCGATCATGACGAATTGCGCGAACGGATGAGCGGCAATCTTTGCCGCTGCGGCGCTTACAATGGCATCGTCGATGCGATCGCCGAAACCTATGCGAAAGAACCCGCATGACGCCTTTCACATATGCGCGTGCCGCCGATGCCGCGACGGCGGTATCTGGGGCGGGAGCGAACGCCAAATATCTTGGCGGCGGCACCAATCTCGTCGATCTGATGCGCGAGACGATCGAGCGGCCCGAGGCGCTGGTCGACGTGACCGGTCTCGCCCAGGCGATCGAGGCACGCGCCGACGGCAGCCTGTTGATCGGCGCTGCGGTGAAGAACACCGCGCTGGCCGAAGACCGGACAGTGCGCCGTGATTTTCCGCTGATTGCGCGGGCAATCCTCGCCGGGGCGAGCGGGCAGATCCGCAACATGGCGACGGTTGGTGGCAATATCCTTCAACGGACGCGCTGCGCCTATTTTTACGACAATGAAGGTTCGCGCTGCAACAAGCGGCAGCCAGGGCAGGGCTGTGATGCTTTGGACGGGTTCAACCGCAACCACGCCATCCTCGGCACGTCGCACGCCTGTATCGCCACGCACCCCTCCGATATGTGCATCGCGCTCGTCGCGCACGATGCGATCGTCCATCTCGAGGGGCGGGCGGGCAAGCGCACGATCCCGCTCACCGATCTTCACCGCCTCCCCGAAGGCCATCCCGAAATCGAGACGATGCTGGAGCCGGGCGAGCTGATCACCGCGATCGAGGTGCCTGCGCTCGGCTTCGGCCGCCGTGCCATCTATCGCAAGGTCCGTGATCGATCCTCCTATGCCTTCGCTTTGGTCTCGGTCGCGGCGGCGCTCGACATCGAGGACGGCCGGGTGCGCGACGTGCGTCTCGCGCTCGGCGGAGTCGGCACCAAGCCGTGGCGCGCGTGGCAGTCAGAGGCGGCATTGCGCGGCGCGCCGGCCACGGAAGTCAGCTTCCGCCGGGCTGCCGAAGCTGAACTGGCGAATGCCAAGGGCTACCGCGAGAATGGCTTCAAGATCGAACTGGCCAAGCGCATGATCGTAGCGGCCCTGCAGGAGCTGGCGGCATGAGCATGGTCGAAGACGCCAAGGCGACGGTTCAGGGCGCGCTGCAGACCGTGATGAAGACTGCGGTCGCGCTAGCTCCCGATAATTGGATTCCCGGCGGCATCCCAGATCCGATCATGCGCCAGCAGCATGGCAGCATCGGCAAGGCGCTGTCGCGGATCGATGGGCCGCTCAAAGTCGGGGGCACGGCGCCGTTCGCGGCGGAATTCGCGCTGGAGGGCATGGTCTATGCCGCCGTGGCGTTCAGCACGATCGCCAAGGGCCGCATTGCCACCATCGACACCGCGGCCGCCGAGGCATCGCCCGGCGTCGTCCTGGTGATGACCTACAAGAATGCGCCGCGCATGGAGAAGGTGCCGCTGTTCGGAAGCAGCCCGAAGGCCGCCGGCGGTGCGGACCTTACGATCATGCAGGATCCCAGCGTCCACTGGAACGGCCAGCCGATCGCGGTGGTGCTTGCCGAGACGCAGGAGCAGGCCGATCACGCCAAAACGCTGATCCACGTCACTTACGATGAAGACCCTGCGACGCTCAGCTTTGCCGATGCCAAGGCGGCAGGCACCGACCAGGGCATGTTCATGGGCGAACCGCTCCATGCCGAGATCGGCAAGGCAGAGGAGGCGCTCGCCGCAGCACCGCATAAGGTGGATGCTGCCTATCTCACCCCGCGCCACAACCACAACGCCATCGAACTGCACGCCGCGACGATCGCCTGGGATGGCGATGCGCTGCGCGTCCACGATGCCTCGCAGCTCGTCGCGCACACGGCCTGGTCGCTCTCCAAGGTGTTCGGCATTGCCGAGGATCAGGTGCGCGTCAGCTCGCCGTTCGTGGGTGGCGGGTTCGGCGGCAAGTGCCTGTGGGATCACCAGGTGCTCGGCGCGGCGGCGGCCAAGCTTGCCGGGCGGCCGGTGCGGATCATGCTTTCGCGCGAAGGCGTCTACCGGGTGGTCGGCGGGCGCACGCTCACCGAACAAAGGGTGGCGATCGGCGCCGATGCCAGCGGCAAGTTCACCGCGCTGATCCACACCGGCATCACGGCGATGACGTCTCATAACGCCATGCCGGAGCCTTTCATCCTGCCGACGATGAGCGTTTACGGCGCGGACAGCTTCCTCCTCGATGTCCGTGTCACCCATATCGATATGCTGGCGAACACCTTCATGCGGGCGCCGGGCGAATCGGTCGGCACCTTCGCACTTGAAAGCGCGGTCGATGAGCTGGCGGCGGCGATGGGCATCGATCCGATCGAGCTCAAGCTGATCAATGAGCCGGACAAGGATCCGCTGATGGGGCTGCCTTTTTCTCAACGCGATGTGGAGAAGGCCTATCGGGACGGCGCCGAACGCTTCGGCTGGACGGATCGGCCGAAGACACCCGGCAGCCGGCGGGAAGGCGAATGGCTAATCGGCATGGGCGTCGCCACCGCGACCTATCCCTATCACCGCATGTCCGGCGGCGCCGCACGGATCACGTTGACCCGGGACGGTCACGCCACCGTCGATATCGCCGCGCACGAAATGGGCATGGGCACCGCGACCGCGCACACGCAGGTGACCGCCGATCGCTTGGGGCTGCCAATAGAACAGGTGGTCTTCCGCTATGGCGACACGATCTTCCCGGGTGTTGTTCTGGCGGGCGGATCGCAGCAGACCGCGTCGATCGGCGCCTCGGTGATCGAGGCGCACAAGGCGCTGGTCACTGAATTGCTCAAACTCGCCGGCAACGATTCGCCGCTGGCCGGTCTAAAGCCCGACGAGGTGGGTTGTTTCGATGCTGGACTGGCCGCGCTCGAGGATGATGGCCGGCACGAAAGCTACGCCTCGATCCTGTCGCGCGCGCAGCGCGACGAACTGGTCGTGGAAGCTGCGGCTCCGCCGCCGCTCGAGCTGCAGCATTGGTCGATGCATTCCCACGGTGCGGTTTTCGTCGAGGCGCGCGTCAACGCCGTCACGGGTGAAGTGCGCGTGCCGCGAATGCTCGGTTCGTTCGATTGCGGCCGCATCCTCAATCCCAAGACGGGGCGCAGCCAGTTTCGCGGTGGAATGATCATGGGCCTCGGCCTCGCGCTGATGGAGGAGACCGAGTTCGATGAGCGCAACGGCCGGATCATGAACCCTAGCCTCTCCGATTATCACGTGCCCGTGCATCTCGACGTGCCCGAGATCGACGTCATCTGGACCGACATCCCCGATCCCCATTCGCCGATGGGCGCGCGCGGGATCGGCGAGATCGGGATCACCGGCGTGGCTGCAGCGGTGGCCAACGCGGTGTTCAACGCGACGGGCAAGCGGGTGCGTGATCTGCCGATAACGCTGGATAAATTGCTGTAGCCGCAGCAGCGCTGGCATCCTCGGTTGATTTCCGGAGCCGCTGGCGACAAGAGCGGCCATGCCTCAGCCCGGCCTCGATCATCGCGGCGTTCTTTTCGTCCTCTCTTCGCCTTCGGGCGCGGGCAAATCCACCATCGCGCGCATGCTGCTGGCGGCCGATCCCGAAATTTCGATGTCGGTGTCGGTGACGACGCGACCGATGCGGCCCGGCGAAGTGGAAGGCCGCGATTATTTCTTCACCGATGTTCCCCGCTTCAAGGAGATGGCGGACGCGGACGAGCTGGTGGAATGGGCGCACGTCTTCGGCCATCGCTATGGCACGCCCAAGCAGGCGGTGAACGACATGCTGCGTTCGGGGCAGGACGTGCTGTTCGATATCGATTGGCAGGGCGCGCAGCAGCTGTTTCAGAAGGCGGGCGGCGATGTCGTGCGCGTCTTCATCCTGCCGCCTTCGGTGGAGGAGCTCGAGCGGCGGCTGATCAATCGCGGCACCGATGACGAAGACGTCATCGCCTCGCGGATGGAGCGCGCGGCGAGCGAGATCAGCCATTGGGATGGCTATGATTATGTCCTGATCAACGACGACGTCGAGCGCTGCTTCGCGCAGGTCCGCACGATCCTGGAGGCCGAGCGGCTGCGCCGCTCGCGCCAGACCGGCCTGATCGGCTTCGCGCGCAAATTGATGACGCCACTGGCGGGTTAGGCTAGGCTCGCCCCGCAACAGGGGAGAGCGATATGGTCCGGGTCTTGATCGGCAGCCTGCTCGGCGGAATGCTGATGTTCGTGATCGGCTTCATTTTCTGGGCGAGCCCGCTCAACCATCTCGCTTTCTCGAGCGCGAGCGAACAGCAGAGCGCCAATGTCCAGCTCGCCGCGGCGAACAATCTCCCGCATGTCGGCCGCTACATCATCCCCAACCCCGAAACGGCGGGCGGCACGGTGCTCTACGGCAAGGGCCCGGTGGCGGTGGTCGATTACAATCCACAGGGGTTCTCGACGCAGGGTGGCCCGTGGATGCTGGGCGGCTTCATCCATGAGGTGGTGGTCGCCGGCCTGATCGGTTTCAGTCTGCTTGCCGTGGCGGGACGGGTGACCGATTTCGAGAGCCGGGCGCGGCTGGTGATCGGCTTTTCGGCGGCGGGTGCGGTGCTGCTCACGCTCAGCGATCCGATCTGGATGCATGCCGATTGGCACTTTGCGATCTACAATCTCGTCGCCAGCCTGGCGATGCTGGTCGGCCCCGGCTTGCTGATCGCGCGCTGGTTCCTGCCGAAGGGGCCTGCCGTCACGCTGCACTGACATCCTCCCCGTGCCGGGGAGGATTAGAGCAACGCGAGGAAGCGAGCGGCGGCGAGAAAGTCCATGCGCCGCGCCTCTCGCGCTTGGGTTGCGAGCGTATCCTCGCCCCAATGGCCGGCCTGCCAGAGTTCATCGATGTGGAGCGCATCGAAGGCCGCGCTGGCCTCGATCGCGCTCTCGGTCACGGCGAGCGCGGCGACTAGCGATCCGCCGATCGTGATCAGCGGATTCATCGCCGCCAGTGCGAAGGAATCGACCGCGGTCAGTGCCTCGGTAAGGCGGGCGACCGTCGCTTCGGGCTGGGCGCGGTGACGGATGCCGCTGACGATTTCGAAATGCACATCGAAACGCGCGCGCGCCCAATCGAGCAGGGGATCCCAGGCCTCGGCTTCCGCCGTCACCAGCTCGGCCGGGGCATCGGCGCGGTAGCAGAGCAGGTCCGCCTCGGCGTAGCGGGCGAGCGGAATTGCGAAGGCGGCAGGATCGGGAAGGACGCGATCGATCGCGGCGTTGGCGAGGCCTGTCAGCGGCATGGCACGCGGATCGATCTCCTCACCCTGCGCCGCCCATTCCGCGCGGACGGCTTCGGCGAGCGCGGGCGTCGGCAACACGAGCGGCATGCGCGCGGGCGTTTTGACCGGGCGGCCGTCGAGCAGGATTGCTCCATCTGCGCCGAGCGACGCCTCCTTGTAGAAACGCTTCACGGCAGGGCTTCGAGCAGCGCCACCAGATCCGAGGCACGATCGGCCACCGCATCCGCCCCCGCTTCGCGCAGCAGATCGGCCGAATGATAGCCCCAGGCGACCCCGATCGCCGCCGCGCCCGCGGCCTTGGCCATCTCCATATCGTAGCTGGTATCGCCGATCATCGCCGTCGTTTCGGGCGCGGCGCCGGCATCGGCCATCGCTTGGTGCAGCATCGACGGGTGCGGCTTGGAAGGGTGGCGATCGGCGGTCTGCAACGTCACGAAACGCGGATGAAGGCCATGCGCCTCAAGGATGGCGTTGAGCCCGCGATCGGATTTGCCCGTCGCCACGCCGAGCAGCCAGCCGCGCGCTTCCAGCTCCGCGATAGCATCGGCGATGCCCTCATAGAGCGGTTCGTGCAGTTCGCCCTGCTGGCGGGCCGCGAAGAAGCTGGCCTTGTAGGCTTCGATCAACAGGGCATGCGTCGCCGGCTCTCCCTCGGGGAGAAGTCGCGCTATGGCCTGCGGGAGCGACAGACCGATGATCGATCGCGTTGCCAGTGTCGTGGGCGCGGGCAGGCCGCACGCGGCAAAGCCTTGGGCCATCGCCGCGCAGATGCTGGCGCCGCTATCGACGAGCGTCCCGTCGCAATCGAAGACGGCGAGGCGGCTCACTAGCGGCCGCGCGAACGCCGTTCGCCCTTACGGTCCTTGCGGCGGGCCTTGGCAGCGGCGCTGACCGCCTTTTTCTTGCCCTCGGCCGTCTCGGAGAATTTGGGCTGATCGAACGGCATCTGATCGCCGAGCGCGCGGTCGAAGCCAAGCAGGGCCATGCTTTCGGCGAAATGCGTGGGCGGCTCGGCGGCGACTTCAAGCTGACCGCCGTCGGGATGATCGACGCGGAGGCGGCGGGCGTGGAGGTGCATCTTGCGGCTGACGCCTCCGGTGAGGAAAGCATCCTGCCCGCCATATTTGCCGTCGCCGACGATCGGATGGCCGATCGCTGCCATATGGACGCGGAGCTGATGAGTGCGGCCGGTATGAGGCTGGAGTTCGACCCACGCGGCGGCATTGCCCGCGCGCTCGACGACGCGATAGCGGGTGCGGGCGGGCGAGCCCTCCTTCTCATCGACATGCATCTTCTCGCCGCCGGTGCCCGGCTGCTTGGCGATCGGCAGATCGATCATGCCGTCGTGGACGGCAGGCACGCCCGCGACCAGCGCCCAATAGAGCTTGCGCGCCGTGCGGCTGGAGAAGGCCTTGGAGAAATGCGCGGCGGCGTTGGCCGATCGCGCCAGCAGCAGCACGCCGCTGGTATCCTTATCGAGGCGGTGGACCAGCTTGGGGCGGTTCTCCGCATCGAACTGCAGCCCATCGAGCAGGCCATCGAGGTGGCGTTCGGTTTTGGTGCCGCCCTGGGTGGCGAGGCCCGGCGGCTTGTCTACCACGATCGCGTGGCGGTCCTTGTGCAGCACGAGGCTCTGGACGAACTCCAGGTCTTCCGGCGGGAGCTCCTTCTTGGGCTTGGCGGCCTTTTCGGGCGCGACGGGCTCCAGCGGGGGGACGCGGATCACCTGGCCCGCGGCGATATGATCGCCCGGCGCGACGCGCTTGCCGTCGATGCGCAACTGCCCGGTCCGCGCCCAGCGCGAGACGATGTTGAAGCTGGCGTCGGCCATGTGGCGGCGAAACCAGCGATCGAGCCGGATGCCGTCGTCATCATCGGCGACGATGAAGCTGCGCGCCTCCGCACTCATGCCATCAGCCTGACGGCTAGCAGCCCCGCGTAGAGCGCCAGCACCGATCCGATCACCGAAGCGAGCGCATAGCCCGCTGCGAGCACCGGCGCGCCGCGGTTGAGCATATTCACCGTCTCCAGGCTGAACGAGGAGAAGGTGGTGAAGCCGCCGAGCACGCCGATACCGAGGAACAGCCGCAGCGGCTCCGCATTCGGCCCCGTCAGCGGGGGGCGGGCGAGCGAACCGGCCAGCACGCCCATCAGGAAGCCGCCGAGAATGTTGATCATCAGCGTGGCATAGGGGAAATCCGCGCCAAGATTGCGCAGCGCGACGACACCGATGTTGTAGCGGAAACCGGCGCCGAGCGCGCCGCCGAGCATGACGAGGATCAGGGGCGGGACAGCAGGCATCGGCTGCCTGTAGCGGCCTGCCCGCGTTTCGTCACCCGGCGATCAGCGCCCATAGGATGAGGAGCAGCCCGGCCGTTCCAGCCAGCCACACCAGCGAGCGGATGTAAGGGATACCGGCGGCATAGAGCGGCACGTAGATCAGTCGCGCGAAGAAATAGAGCGGCGCGCCGATATTGGTCTTCCAGCCGAGGTGGCCGGCGGCGACCGCACCGAGCAGGCCGCCGATATACAGCGGCAGCGTCTCGAACAGATTGGCCTGTGCGCGGACAAGGCGGCCGGCGAGCGGATCGAGCGGCGGCATTTCCTTGTCCCGCGCGCCGACGTTCCAGTCCGTGCCATATTGCTTGGTCCGGAAATGGCCCGCGAGGAAGATCTGGACGAGCGCGAGAACAAGCGTCAGCCCGAGCCAGAGGAGTGGGTTTGCCATCGTCTCAGCCGCCCTCGACGACGTCGATCGCGCCGCGGCTGCCGGCGCCCTCGCCGGTCAGCGAAACGGTCACTTTCTTCTTTTCCTTGGTGGCGATGAGGCCGCCATCGCCGCTGATCGGGCTCACGGTGAAGCCCGCATCCCCCGCCGCCTGGCGATAATAAGCGACGAGCTCCGCCGGCGCCTTGGGGTTGGTGAAGGTCATGTGGACGTTATCGTTATCGTTATCGTCGCCTTTGTCGCTATCCTTGTCGTGGCCGAGAATGTCGACCGAGCGGATCGTCGTATCGGGCGCGAGCTTCAGGCCGTCGATATCCATATGGCCGCCCTTCATGAAGAAGGTCGGCAGCGAAAGCTTGGCGTCGAAGCCGGGAACGTTGACCGAAACGCGCCCGCTGCCACCGGAATCGCTTTGCGCCATGCTGATGTGGACATCGTTGCCGCCCTGCGTCGCCGGGTTGGAATGCACGTCGCACCCGGCGAGCAGCAAGGGCACGGGCAAGAGGATGAGGGACGAGCGCATCGCGGTTTCTCCTTTGGCCGACCCAATAAACCGAACTGTATTGCGGATGCAATACGCTTGCCTTCGCCGACGCTGGCGGCGAAAGGCCCGGCGATGCGAATCGGCGGCATTCTGCGGCGCTTGGGGACGGCGCTGCTTTTCCTGATCATCCTGTTGCTGCTCGCGCCGGTAGTGGTGCCCCCCTTCCTGGACCGCATCTATTATCGCGGGCCGATCAGCGTCCATTATGATGGCAAGCGGTTCGCCAACCAGGATGGGGACGCTTTTTCGCCGCAGCAGATGCAGCCCGTGCGGATGCTGCGCTTCTTTTCGGGTCAGGCGCGGGCGGCGTGGCCCGATCATGTCGCGGTCACGCCGGGGCATCCGGTGCCGCGCGTGGAAGGCACGGGAATGACGGCAACCTGGATCGGCCATTCGACCGTGCTGGTGCAGGCGGGCGGGATCAACATCCTCACCGATCCCGTCTATGCCGAACGTGCGGGCCCTTGGGGGATTTTGGGGCCGAGGCGCGTGCGTGAGCCCGGCGTGCGTTTTGACGATCTGCCCAAGATCGATCTCATCCTCGTCAGCCACGATCATTACGATCATATGGATGTCCCCACGCTCAAGCGGCTGTGGGCGCGTGATCATCCGATGATTGTCACCAGTCTCGGCAATGATAGCGTGATCGGCCTGCCCGCTGCGACGCGCGACTGGGGTGGAAAGGTGGAGGTGCGGCCTGGAATTACCGTGACCATCGAGCGCGTTCACCATTGGGGATCGCGCTGGATGGCCGATCGCGATCGCGCGCTGTGGTCCGGATTTTCGGTGACGCTGCCGGGCGGCAACCTGTTCTTCGCGGGAGATACCGGCTGGGGCGATGGCAGCTGGCCAATCGCGGCGGCGAAGGACGGGCCGTATCGGCTGGCGATCCTCCCGATCGGCGCCTTCGTGCCGCGGGATTTGATGGCGAGCAATCATATCGGTCCGGTCGAGGCGGTAGATGCGTTTCGCAGGCTTGGCGCTTCCTATGGGCTGGCGGTGCATTGGGGCACGTTCCGGCTTTCCAGCGAAGCGATCGGCGATCCGCCCGCGCTGCTACGCGCGACCGTGGCGAAGCGCGGGATTAGTCCCGAGCGTTTCCGCGCGCTGGAAGTGGGGCAGCCCTGGAGCGTGCCGGCGTTGCATTAAGCCCCTCCCCTTCAGGGGAGGGGTTTGGGGGTGGGGGCGAGCGGAGCGAGCCTTACCTGACTCCCCCACCCCAACCCCTCCCCTGAAGGGGAGGGGCTATCGACTCGCCTCACCGCCTGACCGACTCAGCCCACCGCTCCATCCACGCAATGATCGGTATTTCGCTTGAATCCTTGAAACCATTGTGATTCTGTCCTGCGATGGCACGCCGTTCGACATTATCGGTGATTAAGTCCGCTGCCCTGCCGGCGGTGGCGCTGTTCATCATCGCCGATTTTGCCGGGTTCGCCGTTTTCGGGCCGAACGGACTGCTCTCGCTGGCGGGCTATCACCAGCAGAAGGCGGCCAAGCTCGCCACTCTGGATGCGCTTAAGGTGCAGCAGATCAAGCTGCAGCATCACGCCGATCTGCTCGATCCACGTCACGTCGATCCCGATTATGCCGATGAGCTGGTACGCCATGAAACCGGACAGGTCCGTCCCGACGAGGTCATCATTCCGCGCAACTAGAGTTGCGTTTCCTGCAATCGCGCGATTGTTGCAGCTGATGCACTATGGCCGCCGATAATCGTTTCGATCGCATGAAATGCGTCTAGGAGAGGTCTGAGTTGGCCAAGGCTGCTGCTGCACGATCCGCGACCCCGCGCACCGCCGCGCCGCCGGCCCCCAATCGCGAGCGGCCCGAGGAACCGAGGCGTTTCGAAGGCAGCAAGGACGAGCTCCTCGAATTCTATCGCCAGATGCTGCTGATCCGCCGCTTTGAGGAGAAGGCCGGCCAGCTTTACGGCCTCGGCCTGATCGGAGGCTTCTGCCATCTTTATATCGGGCAGGAAGCGGTCGCGGTCGGCCTGCAGTCCGCGCTGGAGCCGGGCAAGGATTCGGTCGTCACCGGCTATCGCGATCACGGCCATATGCTGGCCTATGGTATCGATCCCAAGATCATCATGGCCGAGCTGACCGGCCGCGGCGCGGGCATTTCGCGCGGTAAGGGCGGATCGATGCACATGTTCAGCGTCGAACATAAATTCTACGGTGGCCACGGCATCGTCGGCGCGCAGGTCTCGATCGGCACCGGGCTCGGCTTCAAGCATAAATATGCCGAGGATGGCGGGCTGGCTCTCGTGTATTTCGGCGACGGTGCGGCCAACCAGGGCCAGGTCTATGAGAGCTTCAACATGGCGGAGCTCTGGAAGCTGCCGGTGATCTTCGTGATCGAGAACAACCAGTACGCCATGGGCACCAGCGTCAATCGCGCCTCGGCCGAGGACCAGCTCTATCGCCGGGGCGAGAGCTTCCGCATTCCGGGCCTCCAGGTCGACGGCATGGACGTGCTGGCGGTCCGCGGCGCCGCCGAGACGGCGCGCGAATGGGTGAAGAGCGGCAAGGGGCCGATCCTGCTCGAACTCAAAACCTACCGCTATCGCGGCCATTCGATGTCCGATCCGGCCAAATATCGGTCACGCGAAGAGGTGCAGTCGGTCCGCGACAAGAGCGATCCGATCGATCACCTCGCCCGCGAGCTGGAGGGGCTAGGGATTAAGGAAGATCAGTTGAAGGCGCTGGATAAGGATATCCGCAAGATCGTCGCCGATGCCGCCGCCTTCGCCGAAGAGAGCCCCGAGCCCGACGCGAAAGAACTCTACACCGACGTGCTGGTGGATACTTACTGAGATGGCTGTCGAACTCAAAATGCCCGCGCTCTCTCCGACGATGGAGGAGGGCACGCTCGCCAAATGGCTGGTCAAGGAGGGCGATACAGTGAAATCCGGCGATGTGCTCGCCGAGATCGAGACCGACAAGGCAACGATGGAATTCGAAGCGGTGGACGAGGGTACGCTCGCCCAGATCATGATCCCCGAAGGCACCGATGGCGTGAAGGTCGGTACGGTGATCGCGCTGATCCAGGGGGAGGATGATGAGGCCCCGGCGCAATCGGCAGCTAAAGCCGAGCCCAAGCCGGACGTGAAGGGCGAGGCCGAGGATTCGGGAGAGCCCGAGGAAATGCCCCGCCAGATGCCCACTGCCGCGCGCGAGCTGGTCGCCGACGTGGCGAACACGCATGAAGATCCCGAGGCGCCCGAAGGCACCGAACTCGTCAAGATGACCGTCCGCGAGGCGCTCAAGGACGCGATGGCCGAGGAGATGCGCAAGGACGATCGCGTCTTCGTGATGGGCGAGGAAGTCGCCGAATATCAGGGCGCCTACAAGGTAACGCAGGGTCTGCTCGATGAATTCGGCCCCAAGCGCGTGATCGATACGCCGATCACCGAATATGGCTTCGCCGGCGTCGGCACCGGCGCGGCGATGGCGGGCTTGCGTCCGATCATCGAGTTCATGACCTTCAACTTCGCGATGCAGGCGATCGACCACATCATCAATTCGGCCGCCAAGACCAATTATATGTCCGGCGGGCAGATGCGCTGCCCGATCGTGTTCCGTGGCCCCAACGGCGCCGCCGCGCGGGTCGGCGCGCAGCATTCGCAGAATTACGGTCCCTGGTACGCGAGCGTTCCCGGCCTGATCGTGATCGCGCCTTATTCGGCGGCGGACGCCAAGGGGCTGCTCAAGGCGGCGATTCGTTCCAACGATCCGGTCGTCTTCCTCGAGAATGAATTGCTTTATGGGCAGAGTTTCGAGGTGCCTAAGCTTGATGATTATGTCCTGCCGATCGGCAAGGCGCGCGTCGCGCGGGCAGGCACGGACGTGACTCTGGTCAGCTATTCGATTGGCGTCGGCGTCAGCCTCGAGGCCGCGAAGCGGCTGGCGGAGGAGGGCATCGAGGCCGAGGTCATCGATCTGCGCACGCTGCGTCCGCTCGACAAAGGCACGGTGCTCGCCAGCCTCAAGAAGACCAATCGCATGGTCGTGGTCGAGGAAGGCTGGCCGACCTGCTCGATCGCGTCCGAGATCATGGCGATCGCAATGGAAGAGGGTTTCGACGATCTCGATGCGCCGGTTCTGCGCGTCGCCAATGTCGATGTGCCGCTGCCTTATGCGGCGAACCTGGAGCAGATGGCGCTGGTCCGCGCCGATCAGGTCGTCGAGGCGGCGAAGAAGGTTTGCTACAAGTAATTCCTCCCCAGGAAATCATGGGGAGGATTTGATGGCGCTGGTCGATCCCGAGCGCGCGCTTGCCGTCGCTTATGCGCCTGCGGACAAGCGCGCCGCGCTGACCGCCCTTTTCGCGCTCGATGAACGGATGGGGGCGATCGTCGGCGCGACCAAGGAGACGCATGTCGGGCTGATCCGGCTCGCCTGGTGGCGAGAGTCGCTGGAGCGGCTCGATCACGCGCCCCCGCCTGCCGAGCCCTTGCTCGGGCTGATCGCCGCGGAGGTGTTGCCGCTCGGCGTGACAGGGAAGGCGCTCGCCGGGATCGAACATGGCTGGTCGGCTCTTCTCGATGGCGTCCCCGATGCAGCGGCGATCACGCGGCATGGGCAGGAACGGGGTATGCGGTTGTTCAGGCTTGCCGCTCGCTTGCTCAGCAATGAGGATGCGCGGGCGGGTGCGGCAGGCGAGGGCTGGGCGTTAGCGGATTTGGGCCATCGCCATTCGGATGCCAAGGTCCAGACGGAGGCGCGGGCCCAGGCGCGCGCGGCGCTGTCCGGCGTCTCAGGCCGATGGCCGCGCGCGCTGCTGCCGCTCGCCGCATTGGCGCGGCTGGCGCGGATCGATGCTGATACGCCGGGTGTCAGGCGACAGGGCTCACCGGGCAGGCTGATGCGCCTGCTGGCGTTGCGGCTGACGCGGCGTTAGCGTCCAGTTCAGGAGGGCAGAAGATGTGGCGCTATCTGATCGGGGCGGTGGCCGGGTTGCTGGTCGCGGGCGGCGTGATGCTGTTGTGGAAGACGCCCAGCGGCACCCATTCGCCTTTTGCGCAACTCGCCGCCGCCGCCACCAATGTGCAGAGCGATGACGCCCTGCCCGATCCGCCCACCGCCAGCGAGAAAACGCGCGAGGAGAAGCGGTTCAGCCGCTATGACCATGACAAGGACGGCAAGGTCAGCCGTGACGAGTTCCTCGCCGCCCGGCACAAGGCCTTCACCAAGCTCGACGTGAATGGCGACGGCAAGCTCAGCTTCGACGAATATGCGGTCAAGACCGAGGACCGCTTCGCCGACGCCGACAAGGACAAGAGCGGCGCACTGGATGCCGCTGAGTTCGCGACGACCAAGATCCAGCGGAAGAGCAAGCCGAAGGTGAATTGCACGCCTGCGGAAAAGCCCAAGGACGAAGACGAGAGCTGAAGCCCGCAGCGCTCCGGTTTTCGGCGGAGCGCGTTACTTCACATGCCCCGGCGTGGGCCGCAGCGGCATGCTGCCGAAAGTGGCGATGCTTTCCGCGCCGTTCGCCGATAGCGCTTCCACGCCGAAGAAATGATCGTCGATGTTGATGTGCGTGAGCGTGATCGCGTTGACATCGGCGCCGACATCTTTGCGATCGGTCCAGTTCGGCGTGCCGTCGGCGCGGCGCCACACAATGCGATAGCCCGCGGCCCCCGCGACCGACGGCCAGCTGATCCTGGTATCGTCGCTCAGCGCGCCCTCGATCGTGACATGCTCAGGCGCTGCCGGTGCGCTCGCCAGACGGCGCAGGACCGCCACGTTGAGCGCGGTCACCTTGGCGAGATACGGGAAATCGACGAAATCGATCGTATCGCCATAGACGCGCTCATCCACGGTCCGCAGGTCCTGGTGCTGGCGATCGTAATTCTCCACCGCTTCGGTGATCCGCACGGCGGGGAGGATACCTGCCTCCAGGAAGGCGGTGTGATCGCCGCCCCGCCCGAAACGATCGGCGCGGCGGACGGGGAACACATGCAGGCCGATGACCGGATCCGCATCGCCCGTCGCCTGCACCGCCTTGGCCAGCGCGCGGCTGGGGCTGTCGTCTTCGCCGCCGATCGCCCGCTGCTGCTTGATCTGGGTGGGTTCGGCCGAGAGCACGATGCCCTCGCTGAACACGCGGACGACGTCATCGACATGCTCGCCGCCGATTCCGTGCGTGTTGCCGACGATATCGTTGTTGAGCACTGCCTGCACCTTCCAGCCACGCGCCTTGGCGGTCTCGGCAAGCAGCGTGCCGCCCCACAATCCCTGTTCCTCGCCCGAGAGCGCTGCATAGACGATCGTGCCGGTGAACCTCTCGCGGCTGAGCAGACGCGCGGATTCGATGACGAGCGCGGTTCCGGAGCCGTCATCATTGGCGCCGGGGGCATCGCCGGTCGCGTTCATCACATCGCTGATGCGGCTATCGATATGGCCCTGGACGATCACGACCTTGTCCGGATCGCCCGAGCCCTTCTGGATCGCGATCACATCCTCGACACGGACACCGTTCGGCGCCCGTGGACCGGTGAAGGTGCGGCCGACCGTCTCGACCGTGAGACAGCCGTGGCACGCTTTCGAAAACGCTTCGAAACGGCCTGCGGCGTAGCGGCGTGCGGCGCCGATGCCTCGCGTGGGCGATTGCGTGTCGGATGCCGTGTGCCGCGTGCCGAAGCCGACCAGCGCGGCGATCGTCTTGCGCAATTCGGCAGGATCCGGCGCCGGCGTCGCGGCGGTATTGGCGAGCGCGGCGAGGATGAGCAGGGGGTGCGGCATCGGGTGAGTGTGCTACCCGACCGCGCATCGGGCAATGGCGTTTATGCAGCCTGCCATCTCGCCAGGGCTTCACGGGCGCGCGCGGCCATCAGCGGCTTGCGATCGGCTTTCTTGGCGCGGAGTTCGATCGGCGGGAACAGGCCGAAGTTGACGTTCATCGGCTGGTAGGTCTCGGCATTGGCGCCGCCGGTGACGTGGCCGAGCAAGGCGCCGAGCGCGGTTTCGGGCGGAGGAGGGGTGATCGGCTCGCCCAGCAGTTCGGCCGCGGCGAAGCGGCCCGCCAGCATCCCGATCGCGGCGCTTTCGACATAGCCTTCGCAGCCGGTGATCTGCCCGGCGAAGCGGAGTGTGGGGCGGGATTTCAGCCGGAGCTCGGGATCGAGCAGCTTGGGACTTTGCAGGAAGGTGTTGCGGTGGAGGCCGCCCAAACGCGCGAATTCGGCTTTCTCCAGCCCCGGGATCATGCGGAAGATGCGGACCTGCTCGGCATGTTTGAGTTTGGTCTGGAAGCCGACGATGTTCCACAACGTGCCCAGCGCATTATCCTGCCGCAGTTGGACGACCGCATAGGGCCAGCGCCCGGTGCGCGGATCATCGAGACCGACGGGCTTCATCGGACCGTAGCGGAGCGTATCGGTTCCGCGATCGGCCATCACCTCGACGGGCATGCAGCCCTCAAAATAGGGCGTGTTCTTCTCCCATTCTTTGAATTCGCCCTTCTCGCCTTCGAGCAGCGCGGTGTGGAAGGCGAGATACTCCTCCTTGTTCATCGGGCAGTTGATGTAATCGCTGCCATCGCCCTTGTTCCAACGCGACTGGAACCAGGCGACCGACATATCGATGCTGTCGCGGTGGACGATCGGGGCGATGGCGTCGAAGAAGGCGAGCGCCTCCTCGCCCGTCTCCGCCTTGATCGCCTCGGCCAGCAGCGCGCCGGTGAGCGGCCCGGTGGCGATGATCGATGGACCTTGGGGCAGCGTGTCGATCCGCTCCCGGACGAGCTCGATATTGGGGTGCGCGTCGATCGCCTCCGTCACCGCCGCCGAATAGCCGTCCCGATCCACCGCCAGCGCCGATCCCGCCGGCACGCGATGGGCATCGGCCTTGGCGAGGATCAGCGATCCCAGCGCACGCATCTCGGCATGGAGCAGACCCACCGCGTTGCGATCGGGATCATCGGAGCGGAAGCTGTTCGAACAGACCAGTTCGGCGAGGTGATCAGTCTGGTGGGCGGGTGTGCCCTCCACCCCGCGCATTTCGGACAGGCGAACCCTGATCCCGCGCTCGGCCAACTGCCAGGCGGCTTCCGAACCGGCCAGGCCGCCGCCGACGATGTGAATCTGGTGTGTCATCGCGGGGCGTCGTAGAAGGGTTCGCCGGGCTTTTGAACCGGCGAAGGAACATGCAATGCTGCCCGCCGTGATCCATGCCCTGCCGATTGTCGGCGTTCCCGCCTTCTTCGTGCTGGGGGCAGCGTTTATCGCCGGCCTGAAGAGCTTCGGCATGAACCAGGAATATGAGCGCGCGGTGCTGTTCCGCCTCGGGCGGCTGGGCGAATCGAAGGGCCCGGGATGGTTCTGGCTGATTCCGTTCGTCGATCGCGTCGTGAAGGTTGATCTGCGTACGGTGACGCGCGTGCTGGATACACAAGAGACGGTGACGCGGGATGGCGTGCCGGTGAAGGTCAATGCCGTGCTGTGGTTCCGCGCCAAGGATGCGATGCTCGTCACCACCACGGTGCAGGATTGGGGCAATGCCGTGATCCAGGCGGCCGAGACGGCGATGCGCGACGCGATCGGCCAGAGCGATCTCGATCAACTGCTCAAGGATCGCATCCTGATCAACCAGCGCCTGCAGGATATGCTGGCGCGCGCCTGCGATCATTGGGGCGTGGTGGTCGATTCGATCGAGATGAAGGATCTCGACATCCCCGAACAGATGCAGCGCGCGATCGGCCGCGAAGCCGAAGCGGTGCGCGAAAAGCGCGCGCGGATCATTAAGGCCGAGGGCGAGAAGGAGGCGGCGCAGACGCTGGCGGATGCGGCGGCGACGATCGGCGGCACACCGGGCGCGCTCGAGATGCGGCGCCTACAGACGCTCACCGAGATCGGCGTGGAGCATAACAGCACGATCATTGCGATGATGCCGGTGGAGCTTATCGAGGCGGCGAAGCGGATCGCCGAGAAATAGGATCAGGACCTGCCGGTGGTGGGAGGCCTTGAAGGCGTTGATCCTCCTATCCATCTGCAAACAATGAAAATCTTCACCATCGGCTATGAGAAAGCCACGCAACCTGAAGTTATTGATGCGCTCAAATCCGCGGGTGTCGCGCGGCTGATCGATGTGCGCGCGGTGCCCCTTTCGCGGCGGCCGGGCTTTTCCAAGAATATCCTCGCCAACGGGCTGCGCGATGCTGGGATCGAATATGTCAACCTCAAGGCGCTGGGCACGCCCGCGGAGGGGCGGGAGGCGGCGCGCAAGGGCAAGCATGATGTGCTGGAGAGGGTCTATGCGGGGCAGCTCGAACTGCCCGAGGCGATCGCGCAGGCGGCGCAGATGATCGGTCTGGCGGCGGAGAAGCCGAGTGCCTTGCTATGTTTCGAGCGGGAGCCTGGGGGCTGCCATCGGACCTTGCTGCTGAGGGCGGTGGCGCCGGATGCGGAGGTGGTGGACCTGTTTCCTTGATCCTCCCCTGCAAGGGGAGGGGGACCATGCGTAGCATGGTGGAGGGGTGTTTCGCTATCGAGAGGGTAATACCCCTCCGTCAGGCTTTGCCTGCCACCTCCCCTTTCAGGGGAGGATCGGCTTATCCCGCTACCGGCAGCATGATTGATCCGTCGGGCTCATGTTCCAATGGGCCGTAGGCGAGCACTGTTTCCAGCGTCATTTCGCCGTAGAGGTGCGGGAAGAGCTGGCCGCCGCGCGATTCCTCCCATCTGATCGCGTTCCCCAGCGTCTCAAGATCGACCGAGGCGATGTGGAGATCGCTTTGGCCGGCAAAATGCTTGGCGATGGTTTCGGCGAGCTGGGCGGCGGTGGAGAGGTGGATGTAGCCGTCGCTCAGGTCGATCGGCGCGCCGGCGAAGCGGCCGTGCGATTCCAGCTCCGCCATTTGAGGTGCGGTGAGGACTTTGTAGGCTACGGGTTCCATAGATGCTCCATAATCCCTCTCCCGCCTTCGCGGGAGAGGAGGGGCCTGTCGCCGCAGGCGATGGGAGGTGAGGGTCTTCTTCTTGGCCGTAGGCGCGACGGAGAAGAAGACCCTCACCCACCCCTCTCCCGCGGAAGGGTTCCCACAAAAGTAATACTTTTGTGGGGCCCGAAGGCGGGAGAGGGCTTCAATACGCTATTCGGGCGTGGGCCCTTCAGCCTCACCGCCATCGGACAGATCCTCGCCCGTATCGCCCTCCACCTGTGGATCCACCTCCGGCGAAACCGCCTCGATCTCACTGCGGACATCACCCTCTGCCTCGTCCTCGCTCTCCTCGATCCGCGCCGCCGAGACGACATGTTCGTCCTTGCCGACGTCGAACAGGCGCACGCCCGAGGAGCCGCGGCCGATCACGCGGGTGTCGCCGACCGACATGCGGATCAGCTTGGCCTGATCGGTGACGAGCATCAATTGCTCGCCATTATGCGCGGGGAAGCTGGCGACGACGGGGCCGTTGCGGCCGAGATTATCGATATTGGTGATGCCCTGGCCACCGCGGTTGGTGCGGCGATATTCATAGGCCGAGCTGCGCTTGCCATAGCCATTGGCGCAGACGGTCATCACGAATTCCTCGGCTGCCGCCATCTGCTCGACCAGCGCGGGATCGAGATCGCTCTCGCGTTCGCCTTCCTTCCACGGGGCGGCCTTGAGATATTTCTCCTTGGTCTCGCTATCCTTGTCCCATGGCGTGCCGCGCAGGATCGAGAGCGAGATCACCTCGTCGTCGCCGAGCAGCCGCGCACCGCGCACGCCCGCCGAGGTGCGGCTCTGGAATTCGCGGACGTCGGTCGCGGCGAAGCGGATCGCTTTGCCGTTGCGCGTGGCGAGCAGGACGTCGTCCTCTTCGGTCAGCAAGGTCACGCCGATCAGGCGATCGGTGGTGTTCTCGGCGTCATCCTCGTCGCTTTCGGAGAAGCGCATCGCGATCTTGCCGGCGGTGGGCACGCGGGTGAACTGATCCATGCTGTTGCGACGGACGAGGCCCTTGGCAGTCGCGAACAGGATGTGGAGATCCTTCCACTGCTCCTCATTCTCCGGCAGCGGCAGCACGGTGGAGATTGTCTCGCCCGCCGCCAGCGGCAGCAGGTTGACCATTGGCCGGCCGCGCGCCTGCGGGGCGCCCTCGGGCAGCTTCCACACCTTCATGCGATAGACTTTGCCCGCGGTGGAGAAGAACAGCACCGGTGTATGCGTGCTCGTCACGAACAATTTGGTGACCGCATCCTCATCCTTGGTCGCCATGCCCGAGCGGCCCTTGCCGCCGCGCGCCTGGGTGCGGAAGGTATCGAGTGGGGTGCGCTTGATGTAGCCGCCGAGCGTGACGGTGACGACCATGTCCTGCCGCTCGATCAGATCCTCGTCGTCGATATCGTCGCCGCCGGCGGTGATTTCAGTACGGCGCGGCGTGGAGAAAGCCGCGTCGATCGCGTCCAGCTCCTCGCCCATCACCTCGTAGAGCCGCGCGCGGTTGGCGAGGATTTCGAGCAGTTCGGTGATCGAGGCGGCCAGCGTCTCGAGCTCGCCGCCGATCTCGTCGCGACCGAGCGCGGTGAGGCTCGATAGGCGGAGTGCGAGGATCGCGCGGACCTGCGCATCGCTCATCCGATAGGTGTCGCCATCACTGGCACCATCGAACGCCTCGACCAGTTTGATATAGGGCGCGATCTCCGCGATCGGCCATTCGCGTTCGAGCAGCCGCGCGCGAGCCTCGGGCGGACCCTTAGATCCGCGGATGATTTTCACCACCTCATCGAGGTTCGAGACCGCCAGCACGAGGCCGAGCAAGACGTGCGCCCGATCGCGTGCCTTGAGCAACTCGAACTTCGAACGGCGGGTGATGACCTCTTCGCGGAAGCGGACGAACGCTTCGATGATGTCGCGGAGTGTCAGAACTTCGGGGCGGCCGCCGCGAAGCGCCAGCATGTTGGCGGGGAAGGAGGATTGCGCCTGCGTGTGTCGCCAGAGCTGGTTCAGCACGACTTCGGGCGTGGCATCGCGCTTGAGTTCGATGACGATGCGGACGCCGTGTCGGTTGCTCTCGTCGCGGATATCCGAGACGCCCTCGATACGCTTGTCCTTGGCGGCCTCGGCGATCCCCTCGACCAGGCCCGACTTGCCGACCTGATAGGGGATCTCGGTGAGGACGATCGACTGGCGATCGTTGCGTCCGGTCTCGACGACATGGCGCGAGCGCATCATGATCGATCCGCGGCCGAGCGTATAGGCGTTGCGCGCGCCGCCGCGGCCGAGGATCAGGCCGCCGGTCGGGAAATCGGGGCCGGGGACGATCTCGATCAGCTCTTCGTTGGTGATCAGCTCACCACCCAGCACTTCTTTCTGGATATAGGCGCGGCAGGCCGCGAGCACCTCGCCCAGGTTATGCGGCGGAATGTTGGTCGCCATGCCGACCGCAATGCCGCCCGCACCATTGACCAGCAGATTGGGAAAGCGGGCGGGGAGCACCAGCGGCTCGGTGCGCGAACCATCATAATTCGGGCCGAAATCGACCGTGTCCTTGTCGATATCTTCCAACAGCGCCATCGCCGGTTTGGACAGGCGCGCTTCGGTGTAGCGCATCGAAGCGGGCAGATCGGGGTCCATCGATCCGAAATTGCCCTGGCCATCGACGAGCATCACGCGCATCGCCCAATCCTGCGCCATGCGGGCCAGCGCCATGTAGATCGAGCTATCGCCATGCGGGTGATAGTTGCCCATGACGTCACCGACGATCTTGGCGGACTTGCGGTACGGCCGGCCGGGGACGAACCCGCCTTCCTGGCTGGCGTAGAGAATGCGGCGGTGGACGGGCTTGAGACCGTCGCGGACATCGGGGAGCGCGCGCGCCACGATCACGCTCATCGCGTAATCGAGGTAGCTCGACTTCATTTCATCGACGATGTTGATCGGAGAAATGTCGCTGCCTTCGGTGGGCGGCGGTACGGTGGCCAAATCGGTTTTCCTGTCAGATGGTGGCGCGGGCGCACCCGGCTTCCCTCATCTAGTCATTCCGGCACCGTCTGACCAGCCCGCGCGTACGCGTACGCGTACGTATACGCGCGCGAGGAATTTCCCAGACGCAGTTGGTTGCGCGATTGCAACCTTTCGGAGGCCGATGACTGTAAACTGCGACATTTTAAGACCTTAGTCGCGCGCATGAAGTCGCCGCAAAGCTTTCGCTAAAACAACAACGTGTTCAGTTGGAACTCACGGCCGATATGCGAATTTTGTGGTGACTGATGGAAGCCCGTGACCTTGCGGGGCGAAGTCCAGTTCCGCCGCTCGCGGGCGACGGTTGAGTATGAGGAGAGTTCGTCATGAAGAAGTTCATGCTTGCCGCGCTCGGCGCGGGTATTGCTTTGACCGCCACAACTTCCGCTTTCGCCGCTGATGGCTGCGGCCCCGGTGCGCATCGCGGTTATTATGGCCACTGCCGCTCCAATCGCGGCCCAGTGGTTGTCGGTGGACCCGGCCTTGTCGTGGGAACTTGGTACGATGGTCCGAACCGTGGCTATTGGGATGGCCACCGCTACTGGCAGCATCGTGAGCGCTGGCACGACGGCTGGCGCTATCGCTAAGCCGTCAGCTTGATCCCAGGTGATCGTGAGGGCGGAGGTTCCGAACGGAGCCTCCGCCCTTCGCTATGATTGGTCAGGCCCGGATGAATTGCCACGCATCATCGGTCGAGCCTTCCGCATTGTATCGATAGCCATCGCTGTCGAAGCCCTTCATCGCTTCGATATCCGTGATGTGATGCTCGCACATCCAGCGCGCCATCATGCCGCGGGCGCGCTTGGCGTTGAAGCTGACGAAGCGCGGACCGTCAGGGCCGGCCTCCCGGAAATCGATCGATACGATGCGTGTGCCCTTGGGTGGTGCCTGTTCGACGACATGCCAATATTCCTTGCTGGCGAGATTGAGGATGGTGTTCGATCCTGACGCCTCCAGCTCCTCGCCCAGCGCTTTGCTGACGCGATCGCCCCACCAGCCATACAGGTTCTTCTTGCGCCCTGGCGCCCAGGCGGTGCCCATCTCCAGCCGGTAGGGCCGCATGCTGTCGAACGGGCGCAGCACGCCATAGAGGCCGGAGAGGATGCGGAGATGATCCTGCGCGAAAGCCAGCGCGGGCGCCTCCAGCGTTTTGGCCTCGAAGCCCAGATAGACATCGCCGGCGAAGGCGCGGATCGCCGAGCGTTCTTCGCCCTCGGCGAATCCCCGGAAACGATCGACGTTCAGCGCCGCAAGTTTGTCCGAGATGTGCATCAGCTTGCCGAGCTTCTTCTTGGAAAGCTTCGCCGCCGCCGCCGCCAGCACCTCCGCTTCGGCGGCGAAACGCGGCGCGGTGACCGGATCGCCGGGCAGAGGACTTTTATAGTCGAGGGTCTTGGCGGGGCTGACGAGCGCGATCATCGCCTGCCGTTAGCAACGCGCGTCGCGTCGCGGAAGCGGAACCGGCGCCTTGCCCGCGCCTTTTCGCTCCACTATCGGGAACGCCGCATATGGTCGCGCGCGTCGCGCCATTCGAAGGAGTAGGAGATGAAGGCGATGAAGACGGTTTCCACGATCGCTCTGGCCTGCGCGCTGGCGCTGGGCGCGATGGCGGGATCGCCCGCGTTGGCGAAGAAGGAGCCCGAAGCGGCGGCCGCCCCCAAGCCTTCGGCCAAGGTGCTGCCGCTCGCGGTCGAGATCCAGACCGCGCTAGGGAAGAAGGATTATGAAACGGCCAAGGCCAAGCTCGCTGCGGTCGAGCCGCTGATCGCGACCGACGACGACAAGCTGTTTGTCGGCCAGTTCTACCTGCAAACCGGCCAGGGCGTGAACGATAACGCGATGATCCTGCACGGCATCGATCTGATGATCGCCAGCAACAAGGCCGCCCCGTCCATCCTGCCCGCGCTTTATGCGAACCAGGGCACGCTGGCCTATAACGCCAAGGATTATGCCAAAGCCAATCAGGCGATGATGCAGGCGTTCAACCTTGGCTCGACCGATCAGAACGTCGTTCCCGTGCTGTTCGAAACGATGCGGTCGCAGCCGTTGAAGGCGCTGCAATTCCTCAACGAGGCGATCGATAAGGCCAACGCCGCGGGCAAGCCCGTGCCCAACGAGTGGTACGGCCAGGGCTTCAACATCGCCTATCAGGTGAAGAGCAGTTCACCGGACTATGCCGCCGTTCGTCAGCAGGCGAGCGGCCTGATCAAGAAGTGGGTCGTTGCCGTGCCGAAGGGCGACGTTTGGCACGACGCGATGATCTTCTTCATGGAAGGTGCAGTCGGCGATAATGATTACAAGATCGACGCCAACCGCCTGTTGCTGGCCTCGGGCGGCTTGCACAATGCAAACGAATATCTGGAATATGCCGAGTTGGTCTATCTGAGGTTCCCCGGCGAGGCGAAGGCCGTGCTGGATGCGGGCGTGAAGAAGGGCCTCGTCAATTTCGCCACCAACCGCAACGCCAGCGAAATCAACCAGATCGCGACCACCAAGATGCCGGCCGACAAGGCCTCGCTCGCAGCCAGCGACAAGAGCGCGCGCGCCGCGGCGACGGGCAAGGCCGCGCTTTCGACCGCGGACGCCTATCTCGGTTATGGCGAGTATGCGAAGGCGCTCGATCTCTACAATGTCGCGCTGCAGAAGGGCGGCGTCGACGCCAACGTTGTCAACACGCGGATCGGCATTGCGCTGTACAAGTCCGGCGATGCTGCGGGCGCGAAGGCGGCCTTCGCCAAGGTCACCGGCCAGCGCAAGGATCTCGCTGATCTCTGGGCGATCCTGATCGATCACCCCAGCCAGGGGTAAAGGCTGAAAAATCCTCCCGGCACGGGGAGGGGGGGGCATGCGAAGCATGGTGGAGGGGGCTCTCAACGCGCGCTGCGCCCGGTAGAGACCCCCTCCGTCAGGCCTTCAGCCTGCCACCTCCCCGTGCCGGGGAGGATGACTAAGCTTCGATCGGTACGCCCATCTCATCCTTGCAGGTGCGGATGGTGAGGCTGGTCTTGACGCTGGCGACGTTGGGGGCGGGCGTCAGTTTCGAGGTCAGGAAGGCCTGAAAGCTCTGCAGATCGTGTGCGACGATCTTGAGCACGAAATCGATCTCGCCATTGAGCATATGGCATTCGCGCACTTCGGGCAGCGCCGAGACGTGCGCCTCGAACGCCCGCAGCGCATCCTCGGCCTGGCTTTTGAGGCTGACCATCGCGAAGATGGTGATGCCGTAATCGAGCTGCGCGCCGTTCAGCCGGGCGTGATAGCTTTTGATGAAGCCGCGCTCTTCCAGCGTGCGGACGCGGCGCAGGCAGGGCGGCGCGGTAAGCCCGACTTCGGCGGCGAGATCGACGTTGGTGATGCGGCCATCGCGTTGCAGGATCGCAAGAATCTTGCGATCGATGCTGTCGAGGGGCGCCTGTGCCATGCGGGCCACGTATAATAATATTTCGTGTCTCCGCAACGTCGCGCAGCATTTGATGCGATTGCATCGGCGGATGGACCCGCGTAGTTTTCGGCTCTGGGCGGCACGGGGGACGCGGGTTGCGCTACGACGATCGCATCGAGACAGTGCTCGGTTGGGACGCCGACAATGCGGCGGCGCGTGGCCGCGCCTGGACCCAGTTGATCGATCTGATCGCGCAGGGCGGCGATGCCGCTGTGATGGCGCAGGCGGTCGAGCGTGCACAGATTCTCCGCAAGGACATCTCCTCCGAACAGCGGCGCGCGAGCGCGGTGCGGGCCGCGCAAGCCGGCGTTTCCGGCGCTCTGTTGGCGTTTTTCGCTGAGGAAGCGGATATCGCCCGGCCCTTGCTGGCGGCGGCGCAGTTGCATGAGGGCGAGTGGGGCGCGCTCTTGCCGCGACTTGACTCCCGCGCCCGCGCGATCCTTGCCGCGCGCCACGATCTGCCGGCGGGAATTGCGCAGGCGCTGGCGCCTCCCGCTGCAACTCAAATCGTCGATCTCCTCGCGCGGATCGAGGCGTTTCAGCAGGAGCGGTCCGAAGCGGCGCCAGCGTTGGAGAGCTTTGCCTTTTCGATCGATGCCGAGGGCGCCTTCTTCGATGCCGATGGCACGGCGCTGGGGCCGAGGCTTGGCGCCGAACCGCAAGGCGTCGACGGCCAGGCGATCGGAGCGTGGCGCGCCAAGATGGCGATGGCCGACGCCAGGCTCGAAATCGCGGAGGGACCGTGCGCGGGTGTCTGGCGGGTCGCCGCCTCGCCGATCATCGATAAGGCGGGGCTTCTGTTGGGATACCGCGGTGTGGCGCGTCTGCCGCGCGCCGATGAGGTCGCGGCACCGACTACGCCGTCCACAGCCGTGGTCGGCTCGGAAAGCGACGATTTTCTGCGCGCCGTGCATCGGCTGCGCGATCCGCTGACGGCACTGGGCGAGGCCGAGCTTCCGGGCGGCGATGCCATTACGATCGCGCGTGAAGTCGCCGAGCAGGGCCAGGCGTTGGCCGATGCGATCGGCCGCTTCGAGGACATGGCGATCCGCGCGCATGACGCGCCGCTCGATCTCGGATCGATGTTGGAGCGGCTGCACGGTGCCTTGGGGCCGCTCGCCGAGGCGCGCGGGTTGGTGCTCGATTTCCGTATCCCGCGCGATCTGCCGCCTGCCGATGTCGAGCCCGAGGAACTGGAGCGGATGGTGACGCGGCTCGTCACCTCGGTGGTGCCGCTGGGGCGCAAGCGCGAGCGGATCGTCGCCCGGCTGGCGCGCGATCGGGAACAGCGCCGCCGCCTGACGCTGACGATCACGCGGCCCGGCAGGCTCGTCGGGCGCGGCGCCGATCAGCTCCGCGATCCGGATAGCCAGGATGCGGCGATGCTCGCGTTGGGCTTCGCCTTGCGGCTGGTCGAGAAGCTCGCCGATCAGGTGGGCGGTACGCTCAGCATCGCCGACGATCGTCTGATCCTTTCCTTGCCGGCGCGATCTGGACAGGCAAGAGGCGGTGCGGTTATTGCCGCGCCCGTGGGCCTGTAGCTCAACGGTTAGAGCTGGCCGCTCATAACGGCTAGGTTGCGGGTTCGAGTCCTGCCGGGCCCACCAAAATACTTTTCCTCGTCCGATGTGGACCTGGCTTTTTGGCGACGTCTTGGCGGTATGCGCCAAACGCTGAACTATCTGTTTCTCATCGTTGGTCTGCCGGTCGTGCTCGTGCTGATGACCATCCCGCGCGGGCGCGCCTGGCTTTACGAACTCGTCAACTGGTAGGCTTGAGCGGCGGCGCGTCGAGCGGCGCGGCACCGCCCAGCCAGCGGCTGATCGCCACGACGCGGGGCTGATTATCGGCCATATCGCGGCGGAGCAGGCTGATCTGCTCGCGGGTGGTGCCGCCGATCGTGACGCGGCCGCGCGCCCAATAAAAATCGGATTTGAAGCCGGCCGCCGCGGGTACGCGCGATCGGGCGGCGATGAAATCGCCCTCGGTCAGCAATCCCAGCCGCGCGCGGCGATTGGCGAGGAGCCTGCCGAGGATCGGATCGCCAAGCAGCACCGAGAGCATCGCCTCATCGGCATCGTTGACGTTGATGCGGTTCATGTCGGGCGGCAGCACCGTGCAGAGCGCTGCCAGCTTGGCGATCGTGGCAGGGTCGATGCCGGCAAGGCCGAGCTGCGCGATGCTGGAAATCGGGCCGACCGCCTTGAACAGCGCGAGCATCTTGATCGTGGTGTCAGGTGGCAGTTTGAGCGCCTGAACGATCGCGGGCAGCAGGATCAGCGAGGGTCCGTCGTTCTTGGCGAGCGCATTGAGATTGAGCTTCGCCTGCGCGTCTGCCACCAGCAGCGTGAAGCGGCCACCCGCGATCTTGCGATCCGTGTCCGAAATCCGCGCCCAGGCCTCGGTCTGATCGTCGCTGTCGGGGTGCTGGACCATATCGCGGCGAAGCGCGGCGATGGCGGAAAGCTCGGCACCCTGCAGCACGGCGTCGGCGCTTGCCGCCTCGTGGAGGCGGGTGGAGCGTGCGATGCCTGCGTTTTCGGCGATCAGGATCGCGGCGATCAGCCCGCTCGCCAGCGCCACCATCAGCAGCACGTTGATCAGCGCGAGGCCTTGTTCGTGTTCGGGGATAAGCTTCACGGGTGCGCCGGCAGGACAATGATGCGGCGAAGCGTGCCGTTCGGCTTGAGCGCGATGTCCGCCCCGATCGCGGCGGGCCAGGCATCGGGCTGGCGGGGATCGGCGGGCCAGCTGGCGCGCCAGCCGATCGGGCGGACGAAGAAGCTCCAGTGCAAGGCGGTGACATCGGGCAGGATCGGCTGGCGGACGCCGTTGACGGTGCGGGTCAGCACCTGTCCCTCCATCGCATAGCTGACGAGCTGATCGCCGGCGGCGCCGGTGCCCGCATGGCGTCCGAAGCTCAGCCGATTGCCCTGCAGCAGGATCGGCGCGGGCGCGATCTGGCGGATATCGGCATCGATCAACGTCGTCGCGCGCTGGAGATCGGCGAGGCGATCAAGCCGCTGCTCGACCCGCGCCCGCGCGCCGATCACGCTGTTCACCAGCGCCGCGCCCGCGATGCTGATCAGCGCGAGCAAGGCCAGCGCCACCATCATCTCGATCAGCGTGAAGCCGGCCTCTCTGGCGTCGATCGGTTCCACTTATTCTCCGCCTTCGCGCCGAAGTGAATCAGAAGCGCGCCGACCCGATGGGCCGGTCCGATGACAGCGGCATGATGCGGGATATAGTGCGGATATGGAAGCACTTCCAAAGCCCTGGGGCAGGGGCGAACAGGGGCTGACATTGGTGGAGATGCTGATCGTGCTGGCGATCATCGGCGTCGTCGCGGGGCTGAGCGTGCTGGCGATCGGCGGTGGCGATCGCGGTCGATCGGCAAACGCGGAAGGGCGGCGGCTCGCGGCACGGCTGCGGCTGGCGGCGGACGATGTGCGGATCGACGAAAGGCCGACGGCCTTCGCCTGGGACGAGAAAGGCTATGGCTTCGTCGATTGGGACGCCAAGGCGGGCAAGTGGCGGCCCGATAAGGTCGACGAGCTGGCACGGCACGATCTGCCGAACGGGCTCAAGCTGACCACGCAACCCGCGGCGGGCACATTGCCGATCGCGCCCGATGGCACCGGCGGTGCGATCGATCTTATACTCGGCACGGTCGCGGTGCATTTCGACGGGCTCAGCGCCACCGCTACGAGCGTGGCGTCATGATGCGGCCGGGCGAGCAGGGGTTCACGCTGATCGAGGCTTTGGTCGCGCTCGCCATCCTTGCCATCGCCAGCGCCGGGCTGATCCGCGCGCTGGAAGGCTCGATCGATGCCGCGCGCGGGCTGGAGCGGCGCGCGGGCGCGCAATGGGTGGCGGAAAACCGCCTTGCCGAACTGCAGCTGGGTGAGAAGGCGATCGACCTTCATCCCATTGAGCCGATGTTAGGCGAGGCGTGGCACGTCGGGCAGGAGATCGGCGCGAGCGACGATCCGGACGTGCGTCAGGTGATGGTTTCCGTGTCCGATGCGAAGGGGGCCAGGATGGCGAGTTTGCGCGGTTTTCTCGATGCGGGGACGGTGAGCCGATGAGGATATGGCTGTTCTCCGGTGCGGCGCTTCTAGCCGCTGCGCCCTTGTCCGCGCAGCCTGCCGCGCCCAATCAGATTTCGTCGACGCTGCAACCCCGCCTCGCCGCGCTGGCCCATTCGGCCCCGGCGCGGGTCGGCATCGCTGCGATCGACCTCACCAATGGCGAGATGGTTTCGGTCAACGGCGCTGACCGCTTTCCGATGGCGAGTACGGTCAAGGTGGCGATCGCCGCCGCCTTCCTCCATCAGGTTCAACTTGGCCGCCAGAGCCTCGACCGGGTCTACAGCATGGCGGCGGACGAGCGGCGCAAGGCCTCGCGGATCGGCAATATGAGGGGCTTCGGCCGCACGGCCAGCGGCGCCGATCTGATCGATCTGATGCTCACGCGCAGCGACAATAGCGCGGCGGACATCCTGCTTGGCGCGGTTGGCGGCACCGTCGCGGTGGGCGAATGGCTGCATCAGGCGGGCGTTACCGGCCAGCGTGTCGATCGCTCGATCGCGGATTTGCTGAGCGCGCGCGAGGTCAAGACGCGCGTTGAGGTCGGCCGGAAGCGGCACAAGCATTGGATCACCGTCACCGTGCCCAAATCCGCGCCGGTGGGCGACGTCCGCGACAGTTCGACGCCTGAGGCGATGGCGACCCTTCTTGCCAAGCTGCGCAGCGGCGATCTGCTCGATAGCCAGCATACCGCCTATCTGTTCGATGTGATGGCACGCTGCCGGACCGGTGCGCATCGGCTCAAGGCGATGCTGCCCGGCGATGCGCTGATCGCACACAAGACGGGCACGCTGGACGGCGTCTCCAACGATGTCGGCATCATCTCGCTGCCCAACGGCCATGAGCTTGCCGTCGCGGTGTTCGAGCAAGGCAGCGGCGGCCACGGGCCGCGCGATCGCAACATCGCCCAGCTCGGGCGGATGCTCTACGATGGCTTCGGCACGCTCCCCATCGATTTCGGGATGAGCGAGGGGCATTGATACTCCCGCCGACCATCGATCCTCCCCTGCAAGGGGAGGTGGCAGCCCATAGGGCTGACGGAGGGGTGTCACCCCATCGATACGCGATACCCCTCCGACGCGCTGCGCGCGCCACCTCCCCTTCAAGGGGAGGACTTACGAGCGCGGGTGGACACCGTGAAGCTTGGTGAGATCGAATTCGAAGGTTTCGCGGCTGTCGTCGATCATGTCGTCAAATTCATGATCGATCAGGATATCCTTGCGCCGGTAGCTGGTGCCGCCAATCGCCTGGCTGGCAAGCAGGGTATCGATGCCGCTGATCGTCGCGGTCAGGCGAAACTCGCCGCCCGCCAGCAGGGCCTGATACATATCGGAGGCCTCGTCGATCTCGTGGACCAGCGTCCAGTTGAAGACGAGCTGGGGGTGATGCGACTGGACCAGCGGCAGATCGACAAGCTGACGAAAGCTGCGGCCATCGTTCAGCGTTATCTTGCGCACCCAGGAGAGCTGCGCGGTGCAATCGGCGATCGCGCGGAGCCGGGTCGAGGCCAGGCGGATCATCAGCAGCCGCTGGTTCTCGCGCCTGCCCACCACTGCGACATTGGCAAATTCGAAACTGGTGCGCGGCCGCGCGAAGCGCGCGAAGATCAGCCCGGTGATCGTCGCCGAAAAGAACAGGCCGAGCAGGATTTCGGCGGCGGCGATCAGGTGGCCGAGGTGCGTGGCCGGCGCCATATTGCCGTAGCCGACGGTGCCCAACGTCTCCACCGAGAAGAAAAAACCATCGGCGACCGATCCGGGCTGCGCGTTAATCAACGCGCCGGGCAGCGCCGCATAGAGCAGCCCGAACAGCAGGTTGATGCCGACGAAAACGAGGCTGACGAGAGCGATGAACGTCGGCCAGCTCATCTCCATCGTCGCATAATAGATATCGCTGATCGGCGGCGGCGTACCGATTTTCACCGCGCGGATCGTGCCGAGATCGATGGTGCGACGGCGCTTGCGCGGGCTCATTGGTCCGGTCCGCTCAGCGTCATCGCGATCTGCTGTCCATCACGGAGGATCGTCAACGGGATTGTGCCACGGGCGCCGTCAAGTGTGCGCGAGAGCTCGGATGCGCCGGAGATCGGTGCGCCGTTGACTGCCAGGACGATGTCGGCGGCGTGCAGCCCGGCCTTGTCGGCGGCCGAGCCCGGAACCACCCAGCTGATCACCGCGCCGCGCTGGCGATCAGTAGCGAGCCGGCGCGCGAGGACGGGCGTGAGGTCGTCAGGCACGATGCCCAACGCGCGCGTCGGCGAGCCCGAGCGCAGCATCTGGCTGACCACGCGCGCGGCGACATTGCCGGGCAGATAGGGCGTGCCGCGCTTGCCGTCCGCCGGCATGGCGATGCCGAAGACATCGCCGTCGCTGTCGATCAGAGGCGCGCCGACGAGAACGGGATCGAGCGCGGGCGTGGCGCGGATCGTGCCGGCGTTATGGGCATGATCGACGAGATAGTCCGCCGCGACGATTCCCGTCTGGATCGCGCAGCGTTGGCCGGGCGCGACGAAGGGGATCAGGCCCGATGCGCCGATGCGCGGGAAATCTTCGTCGGAAAAATCGAGTGTAGTCAGGCCCTTGCCATCGACCTTTAGCAGGACGAGCCCGGTCGCGGGATCGGACGCGCGAAGCTCGGCTTCGGCATTGCTGCCGTCGGGCATCTGCACGCTGATCGGCCCTTGCGGATGCGCCCCCGGTGCCATCGCCAGCACATACCCATCGTCGCTGACGAAAAAGCCGTTGGTGATCGGCGGGGGAGGAGGCATCGCGCGCTTCGCTTTGTGCCCCTTAGGCAGATTCGCTACGGAAGGGGTCGGGAGCAGGCCGTTGACTTGGACGATCGCGGGGCAGGTCGCCTCGACCAGATCGGGCAGCCGCTCAGCAAAGCCCTGCGCGCCGATATCGCGGCGGATCGGCGCGGTCACGCGCTGCTCGACCGTGACAACGCGCGGCCACAAGGTCGCGCCGATGACCGCGCCGATGCCCACAAGGAGCAGGATAAGCAGGGCGGTGCCGAGCAGGCGGGGGAAAGAGGTATGCGTCTCGTCCATCATTCCCCGAACAGCGCGCGCTGGGATTTTTCGATCTCCTCGGTATAGCGCTTGCGGACGAAGGTTTCGGAGACGAGGCCAAGAATGGTGCGATCGGGCGCGACCACGGCGAGATCGTCGGCTTCCTCCTCCTCGAAAATGCGCATGATCGTCACCGCGTCATGCTCGGGCGCCAGCGCGCGATCGGTGAGCACGGCGATCGAAGAGAGCGGGGCTTCCGGCTGCACGTCTTCGCCATAAGCCGCGATCGTGGCGGCAAGCCCGGCATAGCCGCCCTCCGTTCCGGTCAGGATCACCTTGCGCGCCGCGCCCAGAGGAAAGCGGCGGCGGAATTCGGCGATCGTCGCGGTGGCCGCGATCGTCGGCGCATTGCCCTGCATCAGATTGCCCGCAGTCAAATTCTTGATCCAGCCGATGTCGCGCGCGCTGCGCACCGTCTCGCCGCGCGTGTGCAGCCGCCAGGTGGAGAAGGAATAGCCGAACGTCTCGCGCACCAAAGTGCTGGCGCAGAGCGTGGCGGCGATCGCGGTGCCGGTCAGCGCGAAATCGTGCGTCGTTTCCAGCACCAGCATCGACATGGTCATTGGCCCGCCGACCACCGAAACCGCCATCGCCGCCATGCCGATCACCGCCGCATCGCTGGGATCGACGGGGTTGGCGCCGGGGATCAGCGCGATCACGCCGGAGAAGATCTGGCCGACCAGCGATCCCAGAAACAGCGAGGCGAAGAACAGGCCGCCACGGAAACCGAAACCCAGCGAGACGGCGGAGGCGAGCGCCTTCAACAGGAAGATCTGGATCAGCAGCACAAGCCCGATCTGCGTGGTGAGATCGAGGTGGAGCGCGCCGTGCCCCGCCGAGAGCGTCTGCGGGCTCGCCCAGGCCAGCGGGATCAGCAGCAGGCCGCCGGCGATCGGCCGATAGATGTCCGGGATCGGCGAGCGTCGGACACCGATCTCCAGCAAAGTCACCAGGCGCATCAAGGCGATACCGAGCAAAGCGCAGAACAGGCCCAACGATGCGTAGAGGAGATAATCCCAGGTCAGGATCGCCGAGGCGCTGGGCAGCGCGATCAGATAGGCGTGCGCGCCTGAGCTACGGACGATTACCGAAGCGGCCAGCGATGCGGTCAACACGGGTGCGATGGCGGCGGGCGTATAGGCGCCGATCACGATCTCGAACGCATAGAATGCGCCGGTCAGCGGCGCCCCGAACGCCGCACCCACCGCGGCGCCCGCGCCCGCGCCGACCAGGATGCGCAAGTCCGCGCGCCGCAGCCGGAGCCATTGCCCCGCCACAGAGGCGATGCCGCCGCCGATCTGCGCATAGGCCGCCTCCAGCCCCACCGATGCGCCTGCACCGTTGGACAGCAGGGTCTGGGCGGAAACCTGCAGACTGTCGCGGATCGGAATGACGCCGCCGTTGAGCGCATTGGCCTCGACCACGTCGATCGGGGGCCGCTTGCGGCGGCGGAGCATCAGCCCGAAACCCGCGAGCACCGCGCCGCCGATCGGCAAAGCAAGCAAGCGCAACGGCGCGACATGATCCTGCGCGCTCAGCCGCGCATCACTATCGATATTGTAAATCCATACCTGCAGGCCATGCGCGATGCCGCTCTGGAGCAAAGTGCCGATGCCTGCCGCGATGCCGATCATCAGCGCGACCAGGATCAGCGCGGCTTCGCTGGTGCGAACGGTGCGGCGCAGGCGAACCACCGCCGGCGCCATCCAGTGCGCGCTCTGGCTCGCCACCTGCATCGCGCGCGCCGATCCGCCGAAGGGCGCAAGGAAACCGTCCGCCATCTCGCGCGCGAAATGGCGGCGCGCGTCCGCGGCGCTTTCGACCGCCGGCCCCTCTTCGGGGCGGGCGTCGCGCGGCGCGTCGGCTTCGGGCGGGGTCGTCAAATCCATCCCCCAAAGTCTCTAACGGAAGTTTCTGCGCATCGGAACTGCACTAAAATCCTCCCCTGCAAGCGGAGGGGGACCATCCGAAGGATGGTGGAGGGGTATCCCGCTATCCAAAAGGGTGACACCCCTCCGTCATCGCTGCGCGATGCCACCTCCCCTTGCAGGGGAGGATCGAAGCGACCCCTTCCGGCAGCGTACGTTTCCGCGCATAGGATGGTGCAGCACCAAGGAGAGATCATGATCCCTACCCCCGATTGGGACGAACCCTGCATTCTCACCGGCGACGGCACCGAGCATCGCGGCACGCTCGCCGAACTGGTGCTGATCGCCACCCGGGAGGAAATAGGCGACCGGCCGGAGTATCTGCTCGTCTCCGGGCATCTCGGCGAGGTGGATAATGAGCAATTAGAAGGCCTGCGCCGACGCCCTGATTTCCCGGGCCTTTCCTAAGGTATGGCGCAACGCCCGCACGGCCTCCCTTCGCGCCAGCAAATCCTCGATTTCATCGCATCGAGCGCCACACCCGCCGGCAAGCGCGAGATCGCACGCGCTTTCGGGCTGCATGGGCAGGAGAAGATCACGCTCAAGGCGCTGCTCAAGGACATGGCCGATGAAGGGCTGATCGATAGCGCCCCCGGCCGCGCCTTCCACAAGATGGGCGGCATTCCCAAGGTGACGGTGCTGCGCGTGGTCGAGATCGAGGGCGCGACGGTGATCGCGGTGCCCGAAAGCTGGCACGGCGATGCTGCGCCGCCCAAGCTCCGCGTGATCGATCGTGGGCGCAGGGGCACGGCATTCGGCATCGGCGATCGCATGCTGGCGCGGACCGAGGAGGCCGGGAACGGCTGGGTCGCGCATCCGATGAAGCGGCTGGCGCGCGGCGAGGAACTGGTGCTCGGCGTTTTGCGGCTTGAGGGCGATCGGCTGTGGCTCAAGCCCGTCGAGAAGAACGAACGGCGCGAGCTGCTGGTCTCCGATGCGGGCGATGCGGGGCCGGGCGATCTCGTCATGGCGGAGAAGACCGGGCGGCCGCCGCGGATTACTGCGCGCGTCACCGAGAAGCTTGGCAAGCCGTTCGAGGCCAAGAGCTTCAGCCTGATCGCAATCCATAAGCACAACATTCCCGATCGCTTCCCCGAAGAGGTGATCGCCGAGGCCGAAAGGATGGCGAAGGAGCCGCTGGGCGAAGGCCGTGAGGATCTCCGCCACCTGCCGATCGTCGCGATCGATCCCGTCGATGCGCGTGACCATGACGATGCGGTGTGGGCGGCGGCGGATGAGGATCCGGGCAATGCCGGCGGCTTCAAGGCGATCGTCGCGATTGCCGATGTCGCTTATTACGTCCGCCCCGACAGCGCGCTGGACAAGCAGGCGAGGAAGCGCGGCAACAGCGTCTATTTCCCCGATCGCGTCGTGCCGATGCTGCCCGAGACGCTTTCGGCGGATATCTGCTCCTTGAAAGAGAGCAAGGACCGCGCCGCGCTTGCCTGCCATCTGACGATCGCGAAGAACGGCGCGCTCAAGGCGTGGAAATTCACCCGCGCCGTCATCCGCGTCGCGGCGAATATCGCTTATGAGGATGCACAGGCGCTTGTTGACGGCGAGCGTGTCTCGACTTCGCTCGACACGAACGGAGGAGAGAGCCGTTCGTCCCGAGCGAAGTCGAGGGACGTGGCCCCCGATCTGCTGGAAACCGCACTCAAACCCCTTTGGGCCTGCTGGGCCGTGCTCGCCAAGGCCCGCGCCGCGCGCGAGCCGCTCGATCTCGATCTGCCCGAACGGCGCGTGGTGCTCGATGAGAAAGGCCGTATCCTCTCGGTCGCCCCGCGCGAACGGCTCGATTCGATGCGGCTGATCGAGGATTATATGATCGCCGCCAACGTCGCCGCCGCGAAGGCGCTGGAGGCGAAGAAGGCGCAGGTGATGTACCGCGTCCACGAGCCGCCGAGCCGCGAGAAGCTCGTCGCGCTCAAGGAGTATCTCGCCACCTTCGATATCGCCTTCGCGCTGGGCCAGGTCGTGAAGCCCGCGACCTTCAACCGCATCCTCGCGAAGCTAGACGACCATGACTCGCGCCCGCAGATCATGGAGCAGGTGCTGCGAACCCAGACTCAGGCCTATTACGCGCCGGCCAACCACGGCCACTTCGGCCTGTCGCTCGGCAGCTACGCCCACTTCACCTCGCCGATCCGCCGCTATTCGGACCTTTTGGTGCATCGCGCGCTGGTTGGTGCTTATGATCTTGCCCCCGCGGTCCAGCAGACGCGGCTCGCGCCCGCCGATGCCGCCGATCTCTCGATGGTCGGTGAGTTGATCTCGGCCGCCGAGCGGCGCGCGATGGCGGCGGAGCGCGAGACGATCGATCGCTATGTTGCGGCGTTCCTGTCCGAAAAGGTCGGCGAGGTGTTGGAGACGCGGATCACCGGCGTCCGCGCGTTCGGCTTCTTCGCGACAGTGGAAGGGCTGGGCGGCGACGGCCTCGTTCCCGCCTCGACATTGGGCGACGAATATTTCCGCTACGACGAAGCCTCGCAATCCCTGATCGGCGAGCAGAGCGGTGAGCGTTTCTTCCCGGGCCAGCGTCTACCGTTGCGGCTGGTCGAAGCCGACCCGATCGGCGGCGCGTTGCGCTTCGCGTTGCCCGATGGCGCGGAACGCGCGCCGATGCGGCCATCGCGCGGCGGCCCGCGCAAGGATCGGCGCCCGACCGGACGGCGCGGGCGTCCGGCCAATATCCGGCATCGCTGATGTTTTCGTCACCCCGGACGTGTTCCGGGGTCCACCCCACCACAAACTCCGGAGCTTGAGGATGGGTGGATGCCGGGACAAGCCCGGCATGACGGTCAGGGCAGGGGCAGCGGCTCCCCGCCCTCAAGCACGTGGGTGCAGCTATTAGGGGCCTCATCGGCCTCCAGCGCCGCCACCGTCGTCCAGCCCTCGCGCCGCAGCGCCGCTGCCGCTTCGGGATCATGCCCGACCGGTAGGAAAACGCGCCGCGCTTCCTCGACACCCAAACCGATATCCACCAGCGGATCGAGGAACAGCGAGAAACCCACCGCGGGTTCCTCCGCCTCATCATTGTGGATCAAAGTGTAAGCGCCGCCGCGCCCGATCTCGCCCGCCAGCCCGTGGCCGAACAGCGAGAAACCGATCCAGGTCTGATATTCGAAGCCGTGCCGCTCGGTGGGATCGAGCGTCAGCGTCACCGTGCCGCCGATGGCCCTGGCGATCGCCTCGACACCCGCGATACGGCTTTCCAGCGCTGCCATGGCGGGCAGCGCGCGGAGTTTCGGCAAAGCAGTCTCGATCGGCCCGCAGGCTTCGAGCAGGGGAAGATAATCACTCGCACCCGCCGCCGCGAGGCCGCCCGCGTCCTTGGCATCCAGCAATGCCCGCACTTCCCGCGTCTTGCTGGGCGATAGCGGCAGGGGTCCGGCGCTCAACGTCTCGATCAGATCGGGCAGGGTGAGATCAATCGTGATGTCGGTCACGCCTGCGGCCTTGAGCGCGTCCAACGCGACGCGCAGCACCTCGGTCACCGCCGCCACCGTATCGCTGCCGATCAGTTCCGCGCCTGCCTGTGCCAGCTCGCGCTCGGGACGGAGCTGGGTCGCGCGCAGCTTCACCACCTGCCCGCCGTAAGCAAGACGGAGCGGACGGGGGGCGTGTGCCATCCGCGTCGCCGCGATCCGCCCGACCTGCGCGGTAAGATCGGGGCGCAGCGCCAGCGTCCGCTGCGAGACCGGATCAACCACCCGCAACAGATCCTGCGCGCGTGACGATTTGAGCCGCCCGAGCAATTCCTCCTCGAACTCGGCCAGCGGCGGCGACACGCGCGCATATCCATGCCGCCCGATCGCCACGATCACGCGGTGCATCAGCCGGGACGCGGCCTCCGCCTGCGGCGGCAGCCGATCGCGCAACCCTTCGGGGAGGAGGCCGGGAGTGATGGTCATCTAAGCCCCTCTCCCCATCGGGGAGAGGGGGTGGGGAGAGGGGGAGTCCGATCGGCGAGCGCCACGCCGATAGCGGTCAGCGCCCCCTCCAAATTCCCCATCACCTCTGAATTGGTGAACCGGATCACACGATAGCCCTGTTGTTCGAGAAAGCTTGTTCGGCGCGCGTCATACTCGGTTCGTGCGCCATGTGTATCCCCGTCGATCTCGATCTCGAGCTTGGCGGAGCGTGCGGCGAAGTCGAGAATGTAAGGCTCGACAACGACTTGGCGGGCGAATTTCATGCCGTTGAAGCGATGAGCGCGGAGGGCGGCCCAGAGGTGCCCTTCTATGGGCGTTTGGTTGGTGCGGAGCGTGCGGGAGCGTGCCTTTAGTGCTTCGTCTATCTTTGGCACTGCCCCTCTCCCCAACCCTCTCCCCAAAGGGGAGAGGGAGCCTGTTACGCCGGCTTAGAAGCTCAGCGCCTTCACCGTCTTCACGCCAGGCAGCGCCTGAACCTTGTCGAGCGTCGGTTTCACCGATTGATCGACCGAGAGCAGCAGCACTGCCTCGCCGCCCGCCGCGCGGCGGCCGAGGTGGAAGGTGCCGATGTTGACGCCCGCCTCGCCCAGCGTGGTGCCGAGGCGGCCGATGAAGCCCGGCGCGTCTTCGTTGACGACATACAGCATCTGGCCATCGAGATCGGCCTCCACCTTGATGCCGAAGATTTCGACCAGTCGGGGCTCCTTGTTGGCGAACAAAGTGCCCGCTACCGAACGTTCACCCTGCGCGGTCTGCACCGAGACGCGGATCAGCGTGTGGTAATCGCCCTCGCGGTCGTTGCGGACCTCGCGCACTTCGAGGCCGCGCTCCTTGGCTAGGAACGGAGCGTTGACCATGTTCACCGTGTCCGAATAGACGCGCATCAGCCCGGCCAGCACCGCGCCGGTGATCGGCTTGCTGTTGAGCTCCGCGGCGGCGCCTTCGAGCTCGACCGCGATCTTGGTGAGATTGTCGTGCGCCAGCTGGCCGACGAGGCTGCCGAGCTTTTCGGCAAGCGCCAGATAGGGCTTCACCTTGGGCGCATCCTCGGCGGAGAGCGAAGGCACGTTGAGGCCGTTGGTGACGCCGCCGGTCATCAGATAATCGGCCATCTGCTCGGCGACCTGGATCGCGACATTGACCTGCGCCTCGTTGGTCGATGCGCCGAGGTGCGGGGTCGAGATGAAGCCCGGTGTGCCGAACAGGGGCGATTCCTTGGCCGGTTCTGTCACGAACACATCGAGCGCCGCGCCCGCGACATGGCCGCTGTCGAGTGCCGCCTTGAGCGCTGCCTCGTCGATCAGCCCACCGCGCGCGCAATTGATGATCCGCACGCCCTTCTTGGTCTTGGCGAGATTCTCGGCGGAAAGGATGTTGCGCGTGCTGTCGGTGAGCGGCGTGTGCAGCGTGATGAAATCGGCCTTGGCAAGCAGCTCGTCGAGCGTCGCTTTCTCGACGCCCATCTCCACAGCGCGCTCGGGCGTTAGGAAGGGATCGTAGGCGACGACCTTCATCTTGAGGCCCAGCGCACGATCGGCGACGATCGAGCCGATATTGCCCGCGCCGATCAGGCCGAGCGTCTTGCCCGTCACCTCGACGCCCATGAAGCGGTTCTTCTCCCACTTGCCGGCCTGGGTGGATTTGTCCGCCTCGGGCAGATCGCGGGCGAGCGCGAACATCAAAGCGATGGCATGTTCCGCGGTGGTGATCGAATTGCCGAACGGGGTGTTCATCACCACCACGCCCTGCGCGCTCGCGGCGGGGATATCGACGTTATCGACACCGATGCCGGCGCGGCCGACCACCTTGAGGTTGGTCGCCGCGGCGAGCACCTCCTTGGTGACCTTGGTCGAGGAGCGGATGGCGAGGCCGTCATAATCGCCGATGATGGCGATCAGCTCATCCTTGGTCTTGCCGGTAATCTCGTCGACCTCCAGCCCGCGTTCGCGGAAGATCTGGGCGGCGCGGGGATCCATGGCATCGGAAATGAGGACTTTGGGCATATCGGTTCCTAATCTCCCTCTCCCCTTTGGGGAGAGGGTCGGGGAGAGGGGGAGTCGGAAACGGGAGGACAGGGGCTCGCATGCGCTCGCCCCCTCTCCCAACCCTCTCCCCAAGGGGGAGAGGGCTTAAGCTCTGGCCGTGTGGAAGGCCCAGTCGAGCCAGGGGCCGAGCGCCTCGATATCAGCGGTGTCGACCGTCGCGCCGCACCAGATGCGCAGGCCCGGCGGGGCATCGCGATAACCGGCGACGTCATAAGCGGCGTCTTCGGCCTCGAGCAGCGCGGCGATCTTTTTGACCAGCGCGAGCTGGGCTTCCTCGTCGAGGCCCTCCACGACATACGGCGCGAACTTGAGGCAGACGCTGGTGTTCGAACGAGTCGCCGGATCGACCGCGAGATGCTCGATCCAGTCGGTCGCCTGCACCCAGGCGTCGAGCGCGGCGGCATTGGCGTCGGCGCGATCGATCAGGCCATAGAGCCCGCCCTGACCCAGCGCCCATTCCAGGCTCCAGATCACGTCCTCGACTGCGAGCATCGAGGGGGTGTTGATCGTCTCGCCCTTGAAGATGCCTTCGATCAGCTTGCCGCCTTTGGTCATGCGGAAGATCTTGGGCAGCGGCCAGGCCGGCACATAGCTTTCCAGCCGCTCAACTGCGCGCGGCCCGAGGATCAGCACGCCATGCGCGCCTTCGCCGCCCAGCACTTTCTGCCACGAGAAGGTGACGACATCGAGCTTGTCCCACGGCAGATCGGCCGCGAACACGCCCGAGGTGGCGTCGCAGATCGACAGGCCCTGGCGATCATCGGGGATCCAGTCGCCATTCGGCACGCGCACGCCCGAAGTGGTGCCGTTCCAGGTAAAGACCAAGTCGGTCGACCAATCGGTGGCGGCGAGATCGGGCAATTCGCCATAGCCGGATTTGACGACCTTGGCGTCGATCTTGAGCTGCTTGACGACGTCGGTGACCCAGCCCTCACCGAAGCTCTCCCAAGCCATCATCGTCGCCGGGCGCGCGCCCAGCATCGACCACAGTGCCATCTCGACCGCGCCGGTGTCCGATCCGGGGACGATGCCGAGGCGGTGCGTGGCGGGGAGCTTGAGGATGCGGCGGGTGACGTCCATCGCATGGACGATCCGGCTCTTGCCGAGCTTGGAGCGGTGCGAACGGCCCAAGGATCCGGTGGCGAGGCCATCGGCATGCCAGCCGGGCGGCTTGGCGCAGGGGCCGGATGAGAAGAAGGGGCGGGCGGGCTTGGTGGCGGGTTTCGCCGGAGCCTCACGAATCGCGTCGGCGCGATTCGCCGCCGCGGGGGCAGTGTCAGTCATGTCAGTCTCTCCTCACAGAGAGCGCGCGCGGCGTTGGGACCGCGTGGCCCGTCGACGGCCCTAGGGATGCGCCGAAACGCGGTCAACCCGCTTGCGGCGGGCTGCGTGGCCGTCCACCATTGCCGCATGAAGGTGCGCGGGATCGTGGCGATGGCATTGGCGCTGCTGCTCGCCGCCTGCGGCGGATCGCCACATCGCCGTCCCGCGCTGGGGATCGCGCCGCCCGAGGACACCCCCGCCGCCTTCCGCAAATGCCAGTTCGACATGAGCGCGCTCGGCGCCAAATATCAAATTCTGCCCGACAAGGATTATCATAACGGCTGCTCGGCCACCCATGCGCTCAAGCTGGTGGCGATCGGTATTCCGGTCACCAATCTCGGCGCGGTGAAATGCGGCACGGCGCTGGCGCTGACCCAATGGGTGACGCAGGCGGTCCAATCCGCCGCGCACGATCGGCTGGGCGGCTATGTCGTGAAGATCGAGAGTTTCGGCAGCTTCGCCTGCCGCCCGATCAACGGCATAGCGGGCAACAAATTGTCCGAACATGCCCAGGCCAATGCCGTCGATATCGCCGGTTTTGTGTTGGCCGATGGGCGCCGGATCACCATCGCCAAGGATTGGAACGGACCGGATGCGGACAGCCGCGCCTTCCTCCGCCAGGTCCGCGATGCGGCCTGCCGCCGCTTCGTCACCGTGCTCAGCCCCGATTACAACGCCTACCACCATGACCATCTCCATTTTGACATGGGCAAGGGGCATTTATGCCGCTAAGCGCGCCCGCTTTGCCCGAACCGAGACGTTGAGATGAAGAAGCAAGAAATCCCCGAGCGGGTGTTCCCCAAGGCCAAGGATGATGCCGCCGCCGCCAACCAGGCGAAGCTGCTGCCGCAGACCGCGGACCCGGCCTATCGCCTGGCCTATGATGATCGGGACTTCCTGCTGCGCGACGATCTTCGCCCGGTGCGCTTCCAGCTGGAGCTTTTGAAGCCCGAGCTGTTGCTGGAAGAAGCGGGGATCGGATCGACCTTCGTGATGTATGGTTCGGCGCGCATTCCACCGCCCGAGAATGCCGATGCGATGGTCGCGGCGGCGGCGACCGAGACGCAGAAGAAGATTGCCGAGCGGCTCAAGGCCAAATCACATTATTATCAGGTGGCGCGCGAGCTGGCGCAGTTGGCCAGCGGCGCGCCGGTATCGGAGGATGGCAAGCGGCAGTTCGTGGTCTGCTCGGGCGGCGGCCCTTCGATCATGGAAGCCGCCAATCGCGGCGCACGCGATGTCGGCGCGGAGACGATCGGGCTCAATATCGTGCTGCCGTTCGAGCAGGCGCCGAACGATTATGTGACGCCGCACCTGAGCTTCAACTTCCACTATTTCGCGCTGCGGAAGATGCACTTCCTGCTCCGTGCCCGCGCGGTCGCGGTGTTTCCGGGCGGCTTCGGCACATTCGATGAATTTTTCGAGCTGCTGACCCTGATCCAGACCGGCAAGATGGCGATGCTGCCGATCCTGCTCTACGGCAGGGAGTTCTGGGACAAGGTCGTCAATTTCGAGGCGCTGGTCGACGAAGGCGTCGTCGCGCCGCAGGACATGGACCTGTTCCGCTTCGTCGAGACCGCCGAGGAAGGCTGGCAGCACGTCCAGGATTATTATCAGCGCTACAGTGAGAAGCAGTGGCGCAAGGGCCGCGGCGAGAAGAAGTAAGCTGACACGACCCCCCTCCTTCCGACTCCCCTCCCTGCAAGGGCGGGGTTGGGGGTGGGTCGCAACACGCGATGCCGTGGCTGTTTATGCACCGAACCTAACGCGGCCAGTGCTTCGCTTTTGAAATGAACCTTGGAGAGGGCGAACCCGCCGACGCGATCGTCGCGCGGGTGGCAACCCACCCCCAACCCCTTCCTTGCAGGGAGGGGAGTCAGGTCAATCCTTCTTGGCGGCCGCCGAGCCCGATGTCGCCGGTGCCGCATCGCCCGCGATATTGCCTTCGGGCTGTTTCTTGGCATTGGCCTCGGTCTGCACGGGGACGTTGCCCGCCTTGACCGCGCCTTCCTGGTTGGCGCCGGTCGGAGCCGGCTCGGCGCCCGATGTCGGCGCGGCGGCGCCGGCGCCCTCGGCGGGCTTGGTCGGCAGCGGCAGGGGATGATCGCCCTGAGTATTCAGATACGCGATGACGTTCGCGCGATCCTCGGGCTTGGAAAGGCCCGCGAAGGTCATCTTGGTGCCCGGCGCATAGCCCTTGGGATTGGTCAGCCACTCATTGAGCTTGTCGAAGTCCCACTTGCCGCCCTTGGACTTGAGCGCATCCGAGAAAGCGAAGCCGCCGCGGCCCGCGGCCACTTCGTCACCGACCACGCCATAGAGATTCGGGCCGAGCGCATTGGCGCCGCCCTTATCGGCATTGTGGCAGGCGGTGCACTTCTTGAAGACGTCCGCGCCCTTTTGGGCGTCGCCAGAGGCCATGTAGAAAGCAAAGGGCTTTTCGGCGACGGCGGTGGCGCCGGCCTCGGCTTCCACGCCGGTCACCTCATAGCCCATCTTCTCGGGGCGCTCGGCCTTGAAATATTCGCCGGTGATGATCGTCGTGGCCAGCGCGACGATACCGCCCGCCAAAACCCAGCCCGCAATCGTGTTCGACCGATCGTTCATGCCCGCCCTTTAATCGAAGATATCTCGGAGATTCGGGGCCGCTTTAGTCAGCCGATTTGCCGCCTGCAAGGTTGCCCGAGGGCCGTTCGGCTTCTAAGCGGCGCGCACCCATGGAAAGTTATCCCGCCCCCGCGCGCGAAATGGTCGCTGCGCTCACCGCCGCCGCCGCGGAACGCCCATTCGAGGCGGTCGCCTTTCAGGGTGCGCCGGGGTGCAATTCGCATATCGCCGCGAACACGGTGTTTCCCGGCGCTGCGCCCTTGCCCTGCTACAGCTTCGAGGATGCACTGGATGCGGTGAACGACGGCCGCGCGGGCCGCGCGATGATCCCGATCGAAAATTCGCTGCACGGCCGCGTCGCCGATATCCACTTCCTGCTGCCCGAAAGCGGGCTGACCATCGTCGGCGAACATTTCATGCCGATCCGCTACTGCCTGATGGGGCTGGGCGGTGCGGAGATCGCCGAGGCGATGAGCCATCCCCAGGCGCTCGGCCAATGCCGCCACTGGCTGCGCGCGCACGGCATCAAGCCGGTGGTGGACAGCGATACCGCGGGCGCGGCGGCGGCGGTGGCCGAACTCGGCAATCCGGCGGTGGGCGCAATCGCGCCGCGGCTGGCGGCCGAGCTCTACGGCCTGCAGATATTGGGCGAAGGCCTCGAGGATTCGGACGACAATACCACGCGCTTCGTGATCCTGGCGCGCGAGGCGCAGCCGATCGCAAGCGGCGGGCCGACGATGACGAGCTTCACCTTCGAGGTGAAGAACGTCCCCGCCGCGCTCTACAAGGCGCTCGGCAGCTTCGCCACCAACGGCATCAACATGACCAAGCTCGAAAGCTACCAGCAGGGCGCGAGCTTCGCGGCGACCGGCTTTTACTGCGATGTCGAAGGATCGCTGGCCGATGACGACCTGAAGCAGGCGTTTGCCGAGCTGGAATTCCACACCAAATGGGTGCGCGTGCTCGGCACCTACCCGCAGGAGCGGCCGCGCAGCTGAACGCGCGAAGTTGAGGAAGTTGAGGCTTGCGGCGGGGAGCGTGCTCACCCATGCGAGAAGCAGCGCGACGCAAAGAATCGAAGCGATGAGCATGTGGAAGATGTACCACATATGTTCTCATTTGTCAAGCGAAAAATTGGCGCGAATCTGTCACATAGCGTTAAGATCGCCGCTCTAGGCGGCGGCTTATGGTCACGCCTCCTTTCTCGATCTGGTCCCGCAGCATGGTCGCGCGGATGTTGCTCCCCGTGGTCGTCATGCTGGGCATGGTGTGCCTGCTGGCGCTCGTCGGCCTCGGCGCGCGCCAACGCATCTTTCGCGCGCACGGCGCCGTCGAGCAGACGCAGGAAATCCGCATCGATTTGATCGAGGCGCGTTCGCTCAGCCGCTCGCTCCAGCGCGATACGCTCAATCTGGCTCTGGAGCGGGACGCCAAGGAAATCGGCATCATCCACGCCAAATTCGTGTCGCGTTCGGCCAAGATGCGCGCGACGCTGATGGCTCTCGCCCGTAATCCGCGGTTCGACGGCGGCGACCGCCGCGCGCCTTTCTTCGCAGATCAGCGCGCCGTGCTCGATCGGCTGGCGGCCGCGGCGGCTCTGGCGCAGCGCGGCGATCGGGCCGCTGCCCTGACGATGTTCCGCCTTCAAGTGCGCCCGGCCGAGCGCGCGGCATCGGCCATCGCAGATGCGCTGATCGACGATCAGGAGGGCATCGTTGCCGCGCGGCTGAGCGATGCCGCGCACCTTGAGCGGCAGACACTCATCATTGAGGGATTGGCGAGCCTGACGCTCTTTGCGCTCGCCGCCTCGGCCACAGTGTTCATCGTGCGGCGGACGATCGCCCGGCCGCTGGCGGATATCGAACGCGCCATGGAGCGGCTGGCGGGCGGAGACACCGAGGGCCGCACACCGCATGCCGATCGCCGCGACGAGATCGGCCGCATGGCGCGGGCGATCGAGGTCTTTCGCGCGGCGGCGGTGGAACGTGAGGCGCTGCAGGCCGAGCGCGCCGATCTGCTCAAAGCGGAAATACTGCGGGAGCGCGAGGAGGAACAGCGCAAGCGCGCCGCCGACGAAACGAGCCGCCGCCGCAGCACGCGCCTCGGCGCTTCGGCGGATCGGCTGGAGCTCGGCGCCGCCGAGGCGCTGGCCGAGCTGCGCCTGTCGGCGCGCAATCTGTCATCCGCCGCGGCGGACCTCAACGGGCATTCGGCGGCGGTCAACCGCGATCTGGTCGCCGTCAGGTTGGCGGTGTCGCGCGCGGTGGATGGTGCGACCGATATCGCCGCAGCGACCGACCAGTTCATGACCGTGCTGGGGGATGCCAGCGCGGGCACGCGGCGATCGGCCGATCTGAGCGCCGATGCCGCCGCGCAGGCGAGCGCGCTTTCCCGGCATATGCGCCGAGTCCAGAACGATGCCCAGCGCATCGGCACCGTGATCGATCTGATCGGCGGCATCGCCAAGCGGACCAATCTCCTCGCCCTCAACGCCACGATCGAGGCCGCGCGGGCCGGACCGGCGGGGCAGGGGTTCGCGGTGGTGGCGAGCGAGGTGAAAGCGCTCGCCCGCCAGACCGCGCAGGCGACCGGCGATATCGCCGACCAGATCGGCAAGATGCAGCTTGCCGCGACCAACGCCGACCAGGGCCTCACTGAGATCGCCGCGGTCATCACCGCGATAGCGGAGGGCACCGAGAAGCTTGCTGCCGGAATCGCGGAGCAGGCGGTGCAGGGCAGCTTGATCAGCCGCAATGTCAACGGTGCGGCGGCCGATCTGGATATCATCAGCGGCCGTGTCGCCGATGTCGCGGCGATCGCGGGCAGCGTCGATCTCCTCGCGGGCACGCTGCGGGACGATGCGGCGACGGTCGAGAGCAGCGCCAAATCGATCGACGGATTGCTCTCGAACTTCTTCGGGCAATTGCACGAACTGCAGGACTAAGCGCCGTCCACCCAGGCCCTGAGCAAGGTCGAAGCAATGGCGTGGGGCGCGGGCGGGTTGAAGCGCGCGCCTTCGGCACGATTGAAGGCGGCGGCGATCTCCCCGCGCGTCACCCACATCGCATCCTCCAGCTCGTGATGGTCGATCTTGACGGTGTCGTCGGCGACCTGGGCGATGCAGGCGATCATGAGCTGGGAGGGGAAGGGCCAGGGCTGGCTCGCGACATAGCGGATCGCGCCCGCGACCACTCCGGCTTCCTCGAACAGCTCGCGCGCAACCGCCGCCTCGATCGACTCGCCCACCTCCAGGAAGCCCGCGAGTGCCGAATAGCGGCCGGGATCGAACATCGGCTGGCGGCCGACGAGCACGCGCGCCTCGGCCGCCGTGCCATGTTCTGCGAGCATGATGACGACGGGATCGGTGCGCGGGAAATGTTCGGTGCCGCAGGACGGGCACCGGCGTGCCCAGCCCGCGCGGATCGGCTGGGACGCCGCGCCGCAATTGGCGCAGAAGCGATGGCGCGCGTGCCAATCGAGCAGGCTGCGCGCAGTGGCGTAGGTCGCCATTTCGCCTGCGGGCAATTGCGTGAGCAGGGCGAACAGTTCCGGGGAGCGGCGCGCACCTTTGGCGTGGGGGTCGATCCGGGCGTAGCGCGCGATGCCGTCGATGGTGCCGAGCAGCACCCGCTCTTCGGGCGCCAGCGCTGGCAGGGGCGACCAGCCGAGCGCGCCATCGGCAAGGCGCGGCATATACTCTTCGAGATCGAGCAACAGCGCGCCGGGGGCGGCGGCCAGTGCGATTTCCGCGGCGGGATCGATGCGGATCGGTTCGGAGCGATCGAGCGGCGATCCGGTGAAGCCGGGCGCGATCATGCCGTTTCCCGCGCGGCCAGGCCGATCGCCGCCGCCCGCGCGAACAGGCTGGGTAGCCCCGCCTGCTCGATCGCCGCGATCGGCCACCATTCGCCGTCAATATCCTGCGACTCCATCCGTGCCGCATAGACCTTATGATCGAGCGCGAAATGGGTGAAAACGTGCCGCCCGGCGCCGACGAACCGCCAATCCGCTGCGATCGGGGCATCGGTCAGGCCCGGATCCTCGGTGCCCCACGGCCCGGTTGGCAGCGCGCGCATCCCGCCGAGCATCCCCTTGGGCGGGCGGCGGCAGAGCAGTACGCGGTCGGCCGCCTCCAGCCAGAAGATCGATCCGCGCCGCACGGGCTTGGCGGTCTTGGCGGCCTTGACGGGATAGCGCTCGGGCTCGCCCGCGCGGAAGGCGGCGCACTCCTCCGACAAAGGGCAGAGCGCGCACGCGGGTTTGCGGGGCGCGCAGAGCGAGGAGCCCAAATCCATCATCGCCTGCGCGAAATCGCCAGCGTGATCGTCGGGCGTGATGCTGGCGGTGGCGGCGTAGATCGCGGTGCGGCCTTTGGGCAGCGGCTCGGCGATGGCGAACAGGCGCTCGACGATGCGCTCGACATTGGCATCGACCACCACTGCGCGTTGGCCGAAAGCGATCGCGGCGATCGCGGCGGCGGTGTAGGCGCCGAGGCCGGGGAGGGCACGCAATTCTGCTTCCTCGCTCGGGAATCGGCCGCCATGCTCGTCCACTACGGCGCGCGCGCAGGCGATCAGGTTTCGCGCCCGGGCATAATAGCCGAGGCCCGCCCAGGCGCTCATCACCTCCGCGTCCGGGGCCGCCGCCAGCGCCTCGACGGTCGGCCAGCGCGTCGTGAACGCCGCGAAATAGCTCTTCACCGCCGCGACGGTCGTCTGCTGGAGCATCACCTCGGACAGCCAGACGCGATAGGGATCGGGCGCCGCCTCGCCCGGCGCGGCGCGCCAGGGCAGGGTGCGATGGTGGCGATCGTACCAGTGGAGCAGCTTGGGCGCGACGTTGGCCCTATCGACGAGCATGGCACGCCTATGGCATGGGCGGAGCCGTGACGGAACGGAAGAGTCGAGCGCCCTCCAAGGCCAAGCCGGGCGATGCGCCGCGCGCCATGGGCACGCGCTCGGTCTCCGAGATGCTGCCGACCATCGGGGGCACCGCCTTCCGCAAGTTCGGCTTCGTGCAATCGGCGGTGGTGAGCCGCTGGGCCGAGATCGTGGGGCCCCGTTACGCGGGCGTCTCGCATCCCGAATCGATCCGCTTTCCCGGGGGCAAGCGCAGCGACGGCGTGCTCAATCTCACGGTCGAGGGCGCGCATGCGACGATGATGCAGCATGTCGCGCCCACGATCGTCGAGCGGGTCAACATGTTCTTCGGTTATCCCGCGGTGGCGCGCATCGCGATCCGCCAGACCGCGGTGACCAAGCCCGCACCGCGGCGCGCGCCGCCGTCGCTCAAGACCATCCCCGCCGCGCTTGGCGACAGTCTGCGCACAATCGCCGACCCCGAACTGCACGCCTGCCTTTCCAACCTCGCCGCCGCGCTCGGGGCGAGCGAAGGCCTCCCCAAAATTGGCGACGGAGATCGCCGCAGGAGCAACGATTGAAGCTTGTCCTCCGCTGTATCGCCGCGCTTGCGGCGCTCGTCTCGCTGGCGCCCGCGAACGCAGCGCCCCCGGTCAAGGATTGGTCGCAGGTCGCGGTCCGCACGCCTTCGGGTTCCTTCCTCCAGGGCAATCCCAATGCGCCGGTGAAGCTGATCGAATATCTGTCCTTCACCTGCCCGCACTGCGCCGTTTTCGAAAGCACCGCGGGGCCGCTGGTGCCCAAATATATCAAGCCCGGCCTGGTCAGCTATGAGGTGCGGGTCGCGATCCGCGATGGGTTCGATATGCTCGCCACTACGCTCGCGCGCTGCGCCGGGCCACGTGCCTTCTTCGCGGTCAAGCCGGCGCTTTATGCGGCGCAGGGGGATTGGGAGCAGAAGGCCAATGATTGGGTGGCGACTTCGCCCGATCTGAGCAAGCTCAGCGAGGCTGAAGCGGGCAAGGCGGCGGCCAAGGGCGCGGGTCTCGATGTCTTTTTCGCCAGGCATGGCCTCGCCCCGGCGCGGGCCGACGCCTGCCTGTCCAACACGGCGGAGCAGAAACTGATCGGCCAGCGTGGCCAGGAAATCTGGAATATGCCCGGCTTCCCGGGCACGCCCGCTTTTGCGATCAACGGCGCGATGACTCCTCCGATCGGCGCCTGGTCCGATCTCGACAAAGCCCTCGCCGCCGCTCTGGCAAAGAGCGGCCACCCCAAAGGATGACGAAGATGAAAGCCCGTTCGCTGGCGCTTGCCGCCACCGCCTTCCTTGCGCTCGCGGCCTGCGGCAAGAAGCAGGATACACCGAGCGCGACGACCGATCACGTGACCGCCGCCGCGGTGCCGCCGCCCGCAGGCAAGAGCTGGACCGATGTCGTGAGCGTGACGCCGGAAGGCGGCGTGCGCATGGGCAATCCCGATGCGCCGGTGAAGATCGTCGAATATGCCTCCTTCACCTGCCCGCATTGCAAGAAGTTCGAGGATGAGGGCGGCGATGCGCTGCCGCAGAAATATGTCTCGACCGGCAAGGTCTCCTACGAATTCCGCTCCTTCCTGATCCATGGGCCGGATGCGCCGATCACCTTGCTGATGATGTGCCGCGGCGCCGAACCCTTCTTCGCTTTGACCAAGCAGATCTATGCGGGGCAGGACGCCTTCATGGCGCCGCTGATCGCGATGACGCCGGCGGACAATCAGGCGCTGCAGGGGCTGCCGCCGCAGCAGCAGTTCCAGAAATTGCTCGATACGATGGGCCTGTTCCCCTGGTTCGCCGCGCGCGGGCTGCCGCGCGCGCAGGCGGAGAAGTGCCTGGCCGATCAGAAGGCACAGGATCAGCTTTCGGCGACGCAGGATCGTGCCCAGACCAAGGACGGCGTCAACCAGACGCCGAGCTTCTTCCTCAACGGCGTGCTGCAGAGCGACGTCTCGACGTGGCCGGCGCTGGATGCCAAGCTGACGCAGATGATCGGCTGATGTCTAGGTGCGGCACCGGCCCGCTCCCCCACCCGGCCTCCCAGATGATACTGCCGTTGGGAGGCCGGGTGGGGGAGCGGGCTGGTGCCGCCTCGGTTCAGCTCCGCTGAACCGCAGATAGAAGCGCCGGGGGGCTCATGCGGATCAAGAAGGTCAGGCTCGCGGGCTTCAAGAGCTTTGTAGAGCCCGTTGAATTGCTGATCGAGCCGGGGCTGACGGGGGTCGTCGGCCCCAACGGCTGCGGCAAGTCCAATCTGCTGGAAGCAATCCGCTGGGTGATGGGCGAGGGCAGTCCGAAATCGCTGCGCGGCGGCGGCATGGAGGATGTCATCTTCGCGGGCACCTCGACGCGGCCCGCGCGCGACTTCGCGGAGGTGTCGTTGCTCGCCGAGACCGCAGATGGCGAGCAGGAGGTTGTCCGCCGGATCGAGCGCGGCGCTGGATCGGCCTATCGGCTCAATGGCAGGGATGTGCGCCAGCGCGATGTGGCGCTGCTGTTCGCCGATGCCGCGACGGGTGCGCATTCGCCTGCTCTGGTCAGCCAGGGGCGGATCGCGGCGGTGATCGCCGCCAAGCCGACGGAGCGGCGCCAGATGCTGGAGGAAGCGGCGGGGATCGCCGGCCTCCACGTCCGCCGCCGCGAGGCCGAGATCAAGCTGCGCCAGACCGAAACCAACCTCGAGCGGCTCGACGAGATGCTCGGCGAGATGGAGGCGCGCGCCAATGTGCTGCGTCGCCAGGCCCGCGCCGCCGAACGCTACCGCGCGCTTTCCGAGGAAATCCGCATCGCCGAGGCGCGCAGCCTGTTCGCGCGCTGGCGGGAGGCTGCGGCTGCCGCAGAGCAGGCCCGCGCGCGCGCCGGGCTGGCCGAGCAGGCAGTGCAGAATGCCGCCGAGCAGCAGCGCGCCGCAGCGGCGCATGCCGGCCAGGCGGTGACGGCGATGGCGGAGGCGCGGGCCGCCGCCGATGTCGCGCGCGATGCCCTGGGCGATGCGCGGCAGGCTCTGGAAGGGCTGCGCGGCGAGAAGATTTCGGTGGAACGGCGGCTGCGTGAACTCGCGGGCCAGCTCGACATGTTGGCGCTTGATCGGGAGCGCGAGGACCGGCTGGCGATCGATGCCACCGCGGCGCTCCGTGCGCTGGAGGAGGAGGACAAGGCGCTCGGGCGTGAGCTCGCCAAGGCTGAGAGTGCGCGCGGCGGCCTTGAGGCGGCGGTGGCGGAGGCCGAGCGCACGGTGCGGGATGCCGAGGTGGCGGTGGCGCAGGCGCTGGCGCGGGTTGCCTCCGAACAGGCGGATGCGCGGGTGGCTCAGGCGGCCTTGGCGGCGTCCCGGCAGCGGCTGCAGCGCGCCGAAGGCGAGTCGGCGCGGATCGCGCGCGAAGCCGAGGCCGCCGGGGCAGCGGCGCCTTTGGCGGCTGCGCTGGATCAGGCGCGGGAGGCTGGAAAGACAGCGGCGGCCAACCTCGCGGCGTCGGCGGAGGCGTTGGCCTCGGCCGAGGCGGCGCGCGAGCAGGCCGCGCAGCAGCGCGCGGCGGCGGAGAATGATGCGGCGATCGCCGCTGCAGCCCGCGCACGGATCGAGAGCGAGATCAAGGCGCTCACCGCCGGGCTGCAGCGCGATGCGGGCAAGGGCGTGGTGACCACGCTCAAGGTGACGCCGGGCTATGAGCGCGCGCTGGCGGCGGCGCTCGGCGACGATCTCGATGCGCCGCTGGGCCAGGGGCCGCGCGGCTGGGTGGGGGCCGCGATCGACGCGGCTGATCCGGCGCTGCCGGAAGGTGTCGAGCGGCTGGCGGACCATGTTTCGGGCGCGGACGCTCTTGCCCGCAGGCTCGCTCAGGTTGCCGTGGTCGAGGATGATGGCGGCCAACGGCTGGCGGCGGGCCAGCGGCTGGTCACCAAGGCGGGCGCGCTGCGGCGCTGGGATGGGTTCGTCGCGCGGGATGTCGGCGCGGCGGCGGCAGAGCGGCTTGTCCGGGTCAATCGCCTTGCGGAGTTGGAGCGCGAGCTTCCCGCCGTGCGCTCTACAGCGGACGAAAGCAGCAAGGCCTTGGAAAGCGCGCGCACCGAGGAAGGCAGCGCCCGGCAGGCGATCGACGCCGCGCGCGGCGCCGGCGTGGAGGCCGAGCAGGCTGCCCGCGCCGCTGCCCGTGCCGAGGATGCCGCTCAGGGCGCGCTCGATCGGCATGCGGCGCAGCTGGCGGCGATCGCGCAACAGCGTGTTCGCGCCGACGAGGAATTGAACGAAGCTAAGGCAGCCGAAGCGCAAGCCGCCGATGCGGTGGCGGCGCTGCCGGATCGATCGGCGAGCGAGACCGCCTTGTCGGCGCTACAGGCGCAGGCCGAGGCTGGCCGGGCGATGCAGGCCGCGGCGCGCGAGCGCCTGGCGACGTTCAATGCGCAGTTGGGCCGTGATCAGCAGCGCCAGCAGGCGGCGCGCGCGGAGGCCAAGGGCTGGCGCTCGCGGGCGGGCGATGCCGCCGGGCGGATCGCTGAGATGGGCAAGCGCCGCGATGCCGCCGAAAAGGAACATGGCGCGCTCGCCCAGAAGCCCGCTGCGTTGACGGAGGCGATGGTCGCTGCGGACGCCCGGCTCGCCACCGCCGAGACGGCAGCCCGCGCCGCGCGAGAGGCGGAAGCGGCGGCCGAGGCCGAACTTCGCCGGATCGAGACGCTCACCGCCGCCGCGCAGGAACAGCTCAGCCTCGCCCGCGAAGCGCGCGCCACGCTCGCCGCCAATGCCGAGCATCAGGAGCAACGGCGCAGCGAGCTGAGCCGCCTGGCCGGCGATCGCTTCCAATGCCCCGCCGCCACGCTGCCCGACACGATCGGCTTCGACGCCGCCGATCTTCGCGCGGCCGAGGACGAGAGCGCGCGGCACGATCGCGCGGTTGCGGACCGCGAGCGGCTGGGTCCGGTCAATCTCGTCGCCGAAAGCGAATTGGCCGAGCTTGAAGCGAGCCGCGCCACCAATGCCGCCGAGCGCGACGAGCTCGGCCAGGCGGTCAACCGGTTGCGCGGATCGATCGGCAGCCTCAACCGCGAGGGCCGCCAGCGGCTGATCGCGGCGTTCGAGGCGGTCGACGGTCACTTCCGTCGCCTGTTTACCACGCTGTTCAACGGTGGCGAAGCGCATCTCGCGCTGATCGACTCCGAAGACCCGCTGGAGGCGGGGCTGGAGATCATGGCGCAGCCGCCCGGCAAGCGGCTCGGCAGCCTCACCTTGCTGTCGGGCGGCGAGCAGGCGCTGACCGCTGTCGCGCTGATTTTCGCGCTGTTCCTCACCAATCCCGCGCCGATCTGCGTGCTCGATGAGGTGGATGCGCCGTTGGATGATGCAAACATCGAGCGTTTCTGCGATCTGTTGCTCGCCATGACGCGCGAAACCGAAACCCGTTATCTGGTCGTCACCCATAATGCGGTAACGATGAGCCGGATGCACCGCCTGTTCGGCGTGACGATGATCGAGCGCGGCATCTCGCGCCTGGTCTCGGTCGATCTCGGCGGGGCCGAGCAATTGCTGGCGGCGGAGTGATGGCCAAGCGGTATCGCGTCGTCCACCAGCGCCGATCGATCTGGGAGGCGCTGATCTCGGGCCGGGGCACGCGCGACTGCTATCTGGCGCAGGCGGGCTATTGGTGGGACTGGCGCACGGTCGCGACCTTCCCGACACTGGCCGAGGCCGAAACCGCCTGCAGCGCGCACGCGGGTGGCACCCTGCTGCGCGGTGGGGACCGCATCGTTTCCGAATTCGAACGGCCGGAATGATGCTGGGCGTAGCCGGCGCGGTAGGCGAATTCATGGTGCTGCTGGCCGAGGCAGCGGCGGAGAGCGGGCTGGCGATAGCGGGAAGCGCCGCGCTAGGGGTGGGTGTTGCGGCGGGGGCCTATGCGCTGATCAAGCGGGTACGGAAGAAGGAATCGGAGCCCGGCAAACCCGGTTTATAGCGCCTTGGCTTGCAGAAGCGCGCTGAGCGCGTTTGCCGAAAGCGGTTGCGCGAAAATAACGCCGAAGTGTGGCGATGCGGACCATGCCACCTTTGCGCCCAGCGATCGGTCCGGGAGTTTGATTTGAACGAGCGCGCCCTTATCGCAACTCGGATCACAATGGATCAGCGCGCCATTCTCCGAAATGTCGAGCAAGTGAGCGCGGCGTTCCCCACGCGGGCCGACAAGGATGAATGGCTGAAAAATCTTCTGGCGGCGGGTTCGTCTCGCAGGGTGATCCAAGGCCAGCGTTCCTCCTGATCACGATTGTTTAGGGAGATCGACTTGGTTCAGCAACGAACTTTCAACGGTTGATCGCCATTTCCATCGGAAAAATCGATCACGCGATAGGCGTCGCCGAGCGTCAGCATCGCACGGGCGTGGCGGCGTGCGACCTCCATGCGATCCTCGCCATAGCCCCCGCCCAAGGTACTTGCGATCGGTAGGCCAAGCTGGGCAGCGAGGCGGCCGACGTAGGTGTCGCGCGCGATCAGGCCTTGGTCGGTCAGCGCGAGACGTCCGAGGCGATCCTCCCCATGAGGATCGACGCCGGCCTGGTAGAGAATACAATCGGGCGTGAAGCTATCGATCGCGGCGCGCAGCTCTTCCGCGAGGATCGCCAGATAGGCCGCGTCACCGACGGCATCGGGCAGGGGTACGTCGCGCGAAGAGCGGGCCTTGCGCGCGGGGAAATTCTTCTCGGCGTGAAGCGAGAGTGTGAAGATGTCCGATCGGCCCGCCATGAGGCTGGCCGTGCCGTCGCCTTGGTGAACATCGCAATCGAGGATCAGGATACGATGTGCATGGCGCTCGGCGATCAGCCGGTGGGCGGCGATGGCGAGATCGTTGAACACGCAATAGCCCGCGCCGGTATCCGCCAGCGCATGATGGCTGCCGCCGGCAGCATTGGCGGCGACGCCGTGCTCGAGTGCCAAACGCGCGGCGAGATAGGTGCCTCCCACCGATAGCAGAGACCGCCGGGCGATGCGGGGCGTGATCGGGAAGCCGATGCGCCGCGCCTTTTCGGGCGGCACGGTCGCGGTCAGCACCTCCTCGACATAAGCGGGATCATGCACTGCCTCCATCCAGGCGCGCGGCATCGGCTCGGGCGTGTGGACCTCGTAAGGCCGGCCGCTTTCCGCCAGCGCTTCCATCACCAACCCATATTTATCGAAACGGAAGCGGCTACCGGTGGCGGCGGGCGAGACGTAATCGGGATGGTGGACGACGTGGAGCATGGTCAACCCTCTCCCGCTTTCGGGGGAGAGGAGGGGCCCGCCGCGTAGCGGTGGGAGGTGAGGGTCTTCTGTGTTCGGATCGAAGACGTAAGAAGACCCTCACCCAACCCTCTCCCGCGAAAGCGGGAGAGGGCTTTCATGTCTGCCGGCCTCACCCCACCAACTCCGCCAGCCGCTCACGCACCCGTTTCAGATCCCCTACGAAGCGGCGATATTCCGTATCCGCGCGGTCGCGTTCGGGGATGCGGAGCAAGAAGCTCGGGTGAACGGTGACCATCGCCTCGCCCCCGTCCGCCAGCCTGTGCTGGATGCCGCGCGCGCCGCTGATTGTCACCACCCGGCCGAGCAAAGATCGCGCCGCTGTTGCGCCCAGCGCCACGGTCAGCTTAGGCTGGACGATGTCGCGCTCCTGCCCGATCCACCATTTGCACGCCTCGATCTCGGCGCCATCGGGCTTAGAGTGGATGCGGCGCTTGCCGCGCTGTTCAAATTTGAAATGCTTGACGGCATTGGTGACATAGGCGGTGGCACGATCGATCCCGGCCTCCGCTAGCGCCTGATTGAACATCTGACCCGCCGGCCCGACGAAGGGGTGCCCTGCCAGATCCTCCTGGTCGCCGGGCTGTTCACCGACGAACATCAGCGGCGCATCGACATGTCCCTCGCCGAACACGGTCTGCGTAGCATGTTTGTAGAGGTGGCAGCGGGTGCAGTGCGCGGCTTTTTCGCGCAGCGCCTCCCAGGCGGCTTGGCGGTTGCCGCCCACCTCGCGCCGGCTTTTCTCGACCATCTCCAGCTCCCGTGCCCGCGCGCCTGCGATCAATCCGGGCACCAACGCGGTTTCGGGCATATTCTTCCAATATTTCTTGGGCATCTCCTTCAGCATCGCGTCGATCTTGACGCGGGCCGGATTGAAGATCGAGGCGTAATAGGTCTTCCACGTGTCCTCGAGCGGATCGCCTTCAGGAGCGTCGGCGCGGGTCGCGCCGGGGGCTTCCGAAAGCGTCGCGCCGTCCCAGTTGATCGAGAGCTCGGGCGTCAGGATCGTCCATTTCATGCTGGCGAAGCGGTTGAGGAAGAAGCTGGCGTTGCGGCGGACGATATGGTGCCCCGGCTCGTACCAGGCGACGAAGCGCACATCCTCGCCTTCGGCCACTTCACGGAAGCGCAGGAAGGCGCGCATCTTGTGGATGTCGCGGCGGACCTCCTTGGCGAGATGCTCCAGCCGGCGGAGCGCGGGATCGGCCTGATCCTCCATGCTCGCCTCGCGCCGCTTGAGCCTAATTAGGAAGGCGTAGAGCAAGGCAAAGCGCTCGGCATCGCTGTGCAGCACGACATCCTCGGCCAGCGCCACGAAGGCGCGGGGGACGGGGAAGGCGGCGCCTTCGGTGGGCGCGGGGGTGCTGGCCGCCACGGCGAAGATATCGCCTTCATGGCCCTCGACGCGCCATTCGATCTCGGCGCCGGGCACCTCCGCGGCGGCGAGCGCGCGTGCCTGTGTCCGCCAACCATCGAAATCGTCCTGGGTGGCGAGCGAAGCTACGAGCATCACGCTTAGATAGGCTGTTGCGCGGATGAGACCAGCCGCCAATGCGTAACGAAAGCCGCACCCGCCGACACATATTGCAATGCCGGGGCAACAGCCCCTCGTCACTCTCCGTCGGTCACTTCGAGCGGATAGTGCATGGCCAGTCGGGCGTTGATCTTTGAAGCCACGGGCCTTTGGGCACCGCGCCGCTCGCGGCTGAGTGCGTCCACAATCGATGGATTGCTGATGCTGGCGGCGGCGTTCGCGTTGCGCTGCTGGTGGTTCGGCGATCCGGTGGTGCAGGTGGACGAGCAATTCTATCTGCTGGTCGGCGATCGCCTGCTGCATGGCGCGGTGCCCTTCGTCGATATCTGGGACCGCAAGCCGATCGGGCTGTTCCTGATCTATGCCGCGATCCGATTGTTCGGCGGCAGCGGTGTGCTGGAATATCAGTTGATTGCCTGCGCATTCGCCGCTGCCGCCGCCTTGTTCGTCGTGCGTATGGCACGGCTGTTTGCCAGCGAAACCGCCGCGCGGCTTGCCGGGGCTGCGGCGCTGATCTGGTTCATCGTCTTCGATGGCGAGGGCGGCCAATCGCCGATCTTCTACGATCCGATCGTCGCCGCCGCGGCGATGCTGACCTTTGCCGCTTACCGCGCCGATAGTGCCCGGCGCATCGCTTTAGCCGGAAGCGGCGCGATGGCGCTGATCGGGCTGGCGATCCAGATCAAATATACCGTGCTGTTCGAAGGCGTGGGGTTCGGTCTGCTATTGCTGTGGAGCGGTTGGCGGGCCGAGCTTCGATTGCCCAAGCTTGCAGGGCTGGCGTTGCTTTGGGCGGGATTGGCGGTGCTGCCTACGGTCGCAGCGCTCGCCATCTATGCCGATCGGGGCGAGGCAGCGCCCTTCGTCTATGCCAACTTCCTCTCGATCGGCCATCGCGATGCCGGATCGGTGGCACTGCTGGCGAAGCGGCTGGGGATCATCCTTTTGGAGGCGTCGCCGCTCGTGATCGCTGCCGGTATCGCGATGCGCGGCCGTTTCGAAGGCGAGGCCGCCCGGATGCGCCGCTTCATGCTCGTCTGGCTCGGCGCGGCAGTGGCGGGGATGCTCTCGATCGGCGCGCTCTACACACACTACACCCTGCCGGTGATCGTGCCGCTCGCGATCGCCGCCGCCCCGGCGTTCGATTGGATGATCGCGTGGCGCGGCAGGACATGGCGCCCGGCGCTGGCGATCCTGCTGATTGGGTGCGCTGCGGGCGCCTATCTCAGTCTCGTCCGCCTGCATAAACGCGGTGACGGTAGCCAAGTCCGCGCGATCGCCGCTGCTATCCGGCCCCGGCTCAATGGCTGCCTGTTCGTCTTCGATGGCGAGCCGATCCTCTATCAGATGACGCACGCCTGCTTCGTCTCGCCCTATGTCTTCCCGAGCCACCTCAACGACCGCAAGGAAGCCGCTGCGATCGGGGCGGACCCGGTGCGGGAGGTGGCGCGGGTGATGGATACGCATCCGGCGATGATCGTCACCAGCAACCGTCCCGCCAAGAGCAGCAACCGTGCAACCTGGGCGCTGATGCAGCAGCGCCTCCAGCACGGCTACGCGCTTGTCGCCGCGGTGCCGCTCAACCGGCGGATACGGCTGGTCTATCAGCGCATCGCTTAGGTCCGCAGCCGCCAGCCGGTGGTGAAGATATACGTCACGATACCGGCGCAGCCGACCAAGAACAGACAGATGATGCCGGCGGCGATCGCGATATTCACGTCGGCGATGCCGTAGAAGGCCCAGCGCAGCCCGTTCACCAGATAGACGATCGGGTTGAACAAAGTGATCGTGCTCCAGGGCTTCGGCAGCATATCGACCGAATAGAAGGTGCCGCCAAGGAAGGTTAGCGGCGTCACGATCATCAGCGGCACGATCTGCAATTTCTCAAACCCGTCGGCGAAGCAGCCGAGGATGAAGCCGAACAGGCTGAAACTGACCGTGATCAGCAGCAGGAAGACGATCGCCCATAGCGGATGCACGATATGATAGGGCACAAAGCAGCGCGCGGTGGCGAGGATCACCAGCGCCAGGATCAGCGATTTGCTCGCCGCCGCGCCGACATAGCCGGCCAGCGCCTCGATCGTGCCGATCGGCGCCGACAGCAGTTCGTAGATCGTGCCCGTGAAGCGCGGCAGATAGATGCCGAAGCTGGCGTTGGCGATGCTTTCGGAAAGCACCGTCAGCAGCATCAGCCCGGGAATGATGAATGCGCCATAGGGCACGCCCTGCACCTCATGCAGCCGCCCGCCCATCGCCGCGCCGAACACGACGAAATAGAGCGATGTCGTCAGCACCGGCGTGAACAGGCTCTGGAACATCGTCCGCCGGAAGCGCGCCATTTCGAAACCATAGATGGCGCGGATCGCATGGAGGTTCATGCCCGCCCCTCCACGAGATCGACGAAGATGTCCTCGAGGCTGGAGCGATGCGTATCGAGCGCCTTGAAATCCATGCCGGCGGCATCGAGCGCCTTTACCAAAGGCGCGAGCCCGCGCTGTTCGGCCTCTGCGGCGGTAATCGTGTATGTGAGTGTCAGCCCGTCGTCCGAAATCGCGAGCGGCCAGTCGGCGAATTGCGCCGGAATGGCCTCGATCGGCTTGGCGAGCGTGATCGTAGCCTCGGTCTTGCCGAGCCGGCCGAGCAGATCGGCCTTCGGTTCGACCAGGATCAGCTTGCCCTTGTCGATCACGCCGATGCGATCGGCCATCTCCTCGGCTTCTTCGATATAATGGGTGGTGAGGATGATGGTGACGCCTTGATCGCGTAACTTCAGTATCATCGCCCACATTTCGCGTCTGAGTTCGACATCGACGCCCGCCGAAGGCTCGTCGAGGAACAGCAGTTCGGGATCGTGGGCCAGCGCCTTGGCGATCAGCACGCGGCGCTTCATGCCGCCGGACAGCTGCATGATCTTGGCCCCGCGCTTTTCCCACAAGGACAGCGCCCTGAGCACCCGCTCGACCGCGGCATCGTCGCGCGGCTTGCCGAACAGCCCGCGCGAAAAGGCGACCGTATTGGCCACCGTTTCGAACATGTCGGTAGAAAGCTCCTGGGGTACGAGGCCGATGCGCGCGCGGGCGCTCCGCCAATCGCGCGCCGCATCCAGCCCATTGACCCGGATCGTGCCGCCGGTCGGCCGCACCAGCCCGCACACCGCGCCGATCAGCGTCGTCTTGCCCGCACCATTCGGCCCGAGCAGCGCGAAAATCTCGCCGCGCCGGATTTCGAGATCGATCCCCTTGAGCGCCTGATGGCCGCTTTCATAGGTCTTGGTAAGGCCGGTGATGGCGAGGATAGGGGCGGACATTGTACCGACATGTGTCGGCTTGTCCGCCCCGTCCAGAGCTACTTCGTGATTATGAGCATTAGCCTGGATTTTTGATCGTCACCACTACGCCCGCCGCTCCGCTGCCATCGGGAACGAGATTGGCTTTTACCGCGGCCTGCGTCGCGGAACTTTGCTTGGACAGATCGGCCTGCAATTGCTCGAGCTGTGCCTGCAACGCAGCCTTGTTCGCGCCCGCCGATTGCAGGCCGGACTTCAACCCCTGGATTTGCCCGGCGAGCTTATCGTTCGCATCGACGAACGGCTGAAGAGCGATCTTCAACTGATCGAGCTGATCGCCGACGATACCGTTGTTATCGATGTGGCTGATATCGAGCAAAGCCTGTTTGACCAGATCGCCGTTCGCGTCCGCGCCGATAGTGACAACACCATCCTTGCAGAAAAGCGCATGTACATCGGCGTGAAGCGCGGAGCAGATGGCCATGCGCTCACCGGCGTCCTTGGCGTCCGTTCCAGTCTCCTTGGCCCATTTCAGAAGGGCGATCTGATCCAATGACAGCGCCGCCAGATGCAGTTGGTTCGCCAGCACCTGAAGCCGAGCGTCAATCGCGATCCGGATCGGATCGCTTGGCGTACCGGAGCTGGTGAAAGACGCACCGACATTTTTCGAAGCCGTCTCCACGGAAGCATTGACGAGCGCCTTGATCTGATGGGCCGTGCAGAGATTTTGATAATCGCGTAGGTAGCCGATCGCATCATCATAAGTAGCGGGCGAGTGACCGGCGGACCGTGCCAATGTTCGGACCGAATCTTCGGCGGTTTTTACGAGCTTCTGGACGGCGGCAACATCCGGAGAAAAGAAGAAGACGTCGTTGAAATTATCGAGTGACCGCAGCGCGAGATTGCTCCCAATACCGACGCCGGTAACCCAGTCCTTCCCCACATTGGCTACGCCCAGCGCGGCGATCAGTGCTCCGGTCAATGTCTCCGCTTCACGATGAAGAAAGTCGAGACGCTGAGATCCGGTGCCGATCGATTCGAAAAACATGTCGCAACGCAAATCCATCACGCGCATGCCGGAAATCATCATCTGTAAGGCGAGACTGCCATCATTCGGTAAATCCCAAGACTTCGTATAATCATCGAGAAATCTTTGGGCCACGTCTTTTGGAGAGGCCGCCGTTGTTCGTGCAATCGAGCTGCCGGTCAAATTGCCGGATTTGTTTGGATCATTGCGGAGTACCTTGACGGGCTCCTTATCCGGACGGATCAAAAGCTTAGGCGGAGATACCGTCTGACAAGCGGACAAGCCAAAGCACGCGACAAGCCATGCCACTCCGAATTTCTTCTGCATATGGAAGCCCCCGCTACCGTTCAAAGACACTTAAAATGAAACGGTCGCGAAGCTCAAGCTTGAGACCGAAAGAATAGTCTGATTTGGAGGAATCTTTAGGTGACAGGACGTTTTTGAGCCAATCTTCCATGCCCTAGGCCACAAAAAGCTCCATCTGCTTCGGCTTCGGCGTGATCGCCAGCCGCAAATCGGCGCCATTATCGATCCGTGCCGGCGTCCAATCGGCGGCGATCAGGAAGGGGCGGATCTTGGCGATCGAGACGGTCAGCCGGCCGACGTCATCCAGCCGCAAGCGCCGCCAACGCCGGCTGGTGAGGATCGATGCCACCGCTTTGGTGCCGAGCCCCGGCACGCGCAGCAATTGCTCGCGGGTGGCGCGATTGACGTCGACGGGGAAGCTTTCGCGATGCTTGAGCGCCCAGGCAAGCTTGGGATCCATATCGAGCGGCAACATACCGCTATCGTCGGTGGCCGCCGCCACTTCGCGCGGCGAATAACCGTAGAAGCGCATCATCCAATCGGACTGATACAGGCGATGCTCGCGCATCAGCGGCGGGCGCTGCAGTGGCAGCACGGCGCTGGCGTCCGGGATTGGGCTGAACGCCGAATAATAGACCCGGCGCAGCGCATAGCGATCGTACAAGCCGCTCGCGCTGGCGATGATGTCGCCGTCGCTGGCCCCGTCCGCCCCCACGATCATCTGCGTCGATTGGCCGGCCGGCGCGAAGTTGGGTGCCGACCGATAGCGCCGCCGGGCGTCCTGTTGATCGTCGATCGCCGACTTGAGATCGCCCATCGCACCGGCGATTTGTTCGGCCGATTTCTCCGGCGCCAGTTGCGCCAGCCCGCTCACTGTCGGCAGCTCGACATTGATCGACAGCCGATCCGCATACAGCCCGGCGAGATGCACCAGCTCGGGATCGGCGTCGGGAATGGTCTTGAGATGGATGTAGCCGCGAAAATGATGGTTCTCGCGCAGGCTGCGCGCGACCTCGACCATCTGCTCCATCGTATAATCGGATGATCGAATGATGCCCGAGGACAGGAAAAGCCCCTCGATATAATTGCGCTTGTAGAAAGCGATCGTCAGCTTGACGACCTCCTCCGCCGTGAACCGCGCGCGGCGAACGTTCGAACTCTTGCGGTTGATACAATAGTGGCAATCGTAAATGCAGCTGTTGGTCAGCAATATCTTGAGCAGCGAGATGCAGCGGCCATCGGGCGCATAGGCATGGCAAATGCCCATGCCCTCGGTCGATCCCAGCCCTTTGCCGTCGCGGGAGTTGCGCTTGGCGGTGCCGGATGAGGCACAGCTTGCATCATATTTCGCGGCGTCGGCCAGAATGCCGAGCTTCTCACGGGTATCGAGCTGCGCCATCCGTTCTTCCTACGTTCTTGCCTGCCTCAAGGCAAGCCAAACGCGGGATCAGTGGCGATGTTCACGCCGCAGAGCGTAACGGCCACCTGAGAAAGGCTCGAACAGGCCGCTGATCGCGGGGTGATCGATCGGCTCGTCGCTCTCGTCGCTCTCGAGATTCTGCTGGCTGACGTACGCGACGTAGCTTGCCTCGGCGTTCTCGGCGAGGAGATGATAGAAAGGCTGATCCTTGGCCGGGCGCGCATCCTCGGGGATCGCCTGATACCATTCCTCGCTGTTGGCGAAGACGGGATCGATATCGAAGATCACGCCGCGGAAGCCGAACAGCCGATGCTTTACGACATCGCCAATAGAGAACCGCGCGTGGCGGATCGGCGGGAGCGGCGGCTGGGCGGCGGAGGGAATCAGCGAGCTGCGGACGGACAGGTTCATGGGAGTATATTTAGGGTCTCGCGGGCGAGCCGCAAGCGGTGTTGCAACCGGCCTTGGCAGATGGGGTCGGCTCCGCTAGGAGCGCCGCTTCCAGCGACCGGCGGGGCTTTGCTCCGCGCGACAAGCCTCTGCGGAGAGGTGGCAGAGAGGTCGAATGCGCCGCACTCGAAATGCGGTTTGCGGGCAACCGTAACGTGGGTTCGAATCCCACCCTCTCCGCCAATGGTTCCAAAAGCGGCTGAAAAGCGCTAAATTGGCTTATGGCCAAGGGAAAATCACGCGAGTTGCTACACAAAGCTGCTGCACAGGGTGGCGAAGTGGCTAGGCCGGCTGGGTTGATCCAGCGCGGCGGAAGCTGGGAGCTACGAGTTCGCGTCCCCGATCGAATTCGTCTGCAAATTGGCAAGAATTTCCTGTGGAAGTCTTTCGGCGGCGTGAGCTTCGCCGATGCTTGCAGGCTTGCCAGGTTAGAGCGTGTGGCGGTCGATCGTCGGTTTGCTGAGGCGGAAGCGAAGCTCCGATCTTTACCGCCCGCACCGTTAAGCGACGAAGAGCTGTATGAACTCAGCCGAGCCTTCCTTCATAAGATGGAGGTCGAGGCCCAGAGGCTGCCGATTTCGCCGAGTGCGCGCATTGCAGAGTTGGAGAGCGTGGATGAGATGACCGGGCTCGTCGCCCAATCTCTCGAAGACCCGACGTTGCAGGCCATCGCACTCCGATTTGCAAAGTGGGCCGGCTGCAACGTCGAGCCTGCCTCGGTAGACAAGCCGGCGTCGCCCGATTTCATCCGCGTCTGTGAGGCATTCCAGCAGGCGCAGATTGAGCATCTTGGACGCCGATCCGAGCGTTTATCTGGGCGGTTGGTTGCCACAGTTGATCCGCTCTTTGAAGGTGTGAGTGCTGGAGACCCGTTGTCCGCCCCGCTGACTGTTTCGGGCGCGATCACAGCATATAAATCAGACCCCGAACGATCCGGCGTCGCCTATAAAACGCGGGCGGCTTGGGAATTCCGGTTTCGGGCAATTGAGGAAATTCTAGGCCCCGAAAAACTCATCGGCTCGCTGAGACGCGAGGATGTGCGCACCTGCCGTGACAAGCTGATCGCGATGCCGGCAAACGCCCGTAAGCACTTTAAGGGCATGTCTATTGCGGAGGCGACGGTAGCCAACGAGCGGTTGGGCTTGCCGACACTGTCAGCGAAGAGCGTCTCTCTCTATGTCGAACTGCTAAGCAGTCTGTTCAAATGGCTAGAGCGCGAGGAGATGGTGTCGCGCAATCCTGCCAAGGGGGTCAAAGGGCCGCCCGCTCCGCGCGAAAAGCCTAGACGTCCGCTGACCAAGACAGAATTAGTCACGCTGGCTGAGATCACCGGTGGCGGGATGGGGTCGTCCGACGGAGACGTCGCGCGGACCTGGACCTACTGGATGGTTCGAATTGGCTTATTCAATGGGATGCGGCTTTCCGAAATCGCCGGTTTGCGTGTCGATGATCTGGTGGCTGTCGATGGGGTTTGGTGTTTCCGTATAGCTCCAAACCAATATCGTGACCTTAAGACCGTCGCGTCACGTCGCACTATTCCGGTTCACCCGTGGTTACTTGCTGCCGGTATCCGTGAGTTGAAGCGTAGCCGCGAACCGGAGGCGCTTCTTCTGGCAGACGCACCTGTCACTCCGGGGACCACCAATGCGGCGCAAAAAAGGATCGGACGTCTGGTGCGCGGGGTGCTGCCCGATCCCAAAGTTAGTTTTCATTCGCTCCGCCACAACTTCCGCGATGCGCTGCGCGTGGTCGGTGCTTCAATCGAAATTTCTGCTCGCTTGGGCGGCTGGGTGGTCAGCGAAAATAGCGCCATGAATGGTTATGGTGAGGGGCACACCGCAAGACTGCTTCTGGAATGCCTTCAACGAATAGCGTACCCAGTAGACGTCGAATAGATTGCGACAAACAAATCTGAACGTGCCTATGGCAAAGTGTTTGTCGATTATCGATTGAAGTTTGCAACCAGTTGCAAAATACAGTGGTTGATTAACCAAGAACATGGTGGCATATAATCTGCCGGAGGCGGGAATATGTCGGTTGACCCTATCAGTTACGTGACTGTCGGTATGACGCGCGAGTTAAAGTCTGCGCTGGATGCTGCCCTTGTAAGGCGCAATGGCCGGCTTAATGCTTTCCGTATGTCCAGATCGAGCCTCATGCGGGAGGCGTTGGTCGCTTTCCTTACAGAGGTAACGACCAATGGAGTGTCGTCATGACAAACAAGCGTCTTGTGGATGCAGTGCGACCGCGTGGCCATTCCGGCAAGCCAATCGATGATCAGCAGATCGCACACGCCAAAGCGGTCGGCGATCTCCATCGTCGGATTTTGAATTCGGGAGGAAAAGCCACTCTGGTGTCACGACCAGCGGTTGAAAATGTCTTGGCCGTAAGCGTGGGGTGCAATCCATCGCAGCAAGCGGCCAAAGGCGACGTAAAGCCAGCCAATCATGATATTCGGATTGCGAGGCTGGGGCTTTCCAAGAACGGTGCTCTTTTACTGGATCATCTGCTTCGCCAGGCGCGGCGGAGTGAGGCCAATCTGTTCGACATACGAACCGACCGCATTTCTTCAGCCTTAGCTATGAGCTTTGATCGGGTACTCTCGGCTCGCGACGAGTTGGTTCGCCGCCGCTTCCTTCGTGCGGTCGAAGACAGTCTTGGAGGGCCAGCCGGATATCGGCTCATGGGGCTCGGCCAATGACCGAGGCTAAAAACTGCCAAGAGCTGATGCTTGGGCTCAGTCTCCGGCTGGCTGATCTATCACCCTCACGACGGGTCGAGATGGCGCAGGACCATCTCTCGTCACTTGGAGTATGTCCGCGAGAAAGGCTTCGCCTTCAACCCGAGGTGCTTTTCGACGGCTGGGAGATATATGTTTCCGCTCTAACGATCGATGCCGCAATTGGCGAAATCGAGCCGCTGGTGTCGGACGATATAATTGCAAACCTTGCCGAGCAGGCGGGATTGTATCGATCTGAGGCTGGCAGGCGCTTTTTCGCCGGTGGGGCGAGGCTGCCGGATGATGTGATCATTCCGCCAAACGCGCTTCGCGGGCTTGAGCCGCGTCTGCATGCATCGGGCATATGACTGAGCCGGCCGATCGACGCTCGTCCGCACACGGCGGGAAATGATGTGGGAAAGTGAGACATAGGTGGGATGGCACACATCCGATGCTCAATTTGCAAGCACGCCAACCGCTCAGCGATCGACGGTGCGTTGACCGTCGGTGGATCGCTGATCAGTACCGCGCGAACATTTGAGGTCTCAAAGTCCGCGCTGCACCGACATCAGCAGCGATGCCCTGGTCGAGCCGTCGTCATGATCGGCGGGGTGATGGTCGATCCAGATCAAGCAGCTGCCACTCGGTGTGACGATGTGCCCATGTTGAGCCTCCCTCCGGAATTGCTCGCAGCGATGGAGCCGATCGAACCTGAGGAGGACGATGACGTGCTGATGCTCGAAACCAAGCTGCGTCACCTCAACGCGATTTTCGCTTATGCACTCGCGCGCGCGGTCGCCAAGGATGACGTGCCCAGCATCCTGCGCGGCGGGCGTGCGATCCAAAAGCTTTTCCAGTTGGACCTTTTGACCGCGCCGCAGCGGGCTGCCTATCGTGCTCGATCGCGTGTCGAGCCGACGTTGCAGCTCTTGGGAGAAATACTCGGCGTCGATGACGCGGCGACGGGAACGCGAGAATTGCCGTTCGGAACGCTGCGTGAGGCGATGCGATGATCGGCAGGGGGCAGGCCGCGCGATCCTACAGGCATCAAATATCGAGGATCGCTCAGGCGGTAACGGAGAGCGCATTCGTGCCGACCAGCAAACAGCAAGGGCGCGTTGCCGGTTTCCTACGCGACCCCTATGCGCTGGCGCACATTGCCTACCAGCTATGGCCCTTCGCGACAGTGGAGGTCGTCAACGAGATGATCGAAGAGACCAGCCTCTTTGAAGCCTGCGTCGAACCGATCGAGTGGTATTTGAAGCGCAAGCGACGCGGCGGGCGGCGACCGATCTGCGAATTCGGCTATGAACAGCATTTTCGGCATGCGGTAATCCGGCACGCATTAGATGCGCAATTGCCCGTCAATCATCCCTTCTACGATGTTCGCCGTGCTGGTCCTGGCCGGGCAGTGATAGATATCGCGCAGGCTATTGAAGGCGGTCGACAGTGGATATGGGCGGCCGACATCCGAGATTGCTTTTGCTCGATCGACATTCGGGCAGTTTACCAGCTTTGCCTCTTACCAACGGAGGTGATCCGATGCGCGTTGGATTATCGGCACCTTCCTTTGCAGCGGAAGGAAAATGCCCGAAGACCCAACGGGGCGATGTCTAGATTTGTCTCTAGTACTTCAATCAGTGAAGGTGAGGGTCCGCGAGGCCTTTTGCAGGGCTCGCCGGCATCCAACGCTCTCTTGCGGCACATTCTTTTCAAGGTGACCCGCTGCGTTCATCCCGATGCGCGTCTGTTCGTTTATTCGGACAACATCATCGTGGTAGCCCCAACGCCAGAGATTTGCGGCCATGTACGCGATGCGCTGACCTGCGAGTTAGCAGGCTGCCTTGGCGGACCCCTCCGATTTGGCACTTCGTTAATTCAACATGCAAGCGAAGGGTTGCAGACGCTCGGCTACTATCTGGGACAGGAGGAAAACGGCGGCGAGGTCATCCGACAACCGGATAACCATAACCTCGGGCGTCTAGAAGGTCGTATTCCGGATGATATTCTTAGCCTCGGTGATATCGACCGTGAGCGACTTGCAAAGGTTCTATTGGCACCATTCCCGGCAGCAGACGATCAATTCCGCGAACTCTTCCGAGAAACGCTCCATCTATCGCCTCGGATTGCCAGCTGACGACCTACTCAGCCAAAAGCACTGCCTAATACCGATAGGCTTACAAGGCCGGTCCACACCCCTCATTTCCACTTTTTGAGGATCGCTTTGACTTGATCCGGCACACCCCATGAGCCGCTGATCTGAGTGTTGTTTTTGACGGCTTTGACCAGCCGTGCTGAGTATCCCGCATCCCAAACTTTTAATCGATCAACGTAACCTGCTCTCTCTTTTGCAGTGGCGAAGCTTCCGCTGTTGACGAATAGGTCGATGACTACGTCAGCCATCCTTGCCTGCAGTTTTTTGTGCTCGACAGCCGCTTCGAAAAGCTCTTTTGCAATTTGGCCTGGAGTTTTGCCGTTTCCGTTGAAAGCCTGGAAGCGGCTCACGAAGCCATGAGGATCGGCCCCACATCTGACGGCGAATACCGGAATGCTCCGTCCGAGCGCGTAACCAATCTCTTGATCGCACCACTTGCTTGAAACGAAATCAGGATAGATTAGCGCGACCAGCACCTCGCAAGTCGCCAAGGCCGTCTCAATTTCTATTTGCCACTCGGCAGTCGGATGAATGTCGTTGTGAGCTACGAAACCGCTCATGCCATAATGAGTAAATGCGGTTTGGATATTGGCTGCTTGCTCCCGCTCGGTAGTCAAATGAGAAATAAAGACCCTAATCTGCCCGTCTCGCCAATAAGGTGTCTCGTGTACAGGCACGACGGCGGCGTCTTGTCCGACCAGCTGCATGCCAAAATGCTGACCAAGCTCTATTAGGTCACCATCCTTAGCGTCTGCGATCATTTGAACGATGTAGGATTTTTGGCTGCCTGACCATTGATCGCTTATCGGAAGTCCGAATTGCTTCAGAGTGAGATCGATTGTCGTCCAGTCCTCGCCGTCCAAATGGCCTGCGATGTCTTGGATCACCTTCACCCGCTGAGACTTAGTCAGCTTCAATGCAGCCCCCGGTCGATTGGAAACGCATATTAAACTTCCGCGTCTGTCGTTGGATCGTAGTCGAATATCGCTGATGGTGAAACCTGTAGAGCCTCTGCTATCCGGACAATAACCGAGAGGGTCGGGTTTCGGCGACCACGCTCGATACCGCCGAGATAGGTTAGATCAATCTCGGCATCCACGGCGAGGCGCTCCTGGGTAAGGCCCCGCTCTTTGCGCAATGCCCGCACCCTAGCACCGAACCGTTTTTGCCAATCCTCCATCGACCACGGGATGAACAATCGGGCCTATAGTCACCAGGGACTATAGGCCCTATGATGTGGGTGGTGTGAGCGCGTCGTGCAGCGCGGACACTATTAGAGCGATTGGAGGGCGGATTTGAGGATATCAAAAAGCACACTGCTGGCTGCAACTCTGAGCTTGGCTGTTGCCAGGCCGGTGTCAGCTGAAGAAGCAACCAAGCTTACGAAGGTCGGCGACTGGGAGATTTGGCGATCAATCAATCCTATGAGTGATCGGGTTCAGTGTACGGCCTTCTACAAGGATGACACTACGGTTCAGCTAACCAATCATAATTTGGCTTTCGATGTTTCGCACAACGGCGGCCTTGTTACATATGCCGTCCGCTACGACGACGGGCAGGCAACCGAGGTTTTTGCTTCCGAGCGATTAAAGAATATCGGGGCAGTGATTTTAGCCGGGACGGATTTTGATGATGTAAAATCAGCGAAACGGCTTCGCATCCGGATTGGCACACTTGTGAACGGCTACCTCGATTACGATCTTAACCTGTCGATGCTCACGCCGGTCATGGAAATCCTCAGTGGCAAGAGCTGTATCAATCCAAGTTGACCCTTTTCAGTTCGAAATAAAAACGTAATTCTGCCCAAACACTTTGCCATATACAACAACATCGTTGGTTGTGGCTAATTGCCAGTCGTGGATGGCGGAGTGTTTGGATAGAAAAGGCTTCATCGGATATTATCGGGTGTCGACTGATCGGCAGGGGCGCAGCGGTCTCGGCCTAGATGCTCAACGGGAAGCTGTTCACAATTTCCTAGCTGAGCGATCCCACACGCTGATCGCTGAAAAGATCGAAGTAGAAAGCGGACGCAACGCTGATCGGCCGGAACTTGCGAAAGCTTTCGCCCTCTGCCGCCTTCATCGTGCCACGCTTATCATTGCCAAACTCGATCGCCTCGCTCGCAGCGTGGCCTTCGTTTCCAATATTCTTGAGAGCGGCGTTGACTTCATTGCCGCCGATTTTCCTGAAGCGAACCGGCTCACTATTCATATTCTGTCCGCTGTCGCCGAGCATGAAGCGCGGATGATTTCAGAGCGTACCAAGGCAGCCCTGAAAGCTGCCAAGGCGCGTGGTGTTGTTCTAGGCGGTGATAGGGGCAATCTACCCACTGTCGCCGCTAGAGGCGCTCGGGCGAGCGCTGCGGTGCGTTCCCAGAAGGCGGCTGAGCGTGCGCGCGACCTCGCTCCGTTGATTTGTTCGCTTCGTGATGAAGGGCGTAGTTTTGAAGTTATAGCCGGCGAACTTCGAGATCGCGGCATTTCAGCAGCTAGGGGAGGGTTATGGACCGGGCAGAAAGTCTCCCGTTTGATGCGCCGTGCTTCTCAACCTTGAAGCGTCCAAGGCAAAATCGGGTCAATCCTTTCGGAGCAATCGAGGCAACATCCCATAAAGGCGCCCTCATGGGTAATCGCGGCGATCTCCATGCCCCCGATGGCTCTTTGGGTCGGCAATGGCGTAGCCGCCGGTGGCTAAGTTGTATCCTCGATGGCAACGGCTGGAAGGCGCCAATGGATGCGCCGGGCCACTATTATCCGCTATTCTTCCACGACGAAGCCGTTGCGCTGGCGGCGGGGCACAGGCCGTGCGGCGAGTGTCGGCCGGAAGCATTGATCTCGTTCATAGCTGCATGGAAGGCAGGGCATAGGATCAAACAGCACGAACGGGTTCCGCTGATAGAGATCGACCGAGCTTGTCACCAATCGCGCCTCAGCGAGCAGCGGCGAAGACGGATCGCTAGTTTGTCGGACACGCCGGAAGGCGCCTTCATATTTGCGCCCGAAATCGATCATCGGCCGATACTCGTTGCCTCCGGGTATCTCTGGCCCTGGCAACACGGCGGCTACGAACAGCCGATTGCATGGCGGGGCATAAAGGCAGAAGTTATCTTGCTGACGCCCGAGCCGATGATTGCAGCTTTGCGCATGGGTTATGCGAGTATCGTTGCGAGCAACTTGCACCTTGAAATAGCGGCCCCGGCCAAGTGAAGCTGTAATGGCGGTCGCTTGATGTTGTGGATTTACCCTAGCGCAGGAATTGATGTTGATGGCTGTTGATCGTGAGCAGTGGGCTACAAAATTTGGCGAACTTCCACATTGGACATGCCCGACCTGCGGGAAAGGCCATCTCGCTCCAATTAAAGATAAGATGCAGTTTGTTGAAACGGGGCCGTCATCCGCAGCCCATAGTCATGAGGCATGGGAGCCTGATTGGATACTCTGCCGCTTTGCTGGATTTCTGCAATGCACCATGCCTGGCTGCGGCGAGGTAGCGGCAGTGAGCGGAACGTCACCGAGCGACTTTATCGAGGATTGGGAGGCGCAAACGCAGACCCTCCTCAATCTTTATGTGGTAAAATCTATCCACCCTGCGCCCGTTCCGATCCGCCTTCCTGAAAAAACGCCGGAACTTGTCGCTGATAGTATCAAGTATGCTTCGGCCTTAGTTTGGACGAGCGCAGAAGCGGCCGCTAACCAAATTCGGGTCGCCGTTGAGCATCTGATGGACGATATTGGTGTTGCGGCAACCACCAAGAACGGAAAGGCCTTGACGCTGCATAAGCGCATCGAGCTTTTTCAGAAAACTGACGCGGAAAACGGAGACGTGCTTCTAGCCACGAAATGGCTCGGGAACAGCGGCAGCCACGTAGCCGGGCTGGAGCGGGACGACGTATTGGATGCGTTCGACATGATCGAATTTGTGTTAGAGAATAGGTACGGCACTACTAAGCAGATGCTTCTTGCGAAAGTAGCAGCGGTGAACGCCAAAAAGGGGCCGATAAGTACGAAAAAAAAGAAGCTGTAGCTTAGTATATTGCTTCAGTAACCATTTGGGAGGTGGCGCCGAGGCGTCACCTGCAAGGGACATATCACCTGTCCTAACTTCTCGTGCTTCATGTTCTGCGACCGAGCTGGCATTGGCTAGATCGTCACACCCGCTACATTTACGGACATGACAAATTCTCCGCTGATCGTAAGTGCTCTCGATATCGCCAGTTGGGCGGCATCTGAGCGTGCTCGCTCGCTGCTGCCGGTCTTAGTGCGGCGCCTGGTTCACGAAACATCTAGGTCACTGGCTGCCAGTGATTTCCCCGGTTACGACGAAGCGCAACGACCGGGTTGGGACGGTTGGACGGAAGCAAGCGATGCAAATGCGTGGCTGCCTGCGGGCGCGGTCGGCTGGGAGCTAAGCGTTGCTGACGACAATCCGGGCAAGCCAAACCGTGATTGGGACAGTCGCGTGAAATTGTCGCCGGGCGATAGAGCGACGATTACCTTTGTTTTTATCACCGCTCGGCGTTGGCCAGGTAAAGGGCGCTGGGCGGATGCTCGACGCCAAGGGAACGCCTGGGCGGATGTGAGAGCATACGATGCTGAAGATTTGGCCCAGTGGCTTGAGCAATGCCCAGCGACATGTCTGTGGTTTGCAGCGCTTCTTGGACGGCCGGCCGTTGGTCTCCGTACTCTAGATGGCGCATGGAGTAGTTGGGCAAATGCATGCCGACCATCATTGTCGGCAAAACTGTTTGATGAAGCGACCACAGCCGCCGCCAATGCCTTTAGCGCCTGGCGCACGACGGCGCCGCATCGTCCGTATGTTGTAACAGCGGACTCAGTTGGTGAAGCGGTCGCTTTCGTCGCAACAGCCCTAGAAGAAGTTGAGCGCGAACGATCGATCGTCGTTGAAGATGCTCTTGCGCTGGCTGGTGTGCTGTCCACGAAGCTGGCAGGCCTAATCGTCATCGCCGATCCAGCAGCCGAGGAAGAGGCTGCCATTGCCTCTGCGCAACATCTAGTCGTCTTCGCGCGGACGCATGCAACCGTTCCAATCGAGCCAGACGTGGAATTACGGCCGGCTAGTTGGACTGTCTTTCAGGACGCTCTTGCAGATATGGGAGTGGCTGAGGGCGACCGCGACCGAACAACGACAGAGGCTGGGCGCTCGCCCACAATTCTACGGCGACGGCTTGCAATCGCGCCGGAGCTGAAGACACCGAACTGGGCTCGGAACCTCGCACTCCAACGCAAACTTGTTCCTATTCTCCTCGCTGGAGCGTGGCGAGCAGGGGACACTGCGGATGAAGCATGCGTCACCGAACTAGCGGCTAAGCCCATTGAAGAAGTGGAGCGGGATGCGGCGGAACTCGCCACGTTGCCAGACGCGCCTGTTTGGTTGGCCGGGGGCTTTCGCGGGGTGGTGTCGCGCAAGGACGCGCTCTTTGCACTGCATCATGCCCTTACTGAGCAGGACATCTCGCGCTTCGTTGCCGTCGCAGGGCTCGTTCTCACGCTCGACGATCCTCGGCTAGATTTGCCTGAAGATAAACGCTGGGCTGCTGGCATTTACGGTGTCCGCGCCGAGGTGAGCGGAGCGCTAAGAGAAGCCGTCGGCGAGTTCTTAGTGCTGCTTGCGATCGAGGGCGATCGATTGCTGGGGGATCGCTTGGGGGCGATTGCCGCACGCGTCGACCAACTTGTTACCTCAGCGCTGCGGGGCGCATCTCCCCGGCAATGGCTTGCGCAACATTATCTGCGTTGGCTGGCGGAAGCGTCGCCCAACGCATTCCTTGATGCGGTCGAAGCCGATCTGCGACAAGATGAGCCAGCACTATTCAACCTTTTGCGACCCGTTACGTCATCGATGGGGGGCTGTGATCGTACCGAGCTGCTCTGGGCGCTTGAATTGCTCGCTTGGGAGCCTCGACGTTTTTCACGTGTATTCGCGATCTTAGCGAAGCTCAGCGAAGTGCCTATCAATGACAACTGGGTAAATAAGCCGGAGGCGTCACTAGGTTCGCTCGTACGCTATTGGCTCCCACAAACCGCTGCCAGCGTGGAAGAACGGATTGCCGTAGTACGTGGCTTTGCCGAGACGCGTTCACCGGTGGCTTGGCGACTACTTTTGGGACAGTTGCCCGGCCGAGGGGGGCACGCAACGCCTAATATGCGGCCGCGATGGCGCGAGGTAACGATTGGCGCTGGCCAACCTACGCACAATGAGGTCCGTACTTTCGTGCTGGCGATTGTCGATTTGCTTTTGGATTGGCCAGGGTACTCGACCACGCAACTTGCCGAGGTTCTTTCTAGGATTGACGACATTCCGGACGAAGCTGCCTCTAGACTACTTAGCAGAGCTGAACAGTGGGCCGATGCGGCAAGCGATGCGGATCGGGCGATCCTCCGCGACAGCATTCGCCGAACTTTAGGATTGTGGCGCCTCCGATCGGCAGAGCAAAGCGAGCTACCCACCTATCATACGCGATTTCAAGATTTGGCTGAGCGCTTGTTGCCGGTCGATGTCGTTGAGCGGCATCGCTGGCTCTTTGCGGATCACTGGCCACGTTATGATCGCGAAGAAAATGAAGATTGGGAACAGCACTCTCAGCGTGTCGAGGAAGACCGTCGCAAGGCACTGCAAGAAGTGCTTTCGGCCCAAGGCATTAACGGCGTGGTGGCGTTGATATCCGGTGGAAACGCGGCCGCTTGGATAGGCAGTCTCCTCGCCAAGTTGGAAGGCGATAATGTAGCTGCATGGCTGCGTGAGCTAATACGACGTGACGAACTCGGCGCTAAGGTGGACGATACATTGCGCGGGCTTCTTAGCAATAGTGATGCCGAGACTAGACGAGATGCTCTGACCGAGGTGCTTGCCGATGCGACACTAAGCGCAGGCGACCATGTACGGATTGTCGTGTCGGCGCCGAGTGAACGCGCGACTTGGCAGCTTATTGGGGATGCTGCGCCGGAGATTGCCAGCGGTTACTGGGCTCGGATGGTTGCGTACGTTCACGGGCTTGATGCGTCCGACACCGCGTTCCTGATCGATCAATTGCTCAGCGCAAGTCGCCCTTTCGCCGCTTTCCAGGCGATTGGTTTTGAAGTTAAGGCAGTCGATCCGCACCTCCTTGCTCGCGTTTTAAGAGCTATGCGTGCTTCGCAAGGAGATGACGTTGCGGTAGCCACGCCGGATGGCTGGCACCTTGGTGAGGCAATCGCTTGCGTAGAAACGGCTGAAGTCATGTCGCTTAGCGAGATGGCCAGCCTAGAGTTTGGCTTCTTTCCGCTGTTGGAACACGATCAGCATGGCACGCCGCATCTGGATCGTGTGATAGCGGAAAACCCTGGCGATTTCGTGCACCTCGTCTCGCTCATCTACAAGCGCGACGACGGCGAGGTAGACCGACAGGAGGGGCAGGAGGCGGCCTCTCACACAGCCTGGCAAATTCTCCATCATGGCCGGCGTGTACCAGGAACTTGCGACGACGGTACGATAGATGCTGATGCACTTATGACTTGGATTGATACGGCTCGCAATCTTGGGCGGGCAGCCGCCCGTTCAACCATGACGGATCAAACGATCGGGACATTGCTATCCGCCTCTCCAGTCGGCACCGATGGACATTGGCCTCACGAGGCGGTGCGCCAAGTACTTGATCGTTTTTCTGCCGAGCACATCGCCACGGGCTTCGTCGTCGGTAAGCGCAATGCTCGTGGCGTAGTGACGCGCGCTCCTGGTGGCGGCCAAGAGCGGGCGCTCGCGGCTCAGTTCCGCGTCGGCGCGGACGCTATGCGACTGGCCTTCCCTTTTTCCGCCCGCACGCTGGATCAACTTGCTGCGGATTACGAGTACGAAGCTAAGCGATGGGATGGTGAGGATCAGGTCGATCGCCGGTTGGGGCGACGGTAGAACGACAACTCTTCATTGCGTGCTCTTCGGCATCCGATGAAGGAGCACTTTTTCGCCCAACTACCTTGTTCATAGCTCTACCTTATTGCTACACAAGTAAGATCGCTTGCTACATCGCGCTCGGCATAATACGTTGAAAATGCTATGAAAAGCCATCGAGGGATAGTGTCCCACCCTCTCCGCCAGCTCTGCTATTTTAGGATAAAAATAGCCCTTAGAGGCATAATCACATCAATATCAGCGCTAATATAGTATAAATACCTATAAGATGATTACGTCACAGCTTCGATTACACTGGGGCGCATTAACCAAAATCTAGGTTTTTTACCCTAGCCGCAGCGGATGTCAAAAAGCAGCGGTGCATTCTTCTTGAAATATCCGGCGTTTTCGATCGCCCTGCTAGCGTTAGCGACTCCCTCGATAGCGACCAGCTTGAACGTGCCCGTAGCGTCTCGCGTGATCGGCTTTGTGCAATCACCGCCGATCGGCCTAGTGGTCGCCGCGATCGTCTACGAACCCGGCAATGCCGCGTCCGAGGCCGAAGCCGCGGCGATCGAAACGGAAATCGGCGCAGGGCTGACCGTCGGTCGCGCCACGATCAAGGCAAGGCGCGTATCGGTTAATGCCTTGGGCGGCCTCGCCGGGGTCAAGGTCGCGTTTGTCACCAGCGGCGTTCACGCGCAGCAAGCGCTGGCCGAGGCTGCCGCGCACGACGGCATATTGACGATCACCGGCGATACCGCCTGCGTTCAAGCGGGCCGCTGCGTCGTCGCGGTCAGCGCGGCACCACGAACCCAGATCATCGTGAGCCGCGCCGCGGCTGCGGCTTCGGGGATCCATTTCGGATCGGCCTTCCTCATGCTCATCAAGGAAATTTAAGTTATGCGCCCGCTCGCCCGCATAGTTCTTGCGATGACGACCGCGCTCGCGCTGCCGGGGCTGCCTCTCCGCGCCCAAGCGGTCAACTACGCTGCGCTCCAGGACACGTTTGGGGAGCCGGTGACGACCAGCGTCAACGGCAAGCCACAGCGTGTATCTGATGCTGCCGCTTCGATCACGATCATCACCCGGGATCAGATCCAGCTGTCCCCGGCGCGGAGCGTCCCGGATCTGTTGGCGGCCTATGCCGGTGTCCAGGTCACGCATTGGACTGCAGGCCAAAGCGACGTTGCCGTGCGCGGCGGCGTACAGACCTACAACGCGCGTTTGCTGGTGCTGGTCAATGGCCGCCAGGTCTATCTCGATCATTACGGCATGACCGACTGGAACCTGCTCGGCATCCAGATCGACGAAATCCAGCAGATCGAGCTGGTGCGTGGTCCCGCGAGCGCCTTGTTCGGATTCAACGCCGCTGCCGGTGTCGTCAACATCATCACGGTCGATCCGCTCACCGCTCATCAGGCGACAGTCTCGGCCGAGGGTGGGACGCACGGCTATAGCAAGATTGGTGGCAGCTTCGCGCTACCGCTGCGGCCGAATCTCGGCCTATCGCTGTCGGCCGGCCACCAGAGGGAAAACGAGCGGGCCATTCCGTCGAGCTTCTACCAGCCTGCATCCATCGGCGACACGATCGCGGACCAGGCGGCGGCAACGCTGACGGCGACGCTCGATCCCGCGACCCGTATCGCTCTGAACGGGGGCTGGTCTTACAACCAGCAGCTCGAGTTTCTCCCGAGCCAGATCATCACCGAACAGCGGTTTCACAGCGCAACCGCGGGTCTGCAGGCCGATCACGATACGGGATGGGGGAGCATCACCGCGCACGCTTATTCCAATTTGCTCGACGCGCATTACGGCGTCACGACATCCGCGACGGACCCCATCGGCCAATCCGCGACGATCAATGTGCGCAATCGCATCGTCGTTGCCACAAGCGCCATGCTCATCCGGCTCAGTGAGGCGAATACGCTGCGTTTGGGCGGTGAATATCGCAACAATCAACTCTTCTCAGACAGGCTCTTTTCGCACCGCATCGGCTATCAGGTGGCTGCCGTGGATGGCATGATCGATTTGCATCCGACCGACAGAATCGCGGTAACGCTGGCCGCGCGGCTCGATCATCTCTGGCTTGGCCAGGGAGGCGCCCCCCAGCTGCCCCAGATCGATCCGATCGCGGCCTATCGCCGCGCGTTCAATGCGGTCAGCTTCAACGCTGCCCTTCTTGCGCGCGTCGGCGAGAACGGCCAGTTGCGGGTGAATGGCGGCCGCGGCATTCAGTCGCCCTCGCTGGTCAATTTCGGGTCGCGCGTCTTAATTGCCGTGGCAGGGGTGCCCTTGCCGATCTATCTGTCCGGCGACCCAAATATCCGGCCGGCAACGATTTGGAGCGGCGAGATAGGCTATACGCATAATTTCGCGTCCGGCCTCCGCCTTGAGGCCGGCGCGTTCTTTACCAGAACCGATAATGCCATCTCCTCGCCGGGAAATCCGATCGACATCGCGCTCGTCTTTACGCCCGCGCCGGTTGCGGTGACCCGGTTCGCGAATATCGGCTGGTTCGAAAGTCGGGGCGTCGAGATTTCCGCCGACGGCAAGCTGTTGCCCCGGCTGAACTGGCACGCGAATTACACGTGGACGCATGTCACCGAAGATCTGCCTGCGGATCGCATTCCCTATATTTATCCGTTGCTGCCACGCCTCACCACGCCGGAGCATGTCGCCAATCTCGGCGCGGATTATAGCGCGGGGCGTTGGTCCGCCAGCGCAGTCGCACATTATACGTCGGCAACCTCACAATTCGCATTCAGGGCTCCCGGCACCCTGCTGATGGTGGCGGTGCCGCAAGCGGTCGCGATCGATGCGAAGCTCGGGTATCGCTTTACGCACCAGCTGACCGGCTATGTGGCGGGGGACAATCTTACCGATGCCAGCGGCGCCGACGGATCGCCGATTGCCGCCGACCGCCGGCTGAGGATCGGCGTGCGGCTCGTGCTATGACGCTGTTGAACAGCCTTTCGGATATGTTGGAGCGGCGGCTCAGGCTGCAGGATCGTCCGCTGCTCCTGAAGTTCGCCGCGGCGCCCGCCCTCATGCTTGTGCTGTTCGTTATCGCGACCGCGATCAGCCTGTCCGCGCTGATCTACGCCCAGCATGCCACCACCGTGATCGTCGAGCGGGATATGCACATTGCAACCGAGCTCGGCTCGATTGCGGCGCGCTTCGATCATGAGGACGGCAACCTTTACCGCTTGCTCGTCGAAAAGGCCTCCGGTGGTCATCCCGACACCGCCAAGCGCGAGGCTGCGATCCAGGCGAACCTGCACCGCGTACGGGAAGACCTGTCCCGGATCCGCCCGGCATTGCCCGCGTCCGAGCAGAAAGGCGCGACCGCCGTACTGGCGCAGATTGACCGCTACGCCGAGGCTGTGACGGTGGTCTCTTCGATGCTGGACATCGATTTCTCGGCCAGCACGGCGATGCTCGCACCGTTTCGCACCAATGCCGATCGGGTTATCGCCGATGTCAACGCGATGGTCGCCGCGGGCGTCGAAAGCACCCGCCAACATGCCGCGATCGCGGCGCGCCGCACGCGCATTCTGGTGGCCATCGTGGCCTTGTCGGTGTTCACGCTGGCGGCGGTCGGTCTCTTCGCCGCCGTCGCGATCGCGCGCGCGACAATTCGTTCGATCAAGCGGATCGCCGAGGTTACCGGTTCGATCGCCGCCGGGCGTTACGAGATCGATCTCGGCCTCTTCGCGCGTGGCGACGAACTCGGTCAGATCGTCGCGGCGTTACGCACGTTCCGCGCCCAGGCGATCGAAAACATCATGCTGGAACGCGCCGCGACCGAAGAGGAGCAGCGCAATGCCGAGGCGATGGCGCGCGCCGAAGCTCGTAACGTTACCGAACGGCGCACCATGCTGGAAGCGCTGACGCATGAGTTTGAGATCAACGTCCGGGCCATGATCGGAGAGGCTTCGGGGACGATGCAGCGGCTCGAGCACCACGCCGCCAATCTCGATCAGACGATCATGGTCGCCAATACGCTCGCGTCCGACCTTGAAAACGTCGCGCAGGCGTTCGTCAGCGAAATGTATCAGGCTGATACCGCAACGCGCGCGCTGACAACTGCGATCCGCGAGATCGATCAGGAGACCGAACGCACTAGCACCATCGCCACCACCATCCTGGCGCGCGCGACGAGCGCGCAGACCGAGGTGAGCGCATCGGAGCAGCGCGCTGCGGAGGTGGAGCGGGTGGTCGATGTGATCGAGGGCATTGCCCGCCAGACCAATCTGTTGGCGCTCAATGCCACGATCGAGGCGGCGCGTTGTGGCGAAGAAGGGCGCGGTTTCGCCGTGGTTGCCGGCGAGATCAAAGCGCTTTCCCATCGCACTACCGGCTCGGCGGGGAATGTGCGTCGCCAGGTGCGGGAAGTTCAGGAAGGCGTCTGCCGCGTCGTTGCGGAAACGGCCGAACTCTCCACCCTCATTGAACAGATGGATGCGATCGCCAAGCGCGTTTCGGCGACATCCAGCGATCAAGCGCGATCAACCGGCATGATCGATGCGCGGATCGAAGCGATACGCACCAGGGTGTCGGCGCTGTCCGATATGAGTGGCAGCATCCGGGCCGCAGCCAACAATAATGAGCAACTCTTGAGCGAATTGCGCAGAGACAGCCTCTCTCTCCAGGGGACACTGTCCGGCCTGAGTTCGGACGCGCAGGCATTCATCGGGTTGTTGCGGAACGCCGGTTAGAGACCGAATGCCCGGCTTGCTGAAACAAAAATTGCGGCAGAGCGATGCTGCGGTGCACAATTTCAGTTGAACATGATTTTAAGTCAGTCCATTCTCCGGCGATGGAATGCAGACCTATCCTTGAAGCCATTGCTCTCCGCCGCTGCCTGGAAGTGATTTACAACCGGACGCGAATGAAGCTTGCCCCGCATATCCTCTACACGCGCCACGGCGATCTGTTTCTGGACGCGGTCGCGGTCGAGCGGGAGGGGCGGGTGCCCGGCGAGCTCAAGCTCGGCACGTTCAAGCTGGCCGGGCTCCAGATCGACGAGCTCGCCGCGAAGACCTTTCAGCCTTTCTCGGAGTTCGATCCGCAGCAGCAGAAATATCAGGGGACGACGCTGCTCGCGGTCGCCTGAGCGCGACCTGATCAGCGCGTCCGGACGTATCGGCCGGGCGCATCTTCGATCGCGGGCAGGGGGCCTTGGCCGGGAATCCGAGCGCCCGTCGCCTTGACCTCACCGTCGCTCCGCGCCTTAAGCCAGGCGCGCCATGCGGGCCACCAGCTGCCCTGATGCTCGGTCGCGCCTGCGATGAAATCGTCGAGCGTCTCGGCCTTCTGATCATTGGTCCAATAGCCGTAGCGGTTGGCCGCGGGCGGGTTGACTACGCCGGCGATATGCCCCGATCCCGCCAGCACGAACGTCAGCGGTCCTTTGAAATGATGCGTCACCTTCCAGACGCTCTGCGCCGGGGCGATATGATCCTCGCGCCCCGCCTGGATGAAGGCCGGGGTTTTCACTTTCGTCAGATCGATCGGCACGCCGCCGATGCTGGTGCCGCCGGGCTGGACGAGCAGATTGTCGCGGTAGAGATCGGTCAGATATTTGCGGTGCCAGTCCGCCGGCAGGTTGGTGACGTCACTGTTCCAATGGAGCAGATCGAAGGCGGCATAATCCTCCGCCAGCAGGTAATGGTTGACGACATAGTTCCAGATCAGATCGCGGCTGCGCAGCAGATTGAAGCTCGCCGCCATATAGCGGCCGTCGAGCACGCCATCGGTCACCAGCGCATCGATCATCGCCATCTGGCTATCGTCGATCATCAGGCTGAGCTCGCCCGCATCGGCGAAATCGACCTGCGCGGTAAAGAAGGTGGCGCTGGCGATGTCTTCGGCGTGACCGGTCGCCGCCGCCCAGGCGAGCAGCATCGCCAGCGCCGTGCCCGCCACGCAATAGCCGACGACATGGACGGAGGGCACACCCAGCAACTGGCGCACCACCGTGATCGCCTCATATTCGCCGGCGATGACATAATCGTCCATCGCCACATCGGCGATGCTCGCGTCGGCCGATTTCCAGGAGACCATGAACACGCTGAGCCCCTGATCCAGCGCCCACTTCACGAAGCTCTTCTTGGGGCCGAGATCGAGGATGTAGAAGCGGTTGATCCAGGGCGGGAAGATGACGATCGGGATCGCGTCCACCTTGGGCGTGGTCGGCGTGTAGTGGATCAGCTGGAACAGGCGGTTTTCGTAGACCACCTTACCCGGCGTCGCGGCGATGTTGCGGCCGATCTCGAAGGCATCGGGGCTGACGTGGCGGATCTGGCCTGCCGCGGCATCCTTGAGCATCCGCTCCATGCCGGTGATGAGGTTGGCGCCGCGGGTCTCGATGATCCGATCGATCACCTTGGGATTGGTCAGCGCGAAATTGCGCGGGCTCATCGCATCGAGTGCGGTCTGGGTGGTGAAGCGCAGTTGATCGCGTTGGCGCGGATCGAGCATCTCGGCCTCGGCGATCCGGCCTAGAAGGGTTGAGGCGAAAATCTCGTAGCTCTGGTTAAACAGGTCGAACAGGGGCTGCTGCCACTCGGAGGCGCTAGCCTTTCCGGGGAGCATCTTCTGGAGGAAAGCCATCGCTTCGTCCCAGCCCGCGCGACCGCCGTCAGCGGTCTCGGCGAAGTTGGGCAGCGCCTTGCCCAGCGTATCGTTGAAGCCGTCCAAGGCCTGCAGCGCGGCGGTCGCGCCATATTCCATCAGCAGCTGCTGCGCCTGACCGATGATGCCCGTCCAGTGCGCCAGCTCATCGAGCAGCGCGCGGCCTTTGAGCTCGATCTGGTCCACGTCCGCCATAAATGCCCTTCCACCACGCTTCGCGCTGCCATTTGTCGGCCGAACGCCCTATAGGCGGCTTCGCCCTGCCGAAGCGAGCATTCCAGCCCGTTTTCGTGAGGCGTTTCAACCGAGGATATGATGAACGACGATTTCTACCGCATCCGCCGCCTGCCGCCCTACGTGTTCGCCGAAGTGAACGCGATGAAGGCAGCGGCGCGCGCGGCGGGCGAGGACATCATCGATCTCGGCATGGGCAATCCGGACGGCGCGCCCGCGCCGCACGTCATCGAGAAACTGGTCGAGGTGGCGCGCAAGCCCGATGCGCACGGCTATTCGGCCTCGTCGGGCATCCCCGGCCTCAAGAAGGCGCAGGCCGCTTATTATGCGCGTCGCTTCGGCGTGGAGCTCGATCCCGCCAAAGAGGTGGTGGTGACCTTGGGCTCCAAGGAGGGGCTGGCAAATCTCGCCCAGGCGATCACCGCGCCGGGCGATGTCGTGCTCGCGCCCAACCCGAGCTATCCGATCCACACCTTCGGCTTCATCATCGCGGGCGCGGCGATCCGATCGATCCCGGCCGCGCCGGGGCCGGATTTCTTCACGCGGCTGGAACATGCGGTCAATTATACCGTGCCGAAGCCTTCGGTGCTGGTGATCGGCTATCCGTCCAACCCAACGGCCTATGTCGCGGACCTCGATTTCTACACCAAGGTCGTAGCCTTCGCGAAAGAGCATAAGCTCTGGGTGCTGAGCGATCTCGCCTATGCGGAGATTTACTTCGGCGATACGCCGACGCCGTCGATCCTGCAGGTGCCGGGCGCCAAGGATGTGGCGATCGAGTTCACCTCGATGTCGAAGACCTATTCTATGGCGGGCTGGCGCATCGGCTTCGCGGTGGGCAACCGCCAGCTGATCGCGGCGCTGACGCGGGTGAAGTCGTACCTCGATTATGGCGCCTTCACCCCGATTCAGGCGGCGGCGGTGGCCGCGCTCAACGGCCCGCAGGATATCGTCGAGCAGAACCGCAAGCTCTATAAGGCGCGGCGCGATGTGATGGTGGAGAGCTTCGGCCGCGCCGGCTGGGATCTGCCGCCGCCCGAAGCATCGATGTTCTGCTGGGCTCCGATCCCGCCCGCGCTGCGGCATCTGGGATCGATGGAGTTTGCCAAGCAGCTCATCCAGCATGCCAGCGTTGCCGTCGCGCCGGGCGCTGGCTTCGGCGAAGAAGGCGAGGGCTATGTGCGGCTCGCGCTGGTCGAGAATGAGCATCGCATCCGCCAGGCGGCGCGCAACGTGAAGCGTTACCTGAGCTCGATGGGCGTCAACACGCCGGCGCGCACCGCGGGCTGACGATGTTTCCGCTCGAAGTCGACGATATCCTGCACGTCACGAGCCTCGCGGGCCTGACGAAGCTGATCCAGCTCTCGTTGGGCCCGGTCTTCCTGCTGAGCGCGATCGGCACGATCCTCAATATGCTCGCCGGGCGGCTGTCGCGGATCGTTGATCGCGCGCGGCATATCGAGGAAAGGTTCACGCCCCGCGACCATCCCGATCACGCGCTGCAGGTGCGTGAGCTGCGTATCCTCGATCGCCGCATGAGCATCGTCAACAACGCCATCTTCCTGGTGACGGCGAGCGCGGTGATGCTGTGCACGGTGGTGGCGGCGATGTTCCTCGCCCGGCTGGCCGGCTTCGGCTTCGCGCGGACACTGGCGCTCTGCTTCGCGCTATCGCTGCTGTTGCTGATCGCGGGGCTGGTGATGTTCCTGATCGAGGTGCGCGTCGCGGTCGCGGCGATCCGCGTCAGGGACGAGTTGCTGGAGCGGAAATAATCCGGAACGGAAGAAGGGCCGCCGCATCGCTGCGACGGCCCTTCCAACATGGGTCAGCGGCCGGATAGGCGGCCCGGGAGACCCCCGGCTTGCTTACGCAAGCGTCTCCCGAACGGACTGAACCGACCCCCAAGCTGAACCATGAGACATCGGTCACCTCCTTTCGCTAAGTTGATAAGCAGGGGTGAGATTATCGTCCGGCGGCGCGCATGCAAGACTTGCGATTAACTTTTTTCGCGTCAAGATACTGCGCCTGGTCTCAGCTGCGGCAATCCTCGATCACGCGGCCGGGCTCTGCCCAGGCGGGCAACACCAGTTCGGGCAGGCCGGGCGCGTCGATCGTGAAGCGGCCGCGGCTGAAGGCGATCTGATCGAGCAGCGGATCGGCGGCCGCCAGCGGAGCGGGCGGCAGCGTGCGCGCGCCGTAAGAGGTGCGGACGGTGAGCGCGGCGGCCGGCGCTGCCCCGGTGCGGATCAATCCGACGGTATGCGTCGCCTTATCGCAGCGCAAAGTGAATTGGGTGACGCCTTCCGGTGCATCGAAACGCGCGCTCGTCCCGCCGGGCTCGGTCCCGTAGCGCCAACTTCCCTTGGTCTCGGGTAAGTCGCGCCAATCGGTGGGAAGGGGCGGGGGTGTCGGCGGCGCGGATGGGGGCGGGGGTGCCGGCGCGGGCTTGGGGGGCGTGGCGCAGCTCACCGCCAGCAGGCCGAGCATAACAATGGAGAATCGGAGCGCGCGCATCGCGGGCGCTCATCGCATGATCGCTGCGCCGGCGGAACCGGGCGCGCGCCACAGCCGTTATGATTGCGGAAATTCCGCACCTTTTGCGGTTTGGTATGAGGAGTGCGTCATGGGTGAGTTCACCGATAAGCTGAAGGGCCATGCGAACGAGGCCGTCGGCAAGGCCAAGCGCGTGATCGGCGATGCGCTGGATCGCCCCGACATCCAGGCCGAAGGCGATGCACAGGAAGCCGTCGGCGATTTTCAGAAAGCCAAGGGCACCGTGAAGGGCGCGCTCGGCGACAAGATCTAAGCTGCTTCCACGCTAAATTTGGGGCGCGTCGGCTTGCCGGCGCGCCCTTCGCTGCGTCTGCCGGACATGCGCTTCACCTGTATCAATTGTTTCGATGAGGGAACCGGCTCATAAGCATGCACGGGGAGTATGTTCGTGCAAGCTTGGTTATTGCCCACGTTGGCCCTGCTGGCCGGGTATTTTCTGGGATCGATCCCCTTCGGCCTGCTACTGGCGCGGGCGACAGGGGCAGGCGATCTACGCACCATCGGATCGGGCAATATCGGCGCCACCAACGTCTTGCGCACCGGCCGTAAGGGGCTTGCGGCCGCGACGCTGATTCTCGATGTGCTCAAGGGCGCGGTCGCCGTTCTCTTCGGCGAATGGCTGCAGCCGGGCTTGGGCGCGCTGGGCGGTGTCGGCGCCTTTTACGGCCATATCTTTCCCGTCTGGCTGCGCTTTCATGGCGGCAAGGGCATCGCGACCTTCCTGGGCGTGGCGGCGGCGCTGCACTGGCCGAGCGCGCTAGCGTTTGCGGTCACGTGGCTCGCGCTTTCGCTGCTGACGCGATATTCCTCGGTCGGCGGCGTAGGAGCGGCGATCACAACACCCATCGTATCCGCCTTCTTCTTCCAGGCTGCGCTGACGCTGGTTTTCCTGGCCTTCGCGCTCACCGTGCTGTGGACGCATCGCGCCAATCTCGGCCGGTTATTCGAAGGCACCGAGCCGAGGATTGGACAAAAGGCGAGCGCCCCGCCAACCTGAAACGGATGATCGATGCGGGGGACATTGCCAAGCTGCGGCTGATCCGCACGCGATCGATCGGCCCGATCAGCTATCGGCAATTGCTGCTGCGTTTCGGTTCGGCGCAGGCCGCGCTCGACGCCTTGCCCGCCCTGGCGCGCAGGGGTGGGGGTGCGGCTCCGGTGATCGCAACGCCGGCCAGCATCGAATGCGAGGCGGAGCGCGTGTTCGCGCTTGGCGCGCGCTATCTGTTTCTCGATACGCCCGGCTTTCCGCCGGCCCTTGCCGAGATTGAGAATGCCCCGCCCGCGTTGATCGTGGCCGGCGACGTGGCGCTGCTGGGAAAAGCGATGGTGGCGATGGTCGGCGCGCGCAATGCCTCGGCTGCCGCGGTCCGCTTTACGCGCCAGTTGGCGGCGGATCTCGGCGCGGAGGGGAGGGTGATCGTCTCGGGCCTTGCCCGCGGCATCGATACCGCCGCGCATGTCGGTTCGTTGGAGACGGGTACGATCGGCGTGATCGCGGGCGGCATCGATGTCTTTTACCCGCCCGAAAACGAGAAGCTGCAACGCGCGATCGCCGGGCGCGGCCTGCTTATTGCCGAGATGCCGCCCGGCACCGAACCCCGCGCCCGCCACTTCCCCTATCGCAACCGGATCATCGCCGGCCTGGCCGAGGGCACGGTGGTGATGGAGGCGGCGCCGAAATCGGGCTCGCTGATCACGGCGCGGTTGGCGACCGAAATGGGGCGGGAGGTGATGGCGGTGCCGGGTTCACCGCTCGATCCGCGTGCGCAGGGCTGCAATCTGTTGATCCGCGAAGGCGCGACCTTGATCCAGAATGCCGCCGACGTGATCGAGAGTCTGACGCCGATCGCGGGCTTCCGCCTCGCCGAGCCCGTGCCGCGCTACGAAGCGATCGCCGAGGACGCCAGCGACGCCGATCGGGCGCGTGTGTCCGGTTTGCTCAGCCCAAGCCCGACGATGATCGACGAGATCATCCGCCAAGGCGAAATGCCCGCCGCCGTGGTGCAGACCGTGCTGCTCGAGCTTGAACTGGCCGGGCGGCTGGAGCGCCATGCGGGCGGGCGGGTCAGCCTGATCCTGTGATCACCTCTCGCTGAAAGAGCGTGATTTGTGAGGATTGTTTACGCGGGCAGGTTTGCGATGCCGCGCAAACCCGCCTAGTCCTGCCGCCATGCCTGCCCGTCATATCGCCCACGCCGTCGCCGCCGTGCTGCAGCCGCTGGGCGACTGGCATGGCTGGGTGACGGTGAAGGATTATCCGGTCGAAGCCGTGATCGCCGCGCAGGAAGGCGTCACCAGTTTCGCGCTGCCGATCGATGCCAACGGCCTGCCCACCGATTGCCAGGTCACCAAGAGTTCGGGCTCCAAAATCCTCGACGATCAGACCTGTGCGATCATGCTGATCCGCGCCCGCTTCCGCCCGCCGGTCGACAAGCGCGGTCGGCCGATCGCCGCCACCTATCGCCAGGCGATCCGCTGGCGCTTGCCGCCGGCGGCCAAACCGGAGTTGGTGGTCGACCGCAGTTTCGAGGCGATCTCCACCATCGCGCCCAATGGCAATGTCATCGATTGCCGGTTGACCGGGCCGGGCGCGGTGCGGCTGGGCCTTGCCAAGGGCAGCTGCGGGCCGTTCGGCGAACGCGGCTTCCTCACTTTCCTGATCAAGGACCAATATGCCAAGACGCGCAGTGCGGACGTTCGCCTGAGTGTGACGTTCGAGGGAGCATCGCCGCCGCAGCTCGCCAAGCAGCCTAACGTCTATCTTACGCTCGCCAAGGCGGCGATCGAGGTCGGCACGGACGGCAAGATGACCAGCTGCACCAGCGAGACCAAGCTGGCCAGCGGCGGCAAGACGTTGGACCTGTGCGAATTCGTCAAGGCCGATCCGCCGCGCTTCCCGCCGCAGCCTACGCCCCGCAAGGCGACCTTGTTGCTCGATCTCAGCGCCGCCTTCGACTGAGGCGGCAGACGGGCTCAGCGGCGGGGGCGGGTATCGTCCATCGCCGCGACCGCGACATGGCGGACCGGGCCGCCCATCACTGCATCGGGCGTATCGGCCATGTCGATCACGCACATCGTGCCGAATTCGGGATGCGGGCCGCAGGCGACGCCCGCGTAACGCAGGTGATCGGCGAACATCACGACCCGGTGGCCGCGATCGGCGACGCCGTCATCGATGATGAGCTGGCGGATCACATCCTCGGCATCCACCGCGCCATAAGCGATCACCTCGGCGACGGCCTTGCCGCCGCCGTGTCGTATCACGCGATCGGCGGGGCTGGCGCCATCGGCATCGAAGTGGCCGGTGCGGCCCGAGCGGCTCTGATCGGCGACATGATCGGCCGCCGCCTTCTGCAGGATTTCGGAGGGCTGGAGCATCTTGAGCGCCGCATGGGTCTGCAGAAACTCGATCGCCTCATCGACGGGGACGGTGCCCTCCTGCGTTTCGACATCGATGTTGTGGCCGGGGATCACCACCAGATTGGCCTTGAAGAAGCCGCGATAGTTCATCAGCGTTTCGACATAATTCGTCGGCTGCGCGCGCGCGACGTTGAACGCGGCGAGCACGTCGGCATTGAGCTGGTTGATATCGCCCGTGAAGCTGGGGTTGGTTGCGGCATTGGCGGGCAGCGCCGTGGCTGCAAGGACAAGCGCGAGAAACGGCACCGCACGCATTGAGGAACCCTTTACCAAACCGACAGCCAATCTTCACGCGGCATTCGGTTGAGGGGGCCATAACAAAATATAATGATTCGTGGAACAGATAAGCCGCGGGCTGCAAAGATTCTGCCGACCCCCGCCTGCCGCTGATTTCGGGCAATTTTCATGCCGCTTGACGCGCCGCCGCCGAACCGATCACCCTCGCACGCATACGCGAGGAATATTTGCCGCTCATGAAATTAGTCGTCGTCGAATCGCCTGCCAAGGCCAAAACCATCGAAACCTATCTCGGGCCGGGCCATAAGGTGCTCGCCTCCTACGGCCATGTCCGTGACCTCCCCGCCAAGGACGGATCGGTGAGCCCGGACGATGGCTTCGCGATGGAATGGGAAACCTATGCCGACAAAGCGAGCCGCCTGAAGGCGATCAGCGACGAAGCCAAGGGCGCGGATACATTGATCCTCGCCACCGACCCTGACCGCGAGGGGGAAGCGATCAGCTGGCACGTGCAGGAGGTGCTCAGGAAGCGCAAGGCGCTCCCCAAGGATGTGCAGCGCGTTACCTTCAACGCGATTACCAAGGCCGCGGTGCTGGAGGCGATGGCCCATCCGCGTGAACTCGATGAGGATCTGATCGATGCCTATCGAGCCCGCCGCGCGCTCGATTATCTCGTCGGCTTCACGCTCTCGCCGGTGCTGTGGCGCAAGCTGCCCGGCGCCAAATCGGCGGGGCGCGTGCAATCGGTGGCGCTACGGCTGATCGTGGATCGCGAGCGTGAGATCGAGGTGTTTCGCGCGCAGGAATATTGGTCTGTCGCCGCCACCTTTGAGCAGGATGGCGTGCCCTTCCTCGCGAGGCTGGTACGCTGGAACGACAAAAAGCTCGATCGCCTGTCGATCGGCAATGGCGGCGAAGCCGCGGCGGCCAAGCGCGACGTCGAGAATGGGCGTTTCACGGTTGCTTCGGTCGAGACCAAACCGCTCACCCGCAACCCGCCGCCGCCGTTCACCACCTCGACCCTCCAGCAGGAGGCGGCGCGCAAGCTCGGCTTCTCCGCCAGCCATACGATGCGTGTGGCGCAGGATCTCTACGAACAGGGCGCGATCACCTACATGCGCACCGATGGCGTGCAGATGGACCACAGCGCCATCTCCGCCGCGCGGGTTGCGATCGTCGATCGCTACGATGGCGGTTACATTCCCGAAAAGCCGCGCCTCTACACCGCCAAGGCCAAGAATGCGCAGGAAGCCCACGAAGCGATCCGTCCGACCGATTTCAGCAAGGACAAGACCGGCGGTGGTGATCATGCGCGGCTTTACGAACTGATCTGGCGGCGCGCGCTGGCAAGCCAGATGGCGAGTGCGCGGCTGGAGCGCACCACGGTCGAGCTGACCGAGGGCACCGGCCGCCATGCGCTTCGCGCCACGGGCCAGGTCGTGCTCTTCCCCGGCTATCTCGCGCTTTATGAAGAGGGCCGCGACGATGCCGAGGATGAGGATTCGAAGCGCCTGCCGCGGATCGGCGAGGGCGATGCGCCGGCGCGGCAATCGGTTTCGGCCGAGCAGCATTTCACCCAGCCGCCGCCGCGCTATTCGGAAGCGAGTCTCGTCAAGAAGATGGAGGAGCTCGGCATCGGGCGGCCATCCACGTATGCCTCGATCCTGCAGACACTCAAGGATCGCGAATATGTCGTGCTGGAGAAGAACCGCTTCATCGCGCAGGAGACCGGCCGGCTGCTGACCGCCTTCCTCGAACGTTTCTTCGAACGCTATGTCAGTTATGATTTCACCGCCGGGCTGGAGGACCAGCTCGACGATGTTTCGGGTGGGCGTGCGGATTGGCAGAAGGTGCTCGAAGCCTTCTGGAAGGACTTCAAGCCCAAGACGGTCGAGGTCGCCGAACAGAAGCCGAGCGAGGTTACCGCCGCGCTCGATCTCTTCCTCGCGCCTTTCCTGTTTCCCGATAAAGGTGACGGCACCGATCCGCGTGCCTGCCCGGCTTGCGCAGATGGCAAGCTGGCGCTGCGCGGCGGCAAGTTCGGCGCGTTTGTAGCCTGCTCCAACTATCCGGACTGCAAGTTCACTCGTCGCTTCGGCCAAGGCGGCCAGGAAGGCGCGAACGACGATACGGGGCCTCTGGTGCTCGGTCAGGATCCTGCGACGGGCGAGGAGGTTACGAAGCGCAGCGGACGTTTCGGCGCCTATGTCCAGCTCGGCGAAGGCAAGGATGCAAAGCGGTCGTCGATCCCCAAGGACGCCGGCGAACTCGATCTCGAACTGGCGCTCAAATTGCTGTCTCTGCCGCGCGAGATCGGATCGCATCCGGAAACGGGCAAGCCGATCAGCGCCTCGATCGGGCGCTATGGGCCCTATCTGCTCCACGATGGCAAATATGCGCGTCTGACCTCGACGGCAGATGTGTTCGAGACGGGCATGAACGCCGCGGTGGTAAAGCTGGCCGAAGCGGCGGCGGGCGGCGGCAAAGGGCGGGGCCCCGCGCGCGAACCGCTCGCCATATTCGGCGATAGTCCGGTGACGGGCAAGCCGGTCAAGCTGATGGAGGGCCGCTTTGGCGCTTATGTCACCGATGGCGAGACTAATGCGACTTTGCCCAAAGGCACTGACCCGGCGGCGCTGACCGCGGAGGTGGCGCTGGTGTTGCTCGCTGAGCGGGCCGCCAAGGCACCGGTGAAGAAGGGGCGCAAGACGGCGGCGAAGAAGCCTGCCGCGAAGAAAACGCCAGCCAAGAAGGCGACCAAAGCCAAATAACCATTTGCCCTGAGCTTGTCGAAGGGCCGTCCTTCTTCACTGGAAAGAAGAACGGTGCTTCGACAGGCTCAGCACGAACGGATTTTTAGATGAGGCTAAAGCTTCCAGCTCACATCCGCGTGGAAGGTCCGTTGCGGGAAAGGGTGGAAGAGGAAGTAGCGATCGTTGGTGACGTTATCGACGCCGAGGCCCAGCGCCAGATGGCGATCCACCTCTATCCGCGCGCGCAGATCGGCAACGAGATAGTGGCCGAAGCCCTGATAGGTCTCCTGCACCGTATCGCTATGATCGATCGTCGCCCAATTGCGGCTGGCGTAGCGCGCGGTGGCGGTCAGGGAGAGGCCGTAGAGGGGTCGCCACGTCGTGACGATCGTCGCCCGCCAGCGCGGCACCTGCGGCAGGAGCTTGCCTTCCGCTGCGGGCAGCGCGGCGTCGCGCGCAGTGATCGCATCGGCATAGGTGACGCTGCCCGAGACATCGACGTTGCGGATCAGATCGTCCTGCGCCGCCGCCAGCTCGACGCCGCGCGCCCGCGTCCGATCGACATTTTGCACGAAGGTCGAGATGTTGCCGCCGATCAGGCCGCTTTGCGAGATGAGCGCGTTGGTGATCCACTCGCCGAAGAAGGACAGGCGGATATTGCCGTGGACCGATCCGCGCTCGATCGCCAACTCCGCCGATCGGGCATGTTCGGGCTTGAGGCTTGGATCGGGAATCGCCGCGACCGGACTGGTGACGACCTGATAGAGTTCGGAGACGGTCGGGAAGCGGTAGGCTTCGCCGTAGGACAACCGCACCGTCCAGGGCGCGACGAAGTTCCAGGCCAACGCCGCCTTGGGCGAGAGTTTGGCGGCATCGCGCGCGGGCTGCTGCACCGAGACAGCGGGCGCGGTCGAGAAATTGACCCCGTCATAGGCGCGCCACCATTCCATGCGGCCGCCGACGGTGAGGGTCAGCGTGGGCGCGATCGTCCAGGCGTCCTGCGCCCAGAGCGCCGCCGTCCGCGTCCGTCCCGTCGATCGTAAGTTAAGCGCGCCCTCGCTACCGTTAAGCCAATCGGCGGTGGCGTAGCGGTTGCTCGCCAGCGTGAAGCGATCGATGTGACCGCCGGCGCTCAGCAGCTGGGGGCCGGCATGATAGGAGAGGCTGGCGTCGAACGTCTCCCAGCCGGTCCCGTCGAGCCGGGTGATGGTGCCGGCCCCGCCTGTGAAGGCGGACGGCAAGGCGCCGGTCGGCGTCCGCTGGCTGTCATGATCGAAGCGGAAGCGGGTGGCGACGATCCGCCAATTGAGCGCGCCGCCGGTGCCATCCAGCGTGACGGCATGGCTGCTGTCCCGCTCGAAATGGTTGTAAAGGCCGGCATCGAATGCGCTGGCCGCGACCGTGTAGGCGCGGCCGTCGATATTGAAGCTTCCCGCATAGGCGCTGTCTCCGCTCGCGGGGTTGCCGAGATAGCTTTGCACGCCCGCATGGGTATCGCTGAGGAACAGCGCGCCGGCATAAGTCAGGCGGATGCCGGGGGTCAGATCGTAGGCGGCCTTGAGCTTGAAGCGATCCTGCACCTGATGCTCGATCCCGCCTTCGCCCAGCACGCGGATCGCCGCGCCGGTGCGGTTGAGCGCAGGGACGCTGCCGGTGATGGGCGTGCCGATCGGACTCGACCCCGCTGGTTGTGTCGCGGTGATATAGCTCAGCGGCTGGCCCGTGCTGTCGACATGATCCACCGCCGCGAACAGGGCGAGCCTGCCGAAGCGATCTCCGATCGTGCCGCCGATCTGTTTCGCGGGCACGCTGCGCGAATGGCCGTAATAGCTGAATTGGCTGAAGCTGCTGGAGGCGTTGATCGTCGCCTCCAGGCGATCGGGCAGGCGGGTGGTGATCGAGACCACCGCACCGATCGAATTGCCCGGATAGGCCGCCGAGAAGGGGCCGTAGAGCACATCGATCCTGGCGATTTCTTCCGGCGCGACGAGGCTCCAGCGCGGGCTTGCCGTGCTGTTGTTGTTGCCGATCAGCGCCGAGAGCAGGGCTCCGTCCGCATAGATGAGGCTACGCGCGCTCGATCCCACGCCCGAAGTGCGCGTCGCGAGCGGCGCCTGGGTGTCCCCGATATGGCGTTTGCGGACGAGCAGGCTGGGGAGATATTTGAACGCATCCTCGGTATTCACGAGGTTGATGCGTTCGGCGATGGTCGTGGCATCGATGGTGGCGCGCGTGGTGGTCGGCGCGGTGTCGGCCTTGGGCGCGGTCACCACGATATCTTCGGCGGCGCGCACCGGCGCGGCCGTGAACGCCAGCAGCAGAGCGCTGGCGCGGAGAGTATTGGACATGTCTGAATCCCTGAATCAAGCGAGCGCGCTCGTCGGCGCGCATCATCGTTCGGCGGCGTTCAGACGGTCGGTGGACCCTGGGCAGGTGGCCGGAGCCGCGCGGTGCGCACGCGCGGGCTCGGTTGGCCGAGAATATGGCCGATGACGAAGGGCAGGGCGAGCGGCGCGGTCAGGACGATGGCATCGACGTGGCCCAGCCAGGCCATCGCCGCGACCCCGAAGGGGCAGCTTGCGGCCGACGGCTTATCGGGATCGCCGTGCTTGCCGGCCATTCCCGGCATCCCGGCCATCGCTACCATCTGATCGCCAGTGCCATCGCAGATCGTGATCGCGACCGAATTGCCGACTTGCGCGGGCATGTAGCCGGCGGGCACCGCCAGGCGGACCGCGAGCGCCAGCGCACAGGCCAGGGCCAGCCAGACCCTACGGGTCGTCAGCGCGTGGCGGAAGATGGCCATGGCGCGTCCATACGGGCGATGGTCAGCCCCGTCATCACCTCAAATCACCACGAGCCGCCCTTCATTCAATGCTACGAGCAGCCCGACCATGCCGCCCGCTTCGATCCGGGGATCGAGATCGCCCATCGTCAGCTGGGCGGATGCGAGTCCTGCCTGGCAGACGATCGCTTTGACGCCGGCATCCAGCGCTTCATCGATCAGCGCGGCCAGGATCGGCAGGCCATTGGCAAGCCAATGCGCATCGTCGGCACCGATAATCGGCGGGCGCAGGATCGCGACGGCGGCCGTGTCGAGAAACAGCGTGACCTCGCCACCGATCGCCTGATACGATAGCGCAAGGCCGAGCGCCGAACGCAGCCGCGTTTCCTCAGCGGTGGCGACGATGATGGTCAATGCGCGCATCGGCATCCCGGATCCTTCGGCAAGGTGATCGTGCGGAACCGAAAGGCCAGCGCATCGACCAGCAGGAGCTTGCCCGTGGGATCCTCGCCGAAGGGCACGATCGCGCGCACCGCCTCGATCGCGGCGAGGCTGCCCAGCACCCCAGTGAGCGCGCCGAGCACGCCCTGGTCCGCGCAGCTCACGTCCGGCCGATCGGGATCGCTGCCGACCAGGCAGCGATAGCAGGGCCTGTCCGCTTCCCAGCCGCGGTAGACCGCAAGCTGCCCCTCGAACTGCCCGACCGCCGCTGAGATCAAGGGGATACGCATCGCCAGCGCCGCATCGGCGACGGCCAGCCGGGTCGCGAAATTGTCCGAACCGTCGATCAATACATCGACGTCGCGTAACAGCGCCGCCGCATTTATCGGCGTGATCCGCGTATCCTTGGGAGTCAGCCGCACATCGGGATTGAGCCGCTGCACCGCATTGGCTGCCGCCACGACCTTGTGGGTGCCGATATCGCGGGTGCCGAACAGGGTCTGACGCTGGAGGTTCGAGAGCGAAACCGCGTCATCATCAATCACCGTCAGCCGCCCGACGCCCGCCGCCGCGAGATATTGGATCGCCGGCGACCCGATCCCGCCCGCGCCGATCAGCGCGACATGCGCCGAAAGCAGGCGCTGCTGGCCAGCCCCGCCAATCTCCTTGAGAATGATATGGCGTGCGTAACGATCGAGCTGGGATTCGGTGAGGTTCACCGCCCCGTCGAACCGAAGCCGCCTGATCCGCGCGCCGTCTCGTCCAGCACCTCCACCTCGTCCCAGCGGGCGCGCTGGACGGCGGCGGGGACGAGTTGGGCGATGCGTTCGCCGCGTTTGATCGCGAAGGGCTCGCTGCCGAGATTGGCGAGGATCACCTTCACTTCGCCGCGATAATCGGCGTCGATCGTGCCCGGCGTGTTGAGGCAGGTGATACCATATTTGAGCGCAAGGCCTGAGCGCGGGCGGACCTGCACCTCATAGCCTTCGGGAATGGCGATGCTGAGCCCGGTGGCGACGGCGTGGCGCGCGCCGGGCGCCAGCGTGAGATCCTCGGCCGAGACGACATCCATGCCGGCGGCATGTTCGGTGGCGTAGACGGGGAGGGGCAGGCCCTCGCCGTGGGGCAGGCGAACGAGGCGAATGGCAATCTCAGTGGAGGGCATCGGCGATCCTGTTGGCAAGGCGCGCGGCGACCTCGGCCTTGGTGGCGGTGGGCCAGGCCTCGACCCCCTGAGTGGTGACGAGGTGGATGGTGTTGCGGTCGCCGCCCATCACGTCGCCGGAGACATCGTTGGCGACGATCCAGTCGCAGCCTTTGCGGGCGAGCTTGGCCTGGGCGTGTTCGATGATTTTTTCGGTTTCCGCGGCGAAGCCGATGAGCAGGGTGGGGCGATGATCGCTTTTGGCGAGGGTGGCGAGAATGTCCGGGTTTTCGACGAGTTTCAGGCCGGGCGCGGTGCCGCCATTCTTCTTGATCTTCTGATCGGCGGCATCGACCCGCCAGTCGGCGACGGCGGCGGAGAGAATAGCGATATCGGCGGGAAGCGCGGCGTCGACGGCGCGCGCCATTTCCAGCGCGGTTTGGACATCGATACGTTTCACGTCCGCCGGGGTCGCTAAAGCGACGGGCCCGGCGATCATTGTCACCTCCGCGCCTAGCTTTGCCAGTGCTTCGGCGATCGCGAAGCCCTGTTTGCCGGAGGATCGGTTGGCGAGATAGCGGACCGGATCGATCGGTTCATGCGTGGGGCCGGCGGTGACGAGCGCCGTCCTGCCAAACAAAGGCCCGTTCGTCCCGAGCGAAGTCGAGGGACGTGCCGCAGGCGGAGAGGTCGAACATGTCTCGACTTCGCTCGACACGAACGGAGAAGAGAGGGCCTCCCCAATCGCCGCCTGGATCGCCTCGACCTCAGGCAACCGCCCCGGCCCGTATTCGCCGCAGGCCATCGGGCCCTCGTCCGGCTCCAACACGGCCACGCCATCGCTGCGAAGCTGCGCGACATTCCGCACGGTAGCGGCATGCTGCCACATGCGCACGTTCATCGCGGGCACCGCCAGTACGGGCTTGTCGGTCGCGAGCAGCAGCGTCGTGGCCAGATCGTCGGCGATACCGGCCGCCATCTTGGCGAGCAAATCCGCCGTCGCCGGGCAGACTACGACCAGATCGGCTTCGCGGCTAAGCTGGATATGGCCCATCTCGGCCTCGTCCTTGAGATCCCAGAGCGAGGTATGGACCGGCTGCTCGCTGAGCGCCGCCAGCGCCATCGGCGTGACGAAATGCGCCCCGCCATTTGTTAGCACGCAGCGCACCGTATGCCCGGCCTTTCGCAGCCCACGCACCAGTTCGCACGCCTTATAGGCGGCGATGCCGCCACCGACGATCAGGAGGATGCGCTTGCCCGCCATCCCGTCCGCATAGTCCAGCAAAGGCGCGAAGGCTATCGGGCGCGATTTGCTCCGTGCTCAGGGAGGCGCTAGCGATGTGCGTCAATCGCCGGGGGGCATCATGAATAGCATATCGAAATTCGTCACAGGGATGGCGCTTGTCTTGGCGCCTGCCGGGGCGGCCGAAGCCGTGATATTGTACGTTGTCCATTCGGGTACTGTCGCCAGCGGCGTAGATGTCGATGGCGTGTTCGGTATGAACGGCCGGGATTTCAGCGGCCTTGCATATTCCATCACCTATAGCTTCGATACGGAGGCGCCCGGCGCGATCGAATACTCACGCGCCGTTGCGGATTATTATGCCTACGATCAGTGGAACCTCACCCAATCGGGCGCCAGTGCGGTGTTCACGCTCGATGGGATCGCGCGCAGCTTCTCGGGTTCTGGCTATACGGATCGGGAAACATTCAATCCCGATCGTTATGGCGTCCAGGCGCTAACGCAGGATGAAGTTGCCTTCGAGGGCGGCTATATCGTCAGCAATGTCGGATCGCCCGATACGATCTTTTACGGGACCGAGGATCTGACCGTGCCGTTCGCGCTCATCCTCGATGCCGCCATGCTGGATGGCGGCAACACCAACACCAATTCGGATTTCCGCATGGGGAATACGTCGTTGTTGCTGCGGGAAACGGCGATGTCAGCGGATGGCGGCAGCGCTGTGCCGGAGCCTGCGAATTGGGCGATGCTGATCTGGGGTTTCGGGCTTGTGGGCGCTGCGATGCGTCATCAGCGGCTCGTGGGGGTCAGTATCCGGTAACTGGCCAGCGCGAGGAAGAGCCCGACGAACCAGGCGTAATCGTACAGCGTCGTCCAGGGCGCACCGATGCCGCCGAAAGCGGCGGGCGCGGCGGCGTGGAGAAAGCCCGGCAGATTGGGCAGCACGCCGATCGCGAAGGCCAGCAGAGCGCGCCAATTCCAGCCGTTGGCATAAGCGTAAATGCCATCCGTGCGGTAGAGTGCTTCGGTATCGAGCCGCCCCTTCCGCACCAGCCAATAATCGGAGATCAGGATGCCCGCGATTGGGCCGAGCAGCGCGCCATACCCGGTCAGCCAGATGAAGATGTAGCCGCCGGTGGTCGCCAGCAGCCGCCAGGGCATCATGGCCAGGGCGATCAGCGCGGTGATCAGCCCGCCCATGCGGTAGCTGATCTTGGCCGGCCATAGCGAAGAGAAATCATACGCCGCGCAGACCAGATTGGCGGCGATGTTGCACGATACGGTGTCGATGCTGATCACCACCAGCCCGAGCAGCACGAACGGCCCGGCGAGCGTGCCCGAAAGCGCCACGGGATCCCAGATCGCCTTGCCGTAGATCACCACCGTCGCCGAGGTCGTGATGACGCTGGCGAGCGCGATCAGCCCCATGGTCGGCGGCATGCCGATCGCTTGGCCGATGATCTGATCGCGCTGCCTTTTGGCGAAGCGGGTGAAATCGGGAATGTTGAGCGCCAGCGTGCCCCAGAAACCGACCATCGCGGTCAGCACCGGCCAGATCGCGTGCCAGAACTGCCCCTGCTTGGCGCCGCCGGGCGCGAAGGCGGAAGGCGCGGCGAAGATCGGCCCGAGCCCGCCCGCTTTGTCCACCGCCCACCAGACGAGCGCGAGACAGATCGCGATCTTGATCGGCGCGGTCCAGGTTTCCAGTCGGCGGATCACCAGCAGGCCCTTCTGCAGGAAGAACAATTGCACCGCCCAGAAGAGCAGGAAGGCGAGAAACTGGCCCCATCCGATACCGAGCAGGGGGAGGGGATCGCCGGTGAGATCGCGCTTCAGCAGCACGCCGAGCAGGGTCAGCAGCGCCTCGCCACCGATCCATGTCTGAATGCCGTACCAGCCGCAGGCGACCAGCGCGCGGGCCAGCGCCGGCACGCGCGCGCCCCTTGTGCCGAACGACGCGCGGACGAGCACCGCAAAAGGTACGCCGTAGCGCGCGCCGGCATGGCCGATCAGCAGCAGCGGGATCAGCGTCACCACATTGCCGACAAGGACGACCCCCGCTGCCTGCGCCGCGGACAGCCCCTGTTCGATCAGCCCGGCGGCCAGCATCCACGTCGGCACCGCGACGATCATGCCGACCCATAGCGCCGCGAAATGATACCAGCGCCACGTGCGCTGATCGACGCCGGTGGGCGCCAGATCGGCATTCCAGAGACTGTCGTCGTGCCCCCTCATCCCTTTACCCCCCAAGCCCTTCCCCGACGATGTCGATGTGGCTCAAAGAAAGTGAGCCACGAGACCTCCGACAACCGCAGCGATGATCGCGATGGCCACGTAACGCCAGCCGCCCGCGATCCGCACGACACCGACCTCCCGCAGCGGCGGCGGCGGGGGCGCCGCGCCGGGCACGGGATAGCTCGCTTCGATGCGGCGGATCAGATCGGGCAGCCGCAGCAACGTCCGCGCATCCTCGTGGATGCGATCGGCGAGCCACGCCTCGGGGCCGAGTTCGGAGCGCAGCCATTCCTTCACGAAGGGGCCGGAGACGTCCCACATATTGATATTGGGATCGAGCATCGAGGCGACGCCCTCGACCATCACCATGGTCTTCTGGAGCAGCAGCAGGTGCGGCTGCGTCGCCATGTCGAAATCGCGGGTGATCGCGAACAGGCCGTCGAGCATCTGGCCGATCGAGACGTCCTTCACGGGCAGCCCGCGGATCGGTTCGCCCACCGCCCGAAGTGCCGTGGTAAACTCGGCGACATTGTGATGCGCCGGCACATAGCCCGCCTCAAAGTGGATTTCGGCGACGCGGGCGTAGTTGCCGGTGATGAGCCCGTGCAGGATCTCGGCGAGCCACAGCCGCGCCTGGCGATTGACCCGGCCCATGATCCCGAAATCGATCGCGGCGATGCGGCCATCGGCCAGCGCGAAGAGATTGCCCTGATGCAGATCGGCGTGGAAAAAGCCGTCGTCGATCGCCTGACGCAGGAAAGCGCGGACGAGCGTCGCGGCAAGCGCGTGCATATCATGCCCAGCGGCAACAAGCGCATCGCGGTTCGAAAGCTTGATGCCGTCCACCCACTCCAGCGTCATTACGCGCCGGGTGGTGCGGCTCCAGTCGATCGTGGGGACGGTGAAGCCGGGTTCGGCCTCCATATGCTCGGCAAGCTCGCTGGCCGAGGCGGCTTCGCGGCGCAGGTCGAGCTCGCGCAACGTCCACTGGCGGAAGGTGGCGATGACGAGACGGGGACGCAGCCGCGCGAGTTCGCCGCCCATGCTCTCGGCCTGGGCGGCGGCCCATTCATAGGTTTCGATCGCGCGATGCAGGTCTTCCTCGATGCCCGGGCGAAGCACCTTGACCGCAACCTGTTTGCCGTCGGTGGTGACGGCGCGATGGACCTGCGCGATCGAGGCGGCGCCCACCGGCTCCTCATCGAACGAGGCGAAGGCTTCGGTGAGCGGCTTTTCGAGCGCGGCCTCCACCGCCACCTTGATCCGGGCGAAGGGTATGGCGGGTACGGCGTCCTGCAACCGGGCAAGATCGCGCGCGGCCACTTCGCCCACCAGATCGGGGCGGGTGGCGAGCGCCTGGCCGAGCTTGATCGCGGCAGGGCCGATCGCCTGGAAGGCATCAGCATAAGCGGGCTGCTTGGGCACACGCGCGCCAAACCGCGCGATGCGGGCGAGGCGACGGAGCGGGGCGGGCGTATTGGGATCGCGCTCGATTCCGCGCAACGCCCCGTGACGCGCGAGGATACGACCCCAACGGAGCAGGCGCAGCGTGTGGATCAGGGGCGAGGTCACGCCTCATCCTCCCCATGCTTGCATGGGGAGGGGGACCGCGCGAAGCGCGGTGAAGGGGAGATGCGCAACGGCGGAGTTTCCCCCTCCACCATGCTGCGCATGGTCCCCCTCCCCATCTGCGATGGGGAGGATGCAATCCTCATATCTTCCAGCCCGAATGGATCGCCACCAGCCCGCCCAGGATCGGTTCGGCTTTCACCTGCACGAACCCCGCCACCGCGATCATCGCCTTGAACCGCTCCATATCGGGAAAGCGGCGGATTGATTCGATCAGGTAGCGGTAGCTGACTTCATCGTCAGCGATCACCTTGCCGAGCTTGGGCACCACCTTGTGCGAATAAGCGTCGTAGATATCCTTGAAGCCCGGCCAGACCGTCGTCGAGAATTCGAGGCAGAAGAAGCGCCCACCGCGCTTCAGCACGCGGTGCGCCTCGGCCAGCGCCTGATCGATGTGGGTGACGTTCCGGATGCCGAAGGCGATCGTGTAAGCGTCGAAGCTCTTGTCCGCGAAGCTCAGGGTCTCCGCATTTTGTACGCTCCATTCGAGGCCCTCAAGGCCCCGCTTCTCGGCGCGCTGCTGGCCGACTTCGAGCATCGATGGATTGATGTCCGAGACGGTCACGGCCGCACCATGCTTATGCATGCGGAAGGCGATGTCGCCCGTGCCGCCCGCCATATCGAGGATGCTTTCGCCGGCGCGGGGCTTCACCCGGGCAACGAAGCGATCCTTCCACAGCCGATGCATGCCGCCCGACATGGCATCGTTCATAATGTCATAGCGCCGTGCGACGCGGGCGAAGACCTCGCCCACCTTCTCGGTCTTTTCGGCGGGGGAGACTTCGGAATAGCCGAAGGAGACGGTTTCGCTCATGGCCGGGCCATAGCGAGCCGCGGCGCGATGGGCTAGCGGGAGGAAATGCCCGAGCTTCCCGAAGTTGAAACCACCGTGCGCGGTCTGCGCCCCGTGTTGGAAGGGCATCGGCTGACGCTGGTCGAGCCGCGCCGCGCCGATCTGCGCCGCACAATCCCCATAGATCTGCGCCAGCGGCTGACGGGGGCGAGGGTTACGGGGCTCGGCCGCCGCGCCAAATATGGGCTGATCGAGACCGATCGCGGCGATACGCTCATTTTCCACCTCGGCATGTCCGGCCGCTGGCGCGTCGATCCCGAAGAGCTCGGCAAGCACGATCATCTCGTGCTGGAGACGGATCAGAAGCGGCGGCTGTCGCTGCAGGATCCCCGCCGCTTCGGCTCGCTCGATCTGGTCGCCACCGCCGAGCTGTCCAGCTTCCCCGCCTTTGTTGCGCTGGGCCCGGAGCCGCTGGGGCCGGAGCTCACTGCCGACTTTCTCGCCGAACGACTCAAGGGCCGCAGCGCACCGATCAAGGCGATGCTGCTCAATCAGCGGATCGTGGCAGGGCTCGGCAATATCTATGTCTGTGAGGCGCTGAACCTTTCCCGGATCAACCCATGTACCATGGCGGGCAAGCTCACCAAGGCCAAGCTGGCGCGGCTGGTCGAGGCGATTCACCAGGTGTTGGAGGCCGCGATCGAGGCCGGAGGCTCGACGTTGCGCGACTATGCCCGCCCCGACGGCCAGCTCGGCTATTTCTCCAAGCAGTTCCGCGTCTATGGGCGCGAGGGCAAGCCGTGCCCTTGCGGCAAGGGCGTCGTCCAGCGCCAGGTTGACGCCGGTCGATCGACCTTCTGGTGCCACGCCTGCCAGCGTTGACGTTTTGGCCGAGTGACGCTAATGGCCCCCACGACGCGGCGCAGGGCGACCTGGCGCCGCATTCCCATTTTAAGCCCCATTGCAAACCGAGGTAGTTCGAGAATGGCGAATACGCCGCAAGCCAAGAAGCGCATCCGTCGCAACGATCGCCGCGCCGAGATCAACGGTGCGCGGGTCAGCCGCATCCGCACCTTCGTGAAGAAGGTCGAGCTCGCGCTGACCTCGGGCGACAAGTCCGCGGCGGCAGCGGCGCTCGCCGAGGCGCAGCCCGAGATGATGCGCGGCGTTTCGAAGGGCGTGCTCCACAAGAATACGGTCTCGCGCAAGATTGCGCGGCTGACCAAGCGCGTCTCCGCACTCGGTTAAAAGCATCCGTTTTTGACGGCATTTTAGGGGCCGCCGGTTGTCACATCGGCGGCCTTTTTGCTGCTTGCGCGAAATGACCGGCATCTATCGGGAATCGCATGATTCTTCCTGCGATCGAAAAAAAGTCGTTTAGATTCAATAGCGTCCGCGGCGTCCGAAGGGGGATCGAACCGCCGCTATCTGTCAAGCGGGTATATTTCGATTCGATGACAATAGGCTTCTTGATCGAACGCGCGGCTTGTTCCTAAAGTCGATTCGTCGGGCCGATGATTCTTCGGCTGGGCCACCAGTTTGTTCATCCAGCGCGCGCGGGGGGCCGCACGTAAAGGATATAGTCCATTGGGATCGCCGCGCCAGCCGAACGGGTTGGCGCGAACGGGAGAGATTTGCGCGTGCGTCAGGCTACGACCACCTTTGCCCCTATGAACCGGATGGAAGACACGCGCCTGGAGTCCGCCGGCCTGATCGAACAGGCCTGGGAGGCCGTGCGCCAAAGTCTGCGCGTGAGTTGCGGCCAGCGGACCTTTGACGGTTGGCTGAAGCCGCTCGTCCTGGCAGGCGGCGATTTCGATTCGGGCGAAGTGCGCCTGTCCGCGCCCTCGGCCTTTCTTGCCAATTGGGTGCAGACCCATTTTGCCGATCAGCTGACCCATGCCTGGCGCGCGGCGCTGCCGTCGATCATGCGCGTTGCGGTCGAGTCGGCGAACGAAGCGGCGCGGCCGACGCTCGCGGTCGAGGCACCTGCGCCCGAGCCGGCACGCCCCGAGGTTCACGGCACCGCTCTCGAGGCGCGCTACACCTTCGATGCGTTCGTCGTCGGCAAGGCCAATGAGCTGGCCTATAACGCTGCCAAGACCTTGGCCGAGGGTGGCCAGCTCGCCTTCAATCCGCTGTTTCTCCACGGCGGCGTCGGCCTCGGCAAGACCCACCTGATGCACGCGATCGGGCACGAATATCGTGCCCGCCAGCCGCAGGCGAAGGTCATCTACATGTCCGCCGAGAAGTTCATGTATGAGTTCGTGGCGGCGATGCGCGCCAAGGACACGCACAGCTTCAAGGCGCGGCTGCGCACCGCCGATCTGCTGATGATCGATGACGTCCAGTTCATCGCCGGCAAGGAATCGACGCAGGAAGAGTTCTTCCACACCATGAACGAGCTGATCTCGGCCGGTCGCCGGCTGGTGATCAGCGCCGATCGTAGCCCTCAGAACCTCGAGGGGATCGAGAATCGCATCCTCTCGCGGCTAAGCTGGGGTCTGGTCGCCGACGTCAATTCGGCCGATTTCGAGCTGCGCTACAACATCATTCTCAAGAAGCTCGAGGGCCTGCCGTCGGCCAACGTGCCGAACGAAGTGGTGATGTTCCTGGCCAAGCGGATCAGCGCCTCGATCCGCGAGCTCGAAGGGGCTCTCCATCGCGTTCTCGCCTTCGCGACGCTGTCCAACCGCGCGATCGATCTCGAGTTCACGCAGGAAGCGCTCGCCGATCAGCTGCGCGCCAGCCAGCGCCGGGTGACGATCGACGAGATCCAGCGCCGCGTGTGCGAGCATTTCCGCATCCGCCAGAGCGAGATGGGTTCGGCACGGCGCGCGCGCGACGTGGCCCGTCCGCGCCAGATCGCCATGTATCTCGCCAAACAGCTTACCCAGCGCTCGCTACCGGAGATCGGTCGCCGCTTCGGTGGGCGCGATCATACGACGGTGATCCATGCAGTGCGCAAGATCGAGGAGCTGCGCGCGGCGGATGCCGAGATCGATGCCGACGTGCGGCTCCTGATGCGGCAGCTGGAGGGGTAAGCGCCATTCCCTCTCCCCTTTGTGGGAGAGGGCGACTCGCGCGCAGCGCGGCGGGGAGAGGGGTCGGACTGCCTTATCGAGTTCGGGAACCCCTCACCCTCCCACCTTTCTCGCTATCGCTCGAAACGCGGGCCCCTCCCTCTCCCACAAGGGGAGAGGATTTAGGTCAATCAGATCGAATTGCCGCGGTTGATCGGTGCCTCACGCCGCGCAGGTTCCACCGCCGCGGCGCCCGCCTTGGGCGGGGGTGCGATGGTGATCAGCACATTTTCGCCCGAACGGCCGGGGAAGCCGGTGAACATCGCATCGATCAGGTTGGGGACGAGGTGCTGGAGATTGTCGTCCAGCGATCGCGCCTTGGCGTTGCCTTCGAACAATACCTGACCGTTGGGACGCACGATCCGCATCTCCAGCCGGCTGACATAATAGGTGTAGCTTTGCACATCGCGGTTCAGCCACGGATCGGCCCAGAAGGGATCGCCCCAACCGCCGCCGTACCAACCACGGCCCCAGCCGCCGCGACCGCCCCAGCCGCCACCCCAACCGAAGCCACCGCCCCAACCCCAGCCGGGGCCGAAGGTTGGGCCATAATCGACCATCTTCTCATGCCCGTTATCGACGCCATAAGCGACGTTGACGAGCAGGGAGGCGCCGTTCGGCCCGGCGGCGGGCTGATACCCTTGCTGGGCCAATCGCGCGGCGATCTGGCGCGCGTAGATCGAGAATTCGAGGCCGCCATTCTGGGCGGGATCCTCGGACTGGACCCAGAAGGTCTGGCCCTGCGGCGCAGGCATCGCCTGGAAGCGCGAGACATCGGCGCGGAACGGCTGCGGCGCGCACCCCGCAACGGCGAGGAGAGCGATCGGCGCAGTCAGGGAAAGAAGCGTGCGGCGGAGAGACATTGTAAATGACCTCAAGGAGTTACCGCCTCATAGCGGCTTACAAATGAACGCGCATTGAACGTCTGGTGAACACCGGGGGTTGCGCGGTTCGTCGCATCTGGCCCTGAAGGGCTGCCCAGACTCCCTCTCCCCTTGTGGAAGAGGGGTCGAGGGCGAAGCCAGAGCTTATCTATCAAGGGCGCCGCTTCCCCCCTCACCCTCCCACCTTTCTCGCTGCGCTCGAAACGCGGGCCCCTCCCTCTCCCACAAGGGGAGAGGGTTAAGGTCACAATCCCAAAGCCGCATAGGCTTTGGCCAGAGTCGGCGCGGCGATCGCGCGGGCGCGTTCGGCGCCGATTGCCAACAGGCGGTCCAATTCCGCGGCATCGTCCTGCAGCGCCCGGAGGCGCGCCGCGATCGGGCCAAGCTTGGCCACCGCGAGATCGGCGAGCGCGGGCTTGAACGCGCCGAAGCCCTGGCCCGCGAAGCGCCCCAGCACCTGCGCCACGCTCTCGTCCGCCAGCGCGGCATAGATGCTGACGAGGTTCTTCGCCTCGGGCCGGCCATCGAGCGCGGCGGGATCGTCGGGCAAGGGCTCGGGATCGGTGCGCGCCTTGCGCAGCTTCTGCGCGATCGTATCGGCATCGTCGATCAGGTTGATGCGGCTCATGTCCGAAGGATCGGATTTGGACATCTTGGCGCTGCCGTCACGCAGCGACATCACGCGCGCGGCCCCCGGCGGGATGATCGGCTCGGGAAGGGTGAACAATTCCACGCCGGTATCGGTATTGAACTTGGTGGCGATGTCGCGCGCCAGCTCGAGATGCTGCTTCTGATCCTCGCCGACGGGGACGTGCGTGGCGTTGTAGAGCAGCACGTCCGCCGCTTGCAGCACCGGATAGGTGTAGAGCGCGACCGACGAGCCTTCGCGGTTCTTGCCGGCCTTATCCTTGAACTGCGTCATTCGGTTGAGCCAGCCGACGCGCGCGGTGCCGTTGAGCAGCCATTGCAGCTGGACATGTTCGGTCACGTGCCGCTGGCGAAACAGGATCGCGCGCTCGGGATCGATCCCGCAGGCGATGATCGCCGCCGCCATCTCCCTAATGCCGCGCGCGAACGCCACCGGATCCTGATGCTCGCTGATCGCATGAAGATCGGCGAGGAAGAACAGGCTCTCGTCCCCCGTCCCCATCGCATCCTGCATCCGCGCCCAATTGCGGATCGCGCCAAGATAATTGCCGAGGTGGAGATTGCCGGTGGGCTGGATGCCGGAGACAGTGCGCATGGCGCCTAGTCGGGCAGGGCGGGAGCGGGGTCAAGCGCGGCGAGGTTGAGGAAGTTGAGGATTGCGGAACCGAAGCGCCAAGCCGCAGAAGGTGAGTCGAAAGTGAGGCCAATGGCGACGCAGGGCCGAGGCAGTGCGACGTCGTGGCGATGCTCCAGGAGAGACGATCGATCCAGTGTGAGTGCAGCGTTCATTGCGGCAAATGTACCACATATGTTCCGTTTTGTCAACAGGAAATCCGGCCCAAGGCTGCATTGCTGAAACACTTGCCGGCACTGATGGCGGACATGATGAGCCCAAGGTAACATGTTCCTCGCCATCCCCGACCATGCACCCATCGCCCGCTAAATGCGTTGAGCCCCGGCTTTAAAGGGAGATGACATGGGGTTGGTTTCGGTCGAGGATCGTCAGGCGCGGCTGGATGCTAGCCGGAACCGCAAGATGGCGCGATCGGCGCATGCCTATGTTCGGGGCAATACCGCCAAATTCTATGAATGGCTGGCCGCATCGCCAGCGGTGAAGCGCGTGCCGGAGGGGCCGGCGATCTGGATCTGTGGGGATTGCCATCTCGGCAATCTCGGCCCGCTCAGCGATGGCGAGGGGCGGATCGCAGTGCAGATCCGCGATCTCGATCAGGCGGTGATCGGCAATCCGGCGCATGACATCATCCGTCTCGGCCTGTCGCTCGCCACCGCGGCGCGCGGATCGGATCTCCCGGGGGTGACGACCGCGCGGATGATCGAGGAGATGGTCACCGGCTATGCGGCGGCGATGACCTCCCAAAGCGGCCAGGACGCCGGGCCCGAGCCCGATGCGGTGCGCAGCGTCCGCCGCCGGGCGCTGGGCCGGCGCTGGAAACATCTCGCCAAGGAACGGCTGGAGGATATCGAGCCGACGATCCCGCTCGGCCGCAAATTCTGGGCGCTGAGCGATGATGAGCGCGCGGCGCTCAAGGCGCTGTTCGAAGATGCGGAGATCGCGCGGACGGTGCTCTCACTCGATGGTGAGGATGCCGAGAGCAAAGTGCGCTTCGTCGATGGTGCCTATTGGATGAAGGGCTGCAGCTCGCTCGGCCTACTGCGTTATGCGGCGATCATCGGGCTGAGGGATGCCAAGGATCGATCCGATTATGCGCTGATCGATCTCAAGGAAGCGGTCGCGCCCGTCGCGCCCTCCTCGAGGGACGCCAGGATGCCCAAGGACAATGGCGAGCGAGTCGTCACTGCAGCGCGCGCGCTTTCGCCGCACCTTGGCGAGCGGATGGTGCCGGTGAAGCTGCTCGGCAAATCCCTGTTCGCGCGTGAGCTGGCGCCGCAGGATCTCAAGCTGGAGATCGATCAGTTCAGCGCGCCGGAGGCGGAGAAAGCGGCGCATTATCTCGCCTTCGTCGTCGGCAAGGCGCACGCACGGCAGATGGACGAAGGGGTGCGCCAAGACTGGAGCGCAGTGTTGGAGGCGGATCGGCGCGGGCAGATCGATGCGCCGACCTGGCTATGGGAGAGTGTCGTCAGCCTCGCGGGCGCGCACGAGTCGGGCTATCTCGACCATTGTCGGCGGTATGCCTTGGCGGCCTAGGGTGCCCGCCGCCGCGTGAAGCGCGCCTTGAACTCGGCGGGACGGAAGGCGCCGAGCGCGATCGCCGCGCCGAAATAGACGGCAGCGCCCAGGATCATCAGCGCGATCAGCCATACCGCGCGCTCGAACAGGCCGCGCACCATGTGGGGCGCCACGATGGGGTTGGCGATTAGCAGCAGCGCGGCCATCGCCAGCGTGGCCAGCAGCAGCTTGATCGCGGTGGTCTTCAGCCGGGCGTCGATGCGGAAATGGTCGCGCTTGCGCAGGTTCCACCAGAGCAGCCCGGCGTTGACCCAGCAGGAGAGCGCGGTGGAAAGCGCGAGGCCGACATGCTGCATCGGCCAGATCAGGATCAGGTTCATGATCAGATTTGCAAGCATGGCGATCAGCGCGATGCGCACCGGCGTTTTGGTATCGGCACGCGCGTAGAAGCCGGGGACCAGCACCTTGATCATGATGTTGGCGGGCAGGCCGATCGAGAAAGCGGCGAGCGCCCAGGCGCTGGCGGTGGCATCATGCGCGGTGAAGGCGCCGTGCTGGAGCAAAGCGCGGATGATCGGGCCGGCGGCGATCATCAGCGCGGCGGTGGCGGGAAGGGTGAGGACCAGCACCAGCTCCATCGCGCGGTTCATCGTCACGCCGGCGCCTTTCTCATCGCCCGCACCGATCTGGCGCGAGAGGCCGGGGAGCATTGCGGTGCCGACGCCGATGCCGATTAGCGCGAAGGGCAATTGGTTGAGGCGGTCGGCGTAGTAGAGATAACTGACCGCACCCTGCGGCAGGAAGCGCGCGGCGAGGCTGGTGGAGATCAGCAGATTGAACTGCACCGCGCCCGCGCCCAGCGCGGCTGGCCAGATGATCCGCAGCAGCTCCCGCACACGGGGATTGAAGCGCGGGCGGCGGACCATCAGCCCGGTGCCGGCGCGATCGCAGGCCCAGATCAGCCAGCCGAGCTGGAAAACGCCGGATACGGTGACCGCGATCGCCTGCGTATGGGCGGTCTCGAGTGGTGTGTGGCCACGGAAGAAGAGCAGCCCGGCGATCATGCACAGGTTGAGCAGGATCGGCGCGGCGGCATTGACCCAGAAGCGATCGACCGAATTGAGGATGCCGCCCATCAGCGAGACCAGGCTGATCAGCGCCAGATAGGGGAAGGTGATCCGGGTGAGCTGCACGGCGAGCGCGAACTTCTCGGGCCCGCCATCGGGGAAGCCGCCGGTCATCGCCCACACGACCGGGCCGGCGAGCAGCATCATCGCCACCACCAGCAGGATCACGACCGGGAACAGAATCGCCAGCACCTCGTCGGCAAAGCCCAGTGCCGATTGCAGCCCGCCGCCCTTGCGGCCCACCTCGCGATTGAACATCGGCACGAAGGCCGAGGAGAAGGCGCCCTCGGCGAACAAGGCGCGGAACAGGTTGGGCAGGCGCCAGGCGATCAGAAAGGCGTCGTTGGCGAGGCCTGCGCCGACATATTGCGCCATCAGCATATCGCGCAGGAAGCCCGCGATGCGGCTGACGAGCGTCAGGCCGCCGATCGTGGCGGTGTTGCGGACGAGGCTCACGTAGCTCCCTCTCCCGCAAGCGGGAGAGGGTTGGGGTGAGGGTAGCGAGGGCGCAGCCCGAGCTCCACGCTCTCGGGAGCAAGAAGAAAGAAGACCCTCACCCAACCCTCTCCCGCTTGCGGGAGAGGGCTAGAGATCAAGCCTCGCCTGCCGGCTCGGCATTGGCGAGGGCTTCGACCTGGCCGGCCTGCTGCTGGTAGAGCGTCGCGAAATCGATCGGATCGAGCAGCAGGGGCGGGAAATTGCCGTCGCGCACCGCATCGGCGACGACACGCCGCGCGAACGGAAACAGCAGCTGCGGCGCGGAGGCATAGAGGAAGGGATGCAGCGCATCCTCGGGCACGTTGCGCGCGCCGAACAGGCCCGCGTAGACCAGCTCGATCTGGAAAGCGGTCATGCCGCTGACCTTGGCCTTCACCTCGATCTTCATCGCCACTTCATGGACATCCTCGCCCACCTTGGTGGTGCCGATGTTGAACTGGACGTCGATCTCCGGCTGGCCCTGCACCTGATAAACGGCGGGGGCATTGGGATTCTCGAACGAGAGATCCTTCACATATTGCGCGATCAGGCCGAGCTGCGGGCCTTCGTCGGCGCCGTTCGGCTGGGGCAACGCATCATTTTCGGCCATCGTTAGGCTCTTCCCATGTTCATGAAATTGGCAGGCGAAGCCCGCTAGCAGGCGGGCTTGCCCGGAGCAATGCGGAACGCCGCGGCGTACTGGGCGTATTGATGAACGGGTTCGGCTTTGCGATTCGGCCGCCGCTCGCTATGGGAAGCCCTAGCGCGGCGCCTTCGATCAAAAAAGGCTGGCCGCCAGGAGGCCGGGTGTCGACGATTATCATTCTTGCATTGGTGTTCGTGTTCGTCGCGTTGCGGCTGTGGAGCGTGCTCGGCCGCCGCACGGGGCATGAGCAGCCCTTGGCCAAGCCGGAGTCGGTGCCCTCGTCGCGTGGGCTGTTCGCGCGTGCCAGCGTGGAGCCTGCGCCGGTCCCCGCCGAGTTGCCGGGCAATGCGCCGGGCGCCACCGCCGGCCTGCGCGCGATCGCGGCGGCGGACAATACGTTCGATCTCGCCCGCTTCGTCGATGGCGCGCGGGCGGCCTATAAGATGATCCTCGAAGCCTATTGGGCCGGGGACGAGGATCGGCTGAAGGAGCTGGTCGATGGCGAAGTGGCCGAGGCCTTTGCGGCGACGATCCAGGACCGAAAGGCCGAGGGGCTGGTGCTCGACAATCGTCTCGTCTCGATCGACGCGACGCATATCGAGGATGCGCGCGTCGACGGCCAGACCGCGCATATCCGCGTGCGCTTCGATGCCGATGTGGCCGCGGTGACGCGCGACGCCGAGGGCAATGTGGTCGCGGGGTCGCTGGAAGATGCGGTGCCGACTCATGACGTCTGGACGTTCAGCCGCGCGCTGAAGGCTTCCGATCCCAACTGGACATTGACCGAGACCGACGAAGCCGCGTGAGCGGAGTGGGCGGTGCCCTAACGATCCTCCCCGGGACGGCGAGGGGGACCATGCGCAGCATGGTGGTGGGGGTTATCGGCGGGGCGCAGCGCGGGTTGAAAACTTCCTCCGTCATCGCGTCGCGATGCCACCTCCCCGTGCCGGGGAGAATCCGGCGGTGGCTTTGCTTTGCTGGCCTCCTCCTTCTCGCCGCCTGCGCCTCCACGCCAAAGCATCCTGCGCCGTCCTCCGTCCTCCGTCCGCCGCCGCGCCCTACACCCGCCACCCCCGTCGAGGCGCCGAAGCCGACCAACGCCGTCCTTGCGGGCGTCCGTGCCGGCCCTTCGATCGAGAGCCTGGGTCTCACTCCCGTAAGCGCCAAGGCGGCGCTGGCAGCGTTTCGGCTGTCTTGCCCCGCGCTGATTCGCCGCACCGATGCCAGCGGCTTGACCCGCCAAAGTGACTGGGTGCCGATCTGCACCGATGCCGCCACGCGGCTCGACGTCGACGGGCCGGACTTCTTCGCACGCTGGTTCGAAGCGGCGGTGGTGGGCGACGGCGCCAGCTTCGCAACGGGCTATTATGAGCCCGAAATCCTCGGTTCGCGCGATCCGACGGACGGTTACGATACGCCCATCTACCGCCGCCCGCCCGATCTGGTCACAACCACCAGCGCGAGCGGGGGCAAGCAGTGGGGACGGATGCAAGGCGGCCAAATCCAGCCCTATGACGATCGCGCCGCCATCGATGCCGGTTCGCTGGCCGGGCAGGGGCTGGAACTCGCCTGGGCGAAGGATCCGATCGAATTCTTCTTCCTGCAGATCCAGGGCTCCGGGCGGCTGCTGCTGCCCGACGGGACCGTGATGCGGATCGGCTACGATGGGCAGAACGGCCAGCGCTACGACGCCGTCGGGCGGATCATGCGCGATCGCGGGCTGCTCGGGCCGGGCCAGCTTTCGATGCAGGGCGTGATGGCGGGGCTGCGCGCGCAGCCCGATGGCGGTCGCGCGCTGATGGAGGAGGACAAGAGCTATGTCTTCTTCAAGGAGGTCGTCGGGCCAGGGCCGCTGGGCGCGCTCGGCGTGCAGGTCGTCGGCCACGTCAGCGTCGCCGCCGATCCCAAATTCATCCCGCTTGGCGCACCCTTGTTCCTGACGATGGACAAGGCCGACGCCAGCGGTCTGTGGGTTGCGCAGGATACCGGCGGCGCGATCAAGGGGCCGAACCGCTTCGATACCTTCTGGGGCGCGGGCCAGAGCGCGCGGACGATCGCGGGCGGCATGTTCGCGCATGGGTGTGCGCTGATCCTGCTGCCCAAGGGGACGGTGGCGCGGCTCAACAGCGGCGGGGGCGGCTATGGCGGGGCGGCGGCTCAGCGCTGAGGAGCAGGAACTGTGGGCGCGGGTCGCGGCGACGGTCCACGCCTATCGGCCGCTTCCCGGCATCGATCCACTGCCGCCAGCGCCGGCCAGGCCCAAACCTCCAGCGATCCGTCCCTCCGCGCCACCGCTTCCCGCCAAGGCTGCCGCCCCCGGCGATACGCTCGACGGCGGCTGGGATCGGCGGCTGCGGCAGGGTGCGGTCGCGCCCGATCGCACCATCGATCTCCACGGTCACACGCTTGCCAGCGCCCATACCGCGCTGACCCATGCGCTGGAGCGCGCGATCGCCGATGACGCGCGGCTGCTGCTGGTGGTCACCGGACGCGCACGGCCCGCCGATGCGACGCCGCGACGCGGGCTGATCCGCGCGGCGATCGGCGATTGGCTGGCGGCCTCGCCTTATGCGGGCCGGATCGCGGCGATCCGCAACGCGCATCCCAGGCATGGCGGCGGCGGGGCGCTGTATATTGTCTTGCGGCGGCGGCGCTGAGCCCTCTCCCTTGAGGGAGGGTTGGGTGAGGGTGGCCGCGCCATCGATAGGGCGATCGCCCTCACCCTCCCGCCGCTTTGCGGCTCCCTCCCTCTCCCTTATGGGAGAGGGACGTGGGTCGCTTTCACGATAAGGTCACAGATTTCGTCGCTGTGCGTGATTGGTGAGAAATGGCCGGCCTCAAGCTCGACGGTCTCGGCGCCCATCCGCTTCGCCATGAAGCGCTGCAGATCGGGCAGGATCGCCCGATCCTTGGCCGAAACCGCATAGAAGCTGGGCTTGGATCGCCAGGCTGCCTGCGCGGTCTTCGCCGCCAGCAGTGACCGATGGAACGGTGCCTGCGTCGCGTACAGCAGCCGTGCCCGCGCGGGCGGAACATCGCCGACCAAATCGTTGAGGAAGGCCGCCTTGGTCAGCCGGGCCTCATCGCCGTCATAGACAATTCCCGCGCTCACCGGCGGCGGGCCATAGGCTTCGGCCATCGCCCTGTAATCCTCGACCGCGTCCGGCGCCCGCGCGGCGACATAGACGAGCGCCGAGACGCCCGGATCGGCGCCGGCCTCGGTGACGATCATGCCGCCGAAGCTGTGGCCGACGAGCACGGTGGGCCCCTCCTGCCGCGCGAGCACGCGGCGCGTATCGGCCAGCGCCTCGCCGAAATTCTTGAGCGAGTTCTGCACGGCGGTGACATTCAGCCCGCGATCGAGCAGCGGGCCGATCACGTCCGTCCAGCACGAGGCATCGCAATAGAGGCCATGTACCAGCACCACGTTGCGCGCTGCCATCGGAATGCCCTTCCTCATTCTTGCCGACCCCGCCGCCGGCATGGCCGCAAGCCCTGCCAAGACGGTGCGACGGTCCATCGTTCAGCCCAAGGCCCGGCGGATGACTTCCGCATAGGTTTCGGTCAGCGCTTCGAGGTCCGCCACCGCCACCGCCTCGTCCAGCTTGTGCATCGTCGCGTTGGGCAGGCCGAATTCGATCGTCGGCGCGATGCGGCTGAGAAAGCGGGCGTCGGAGGTGCCGCCGCTGGTCGAAAGCTCGGGCTCGACGCCCAGCACGTCGCGGATCGCGCCGGTAACCAGATCGCTGAGCGCGCCGGGATCGGTGCGGAAGGCTTCGCCGGAGATGCGCGCTTCGACCGTGGCTCGCGGCGCGATCTCCGCAACGGCGGCTTTCACGTCCCTGACCAGGTCCGCGCCGGTATGCAGATCGTTGAACCGAATGTTGAGCCGCGCCCGCGCCACGCCGGGGATGACGTTGGTCGCCTCGTTGCTCGTGGCGATATCGGTGATCTCGAGGTTGGAAGGCTGGAACCATTCGGTCCCGCTATCCAACGTCCATGCCGACAGCGCGGAGACGATCCGCGCGAGCGTCGGCACCGGATTATCGGCGAGGTGCGGATAGGCGACATGGCCCTGCCGCCCGGGCACGGTGACGGTCATATTGACCGATCCGCGCCGGCCGATCTTGATCGTGTCGCCGAGCTTATGGGCCGAGGTTGGTTCGCCGACGAGGATCAGGTCCGGGCGTATTGATTCTGACTCCATCCAGTCCATCAGCGCAACGGTGCCGAACGTCGCCGGGCCTTCTTCATCGCCGGTGATGATCAGGCTGAGCGTGCCCTTCGTCTCGACCTGCGAAGCCGCCGCGACGAAGGCCGCGATCGCGCCCTTCATATCGACCGCGCCGCGCCCGTGCAGCAGGCCGCCGCGCACCTCCGGCGCAAAGGGATCGCTCGCCCAGCCCGCACCCGGCGGCACGACATCGGTGTGGCCCGCGAAGGCGAAATGCGGACCGCCACTGCCTCGGATCGCGAACAGGTTGGCGATCGGGCCATCGGGGCCTTCGCTGGAATGGAGGCGGTGAACGCGAAAGCCGATACTCTCCAGCGCCGTTTGCAGCACATCCTGCGCGCCGCCGTCGGCGGGGGTTACGCTGTTGCAGGCGATCAGCTTGGCGGCGAGGTCTAGCGCATCGATCATCACCATCCGGGCGTAGCGGTGTGCCCGGGAATTGCCTAGACATGGCGGATGCCCAAGATCGATCCCGAAGCTTGTCCGGAGCTGACCGGCACCCGCTACCCCGAGCCGTTTCGCGCGCCGGTGAAAGACCGCGTCTGGCGGGCGATCGGCGAAGCGGCGGGGCTCAAGGATTTCGGCGCCAATCTGGTCACGCTGCGGCCGGGCGTCTGGTCGAGCCAGCGACACTGGCATTATGAGGATGATGAGCTGCTGGTGATGCTGGAGGGCGAGCTGGTGCTGATCGAAGACGCCGGGCGCACGATCCTGCGCGCGGGCGATATCGCCGCCTGGCCCAAAGCGTCACGCGATGGCCATCATGTGATCAACGAGAGCGAGGCTGAAGCGCGTTTTCTGGTGGTGGGCGCCAACAAGGGCGGCGCCGCCTATCCGGCCATCGATCTCGCCTACCGCAAGGGCGAGAAATTTTTCCGGCACGATGATGGCAAGCCGTATCGGGTGTGGGAGCGGGACGAGTGACGGCTCAGGCGCGCTCGAACTTGTCGATCACCCAGGGCTCGCGCGCGCCGTCCGCCAGCCACTCGGCGACGAAAGGCTGGGCAAGGACCGCGCCGCAATAAGCCTGCGCGGCTTCGGGCACGGGCAGATCGTAGGTGGCGATCCGCGTCACCACCGGCGCGAACATGATGTCCGCCGCCGAGAAAGCGCCGAACAGGAAGTCGCCACCCGCGCCGAACCGCGTCTTGGCCTCGGCCCAAAGGCCGGTGATACGCGCGAGATCGGCCTTGACCTCGGCGCTGACCTCGCCTGCCGGATAGCGGCGGCGCATGTTGGTCGGGTGCTGGCTACGCAGCGCCTGATAGCCCGCGTGCATTTCGGCCGAGATCGATCGCGCGAAGCCGCGCGCGGCGGGATCGGCTGGCCAGAAGCGGTCGCCATCCACCTTGTCGGCGAGATAATCGATGATCGCCAGGCTTTCCCAGACAGCGATGTCGCCATCCCACAGCAACGGCACCTTGCCCGACGAGGGCGCAAGATCGTCGGCGAGTTTCCGCGTCTCCCAGCTCTCCTCATACAGCGGCAGCACCACCTCCTCGAACGGCAGCGCCGACTGCTTGACCGCCAGCCAGCCGCGCATCGACCAGGAGGAATAGGCTTTGTTGCCGATGATGAGCTTGAGCATGGCGCGGGATTAGCGCGGTGGAGCGGATGTGCAACCCGATCCTCCCCTGCAAGGGGAGGTGGCAGGCCGAAGGCCTGACGGAGGGGTATCCCGCTATCGAGAGGGTGACACCCCTCCGACGCGCTTCGCGCGCCACCTCCCCTTTTAGGGGAGGATTTTACGCCACGATCTTTGCCAGCCCGCGCGAAAGCTGTAGCGCCCCGGTCAGCGCTTTCTCGCCCGATCCCCATTCGCGCAAGATCACCAGCTTGCTGTCCGGGCGCAGCTTGGCGGTGCCCTTCAGCCGCTCGACATAGCCGATCAGCCCCTGAAGATCGGGGAACTGATCCTCGAAGAAGCTGACGAGCGCGCCCTTCGGCCCGACGTCCATCTTGGCGACGCAGGCCTTCTTGGCGTTGAGTTTGATCTCGATGATCGTCAGCAAATTCTGCGTCGCTTCCGGCAGCGGGCCGAAGCGATCGATCATCTCGGCGGCGAAGGCCTCGATCTGCTCCTTATTCTCCAGCTCGTTCATGCGGCGGTAGAGGCCCATGCGCAGATCGAGATCGGGGACGTAATCGTCGCCGATCACGACGGGCACATCGACGCTGATCTGCGGCGAGAAGTCCTTGCTGCGCGCCGCCAGCGCCATGCCGCCGGCCTTGGCCTCCATGATCGCCTCTTCCAGCATCGACTGGTAGAGTTCGAAACCGACTTCCTTGATATGGCCCGATTGCTCGTCGCCGAGCAGATTGCCCGCGCCGCGAATATCGAGATCGTGGGAAGCGAGCTGGAAGCCCGCGCCCAGCGTATCGAGGTTCTGGAGGATGTGCAGCCGCTTCTCCGCGGTTTCGCTGATGATGCGGTTGGGTGGGGTGGTCAGGTAGGCGTAGGCGCGGGTCTTGGCGCGCCCGACGCGGCCGCGGATTTGGTAGAGCTGGGCCAGCCCGAAGCGATCGGCGCGGTGGACGATCAAGGTGTTGGCCGAGGGGATATCGAGGCCACTCTCGACGATCGTGGTCGAGACCAGGGCATCGAACTTCTTGTCGTAGAAAGCGCTCATCCGCTCCTCGACTTCCGTCGCCGCCATCTGGCCGTGCGCGACGACATATCTGATTTCTGGTACGTCCTTGCGCAGGAACTCCTCGATATCGGGCAGATCCTTGATCCGCGGCACGATGAAAAAACTTTGGCCGCCACGGTAATGTTCGCGCAGCAAGGCCTCGCGGATCACCACCGGATCCCAGGGCGCCACGTAGGTCCGCACCGCGAGGCGATCGACCGGCGGGGTCTGGATCACTGACAATTCGCGCAGACCGGACATCGCCATCTGTAGCGTGCGCGGGATCGGCGTGGCGGTGAGCGTCAGGACGTGAACGTCGGTCTTGAGGCCCTTGAGCCGCTCCTTGTGCGTGACGCCGAAGCGTTGCTCCTCATCGACGACGACGAGGCCCAGCCGTTTGAACTCGATCCCCTTGGATAGAAGGGCGTGCGTGCCGACGACGATATCGATCGTGCCGTCCGCAAGGCCCTCCTTGGTCTTCTTGGCCTCGGCCGCGGGAACGAGGCGGGAGAGGCGGCCGACCTCGATCGGGAAGCCGCGCATCCGTTCGGCGAAGTTGGTGAAATGCTGGCGGGCAAGCAGGGTGGTCGGGCAGACCAAGGCCACCTGCATCCCCGCCATCGCCGCGACGAAGGCCGCGCGCAACGCCACCTCGGTCTTGCCGAAGCCGACATCGCCGACGATCAGCCGATCCATCGGCTTGCCCGAGGCCAGATCATCCAGCGATTCGCCGATCGCGCGGTCCTGATCGTCCGTTTCTTCATAGGGGAAGCGATCGGCGAAGGCGGCGTAGGCGGTATCGGTTTGCGCGATGTCGGCGGCGCGCAGCGCGCGTTCGGCGGCAGTGGCGATCAGCTCACCCGCGATCTCGCGGATGCGCTCCTTCATCTTGGCCTTGCGCCGCTGCCACGCCTCGCCGCCGAGCTTGTCGAGCGCCGCGCCCTCCTCGGAGCCATAGCGCGAGAGGACTTCGAGATTTTCGACCGGGACGTAGAGCTTGTCGCCGCCCGAATAGGTCAGCGCGACGCAATCGTGCGCGACCTTGCTCACCGGGATCTGCTGCAGGCCTTCGTAGCGCCCGATGCCGTGATCCGAGTGGACGACGAGATCGCCGGGCGAGAGCGTCGCCAGTTCGGCGAGGAAGGCATCGGCGGATTTGCGCTTCTTCTGGCGCCGGATCAGCCGATCGCCGAGCATGTCCTGCTCGGTCAGCAGCGCGATATCGGGCGTGGTGAAGCCGTGATCGAGCGGCAGCACGGCGAGCGCGGTGGTGCCGGGCTTGAACGCGCGGCCAAGCGCATCCTGCCAATCTTCGGCCAGCATCGCGCTGGTGAGACCGTGATCGGCGAGCAGGCCCTTGAGCCGCTCGCGCGCGCCGTTCGAATAGGATGCGAGCACGACCTTGCGCTTCGACTTGGCCAGGCCGGCGATGTGCGCGACCACCGCGTCATAGATATTGGCGTTCTGCGCCCGCTCCGGCGCGAAATCGCGGGCGCTATCAACGCCGAAGTCGATCACCCGATCGGAGTCGGGCTCGTGATAGGGCGAGCTGAGATGGATCGGGCGATCGCGCACCGCCTCGTCCCATTCGCCGCGGTTGAGATACAGCGAATCCGGTTCAAGCGGGCGATAGGAAGCGGTGTCCTTGGCGTTCTTGCGGTTGTCGAAATAGTCGTTGATCGCATCGAAGCGCGCATTGGCGGCGCCATCGGCGCCGGGATCGCGGACGATGACATCGTCGGGCGAAAGATGATCGAAGATGCTGGAGAGCCGCTCTTCGACCAGCGGCAGCCAATGCTCCATGCCCGAAAGCCGCCGGCCATCGGAAACCGCCTGGTAGAGCGGATCGCCGGTAGCGTTGGCGCCGAACTTTTCGCGATAGCGGCTGCGGAAGCGCTTGATGCCCTCGGCATCGAGCAGCATTTCGGACGCCGGCAGCAGCGTGAAGCCCTTGATGTTGGCGGTGGTGCGCTGATCATCTGCGTTGAACTGGCGGACACTCTCGATCTCATCGCCGAAGAAATCGAGGCGCAGCGCCAGCTCCTCGCCGCTCGGAAACAGATCGACCAGCCCGCCGCGCACCGCATATTCGCCCGCTTCGTGGACGGTATCGGCGCGGACATAGCCGTTGGCTTGCAGCAACTCGGCCAGCGCATCGCGATCGATCCGTTCGCCGGGCGCGAGCGTGGCGGAGAGCTGGCGGATGCGGAACGGCGTCAGGGTGCGCTGGGTGAGCGCATTGACCGTGGTGACGAGCAGCTGCGGCGTGTCGCTCTTCTGCTGGAGCGCATGCAAAGCCGCCAGCCGATCGGAAGTGGCGCGCAGCGAGGGCGAGGCGCGATCGTAGGGCAGGCAATCCCAGGCCGGGAAGCTCAGCACGCCGATCTCGGGCGCAAAATAGCGCGCAGCCTCGCCGACCGCGCGCATCGCGGTTTCATCGGGCGCGACATAGATGGCGCGGCCTTTGGCGGCGCGGGCGAGATCGGCCATCAGCCAGGGGAGGAACCCCGCCGGGACGCCTGCGAGGGTGAGGGATTCGCTGGCCTTGAGGATGCGCGAGAGATCGGTGGTCATATCCTAAGCCCCTCCCCTTTAGGGGAGGGGTTGGGGTGGGGGCTCTCCACAGGCACCGTCGTTCGAGATCTTGCCCGACTCCCCCACCCCCAACCCCTCCCCTGAAGGGGAGGGGCTTTAATGGCGCCCTTCATTTCGGCACCTGGATATAATCGAGCTTCTTGAGGCCATCCATCATCGGCCCCTCCCAACGCGCCGGTACCGCTTGCGTGCCCAGCGCCCAGGCCATGATGTCCACGTCCTGCTCCTCCAGCAGCGCCTCATACCAATCGAGCTCGGCCTCGCCCCAGCCATCGCAATGCGCATCGCAATAGCCGCCGATCATATAATCGGCCTCGCGCGTGCCCCGGTGCGAGGCGCGGAAGCGCAGGCGCTTGAGGCGGGTTTCGCGGTCCATATGGCTCCATAGGCGATTGCCGGCGGCCGCTTTGCGGCGCCGGTGAAGGGGGATAGAAAGCCTCTAACCATGCGTCCCGAACTTCTCAATCCGCTGTTCACCGAGGTTGAGGCGCTGAAAGGCGTCGGCACCGCGCTGGCCAAGCCTTTAGGGCGGCTGGGGCTCAAGCGCTTGGTCGATCTGCTGTTCCACCTTCCGGTCGGCTGGATCGATCGCAAGCGGGTCACGGCGCTCGATCAGGCCGATGTCGGCCAGGTGGTGATCGTGCGGGTGACGCCGACGGAATATCGCTTCGGCCGTTCGCCGCGCGCGCCGTCCCGGATCGTCGCTACCGATGCCGAGGGCAATACCGTGGCGCTGGTCTTCTTCGGCAACAGCTCGGGTTACGCCAAAAAGCTGTATCCGCTCGGCGAGCCCAAGACGATCGGCGGCAAGCTGGAGCAATATGATCAATGGCTCCAGATCGTGCATCCCGAGATCGTGGAGGACGCCGAGACGCTGCCCCCGCGCGAGGCGATCTATCCGCTTTCCGAGGGGCTGACGGGCAAGCGGCTGGCGGCGCTGGTCGCGCAGGGCATAGAGCGCGCGCCGGATCTGCCCGAATGGATCGAGCCGAGCCTCAAGCAGCGGCATGGCTGGCCCGGCTGGCGCGAGGCGGTGGCGCGCATCCACGCCGATCCCGCCGACGCCAAGGCGCGCGAGCGGCTGGCCTATGACGAGCTGTTCGCCAATCAGCTCGCGCTGCAACTGGTCCGCGCGTCCTCGCGGCGGCGGCGTGGGCAACCGCTGGCGGGCGACGGGCGGCTGCGCGATGCCCTGAAACTGCCCTACAGCCCGACCGGCGCGCAGAGCCGGACGATCGCCGAGATCGAGGGCGATCTCGCGCAGTCAGCGCCGATGCTGCGGCTGCTGCAGGGCGATGTCGGTGCGGGCAAGACCTTGGTGGCGCTGATCGCGCTGTTGATCGCGGTGGAGGCCGGGACGCAGGGGGCGTTGCTGGCGCCGACCGAAATCCTTGCCCGCCAGCATTATGACACGCTTTCGCGGATGCTCGCTGGTGTGCCGGTGACGGTCGCCGTGCTGACCGGGCGCGACAAGGGGAGCGCGCGGGAATCCACGCTGATGGGCCTCGCCGATGGCTCGATCGATATCCTGATCGGCACCCACGCCATCTTTCAGGAAGCGGTGCGCTATCGCCGCCTCGGCCTGGCGGTGATCGATGAGCAGCATCGCTTCGGGGTCGCCCAGCGGATGCTGCTCACCGAAAAATCCGAACGGCCGCCGCATCTGCTGGCGATGACCGCGACGCCGATCCCGCGCACGCTGACGCTCAGCCAATATGGCGAGATGGACGTCAGCCGCCTGGACGAGATGCCGCCCGGCCGTCAGCCGATCGAAACGCGCGTGATCTCGGACGATCGGCTGGGCGAGGTGGTGGAGAGCGTCGGGCGGCTCCTCGCGCAAAATGGTCAGGCCTATTGGGTGTGTCCTTTGGTCGAGGAGAGCGAGGTTTCCGATCTCGCCGCTGCCGAGGATCGCGCCGCCACGCTGCGCGCGCGCTTCGGCGGCAAGGTTGGGTTGGTCCACGGCCGGATGAAGCCACCCGAGAAGGATGCGGTGATGGCGGCGTTCCAGGCGGGGCGGGTGCAATTGCTGGTGGCGACGACGGTGATTGAGGTCGGTGTCGATGTGCCCAACGCGACATTGATGGTGATTGAACATGCCGATCGCTTCGGTCTGGCCCAGCTGCATCAGCTGCGCGGGCGGGTCGGGCGGGGCGAGGGGCGATCGGTGTGCCTGCTGCTGCGTACCGCAGGTCCGCTCGGCGAGACCGCGCGCGCGCGGCTGGCACTGCTGCGCGAGAGCAACGACGGCTTCCGCATCGCCGAGGAAGATTTGCGCCTGCGCGGCGCGGGCGAAATCCTCGGCACGCGCCAATCGGGTGAAGCCGCGTTTCGCCTCGCCACGCCCGAGCAGATGAATGAGCTTATCGAGACGGCGACGCAGGACGCCCGCCTGCTGGTCGACCGCGATGGCGGATTGGAGGGCGAGCGCGGGCAGGCAGCGCGGCTGGCGCTTTATCTGTTCGAGCGCGACGCGGCGGTGGGGCTGTTGAGGGGGGGCTGACTGCGGCTTAAATTCCCGTTCGTGCTGAGCCCGTCGAAGCACTGTCTTTCTTGCCCGCTCGCAAAGAAGAACGGCCCTTCGACAAGCTCAGGGCAAACGGAAAGGGTATGTCACCGCGTCAGCAGCCCGTGCTTCTTCTTGCCCAAACTGATCTTCACCGGCGCATCCTGATCGAGCACGATTTCATATTTCTCGTCTTTGATCGCGATGTCGTTGAGCCGGACCGCGCCCTCGGCGATCTTGCGCCGCGCCTCCCCGTTGGAGGCGCAGAAGCCCAGCACGGTCAGCGCCTGGACAATGCCGATCGCACCCTCGGCGATTGAGAGCCTGGGGAGATTCTCGCTGAGGCCGCCCTGCTCGAAGGTGGTCCGCGCGGTGTCCGCCGCCTCTGCCGCCGCCGCTGCACCCCGACACAAAGCCGTGGCCGCATCGGCCAGCACCTTCTTGGCCTCGTTGATCTCCGAGCCCTCTAGCGCCTCCAGCCGCGCGATCTCGTCGAGCGGGAGATCGGTGAACAGGCGCAGGAAGCGGCCGACGTCGCGATCGTCCGTGTTCCGCCAGAATTGCCAATAATCGTAGGCCGGCAGCTGATCGCCGTTGAGCCATACCGCGCCCGCCGCGGTCTTGCCCATCTTGGCACCATCGGCGGTGGTGATCAGCGGCGTCGTCAGGCCGAACAGTTCGGCGCCGTCGATGCGGCGGCCAAGCTCGATGCCGTTGACGATATTGCCCCATTGATCCGATCCACCCATCTGCAGGCGGCAGCCGACGCGGCGCGAAAGCTCCAGAAAATCATAGGCCTGGAGGATCATGTAATTGAATTCGAGGAAGGTCAGCGGCTGTTCGCGATCGAGGCGAATCTTGACGGATTCGAAGCTGAGCATCCGGTTGATCGTGAAGTGCCGCCCGACATCGCGGAGGAAGGGGACGTACTCCAGCTTGTCGAGCCAATCGGCATTGTCGATCATCACCGCATCGGTCGGCCCGTCCCCGAAGGTCAGGAAATTTTCGAAGACGCGGAAGATTGAGGTGATGTTGGCGTTGATCGTCTCGCTGGTCAGCAGCTTGCGGCTCTCGTCCTTGCCCGATGGATCGCCGACCTTGGTGGTGCCGCCGCCCATCACCACGATCGGCTTGTGCCCGGCCTGCTGGAGCCGGCGCAGCATCATGATCTGGACGAGGCTGCCGATGTGCAGCGACGGTGCTGTCGCATCGAAGCCGATATAGCCGGGCACGATCTGACGGCTCGCCAGCGCATCGAGCGCGGCAGCGTCGGTCACCTGATGGATATAGCCGCGCGTATCGAGCGTGCGGAGCAGATCGGACTGGTATTCGGCCATGATGGCCGCGCGCCTAGCATGGGGGTGGCGCGGGTTCCACCCGAGGCATGGCGCGGAATTTCGGTCCTAGCGCGGGCTTGCGCGGCGCCTTCGGCATCGCCAATCAGCCGGGATGCGCATCGCCCTCTTCGAGCCGGAAATTGCCGGGAATGTTGGCGCCGTGCTGCGGCTTGGCGCGTGCCTTGGCGCGGCGGTCGATCTGATCGAGCCAATGGGGTTCGCCTGGGATGATCGCCGCGTCCGCCGTACCGCGATGGACTATATCGATCATGTCGAAATCGTGCGGCATACCGGTTTCGATGCGTTCCGCGCGACGATCGGCGCGCAAAGGCTCGTACTGTTCACCACCAAGGGCCGCCAGTCCGCCTATGATTTCGGTTTCATGGCGGATGATATCCTGCTGTTCGGCAAGGAGAGCGCGGGGGTGCCGCTCGCTGTGGTCGAGGCTTGCGATGCGCGGTTGCGCCTGCCGATGCGGCCACAGGTCCGTTCGATGAATCTGGCAACATCGGCGGCGCTCGCGCTGGGCGAAGCGCTGCGTCAGACTGGAAGCTTGCCGGGCTGAGGATCGCGCGCAAGCGCTCGTTCGACGCGGGTGAACTCCCGAGAGATTCAGGGGTTCAGCCACCATGCCCAAAAAACGATCTTCCGCGAAGCACGTCGCCCGCAAGGCGGAAGGGTTCGATATTCGTCTCGGCAACGCGGTAGCGGACCTAGGCGATCAGCCTGTGGTGCGTGCGCTGGGCCGGTTCGGCGAAATGGCCGATCAGCCACCGCTCTTTGCGTTGGCAGGCGCCACGATGGCGGCAGGCTTCGTCCTTAACCGACCGCGGCTGGCGCGCGCGGGGTTTCGGATGCTGGCTTCGGAAGCGCTGGCGACGCTGGCCAAAGGCTGGATCAAGCGTCGGGTCGATCGGCGGCGTCCCAATGTCCACAGCGGCGATCACCGCGCCAGGACAGGCAAGATTGTCGATACATCGCCGCATAACAGTTTTCCATCCGGACACAGCGCGGGGGCGGTGACGATCGCTTGCGCCATCGCCCGCGATTATCCGGGTGCGGCAGGCATCACCACCGCTGCGGCGGCCGTGGCGGTGTGCGCGCAGGTCTCGGCCGCGAAGCATTTTCCTGTCGACGCGGCGGTGGGGGTGGCGATCGGTTTCGCTGCCGAGGTCATCGTCAGCGAACTGATGCGCAGCCCGCACGATGGCGGACTGCGCTAGAGTCACAGGCTTACGCGAGCGCCGCTTTCAGATCGTCGACGAGATCGGTCTTCTCCCACGGGAAGAAGTCACCCTCGGGCTTGCGGCCGAAATGGCCGTAGGCGGCGGTCTTCTGGTAGATCGGCTTGTTGAGGCCGAGATGCTCGCGGATGCCGCGCGGCGTCAGGCCGCCGAGCTTCTCGATCTTGCCGATCGCTTCCTCGATCTTGTCGTCGCCGACCGTGCCGGTGCCGTGCGTATCGACATAAAGCGACAGCGGCTTGGCGACGCCGATCGCATAAGCGAGCTGGATCGTGCAGCGCTGGGCGAGGCCGGCGGCGACGATATTCTTCGCCAGATAGCGCGTGATATAAGCGGCTGAGCGATCGACCTTGGTAGGGTCCTTGCCGCTGAACGCGCCGCCGCCATGGGGCGAGGCGCCGCCGTAGGTATCGACGATGATCTTGCGGCCGGTGAGGCCCGCGTCGCCATCGGGGCCGCCGATCTCGAAGCTGCCGGTGGGGTTGATGTGGTAGACGGTTTCGTCGCTGAGCAGTTCGGCGGGGATCACCTTGGCGACGACGCCCTTCACATAAGCGTGAAGCTCGGCTTCCTTCTCGCCCTCGTCATAGCCCTTGCCGTGCTGGGTGGAAACGACGATCGCCGTGGCGGCGACGGGCGTGCTGCCCTGATAGCGCAACGTGACCTGGCTTTTGGCGTCCGGCTCCAGGAACGGCGCCGCGCCGGAATGACGGTCGGCAGCCATCGTCTCGAGAATCTTGTGGCTGTAATAGAGGGTCGCCGGCATCAGATCGGGGGTGTCGTTGGCGGCATAGCCGAACATGATGCCCTGATCGCCCGCGCCTTCATCCTTGTTGCCCGAGGCATCGACGCCCTGTGCGATATGCGCAGATTGGGCGTGAAGGTTGTTTTCGAAACGGAAATTCTTCCAGTGGAAGCCATCCTGCTCATAGCCGATGCGCTTCACGGTATCGCGGACGGTCTTCTCGATCTCGTCCTGCGCGCCCGGCGCCCATTGATCGTTCTCGTACACGCCCTTGCAGCGGATTTCGCCCGCCAGCACGACCAACTGGGTGGTGGTCAGCGTCTCGCAGGCGATGCGCGCAAAGGGGTCTTTGGAGAGAAACAGATCGACGATCGCGTCCGAAATCTGATCGGCGACCTTATCGGGATGGCCTTCGGAAACGCTTTCGGACGTGAAGAGATAATCGCTGCGCATGTTGGCGAAGGTTCCTCGGCTAGCGTCGCTGGAAGGCGACATAAAGACATCTTTATATCTGCGATCTAGCGTCTGCGGAGGCGGCTGGCAAATCCTATGGCGACAAGAAAAAGTGCGAAGGCGAGAGGCAAAAGATTGCCGTAGCGCGAAAAGAGCGTCGGTGGGCCAACGGCCGGGAGACGCGCATCGATCGCGCCGGCCAGGCGCCAGGGGAGGGAGGCGAGCAGCCGACCCTGCGCGTCGATAACCGCGGAAATCCCGGTCGGCGTGGAGCGCAGGATCGGCATCGCCTCCTCGATCGCGCGCAGCCGCGCCTGCGCGAGATGCTGCGGCGGGCCCCAGGCACCGAACCAGGCGTCATTCGAGGGATTGAACAGAAAACGCGGTCGGTGGGCCGCATCGATGACATGGCCCGAGAAGATGATTTCATAGCAAATTTGCCCGCCGACCAGACCGATGCCGGGCAGCTTGATATCCGCCGGGCCGCGCCCCGAATCGAAATCCATATCGCCCGGCGCCAGCCGCGAGAGGCCGATCCGCGAGAGCAGGGGCCGCATCGGCAGATATTCGCCATAGGGAACGAGGTGGCTCTTGTCGTAGCGGCCGAGCAGCCGCCCGCGCGCATCGATCCCGAACAGGCTGTTGGTCGCCGCGATCATCGTGCCCTGCGCGTCGTAGCGCACCGCCTCGCCGCCGGTCAGCATCAGATCACGCGGGCCGAGGACGTGCGCCAGCGCGGTGCGGGCGTCGGGATCGTCCTCCAGGAACCAGGGGATCGCCACTTCGGGCCAGAGGATCAGTCGTGGCTCCGGCCCCGGCGTACCGCTGAGGTGGACCAGGCGGCGGAAATTGTTGATCTCGGCATCGGGCGCCCATTTCTCGGCCTGGTTGATGTTGGGCTGGACGACACGGATGCGCGGGCCGTTGGCGGCGGCCAGCGGCGCCATGCCGATCGGAATGAAAATCGACGCGCAGCCGATCGCCACCGCAAGGGCGATCGCGCCGAGCAGGATCGCACGATTGCCGCGCTGTGCGGGCGTTGCGTTGCCAAAGGCGCGGCGCAGGAAGCCCGCCCCGTGCAGCAATCCGCCCGCGATCAGGATGGTAAGGCCGGAGAGGCCGTAGGTGCCGATCGTCGGCAGCGTCATCACGGGCACGATCCGCAACGGCACCCAGATCGCCGCCAGCGGGTTCCAGGCAAAGCCGGTGAAGAGCGTCGCGCGGAGCAATTCGCCGATGATCCACACCGCGCCGAACAGCGCGACAAACGCGCGCGGCGTAGGGCTTGCCAGGCGCGCGAGCCAGTAAGCGCAGCTGGCCGAGAAGGCGACGAAAACGGCAAGGTAGAGCGAGAGCAGGACCACCGCGAGCCAGCCCAGCCACGCGGGCATCGCCGCTTGATAGGTGAAGGCGGTCGCGATCCAGTTCAGTCCGATGCAAAAATGGCCGACACCGAAGCACCAGCCGATCGCTGCTGCCCGCCAGGTCGATCCCGCCCGCTCCAGCATGGCGATCAGCGCGATCAGGCAGGCGATCGTCAGTGGCCACAGCTCCAGCGGGGCAAAGCCACACGCCGCCAGCGCGCCGAGCACGAAGGCGATAGGGCAGGTGCGGCGGAGAGTAAGGGGCATCGGCGCGGTCTTTAAGGGCGGAATATGACGGAGGCGAGGGGCTAAGCGCGTGCCGGTGTCCCGGCCCACAGACACTACCCAAAAATCATAGAGTTAGCGCGATTTCCACTAATGCAAATTCGTGTAGTGGGCGAGGAAGACAGCGTTCATTGTTGCGTCAGCGGGGGCAAATCCGTTTCGCATGAGAGCCTGTTTGGACCCGCAGCCTAGCCGAGCTTGGCCGCCATTTCCGCGAGCTTCATAACCGTATTCATGTTGCGCGCCGTGCCCGTCTTCATCGCGGGCAGGCGAAGACGGCTGTCGGCTTGGCCGGTGGGAAAATGGATGAAAAGTTCGTGTTTGCCGAGCGCGACCACTTCGTCCTGTTGGCCCGTGGCGGCTTCGAGCGCATCTTGGGGCAAGTTCTCGTCTGTAAACAGCGCGACGACGCGGTTGCCGGGCTGATCGGCGAAAGGATTGCGCGCTACCGTTTCTGCCAGCTCCTTCGCAGTTCGAACCAGCACGCCCACGGGCTTGCCCGCATACGCTTTCAGTTCGTCCTCCAGCGCCTTGCGCACCTCTGCCTCGCCGCGATCGGTGGTAAAGAGTGCGTTGCCGCTGGCGATGTAGGTTTGCGCGCCCTTGAAGCCCGCGCGTTCGCACATCGCCACCAGCTCGGTCATCGGCAGCTTGCCGGTGCCGCCGACGTTTACGGCGCGGAGCAGGGCGACATAGGCCGTCATGGCTGGCGCTCGCTATCGGGCTCCGGCGGCGCAGGCAAGTCCGCGCAGTCGTCATATCTGACGGATACCGGCATTCCTTGCGCGCTACTCGACTTGTCCCCGTTTTTCGCGCATCGTTACCATCGCGGTGCGCCTGACCTGGGGAGGTCGTCGCCGCGCTATTGGGGATAAACCCGTGCGAAAGTTTCTCATTGCGTTGGCGGCGGTGCTGGCGATCCCCGCGCAGGCGGCCGTTACGCTCTATGATGCCGCGCATAAGGGCGATTTCCTCGCCCTGACGCAGGCGGTTCAGAACAGCTGGGTAGATCCGGGCACTTCGATGGTCGTCAATACGCCGATTGCGTTGGGCCTTGCGACCATTTCCGCTTCGCAGGCGGCGCTCTACGATGATCATTATCAAGATTATTACGATGATGCGGTCTATCTCGGCACGTCGGGGCCGCCCGATCCCGCCAATCCGGATTACCAATCCTTGCCGGGCACGCTGACGATCAGTTCACCGGAGTCCTTCCTGGCGGTCGACCTCGGTTCCTTCTTCGGCACCACGAGCTATTATTACACCGTCAACAATCAACAGTCGGGCTATATTACGTTGGCCCAGGGTGTGAGCACCTTCATTGGCATCACCGGCGACGGGCCGATCACGCTGAGCCTGATCCAGATGGCGAACGACGAGGTCGATGTCGTCCACAGTTATACGAGCAGCGCCACGAGCGACATTCCCGAGACGGCGAGCTGGGTGATGATGATCGGTGGGTTCGGGCTGGTTGGTGCGGCGTTGCGGCGGCGCCGGATTGCCCTGGTCCGACTGACCTGACGCGCGTCCGGCAAATCGGTTAGGTTGCGCCATGCAGCCCTTTCACCTCGCCTTTCCCGTCCACGATCTCGCCGCCGCGCGGGCTTTCTATCGCGACCTGCTGGGCTGCGGGGAGGGGCGGAGTTCGGATAGCTGGATCGATTTCGATCTCTACGGCCACCAGATCGTCGCCCATCTCGATCCTGCGGCGCAGACTGTGGCGGTCCACAATCCGGTCGATGGGCATGACGTGCCCGTGCCGCATTTCGGGGTGGTTTTGGGCTGGGAGGATTGGCAAGCGCTGGCCGATCGCCTGACCGTGGCAGGCGTCACCTTCGGCATCGCGCCGCACATCCGCTTCAAGGGGCAGGTCGGCGAACAGGCGACGATGTTCTTCCGCGATCCATCGGGCAATGCGCTGGAATTCAAGGCCTTCCGGGACATCGGCCAGCTCTTCGCGAAATGACCGGGAAGGGCAGAGAGGCCGATGATGACGATCCTACTGGCGATGGCGTTGGCGGGGGCTGTGCCCATGTCGGTTGCGACCGAGGTTGAGGCGCCGGGCCCGCTCGGCCCGCTCAAGGCCACGATGCTCGCGCCGGCCGATGCGCCGAGGGCTCCGATCGTCCTGATCGTTCCGGGTTCCGGGCCGACCGACCGCGACGGCAACAACCCGCTGATCGGCAAGCCGGCCTCGCTGCGTTTGCTGGCCGAAGGATTGGCCGCAAACGGCATCGCCAGCGTGCGGATCGACAAGCGGGGGATGTTCGGGAGCAAGGCCGCAATCACCGACGCGAACAGGGTGACGATCGGCGATTATGCCGCCGATGTCGCCGCCTGGGTGGCCGCGATCCGCAAGCAGACCGGCGCGCCTTGCCTATGGGTGCTGGGGCATAGCGAGGGCGGCCTTGTCGCGCTTGCGGGGGCGCATGCGGAGGGCGTTTGCGGGCTGGTTCTGATGGCGACGCCGGGCCGGCCGCTGGGCGAAGTGCTGCGCGAACAGCTCACCGCCAACCCCGCCAATGCGCCGATCCTGCCGCAGGCGCTGCCCGCCGTTGACGCGCTGGAGGCGGGCAAGACGGTGGATGTTTCCACCTTCCATCCCGCGCTTCAGCAGCTCTTCAATCCGGCGGTGCAGCCCTATTTCATCGATCTCATGCGCTACGATCCCGCCAAGCTGATCGCGGCCGCGGGCAAGCCGGTGCTGATCGTGCAGGGGATGCGTGACGTCCAGATCGCGGGCAAGGATGCCGAGGCGCTGAAGGCAGCCGATCCCGCGGCCAGGCTGGTTATGATGCCGAATATGAATCATGTGCTGAAGCCGGTGGCGAGCGACGATCGGGCGGCCACTGTCGCGACCTACGGCGATCCCAATCTGCCATTGGCGCCGGGATTGGTCGAAGCCGTGGCGGCGTTTGTGAAGGAAGGCTAACCCATCCATCCGTTCATGCTGAGCCTGTCGAAGCACTGTTTTTCTAAACGCTCTAGAAACCTACGACCCTTCTACAAGCTCAGGGCGAACGGAGCCTCAATTTTTGCTTTTGTCCTCCAGTACCTTGGCACCGCCTTCGCGCACCGCGCTGGAGATCATGCCGGAGAAGAAGCCGAGCATCGCCGGCAGCACGAGCTGGACACGGACCAGCGCATCTTCCACCTCCAGCCGCGCCGAAACCGTCTGGCCCATCGCGATCACCTCCAGCGCCATGACATTGTCGCTGACCCAGTGCGACGTCGCCTTGCCGCCGCCGGGAAGATGCCGATCGAGCTCGCCAATCCGGCTCTTCAGCCGCTCGATCGCCGCCTGCTTGCCGAGGCGGTGGGGGACGTCGATGGTGAGCGGCGCGCTGCTCATTTGGCGCTGACCCGCCAGACCGCGTTGCCGACGTCGTCGGCGACCAGCAGCCCGCCGGTGCGATCGACGACGACCCCGACCGGCCGGCCGCGCGCCTGCTCATCCTTGTCGAGGAAGCCGGTCAGCACGTCGATCGGTTTGCCCGCCGGGCGGCCTTTCTGGAAGGGCACGTAGATCACCTTGTAGCCCGAGAAGGGCTTGCGGTTCCAGGAGCCGTGCTGGCCGATGAAGGCGCCGTGCGCGAAATTAGGGCCGAGCTTGGCGCCGTCCGCGAAGGTCAGCCCCAGCGAGGCGGTGTGCGGCCCGAGCGCATAATCGGGCTTGATCACCGTATCCTGCAGATTGTTGTCGTCGGTGAAGGCGGGGCGGCTGTCCGGCACGCCGCCCCAATAATACCAGGGCCAGCCATAGAAGCCGCCGAACTGCACCAGCGCGAGATAATCGGGCACGATATCCGATCCCAGCGCATCGCGTTCATTAACCACCATCCAGAGCTGTTTGGTCTCGGGCTCCCAAGCGAGGCCGTTGGGATTGCGGATGCCATAGGCATAGGTGCGATGCTCGCCGGTCTTGGGATCATATTCCCAGATCCGCGCGCGTTCGGTCTCGGCTTGCGCGCCCGCCTCGCCGACGTTCGAATTGGAGCCGATCGTGATGTAGAGCTTGGAGCCGTCGGGCGTGGCGACGACATTCTTGGTCCAGTGATGATCGATCGGGCCACCGGGGAGATCGAGCACCTTCACCGGCTTGGCGGTGATCTGCGTCTGGCCGGGCGTGAACGGCACCTTGAGCAGCGCATCGGTGTCAGCGATGTAGAGATCGCCGCCGACCAGCGCCATGCCGAATGGCGAATTGAGCCCTGAGAGCAACACCGTCCGGCTTTCGGCGATCCCGTCGCCATCGGCATCGCGCAGCAGCACGATCTTGTTCGGGCTCTGCCCACCTGCGCCGACCCGGTCCATCATGATCTTCTCGACCCAATGGCTGAGGCCTTTCTCGCCGGGCTTGGGCGGGGCGTTGCTCTCGGCGACGAGGACATCACCGTTGGCGAGCGGCAGCAGCCAGCGCGGATGATCCAGCCCGATGGCGAACGGCTGCACCTTGAGGCCCGCGGCGGGCGTTGGCATCTCGCCCTGCTTCCAGCCGACCGCCTTGGCGATGTGCATCAGCGGGATCAGCCCTTCGTGCGGCGCGCCGATCGTCGGCGCCGTGCCCTCCTGGGCTGCGACGTCCAGCCGCGCGGTCTGGTTATGATATTGCCACCAGAAGATGCCCACCGCGATCAGGATCAGCAGGAGGAGGATGAGCAGGATTTTCTTCAGCATGGTCGCCAAACGTCCGATCGGTGGAAAGGCCCCATCGGCTTGGAGTCCTCGTAACGCAAGCACCGGCTTCCTCTCGTAACCGGCTCCCGCAAGGGGAGAGGGCTAAGAATAGAGGATAGGCTGAACCATTCGCGCCAACGAACGCTTACGGCAGCAGCCCTTCCCATTGGAGATCGACCCATGAGCCGCACCGTCGCCGAAGTGATGGTCGAAACCCTGGTCACGGCAGGCGCGCGGCGCTGCTATGGGCTGCCCGGCGATACGCTCAACCATTTCACCGATGCGATGCGGAAGAGCGATCTGCGCTTCGTCCATGTGCGGCATGAGGAGGCGGGCGCTTTTGCGGCGGGGGCGGATGCGCTGCTTACCGGCCAGTTGGCGCTCTGCGCGGGATCGTGTGGGCCGGGGAGCCTGCATTTCATCAACGGCCTGTTCGAGAGCCACCGCAACCGCGCGCCGGTGGTGCTGATCGCCAGCCAGATCATCCGTGACGAGCTCGGCTTCGATTTTCCGCAGGAGGTGGATTTCAAAGCGGTTTACGCGAGTGGCTCGGTCTTTTGCGAGGAGGTGCGTACGCCCGAGGTGGCGCAAAGGATGACGGCGATGGCGGCGCAGGCGGCGCTGACCAAACGCGGCGTCGCGGTGCTGATCGTGCCCGCCGATGTTTCCGGTGCGGCGACACCCAAGGCGAGCGGTGGCTTCGCGGTCCACAACACCCGCCCGGTGACGCGGCCCAACGATATCGAGCTCGATCGGATCGCTGCCGCAATCAACGCGGGCGGCAAGGTCGCGATCTATGGCGGATCGGGCTGCGAACAGGCCCATGCCGAGGTGCTGGCGCTGGCGGAAAGGCTCAAGGCACCGATCGCGCATACATCGCGCGCCAAGGACTTTCTCGAGCCCGACAATCCTTTCAACGTCGGCATGACCGGCATCTTCGGCACCGAGGGCGGCTATGGCGCGCTGATGGAATGCGACACCCTGCTGCTGCTCGGCTGCGATTTCGCGTGGCGGCAATATTATCCGGCCAAGGCCACGATCATCCAGGTGGATATCGACGGCACACATCTCGGGCGGCGGCACGCAGTCGATATCGGCGTGGTCGGGGATATCAAGCCGACGATCGACGCGCTGCTGCCGCGCCTCACCCCGCGCGAAGATCGCGGCTTTCTCGACAAGGCGCTTGAGCGTGCCGCCAAGGCCGACGGCCAGCTGGAGAAGCGCACGGTGGCCGGGCGCGGCGGGCTGATCCATCCGCAATACCTCACCGAGACGATCGCCAAACATGCCGCGCCGGATGCGGTGGTTACTGCCGACGGTGGATCGCCGATGGTCTGGGCGCTGCGCCACTGGCCCGCGAACGGCCACAACCGCACCGTGATCAGCCTCAGCCACGGCACGATGGCCAACGCCATGCCGCAGGCGCTGGGCGCGCAGGTCGCGTTTCCGGGGCGGCAGGTGATTGCGCTGTCCGGCGATGGCGGGCTGGCGATGCTGATGGGCGATCTGCTCACCACGATCCAGGAAGAGCTGCCGATCAAGGTGGTGGTATTCAACAACAGCTCGCTCGCCTTCGTCGAACTTGAAATGAAGGTGGAGGGGTTGCTCGATTCCTACACCGATCTCAAGAACCCCGACTTCGGCCGCGTTGCCGAGGCATGCGGGCTGTGGGGGCGGCGGGTCGAGAAGGCCGAGGATCTGGATGCGGCGGTACAGGCGTGGCTGGCGGCACCGGGGCCGGCCCTGTTGGACGTCGTCACCGATCCGCACGAACTGGTGATGCCGCCCAAGGTGGAGGCGGGGCAATTGTTCGGGATGGCGCTCTATACCGCCAAGGGTACGTTGAGCGGGCGCATGGGTGAAGTGGCGCAATTGCTGACTGACGCGGTGGCGCCGTAAGCTTGCTGGGTCGCGATCGGCCAATGGCGATGCAAATCCGTTCGGTAGGGCCAAACGCCTCATTCAGATAATACAAATTGCGGCTGACCCGTCAGCTATGCACTTTCCGCAGTCAGAAGACGCACAATATTCTCGTCCCGAGGAGAGAGCATCGATCGATCCGTGTATGAATTATACGGTCCGATTGACGATATCCGCTGCGAACAGGCTTGGATTATCGGTTCATTTCTCACGTCTCGTGAAGATGGGCGAAATGCTATCTTGAATGTCCAAGTAAATGGTGTCGTTTGAGAAAGCGAGACTCATTATTTCTAATCGTTGCTTGAGACGAACCTAGGAGATGAAGATGGGCGGGGAACTGCAAGGCAAGATTGCTCTTGTTACAGGTGGAGGATCGGGGATCGGGCGCGCTACCTCGCTTATTCTTGCGCGAGAGGGCGCCACGATCGCCGTCGCGGACCGCGACCGGGATGCCGCCGAAAAGGCCGTCGCGGACATCCGCAGCACAGGCGCGACAGCTCGGGCCTTTACCGTGGACATAGCGAATGAAGAAATGGTGGCGTCCCTGGTAGCCGATATTGAAGCCGCATTCGGCGGCCTCGATCTCGCCTTCAACAACGCCGGAATTGGCAGCGCCGGTGCCGGCTGTGCCGGGAAGGCAGTCGATGAGGTCTCGGCAGAAGCCTGGCATCGGATGCTCGACGTCAATCTGACCGGATTGTGGCATTGCATGGTGCACGAACTTAGAGCGATGCGCCGACGTGGCGGGGGAGCAATCGTGAACAACGCGTCGGTCGCATCGTTTGTCGGCGTTCCGCGGGCAGTGCCTTATACGGCGAGCAAGCATGGGGTGCTGGGTTTGACTCGTGCATCCGCACTCGAACAAGCGGTCCATGGCATTCGCATTAATGCCGTATGCCCTGGATTGATCGATACACCCCTGATGGCCAACGCTCTCACCGACAATGAGGCTGTAGCGCATACCGATATTCCTCTCGGCCGGTTGGGTCGACCTGAAGAAGTCGGTGAGCTGGTTTCCTGGATGTTATCGGATCGCGCGTCCTTCTGCACAGGTACGGCGTTTCTGGTCGATGGCGGTCAGTCGGCGATCTAGGCTTGAGAACACGATCTCCGAACTAAGTAGTTAAACCTCAGCCGACACCGGCGGATGCAGCCGCAACCGCTCCACCCGCCGCGCATCGGCGGCGATCACTTCAAGCTGCCAGCCGCTGGGATGATGCACGGTCTCGCCGGTCTGCGGGACGTGGCCCGCGAGCACCGAGGCGAGGCCGCCGAGCGTATCGACATCCTCCTCGACCTCGCCAAGCCGGGGATCGACGATCTCGGCGACCTCCTCCAGTTCGGCGCGCGCATCGGCCTCCCAGCAGCCGTCGCCGAGCGCGATCAGCATCTGCGGCGCGGCATCGTCATGCTCATCCTCGATATCGCCGACGATCTCCTCGACGATATCCTCGATCGTGATCAGCCCCTCGGTGCCCGAATATTCATCGAGCACGATGGCGAGGTGGGTGCGCGTCGCGCGCATTTCGGCGAGCAGATCGAGCACGCCCATCGATTCGGGCACGTAGCGCGGCTGACGGATCAGCGCGGCGATCGGCGGCGGCTCGTTGCCGCTCGCCAGGATCGCGAAGACGTCCTTGATATGGATCATGCCGATCACCGCATCGAGGCTGTCCTTGTAGACCGGCAGGCGGCTGTGGCCGGCCTCGGCAAAGGTCGCGACGAGATCGGTGAAGGTGATCGTATCCGGCACCGCGATGATCTCGCCGCGCGGTACGCCGACGTCGCCGGCGGTGCGTTCGCCGAAATCGAGCAGGTTGCGCAGCATCGTGCGCTCGGCGGCGGAAAGATCGCCCTTGGCGGGCGCGTCGTCCTCATGCTCCTCGATCGCCTCGGCGATCTGGTCGCGGAGCGTCGGCTCCGTATCGCTGCCGAACAGCAGGCCGCGCAGGCCCGCCCACAATCGGCCGCCGTCGCTATCCTCAGGCATGTCTAGCTCTCGCGCACCTCATAAGGATCGGCGATCCCGAGGGATGCCAGCGCGGCGCGCTCCACTTCTTCCATATGCTCGGCCTCGGCCTCACCCTGCTCATGATCATAGCCTAGCAGGTGGAGGGTTCCGTGGACAATGAGATGCGTGGCATGTGCTGCGATCGTCACGCCCTTGTCCGCCGCCTCGGCCGCGGTGACACCGTGCGCCAGGACGATGTCCCCGAGCAGCACCTCGCCATCGTCATTATTGTCGAGGCTATCGAGCAAATCGGCCTGGACCATCGGGAAGGACAGGACGTTGGTCGGCTTGTCCTTCTGGCGATAGTCGCGGTTGAGCGCCTGCACTTCGTCATCGGAGGTCAAGCGTACCGAAACCTCGGCCAGATAAGAGGCCGCGATGATCTCGTGCGGCGAGGCCCGCAACGCCGCCAGCACCGCCCGCGACGCCAAATCCTCCCAATCGCCCTCCGGCCACGGCGCTTCGACGGCGGTTTCAGTCTGGATCATGCGAGGTCCGTCTTGGAGAAATCGTCGCCCTTGTAGAGCAAGCGGGCGTTGTTCGTTTTGGCGCAGGCGTAGGCGAAGCAATCACCCATATTGAGGCGGGCGGGGTGGCGGCCTTTGCCATAACGCTCATAGGCATCGAGCGAAACGCGCAGTTCATCCGGGCCGATTGCGACGAGGCGGAGCAAGGCGTTGGTGGCCAAATTCTCGATTTCCTGCCTAGCGACCGTGATCGGCATTTTGTGGGAGCTTTGCAGGGCCGCAACCGTCTCCCAGTATGACATAGGTGACCATATCGAATCCGGCTCTTGGTCGATGATGGCCAGCATCTCGTTACGCTCGGTCTCCCCCGCGATGATGGCAACAAGCGCGGACGCATCGATGAACAAAGTCAATCCTCCGGCTCTCCCCAGAGGCGATCAAAGAAAGCCTTGTCTGCCTCCCGAACTTTCGGAGGCAACGGATGGCCATTGCGATACTGGTCCATTCTTTCGATCAGACTTTTTCCCTTGGGCTGCAATGGCGGTCGGAGAGCATCGCGTTCCTTGCGAAGTGCCTCGATCACCGCAACGCTCTTCGTAACGCCGCGCAATTCCGCTACTTCGGCAGCCAGAGCTGCGGCCTCATCGTTTTTCACGAACAAAGACGCCATTTTTATCTCCGGATATCCTTTTAGCTTATCAGGATATCCCCAGTTTCGCAATCAGGCGTCCGGCCCTTCATAAGCCTCGACGATGCGGCCCACGACCGGGTGCCGCACCACATCCGCCGCGCCGAAACGCACCGTGGCGATGCCTTCCACCCCCTCCAGCCGATTGACTGCGTCCGCGAGGCCGGACTTGCCGATGTCGGGCAGATCGATCTGGCGAGGATCGCCGCAGACGACCATGCGGCTGTTCTGGCCGAAGCGGGTGAGGAACATCTTCATCTGGGCGGGCGTGGTGTTCTGCGCTTCGTCGAGAATGATGAAGGCATCGGAGAGCGTGCGGCCGCGCATGAAGGCGATCGGCGCGATCTCGATCTCGCCGCTGGTGATGCGCCGCTCGACCTGTTCGGCGGGAAGCATGTCGTACAGCGCGTCGTAGAGCGGGCGGAGATAGGGATCGACCTTCTCCTTCATGTCGCCGGGCAGGAAGCCCAGCCGTTCGCCGGCCTCGACCGCGGGACGCGACAGGATCAGGCGCTGCACCGATCCCTGGATCAGCTGCTGGACCGCCTGCGCGACCGCCACATAAGTCTTGCCCGTGCCCGCCGGCCCCAACGCGAAGATGATGTCCGAGGAGGCGAGCGCCTCCATATAGCGCGCCTGCGTGGCCGATCGCGGCACGATCGTTTTCTTGCGCGTGCGGATCATCATCGCCGGCGGTTCGGAGACGTCGTGGCGGATGATGCCGTCCAGCGTCGGTTCGGCCGACATGCCGATCACCGCCGCGACGACCCCGGCATCGATATCCTCGCCCTTGACGATGCGGTTGTAGAGCCCCTGCAGCACATCGCGGGCGCGGCCGGCGCTTTCAGCCTCGCCCTCGATCTGGATGCGATTGCCCCTAGCCGAGATATAGACACCGAGGCGATGTTCGATGGAGATCAGATTCTGATCAAATTCGCCAAACAGTCGGCCCAATAGCTGGGGGCGATCGAAGATGAGTTCGAGGCGGGCGCGATCGCCGGCCTGGGCGGGTACGGGCTTGCGGCTCATTCGATCCTTTGTGGGTACGAGTCGCCAGCGAAGATGCGGCTTCCGGCCAGCAAATGCCAGCGCCAAGCGCAAATTGATTCCGTGCCGCTTGGAGCCGTTGCGAAACTTTGCCAAAGTGATGCGGTGATGCACCCTTGCCCCCCTTTCCGGATGCAATAGCGGCGTGGCGACGGGAGGGCTCAAGGCCGTTTTCTTGTCGGAACGGCGGATGCTGCTGCGCTTGCTCGCGGCGCGGTTGCGTGATCCCGATCTGGCCGAGGAAATGCTGCAGGAGCTGTGGATCAAGCTGGAGGCGATGCCCTCCGGCCCGATCGCCGACCCCACCGCTTATCTTTATCGCATGGCGAACAACCTCGCGTTCGATCGCCGCCGATCGGAGATGCGGCGCTCCGCGCGCGAAGGCGTCTGGCTCGATACGCAGGACGATGTCGAGCATGCCAGCGCCGAACGGACCCTGATCGCGCGCGAGCGGCTGGACGAGCTCAAGGCGGCGCTCGACGCTCTGCCTGAGCGGACCGCGCTGATCTTCCGCCGCTATCGGATCGACGGCGTCCCGCGTCGCGATATCGCGCTGGACGAGGGGATCAGCGTCAGCGCGATCGAGAAGCATCTTCAGCGCGCCTATCGCGCGATCCACGATATTGCAGAAAAGTGAAAGGGCGGGTGTGGGGGTCGCCTTCCTGTGACGTCTTGGATGCAAAGGGGTAAGTTTGCGTGTCCATCCAGTCCGAACAAATCCTTGATGAGGCCATCGCCTGGCATCTCGGTCTTGAAGAGGCCGGGGCCGAGGATTGGCAGCATTTTGTCGAATGGCTGGAAGCCGATCCGCGTCATCAGGAGGTCTATGATCGCCTGACGCTGGAGGAGGCCGCGCTGGCCGAAACGCAGGCGCCTACCCCCCGGCTCCCAATGGTGCGCAAGCGCCCGATCCATCGCAACTGGGTCCGTTATGGCGGCTGGGCGGGCGGCGCGCTCGCTGCGGCTGCTGCGGCCTGGCTGGCAGTGATGCCCGCCGTGATGGGGGACAGCCATTACCTTATCCAGACCAAGCCGGGCGAGCAGCGCACGGTCACGCTGGCCGATGGTTCGGTCGTCGCGCTGAATGGCGGCACGACGCTGCGCCTCGATCGCAAGGATCCGCGCAGCGCGGAGCTTTCCGGCGGCGAGGCCTTCTTCACCGTCGTTCATCATGCGGATCGCCCGTTTGAAGTGAAGAGCGGCGATGTCGTGTTGCGCGATATCGGCACGCGGTTCGCGGTATCGCGTATCGGTGGCGCGATGGATGTGAAGGTGGCCGAAGGATCGGTGCAGTTCCAGCCTCATGGCGCCCGGGTGACGCTGACCAAAGGCATGATGCTGAGCTATAACGACGCCTCGGCCCATGCCACCGTGGCGCAGATCGCGGCGGAGAATGTCGCGGGCTGGACCCGGGGCGAGCTCGATTTCACTGGGACGCCGATGGCGGTAGCCGCGGCCGAGCTTTCGCGGACGATCGGTGCACCGATCCAGGTTGCGGCGGAAATGGCGGATAAACCGTTCACGGGCACCCTTCATGTCAAGCCCGCTTCGGCCAAAACAATTGCAAAATTTGCGGAACTGAATGGCGCGACGGCGTTCCGGGATGGACCGGGCTGGCGGATCGCGCCACAATCGGAGCGTGTCCGCTAAGCACCGCCTCCTCTTTGCAGGATTGCTGTTGGGGGCGCTGCCGGTAACGGCGGCGCCCTCGCTGCATTTCGACCTGCCCGGCGGGAGTTTGGCGCAGGCCTTGGCGGCGCTCTCCCGGCAGGGATCGATCGATGTCGGCGGCAGCGATCCCGCCATCTCCGCAACCGGCGTCCGTCCCCTGCACGGTACGATGAGCGCCGCGCGCGCGCTCGATCGCTTGCTCGCCGGCACGCCCTTCATGGCCGAGCCTGTCGGCAACGGCGGCTATCGCCTGGTGCGTCGTCCGGCACAGCCTGCGCGCGCTATGGCGCCCAGGCCGGTGCGCATCGCCGCGCAGACGCCGGCGCCGCCCGACGAGATCATTGTGCTCGGCAGCAAGCGCCAGCAGCCGTTGTTCACGTCGCCGGGCAGCACGGAGGTGATCGCGGTTTCGGATGGCGGAATGGGCCCGACCAGCGCGCTTGGTGAACGCTGGCTGCTGCAGCGCACGCCGGTGCTGCAATCGACCGAGGTCGGCGAAGGCCGCAACAAATTGTTCATCCGCGGCGTCGCCGATTCTAGCTTTACCGGGCCGACGCAGGCGACAGCGGGCATCTATTTCGGGGACGTGCGCGTCGGCTATGACGGACCCGATCCCAACCTCAACCTTTACGATGTCGATCGCGTCGAGATCCTGGAGGGGCCGCAGGGCACGCTCTACGGCGCTGGATCGATCGGCGGCGTGATCCGGATCGAGCCGCGCGCGCCGCAGCTCGAAGGCCCTCATGCTTCCCTCCGCACCGGCGTATCCGAAACCGGCCATGGTTCGCCGAGCTACGACAGTGCCGGTATGGTCGATCTTTCGCTGGTGCCGGACAGGTTGGGCGTGCGCGTCGTCGGCTATCGCAGCCGGGATGGCGGCTATATCGACGCACCGAACCGCAAGACCAGCGACATCAATCCGTTGACCCAGACCGGCTTTCGCGGCGCGGTGCGCGCGCGGCCGTTCGACGGCATCACTATCGATGCCAGCTATCTGCGCCAGACCAGCGAGCAGCCGGATCTGCAATATGCCGACGGCGGCCTGGCACTTGGGCACCTCGCCACGCTCGCGCAGCCGTTCAGCGACCGCTATAAACTCGCGCGCGGCGTGGCCGAAAAGGTCTGGGGTAGCGGGCTGACCTTCCGCATTTCGGGCGGGGTCGCCGATCATCATCTCGCCCAGCGCTTTGAGGCGACGCGGCCCGGCGTGGCCAATCCTTCGGCCTATGACGACACCACCGATATCCGCCTCGATACCGTGGAAGCGCGCCTGTCGCGATCGATGGCGGATGGCCGCGGCTGGGTGATCGGTGCGTCGGGCGTCTGGTCGACGACGGGATCGGAGCGGACACTCGGCCCGCTCAGCGCGCCGCGCGACCTGATCGGTGTGACGAACCGAACCCGTGAGAAAGCCGGCTTCGGCGAAATCACACTTCCCCTAAAAGGCAAATTTTTGCTCAGTGCGGGCCTGCGCTTCACCGTGGCGCGGATGGATGGCGAGCCTTCGCGCCGCCCGGTCAACAGTGATTTCCTTCGGGGTTCGACCGCGCGGCGTCTCGATCCCGATGTCGGTTTCTCGGTGCCGGTGGCGCACGATCTGATCTGGTTCGGCCAATATCAGCAGGGGTTCCGTACCGGGGGCCTTGCGGTTGCGCAGGGCGCCGGGCGTGTCGCCACGTACCAGTCGGATACGATCCGCGTGGTGCATTCGGGCGTGCGCTATCGCCATGGGCGGCGGATTAGGGCCTCGATCGATCTTTCCTATGCGCGGTGGGACGATATTCAGGCCGATCTGATCGGCAGGAACGGCCTGCCTTTGACAGCCAATGTCGGCAACGGCATCATCCTCGCGGTCGAGGCCAATGCCGAATATGGCATCACTTCGGAACTGAGCTTTTCCGGCGCGGTGCTGTTCAACCATAGCCGCCTGACCGATCCCGCACCCAGCTATGTCAGCTCCGGCGATCGCCCGCTGCCGGCCAGCCCCAAATGGACCGCGACCGGCGCGCTCGCCTGGCATCATCCGTTTTCGGATAGTCTGGCCCTGCGTGCCGAAGCGCGGCTGCGCTACACGGGGCGTTCCCGGCTCGGTGTCGGGCCGGTGCTCGATATACCCTACGGCAACTATACCGAGGTAGGTACGATCGCGGCGCTCGAATTCGGCCGCTACGAAGCCTCGCTAGGCATCCAAAACCTGCTCAATGTTCGCGCGAACCGCTTCGCAATCGGTAACCCCTTCGCGATTGCCCGCCAGGACGAAACCACCCCGCTTCGGCCGCGAACAGTGCGGCTGGGGTTTGCCGTGCATTATTGAGCCGGGTCAGGCCGCGCCCGGTTTGAACGTCATCGCCACGCCGTTCATGCAATAGCGTAGGCCGGTGGGTTTGGGGCCGTCGTCAAAGACGTGGCCGAGGTGTCCGCCGCAGCGGCGGCAGTGGACTTCGGTGCGCTCCATACCGAGGCTGGAATCGGTCGTCTTGCCGATCGCGTTTGGGAGCGGCTGCCAGAAGCTTGGCCAGCCGGTGCCGCTGTTGAATTTGGTCTTGCTGGAGAAAGCAGGCAGCGCGCAGCCGGCGCAGGAAAAGATGCCCGCGCGATGCTCATCATTGAGCGGGCTGGAGAAGGGGCGTTCGGTGCCTTCGTGGCGCAGGACGTCATAGGCGGCGGGGCTCAGCCGCTTGCGCCATTCGGCATCGGGGAGTGTGATCTCATAATGCACGGGCGGCGCGGGCGGCGCGGTGTCGCCGCCGCGCGACCATAGCCAGGCGCCTGCCGCGCCCGCGCCCAGGCCGCCGATCAACGCGCGTCTCGATACCTGCATGTTACTCTCCTTAGCGCCGGAACAGCCGCGCAAATCTATTCGGTTGTCGGGCAGGGCGCCCCGTCTTCAGGATATTGGTACGAAACAGCCGCGCGCCAAGCTTTATCGCGATGAGCAAAGTGACAAACTGCAAGGCCAGCGCAGCAAGGTGCGGCCAGAGCGCGGGCAGGATCGCCGCGCGTGCCATCATCGCGAACGGCGAACTCCAGGGAATGATGGCGGCGATCAGCGCGATCGGTCGATCGGGATGGCTGGCCTGCGCCGAGGCGAAGGTGAAGACCAACGCCTGCCCCAGGCTCAGCGGCATCGCCAGCGTCTGCGCCTCGCGCGCGCTGCCCGCCTGTGCGCCAACGCCAAGGTAGAGGACGCCCCACAGCAGGAAGAGCATGACGAAATAGACGAGGCCCAGCCCTAGGAAGATCGGCCAGCCGATCGCCGGCGTGGGAATAGCGCCTGCGGGCACGAACGCTTCGATCCCGATCGCCGCGCAGCTCGCCCAGACCACTACGCCGGTCAGCGTCGCACCCAGCATCGCGATGAGCTTGCCCAGGAAGATGGCATCGATCGGGACTGCAGAGGCAAGCAGTTCGATGATCTTGTTCGCTTTCTCCTCGACGAGGTTGGAGACCAGCATCGAGGCGATCAGGAAGGTCAGGAAGAACAGGATGAACTGGGCGACCTTGCCGACATCGCTGCGGTCATGATCGTCGGGCGGGGGCTGGATCGCGGCGGTGTTAAGATCGACCGGCGCCGGCGGCGTGCCCCCCAAAGCGCGGTCGGCGCGTGCGGTATCGAGGATCAGGCCGATCGGTCCACCAAGATCGTGCAGCGCTTGCGGCGGCCCATCGAGGCGGGGGCGATCGAGCGTGCCGCCGAGCGCGGCCTGCCCCGGCGCGGGGGCGTGGCGCTCCAGCAGCGGGATCTGGTCGCCAAGCCGGTCGTCCAGCTTTGCGCGCGCATTCATCACGGCGGCGGCATCGTCGGCGGGCATCGTCAGCGCGACCGCATCGCGCCGTTTTCCCTGGTCGCCTCCGTCCGCCAGCATCGAGGCGACCGCACCGAAGATCAAAGGCAGCAACGGCCCGATCAGGAAGATCAAAAAGGTCTTGGACCAGACCGTGGCGATATAATCACGGCGCGCGATCACCAGCGCCGATCGGAGCGTGCGCATCATGGCCGCTCTCCCGCATCACCAACTATCGCGACGAAGGCCTCGTGCAGGCTGGGCGGTTCGATCGCCAGCGTCTCGATCCCCGCGTCGGCCTCGATCACCGCCTTGAGCAGTGGTTCGATGCCGTCTTCGGGCAGCCGGAAGCGCCACAGGCCGCTTTCGCATTTGGCGTCTGCGGGCAACGCCTTTTCCCAATCGCCGGCGTGGCGCGTCGCAAGGCGAACGCGCGAGGGGAATCGAGTGCGCGCCTCCTCGGGCGTGCCTTCGAAGCGTATTTTGCCGCGTGCGATCACCGCGATCCGCTCGCACAGCCGCTCGGCATGGGCGATGACATGCGTTGAGAACAGGATCGTCGCGCCGCTTTTGGCCTGATCGCGGATCAGCGCCTCCAGCCGCTCCTGATTGATCGCGTCCAGGCCCGAAAAGGGCTCGTCGAGCACGATCAGGCCGGGCTTGTGGACGATCGTGCCGAGCAATTGCACGAGCTGCGCCATGCCCTTGGAAAGCGTGCGGATCGGGCGATCGGCGGGCAGATCATGCTCGGCGAGAAGCTTGGTGGCGCGCGCCTTTCCCTCTTTCAGCGGCAGGCCTCTCAGCGCGCCCATAAAAGCGATCGCATCGCGGGGGTTCATGCCGGAATAGAGCCCACGCTCCTCGGGCAGGTAACCGACACGATCGGCGACTTCGAGCGGAGAAGCAGCGCCAAGCAGCCGCCGCTCGCCGCTATCGGGATCGATGATGCCGAGCAGCATCCGGAGCGTCGTCGTCTTGCCCGCGCCGTTGGGGCCGAGGATACCGTAGATGCTGCCGGAGGGCACCGCGAGATCGACGCCGTCGACCGCCGTCGCGCCATCGAAATGTTTGGTGATACCGTGCGCTTCGACGGCGAGGGCTTCGCTCATCCGCTGCTTGTAGCGCGGAACCCGTGTAGGGGGAGGGGGTGATTGCGCCCGACACGCTCGAAAATCGCATTAAGGCCGAAGCGCGCCGGTTTGGCTTCGTCGCCTGCGGAATCACGCGCGCCGATGCCGTGCCGCAGGCCGCGGATCGGCTGCGGACATGGATCGCGGAGGGCGCGCATGGATCGATGGAGTGGATGGCGGCGCGGGCCGAGCAGCGGGGAGCGCCCACCGCTTTGTGGCCGGAAGCGCGATCGGCAATCCTGCTCGGGCTGAGCTACGCCCCGCCGGAAGATCCGCGCGCGCTGGAGGCGGAGCGTAGGATCGGCCGCATCTCGGTCTATGCGCAGGGGCAGGACTATCACGATATCGTGAAGCGCGGGCTCAAGGCGCTGGCGCGGTGGCTGGTCGCGGAGGCGGGGGGCGATCTCAAGGTGTTCGTCGATACCGCGCCGGTGATGGAAAAGCCGCTGGCAGAGGCGGCGGGGCTCGGGTGGCAGGGTAAGCACACCAATCTACTCAGCCGCGAACATGGCAACTGGCTGTTCCTCGGCGCGATCCTGACCAGCCTGGATCTGGCGCCTGATGCGCCCGGCGAGGATCATTGCGGATCATGCGACGCCTGCCAGCGCGCCTGCCCGACCGATGCCTTCCCGGCGCCTTATCAGCTCGATGCGCGGCGTTGCATCTCCTATCTGACGATCGAGCATAAGGGGCCGATCCCGGAGGAGTTTCGCGGGGCCATCGGCAACCGCATCTATGGCTGCGATGATTGTCTGGCGGCTTGCCCTTGGAACAAGTTCGCCGATGCCGCCCAGGCAAATTTGGCGTTCCACGGGCGAGCGGAGCTTAAGGCGCCGGAGCTGGCCGATCTGCTGGCGCTGGACGATGCCGCGTTCCGACAGGTGTTCGCAGGATCGCCGATCAAGCGGATCGGGCGGGGGCGGATGGTTCGCAACGCGCTGATCGCGGCGGGGAATAGTGGGTTGGCAGAGCTGGCGGGGCCGGTGGGGGCTCTGGTGGCCGATGACGATGCGGTGATCGCGGAGGCAGCCGCGTGGGCGCTTCAGAAGATAAGCCCCTCCCTTTCAAGGGAGGGGGAAGGGGTGGGTGCGCGCGTCTGCGCGCCCGAAGACTCGGCCGCACTGTCGGACGCTCGCTCCGCTCGCGACCCACCCCAACCCCTCCCTTGAAAGGGAGGGGCTTACCGCCTGGCCAGCGCCGCCACACAACTCGCCCGGTCGAAATCCGCGCCCGCAGGCGTCCGCGCATCGATCCACGTCACCTTCGGCTCGCCGCCGCCGGCCGGCGGATAGAGATAGGCGTCCAGCACGCACGCCACCCCGCGAAACTGCAGCTTGTGCGCCGCGCCCTCGTGCAGATCGAGCGCCGGGCGGCCGAACAACAACGCCAGCGCCTTGGCATCATGCCCCATCACCCGATCGACGCCGCTCACCGCCCTCGGCGGCGGCGCGATCGAAGCGGGCCGCTGCGTGCCCGTCTCCCCGCAGGCGGCGAGGAGGAGCAAAGCGAAGAGAGGAAGCGCGCGCATCGCTCCCCTTCACCCCTGCATCGCCGAAGGGCAAGACCGTTGCGCAGGCCTGCCGCCGCCTCTAACCCGCGCCGAACCTTCCCAATCCGGAGATAATAGTGACCGAACCGAGCCTCGACATCATCGCGATCGGCAACGCCATCGTGGACGTGCTCGCTCCGGCGGACGAAGCGTTTCTCAGTCAGCATGGCATGACCAAAGGTGCGATGCGGCTGCTGAGTGCCGATCAGGCGACCGAGCTCTATGCCGCGATGGGCGCAGGGCGCGAGATCAGCGGCGGTTCGGCGGCGAACACTTTGGCGGGGGCGGCCGCGCTCGGCGCGAAATGCGCGTTCATCGGCCAGGTCGCGACCGATCAGCTGGGCGAGGTGTTCAGCCACGATATCCGATCGACCGGCGTCGCGTTCGAGACCAAGCCCCGCGATCTGCCCGAGCCGACCGCGCGCTGCTTGATCCTGGTCGATGATCAGGATGGCCAGCGGACGATGAACACCTATCTCGGCGCCGCCCAATATCTCGAGCCCGATGCGATCGACGCCGCCCAGATTGCCAGCGCCAGGATCCTGCTACTCGAAGGCTATCTATGGGATCCGGCCGAGCCGCGCGAGGCGATGAAGCGGGCGATCCGCATGGCGAAGGATGCGGGGCGCAAGGTGGCGCTGGGCGTCTCGGCGGTGTTCTGCATCCTCAATCACCGCGCCGATTTCCTCGCGCTGCTGGAAGCGGGTGACGTCGACATATTGTTCGCCAATGAAGAAGAGGTGCTGGCGCTGGCCGGAACCGAGGATTTCGAGGAAGCGGTGGCCTTCGCCGCGGCGCGCGTGCCGCTGCTGGTGACGACGCGCGGACCGGATGGTGCGATCGCGATTGAGGGCGGCCAGCGCGTCAGCGTCTCCGCCGAGCCGATCGACAAAATCGTCGACACGACCGGCGCGGGCGATCTGTTCTCAGCCGGCTTCCTCGTCGGCCATGTTCAGGGGCGGAGCAACGAGGAGTCGCTGCGCATGGGTGCGATCGCCGCCGCCGAGGTGATCTCGCACTGGGGCGCGCGGCCCGAGGCGAAGCTCGACGAACTGGTCAAGGCGAAGCTGGGCTGACATATATTTCCCTCTCCCCTTGTGGGAGAGGGCCAGGGAGAGGGGATCGGGCGAGGGGGCTCGATGCCCCCGAGCGCGAATAAGCTCGCTGGCGCTCGCACCCCTCTCCCAACCCTCTCCCACAAGGGGAGAGGGCTTATCCTTAGACGATCCCCCGCCCTACATGGCTGTGCGCGCGGCTGTAGAAGAAATAGATGATCAGCCCCAGAATACCCCAGCCCGGCAGGACGAGGATCGCGGTCAGCGGCAGCGAGATGTAGAGATAGAAGCAGCCGACGATCGTCAGCGCGCCGATCAGCCATACCGCCGGGGTGCGGAACGGGCGCTTGCGGTCCGGATCGGTCTTGCGCAGCACCATCACCGAGATCGCCACCATCATGAAGGCGAACAGGGTGCCCGAATTGGAATAATCGGCGAGCTTGCCGACCGGTAAAAACGCCGCCGCGACCGCCGCGCCGAGGCCGGTGACCAAGGTCACGACATGCGGCGTGCGATAGCGGCTGTGGACCGAGGCGAGCCGATCGGGCAGCAGCCCGTCGCGCGCCATGGTGAAGAAAACGCGGGTCTGGCCGAACATCATGATCAGCACCACCGAAGGCAGCGCGATCACGGCGGCAAGGCCGACGAGGCGGCCGACGCCCGGATGGCCGATCACGTCGAGAACGTGGACCAAAGCTTCCTTGGAGCAGACCAGAGGCTCGATCGCGCCCTTGGCGACGACGCTGACGCAGCGGCCCGCCATTTCGGCCGAGCCCGGCGCCAGCGAAAGCCCGTTTGCGCCCAGCAGCGGCTGCGCGCCGATCGCGCCGATCGCGCCGGACGCGACGAGCAGATAGAAAACGGTGCAGATCGATAGGCTGGCGATCAGCCCGATCGGCACGTTGCGCTGCGGATTCTTGGTTTCCTCGGCGGCGGTGGAGACCGCATCGAAGCCGACATAAGCGAAGAAGATCGATGCGGCGGCACCGAACACGCCACTGGTGCCGGTCGGCAGGAACGGTTCGGACAGCGAATTGAAATGGTCGGAATTGAGCACGGGAAGGGTCAGCGCGACAAAGGCGGTGAGCGCCAGGATCTTGATCGCGACCAGAATAGCGTTGACCCGCGCGCTCTCGGTGGTGCCGATGATCAGCAGCCAAGTGATGACGCCCGTGATGACCACCGCGGGAATGTTGATCCAGCCGCCGGTGTTGAGCGCGGTCAGCAGATCGGGGGTCGGCGCGGTGCCGAACGACAGCAGCACCTTGGCGTTAAGCGCGTCGGCGTTGCTGATCGCATTGGGAAAGGCGACGCCTAATCCCTTGAGCAGCCCCACGGCATGGTTCGACCAGCCGACCGCCACCGCGCTGGCGCCCACCGCATATTCGAGGATCAGCGCCCAGCCGACCATCCACGCCAGCAGCTCGCCCACCACGGCATATGTATAGGTGTAAGCGGAGCCCGAGACCGGCACCATCGATGCCAGCTCGGCATAGCAGAGCGCCGCCACCGCGCAGACGAAGCCCGCGACGCAGAAGGAGAGCAGCATGCCCGGGCCGGCTTTCTGCGCGGCTTCCGAGGTGAGGACGAAGATACCGGTGCCGATTACGCCGCCGATGCCCAGCATCGTCAGCTGGAAGGCGCCCAATGAACGGTGAAGACCTTTTTTTTCGGCGGTGAGCAGGATGGCGTCGAGGGGTTTGACCCGATCGAATAACATGAAGCTGTTTCCCCTTTGCGCGGGCTTGAGCCCTGGCGCGTGATGGGGCGAGCCTAACGCCTTGTCACCACAGCGCAATAGCCCTGCGTCAGAGCGTCTCGCGCGGGATCATCGCTCCCAGCTGGCGGCCGCCGAAGATGTGGACATGCAGGTGCGGCACTTCCTGATGGCCATGCTGCCCGGTGTTGGCGAGCAGCCGGTAACCGCTCGCCACCAGCCCCGCATCCCGCGCCACCTTGCCCACCGCGCGCGTGAAACCCGCGATCTCGGCGTCGGAGGCTTTGCTGGAGAAATCGTCCCAAGAGACATAGGCGCCCTTGGGAATGACGAGGATATGCACCGGCGCCTGCGGAGCGATATCATGGAAGGCGAGGGAGAATTCGTCCTCGTGGACCTTCCGGCACGGAATCTCGCCGCGCAGGATGCGGGCGAAGATATTGTCGGGATCGTAGGGCAGGGTGGGGTCGATGGGCATTCCGCTCTTCCTCCTTCGTCATCCTGACCTTGTTTCAGGATCCATCCATTCTCAAAGTCCGCAGCCGACGGCGGAGTGGATGCTGAAACAAGTTCAGCATGACGGGTTAATCAACTGGCCGGCCCGCCTTTTCGACCAGCCCCGAAGTCCCCTCGCGCCGCTCCAGCTCGGCCAGCACTTCCCGCCATTCGATGCCGGCATCGGCCAGCAGCACCAGCAAATGAAAGATCAGATCCGCGCTTTCCGCCGTGATCGCAGCGTGATCCTGCGCCAGGCTGGCGACGATCAGCTCCACCGCTTCCTCGCCCAGCTTGCGCGCCATCGTCGGGCGGCCCTTGGCGAAGAGGCCCGCGGTGTAGGAGCCGTCCGGCTCGGCCTCGCGGCGCGCGGCGATCGTGGCTTCGAGGCGGGCGAGCGTATCGGTCATGATGCCGCTATCCCGCCTGCCGGCGACGAAGTCGAGAGTCGATTATTGCGGGCGGCGACGGGCGATGCGCGCGTGGTGGATCGCGCCCGGAAGATGACGATGCGGGCTCCGCTCGATGCGCAGCGCCAGCGGCGCTTTCCGCCCCTTGGCCATCAGGACGATCCCGATAATCGCAAGCGCGATACCGTCGATCACCAGGATTGCGCCGATCTGACTGCCCTCCGGCCTTGCGGCGAGTGCGCAGGCGATGCCCGCTGCATAGGAAACGAGCCCCAGCAGGCGCCAACCGAGATCCCGGCGTCTCATGCCGCTGCCCTCCGCTCGATCGGATCGAAAGCGACGTAGGGAACGAGCGTCTCCTCCACGACCAATACTTCGGCATCGCGGAAAGCGTGGCGCTCGGCGCGGGCGAAGGCCATCGCCGCCGGGAACGAGACAAACCGGCCCTCCATCAGGCCATTATCTTCCTGGACCAGCCAGTGACCGGCCCGGTCCTGCCCAACCTTGATGATGACGTGACGAGACGCGGACGAATATTCGGATTGCAGCATCTTCGATCCCTGCGAACCTTTCGGCGATCCGGCGCGGGCAGGAATTTGCCCAGCGTCTCGCCGGGGATGCCATTAGGCGCAGCAGCCGTTAATTTGCGAGATCGGCCACGGCCCCGAACCGTTGTTTTTGCATAGGGTTCAGCGGCGGACGGGAAGCCCGGCGGCGGCGAGAGCGGCATGTGCCTCGGCAACGGTATGTTCGCCGAAGTGGAAGATGCTCGCGGCGAGAACGGCGCTGGCATGCCCTTCGGTGACGCCCGCGACCATATCATCGAGCGTGCCGACGCCGCCCGAAGCCACCACCGGCACGCGCACCGCATCGGCGATGGCGCGTGTCAGCGCGAGATCGTAGCCCCCCTTGGTGCCGTCATTGTCCATCGATGTGACGAGCAATTCGCCCGCGCCCAGTTCGGCCAGCCTTACCGCATGTTCGATGGCATCGATGCCGGTCGGCATGCGGCCACCGTGGGTGAAGATCTCCCAGCGGCCGCGCGCGACGGCCTTGGCATCGATCGCGCCGACCACGCATTGCGCGCCGAAGCGATCGGCGATCTCGGCGGCGAGTTCGGGCCGTGCGACGGCGGCGGAGTTGATCGCCACCTTGTCCGCCCCCGCCAGCAGCAGAGCGCGCGCATCCTCGGCGGAGCGCACCCCGCCGCCCACGGTCAGCGGCATGAAGCAGACCGAGGCGGTGCGCGCGACGACATCGAGGATCGTGCCGCGTGCCTCATGGCTGGCGGTGATATCGAGGAAGCAAAGCTCGTCCGCGCCGGCGGCATCATAGACCTTGGCCTGCTCCACCGGATCGCCGGCGTCGAGCAGGTCGAGGAACTGCACGCCCTTGACGACGCGCCCGCCGGCGACATCGAGGCAGGGAATGACGCGGACGCGGACGGTCATAGCGCAAACTCCCTCTCCCCGCCGGCGGGGAGAGGGCCGGGGAGAGGGGGAGTCGTACAGGACTGGGCGCGTCGCCAGACATCTACATCGCCCCCTCTCCCTAGCCCTCTCCCCTGCAGGGGAGAGGGGATTGAGGTCTCGCTCACCATCCGCCCCTCGCCACCTTCAGCGCCGACGCGAGGTTCAAGGTGCCGTCATAGATCGCCCGCCCGGTGATCACGCCTTCGATCCCCTCCGAAGCGGCGCGGGTCAGTTCGGCGATGTCGGCGAGATCCTTGACGCCGCCGCTGGCGATCACGGGCATTGAAGTGGCACGGGCGAGGGCAATAGTCGCGTGGATGTTGCAGCCTTTCATCATCCCGTCCCGCCCGACGTCGGTGAACAGAAGCGCCGCCACGCCCGCATCGGCGAAACGCTTGGCGAGATCGGCGGCGGTAAGATCGGAGACCTCGGCCCAGCCGCGCGTCGCGACCATGCCGTCCTTGGCATCGACCGCGACGACGATGTGACCGGGCAGCGCGCCCGCCGCCTCGCGCACCAGATCGGGGTTTTCGAGCGCCGCGGTGCCGATCACCACGCGCGAAACGCCCAGCTCCAGCCAGCGATCGATGTTGGCGCGGGTGCGGATGCCGCCGCCGAGCTGGACCTTGCCGGGAAAGCTCCGGACGATCCGCTCCACCGCGCCGCCATTCACCGATTCCCCGGCAAAGGCGCCGTCGAGATCGACGACATGGAGATGCGTCGCGCCGGCTTCGGCGAAGGCTGCGGCCTGCGCAGCGGGATCGTCGCCATAGACGGTCGCGCGATCCATATCGCCCTCGGCAAGGCGCACGACCTTCCCGCCCTTGAGATCGATCGCCGGGAAGACGGTGATGCTCATAAAATCCTCCTCGCGCGCAGCGGGGGGAGGGGGCCCATCCGCAGGATGGTGGAGGGGCGCCGACGAAAGTCGGCGTGCTTCGCCCGCCGCCCCTCCACCGCCTTCGGCGGTCCCCCTCCCCAAGCAAGCTTGGGGAGGATCATCACGGCCGCCATTCCAGAAACCTCTTCAACAAGCGCAGCCCATAGGCCTGGCTCTTCTCGGGGTGAAACTGCACGCCCAGCATCGTGTCGCGCGCGACCGCGGCGGTGACCTGGCCGCCATGATCCGTGGTCGCCGCCAGATCGCTTGCCTCGCGCGCTTCGAAGGCGAAGCTGTGGAGGAAATAGGCCTCGCCCACCTCGATCAGCGGGTGCGCGGTGGCGATCGTGACGTCGTTCCAGCCCATGTGGGGGATACGCGCGTCCGGGTCGGTGGGTTCGAGCTTGGCGACGGTGCCGGGGATCCAGCCGAGCCCTTGATGCCGCCCGAATTCCTCGCCCGCCTCCGCCATCAATTGCATGCCGACGCAGATGCCGAGAAAGGGGCGGCCCTTGTCGCGCACCGTCTCGGTCAGCGCCTTGGTCATGCCCGGCAGAGCCTTGAGCGCGGCCATCGATGCGGCAAAGGCACCAACGCCGGGAAGCACGATGCGATCGGCACCGCGCACGACATCGGCATCGGTCGTCACGCGGATATTCTCCGCCCCCGCCGCCCGCAGCGCGTTTTCGACCGAGCGAAGATTGCCCGCGCCATAATCGACCAGCGCCAGCGTCATGCCTGGCCGCCGAGCGTGCCCTTGGTCGATGGGATGGCGTCGGCCTTGCGCGGATCGATCTCCACCGCCTGCCGCAGCGCGCGCGCGCAGGCCTTGAAGATGCTTTCGCAAATGTGGTGGTTGTTCTTGCCGTACAAAGTCTCGACGTGGAGCGTCATGCCCACTTCGCCGCCGAAGCTCTGGAACCAATGATCGATCAGCTCGGTATCCAGCTCGCCGATCTTCTCCTGCGTAAACTCTGATTTCCACACCAGGAACGGCCGCCCCGAAATGTCGATCGCCACCCGGGTCAGCGTCTCGTCCATCGGCGCGTAGGCGGTGCCGTAGCGGACGATGCCGCGCTTCTCGCCCAGCGCCTTGGCGATCGCCTGGCCGAGCGCGATTGCGCTATCCTCGGTGGTGTGGTGCTGATCGACGTGGAGATCGCCCTTCACCTCCAGATCGATATCGATCAGCGAATGGCGCGAGAGCTGTTCGATCATATGATCGAGGAAGCCGATCCCGGTGGCGACGCGATAGACCCCCGTGCCGTCGAGGTTGACGGTCGCGGATATGCCGGTTTCGGCGGTCCTGCGGGCAACGGTGGCGGTGCGCATGACGCGCCTAATAGCGCGGTGCCTGATCGAGGCAACGGGCTTGACCCTTCGGAAAGGCCCATGCAGGTGAGGGGCGTGACCGATACCCCGCCCGACAGCCTGATTCCCTACGACGAGATCGTGCAGGACGCGCTGCGCGCCGTGGTCGGCCGCGTGCTGGGGCAGGTGGAGAAGGATGGCCTGCCGGGCAGCCACCATTTCTACATCACCTTCAAGACGCACGCCCCCGGCGTCGATATCCCACGCCACCTGACCGAACGCTACCCCGATGAGATGACGATCGTCATCCAGAACCGCTATTGGGATCTGAAGGTGTCGGCCGAGGGTTTCGAGGTCGGCCTCTCGTTCAATCAGATCGGATCGCGACTGGTGATCCCCTTCGCCGCGATCACCGCCTTCCATGATCCCGCCGTCGATTTCGCGCTGCACTTCTCCGCGCAGGTCGACGATCAGCAGCCCGAAGAGATTGCGGCGGCGGAGAATGATCCGATCGTCAAGCCGGTGGAGGACGGCTCAAACGTCGTTTCGGTGGATTTCACGCGGAAGAAATAGCGCGCCGGCCTGAGGGGGGACAGTGCGGTTGCGAATGACCGGAACGGGGTGGAAACCGGCCAGTCCGCTTTCAGGAGTTGAGGCGGCGATAGCGACGCTCGTTCAGCCGGACTGGACGGCAGCTAAGCGCCCCTTTTTCGCCGTTCGCCTCCAGCATCTCCGATCCCAAAATCTGCCCTTCGTTCATCGCAACTGCGGTGCAGATCGGGAGTGATCGACTTTTGGGTGGAAAGCCGAACGAATGCTTTCTGCCGACATTTGAAATTTCGCCAGCTTGTCGGTCGAACGAGTCCAAGCGATCAAGTTTGAGTGACTTTTCATACCTGCGCCTTTCGGCTCCGCCGAAGCATCAACTCAACGACGGTTTTCCATAACAAACTGGATGAAAGCATCCGCAAATCTTATTGGCTGTTCGACATTGGAAAGGTGCGCTGCAGGGAGGACGACCAACCGTGCATCGGGGATCGATTCCGAAAGCTGCCGCGCGTGATCGAGCGGCGTGGCGGGATCGGCGTCGCCTGCGATGACCAATGTCGGCGTTGGGATCAGCGTCAGTAGCCGCCGCTGATCCATATCGCGGATCGCGGCACAGCATCCCGCATAGCCTTCCGGATCGGTTGCCAGCAGCATGGTGCGAACCGGCGCAATGTCCTTCGGGTGGGTCGCGGTGAAATCCGGTGTAAACCAGCGGGCGATCACGGCATCGGTCATCGTCGGCATTCCGTTTCGGAGTACCGTCGCGATGCGATGGTCCCAGCCCGTTGGCAGCCCCATATAGGCGGAGGTGTTGGCGAGGATCAGCCGGTCCAGCCGCTCAGGCGCCCGCCAGCCGAGCCATTGCCCGATCATGCCGCCCTTGGAGAGACCGCAGAAAGTGAACGTCGCTATGCCCAGCGCATCGGCCAGCTCGATCACGTCGCGGCCGAGCCGATCGATCGAATAGCTGCCGGGCGGCACATCCGATGCGCCGTGGCCACGGCTGTCATAGCGCAAAACACGAAAGTGCTCCGTGAAGGCCGCCATTTGCGGCTCCCACATCGCCATCGCGGTGCCGAGCGAATTGGACAGCAGTAGCACCGGCGCGCCCTCGGGGCCATCGAAGCGATAGGCGATGCGACAGCCGTCGCCGGTCGTTATGGCCCTCGTGACGCTGCCGTCCGCCGCGATCTTCATGCCGTCGCGCGTGACCGGGCGGAGAAGGCCTGCTCGTCCGCGTCCCGCGCTTTTTCCAGCGTGAAGTCGAAGGCGATGAAGACGCTGTCGCCCTGACGGTTCGGCACCGGCAACAGCCCCTCGCGCGTGCCGAACGCGAAATCGTCCGCGGCGAAGGGATCGTCGCCGAAATTGATCTGCGTCGTCAGCGTGCGATAGCCCGGCGCCTCGATAAAGAAGTGGACATGCGCGGGCCGGTTGCCGTGGCGGCCTAACGCCTGCATCAGCCGATCGGTGGCGCCGCCCGGCGGCACACTATAGCCGTTCGGCGCCTTGGAACGGAAGGAATAGGCCCCGTCGGCGCCGAGCTTGATGCGGCGGCGATTGTTGAACGGCGTCTGTTCGCGGGTTGGGTCGAAATGGGAATAGAAGCCCCGCGAATCCGCGTGCCAGACGTGGAGGGTCGCGCCTGACACGGGCTCGCCATCCGGCCCTTTGATCTCGCCGGTCATGTAGAGTGTATCGGTGTCGTCAGGATCGTCGGTCAGGGTGACGTCCCCTTCGACCAGCGGCGCACCCTCGACATAGAGCGGCCCCTCGATCGTGCGCGGGGTGCCGCCGCCGCGACCTTGCTCCGCATCGCGGGCGTCCATTAGCAGATCCATGAAATGTTCGAGGCCGATGCCCGGCATCAGCAGGCCGAACTCGCCGACCCCGTCCTGCAGGAAGGAGACCGCCTGCCACAGCTCGCTTTCATTCACATCGTGCCGGACGATGACCGTCATCGCCGCCTCGATCAGGTCGCGCATGATCGCCTTCAGGCGCGGATCGCCGCCCGTTTCGGTCAGACCGCTGGCCTTGTCGAGCAGCGTCTGGATGGGCGCGGTTGAGACGAAATCTTCCTTCATGCGAACTCTCCTGGGCTGATGCGAACCGTTCAGCGGTCGTCGTCGTGGATCGAGGAGGGGTGACGGCAGAGCGCGGTAACCCGTATATTCATGAACGGATAAAGCGGCAGCGCCGTCAGAATGTCGTGCAGCGCGGCATTATCGGCGACATCGAAGATGCTGACGTTGCTATAGTGTCCGACGACACGCCAGATATGGCGCCATGTGCCGGCGCGCTGCAACTCCTGGAACCGCTCCTTTTCCGCCTGCTTCAGGGCGGCGAAGCGTTCCTGATCGGTATCGAGGGGCACGTTGACGTCCATTTCGACCATGAACAGCATGGGCCTTACGCCTTTTCTTTGGAGGGCAGACTGATCGCCGGACGCGAAGCGGCATCGCGGCGGAAGAAGGCGAGCCTGTCTTCATCCAAAGCGATGCCGAGGCCGGGACCGGTGGGCACGCGCAACGCGAAGTCGCCATAGTCGAGCGGTTCTTCGAGGATTTCCTCGGTCAGCAGCAGCGGGCCGAACAATTCGGTGCCGAAGGCGAGCTTGGGGAAGGTTGAGAAGACGTGAGCCGAGGCGATGGTGCCAACTCCGGCCTCCAGCATGGTGCCGCCATAGAGCGCGACGCCGGCGGCATCGGCGATCGCCTGCACGCGCTTGGCGGCGAACAGCCCGCCGGATTGCTCGATCTTCACCGCGAACACATCGGCTGCAGCGCGCACCGCGAAATCATAGGCGTCCTCCGGACCATGGAGCGACTCGTCGGCCATGATCGGGATAGCGGCGCGTGCGGCGAGGCGCGCCATGCCGGCGCGGTCATGGCGGTTAATCGGCTGCTCGACGAGATCGCAGCCGGCGTCCGCGAGCATGGCGATGCCGCGCCGCGCGGTCGGCTCGTCCCACGCCATGTTGACGTCGACCCGCACCGAAGCCGCATCGCCGAGCGCGCGCTTGATCGCCGCGACATGCGCGACATCGTCCGCCAGCGCGCGCTTGCCGATCTTGAGCTTGAACGTGTCATGACGGCGCTCAGCGAGCATCGCCTCTGCCTCGGCGATGTCCCGCGACGTATCGCCGCTGGCCAGCGTCCACAGCACCGGCACCGTTTCGCGCACCCGCCCGCCGAGCAGTTCGCTCACCGGCAAGCCGGCGCGCTTGCCCATCGCGTCGATCAGCGCGGTCTCCACCGCGCATTTGGCGAAATGGTTGCCGACGACATGGCGCGCGACCGCCGCCATCGCCGCCGCCGGGCGGGTCGCGTCGACGGCGAGCAGGATCGGCGCGAAATAGGTGTCGATCGCGAGCTTGACGCCTTCCGGGCTTTCGTCGCCATAAGCGAGCCCGCCGATCGTCGTCGCCTCGCCGACGCCGGTAATGCCGTCGGCGTAGTGGATGCGGACGAGGCATAGCGTCTGGCGATGCAGCGTCGTCATCGCCAAGACGTGCGGGCGGATCGTCGGCAGATCGACCAGGAAGGTCTCGATCCGGTCGATCCCGATCATAGTGCTCTCGGCCCGCCGACTAAAGCTTGAACAGCCGCCGCGCATTGTCGCGGCCGATCGCCTCGCGGTCGTTCTCGCCGATCTCCGCCGCATCGAACCATGTCGCCGCTTCCTCCATCTCCTCGAACGGATAGTCGCTGGAGAACAGCACCCGCGCTGTGCCCATCTCCTCCATCGCGTTGCGCATCGCCAGCGTCCGGAAATTGCCGCTGGTGGTGACATAGAAGTTCTGCCGCAGGTAATCGACGAAAGACTTCTTTGCCGGAATGCCTTGCGGGTTGCGCCCGTCGGCGGAGGCCCAGTGCGACGTGCGCCAGATATTGAACGGCAGCAGCTCGCCCAGATGCCCCAGCACGACGGTCAATTTCGGAAATTCGTCGAACAGCCCCGATCCGATCAGCCGCAGCGCGTGCGTGCCCGTCTCCACCGAGAATTGCCACGCCGGCCCCATCAGCCACGGATGTCCCTCGGTCGCCAGTTGCTGGCTCGCCAGCGGCAAACGGGGGTGAAGATAGAAGGGCACATCCAGCCGCTCTACCTCGCCCCAGAAGGGGCGGAACTGCGGCAGGTCGTAATAGACGGCCTTGTCCATCGATCCGGTCTGCGAATAGCCGTTGACCAGCGCGCCGACGAACCCGAGCTCCTCCACCGCGCGGCGCAGTTCCAGCGTCGCCGCCTCCGGGTCCTGCAGCGGCAGTGCCGCGAAGCCGCGAAAACGGTCGGGCCGGCGGGCGATCTGCTCGGCTAGCTGATCGTTGGCACGCCGCGCGATATCGATCGCGAGCGCAGCATCGGCCCGCGCCTGCACCGCCGGCGAGTTCAGCGAGACGATCGACACTTCGATCCCGCAGGCGTCCATTCGCCGCAGGCGCTCGTCCTGCAGGTCGAGCAGCTGTGCTTTCTTGGTCGGCCATACGTCGCGCCCGAAATAAGGCTCCGAATCGCCGATCGTGTCCGCCGTGGCAAAATGCTCCTCGAGCGCGATCTTATTCTGCATGGAGGATCTCCTCTCGGTCGAGCGGCCCGAGTCTGCGCGCTTCGGTGCCCCTCCTTATATAAAATTATGCAGGGAGCAATAGATTACGCCAAGGGTAATTTGGTTTCGATTTGCCTTGAGGTGGCTGGTCGGGAAGGAAGAGGCATGAATGAAAAGATCCCTTCCGAGCGACGTGCAGGTGTCCAGTCGGTCGAAACGGGCATGCGCGTTCTGCGCGCGCTGACCGAATTGGGCGGGGCCGCCACCTTGAGTGCGGTGGCGCGGGCCTGCGCCATGCCGCCGCCGCAGGCGCATCGCTATCTGCAAAGCCTGATCGCCGCCAACATGGCGCAACAAGACGCCGCTTCGGGCCGCTATTCGCTGGGGGCGGCCGCGCTGCAGCTCGGCCTTGCCGCGCTTACCTCCACCGATGCCTTCACGCTGGTCGACGGCATGATACGCGATCTCGCCGAGGAGATGGGACCGACCATCCAGATCTCGGCACTGGGGCCGGCCGGGCCGACCGTGGTGCGACTGTATATGGGGCATCCGCCGGTGATCACCTCACTGCAGGTCGGATCGGTCTTGCCCTTGCTGCGGTCGGCGACCGGCCAGGTGTTTCTGAGCTTCTCGCCCGATGCGGATGTTGCGGCGATGGTGGCGGACGAGATCGAGCGTGCGATCATGACGGCCGATGCCGTCGCGGCGATCCGTCAGTCCGTCCGCGTCGCCGGGTTCGCGCAGGACAAGGGAACGTTGATCCCGGGCCTGCATGCGACCGCCTTTCCGATCTTCGATCTCCAGGGGCGGGTCAGGCTCGTCGCCACCGCCATCGCCGCCGAGGCCGTTCCCTATCGGGACGGCGCTGCCGCCCTTGCCGAACTCGGTCGACGATGCGCCGCCATCAGCGCCCGCCTCGGCTGGCCGGCGACATAAAGGAAACTATCCGGACCGGACGGCTCGCCGATCTATTGTTGGGCCGCTTTCTCCGATCGCTTGCTTTTAGCCGCCCGTCCGCCTTCGGCCCAGTTCAGGCCGTCCGAAGGTGCTATCAGACTAAGTCGAACTCGTCTCCACACGATGCAGGTGGGTCTTTGAGGGTAGGGGCCTAGGCTGAATCGACATTCAGCACCAGAACGAGAGCGCGGCGAGGTAGAGGCTGGCGAGATAGTTTTGTGGGATGCGATCGTATCGGGTGGCGATG
>NZ_JAAOZC010000003.1 GCF_011761305.1 Sphingomonas vulcanisoli | reverse complement strand
GGGGCGGTGTTGGGGTGTGGGGGCGCTGCGTTCGCGGGGCCCCCCCCCCCCCCCCCCCCCCCCCGCCCGCCCCCCCCCCGGCCCGCCCCCCCCCCCCCCCCCCCCCCCCCCCCCGCCCCGCGCCCCCCCCCCCCCCCCCCCCCCCCCCGTCGGGGGGGGGGGGGGGGGGGGCGCCCCCCATGCCCGCGGGATCTCGCGCGAGCTCTACTGGCCTGGCGGACTCCCCCACCCCAAACCCCTCCCCTGAAGGGGAGGGGCTTACTAGCTCCACCGAAAACTCCGCCTCGCTGCGATTCACATCGGGCGGCAGCAACGTCACCCCCGATCGGCGGATATCGTCCACCCAGATGCAGAGCTTATCGGTCAGCGCCATGTCGTAACACATAGAAGCGGCGTAGAATTCCGCCTTGTGATGCGCCTTCAGCCAGGCGGTCTGATAGGCGAGCAACGCATAAGCGGCGGCGTGGCTCTTGTTGAAGCCATAGCCCGCGAACTTGTCGATCAGATCGAACAGCTCGTTGGCCTTGGGCGCCGCGATCCCGTTCACCGCCAGACAACCCTCGACGAAGCCCGCGCGCTGCGCGTCCATCTCGGCCTTGATCTTCTTGCCCATCGCGCGGCGCAGCAGATCGGCCTGGCCCAGGCTGTAGCCGGCCAGCACCTGCGCCGCCTGCATCACCTGTTCCTGATAGACGAAGATGCCGTAGGTTTCCTGGAGGATGCCCTCCAGCAAGGGGTGGGGAAATTCGATGCCCGCGCGGCCGTTCTTGCGGTCCCCGAACATCGGAATGTTATCCATCGGGCCCGGCCGATAGAGCGAGACCAGCGCGATGATGTCGTTGAAATTGGTCGGGCGGACGGCGGCGAGCGTGCGGCGCATGCCCTCCGATTCCAGCTGGAACACGCCGACCGTGTCGCCCTTCTGGAGAAGCGCGTAAACGGCGGGATCGTCCCAGGTCAGCGCCGCGAGATCGACCTTCTCGCCGCGATCAGCAAGGAACTGCACCGCCTTCTGCAGCACCGACAGCGTCTTGAGGCCGAGGAAGTCGAACTTCACCAGCCCGGCACCCTCGACATATTTCATATCGAACTGGGTGACGGGAAATTCGGAGCGCGGATCGCGGTAGAGCGGCACCAATTGATCGAGCGGCCGATCGCCGATCACCACGCCCGCCGCGTGCGTGGAGCTATGGCGCGGCAGGCCCTCCAACTTCATCGCCAGATCGACGAGCCGCTTCACCTGCCCGTCATTCTCATATTCGTAGCGGAACTCGGGCACCCCGCCCTTCTGCAGCGTCCGCTCCAGCGTCCAGGGATCGGTCGGATGGTTGGGGACGAGCTTGGCGAGGCGATCGACCTGGCCGTAGCTCATCTGCAGCACGCGGCCGGTATCCTTGAGCACGGCGCGCGCCTTCAATCGCCCGAAGGTGATGATCTGCGCGACATGATCGGCGCCATATTTCTGCTGGACGTAGCTTATCACCTCGCCACGCCGCGTTTCGCAGAAATCGATATCGAAATCCGGCATCGACACGCGCTCGGGATTGAGGAAGCGTTCGAACAGCAGGCCGAGCGCGAGCGGATCGAGATCGGTGATCGTCAGCGCCCAGGCGACGACCGAGCCTGCGCCGGAGCCGCGCCCCGGTCCCACCGGAATATCCTGCTCCTTCGCCCATTTGATGAAATCGGCGACGATCAGGAAATAGCCCGGAAACCCCATCTGGATGATGACGTCGAGCTCGAATTCGAGGCGATCCAGATAGGGCCGGCGCCAGTCCCCCGAAGCTCCCTCCCCGTTCGTGTCGAGCGAAGTCGAGACACGCTCGCCCTCACCGGCCGCAGTACGTCCCTCGACTTCGCTCGGGACGAACGGACGCTGCTGGTTTTTTCGTAGCCCCTCGATCCAATCCAGCCGCGCCTCCAGCCCCGCCCGCGCATCCCGGCGCAGCAGCTCCGCCTCGGCATCGCGATCGCCGGCCAGGCTGGGCAGGATGGGCTTGCGGCTCGGCGCGGCCACCGCACAGCGCTGCGCCACCACCAGAGTGTTGGCGATCGCCTCGGGCAGATCGGAGAATGCGGCACGCATCGCCTCGGCCGGCTTGATCCAGCTATCGGGCGACGAGCGCGCGCGATCGTCCGATTCGACATAGGCCGAGGCGGCGATGCACAGCATCACATCGTGCGCGGCGTGGAAATCGGGCTCCGCGAAGCAGACCGGGTTGGTGGCGACCAGCGGCAGATTGCGCGCATAAGCGAGATCGATCAGGCTTTCCTCGGCCTGCGCCTCGATCGCATCGCCGCGCCGCGCGATCTCGATATAGAGCCGCCCCGGGAACAGGGCTTCCAGCCGATCGAGGTAGGCTTCCGCCGCCGCCCTCTGCTCGCCCGCCAGCAGCCGCGCCAGCGCCCCATCCGCAGCCCCGGTCAGCGCGATCAGCCCCTCGCTCCGCCCGATCAGCGCATCGATCAGAACATGCGCCTCCTCATGCTGCGGCCGATCGAGATGCGCGGCGGACACCAGTGTGCAGAGATTGTCATAGCCCTGCATCGTCTGCGCATAGAGCGGCAGCCAATCGATCGTCGGAGCTTTTCCCTCCGGCGTCCCCGGCCGCGCCACCGCCAGCAAGGTGCCGACGATCGGCTGCACCCCGGCCTTCTTCGCCGCCTCGCAAAAGGCCATCGCGCCATAGAGGCCATTGCGGTCCCCGATCGCCGCAGCGGGAAAGCCGAGCGCCTTGGCGCGCGCCACGATCGCCTTGGGATCGATCGCGCCTTCCAGCATGGTGTAGGCCGAGAAAATACGGAGCGGGACGAAACCGGAAGCCATGCCGTTCTTGTAGGCGGTGGCGCGAGGATGGGAAGCGGCGCGCGCCGACCTATCCACAGCTTAGATGGGGCCATCCGGAGAGGCGCCCTCCCAACTAGCCCCGGGCCGGTGGGGTTACTGGGTTAGCCGGGCGGTATTGAGGGTCGATGCGAAGAGCTTCTGCATCGCCGCATTCAGGGCCGGCCCATCGGTGGCCTGATAATAATAGCTCGCATTGGTCGCGCAACTCTGCATGTTCGGCGCGAATTGCGAGACGATTGGGTCTATCAGCGCAGCGTAGGCAGCCTCATACCCCTGCGTCTGGTCATTTTTGTTATAGATCGGAAGATAGGTAGTGTAGATGGTGCCCACAGTCGCCTTCGCCTTTAGGCTGGTGCAGTTGTCGGGCGAAAAAACGGACATGCAGTGGCCCGTATAGCATGAACCAGGGACATCCCCCGCCGCATCTGTGATGATGAAGACATAGTTCTTGGGGCTTGCAGCCAAAGCTCCGGAACCGTTAGTCGGAATATAGGAATTGAAAGCGGACAGTTCGTTGGGAAAGTCCGTATCGCCGGTGCCGCCGGAATTGTTGTTGCCTAGCGTGATGTTGCCGACGAGAGTCGTAAGCGTTGCGTAATCCGCCGTCGGATCGCTGATCTTGGTGATCTTCTGTCCAGTGGTCGGATCGGCGCTGACGGTGTATATGCCGATCTTGATATTCCGTGCCTGGCCGGAGGCGTTCTTGGCATCGTTGATGATCGTCTGGATCGCTGAGATCGCTGCATCGATGCGCAGGTTGATGCGCGGACTGATATTGTGCGCGAGATACTCATTCGAATATTTGTCGCCGCCTTGCGCAACATGGCAGCCGAACACGCATCCAGCATTCCCGTTGGCCACGGTACGGTTGTAAAGGGCAGTCATGTCGGCCTGTGTCGCCGCGACGCCCATCGACTGTGAGATGTCCACCATGATGTAATAGTTGATGTAGGTGGTCGGGTTCGCGGTCGCGCTTGCCTGGCCCGAGACGACGATCGTCGGCAGTCCGAAGATCGAGCTGAAGTAGGTCGGCATGGCGTAGCTGTAGGAGCCGCTCGATACAACGCCACCGGAGGCGTTGGGAACCACGGTCAGGGTCGGCGTGATGTTCAGGCCCAGCTTGCGGGCATTGCCCTGAAAAACGGCCACGCCATAGCTTTGCAGCCAGCTAAGGTCACCGTAGCCGGCGCCCGAGGCCGCGGCGGTCTGCGAGGTGGATGCGATCACGGCGGCGTCGATGCTTTTGTCCAGCGTGCGCTTCAGATAGCTGGCGTAAGCGTAATCCGTGGCGAAACCCGTGATCGTGACGAGAATTGGTGTGGCCAAGCCGATAAGCAAGAGGACATTGCCGCGCTGATCGCGACAAATCCTGCGAAAGAGCGCGCCGAACGGGCGAATGATCCTTTCGAAAAAGCGCATAGCCATGTCTCAACGTGCCCGGTCCAACAGGTCGGATACAGGCAAGGCCTTAACTTTGTGTAGACAGATGGGGCTGTATAGCCGCGCGAATGTTGGGGCAAAGGGTCGGCGATCTTGCGGGCACACATGCGCGGCGGGGCATCATCATGCGGAAAGGTCGGGTCGAACCTGTGATCCCGCAGCGTGCGGCCGGTGGGCAAGCCCGTACCCGGTCGGGAATCGGTCGCGACGACAGTGGGGCCGCCGCGCTCGAGTTTGCGCTGCTGGCGATCCCTTTCTTCATGCTGTTGATGGGCATCATCGAGATCGGCCTCTATCTTGTCGTCAACCTCAATCTTTCCAATGCCACGGCGGTGGCCGCCAGAAAGATTCGCGTGGGTTCTACGGTCGCGACCGGCAATGCCACGACGCAGAGCAATGGTGCGACGTTGTCTCCCGCCGATTTCAAAGCCTCTCTTTGCGCGAACATGGTAATCCTTCCGCTGGCGACCTGCACTGCGAACGTCCAGCTGGATCTGCGCACGCTGACGTCCTACACCAACGCCAGCATTCCCAATCCCGTGAACGGCAAATCGTTCAGCACCACGGGTTTTTGCTATTATTCCGGCGTTCCAGGCCAAATTGTCGAGATCAGAAGCTATTATCTGTGGCCTGTCGTCACCCCTCTTCTTTGGGCGACGCTATCCGGCATAACGAACAGCAGCATCAGCGGCGTCTCGACAGCCGGCCATTGGCTGCTGGCTTCCGCAACTTATGTCTTCGTCAACGAACCCAACGGCTCCACGATCAATAATGGATCGAGTTGCTGATGCAATGGGTCGTATGGCCATCGCTATCGAACCGTGGCCTCGTCGCACGTCTGCTCCGGCATCAGGCGGGCACGTCGTTGGTCGAATTCGCCATCACTGCTCCGTTTCTGATCATATTGCTGCTCGGCAGTATCGATATCTATCCGCTGATATTGGCCAAATCGAAACTCAACCAAGCGACGCAAACCTCAGGCGATCTTGCGGCCTCCTTCAGCCAGATACAGCAGTCCGATATTCAGAACGTCTTCGCCGCCGCATCGCAAGTGATGCAGCCGCTGCCGACGGACACTCTCATTCTGCGGATATCAAACATTTATTCGGATGGCGCGGGGCACGCGAAAGTCTATTGGAGCTGTGGCCAAGGCAGTCTCACGCCGTTCACCCCTAACGCGCAGGTCACCACCACACCCAACGGCACACCGATCGATACTTTGATCTATCTATACAATACGAGCTCGACCCATAATGGAACGAACACGAGCTTCATCATGGTGGAAAGTTCCTACGTCACCAATCCGCAAGCGGGCTTCATTATCAAAACGCCGGTAAACCTGGTCGGAACGGCCTTTTATCTGCCGCGGCAATCAAGCTACGTCGGCCCCTGGGACGGCACCTACAACAACCAGCCAACGCCGCCGACGATGGCGACCACGCAGCAATCCGTTACTGTGGGTAATATGGTCTGCAATTTCGAGGCTTGATCGGGCCTCGGAATGCGGTCGGCCGATCGCACGCGCACCAACCCGTCAGATACCGTCACTAAACGGGCGTGAATAACGTATACGGCTTGTGGTCAGCGTCCCTGCCGCCAAATGAACCGGGCTATTTCGCCGGCGGCGTCCAGCTGAACGTCCCCGTCTCGATCGATCGGATCGGCTTGCCCGCGGCATCGCGCGCCGGTTCATAGCCGCCGCGCGCGCTCAGGATGCGGCAGGTTGCAGCGTCCAGCGCGGGTGAACCGCTCGATTTTTCGATCCGGCAGGATTGTACGCAGCCGTCCTCCGCCACCTCCCAGATCGCGGTGGCGCTGCCCGCGCCCGTGGCGCCCTGCGGGTAATCGGCGGCGCCGATCACGACGGGCGTACGGGGATGGGCCTGGCTCGGCCCGGGCACGTTGGCGGCAGCGATCGCCTTGGCGCGGCCCTCGCGCGTGGCGACCAACTCGCCGACGGCGGGCGCAAACGTCCCATGCGGATAGGCCTGGAGATAGGCTCGATAAGCCGCCACGCTGTTGACCTTGAGCGCCTGCAGATAGGCGCCGATCTCCGCCTCGCCGGCTTGCTCGTACGGCGCCGCACCGCTGGCGAACACCGGGCGGCAGAGGAACAGCGGCGATCCTTTGGATTGCGGCGTGGCGGCGACAGGGACCGGCGCGGCGGCAGGAATCGGAGAAGCGGGCGGCGCGACGGGCGGTTCGATCGCGGGCGGCGGTCCGGGTTCGGCGGGCATCGCTCCACCTTCGGCCTGCGGCGGCGCCCCCGGTTCGGGCGGCATCGCCTGCGGCTGCGGGTAGCCCTGCTGAGGCGCGGCCTGCTGCGGATAGGCGGGGGCCGCCTGTTGCTGCGGGTAGGAAGCCGCGGGTGGGCGCGACAGCACATAGCGCGCCTGATCGCTGTGCGGACCCTGCGGATAGCGGCGCAGATAGGTTTGATAGGCATCCGGCGTATTGTTGCGCACCGCACCGTCCCACAGCATCTGTTCGAGGCGATCGGTGCCGCCTTCGGCCTGCGGCGGCGGGGCTGGCGGCGCATATTGCGCCATCGCGGCCTGGGCCGAAACGCACATGGTTAATCCAAGTAAACCCTTGATATAACGCATACAAACCCCACTCCCCAGCAGCCGTTCATAGCGAAATGGCGGCTTCCCGAAAAGCTCGGTTCGTCGCAACAGCCCGGGCTGGCGGAGCGGGGGCGGGGGACGTAGAGGGTCCGCATGACCGATATCTCGCCATTGGCCTCACCTTTCCCTGACCTTCCGCCGATTTCCGGCGTCCGCATCGCCGTCAGCCGCGCGGGCTACAAGGCGTGGGACCGCGCCGATCTGACTTATGTCGCGCTGGACGCGGGCACGGTGGTGGCGGGCGTCACCACGCAGAGCAAATGCCCCTCGCCCGAAGTGGAATGGTGCCGCGCCGCGCTGCTGCTGGGCGAAGCGCGCGCGCTGGTGGTCAACGCCGGCAACAGCAATGCCTTCACCGGCAACCGCGGCCGCGCCGCGGTCGAGGCGATCGCCGCGCGCGTGGCGGGCTCGGTCGGCTGCAAGCCGTCGGGCGTGTTCGTCGCCTCCACCGGCGTGATCGGCGTGCCCCTGCCGATCGACAAGGCAGAAGCGGGCATCGACGCCGCGCTCGCCGCGCCCGAAGCGAGCTGGCAAGAGGCCGCCGCCGCCATCTCCACCACCGACACCTTCCCCAAGGGCGCGGTGACAACCGCGATCGTCGGCGGCAAGACAGTGACGCTCGCCGGGATCATCAAGGGATCGGGCATGATCGCACCGGACATGGCGACGATGCTGGGCTTCGTCTTTACCGATGCCGCCATCGCGCCCGGCCTGCTGCAGCGGATGCTCGATGAGGCCAATGCCGAGACCTTCTCCTGTATCACCGTCGATGGCGATACCTCGACGTCCGATACCGTGCTCGCCTTCGCCACGGGCCGGGCAGGCAACGCTGCTCTCGCGCATGAGGACGATGCCGGCGCCGATGCCTTCCAGGCCGCGCTCACCGATCTCTGCCGCCAGCTCGCGCAGCTCGTCGTCCGCGATGGCGAGGGCGCGCGCAAATTCATCACCGTCACCGTGGAGGGCGCCGAGACCGACCGCAGCGCGCACCGCATCGCGCTCTCCATCGCCAACTCGCCGCTGGTAAAGACCGCGATCGCCGGCGAGGATGCCAATTGGGGCCGCGTCGTGATGGCGGTCGGCAAGGCCGGCGAACCCGCCGAGCGGGATAAGCTCGCCATCCGCTTCGGCGCGACGCAGGTTGCCGAGAACGGGCTCGCCGTGGAGGGCTATGACGAAGCGCCCGTCGCCGCGCACCTGAAGGGTGATGAAGTGGAGATTGGCGTCGATCTCGGCCTGGGCGATGGCCGGGCGACGGTTTGGACTTGCGATCTGACCCACGGTTACATCTCGATCAACGCCGATTACCGCAGCTGATGCCCGTCCACCCGCTCGACGCCCCGGTCACCGCGCTGATGCGCGCAGTGGCGCGCGATATCGTGCTGCCGCACTTCCGCACGCTCGGCGCCGAGCAGGTGATGGAGAAGGGGCCGGGCGATCTCGTCACCGTCGCCGATCGCCTCAGCGAGGAGCGGCTGACCGAGGGCCTGCTCACGCTGCTGCCCGAAGCCCGCGTTATCGGCGAGGAGGCCGTCGCCGCCGATCCGTCCCTGCTCGACGGCATCGATCAGGGTCTCGCCTGGATCGTCGATCCGATCGACGGCACCGCCAATTATGCGGAAGGGGTCCAGCCCTTCGCGATCATGATCGCGCTGGTCGCCGATGGCGAGACCCAGGCGGGGTGGATCCTCGATCCCGTGCGCGATCGCCTCTGCCACGCCCATCTCGGCCACGGCGCTTATATAGATGGCGAACGCACTGTCGCGCAGCCTGGCAGCACGGTTTTGCCGACCATCGCGCTGACCAAATTCTATCTGCCGGCCGAGATGCGCGCCGCCATCGCGGACCGCCTGCCGGGCAAGCTAATTGAAACCGCCGTGCCGCGCTGCGCCGGCGAGCAATATCCGCGCATCGTCACCGGCGAGAGCGACATCGCCTTGTTCTGGCGATCGCTGCCCTGGGACCATGCTCCGGGAGCCTTGTTCCTGACCGAAGCCGGCGGACGCATCGCCCGCTTCGATGGCAGGCCCTATCGGGTCGGCGGCGAAGGCAACGGCCTGATCGCCGCCGCCAGCCCGCAGCTCTGGGATCAGGCGCGAGAGATTCTGATCGGTTAAACCCCTCTCCCGAAGGGGAGGGGCTTTACTGGCTCACCCCCACCGCCGGACCAGGCCTCAGCAACGCCGCCGCCTCGATCCGATCGAGGGCGTTGCGCGCCATCACGTAGCGGCGCGCTTTCTCCATCCAGTCGGCGGCCTTGGCCGATCCCGGCATCCGCGCCACCTCGGTCATCGCGATATTCACCTGGCCCTGATCGAGTGCATGCGCCGCGCGCGCCTGGCGATCGCTGGGCAGCATCGAAGGCTGATCGGCGCGGCGGATCACGAACAGGCCGCCCATCGCGCGCTTGAACCCCGACCAGAAGCCGGGCGCCGCCGTCGGCACCTCCAGCTTGGATGCGAGCGCGCCGAGTTCATCCTGCAGCTGGATCAGCAGCACCGGCCGCTGCGCCGCGCCGATGATCGTCGCCACCGCCTGCGGTTCGGTCCCGCCGAAATGCTGGCGGAGCAGTCCTTCGAGATAGCCAAGCGGCAGCCCGCGATCGAGCGCGCGCCGCGCCGCTAGCGCAACCAGCATACCTTCGGCGCGATCGGCATCGCTGCTCGCCGCGGCGGCGCGCTTGTCAATCGTCTCGACCTGCTCTTCGATCGTATCGACGCGGTCGGTCAGCGCGGGGTCCACGGTGGCGGGCGCTGCAGACACGGGCGCGGGAAGCTGGGCGACAGGTTGGGCCTGCACAGGAGCAGCGACCGGCACGGGCCGCACCAGCGTGCCGATCCGATCCCAGTGGCGGATCGCATAAGCGCTGAGCACGACGCCGCCGACGAAGGCCAGCAACACCAGCGCCACCCAAAGGCCGAAGGGCGATCGGCGCGGCTGCGTCCGGTAATAATCCCCCTCGTCCATCCTGCTTATCCGTCCAAACCTGTGGCCGCTTCCTCGCACAGCTTGGCCGCGACTGCCAGCAGCGCTGCATCGCGCGGCCGCGCAGCGACGGCGACGGCGGCCCAGCCATCCCCCACCCTGTCAGCAGCGGCGGCGCTGATGGCGGCGATCGCGATATTGGCGCGGGGCGCGCGCGACTCGTCGATCAGGCGCGCGAACAGGCATCCCGCGTTGGGTGAATGGATCAGCGCGACGCCATCCGCAGGGAAAGCGGGCAGATGCTTTACGGGTACCGAACGATAGACGATCACTCGCTGTAAATGGATCTCGGGATCGGCGGCATCGCGATGCACCTCGCCCGCAAGGTGGAGTGCCCGGCGGACGCCGCCATCCCGCATCGCGGTCAAAAGCGCCGCCGCGCCACGCGATCCGACATAGGCGACACGAAAACCCGCCGCCCGCGCCGCCGCCGCCGTCGCCTCGCCCACCGCATAGACGGGCAGATGCGCTGCCTTCGCCAGCCCGCTGCCGCCCAGCCGCACGGCATTGGCGCTGGTCAGCATCAGCGCATCGAAGCCGCCGGCGGGCATGTCCCAGGCGACGGGCTCGATCGTGAACAGCGGCATTGCCATCGCATCAAGCCCCATCGCCCGCGCCGCCGCCACGGTCTGCGCCGCGCCGGGCTCGGGGCGGAGCACCAGCAGCGTCTTCATGCCGCAAACAAGCCAAGCGTCTCCATCCCTTGCCTGTGCCGCACGCCGGCCCCGGCTTGCAAGCCGTGCCGCTTCCGGCGCAGGGAGAGCGATGATCATCCTGGGCCTCGAATCCTCCTGTGACGAGACCGCCGCCGCGCTGGTCACCGCCGATCGCCGCGTCCTTGCGCACAAATTGGCGGGGCAGGAGGCCGCGCACGCGCCCTATGGCGGCGTCGTGCCGGAGATCGCCGCACGCGCGCATGTCGAGGTGCTGACCCCGCTGGTCGAGGCGGCGCTGGCGGAGGCGGGCGTCGGCCTCGCGGACGTGGACGCGATCGCCGCCACCGCCGGCCCCGGCCTTATCGGTGGCGTGATGGTCGGCCTCGTCACCGGCAAGGCGCTGGCGCTGGCGGCGAACAAGCCGCTGATCGCGGTCAACCATCTCGAAGGCCACGCGCTCAGCCCGCGCCTCGCCGATCCCGATCTCGATTTCCCTTATGCGTTGCTGCTCGTTTCCGGCGGCCACTGCCAATTGCTCGAAGTCCGCGGACCGGGCGACTATCGCCGCCTCGCCACCACGATCGACGATGCCGCGGGCGAGGCGTTCGACAAGACCGCCAAGCTGCTCGGCCTCGGCTTCCCCGGCGGCCCGGCGGTGGAGCGCGCAGCGGCGCAGGGCGATGCCAAGGCCGTGCCCCTGCCCCGCCCGCTCGTCGGCAGCGCCGAGCCGCATTTCTCCTTCGCGGGTCTCAAGAGCGCGGTGCTGCGCGCCGCCGAATCCGGCCGTTATTCGCCGGAGGACATCTGCGCCTCGTTCACGCAGGCGGTGGTGGATTGCCTGATCGATCGCACGCGGCGCGGGCTCGCGCGGATGGAAACGCCCACCGCCCTGGTCATCGCCGGCGGCGTTGCGGCGAACAGCGCGATCCGTGGCGCGCTCAAAGGCCTCGCCGACGAGTTCGGCCTGCGCTTCGTGGCGCCGCCGCTGTGGCTGTGCACCGACAATGCCGCGATGATCGCCTGGGCCGGCGTCGAACGCTTCTCGGCCGGCCACACCGATTCCCTCGATACGCCGGCCCGCGCCCGCTGGCCGCTCGATCCATCGGCCGAAAAAGCGCGCGGCGCAGGAGTGAAGGCATGACCCCTCCCCCGTTCGCCCTGAGCCTTTCGGAGGGCTGTTTTTCTCTTACGGCTCCAAAGAAGGACGGTGCCTCGACAAGCTCAGCACGAACGGTTTGGGGGAAGTGCGCATGAGGATCGGCGTCATCGGTGCTGGTGCCTGGGGTACGGCGCTCGCTCAGGTCGCGGTCCAAGGCGGGGCGGCCTGCCTGTGGGCGTTTGAGCCGGATGTGGTACGGTCGATCCGCGAGGAGCAGGAGAACACACTCTATCTGCCCGGCATCCCGCTTTCGCCGGCGATCCGCGTCACCTCGGATCTGGCCGATCTCGCAGGATCGGATGCGCTGCTGGTCGTCACGCCCGCGCAGCATATGCGCGCCATCCTCGCCGGCGCCCCGGTCGGCACGACGCCGCTCCTGCTCTGCGCCAAGGGCATCGAGGCAGGGAGCATGGCGCTGATGTCCGAAGTCGCGGCGGAGGTATGCCCCGAAGCGCCGATCGCCGTGCTCTCCGGCCCCACGTTCGCCGGCGAGGTCGCGGCAGGCTTGCCGACCGCGATCACGCTCGCCTGCGAGGATGCGGCGCTCGCCGATCGCCTGGCCGAACGCATCGCCCTCCCCCATTTCCGCCCTTACACCTCGCACGACGTGATCGGGGCGGAGGTCGGCGGCGCGGTCAAGAATGTCCTGGCGATCGGCTGCGGCGTGGTCGAGGGCGCGGGGCTGGGGCGGAACGCCCGCGCCGCGCTGATCGCGCGCGGCTTCGCCGAAATGAGCCGCTTCGGCCGCGCCCGCGGCGCCGATCCCGCGACCCTGGCCGGGCTGGCCGGGCTCGGCGATCTGGTGCTGACCTGCTCCTCCGAACAATCGCGCAACTTCACGTTGGGGCTGGGGCTTGGGCGCGGCCAATCCGCCGCAAGCCTGCTCGCGGATCGCCGGACGGTGGCCGAGGGCGCGGCGACGGCGCCGGTGCTGGTCGAAGCGGCACGGCGGGCGGGCGTCGATATGCCGATCGCGCAAGCCGTGGCGGCGCTGATCGCGGGTGAGATGACGGTGGAGGAAGCGATCGGGGCGTTGCTGACCCGCCCGCTGAAAAACGAAGCCCAGTAGATCCTCCCCGGCGCGGGGAGGTGGCAGGCCGCAGGCCTGACGGAGGGGGCTATTTGCCCGGCGTCGCGGCCAATCGTTAGCCCCCTCCACCATCCTTCGGATGGTCCCCCTCCCCGTTCCGGGGAGGAATAGTCAGACAGCGGCCGCCCGACGCTCCTCGGCCTGGCGCAGCACATCATACGCCGCCTGCACCGCGCGGAATCGTTCCGCGGCGTCCTTGTCGCCGGGCTTGACGTCGGGGTGGTTGGCCTTGGCCAGCCGCCGCCACGTCGCCTTCACCTCTTCGAATTCCACGTCCGGCTCGAGATCGAGCACGTCCAGCGCGCGCATCTCGTCGCGCGATCGGCTGCCGTCGCCGGAGCCCGCCCATTTGTAATGCTGCGATGTCCCGAAGCCCGAGGCATCGCGCCGCTCGTCCGCCTCGCGCGCGGCGGCTTCCTCGGCATCCAGGCCTTCGAAATAATTCCAGCCGCGATTATATTCGCCGGCATGTTCGGCGCAGAAATACCAGCGTTCCGGGCTGTTGGGGGATTTGGGGGCGGGGCAATCGCCGGGCTGATCGCAGCCATGCCGATCGCACATCCGCACCTTGGCCGCGCCACTGCCTTCCGAGCCGTAGCCGCGCCAGCGGGGAAATCCCCAATCGTTCGATCTCGAAAAGCGCGTCATGCCGCTCCCATAACGTCGGACGACGCCATCCGCCACGCGCGGATTTCCGGCGGGCAAAAAAAAGGCCGGTCATCGGACCGGCCCGTTTTAGTTGGGAGAGGATGCCTGAAAGGCACCCCCTTTGTGCCCCGCACAATCGATATGCGCAACTACCTTTTTTGCAGTGCAAGATGCATCCGGCGCAATTCTATCATATTAGCGGCCGGCAGTGACGAGATAATCCAGGCTGAGGTCGTCGCTCAGCGCGAAGCCTTTCCCCGGAAAAAAGCCGATTCCCCGGGTGTCGTTCACAACCAGCCCCGCCGCCGCCAATCGCTCGGCCAATTCCTCAGGCCGCAAGAACTGCGCCCAATCGTGCGTCCCTTGCGGCACGATGTTGAGACCCTCGGCAATGGTGATCACCGCCAGCCGTGAAAGCGCCGTTCGATTCGGGGTGGAGAGGATCACCAGCCCTTCCGGCGCGAGCGCATCCGCAATGGCGGCGACGAACGCCTCGACATCGGCGACATGCTCGATCACCTCCATGGCGACGATCAGATCGAACCGCCCCGAGCCTAGCTCTCCGATCTCGCCGACGCGATACTCGATCGCCAGACCCTGGCCTTCGGCATGCACCCTGGCCACCGCGACATTTTCCGGCGCGGCATCCAGCCCCGTGACCGCCGCGCCCAGCCGCGCCAGCGGCTCGCTCAACAATCCCGCGCCGCAGCCGACATCCAGCACGCGCTTGCCGGCCAGCGGCGTCCGCGCCTTGGGATCGAGCCCCCACCGCTGATCGAGTTGCTCGCGGATGTAACGCAGCCGCACGGGATTGAGCTTGTGCAGCATCGCCGAGGAACCGCGCGGGTTCCACCAATCGGCGGCCATCTGCCCAAAATGCGCGGCTTCGGCCGGATCGATCGTAACGGTTGCGCTCATGATCCCCCGAAGCTAGCAGGGCGCTCCCTCCAGCCCAACCGGTTTCGCACTCTCCATGGCCCGTATCGTGATGAAGTTCGGCGGCACATCGATGGCCGGCATCGAGCGCATTCGCAATGTCGCCGCCCGCGTGAAGCGTGAGGTGGAGCGCGGCAATGAGGTGGCGGTGGTCGTCTCGGCGATGGCGGGCGAGACCGATCGCCTCGTCAACTTCTGCCGCGAGGCGAGCCCGCTCTACGATCCCCGCGAATATGACGTGGTCGTCGCCTCGGGCGAGCAGGTGACCAGCGGGCTGCTGGCGATGACGCTGCAGCAGATGGGCGTCCGCGCGCGCAGCTGGCTCGGCTGGCAGATGCCGATCCATACCTCGTCCGCCCACGCCTCGGCGCGCATCGAGACGATCGAGACGGACAAATTGCTCGCCGCGATGAAGGATGGCCAGGTCGCGGTAATCCCCGGTTTTCAGGGCGTAGCGGAGGACGGCAGCGTCTCGACGCTGGGCCGCGGCGGTTCGGATACGTCGGCGGTGGCGGTGGCGGCGGCGGTGAAGGCCGATCGCTGCGACATCTATACCGATGTGGATGGGGTCTACACCACCGATCCGCGCATCGTGCCGCGCGCGCGCAAGCTCGCCCGCGTCACCTATGAGGAAATGTTGGAGCTCGCCAGCGTCGGCGCCAAGGTGCTGCAGACGCGATCGGTGGGGCTCGCGCTGAAGGAAAAGGTCCGCGTCCAGGTGCTGTCGTCGTTCGGCGACGCGCCCGATGGAGGCGATCTGCCGGGAACAATGATCGTCGGCGAAGAAGAGGTTGAGACGATGGGCATGGAAAGCCAGCTGATCACGGGCATCGCGCACGACAAGAATGAGGCGAAGGTGACGCTCACCGCCGTCCCCGATCGCCCCGGCGCGGTGGCGAGCATTTTCACGCCGCTCGCCGATGCCAGCATCAACGTCGATATGATCATCCAGAACGTCGCGCATTCGACGGGGTCGACCGACGTCACCTTCACCGTCCCCGGCTCGGAACTCGCCCGCGCGCTCGACGTGTTGGAAAAGGGCAAGGATGCGATCGGCTATGCCGAACTCGTCCACGATACCTCGGTCGCCAAAATCTCGGTCGTCGGCGTCGGCATGCGCAGCCACGCCGGCGTCGCGGCGCAGATGTTCAAGGCGCTCGCCGATCGCGGCATCAACGTCCAGGCGATCACCACCAGCGAGATCAAGGTCTCGGTACTGATCCACGAGGATTATACCGAGCTTGCGGTGCGCGTGCTGCACACCGCTTATGGGCTGGATGCCGAAGACGCGGCCTGAGAAAAGTAAGCCTCCGCCGGTGGCGGATGGCCGGTGGCGACCCCACATCAGAGTCGCCCCCATGCTTTCAGGACGTTTTCAATGACCACCACCGCCAAAGCCTTTGCCGCGCATTCGGCACATGAGCCTCTTGCACCCTTCAGCTTCCAGCGCCGCAATCTCCAGCCCGACGATGTCGCGATCGACATATTGTTCTGCGGCGTCTGCCATTCGGATCTGCACCAGGCCCGCAGCGAATGGGAGGGCACCGAATACCCTTGCGTCCCCGGCCACGAGATTGTCGGCAAGGTGACGGGCGTCGGTTCAGACGTGACCAAATATAAGGTCGGCGATCTGGTCGGCGTCGGCTGCATGGTCGATAGCTGCGGCGTCTGCCCATCGTGCCAGGAGAACGAAGAGCAATATTGCACCGGCACGGGCTTCGTCGGCACCTACAATGGCCCGGACAAGCATCTCGGCGGCCATACCTTCGGCGGCTATTCCGATCATATCATCGTCAAGGAGAGCTTCGTCCTCCGCATCGATCATGACGAGAAGGATCTGGCGGCGGTGGCGCCTTTGCTGTGCGCGGGCATCACCACTTATTCGCCGCTCAAGCATTGGGGCGCGGGGCCGGGCAAGAAGGTCGGCGTCGTCGGGCTGGGCGGGCTCGGCCATATGGGCGTCAAGATCGCCGCGGCGCTGGGCGCGGAGGTCACCGTCTTCACCACCTCGCCCGGCAAGCGTGATGATGCGATCAAGCTCGGCGCCAAGGATGTCATCATCTCGAAGGAGGCCGATCAGATGGAAGCGGCCGCCGGAAGCTTCGATTTCATCCTCGATACCGTCGCGGCGCCGCACGATCTCGATGCCTTGCTCACTTGCCTGAAGCGCGACGGCACCTTGTGCCTGATCGGCGTGCCGGAAACGCCCCACCCTTCGCCCAATGTCGGCAACCTGATCTTCGCCCGCCGCGCGCTGGCGGGATCGCTGATCGGCGGTATCGCGGAGACGCAGGAAATGCTCGATTTCTGCCACCAGCACGGCCTGACCGCGGACATCGAACTGATCCCGATCCAGAAGATCGACGAGGCGTACGACCGCATGGTCAAGAGTGACGTCAAATATCGCTTCTCGATCGACATGACTTCGCTGAAGGCGGCGTGATCCCATTCCCGCTTTCGCGGGAGAGGGAGGGGCCCGCAAATCGAGCGCAGCGAGATCTGTGGGAGGGTGAGGGTCTTCTACTTTGGCCGGAAACTAGGCGAAAGAAGAAGACCCTCACCCAACCCTCTCCCGCGCGCGGGAGAGGGCTAGGGAGATCGCCGCCTCCGCCTGCCCGCGTATCGCGCGATAGCCTGCGGGGGTGAGGTGGACGCCGTCGGTGGTGAACGGCGCGAACAGATCGCCGTCACGGACGAGCGATTGCGCATAATCGACGAATATCAGCCCTTCGGCACGCGCCAGATCGGCAACACCCCCGCGCAAGGCATCCACGCAATCCAGATGCGCGAACATCGGCTCGGCCACGCGCCCAATCGGCGGCGGCGGCGCAAGGATCACCGCGATACCCGCCGCGCGCGCCATCCCCGCCATCGCCGCGATATTGGCCAGCGACGCAGCGCCCCCCGCCCCCGGCTCCCCGAACCACAGATCGTTGGTGCCGCCCATGATATGCACCACGCGAGGCCGGCGCGCGACGACATCGCGATCGAAGCGTTCACACATCTGCGCGGTCGTCTGGCCGGAAATGCCTGCGTTGAGGCGGATCGGACGAAACATCCACGGATCGCCGCCGCTCCAGAATTGGGTGATCGAATCGCCCATGAACACCACCGACGGCCGCGCGAACCGCGCCGCCAGCGCGCTCGTGCCCGCGAAGCCGTGCTGCAGGACTTTGGAGAGGATCATCGCCCGGCCTTGCCATCGCCTGCGCGCCGGGGATAGGCCCGCGCGATGAGCTTACCGCACCCCCGCCTCTCCGCCCTCATGCGCCGCGGCGCCGATTTCCTCGGCTCCGAGGTGGCGATCATGGCGGGGGCGATGTCCTGGGTATCAGAGCAGCACCTCGTCTCGGCGATATCCAACGCGGGCGGCTTCGGCGTGATCGCCTGCGGGGCGATGACGCCCGCGCTGCTGGATGCCGAGATCGCCGCCACCAAGGCGCTCACCACCAAGCCGTTCGGCGTCAACCTCATCACCATGCACCCCGATCTCAACGCGCTGATCGATGTCTGCGCCGGCCACAATGTCGGCCATGTCGTGCTCGCGGGTGGGCTGCCGCCGGGCGGCGCGATCGATCGGATCAAGGCCGGCGGCGCCAGGGTGCTGTGCTTCCCGCCCACCCTGCCCTTCGCCAAAAAGCTGATCCGCTCCGGCGTCGATGCGCTGGTGATCGAGGGGATGGAGGCCGGCGGCCACATCGGCCCGGTCTCGACCAGCGTCCTCGCGCAAGAAATGCTGCCGGAGATTGCCGAGCAGCTTCCCGTGTTCATCGCCGGCGGCATCGGCCGGGGCGAGGCGATCGCCGGCTATCTGGAGATGGGCGCGGCGGGCGTGCAGCTCGGCACGCGCTTCGTCTGCGCTACCGAATGTATCGCGCACGCCAATTTCAAGAAGGCCTTCATCCGCGCCTCGGCCCGCGATGCGATCGCGAGCGTCCAGATCGATCCCCGCCTCCCCGTCATCCCCGTCCGCGCGCTCAAGAACGCCAGCAGCGAACTCTTCACCGCCAAACAGCGCGAAGTCGCCCAGGCGCTCGACGAAGGCCGCGTCGCGATGGCCGAGGCCCAGCTCCAGATCGAACATTATTGGGCCGGAGCCCTTCGCCGCGCGGTGATCGACGGCGATGTCGAGCATGGCAGCCTGATGGCCGGCCAATCGGTCGGCATGGTGACGAAGGAGGAGCCGGTCGCGGAAATCCTTGCCACGCTGGAGGCCGAGGCGGAAGCGGCGCTGGCGCGGCGGAGTAGTTGAACTAGCGAGGCGCTCTTGGCCATTGTCATTCGCAAGAGGGCGTTGGAGTGATCCACGGCGAGGCCATAAATCGACGACAATCCATGAGCATGTCTATTGAACTGCGCGAAATTAAGCTGCTCAGTAATGAGATTACTCCACTTGTGATCGAAGCAGAAAGTGAAGGCCATCGCTTCGTCCGGCGACTTCAAGATGATTGGGATGAAGGTAAAAACCGTTTTCAGGGCACTGGAGAGTTCCTATTGTCCGTTTACCTTGACGGAACTTTAACGGCATTGGGTGGACTTAACAAAGATCCGTACTTGAACACCGAAGGCATCGGTCGCCTACGCCATGTTTACGTCTCTCCAAGTGTGCGGCATCAGGGGATTGGAGGGTTGTTGGTAAACCGTATAATTGAACAAGCGGCGCAGACATTCCTTATTCTGCGGCTTCGTACAACAACGACCGGAGCCGCCACCTTCTATGAAAAGCTTGGATTTGAGCGCACTAACGAAGACGCCGCTACACATATTCTCCACCTGCGCGCGCAAAGCCGCCTCTAATGACACAACGCCCGAGCTTGGATCGAAAACCGACGCTTGCACCCGACACCAAGCGATCCAACATTGCCAACCGCGCCGATCCATGACCATGCTCCTGGCGATCTCGCGCAACGACGCTTTTTCGGCCACGCCGCGGACCAATCATCGGATCGGACATATCATGGGCCAGCTGCGCACCGCGAATAAGCGGCATAATCGCGCGATTCGGGCGCTGACGGCGAAGGCCGTAACCGCCAAGGCCGCCGCGCCGGCGAAGGTCGTATCGTAACCTCCGCAGCGGCGCAGCGGCCAGCCGACCGCGCGCTGGACGGCGAGATCATCGATACCGCCGATATTCCCGGCGGCGCCTATCTGCAGCTTGTCCAATATGGGCAGGATTTCGAAATCCTGCACGATGGCGATCAGCTGATGGGAAGCTGGGAAAGCCGCTCCGAAGAGGCGCTGGCGACTTTGGTCTGCCGGCGATTGGACGGGCCTGCGAGCCGCATCCTGATCGGCGGCCTAGGCATGGGCTTCACGCTCCGTGCCGCGCTCGACGCTTTGCCCGCGGGCGCGGAGATCGTCGTCGCTGAGCTGGTGCCCAAGGTGGTGAGCTGGGCGAAGGGCACGCTTGCGCACGTCTTCGGCCAGTCGCTCAGCGATCCGCGCGTCGCGGTGGAAATCCGCGACGTCCATGATCTGATCGTCGAACAGATCGGCGGGTTCGACGCGATCCTGCTCGATGTCGACAACGGCCCCGACGGCTTCACCAACGCCGCCAACGAACGGCTCTACAGCAACTGGGGCCTGCGCGCCGCCCGCGCCGCGCTTCGCCCCGGCGGCATCCTGGCGATCTGGTCCGCTTATCCCGACGATGCCTTCCGAAGCCGGGTGCGCGATATCGGCTTCAGCGTCGAGGAGATCCGGATCCCGATCGATCGCGACAGATCGGATTACGATCACGTCATCTGGCTGGCGAAAAGGCCCGCGTGAAACGCTCGCTTTAAGCGTCGTCGCCAGCGGCGAGATCGAAGCGACAGGCCGCGGCGTGCAGACGCCGATCCCGTGTCCAAAGCCGTGCGCCGGTGGTCAACAGCGTGGCGGCCACCAGGTGCGCGTCGACGTAGCCGATGCCGGTTCCGAACAATTGGCGACGCTCGATCAGCGCGTGAACCTCTTCATCGCTTGCGACGATGGCATGGGGAAGCCCCCGCAAAGCCTCGAGGATCACATCGCGCTGCCGTAAGCTGCCCAACGCCAGCTCGCCGATCACAAAGGGATGACTCAAGACCTGCTGGCGTTGGAGCAATCCGGAAAGCGCAGGATCGTGGCTGCGAAGATGATCGACCCAGACCGAGCTATCGACGAGGATCACGCCTGATCGGTGCGCCTGCGCGGCGCAATCGCGATCTCCGGCTCCGAACCACCCAGCCGCGCGAGGCGCACAGCGCTTTCGCGTTCGATCAGCGCCCTGAGCGCCTCACGCACCAACGCCGTTTTTTCGACAAGGCCCGTGAACGCCTGCGCTTTGGCCAAAAGCTCATCATCCAAGGCAAGCGTCGTACGCACGATCGATCTCCCACCGAAGGCACGGTGTGTAACATCAAATGATGCGCGCTCCAATGAGCGGTGCACACACCCAAAGAAAAAGCCGCCGCCCGCATCCGGGCGACGGCTTTTTCTTGTCAGCCTATCCGAACGATCACTTGTTCAGATAATCGCCCGCATCGGCATCGGTGCCGTGGCCCGAGGTTACGACCTCGCCCAGCGGATCATCGCCGGTGCCGGCCGAGTCCCGCGCCGAGCGGGCCAGCTCCGCATCATGCTCTTCCTTGGCCGATACGGGCGCGGTGATCGCCGCCTGGAAGGTGCGCTGCTGCGCGCGCAGCGCCGCATCGCGGCTGGTGGCGGTGACGCGCATGCGGTTCATGCCGGCGCCGGTGCCCGCCGGGATCAGGCGGCCGACGATGACATTCTCCTTGAGGCCGTTCAGCGTATCCACCTTGCCCTGCACCGAAGCTTCGGTGAGCACGCGGGTGGTTTCCTGGAACGACGCCGCCGAGATGAAGCTGCGGGTCTGCAGGCTTGCCTTGGTGATGCCGAGGAGGATGGGCTTGCCCTGCGCGGGCTGCTCATTCTTCGCCAGCTTGGCGTTGATCTCGTCCATCTCCTCGCGATCGACCTGCTCGCCGACGAGCAGGGTGGTATCGCCCGAGAAAGTGATCTCAACCTTCTGCAGCATCTGACGAACGATCGTCTCGATGTGCTTGTCGTTGATCTTCACGCCCTGCAGTCGATAGACTTCCTGGATTTCCGACACGAGATATTCGGCGAGCGGCTCGATCCCGAGCACCTCGAGAATATCGTGCGGATCGGGCGAGCCGCCGATCAGATTATCGCCGCGCTTGACGTAATCGCCTTCCTGCGCGTCGATCGTCTTCGATTTCGGGATCAGATACTCGACCGGCTCCGAACCATCATCCGGGCGGATGAGGATCTTGCGCTTGGCCTTGTAATCCTTGCCGAATTCAACGCGGCCGGAGACCTTTGCGATGATCGCATTCTCCTTCGGCTTGCGCGCTTCGAACAGCTCCGCCACGCGCGGCAGACCGCCCGTGATGTCGCGGGTCTTGGCGGCTTCGCGCGGCACGCGGGCCAGCACCTCACCGGCCTCGACCATCTGGCCGTCTTCCACCGCGATGACCGCGCCGACGATCAGGCGCGAAATGCCCGTCTCGCCGGTGGCCTCGTCCAGAAGCGTGATGCGGGGACGCAGGTCATCCTTCTTGGAACGGCCCTGATCCTCGATCACCACCCGCTGGGTCAGGCCGGTCGTCTCGTCGCTCTCTTCGCGAACCGTGCGGTTCTCGATGAGATCCTGATAGCGGACCATGCCCTTCTTCTCGGTGATCACCGGCATATAGGCCGGATCCCACTGCGCGATGCGATCGCCCTTGGTAACCGTGTGGCCGTCCGCGAACAGGATCTGCGCACCGTACGGCAGACGGTGCGTCGAACGCTCGCGGCCGTCCATGTCGACGATCGCGATTTCGGCCGAGCGGCTGAGCGCGATGCGCTGGCCACGCGGGTTCACGATCGTCGGCACCGCACGATACTGGATCGTGCCGTCGGCGATAGCTTCGAGGTTGGACTGCTCATTGAGCTGCGCCGCACCGCCGATGTGGAAGGTCCGCATCGTCAGCTGCGTGCCCGGCTCACCGATCGACTGCGCCGCGATGACGCCCACCGCTTCGCCGATGTTGACCGGCGTGCCGCGGGCGAGATCGCGCCCGTAGCAGGCCGCGCATACGCCGCCCTTGCTCTCGCAGACCAGCGGCGAACGGATCTTCACCGACTGGGGCGAAACGGCCTCGATCGCAGCGACCATCGCCTCGTCGAGCAACGTGCCCTCGCTGATGACGACCTCACCCGTCTTGCTGTCGAGCACGTCCTCGGCCGTGGTGCGGCCCAGGATACGCTCGCCGAGCGAGGCGATAGTTGCGCCGCCCTGCACGATCGCGCGCATTTCCAGCATCCGCTCGGTGCCGCAATCGAGTTCGACGACGACGCAATCCTGCGACACGTCGACCAGACGGCGGGTCAGGTAACCCGAGTTTGCGGTCTTCAACGCCGTATCCGCGAGACCCTTGCGGGCGCCGTGGGTGGAGTTGAAATACTCAAGGACGGTCAGGCCTTCCTTGAAGTTCGAGATGATCGGCGTCTCGATGATCTCGCCCGAAGGCTTGGCCATCAGGCCGCGCATGCCGGCGAGCTGCTTGATCTGCGCCGCCGAACCACGGGCGCCCGAGTGCGCCATCATGTAGATGGCGTTGATCGGGGCTTCGCGGCCATCCGGGGTCTTCTTGACCGCCTGGATCTCCTTCATCATCTCGCCCGCCACGCGGTCGCCGCAGCGCGACCAGGCGTCGATCACCTTGTTGTACTTTTCCTGCTGCGTGATCAGGCCGTCCTGATACTGCTGCTCATAATCCTTCACGAGCGCCTTGGTCTCGTCGACCAGCGGCACCTTCGCATCGGGAATGATCATATCGTCCTTGCCGAACGAAATGCCCGCCTGGAAGGCGTGCCGGAAGCCGAGCGCCATGATGCCGTCCGCGAACAGCACGGTCTCCTTCTGGCCGGTGTGACGATAGACCTCGTCGATCACGTCGCCGACATCCTTCTTGGTGAGAAGGCGGTTGACCGTCTCGAAGGGCACCTTGTGGCTCTTCGGCAGCGTCTCGGCGATCAGCATCCGGCCCGGCGTCGTCTCGACGCGCTTGAGGTAGGTCTTGCCCGCCTCGTCGGTCTGCGGAACGCGGGTGGTGATCTTGGTGTGCAGCGTCACGGCCTTGGCCTGCAGCGCCGCATGCACCTCCGCCATATCGCCGATCAGTGATCCCTCGCCGGGCTCGCCTTCCTTCATCATCGACAGATAATAGAGGCCGAGGACCATGTCCTGTGAGGGCACGATGATCGGCTTGCCGTTGGCGGGGCTGAGGATGTTGTTGGTCGACATCATCAGCACGCGCGCTTCCAGCTGCGCCTCGAGGCTCAGCGGAACGTGGACGGCCATCTGATCGCCGTCGAAATCGGCATTGAACGCCGAGCAGACGAGCGGGTGGAGCTGGATCGCCTTGCCCTCGATCAGCACGGGCTCGAACGCCTGGATGCCGAGGCGGTGGAGCGTCGGCGCGCGGTTGAGCAGCACGGGATGCTCGCGGATCACCTCATCGAGGATGTCCCAGACTTCCTTGCGCTCTTTCTCGACCCACTTCTTCGCCTGCTTGAGCGTCATGCTCAGGCCCTTGGCATCGAGGCGCGCATAGATGAACGGCTTGAACAGCTCGAGCGCCATCTTCTTGGGCAGGCCGCACTGGTGCAGCTTCAATTCCGGCCCGGTGACGATCACCGAACGGCCCGAATAATCGACGCGCTTGCCGAGCAGATTCTGGCGGAAGCGGCCCTGCTTGCCCTTGAGCATATCGGACAGCGACTTCAGCGGACGCTTGTTGGCGCCCGTGATCGTGCGACCGCGGCGGCCATTGTCGAACAGGGCGTCGACGGCCTCCTGCAGCATGCGCTTTTCGTTGCGGACGATGATGTCGGGCGCGCGCAGCTCCATCAGCCGCTTGAGGCGGTTGTTGCGGTTGATCACGCGGCGATAGAGATCGTTGAGATCGGAGGTCGCGAAGCGGCCGCCGTCGAGCGGCACCAGCGGGCGCAATTCCGGCGGAATGACCGGCACCACGTCGAGGATCATCCACTCAGGCCGATTGCCCGATTCCAGGAAGCTCTCGACAACCTTGAGGCGCTTGATGATCTTCTTGGGCTTGAGCTCGGACTTGGTGACCGCGAGCTCCTCCATGAGGACTTTCTTCTCGCCCTCCAGATCGAGGTCGATCAACATCTGCTTGACCGCCTCGGCGCCGATCCCGGCGGTGAAGGCGTCCTCGCCATATTCGTCCTGCGCGGACAGCAGCTCATCTTCGGTCAGCAGCTGATAGCGTTCGAGCGCGGTGACGCCCGGCTCGATCACGATATAGCTCTCGAAATAGAGCACGCGCTCCAGCTGCTTGAGCTGCATGTCGAGCAGCAGGCCGATGCGGCTCGGCAGGCTCTTCAGGAACCAGATGTGCGCAACCGGCGCGGCCAGCTCGATATGGCCCATCCGCTCACGGCGGACCTTGGAGACCGTGACTTCGACGCCGCACTTCTCGCAGACGATGCCCTTATATTTCATGCGCTTATACTTGCCGCACAGGCACTCGTAATCCTTGATCGGACCGAAGATGCGCGCGCAGAACAGACCGTCACGCTCGGGCTTGAACGTGCGATAATTGATCGTCTCGGGCTTCTTGATCTCGCCGAAGCTCCACGAACGGATGCGATCGGGCGAGGCGATGCCGATCTTGATCTGATCGAAGGTCTCGGGCTTGGCCACCGTATTGGCGAAATTGGTCAGTTCGTTCATGGGTTTAAACCCTTCCTGAAAATCTTGACCCTCTCCCCTTGTGGGAGAGGGAGGGGCCCGCCGCCGCTAGGCGGTGGGAGGGAGAGGGGTCGGCGCTTGCCTCGCCCCCTCTCCCCAACCCCTCTCCCACAAGGGGAGAGGGGCTCCGGTTGCATCACTCCGCCGCGTCGGCCTTTTCCTCGTCCGTCAACTCGCGCGTGGCGAGGTCGACGTTGAGGCCGAGGCTGCGCATTTCCTTGACGAGCACGTTGAAGCTCTCGGGAATGCCGGCCTCGAACGTGTCGTCACCCTTGACGATCGCCTCATAGACCTTGGTGCGGCCGACGACATCGTCGGACTTCACCGTCAGCATCTCCTGGAGCGTGTAGGCGGCGCCGTACGCCTGCAGCGCCCACACCTCCATCTCGCCGAACCTCTGGCCGCCGAATTGCGCCTTGCCGCCCAGCGGCTGCTGGGTGACGAGGCTGTACGGCCCGATCGAGCGCGCGTGGATCTTGTCATCCACAAGGTGGTGGAGCTTCAGCATATAGATGTAACCCACGGTGACCTTGCGATCGAACGCCTCGCCGGTGCGGCCGTCATACAGCGTCGACTGGCCCGACGTATCGAGGCCCGCCAGCGTCAGCATCGCGGAGACATCGGCTTCACGCGCCCCGTCGAACACCGGCGTCGCCATCGGCACGCCGCCCTTCAACAGTTGCGCCATCTCGACGACCTGGTCGGGCGTCAAAGCATCGATCTCATCGTGATATTGCGCGCCATAGACGGTCTTCATGCGATCCGAGACCGCAGTCGGCGGCTTGCCGGCCGTGCCTTCGGGATTGGCTTCGCGCCACGTCTCCAGAGCCTCGTTGATCTGCTGGCCCAGGCCGCGCGCGGCCCAGCCCAGATGGGTCTCGAAGATCTGGCCGACGTTCATGCGCGACGGCACGCCCAGCGGATTGAGCACGATATCGACGTGGGTGCCGTCCTCCAGGAACGGCATGTCCTCGTTCGGCAGGATGCGCGAGATCACGCCCTTGTTGCCGTGACGGCCGGCCATCTTGTCGCCCGGCTGCAGCTTGCGCTTCACCGCGACGAAGACCTTGACCATCTTGAGCACGCCCGGCGGAAGCTCGTCACCGCGTTGCAGCTTCTCGACGCGGTCGTCGAACTTGGCGACGATCGCCGAAACGGCCTCGTCATACTGCGCCTTGACCGCTTCCAGATCGCTCTGCCGCGCATCATCGGCCACCGCGAACTTCCACCACTCACGGCGCTCGACCTCTTCGAGCATCGCATCGTCGATAACGGCGCCCTTCTTGATGCCCTTCGGCCCCGAAGCGATCGTCTGGCCGACGAGCATTTCCTTCAACCGCGACCAGCTGGCGCGATTGAGGATGGCGCGTTCGTCCTCGCGGTCCTTGGTCAGGCGGTCGATCTCCTCGCGCTCGATCGCCAGCGCACGCTCGTCCTTGTCGATGCCGTGGCGGTTGAAGACGCGAACGTCGACGACCGTACCGGACACGCCCGGCGGCAGCCGCAGCGAGGTATCGCGCACGTCGGACGCCTTCTCGCCGAAGATGGCGCGCAGAAGCTTTTCCTCCGGCGTCATCGGGCTTTCGCCCTTTGGCGTGATCTTGCCGGCGAGGATATCGCCCGGCTCGACCTCGGCGCCGATGTAGACGATGCCCGCCTCGTCGAGGTTGCGCAGCGCTTCCTCGCCGACGTTCGGGATATCTCGGGTGATGTCCTCCGGCCCGAGCTTGGTGTCGCGCGCCGCAACCTCGAACTCGTCGATGTGGATCGAGGTGAAGACGTCGTCCTTCACGATCCGCTCGGAGATCAGGATCGAATCCTCGTAGTTGTAGCCATTCCAGGGCATGAACGCGACGAGCGTGTTCCGGCCCAGCGCCAGCTCACCGAACTCGGTGGAGGGGCCGTCGGCGATGATGTCGCCCGCCTCGACCATGTCGCCCACCTTCACCAGCGGACGCTGGTTGATGCAGGTCGATTGGTTCGAACGCTGGAACTTCATCAGCGTGTAGATGTCCACGCCCGATTTGCCCGCGTCCATCTCGCCGGTGGCGCGGATCACGATACGGCCGGCATCGACCTGATCGATGATACCCGGACGCTTGGCGGCGATCGCCGCGCCCGAATCCCGGGCGACGGTCTCTTCCATGCCGGTGCCGACGAAAGGCGCTTCCGCCTTCACCAGCGGCACGGCCTGGCGCTGCATGTTCGATCCCATCAGCGCGCGGTTGGCGTCATCGTTTTCCAGGAACGGAATGAGCGATGCCGCAACCGAGACGAGCTGCTTGGGGCTGACGTCCATCAGCGTGATGTGATCGCGCGGCGCCATCAGGAACTCGCCCGCTTCACGGCTCGAGATCAGATCCTCGATGAAGGTGCCGTCCGGGTTGGTTTCGGCGTTGGCCTGCGCGATCGTATGCTTGGCCTCCTCCATCGCCGACAGATAGACGACGTCGTCGGTGACCTTATGATCGATCACCTTGCGGTACGGCGTCTCGATGAAGCCATATTTGTTGACGCGGCTGAACGACGCGAGGCTGTTGATCAAACCGATGTTCGGGCCTTCCGGCGTCTCGATCGGGCAGATGCGGCCATAATGCGTCGGGTGAACGTCGCGGACTTCGAAGCCCGCACGCTCACGGGTGAGACCGCCCGGCCCGAGCGCCGAAACGCGGCGCTTGTGCGTCACTTCGGAGAGCGGGTTGGTCTGGTCCATGAACTGCGAGAGCTGCGACGAGCCGAAGAACTCGCGCACGGCGGCGACCGCCGGCTTCGCGTTGATCAAATCGTTCGGCATCACCGTCGAGACATCGACGGAGCTCATCCGCTCCTTCACGGCGCGCTCCATGCGGAGCAGGCCGACGCGATACTGGTTCTCCAGCAGCTCGCCGACCGAACGCACGCGGCGGTTGCCGAGATTGTCGATATCGTCGATCTCGCCCTTGCCGTCCTTGAGGTTCACGAGCGTCTTGACGACCTCGAGAATGTCCTCGGTGCGCAGCGTCGTCACCGTATCCTCGACATCGAGGCCGAGGCGCATGTTGAGCTTCACGCGGCCCACGGCCGAGAGATCGTAGCGCTCCGGATCGAAGAACAGCCCGGCGAACAGCGACTCCGCGGTCTCCTTCGTCGGCGGCTCGCCGGGGCGCATGACGCGATAGATTTCGGAAAGCGCATGATCGCGCTCCTCGACCTTGTCGGCCTTGAGCGTGTTGCGCATCCAAGCGCCGGTCGAGATATGATCGATATCGAGCAGATCGATATGATCGATCCCCGCGGCGTCGATCAGCTCGAGATTCTCCGGCGAAACCTCGTCGCCCGCCTCGATATAGATGCGGCCGGTGGCCTCATCGATCAGATCGAAGGCCGAATATTTGCCGAAGATTTCCTCGGTGGGGATCAGCAGATTCTGGAGGCCGTCCTTGCCGGCCTTATTGGCCGAGCGCGGCGAAATCTTGGTGCCGGCGGGGAAAACCACCTCACCTGAATCCGCATTGACGACATCGAACTGCGGCTTCTGGCCGCGCCAATTCTCGATGACGTAAGGCACCTTCCAGCCGCCCTCGGCGCGGACATAGGCCTGCGTGCGATAGAATTCGTTGAGGATCTGCTCGCCGCTCAGGCCCAATGCATAAAGCAGGGTCGTCACCGGCAGCTTGCGCTTGCGATCGATGCGGACGTTGACTATGTCCTTGGCGTCGAACTCGAAATCGAGCCACGAACCGCGATACGGGATCACCCGCGCCGCAAACAGATATTTGCCCGAAGCATGCGTCTTGCCGCGGTCATGATCGAACAGCACGCCCGGCGAGCGGTGCATCTGGCTGACGATCACGCGCTCGGTGCCGTTGATCACGAAGGTGCCGTTGCCCGTCATCAGGGGCATGTCGCCCATGTAGACGTCCTGCTCCTTGATATCGAGCACCGAGCGGGTTTCCGTATCGGGATCCACCTCGAACACGATCAGGCGCAGCGTGACGCGCATCGGCGCTGCGAAGGTGATGCCGCGCTGGCGGCATTCTTCGATATCGTATTTGGGATCTTCGAGTTCGTAATGGACGAAATCGAGCTCGGCGGTGCCGGCGAAATCGCGGATCGGGAAGACGCTGCGCAGCGTCTTCTCGAGACCGGACACATAGCCGATCGAGGCATCGGAGCGCAGGAATTGTTCGTAGGATTCGCGCTGCACCTCGATCAGGTTCGGCATCTGCACCACTTCGTGGATGTTGCCGAAAACCTTGCGGATGCGCTTCTTGGCAGCCGTGGTGTGCGCGGGGGGAAGGGCCTGGGTTGCCATCAAAATTCCTTGTATCGAACCGTAGTATCGAACCGACTTCGCACCCGCCTCGCCGCGGGCCCGTGACCGGCATGGAGCGCGCTCCACGCAAAAAAGTGCGGGTCCGGGCCATCGGAACCGCACTGGCAGCGTCTGTAAAACCCGGTCCTGGACCCCAATTCGTCGCGATCCGTTGCGCTATACGGATCGTGTCCCGAAGCCTGGACGGGCGGCCTCCGACTCGCAAACGCGCGCCATCGGCCTGATTTTCTGGATAGTCCCCATATAGGCATCGGGACGCGGATGGGAAGCCCCTGTTTCCCACTTTCGTCGCACCTCGCGCCCAAAATCCTCCCCCGCCAAGGGGAGGATGATCCAGCACACCGCTGGGTACGTTGCATAAGCCTTTCCGGGCATAGCTAACCCCTCCTTAACCATACTCTTCTACCCCGCTCCCCAAAGGAACCGAGGGGCGAAGATGGACCAGACAGCGCTTATCACCGAAGACGCGGAGGAAGTCTTCGCCCCCGATGCGGGCGAGATCGCCGATCTGCTGCTCGGCATCGTCGCCGACGGCCTCGATCATCCCGAGATCTGGACCCAGTTGCCCGGCTTCCTCGATCATCTGCCGCTGCTGCCGATCGAATTTGCGCGGCGCATCGCGATCACGCACGACGAGCGCGTCCGCATCCAGCTCAGCGTGCTGCTGATCATGTGCTATGCCGCCTCCAACCAGCTGGAGTTCGCGCTCGGGGAGATCGCGCCGCTCGCGGTGATGTGCAGCCAGTCGGCGCTGGTGCAGGGCGCCGTTTTCTACCTCAACGGCCTGAGCGATCCCGACAACCCGAAATACCAGCTCGAAGGCAAGATCTGCCCCGCGCCGTTCGTGCAGATGGACGTGCTCGAAACCTCCACCCATCTCTGCTGCGCGTCCTGGCTCCAGCAATCGGCGGGCGATCTTTCGACCACCGCCTGGGAGGATGTCTGGAATTCCGAGATAGCGCAGGACATTCGCGCCACCGTGCTCGATGGCAGCTACCGCTATTGCAACAAGATGGCCTGCCCCAAGATCCAGGGCCAGGATCTGGTCGCCACCGCCGAACTCGCGACCTGGAGCCCGTTCTGGGCCGACATCATCGAGGGCAATCTCACCGCGCTGCCCAAGGGGCCAGAGACCGTCAACCTCGCCTACGATCGCACCTGCAACCTCTCCTGCCCCAGCTGCCGCACCGAAAAATGGGCCGCCGACGAGGCGACGCGCGTCCGCTATGATGAGATGCAGCGCAGCAAGATCCTGCCGTTGCTCAAAGATGCGCAGACCGTGTTCATCACCGGCTCCGGCGATCCTTTCGCGAGCAAGAACTTCCGCCGCCTGATGACCGAGCTGACGCCCGAGGCGTATCCCAACCTCGGCTTCCAGGTGATGACCAATGGCATGCTCTTCACGCCCAAGCAGTGGGAAACCTTCCCCACGCTGCATGGCCGCACCCGCATCCTCAAGGTCAGCATCGATGCCGCCACCGGCCCGACGCACGAGCTGCTCCGCCGCGGCGCGCGCTGGCCGGTGATGCTGGAGAATATGGCCTATGCCGGGCGCCTCACCGCCGAGGGCGCGGTCGATCATTACGAACTCGTCTTCACCGTCCAGACCGAGAATTTCCGCGAGATGGGCGATGCCGTCGATCTGATGCACGCGGTCGGCGCCACCGGCATCTATTTCGCGCGCCTTACCAACTGGGGAACCTTCAGCCACGAAGACTATGCGCGCAAAGCCTGCTTCCTCCCCGGCCATCCCGATTATGACGAGTTTATCGAGCTAATGCAGGACGAGCGCCTGCGCGATCCTGCGGTCCTGCTCGGCGACCTCCACAATTTCGTCCGCGTGCCCGTAGAAGGCCATAGGCGGCACGTGGCTTGACCTCAAACCGTTCGTGCTGAGCTTGTCGAAGCACCGTCCTTCTTTTCCACCGCCGCAAGAAAGAACGGCCCTTCGACAAGCTCAGGGCGAGCGGGTTTGAGATATCTGGACTGACATCAGCCGAGCAGAGATAGTGCCGCCATGCCCATCCGCCCCGCCACCCCTGACGACGCCCCCGCCATCACCGCGATCTACGCGCACCACGTCCTCACCGGCACCGGCACCTTCGAGGAAATCCCGCCCACGCAAGCCGACATGGCCGCCCGCCTCGCCAAGGTGCTCGATGCCCGCGCACCCTGGCTGGTCAGCGAGGATGAAACGGGCGTCACCGGCTTCGCTTATGCCGCCCAATTCCGCGATCGCTCCGCCTATCGCTACACCGCCGAGGATTCGATCTACATCCGCCCTGATCGCACCGGCCAGGGTCTCGGTGCCGCCTTGCTGGACGCGCTGATCGAGGCCTCGCGCGCCTTCGGCTTCCGCGAGATCCTCGCGGTGATCGGCGACAGCGACAACGCAGGCTCGATCGGCGTCCACCGCCGCTTCGGCTTCACCGACGCGGGCGTGATCCGCAACGTCGGCTATAAGTTCGATCGCTGGCTGGACGTGGTGTTCCTGCAGCTCAGCATCGGCGATTGAGGTGACGCACGCCCTTCCATAAAATCCTCCCCTGGAAGGGGAGGTGGCGCGCGTAGCGCGTCGGAGGGGTATCCCGCTATCGAGAGGGGGACACCCCTCCGTCAGCCCTTCGGGCAGCCACCTCCCCTTGCAGGGGAGGATCGATGATCGCCATGCCCACCAATCCGTCGTAGGGGGCGCCGATGCTCCGCCTTTCCGAATTGCGCCTGCCGCTCGGCCACCCTGCCGAAGCGATCGCGCCCGCAATCTGTGCGCGGCTCGGGATCGAAGCGGGCGATCTCCTCACCCACACGATCGTCCGCCGCGCCCACGATGCGCGCAAGAAATCGGCAATCGTGATGGTCTATTCGATCGACCTGACGCTGCGCGACGAAGCCGCGGTCCTCGCCCGCCACACCGGCGATCCCAACCTCAAGCCCACGCCGGACACCGCCTACCGCTTCGTCACCCGTGCCAGACCCGACGAGACGCGCCGTCCGGTGGTCATCGGCGCGGGGCCGTGCGGCCTGTTCGCGGGGCTGATCCTCGCGCAGATGGGCTATCGCCCGATCATCCTCGATCGCGGCAAGCTCGTCCGCGAACGCACACGCGACACCTGGGGCCTGTGGCGGCGCGGGGTGCTCGAGCCCGAATCCAACGTCCAGTTCGGCGAGGGTGGTGCCGGCACCTTCTCGGACGGCAAGCTCTGGAGCCAGATCAAGGACAAGCGCCACTTGAGCCGCAAGGTGCTCACCGAATTCGTGAAAGCCGGCGCGCCTGCGGAGATCCTCACCGAAGCCCATCCCCACATCGGCACCTTCCGCCTGGTGACGATGGTCGAGAGCATGCGCGCGACGATCGAGGGCCTCGGCGGAGAATATCGCTGGCAGACGCGCGTCGACGATCTCGAACTGGAGCCGACACCCGAGGGCCACCGCCCCCGCGCGCTCCACCTCAGCACCGGCGAACGCCTGCCCGCCACCCACGTCGTCCTCGCCGTCGGCCACAGCGCCCGCGACACCTTCCGGATGCTCCACGATCGCGGCGTCCATATCGAGGCCAAGCCCTTCTCGATCGGCGTGCGTATCGAACATCCGCAGAGCTGGATCGATCGCGCCCGCTTCGGCCCCTGCGCGGGCCACCCCGATCTCGGCGCGGCGGCCTATACGCTCTCGCACCACTGCGCCAACGGGCGAACGGTCTACAGCTTCTGCATGTGCCCCGGCGGCCGCGTCGTCGCCGCCACATCGGAAGCGGGCCGCGTCGTCACCAACGGCATGAGCCAATATTCGCGCGCCGAATTCAACGCCAACTCGGGCCTGGTCGTCGGCATCGATCCCGCCCGCGATTATCCCGGCCACCCCCTCGCGGGCATCGCCCTGCAACGGCAATTGGAGGAGCAGGCCTTCGCGGCAGGCGGCAGCGATTATCACGCGCCCGCGCAGACGGTGGGAGACCTGCTCGCCCACCGCCCCTCCGTCCAGCTCGGCGCCGTCACCCCCTCCTACAAGCCCGGCGTGCGGCCGACCGATCTCGGCACCTGCCTCCCCGCCTTCGTGCTCGATGCCTTCCGCGAGGCGCTTCCTGTCTTCGGCCGCCAGATCGCCAATTACGATCATCCCGATGCGGTGATGACCGGCGTCGAAACCCGCACCTCCTCCCCCATCAGCATCCGCCGCGGCAAGGACTTCCAGAGCGTCAACGTCGCGGGCCTCTATCCCGCCGGGGAGGGCGCGGGCTACGCGGGCGGCATCCTCTCCGCCGCGATCGACGGCATCAAGGTCGCCGAGGCGCTGGCGCTCGCTATGAACGGCTGAGGCATGTTGCTCCGGACAGCCCTAAAAGCCGCGCGCTAATTGCTATAGATGACGTAGATCAGCGCCGTGATGGCAAGCGCCGCGATCAGCAGTTTCAGGCCCAACATCCACAAGGCATGGCGCCCCTCCCACGCGGTCAGCTTATACTTGCAACGGAGGCATTGCAGCACGCCGGGGATCATCGGCTCACGGCATTTCGGGCAGGGGGAGCGCAGGATCATGCGCCCTCTTCGCGGCCCCGGCACCATTCCACCACTCAACAATCGTTAAATCGGCGGCGGTGCCCACGGGAAAGCCTCCACACCCATTTCCCTCAATTTTCGTAGCGAACCGACTTGGTTCTTCCCCACACGGCATTTTTCTGTTTCAAACTGCGCGATGAAGAGTCGCGCACCCACCAAAATCCCTGTCCCCGCCTTCACGCCCGTGCCGCGCAGGAAACCGCGCTACGATGGCTGGACCGCCGAACGGCAGATCGCCTTCCTCGATGCGCTGGCCGAGACCGGATCGGTGAAGCACGCCGCCGAGCGGATCAATATGTCCTACGAAGGCGCCTATGCGCTCCGCCGCCAGCCCGGCGCGGAAAGCTTCGCGCACGCCTGGGACGCGGCGCTGGATCATGGCGTGCAGCAGCTCGTCGGCCTGGCGATCGATCGCGCCAGGGACGGCGTCGAAACCCCGCTCTATTCCTATGGCAAGCTGATCGGCAGCCGCCGCGTCTATAACGATCGGCTGCTGATGTTCTGCATCAAGCATGGCCTCGGCCGGCTGGGCGTGGAGGACCCAAGGCCGCTCCGCCCCGGCACCAAATCCCCGCAGACGATCGCGCGCGAGGACAAGGAGGCGAAGGAACGCCGGGATGCGGAAGAGCAGCAGGATATGCTGCGCTTCGTCGGCGAGCTTGCCGCCGAGCTCGTCGACATGGCCAAGGCGCTGCGCTTCACGCTCGTGCGCGAACGTGTGTCACGCGAGACCGGCCTGTTCGATGGCGAGGACACCTATGCGCGCATGGCCGATCAGATCCTCGCGCTGCTGGCCAAAGAGCCCGATCACTGGGCGCGGCATCGCGATGCCCTGACAGAAATCTACCGGGAAATGGAGCGCTGCCCCGAAGCCATGGAGAACAGCATGGTCTTCAGCCCCGCCAAAGAGCCCAAACCCGGCCCCACCTACCACACCCGCCGCACCGCCCGCGACGAAGCCCTCCGCCTGATCGAACGCGGCCGGGGGATGTGGCGGGCGGCGGGGGATGAGGTGACGTGGGCGGATTGGCGGGCTAGGGAGGGCGGCGGTTAAGCCGTTGGATAGCGCTCATCGCCGGTTTCGACCCGTTTGGCGAGATTTGCGCTGCCACCCCGCGTTAGAAAACAGCCGCCGAAACAAGATCGACAATAGGGCTGCGCGCATAAGTTTTTGATCCAGTAACAAGGGAATTCGCTAAAAAAAGTCGCAGGACAAGGAAGACTTGGCTGCCCTGATATAGATAGAACTGCTAACTTAGGTCGGTGATGTCGCCTTGGGTTGGCGCTATGTCATTGATTATACGATATTTAATTTTTCTTCCGTGTCGTCTTCATGTGTGGCATACCTCACACATAGGAGCTCACATGGCCGATAAGACAAGATATCCGCAAATTCCAAGCACAGTATGGTGGGGCGTTCGATCCATTTTGAACCGAACTCCCAACGCTACAATAGATGAGCGTCTTTTGGGCGTTCAACTTCAAGTGCAAGAAGCCGCTGCGAAAGCCTACATCACCGAGCTTCGGCATGTGGGCATAATTACTGACGAAGGAAAAGCTTCGCCACTTGCTCAGCGTTGGCGTCTGGATGACTCGTATGCAGAAGCGGTAAGTGAGTTAGTTCAAGCGACCTATCCGGAAGGGTTGGTTCATATAGCACCGCCTGGTGAGGCAGAGAGACAAAAGGTAGTTTCCTGGTTTCAACGAGAAGGACTTGGGCAAGGAGCGGCGGGAAATAAAGCGGCAACCTATCTCTTGTTATCGAGCCCGACGCCTAATGAGGCACCAAAGACCGCTACAAAGTCTGCTCAGGCAGATAATACAACCAGCGCTCGCCAGCCGCGCAGTCAAGCCAACAGCGGGCGACGGGAATCCTCCACAACAACGGATAAAACTTCCGAGACGGCCGGAGGCCGACAGGTAAAAGTCCCACCATCCGGTCGGAATGCGGATGCCTTACCTCTAAACGTGAACGTGCAAATTCATATTAGTGCTGACGCTGGTACAGAACAGATTGAATCCATTTTCCAAGCGATGAGGCGCTATCTTTATGACGCTCCGGCTTCTTGAAGGCATCAAACGCTTTCAGGAACATCTGCTTGAAGTGGGTTTAGCTCGATCTGTCTTAGCGCTTCCAGCACCGAGGATGCTTGCTCTTCCCTCGCCCACGGCAGAAGGCTCGGAGCCAGCAAGCGTTTTCGCGCGGCTCATCACCGAACCCGAAATTCACGGTGTAGCTTCCGATCTTTTCGCCTCTGGACACTATAACTTATCGGTATCGGAAGCATATAAGGCAGTTGATAAATTTGTGGCTAGCCGCGTTCCACATCTGAATCAAAACGGCACCTCGTTAATGGATCAGACTTTCTCTCCGAAATCTCCCTATCTTCGTTGGACCAAGATGCTCACAACCTCAGAACAGGACGAGCAGCAAGGATATCATCGATTGTTTTCTGGAGCGATGCTTGGAATTAGAAATCCAACTACACATGAATTTGGCTGGGTGGACGAACCGGAGCTCGCGCTTGAGCTGATCGTGTTCGCTCAACACCTCTTGCGAAAGGCCAAGGCCGCTCAGTCTAGCGAACCGAAGATTGAGAAATCTGGCTAGGTCAGCTCTCCTGGCGAGAAAGCGCGTTTGTAAATTTCTAAGCACCAAATTGCTGAAAATAAACGACTCCACTTGCAACCCTATTGCCGATTGCGTTGCAACCGAGGAGCGCGGCGATCGTCTAGCGCGATCACCTTGCCGCCGGCCATCCAGCCCGTTATAACGCCCGTATGAACATGCCACTTAAAATCGTGAAGATTGGCAACAGCGCGGGCGTCGTGCTGCCGAAGGAAATGCTGGCGCATTTGGATGTCGCCGTTGGAGAGATGCTCTCTGTCACCAAGACGCCTTCCGGCATTGAGTTACGCGTACCCGCGACGGACTTCGACGCGCAGTTAACGGCGGCGCGTGAGGTCATGGCGCGGCGTAAGCGCGCACTTCGCGAGCTCGCCAAGTAATTCCATGCTCCGCGAATGGGTCTGGATCGGCGCCGATGTGGCGCGCGCCATACACGGCGAGCAGCTCGCCGAGCATGGTGGTCCCGCTGGCTTGCGCAACGAAGACGGCCTGGAGAGCGCGATGGCCCGTGCGCCGAACCTGGCGGCTTACGGTGCCCCTGATGCTGCCGAACTGGCTGCGGCTTATGCTTTCGGGATCGCCCGCAACCATCCATTCGTCGACGGCAATAAGCGCACGGCGGCGGTCATCAGCGAAACCTTCCTGGCGGTGAACGGCTATAGCCTCACCGCGGAAGACGCCGAACTCGTCGTTGCTTTCCAGCAACTTGCGGCTGGCGAACTAAGCGAAGCGGAACTTGCAGCTTGGTTTCAGGAGTTCATTCGAGAAGCTTAGGCAGCCGCAGCAAAGCCACGTGCCCGTCACTCCTCCCCCATCCGCAGCGCCGCGATGAACGCCTCCTGCGGGATGCTGACGTTGCCATATTCGCGCATCCGTTTCTTGCCCTCTTTCTGCTTGTCCAGCAGCTTGCGCGCCGCATCGCCGCCGGAGCATTTGGTGGCCACGTCCGTGAGCGAATTGTTGAGGAAGGGACCATCAACCGCGATTTCCTTGCTACGGTTTTAGCCCGTTGGTCTGGGGCGGACTCAGGGATATTCCCGGCGGGCGTGGATGACGGTCGTGATCTCCACGGCATCGGCCGTAACGCGATACATCACGATATAATTAGGATGCACGACCGCCTCACGCATGCCTTCCACGCGACCGGGCCGGTAGAGGAAAGGATGCTCGGGCAACCGCTCCGTTACGCCTTCGATGACAGACTTGAGGCGCTGCGCCGCATCGGCGTTACGCTCAGCTATATAAGCGATGATCGATTCAAGGTCGCGGCGCGCAGCCGGCAACCAGATCAACCTCATTTGGCCTGACGGGCCTTTACCTTATCGATAATGGCTTGAGCGCTGGCCATGACCTCATCATGCGGAACCGGCGGTCGAGGATCGGCAACCGCTGCCGCGACCTTGGCCTTCAGCCATTCGAGATACGAAGCCTCCTGCTCCGCATTTTCGAACTCCGACACGATAGGCGAGTAGTCGTTCATGGAAGCAAGATACGCCGGCCGCCTGCTTTTGCAACGCTGTTCGCGCCCTACTCCTCCCCCATCCGCAGCGCCGCGATGAACGCCTCCTGCGGGATGCTGACGTTGCCATATTCGCGCATCCGTTTCTTGCCCTCTTTCTGCTTGTCCAGCAGCTTGCGCTTGCGGCTGGCATCGCCGCCGTAGCATTTGGCGGTCACATCCTTGCGCAGCGCGGCGATCGTCTCGCGGGCGATCACCTTGCCGCCGATCGCCGCCTGGATCGGGATCTTGAACATGTGGCGCGGGATCAGATCCTTGAGCCGTTCGCACATGCCCCGGCCGCGCGTCTCGGCGCCAGCGCGGTGGACGATCATGCTCAGCGCATCCACCGCCTCGTCGTTCACAAGGATGCTCATCTTGACGAGATCGCCCTCGCGATAGCCGATCTGGTGGTAATCGAAGCTGGCATAGCCGCGGCTGATGCTCTTCAGCCGATCGTAGAAATCGAACACCACTTCGTTGAGCGGAAGCTCGTATTTCAGCTGGGCGCGGCCGCCCACGTACGTCAGATCCTTCTGGATGCCGCGGCGATCCTGGCAGAGCTTGAGGATGCTGCCGAGATATTCATCGGGCACGTAGATGGTCGCCTCGATCCACGGCTCCTCGATGCTCTCGATGCGGGTGGGATCGGGCATGTCGGCGGGGTTGTGCAGATCGATGACGCGCGCGTCCTCATTCTTCGTGTGCGCCAGATGGATATGGTAGACCACGCTCGGCGCGGTGGTGATCAGATCGAGATCATATTCGCGCGTCAGCCGCTCCTGGATGATCTCCAGGTGGAGCAGGCCGAGGAAGCCGCAGCGGAAGCCGAAGCCGAGCGCGGCCGAGGTCTCCATCTCGAACGAGAAGCTGGCGTCGTTGAGCCGCAGCTTGGAGATGCTCTCGCGGAGCTTCTCGAAATCGTTGGCGTCGGTCGGGAACAGCCCGCAGAAGACCACCGGCTGCACTTCCTTGAAGCCGGGCAGCGGCTCGGCGGCGGGTTTCTTGGCATCGGTGATCGTATCGCCGACGCGGGTCTCGGTGATTTCCTTGATCTGCGCGGTGATGAAGCCGATCTCGCCCGCGCCGAGTTCGGTCAGCTGCTCGATCTTGGGGCGGAAGCAGCCGACGCGATCGACCAGGTGGCGCGTGCCGCCCGCCATGAAGGCGATCTCCTGCCCCTTCTTCAGCACCCCCGCCATCACGCGGACGAGGATGACGACGCCGAGATAGGGGTCGTACCAGCTGTCCACCAGCATCGCCTTGAGCGGCGCGCTGGCGTCGCCCTTGGGCGCGGGGATGCGCTCGACGATCGCGTCCAGGATCTCGTCGATGCCGATGCCCGATTTGGCGCTGGCGAGGATGGCGTTGCTGGCGTCGAGGCCGATGATATCCTCGATCTCGGCGCGTACCTTCTCGGGCTCGGCCGCGGGCAGATCAATCTTGTTGATGACGGGCACGATCTCATGATCATGCTCGATCGATTGGTAGACGTTGGCCAGCGTCTGCGCCTCCACGCCCTGCGCGGCATCCACCACCAGCAGCGCGCCCTCGCACGCGGCGAGGCTGCGGCTGACCTCATAGGCGAAGTCGACATGGCCCGGCGTGTCCATCAGGTTGAGCACATAGCCCTTCCAGTCGAGGCGCACGGTCTGCGCCTTGATCGTGATCCCGCGCTCCTTCTCAATGTCCATGTTATCAAGAACTTGCGCGGACATCTCGCGCTCGGTCAGCCCGCCGGTGCGCTGGATCAGGCGATCGGCGAGCGTCGATTTGCCATGGTCGATATGGGCGATGATGCTGAAGTTACGGATCTTGTCGAGCGGCGTCATCCCCGCCGCCTAGCAGGCGATGCGCGAGAAGCGAAGAGTGAGGCGCGAAGCTGAACCTATCCACAACCAAATGGCCGATGTCACATTAGTGTCACCAAAGAGTCGCGGGCCTGCAAAGGGACCTGGCTAGCTCCCCGCGCAGAAGTCGCCGCCCGAGCGGTGATTCCAAAGGGGACTACAAACATGACTTCCAAGGCCTCGGCGATTTCGATCGCCGCCCTCGCTCTCGCGCTTGCGAGCCAGGCGCATGCCGCCGCTCCGGCGCCGGCCGATCCCGCGCCCGCCGCTGCGTCTGGCGAAGAGCCCACCATTCAGGAGATCGTCGTCACCGCCACCAAGCGCGAGACCAATCTCCAGAAGACCCCGATCTCGATCAGCGTCGTCAACGCGCAGGTCATCAAGGATCGCCACATCCAGAGCCTTTATGACCTTGCCGACGGCGGTGTCCCTTCGCTCCGCGTCGCCACCTTCGAAGCCCGCCAGAGCGCGCTGACGATCGGTATCCGCGGCATCGTGCCGCTCGACGCCAACCAGCCCGCGCGCGAGCAGGGCGTCGGCATCTATGTCGACGGCGTCTACCTCGCCCGCCAGCACGGCCTTAACGCTGCGCTGTTCGATATCGAGCGTATCGAGGTGCTCAAGGGCCCGCAGGGCACGCTGTTCGGCCGTAACTCGGAAGGCGGCGCGCTCTCGATCATCTCGAAGGCGCCCTCGGGCAAGTTCGGCGGCTCGGTCAATGCCGGCTATGGCAATTATGGCGCCTACACGATCGGCGCGCACCTCGATCTGCCGGAATTCCACAACCTCAGCGTCAAGCTCGACGGGATCAAGCAGTATCAGAACGCGACGACGAAGGACCCCCTCCCCGGCTCGACCGGCTGGAACTATTATGACCGCCAGGGCTTCCGCGGCGCCGTTCGCTGGAAGCCGTCGAGCGACATCACCAACGATTTCTCGGTCGATGTAGCGCAGGACAAGAACACGCCCTTCTATAGCCAGCTGCTGAACTATAACCCCAACGGCTGCGCCAATGGCGCGGTGACGGCGGCCACCACCTGCGTGCTGCCGAGCTTCAGCTACACCACGCTGACCGGCGGTCCGGTCAAGCCGCTGCTGCCGGGTGTCGTCGTCAACGGCACCAGCCGCATGACCACCGCCGACATCGGCGTTCCGCAGCAGCCCAGCGTCGACAAGAGCCACGGCTTCACCAACAACTTCAAGTGGAAGCTGTCCCCTGAGGTCGAGATCCGCTCGATCACGGCGTGGCGCGGTGTCGATATGGCGCAATATGATAACAGCGGTGGCGCCCACCGCGTCCCCACGATCGCCTTGACCGCTGCCTGCACCGCGGCAGCGCCCTGCGCTTTCAGCCGCTACAGCCTGGCCGATCTTCGCCAGCGCCAGTTCAGCCAGGAACTCCAGGCCGTCGGTTCGATCGATCGCATCGATTATGTCGCGGGCCTGTTCTACTTCAACGAGCATGTCAGCGATGACGCCGCCACGCCCGCCTCGATCGGCGCGGTTGCGATCACGGATGGCCTCGGTAACGTCACCGGCGCCAACTATGTGACGATCCCCTTCTGCACGGGCAGCACGCCGCTCTTCGTCGGCAAGGCGGTCAATGGCTGCTCGATCGATCGTGCCTCCGCCGTCCGTTCCAGAAGCTATGCGGCCTACGGACAGGCCACCTGGAACGCGACCGACGCGCTGCACATTACCGTTGGCGGCCGCTACACCAAGGACAAGAAGGAGGGCGTTCTGACCTTCTTCAACAACCTCAACTACGCCACCGCGACGCCCGCCCAGCTCGCCGCCAACGGCTATCAGCCGCTGGACAAGACCTGGAACCGGTTCAACCCGATGGCGACGATTGCATATGACGTGACCAACGGCCTCCACGTCTACGCCAAATATTCGACCGGCTATCGCGCCGGCGGTGCCAGCTCGCGCACGCCCAACTACCTGCCGTTCAACCCCGAAGATCTGAAGTCGTATGAAGTCGGCCTGAAGAGCGATTTCTGGGATCACCGCGCGCGCTTCAACCTGGCGGGCTACATCATGGACCGCAAGAACAGCCAGGAAGACCTGAGCTTCATCACCACCGCGAACGGCGCCAGCGTTAACGTCCTGCGCGCCATCAATGCCCCGGGCATCACCAAGATCCGCGGCGTCGAAGCGGACCTGACCGTTGCGCCCGTAACAGGCCTGACGCTGAACCTTTCCTACGCCTACACCTACACGCATATCCCGCTGATCCCGGTGACCTTCACCGTCGGCGCAGTCACATCTGCTCCGGTGCTGCAGCAGTTCTACATTCCGTTCACGCCGCGAAACGCAGCCAGCGGCTCGATCGATTACGCGCTGCCGGTCGGCGGGGGCGATACCAAGGTGAAGGTCCACATCGACGGAAACTATTCGCAATCGGCCCAAGGCTTCGATCAGTTCCCGACCAAGGCGGGGGCTTCGTTCATCGTCAACTCGCGCCTGTCGCTGGCCGACATCGGCATGTCGAATGCCGGTCAGAAGCTGACCGTCAGCCTCTGGGTGCGCAACATGTTCGACAAGCAGTATATCTTCCGTCAGGATCCGTCGAACAGCCTGCCGGGCGCTCCGACCAGCGCCGCGCAGCTGACGACGGGCGCCGGCGGCCCGATCCAGAACGTGCTGGGCGATTACGGCAACTTCAACGCGCCCCGCACCTTCGGCATCGAAGGCACGGTTACATTCTAATACATTGAGCCCCCATCGCCGCGCGGCCCCCTTCCGCGCGGCGAGTTCCTCCACGGCCTGCACCTCGCGGTGCGGGCCGTCATTTTTTGGCTAAGGCGTAGTTAGAGGCCGGCCGCTGCGATCGCTTCGATCGAGCGCGCCAGTCGTTCCTCGGCAGGCCCGCCGATCAGCACATAGGGCAAGCCGCGCTTTTCGAGCTGGTGACGCGAGCATTCGAAGAAGCGCCGCCGCCGCCCCTCGTCACCGAAGAAGCGTGTGCCGTCGTCGACCCACGGCATATCGATATCGAGCAGCAGGTAGAGGTCCGCGGTCTCGTCGAAGTGATCGAACCAGGGATCGGATCGCTCGAACAGCATGTCCGCCCAGGCCGCGGTCATCAACGGATCGGTATCGAGGATCAGCCTCCCGCTGGACAGGCGCTTGGCCGCACGGGTCATCGCCGCATGCGTGCGCCCGATCGCGAGGAGATCGGCCATGGTCAGCGCCAGGCCGAACGTCTCGCAATAGGTGCGGCCATATTCGGGCAGCCAACAGGTATCGAAATGCGCGGCGAGTTGGGGAGCCAGCGTCGATTTGCCCGTGCTCTCCGGCCCATGCAGGCAGATCGTCCGTGCGAAACGCTCCCGCACCGGCGCGGGCAGGAAGCGCCAGTTGCCCATCAGATCGGCGAGGATTTCCGCGCCCGATATCGGCAATGTCTGATGCTCGGGATCGAGCTGGACGTAGCGGGCGCCCAACGCCGAAGCGAGCGCCAGCGCCTCGCCATCGCCCGCGAACACCAGATCGATGCGGCGCCCAAGCTGCGCACGCATCGGCTCCCACCAGTGGTCCGTGCCCGAAGGAGCGGCGTGGACCTGCACCAGCTCCGCTTGGGGGAACAGCTCAGCCATCCACGCGGCGCGGTCGGCCGGCGAGATCGCGTCCTCAGGACCGACGATCATCGCCAGCACCAAATGATCAACCAGGGCCCGAGCGGTGCCGGCCAGCAGCATATGCCCGGCGTGCGGCGGCATAAAGCGGCCTACGATCAGGCCGGTCGTCATGCCAGCGCCTCCGAACTCCGTTCGGCACGCGACCATTCGATCCAGCCCCACACCGACATGATTAGGAACAGGCAATAGAGCAGCGCCGTCGGCACCAGCCCCTTGGCGACGTACAGCCCGATCTGAAGGACATCGACGAAGATCCAGAGCGGCCAATTCTCGATCCATCGCCTGGAGAGCATGATCTGCGCGACGATGCTGATCATGGCATTGGCGGCGTCCAGATACGGGAAAGCAGCGTCGGTAAAGCGCGCCATGCCCGTGCCCCAGGCGGCAACCAGCGCGATCGTCGCGATCGCCCAGCCCGCCCTGGCGCGGCCACTCAAACGAAGGACGGTGACCTCACCGCTATCCTCGCGGCTGCGCTGCCAATTCCAAAACCCATAGAGTTGCACCAGAAAGAAGACGATCTGGAGCAGAGCATCGCTGTAAAGCCGGGCGTGAAAAAAGACCGGCGCATAGAGAGCGACCATCGCCAGCCCGAAGGCGTAATTCCAAATGTTCCGCCGGATAAGCAGCACAATGTTGAACACGCCCAAAAGCGCCGCGACGATCTCCAGGGCATCCACCGGCTTCGGCTAGCCGATCGTTTCACGAAGCGCCAGAACGAAGGGAAGCGACCAGAAGACCATAGCGGCGTGTGGAGAATTGCCGGCTTGCGGGGGTTGCCCTCGCCTCCGGCCCCGGCTAATCGCCCGCACCACCAGCTAGTCTCGGCAACCGCGCTCCGGCGCAGTCCTATGCCGCTCCGTCGGGGAGTAGCTCAGCCTGGTAGAGCACTGCCTTCGGGAGGCAGGGGCCGGAGGTTCGAATCCTCTCTCCCCGACCATGATTCCATTCCGTTGCCTCAGGCCTTGAGGCAGGCGATCACGGCGGTGACGCCGCTGATCGTCTCGGCGGGATCGCGGACTTTGATGCTGTCGATGCCCATGGCGCGGACGGGATCGTCATTGCCGCCCGGAAAGATCGCGTCGCCGAAGAACAGGATATGCTCCTGCGCGATGCCGCTATGCTCCATCAGCTTGCGCATCCCATAGGCCTTGTCGACGCCCTTGCGCGTGATGTCGAGCGAGGTGGAACCGCCGATATTGATCTGCAGATCGGGCAGCGCCGCCTGCAGCGTCTTCTGCAGCGCCTTGCGCTTGGTGAAATCGGGATCCCAAGCCTTCTTGGCGTCGAGCGGGGCTTCCTGACCGAGGCCCGAGAAGGTCACTTGACTGCCGCGATCCTCGATCCGATCGCCCCAGGTCTTTTCATCCTGGATGCCCGCGTCCTTCAGCGCCTTGTCGAACGCGGCCATGATCTTGTCATGCTCGTCCTTGGAAAAAAGCTCCGCGTAGATCGCTTTCCATGTTCCGCCTTCGAAGCGGTAAAGCTTGGTGCCGGTGGTCGGCTGGATGAACAGGTTTTCGAAGACGCTGTCCTTGGGCAGACGCGAGACGACCTGCTTTTCAAACTGGGGCCAATCGCCCCCGGAGATCACGCAGACCTTCGCCACCGCGAGCAACTGTCCCAACAGCGCCGCCATATCGTCGCCCAGCGGCTGCTTGCTCTCGGCCAAGGTGCCATCGAGATCGAAGGCGATCATCTGTTTCATGCGCGGACCTTTGGCAGGATAAGCCGATCAATCGCATCGGCGACACCATCGTCATTATTGGATGCAGCCACCGCCTTCGCCGCCGCCTTCACCGGATCTGGCGCCTGCCCCATCGCCACCGAAAAACCGGCGCGCGCGAACATCGGCAGATCGTTGGCCTGGTCGCCGAGCGCTACCGTCTCATCGAGCGTGACGCGAAAGGCCTCGGCGAGTGCCGCGATGCCGGCGCCCTTATTAGCTTGGGGCGCGGTGATATCGAGATAGTAAGTCTGGGAGCGCGCGACCGTCGCCCGATCACCGAGCAGGCCTTTCACCTCGCCTTCGATCCGATCGAGCAACGGCTGATCATCGGTGACGGCGACGATCTTGTCACAACGCGCGATACGATCGCTAACGTCCGTGGCAAAGATCGGCTCGACACCGGCGGATTTGACCTCGCGCGGCGTGTGCAGCTCATCCTTGTCGCTCGCCAGCCAATCGCCATCGGCGAACACCCAGCGGATCACCGGCTGCTGTTCAAGGTAGGCGATCAGATCGCGCGCGGCATCCTCGGCGAGGACATGTTTTGCCTTAATGCTGCCATCGGCCATGAACAGGGTGCCGCCGTTGAAGGCTCCGAACGGCCCGTCCAGCTTCAGCCGCTCCGCGATCCACAGCATCCCCGACGCCGGACGCGCGCTGATCAGGGTTACCGCGACACCCGCATCCATCAGGCGACCAACTGCGGCGGCATTACCATCGGACAAGCTCTTGTCGTTGCGGACAAGCGTCCCGTCGATATCGGAAACGACCAGCTTGATCATGCGAGCGTATGCCAGGCGCGGCCATCACGCGCGAGCAACGCATCCGCGCCCGCCGGGCCAGCGCTGCCCGGCTTATACTCCTCAGGCTTGCCTTTTTTGGCCCAGGCATCGAGCAAAGGCTGAATAGCACGCCAGCCGCCTTCGATCTGATCGGCGCGCTGGAAGAGCGTCTGATCGCCGGTCAGCACATCATACAGCAAGGTCTCATAACCGGTGCGGTGGCCCATCTTGAAGACATCCGCATACGCGAAGTTCATCGACACCGGCACGACGTCGACAAGCGGCCCCGGCACCTTGGCCGCGAGATCGAGACTGATCCCTTCGTTGGGCTGGATCTGCAGAACGAGGCGATTGCAGGGCAGCGATGTCACTTCGGTGCCGCGGAACGTGTGCAAGGGCGCGCTTTTGAAGTGGACGACGATCTCCGTATCGCGGTGGGAGAGTGCCTTGCCGGTGCGCAGGTAAAAGGGCACACCCGCCCAGCGCCACGTCTCGACATAGAGCTTCATCGCCACATAGGTCTCGGTGCGGCTCTTGGGCGAAACGTCGGGCGTCTTGACGAAGGCGGGCACTTTTTCGCCCGCGATCTTGCCCGCTACGTTCTGTCCGCGCACCGCGTTGGCCGGATCGATCGGCGCGATAGCATCGATCACCTTGGCCTTCTCGCTGCGGATCGCCTCGGCGCCGAAGCTGGTGGGGGGCTCCATCGCGGTCATCGCCAGCAGCTGGAAGAGATGGTTGGGCACCATGTCGCGCAGCGCGCCGGTGGCGTCATAGAATTTGCCGCGCGAGCCTACGGTCACCTGCTCGGCAGCCGTGATCTCGATATGATCGACGTAGCGGTTGTTCCAGACAGCCTCCATCAAGGCGTTGCCGAAGCGCGCGACCATGATGTTCTGGACAGTTTCCTTTCCGAGGAAATGATCGATCCGATAGATTTGCGACTCCTGCGCCTGCTGGAGCAGCACGGCATTGAGGGCCTGCGCGGAGGCGAGATCGCTGCCGAACGGCTTCTCGATCACCAGCCGGCGGAAGCCGCCCTCTTCCTTGAGCATCCCGGCAGCGCCGAGCTTTTGTGACACCGACCCGAAGAAGGAGGCTGCGGTGGCAAGGTAGAAGATGACGTTGCCATCAAGCTTTCCAGCCAGCGCCGAATAGGTCACGTCTTCGTTGAAATCGCCTTTGAAATAATGGATTTGCTTGCGGATCTTGCGCCACGCCGCATCGCCCTCGACGAAATCATCAAGCGATGCGCGAAGCCCTTCGTCATCAACGTCATGATAGCTGACGCCCAGGATCTGGGTCTTGGGGTCGAGCAGCTTCCAGCGGACAAGGTTGACGATCGCCGGCATCAACAGCCGCTTAGCCAGATCGCCCATCGCACCGAAAATCACCAATGTCGCGGGCGGCGCGACAGGTGCCTTGTTCGGCTCCGCCACTATTGCGGCATTTCGACATGGCCGCCGAAGCCGAAGCGCATCGCGGACAGAATCTTGTCGCCAAACACGTGATCGACGCGGCTGCGGTAGCGGGCAAACAAGGCAGCCGAGAGAACATAAGCGGGCACCGCCTCCTCCATCGCCGCCTCAATGGTCCAATGACCTTCGCCCGAGTCCGCGACCTTGCCCGTAAACTGTTCCAGCGTCGGATCCTTGCCGAGCGCCGAGGCCGTCAGATCGAGCAGCCACGAGGAAACGACGCTGCCGCGCCGCCAAACCTCCGAGATATCGGCCAGATTGAGATCGAACCGCTCATCCTCGGGCAATTTGTCCGAAGACTTGCCCTTCAATATGTCGAAGCCCTCGGCGTAGGCCGCCATCAGGCCATATTCGATGCCGTTGTGGACCATTTTCACGAAATGGCCTGCGCCTGCCGGGCCAGCGTGGATATAGCCCTTTTCGGCGCGAGGATCTTCGCCCGGCTTGCCTTCGCGTTCCTTGGTACGCGGCACAGTACCGACGCCGGGGGCCAGAGTATCGAAAATCGGATCGAGAGTCGCGAAAGCTTCGTCGCTGCCGCCGATCATCATGCAATAGCCGCGTTCGAGGCCCCAGACGCCGCCCGAAGTGCCGACATCGACATAATGGAGCTGCTTCTCCGCACAGACCTTCGCGCGCCTAATGTCATCCTTGTAGAAGGTATTGCCACCATCGATGATGATGTCGTCAGGCGACGATTTCTCGATCAGAGTGGCGATCGTCTGCTCGGTAGGATCGCCGGCGGGGAGCATCACCCAATAGATGCGTGGGCCTTCGAGCTTGGCGACGACTTCATCGAGCGAGGCGGCGCCCATCGCGCCTTCGTTGCTCAAGGCATCTACCGCCTTGGCATCACGATCGAACGCGACGATCTCGTGGCCGCTGCGCATCAAGCGCCGGGCGATGTTCGCGCCCATCCGGCCGAGGCCGATCATTGCCAAACGCATGGTCTGTTCCTTTTAGGAGTTGAGCGCGGCTTCGACCGCGGACGCCAGCGCCTTGATGCCGCCGCCGCCCTTCTTGAGATGAACGCGCAGCACGCGGCGGCCGCGTTCGGCAAGCACATCGGCATCGCCGCGCGCCTGCATGATCTGGACATTGCCGAAACTGGCCTTGTGACCCGGAACGGCGAGATCGGGATCGGGATCGCGCGTGATCGTCAGGAAGACGCCGCTGTTGGGGCCACCTTTGTAAGCCTGCCCTGTTGAATGGAGGAAGCGCGGTCCGAAGCCCGCGACGGTCGCCACTTGCTTGGCATCACGCACCTGCGCGCGGATCGTGGCGATCACCGCCTCGTCCGCCGCGCTGCGCTCGATATAGGCAAGGAAGCCCGCATAATTGCCGGGCTGGAGGCTCGCGAAATGGAGATCGAGCAATTGCTTGGGATCGCTCGGCGACAGCGCCGTCGCCTGCGGTGCGAAGATCGCGAAATCCTCGGTCTCGACGATCGGCGTTTCGGGTTCGGCGCTGCCGCTCTGCTCATAGGCATCGACCAGCTTGCGCGTCGCGACCTTGGCCGCCTCGACGTCGGGCTGATCGAAGGGGTTGATGCCGATCACCGCACCCGCGATCGCGGTGGCGACTTCCCAGCGGACGAACTCCTGACCGATATCCTCCTTGGCCGCGACCGGGATATGCACCACCGGCTGCCCCGCTTCGGCAAGTGCCTTCAACCGCGCCTCAAGCTCGGCATCGCTGTCACCTTCGAGGTGAAGATGCACGAACAGCCGATCGGTGCCGTAGCTCTCCACCGCGCCCAGCGGCTCAAGATCGACGGGCACGATGCCCTTGCCCTGCTTGCCGGTCGATTCGGCGAGCAATTGCTCCAGCCAAGCGCCGATCGGCTCGAGCCCCTTCGAGGGCAAGATGGTGAGCTTGTCACGACCGGCATTGGCCGCCTCCCCCATGATGACGCCCAAATGGACGCCGGGATTGCCCTTGACCGCCGTGTCCGCGCCGCACGCGGAAACCATCGAAGCGGTCGCGTCGTAAAGCGCCTTGATATCCAGCCCCATCGCCGCGCCCGGCACCATGCCGAACACCGACAGCACCGAATAACGGCCGCCGATCGCCGGATCGCCGTGGAAGATGAAAGCATAGCGGTCCGCCTTCGCCGCCGCCTCCAGCTTGGAGCCTGGATCGGTGACCGCGACGAAGCGGTTGCCGTCCTTGCCCGCCAGCTCCCAGAAATAGGCGCGGAGCAGTTCCGGCTCCATCGTCGATCCCGATTTGGAGGAGACAATGAACAAAGCCTCGCTGGGATCGATCGCCTTGGCGACGCCTGCGATCTGATCAGGATCGGTGGTGTCGAGCACATGCAGCTTCGGAAAGCCGGGCTGATTGCCGAGGATCAGCGCCAGCACCTCCGGCCCAAGGCTGGAGCCGCCCATGCCGAGCAGCACGGCATCCTTATGGCCCTTGGCCTTCTCGACCAGCGCCGCGATCTGCGCGAAATCGACCTGCTTGCCCTCGGCGGCGGGCAGCCAGCCGATCCACTTGGCCTCGTCGGCGTTGGTCCAAAGCGTCACATCGCCTTCCCAGAGCCGCCTGGCCCAACTTTCTTTGTCGGCCTGTGCCAGCCGCGTTTGCACAGCGCGCGCCAGCGCCTCGGGAAGCTCGGTCTTCATGCGGCTCAGCCCTTCACCAGCTCGGATGTCAGCGCGGTCTTCTTCTCGCCCACGGCCTTGATCAGCGTATCGAAGGCATCGGCGAACAGCTTGACGCCATCGACCACCAGCTCAGTGGTGACGCCCTGCAAATCGAGCCCAAGGCGCTCGGCCTCTGCCAACACCGTCTTCGCGGCCTCCACATCCTGCGTCAGCGTCTGTGCTACGGTGCCGTGATCGCGGAAGGCGTCCATCGTCTTGGGCGGCATGGTGTTCACCGTGTCCGGGCCGATCAGCGTATCGATGTAGAGCGTATCGGGGAACGACGGATCCTTGGTGCCGGTGGAGGCCCAGAGCAGCCGCTGCGGCTTGGCGCCCTTGGCGGCGAGCGCCTGCCAGCGATCGCCCGCGATCAGATCCTGATACCAGGCATAAGCGACCTTGGCATTGGCGATCGCCACCTTGCCGCGAACCGCTTTCAGCGCATCGGCATCCTTGTCGCCCGCACCCAGCCGCTCATCGATCTTCTTGTCGATCACGCTATCGATGCGGCTGACGAAGAAGCTGGCGACCGAAGCGATCCTGTCGATCGGCTCGCCCTTGGCGGCACGCGCTTCCAGCCCTTCGATATAGGCCATTGCCACCGTCTGATAGGCATCCAGCGCGAACAGCAACGTGACGTTGATATTGAGGCCATCCTCGATCAATTGCCGGATCGCAGGCGCACCTGGCTTGGTGCCGGGCACCTTGATCATCACGTTAGGCGCATCGACCGCTTTCCAGAGCTTATGCGCCTCCTCGATCGTCGCTGCCGTCTCCATGGCGTTGCCGGGCGAGACTTCGAGGCTGACATAACCGTCCTTGCCGTCCAGCTCATCATAGACAGGGCGGAGATCGGCGGCGGCATCCTTGATATCCTGCACCGCCTGGCTCTCGTAGAGAAATTTGGCGGTAGCATCGCCCTTTCCCAGAACGCCCTTAAAGCCTTCGTCATAGGCATCGCCATGCCCCATCGCCTTTTCAAAGATCGAGGGATTGGAGGTGACGCCGGTCAGGCCATCCTCGGCGACCAGTTTCCTGAGGCCACCTTCGGCCAGGAACTTGCGATCGACGAAATCCAGCCAGACGGCCTGCCCGGCGGCGGCGAGTTCCTTGAGATTGCTCATGCTTCTTTTCCGATCAGCTTGCGCGCGGTGGCGACGATATTGTCGACGGTGAACCCGAACTTTTCCTGCAGCTTGGCGCTGGGCGCCGAGGCGCCGAAGCTCGACATGGTGATCGCTTTACCCTCGAGCCCGACGTAGCGGTCCCAACCCAGCTCGCTGCCCTGCTCCACGGCAATGCGCGCCTTGACGCTCTTTGGAAGCACAGATTCTTTATAGGCGTCGTCCTGCATCTCGTAGAGATCCCAGCTCGGCATCGATACGGCCCGAGCCTTCGTCCCATCTGCCGTCAGCTGCTCATATGCCTTGACGATCAGGCTGACCTCCGATCCCGTCGCGATCAGGATAACGTCAGGCTCGTCCGCGCTGGCGAGCACATAAGCGCCCTTCATGACGCCTTCGGCACTCGCGTATTTTTCGCGGTCCAGCGTCGGCAGGGCCTGGCGGGAAAGCACCAGCGCGGTGGGCCGGTTCCCTTCGGCAATCGCCGACCGCCAAGCCCAGGCGACTTCGTTCGCATCGCACGGCCGGATCGTGTGCATTCCCGGCGTCGCGCGGAGCATGGCGAGCTGCTCGATCGGCTGGTGGGTCGGCCCATCCTCGCCGACACCGATCGAATCGTGCGTGAACACCCAGATCGCGCCGATCTCCATCAGCGACGAGAGACGCACCGGCGGGCGCATGTAATCGAGGAACACGAAGAAGGTCGCGCCATAGCCGCGCAGGTGTGACAGCGTCATGCCGTTGACGATTGCGCCCATCGCATGTTCGCGTACGCCGAAATGGAGGTTGCGGCCGCCGTAGCTGTTCGACTGGAACGATCCGGCGTTGTCGATCAATGTCTTGGTCGAAGGCGCAAGGTCGGCCGAACCGCCGACCAGCCAGGGCAGCTTGGGCGCGATGGCGTTCAGCACCTTGCCGCCGGCATCGCGCGAAGCCATGCCTCTATCGTCAGCGGGGAAGCTGGGGACATCGGCATCCCATCCCTCGGGAAGCTGATCGGACAGCATCGCATCAAGCTGCTTGGCAAGCTCCGGCTCTGCGGCGCGATACTTTTCGAGCATCGCCTCCCATTCGGCGTGCAGCGGCTGCCCGCGCCCGGCTATCGCCTCGTGGAAATGCTCAGGCACGCCATCGGGGATGAAGAAAGGCTCGGTGCCCGGCCAGCCGTATTTCTTCTTAGTGCCCGCGATATCCTCGGCGGTCATCGCCTCGCCATGCGCCTTGGCGGTGCCCTGGATCGAGCTACCGTAGCCGATGATGGAATGGACCACGATTAGCGTCGGCCGATCGTCGGTGCCCTTGAACTCTTGCAGCGCGGCGGCGACGGCGGCCGTATCGTTGGCATCGTTCACATGGATGACGTGCCAGCCATAGGCCTGGAAACGCTTGCCGACATCCTCATCGAAAGCGAGATCGGTGTTGCCCTCGATCGTGACGTGGTTCGAATCGTAGATCCAACACAGGTTGGAAAGCCGCAGGTGTCCGGCAAGGCTGGCGGCTTCGCTGGCAACGCCCTCCATCATGCAGCCGTCGCCCGCCAGGCAGTAGACGTCATAATCGAAGACCGGAAAGCCCTCGCGGTTGTAATGCGCAGCCAGCCAGCGCTCGGCGATCGCCATGCCCACCGAATTGGCGCAGCCTTGGCCGAGTGGACCCGTGGTGGTCTCGACGCCCGCGGTGTGGCGATATTCGGGATGGCCTGGCGTCTTCGATCCTATCTGCCGGAAATCCTTGATGTCCTGCAGGCTGACCGCGAGCTTGCCGCTCAGCTTGCCGTCCTTGTCGATCTCCTTGACGCCAGCGAGATGCAGCAGCGAATAGAGCAACATCGAAGCATGGCCGGCCGAGAGCACGAAGCGGTCCCGATTGGCCCAATCGGCGGCATCGGGATCGATGCGCAGGAATTTGGACCATAAGGTATAGCCGACGGGTGCCATCGCCATCGGCGTACCGATATGCCCGGATTTGGCCTTGGCGACCGCATCCATCGAGAGCGTGCGGATCGTATCGATTGCGAGCCGTTCGGGCGAACCGTCCTCATGAACGGCTTCAAGGGTCGCCTCGGTCTGGGTCATCACTGTCCTTCGTTTCTCGTCGCTGCAACGGCCGGTGAGGGCCAAGGATGCGCGGATTGGCAGTTAAATTTTGGGATGGGAAGGCGTTCGCCGCATTTTGCGCACACCTTCCGGCGTGCCGATGAACAGAGCATCGATCTCGGTCAAAAACAGCCCGTGGCCGACCACGCCGGGAAGCGCATCCAGCACGGCGGAGAGCGCCGGCGGATCGGCGATCGGCCCAAATCGGCAATCGAGAACGGGATTGCCCTGATCGCTTTGAAAAAGGCCATTTTCATTACGGCGCAGTTCCGATTTTCCGCCCAGCACGGACACGTGTTCGGCGATGAACGCGCGCGCCAGCGGCAGAATTTCGATCGGCACCGGTCGCGCTCCGATCCGATCGACCAACTTGGAACTGTCGGCAATGGCGATGTTGCGTGCGGCTGCCGTAGCGACGATCTTCTCGCGCACCATCGCCCCGCCGCCGCCCTTGATCGCGCGGAAGAGCGAATCGATCTCGTCGACCCCGTCGATACAGAGATCGACGCTTGCATGATCGTCCATGGCGATCACCGTGATCCCAGCTGCTTCGGCCGCGCGTGCTGTGGCTAGCGAGGTGGCCACCGCGCGGATGTTCAGCCCGGTCTTCACCCGCGCGCCCACTGCGGCGATCGCGAAGGCGGCAGTGGTGCCCGTACCGAGGCCGACCAGCATGCCCGCCTCGATCTCCGCCACCGCGGCTTCGGCGGCGGCACGCTTTTCCTCATCGCGGTCGGCTGCGATCATGTGACCGGCCATGATCCTCCTTGCACCGATCGGCAAGCGGCTTGCCGTCCACGGCGGGCCGGGCCAAGGCGGCGGCCATGCGCAACCCTGCCCGACATGGCGCCCGCCTGACATTGCTGCTGCTCACAGCCGTCTATGTCCTCAACTTCGTCGATCGGCAGCTGGTCGCGATCCTCGGCCAGCCGATCAAGGCCGATCTCGGCCTGAGCGACAGCCGCCTCGGCCTGCTCAACGGGCTTGCCTTCGCGCTCTTCAACAGCGCGCTCGGCCTGCCGATCGCGCGGATCGCCGAGCGGCGCTCGCGGATCGCGGTGGTTTCCTGGAGCCTGGCGCTGTGGTCGATCGCAACCGCGGCCTGTGGTCTCGCGCGCGGCTTGCCGCAGCTGTTAGTGGCGCGGATCGGGGTCGGTATCGGCGAGGCTGGCTATGTGCCCGCCGCGCAGTCCATCATCGCTGACCTCTGGCCGCGCGAGCGGCGCGCGACTGCGCTCGCGCTGTTCTCGATCGGTATTCCGGTGGGCATCCTCATTGGCGCCGTTGCGGGCGGATGGATCGCGGACGCGCTTGGGTGGCGCGCCGCCTTCCTGGTGCTGGGCATTCCCGGCGTTGCGTTGGCGGCGGTGATTGCTTTCGTCCTGCGTGAGCCTCCCCGTGGCGCGCAGGATGCGGCGACGGACGCCCAAGCCCCCGCATTCGGGGAGGTAGCGCGCGCATTGTGGAGCGATCGCGTATTTCGCAACATGGCGGCGGGTGCGACGCTGGCATCCACGGCGGGCTATGGCATCACCGGCTTCGCGGTGCCGCTGCTGATGCGCTCCTATCAGCTGCCGCTCCACGTGGCCGCCACGGGCTTTGGATTAGTCGTCGGCGCCGGAATCGGCGGGGGGATCGCAACCGGCGGATGGCTAGCTGATCGACTCACGCCGGGGCGGCAAAACGCGCGGGCGCAAGTCGCCGGAGCGGGCGCGTTGATCGCGCTCGCCGCCTTTCCGCTGGCTCTAAGCCAATCCCAGCCGCTCGGCGTGGCGTTAGCCGCGTTTCCGGCCTTCTTCGGCGCGCATCTCTATTTCGGGCCGGTCTATGCCACAACCGCCGACCGTGTCGGGCCGCGCGCGCGCGCCACCGCGATAGCCTTACTGCTACTGGCGATGAACGGGCTGGGCCTGACGATCGGGCCATGGCTGGTTGGCACGCTCAGCGACCATTTCACGAAGCGGGCGCTACCCGACTTTGCCATGTTGTGCGCCAGCGGAAAGGCTCAGACGGCGCCCTGCTTGAGTGCTTCGGCCAGCGGCCTGTCTAGCGCATTAAGCGTCGATCTGTTCTTTTATCTTTGGGCCGCCGCGCATTTCCTGCGCGCGGGCTGGCTGGTCGCGCGCGATCAACCCCAAAGCTCGGCCCGATAGCGGTCAAAGCAACGCGCGCCGCAGCGCAGCCGGATAAGGGCACCTTCGGCGATCGCCGCTGCGCGCCGGGGTTCCTCGGCCACCAGCGGTGCCAGCGCCTCGCGGTTCCAGGCTTCGCTGTGATGGACGTCGAGCACGGCGTGAAGATCGAAATAGCGCCGCCGCTTTTCATCCAGGCCGATGCGTTTGAGGCCCGCGGCAACATGCGCCGAACGGCCCGGCGCGGTCAGCTCGATCACGCCCAGCGCGCCCACCGACTGCCAAGTGTAGCGGCGGCAGCTCGCCATCGCCGTCATCGCATTGGCGAGTGCCAGGCTCTCCCATACCGTCGTGTCGATGTCCGGCTCGACACCCAGCGTTTTCACCAGGGCATCGAGCATCGGACCATGCATCCCGGACTCGCGACCGCGCCCCATCTCGTCCCAATAATTGCGCGCCAGTTCCAGCTTGGCCGACACCGGCAATTTCACCTGCGTCATCGCCACCAAATCGTCGAAGCCGGCCTCGCCAGCCGCCTCCTGCGTAAAGAACCAGCGCAATTCTTCGGCGGAGGCCTGCTCGGCCAGCCACGGGAATAAGGCATCCCCCTGCCCCGGCCCGGTCTGCTTCAGATCTTCGAACCAGCGCACGAAACCCGCAGGATCGGTCGGCACCATCGCCGCTTCGTCCACAATCTCGGCGCGCAGCTCTTCGATGAATGCGCCCTCCAGCCGCAACATCCGCGTGTCGCGCTCCAAAGTCTTCTGCCAATCGTCATCGACGAAGGCCGGCGCCAGCCGCTCATGATTCCAGTGCGCCAAACCACGCTGGAAGCTTGAGGTGAGAAACTGTGATCGTCGCCGCGCGGGCTCGCCAAGCGAGAACTGCGTTGCCATGCTGGTGATCTCCGAGAAAACTTCGGACGATCCAACCGTTTATCGCAGCGCGCGTTCCCAGCCTTAACCTAAGCTTATGCGATTGGCGGCGCTTCGAACGCATAAAAAAAGAGGCAGCCGGTCGCCCGACTGCCTCCCATTTTACCGCTCAAACCGGATTAGCCGGCGTTGAAATCGGCGTATTTTTCGTTGCCGACGAAACCCATCTTGGAGACGTTGGCGCGCTTCGTAACGGCCAGCACCTCGTCCACGACTTCATATCGCGCTTGCGGATCGGGCTCGAGATGCAGCTCGGGAATCGGATCCATCTGCTGCGTCTGATCAAGATACTGACGCAGGACGGTCAGATTGATCGGGGCACCGTTCCAGGCGATCGTGCCCGCGGCATCGATCGAGACCTGGTTCTTGGTCGGCAGGATCGGCGGCGGCGGCGCATTGGTGTTCTGGGGAAGATCCAGCTTCACCGCATGCGTCTGCACCGGGATCGTGATGATGAACATGATCAGGAGCACCAGCATGACGTCGATCAGCGGCGTCGTGTTGATGTCCATCATGGGCTCACCTTCAGCGGTCGCTGCGCTCATGGCCATGATTAATTACTCCCAATATTGGGGCGTGCGGACGGGAAGCCCATCACTCCACGGCCGCATGATACTCGCCCGGATCGGGCTGCGAGATGAAGGCGACGCGCGCGAAGCCCGCACGGGCTACGTTGGTCATCGCGCCACCGACACAGCGCCAGGGCGTGTTGACGTCGGCCCGGATATGGACCTCCGGCAGCTCGAGGCCGGGGGCCGTCGGACCGCCCTGCTTGTCGATCTCAAGCTTGAGCTTGGCGACCGAGCGATCGATCAGCTCCTGCGGCTGGATCCGGGTCTGGCCCCAATAGACCTCGCACTGGCCGTTCTTGCCACGGATGGAAAGAACGACATTCTCGGGCTTGGAGGTCGTGGGCTCGTAGGCGACCTTGGGAAGGGTCACCGGCACGGTCTGGATCACGACCGGGACGGTGATGAGGAAGATGATCAGCAGCACCAACATAACGTCCACGAGGGGCGTCGTGTTGATGTCCGACATCGGGGCATCGCTCTCGGCTGGGCCCACGCTCATTGCCATGGAAGGAAAGTCCTATTCTACTGCCGGAAGGGCCGACGGCGTTACCGCCGCCGGAAGGTATGGCGGCGGAATGATCCGCCGCCATCATCCTCTTACGGCTTGGGCGTGGTGGCCGTTGCGGGCTTCACCACGGGGGCCGGAGCCGGCTTGGCCGAGATCAGCACGGGCTTCACCGCACCGTTGGAAACCATGTAGCCATGGATATCGGTTGCGAATGAGCCGATCTGCTCCGCGATCACCTTGTTACGGCGGATCAGCCAATTGTAGCCGAGCACGGCAGGAACCGCGACGACCAGACCGAGCGCGGTCATGATCAGAGCCTCGCCGACCGGGCCGGCAACGGCGTCGATCGAAGCCTGCCCGGCGGCACCGATCTTGATGAGCGCGCGGTAGATACCGATAACCGTGCCGAACAGACCGACGAACGGCGAGGTCGAACCGACCGTAGCGAGCACCGCAAGGCCGTTGCCGAGCTTCGAGTTGACCGCGGCGGTTGAACGATTGAGCGAAGCGCCCAACCATTCATGCTGGTCGACCGGATCGATCAGCTTGGTGTGCTGGTCCTGCGCGGTCAGGCCGTCGTCGACGATCTGGCGATAGGCCGAATTCTTCTCGAGCTTGTTGGCGCCATCACGCAGCGAGGGCGAGCCCCAGAAGGTCGTGCGGGCACGCTTGGCCTGATTGAGGATCTTCTGCTGCTCGAACAGCTTGGTGAACAGAATGAACCAAGTGGAGGCCGACATGATCACGAGGATGATGAAGACCGTCCAAGCGATGACGCCGCCCTGATGAAGAGCGGCCAACAGGCCGTACGGATTGGAGTTTGCTGCAGGAGCGGTAGCGTTCATGGTCGAAGACTTCCTTCTTGATGCTTCGGCCGGGGCACCGGCCAGTTTTGTTCTGGGCGCGGTGCCCGCCATTGAAGAGTTGCGGCGTTAATCCTTGGGGATCGTCCAGCGGATCGAGCGGCTGGCCGAAGAGCGCATCGGCTGACCGTTCTGGTCCTTGGCGGGCGAATATTTGCCGCGTCGGGTCAGAAGGCGGCAGGCCGTTTCGTCGAGATCGGGCGAACCGCTCGATTGCGTGACCTGGCAATTCTCGATCTTGCCCTGCTCGTTGATCGTCCAGCTGACCCGCGTGGTGCCTTCCCGGCCCTCACGCATCGCGCCCGGCGGATAGTCATCATTCGTAATCCATTGCGACGGATCGCCCTTGGCGCCCGCAGCCTGCGAGATGCGGGGTGCGGGAGGAGCCGGCGGCGCGGTTTCGTGAATCACCGGCGCCTGCACCAACGGCGGCGGCGGCGCCACGATCGGTGGCGTCAGCGTCTGCGTCTGCACGATCGGCGGCGGTGCCACGATGGGCGGCGGCTCGACCTTCTGGTCAGGCGGCGGGGGCGGCGGCTTCTGCTCGGGCGGCGGCGGCGGCTCTTGCACGTCGACGATCTTGGTATCGACGGCGACCTTCTTGATTACGTTAAACGCGAGTCCGCTGATAAACGCATAACCCACGAGCGCGTGCAAAGCCGCGACGAGGATCAGCGCCACAACCCTGCGGGAGCTCATCTGCTGATCAGCATAAGCCATTAAGGAACTGCACTCCTTGAACGGATATTTATCCAAACGGCCGCAGGGGACCATCCGGCTTCGAGGCCGCCATACCATCTCAACGATTTTTTGGCGACTGTGGCTTTCCTATCGCGGGCCTCTCCCTTGGCGCAAGCCCTTATTCAGCGGCTACGTCAAACGACTGTAGAACATAAGTTGGCTTGAAACGGCCCTTTTCATCGTGCCAAGGCTATCACCCCGAGGAGACCGAGATGCGCCGCGCCCCAGATTCCCGCCGCTGCAGGCTCCTTTTGTTGGGCGCCGGCCTGATGTTGATCGGTGCCGCGCCTCCACCTCCCTTACCTCCGGTCGGCTATGTCGAGATGGCGGACATGGCGCTTTCCGCGCAGCAGGTGCTGGCCGTGGCGATCACGCGCGCGACACCGCTGAAGGCCGAATCCGCTGTGGGCGTAGCGCCCGGAAAGGTCCGCTTTTTCATCGAGGCGCATGTTGATGCGCTGATCGGCGGCAAGGGCCCCGCCCCGGCGGACATTCGCTATCTCGTCGATCTTCCCGCATCGATGGCAAAGGCCAAGCTCAAGGGGATGGCCGTGTTGCTGCTGGGCAATCCGACAGGCACGCCGGGCGAGTTTTCGCTGATCGGGCCCCACGCCCAAATCGCGCGCACGCCCGAGAATGAGACCCGGATTCGCGCCATCCTGACCGCCTCCCTCGCATCCGACGCGCCGCCACAGATCACCGGCATCGGCCATGCCTTCCACGTCGCCGGCACCTTGCCAGGCGAAGGCGAGACGCAGATTTTCGTGCGCACCGCCGATGGCCGCCCGATCTCGCTCTCGATTCTCCGGCGTCCGGGCGAGAAGCCGCACTGGGCGGTCGCGCTCTCCGAACTGGTGGACGCCAGCGCCGCGCCGCCGCAGCCGGAAAGCTTCCTATGGTATCGCCTCGCCTGCGGTCTGCCGCCCAAACTGCCTGACAGCGCGCTCGAGGGTGTGGGCGATGAGGATGCGGCGCAGGCGCGGCAGGATTATCAGGTTGTGATCGACGGGCTCGGTCCCTGCAAGCGGGCCGGTTAATCGCGGCCGAGAAATTCGAAGTCCCGATCGAAGGTGCGCAGCGAAGCGCCGCCATCGACGAAGATGACCTGACCCGTCGTGGCCTTCGCCTCCGTTAGATAAAGCACGGCGGCGGCTATGTCCGCTGGCGTCGGGAGCCGGTTAAGCGGCATCATTGCTTTTAGCCGCTCAAGCTGCGCCGCTGAATAATCAGGCGTCGGCAGGGTCAGTCCGGGCGCCACACCACAGACGCGCACGCGCGGCGCGAGAGCCCTCGCCAGCGCCTGCGTGATACCGGCAAGGGCCAGCTTGGATGCGGTATAGCTCGCCTGATCGGGCGGCGGTGATGCGATCCGCTGATCGAGCAGGTTGATGACCACGCCCTCGTCCTCACCCAGCCCCGCGGCCAGAGCCCGCGCAAGCAAAGCCGGCGCTGCGGCATTGATCGCATAGTGATCGAGCATGGTGGCCATGTCCGCGCTCGCCCAATCATCCCCGCCGAATCGGGAGGCGCTGTTGACGAGCACATTGGGCGCCTGCCCGAAATGCGCGGCAACGGCGGGGATCAGCGCATCGATCTCCTGAGGATCGGCGAGGTCGGCCGTGAACGCGCCCCAGCGCACCCCGGCGTGGCGAATCGCTTTTGTCAGATCGGGCTCAGGCTCGGAGGCGCGATGGCTGTGGAGCGCGAGGTCGTAGCCCGCCGTGGCGAGCCGCGCCGCAATCGCCGCCCCAAGCCGCCGCGTGCCACCGGTGACCAGGGCCAGTTTCAACGGCGGTGCCGTACCAGCGTCATGCCGATCGCCTCGCCACCCTCGGAGATCGCCAGCTTGACGATCTTTACCTCGACCCGGCGGACCCGAGAATCGCCCAAGAACAACGTATCCGCGATGTGATCGGCGATCGCCTCGATCAGCGTGAAGTGCCGGTCACGCGGCAACGCCTTCAGCACGGCATCGCGCAGATCGAGATAGTTTTTGGATTGGGACAGCGGCGTGCCCAGCGTGAAATGCGGCGGAGCATTAAGATCGGCGGCGATCGAGATGCGCAGCGGCTGGGGAAGGTGCGTTTCTTCCGAATAGATGCCGGTCAGCAGATCTATCGCGATATCGTCGACCTCAAGGCGCAACAGATCATCGGCATGCACGAGCGCAATGGAATCGCGGGGCGGGGAAAGGGGTTCGGCCAAGCTTGCGGGCATCATCGTTTCATCAGAGGTGGCGCGCCTTTCCCATTTCGTGCGCGTGGCCGCAAGCCGCGTTGCGTTTCGGGGCCGCTGCTCTATGCGCGGCGCGCCCATGACCGCCGCTCCTTCCACCGTCACTATTCGTCCACTCGGCACCGCTGATCCGGCCGCAATCAACACGCTGCTGGACGAAGCGTTCGGCGTCGATCGGCGCCGGCGTACGGCCTACCGGATCCGGGACGGAATGACGGCGCTCCCCGCCCTTTCCTTCGCGGCGTTCGACGAAACCGAAAGGCTGATCGGATCGCTGCAATGCTGGCCGGTGGCGCTGGATTTTCAAACCCCGCTCGTGCTGGTCGGCCCCGTGGCGGTGGTGCCCGATCTCCAGCGCGGCGGCGTCGGGCGGATCATGATGACGCGGATGATCGAAGCCGCCGAATCGACCCGGGCCGATCCCCTCGTGCTGATCGGCGATCCCGAATATTATGGGCGCTTCTTCGGCTTCGAGGCGCACTGGACAAAGGACTGGAGCGTGCCGGGTCCCGTCGAGCGTCGCCGCCTGCTCGCGCGCGTTCCAGAAGGCCTTACGCTGCCCGCGACGGGCCATCTCGGCCCCCGGCTGCATAATCCAGGCCTTTAATCGCCCCGCACCCCGCCCTAACAGGGCGATATGCCGGAAAGTGTCGTCCCGCCCGAAGACCTCAGCAAACTCTCCTTGGCAGAGATCGCGCAGCTCGTGGAAGAGAAGCGTCTTCCGCCCGTCGCGCAATGGAACCCGGCGCATTGCGGCAACAGCGGTATGCGGATCGCGCGGGACGGCACCTGGTATCATGAGGGCCGGCCGATAGTGCGACCCGCGATGGTAAGGCTGTTTTCGACCGTCTTGCGCCGCGAACCAGACGGTAGCCACGTTTTGGTGACACCTGTGGAAAAGCTCACCATCCAGGTTGAAGACGCCGCGTTCGTCGCCGTCGAGATGAAGAGCGAGGGCAGTGGCCCCGGGCGCGCCCTCGCTTTCCGGCTCAACACCGGCGAAATTGTATCCGCCGACGGCGATCATGGTATTCGCATCGCCGCCGGTGAGGACGGCCCCCGGCCCTATCTGCACGTACGGTCCGGGCTGGAGGCGCGAATCACCCGCCCGGTCTATTACGAGCTGGCGCAACTTGCCTTGGACGAAGGTTGCGACCCGCCGGGTCTTTGGAGCCGCGGTGCGTTTTTGGGCCTGGCGGAATGACATTGGCCACGCGCCTGGCCACTGCCCTTGCGCGTAGTGAGGGGTACGGCCCCCATGCCGACGATTTCGACGCCGGGCTGCCTTTAATCGCCGCAGCGGTGCTGGTGGCGATCACCGACCGGGCCGAGCCCGGCGTGATCCTCACGCTGCGCCAGCCGCACCTCCGCCGCCATGCCGGCCAGATCGCCTTTCCGGGCGGACGTGCCGATCCGGAGGATGACGATGCGATCGCCACCGCCCTGCGAGAGGCGGACGAGGAGATCGGTCTTAGCCCACGCGCCGTCGACATCGTGGGCATTTCCGATCGTTACCGCACCGGGACGGACTTCGATATCGCGCCGGTGATCGGGGTGATCGCCCCGGATCTTCCCCTCGTGCCGCATGAGGGCGAAGTCGCCGATGTGTTTGAGGTGCCGCTATCCTTCCTGCTCGAACCCGCCAATCATCGCCGCGAGTCGCGCGCGTTCGAGGGACGGGAGCGGGAGTATTATGCTCTGAATTGGGGTGAGCGCCGCATCTGGGGCGCCACGGCCGGCATAATCGTGAACCTCACTACCCGATTGGCGGCATTCGCATGAGGCTCCCGGAAAGTGTCTGGCGCTCGCGGGAGGGATTGCCGGCGCTGATGGCGGCGTTGGGCGGCGATCGGGACGAAGTGCGGATCGTGGGCGGCGCGGTGCGCGATGCCCTGCTCGGCCTACCCGTGGCAGACATAGATCTCGGCACGGTCCATGCGCCGCAGGAAACGGTGCGGCGGATCACCGGTGCCGGTTTCAAGGCGGTGCCGACCGGCATCGCGCACGGGACGATAACGGCGGTCCTCCCCTCCGGCCCGGTGGAGGTGACGACACTGCGGCAGGATCTCGAAACCGATGGCCGCCACGCGATCGTCGCGTTCACCAACGATTGGCAAGCGGATGCGGCAAGGCGCGATTTCACGATCAACGCGCTATCGGCAGGCGCGCTCAGCGGCGACATCCACGATTATTTCGGCGGCGTCGCCGATCTCGACGCCCGGCTGGTGCGCTTCATCGGCGACCCATTGCAACGGATCGCCGAGGATCATCTCCGCATCCTGCGCTTCTTCCGCTTTCATGCGCGCTTCGGCACCGGCGCGCCTGACGAGGCAAGTTATGCCGCTTGTGCGGCGCGTGCGCGCGATCTGATGAGCCTTTCGCGCGAACGCATCGCGCAGGAGTTGCTCAAATTGCTCGCGGTCGCCGATCCGCGCCCCGCCATCGCCGCGATGCTCGATGCCGCGATCCTTGCGCCCGTGTTGCCGGAGATCGACCGCGGCGGGCTGGCGCGGCTCGATCGGCTGGTGCAGATCGAGGGCGATCTCGCCGATCCGTTGCGGCGGCTTGCGGCATTGTTGCCAGCCGATCCAGCGATCGCCGATACCGTCGCCGCGCGGCTCAAACTCTCCAATGCCCAGCGCCGCCGGCTGACGCTCGCCGTGGACACGTATCTCGATTCGTCGCCGCGCTTGCTCGCGCATGCCTTCGGCGTGGAGGCGGCGATCGATCGCCTGTTGCTCGCAGGTCAGGCGGAAGCGGCGCAGGGGCTGCATGGCTGGCAGCCGCCCCGCCTGCCGATCACGGGTGGTGCGTTGATCGCACTTGGGTTGGCGCCCGGGCCGAAGGTCGCGGCGGCGCTGGCGCGGGTTCAGAGACAATGGGCAGAGGAAGATTTTCCCGATCGCGAACGGCTCGATCAGATCGCTGCCGAAGAAGTGAAGCGCGCTTAGGCGGCGCGCTTGAAGCCGTGCTGCTGCAGAAAGGCAAAGGCCGCATCGGCCTGAATGGCGCGGGCGAACCAGAAACCCTGGCCGATATCGCAGCCCAGCACATCGAGCAGATTGGCGGCGCTCTGATCTTCGATGCCCTCGGCGATTGTCTTCATCCCAAGCGCACTGGCCATAGCCAGTATGGCGCGAACAATCGCGGTAGAGTCGCGGTCATCGTGCATCGCCGCGACGAACTGCCGATCGATCTTGAGCACATCGATCGGCAGCTTCTGCAACGATGCGAGACTGGAGTAGCCGGTGCCGAAATCATCCATCGCGATCCGGCAACTATGCGCCTTGAGTTCGCCCAACAGCCGCGCGGCACGATCGGGATCGGCGATGATCGAGCTTTCGGTCACTTCCAGCGTCAGCCGGCTGCCATCGATGCCATGCCGCGCCAGCGCATCGCTGACCACCGTCGCCACCGATTCGCGCGCGAGTTGCACCGGCGAGACATTGACGCTGATATAGACCGGCAACGTGCTTCCAGCCTGGCGGTCCCAATCGGCCAGCGTACGCAGCGCGGTATCGATCGCCAGTTGGCCGAGCGGCAGGATCAGCCCCGATTCCTCCGCGACAGGAATGAAGTCTGCGGGTTGTATCGCACCGCGCTCGGGATGCGACCAGCGCGCCAGGGCCTCAAACCCCGCGACGCGCCCGCTGCGCAGCTCGACAAGCGGCTGAAAATCGAACCGAATCTCGCCATTGTCGATGGCTTGACGCAATTCGGTCTCCATTCGGAGACCACGCCTTGCATGTGCCAATTCGCCGGGCTGATAGATTTCGATCCGCCCCGATTTCTTCGCTTGCTTAAGCGCCACCTGCCCGTGGCGAATGAGTTCGTCCGAAGACGCGAGGCTTTCGTGCCAAAGCGCGCAACCGATGGCGCATTCGATTCGGAGCTCGATCTGGGCCAGGCGGATCGGTGTGCCGATCGTGCTTTGCAGCCGCCGCGCGACATGCAGCGTATCGCCAGGCCCCTCGATAAGACGGACCAGCACACCGAATTCGTCGGCGCCTAGCCGTGCGAGCAAATCGCCTTCGCGCATCGCGCCCACCATCCGCCGCGCGACGGTGATGATCAGCTCGTCGCCGGCAAGCGATCCGATACTTTCATTGACGCGGCTGAACCGCTTGAGATTGACGATCAGCACGGCAAGCGCGGGATCGCCGTCTTCCGCCGCCGCCCCTTCCACCGCTTCTTCAAAGGCAACCCGGTTGGGAAGCCCCGTAAGGCTATCGAGGAGCATTTCGGAGCGCAGCGAGCGTTCGGTTTCGATCGCTGTGGTGCAGTCGATCATCGTGAGCAATGTCAGTGGGCCGGGATCCAAGCGCGAAGCGATCGGCGCAAGATGGACCTGAAAATGACGCCCGCCGAGCCCCGGTTCACGCCAGTTGAACTGCTCGCTCGGGGCGTTCCCCGCGGCGAAGCGGTCCACTGCTTCGCGCAGTCCCCGCAAATCATCGGGGCTGGCGGCGTTGCGAAGGACGTTCCAGAAGGCCTGATTTCCAACGAAAACGCGCGAAGTCTGTCTTTCCATCGACGCGACTGCGGCCGCGATCGGAAGCGCCTCGATATAGGCCTGCAAGTGCGGATCGCGAGACACGGCTAATCGCGCATCGCTGGGCGACACGACCGGCGTGGCGCTTTCGCGCACGATCCTGGACATCTCCATCACAACCGGCCCTAACGCCGGCGCGTTAATTTTCCGTGCTCTTTCCGAGAGATTGCGTCGCGAAGCGATTATCGCGCGGGAAGCCCGTTGGCGGCATTCGCCCCGCCGCGCCGCGCGCGACGCGCCACGGAGCGAGGTCACTCTCGGTGCGAACCCGCCCACTGTCGCCGCCCATCGGCCAGGAAAGTCCATCAGCGAAGCGGAACGTGATGGCGTCCGACAGGCCGCCGTCCCGATAGCGTTGGATTTGCGCGCCCTGGCCGCGCTCCATCTCGGGCAGTTCGGCGAGCGGGAAGATCACCAGCTTCCGATTCTCACCGATGGCGGCGATATAATCGTCTTGCGGATCGATAGGTCGCGCCAGTTTGAGCCGTGCCCTTTCGCGCAGATTGACCACCTGACGGCCCTTGCGCGTCTCAGCGCTGATTGCCCCTTGATCGGCGATGAAGCCCTTTCCGTCGCTGGCGGCGAGCAGGATCTTCTGATCGGGTTTCAGCACGAGTAACGCCAGCGTCGCCGCTTCGCCTTCGAGATCGATCATCAACCGCACAGGCTCGCCGAAGCCACGGCCACCCGGCAATTTGTCCGCCGCCAGCGTATAGACCCGCCCTGTTTCGGCGAAGAGCAGCAGCTTGTCGGTGGTCTGGGCGTGGAAGGCGAAGGCGGGGCCGTCTCCCTCCTTGAACTTGAGCGTATCGGCCGCGGCGAGATCGCGATGGCCGCTCATGGCCCTGATCCACCCGCGTTGCGAGAGAATGACCGTGATCGGCTCGCGTTCGATCATCGCCTCCAGCGGAATTTCGCGCGCCGGGCCCTGTTCCTCGATCGTCGTACGGCGGCGGCCAAGCGCCGTCTCGGGCGCATAAGTCTCACGCAGTTTGGCAAGATCGCGCTTCAGCCGTGTCCGCTGGCGGGCGGGGCTTTCGACCAGCGCCTCCAGCCCCTTGGCCTCTTCGGCGAGTTTCTCGCGCTCCTTGCGGAGTTCCATTTCTTCCAGCTTGCGCAACGAACGCAGACGCATGTTGAGGATCGCCTCGGCCTGACGCTCGGTCAGCTCGAATTCGGCCATCAGTATCGGGCGCGGCTCATCCTCCTCACGAATGATCGCAATCACCCGATCGAGGTTGAGGTAGGTCACCAGATAGCCATCGAGCAGCTCGATCCGATCGGCGATCTTGGCGAGCCGGTGGCGCGATCGGGCGACCAGCACTTCGAACTGATGCTCCAGCCAGGCGGCGAGCGCCTGCTTGAGCGACATCACGCGCGGCGTGCGGTCCTTGTCGAGGACGTTGAGGTTCAGCGGCACACGGATTTCGAGGTCGGTCAGCCGGTAGAGGCTATCGATCAACACCTGCGGATCGACGGTGCGGCTGCGCGGCTCGATCACAATACGGATCGCCTCATCGCTCTCGTCGCGGACGTCGGCAAGGATCGGTAGCTTCTTGTCAGCGATCAGCTGCGCGATCTGTTCGATCAGCTTGGATTTGGGGATGCCGTAAGGGATTTCGCTGATGACCAGCTGCCAACCGCCCTGCCCCAGCTTTTCCGGCGGCAGGAAGCGCGCGCGAACACGGAAGCCGCCGCGGCCGGTGGCATAAGCCTCGGCGATCGCTGCAGGACTATCGGCGATGATGCCGCCGGTCGGCAGGTCTGGTCCCTGCACGAACTGCATCAGTTCGGCGGGGGCGCCATCCGGCTGGTCGATCAGGTAGATAGCGGCGTCGATCAGTTCGGCGGCATTATGCGGCGGGATCGAGGTTGCCATGCCCACGGCGATGCCCTGCGCACCGTTGGCCAACAGATTGGGGAAGAGGCCGGGGAAAACCTCGGGCTCTTCTTCTTCGCTATTGTAGGTGGGGCGGAAGGCGACGGTCTGCTCGTCGAGCCCTTCCATCAACTGGATCGCCGCCGCGGTCAGCCGCGCTTCGGTGTAGCGCATCGCCGCGGCGTTATCGCCGTCGATATTGCCGAAATTGCCCTGCCCGTCGACCAGCGGGTAGCGCAGCGCGAAGGGCTGGGCGAGGCGAACCATCGCATCGTAGATCGAGGCATCGCCATGCGGGTGATATTTGCCCATCACATCGCCGACGACGCGCGCGCACTTCTTGTAGGCCGAAGTGGGATCAAGCCGCAGCAGCCGCATCCCCCACAGCAAGCGCCGATGCACCGGCTTCAGCCCATCGCGCACGTCGGGCAGCGATCGGGCGGTGATCGTGGACAGCGCATAGACAAGATAGCGATCGGACAGCGCGCTATCGAACGGCGCATCGACGATCTGATCGAGCGGATCGGAGGATTGCATAGGCGTGCGCTAGCAGCGGTGCGCCGCCAATGCGAGACGCTTGCTCTCGACTGTGTTATTTGATTAGATCACCCCAAAAGGGGAAGGACATGACGGAACAAGCGACGCGCTCGATCGCAATCAACGAACGCATCGATACACTGGATCTGCTGCGCGGCGTCGCGATCTGCAGCATCTTGTTGATGAACATTCCCGACATGGGCGGCATCTGGGAGATCACCCGTCCGCCTTACCCCGCAACGTGGAATATCGACTGGATCGCTTACGGCGTCCAGCGTTTCCTGTTCGAAGGATCGATGCGTGGCCTTTTCACCCTGCTGTTCGGATCGGGCATGCTGGTGATGCTCCGCAAGACCGAGCGGGACGGCATGGCGGCGCCGATGGACGTGTTCGTCCGCCGCTGCATCGCGCTGATGTTCTTAGGGCTCGTCCAATTCCTGATCTTCCTGTGGCCAGGCGAGATTCTGTACAATTATGGCATGACCGGTTTCTTCATTCTGGCCTTCCGCAAAGCCAAACCGAAGACATTGCTGATCGTCGCGCTGACGCTGCTGACCCTGTTCAGCGTCGCGGGTTCCACCCAAGCCTTCGGTATCAAGAGCCAGATCGAAAGCGCCGCCAAGGCGGAGAAGCTCGTCGCCCAGCATAAGCCGCTGACCAAGGATCAGCAGGAAGCGATCGACGCCAAGAAGAAGATGGACGAGCGCCGCAATCCCTCGGCCCAGTTCATCGCCGACGAGGTCAAGCAGCGGACACACCTCGTGTCGCTGATCGGCTGGTCGGCCAAGACCTGGTGGGAAGATAATACCGGGGCAGCCGGCGTGTTCGGCTGCTTCGAAAGCTTCATCTTCATGCTGATCGGCATGGCGCTGTTCCGGATGCGCATCCTGACCGGCGAACGCGGTCTGGGCTTCTACGTGCGGCTAGCGCTGATCGGATACGGCATCGGCATTCCGCTGCGCATCGTCTCCAATTTGCTGCAATGGAAGATGGCGCTGGGCTTTGACTTCTTCACGGTGATGTTCGGTGGTCTTACCTACGAACCGGGCCGCCTGCTCGTGACGCTCGGCCATGTCGGCCTGCTGTGCTCGCTGTTCAAGGCGGGCGCGCTTGGCCGGGCCTGGCCCGCGCGTGCTCTCGGCCGGATGGCGCTGACCACCTATTCGCTGCAATCGATCCTCACCTCGATTCTCTTCTACGGCTTCGGCATGCTGAACCGGTTCGGCTTCGCCGGCTTGATGGCGACCGCGATCGGCATCTGGGTGATTACCGGCGTATTCGCGGTGCTGTGGCTGCGGAGCCATCAGCAAGGCCCCGCAGAATGGGTGCTTCGCCGCATCGCCTACGGCCGCCGCGCCGATGGCCCAACCGCCCTCAGCGGCCCCGACGGGACGCTGGCAACCGCTTAGAATAAGCTAGGGCGCCAGCGGCAGCCGCAGCACGGCATCCAGACCACCGCCGGCACGGTTGGCGAGCGTTACCGTGCCGCCGTGATTCTCGGCGATGGTGCGGGCGATTGTCAGGCCCAAACCGATACCGCCTGTCGCGCGGTTGCGGGATGGATCACCGCGCACGAACGGCTGGAAGGCGCGTTCGAGCAATTCGGCGGGCATGCCTGGTCCGCGATCGGCGATCGTCACCACCGCCACGCCCTCCTCCCGCCGCACGCTCGCCTCGACCGAAGCGGCATAAGCGATGCCGTTATCGATCAGATTTTGCAGCAGCCGCTCCAACGACAAGGGATCGCCCAGCACGATGGCGGGAGCGCTGCTGGCAAGGCTGACGTCGCGGCCAAGATCGCGGTCTTGTTCGATCAGCGCCATAACGAGCGCCGTGAGATCGACGGGGACGCGCATCCTCTCGCCCTCCGTATTGCGGACGAAGCCGATCGTGGCGGCGAGCATCGCGCGCATCTGCTCGACATCGCCCAGCACTTTCTCCCGCACCGCATCGGGCGCATCCTCGATCCGGAAAGCGATCCGCGCGAGCGGGGTGCGCAGATCGTGCGCGATCGCGCCAATCATCGCTGTCCGCTCCCCAACATAATCGGCGAGGCGGGATTGCATGCGGTTGAGCGCATGGGCTGCGATACGCAGCTCGGCGGGACCTTCCTCCGTGACGGCCGGCGCGAGCGGATCGGAACCGAGCCGATCGGCGGCGGCAGCGAAGCTGCTGATCGGGCGGGTCAGCGCACGCGCGAACCACCAGGCGAGCGGGACGAGCGCGACGATGCTGATCAGGAACCAAAGGATCATCCGCCGCTGCCAGGGCGCGATCAGCGGTGGCGGCGGCGTCTGCGCGATGCGCCACCCCTGTGGCGTCTGCACCGCGGCGATCAAGGGTGTGAAGAAGATCGTCTCGCCATGCCGCCGGTATACGGGCTGGCGCGGCCAGCGGCGGAAGGGCTGCTTGGCGGCTTCAGGCTCGAAATACAGGCGGACCTGACCATCCGGCCGTGCAAGCCGCTCAGCCAACATGTGCGTCAATGGTGGCTCGGCCACCATGCGCGGCCTCGGCATCGGCGCGCCGGCCTGAACGCTGGTCAGGAGATCGCGATCATGATCATGCTCCTGCGTGTCATGCGATCCGCCGGCGAGCGTCTCGGCGATCTCATCCAGGCGGTTGAATTGCGGGCGCGGCGGCGGGCTGATGAACAGGACGGCGATGCCCGCCGCCTGCGCGAACACCACGGCCGCCAGCAGCACGCCGAGGATCTGCCAGAAGACCGGCAGGGCGCGCAGCGAGCGGCGACTCATCCCTCCACCCGCAGCGCGAACATATAGCCTTCGTTGCGCACGGTGCGGATCGGATCGTCGGGGCTCAGCTTCTTGCGCAGCCGGCTGATCGTTACATCGATCGCGCGATCGAAGACATCGCTGCCCAGGCCGCGCGCATGTTCGATCAGTTGATCGCGGCTCATCACCCGCTGCGGGCGATCGAGGAAGGCGGTGAGGATGCGGAATTCGCCGTCTGTAAGCTGCACGGCCTCCAATCCCGGCCGCTCCAACGTGCGCTGGACGATATCGAGGGTCCAGATACCGAAGCGCCGGATCTTTCCCGCCGGTCCGCTCGTCGGCAGCTCGGCCCGCCGCCGCAGCACCGCGCGGACCCGGGCAAGGAGCTCGCGCGGGTTACAGGGCTTGGCGAGATAATCGTCCGCGCCGACCTCCAGCCCTACGATGCGATCGGTATCCTCGGCCATCGCCGAAAGCATGATGATCCCCGGCCCGCCCGCGCCGCGCAGGCGCCGGAGGATCGATAAGCCATCTTCCCCCGGCATCATCAGATCGAGCACGACGAGATCGAAACTCTCGCGCGTCAGAAACGCATCCATGCCCGCGCCGTCCGCCGCGCTTTGGACCTCATAGCCCGAATTGGCGAGGAAATCGCTGATCAGCGCGCGCAGATCGGGATCATCATCGACGACGAGGATGCGCTCGCTCATTGCGGCATCGCTTCCCGCTCATCGTCCCGCAAATCCTTCTCACGCTGCTTGGCCTCGGTCGTGCGCGGCTTGGGGCGGGGCCGGCATGGTCCTTCCAGCGATTGCTGATTAGCGGTCTTGGGCATATCCTTGAGCGCGATGCTGCCCTTGCCTGCGGGATCGAGCTGCTCAAAACGGCGGCCGGCGGCGCCCAGAAATTCCTTCTCGGTAATGATCCGATCGACATCCGCGTCTGCGGCGACCACGGGCTCCGGTATGTTGAGCCAGGCATAGGCCCCGGCCCCCATCGGCCCATAATAATCGCTTTCGCCCGCACGCGGCATGACGCCAGACAGCAAGCCGCCACGCCCCGACGGACCTCCGAAATCACGGCCACGCACCGAGTAGAGCGCGATTTCGGGCGCGATCTGATTTTCGTAAGCCGCGATCTCCTCGGGCGTGAGCTTGCCGTCATGATCCCGATCGAGGATGCGGAAGAAGCGTTGCGCATCGGCGATCATCTCGCCGCGATCAATCACGCCGTCATGGTTGCGATCCGCCGCCGCGACCCATAGCACCGATGGATAAGGCTGCCCCGGCGCGGCACGAAACGGCTCTCCCATCGGCGACAGGAAAACCGCCTGCGTGCCGGGCCGCGCGCAATAGGGCGCGTCGGCCGGCAACCGATCCTTGGCGAGGACCGGTGGAGTGATCAGGCAGAGAAGGGCGAGGACCGAGCGAAACATTCGCTGAAGCTAATAGCCGCTTAGCCTACCGGCAAATTGCAACGCTGAAACAGGCCTAGATCGATCGTTCGAGGCGATGCAGCAAGGCGCGCGCCGGGCTTTGCGAGGGTTCCTGGGCGGCATCGCCTTGATCGATCCGCGCGACACGCTGGTGAAGATCGAAACCGGCCAGCACCAATTGGCGACCGCGGGCCGGAAAGCGCGCGAGGGCATCCGCATCGATCGCGGGCACCTCTTCCAGGCGGCGGCCTGGATCGGAAGGATCGGTCACTGGCACTTCGCCTGCGGCTTCCGCCTTGCGCATCAAAAGCCATCCGATCACCTGCATAAGCCGGGTCGACGCCTTCAAGGCTTCGCAAGCAAAGAGCACGCGCTCCGCCGGAGTAAGGCCCTCGCGCTCGGATGCGTTACCCTGATCGAAATAGGCCCGCGTCTCGTCGGCGAGCAGAAGCGCCTCCGAATAGAGGCCTTCTATCAGACGGGAAGCGATGGCGTCAGCGCGCATCCAATACCCCTAAAGCGCCACCCGCCACCACGCCCTTGCGAGACGCGGTTAGCGGGCGGGTAAGATCATAGCGAACCTTCGATCCAGCCCTTGAGCGCGCCCTTGGGCGCAGCACCAACCTTGGTGGCGGCAGGCGCGCCATCCTTGAACAGGATCATCGTCGGGATGCCGCGCACGCCATAACGCGCCGGGGCATCGGGATTCTCATCGATATTGAGCTTGGTGATCGTCACCTTCTCGCCGAGCTCATCCGAAAGCTCCTCCAGCGCCGGGCCGATCATCTTGCACGGCCCGCACCACTCCGCCCAGAAATCGACCAGCACCGGGCCACTAGCCTTGAGGACGTCGCTTTCGAACGAGGTATCGGTGATCTTCTTCGTGGCCATCGTGGCGTGCTCCTATGCTTGGAGAGGATGTAAGGCGGCTGTCCCTCGCTCTCAACCGCCGAGAGCAAGCTTTTGCTGCATTGGCTGCAAGCTGGGCTTGTGACGATCGAGCAGGGCGTCGGGCAGCGGCAGCAGCACCGGCGCAGCCGTATAGAGCAACGCCGCCTCGACCTGCCGATCGGGGAAGATGACGCGCAACGCGGCGACATAGGCGGCCATCTGGCGAAGATGGCCGGTCGGCACATCGTCCACGGAGGCGGGCACGGCGCGGCTGGTCTTGTAATCGATCACCTGCACGCGATCGGCCTCGATCAACAAGCGATCGACCGTGCCGGCGACGACGATGCCATCGCCCAGCACGGCAGCGATCGGCGCCTCCGCCAGCGCCCGATCGGAGAAGATCGCGCGCAGGTCAGGCGTCGCAATGATGGTGCAGGCATCGCGTGCGATGGCTTCTGCCTCGGCCACATCCTCCACCCCCGCCGATTCCGTCAGCCAGCGGATCGCTGCGGTGTGGCGTTCGTCGGGCGTGATCGCTGGCAAGCGTTCGAATAGCGAATGGAGCAACCGCCCGCGCCGTGCCGCCGCGCGCATCGCCGGGCTGGGCGGCGGCTGGGCGCTATCGTCCTCACCGGGCGCGGAGGGCGCGAGCGGGCGCGGCGGACGGCTTTCCTGCGGCGCGGATCGTCGCAGCCATTCCGGAAGCGGCGCCTCGACGATGGTGCGATCAGCGGCGCGTGGCGCGCGGACCTCGGCAAGCTGCGGCCGATCGCCCCGATAATGACGCGCCCCCACCCACAAAGGATCCTCGACGGGATCGATCCCCATGCCGTCCATCACCGTTGCGAAGGTCGCCCACCAGCTCTTTTCGGGGGCGATGCCCTTCGCCTGCGGGCCGAGCGAGCCGGCAATGACGAGCCGCTCTTCCGCCCGCGTCGCGGCGACGTAGAGCAGCCGCCAATGCTCCTGCAGCTCACGCTTCTCCAGTGCTTCGGCGGCTTCGGCGAGCGACCCTGCTACCTCACCCTTGCGCGGGCGAATGACCGGCACCGCTTCGCCCTCCGCATCCACCAACCATTCGAGCCCGCGCTTGGGCGCGCGCGTCGGATCACCGGTGGCGTCGGCCAGGATCACCAGCGGCGCTTGCAGGCCCTTGGCGCCGTGGACGGTCATCACGCGCACCGCATCGAGCGGGGCGGAAGGGTCGCGCGTTACTTCGACCTCGCCGCGATCGAACCAATCGAGGAAGCGTTGCAGCGTCGGCGTCGCTTCGCGTTCGAAGGCCAGTGCGGCGTTGAGTAGTTCCTCGATCGGATCGCGCGCCTCGTCACCCAGCCGCGCCAGCAATCGGCGGCGGCCATCGAGCGGGCCGGAGAGGATGGCTTCGAGGAATTGATAGGGTGTGGTGAAGTCCGCAGCGTTGAGCAGACCCTTCAGATCGCGGACCACGCTCTCCTGCTCCGAGGCGAGCAAGGCGCTCCACAGCGTTCCGGAGCGTCCGAACGCCAGCTCGTAGAGCGCCCCTTGGCTGAGCCCGAACAGGGGCGAGACCAGCAGCGAGGCGAGCGTCAGATCGTCTTCGGGCTGGAGCACGAAGCGCACCGCCGCCATCAGATCCTTGACCGCCAGCGGCGCATCGAGCCGCAACCGATCGACACCCGCAACCGGCACACCCGCCGCATGCAAGCGCGCGACGATCAGCGAAGCGAGATCGCCGCGCTTGCGCACCAGGATCAGCACATCCTCGGGACGCAGCGGTCGCTTCTTGGCGGGCAGCCAGAGCGGCGCCGCGATCCATTGCCGGACCTGTTCGGCGAGCTTGGAGGCGAAGAGGCGGGCGGCGTCGTCGATCCAGCCTTCTTCCGGATCTTCAGCATCTTCGCCCATATCGACAGTGACAGTTTGCCAGACCGTGACGGTGCCGGGGCCGTCGGCCTGGGCGCTGATGTGGGATTTGAGATCGTCCTCCAGCCCCATCGCCTCGCGCCCGATCGTCTCGGTCAGCCGATCGATCACAGTCAGGATCGGCGGGGTCGAGCGGAAGGAGCGATCGATCGAGAGATGCTCGACCGTCCGCCCCGAATCGGCGGCGCGCCCGCTGAAATAGCTGCGCGCTTCGGCGAAGTTGGCGGGATCGGTGCCCTGGAAGCCGAAGATCGCCTGCTTAAAATCGCCGACCGAGAAGATGGTGCGCGCCGCCCGCGTTTCCTCGCCCGCCTCCTCGACGAAATATTCGTCGGCCAGCGCCTTCACGATCGCCCATTGCCGCTGGTTGGTATCCTGCCCCTCATCGATCAGGACGTGATCGATGCGCGAATCGAGTTTGAAGCGGATCCACTGGCCGATCCCCTCCTGCTCCAGCAGGTCCACCGTCAGCCGGATCAGATCGTCGAAATCGACGACCCCTGCGGCGCGCTTGGCCTCGGCATAGGCCAGCGCATAGGCCTGACCGGCGCGGAGCCCGGCGGCGATCAAGACGGCGGTGGCCGCGCGCGTCCGCTGGCCGACCAAAGCGCCGATCGCCTCGCCCAAAGCCTCACAATTGTCGCCATGCGCGGCATCGCAGCCGAGCAATTTGGTGGAGATCGCCCTCGGCGTACCATCCTTGGTCCGCACCATGGCGATCATCTCTGGCAGCAGCGCGGCGCGGCCCACGGCATCCGCGTTCAGGAAGCGATCGATGCGATCGGCATGATCGAGCCCGGTCTTGGTGCCCCAGGCGAGATTGGCGGCGCGGATCGCGCGTAGTCCCGCGCAATCGAAATCGCGGCACTCCTCGATGATCCGCGCCTCGACATCGCCGAGCCAGACATCGAGCGCGCTGCGCACCCGCGCCTCGATCCCCTGCCGCATGCCGAGCGCCACCATCGCCTGCGGGGCGCGTGCGCAGAGGCGGAGATAGCGTTCGGCGGCTTCCTCCCCCAGCCGGCGGCTGAGCGCCTGCGCATCGGCGATCAGGCCGAGATCGCCCTGGGCCTCGGCATCGGCGAGCAGACGCCCCAAAGTCTCCCGCGCCAGCGCCGCCTCCGCGCGGCCCTCCAGCGGCTTGAACCCCGGCACCAGCCCGGCTTCAGCGGGGAAGGCGGCGAGCAGGGTCTGGGCGAAAGCGTGGATCGTCTGGATGCGAAGACCACCCCCGGGCGCGTCCAACACGCCCGCGAACAGCCGCCGAGCCTTGCGCAAGGCCCGATCGTCATTGGCCTCGCCGAGCGCGAACAACTCCTTCTTGAGCTTGGGCTCGCTCATCCGCACCCAGCTCGCCAGCCGCGCCTGGATGCGATCGGCCATCTCTGCCGCGCCCGCCTTGGTGAAGGTGAGGCAAAGGATCGATCCGGGTGCCGCACCCGATAGCAACAGGCGCAGCACGCGCGCGGTCAGTACATGGGTCTTGCCCGTGCCCGCCGAGGCGGAGAGCCAGACCAGCTTTTTGGGATCGGAAGCGTCGGCCTGCTCGCCGAGCAGGCGTTCGAGGGGCTTGGGTTTGCCGGTCAAATCCCCCTCCCGCTTGCGGGAGGGGTTAGGGGAGGGGAATTGGATGACGTAGCGCGAGTTTCGCTCGCCCCTCCCCCGACCCCTCCCGCATGCGGGAGGGGGGATTGGGTGCCACGCCCATACCATTCGTCCAGCCGCATCAGCTGATCATAATCGCCATAAGGCGCAAGCTCGGGATGGAGTTTGGCGGTGAAGGGCGCGTCGCCGGTCAGCCAGCGCCGTGCCGCTTCTTCCAGCACGCGCCGCGCGCGGGCGGTGAACTCCTCGGCGGGGACGCCGCGCCCCTGTTTATCGATCTTGTTGGGGGAGGCCATGTAGCCGAGCGTGTCCTTGCCCGAAGCCAGCGACCAATATTCGAATTCGGCGGGCGTGCCGCCGATGCCTGCGAAACCGCCCATTTCAGCGATCAGGCCGAGCAGGCCGAGCTGCATCGAATAGCCCTGCTCCACCGCGCGCGTGCTGGGCGGTTTGCCCGTCTTGTAATCGATGATCGCCAGCCGCCCGTCCGGCCAGCGATCGATGCGATCGGCGGTGCCGAACAACCGCAGCCCATCGAGATCGATGCTGCCCTTGACCTCGGCGGCGATCGGCTTTCGTCCTTCCGCGGCACGCTCGGCGGAATAGGCGGCGATCCAGTCGATCGCTTCCAGCAGGCGCGGCGCCCACAGCGCCCGCAGCACGGGATGCGCGCCGACGTCGCGGAGCAACGCTTCCGCCCGCGCCCGCAACCTGTCGGGATCGCAATCATCCTCGCGATACCAGGCATCGAGGATCGCATGCACCGCCGTGCCCCGCCACGCCGGGCTGGGATCGGCATCGACTGCATCCCAGCTTTTCAGTTTCAGCATCGCGTCGGCATAGAAAGCGAAGGGATCGGCCTTGAGGCGATCTAGCTTGGTCACCGCGATCTGGCGGGGTCGATCGGCGATCGGCGGCCTCGGCGCAGGACGCTCGGCGGGCGCGGGCACGCCGCCGTGATCGATCGCCTGCGCCCAGCGCCCGAAACGCCGAACGCGCCGCAGCCCGCCGGTCATCGCCTCCAGCCGCAGCCAGAAGCGCGAGGCGATGGCGGGCGCGCGCGCATCGCGGCGCGATCGGGTGAGCAGCACCTTGGGCGCGCCCAATACCGCCGCGAAATCCTGCGCCTGAATACCGATCCGCTCTTCCAGGCCGGGCAGCCCCAGCGCGGCGCGGATGGCGGGCGCGAGCCACGGGTCTGGCGCGGGCAAGGCGGGCCAGATGCCCTCGTTCAGACCACCGACGATGACGAGATCGGCGCGCTGCAATCGGGCTTCGATCAGGCCCCAGATGAAGATGCGGGGATGCCCGCCCTGCGGGGGACGCACCGCGATCGCGTCCAGCACCGCGCGCAGAAACGCCGGCAGGCTCGCGCGCGACAGCATCGCCGGGCCTTCGCCGCCGCTTTCCTCAAGAGCGCCAACGAGTTCGGCGGCGGCGCGCCCCGCCGTGCGCGACCAGGCGGCATCGCCTGCCAATGCCGTCGCGGCTTCGCGCAGCTGTGCGAACAGCGCGCCGATCGGCAGCGACTCGGCCTGTGTGGCGAGCGGCGTCAGCAGCGGCAGCACCTCCTCACGCCAGAACGGCAAAGCCTTCTCACGATCGCGCGCCTGCCAGCCATCGCCGCTGGCGAGATAGTGGCCGATTCCGGCAAGGCCGGGCGCGGGCCGTGGTCCGCGCAAAGCGCGATCGAGCGTGCGGACTTGCTCCAGCCAGCCGCCGCGTTCCTCACCCGCGCGCACGAGCGGATGCTTGAGCAGAGTGAGCAACGCCACCGGCGCGAAATCCTCGGCCAGCGCGTCGGCAATCGCCAGCAGCAAGGTGCCGGGCGCGAGCTGGGACAGTGGGCGTCCGGCGCTGTCGTCCGCATCGATCCCCCAGCGGCGGAGATGCGCCGACACCCGCGCGGCGAGCCCGCGATCGGGGGTGACCAGCGCCGCCGTCACACCGGGAACTTCGATCGCCTCCCGCAGCGCCAGCGCGATCGCCTGCGCTTCTGCGGCGGGCGCGGCAAATTCGGCGGCGCGGACGCCGGGCAATTGCCGATCGCGCGGCGGCAGATCGCGCCAGCGATCGGTGAACTCCGCCGGGGCCATGGCGTGGCCGATCGCGCGGCTGCGCGCCGCGGGTGTCCGCCCTGCCCCGCCGCGCGGCCACAGCCGCACCTCGCCCCGCGCGACGCCCATCGCTTCAAGCAGACGCTTGAGCGCGAGCTGGGGGTGGGTTTCGATCGCGCGTCCCTCCTCGGGCTTCAGCGCCGCCCATTGCTCCTCCACCATCGCCCGATCGAGACCGGCGAGCACGACCATTCCATCGGGCAAGCGCGCGACGCAGCGGAGCAGCCGCGCCACCGCCGGGCCAGCCGCGCTGATCCCTGCCGCTGCGATCCAGGTAGCGGGCGGACGCGCGGCCCAGCCCCGCGCCGCGCGATCGATCAGCGCGTTGCGCCGCGCGGCGAGATCGATCATCCCCAGCCGCTCCAGCGCCTCGGGCCATTGCATGAGGATCAAATCGAGCAGCGCGAGCGACGCCTGCCAATGCACCGCCAGCGCCTCCGGCACGACATCGCCCAGCCGCGTGATCGGCACCTCCGCGACGATCAGCTGATCCAGTGTGCGCGCCAGATCGGCGGCGAGACGCATCGCCTCACCGGCGTCCACAGGCGCGCCCGCCTGCCGCCGGACATCGGCGATCAAGCGCGCGAGGATCAGCTGACGGCGCAGCGGATCGATCGCGGGGCGCAGGGTCGCCTCGTCGAGTGGATCGAACAGCGCGCCCAGCCGATCATCGAGCGCCGGATCGCCGATCGAGACCAGCCGCGGCAGCAGCAGGCCCCCGTCCGAATGGCGCACGAAGCCATCGCGCACCGCGCGCACCGCGCGTTCGTTGGGCAGCAGGATCGCGCCGCGCGCCAGCCGCATCGGATCGCGCCCGTGCCGCGTCAGCAGGCCCACCGCCAGCGCATCGGCGAAGCCCCGATGCGGGGGAATCGAAAAGACGTTCGGGCGGGCGCTCACTCGCGCAGGATAGACGGGCGCGCTGGGTAAACAATGATTGCCGTTCGCGGCCGGCTCTTTGCGTCGTGGGCACAACATGCTTTGGGCAGTTTGGGGAGTCGGCGAATAGCGGATGGCGAAGGTACGCCACGTCGGGGCAAGACATGCACTATTATCGGCTCTATTTCATCGGTCCGCAGGGGCATATCGAGGATGTCCGCGAGTGCTTCGTCGAGGATGACGCGGATGCGGTCGCCGAGGCGCAGCAGCTCGATCATGGCGGGGTGATCGAAATCTGGCGTCAGGGCAAAAAAATTACCGATGTCCAGCCGGGGGCCGTGCGCCGCCACGGCCGAGTTCAATCGATGCGGCGAAGCCCCGCCGCATAATCGCGCCCGTGCTGCGCATAGTTCGCCGCCGTCTGGTGAAGAAACGCCACTTCCTCATCGGTAAGATCGCGTACCCGCTTGGCGGGCGCGCCCAGGATCATGCCGCGCGGCGGGAAGCTTTTGCCTTCGGTCACCAGCGCATTGGCGCCGACGACGCTCTCCGCGCCGATCACCGCACCGTTCATGATCGTCGATCCCATGCCGATCATCACATGATCGCCGATGGTGCAGCCGTGGAGGATCACATTGTGGCCGATGGTGGCGCCGCGCCCCACGGTCAGCGGGCTGCCGGCATCGCTGTGCAGGATCGATCCATCCTGGATGTTGGTGTCCGGACCGATGATGATGGGCGTATTGTCGGCGCGGATCATGACGTGAAACCACACCCCCGCACCCTCGCCGATCCGGGCATCGCCGATCAGCTCGGCCGAAGGCGCGATCCAGACATCGCCGTTGGCGGGCAGGGTCGGGCGTTTTCCGTCGATCTCGTAGCAGGGCATCGGCCGGTCCTTCAGGATTCGGCGCGCCGCAACCGGGCGAGGATCGCCCGCGCTGGAGGATAGCCGAACAGCAACAATGCAGCGCCGTAAATCGTGCCGCCTGCGGCGACCAGCCCCAGTGTGGGCAGCGCGCCGCTATACCCGCGTAGCGGCCACAGCAGCGCCCCCATGCAGGCGGCGGCCGCGATCACCCGCCACGCCTGCGCCATCGGCAGCCGCATCCCGAAGATCCGCTTGGCCATCGCCAGGCTCAGCCCGAAGGCGAAGCCCTGCGCCAGGATCGCCGCGCAGGCCATGCCGACCAGCCCATACCAGCGCAGTCCGAAATAGCCGGCCAGGATCAGCACGACGACGCTGAGGAGCGGCGGGATGACCAGCAGCCGCGTCCGCTTGGCGAGCTGAAACGCGAGGCTGATATGGAAGCCGACCAGCGATCGCAGCAGCACCGCGGTGGCGATCAGCGGCAGCAGCACGGCCGCGGACGCGCGATAGGCCGGGCCCATCAAGATGCCCGAAAGGCCCGGCGACAGTGCCGCCAGCCCGACCACCGCCGGCAGGCCGACACCGAGCAGCAGCAGGAAATTCTGATCGAGCTCGTGCCGCGCGGCGTCCGGGCCTTTCGCCTCGAACGCCAGGAAGATGCGCGGCCCGGCGGTGAGATTGATCGCGAGCAGTAGGAAGACGACCGTCTTCTGCATCAGATCGAAGGGCGCCGAATAAAGCCCGACTTCCTTCAGCCCGAGGAACTGGCCGACCATATAGCGATCCAGAAACCCCACCGAATAATTGGCGCCGCTGCTGGCGATCAGCGGCAATCCGAAGTGCAGGATCGCCGCGACGTCAGCACGCCGCCCCTGCGCGGGCCGCAACGTCCGCCAGAAGCGATCGAGCAGCAAAGTCGATCCGATCACCAGGCATTGCGCGAGGACGATACCGAGGATCGCCCCCAGCGCGCCCCAGCCGAGCATCACCAGCGGAACGCCGATTGCCAGCGACAGAAAGCCGCGCGAGGCCATGCTGCGGAAGAATTGCCAGGGCAGCATCCGGAAACGGCTCAGCGTGTTCGCCAGCGCCAGCATCATCTCCGAAAGCGTGAACACACCGATCACCGGCCACCAACTCGCCGGCAGCTCCGCGATCGGCAGGTTCAGCCCGCGCCCGAGCGCGATCACCACGAAGGTGATGCCCACCACCGACAGCACGACGAGCGTCATCGAATTGGCGCGCCCGGGATCGACGCCGAACTTCGCGCCTGGCGACACCAGCAGGCGCGATGCCGTCTGCCGCAGCCACTCGAATCCGAGCGCATTCAGGAAAAGCGCGGTGCCCGAGGCGATCGCATAGATGCCGAACTGCGCGGGCGGCAGCAGCCGCGTCCAGACCAGCAGCGCCAGGAAATTGGCTCCGCTCGAAATGGCGAGCGCGCCGCCGTAGATCAGGCCGGTGGGGATTGTGCGCACGACGCCCCGTTAGGCGAACATGCGCTTTTTGCAATGCAGCGGAGCATTCGCTACGCGGGCCACGGGCAAGGACGTTAGGGGTAGCGTGCAGGCGCGATCGGACAATCAAGCCGTCACGGCGGTGATCGTGACCTATGGCGCGCGAGAGCGGCTGGTGCTGACCACGCTGGACGCCGCGCGGGCGGGCGGGCTGGACCACGCCATCGTGATCGACAACGGATCGGCCACCCCGATCGCGCCCGCCGCCGCGCGCTTCGGCGATTGGGTGACGGTCGTGCGGCTCGATCGCAATCGCGGATCGGCGGCGGGCTTCGCAGCGGGGATCGAGGCGGCATTGGCCGCGGGCTACGATCGTCTGCTGATGCTCGATGACGACAATGCCGTTCGCACTGATACCCTGCCCGCGCTGATCGCGGCGTTCGACGCCATCAAGCAGCCCGGCGTCCCTGCCGCCGTGCTGGCACTGCGCGCGGGCCATGGCGGACAACGCCTGGATCACACCCAGCGCGGCGTGACGCTTGCGGAGCGCGACACCGCCTTCGGTTTTCATATCGCCGACATGGCCGGAAAGATCGCTCGACGGCTGTTCAAGCGCGGAAAGGAGACCGGCGCGATCCCGACGATGCTCCCGATCCCAGCCGCTCCCTATGGCGGACTGCTGATCGATCGCGAGACGATCGAGCGGATCGGCCTGCCCGACGAGCGCTACGGCCTCTATCAGGACGATCACGAATATACGATCCGCATCCTACGCCAGGGCGGGGCGCTGATGCTGGTGCCCGGCGCGCTGATCGACGACCTTGAGCCGTCCTACAACGATGCCCTCTCCGGCGCGTCCAGCTTCGCCCGCTGGCTGCGCGGCCCTTCCGATTTCCGCGTCTTCTATACCTTCCGCAACATGGCGCATCTCGATCGCTATCGGCGTGGGCCGACCGGTCCGCTGTTCCGCGCCAACCGTGCGCTCTTCCTGACGATCCTGCGCGCCATGGCGCTCAAGGAGGGACGGATGGCGCGCTATCGGCTGCTGCGCCGGGCGCTTGCCGATGCGGATCGCGAGAAGCTTGGTATCGATCCGGCCTTTCCCCTGCCATGAGCCGCCATCCCGCATGACCAAGCGCATCCTCGTCACCGGCGCCGCCGGGTTCATCGGCTACCACCTCTGCCGCGCGCTTTTGGCACGCGGTGATGCGGTGCTGGGGATCGACAATCTCAACGATTATTATCCGGTCTCGCTCAAGCGCGATCGGGTGGCGGCGATTGAGGCGGCGGGGGGCGATTTCCGCTTCCTGCCCCTCGATTTCGCCGACGATGCCGCGCTGGATGCCGCGATGGCGGGCGAGGCGATCGATGCCATCGTCCATCTCGGCGCACAGGCCGGGGTACGCTATTCGCTGCAGAACCCGCGCGCTTATGTCCGCAGCAATGTCGCCGGGCATCTCAATCTGCTGGAGCTCGGCCGCCAGCGGAAGATCGGCCACCTCGTCTATGCCTCCTCCTCCTCGGTCTATGGCGGCAACGAGAGCCTGCCCTTCCGCGTCGAGGATCGCGCCGATCACCCCGTCTCGCTCTACGCCGCCACCAAGCGCGCCGATGAGCTGATGAGCGAATCCTACGCGCATCTCTATCGCCTGCCGCAGACCGGCCTGCGCTTCTTCACCGTCTATGGCCCTTGGGGGCGGCCGGACATGGCGCCGTGGCTGTTCACCGAAGCGATCCTGAACGGCCGGCCGATCAAGCTCTTCAACCAAGGGCAGATGCGCCGCGACTTCACCTATATCGACGATATCGTAGCCGGCGTGGTGGCAGCGATCGATCATCCGCCCGCCGACGACGGCCAGGTGAAGGCCGGCGGCAGCACTACGCCCCACCGCCTCTACAATATCGGAAACTCGCAAGCCGAGGAGCTTGAACACTTCGTTTCAATCATCGAGCAAGCCTGCGGGCGCAAAGCGATCCGCGACTATCAGCCGATGCAGCCCGGAGACGTCACCGCCACCTATGCCGATGTCTCGGCGATCGAGCGCGATCTCGGCTATGCGCCGACCACCACGATCGAAGCGGGCGTGCCGCGCTTCGTCGATTGGTATCGCGGCTATCACGGCGTCTGACATGACCAAGCCGATCGAACAGGCGCGCGTCGCGCTGATCCATTACTGGCTGGTCGGCGAGGCCGGCGGGGAGAAAGTGGTCAGCGAAATTTTGCGGCTGTTCCCGCAGGCGGATGTCTTCACCCTGATCCACGATCCGGCGGTGAGCGCCAAGATCGCCCCCGGCCATAAGGTTACGACCTCCTTCCTGCAGAAGCTGCCCGGCGTCGGCCGCTATTATCGCAAGCTGCTGCCGCTGATGCCGATGGCGATCGAATCGCTCGATCTGCGCGGCTACGATCTCATCCTCTCCAGCGAGAGCGGCCCCGCCAAGGGCGTTATCGCGCCGATCGGGGCGCTGCACGTCTGTTATTGCCACAGCCCGATGCGCTACCTCTGGGATCAGGCGCACGAATATGCCGCCGAATCCGGTCGGCTGACGCGGTGGATGATGACGTTTTTCGGCCCGCGCCTGCGGATGTGGGATTATACCAGCGCCCAGCGCGTCGACGCCTTCGTCGCCAATTCCAGCCATATCAGCCGGCGCATCGCCGCCTATTACCGCCGGCCCTCGACGGTGATCCACCCGCCCGTTGACGTCGATGCCTTCGCAACGAGCGGCGCGGCGGCGGAGGATTTCTATCTGATCGGCGGGCGGCATGTCGGCTACAAACGCATCGATCTGGCGATCGCGGCGGCCAATGCGCGCGGGCGGCGGCTGATCATCACCGGCGAGGGGCCGGAGACCGCGCGATTGCGCAAGCTGGCGGGGCCGACGGTGGAGTTTCGCGGCCAGGTCCCGCGCGCCGAGCTGGCGTGGCTCTACGCGAACTGCCGCGCCTTCCTGATGCCCGGTGAGGAAGATTTCGGCATCACCCCGATCGAGGCGATGGCTGCGGGCCGGCCGGTGATCGCTTATGCCCGCGGCGGCGCACTGGACAGCGTGATCCCGGGCCTCAGCGGATTGCTGTTCGAAGACCAGAGCGCGGAAGGACTGAACGCGGCGATCGAGCGCTTGGAAGCACAACCGGATCAGTTCGATAGCGCTCGGATCCGCGCTCATGCCGAAGGCTTTTCCGCCGCGCGCTTCCGGGACGCTTATTCGGCGCTGGTGCGGCAGCTCTGGTCGGAGCGGTAACGCTCAGTCGATCACCTTCTTAGCCACCATCTCCGCACCATAAACGCTTAGATGATGGTGATCGAAATAGAGCGGTTGACTATCGGTATAGATCCGGCAGACGCTGTCCGGACACAAAACCGATTGCGGCAACACCACCCGCACTCCGTCGCGCGCCAGGCGATCGATCGTCGGCTGCAGGTAGGCGGTTTCGGCCTGCAACTCCCCGACGCTGATCCCCCGCGCCTCGGCAAGGCGGCCATGCTCGGCGAGATAGGCGAGATGCTGTGGGACGGCGAAGGGATTGGGCGGCACCGGCCCGATCAGGATGACTGACCGGCCCATCGCCCTGATCGCCGCCAGCGTCCGCTCCAGCCCGGCCGCGAGCCCCGGCGTGCGGGCATTCACCTGATCCGCCCAGAACCCCGCGAGCACAACGGTGCGGATGCTGGGTGTGGCACGCAGATAGGCGAGCACGCGATCGTTATGCGCGACGCAGGAGGCCTGCGCCTTTATCGGCACGCCCAACACCGGCGCACAGCTGGACAGCGTTTGCTCCGCAAGCGCCTCGCCACGCGGCGCAAGCCGTTCGCCGAGCGCGTAACTCATCTCGACGCCGTGGCTGTCCCCCCACAGCATCATTGTTGGCGCCACACCGGGCGCGCCGAGCAGGCACGGCTTGGCGTCGCGCGTCGCTGAATCGCCGGTCTGATGGCATTTGAGCCGCATCGGGCTGGAGGCATGTTCGGCCGCATCCAGCCGCACGACCTCCGCCGGGAAGCGGTGCGGCCAGCCGTTGCCAATCTGCGCGACACCCGCCGCCGCGATCATCACCAGCGAAACCAGCCCGGCCGATGCGAACAGGCGCGACCGTCCGATCCGTGCGCGATCACGGAACGGCGCCTCGATGAAGTGCAGGGATAGCCATGCGGCGACTACGGCGATGACCACCACCGCCACCGTGTCCCAGCCGTGCAGCGGGGCATCGGTGGCATATTCGGCGAAGACGATCAGCGGCCAGTGCCAGAGATAGAGCGAATAAGAGAGCGCGCCGATCCACGTCACCGGCCTCCGCCCGAGCAGCCAGCCAACCCGCGTGCCCGGTGCGACATGGATCAGCAGCGCCGCCCCGATCACCGGAAACAGCGCATTCGGGCCGGGAAAGACGGTATCGGAATCGAACGAGAAGATCGCCCAGCCGATCAGCGCCAGCCCGATCGCCGCCAGCGCCTCCCGCACAGCCTGCGCGCGCACCGCCGGGATCGCGCCGACCGCGAGCAAAGATCCCGCCATCAGCTCCCACGCGCGGGTCGGCAGCAGGTAAAAGGCGAAGTCCGGCCGCGCCCGCACCAGCCAAACGCTGAGCGCGAAGCTGACGATCGCGATCCCGGCGATCGTCGCGGTGCGCGCCCGCGGCCCGAGCGGCTTGATCAGCACCAGGAGCAGCGGGAAGAACAGATAGAATTGCTCCTCCACCGCCAGAGACCAGGTGTGGAGCATCGGCTTCACAAGCGCCGCCGCGGCGAAATAGCCCGCCTCCGCCCAGAACAGGATGTTGGACGAGAAGAACAGGGTCGCGACGATCGATCGCGGCACCTGCCGATAGCTGCTCGGCAGATAGAGTATCCAGGTGCCCGCCAGCACGAACGCCATCACCACGAACAAGGCCGGCATGATCCGGCGGACGCGGCGCTCGTAAAAATCGAGGATCGAGAAGCGCCCGTCCGCGATCTGCCGCGCGATGATGCCCGTAATCAGAAAGCCCGAGATGACGAAGAAGATGTCGACCCCGACATAGCCGCCGCCGATCCCCGGAACGCCCGCGTGAAACAGCACGACAGGCAGCACCGCCAGCGCGCGCAGCCCTTCGATATCCGAGCGGAAATTGTGCGGCTTGGTGAAATCGCGGGCGGACGCGGGCAGCGTCTCCGCGCCCTCGGACAGGCTGTTCGATTCATCCCCGATCATACCGGCCCCGCAATGCTGCGTTGCGGTATCCTCTGTTGTGGAAGCTGGCCAGCCCTTCTAAACAGATTTGTGGGGCGCCGATCGCGCGGGGAGTGCATTTGGTCAGCAAGTCTCAAGCGCAACCCGAGCGGAGCGTATTGTTCCTGGATCAGGCGGGCGAGATGGGCGGCGCACAATTAAGCCTGCTCGATCTCGCGGCGGCCTATCCGCGTGAGGCGGCCAGCGTCTTCCTGTTCAGCGATGGCCCGTTCCGCAAGCGGCTGACCGAGCGCGGCGTCGATGTCGCCGTAGCTGCGGGCGCGGGCAATTTCCTCACCGTGCCGCGCGGCGCCAGCGCTTTCGGCGTGCTGCGCGGGGTCACGGCGCTCGGGAAGCTGGTGCGCCAGGTGGCGAAGCGGGCGCGCGGCTATCGCGTGATCCATGCCAATTCGCAAAAGGCGCTGCTGGTGGGCGCGCTGGCCGCGCGGCTGAGCGGCCGCCCGCTCGTCTGGCATTTGCGCGACATTCTCACCGCCGAGGATACCAGCCGCACCGTCCACTGGATCGCCCGCACCTTCGCCAACAAATTCTGCACGCTCGTCATCGCCAATTCCGACGCGACCGCACAGGCCTTCCGGGAGATCGGCGGCAAGGCGCCGGTGCGGCTGATCCACAACGGCATCGATCCGGAACGGTTCGGCCCCGATATTGCCGCGCAGCCGCGCCCGGCGGACATTCCCGCGAATGCGCCGCTGATCGGCGTGTTCAGCCGGCTGTCCGCCTGGAAGGGCCAGCATGTCGCGATCGATGCGCTGGCGCGCGTCGAAGGTGCGCATCTGCTGCTCGTCGGCGGTGCTCTGTTCGGACAGCAGCCCTATGAGGCGCGGCTGCGGGCGCAGGCGGAAAGCCTCGGCCTCAAGGGCCGGGTGCATTTCCTCGGCGATCAGAGCGACGTCGCGGGCTGGATGCGCGCGTGCGACGTGATCCTTCACAGCTCGGTCCAGGCCGAGCCGTTCGGCCGCGTGGTGGTGGAGGGCATGCTCTCCGAACGGCCCGTGGTCGCCACCGACGCGGGCGGCGTTCCCGAGATCATCGATCGCGACGAGACCGGCCTGCTCGTCCCGCCCCGCGATGCCGATGCGATGGCGGCGGCGATCACCGCCTTGCTCAGCGATCCGGCGCGCGCGGATCGGACCGCCAAGGCCGGGCGCGCGGCGGCGGAGCAGCGCTTTTCGGTGCAAACCTATATCGCCAACGTGCAGGCGGCGCTGGCTGAGGTCGCCGAGGGGCGGCTATCGGACGCGGCATGAGCAGTCCGCGCCGCATTCTGTTCGCGATCCGCACCTATCCGCCCGATCAGGTGGGCGGCGCGGCACGATCGACGCAGAATCTGGCCGAGGCGCTGCAGGCGCGCGGGCACGACGTGCACATCGTCCGGCTCGCGCCCAAGGGGCAGCAGGCGGCGCTGCGCCAAGCCGCCGAGCAGGCCGGGCTGATCGCGCCGGGCAAGCCGCAGATCCATTTCCTGCCAATCCGCAACATCTATTGGCCGCACGATCTCGCCAAACGGGGCCCACTGCGCAAATCGATCTGGCACCTGCTCGATCTGCACAATCTGCGCGCCCGGCGCGATTTCGCCAGGCTGCTACGCACGATCAAGCCCGATATCGTCAACACCAGCGTGATCGATGGCTTTTCAAGCGCGATCTTCGGCGCGGCCAAGGCCAGCGGCGCCAAGCTGATCCACACGATGCGCGATTATTATCTGATCTGCACGCGATCGGGGATGTTCAAGGACGGCCATAATTGCACGCGGCTCTGCGCGTCGTGCCGGCTCTCCGCCACCGCGCGGCGGCGCGATGCGGGCGATGTCGATCTCTTCCTCGCCAACAGTGGCTATGTCGCCGATACGCACGTCCAGTATGGCGCGATCGGCCCCAATCAGCCGGTGCAGGTGCAGCTCAACATCAACGAGCGCCCGCTGGTGCCCGAACCCCGAACGCTGAGGGACGAGATCGTGTTCGGCTTCATCGGCCGCATCTCCCCCACCAAGGGCATCGACAAATTGCTCGAAGCCACCATCCTGCTCGCGCCGGAAGGCCGCCCGTGGCGGCTCGATATCGCCGGCGCGGGCGAGGAGGGGCTGACCAGGGCGCTTACCGAACGCTATGGCGGCGATGCGCGCATCCACTTCCGCGGCTGGATGAAGCCCGAGGACCTTTATGGCGCGATCGACGTGCTGATCTGCCCATCGACGTATAATGAGCCGCTGCCGCGCGTGATCTACGAAGGCTATGGCTTCGCCCTGCCCGCTATCGCCGCGGACACCGGCGGCATTCCCGAGGTGCTGGAGGATGGCGTCACCGGCCTGATCTATCCGGCGCAGGATACCACCGCGCTCGCCCGCGCATTGGACCGCTTCCGCACCATGCCGGCGGACGAATATCGCCGCTTCAGCGCCGCCGCGCTGGCACGGGGGGCGCATTATCAGACGGATGCGGTGGTGGATTCGTTCGAGGCGCGGGTTGAGGCGTTGCTGGCGGCGTGAAGAGCGTCCGCGCGCCTCGGCAACTGGTGCGCGTTGATCGCCCCGTTCGGCGATCCCGCAGCTCGCTGCGCATCCGGGAGCGCACCAAGGAGCTGCTGCAGAAGACGCCGACCTACGTCCTCGTCTCGCCCAACGCCTTCGCGCTGATCGCGATCATCCCGCTGTTGCTCTCGGTCTTTTTCCCAAGCCAACTCTACAGCCTGATCCTGCGCGAACCGAACCTGATGTACCATAACGGGCCATTGGTGATCTTCTATCTGTCCTGCATCGGCTGCCACATTTCCGGCGTGCTGACCGTCGGCTTCTTTGCCAACCGCGGGCTGCCCGCCCGGCAGGAGGAAATCCGGATCGACGATCTGTGGACCATCCTGTCGATCGCGCTGGGCATCGCCGTTGCGCTGCAGGCGCTTTCGCTGGCGATCACCATTCGCAATTCGCCTTCGCTGCTCCACCTGGTCTTCTCGGGCCAGGGCGCTGCGGTGAAGAAGGCGGTGGATACCGAGGGCGGCCTTAATCAGGCGCAGCCGTTGCTGATCGTGATCATCTGCTGGGCGCAATTCCGCTTCCTGTCGCGGCGGCACGAACTTAGCGACGTCCACCGCTTCTATGCGCGATCGCTGTTGATCGTCGCAGTCCTGATGTCCGTGATGGGGGCGGTGCTGAAGGCGGCGCGCTACGAGGCGATCCCGCTGCTGCTCGGTCTGCTCGTCATCTGGCTGCGCACCTCCAAGAATGCGCAATCGACCTTGGCAAGCATGGGCAAGCTGATCATCGGCGGCGTCGGCGGTATCATCGTTTTCGGTGCGTTCAGCGCGTTCCGCGGCAAAACCTCGGCCGCAGCCTCGCTGTATCAGCTGATGGGGTACGGGCCGGCATCGTTCAATCGGCTGGCGGCGATGCTGGACGGGAGACTCGTCCTGTCGTCGCACGGGTCGGGCATCTATGCGGTGGCCTTTCTGCACTACATGCCGATCGTCCATAATTTCATCGATACCGAGGCGCTGTTCGGGCTGCCGCCGGCGCCGAACTGGTTTCTTTCGGAGTTCGTCGCGGTGGGCAATGCCGGGCTCAATTCGGCGATGATCTGGGATACGGTGTTCGGCTATTACCGATCCGATCTCGGCAACGGCGTGTTTCCCTTCGCCTTCCTGCTCGGCATCTACGCCGGCCTGGCCTGGAACAGCTTCAAGCACGGCCGTGTCTTCGGGCTGGCGCTGTATCCCTATTGCGCGGGGACGATCGTGCTGTGGTTCTCCTTCCCCTTCCTCACGCGCCCGTCCTTCTTCACCTCGCTCGGCGCGGCGCTGTTCCTCAAGATCGCCGAGGACGCGACGCCGTGGCTGAAGCGGCGCTACATCCGCGTCCCCCGCCTATCGGCCCGCGAGCTGGCGCGGCAGGATCGGCAGACGCTCGCCGCCGCTCGCCGCGCGAAGTTCCGCGCGCCTTCCGCCGATGGCTCTTAGCGGATCAGTTGCGCTGAATAGCCAGCGGCACGCGCACGATATCCCGCTGGCGCCCCGCGATCTTGCCCATCAGGGTCGTCTGGAATTTGACGTAATAGATATAGGGATGATCGCCGATCGTATCGAAGGCGGGGCTGCTGCTCGTCGGATCGAGCATTGAGGGGTAGGCAATCGGCGGCGGTCCACCGGGCACCCAATGATTGCTCGCCACCGCTTTCTGCAGAAGAGTCGATGGGCTCCAGTGCACGAGATCGGTGGAGGTCATGTAGAAGAAGCCGCCGGCGCGCATGTCCATGCCCGAGCCGACGATCTGGCCGCTCTTGGGATCCCACAGCAACGCCTTGAGCGACAGGATGGTGATCGGCATGCAGGTGCGCGGCGTTCCGCCCCGATACGGCCCCGCCAGCCGAGCGTTGAAGCCCTGACCATCCCAGGCGAGCCACGGCTCGATCCCCGGCGCCCGCGTCCGCAAAATGCAGCTCCCCAATTCCTGCGGGCCGCCGCGATCGGCGAACAGGATGAAATAATAATATTTGTCCCGGGGATTGAAGACGATGTTCGATGGATCGCGGTAGCCGGCGCGGTTCATCGTCGAGGTGAAACGCTCAGGCCGCGCGGCGACGATCTGGGCATCGCCGGCCAGCGGCAGGAAACTCTTACCGCCGTCAATCGATCGCGCCGCAACGATGTTGAGGTAGACGCAGGGGCCCGACCAGGGCGCCGAGCCGTTGAGCCGCTGCTTGCACAGCGGATCGACGGTGCCGCCCCAATATTCTTCATGCACCAGCGCATAGATCGTGCCGTTGGGCATCGGATAGGGCGCAACGATCCAGTTGCGGCCCGCATAACGGGCGGGATCGGGATCGAGCGGCGACTGCATCATCGGGCGGCAGCCATCATGCTGGATGGTGCTGAGATTGGCCGATTTGAAGGGCAGATTGGCGTAGGCGGACGCGAAGACCCGGATCTCGCCAGCGCGGTTGCGGATCGCGCGCATCGGCTGATCGGGAAGGTCGAGCGTGCCGCCGGCATCGCGGAAAGCCTGGCAGGCCACGCCGGCGGGCAGCACCACTTCCTCCGGCCCCGCGATGCGCAGCGAAAGATGCGATGCCGCTATCGCAGGGGCGAGTCCCAGGATTGACGCCAGCAGCCCGGCCGCGAGCAAGCTCACGATTTTGGTCAGGACAATACGCATCTCAAACTCCCTTCTGTGCCGCTTCGATCGCTGCCGGGCCACCAATCAGCATCCAGCGTTGATCGGGCCTCAGCGCCTGAACCGCATCCCCCAGAAATTCCGCCAACAGCTTGCGCCGATCCGCCAGTTCCCCGGGCGATACAGTCCCATCGCCGACCACGGACGCGCGGACGAGAATGCCATCGGGCACGATGTTGGCAAGGCTGAGCTGGAACAATCGCTCGCGCGTCCGCCACGCCGACGTGCTCACCGTGTCGCCGATGCGGATCCAATACAGCACGGTCTCGTCCCGATCGTCGGCGGCCGCCTGGAAAGTGATCGCGGGCATCATCGCCACGGGCGTCGGCACGGTGGCGCTGTGCTTGTCCTCCAGCGCGTAGCCCTGCGCGAAATAGCAAAGCTCCGGCCGATGGATCTTGCTCTCCTGCTGCTGCAGCCGCCGATAAGCGAGCGTCAGCGTTACCTGCGAACCATCGGCGCGGCGGTAGCTGCGCGTCACCACCTTGTCGTAGAGGGCGTGCGTATCGGTGTCGCTGTCGGTCAGGGTGGGATCGACCACGTCGAAACGGGTCGGCACTTCGGCCCAGCCGCCGAAGCGCGCGGGCAACAGGCTTTCGATCGGGACCGTGCCAGGCGGTACGTGCCGCGCCCGGCTCAGCACCAGGATCGAAAGCAGCAACGCCAGCGCGCAGCCGGCCAGGAACAGACCCCCGAGGCTGCGCCAGGCGCGCTCAGGCATGTCGGCGCCCGGCCAGACGCTCGATCGCCGCGTGCGCCAGCGCGAACAACAATAAGGAGAGCGCGACTTCCAGATAGGCCGCCGCATCATGCACCTGCGCCTCGCGCGCCGTGCCCCCGTGATAGGCAATCAGCACCAGCGATAGGACGCGGATGAAGTTGGTGAACAGCGCCAACGGCACGACCGCCAGCAGGAACAGCAGGCTCGCGCGCCGCGTCGAACAGGGCAAGAAGAACAGGTAGAGCAGCCCGATCGCGACCAGCGACACCATCGACCACAAGCCCGAACAGGCATCGGCGATCTGCAACTCGACGAAGCCGATCGAAATCACCACGCCGTTGACCGCCACCGGATAGCCCAGCCGCGCCAACAGCTCGACCACGCCGCGCGTGATGAATTCCTTGAGCGGCACCAGCACGGCATCGGCCAGCGATCCGGGCAGCGGCACCACTGCAAGCAGCAGGATGTTGATCAGCGCCATCCGTCGCAGCGCGGCCGCTCCGCCCAGCACCAGCGTGAGGCCCAGCGCGATTAGCGGCACCGCCAGCCCTTCGAGCTGATAGAAAGCGCCCGCGCGGCCGAGCACGAAGCTGATCCAGGCGAGAACGATCGCCGCATACCCCAGCCGCCGATCCCGCCGCGAACCGGGGTGCGCGAAGAGATCACGGTTGATCCAATAGGCATAGCCCGCAGCGATCAGCACCACCGGCGCCTGGCCATTCTTCCCGGCCGCCCAGAATTGCTCGAACATATCGATCGCAAACGGGGTCAGCAGCAGCGCGAGCCCCGCGCCAAGCAAGGCGAGCGGCAACCAATCCTTCTCCCGCCGGAGATCCCCCCCGCCGGCCGCGATCATGCGCTGGCGGCTTCCACCAATACGCCGCCCACCGTCTTCACCCCGATATCCTGACAGGTATCGAGCATATGCGAGACCGCGCGCGTCCGCGTCTGCAGCCGGGTGCCGACCATCAGCACGCCGCGCGCCGCCGAAGCAACGATCTGATAATCGCTGCCGACCGAAGCCGCGGGCGTATCGATCAGCACCACTTCGAAGTTGAGCGATACCGCCTCGACCAGGGATGCCAGCGTCGGCCGCAGCAGCAATTCCTGCGGGCTCGGCGGAAGCTTGCCGACCGGAATGATCGTCAGCGATTCCAGCTCCGGGATGTAATAATGGGCGGCATCCTCGCTCTTATCGTTGAGGTAGCCGGAGAGGCCCTGCCGGTTATCGAGCCCGAACAGCAGATGCTGGCGCGGATGGCGCATATCGGCGTCGATCAGCAGCGTCCGCACACCGACCTGGGCGAAGCTCACCGCCAGATTGGCCGCGACGAGCGAGCGGCCGTCGCCCCGCGCGGGACTGATCACCGCCAGCGTCCGCGCACCCTCATCATGCTGAAACCAGCGCAAGGTCAGCGCATTGCGCAGCGCGCGCATATCTTCCGCTTTGTCCGATTCGGGATCGTGGAAGGCAAAGATTTCAGGCGCGATCGTCGCCGGTGCGGCGATCGTCAGGGTCTCGACCTGCATCGCCAGCGCCGATTCGACGTCCGACTGCGCGACGAAGCCGAGCGACACAGCCGCCTCGCCGAAACGCAGGCCCTGCTCAATACTGCGTTGGGCGGCGAGCCCGGCCTGCTCGAGTGTCAGCAAGCCCTGGCTGATCAGCAGTTCACCAATGCGCGGGCGCTGCGTCGTCGGCACTGCGGACGAACGGGAATTGGCAAGCGAGCTGCCGGTCATCCGCTCGCCGCCCCCTTACCGCGGAAGGGCAGCAGCCCGACCACCCGACTGGCAACACGTCCGGTAAGGCGGCGCGGTGCCGGTGGCCCGATGCGGAGCGTGCCGAGATCGGGAATACCGAGCCAGGTTTCGTAATCGAGATGCCCGCGCAGCCGCTGGTCGGCCAGTTCACGGAATATCGTAATACCCGCCGCGACCATGCCGCCCAGAAAGATGCCCGCGATAGCCATCAGCGATTTACGCGGCCAATAGGGCAGCTCAGGCGGGACGGCGGGCGTCAATATGGTGACGTTGCTCTGGGTCGAATCACCGAGCAGATCGAGCTGTGACCTCCGCGCCGCCATCTGATCATACATCGTCTGCAGATTGCGTACGTCCTGCGCCAGCACCGCGACCTCATCCCGCCGGGCCTTGGAATCGATCACCCGCGCTTTTTCGGCGGCGACCGCCTCGGTCAATCGCGAGACGCTGGACGTGGTTTGGCCGGCGGCAACTCGGCTGCCTTGCTGGACCTGTGCCTGCTGGGTGGCAAGCTGACCCCGGAGCGCGGCGAGCTGGCCCACCACCTGCCGGTAATCGGGATTGTTCGGCCCCGCCGTCTGCGCAAGCTGACGGCGCTGTCCCTCCAGCTTGGCGATGTCGGACTGCAGCTGCTGCACGACGGGGTTGGCGAGGACGCCGGGCAGATCGTTGCCCTTGCCGTTGGTCATCGCATCCTGCGCCTGCACCGCAGCCAGTTGCGCGGAAAGTGCCTGCAGCCGCGTGTCGTCGGAACTGTTCGGCTGATTGAGGTCGGTCGCCACGCCCAACTCGCGCTGGCGGATCGTCAGCCGGCTCTGCGCCGCGGCCAGTTCGCGCTGAACCTCGCGCGCACGGCGCTGATACCAGGCCGCGCTGTCCCGCGCGGGCTGCGACTGGAGATCGAGGACAGTATCGACATAAGCCTGCGCGAAGGCATTGGCGACGCCCGCCGAAAAGGACGCGGAATTCGAAGCGTAATTCACCTCGATAACCCGCGATGCCAGGCTCGCGGCCTGAACCTTCAGGTTCTTCTGCAGCCGGCTGACGATGAAATCCTCGACAGAGCCCTGGCCGTCCCAACCCATATTCTGCAGCAGCGCGCTGTTGCTGGCGAGCTGCAGACGCTGGACGACGATCCGCGCGATGCGCACGCTCAGCAGAATATCCATCTGCGTGGCAAGGTAATCGGGCGAGAGCTGATCGATCGGCGTTTGCTGCGAAAGCGTTTCGGGCGGACGCACGTCGACGATCACCTGTGCGGTCGCACGATACATCGGCGCGGTAAGCAAGGACCAGGTGATCATCAGCACCGCGCCGATGAAGCCCCCTATCATCAGGGTCTTCCAGCGAGAGAGCAGCAGACGGATCAGCTGTGCGAAAGTCATCTGCCGCCGCCCCTAGAAGAGCCGCGCGCCGACGACCAGCGTATCGTTCGGCGCCACCGTATCGCGAAGCTTGATGCGCTGCGGCGTGCCGGCCTTACCCGCCACGTCCACATGCGTGACGCGAACTCCCGATGCCGAGCCGCGCTGGGTAAGGCCGCCCGCCACGGCGATCGCCTGATCGACGGTCATGCCCGGCTCGATCGGAAAGGCGCCGGGATGCTGCACCTCACCCCGCACGAACACCAGGGCAGGCGTCTGCACGAAGATCGTATCGCCGTTGCGCACCGGCCGATCGCGGCCGCCCGCGAAGAGATCGGCGGCGTGAAGGTTTTCGGACTCGCCTCCCGCGCGCGGCTTCACCGCGATCAGGATGCCGCCGCTCGCAAAATTGGCGCCGGCGCGCGCCAGCATTTCCGATATGGTGATGCCGCGCCGATCGATCGGATATTCGCCCGGACGCGCCACGGCACCGAGCACGGCGACGGTCTGGCTGTGATATTCGGTGACCAGAACGGTCACGGTCGGATCGATAAGGATACCGGCGCTCTTGAGGCGCTCTGCAATTCGTTGGCCGACTTCGCCGGGCGTAAGATCGGCGACCGGCACCTTGCCGAGCGTACCGATCGGAATGGTGCCGTCGCCGGCAACGGCGACAATCGTCTCCAGATCCGCCTGCCGATAAACGGACACCTTAAGCACATCCCCCGGCCCGATGCGATATTCGCTGCTCTGCGCGATCGCGGGCCCGGCCATCGCGGCCCAGATCGACGCGAGCATGGCCAGCAAGAGCCGACGGGAAAGGCGCTGGATGCGGGGCTCGCTCATTGCGCCTGCTTCGCTCCCTTCAACAGACCCGCGCTGATCTTGACCTCGCGATCGGCACGCAGACGATCGGCCTGCGCCTTGATAACCCCGTCACGGCGCTCTTCGGTGATCCGCTGCTCGATCACCGGCCGGGCCGTGTCAAGCGAAACGCTACCGTCCTGGATCGCGCCGATCACACCGAGATGGATGGCGCCGCCTGTATTGAAGATGACGGGCGCCCCGACGTGCAGCTTTTCCATCTCTTCCGCGGTTTGCGGGGGCAGCACGTCGGTCGGGATCACCACGTTGGTCTGGGGAGCCTCGATCCCTTCCTGCGCCAGCCGAGCATCGAGGCCCGCCATCCCGCCGGCCTCGAGCGCCGCCTGGAACTCCCTGAGCGGCAGGTTCTCGCCGGAGATCGAGACTTGATTGATGGTGAAGACCTTGCGTTGTCCGAAGGTCTTGGGATGCGCGTCATAATAAGCCTGCACCTCGCGCGAGGTTGGCTTGGCAAGGCTGGTGAAGAGATGCGTCACATAAGCGGAGGCGAGGACGCGACGGCGCTCAGCCTCCAGCTCCTGCATCGTATCAGCGTCCCGATCCAGTTTCTGTTCGATCGCCGCATCGGCGAACAGCTTCTGATTGATCAGCACATCGAGGAGCTTCTGTCGCGCGGGCACGACCTCCTCTCTACTTACGGCCGGCGACTGGCGCAGCAATTGATCGAGCTCGGGCACCGTGACTTCGAAGCTCTTGCCCGCAGCGACAAGCTGCTCGTCCTGAGCTTTCTTCTGACACCCCGAAAGAGCGAGCGATCCGCCGATCAGTAACGGGACCAGAAGGAGACACGGCCGCAAAGTCCGCTGCAAAATACCATCCCGCATATCCGGCTTTTGTACCATGATCACGATGAGCTAAAGCTTAACGCGGGCAAGGGCTCGCTTGGCTGGATACTCAATATTCAAGGCAAAATCACCCCAAACCAAAAAAGGCCGCCCCGATGACCGGGACGGCCTGATTTGCCGAATTCTGGGACTTAGGCGTCTGCGAGCTTGCGAGCCCGGCGCTTGCGGAAAGCGACCACGCCCGCACCCGCGACGGCGACGAGCGCACCCGCAGGGCCAGGTACCGGAGCCGCGACATTCGAACGCAGCGAAAGCTGGTACCCACCGCCAGGCTGACCAAAATTGGAGATGCTGGTGCCTACCAGCGTGATCTTGTACAAACCGCCGGTCAAATCCAAGTCAGCGCCGCGATCCTGGCCGCTGTTGGCGACCCGGACGTTCTTGACCAGCGTGTTGTTCGAGTCATAAAACTTCATGCTGAGACCCTGAACCGTCACATCGTGCAGCGTGTAGCTGAGCGTGCTGGTCGGCGCGGTGAGCGTGAAGTTGTAGGTCGCGGAAAGCGTATCATTGGACGTCCAACCCATCTGGGAGGTCACGCCCGTGTCATAGATGTTTCCGAGATTGATCGGTTCGGCCATCGCCGGAGCCATCGCAATGCCAGCAGATGCCGCCAATACGAAGCAGAAATTCCGCAGCTTCATAATCTACCCCCCAAAAACTTTGTCGCACTCCGCCCAAACCAGCCCCGGCAGCGAATGCGGTCCGATTTTAGGTAACGGAATTTAACGATCGAGTCAAACGGCTGCTGCAATGCAAAAGCTTAATTCTGCGTTGCGCGCTGGACCCTAATCCCCGCTTGGCATTAGGCATGCAGATCATGCGGGGGAATACGACATCCATAGCGCTGCTGACGGTCACCGTCGGCGCTTTTCCGGCGGCGGCCGCCGACCTGTCCGCGCTCGCGAGCGTGCAGGGCGCGACCGACTCGAACGTCTACCGCCTGCCCGCGGACCTCAAGGCTCAGTTCGGCAAGAACTCGTCGGACCGCAGTCTAACGGCGGAAGCTATTTTGCTGCTCGATCTGAGCCGCAACAACCTGCGGATTCAAGGGCATGCGGCAGCCCAACGCACCATTTTCGCGCGCAACAAGGATCTGAACAATCTGGGGTATGACTTCGGTCTGTCGCTCAAACATCAACAAGCCATAAGCTCGATAACGGTCGATGCCGGAAGCGTTCGCAGGCTGACCTCCTATCAAGACGTCCGCAGCACGGCGCGATCGATCCAGACCTTATCGACCGTTTCCGGCAGCGCGACGCGCGCGATACTGGGAGATTTTCGTCTGATCGCCGGCGGCGATTTTTCGCGTAGCACCAATACGGACCCGCTCGTCGCGGTAAATGATTATCAGCGGTACGGTGTCCGAGTCGGGTTTGGCTATTACTCGCCGGCGGGCAATATCGCAGCGATCGAGGCGCATCTCACGCGCTCAAGGGGCCTTGAGTCCCAGGCGTTCGTCTTGAATGGCGCGCCGATCGGCTACCGGTCATCCTATGACGAGCGATCGATCGAGGGGCATCTGCTCTACCAGCCATCGATATTGCTGCAGTTTGAGGGGCGGCTCGGCATCGCCCGGCATACGGACAAGTCCGGTTTGAACCAGAATTTCTCGGGCGTCATAGGCGCCGCGACCGCGCAATGGTCGCCGCGCGATACGCTTCAATTCAGTATCGTGGCCAACCGAAGTTTTCAGACGACAAGCGCCATTCTCTCCAACGGCGTGCGCGCCAGCACCCTCAAGATAGGCGGTCTCACGCAGGTCACCAGTTCGCTCTCCATAAGCGCCGACTATAAGCAAGCGTGGCGCAATTTTCTGGTGGGTCCGCTGTTTAACCAGCTGGCCCCGGCGCACAAAGAACGGATCGGGACGGCGGAGGCGGATCTGACCTACAGCCCGGCAGGCCGCTATTCGCTAAGCTTCCATGCCGAACGGTCCAAGCGGGATTCGGCTCAGCAAAACTACCGGTACAATGAGACCATTGTGACGGCGACCCTGGCGTTGCGCTTTGGCGCCAACGCCTTCGATCCTGTCCCAATTAGTGGGCAATAAGCAGGACAGCCGCCGATACCGATTTACCGCGAAGGACGCAGAGCATCGACGCGCTCTCAATGCTGCATTGCACAAGGAAAGGCCGATGATTGCGACGCACAAAAAAGGACGCTCTTTCGAGCGCCCTTCCTTGATCGAGACTGGAATTATGCGGTGAAATTGACCCGCGCGCGGGGCTGGCGGCGCATCGCGATGCCGAGAGCGCCGAAGCCGAGTACCATCATGCCCCAAGTCGTCGGTTCAGGAACGCCGCTGATCGTCGCGTTAGCCGCGCTAACCGAGAAGCCCGCCAGATTGTAGCTACGATTGTTCGCAGCAGCCACCGGATCACCGTTATCATCAGAGAAACCGTCGACCGTGAATGTGAGGTCCATACCCGTGAACGTCACCGAGTCTGCCGGGTTATAGGTGATGCCATTGGCGAGACCCAAATCGTCGCCAACCGCATTCTGCGCGCCGCTATCACCGTCGGGGATTGCGCTGCTGAATACCGTCGTTGCGCCGTTAAGCAACTTGATCGTTGCATGGCTTTCATCGGCATAAGCTTGCGCCTGGCCAAGTGCCGCCTGCAGATAAGCGTGCAAATCGATCTTGCCGTTCAGCGTGATCGACTGCCCAGCCGCAAAACTGACCTGGATATCGACCACATCGCCCGCGCCGATAACCTTCGAAGAAATCGACTTCGTTTGCGAGATCGTCGTGTTGCCGTTGGTGTTAACCGACGCAGTGGCGAGGTTGAAAGTGACCGGAACAGTGACGGTCGTCGCCGCAAACGATGGCGTCGCGACAGCGACAGACACACCGGTGGCGAGCATAGCAAGAAGCCGCTTCATATACAGAACCCCCCTAAAGAACCCAAACCGCCAACCACCCCGGCGGAATTAACGTATTACTAACCTTGTTAAAGAATGTTACGGACCGAGTCAACAGCCGCGTTGCAGGTGCACAATAAGTTTTGGCTAGGATAATCGCTCTTTTTCCCCGTTTTTCTGCCCCAATGTCGAAAATGCCGACGGTCCGGCGGATTAACTATTGTGCGCGGCAAGGATAGATCGTGCCGATTCGGCGAATACAGGTATCGGCCTTGCAGATATCCAGCGGCTTCTCGACGGTGAACCATATGGAACAAAAGCCCGCTGCTTCCATTACATAGGAATTAATCAATAGCTCAGAAGAGGTGGGCTGTGAGGCTTGCGGACATTGATACTGCGTCTGATACACGCAACGCAGAAATTCCGTACTGGCGCGATATTCGCGCTGACCGCCGCACGAACGGGGTACGGGTTGCTGCAGACCAGTTTTCGCTCCGTGCCCTGCTCTTTTCGATCCCTATGGCCAGCTTGTTATGGCTTGCGGCAGCCCTAATGGGTCACGCCTGGCTTTAAGCCCGCGCGTCCCGCTCAATAAGAGCCGCGTGCTGCCAATACGCTCGGCACCGTCGCCAGCAGGATCTTGCAATAGAGCCCTACCGAACTCGTCCGCGCATAAAGGACATCCAGCGCGACACGGCGGCGGTAGGTAGTGTTATTGCGGCCACCGACCTGCCACATGCCCGTGATACCGGGGCGAACCTGCTTATAATATCCGAAGTAGCGGCCATACCGCTGCACTTCCGCCTCGACGATCGGGCGCGGCCCGACCAGGCTCATCTCGCCGATCAAAACGTTGAAAAGCTGCGGCAGCTCATCGAGGCTGGTGCGGCGCAGGAAGCTGCCGATCGACGTGATTCGCGGATCATTGCGCAGCTTGTGATCGCGCTCCCATTCCAGACGCGCTTCCGCATCGCTGGCGAGCAGATGCTCCAACCGCGACTCGGCATCAACCACCATGCTGCGAAACTTGAGGCATTTGAAACTTTGGCCATGCCGGCCGATCCGACGGTGACCGAAGATTACCGGGCCGGGATTGGTCAGAAACACCAGCGCGGCGACGATGATCATCAGCGGCGCAAGGAAGACCAGCAGCCCCAAGCTACCGATCACATCAATTACTCGAACCGTAAGGCCGTCCCAATGACCAAATGATTTGCCGGCACTTGCACGCGACCCTTCAGCAGGGGCGCTATACCACGCCACGCTCGCCATCGATTTACCCCCCGAAACGCCCCGGCTACCCCCGGTTAATTTTCTAGTAACACTGCTGCGCTGCGAAAGAAACCCGCTTTTTCGCCATTCATGGATTATTATTTGCTGCGCTGCGGCGAAGCGGTTTTGCGCTGCGTTTGGCCGAAAAAGTCGGATGACGCTTGAGCTGCAGCAAAAGTGCGGGATGAGACACACCAAAGAAGGTGGTTAACGGGCGCCGAGGAAACGCTTGCAGGGAATCGGTCTTTACCCCGGCCGATTCCCTGCGGCTTGCTGCTCAGGCAGCGTCGACCATCACTAGCTCGCTGTCTTCCAGCGCGGTCACGCGCACGGTTGCGACAGCGCTTATCGCGGCGCCGTCCCGGGCGTTGATCCGCTGCCCTTCGATCTCCACCGCGCCGGTCGCCGGCACAAGATAGGCCCTGCGCTCTTCCCCCAGCGGATATTCGATCGTGTCCCCGGCTTTGATCGTCGCGCCGAGAACGCGCGCATTGGTGCGGATAGCCAGCGCGTCGTTGTCGTTGGCGAAGCCGCTCGCGAGCACCACGAATCTGCCCGCGCGATCGCCCCGCGGAAAGGGCCGCTGCCCCCAGTTCGGTTGTTCGCCGGTGCGTGTCGGCGTGATCCAGATCTGGAAGAGCGTCGTTGGCACATCCTCGGCATTATATTCCGCGTGACGGATGCCGGTGCCGGCCGACATCACCTGCACATCGCCCGCCGCGGTCCGGCCCTCGTTGCCAAGGCTATCCTTGTGGCTAATCGCGCCGGTGCGGACGTAGGTGATGATCTCCATGTCGCGGTGCGGGTGCGGCGGAAAGCCGGTGCCAGGCGCGATCACGTCATCGTTCCAGACGCGCAGATTGCCCCAGCCGCTGCGGGCCGGATCATGATAGTTGGAGAAAGAGAAGTGATGCTTGGCATCGAGCCAGCCGTGGTTTTCGCCACCCAGGCTTCCGAACGGACGAACGTCGATCATCTTGAATTCCTTAAATTGTCAGGCGGCGAGAAGCGCGATCGCATCGAGCTGCGCGCGGCTGAAGCCTTGCGCTTCGAGCGCGGGCACCAGATCGTTGGCGGCCGGATTGTGCCGCCGGGTGGCGCAGACGAAACGCCGCACCATCTCCAGCCGCGCGTCCGCCAACGGACGTGGAGGCTGGTTGCCGGTAACGGCGGTATAGAGCCGCCCGAGCAGCCCCTGCCCCGCCCCGCTGCAGCCCGACGCTGCCGCATCATTGAGCGCGATCGAAACCGCATGCCATTCGCTGCGGGAGAGTGTCGGTTGGGCGAGCGTTGCCATGGCGATAGTGTCCTGAGCCTTTGTTGTGCCGCCGATATGGCCATGCTCGACATTGCGCGGAAGTGGGATAAAATCGGCCCGATCATTCCAGAGAATTGAAATGTCCGAGCCCGGCACCCCTACCCTGGATCAGCTTCGCGTCTTCCTCGCGGTGGTCGAGACGGGCAGCTTCGCCGCCGCGGGCCGGAGGCTCAACCGCGCCGTTTCGGTGATCAGCTACGGCATCGCCAATCTCGAGGCCCAGCTCGGCCTCACCCTGTTCGATCGCGAGGGCACGCGAAGGCCGGTGCTGACGCAGGCCGGACAGGCCGTACTGATCGAGGCGCGCAGCGTATCACGCGGGATCGAAACGCTCCGGGCCAAGGTGAAGGGCCTGAGCCAGGGGCTGGAGGCGCAGATCACTCTCGCGGTCGATGTCCTGCTCCCCGGCGAATGGCTGGGCCGCGTGCTGCGCGCCTTTGCCGCCGAATACCCGACGGTGACGCTGCGCCTGCATGTTGAGGCGCTGGGCGCGGTCAACGCGCTGGTGATCGATCGCCGCGCCGCGATCGGCGTCAGCGGCCCGCTGGCATCCGAAGCGGTGGAGCTCGATACGCGCGCGCTGGGATCGGTGGAGATGGTGCCCGTCGCGGCGCCCGATCACCCGCTGGCGCTGGCCGAACCATTGCTGCCGGGGGCGGCGCGCGATCATATCCAGCTCGTCCTCACCGATCGTTCGCCGCTGACCGAGGGGCGCGATTTCTCGGTGCTGAGCCCGCGCACCTGGCGGCTCGCCGATCTCGGTTCCAAGCATGCGCTGCTCCGCGAGGGCATCGGCTGGGGCAACATGCCGCTGCCGATGATCGCGCCCGATCTCGTCGCGGGCACGCTGAAATTGCTCAAGATGCCCGATCATCCCGGCCAGACCTATCGGTTTTCCGGCATCTGGCGGCACGACAGCCCTCCCGGCCCCGCCGCATCCTGGCTGCTCGGTCAATTCGCCGCCTGCGATCATTGAAGACCTGGGCAAGCCGCCAATGGGAGCAACAGCGGACGGCCCGTCTTACAGTCTGTCGCTATCCCACCATCTCTGCCGTGCGCGCTAGCGATCAGAGCGTATGGGTCGCGCCACGGTCAACCACTCCACAGGTACGTTCAGCGCAGCACTGATGCCCTTCAGGGTCTCCGGGCGGGCCGCGACATGCGCGGCATGTTCTATCCGGCAGATCGCAGCGGCCGTCACGCCTACCATCCTGGCAAGTTCGGATTGACTGATCCGGCGTTTCCTTCGCCAGTAAAGAACCGGGTTGGCATCCCGGTCATCCGGATCGTTGAGCCGCCAAAGCGCGGTCTCCAGCCTTTGAACTAAGGTGCGCGCTTCTGCGAGCATCGCCAGAAGCGTTTCTCGCTCGTTGAGATCCTCATCTACTTGAGGCAGATTTTTAAGCATTTGCATGATCAACCGAAAAAGAGAAAAGTGAGCGAAATGCAGTATTTAGATCACTAACACCGGAAAATATTCCGAACATTGGGGTGGCATTTAGCGAGCCGACCTCGTTATTGCGCTGCGGAAATCCACATGGGTTAGAGTCAGACGACGTGACGGCATACTCGCGCGAAAATTCCCAACATAAGGATAAGATAGTGCTCCCGCCTGGGTTTGCGAAGGGGCTGGTCAATCGCTTGCGGTAGGTCTTTAGAGGAATGATGGAACGCTCCGATGTCATCATTCTCGGCGGGGGCCTGGTCGGCCTGACGCTCGCGCTCGCGCTGGATGCCCACGGCCTTACCAGCATCGTGATCGATCCGGCCGATCCGGCCACGGTACAGGCGGCGGGGTTCGACGGCCGTGCCTCCGCAGTGGCCAGCGCTTCCTGGGCGATGCTGGAGGCGATCGGCGTGGCCAAGCGGCTGGACGGCAAGGGCTGCCCGATCAACACGATCCGCGTCAGCGATGGGCTCGCGCCCAACATGCTCGATTTCGATGCCGACGCAAGCGAGGGCCCGCTCGGCCTGATGTTCGAGAATCGCGTGCTACGGCAGACGCTTCACTTCGCGGCAGCGGAGGCGGCCAGCGTCACTTTGCTGATGCCGACAACGCCGGTGAAGACCGAACGCAACGATCACGAGGTGCGCGTTACGCTTGCCGACGGGCGCACCGTCTCCGCCGCGCTGCTGATCGCCGCCGAGGGGCGCCATTCCCCGACGCGCGAGGCGGCGGGAATTACCGTCGCGCGCTGGAGCTACGATCACGCCGCAATCATCGCCACGCTCGGCCACGAAGCGCCGCACGGCAATATCGCTTACGAGATCTTCTATCCCAGCGGCCCATTCGCGCTGCTGCCGATGCTGGACGACGCCGAGGGACATCGCTCGGCGATCGTCTGGACGGTGGCGGCGCGGGACAAGGCGGCGATGCTCGATCTGCCCGATCGCGCTTTCCTGGCCGAAGCGGAGAAACGCATGGGCGGAATGTTGGGGGCTCTCCGCGCCGCCTCGCCGCGTGCGGCCTATCCGCTGGGTTTCCACCATACCACGAAGATCACTGCTGAGCGGCTGGCGCTGGTCGGCGATGCCGGGCATGGTATCCACCCTATCGCGGGCCAGGGTCTCAACTTGGGATTCCGCGATGTCGCCGCTTTGGCCGAAGTGCTGGTGGAGGGTGCCCGGCTTGGACTCGATCTCGGCGACGCCCAATTGCTCGATCGCTATCAACGCTGGCGCGCGCTCGATACATTGATGGTCGCCGCCGCCACGGACAGTCTTACCCGTCTGTTCGGGCTGCGGGGTAAAGCGCCGCGCGCGATACGCCGCTTCGGATTGGGGTTGGTCGATCGGCTACCGCCGCTGAAGCGCGCCTTCATGGCCGAAGCGCGTGGGGAATCGGGGCAACTCCCCAAGCTGCTCGGCGGTCAGCCGGTTTAGGCGGTGATCCGCTGATCGCGGGGGATGGCACGATGATCGGCGATCGTCATCCACTGGTCGCTGGCCGCTACCCACTGCATGCGCACGCCGCAGCCATCGCATTTGGAGCGCCACTGGCGATCGCTGCCCATCCGGACGTGAAAACGCGACCGGTGATGATGCCCCAGCCAGCAGCGGATCTTGCGAAGTATTTCCATCACAATGTCCCCTTTCCAATCAAAGCACGTGGATCAGGGCGATCAAAGCAGCCCAGACTCCGGTGCCCATCAGCAACGCGGGGCCGAGTGCCGCTTTCGGGAAAATCGCCTGTTCCATCGGTCATGCCCTCATCGTGTTAAGCGGCATTTGATGGTTAAGACAATGGACCGCCATACGTAAAAACCCCGAAATTCCGGGTTAAAACGTAAGCAATTGTTACGGGAGCGACGCTAATCCGCTTTCGCGCGAAATCGGGTGCTTATTGCAGGGTCTGACTGCCGTCTCCGGCGCCGAGGCGCAGGAAATCCACCAGCAGATCGGCGCGCGCCAGAGCGTCCGCCGCTTCCAGCAAGGCCTGCTTGGTGACGACGTCGAACGGGATCGCCTGCGCCATGCCGTTGACCAGAGATTCATCGTCGAGCCGCTCGACCCCGTCCCAGTCGATCATCAGCCCGCGCGCATCGGCGAACCGCCGCGCCTCACGCTCGATCTCGGAGCGCATCGGGCTCGGCAGCGGATCAGGATCGGCTTCATCCTCGGAGAATTCGTCGAAACTGGCCTCGATCTGGCGAAAGGCGGTGCCGGCCTCCAGTTCGCGGACGACACGAAAGCGCGAGACGCCTTCGAGGATCAGGTTGAAACGGCCATCCTCCAGCGCCTCGACATTGGCGATGCGGCCGACGCAGCCGATATCGAAGAGATCGGGACGGTCCGCTCGTTCCTCGCCCGGAATCGGCTGGATCATCGCGACCCGACGATCCCGCGCCAGGCTGTCGCTGACCAGCGCCCGATAGCGCGGCTCGAAGATGTGCAGCGGCAGATAGGCGCGCGGCAGCAGCAGCGCGCCCGGCAGCGGAAAGATGGACAGACGGGAACCGGTCTTGATCATTATCCGAACAGAATGGCCGAGAGCCGCCTACGTTGCGCGGAAACCCAGGGATCTTCAAGACCGGTCGCCTCGAACAGGGTGATCAGCCGCTTGCGCGCCGCGGCCTCGTTCCAGTCGCGATCCAGCTCGATCGAGCCGAGCAGCAGATCGGCCGCGCCATCGCGATCACCCGCCCCCATCAAGGCGCCCGCCAGCTCATAACGCGCGTCCTGATCGGCGGGATCGGCGGCGACTTTCGCGCGCAGCGGATCGAGATCTTCGGCCGGGGCCGCTTCCGCCGCCAGCGTCACCGCCGCGCGCGCACGCTGAATCGCCGGATCCTTGGCTTTATCCTCGGGCAGCGCATCGAGCATTGCCTTCGCCTCATCGGTCTGCCCCGCCGCGAGCAGCGCCCTTGCGAGCCCGCCGACCACCACGGGGTCTTCGGGCGCCATCTCAACGATCTGAGCAAAAATCGATATCGCGCGCTCGGCGTCACCGGCCTCCAGCGCCTCCTCGCCCATCGCGATCAGCGGCGCGATATCCTGCGCCAGCGCATCGGCCTCGCTCTGGATCGGCAGCTGGCGGAGGATCTGATCGAGCATCTGCGTCAGCTGCCCCTCGGTACGCGCCGGAGTCAGATCGGCGACCGGCTGGCCCTGGAAGATCGCATAGACAGTGGGAATCGACTGCACGCGGAACTGCGCCGCGATGAGCTTATCCTCATCGACGTTGATCTTGGCGAGAACCACGCCCTTGGCCGCATAATCGCGCGCCACCTTTTCCAGGATCGGCGTCAGCTGCTTGCAGGGCCCGCACCATTCCGCCCAGAAATCGAGGATGACGAGCGCGTTCATCGAAGGATCGACGACATCGCGCCGAAACTTCTCGATCGCTTCCTTATCGGCCGCGCTCATGCCCAGCGTCGCCAAATCATCGCTCCCTTGGATACCGTTCGTTACGGCGCCCTATGTGGGAACTCGCCGCCGGAGAGCAAGCTTTGGCGTGGCTTAGTTGGGCTTGTCCGCCGTCGGCGCAGCACCACGTCCGCCCGCGCCGATGTTACCGAACAATTCGGAGAAGAAATTGCGCTTGCGGCCGAGCGTCGGCGTGGTGCGGCCGAACAGCGACACGTAACGGATCGTCTCGCGCTTGGTGTGCTGCACGTCCGTGACGTCCCCCGCAGGCGAGAATCGCACCGTGAGCATCGCCTGCGCCACCGGCTTCGGCGTCCCCGCCGCGAATTGCGAGGTGCCGCGCGACCAATAATACCAATTCTGGCCGCCATCGAATTCGCTGACCAGGCTCGGGCGGCCCAGCGTCTTCTCAACCGAATTGCGGTTGTCGATACCGGGCTCGATGCCGCCGGCCAGCACCGGATCGAGGACATAACCCTGGTGATCCAGCACGCGGGTGCAGCCTCCCAGGCCGAGCGCGGCGACCGACAGCAACAGGGCCGCCGATTTGCGCTTCATCAACTTGGCCATCGCTGCTTGGTCTCCCGCCACTCTCACCTTGCCAACCCCACCGGTTGCATCGGGGCGCGCGGGCCTCAATATGCGGGGCAGGCGGCGTCGGCAAGCACGGCTGGCCGCAAAGGGAGGCGTGGTGCTCAAGACATTGTTGCGGAAGCTGACCGGGCGCGATGGCGCACGCGAAGCGATGATCCCGCTGTATCGGCAGATCGTCAGCACCGCGCGCCGCCCGGTCTGGTACCGCGAGGGCGGCGTTCCCGATACGATCGATGGCCGCTTCGATATGGTCAGCGCGATCCTGAGCCTCGTGCTGCTGCGCTTGGAAACAGAGGGCGATGCCGCGCGCGAGCCCTCGGCGCGGCTCACAGAAATCTTCATTGACGATATGGACGGCCAGCTCCGCCAGGAGGGCGTCGGCGACTTGCTTGTCGGCAAACATATCGGGCGGCTGATGAGCATGCTCGGCGGAAGGTTGGGCGCTTTCCGTGAGGCGCTGGCCGAGGGCGGTGATCTCGATGGGGCGGTGGCGCGCAATCTGCTGCGGGTTGAGGCCGGCGCGCCGCCGGCGCAGGTCGCGGTGCTGCGCGACGGACTGATCGCGTTTCGCGCCGCGCTGGCGGCCACGCCGATCGGCGAGATATTGCACGGGGATTGGCCGGCGTGACCCCGCCCGAATTTTCCCGCGCCTATGCGCTCGATACGCTGGGCGAGCCGCGCAAGGTCTCGATCGAGGCGGACCCTGCGGAGTGCGCCGCGCTCGCCGCCCGCTTCGATCTGCTGGCGCTGGACCGGCTGAGTGCCGAGGCAACGCTGATACGCGACGGCGCGGTCGTCTCTGCCGAGGGACGGATCGTCGCACAGGTCATACAAGCCTGCGTCGCCAGTGGCGCGGACGTGCCGCAGGCGATCGATGCGCCCTTCGCGCTGCGCTTCGTGCCCGAGACCGATGCGCCCGACGAGGACGTGGAGATCGACAGCGATGCGCTCGATGACATGGCCTATACCGGCGGCGCGATCGATCTCGGCGAAGCCGTCGCCCAGACGATGACCCTCTCGCTCGATCCTTTTCCCCGCGCACCCGATGCCGATGCCGTGCTGCGCGCGGCGGGGGTGCTGCAGGAAGGCGACGCGATCGCCCCCTCCCCGCTCGCCGGATTAGCTGATCTGCTCAAGAAATGAGCGGCGATCCGCGCGATCGGCCGGTTTGGAACGCTTTAACCGGACGGCAAGCGGCGCTGACGATCGCCGATGGCCCGGCCGTGCGCTTTCGCCATGACATCGGTATCTTCGCGGCGACCGCCGATAGCGGGGCGGCAAACCTGGAGGCGCTGGCACGCCTCGCTGGCGGCGAGCCGTTCGCGATGCTCGAAGCCGAAGCGCCACCAGCACCGCCCAGCTATCGACAGCTCTCCGCCAAGCCCTGCCTGCAGATGGTGCTCGATCGACCGAGCCCCGTCCCTCCGCCTGTGCCATTCGTAGAGCTGACGCCCGAGGACGGCCCCACCATGCTCGCGCTGGCGCTGTTGACCGAACCGGGGCCATTCAAGACCAACACCTATGAACTGGGCGGCTTCATCGGGATCAAGCAGGGCGGCGCGCTTATCGCCATGGCCGGCCAGCGGCTCCAGCCCGAGGGCTATGTCGAGGTCAGCGGCGTCTGCACGCACCCCGATCATCGCGGCCAGGGCTATGCCGCCGCACTGATGACGATCGTCGCCCAGCGTATTCTGGAGCGTGGCGAGACGCCTATCCTCCACAGCTATGCGGCCAACGTCGCCGCCAACGCGCTTTACGAACGGCTGGGCTATCGCACGCGGCGGGAGCTGTTGCTGACAATGCTCGCGCCGCTTTAGCGAGCGTTATGCCGGGCTTGGTCCGGCATCCACCTATCCGCAATCTCCGGAAATCATTGTCGGGTGGACCCCGGAACAAGTCCGGGGTGACGCCAAGCTCAATGATTGCGCACGTCGCGGCCGATGCCCTTTCAGAAGGGCACGTCGTCGTCGAGGTCGTTGTCGAAAGGCGCCGGGCGCGAGGCACCGCCCCCACCAGCACCGCCCGAGCGAGCGCCACCGCCATAGCCGCCGCCAAAGTCGTTGGGCTCTTCGCTCCAACCGCCACCACCACCACTGCTCTGCCCGCCGCCCTCGCCGCGACCGTCGAGCATGACGAGTGTACCGGTGAACGGCCGCAGCACGACCTCGGTGCTATATTTGTCGTTGCCCGATTGATCCTGCCACTTCCGTGTTTCCAGCGATCCCTCGATGTAGACCTTTGAGCCTTTGCGCAGATATTTTTCGGCGGTGTTGGCCAGCGGTTCACTGAAGATGGCGACGCTATGCCATTCGGTGCGCTCCTTGCGCTCGCCCGAGCTGCGGTCCTTCCACGTCTCGCTGGTCGCGATCCGCAGGTTCACCACCTTGCCGCCGTTCTGGAAGGTTCGCGATTCGGGATCGCGCCCGAGATTGCCGACGAGAATGACTTTGTTGACGCTGCCGGCCATGCCGTTTGCTCTCCTGATTCCTGACCCTCATTAACCGTTCGTCCCGAGCGAAGTCGAGGGACGTGTCTCGACTGCGCTCGACACGATCGGAATTTGAGAGTGCTTGGGATAAGTGCGCGGATCAGAGCCCCAGCGCGGTCGCCGTCCAGAAGGTGATGCCCGCCGCGCCCCAGGCCAGCGCAAACAAATAGCCCAAAGTGAACAGCGGCCATCTCCAGCCATTGGTTTCGCGCCGGATCACCGCGATCGTCGACAGGCACTGCGGCGCGAAGACGAACCAGGCGAGGAAGGCGAGCGCGGTCGGCAGCGACCAGGCGGTGCGCAGCCGGCCCACCAATTGCTGCTCGCCCTTATTCTCATCATCGCCGGCATCGATCGAATAGGTGGTCTGCAGCGCCGAGACCGCGACCTCGCGCGCCGCCATCGCGGGAATCAGCGCCAGCGTGATCGAATGGTTGAAGCCGATCGGCCGCACCACGGGCTCGATCACCGACGCGATCCGCCCGGCGATCGAATATTCGCTCTGCTTGAGGCTGCTGCCCGCGGGCACCTGCGGATAGGATGTCAGCAGCCAAAGCACCGCGGTCACCGCCAGGATGATCGTGCCCGCACGCTTGAGGAAGATCAGCGAACGCTGCCACAGCCCGATTGCGACATCGCGCCAGATCGGCATCTGGTAGCGCGGCATCTCGATCAGGAAACCGCCGCTGGCGCCCTTCGCCACGGTCCGCTTGATCACGGCCGCGGCCAGCATCGCCCCCGCGACCCCGAAGACATAAAGGCAGAACAGTACCAGCCCCTGCAAGCCGACGCCGGGCAACAGATCGCGCACGGGGATGAAGGCGCCGATGATCACCGCATAGACGGGCAGCCGCGCCGAACAGGTCATCAAGGGCGCGATCAGGATCGTCGTCAGACGATCGCGCTCATCATCGATCGATCGCGTCGCCATGATGCCCGGGATAGCGCAAGCAAAGGATGATAGCAGAGGAATGAACGCGCGGCCCGAAAGCCCCACGCCTGCCATCATCCGATCCATCAGAAACGCCGCGCGGACCATATAGCCCGATGCTTCGAGGACCAGGATGAAGAGAAACAGCACCAGGATCTGCGGCAGGAAGGCGACGACCGATCCGACGCCGTTGATGACGCCCTCGACAAGCAGAGACCGCAGGAAACTCGGCGGCAGATCGGCGACGGCGAGCGCCGCCATCTTGGCCTGAAGGCTCGCCAGCGCGTCCACCGGGACCTTGCTCCACGAGAAGACCGCCTGGAACATCACGAACATCAAGACAGCGAGCAGGATCGGCCCGGCCACCGGATGCAGCGCGATTCGATCGAAGCCGTTGGTCAGCTTAGCGCTGGCCGGCTGCTGCGCCACCGCATGCGCGATGGCGGTGGCCCGGCGCTGGACCTCGCCGAAATCCTCGGGGTTCGGCAGCACCGCCGCCAGCGGTCGCCCCCCGCCGGCCACCGCACGATCCAGCGCGGCGCGCAAATCGTCGAGACCGCGTTTTCGCACCGCGACGGTCGCCACCACCGGCACGCCGAGCTCGGCCGAAAGCCGCGCCTGATCGATCACAATCCCGTCGCGCTCGGCCATATCGATCATGTTGAGCGCGATCACCGTCGGCAGCCCAAGCCCGATCAGCTGCAGCGCAAAGCGGAGGTGATTATTAAGGTTGGTCGCATCGACGACGATCAGCAGCGCGCCCGGCTTCCGCTCGCCCTCACGCTGCCCCATAAGCACCTGCCGCGTCACCGCCTCGTCCGGGCTGGCGGGGTTGAGGCTGTACGTGCCAGGCAGATCGACCAGTTCCGCCGGGCGACCATCGTCGAAGCTCATCCGCCCCGTTTTCCGCTCGACCGTCACGCCCGGATAATTGCCGACCTTCTGCCGCGCGCCGGTCAGCGCGTTGAACAGCGCGCTCTTTCCGGCATTGGGATTGCCGACCACCGCGATCAGGGGTTGCGGATTCATGCTGCGATCGGTTCTACGCTGATCGCAGCCGCCAGCGCGCGGCGCAGCGCGATCGTCATCGTACCAACGCGGCAGGCGATCGGATCCTTGAACGGCCCGCGATGTAGCGCCTCGATCGCCACCCCTTCGACGAAACCCAGTTCCTGCAGGCGCCGTGCTTCCCGCACGTCAAGCCTCTCCCAATCGATCGCGCTGATCGTGGAAGCCTGCCGATGGGGAAGTTGGTCGAGACGCAAAACGGGCACCGCGCAAAAGATGATGCGAGTGATTATCATTAACTGTGACGCCGCGCCAGCCGTTTAGGGTTTCCGTTCGCCGCTGAACCTATTGTCGGAAGCCACCGCCGACCGTTCTAGGACGTGCATGAATCGAACAGCATCGCTACCTCGTTCACATAGGCCTCCACCCGCGACACCGCAGGCTCGCTCAGCCGGATCAGCACGCGCCGATTATCCGCGGTATCCCGTTCCAGTTTGACGAGGCCATCCCGCTGCAGCTTCTTGATCCACCGCAGCGCGGTCGTTGCAGGCACGGCAGCAGCGATGCACGCGCTGCTGATCGACACCGGCTTTCCGCGCAGACCTGACGCATACAGATCGAGCAGCAGATCGCGGGCCGGATCGGCGAACAGCAGCGGCGGGAAGTGATTGCCGATGCGGCGGCGGGCCGAGAGCATTGCCTCTGCCAGCGTCAGATGATCGGGTTGATCGATCGTGTCGACGCTTAGCCTCTCCCGGCGACGGGACGGGACCGAGTCCCGGATCCGGCTGGCGATACGGCGAAGCTCGTCGGTAAGACGGATGACGTCGTCAGTCCCGTTCGAGACGGCGATCAGCTCTTCGCTCATGAACCAGCCACCCCGCGCGATAGGCGGGCGGAAGTTGCCAAACCCAGGAGAAATCCACGCCGAAACGGCGTAGCCGCAGGCGATGGCGCGCCGTTGCAGTGATCAGCAGGATCACGATTGGCCACGAAAGCAGGCTGGCCAGCCCGAAATAGACGTAGGGCAAGATTGCCTGATCGAGAATCTTGGCAAGGTGCGCCATCACACTCAGGCCCTGTAACGCGGCCATGATGATCGGCCAGAAGCGCGCGCTGGTGAGTGCGACGCCAAGCAGCATCAGGAGCAGGCCCAAGTCTATGAGAAAAATGCGCCATTCCAGCTCGTGAAAGAAATGCGCGTGTGGTGTCTTGAAGATATAGGTCAATGCTGCCGCAGCGAGTATCGAGCATGCCGAGATCCTCTCGGGACGTGCGCCGCATGCGAATGCATATCCGCACGCGACTGCACAAAGGCTTATGAAGATCAGCTGATGAAGCGGCACGTTGAGTGGTCGCTTAGCAGCCGGTCGGTCAAATGAGCGCCGTGGCCGGCTCGGACCGCTCGATGCCCGATGGCGGTGTGGTGGCATCTGGCGTATCACCGAGGTCGCCAAACCCAACCGTATTAAGGTCGGTGTTCTTCATGAAGCCACGGCAAGCCTGGTGGAATCGCTGCAACTCCATCTGACCCTCAAGCGCATGATCGATGCTGGCGGTGAGTTGCTTCAGATGCTTCTGGATGTGGACGCGGTGGATGCCGGCGATCTCGGCGGCGCGGATCGTCTTGGCGATCAATTCGCCCGCCAGCCCGGCGGTCGAATCGAACGCCGCCTCGGCCTGCTTCAGCTCGGTCTGCATGCGCGCGGCGAGCGATGGTCCAGCCGGCACGAGCTGAATATGCGATGCGTTTGCATTGGTCATGGATAGCCCCTGATCATTCCCCGTGCCGAACGATGCTGGTCAGCGTCGCCGCCAGGTTCACGAACAGCACCGCCGTGGCGACCAGGAGGAACATCCCGGCCAATATGGCGATGAGCCGCGCGCCCACCGGCAACGCATTCCAGGGTCGCCCCTTCGTGGGGAAGGGCGTGTTTCTGGCGAACCAGCCCCTCTCGACGGGGGGCCTGATGAGATCGAAAGGGCGATCCTCGCCACCTACCAAATCGCGGTATATCGCCCTTTGGTATGCCGGATTTTCCTCCTCCATCGCGAGCAGGACGGCGGCATCGCGCGTACGGTTCAGGCCGAGCTTGCGCCGCGCTTCCTTGAAGCGCCGTTCGATCTCATGATGGCTACGGCCCAGCAGCGCCGCGATCTGTTTCGGATCGCTGGTCTGGAGGTAGAGCCGCAACGCTTCGCGCTCGCCCGCCGTCAATATATCGGTAGCCCTCCGCACCATTCAAGGTAACTACCGATCGACAGCGCCGTAAAGGCACCAAATTAGCTCCATTTTGGTTGGAGTTTGATGGCGTCTTCTGCGCGGTGTTGGCTGCTTCAATAACAAGACTCCGTTTGTGCGCGGCCGAGAGTTCGATTGACCAAGGTCGCGGTTTCCGATGGCCTGTTCCGCGTGACGGATCGTTGCATGCAGGTGACGGGTGGCACGGGTGTCACGCAGGATACGATCGTCGAGCAGGCATTCCGCGAAATCCGCGCTTTTCGCGTTTATGATTAGGTCCTGAACCCATGAATGGGATTCCCAAAGCGGCCTTGATTTGGTTCAGCGTTGCAGCATGAGGCGCTATGATCTGACCGATTTCGAGTGGCGCGTGATCGCGCCATTGCCGCCGAACAAGCCGAGGGGAGTTCCAAGGGTCGATGATCGGGGGGTGCTGAACGGCAGCTTCATACGATCGATCACGCAGCGATCGGCCTTGGCGCATATGGCCGCCCCGGCAATTATTTCGAGCGTCAGATCGGCAGACGGTCAGGCCAGTATCTTGAGGAGGAGGCCGCTGGTCGCGATCCGGCGATGGAGCGGCTGGCGCAGGGCGCGGCCGCATCGCCGCACGCCAAATCGCTCGTCCGCGATCTGCCGATAAGCGCTGCGCTGGGTTGGGAGACGGCGTGCAAGGTGTGACGGTGGTGACGGCCTGAGGTAGGATCCCTACTCCCCCGTTCTCTCGCGATCGATTAGCCAGAGCGCGATCGCGATCGTCGCACCCAGGCCGACGCCGATCAACACCCCCAAAGAGGGCTGGTGGAGGATCGCACCGATCAAGGCGCCGGCCATGATGATCAGGGCCAGCGGGCCGCCGGCGGCGATGGGATTGCGCTTCGACATGCGGCCCCCTTGCCACGCTCGTCGCGCCACCGCCACCCCGCGGCCCTTGGCATGCAGCAAGCGGTTGGCAGCCGATGCTTTGACCCTCTAGGGAGGTCCGCGATGTTGCCGGTTCCCCCGCGGATGGTCGCAGGCGCGGTCGCCGTGACCGCCCTGATGATGACGCCTGCCTTTGGGCAGGTCTCGCCAAGCGCGCCCGCGCCGTCCCCGGCTGCCGCGCCCGTGGCGGGGCCGACGCTCGATCCTGCAAGCCCGATGGCGCCGCTGCCCGATCTCGGCGTCGCCTGGCCCGATCTCAACGCCGCCGCCAGCAGCGACGAGAAACCCTCGGCCGCCGCCACGGCCGATAGCGATGCGCCGCACCGCTATCGCATCGATCTCAAGGGCGCGGATGCGGTCCCCGGCTTCACGACGCGCTTCAACCAGCTGTCGGCGCTGCACGCGGGCGAGAACAAGCCCGCCAACAGCGCCCAGATCAATCTGCGCGCGAAGGAGGACGAGGATCTCGCGCGGCAGATCCTCCGCTCGATCGGCCGCTATGACGGCAGCGTTGAAAGCAGGATCAGCGCCGACCCCGATCAGACCGCGACCGTCCACCTCACCGTCGATCCCGGCCCGGCCTATACGTTCGCCGCGATCACCTTCCCCGGAATCGAAGCCGCCGGCCCGCGCGCGCCGGCCTTGCGCGATCAGTTCGCCGTCAAGCAGGGCGATACGGTCGATGCCGATAAGGTCAACGCCGCCACGATCGCTTTCCGCGCCGCGCTGACCCAGCAGGGCTATCCCTTCGCCACGGTCGCCGATCCGCAGGTCACCGCCGATCACATCACCCACCAGGCGACGCTGGCGATGGCGGTGACGCTGGGGTCGGCCGCGAAGTTCGGCCAGCTCAGGCCGGTCGGCCCGCGCCAGCTCTTCACTGCCCACCATCTCAATGAGATCGCGCGCTTCCATCCCGGCCAGCCTTACAATTCGGCCAAGCTCGACGATTTCCGCCGCGCCCTGATCGCCACCGGCCTCGTCTCGGTGGCGACGATCAAGCCGGTCGCGACCGCCGATCCCGCCGTGGTCGATATCGAGGTGCATCTGGAGCGTGCGCCGCCGCGCACCATCGCGGGCTCGCTCGGCTATGGCACCGGCGAGGGCGCGACCGCCTCGGTCTCGTGGCAGCACCGCAACCTGCTGCCGCCCGAAGGCGCGGTTACCGTTGCGGGCGTCGCGGGCACGCAGGAGCAATCGCTCTCCGCCCTGCTCCGCCGCGGCAATTTCCGCGGCCGCGATCATGTGCTGACCGCGCAGATCGCCGCCGCGCATACCAATTATCAGGCCTATGATGCGCGCACCTTCACGATCACCACGGCGATCGAGCGGCAGAGCAACATCATCTTCCACAAGAAGTGGACCTGGTCGATCGGCACCGAATTCGTCGCCACCGACGAGCGCGATACGATCATCGCCACCGGCGCGCCGCGCCGCCGTACCTATCTGGTCGCCGCGCTGCCGCTCAGCCTCGGCTACGATACGTCGGACGATCTGCTCAACCCCACGCGCGGCTATCGCCTGCTCGCCCACGTCTCGCCGGAGATGTCCTTCCTCCATGGCAAGATCCCTTATGTGAAACTGCAGTTGGATGCCTCGGCCTATCAGCCGGTCTCAAGCCGCATCTCGATCGGCGGGCGCGTGCGGCTCGGCGCGATCGAGGGTATCGCGCGCGACGATATCGCACCGTCGCGGCGCTTCTATGCCGGCGGCGGCGGATCGGTGCGCGGCTATGGCTATCAGAAGATCGGTCCGCTCGACGTCAACGGCGATCCGGTCGGCGGGCGCGGGCTGGCCGAGGCAGCGATCGAGGCGCGGATCCGCTTCGGCAACCTCGGCGTGGTGCCCTTCCTCGATGCGGGCAATCTCTATGAACAGCCGATCCCCAAGTTCACCCATCTGCGCTACGGTACCGGCCTCGGCTTCCGCTATTATTCCAGTTTCGGCCCGATCCGCGTCGATCTCGGCACGCCGATCGATCGGCGACCCGGCGAATCGCGGATCGCAGTCTATGTCTCGCTCGGGCAGGCCTTCTGATGACGGACGAGGCCGACGCCCCACCGCCCGCACCTGCTCCCAAGCGCCGCCCGGTATTGCGGGCGCTCGGCTGGCTGGCGGCGGCGCTGCTGCTGATCGTGGCGGTTGCGATCTACGGCGTCGATACCAGCGTCGGCCATCGCCTGATAACCGATCGCATCGCTGCGCTTAAGATCAAGACCGGCCTCAGGATCCGCGTCGGCCGGATCGACGGTTCGATCTGGACGCACGCCGTGCTCCGCGACGTGCGGCTCTACGATCTGGATGGACAGTTCTTCTCCGCGCCCGAGATCAAGCTCGATTGGCATCCGCTGGAATGGGCGCGCAACCAGCTCTCGATCGATGACGTTTCCGCCGATCTCGTCCGCCTCGCCCGCCTGCCGCGCCTGCGCAAGACTACCAACGCGCCGCTGATCCCCAACTTCGATATCCGCATCGGCCATCTCGCCATCGGCAAGCTGGAGATGGGCAAAAGCGTCGCGGGATCGCTGGCCGAAGCGCGGATCGGCGCGCGCGCCGACATTCGAGACAGGCGCGCGATGATCGGGCTGCTCGTCGCCACCAACAAGGGCGATCGCGTTGTGCTCGATATGGACGCCAGTCCCGATGCCGATCGCTTCGCGCTGGCGGGCCATGCCGATGGGCCGGAAGGCGGCGTGCTCGGTGGGCTGTTCGGCAGCCGCAGGCCGGTGCATCTCGCTATCGGCGGCAAGGGCGGCTGGCACGTCTGGCACGGGCGCGCCGCGATGACGCTGGCGAACCGGCCTGTCGCCGATCTCGCGCTCGCCGCGCACGAAGGGCGTTATGGCCTTGCCGGCTTCCTCGCCCCGTCGCCCTTCCTGCAGGGCAAGCTCCAGCGGCTGACCGATCCGCGGCTCAAGATCGCAGGCGAAGCAAGGCTGGCGGATCGCAAGCTCAACGGCCGCTTAGCCATTCTCAGCCCCGAACTCGCGCTCAAGGCGGCGGGGACGATCGATCTCGCGCAGAGCAGCTTCGCGCCGCTGGCGATCGACCTCAACCTGCTCCAGCCCCGCGCGCTCTTCCCCAACATGACCGGGCAGGACATCCGCCTGCGCGTCGATCTCAAGGGCCCGTTCAAGACCGCCGAATACCGCTACGCGCTGACCGCGCCGCATCTCGCGTTCGACAATACAGGCTTCGACAACGTCCGCGCGACGGGTGCCGACCATATTCGGCCGCTGCCCCTGCCCCTCCCCCTCAAGCTGCAGGCGCAGCGCGTTACTGGCATCGGCGCGGTTGCCGGCGGTATCCTTGCCAATCTTTCGGTTCAGGGCATTCTCAACATCGATGCCAAGACGATCCAGGGCAAAAGTCTCGCGCTCAATTCGGACAAGCTGAAGGGCAAGCTCGGCCTGCTGGTCGATCTCGTCACCGGCAAGTTCAACGTCGCGCTGTCAGGCGGGCTCACACGCTATTTGATCCCCGGCCTCGGCATCGTCGATGTCGATAGCGAGGTAACGGTGGTGCCCACCGCCGACGGTCACGCCGCGATCGTCCAGGGCAAGGGCCGTGCCGATGTGCGCCGTTTCGATAATGCCTTTCTGCGTTCGCTGGTCGGTGGCCTGCCCCACCTGACGACCGATCTGGTCCGCAATCCCGATGGCACGATCCGTTTCACGAACCTCGTGCTCACCGGACCGCAGATCCGCATCACCGGTGTCGGGCTGCGGCGGCGCGACGGCAGCTTTCAATTCGCGGGCAAGGGCGTCCAGACGATCTATGGTCCCTTCCGGCTCAATCTCGATGGCATGATCGATCATCCCAGGATCGATCTCCTCCTCGATCATCCGGTCGATGCGCTCGGCCTTGCCAATGTCCGCGTGAACCTCGATCCCACGCCGCAGGGCTTCGCCTTCAAGACCGCTGGCGCCTCCTATCTTGGCCCCTTCGCGGGCAACGGCGCGATCCTCACGCCGCCCGGCGGGCTCACCACGATCAGCGTCGCGGCCCTCGATGTAAGCGGCACGCGCGCGCACGGCTCGCTGCTCGCCAAGCCGACGGGTCTCGATGGCCGGCTCGATGTCAACGGCGGCGGCATCGGCGGCACGCTGCAGATCAGCCCGCAGGGCACGATCCAGAAGATCGAGCCTCATCTTGCTTTCTCCGGCGCCCATTTCGCCGCCGCCACGCCGATCGACGTACGCCGCGGCCGTCTCGATGGCACGATCCTGCTCGATCCCACCGGCACACGACTCAAGCTCACCGCCGGTCTGGCGGGGGTGAAGCGCAACGGGTTCGAGCTGGCGCGGCTCGGCCTCGGCACCGATCTCGCGGGCGGACGCGGGCCGGTCAGCCTTGTCATGGCGGGCGCGGGCGGGCGCAGCTTCGCGATCAACGCCACCGCCAATCTCCAGCCGCAGCACATCAGCGTGAAGATCGCGGGCCAAGTCGATCAGCAAACGCTCTCGGCGCCCAAGCCGGCCGAGCTGAGCGCGCAAGGTTCCGGCTGGAGCCTCGCACCCTTCACGCTCGGCTATGGCGGCGGCAGCGCCACCGTCAGCGCCACGTTCGGCGATGGCCCGAATGCCTTCGATCTCGTGCTCGATCGCCTGCCGCTCAACCTGATCGACGTGGTCATGCCCAAGCTCGGGCTCACGGGCCAGGTCAGCGGTCGTGCCGTGTTTCAGGTCGGGCGCGATACGGCCCCCTCCGGTCATGCCGATCTCACGGTGCGCGGCCTGACACGATCGGGCCTGACGCTGGCATCGCAACCGATCGACCTCGGGCTCAACGCGGCGCTCACGCCGCAGGCGCTGGCGATGCGCGCGGTGGCGGCATCGGGTGGCCATGTCATCGGCCGCGCGCAGGCGCGGATGGCGCCCTTCCCATCCGATCCGCACGCAAGCGATCGCTTCGGCCGCGCGCCGCTGTTCGCACAGCTGCGCTACAACGGCCCCGGCGATACTTTGTGGCGGCTGATAGGCGTGCCGACGATCAATCTCTCGGGCCCGCTCGCGGTCGCGGCCGATGTCGGCGGCACGCTCGATAATCCGCAGATCAAGGGGACGCTCAGCACCTCGGCCGGCAAGCTCGAAAGCTCGGCTACCGGCACGGTCGTGCAGAATATCCGGGCCAGCGGACGCTTCGATGGCTCGCGTTTGATACTCGATCAAATGGCGGGCACGACCGCGGGGGGCGGTCAGGTCTCGGGCCGTGGCGCGTTCGATTTCTCCAACGCCCGGGGCGTCGGCATCGATATCGCGCTCGATACCAGGGACGCCCAGCTGCTCAACCGCGACGATATCGCCGCTACAGTCACTGGCCCGCTAACGATCAAGTCCGATGGCATCGGCGGCACGATCGCCGGCACTTTCGCCCTATCCAAAGGCCGCTATCGGCTGGGCTCAGCCGCGGCGGCGCAGGTCGCGCATCTGAACGTGGTGGACGTCAATCAGCCCGACGACGTCTACGTGGATGCGGCCCCCACCAAGCCCTGGACGCTCGATATCAAGGCCAACGCCTTCAGCCGGCTGATGGTCACCGGCCTCGGCCTCGATAGCGAATGGCGCGCCAAGCTGACGATTAAGGGCGCGGTCGACAATCCTGCGATCGGCGGATCGGCCGATCTCGTTCAGGGCAATTATCAGTTCGCGGGCCGCAAGTTCGATCTCTCGCGCGGCGTGATTCGCTTCTCGGGCGTGGCCCCGCCCGATCCGATCCTGGATATCACCGCGAACGCCAATCTTCAGGGCCTCAACGCCTCGATCCATGTCAGCGGCACCGGCCTTCATCCTGACATCAGCTTCGAGAGCACGCCGGCCCTGCCCGAGGACGAGCTGCTCTCGCGCCTGTTGTTCGGCACCTCGATCACCAACCTTTCCGCGCCCGAGGCGCTGCAATTGGCGACGGCGGTGGCTTCGCTGCGCAGCTCGGGCAGCGGCGGCGGGCTCAACCTCGATCCTATCAATGCGGTGCGCAAGGCGGTCCACCTCGATCGGCTGCGCATCGTCCCCGCCGATATCACCACCGGCCAGAAGACCAGCGTCGCGGCGGGCAAATATATCGGCCGCCGCACCTATGTGGAATTGATCACGGACGGCGCGGGCTATTCCGCCACCAGCGTCGAATTCCGCATCACGCGCTGGCTTTCCCTGCTCTCCACCATCTCGACGATCGGCCGTCAGAGCGCGGGTGTCAGGATCTCCAAGGATTATTGAGCGGGCCGGCCGGGCGTTCCGGCTGGCTGGCCGCGCGCGTATTTATTGGGTGACGGGCGAATGCTGCGGCCGAAAGAGTTTGCCCTTTTCGGCGAACAGCACGATCACGATCGAGAGCAAGCCCAGGACCAGGAACCCCGCCGACATCGGCACGGTGGTGCCGTTGAAGCTCTGCCCGATCGCCAGCCCGATCACCGCGGCGAGGCAGGTGGAGATGAAGCCCTGCACCGATGCCGCCGTACCGGCGATATCGCCCATCGATTCCATCGCCATCGAATTGAAGTTCGATCCCATCAAGCCCACGAAGAATTGGGTGAGCGCCTGCAGGAGGATAAAGGTGAACAGCGTCTCATGCCCCGATAGCGCCACCAGCAGATGCAGTCCGCCCGCGCAGGTGAAGCAGAGCAGCGCCGCGTGCGAGATGCGCCGCGTTCCCAGCCGCTCCACCAGCCGCGAATTAAGATAGGCGGCAACGCCCATGGCGGCGGCTATGGACGCGAAGATGATCGGGAACAGCGGCTGCGCGTGGAGAATATCGGTGACGATCTGCTCGATCGAATTGATGAAGCCCAGGATCGCTCCGAAGCTGCAGGCGCCTACCAGCGTATAGCCGATCGCCATGCGATTGGTGACGACGCGCTCCATCGCCCGCCCGACGCCTCCGAACGACAAGGCGCGGCGATATTCGGGGTGCAACGTCTCGCGCAGCCGCAGCGCAACGATCGCGGCGGTGATGAAGCCATAGGCGCCGAGCAGCAGGAAGATCATCCGCCACGATCCGCCCAGCATCAGGATTGCCGATCCGATGCCGGGCGCGAGGATCGGCACGGCCAGGAAGACGATGAACGACAGGCTCATCACCCGCGCCATCCGCCGCCCGGAATAGCAATCGCGGACGATGGAGGAGACCAGCACGCGGGAAGCCGATGCCGCGATGCCCTGCAGAAAGCGTGCGATCAGCATCACCGTGAAACTCGGCACCAGCACGATAATCAGGCTGAACAGCGCAAACAGCAGCAGGCTGGCGACAACGATCGGCTTGCGCCCATAGGCATCCGCGAACGATCCCCAGCCGATCTGGGCGACGCCGAAGCCGATCACATAGGCGGAGATGACCCACTGCCGCTGGTTTTCCGCCGCGATGTGCAGCGATTGCGCGATCGCCGGCAGCGCGGGCAACATGCTATCGATGCCGAGCGCGTTCATCGCCATCAGCCCGGCCATCAGGGCAACGAAACCGCCGAAGCTTAAGCCGGGATCGCTGCCGCCGGGGGAGGAGCGCGCCGCATCAATCATGCGGGAATGGCGGAAATCTTGGGAACACCGCCGCCCTATGTCGCCGCGGCGGCTTTACGGCAAGCCGGGAGGCACACCCGTTCGAAGATGCGCCCTTACCGCATCTTCGAACGGGCGAAAGCTTAGGCTTCCTTGGGCTTGCGGCCGCGGCGCGGCTTTTCCTCGACGCGCGGCTTGCGGCCGAGCCCGATCTTGTGGGCGAGCGCGCGGCGCTGTTCGGCGTAATTGGCGGCGACCATGGGATAATCGCGCGGCAGGCCGAAGGTCTCGCGATAGCTTTCCGGTGTATAGCCATGCTGCGAAATGTGGCGGCGAAGCATCTTGTAAGGCTTGCCATCGATCATGCTGATCAGATGCTCGGCCTTGATCGAAGACCGCACCGAAACCGCCCCCTTGGGTTTTTCGGCGGCCGGCTCGGCCGGCGCCGAACCAAGAGTTGTGAGCGCGCTGTAAACGCTCTGAATCAGCGATGCGACTTCGGCGGTCGGCACATTATTGTTGGCCACGTGCGCCGAAACGATGTCCGCGGTAAGGGTGATCAATTCTTGATTGTCGTCGGCCACGGATAAGCTCCCTGAAGATTGTACCGAATATTATTTCCCACCCGCGGGCTCGCCCTATACTGATCTGCATCCGAAATAAACAAGAAATCATGAAGGATGATGCGGATTATTCAGTCCCCAAGAATGCGATTGTAAAGTGCAATGTAACGATCGGCCATGTGATCGACGGAGAAACGCCGCGCTACTGCGGCCCGGCAGGCCGCGCGATCAATATCTTTGGCGCGTTCAATGGCATCCACCGCGCCGGCCAAGTCATCGACAAGAAAGCCGGTGACGCCATGATCGATCAATTCGGGCATTGATCCGCGATTATAGGCGATCACCGGCGTTCCACAGGCCATCGCCTCGATCACCGAAAGTCCAAACGGTTCATCGAAGCCGATCAGATGCAGCAAGGCGCGCGCGTTACCCAGTGCGCGTGTCCGCTCGACACCGCCGACCGCACCGCGATGTACGATCGTCTCGCCATCCAGAAACGGCGCCACCTCGCGGTCATAATAGCCCTGATCCTGGATGATCCCGCACATCACCAGCGTGCGGCCCGTCGCCTTGGCCGCGCGGATGGCTTCGCCCGCGCCCTTGTCAGGGTGCATCCGCCCGAAGAACAGCAGATCCTCGCTGCCTACAGGATCGAACGGAAAATCCTCGATCGGAATGCCGTGGTGGATGGTATCCGCATAGCGCAGGCTCGGGTGGCGATCGGCCGCGCTGATCGCGACATAATGGACGCGGTCCTCGTACCGCTTGAACACCGGCACGATCCGTTCGGACGAGAAACCGTGGATCGTCGTGACGATGGGCGTATCGACCAGCCGCGTGAAAGCGAGCGGCATGAAATCGGCCTGATTGTGGATGATATCGAACCGCCCCGCCTGTTCGAAGACGTTGGAGATGTGGAGGATCTCCATCACCTTGGCATCGAGCGTGCCATCCTCCGAATAGCCCGTCGGCACCACCGCTTCCAACGTGCCCGCGGTGATGCTGTCGGCCGTTGCGAACAAGGTGACGTCGATCCCGCGCGCGACCAGGGCTTCGGTCAGCAGCGACGTGACCAGCTCCCACGGCCCATAATGACGCGGCGGCGTCCGCCACGAAATCGGGGCTAGCATCGCGATTTTCATAAGGAGGTCTTTATCAGGATGAGGCCCTCGTTCGCCTCAAGCGACGCCGTACTCCGGCGCAGGCCGGAGCATGTTGAGAAGAGAAGAGACCATCCCTCGCCGGGCAGGTTCAGTACCTGGTCCTCTGCTCCTAAATTTAGCACCACCAACATCCGCTCCTGGCCTTGCATCCGCTCATAGGCGAGCACATCGCCATCCGCCTCGATCCGCCGCACGGCACCCATCGCAAGCGCGGGATGCGCGCGCCGCAGCGCCAGCAAATCCCGATACAGCGCCAGCAACGAGCCCCGATCCCCCTCCTCGGTCGCAACATTGCGCGTGCGCCAATCGCCATTGAGCGGCAGCCACGGCTCACCGCTCGTAAATCCCGCGTTAGCGCTCGCATCCCATGGCATCGGCGTCCGCACTGGATCGCGTCCGAAGCCGAGCCCCGGCTCGCGCAGCTCGCGCGGATCCTGCACCAGTTCTGCCGGGATGGCGACATCGCCGAGCCCCAGCTCATCGCCATAATAAATCGTCGGCGTGCCGCGCAGCGTCAGCAGCAGCATCGCCGCGACGCGCGCTTGCGGCTCGCCCACCCGCGTTGCGATGCGCGGCCGGTCGTGATTGCCGAGCACCCAGTTTGGCCAGCCTCCCTCAGGCAGCGCGCCTTCATAGTCCCGGATCAGCTTGGCGATCGCAGCAGCGTTCCAATCGGCGGTGATCAGCTCGAAATTGAAGGGCAAGTGCACGCCGTCGAGCCGCGCGCCGTAATAGGGCATCAGCCGATCGTACGGCAGATAGATTTCGCCGATCAGGACGCGGTCGCCCGGATAGCTGTCGGCCAGCGCCCGCATCTCCTCGGCGATCGCGAACACCTCGGGCTGGTCGGTGGAATACAGCTGCAGGACGCGATCCTTGTCGGCCATGCCGGGGCGCCAATCGGGGTTGGGTGGGTTGTCGGGGAAATCCGCAGCCTTGACCATGTGCCACAATATATCGACGCGAAAGCCATCGACGCCCTTATCGAACCAGAAGCGCATCGCATCGAACATCGCGCGCTTGAGGTCCGGGTTACGCCAATTGAGATCCGGCTGCTCGACCAGCATCGCGTGGTAATAATATTGGCCGGTGGCCGCATCCCACTGCCAGGCTGATCCGCCGAAATCGCTGATCCAGTTGTTCGGCGGGCCGCCATCCGGTGCGGCATCCCGCCAGATATACCAATCGCGCTTGGGATTATCGCGCGAGGAGCGGCTTTCGAGGAACCAGGGGTGCTGATCCGACGAATGGTTGGGCACGAAATCGAGCAGCAGCCTCAGCCCGCGATCATGCGCGGCAGAGAGCAGGCGATCGAAATCCGCCATCGTGCCGAACATCGGATGGACGCCGGTGTAATCGGCGACGTCATAGCCGAAATCGACCATCGGCGAAGGGTAGATCGGCGAAATCCAGATCGCATCGACGCCGAGGCGGACGAAATGATCGAGCCGCCGCTCGATACCGGCAAGATCGCCGATCCCATCGCCATTGGTGTCCTGAAACGAGCGGGGATAGACTTGGTAGATGACGCCGGACTGCCACCATTTGGGGTGGGTCATCGGCCCCAACTCTTCCGTTCGTATCGAGCGAAGTCGAGACACGTTGGCGCAACCCTTGCGGCACGTCCCTCGACTTCGCTCGGGACGAACGGGGTAGTACAGACAAGCCTCACGCGAACCGACTTTTAGGAATATGCGTGATCCGGCACGCCAGATCCGCTTCCCCGCTCGCTACGATATAATGATCGCCGCCATCGACGAGGCCGGTGGTGAACACCACCTCGGTCGGCAGATAGAGCTGGTGCGCGATTGGGGCGGTCAGCGCAGGGTTGGCTTCGAGCAGACCCTTGCCGTCCTCCAGCCGCTTGACCCTCCACGGCTCGTCCTTGTCAAGCAGCCCCCAGAAGGTGCGGTAGACACCAACCTTCGCCTTGGTCTCGACGCCGTGATATAGCATCAGCCAGCCCTCGTCGGTCAGGATCGGCTGCGATCCGCCGCCGAGCTTGCGCGCCAGCTCCGATGCCTTGCGCGGGCGCAGGAAGGGCGCATCGACCGGCTTCCAGTGGAGCGCATCGGGCGATTGGGCGAGGTTGATCGAGGGGCCGGCGAGGAATTCGCTCTGCTCAGGATAAGCGAGGTAAAGCTCTCCCAGCGGCCGCGTCAGCGCGGTGAACAGGCCGCCGACCTTGCCTTCGAACAGGATCATATCCTTGTTCTGATGATCGAGCACGAGGCCCTTCAGCTCCCAATCGAGCCCGTTCGATGACGTGTACAGGCTGGTGCCGTGCCGTTCGGCCGAGACCGAGCAGGTCGTCATATAATAAGTGCCGTCGATCAGGCTGATCCGCGCATCTTCGATGCCATAATCCTGGTAGCTCATCGTCGGCGCGATCGCCTTGTCGTAATGAACCGCAACCACCTTCCGGCCCTCGGCGTCCAGCTCCACGGGCAGCAGCCAGGAAAGCGAGGTTAGCGCCAGCATTCGATACGCCCCGCCCGCGACATCAAACTGCCGGGGATCGCTCATGTTGACGCCCGAAAGCGGATGCGGATCGCGGACATAGCCGGCGCTCGTCCAGCGGATCGCGTGGACATGCTCCTTCTCGACCGGCTCTTTCAGGGCTTCGGCCACCCGCACCATCAGCAGGATGTTGCCGTTGGGCAGCCGCGCGAGGCCGGGATTGAACGCGCCAAGCACGTAGGTCTCGGCCCCGATCGTCGCAGCGAGGGGCGATCGCGCCAGATCGACGTCGTCCGGCGCGAAAATCAGATAATCGTCCAAATCTGGCCCCGCTTCATCGAAACAACCTGCCGCCTTGTGCAACAAAGACAGTCTTTAGCCGATTGTTCCCGCAAAGGAGCTAGGCGATGACGACATTGAAGAAGGGCGATGAGGTCAGCTGGAAGTCGCATGGCGGCACCGCGCACGGCACGGTCGAGAAAAAGCAGACCAGCCCAACGACGATCAAGGGGCATAAAGTGGCCGCCTCGCCCGACAACCCCGAATATATCGTCAAATCGGACAAGGGCGGCAAAGCAGCGCATAAAGCCTCGGCACTGATCAAGAAATAGCGCGCACACGGGCGCAATTCCCTCTCGCGCTCTCCAAAAACTCCTCCTAAGAGATGCCAACCCTACGGAGGAGGAACTATAATGGCGAAAACACCAGCGGCACCCGCGGCGAAGACCGGCGGCATTCACAAGCCCGTCAAGCCCTCGGCAGACCTGGCCGCAATCGTCGGTGCCGAAGATCAGCCGCGCAGCGCGATCGTCAGCAAGATGTGGGAATATATCAAGAAGAACGATCTGCAGGATAGCAAGGACAAGCGCCAGATCAACGCCGACGCCAAGCTGGAGAAGATTTTCGGCAAGAAGAGCGTCAGCATGTTCGAGATGAACAAGCACATCTCGACGCACGTCAAGTAGCAGGGTAGAGCCGGGGGCGTGAGCGAACGCTCCCGGCTTGTTCTGTGGCTTGAATTGAGGACCTGATGACCGAAAATACCAACGAACTTCTCGCGCTGACCGTCGAGATTGTCTCCGCGCACGTTTCCAACAATCGCGTTGCAAGCGATGAGCTGCCGGAATTCATCAAGAATGTGCACGGTGCTTTGACCGGCCTGGGCGAGGCCACCGCCGCGCCGGAAGCCGAACTCAAGCCCGCGGTGCCGGTGCGATCCTCGATCAAGCCGGATTACATCGTCTGCCTGGAAGACGGCAAGAAACTGACGATGCTCAAGCGCTATCTGATGACGCATTACAGCATGACGCCCGACCAGTATCGCGCCAAGTGGAAGCTGCCCGCCGATTATCCGATGGTGGCGCCCAATTATGCCGATCGGCGCCGCAGCTTGGCGAAAGAGATTGGCCTCGGTCGCCGCGCCAAAGCGGCTTAACCCCCGTCATCACCGTCATCCTGAACGTGTTTCAGCATGACGGTTGAGGGGCGAGCCCCCCGCTGCTTACTTCAAATATCGATCGAACCAGCCGACCATCCGATTGGTGATGTCCGCCGTATTCGCAGGCTTGCGGATGCCGTGGCCCTCGTCGGCGTAGATCACCAGTTCGGTCGGCACGTTCATGGCGCGCAGGCCGTGCCAGAATTCCAGGCTCTGCGCGGGCGGGCATTCGACATCGCGTTCGCCGACATAGATGAAGGTGGGCGTGGCAGCACGCCTGATCGATCGGATCGGCGAGAGCCGATCGTAGGTGGCGTAATCGTCATAGGCCGATGCGCCGAAATAGGGGATCATCCACTGATCGATCCCGTTCTGGCCATAATAAGCCACCCAATCGGCGATCCCCGCGCCCGCCACCGCCGCCTTGAACCGCTTGCTGTGCGTCACCGTCCACATCGTCATGAAGCCGCCGTAGCTGTGGCCGAAGATGCCGAGCCGATCGTCGTCGATCGGCGCCTGCTTCTCGACAGCAGCGATGCCGGCCAGATCGTCCTCCAGATCGCCGCCGCCGAAATCCTTGACGTTGGCGCGGACAAAGGCCTCGCCATGCCCGTAGGAGCCGCGCGGATTGGGCTGAAACAGCCAATAGCCATGCGCGAGCAGCGCCTCATTGTTGCCGCCCCAGATGAAGCGCGGCATCGTCGCCGCCGCCGGGCCGCCATGGATGATGGTGATCATCGGCTGCTTGGCGGTGGCCGACGCGCCCTGCGGCTCCAGCAGCCAGCCCTGCACCTCCTCGCCGCCGCTCTTCCAGCGAATGTCGTGCGCGACAAAGGCTGCGGTGAGCGCGTCATTGTCGTGCGTAATGGACTTGCCCACGCCGATCGGCCCGAAGGCGATAGAGGGCGCCTTGGTGAAGCTTTCGGTCACATAAGCCGCCCTTGTGCCGCTGCGATCGAGCGAAACATGCGCATCGCCCGCCGCCATCGATTCCGCACTGGGGGCGCCGAGGGTCAGCTTGCCGGTCGCAGGGTAGAGCCAGCCCACCGCCGATGAGCCGCTAACGATCGCGCTGACGAGCAGCTGGTTTCGGCTCCATGCCAGCGACGTGAAGGTCACCTTCACGTCCGGCGTCAGGTTGCGCGGTGGGCCGCCCGCGATGGGCACGGAATAGATATCGCCGCCCACCGATCCGAAATCGCTCATCAACCCGCCGATGAAGGCGACGCTCTTGCCGTCCGGCGATACACGCGGGAAGTTCATCTGCATCTTCGGCGCGGCGATGGTGCGCATCGGGCCGGCGATCGGGAAGGCGCGGAGGCTCGCCACCCACCATTGATTGTCACCATTGCCCTCGGCGGCGGTGCCGACGAAACCCTGTCCGTCCGGCGTCCAATCATATTCGTAGACGAAAGTGCCCTCGGGCGAGACCATCGCGATCGGGCCGCCGGTGGCCGGGATTGTCGCGATCCGTTTGGAATCCTCGTGCTCGCCGATCACGCCCACCTGCCGCGCGCCGGGCTGCGTTGCGCCGGTCTCCTTGGTCGCACCAACCGTCACCAGCAGCGCGATGGTCTTGCCATCGGGCGACCAGCGCAGCCCGGCGGCGAGGCCATTGACGCTGGTCAGCTTGCGCACCTGTCCCTTTGCCAGCGCATAGACCGTAGCGTTGCCGCCGCCGCTCGCCACGAACGCCAGGGTTGCACCATCGGGGGAGAAAGCCAGCGATGCGTAGCGGCAGGTCGCACAGGGATCCTGCCGGGCGATCAGCTTGCCGTTGGTGTCGCGCAGCACCAGCAGGCCATGCCCCTCACTCGGCGCATCCTTGACCTGCGTGCTTTCGACGCTCGCGATCACGCGGCCGGCCGGATCGAGCGTGACGCTGCTATAGTGCACCATTGAGGACGGGGCGGTGGTGGCAGCCAGGGCTGCGGCAAAGAGGGCAATGGACATCGATCGTTTTCCTTTGCCGTTTGTTTTGCAACCGCGCCGCCGTGCGCACAAGCCGCTTGCACGCCGCGTACCGCCACCCCATCTGCCGCGCGACGCAGGGAGGCTCTTCGATGATTGATCTCTATTATTGGCCCACGCCCAACGGGCACAAGATTACCCTCTTCCTGGAGGAAATGAGCCTCCCCTATGCGATCCACCCGATCAATATCGGGAAGGGCGAGCAGTTCGCGCCCGATTTCCTGAAGATCGCGCCGAACAACCGGATGCCCGCGATCATCGACGCCGATCCTGCCGATGGCGGCGATCCGGTCAGCGTGTTCGAGAGCGGTGCGATCCTGATCTACCTCGCTGAGAAGACCGGCCAATTCTACGGCAGCACGCCGCGGGAGCGCATCGAAACCCACGAATGGCTGATGTGGCAGATGGGCGGGCTCGGCCCGATGGCCGGGCAGAACCATCACTTCCGCAATTATGCGCCCGAAAAGATCCCCTACGCGATCGATCGCTACGTCAAGGAAACCAACCGCCTCTATGGCGTGCTCGATCGCCGGCTAGCGGACCGGGCGTTCGTCGCGGGCGACTATTCGATTGCCGACATGGCCGCCTACCCCTGGGTCGTGCCGCATGAGATGCAGGGCCAGACCCTTGACGACTTTCCCAACGTGAAGCGCTGGTTCGATGCCATCGCCGTCCGCCCGGCGACGATCCGCGCTTATGCCAGGGGCAAGGAAGTAAACCCCAACCCCGGCATCCGTACCGACGAAGAGCGCAAGATCCTCTTCGGCCAGACCGCGACGAACACGCCCAAGGCTTGATCAGGCCCGTCCCCTGTGCTCCGGCGGTTGCTGGAGCACAGGTTCGAGGGGCAAAGCGTTCGTGACGGTTACTCAAGCAACCGCCTCAAGGCCGGGCGCGTCTGCCTATTTCATCCTGATCGTGGTCCTGCTGGACGCGATCGGCTTCGGGATCGTGATGCCGGTGATTCCGGGGATCGTGATGAAGCTTGGCCATGTCGATCTGCCCGCCGCGACGCGGATCGGCGGCTGGCTGGGCGTCGTCTATGCGGCGGTTCAGTTTTTGAGCGGGCCGTTGGTCGGCAATCTCGGCGATCGCTTCGGGCGGCGGCCCGTCCTGCTCGGTGCGCTCGGCGGTTTCACCATCGATTATCTGTTGCTCGGCTTCGCACCCAACCTGCTGTGGCTGTTCGTCGGCCGCGCCTTTGCGGGTTTCTTCGGCGCATCCTTCGGTCCGGCAGGGGCAGCGCTTGCCGATATCTCCGCACCGGCGGAGCGCGCCCGCTATTTCGGGATGATGGGGGCGGCGTTCGGGATCGGGTTGGTGGTCGGCCCGGCGATCGGCGGTGCGCTGGGCGAGATCGGCCCACGCGCGCCCTTCTATGCAGCGGCCGCGCTGACCGCGATCAATTTCCTGTTCGGTGCGTTTGCATTCCGCGAAACGCTGGCGCCGGAAAACCGCAGGCCGTTCGAGTGGAGCCGCGCCAATCCGGTCGGCGCTTTCCGGGCGCTGCGTAAGCTGCATGGCGTCATCGCTCTGCTCGCCTCCGCGTTCTTCTGGAACATGGCGACTATGATTTATCCGGTATCCTGGGCCTTCTTCGCGATGGCGGCGTTCGGCTGGGGATCGGGGATGGTCGGCGCGAGCCTCGCCATGGTTGGCGTCTATATGGTGTTGAGCCAGGTCTTCATCGTCGGCCGGCTCGTCAAGCGGTTCGGCGAACGGCGCGCGGCCGCGCTCGCCATGATGGCGACGACCTTCGGGTTCCTTTGCTTCACTGGGGTGCGCACGCCATGGCTGGCCTTCGCGGTGCTGGCGTTGCAGCTGATCGGATCGGCGGCGATGCCGGCCCTGAACGGCCTGATCTCCCGCGCGGTGCCGCCCAATGCGCAGGGCGAGCTGCAGGGGTTCAGCGGTAGCATGGCGGCGGTTGCGGCGATCATCGCCCCCGCCGTCTACAATTCGACGCTCGCATATTTCACCGGGCCGACCGCCCCCTTCCAGTTCGTAGGGGCGGGCTTCGCGATCGCAGTGGTTCTCGCGCTGGCCGCGCTGGCGATTTTGATGGGCAGCGGTGCGGCAACGCCTGCCAGGGCCGAGCGGTATCAGATGCCGCCGTCCACCGCCTCGTAACCCAGCGCCGCCAGCCGCGCGGTGACATCGGCGGCGCACGCCTCGGCCGCGGCGAGATCGGTCGATCGGATGATGAAATTGGCGCCCGTGCGGCCTTCGCGGAAGAAGGGGTAGCTGCCGATCTGGCATCCCGCGCTCCCGGTCTCCGCCGCCCTCAAAAGCTCGGCGACCTCGCTCTCCGCGACCCAGCAGCCGAGCGTCACCGACAGCAACGGCAGGCCGCCCTGCAGCGTGCCGGTGAGCGCCTCCAGCATATAAGCGGCGATGTGCGGCACCCCGGCGAGGATGAAGATGTTGCCGATGCGGATGCCCGGCGCGCCCGACATCTGATTCTCGATCAGCGAGGCGCCCTCCGGCACCCGCGCCATCCGCAGCCGCGCCTCGGTCAGGCCGCCCCGCGTTGCATAATGTTTCTCGAGGATCGCGCGCGCATCGGGATGGACCACGACCGGCAGGCCCAAGGCAGCGGCGATGGCATCGACGGTGATATCGTCATGCGTCGGCCCGATGCCGCCTGTCGTGAACAGATAATCGTTGCCCGCCGAAAGCGCGTTCACCGCCGCGCCGATCGCCGCCATCTTGTCCGCAACGACGCGCACCTCCGCCAGCCTGATCCCCTGCACGTTGAGCCAGGTAGCGAGCTGCGCGATATTCTTGTCCTGCGTGCGGCCCGAGAGGATCTCGTCGCCGATCACCAGCAAAGCGGCGGTCCAGATGCGTTCCGAGGCGCTCATCGCCTCGCCCATAGCTCTGCCGGTGGCGAAAGCCAGCCTCAACGGTTATATAGGCACAATGACGCATTATCAGACGATCACCGCAGACGACGTCGTCACCCGCACCGGTGCCATCAAGCTCTACGGGCCGGAGGGTTTCGAGGGGATGCGCCGCGCGGGGGCGCTGGCCGCCGACATCCTCGATGCGCTCGGCGCGCATATCCGCCCCGGCGTCACCACTGAGGCGATCGACCGCATCGTCTATGACATGACGATGGCCGGCGGCGCGGTGCCGGCGACGCTCAACTATCGCGGCTATACGCACAGCTGCTGCATCAGCGTGAACCATGTCGTGTGCCACGGCATCCCGGGGCCCAAGACATTGAAGGACGGCGATATCGTCAATGTCGATGTGACGCCGCTGCTCGATGGCTGGCACGGCGACAGCAACCGCACCTACCTCTGCGGCGATGTGCCGCTGAAGGCGCGCAAGCTGGTCGAGGTGACGTACGAATGCATGATGCGCGGCATCGCGGCGGCGAAGCCGGGCGCGCATCTCGGCGATATCGGCCATGCGATCCAGACCTATGCCGAAGCGCACCGCTACGGCGTCGTCCGCGATTTCTGCGGGCATGGCGTCGGCCGTCTGTTCCATGACGCGCCCGAGGTGGTCCATGTCGGCCGCATCGGCACCGGGCCGGAGCTGCGGCCGGGCATGTTCTTCACGATCGAACCGATGATCAACATCGGCCGCCCGGACGTCAAAGTGCTGGACGATGGCTGGACGGCGGTGACGCGCGACCGATCGCTCTCCGCCCAATTCGAACACTCGATCGGCATCACCGAAGACGGCTGCGAGATCTTCACCAAGAGCCGGCGCGGGCTCGACGTGCCGCATCTGGCGGCCTGACCGCCGCGCCTAGCAGCGTGGCGTCCGGCCCGGCAGCGGCGATCCGCCATCGCGCTAAACGCGGTATCATCCGCCAGGTCCGCGCTTTGTTCAACGATCAGGCCCGCGGCGAGCGGCCGGTGCAGCGCAGTTCCGACGCGCTGTTCGCGCCGGGCTCGCCGATCCAGCGCGTGCATGGCGACGTAACATCGATGATGGTCGGCGGGGTCGCGGCGCTGTTGCTCCAGATGCTGCATCCGGCGGTGTTGGCCGGCGTCTGGGACCACAGCAACTTTCGCACCGACATGCTCGGGCGGCTGCGGCGCACGGCGCGGTTCATCGCGGTTACCACCTATGGCCAGCGCGATCAGGCGGTGGCGGCGATCGAAAAGGTGCGGGCCGTCCACGCGCACATCGCCGGCATCACGACCGACGGCACCCCATATCGCGCCGATGACCCACATCTCCTCGCCTGGGTCCATGTCAGCGAGGCGCTGAGCTTCCTCGATGGCTGGCAGCGCTACGGCAGCCGCCCGCTGACCGCCGTGGAGGAGGATCATTACTTCGCCGATTTCGCGACGATCGCGGCGGCCTTGGGCGCCGATCCGGTGCCGCGGAGCCGTTCGGAAGCGATGGCGCTCATCACCACCCTCCGCCCCGAGCTCCACGCCGACGATCGGACGTGGGAGGTGGCGCGGATCGTGCTTGGCCATAGGCCGGACAACATGCTGGCGATCCCGGTGCAGGCGGTGACGATGCAGGCGGCGGTGGACCTGCTGCCGGATTGGGCGCGCGCCATGCATGGGTTGCCGACGCCGCCGGCGATCGTCCGTCCGCTGGTCCGCACTGGCGCCATGGGCCTTGCGCGTACCTTGCGCTGGGCTTTCGCCGATTAGGGTGGATCGTCATTGAGGATCTTCGATCCTCCCCTGCAAGGGGAGGTGGCATCGCGTCAGCGATGACGGAGGGGTGTAGCCCTCTCGATAGGGGGATACCCCTCCGACGCGCTGCGCGCGCCACCTCCCCTTGCAGGGGAGGATTTGGGGACCGCGATCGGCTTTAACCGCCGCGCTTGGCGCGGGCCGTGAGGATCTGCTGCAGCGGGTTGGGCTTGGGCGCGGCGATCCGCGTCAGGCGGTTGCGGTCGTGATGTTCGAACAGGCCATCTTGCCCGCGCACCGCGAGCATCGTCTTGATATCATAGCTGAAGACGTCATCGCCTTCGAAGGTGAGCGCGATCGTATAGGCATCGGTGCGGAAGGCATGTTCGAGGAAGCTGGTCGAGCAGATGCCATAATCGGTAGGACCGCGCGTGGCGGTGAGGGTCAGCATGTCGTCGCCGGGTTGCGCCATCCCTTGGGCGAGCGCGACCTGGCCGCGCGGAATCGCCAACGTCTGCATGATCAGCCCCGTCGCGGGCTCCCACAGCCAATAGCCGATCTGATCGTGGAAGGTGATGTCCTCTTCCTCGGTGGTGATGTGGACGTGGTAGCGCAGGCCGTAAAGCAATTGCGGGCCATTGGCCTGGGGATCGATCGGCTGAAAGCTGATCCGTTCAAGGAAGGCGCGCTGCTCCGGCCCCTCGGCCTTGGGATTGATGTCGATCCCGCTCCTGCCCTCCCATTCGCCCGCCAGCCGCGTCAGCGGGCCGAGATTGGCAAGCGTATCGGGATCGACGTCGCTCGGCTCGGTGAAAATGTCTTCGGGAAAGGGGTTCATCAAGCGCCTTTGGACGGGCCGAAGTTGAGGAAGTTGAGGATTGCGGAACGGTGTGCTGGCTTTCTCGAAAGGATCAGACACGGAACTTTGCCAACGCTGCTCCAATATCACAGGAAAGCGCAATTGTCAAGAACATACCGTGATCGTTCCGTTATCGATATGAAGTTGCTGGTGGGCGATCCGGGCGGCCTCTCCGGCGTCGTGGGTGACGATCAGCACGGGGGTGGCGAGCGTCCGCAGCAGCGCGGCAAGCTGGTCGATCAACCCGGCGCGGCCCTCGGCATCCAGACCGGTGAAGGGCTCGTCGAGCAACAAGAGTTTCGGCCGGATCAGCAGAGCGCGCGCGAGGGCGACACGCTGCGCCTCCCCGCCCGAGAGCTTCGCGGGGCGGCGATTGAGGAGGTGGGCGATACCGGTGCGTTCGGCGATGTCCTCGATCGACAGCGGCGCCTCCGCGCGGCGTGCGGCGTAGGCGAGGTTGGCGCGGACGCTGAGATGGGGCAGCAGATTGGCGCCCTGAAAGACGAAGCCGATGCGGCGGCGGTGCGGCGGCAGGAAGTTTTGTGCATCCTGCCAGACCTCGCCGCCGATATGCACCGAACCCTGCAGCCGTTCGAGGCCGGCGATCGCGCGCAACAATGTGGTCTTGCCCGCGCCGGAAGGCCCCTGCAGCGCAGTGATACCAGGCGGCACCGTGAATGCGGCATCGATTGCCAGCGCCCCTGCCCGCCCGCTGAGCCGCACTCTGAGCGTATCGCTCAAGGTGCCACCGATCCGATCCGGCGCTCGGCCAACAACAGCCCGAGCAGGGCGAGGAAGGCGAAGGCGACCAGCCCGGCGGCGATGCGATGCGCCTCGCCATATTGCAGATTCTCGACCAGCTGGAAGATGCGCGTCGACAGCACTTCGGTGCGGCCCGGAATTGCGCCGCCGATCATCAGCACCACGCCGAACTCGCCGACGGTATGCGCGAAAACCAGGATCGCGGCGGAGACAAAGCCGCACCGCGACAGGGGTAGCGCGATCGTGGCGAAACGATCGAACGGCCCCGCGCCCAGCATCGCCGCCACCTCCAGCGGGCGCGTGCCGACGCTTTCGAACGCGGTGCGCAAGGGCTGGACGGCGAAGGGCAGCGAATAGAAGAGCGAACCAATCACCAGCCCGGTGAAGGTGAAGGCCAGCGTGCGGATGCCGAAGGCGTGCAGCGGCGCCATCAGCGGGCTCTGCGGGCCAAGCGCGATCAGCACATAGAAACCGATTACCGTCGGCGGCAGCACCAGCGGCAACGCGGTGACCGCGCCGATCACCTCCTTCCACCACCGCCGCGACCGCGCCAGCCACCAGGCGAGCGGGGTGGCTATTGCCAGCAGGAGGATCGTGGTGATCAGCGCCAGCTCCAGCGTGGTGGCGATCACCAGCGCGAGGGGGGTGGGGTCCACCGGTTAAGCTCGCGCAACAGTAAAGCCCCTCCCCTTCAGGGGAGGGGTTGGGGTGGGGGAGTCGTAGCAAAAGCTCGCTGCGCTCGCCCCCACCCCCAACCCCTCCCCTAAAGGGGAGGGGCTAAGAGGTTCAGCGGATCTCATAGCCGTAGCGCTGGATCACGGCGCGCGCCTCCGGTCCCCGCAAATAGGTCAGAAAGGCCCGCGCGACCGGATTGGCGGCGCCCGTCTTGAGCAGCACCGCCTGTTGCTCGATCGGCGCATGGAGATCGGCGGGCACCAGCCAGCGCGATCCGCCCGCGATGCCGATCACCTGACTCTGCGCGACGAAACCGAGCTGCGCGGCGCCGCTCTGCACGAACTGAAACGCCTGCGCGATCGAGGCGCCCTTGACGAGACGCGGGCCGACGGTGCCGCCCAGACCTAGCGCGTTGATCGTCTGGATCGCGGCAAGGCCGTAAGGCGCCGCGGCGGGATCGGCGATGGCGAGCTTATCGAAGATGCCGCGCCTGAGCACGATACCGCGCCCATCGATCAGCACCGGATCGGGCGAATAGAGCACCAGCCGGCCGATGGCATAAGTGAAGCGCGTGCGCGGCACCACGAAGCCGTCTTTCTCGGCCTGCGCGGGGCGTTCGGCATCGGCGGAGAGGAAGACCTCGAACGGCGCGCCGTGCGCGATCTGCGCATAGAAGGCGCCGGATGCCCCGAAAGAGAGGATGGCGCGGTGGCCGGTGGCGCGCTGGAAGCCCGCGGCGATTTCCTTGGCGGGCTCGGTGAAATTGGCGGCGACGGCGACCTGCGTTTCGGCGGCGAGCGCGGGGGCCGTGAGCCCGAGCGCGAGCAGGCAGGTGAGAAGGAGGCGGTTGAGGATCGTGCAGCGCATAGATCAGCGTTAGGCGATGCGATCAGGCACAAGCAATCCTCCCCGGCACGGGGAGGGGGACCAGCCGCAAGCTGGTGGAGGGGGCTCAACACTAGGTGCAGCGCTCGTTGAGAGCCCCCTCCGTCATCGCTGCGCGATGCCACCTCCCCGTGCCGGGGAGGATTTCAGGCCGCCAAAGCCTTGCGCCCAAGCGCCGGATCATCGGTGAAGAAGCCGTCGATACCCGTCGCCAGATAAGTCTTTATCTCCCGGACCGATCCCTCGGGATTTCGCGCAGCAGGAGCCCCACCATCCTGAAAATCGGCGGCGAGGAAGAAATTCTCGGGACGGAAGGTCCAGATATGGACGAGCAACCCAGCACGATGTGCATCGGCGACCAGGGTGGTCGGCCGCATGAGTTTCTTGTTCGCATCAAGCGGGATGATCGCGCGCACCGGCGGCGCGATGACATCGGCATAACCGGCCACTTCGCGCAGCCCTGCCGGCGTGACCATCTCGGCATAGCTCGGCCCGCTGCCCGCCGCGACGACATCGGCCGGCTTGCCGGCGGCGGGTTCTACCAACTGCATGAGCCGGGTGTTGGCGGGGTGGCCGAGCTTGCGGCGCAGATAGCGCAGGTTGGCAATCTCGAACGACTGTATCTCCAGCGGGCAGCGTTTGACATAGTCATGCCGCGCCAGCGTATCGAGGAAGCGATCCTCGAGCGGCAGGCCGATACCGCTGAAATAGGTCGAGTGCTTGAGTTCGGGGATCAGGCCGATCGGCCGGCCGCGCGCTGCGCTTTCGGCGGCGGCGAAATCGATCATCTCGGGCCAGGTGACGAGATCGAACGCGCCATCATATTTGGCATTTTCGGGCCGCAGCTGTGGGAGGCGCTCGATCGCGCGCAGCGTCTTCAATTCGGCGAGCGTAAAATCCTCGGTGAACCAGCCGACCTGTTTCTGGCCATCGACCATTTTCTCGGTCTTGCGCTCGGCAAACTCAGGATGTTTGGCGACATCGGTGGTCTGGACGATGTTGTTCTCGTGCCGGATGATCAGCTGACCATCCTTGGTGGCGCAAAGATCGGGCTCGATGAAATCGGCACCGTCCTCGATCGCCTTGGCATAGCTGGCCAAAGTATGTTCGGGCCGCAGCGCCGAGGCGCCGCGATGCCCGAAGATAAGCACCTTCTCGCGCGGCGTCTCGGTAAAGGCGACGCCTGCCGCAAGCGCGGCGGCGGCCCCTCCCGCCAACACCTGCCGCCGCGTCGCGCCCTCCATGCTCAGAGCGCCGCCGAGAAGGTCAGGAACCATTGGCGCGGCGCGATCGGATAGGCCGACCAGCTGTTGGTCGCCGAGCCGACCGAGATCGACGACCAGCCCTTCTTGTCGGTCAGATTGGTCACGTTGAGCGAAACCTCCGCTTTCTTGATATGGACGACCTCCTCCGGCAGGCGGAAGGCGATGCGCGCCGAGGCCAGGAAGTAGGATGGCACACTGGCGTCATCCGTAAAGGTAGCGAAGCGGCGGCCGACGAAATCGCCGATCACCTGCGCCTCGAACGGCCCGACATCTACGGTGCCCACCGTCTTGTTCATCCATTTGGGCGTGCCCGGCAACTGCTTGCCGCAGGTCGGCACGATGCCGCCGGTAACGAGATAGCCGCCGATGCAGGTGTTGCTCGCAGCCCCGATGCCGAGCGCGGTGGAGGTATAATCGTTCTGATATTTGGAGAGGTTGTACGAGGTGGCGTTGTACAGCGTGACGTTGCGGCCGAGACGCAGCGTGAAGGCGGCATCGACGCCATCGGTATGGACGTCGCCGACGTTGACGAGGATCGAGGTGCCGCCGGTGATGCCGCCGCCCGCGATGCCGCCGGGGTTGGTCGAGATCGCCAGCAGCCGGTTGTTGAAGACGACATGGTAATAATTGATCTGCGCCTGCAGCCCGAAGCCTTCGCCGAAGCTGCGATTGGTGCGGAAGCCGCCCTCATAGGTCCAGCTCGTCTCGGGCTTGCCCTGCTGCGCGAAAGCATCGAACGCCGCCTGGCTGCCCGTGAACCACGGACCGCCGCCGCCCGCCAGATAGACCGGATATTGGCGGAGGTTTTTCTGCACGTTGAAATAGAGCTGCTCGTGCCCGTTGAAATCATAGGTCGCGCCGACCGCCGGCAGGAACCAGCGCAAGGTGTTGATCGTGCCCTGCGGCAGTCCGCCGGTAAGGCCGGACAGCGATCCCGCCTTGGGCTGCACGGGGAAGGTGCCATTGGCCCATTGCGCGCTGGTCTTGAAACCCGCCTGAACGAGCAGCTTATCGAACATCTGCCACGTATCCTGCAGGTGGAGCTGCAGCTCCTCGATCCGCGCATTGCCCTGATATTGGGTGAAGAGCGGCGCGGCCTTGCTAAGCGGCCGAATGTAGGGCGTGCTGGCAGCCGGATTGTTGACGTCGACGCCATACCAGCGGCGCCACTGCGTCGTGCTGTTATATTCATACCAGCCGCCCAATTCGATCTTGTGCGCGCCGAGATCGAGGTTGAGCGCCGAGATCAGCCCGCCGCGATCGATGCGATATTCGGTGGTGCGCGTGACAAGGCCCGATCCCCCCGTCGCCGCGACCAGCGCCGCCGATGCGTTGTTGTTCGCCGTATAATGCGGGTTGGTCGCGTAATTGGGATCGAGATAGGGCTGGATGGTGGTGATCGATTGCCCCAGCGGCCCGGCGACGACGCCCGCGCCATCGTTGTGGTGGAAATAGGCTGTGTTTGACCATGTCGCCTTCGATGACAGATGGGCGTCATAGCGGACGTAGCCGAGATAATCGGTGCGCTGCGCATCCGAATAATAGTTGCGGTAATTGCTACCGACCGACGCGGGCGAGTTACCCAGCGCGCTGAGGTAATTGGTCCGGTAATCGGTGAAGTTCGGGTAGTAGAAGGGCTTGCTGTACGGCGTGTAGAGCTGGACGGCGGTGGCGGTGCCGCCCGCGGAGGGCTTGAAGAAGACGGTCGCGTCCTCGTTCGGCTGGGTCATGTCGTTCCAGTCGAAGAACAAAGTCAGCTTGCCGGAGCCGTTCTCGTGCACGACCTTGGCGTTGACCTGATAGCCGCCCTGGATGCCGTTGAAGTCCCACGCGCGGGCGTGTTGCCGCGCCGCCGAAATATAGGCCGAGCCGCCGCCATCGGCGCCGAACGTGCCGCTGTCGATGCGGACGAAGGTGCGTGACGTGCTATAGCTGCCGACCGTCTCCGCCGCCTGGATGCTGAACGTCTTGAGCGGATCGGAGGAATAGGTTTCGACCGTGCCGCCGAGATTGCTGTTCGATGCGGTGGCGAGATCGCCCGCGCCGGTGGCGACGACGACGCGGCCGACATTCTCCGAGATCACCGCACGCTGCGGGGCGAGGCCGTTGTAATTGCCGTAGCTCTGATCGCCCAGCGGCAGGCCATCCATCGTATAGCCGAGCTGGTTCGAGGCGAAGCCGTGGATGAAGATCTGCGCGTTCTGCTCGTTATAGCCCCAGGGATCGGCGGTGATGTAGAGCACGCCGGGCAGCGTCTGGATCGCCTTCAGCGGCGAGATGCCGGGCAGGATCTTCTGGATTTCGGTGCCCGGCAGCGCGGTGGCGGAGCGGGTCGATTTGCCGGTGACGATGATCGCTGCGCCGGCATCGTCGACGGCGGGCGCGTCGGCCACAGCCGGGGCCGGCGCGGGATCGGCCGGCGCCGCATGGGCCGCGGCCGAGAGCGCGAACAGACTGACGACGCCGAGAAGGCGGATGCGGGAACGGATCATGACAGGCCCTTTTCGCTTTTTTGCGTTGAGGGCCCGATGGCGGGTTTTCGTGAGAGTTCGGCGACTCTTGCGTTTCAGGCTGATGACAGCGCCCGGCTTATTCCAATTCCTTCCCCGCCGTCTCGGGAAGGCCAAAGATCACCACCACCAGCGCCACGGCGGTTACCGCGACGGTGTACCAGAGGCCCGCGAAGGGATCGCCGCTCCTGGCGACGATGTAGGCGCTGATAAAGGGCAGGAAGCCGCCGAAATAGCCGGTGCCGATATGGTAGGGCACGGACATCGACGTATAGCGCACCCGTGCCGGAAACAGCTCGACCAGATAGGCCGCCACCGGCCCGTAGGTCATGCCCGAGAGGAAGCCGACGGCGATGATCGCCAGCGCCATCTGGATAGCAGCGCCGAGCGGCGGGGTGATCTTTTCGAGGTGGTAACCTGCGGCAGAGAGCGCGGTATCGAGCGCCGCCGGATCGGCGGGCTTGCCGCCGATGGTCACCGAGGGTGGTTCGCCGACAGGTGCCGTGAGCTTGGTATAAGCGACGCCCTTCTTGGAGAGCATATCCAGCAATTTGCCGCAGGCGGTCGGCTGTCCCTTGGTGGCGAAGGGGTCATAGGTGCAGTCGGATCCGCTGACGACGACGGGCGCGTTCCGCATCGCTTGCGCCAGGCCGGGATTCCCGACCGCCGCGAGCCAGTGGAACAGCGGGAACAGCAGGACCAGGGTCAGCGCATAGCCGGCGACGATCGATTTCTTGCGGCCGATCCTGTCCGATAGCCAGCCGAACAGGATGAACCAGCCGAAGCTGACGACCGCCGCCGCCCCAATGATCAGCCGCGCGGGCATATCATCGATCCGCAGGCCGTTCTGGAGGAAGTAGAGCGCCTGGAACTGTGCGGTGTACCAGATCACCGTCAGCCCGGCGGCGACCCCGAACAGCACCGCAAGGATGCGGCCAACCTTGGCGGGCGTATCGAAGCTTTCGCGCAACGGATTGCGGGCGAGCGCGCCCTCCTCCCGCATTGCGCGGAACACCGGGCTTTCATTGAGCTTCAGCCGGATCCACAGCGAGAAAGCGAGCAGCACCAGGCTGAACAGGAAAGGGATGCGCCAGCCCCACGCCTCCCATGCCGCCTTGGGCACGAAACTGTTGGCGATCTGCACCACCATCAGGCTCAACAGGAAGCCGCCGATCACGCCCGATTGGATGAAACTTGTATAGAGGCCGCGTCGGTGCGCCGGCGCATGTTCGGCGACATAGATCGCCGCCCCGCCATATTCTCCGCCCAGCGCCAAACCCTGCGCCACCCGTGCGAGCAGCAGCAGGATCGGCGCGGCGAGGCCCCATTGCGCATAGGTAGGCAGCAAGCCGATCACCGCGGTGGCGCCGCCCATCAGCGCGACGGTGGCGAGAAAGGTGTATTTGCGGCCGAGCTTATCCCCCAGCACCCCGAACAGCACCGCACCCAACGGCCGCATCCCGAAGCCGACCCCGAAGGTGGCAAGCGTGATCAGCAGCGAGGCGGAAGGATTGTCGGCGGGAAAGAAATGCTTGGCGATGATCGTGGCAAGCGTGCCGTAGACGAAGAAATCATACCATTCGAACACCGTGCCGAGCGCCGAGGCGGTGATCACCAGCGCCGTGCTCGTCGGCTCGTCCGCCACTCCCGTTATTCCCTTTGCTGTCATAGGGCGAGCTTAGGGACAGATGGATCGAGCGGAAAGAGCAGCTCCGTATCCGTCATCCCCGCGCAGGCGGGGATCTGTTCGGTGCGCCGCCTCCCTGGCAGGCGCCCCGATTACGGAGTCCCGCCTGCGCGGGAATGACAGTCTAGGTGCTTTTACGCCGCGACGGCTTCTCTCAGGGTGCGTTGTTGTGCAGCGGCGTCTTGGCGGACTTTGGTGCGGAGTTTGCCGATGTGGCGGCGCTGCCAAAGGCCGGAGGCGAGGAAGGTGGCACCGCCGAGCAGGAACTGCAGCGCGATGACGTAGTAGGGCCAGCGCATCGTCGCGAGATTGACGTAGAGGACATAGTAGCGCGGGCTCGGATGATAGCCGAGGTAGCGGTACAGCCGGATCAGCGCGCCCGGCAGATCGGAGCGCACCAGCACGCCTTCGCGGTGCGTGATCACCGATCCCGAATGAATATCGGGCCGCTCGGCGGGCAGGAACTCGACGAAGTAGCGGATGTCCGGGTTGGCGCCCTTGGGCGGAAATAGCGGCGCATAGAGCGCGGTGCGGCGCGCGAACAATATGCCGCGGCTGAACGAGGAGATGCGCCCGTAGCGCAGCGTGCCCCGGAAGGCGGCGGCGCCTTCGTGGATCTGCGGCTGCTGCAGGCTGTCCGGCGTATAGACGCGCGGGTTGTCCATCGAACTGGGTAGCGCCAGCGTCCAGAGCAAAGCCATCACCGCTGCGAACCACAAGGCCGCGGTGAAGCCGAACAGGAAGTGCATGTAATCGCGCGCCGCCAGCAGCGCGAGCGCGCCCTCCCGCTTCAGCCGCCGGGTTTCCAGAACGTGCGCGACGGACTCGTCGTCCAGCCCGATCAGCGCGCGGTTGGCGACGGCGTCCCGCTCGTCCAGCTCACGCGCGCGCCGCCGGCGCAGGATCAGCAGCGCCGGCCAGCCGAAGACCATCGTCAGCAGGCAGAAGTTGAACGTCGGCAGATCCTGCCCGAGCCGATCGAACTGCCATTCCGCCATGATCGCGAACAGCCCGCGATAGCTCGCCGCCTCCCACGAAAAATACAGCACAACCACCAACACCCACAGCCATAACAGCTGCAGCCGTAGCGCTCGGGATCGCACCGGCGCCTTTGGTCTCCAGATTTCGGTCATGATGGGAGGACCGAAACCCTACCGGATTTTCGCCATCCGCGGGATATGCAAAAACCCGACACGCACACTTACAGCCATTCTTCTTCCCCAAGTATGCTTTCCATACGATCGGTGATCGTTTTTGGACGCAGAAGAAACGCCGTTAACGTGGAAAATTAATCGAAGTTATGCGCGTCAAATCGCGTTGGCGCAGCCGAGCAGCGCCTTGACCGATGCGGTGGCAACATCCTCATCGACCCCGACACCGAACAAAGTGCGCCCTTCCGGCGTCCGCGCTTCCACGTAGGCCGCGGCCTTGGCGCCCGATCCATGCCCGATCGCATGTTCGGAATAATCGACGATATCGAGATCGATGCCAAAGCCGCTCTTCAGGCCGGCGACGACACTCGACAGCAACCCGTTGCCGCGCCCGCTGACCGAGCTTTCCTTGCCGCCATGGCGAATCGTGCCGGTGAACAGCCGATCGCCATCGGCGCGGCCTTCGTGATAATCGACCAGATCATACGCCTGCTGCCCGATCAGCCGATACTGTTTCTCGAACGCGCCCCAGATATCGGCAGCGTTCAACTCGCGGCTGTGTTCGTCGGCCAGCGCCTGCACGACGCGGCTGAAATCCGCCTGCAGACGCTTGGGGAGCTTCAGCCCCTTGTCCTGCTCAATCACCCAGGCGACACCGCCCTTGCCGCTTTGCGAATTGACGCGGATCACCGCTTCATAGCTGCGGCCGAGATCGGCGGGATCGATCGGCAGATAGGGCACGCTCCACAGCCCGCTGTTGCTCTGCTCCTGCGCGGCGAACCCCTTCTTGATCGCGTCCTGATGGCTGCCTGAGAAAGCTGTGAACACCAGATCGCCGGCATAGGGCGTGCGCGGGTGGACGGGGATATTGGTGCAATATTCGACCGTCTTCACCACCTCATCGACGTCCGAGAAATCGAGGCCGGGATCGACGCCCTGCGTGTAGAGGTTCATCGCCACAGTCACGAGATCGCAATTGCCGGTGCGCTCGCCATTGCCGAGCAGGCAGCCCTCGACGCGATCGGCGCCCGCCATCAGCCCCAGCTCCGCCGCCGCGACGCCGGTGCCACGATCGTTGTGCGTATGCAGCGAGACCACCACGGCATCGCGATTGGGGATGTTGCGGCAGAAATATTCGATCTGATCGGCGTAGATGTTGGGCGTCGCTGCCTCGACGGTGGCGGGCAGGTTGAAGATGATCGGGCGATCGGGCGTCGGCTGGAGCACGCCCATCACCGCCTCGCAAACCTCCAGACTGAAATCGAGTTCGGCGGTGGAGAAGGTTTCCGGGCTGTATTCGAAATGCCAATCGACATTCGGCTGCTTGGCAGCTTCGTCGCGCAGCAGCTTGGCGCCGGTGATAGCGATCTCGCGCACCTCGTCCCGGCTCATCTGGAAGACGATCCGCCGCCAGGCCGGAGATACCGCATTGTAAAGGTGGACGATCGCCTGTTTGGCGCCGACGAGGCTCTCAAAGCTCTTCTCGATCAGGTCACGGCGGGATTGGGTCAGCACCTGGATCACGACATCGTCCGGAATCTTGCCCTGCTTGACGAGGCCCGAGATGAAATCGAACTCGGTGGCGCCCGCCGACGGGAAGCCGACCTCGATTTCCTTGAGCCCAATCTTGCAGAGCAGATCGAAGAAGCGCTGCTTCTTCTCCTCGTCCATCGGATCGATCAGCGCCTGATTGCCGTCGCGCATATCGGTGGAGAGCCAGCGGGGCGCCTTGGTGATCGTGCGCGACGGCCATTGGCGATCGGGGATATGGATCTGCGGGAAAGGGCGATATTTGACGGAAGGGTCGGCCAGCATAGTCATGGATGTCACTCGTGCTCGAAAAGGATCGGGGCGCGCGGTCATTTGCGCGGTCTATGGTCCCTTAGGCGGTGAGCGGCGGCGGACAGCCGCGCGAAATCGACGCGCCTAAGGGCGCGTAAGTCGAAGCAGGAGAAGGCTGCGCAGCGACGGCATGGCCCGCGCCTAGGCGATGCGGACACAAACGTCCAGCCATTTAGCGGCTGTTAACCGCCATTGGCTAGCTCAACCTTCCAAGGGAGGCCGCAGTGATCCAACTTACTTACATCAGCTCGGCAACGGCGACGGTGAACGATGCCGAGGTTCAGACGATCCTGACGGCATCCCGGCGCAACAATGCGGCCGCGGGCGTGACCGGGCTGCTGCTGTACGATGGCCGCCGCTTCCTGCAGGCGCTGGAAGGCGAGCCCGTGCTGGTCAACCGCACCTATGAACGGATCAAAGCCGATCCCCGCCACCGTGCGGTAGTGCTGCTGAGCAGCAAGGACACGACCGAACGATCGTTCGGGGAGTGGGCCATGGCGGCGCAGAAGGTGGCTACGGCCAGGGCGTCCGACATGGCCACCCTGGTCGATGAGCTGACGGCAGGCGTCGCGGATGCCAACATCCGCGAGCTCTTCCGCGGCTTCGCGCGGGTCCGCGCAGCCGCCTGACTTATGGCGCGGTGAAGGCGACGTGGATGCCGAGCTTCACCTCGTCGCTGACGGCGGGCACCGCGAAGCCGAGGCCGAATTCGCTGCGCTTGATCGTCGCCGAGCCATGGAAGCCGAAGTTCAGCTTTTTGCTCATCGGGTTCGATCCCGCGCCCACGAACTTGGCATCGATCACGATCGGCTTGGTGATGCCCTTGATCGTGAGGTTGCCCATGATCTTGGCCGACGTGCCGTTGACCACTACCGATGTCGAGGTGAAGGTTGCGGTCGGGAACTTGGCGGTATCGAACATCTCTGGCGTGGCGAGATGCTTGGCGAACCCGACCGACGTCACCGTGATGACGCTGGTATCGAAGGTCACATCGACCTTCGCCGCGTTGGGCTTGGCGGGATCGATGGTCAGCGAGCCGCCGGTCGCTCCGAACAGGCCCGACAGTGACGAAAAGCCCAGGTGATCGACCGTCCAGATCACCTGCGTATGATTGGGATCAACCTTGTAGGTGCCGGCCGGGACCCGCGAAACATCGGGCGCGCCAGGCATGCCCATAGGAGCTTGCGCCATCACGGGCGCGGCAAGCAAGGCAAGGGCGAGAAAAGCTGAGCGCATCATGGAGCCTCGAATAAAAAAGGGGACGCCGGACTTGTGATCCTGCGCCCCCTTCGCGTCAACCGCGTAACGATCGAAGCGACTATTCGATGAAGTTGATCAGTTCTTACTCTTGTCGACCAGCTTGTTCTGCGTGATCCACGGCATCATCGCGCGCAGCTTGGCGCCGGTCTGTTCGATCGGATGCGCGGCGGCGAGCTTTCGGGCGGCCTTGAGTTCGGGCTGGCCGGCGCGGTTGTCGAGCACGAAATTCTTGACGAAACGGCCCTGCTGAATGTCCTCCAGCACCTTCTTCATCTCCCACTTGGTCTCGTCGGTGATGATGCGCGGGCCGGTGGTGATGTCGCCATATTCGGCGGTGTTGCTGATCGAATAGCGCATGTTGGCGATGCCGCCCTCATACATCAGATCGACGATCAGCTTCACTTCATGGAGGCATTCGAAATAGGCCATTTCGGGCGCATAGCCCGCCTCGGTCAGCGTCTCGAAGCCCGCCTGGATCAGGTGGGTAAGGCCGCCGCATAGCACCGCCTGCTCGCCGAACAGATCGGTCTCGCATTCCTCCTTGAACGTCGTCTCGATCACGCCCGCGCGGCCGCCGCCGATCGCCGAGGCATAGGACAGCGCGACGTCATGCGCGTTGCCGCTGGCGTCCTGATGGATCGCGATCAGGCAGGGCACGCCGCCGCCGCGCAGATATTCGGAGCGGACTGTGTGGCCCGGCCCCTTGGGCGCGATCATGAACACATCGATATCCGCCGGCGGCTCGATCAGCCCGAAATGAACATTGAGACCATGCGCGAAGGCGATCGCCGCGCCGGGCTTTAGATTGCCCTTGAGATCATTTTCCCAAATTGCGGCCTGATGCTCATCGGGCGCGAGGATCATGACGATATCCGCCCAGGCCGCCGCTTCGGCGCCGGTCAGCACCTTGAAACCAGCATCGGTCGCCTTTTTTGCAGTCGCCGAATCAGGGCGGAGCGCTATCGCCACTTCGGCAACGCCCGAATCCTTGAGGTTCTGGGCGTGGGCATGGCCCTGGCTGCCATAGCCGACGATCGCCACCTTCTTGGTCTTGATCAGGCCGATATCGGCATCGGAATCGTAGTAAACGCGCATTGGTAGAAATCCCCGGACTGTGAGCGTCCCTCGACTTCGCTCGGGACAGAAGGATGGTGAAACAAGAAACCCCGTTCGTATCGACCGAAGTCGAGATACGCTGCTTTAGATCACCTCATGCCCCCGTGCGATGGCGGCGATGCCGGTGCGGGCGACCTCGATCAGGCCGACTTCGCGCATCAGCTCGAGGAATTTGTCGATCTTCTCGGTGCCGCCCGTCACTTCGAACACGAAGCTGGAGGTGGTCGCATCGACGACGCGGGCGCGATAGACTTCGGCCAGGCGCAGCGCCTCGATCCGATGATCGCCCGCACCCGCGACCTTGACCAGAGCAAGCTCGCGCTCGACATGCGGGCCCTGCGCGGTGAGATCGCGCACGCGGTGGACGGGCGGCAGGCGATCGAGCTGCGCCATGATCTGCTCGATCATCTCGGGCGCGGCCTTGGTGACGATCGTGATGCGGCTGATCGCCTCATCCTCGGTCACGTCGGAGACGGTCAGGCTCTCGATATTATAGCCGCGCCCCGCGAACATCCCCGCGATCCGCGCAAGGATGCCGGGCTCATTGGCGACGGTGAGCGACAGCGTATGCCGCTCAGCGGCTTCGGTACGGATGTGCATCATCAGACGAGTGCCTTCGCCTCATCATCCATCGTCCCGCTGACCTCGTTGGCCTGCAGGATCATATCCGTGTGCGCGGCGCCGCTGGGGATCATCGGCAGGCAGTTGGCGAGCTTGGCGACGCGGCAATCGACCATCACCGGGCCGTCATAGGCCAGCATCTCGGCGATGCCACCATCGAGCGCCGCCGGATCCTCGATCCGCATGCCCTTCCAGCCATAGGCTTCGGCGAGCGCCACGAAATCGGGCAGCGAGTCCGAATAGCTGTGCGAGTAGCGGCTTTCATAGGTGAGTTCCTGCCACTGACGGACCATCCCCATATATTCGTTGTTGAGGATGAAGACCTTGATCGGCAGGCGGTACTGCGTCGCGGTCGCCATCTCCTGGATGTTCATCTGGATCGAGGCTTCGCCGGCGATATCGATCACCAAAGCATCGGGATTGCCGATCTGAGCGCCGATCGCGGCGGGCAGGCCATAGCCCATCGTGCCGAGGCCACCGCTAGTCAGCCACTTGTTCGGCGCTTCGAAACCGAAATGCTGCGCGGCCCACATCTGATGCTGGCCGACTTCGGTGGTGATGATCGGATCGCGATGCTTGGTCGCCTCCCACAACCGACGGATAGCGTGCTGCGGCATGATCTCCTTGGCGGATGCCGGGAAATCGAGGCTGCGAACGGCGCGCCAGCCATCGATCCGGGCGTACCAGTCGGAGAGATCGGGCTTTTGGTGCCCACGCTGCCGCCACAGCGCCGCGATCGCCTCCATCGCCCGGCCCGCATCGGTGACGATGCCGACGTCGGCGCGGACGATCTTGTTGATCGAGGAGCGATCGATATCGATGTGGACCTTGCGCGCGTGCGGCGCGAAGGCATCCAGCCGCCCGGTGACGCGATCATCGAAGCGCGCGCCGATCGCGATGATCAGGTCCGCCTTGTTCATCGCATGATTGGCTTCGTAGGTGCCGTGCATGCCGAGCATACCCAGCCACTGTGGCGAGGAGGCGGGCAGCGCGCCAAGCCCCATCAGCGTGGACGTCACGGGCGCGCCGGTCAGTGCGGCGAGATCGCGCAGCGCGGCGGTCGCCTCCGGCCCGGCATTGATAACGCCGCCGCCGGTGTAGAAGACCGGACGCTCGGCCGCGGCCAGCATCTCCACCACCGTCGCGATCGCTGCGGGATCGGGTTCGGTCTGCGGGCGATAGGGCGCGGGCTGCGGCAGGCTCGCCGCCGCCGCGACCTGCACATCCTTGGGCAGATCGATCAGCACGGGGCCGGGGCGTCCCTTGGTGGCAATATCGTAGGCCTCGCGGATCACGCCTTCCAGCCGCGCCGGATCCTTCACCAGATAATTATGCTTGGTGCAGTGGCGCGTGATGCCGACCGTGTCGCATTCCTGAAAGGCATCCGATCCGATCAGCGCGGTGGGCACCTGCCCCGTAATCACCAGCATCGGGATCGAATCCATCAGCGCATCGGCGATGCCGGTGACCGCGTTGGTCGCGCCGGGGCCCGAGGTGACGAGCACGACGCCGGGCTTGCCGGTGGAGCGCGCATAGCCCTCCGCCGCATGCGCCGCGCCGCCTTCCTGGCGAACGAGGATGTGGCGAATCTTGTCCTGCTTGAACAAGGCGTCATAGATCGGAAGCACCGCGCCGCCCGGATAGCCGAAGATCACTTCGACTCCGAGATCGACCAGGGTCTCGATCAATATGTCCGCGCCGGTGCGTTCGCCCGCCATGATTCGTCCAGTTCGCTTGGGAAGCGACCGGTTAGAGGCAAGAAAGTTGCGTGTCAAAGCCCCTTTGGTAATTTAATTACGCTAAATACGTTCCAATGATATAAAAGTACGTTGAACCTGCCCTAGCGCACATATATTTGTCCAGAGCTATCCCGATGAAGCCGGCGGTCGCTCCCGGCTGCGATGACGACGGATCACGGTGCTGACAGTGCCGAAGCCCTAGGATCGGCATCCCCCATGTCGGGCACGAAGATGTTGGCCGAAACCGAAGCGGCGACGGCCACGGGACGTTACAGTGGCTGGTTGCGAAACCAGGTCCTCTGGCGCTTGGCATAATTGCGCGTCGCTTGCCGAAGACGATCAAGCGTTTGTTCTTGACCGCTATTTCCGGCGAGCAAGTCCGCAATGGGCGCCACGCCAATCGCGCGCATGATCGGGAGGGAGGGTTCGAGACCGAGACTGAGAAGCCGCTGCACCTCTTCGATGCCGCCCGCATCCAGGATCGTCTCTGCCCGGGCATCGCAGCGCGCGTAGAGATCGGCGAGCGGCGGATCGACCTTCGTGACCTCCGGCGTGATCGACTCGCGGATGCCGCCGACCCGCGCCTGCTGCCAGACAGCCAACGGTTTGCCTGTAGAGCGCACCACCTCGAGCGCGCGCTGGGTGCGGCTGGTATCATGAGGATGCAGACGCGCGGCGGCGGCCGCGTCTTCGATCGTCAACGCCGCATGCGCCGCCGCAGGTGCCAGTTCCCGAACCTTTGAGCGGACGGCGGGATCGATTGGGGGCACCGGCGCGATGCCATCGAGCAGTACGCGGAAATAGAGCCCCGTGCCGCCGACCAGGATCGGCAGCCTGCCCTCCTCCAGCACGGCGGCGATCGCGGCCCTGGCATCCTCCGCCCAGTCCGCCGCCGAACAGGCGTCGTCGGCGGCGCGATAGCCGTAGAGCCGGTGCGGCACACGCGCCTCTTCCTCCGCCGAGGGCCGAGCGGTGAGGATGCGAAGATCGCAGTAGACCTGGCTGGCATCGGCATTGATCACCGTGCCGCCCTCCCGTTCGGCGAGCGCCATCGCCAGCGCCGACTTGCCGCTGGCGGTCGGCCCTGCAATGAGCGCCACCCTTGGTTTTGAGGATCCGAACATGTTCATCGCCACGCTGATAGCATCTCCCGGCGGATTGACGCCCGCCGATCTGGGGACAGCGCGCGATGCGATTGGCGGCGCGGGCGGGATGGTATCCGAGACCAGCTGGATCGACGCGGGTGAGGCGGCGGACCTGTTCTTTGGGCGGCTGGATGTGGCCGGTGCGCGGGCGGTGCTCGAAGGGCTGCTGCCGGATGTGGACGTGATCGTTCAGCCGCGCGCGCATCGCGCCAAGAAATTGCTGATCGCCGATATGGATTCGACGATGATCACCATCGAATGCATCGACGAGCTCGCCGATTATGCCGGCATCAAGCCGCAGATCGCCGAAGTGACCGAGCGCGCGATGCGTGGTGAGCTGCAGTTCGAGCAGGCGCTGGATGCGCGCGTCGCGCTGCTCGCGGGGCTCGACGCGGCGGTGATCGACCGCTGTTATACCGAGCGTGTGGTGCTGATGGGCGGCGCACGGACCCTGGTGCGGACGATGAAGGCGCATGGCGCCCGCGCGGTGCTGGTGTCGGGGGGCTTCACGGTGTTCGCGGATCGGGTCGGCGAAGCGATCGGCTTCGATCGGATGCTCTCCAACGTGCTCGATATCGCCGACGGCAAGCTCAGTGGCACGGTGCGCAAGCCGATCGTCGGCGCGGACGCCAAGCGCGAGACCTTGCTGGCAGAGGTGGCGGCTCTCGGTATCAAGCCGGAGGAGACGCTGGCGGTGGGCGACGGGGCCAACGATATTCCGATGATCCAGGCAGCGGGCCTAGGTATCGCCTATCACGCCAAGCCTAAGACCGCCGCGGCGGCGGGCGCGCGGATCGAGCATCGGGATTTGCATGCGCTGCTATTTGCGCAGGGGTATGCGCGGAGTGTGTGGGTGACCGACTGACCTAAAAGCCGTTCGTGCTGAGCTTGTCGAAGCACCGTCCTTCCCTTCTTCGGGCCAACAAAGAAGAGCGGCCCTTCGACACGCTCAGGGCGAACGGGGTCTAAGAGCTAGGCGCCACCACGAAACAGCCGAGGCCCGCAGCGACCAGTTTCTGGCACAGCGCGCTTGCCTCTGCCTTGCTGGCGATCCCCACCGCCTGCAGCCGCGTCATGGAGCCCGAGGGCACGGCGGCGTGATCCAATGCGGCGAGATCGGGGGCCTTGCGCTTGAGCCGTACCCACTCGCTTTCGGCGGCGGCCGGCGATGCGACCGCAGCGAGCTGGACGCGCCAGCCGCCCGTCACGGGCGCGGAGGCGGTGTGTATCGGCGCGGCGGCCGTCGGCGCTGATGGCGGCAACTCGATCGTCGCAAGCGGCGCAGGGCCTGTGGAAACGGGAGGGATCGGATCGGCGGCGGACGTCGTGGCCGAAGCGACTGGCGCGACCGACGGCGTCGCCGCGACATAAGGCGTCTTCACCGTCCGCACCGGCGGCGCAGCGGCACGCGCGACCGGGGGCGGCGGTACGGGTAGCGCGCCGGTCTCCGGGCCGGCTGGCTGCGCGGCGAGTTGATCGGCGCGAGCGCGGGCGTCGGCATCCACATAGGGCTCCATCAGCTGCAGGCTGCGCTGCGCTTCGGGCAGGCCCTTCTGCGCAGCGAGGCGCATCTCGGCATAGGCCGCGCCGATGTCCTTGGGCACGTAATCGCCGTTGAAGCGCGCGGTGCCCAAGATGTAGAGCGCCTGCGCATTGCCGCGCTGGCTCGCCGCCTGCAGCAAGGGCACCGCCTGCTTGCGCTCACCCTTGACGAACAACAGCACGCCCAGCGCATCGGCGGCGCGCGTGTCGTTCGGCGCGGCCTTCTTGAACCAGCTCAGCGCCTGCTCGCGATCGGCCTGCACGCCGTTGCCCGAACGGTACGCCTCGCCCAGCGCATATTGCGCCGCCGGATCGCCCGCCTGCGCCGATGCGACCAGCGCGGGCGAATAAGGCTGCCAGCCCTGCGCCTGCGCGATACCTGCCATAAGCATCCCGATCGCCAGCAACCGTCTCATAAGCGCACGCCTCCCTTGATCAGGTGGTTGATCCGACCCTGCACGGGCAGGCCATCGAACGGCGTGTTGCCCGCCTGCGCCACCATTTTTTCCGAGCTGATCCGCCACGGTGCCTCGGGATCGATCAGGATCAGGTCCGCCTCGGCGCCCACCGCGATCGCGCCGCCGGGGAGACCGAAGCGCTTTGCGGGGGCGGCGCTGAGCAGATCGAACAGGCGGGGCATCGCGATCGTGCCATCGCGCACCAGCCCGAGGCCGAGGCTCAGCAGCGTTTCCGCACCCGCCATGCCCGGTTCGGCATCGACGAAGGGCAGGCGCTTGGCTTCCGGCCCGCGCGGATCGTGGCCGGAGCAGAGAATATCGATTGTGCCATCGGCCAGCGCGCGCAGGCAGGCCTGGCGATCGTCCTCGCTCCTGAGCGGCGGCGAGAGGCGGGTGAACGTGCGAAAATCGCCCATTGCGACATCGGACAGTAGCAGATGCGCGGGCGTGATCCCGCACGTCACGGGCAATCCCCGCCGCTTGGCATCGCGCACCAGATCGAGCGCGCGCGCCGTGGTAAGCTGGCGGAAGTGCAGCGGCGCGCCCGTCACCTCTACCAGCAGCAGATCGCGTGCCACCGCCAGCGCCTCGGCCTCGGCGGGTGCGGCGGGAAGGCCCATGCGTGTCGCCGCCTCGCCATTGGTGGCGACCGCGCTGCCCGCGAGGCCGGCATCCTCGGCATGGGAGATTGTCACCAGCCCCAGCGCGCCGGCATAGCTCAGCAGCCGTTGCATCACGCCGCTGTCGGCGATCCAGCCGCGCCCGGTCGCGGTGCCGCAGGCCCCTGCCCGCGCCATCAGCCCGATCTCGGCAAGGTCGGTGCCCTTCAATCCCTGCGTCGCCGCCGCGAGCGGATGCACCCAGACGTCCGGTTTGCCCGCTGTCACTGCATGCTGGATCAGCGCCACCGCATCGAGCGGTTGCGATTGATCGGGCATCAGCACCGCGCGCGTGATTCCGCCCGCGCTGAACGCCGCCGGATCGATCGCGAACACGCCGACATCGATGATCCCCGGCGCGATCAGCTTGCCGCCCGCGTCGATCGTCTCGGCATCGTCGGGCACCGCGAAAGTGCCGACGCCCGCGATCAGGCCATCGCGCACCAGCACTCCACCGGGCGCTACCGTGCCGCCCGCGACCACCTGCCCGCCCAGAATTGCCAGCGCGCTCACCAGCCCGCCACCCCGCGCCGCGCGCGCGTCAGCACATCGAGACAGGCCATGCGCATCGCCACGCCCATCTCCACCTGTTCGGGGATTGCCGATCGGTTGAGATCGTCGGCTACCGAACTGGCGATCTCGATCCCCCGGTTCATCGGCCCGGGATGCATCACCAGAGCATCGGGCGCAGCGCGCGCCAGCCGTTCGGGCGTGAGGCCGTAAAGCGCGTGATATTCGCGTTCGGAGGGCACGAAGCCGCCGGCCATCCGCTCGCGCTGGAGGCGGAGCATCATCACCACGTCCGCGCCCTCAAGGCCCGCATCGAAATCGGTGAAGGCGGTGACGCCCATCCGCTCGACCTGCGGCGGCAGCAATGTCGGCGGGCCGACGACACGGACGTCCGCGCCGAGCGTACCGAGCGCGAGGATGTTCGATCGCGCCACCCGGCTGTGCAGCACGTCGCCGCAGATCGCGATCGTAAGCCCCGCGACCCGGCCCTTGCGGCGGCGGATGGTGAGCGCATCGAGCAAGGCCTGCGTTGGATGCTCGTGCCGCCCGTCACCCGCGTTGAGCACGGGGCAATCCACCTTGTCGGCGATCAGCTGCACCGCGCCCGAGGCTTCGTGGCGGATGACGATCACATCGGGCCGCATCGCATTGAGCGTGATCGCGGTATCAATCAGCGTCTCGCCCTTCTTCACGCTGGATGTGGCGGCGTGCATGTTGACCACGTCCATGCCCAGCCTTTTGCCCGCGATCTCGAAGCTCAGCAGCGTGCGGGTGCTGTTCTCGAAGAAGGCGTTGATCTGGGTAAGCCCGGCGAGGCGATTGTCATGCTTGGCAGCGCCGCGATTGAGCGCGATCCACTGCTCCGCCTCATCGAGCAGGAAGAGGATTTCATGCGGGCCAAGGCCGGCGATGCCGAGCAGATGCCTGTGCGGAAACAGCAGCGCGCCGAACGTCTCTTCAGAGGAAGGCGGGGCGGCAGGCATTAAAGCCGCCTGCTACCCGTTCCGGACCCGAACCTCAAGCGCGGCGGATGGCGGGACGGCGTTAGCTGCGACCGATCGCAATTGCGGAGTGATCCTCGGAGACGATCTTCCGTCCGGCCGCTTTGCGCTCGGAATAGCGATCAACAAGTTGGTTGGCATGTGGCCGCATCAGGATCGTGAACCGAACCAGCTCTTCCATCACGTCCACGATCCGATCGTAATAGTCGGAAGGCTTCATACGATCGTCATCGCCGAATTCCTTATAGGCCATCGCGACTGACGATTGGTTTGGGATCGTGAACATCCTCATCCAGCGGCCGAGAATGCGCAGCGTGTTCACGCTATTGAACGACTGCGATCCTGCCGACACTTGCATGACGGCGAGCGTCCGGCCTTGCGTGGGACGCATGCCGCCCATCGACAGCGGCAGGTGATCAATCTGCGTCTTCATCACGCCGGTAATCTGGCCGTGGCGCTCAGGGCTGCACCAGACCTGGCCCTCCGACCACATCGAAAGCTCGCGCAATTCGTGAATGACCGGATGGTCGTCACCGGCGGCCTGATCCGGCAAAGGCAGATCGCTTGGATCGAAAATGCGGGTCACGGCACCGAATAGCTGGAGCAGCCGCGCCGCCTCTTCGACGCACAGGCGGGAAAAGGATCACTCGCGGAGCGAGCCATAGAGCAGCAGGATCCTTGGCGGCGGCTGATCGGCCCCGAGGCCCAGCCCCGGTCGGTCGATCGCAAATGATCGGTCCAATGCGGGGAGGTGATCGGGATCGGACAGGGCGCGGAGGCGGCTCATATCGCTTTCGCTCTGTGTTCGGGAAAGAGCGAACCGGCCACGACATGCGCGGCAAGCGCCCCGACGATTTGCGCGACGACGAAGCCCGGCACGCTCGACGGCGCGATGCCGGCGAAGCTATCGCTCAGCGATCGCGCGATGGTGATGGCGGGGTTGGCGAAGCTGGTCGAAGAGGTGAACCAATAGGCAGCCGTGATATAGAGCGCGACGCTGGCTGGGATGTGCTCGGGCCGCATTTTAGCGGTCCCCAGGATCGTCAGGATCAGGCCGAACGTGGCGACGGCCTCGCCAGTCCATTGACCGGGGCCGGTGCGCACTTTGTGCGCGAGCTGAAGCACGGGCGCATCGAACATGAGATGCGCAAGCCAGACGCCGAGGACGCCACCGAAGAGCTGCGCCGCGACATAGGCGATCGCCACGGTGGTGCTGATATGCCCGCGCAACCGCATGACCAGAGAAACGATAGGGTTGAGATGCGCACCCGAGACCGGCCCCAGCATGGTGATCAACACGAAGAGAATTGCGCCCGTCGCAAGCGTGTTGCCGAGAAGCGCGATGGCGACGTTTCCGCCAGCCAGTCGCTCGGCCATGATGCCTGATCCGATGACGGTCGCAAAAAGGAGGAGGCTGCCGAGCGTTTCGGAGAGGATGGCCCGCCGGATCACGTCCCGTTTACTCTGCGACCGAACTCATCGACGACCTGTTCGCCATCCTCCTTGGCGAAGGCGCAGGGCTGGCCGTCCGGCAGTATATCCAGCACGGTCTCCGACGGGCGGCATAGCTTCACGCCTAGCGGCGTAATCACGAGCGGTCGGTTTATGAGGATGGGGTGAGCCATCATCGCATCGATCAGTGCGTCGTCGGTAAGGCTTTCATCGCCTAGGCCTAGATCGGCGTAAGGCGTGTCCTTCTCGCGCAGCAGGTCACGGGGTTTCATACCGCTGCGACCGATCATCTGCATCAGCAGCGGGCGGGCTGGCGGCGTCTTCAGATACTCGATGACGTGCGGCTCGACGCCGCTGTTGCGGATGAGCTCAAGGACATTGCGTGACGTGCCGCAGGCGGGGTTGTGATAGATGATGATGTCGGTCACGGCACGTCCTCAGCAGCAGGTGAGTTCAGCGAGAAGCGGCTCGCACAGATCGGCGCGACCGCCACAGCAATCCTTGGCAAGGAAGAGCATAAGGGCGGTGAGAACGGCGATCTCGGCACGCTGGATTTGGTGGCGACCTTGCTTCTCGGCCCGGACGAGCCCAGCTTTTGCCAAGACTGCGAGGTGGGTCGAAAACGTACTTTGGGTCAGGCCACTAGCCTCGACAAGTGCACCGGTGGGCAAGCCCTCCGGTTCGTGCCGCACGAGCAGGCGGAAGGCGTCGAGCCGTGTGGGGTGCGCCAATGCGCCTAGAGCGGAAAGTGCGGCATCGGTTTCCATACATCGGTAATAACCGATGTAAATTCGAGCGGCAAGATGCATCGGTAATATCCGATGTTTTAGCCATTGCCGATCAGCTCAGAGGTTGGAAGCGCGCTAGTGCGCCGCTCGTTCCCTAAAAACCTGGCCGGTCGGAACACGCGCAATAGCCGCCAGCGCCCCGCAACCTCAGCGATAGGTCAGCTTCACGCGCGCCGTATCGGGCAGGGTCTTGTCGGCGACTGGGATGCGGTATCGGGTGCCCTTGAGGATATCGAGCGGGCGGGAGGCGCCGTCCGGGGCGACGATGGCGGCGGACGCGAGCGGGCGCGAGGCGCTGGTGTAAAGGCCGATCCGGCTCGAATCGCAGCCGCCGATCGCCTCGAAGCCGGCGCGCTGAATGAAGTTGAAACGATCCTTGAGCAGCGCCCAGCCGACGCGGCAATAGAGCCGCAGGTCACCCAGCTTGCGATCCGCCTCGCTGCTGTCCGGCGAGAGGATCCAGAGCTTCACGCCCATCTGCGCGGGTGTGCGGTTGACGGTGAGGCGCCAATCATCGCTATCGAGCGGCGGGATGCCGAAGCGCATCTCGGCATCGACCGGCACCTCGCGAATTTCGTCGCCATTGCGCAGCGTCAGCCGCAGTCCGTCCGCCGAAGCGCCGCCCTTGGCATAGACCTGGAAGAACATGCGGCTGCCCGGCGCGTAACGCTCCCGTCCGGCGAGGAATGCCGCCTGCGCGGCACGGATGTGCTTGCCTTCGAGGCTCCACTGGCCCTTGATCGCGGTGACGACGATCTCGTCCGTGGGGCTTGCCGCAGGCGGCTCCTGCGCCAGCGCCGCCATCGGCAGCGCGAACGCCGCCAGCCACCAAGCCTTCACTGCATTCCCCCCACCATCGCATCGATCGCGCCCTGCAGGATGTAGCTTGCCGCGAGTTTGTCGACGAGTTCGGCGCGACGGGCACGGCTGGCGTCGGCATCGATCAGGGTCCGTGTGACGGCGGCGGTGGACCAGCGTTCGTCCCACAGCAGGATCGGCAGATCGAGGTCGGCAAGGTTGCGCGCGAAGGCGCGGACCGATTGGGTGCGCGGGCTATCGCTGGCATCGAGATTGAGCGGCAGGCCGATGACGAGGCCCCTCACCTGCTGGCGCGTCAGCAGCGCAACCAGCGCGGCCTTGTCCGCCATGAACTTGGTGCGGCGGATCGTCTCGGCCGGGCTGGCGATCGACCAGCGGGCATCGCAGAACGCCACCCCGATCGTCTTGGTGCCGACATCCAGCCCCGCCAGCCGCCCGCCTTCCGGCAGTGCGGCAGCGAAATCGGCGCCGGTCGCGGTGATCATTTGCGCGCAACGAGGAAGGCGATGGTCCGCGCTTCGGCGTCGGCGCGGATGTTGGCCCAGAACAGGGCATAATCGAAGATGTGGTAGTTCTGCCCGGGCAGGACGTACGTGCCATAGCCGGTCGGCGGATCGCCGATCAGCAGGATGCCCTGAGGATCGCAGCGCGCCGGGATGATGCCCTTGGCGACGTCCGCACCGCTCATGCCCGCGCGCGGCACCAGCGCGCCCAGGTTGGCGGCGGCAGGCGCGGCACTGTTCGGCGCGCCGGTCAGCGGATTGACGCACAGCATCGGCGTGCCCTTGCGCGGGCTGCCGGTTAGCCCGTTGGTCGCGTCATAGACCTTTAGCATCAGGCCGGGATCGGCGGGTTCGGCGAAGCTCTGCCAGGCGAGGATGCAGCCCGGCTCTGCAGCGCGGGAGCAACCCGGCAGGCCGAGCTTCGGCAGATCCGCCGTCACCGACACCGGCCAACCGATCAGATAGGCCGCGACGATCCGCTGCGCGATCGGCGTCCCCGCCACCCGCCTCGCCAGCAGGGTCATCAGGTGCAGCGATCCCTGGCTGTGCCCGGCGAGGATGATCGGCCGATCGGGCGGGATCGCCGCGAGGAAGGCGTCGAACGCCTGCTCGACATCGCCATAAGCGAAATCCAGCGCCTGGCCGGCCGCCTTCTCATCGGTGAGGAACGCGCCCGCCGTCGCCTGGCGGTAGCGCGGCGCCCACACCTCGCCGACCGCATTGAACGCGCCCGCCTGGCTGCCGATGAACAGCGTCAACCGCCCGTTGGCTTCGCGATCGTCGATCGGGCCGTTCCATTGGTCTTTCTTGAGATAGGTGGTCGGCGCGACGAAGAAGACCGAGACCTGAGGATCGCGGGTCGCCGTGAAGCCCTCGGGCACCCAGCGCGAGGGATCATTCGGCATGTGCGGCCGCGCCGCCCAGCTTTCCGCCTTGGCATAATCGATCCGCCCCGCCGGCGCCTTGAACGCGCCGCTCGGCACGAACGTCCAGCGCATGATCTGATCCTGGAACAGGTTCCAGCCAATCCCTCCGGCAAGCGTCAGCATAATCAGCGCGGCGATGACATAAAGGAACTTTCGGGCGAGCAGCGGAGCATCCTTTGTGCAGTGCAGCATAAGCTGCGGCCACGGCAAGTGCGTAGCGCGCAACGGCCGACCCGTCCAACGGCGGCGCGCGCCGTGATGGCCGCTTGAAGGCCTTGGGGGGCGATGCTAGCGCGCGGCGATGTCCGTAGATGCCACCATCGTCCGCAAGATCGCTAGCCTCGCGCGCATTGCCGCTTCCGAAGAGGAAGTGGCGGCGCTGGTGCCCGAGCTCAACAATATCCTCGGCTGGGTCGAACAGCTTGGCGAGGTAGATACCGACGGCATCGAGCCGATGACCGCGGTGATTCCCAACACGCTGCGCCTGCGCGAGGACAAGATCACCGATGGCGACATCCGCGACAAGGTGCTGGCCAACGCACCCCAGGCCGAACACGGCTTCTTCACCGTGCCCAAGGTGATCGAATAGTGACTGCCTTCCTCTCCTCCGTTCGCCCTGAGCTTGTCGAAGGGCTGTTTTTCTTTGTCTGCCGTCACGCAGAAGGAGGACAGGGCTTCGACTGGCTCAGCCCGAACGGCGTTTTGGATGGCCCGAATGGAGCCGTGGCATGACCAACGCCACCGATCTGACGGTTGCCGAAATCCGCGACGGCTTCCGCGACGGCGAGTTCACCGCACGCGAGATTGCGGAGGAGTTCGTCGCGGCGGTCGAGGCCGGGCGTGCGCTTAACACCTTCATCGTCGAGACGCCCGAACATGCGCTCGCCGCCGCCGACGCCGCCGATCAGGAGCGGGAGAGCGGCGCTGTCCGCCCGCTTTCCGGCGTGCCGCTCGGCATCAAGGATCTGTTCTGCACCGAAGGCGTGCAGACCACCGCCGCCAGCCATATCCTGGAAGGCTTCGTGCCGACCTATGAATCGACCATCACCGAGCGGCTGTTCCTTGCCGGCGCCGGAATGCTCGGCAAGCTCAACATGGATCAGTTCGCGATGGGCTCTTCCAACGAGACGAGCTATTTCGGCAATGTGCTGAGCCCTTGGCGGCGCAACGACGGCGGCAATGCGGCGCTGGCGCCCGGCGGATCATCGGGAGGATCGTCCGCCGCCATCGCCGCGCGGATGGTGCCCGCAGCGACCGGCACCGATACTGGCGGATCGATCCGCCAGCCCGCCGCCTTCACCGGCATTTGCGGGATCAAGCCCACGTATGGCCGCTGCTCGCGCTGGGGCGTGGTGGCGTTCGCCTCCAGCCTCGATCAGGCCGGCCCAATGGCCAGGGACGTGCGCGATTGCGCGATCCTGCTGGAGGCGATGAGCGGCTTCGACAGGAAGGACGCCACTTCTCTCGACGTGCCCGTCCCCGCCTGGGAGGCGGCGCTCAACGGCAGTCTCAAGGGCAAGACGATCGGTATTCCCAAGGAATATCGGGTCGATAATATGCCCGCGGAAATCGATGCTCTGTGGGAAAGGGGCATCGCGCTGGTCAAGGATGCGGGCGCCGAGGTGGTGGAGGTCTCCCTCCCCCACACGCATTACGCGCTGCCTACCTATTATATCATCGCCCCCGCCGAGGCCTCGTCGAACCTCGCCCGCTACGATGGCGTACGCTACGGCCTGCGCGATCTGCCCGAGGGCGCGAACCTGCAGGACATGTATGCCGCCACCCGCGCCGACGGCTTCGGGCCTGAGGTCAAGCGCCGCATCATGATCGGCACCTATGTGCTCTCGGCGGGCTTCTATGACGCTTATTACACCAAGGCGCAGAAGGTCCGCGCTTTGATCGCCCGCGATTTCGAGCAGGCGTTCGAGACGGTCGATCTGCTGCTGACGCCGACCGCGCCCTCCGCCGCCTTCGCATTGGGCGAGAAGAGCGACGATCCGCTGGCGATGTATTTGAACGACGTGTTCACCGTGCCCGCCAGCCTCGCCGGCCTGCCCGCCATGTCGGTGCCCGCGGGGCTCGACGCGCAGGGCCTGCCGCTAGGCCTGCAGATCATCGGCAAGCCGCTCGACGAACAGGGCGTGCTCGATGCGGGTCTCGCGATCGAGCAGCGCGCGGGCTTCACCGCGCGGCCCGATCCCTGGTGGTAAAAAGCGCCGACGCACCCCGGATGAGCGCGCCCCGCACGCTCGTCTGGAGCGTGGGTGGCAATTTTGTGAACCTCTTCGTTTCGATGGTATCGACCGTCATCCTCGGTCGATTGCTGTCGCCGACCGATTTCGGCGCCTTCGCCTTCGGCATCACCATTTACGGCATGGTCCAGTGGCTGCTGCAGACCGGCATGAGCACTTATGTGCTGCGCGAACGCGAGATCAGCACCGCGAAGCTCAATACCGCTTATGCCGTGACCAGCTTTCAGGGCATTGCGGCGACGCTGATCATCATGGTGCTGTCGCCAGTCGCGGGATGGTTCGCGCACAGCACCACAGTCGGCTGGGTGACATTCCTGGTCGCCCTGATGCCGGCCCTGAGCGGGCCGGAATCCATGCTCGATGGGCTGTGGCTGCGCGATGGCCGTTTCCGCGCCTATTCGGGGCTGATGATCGGCAAGACCGCCGCGCAGACGATCGTCTCGGTCATCGCGCAGGTCTGGCTGCATTGGGGCGTCTATGCGCTGGTCGCGGGATTATTGGCTTATGGCCTGCTGTCGCTGATCGTAGCGGTGCCGACACTGGCGTGGCATTACCGGATCCGGCCCGGGCGGCATGCTGAACATTGGGCCGAGGTCCGCAGCTTCGGTAGCCGCAACCTGTTGCTCGTGCTCGGCCAGACCGGATCGATGCGCGTGCCCGATTTGATCATCGGCCGCGAACTCAGCATCGCGACGCTCGGCTATTACAACCGCGCCACCGCGACGATCGACATGATATCGCGCACGCTGCAGACCTCGATCGCGCGCGCGCTGGTGCCGAGTTTCTATCGCCGCGTGAACGAGGGCAGCCCGCTGGATCACGAAGTCCGCGAATTGTGCGGTGGGCTGATCTTTCTCTGCTGGCCGGCGGCGGCGGGGATGGCGGTGCTCGCGCAGCCCATCGTGCGGCTGATCTATGGCCCGCAATGGGGAATCGCGGGGGAGGTGCTGCCGTGGCTGTGCCTGGTCTTCGCGATCGATGCCGCGCGCACCGGCGGCATGGAGGTGCTGACCGTCCACGACAAATTGACGCAAAACGCCTGGCTGGAACTGGCGCACGCGCTTTATGCGATCGTCCTAATGACCATCGGCAGCCACTTCGGGCTGTTCCAGGCGCTGTGGGCCAAGGTCGCGGATTCGGCGATCACCGCGTTGCTCTATCTGGCGGTGATGCAGCGGTTGGGGGCTTTGCGGATCGATCGCTGGGTGGGCCTCTATGCGTGGAACGGCGTGCTGACGATCGCCGCCGCCGTGCCGCCCTTCCTGCTGATGCGGCATTGGGCCTGGCCGAACGAGCTCTCGATAGGCCGCTATGCGCTGGCGATCCTGTCGAGCATCATCTGCTGGCTGCTCGCCGCTGCGCTCACCCGCCATCCTTATTATCTGCACGGCGAGGCGATCGTCCGCCGCCGCCTGCGCCGCGCCTCAGCCTAAAGCCAAACCCATCCGTTTGTGTCGAGCGAAGTCGAGACACGCTCGCTCTACGCTTGTGGCACGTCCCTCGACTTCGCTCGGGACAAACGGAGGTTTGATGTTTGCCGCACGCCTCAGCCCAAAGCCGCGGGCGGGTCCGCCAGCAGCGCATCATATTCGGCCGGCACACCGCAGAAAATCACCTCCTCGCGCGGGATCACGGTGAAGCGGATGTCCCGGCCTTCGGCGATCAGGCGATTGTACATCGGCGCGACATAGAGTTCGCCGCCCTGCAGCTCGCCTGCGTCGAGCCGGCTCTCTGCGGCGAAGGCGTCCAGGAACAGCCCGGCGCGCGCGAAATGATAGAGGCCGGTGCAACAGAAGCGCGAGATCGGCCGCTTCTCGCTGGTCTCGGCGGCGCGGTCCGATCCTTCCGCCACGGGCCGCACGAACGACCAATTGGCGCCCTCGCCCTCAAACGTCTCCAGATAGCCGTCCGCATCGGTAAGGAAATCGGGAAAGCGGAAGCCGGGGCGAAACGTATCGATGTTGAAGATGGTGATCGGCGCATCCGCCCCGACGCTACCTTGCTGCAGGCCCAGCGCCACGGTCTCGGCCTGTCCCCGCGTCGGCGCATCGAGCAGCGTGATGCGCGCATCCTGGATGCCGAGCGCCTTGCACCGCTCGGCGATGAACGGCCCCGTCTCCATCACATCGCGCGCCACGAACAGGAAGGGCGTCGTATCGAAATAGGCCGCGAAGCTGGCAACCGAATGATCGAACAGCGTCCGGCCATGCGCTTCGAGCATATATTTGGGCTGTTCATAGCCCGCTTCGAGGAAGCGCCGGCTGAGGCCCGCCATGGGGATGACGATCATCGCGCGCCCTTCTGCGCGACATAAAGCCGCAGCGCGTTTGCGAGCAGAGCGCGCTGGCGTTCAGGCGAATCGCTGTGCAGCGGCAGCATCGACAGGAACAGGTGTAGCGAAATCGCCTCGATCGATTGCCGATCGGCGGCAAACGGCGCGAGCAGCACGCGCTCGAACGCCGCCTGCGCCGCGGCGATGCCGGCGGTGTCGGGGACGGTGAAGCGGATCGCATGCTCGCCCTCGTCCTCCACTGCGCAATAGCCCGCAAGGATCATGTCGTAGAGACCGATGACGCTATGATGCAGCTTGGCGAGATCGTAGCGATTGTCGCCCCAGATCGTCGGCCGCCCTTCGGCATCCTGTCCGCGCGGATCGATCAGCCGAACCGAATGGCTGCGGAAATCATAGAGGATGTTGCTGAAGCAGGGATCACCGTGGATCACGGTGAGATGCTGGGCGGTGGGCGGTGCGATGCGCTCGGCGCTCTCCTGCGCGATCTGCCGGAGGCCGAGCGTCTCGACCCCGTTGATCCGCCAGGGGCGATCGAGATCGAGCCCGTTCGCCGCGCCAAACTCTTCCAGCCGTTTGAGCGTCTTCGGCAGATACATGGCGAGCGGATCGGCGACCGCGCCTTCCGGCGCGGCATAGCCCCCCGCCGCATGCAGGAAATCGGCGCAGGAGGACAGGATGCGCGCCCAGGTCGGTTCGTTCAACGTGCCGAACACGAACAGATCGGCCAGCGAGGCGAGATACAGGAATTCGAGGCCGTAGCCCTCCTGACCCCCATCCCGCATCCGTCCCAGATATTGCGGCAGATAGATCCGTAATGCGGCGGGCAGCGCCTCGTACCAATGCGATTCCGCCTCGATGCGATCGGCGCGGCTGCTCTGCTTGAGCACCGATCGCCGCTCGACCCGCAGCGCATTGAAGGCGCGCTCGGTCGTCATGCTGCCGCGCGAGATGTAATAAGTGTGGATATGGCCGAAATCGAGCCAGCGGTTGCTCGACAAAGGCACCATCGGCCGCTTGGCGACATAGCGATCGAGCGCGGTGACGAAATTGCCGCGCGACGCCGCCAGCGACAGGATCAGGTGGTTGAGATCGGCGAAGTGGAAATAGCCGCTCAGCACCGGGCCGTCGTGCGTCTCGCCCGGCAGCACATCGATCACGCGCACAAGGCGGCCCTCGCGCACCTCGCCGCCCGCCCATTGATAGGATTCGCTGGTGTTGGCGGCCGAGACAGAATCGGGCACGCCATAATCGATCTCGAATATCAACGTATCGCCGTGCAGGATGGCGAGCGGCCCGCCCTCCAGCCCGGCCTCGGCAATCGCCGCGAGGATCGACGACGACAGATCGAGCCCTCGCGCGACGAAGATCAGCTCGATCCCCAAGGCCTCCAGCAGCGCGCGATCATGCGCACCGGGCTCGAAATCGGCGGGCAGCGACATCAGGATGCGATCGAAGCCGCCCTTGAGCTGATCGTGCTGGTGGACGAACAACCGGCGATTGCCGACCGGCAGAAACGACGGCGGCAGCCGGCCGAACTCGGCCGCGAGCTCCGCGCCGACATAGGCGCCGGCCGTGATCAGGACTGCACCGCCCATCAGCTGCGTTCGCGATCGAGCAATTCGCGGATCTGTTCGTAACTCAGATCACGCAATTCGGACGGGCGAATGGCCTTGTCATCGATATAAAAGCCATCTTCGCCGCACCACGGCTTGCCGATGTGAACCTCATCATAGGGAATGTCGTGCCGCGCGAGCCATTCGAACATTACCGGCAGCGTCTTGGCGTTGATCATGCCCACCGAATTGCCGTGCGTGCGCATGTTGCGGCTGCTGGCGATGATGATCGTGAAGCCCTGCGCCTTATAGGCCCGCAGCTGTGCCACCATATCCGCGCGCGGGCGCTTGTCGGCGTAGGAAACACCAGGCTCATCATGCGTCAGCGTGCCGTCGAGATCGAACACCAGCCGCTTCATGCCGCCTGCTCCGGATAGCGGCTGAGGATGTGGTCTACGACACGATCCCAAACATATTCGGCCAGCACATGCTCCCGCCCGGCCGCGCCCATCCGCGCGAGCCGATCGGGATCGGACAGGGCATCGAGGATCGCAGTCGCCACCGCTTCCGGCGTGGCCGCTTCCGCGGTGAACCCATAAGCGCCGTCTGCCGCGAATTGGGGAAAGGCGTTATGCGCCAGACCGAGAATGGGGGTACGGACGGTCAGCGATTCCAGATAGACAATCCCCCACGGTTCGTTGTCCGCCGGCCCCGCGTAGAGCGTCGCGCCCGCAAGCAGCGTGCGATACTCCGGCGTATCGTAATTGTAGAAGTCGATCGCCGCATCATTCTGCATGCGCGGCAAATCCTCCTGCTGCGTCACATCGTCGACATTGCCGATGATCACCAGGCGCGTCTGCGGCCGTTCGCGGCGCACGATCTCGAACGCATCGAGCAGCAGGCGGCCGCCTTTTCCGATGAAATTCTGTTTCGCGATGAAGAGGATATAACCCCCGGCGTAATCCTTGACGCCAGGGTCGGGCAGAATGTGACCCAAGCCCGATTTCACCGGCACGACGCGCTCCGGCGGCATGCCGTCTTTCTCGATGAACGATTGGGCGACATAATCCGCAGTCGTGAACACGCCGTCCAGCTGCCGCGCCATCGCCCGCTCATGCTTGACCAGTTCACGGCGATGACCGGGATATCGGGCAAAGATATTGTTCGGATTGACGATCTCGAAGAACACCGAGCCGTCCGTGAACATCCAGTGCCGCTGCCCGGGCCTCGGCTTCACCGGCAGGTGCGCCGATCCGATGTGCAGGAAATCGGCCGCCCCCGCCTTGTCGACGATCGCCTGCGCCCGCCGAACGGACAGCGCGTGGCCGAAGCCGACCCGCGTCGGATTATATTTGCCCAGGCCGAGCAAGGCGTTGCCCCAGCCGATGATCCGCTGCAGCCGATACCCCAGCATGACATTGTGCGTTTCGACATCGCCGCGCCGCCGCAGGATGGCCTGCCAGATCGCATAGGGCGTGCCGGACCACCAGATACGCTCGGTAACATCCCCGACCGACGAAACGATGTGGAGCTTGCGTGTCACCCTGTTCCTTCGTCGCCCAGCGCCCGTTTCGTAGCGAAGGTCTGCTAACATCGCGTTTGGCCCAAGAAAAGCGCCGCCGTTCTTGATGCGGCGATGCGGCAGGCTGTAAGGCCTGTGCATGGCAACAGCACCTTATCGTATCGAAGGCGCCACCGGCGCGTGGGAAGTCGTGATCGGCCTCGAGGTTCATGCCCAGGTGACGAGCGAGGCCAAGCTGTTCTCGGGCGCGGCGACGGCGTTCGGCGCCGAGCCCAACGCGCAGGTCAGCCTGGTCGATGCGGCGATGCCGGGAATGCTGCCCGTGCCCAACGGCGAATGCATCCGCCAGGCGGTGCGAACCGGCATGGCGATCGAGGCCAAGATCAACAAATGGAGTCGCTTCGATCGCAAGAATTACTTCTATGCCGATCTGCCGCAGGGCTATCAGATCAGCCAGCTCTATCATCCGATCGTCGGCGAAGGCGCGCTGGAGATCGAGCTGGAGGATGGCGAGACCAAGACGCTGGGGATCGAGCGCATCCATGTCGAGCAGGATGCAGGCAAGCTGATGCACGATCAGCATCCCACACGTTCCTATGTTGATCTCAACCGTTCGGGCGTGGCGCTGATGGAGATCGTCAGCCGCCCGGACATGCGTTCGCCCGCGGAAGCCGGAGCATACCTGACCAAGCTGCGCGCGATCCTGCGCTATGTCGGAAGCTGCGACGGCAATATGGATCAGGGATCGATGCGCGCGGACGTCAACGTCAGCGTCCGCAAGCCCGGTGACGCATTCGGCACGCGCACCGAGACCAAGAACGTCAATTCGATCCGCTTCGTGATGCAGGCGATCGAGCATGAGGCCAAGCGCCAGATCGCGGTGATCGAGGATGGCGGCAAGATCGTCCAGGAAACCCGTCTGTTCAATCCCGACACGGGCACGACGCGATCGATGCGCTCCAAGGAGGATGCACACGATTACCGCTATTTCCCCGACCCCGATCTGCTGCCGTTGGTGCTGGACGACGCCTTCCTGGCGGAATGCCGCGCGAGCCTGCCCGAGCTGCCCGATGCCAAGCGCGCGCGCTATGAGGCGCAGGGCATTTCGGCGTATCAGGCGAAAGTGCTGACCTCGGACGTCGATATCGCGCGCTGGTTCGATACATTGCTGGAGGCGGGCGCCAAGCCGGTGGCGGCGGCGAACTGGGTCTCATCGGAACTGTTCGGCGCGCTCAACCGCCTCGGCAAGGAGATCGGCGAAAGCCCGGTTTCGGCCACCCAAGCGGCAGAACTGCTCGCGCTCGTCGCGGACGGTACGCTTTCGGGCACGCTCTCCAAACAGGTGTTCGAGATCATGCTGGAGACCGGCGCCGATCCGTCCAGGATCGTCGAGGAGCGCGGCCTCAAGCAGACCAGCGACACCGGCGCGATCGAGGCGGTGATCGCCGATGTTCTCGCCAAGAATCCCGGCCAGCTCGAACAGTATCGCGGCGGCAAGGAGGCTTTGTTCGGCTTCTTCGTCGGCCAGACGATGAAGGCGATGGGCGGCAAGGCCAATCCGGCAGTGGTCAACGAATTGCTGAAGAAAGCGCTGGGGTGATCGTATCGACGCCACTTACCTTCAACGAACTCGTTGTAAGAAGCGGCATCGACGAACGAGAGGTATTGGCTTTTCGCCATCGTCCTACGGAAGGTTCACTCAATAAAGCTTTTGAATGGATGGTCGCGGAACGGCCAGACCTGTTTGACTGCTATCAAAGTACCCAGAACCCACGCGCCGAAGCTGCCTTGAAGAAAGCGCGATATCTCGCGTCGTTCATTCGCCAAGGCCCCGGACAAGCTCTGCTCGTTGGACTTTACGCCATCGCTTCTTCGCAAGCACTGACTATCGAGCAATGTTTAGCCCGTCCTCTTCATCAGGAATTGATGGCGCGAGGCATGGCCGGCATGACCGCCACCGAAGGTCGAACATCGCTGCTGGAATTCAAATTCGATCCCATATCGTGGCACCAAGAGTGGTTGGGGCGCCTTGTAATATCTTGGCCCAAACCCGATCGCGCTTGGTATCGCTGGCTCGCCAACGGACGCTTTGAAGTGCGAGCGATCAACCTAGAGAGTTTACTTACACAAGCGATGCCGCCTTGGACCGAGTTGGTACTCTCGTGGGCAGAATTGGCGCTGCTACCTAGGGATTGGCGATCAAGGATCAGCCAGTGGCGTGGCGTTTACCTGATAGTCGATCGATCTGACGGCAAACAGTATGTAGGTTCGGCATATGGCGAAGAAAACATTCTGCAACGCTGGCAGCATTATGCGGTATCAGGGCACGGTGGAAATAAACTGCTGCGCGATCGTGATCCCACAGCATTTCAATTCTCTATCTTGCAAAGAACTTCGCCCGATTTGTCCGACAGCGAAGTTACGCAGCTGGAAAGTAGTTGGAAGCAGCGTTTGCGAACGCGTGCTCCGTCCGGCTTGAACGAGAATTAGGTGATGGCTTGGCATCTCGTCTTTTGGCGGCGTTTTGGTCTCGGCATCAGCGCCGGCCTGCTGCTGGCTGCCGCGCCGGCTGCGGCCGCGCCCGCTGATCATATCTATGTCGTGGAACGCATCGGCGATCGGATCGCGCCTGACACCGAGATCGGCAAGAAGCGCGCCGGCCTTGCCTGCTTCCCCAACGGGCGCATCCACTGGAGCGACATCGGCTCCACCGGCGTGACCGATCGCCGCGAGCTCGTACAGGATACGCTCGAGGATGCCGGTCTGCCGATCGCGACCTTGAACAGCGGCACCCCGCTCAAGCGCCAGATCCGCCTCCGCGGCGTCGTCACCGAAGCCGCCGCGGATCTCTGCGCGAAAAATATGCTCGGCCATCCCAGCACGCTCAGCGGCACGGCCAGCCTGATCGTGGACTGGCGCGGCGAAACGGCCGATGGCGAGGGCGCGCTACTCCGCCACGTCTCGACGGTCGAACATCGCTTCGAGGGCCCGTCAGCCGCAAGCCTCGACACTATCGGTCGCGTAATGCTGGAGGAAGCCACGCGCGATCTAGCGCTGTGGCTGCAATCGGACGCGCGCAAATGATCGCCCGCCTCACCGGCACGCTCGCCGAAGCTTCCGCCGATGCGCTCGTCATCGATGTCGGCGGGGTCGGCTATCTGGCGCTGGCCTCGGCGCGAACGCTTTCTGCGATCGGCCCCGTCGGCGGGCAGGTGATGCTGTTTACCGAGATGCAGGTCCGCGAGGATGCGATCACCCTATTCGGCTTTGGATCGTCGGGCGAGCGGGATTGGTTCCGGCTGCTTACTTCGGTGCAGGGCGTCGGCGGGCGGGTCGCGCTTGCTATCCTCTCGGTGCTTGCGCCGGACGAACTGGTGCGCGCCATTTCCTCGGGCGACAAGGCGATGATTTCGCGCGCCAACGGTGTCGGGCCTAAGCTCGCACAGCGCATCGCGATGGAATTGAAAGATAAGGCCGGCGGCATCGTCCTCGGCCCGGGCGGCGCGGCCGCCGCGCCCAAGGGCAGCGCCAGCGCCGATGCCGCCTCGGCGCTGGCCAATCTCGGCTTCCGCCCCGCCGAAGCCGCCACTGCCGTCGCATTGGCGGAGGAAGAGCTGGGCGCGGGCGCGTCGCTCGATGCGCTCGTCCGCCTTGCACTGCGCAAGGCGTCGCGCTGACGGAACCCTCTGCGCCCGTGCGCGCTTGATCCATATCAGGCGTTGCGACGCCGAAACGAGGATGAGACGATGCGCAAGATGATCGGCGTTGCGGGCGCCCTGCTCCTGATACTCCCCCAGATCGCCCTGGCGCAGGGCCATGAGCATGGCGGCGGTGGCGGTCATCCGGGCGGTGGTGGCGGCGGCCCGCATGGCGGTGGCGCTCCGCACGGTGGCGGTGGTGGCGGCCCGCACATGGGTGGCGGCGCTCCGCGCGGCGGCGGCGGCGAACATCGCGGCGGGGGCGACGTCCGCGCCCAGGCGATCGGCGGGGGCGGCAATCGTGGTGGCGGAGATCATCGCGGCGGTGGCGATTTCCGGGCGCAGGCAGTCGGCGGAGGCCCGGGCGGTGGTTTTGCCAGCGTGCATTCCGAGGGCAATCGCAACGGTGCCGGCGTTCGCGGCGGCTTCCCGCGCGCGAGTGCGGGCGGCTGGCACCGTGGCTTCTACGCCAGCCAGAGTGGCGGCTGGAACCGGATTCGGGGCGGCAGTTACAATTATCCGCGCGGCTTCGGCTACCGCAGCTGGGGCGTCGGCGCGATCCTGCCCGGCATCCTGTTCGGATCGGCATATTATTGGAACGACTACCAAACCTACGGCGTCTATCCGCCGCCTCCAGGCGATCGCTGGGTGCGTTACGGCCCCGATCTGCTGCTGGTCAACGTCCGCAGCGGTCGCGTCGATGACGTGATCCGCGGGGCCTTCTACTAAGCTGGCATAAGCCCCTCCCCTTCAGGGGAGGGGTTGGGGGTGGGGGGACGCGCGCGAGGCGAAGCGTTGTCCTTTGAATTGGAAGATTCCCCCACCCCAACCCCTCCCCTGAAGGGGAGGGGCTAGGCCGCACGAGCGATCCGCCGTAAGCCTCTCGCAATGAGCGAAGCCGACGATCGCCTGCTATCCGCCGCGCGCGCGCCAGAGGATGTGGACGCCGCGCTGCGTCCGCGCTCGCTCGACGATTTCGTGGGACAGGAGGCGGCGCGCGCCAATTTGCGTGTGTTCATCGCCGCTGCCAAGGCGCGCGGCGAGGCGCTGGATCATGTCCTGTTCTTCGGCCCTCCCGGCCTGGGCAAGACGACACTTGCGCAGATCATCGCGCGCGAGCTCGGCGTCGGTTTCCGCGCAACCTCCGGCCCGGTGATCGCCAAGGCGGGCGATCTCGCGGCGTTGCTCACCAATCTCGAAGAGGGCGACGTCCTCTTCATCGACGAGATCCACCGCCTGTCGCCCGCCGTGGAGGAAATCCTCTATCCCGCGATGGAGGATCGCGCGCTGGATATCATGATCGGCGAGGGACCCTCGGCCCGCTCGGTCCGCATCGATCTGCCGCGCTTCACGCTCGTCGGCGCGACGACGCGGCAGGGGCTGCTGACCACGCCGCTGCGCGACCGCTTCGGGATTCCCGTCCGCCTCAACTTCTACTCCGTTGATGAGCTGGAGAAGGTGGTGAGCCGCGCCGCGCGCCTGCTCGGCTTGCCCGTCGCCGCCGACGGCGCCGCGGAGATCGCGCGCCGCGCCCGGGGCACGCCGCGCATCGCCGGGCGCCTGCTCCGCCGCGTCCGCGATTTCGCGCATGCCGCCGGGCATGATCTGGTCGATGCCCCCGCCGCCGATGCCGCGCTCAACCGGCTGGAGGTGGACAAGCTCGGGCTCGATGCGATGGACCGCCGCTACCTGACGATGATCGCCGACATCTATCGTGGCGGCCCGGTCGGCGTGGAAACGCTCGCGGCGGGGCTCGGCGAGCCGCGCGATACGATCGAGGAAGTGATTGAACCCTTCCTTATCCAGCTCGGACTTGTCGCGCGGACCGCACGCGGCCGCTGCCTCAACGGGGCCGCCTGGACGCATCTCGGCCTCACCGCGCCGCCCGGCGCGCAGGAGAGTTTGTTCGGCAAATGACTGCGGTTCTGCGGTCCGCGCGACGTCAAGCCATTGAGGGCGCCGCTTAGGTCAAGGGGCGGGAAATGATCGTTTCCACGCAAAGCCCTGTAGTGAGAGGGGCTTTACCGTTTTCCATCCCGTTCGTGCGCCGCGCCGGATGCGCGCCGATCCTATAGCGGCATTCATCGTCGCCGCCGGCCTGCTCGCCGGTGCCGCGCCCCTTCACGCCGCGCCGCGGACCGATACGGCCGCCTCCGTCCAGCCGGAACCGGCGCTGCCGGCATCGGACCCAGCCCCGGCATCCGCGTCCGACGGCCCACCCGCCGCTGGCCCGCCATCGGCCGCCGCGGTCGAGGATGAAGAAGTCATAATACGGGCGCGCGGCCATAATCCGGCCGATCCTCTCGAGGCGGTCAACGCCAAATCCTTCGCCGTGACCCAGGCCGTCGACGATGCGGTCGTCGGCCCCGCCGCCAGCAAATATGAAAGGGCCGTCCCCGCGCCTATCCGCAACGGGCTGCGCAACGCTCTCGCCAATCTGCAAGAGCCGATCATCATCATCAATTATGTGCTGCAGCATAATATCCCGAAGACCGGCGAGACGATCGGCCGCTTCGTGATCAATTCGACGATCGGCATCGGCGGCCTGTTCGATATGGCCAGGCGCAAGCCTTTCCGGCTGCCCTTCCGCCACAACGGCTTGGCCGACACTTTCGGCTTCTATGGCGTCAAGCCGGGACCCTTTCTGTTCCTGCCGCTGATCGGGGCGACAACGGTGCGCGATCTGATCGGCGACAATCTCGATCGCATCGTTCTGCCCGCGATGCTCGGTGCGCCTTTCAACCGCCTCGCTTTCGCGATCCCCGCCGGGATCGAGCGGACGCTGGATCACCGTATCACGTTCGATCAGGAGCTGCAGGAAGAGCGCAAGCGGCAAGACCCTTACGCCGCCCGCCGCGAGTTCTACTTGCGGCGGCGCCAGGCCGAAATCGACGCATTGCACCAGCGCCACCATTCCCCATCACCACCGGCCATCGACGTCAAATTGAACCTGACGCCCTTACCGATCGGCTGACGCGCGGCAATAATGCTCCACTGCAGTCTTACTTCGGGGTCAGGGATGCCTAAGTAGTGCGGCCCAACCCCATGGAGTGCCGATATGAAGACCAGCGGAAACACGATCCTGATCACCGGCGGCGGATCGGGCATCGGCGAGGCGCTTGCTCACCGCTTCCATGATGCCGGCAATACGGTGATCGTGTCGGGCCGCCGCAAGGAGGCGTTGGAGAGCGCGATCGCAGGTCGGGCCAACATGCATGCGGTTACGCTGGACATAAGCGACAAGGCTTCGATCGCCGATTTCGCTCAGCGCATCACCACCGATTTTCCGGCGCTGAACGTCCTGATCAACAATGCCGGGATCATGCGCGTCGAGGATCCTAGCAGCGCGCGCCCGCTGGACGATGCCGAAGCCACGATCGCCACCAATCTGCTGGGGCCGATCCGGATGATCGATGCGCTGGTCGATCATCTGAAGGCGCAGGCCGACGCGGCCATCGTCAACGTCTCTTCGGGGCTGGCCTTCGTGCCGCTGCCCGCGACGCCGACCTATGCCGCCACCAAGGCGGCGCTGCATTCCTACACGATCACGCTCCGCGAACATCTGCGCGATGCAGTCGAGGTGATCGAGCTGGCACCGCCGGGGGTGCAGACCGAACTGACGCCGGGACAATCGACCGCCGCCGGTTACATGCCGCTGGATGCCTATATCGATGAGGTCATGGCCCTGTTCGCCGAACAACCGACACCCGCCGAGATATTGGTGGAGCAGGTCAAGCCGCTGCGCTTCGCCGAAGCATCGGGCAAATTCGGTGAGATTTTTGCTAGGATGGCTCAGGTCGTCAAGCAGCGCGGCTGAGATCGACTGCCGCACAAAAGAAAAGGCCCGGCGGATCGCTCCGCCGGGCCCTTGTTTGTCTGTAGCTGCGTCGGCTTAGCGGCGATCACCCATGAAGCGCAGCAGGAACAGGAACATGTTGATGAAATCGATATAGAGCTGCAGCGCGCCCATGATCACCGTCTTGCCCATCATCGATGTGCCCTGCACCGCGAAATAGGCGCTCTTGATCTGCTGCGTGTTCCAGGCGGTGAGGCCCGCGAAAAGCAGCACGCCAAGCACGCTGACCACAAGATCCAGCGCCGACGACTTCAGGAACATGTTGATCAGCATCGCCACGAAGATGCCGATCACGCCCATGATCAGGAAGGTGCCGAACGCCGACAGATCCTTCTTGGTGGTGTAGCCCCACAGGCTGAGCGAGGCGAACGCCGCCGCCGTAGCGAAGAAGGTCTGCGCCACCGATGCGCCCGTATAGACAAGCAGGATCGTCGACAGTGATACGCCCATCAGCGCGGCGTAGCCCCAGAAGATCGCCTTGGCGGTGCCTTCGCTGATGCGGTTGATGCCGAAGCTCAGCCACATCACCAGGCCGATCGGCGCCAGCATCACCACCCACTTCAGCGGGCCACCATTCAGGAATACCTGCGCCGCAAGGCTATCGGCTCCGCCGCGCGCGAACAGCATCGCGACGATGCCGGTCAACAGCACGCCCGATGCCATGTAATTGTAGACCGAAAGCATGTAGGACCGCAGGCCGGCATCGCGCGTAACGTCGCGCACGCCAACGCCTGAAGCCGGCCGCGCCGCGGTCGCCCAGGGGTCCAGACCGTTTGCCATCGTAAATAAGCTCCTTTCGCGCCCGATATGGCGCTGGATTGAATATCGGCCCGGCACGAGACAAATTCAAGCGAAACAAGACCGATGCGTCTTATCTAGGTAAGGCAGCATTTCGCGCAACTGAACGCGCTCCGCCGGAAACACTTTGTTACGAGGGATCGATGCATCGGCTGTTCGTCGCTCTGCGGCCACCAGGGGAGGTTCGGGAGCGCCTGCGCGCCATCATGGGCGGCGTGCCCGGGGCGCGGTGGCAATCGGACGATCAGTTGCATCTGACGCTGCGCTTCATCGGCGAGGTGGATGACCATGTCGCCGAAGAGATCGCGCTGGCGCTGGATCGCGTGCGTCATGCGCCGGTGACGATCGCGCTTTCAGGCGTCGGCAGCTTCGGATCGCGAGGGCGCCCGCACAGCCTCTGGGCCCGCGCGCTCCCCTCACCAGGTCTCGGGGACCTTCATACGGCAGTGGAGGGGGCGCTGCGACGCTGTAGCATCGCACCCGATCCGCGCGCCTTCACCCCGCACATAACACTGGCGAGACTAGCTCGGACCGCCGGCCCAATCGACCGCTGGCTCGCAGAGAGCGCGGGGCTGGCCATCCAGCCGTTCACGATCGAAAGCTTCGAACTCTATGAGAGCGAGCTGGGCCGGGAGGGTTCGATCTATCACGTCGCAGCGCGTTACCAGCTTCGCTGATCTCGACGCTATGCCAGCGCAGACTGGCGTTCTGGGCGGCAAGGCCAGTGCGTGAACCTCTGGGGAGCCTAGCCTTCGCTGCAGTGACGATCGGGCGCATGGCCGACGCTCAAACGCCTTATCCCGCACGCCCATCTTCCGCGCGCAAAGAAAAAGGGCCGGCCTGAAGGCCGACCCTCTTCCTGTTTCCACCGGTCGAACCGATGGCTGGGGCTTACATGCCCGAGCCAGGCCCGAAGGTGATTTCCACGCGCCGGTTCTGCGGCTCACGGACACCGTCCGCGGTCTGCACAAGCAGCTTGGTTTCGCCGAGCGCTTCCGTTGACATCTTGTCGGCGGGGACACCCTTACCGGCGAGGTAAGCCTTCACCGAGTCAGCGCGGCGCTGCGACAGGCCGACGTTGTACTGGGCAGAGCCCGACGTGTCGGTGTTGCCGGCCAGCATGACCGAAGCCTGACCGGTCGTCGTGTAAGCCTGGGCAGCATTGTCGAGGATCGACGCGGCCTCAGGCGTGATGTCCGACTTATCCCAGTCGAAGAACACGATGAACGGACCCGGGGTAGCCGGCGGCGGAGGCGGCGGCGGAGGCGGGGGCGGCGGAGGAGGAGGCGGGGGCGGCGGAGGCGGCGGCGGGGGTGCCGGCGGCTCGCCGAAGTTGTAGGTCAGCGTCGCCAGCAAGCTGTGCGAACGCCAACGCGCGATCGACTGGCCCTGGGCAAGCGCATTGCCCGTGTTGCTGTCGATCCGGACGCCGAACACGTTCAGGAAGCGATACTTCGCACCAATGTCGATGTTCGAGGTGACGGCATATTTGACGCCGGCGATCGCCTGGAAGGCAAAGCGGGTATCGGAACCGTCAAGGAAGACGTTGCCGCCGTTGAGGCGATAGCCGCTATACTTGACGCGCGCGACACCGGCACCACCGCCGACGTAACCGCTGAGGGCGTTTTCATCGCCGAAGTCGAACAGGGCATTGCCCATGAACGTCAGAACTTCATCATGGCCGGCACGGCCGCGATAATAACCCGACGGGACACCGGTGATGGTCGCCGCCGTATTATGCGCCTTCAAGCGCGAATATTTGTAGGCGACTTCGCCCTCGAGCCGCACCGGCCCAATATCGTAGCCGATGATGCCGTCGGCATCGAGACCGACCGACTGATTTTGCGTACGGTCGATGTTAGCGATCGCGCCGATGTTGATCGCCGTATCCTCGACGATCATGCCACCGCCTTCGATACCGACATACCAAGCGCCGTCTTTCGCGAACGCCGGGCTAGTCAACGCCGAGGTAGCGAGCACCGCCATAAAGGCTAGCTTACGCATATCTTTCCCCTTTTCCTTCTGCGATCCCTGCGGGAAGCAAGAACCGTCTAGTGAATGCTTCATTTCCACGCAAGCGCGCAAAAACCTGGACTGTTGCCGAAATGTATCTTTCTTCAGGTTACCCTTTGGAAGATCAATCTCGGCAATCGCAAGCGCAAACAAAGCATTTGGGAAAGGGTTGCATGCTCAAATCAAATTTTTTTAGGTGGCGATCAGACCATGTGCGCGTAGTGATAAAATTATCGCAGTAATAGCGGCGCGCGCCTCAGTATCGGCCAAGGTCCCACCGCTCGGCGGGGCTATCGCCGACTGTTGAACCCCGACGACTTGAACCCCGCCGATTACAACGCTTTGCGCGCGCTCCGCGCCCAGCGACCATATACCGGAACGATGGTGCGCCCACAGATCGGCAGCCGCCACCCAAACCGCCATGCCGTCGAACGCGGGTGTGAACCGCCAGCCGCCGTCGGTCCACATCGCCAGCGCCCCCGCTTGCCCCGCCCATACCCCGCTCGGCGCGGTGCCGATGATCCAGCATTGGCCGGCAAGAGGGGAGGCAGGTGGCACGTCATCTCCCAGCGTCTGCGCCACCGGCTGAACCAGCGCCTCGATGGCCGCCAATGCCTCGTTGTGCGTAAACTCCTTTTGCGCCTGACCCGCCTGAAGCAGCGGCAAGTTGAGGCGTGCGCTCGTGTAAGTCATCATGATCCTTTCAGAAGCTCCACGCGAGCGTCGCGGGCCGCGACGTCGCGCGGACGCCCAATTGCTCGAGGGATAATGTGCCCGCAGCTGCGGTCATGCCGTCCGCGGCCTGATCGGCCGGCGCATAGTCATAGGCGGCCACACCCAGGTTGAGGGTTCTTCCGCCGCCGCCCGCCAGCGCGATGGTAACGCGATAGCTCTCGCCATCCTCGCCGAGCGGCGCGTCGCTGCCGTCGATCCACGCCCAAGAGGCGCGCGACCGGCGGATCTCCGGCACGCCTGCTGCCTTCGTCCGGCGTGCAACCGGCTTGCCCATCTTACCCTCCGATACGAAAAAGGCCGAGCCCTGCGGCCCGGCCTGAAGCAGGCGCAACGCTTGCGAGTTGCTCACTACGAAATGCATACAGCCGAAATTGCGTGGTCGGTGTCCTTCGAAAACCCTCCCCTGCAAGGGGCGGGGGACCGCGCGCAAAGCGCGTGGTGGAGGGGTGTCCCGCTATCGAGAGGGTAATACCCCTCCGTCAGCCCTGCGGGCTGCCACCTCCCCTTGCAGGGGAGGATCGAATGAATGACGCCGACGCCCAAAGGCCTATAAACTCCCTGGCATCCGAGCTTCACAGCCGCCGATCGGCAGGTCGATCTCGTCCGCCCGCAATTCCTCAGCGTTCGCTTCTTATGGCATAACAGCGGGGCGCTGTCAACCCTTTTTGTTTATCCTAATCCCACTCTTTGTTCTCTAAAGCAGAAAACCGGAGCGCCCGAAGGCGCCCCGGTTCCCCCCGCCCAAAGCTAGATCAGAATGCGACGCCGATCGCGCCGACGACACCCGCCTTGCCCAGCTGATGGCCGCCTTCCGTCGCGGGCGAGGTGATCTCGCCCTTCTTGAAATCGGTATCGACATAGGCGACGCTGAGGGTCAGCGCCTTCCAGGTGTAGGCCGCGGTCAGGCTCCAGTCGGTATAGTTCTTGAGCCCGTTGGTCAGATACGAACGGCCCCAGCTTTCGCCCAGATGCCCGGTCAGCGTCAGCGGCGTGTGCGGAATCGCACCCGACAGTTCGGCATAGGTATAGAGGCTGTCTTCGCGCGGCTTGTTCCCGCAGCGCGGATCATAGGCGCATGATTGCGCGCTCTGCTTCCACGCATAGTTCAGGCCGAGCTTGACGCCGACCGGGCCATAGGTGTGCGAGATGTTGGCATAAGGCTCGAAGAAATCGGTCTTCGTGCCCTTGGCGTTGCCCGGATAGTAATAATAGAGCACGCCCATATCGGTCGCCCAGCCACCCCAGGTATGCTTATAGCCGGCGTACAGATCGATTTCCTGCGCGCTGCCGGCGGCGATATAGTCCTTGATCGAGCTGCCCCAGGTGCCGACGTAGAAGCCCGATACGTGGGAGATGCCGAGCGTGCCCTGAATCGCCGGCTGGAGATTGGTCTGTGAAATGCCGCGGAAGCGATAATCGCTGATCAGCGTGGCGCCGCCCGTGACCGTGAACTCGGGCGTGGACGCGGGTGCCGGATCTTCGGCAAGCGCAGCGGTGGAAACAGAAGCTGCCAGGAAGGACAGCGCCAGATATGTGGAACGCATGGGTAACCCCTTTTGGTAGGTTGGCCGACGTTCCCCTGCTGTCCCGGTGTTCAGATCTATCGTCCGTTACCGGGCGCGGTGAACTGCCGTGACACTGCCCCAATGGTCCGCGGCGGACTTCGGCTCAACCCCTAAATCCTTCGTCTGTGTTCGTAAGCGCGCACTTGTTGCCATTGCGTCACAGTGTGCGCACGTATCTTGCGCGATAGGGAAACTTGATTACCGCCGTAACGGTCAGAGCTTGGCGAAGGCCTGATCGAGATCGGCGATCAGGTCGTCCGAATCTTCAATGCCGATGTGCAGACGAACGAGCGCGCCGGTCGGCCATTTGGCATGCGCGCGAATCGATTGCGGATCGATCGGCAGCGCCAGGCTCTCGAAGCCCCCCCATGAAAAGCCGATGCCGAACAGGCTGAGCGCGTCGATCAGCCGCGCCCGCGCCTCCGCGTCCGGCGTCTTGAGCTCGAATGCAAACAGGCCGGAGCTGCCGAGAAAGTCCCGCTGCCAAAGCTCATGCCCCGCGCAATCCGGGAACGCGGGATGGAGGACGCGCCCCACCTCGGGCCGCTCGGCCAGCCAGCGCGCCACCGCAAGCCCGCCCGCCTCATGCTGCTTGAGCCGGACGCCCATCGTCCGCAGCCCGCGCGCGGCGAGATAGGCGTCGTCGGGGCTGAGGCAGTTGCCGAGCCGCTGCGCGGTGGTGCGGATACGCTCGAACACACCGGCCCGCGCGGTCGCCGATCCGATCATCACATCCGAATGGCCGACGACATATTTGGTCGCCGCCAGGATCGAGATATCGACATGGGCAAGCGCGGGAAACAGCAAAGGCGTCGCCCAGGTATTGTCGATCAGGCTGGTGATCCCCTTCGCCCGCGCCATCGCGGCGAGGCCGGGGACGTCCTGCACCTCGAAGGTCAGGCTGCCGGGGCTTTCGAGGAACAGGGCCTTGGTCTGCGGCGTGATCAGCGTTGCGACCTCGTCGGCACAAGCGAGCGGATCATAATAGATTGTCTCGACACCCAGCCGTTTGAGGAAGGTCGCGCAAAACACCCGCGTTGGCTCGTAACAGCTATCGACCATCAGCAGTTTGTCGCCGGAATGCAGCAAAGCGAGCAGGCTCTGCGCGATCGCCGCCGTGCCCGAGGGATAGAGGACGGTCCCCGCCGCCCCGGGCTCGAGCTCGGTCAGCGCCTCGGCCAGCGACCATTGCGTCGGCGCGCCCCGGCGGCCGTAATAGAGGCCGGCGTTCGGGTTCTTGCTCGCTTCCTTGAGATGCGCGCAGCTGTCGAACAGATGCGTCGATGCGCGCCAGACGGCGGGATTGACGATCCCCTGCGTCCATTCCTTGCGCCGCCCCGCCTCGACCAGTTTGGTCGCGGGCCGATGCTTCTCGTCGCTCACAGCCCGACATCCTTGGGCGTGTCGGGCAGCGCCCCCCACTCGCTCCAAGACCCGTCGTAGAGCGCCCAATGGTCGCGTCCCAACAAGGCCAGCCCAAACAACAGGATCGATGCCGTGACGCCCGATCCGCAGGTCGTGATCACCGGCCGATCGAGATCGATCCCCGCCGCCTCGAACTCCGAAGCCAGCGCATCCCCCCGCTTCCAGGTGCCATCGGCCTCGAATAGTCGCCCATAGGGAAGATTGGCGCTGCCCGGGATATGCCCCGCGGCGACCCCGGCTCGCGGATCAGGCTCCGCGCCCGTGAAACGCGCCGCCGATCGCGCGTCGAGAATCTGCGTGCCGCCCTCGGCGACCAGAGTCTTCATCTCGGCGAGGGTTCGCACCCGGTCGCTATGACGCTCGATCGGCACACCGCCGCCGCCGGGATCGCTGGGCGCGCCCGTCTCGATCGGCCGCCCTTCGGCCCGCCACTTCGCCAGCCCGCCATCGAGCAGCGCGACGTCACTGAGGCCGTAAAGCTGGGTCAGCCACCACGCCCGCGCCGATGTCTTATGCGGCGCGCTATCGTAGATCACGATCCGCGCGCCCTCGCCGATTCCCAGCGCCGCGAGCCGCGCCGCCATCTGCGCCTGTCCCGGTGCCTGCCCGGGGACGGGATCGTTGCCGTCCTTCAGCTGCGCCAGATCGAGGTGGAGCGCGCCGGGAATATGCGCCGCGGCATAATCCGCCGCCGCATCCTTCTCGGGCTCCAGCGCATGATAGGTCGCATCAAGGATGACGAGATCGGGGTCGCCGAGATGATCGGCCAGCCATTGGGTGGAAACGAGCAAGTCCATGGCCCCGGCTTAGGGCCGTCCCCCCGCCGTGCGCAACCGCTTGGGGATTCCCGCGTTCGGAGGCGAAAGCTTAGGAGACACATCATGCGCGCCCCGATCATCCTCGGCCTAGCCCTCGGCATCAGCCTCGCCGGCTGCAGCCAGAAAACCCAGGACGCCAGCGAAGCCGCTCTCAACAGCGCTGGCAACGATGCCGCTGCCGACAGCAACACTGCGCTGGCGGAAAGCAGCAACGCCATCGACAATGCCTCGAACGCGACGGGGAGCGCGTTGAATGATGCGGGTCACGCGATCAGCAATGCGGGGAATAGCTTGAAGAACTGACCCTCAATTCCTCCTCCGCCAGGGGGAGGTGGCGCCGAAGGCGTCGGAGGGGGCGGACGGCGGCGTCCTATCGAGGTTGCTCAGTCCTCCCCCTCCGTCAGCTACGCTGCCCCCTCCTCCCTGGCGGGGGAGGATCAATAGATTTCCCCCGCAAACCGCTCCAACAACTCCCCCGCCCGTCCCCGGATCGCCGCCCGCTCCCCTTCCGAAAACCGCGCCCAATTGCGATACGCCATCGTCATCCTGGGATTGTCAGCGAGCGTCTCTTCATGCCGGGCGAGGAAATCCCAGTAGAGCGCGTTGAACGGGCAGGCGTCCGTGCCCACCCTCTGCTTCACATCATAGCGGCAGCGCCCGCAATAATCGGACATGCGGTTGATATAGGCCCCGCTCGCCGCATAGGGCTTGCTTCCCAGCAGCCCGCCGTCGCCGAACTGGCTCATCCCGAGGGTGTTGGGCAGCTCCACCCATTCGAAGGCATCGACGTAGATCTCCAGATACCAACGATGCACCTCGGCGGGATCGGCGCCGATCAACAACGCGAAATTGCCGGTGACCATCAGCCGCTGGATATGATGGGCATGGCCGGTCGCCAGCGTCTGGCCGATCGCTTCGGCCATGCAATGCATGTCGGTTTCGGTCGTCCAGTAAAAGGCCGGAAGCTTGCGGTGCGCGCGGAGGAAGTTGCGCGCCGCATAATCCGGCCCCTCGCGCCAGTAGATGCCCCGGACATATTCCCGCCAGCCGATGATCTGGCGCACATAACCCTCGACCGCGTTGAGCGGCGCGCGGCCCTTGCGATATTCCGCCTCCGCCCGGCGGCAGAGATCGAGCGGATCGAGCAGCCCGACATTGATGTAGGGCGAGAGGATCGAGTGCCACAGGTGCCGCTCGCCCGTCAGCATCGCATCCTCATAATCGCCGAACCGCGGCAGCGCGTGGGCGAAGAAGTTGGCCGCCTGCCGCTCGGCCTGCGCGGCGGTGACGGCATAATCGAACGCTTCGAGGCTGCCGGGATGATCGGCGAAGCGCGCCTCGATTAGCGCAAAGACCTCGCGCGTCGTCGCGTCCGGTTCGAACGGGATCGGGCGTGGCATCAGCAGATCGGCCTTGGCGGGCTTGCGATTCTCCTTGTCGAAATTCCAGCGATCGCCCGCGGGTTTGTCGCCGTCCATCAGCAGCCCGGTCGTGCGGCGCATCGCGCGATAGAAAAATTCCATCGTCAGCTTGGTCTTGCCCTCCGCCCAGCCCTCGAACGCAGCATGCGAACAGAGGAAGCGATCGTCGGCGCGGATCTCGGTGGGGAGGCCGAACATCGTCTCCCAGCTTTCCAGCATCGCCTGTACGCGCCACTCGCCCGCCTCGGTGACTATGATCCGCTCGGGGCGAAACCGCTCGATCGCCCGCGCCACCTCGCCGGTGAAACTGCCGGCGTTATCGGGATCGTCGAGGCGGACATAATCCACCCGCCAGCCCTTCGCTCTCAGCGCCTCGGCATGATGGCGCATCGCCGCGAACAGGAAGGCGATCTTGGCCTTGTGATGGCGGACGTACTTCGTCTCCTCCGCCACCTCCATCATCAGCAGAACGGCATCGGCCTGCGCCACGCCCTTGAGCGCCGAAAGGCCGGGCGAAAGCTGATCGCCGAGGATGGGGATGAGGATCGTCATGCGGATGCTGGGCAGAAACGCGCTCGCGTCCTACATGGGTTCCGATGAGCATCACCCACCTCGGCCAATCCTCGCCGCTTCCCGCCTCGCCGGAAGAAGCGGTGCTCGATTACGTCCCCAATCCGCGCCCGGGCCGGCCCTACCTCGTCCGCTTCACCGCGCCCGAATTCACCTCGCTCTGCCCGGTCACCGGCCAGCCCGATTTCGCGCACCTGATCATCGATTATGCGCCGGGCGACCGAATCGTCGAATCAAAATCGCTCAAGCTCTTCCTGAGCAGCTTCCGCAACCATGCTGCCTTCCATGAGGATTGCACCGTGGGCATCGCCGAGCGGCTGGTCGCCGAGATGCAGCCGCTGTGGCTGCGCATCGGCGGCTATTGGTATCCGCGCGGCGGCATTCCGATCGACGTCTTCTGGCAATCGGGTCCGTCCCCTGAAGGCCTGTGGCTCCCCGATCAGGGCGTGCCGGGCTATCGGGGGCGGGGCTGAACCTCATCAACCCGTTCGTCCCGAGCGAAGTCGAGGGATGTGCGGCAGGGTGAAACGCTGGAGAGGTGCCTCGACTTCGCTCGGCACAAACGGAAAAGTGTTGGAGATCAGGATGAAATTCGCCGCCACCCTATCGATCGCCCTCCTCACCGCCGCGCCGCTGACCGCGCAGGGCACTCCCCTCGCCAAGCAACCCAAGGCGAGCGATTACACCCGCCACATGCTCCAGCTCCAGCCGATCCAGCGCGCCGCCGCGATCCGCGGAGCGATCGCGCAGAGCGATCAATGGTGCCGCCGCGTGATGAAGCTCGGCTATCAGGGGCCGTACAAGAATCTCGAAATGTGGGTCGCCAAATGCGGGCCGAAGCCGATCGTCGATTACGGCGTGTTCATCGGCCCCGACGGCAGCGTCCAGGTCTCCACCTGCGGCGACCTGATCAAGGTGCATTGGCCGGCGTGCAAAGGCTTCAAGGATTGAGCGCACCGTGCTCCGGTGAAGGCAGGAGCGCTGGAATAGATGCACGCAGCAAGCCTCCAGCGCTCCGGCCTTCGCCGGAACACAGCGTTACCCGCCGATCAGCATCACCTGGATCTTCGGCGCCATCGTCCCCGAAAACTGCACGACATAGACTCCCCCATCTAGCTGATAGTCGACAATCTTCGCGATCCCCGAGCAGGCCGGGCCATGCATGTGCGCGGCGGACGGCATCCGCTCGCCCTTGCCGTTGATCACGTCCAGCCACGCGCCCTCGCTCAGCGCGAAGCGATAGCTGCCCGGCTTGTCGAGCGTGATGCCGTAGACGCCTCCCCTTTGCCCCGGCTGCGGCGCGCGGTTGAGCGGGGGCGAGAATTTCACCGCCTCCGCCGGCGCCAGCACTAGGCTGGAGGTCGCGCCCAGCTTGAGCTGTGGCGTGGGCGCGCCTTTCCCCCATCCCTCGAAACCCGGAACGATAACCGGCGCGGTGCAGGCGGGCGCGGGCATCGCCATCCCCTGCATCTGCGCAGCGGCAGGAGCGGCGATCAGCGCCAGGCCCAGAAGGAAGGTCTTCATGCCAGCTTGATCTCCCGGAGGCGCTCGAACAGATAATCGTGCGCGGTGATCGGCACGGGATAGAGATTGGGCCGGTCGGGTGTGATGCACTGGGGCAGCGTCTCGATCAGATAATCGGGCCGGAAGTGCAGGAAGAAGGGCATCGAGTAACGCGAATGGCCGCGCCGCTCGGGGGCCGGGTTCATCACACGGTGGGTGGTCGATCGCAGCACATTGTTGGTCAGCCGCTGCAGCATATCGCCGACGTTGATCGCCAGCTCGCCTGGCCCCGGCTGCACCGGCAGCCAGTCGCCATCGCGGTCGAGCAGCTCCAGCCCCGCCTCCTCGGCACCGAGCAGCAGGGTGATGGTATTGATATCCTCATGCGCCCCGGCGCGGATGTTCGGGCCATCGGCGTCGATCGGCGGATAGTGGAGCAGGCGCAGCACGCTGTTGCCATTCTCCACCGTCGCCTCGAAATAATCGGGCGCGAGATCGAGATAGCGCGCCACCGCGCTCAGCAGCCGCGCGCCAGCCTTCTCCAGCGCATCGTACAGGGCAATCTCCGCCTCATGAAAGCCCTGCACTTCGGCGGGCCACACATTGTCCGGCATTACCGCGCGCAGCGGATCGCCCTCGGGCAGATCGCGGCCGACGTGCCAGAATTCCTTGAGGTCGTATGCCTTGGCGCCCTTGGCCGTCTCGATCCCGAACGGGATATAGCCGCGCTGTCCGTTCGATCCCTTGAGATGATAGGCGCGCTTCACATCGTCCGGCAGCGCGAAGAAGGCTTTTGCTTTGGCCTCGGCATCAGCGATGATCGCTGGCGAGACGCCATGATCGGCAACGATCGCAAAGCCATAACGCTCGAACGATCCGCCCAAGGCTTGGGCGAAGGCGTCGGGGTCGGCCTCCTGAGAGGCGAGGCTGACGGTGGGGACGGCGGGTTTATCGAGCGTGGTTGCCATGCGGCCAAGGTAGCGGGCTCGACGGGAAAAATCACCCCTCGGCTGAACCTGCGCAGGCTAGCCGCTGGACGCTTTTCTCGTAAAAACACCCTGACGCCGTGCTGGCCTGCAAGCCAGCAAAACCTCGGCGTCAAAGGAGGTGGTTTATATAGATACTAACCTTGCAACACTCGCTGTCAGCGTCTGCACGTTGATGGCAACCGTCATCACGGTGGTCCTCAAGATCATCGAGGTGGCCCGCTCTAAATAGCGGCGGGCGGGGCTCGGCCTGCAAGCCGGGCCCCAAACGCAGTTGAACCCCGGCTGCTGCAACAACCGGGGCTCAGGAGATGATCTAGATACCAACTCGCAACGGCGACCACGTAACCCAAAACGCCGAAAAGTTCAATCCACTCACTTCCCGATCAGATCGACACCGACGAACAGCGCAGGGCGGTTTCCGCGCTGCACCAGCAGCAGCACCGTCTTGGCACCCGCCTTCTGAGCGGCGGCGATTTGGGCGGCGGCATCGGCGGCGCTGGTAACGTGATGGCTGCCGACCGATAGGATGATGTCGCGTGGCTGCAGGCCCTTGGCGGCGGCATCGCTCGAAGGATCGACGTTGGTGATCACCGCGCCCTGCACCGGCCCGGCGAGCTGGAGCTGGCGCGCGATCGCCGGCGTCATCGATTGCAGCGTGACGCCGAGCGCGTTCTTGGTCGCTGCCTGCTGCTGCTGATCGCCCGGGCCATCATTGTCATCATCGCCATCGGCGCCGAGCGCGAGCTGCTCCTCGGGTGGGCGCTGCGCGACAACCGCGACGACATTGATCGTCTTGTGATCGCGGATCAGCTCGATCGGCACCCGCGTGCCCACCGGCAGGCCGGCGACGATATAGGAGAGCGTGCTGTCCGGCGTCACATCGACGCCGTTGACCTTGGTGATGACATCGCCCTGCTGGATGCCGGCCTTGGCGGCAGGCTGGTTGGGCTCGACCCGCGCGACGATCTCGCCATGGTTCTTGGGCAGGCCCGCGCCCGCCGCGATATCGTCGTCAACCGGCTGGATCTGCACGCCGAGATAGCCGCGCGAGATCTTCTGGCCCTTCATCAGCGCCATCACGACCGGCTTGGCCTGTTCGGCGGGTATCGCGAAGCCGATGCCGACATTGCCGCCGGTCGGCGAAAAGATCGCGGTGTTGATGCCGACCACATTGCCGTTGAGATCGAACATCGGGCCGCCGGAGTTGCCCTGATTGATCGCCGCATCGGTCTGGATGTAGCGATCGTAAGCTCCGACGTTGCCGATCGAGCGGTGAATCGCCGAAACGATGCCCGCGGTGACCGTACCGCCCAGCGCGAACGGGTTGCCGATCGCCAGCACCCAATCGCCAACGCGAGTTTTAGTCGAATCGCCGAACTGCACGAAGGGCAGGTTGGTCGCATCGATCTTGAGCACGGCGAGATCGGAGGCGGCGTCCTTGGCCACCACCGTTGCCTTATATTCCTTGCGATCGGTGAGCGTCACGGTGATCGAGCTGATCGTCACCTTGCCCTGCTCCGTCGGCACGCCCGAAATGACGTGATTGTTGGTGACGATGTAGCCATCGGCCGAGATCAGAAAGCCCGATCCCAGCGATACCGCCTCGCGCGTTTGCGGCGCGCCCGCGCCGCCGCCATCGCCCATACCGCCACCCTGGCCGCCGCCGAACCGCTTGAAGAAATCATCGAACGGCGTGCCCGCGAACGGGCTTTGCTGCTGTTTGACCTGCACCTTCTGCGTGGTCGAGATGTTGACCACCGCGGGCTGCAGTTTGGCGGCGAGATCGGCGAAGCTCATCGGCGCGCCGCGCGGCGCCACCGCCGCCATCTGCGACGGGGCATTTTGCGCGACCTGCGCACCGAGCGGGCTTTGCAGCGCAACGGTGGCGGCGGCGCCTCCCAGCAGGGTCGCGGCGGTCACGGCATAGGCATAGCGCACTGAGTGTCTCTCCTGGGAAACTGCCCGGAATCGGGCAGGCGGGAAATCTTATCGCCGAACGGTGGCAATCGCGGGCTGAACGATCATTGAACGCGCCCGGTTCAATGCTCCTGCTTTGCAAGGCCCTTGAACTGGTGGAGATATTCGCTGTCCGGCGAAAGGATGATCTGCGATTCGCCGCGCGGCTGCGCATCGTCGGTGCCGAACGTGTAGCGGTAGGACTGCATCGCCCGATAGAAATCGTAGAAGCCCGGATCCTTGCCGAAGCTGTCCGCATAGACCTTGGCGGCGTTGGCATCGGCCTGCCCCGTGATGATCTGCGCCTCGCGCCGGCCCTCTGCCTCGATCGATCGCGCCTCCTGCTGGCGCGCGGTCTTCATCCGTTCGAACGCCGATTGCAGCGGGGTGCCGTCGGGCAAATCGGCGCGCTTGATGCGGACATCGACGATCTCGGCGCCATATTGCCTGGCGACACGCTCCACGGCGGTACGGATGTGCTCCATCAATTCGCTGCGCTCCGGGCTCAGCAGATCGGCGAAGGGCCGCTTGCCGAGCTCGTTACGCAGTGCCGAGCCGAGGATCGGCTTGAGCTGCTCGGCCACGCGCCGCTCGCTGCCCGCCGATACGAACATCCGCACCGGATCGACGATGCGGAAGCGCGCATAGGCATCGACTTCGAGGCGCAGCTGATCGGTGGAAAGCACCGCCTGCCGCTCCATATCGAAATCGAGCACGCGCTTGTCGACCCACACCACCTTCTCGGCAAAGGGCAGGCGCGCGACGATGCCCGCGCCGGTCTGGCCGAACTCTTCGCGCGAATCATAGCCGTTGGCGATGCGGCTCGGCGATCCGAAGCGCAGGATCAGCGCCTGCTTGGTCTCGGGCACGACGATGAAGGTGCTGAGGATCAGCGCAGCGATGATGACGGCAAGACCGCCCCACAGCATCGGGTTGCGGCGAAGGGCCTCGATCATTTCGGCGCCTTGGTCTGGATGGGGAGATAGGGGGTCACGCCGGGCGCCTCGACGATCGTCTTGTCGCTCTTGGCCAGCACCTTCTCCATCGTCTCATAATACATCCGCCGCCGCGTCACTTCGGGGGCGAGCTTATATTGCTGATAGACCTGATCGAAGGCGATCGCCTCGCCGCTCGCCCGCGCGCTGACCTGCATAGCATAGGAGCGCGCCTGGTTGAGGTAGCTCTGCGCCTGCTGCTGCGCGGCCGACACTTCCTTGAAAGCATCCATCACCTCGGTCGGCGGATCGGCCTGGCGGATCGCGACGCCCTGAATGGTGACGCCGGCGCGATACTGATCGAGCAATTCCTGCATCCGCTGCGCGACGCGCTGTTCGATGATGCTGCGCTGCGGGCCGATCGCCTCGTTGAGCGTCACCCGTGACACTGCCTCACGCATCGCGCTTTCGGCGACTTCGCGGATCGTGCCGTCGGGATCGGCGAGCTCGAACAGGTAAAGCTCGGGATCGCGGATGTTCCAGCGCACTGAATAAGCGAGATCGATGATATTCTCGTCGCCGGTGAGCATCAAATTCTGCCCGCCGTCGCCCTCCACCGCGCCGCTGTCGATGTCGATCGAGTGGATATTATCGACGTCCAGCTTGCGCACCATGTCGATCGGCGCGGGGAAGGTCATACCGAGCCCCGGCTGCAGCGTGCCGACATATTTGCCGAAGCGCGTGATCACGCCGCGCTGCTGCGGACCGATCGTGTGGACGCTGGTGACGATCATCCACAGCACGACGACCGCCGCGACGATCCAGCCGGCGTAGCCGCCGGCAATCGGGCCGCCGCCCCCGCCGCCGCCGAACCGCGTCCGTCCGCGCTGCAAGAGCTGGTCGATCGCCGAAGGGCCCTTGCCGAGCGCAGGCTTGCCGCCCGCGTCCCCGCCCGAACCGCCGCCCCACGGCCCACTCTCGTTCAGCATAGCGCCGTCGACAGGCGGCAACCCATTGGTGTTCATGGCGCGGTCTTATAGGGGCAGCGTGCGGGAAAAACAGTGCCTGCCGCGCCGAAAAGGCTTAGCACGCATTCCACACCCCTCCCGTTCGTGCTGAGCCTGTAGAAGCACTGTTCTTCTTCTGCGTGCAAAAGAAGGGCAGCCCTTCGACAGGCTCGGGGCAAACGGATTTGTAGCGGATTTCCAGATGACCGAAGTGGAGCTGAACACCGCGCTCGATCGCATCCCCGAGGTAGCAGGCCGTGTGCTATCTGCCCGGATTGAGCGCGAGCGCCCCGAAGTGACGATCGACGTCGGCGGCCTCGCTTCGGGCGACCAGCAGGCGATCGAAGCCCGGGTACGCGCGGCCCTCCCCGCCGATGCCCGCATCCTCCTCACCGCCGAACGCAAGCAGCGCCGCATCCTCGCCATCGCCAGCGGCAAGGGCGGCGTCGGCAAATCGACCGTCGCTGCCAATCTCGCCATCGCGCTGGCGCGAACCGGCCTCAAGGTCGGGCTGGTCGATGCCGACATTTACGGCCCCTCGCAGCCCAAATTGATGGACGCGCCGGGCAAGCCCGAGGCGTACAACAAACAGCTGCTGCCCGTCGCCACGCGCCATGGCGTGCCGCTGCTTTCGATCGGGCAGTTGGTCGAGCCGGGCAAGGCGATCGCGTGGCGCGGGCCGATGGCGGCGGGCGCGCTGACCCAGCTCGTCGATGCCGCCTGGGGCGATACCGAGCTGCTGATCATGGATCTGCCCCCCGGCACCGGCGACGTGCAGCTGACAATGATCCAGAAGCATCGGCCGATGGGCGCAATCATCGTCTCCACGCCGCAGGATCTCGCGCTGATCGATGCGGCGCGCGCGATCGATCTGTTTGGGCAGGCGGGTGTGCCGGTGATCGGGCTGGTCGAGAATATGGCGGGCTATATCTGCCCGCATTGCGGTGCGCTCTCCGATCCGTTCGGCAGCGGCGGCGCGGAGACGGACGCGGCGGCGCGCGGCATCCCCTTCCTCGGCCGCATCCCGCTCACCATCGCGATCCGCACCGCGAGCGATGCCGGCGAGCCGCCGGCTGCGGGAGATGGCGCCGATGCTGAGCCGTTTCGGTTGCTGGCGGAAAAGGTGGCGGTGCTTCTCTAAGCCTCCCGTTCGTCCCGAGCGTAGTCGAGGGACGTGCGGCGAGGCGAGACGCTCGAGCGATGTACCTCGACTTCGCTCGGCACAAACGGGCCGTGGGCAGTATGGTGCGAAAGCCGCGGCTCAGACGTTGCGCTCCGAAACAGGAGAGACCGATGCCCCTCACGTCTGCCGAAGACATCCGCCAGCTCCTCACCGAAACCCGCACCATCGCCGTGATCGGCGCCTCCGATCGGCCGGATCGGCCCAGCTATGGCGTGATGCGCGTGCTGCAGGATCATGGTTATCGCATCCTACCGGTCAATCCGCAGATCACCGGCGAGCATATCCACGGCGAATATGTCTGGCGCGATCTCGATCAGATCGGGGAGCCGATCGACATGGTGGATATCTTCCGCCGTCCCGACGCTGCGGGCGAAGCGGTGGACGCGGCGATCGCCGCCGGCGCCAAATCGGTGTGGTTGCAGATCGGCGTGATCAACGAGGCGGCCGCGGCACGGGCCGAGGCAGCGGGGCTCAAGGTGGTGATGAACCGCTGCCCGGCGATCGATATCCCGCGGCTCGGCGTCCCGAAGATCGCCTGAGCGCGCTTATTTGGTGGCGATGTCGATCGCTTCGGCGCGATAGGTTTCGCGCAGATAGGCGCGCGCCTTGGTCGCGGTCGGGAAAGTGTCGCCCAGCATTTCGGTCGAGACCAGGGGATAGCCCTGCGAATTGAAGCGCGTGGTGCGGACGGTGATGCGGAATGCGCCCTCTTCATCCTTGGCGACGAGATAAGGGCGAACGGCGACGCGCGACATGAGCGGGCTCCTAGAGAAAGCAAAGGTGGTTCCCCGGCGGACCTCGTCCGCCGGGGAACCGGATCGATCAGGCCGACTGCAGGTTCACCGCAGAGGACTTGCCGCGCTTGTCGGCCTCGAGCTCGTAGGAAACGCGCTGCTCCTTATCGAGCGTGCTCATGCCGGCGCGCTCGACGGCCGAGATATGCACGAAGGCATCGGGGCCGCCACCCTCAGGCGCGATGAAGCCATAGCCCTTGGCGTTGTCGAAGAATTTTACGGTTCCGGTAATCATGGGTCAGTTCCTTTGTCCCAGTATGACGGGCATGCGCCAAGTGCGGCGCATCCCGGCTTCGGCAGAGCAAGAAAGGGACAAAGGGGGCGCCAAAGCGGGCCCGATATCCGTCGCGAGCGACGTCAGCCCTGCTTGCATAGGCCATGTTGCGCCCAAATGATAGAGCGTACGGCCAAAGACCATTTCTGCTGGGCGGGCGGGCAGCGGAATGTCCCATCCGTGCGCGGACTGGCGGACGATCGGCGCCCTATGCCGCGTTAATCACCCCCGCCTATCGTGACCGAAAATTCTTAAAGAATAGTTACCGACATACCCATATAATCGTGATTATTGATTGAAATTTTTTCTTGGAACAAGCGCTGTCCGCATCTCTTTTGTGGATCATGCCCACCGCTGCTTTATAGTGTTGGCAAAGTTATCAGTAGAGAGGCTTATAGTAATCGGCTTTTAGAGATGTATCGTTATGCCTAGTAGCTTTGCTATAACACTTTTGGCAGTTGGCGCAGCCCTGGCCGTGTATCCGACTGCTCATCATTCCATCTATGATGTCAGTCCCGTGATCGAAGCACCGACTGATCTGTGGCATGATACTTCCGTCATTGACGTGCAGGATAATGTCCATCAAATAACTGTGGATCCTGATGGCCTATATTATGCCGAAGCCAAATCCCGCGATCAGAAGATCCGGTTTATCGTCGATAGCGGCGCCAATACCACTATCATCACACAGTCTGATGCCCGACGCCTGGGTATAGACCCACGGACCTTGCAATACCGCGAGAAACTGGTGACCGCGAACGGCAGCGCACCACTTGCGTTCGTCCATATTGCCAGTCTCACGATCGCGGGCAAAACCTATTCGCAGGTTCAGGTGGCGGTGTTCGGCCGGAAGGGCGGGGTCTCCTTGTTGGGACAGGATATGCTGCGTCGGTTCCGCCGCTTCGCGATCGAGGATGGGGTGATGACGCTCGCCTGAGCGAAGGTAGCTCAAGGCCTTTTTCGTTCTGCCTCCTGGGCGCGCTCCGCCAGGCGCTCCACCGCCGCCGCATGAACGCCGGGCGCCGCGGCGAGCAAGCCCAGCAGGTCAGGCCTCGGCTTGTTGAAGCGGACGGGAGCACCCAGCGCATCCGTGACAATCGCGCCGGCCTCTTCGGCGATCAGCGCGGCGGCGGCGATGTCCCATTCGTTTCCCCAACGCAGCGATGCACAGAGATCGACCTCGGCGCGCGCCACCATCGCGCAGCGCAGCGCGATCGAATTGGCACGGGGAACGGCGACAAGATCGCTGTCAATCTTCGGCAAGGTATCGGCGGGAACGCGCGAACCGGGCAGCGCGGTGCGGTCCGAGGTCTTGAGCGCCACGCCGTTGCAGGTGGCGCCCTGTCCCTTCGCCGCGATCCACAGCTCATCACGCGCTGGCGCGTCCAGTACGCCGACGATTGGCAGCCCATGCTCGATCAGCGCCACCGAAATGCACCAGCCCGGCCGCCCGCGCAGGAAATCGCGCGTGCCATCGATCGGATCGACGACCCAGACGCGCTCCGCCTTGAGGCGATCGGACGAGTCGGCGGTCTCTTCGGAGAGCCAGCCTGCCTCGGGATCGATCGCCTGCAGCCGCTCGGCGAGCAACCGGTCCACCTCCAGATCGACGTCGCAGACCGGATGGCCCGGCACCTTTTCCCACCGCGCGTAATCCTCGCCGCTGCGGCGGAGCGCCAGCGCGCCCGCTTCGCGGGTCGCGGCGACGATGGCTGCGACCAGGGCGGGGTCCAGACCCACTTAAACCCCTCCCCCTTGTGGGGAGGGGCGAGGGGTGAGGGTGCGCTGACAGGGGCTCGATGCCCCTGCCAGTGCCTTGCGGTACAGATGGATTCTCTTGGGCGCGCAGACGCGCGCACCCACCCCCAACCCCTCGCTTGAAAGGGAGGGGCTTAAGCAACTACGCCCCCGCAAGCATCATCCCATCGATGCGCAGCGTCGGCACATCCATCGCGCGGCGGAACTCCAGATCATCCGCGGGGGTGAGCGCCAGGAACATGTCCTTCAAATTGCCCGCGATCGTCACCTCAGCGATCGGCTCGGCAATCTGCCCGTCGCGGATCGCGAAGCCCGAGGCGCCGCGCGAATAATCACCGGTGATGCCGTTGACGCCCTGGCCGATCAGCTCGGTAACGTAGAGGCCGAGCTGGATGTCGGCGATCAACGCCTCCACCGAAAGCGTCCCCGCCTCCAGATAGAGATTGCTCGTCCCCGCCCCCGGCGCACCCGATCCGCCCCGCGTGGCATGACCGGTGGGGCTCAGCCCGAGCTGCCGGGCCGAGGCGCTGTCCATTAGCCAGGTCGTCAAGACACCCTTGTCGATCAGCGCCAGCGGCGCGGTCGGCAGCCCCTCGGCATCGAAACCGCGGCTGCGCAGGCCGCGCGGGCGATGCGGATCGTCGCGGATCGTGATTCCCTCCGCGAAGACGGGCGTGCCGACGCGATCGAGCAGGAAGCTCGTCTTGCGCGCGATCGAAGCGCCCGTGATCGCGCCGGTCAGGTGGCCGAGCATCGAGGTGCCGACGCGCGGATCGAGCACCACCGGCATCGGTCCGGAGGCGAGCTTGCCCGGATTGAGCCGCTTGACCGCCCGCTGGCCTGCACGCCGCCCGATCGCTTCGGAGGCCTCGAGATCGGCAAGATGGCGCGCCGAATGATAGCCATAGTCGCGCTGCATCCCGGCGCCCTCGCCCGCGATTACACTCGCCGAGCAGCCATAGCCGGTCGAGGTGAAGGCGCGCGCGAAGCCGGTGCTCGTCGCCAGCGCCATCAGCGTCCGGCCCGCGCTCGCGCCGGCGCCCTCGCTGTTGGTAACACCCGCAATCGATCGCGCGATCTCCTCCGCCTCCAGCGCGCGGGCCCGCAGCGCATCGGGGGCGGGATCCTCGCCATCGTCGGCATCGATCTCGGGCGCATCGCCCTTGAGCAGCCGATCCTCAGGCGCGAGCCCGGCAAAGGCATCCTCGGGCGCCTCGCGCGCCATCGCCACCGCGCGCTCCACCATCGCGGCGACGGCCTCCTTCGAGAGGCTGGAGGACGACACGCTGGCCGATTGCCTGCCGACGAAGACGCGCAGCCCGATCTCCTCGCCATCCGATCGCTCGACATCCTCGAGCTCGCCGAGCCGCACCGACACCTGCGTGGACATGTTGCGGAAATAGACAGCATCGGCGGCATCGGCGCCTGCGGCACGGGCGGCGGCAACGAGATCGGCGACCTGGGATTGCGCGGTATCGGTGGAAAGCATGCGGAGCACTTAGGGATGCGCTCCGTTCACGTCGAGGTGGTGCCGACTACGAGGCAGGCAAGAAACATCAGCAGACCCGCAAAACGATTGGCGCGGAACTTGGCGAGCGCATCGGCAGGATCGTCGAGCCGCAGCGCCGCCACCTGCCAGCCCAGGTGCAGCGCGATCGGGACCAGCCCGGCCAGGGCCAGAGCCTCGGGCCGCACCGTCCACAAAGCCTTCGCCCACAGTGCCAGCGCGATGAGGTAAAAAACCGCCACGCCCGGCCGCACCTTGCCGCCCAGCGCCCGCGCGCTGCTCTTCACCCCAGCCAGCGCATCGTCTTCGATGTCCTGCAGCGCATAGATAGTGTCGTAGCCGATCACCCAGGCGATACTGCCCGCATAGAGCCAGGCCATCGGCGCGCCGAAACCGCCCGCTGCCGCCGGCCAACCGGGCAGCGCCGCCCAGGAAAAGACGATCCCCAGCCACGCCTGCGGCCACCAGGTGATCCGCTTCATGAACGGATAGACCGCGACCGGCCCGAGCGCGGCCAGCGACACGATCTGCGCCGGCCGATTGAGCTGGAGCAACACGATCAGGCCGATCAGGCACAGCGCGATCAGCCACGCCCAGGCGATCGTGCGGGTAAGCCGTCCGCTCGCCAGCGGCCGAGACCGGGTCCGCTCCACCTTCCGATCGAGATCGCGATCGACGATATCGTTATAGACGCAGCCCGCCCCGCGCATCGCCACCGCACCCAGCGCGAACCACAGGATCAAATCCCACCGCCGCACCGCCTCCCCTGCGAGGGCAATCGCCCAGGCCCCTGGCCAGAACAGCAGCCAGCTGCCGATCGGCCGATCGAGCCGCGCCAGCTGGATCAGATCGCGCGCCAATCCCGGCAATCGCGCCAGCGGCCGGGCATGTTCGCTGTCTGGGACGATGGGAGCGGGCGCCGACATAAGCCCTCCCTGCCCCGGCTTGCCTCCTCCCGACAAGCCTGTGCTATTCGGGCGCGGTTCACCATGGTCCGGCTAGCCGCCACGCGCGTTCGGGATCATCCGAACATCTGGAGACGATGATGCGCCGCAGCCCCTTTCTCGCCCTGCTCCTCCTCCCGGCTGCGCCGGTCTTCGCACAGGACGCGCCGCCGCCACCCGCGCCGGCCGCCTCGATCGAGGCCGGACCGAGCCAGACCCGCGCCGAGGCTGAAGCACTGGCCGTGGCAACCTTCAACCGCCTCGATCTCAATCACGATGGCTTCGTCACGATGGACGAGATGATTGCGGTCGTCGCCAAGCAGAGGGGCACCACGCCCGACAAGATCACCACCGTGCCGCCGATGGTGAAGGCGATGATGGACGATGCCGACACCAATCATGACGGCAAGGTCTCGCTGGACGAAGCCAAAGCCGCGACGCTGCGCGACTTCGACGAGGCCGATACCAATCACGACGGCATCGTCACGCCCACGGAGCGGATGGCGGCGCAGGCCAAGATCATGAATGCGCTCCATCCGAAAGCGGCGGTCGGACGCTGATCGCCACCCCCGCCTGGCCGCCCGCGAGCACACCGCGGCTGTTCGTCGAGACCGAACTCACGGACGGACAGGTGCTGACGCTCGACGGCGCGCAGGCCAATTATCTCGCCAATGTGATGCGCGCCAAACCCGGCGATCCGGTGCGGCTGTTCGATGACGTCACCGGCGAATGGCTGGCCGAGGTGCGCGATGCGGGCAAACGCAGCCTGACGCTGGCGATCACCGCCAAGCTCGGCGAACGGGAGGCGGTGCCCGATCTCTGGCTGCTGTTCGCACCGATCAAGAAGGGCCGGATCGATTGGCTGATCGAAAAAGCGACCGAGCTGGGCGTGGCGCGGCTGCAGCCGGTAATCACCCAGCGCACGATCGTCGATCGCCTCAACATGGATCGCCTCCGCGCCCACGCGATCGAAGCCGCCGAACAATGCGACCGCACCGCGCTGCCGGAACTGGCGGAGCCGGTGAAGCTCGCCGCCTTACTGCGCGATTGGGATAAAGCCCGCCCAATCCTATTCGCCGACGAACAAGGCGGCGCGCCGCTCCCCCAAGCCGCCAAGCCCGGCCCCGCCGCGATATTGATCGGCCCCGAAGGCGGCTTCACTGAAGAGGAACGCGCCTTGATTCGTGCCCACCCGGCCGCCCAACCCATCACCCTCGGCCCCCGCATCCTCCGCGCCGATACGGCGGCCGCGGCAGCTATCAGCCTGTGGATGGGGGCCGTGGGGGATTGGCGGTAGCGGTCAGAAACCGCGGAGGAGAAAGTCGATCGCACCCATGATTCTGTATTCGTCAGCGACAAGCGAGCCGACCACCTCGCCAAGCTCCGCTATCGTCAATGTCGTCGCGAGCTGTGGAACAAGGACCAAATTCCTGTTCCGAAACGACAACATAGGGTTGAGGCGCCCCAAGGCGTACCCCGAACTCTCTGCCAGCAATGGGATCGTAAAGCGCGTGGGCAGAGCCGACAAAAGATCTGCCTGACAATCTACAACCAGCGCGCCGCGCTCCGGCCATCGATACACATCCAACCAAGCCACTTAGAAGGTAGGGCGTCGCAGATATTTGTGCCCTTCGGTTTCAAACCAAATATTGTACGCGGCAATCGCCCCGGCATTCTCCGCCTGCCAAGCGGCCGAGCGCGCATCGCGATGGGGATCATTTTTCACCTGGCGATATGGCCGCGGCAAGGCGCCCTGGCCCTCGTCAGGAAGCGGGTCGGCATCATCGGGATTAGCGGGTCGCGCATCCATCATAGCAAAATAAGCTTGCGTCTAAGTCTATGCAAGCCGCTGGCGTCGCACCTTTCCGCCCGCTAATGGCGCGCTCATGACGACGCGCTCCGCTGATACCGGCCCTGATCCCCTGATCGAGGGCCGCGAAGACCTGATCGGTGTGTTCGCCAAGGGTGAGAAGCCCAAGGAGCGGTGGCGGATCGGCACCGAGCACGAGAAATTCGTGTATATGAAATCCGATCATCACGCGCCGTCCTATGAGGAAAAGGGGGGCATCCATGCGCTGATGATCGGCCTCACGAAGTTCGGCTGGGAGCCGGTCTACGAAGGCGAGAATATCATCGCGCTTTCGGGCGCCGACGGGGCGATCAGCCTTGAGCCTGCGGGCCAGTTCGAGCTCTCCGGCGCGCCGCTCGAAAATCTCCACCAGACCTGCGACGAGACCAACCGCCACCTCGCCCAGGTCAAGGAAATCGGCGACAAGCTCGGCATCGGTTTCCTGGGGCTCGGCTTCTGGCCGGACAAGACGCGCGAAGAGCTGCCGATCATGCCCAAGGGTCGCTACGAAATCATGCTGCGCCACATGCCGCGCGTCGGATCGCTCGGCCTCGACATGATGCTGCGCACCTGCACCATCCAGACCAACCTCGATTATTCGAGCGAGGCGGACATGGTGAAGAAATTCCGCGTCAGCCTGGCGTTGCAGCCGCTCGCCACCGCGCTGTTCGCCAACTCACCGTTCAAGGAAGGCAAGCCCAATGGCTTCCTCTCCTACCGCAGCCATATCTGGACGGACACCGATCCGCACCGCACCGGCATGCTGCCCTTCGTCTATGAAGACGGCTTCGGTTATGAGCGCTACGCCGATTACATGCTCAACGTGCCGATGTATTTCGTCTATCGGAACGGAGGCTATATCGATGCCTCGGGCCTCGATTTCCGCGATTTCCTGGCAGGCAAGCTTTCGGTGCTGCCGGGCGAGAAGCCACGCATTGCCGATTGGGTCGATCACCTGTCCACGGCTTTCCCGGAAGTACGGCTAAAAAGCTTTCTCGAGATGCGCGGTGCCGACGGCGGCCCGTGGAACACGATCTGCGCGCTGCCCGCCTTCTGGGTGGGCCTGCTGTATGATGATCAGGCGCTGGATGCCGCATGGGACGAGGTCAAGCATTGGACGATCGAGGATCACCAGCGCATCCGGGACCAAGTGCCGAGGCTCGGCCTGCAGACGCAGGGCCCGCGCGGGCGGACCTTTCAGGAACTCGGCAAACAGATCCTCGATGTCGCCCACGCCGGGCTCTCGGCGCGCAATCGGCTCAACGCGGCGGGTGATAACGAGACGGGCTTCCTCGCGCCGCTTCACGAAATCGTGGCGAGCGGCAAGGTGCCCGCGCAGCGCCTGCTCGATGCCTATGAAGGCGATTGGGGCGGCGACCTCAGCCGCATCTATGAGGCAATGAGCTACTAAGCCATCGCTCTGGCAAGATCGGGCCACCCGCCTTATCTTGCGGGCATGTCCTCCTGGTTCCCCCGCCCCGCTGCGCCCAAGACGCTGCTCGCCGATCTGCGCGGCGTCTTCACTGGCACGCGACGCCATCTGCTGGTCTTCGGCGCGATGGCGATCGGGATGACTTCGGCGATCATCACGCTGTTCGTGATCGACAGCCACGACAATATCGGCCCCGGCCCGCAGACGATCTATGTTTCGGACTGGAGCGCCAATCGGACGGACGCTGAGATCATCGCCCAGCAGAAGATCGATATGGTCGCGATCCACAAAGCCAAGGAAGAGCGGCGCAAGAGCTTCCAGCGGGTGGACGATGCGATGAAGGCGTGGGGTTTCTGAGCGACACCGGCTGGATGGCTTCCGCGCTGGCGATTGGCGAGCGCGGGCGCGGGCGATCGACCCCCAATCCCAATGTGGGCTGCGTGATCGTCCGCGAGGGCTGCGTCGTCGGGCGCGGCTGGACACAGCCGGGCGGGCGCCCCCATGCCGAGGCGATGGCGCTGGAGCAGGCCGGCGCGGAGGTGCGCGGTTCTACCCTCTACGCCACGCTGGAGCCCTGCGCGCACGATAGTGCGCGCGGCCCCGCCTGCGCCGATCTGATCGCCGCGGCCAAGCCTGCGCGGGTGGTCATCGCGCTTAGCGATCCCGATGTGAGGACGCGCGGACGGGGCATCGAGAGGCTCCGTGCGGCGGGGATCGAGGTGCTGGAAGGAGTCTGCGCTGCGGAGGCAGGGCGGAGCATGGCCGGCTGGCTTTCGCGGATCGAGCGCGGGCGGCCCTATGTCACGCTCAAGCTCGCCACCTCGCTCGATGGCAGGATCGCGCTGCCCGACGGCAGCAGCCGCTGGATCACCGGTGATGCGGCGCGGGCGCATGCCCATCTGGAGCGGGCGCGATGCGATGGGATTTTGGTCGGGCGGGGAACATGGGAAACGGATGTGCCAAAGCTCGACGTTCGCCTCCCGGGACTGGAAGATCGCTCGTCACGCCGCATTCTTCTTTCTTCCCGTCACCCCGGACTTGTTCCGGGGTCCACCCATCCCGAAGCTCTGGAGCGTGAGGTGCGGTGGACCCCGGAACAAGCCCGGGGTGACGTTTGGGAAGTGATTAGTGGCGTGGAGGCCATTGCCGCCCTTCCCGACTGCAACGATCTCCTCATCGAAGGCGGCGCCCAAACAGCCGCCTCTTTCCTCGCCGCCGATCTCGTCGATCGCCTTCTCCTCTACCGCGCGCCCATCCTGATCGGGGACGGCAAGGCCGCGATCGGAGACATCGGGCTCACCGATCTCGCCGCCGCGCATGGGCGCTGGACCTTGATCGACACCCGCATGCTTGGCAGCGACCGGCTGGAAGTCTACGAGCGCGCCCGGAGCTAAATCCCACATGTTCACGGGCATCATCACCGACGTCGGCGTCATCGAAAGCGTGGAGCAGCGCGGCGATGCGCGCGTCCGCATCGGCACGGCTTATGATACCGCCACCGTCGATCTCGGCGCCTCGATCGCCTGCTCGGGCGTCTGCCTGACCGTGGTCGACAAAGGGGCAGGCTGGTTCGCGGTCGACGTCTCGGGCGAAAGCCTGTCGCGTACCGCCGCGCAGATGTGGCAGCCGGGCCGCGCACTCAATCTTGAACGCGCGCTCAAGGTGGGCGACGAACTGGGCGGCCATATCGTCACGGGCCATGTCGATGGCGTGGCGACGGTGCTCGGCATCTGTCCCGAGGGCGATTCGCGGCGCATCGGCTTCGCCGCCCCCGCCGCGCTGGCGCCCTATCTGGCCGCCAAGGGATCGATCACGATCGATGGCGTGTCGCTTACCGTCAACGATGTCACCGATCAGCCCGATGGCGGCGTCCACTTCGCGATCAACATCATCCCGCATACCGCCTCCGTCACCACGCTCGGCCAACTCGCCGTGGGGCAGGCGGTCAATCTCGAAATCGATGTCCTGGCACGCTATCTGGGACGCATGGAGCAGTTACGTCATGTCCTCCCGGCCTGAACTGGCGCGCCTACGCCACGCCTTCCTCTCGACACCCGAGGAGGTGATCGACGAGGCGCGCAACGGCCGCATGTTCATCTTGGTCGACGATGAGGATCGGGAGAATGAGGGCGATCTCATCATCCCCGCGCAGATGGCGACTCCGCAGGCGATCAACTTCATGGCGACGCACGGCAAGGGCCTGATCTGCCTCGCGCTTTCGAAGGAGCGGGTCGATCAGCTCGGGCTCGATCTGATGAGCCGCGCCAACGGCACGCGGCACGAAACCGCCTTCACCGTCTCGATCGAGGCGCGGCATGGCGTCACCACGGGCATCTCCGCCGCCGATCGCGCGCGCACCATCTCCGTCGCGATCGACGGCACCAAGGGCCGCGACGAGATCGTCACCCCCGGTCACGTCTTCCCCCTCGTCGCCAAGAACGGCGGCGTGCTCGTTCGCGCCGGGCATACCGAGGCGGCGGTAGATGTCTCACGCCTCGCAGGGCTCAACGCATCGGGCGTGATCTGTGAGATCATGAAGGAGGACGGGACGATGGCCCGCCTCGATGATCTCGTCAGTTTCGCGCAGCTCCACAACCTCAAGATCGGCACGATCCGCGATCTGATCGCCTATCGCCGCCGCCACGATCACAATGTCGAAAAGACCGCCGAAACCAGCTTCAGGAGCGTGTGGGGCGGCGACTGGAAGGTCATCAGCTTCCGCAACAAGGCGGCGGGCACCGATTCGGTGGCACTCGTCAAAGGGCGGATAGATCCGGACAAGCCGACCCTGGTCCGGATGCATGCGATCAATGTCTTCGGCGATGTCTTCGGCGATTCCGGCCCGCGCAACGGCCTGCTTGCCCGATCGATGCAGACGATCGCCGCGGAGGGCGCGGGCGTCGTCGTGCTGCTCGAACGAGTCGGCACGCTCACGGATGCGGTGCTGCGCATGGCCGGCGCAGGCAATGCCGACATGCACGAACTGCGCGATTATGGCGTCGGCGCGCAGATCCTTGCCGAGCTGGGCATTCACGATATGATCCTGCTCACCAATTCGCACCATACTCTGGTGGCGCTCGACGGCTACGGCCTCAACATCGTCGCCGAGCGGGCGATCGAAGGCGAGGCGGACTGATGGCCAAATTCCTCATCGTCGAAGCCCGCTTCTACGACCATCTCAACGACCTGCTGCTACAGGGTGCCCGCTCCGCGATCGAGGCGGCGGGGCACAGCCACGAAACCATCACCGTACCGGGCGCACTCGAAATCCCCGGCGCGGTGGCGCTGGCAGCCGAAAGCGGACGCTATGATGCTTATGTCGCGATCGGCGTGGTGATCCGCGGCGAAACCTATCATTTCGAAATTGTCGCCGGCGAAAGCGCGCGCGGCCTGATGGCGCTGAGCCTCGATGGTCTCGCGATCGGCAACGGCATCTTGACCGTGGAGAACGAAGCCCAGGCCCTCACCCGCGCCCGGCCGACCGAGAAGGACAAGGGCGGCGAAGCCGCCAAGGCAGCGATCGCGATGCTGGAGCTCAAGGGGCGGTTTGGCTGACAGTAAGCCCCTCCCCTAAAGGGAGGGGCTAGAAAGCGGTGTCGCTGGATTCTCCGGCAATCGGCGGTTATCCTCCCTACCGGAGACCCCGATGATCGACCGCCTGTTCCTCTCGCATCCCCGCTCGGTCAACGAGACCTATTTCGAGCATTTCCGATTCGCCAGCCGGATCGGCATGCGGCTGATCGGCGGCGGGCTGGCGTGCATCGTCCATGCCGTCTTCCCAAAGCTGCACGAACGCACCGGTAGCCGCACGATCTTCGGCCTCAACGCGGAACTCAAGGGTCGCACACCGACCGAGGCCGAGCTCAACGGGGCAGCGCTGACCTGGGATATTTGAGCCGACTCACTCGCGGTGTGCCAACCTATCCACCGTCGCAACGAACCGCGCCACCGGCACGGGCTTGGCGACATAAGCCTCCGCTCCCGCGGCGCGGATCTTGTCCTCATCCTCCTTGGTGGCATAGGCCGTTACCGCCATGATCGGCGTGGCGCTTAGCATCGCATCGGCCTTGATCTGCTCGATCAGCTCCAGACCGCTGACGTGGGGAAGCTGGATATCCATGATGATGACATCGGGACCGAAGGCGCGGGCGCGATCCAGCACTTCTCTGCCATCGCGCACCGCTTCCGTCTGATAATCGTGGGCGCGGAGAAGATCGCAGAACAGCTTCGAGTTGAGCTCATTGTCCTCGACGACCAATACCTTCTTCACGACACCATCAACCTCCACTAGGCAGCGCGAATGGCCGGCCCGTTTATCGCATCAAACGCACGGCAGGGCCAAAGTGCCGATGCCTTCACGATTGCCCTGGGCGCGCTCGGCTGGGCGGTCTCCGAACCTGCGCGCGCCGATCGGCTGCTGGCACTGACCGGGCTCACCCCCGATGATCTGCGCGCCCGCGCCACCGATCCCGCCTTGCTGGCTGCCGTCATCGGCTATCTCGAAGGATATGAACCTGATCTGATCGCCTGCGCCGACGCGCTGGGCGTGGCGCCCGCCGATCTCGTCGCTGCGGGCCGGGGACTGGCATGATCGGGCGCCCGCTGCTGATCACCGATTGCGATGAGGTGCTGCTCCATATGGTGCGCCATTTCGGCGACTGGCTGGCGGAGGCGCACGCGATCGATTTCAAGCCGGTCGGCAGCCAGTTCGCAGAGGCGCTGCGCCACCAGCACAATGGCGAGGTGCTGAAGCCCGAGCGCGTCTGGCCGCTGCTCGATGGTTTCTTCAAGACCGAGATGGCGCGCCAGACGCTCGTGCCGCACGCAGCGCAGGCGATCTCGCGCATCGCCGAGGTCGCCGATGTCGTGATCCTCACCAATCTCGGCGAGCATAATCTCGAAGGCCGATCGGGCCAGCTCGCCGCGCTCGGCATCGATCATCGCGTCGTGTGCAATGGACATGGGCCCAAGGGTGCGGCGGTGCGCGCGCTGCTCGACGAATATCGCCCGAACATCGCCTGCTTCGTCGATGATCTCGGCTGGCACCACGCATCGGTGGCCGAGGCGGCGCCCGAGGTGTTCCGCCTCCACATGGTCTCCGAACCCTCGATCGCGGTCGACGTGCCCCCTGCTCCCGCCGCCCACGCCCGGATCGATGACTGGGCCGAGGCGCAGAATTGGCTGCTCGCACGGTTCGCAGGGCAACCGCTCACGGCTTGACGCCATCACGCACGGATACAAGGTAGCACTATGAGCATTGACGATCGCCTCGCCGAACTCGGCCACACCCTCCCCGAAGCCGCCGCCCCGGTCGCGGCCTATGTCCCCGCCGTCGAGGCGGGTGGCCTGCTGCACGTCTCGGGCCAGCTTCCCTTCCTCGATGGCCAGCTGATGGCTGGCCGCTGCGGCGAGGATCGTGATGAGGCCTATGGCGCGCAGGCCGCCGAAAAGTGCGGGCTGATGCTGCTCGCGCAGATCAAGAAGGCGCTGGGCTCGCTCGATCGGGTCGAACGGATCGTCAAGCTCGGCGTCTTCGTGAACTCGGCGGCGACCTTCACCGCGCAGCCCAAGGTGGCCAATGGCGCATCGGAGCTGATGGTCGCGGTGTTCGGCGATGCCGGCAAGCATGCCAGAAGCGCGGTCGGCGTACCGGTGCTGCCCTTGGGCGCGGTGGTCGAGGTCGATGCGGTGGTGGCGATCAAGGCGTAAGAGTAACCGCCCGTGCGCTCCGCTTCGCTCGCTTTGCTCCCCTCCCTGAAAGGGAGGGGCTGGGGGTGGGTCGATCAGAAGCGGACGGCATCAAGAGTGAGCCACCCACCTCTAACCCCTCCCTTACAGGGAGGGGGACGCGCTTATGACTGACCTTGTCGCCCGCCTCGGCCAGGGCGTCAGCTCCTTCACCGCCGCCGATTGGGATGCCTGCGCGGGCACGGACAATCCCTTCGTTTCCCACGCCTTTCTCGCCGCGCTGGAAGAATCGGGCAGCGCCACCGCCCGCACCGGCTGGCAACCCATCCCGATCGCGATCGATGGCGCGGACGGCCACCCCGCAGCACTCCTCCCCGCTTATTCCAAGAGCCATAGCCGGGGCGAATATGTCTTCGATCATGGCTGGGCGGACGCCTGGACGCGCGCGGGCGGGGAGTATTATCCCAAGCTGCAGATCTGCGTCCCCTTCTCCCCCGTCCCCGGCCCGCGCCTGCTGCTGAAGGACGAATCGCTCGCCGCGCCGCTGATCGCCGCCGCCGAGGCGGTGGTGGAGCAGCACGGCCTCTCGTCCGCGCACGCCACCTTCGTCGCGCCTGAGCAAATCCCGCTGTTCGAGGCGGCGGGCTGGCTGATCCGCACCGACAAGCAATTCCACTGGCCCAATCGTGGCTATGGAAACTTCGACGACTTCCTCGGCGCGCTCGCCAGCCGCAAGCGCAAGGCGATCCGCAAGGAACGTGCCGCCGCGCGCGAAGGGCTGACCTTCCTCCACCTCACCGGCGCCGAAATCACCGAGGCGCATTGGGATGCGTTCTGGATCTTCTATCAGGATACCGGGCAGCGAAAGTGGGGCACGCCCTATCTGCGCCGATCCTTCTTCACGCTGCTGGGCGAGCGGCTGGGCGATAAGGTGGTGCTGATGCTGGCAATCCGCGATGGCCGCGCAATCGCCGGCGCGCTCAATCTGGTCGGCAGCGATACGCTCTACGGCCGCTATTGGGGCTGCACCGAGGAAGTGCCCTTCCTCCATTTCGAGCTCTGCTATTATCAGGCGATCGATTACGCCATCGCCCACGGCCTCGGCCGCGTCGAGGCCGGCGCGCAGGGCGAACACAAACTCGCGCGCGGCTATGAACCGACCCCGACCTGGTCCGCCCACTTCATCCCCAACCCCAGCTTCCGCCGCGCCGTCGCCGACTATTTGGAAGCGGAGAGAGCCGCGATCGCGCGCGAGATCGATGCGCTGGAGGATTATGGGCCGTATCGGAAGGGGGAGTGAGCGGCTGATGACGAAACCTAAATCGACACGCCGATCGGCCCAAATTCTTTTGCTTATTGGCTCAGCTATGATCGTCGCCACGATCGCAGAACTTGTGGCTCACTTTTTCTTCGGCTTCGAGATTAAAAACAAAGCCACGGGATTGCCTGCAAGTAACTCCAGCATAATCACCGACAGCATTTACTTTGGCGGCATTGGAGCAATTTTTGGTCTTGCAGGAATCAGCCTCTTGCGGCCGCCGAAGTCTCGCAATGATAGCTAAGCCAGCGCCCTTCTCAAACCTGGTGTTAAATACGGCTCAAGCCGCCGCGCGAACCACCTGCAACGTAGCCCGCGCCAGCTTCTGCGCCTCGACGACTTCGCCGCCGGACATCTCGGTCGCGATTTCGGCGCGCCATTCCTGCGCGGGTTTGTAGCCGCAGATCGCCGCGACGTTCAGCCAGCGGTGCGCCTGCACCAGATCCAGCGGCATCCCCGCCGATCCGCTCGAATAAGCCATGCCCAATTCGAACGCGGCTTCGGCGCCGCCCTTCACCACGCTGGCCGTCTGATCCTTGTCGCTCAAAAGTCTGCTCATGCCCCAAGTTCCTTCTCGCGTGCGCACATCCTTGCCCGGAATGCCTACGAACCCGTTAACGACGATTTTTTTCGGTCCTTGAGTCGTTGCGCCGAAATTTTTGGCTGGCATAAGTCCCGCCGATGAACCGGATCGCATACTGACATGGCAGCGCATCGCCCCGCACATCGGATCGTCTTCGCCAATGAAAAGGGCGGATCGGGCAAATCGACCAGCGCCGTCCACGTCGCGGTGGCGCTGGCGACGGCGGGCAAGCGCGTCGCCGCGCTCGATCTCGATACCCGCCAACGGACCTTCGGCCGTTACCTCGACAATCGCGCCGCCATGCAGAAGACGGTGGAAGCCGCGCTGCCGATGGTGGCGCACGAGACTTATGATCCCGCCAAGAGCGGACCGATCGAGGAGAAGCTCGCCGCGCTGGCCGAGGGCGTGGATTATCTCGTCGTCGATACGCCGGGCCGCGACGATGATTATGTCCGCGCCGCCGTCTCCACGGCGGACACGCTCGTCACCCCGATCAACGACAGTTTCGTCGATCTGGATCTGATCGGGCAGGTCCATCCCGAGACCTTCAAGGTGACGCGGCCGAGCTTCTATGCCGAGCTGGTGTGGGATGCCCGCAAGGCGCGCGGCAAGCGCGATGGCGCGACGGTCGACTGGATCGTGCTGCGCAACCGCCTCCAGCATCTCGAAGCGCGCAACATGCGCCGCGTGGCTGCGGCGCTGGTCGAGCTTTCCAAGCGCGTCGGCTTCCGTATCATCCCCGGCCTTTCCGAGCGCGTGATCTATCGCGAGCTCTTCCCCAAGGGCCTGACATTGCTGGACCTCGGCGCGATCGGTCAGGATGCCGGCCTCGGCCACATCGCCGCGCGGCAGGAACTGCGCGAGCTGATCGCGGGCCTCCAGCTCCCCGGCGATGCGGAAGCGGCAAAAGCCGCATGATCGGCCTCGTCCTCATCGCTGCCGCCGCGATCGGCTATTGGGCGTGGAAGACGCGCGACGAGCAGGCGATGCGCTTCGGCGATGTCGCCGCCGTGGTCGCGGCGATCGTCGGCCTGGCGCTGTTCCGCAAATCCGAAACCTTGCCCGCGCTGCTCGCGATCGGCGGCGCGGGCTGGTGGCTATGGTTTAGGCGCGGCGGTGGCCGCACGATCGCCATGAGCCCCGCGGAAGCGCGCCGCCTGCTCGACGTGCCCTCCGATGCCTCGCCCGAAATGATCCGCGCCGCGCATCGAAGATTGATCGCGCGCGTTCACCCGGACGCGGGGGGATCGGCCGACCTCAGCGCGCGGGTCAACGCTGCGCGCGATACGTTGCTCGCCAACCGCATCTGATCAAACCCGAGCCGGCGTCCTGCCGGCCGCAAGGAGACCCGCATGACGCATCGTTTCGATCCGACCTCGCTTCGTGAATATGATATCCGCGGGGTGGTCGGGAAGACGTTGGGCGTGGACGATGCCTATGCGATCGGCCGCGGCTTCGGCACGCATGTGCTGCGCGCGGGCGGCACGCGCGTGGCGCTGGGCTGGGATGGGCGCGTCTCCTCCGAATCCTTGCGCGATTCGCTCTTGAAGGGCCTGCTGGAGACCGGCGTCGATGTTGTCCGAACCGGCCTTGGCCCCACCCCGCAGCTCTATTTCGCCGAGGCGACGTTGGAGGTGGACGGCGGCATCCAGATCACCGGCAGCCACAATCCGGCCGATTACAACGGCTTCAAGATGGTCCTCCAGCACAAGCCCTTCTTCGGCGACGATATCCAGTCGATCGGGCGGATGGCCGAGGAGGGCAATTGGGAAGAGGGCGAAGGCAGCGTCACCGATTATGATATCGAGGATATCTACGTCGATCGGCTGATGGCGGGTTATGCCGGCGGCACCTTCCGCATCGGCTGGGACAATGGCAATGGCGCGGGCGGCCGCATCCTGGAGAAGCTCGTCAAGAAGCTGCCCGGCGAGCATCACGTCCTCTACGCCGAGATCGACGGCACCTTCCCCCACCACCATCCCGATCCCACCGAGGAAAAGAACCTCGAGGATCTCAAGAAGCTCGTCGCCGAAAAGAACCTCGATTTCGGTATCGCCTTCGATGGCGACGCCGATCGTATCGGTGCGATCGACGGACAGGGCCGGGTGGTGTGGGGCGATCAGATCCTCTCGATCCTCGCCGAGCCGGTGCTCAAGGCCGTCCCCGGCGGCACGATCATCGCCGACGTCAAGGCCAGCCAGGCGCTGTTCGATCGCGTCAAGGAACTGGGTGGCGAACCTTTGATGTGGAAGACCGGCCACTCGCTCATCAAGACCAAGATGGCCGAAACCCATTCGCCGCTGGCGGGGGAAATGTCGGGCCATATCTTCTTCAAGCATGAATGGTATGGTTTCGATGATGCCATCTATTCGGCGGTGCGCTTCATCTCCTCGATCCACATGCTCGGCGGATCGCTGACAAATCTCAAAAGCGCGATGCCCGCTTTGGTCAACACGCCCGAGATGCGTTTCCAGGTTGACGAGAGCCGCAAGTTCGCGGTGGTCGAAGAAGTGCTGGAGCGGCTGTCCAAGACCGACGCCGAGGTCAACGCCACCGATGGCGCGCGCGTCAACACCCCTGACGGCTGGTGGCTGCTCCGCGCATCGAACACGCAGGACGTGCTGGTCGCCCGCGCCGAAGCCAAGGACCAGGCCGGCCTCGATCGCCTGCTCGGCCAGATCGACGAGCAGCTCGCGCTTTCCGGTCTGGAGCGTGGACCGCAAGCGGGCCATTGATCCGCAGAACTACGTATTACCCGCAAGCGGGGATTAACCCGCGATGGAGGGATTTGCTGCTATACCAGCAGCATGTCCATTCATGCCTCTCGGGCCACGGGGCCCGCACCGGCATCCTTACCGCTCGCCGAACTGCTCGGCGCGTTCAGTTATGCGCTGGATATCACCGAGGGCCAGCCGGAGGGGCATTGCGTTCGCGCCTGCTGGATCGGCAGCCATATCGGCCGCGCGATCGGCCTGTCCGAAGCGGCGCTGGCCGAGCTGTATTATGTGCTGCTGCTCAAGGATCTTGGCTGCAGCAGCAACGCCGCGCGGATCTGCGACATCTATCTGGCCGACGATCGCGCCTTCAAACGTGATTTCAAGCTGGTGGGATCGGGCCTGCGCCCCGTGCTCGGTTTCCTGCTCAAGAATGTCGGGCGGAACGTGCCGTTGCGTCAGCGCGGCAAGGCGATCCTCAACATCCTCAAGAACGGCCCGGCGATCGCGCAGGAAATGATCGAGACGCGCTGCACACGCGGCGCCGATATCGCGCGGCAATTGCATTTTTCGGATGCGGTCGCGTCCGGCATCTACAGCCTCGATGAGCTGTGGGACGGCTCCGGCAAGCCCGATCATCTCGCCGGCGAGGCGATCCCGCTGTTTTCGCGGATCGCGCTGCTGGCGCAGGTCGTCGAGGTGTTTCACGCCGCCGCCGGGCCGGAAGCGGCAATGACCGAAGCGCGCGGCCGATCGGGCAGCTGGTTCGATCCCACGCTGGTGGCGGCGCTGGAAAATGTCGCCGCGGCACCGGATTTCTGGACCGGCCTTGCCTCCCCGACGATCGCCACGCAGGTGCTGGCGCTGGAGCCCGCGCAGCATGTCCAGACGATCGACGAGGATTATCTCGACGATATCGCCGCCGCCTTCGGTTTCGTCGTCGATGCCAAGAGCCCTTACACCGGCGGCCATTCCCAGCGCGTCGCCGATTACTCGATCGCGGTGGCCGAGCGGGTGGGCTTCCCGGCCGATCGCCTGCGCTGGCTGAAGCGCGGAGCGCTGCTCCACGACATCGGCAAGCTCGGCGTCAGCAACGCCATCCTCGACAAGCCGGGGAGCCTTGATGAGGGCGAGTGGGTGGTGATGCGCGGTCATGCCGATGCCACGCAGGCGATCCTCGGCCGCATCTCCGCCTTCCACGATCTCGCGCCGATCGCCGCCGCGCACCATGAGCGGCTGGACGGCAAAGGCTATCCCCTCGGTCTCCAGGGCCAGGAGATCGATCTGGCGACGCGAATCATCACGATCAGCGATTTCTACGATGCGCTGACCGCGGACCGCCCCTATCGTGGCGCGATGCCCGCCGAACGCGCTCTGGCGATCATCGGCGAAGAAGTCGGCCGCGCGATCGATCCGCGCTGCTTCGCGGCCCTGAAGGATTATGCCGGTCTAGCCTAGCGCGTCGCGCGCGAGGCCCAGTCCGACCGCCGTGATCCGGGCCGCGACAAGGCCGGAGAGCAGATTGTGGTCATCCCGCGAAGGCACATATTCCACCATCGCCAGCCCCGCGATCCGCGCCTTGGCGGCAACGCCCCGCAATAGGCGGACCATATCCTCATAGGTCAGGCCGCCCGGCGTCGGCATGTTGACCGCGGGCAGCACGGCGGGATCGATGCCATCGCAATCGATTGAGATCACGACATTGGCGCCCGGTTCAATCGCATCGAGCACCGCGCTTAGGCCCTGCTCGTGGAGCGCATAGCTGGTGACAAGCTTCGATCCGAAGGCGCGGGCGTCGTCATGCTGCCAGCTCTCGCCCGACCCGAGACCCCGGATGCCGACCTGCACCATGCGCGTGACGAACGGCAATTCGGCCACCCGCCGCATCGTCGATCCATAGCCATAGGGATTGCCCTGCAGCACATCGGCCCAATCGACATGCGCATCCACCTGCAAGATGGTCAGCGGCCCCAGTGCCGCCATCCCCGCGATCGCCGGAATCGGCACCGAATCATCGCCGCCGAGGATGATCGGCACCGCCCCCGCTGCGACCACCTTCTCCACCGCCGCCGTGATCCGCGCGCGATTGCCCTCGGCATCCCAGGCGCTGGTCGGCACATCGCCCGCATCGACGCAGCCGCGCTTGTCCTCCTTGTCGGGAAAGAGCGTTGCATCGAGATCGAAATCATATTGGCCGAGCGATGCGCCGAACTGCGCAGACGCCTTGCGCAGCACCGCCGGACCATCGGCGGAGTGGCTGCGCTCGCCCGCGACGTAGGGGGAGGCTTCCGAGGCGCCGAGGACGACGACCTTGGCGCCATCGAGCTGGTCTAGATCGGCGTCGGGAAGGCCGATGAAAGTCTGGCGCTTGTGCATGAGGGCGAGACGTTCGGGTCGGTCCCAAGTTCCTCCCCTGCAAGGGGAGGATCAGTGTCTAATCGTCCTCATCTTCGTAATGCGCCAGCGCCAGCGCGCGGGCCTTGATCTGGCGGGTCATGCACCAGTGGACCAGAGCCTCCTCACGGCCATGCGTTACCCACACCTCGCTCGGCCCGATTTCCTGCAGCGTGGCGGTCAGCTCATCCCAATCGGCATGATCCGAGATCACTAGCGGCAGCTCGACATTCTTCTGCACGGCGCGCTGGCGGACCCGCATCCAGCCCGAGGCCATCGCCGTGATCGGATCGGGCAGGCGGCGCGACCAGCGATCGTTGAGCGCCGAGGGCGGGCTGATGACGATCCGCCCCTTCAGCTCCTCCTTCTTGACGCCGGTCGCGGCGCGCAGGTCGCCAAGCTCGACACCGAAGCTCTGATACAGTTCGCACAGCCGCTGCATCGCGCCATGCAGATAGATCGGATCGTGATGGTTGCGCCCGCGCAGCTCCATGATCACGCGCTGCGCTTTGCCCAGCGCGTAGGCACCGACCAGCACGCAGCGATCCGGATTGGCGTGGAGCGCCTCCAGCAGCCGATCCATTTCCGATCCGGTATCGGGATGGCGAAAGACGGGCAGGCCGAAGGTCGCCTCGGTGATGAAGATATCGCACGGCACCGGCTCGAACGGCGCGCAGGTCGGATCGGGGCGGCGCTTGTAATCGCCGGAGACGACGATGCGCTCCCCCTTATGATCGAGGATGATCTGCGCCGATCCCAGCACATGTCCGGCGGGCACGAAGCTTACCTCGACATCGCCCATGCGGACGCTCTCGCCATAAGCGATCGCCTGGCCATTCTGCGGCCCATAGCGGCATTCCATGATCGCCAGCGTCTCGGCCGTCGCCAGCACCGACCCGTGGCCGCCGCGCGCATGATCGGCATGGCCATGCGTCACCAGCGCGCGTTCGCGCGGCGTAGAAGGGTCGATCCAGGCATCGGCGGCGGGAATGTAGAGCCCGGTGGGGTGCGGTTCGATCCAGGATCCGAGACGGGGCATGATGGCTATATGGGTGAGCGAGGCGGAGGTTCCCATCGGCACATGTCCTCCTCCCTGCAAGGGAGGGCTAGGGGTAGGTGGATCAGAAGCACGCGCTCCGATGGAGAGCACCCCCAACCAAGCCATCCCTTCCAGGGAGGGGGCAATTGCCCTCGCCCTCCGCCGGTATGCTCCCCATATACCGTTGGAATGAAGGCCCTCCCTTCCCCCATCGCCGATTGGTTCGCGCGCCGCGGATGGGCGCCGCGGCGGCACCAGCTGGAGATGCTCGCCGCCGCCGAGGCGGGCCGCCACGCCCTGCTCGTCGCGCCGACGGGATCGGGCAAGACGATGGCAGGCTTCCTCCCCAGCCTCGTCGAACTCGCCACCAACCCGACGCAAGGCCTCCACACGCTCTACGTTTCGCCCTTGAAGGCGCTGGCGATCGATGTGCGGCGCAATCTGATCGATCCGATCGAAGAGATGGGCCTCGATATCCGCGTCGAAACCCGCACCGGCGATACGCCCTCCGATCGCAAGGCCCGCCAGCGCGTCAAGCCGCCGCAGATGCTGCTGACGACGCCCGAATCGCTCAGCCTGCTGCTCAGCCACGAAGACGCGATCCACCTGTTCGCCAATCTCTCGACGATCGTGGTCGATGAGGTTCATGCCTTTGCCAGTGGCAAGCGCGGCGATCTACTGTCGCTGTGCATGGCGCGGCTGCAGACGCTCGCGCCCAGCAGCAGCCGCGTCGCGCTCTCGGCCACCGTCGCCGATCCCGATGCCTATCGCGCCTGGCTCGCGCCCAATGGCGATATCGATGCGGTCAGCCTCGTGCGCGGCGATCCCGGCGCGGAGCCCAAGCTTGCCATCCTGCTGCCGCAAGACCGTATTCCCTGGTCGGGCCATTCGGGCCGCTATGCCGCCGAGCAGGTGATGGCCGAGATCGAAACGCACCGGACGACATTGGTCTTCTGCAATACGCGGAGCCTCGCCGAGCTGATCTTCCAGGACCTTTGGGCGGTGAACCCGCTCAACCTGCCGATCGGCATCCACCACGGCTCGCTGTCGATCGAGGCGCGGCGCAAGGTCGAGCAGGCGATGGCGGACGGGCGGCTGCGCGGGCTGGTCTGCACCGCCAGCCTCGATCTCGGCGTCGATTGGGGCGATGTCGATCTCGTCATCCAGATGGGGGCGCCCAAGGGTTCGTCGCGCCTGCTCCAGCGCATCGGCCGCGCCAACCATCGGCTCGAGGAAACGAGCGAGGCGGTGATCGTCCCCGGCAACCGTTTCGAATATCTCGAGGCGCGCGCCGCGCTCGATGCGGTCGAGGAACGTGAGCTGGACAATGAGGTGTTCCGCCCCGGCACGCTCGACGTGCTCGCCCAGCATGTCATGGCCTGCGCCTGCGCCGCGCCCTTCGTGGAAAGCGAGATGCTCGCTGAGGTGCAATCGGCGCTGCCCTACTCCGCACTGACCCCCGAACGCTTCCGCCAGGTGCTCGATTATATCGCCACCGGCGGCTATGCGCTTAAGGCCTACGATCGCTTCCGCCGCCTGACCAACGAAGGCGAGACTTGGCGGGTAAGCCACCCCAAATTCATCGCCCAGCACCGCCTCAACGCCGGCATCATCGTCGAAGCGACGATGCTCAACGTCCGTTTCCGCAACGGCCGCAGCCTTGGCAAGGTCGAGGAGAGTTTCGGCGCGACGCTACGCCCCGGCGACACCTTCTTCTTCTCGGGCCTGAGCCTGGAGGTGCAAGGCATGAGCGCCGAGGATCTGCTCGTCCGCGCCAGTTCCAAGCCCGCGCGCATCCCCACCTACGGCGGCGCGCGGATGCCGATATCGACCAACCTCGCCGATCGCGTCCGCGCTTACTTTGCAGAGCCCGAGCATTGGGCACGCTTCCCCGAAGATGTACGCGACTGGCTGGAGATGCAGGCACGCCGCTCGGTGCTGCCCAAGCCCGGCCAGTTGCTCGTCGAAACCTTCCCGCGCGAGGGGCGGCACTATATGGTCGTCTACAGTTTCGAAGGCTGGAACGCGCACCAGTCGCTCGGCATGCTGCTCACCCGGCGGATGGAGACGGCGGGGCTCAAACCGATCGGCTTCGTCGCCAGCGATTATGCCATCGCCACCTACAGCCTCGAGCCCGTCACCGATCCCGCCGCCTTGTTCGACAAGGATATATTGGAGGACGAATTCGTCGATTGGGTGCAGCAATCGAGCCTACTCAAGCGCGCCTTCCGCGAAGTGGCGGTGATCGGTGGGCTGGTGGAACGCCAGCACCCCGGCAAGCGCAAGACCGGCCGCCAGGTCAGCTTCTCGACCGATCTGATCTACGACGTCCTCCAGAAATACGAACCCGATCATCTACTGATGCGCGCCGCCTGGAACGACGCCCGCGCGCGGATGACCGATGTCGGAAGGCTGGCCGATCTGCTCGATCGCGCGGCGGGGACGATGCTTCATGTCGATCTGGCCAAGGTCTCGCCGCTGGCGGTGCCCGTGCTGGTCCTGATCGGCCGCGAGCGGGTGACGCAGGGCGCGACGGACGATGCGCTGCTGATCGAGGCCGAGTCCCTGGTCCGCGAGGCAATGGGCGAGGACTGAGCCCATAGCACATCCCTCGACTTCGCTCGGGACGAACGGTGAAGGAGGAGGAGACCTTAGAGTCCGTTCGTCCCGAGCGAAGTCGAGGGACGTGCCATAAAGCGATCCGCCGCCCAATCTGCTTGCCCCCGCCCCCGCCAAAGTCTACATTCCCTCCATATTCAGGCCGCTCCGCGAGGGGCGGCCCTTTCTTTATCTGGAGTTTCCGCCCGTGGCCCAGCCGCTCATGCCCCACGCGACCGCATCCTGGCTGGTCGATAACACCGCGCTTTCCTTCCAGCAGATCGCCGCCTTCTGCGGCCTGCACATCCTCGAAATCCAGGCCATCGCCGACGATACGGCCCAGACCAAGCTTACCGGCCGCGATCCGATCCGCGCGCATGAGCTGACTCAGGACGAGATCGATAAAGGCCAGGCCGATCCGAATTACGTGCTGGTCATGTCCAAGGTGCCCGATCAGCAGCGCCGCACCAAGGGCCCGCGCTACACGCCGGTCTCCAAGCGGCAGGACAAGCCCGATGGCATCGCCTGGATCATCCGCAACCACCCCGAAGTCACCGATGGCCAGATCAGCCTGCTGATCGGCACGACCCGCACCACCATCGCCGCGATCCGTGATCGCAGCCATTGGAACATGGCCAACATCACGCCGAAGGATCCGGTGACGCTCGGCCTCACCAGCCAGCGCGAGCTGGATGCGGTTGTCGCCAAGGCGGCCAAGGCGGCGGGCATTGAAGCACCGGTCGATACGCGGCTGGAGGGCGATCGTGAGGCCCTGATCACGCAGCTGCGTCAGGAGCGCGAGACCGCCGCCCACGCCGGCGATGCCGTGCTCAGCGACGTCGATGCGCTGTTCGGCAAGCGGAGCTGATCCTCTTTTCCTCCCCCTGGCGGGGGGAGGCTTATACGCCTTCCCAGCTTGACCCCCGCGCCGCCCACGATCAAAAGCTCGGAACCCATGAGCGAAACCGCGATGCCCGAGATCACCGAGCTTTCGTTCGAGGATGCGTTGAAGCGCCTCGAAACCATCGTGCATCGCCTCGAAAGCGGCGACGCCTCCCTCGAGGAATCGATCGAGCTCTATGGCGAGGGCGATCGCCTGCGGAAGCAGTGCGAGGCCCGTCTGCAGGCGGCGCAGGCCAGGATCGAACGGCTTACGCTCGACGCCAGCGGCACACCCACGGGCACGCGCCCCTTCGATGCCGCCTGATCGCCCCATGACCAATGTCGTTTCGATCTCGCTGAAGGCAGCGATGGAAGGCCTCGCCACCGAGGTGGATACCGCCTTCGATCAGCTGCTCACCCTGCCCGGCGATCTGCGCGATCGGCTATATGCCGCGATGCGCCATGCCGCCATCGGCGGCGGCAAGCGGATCCGCCCCCTGCTCGTCCGCGCGGCGGCCAACCTCTATCATGTCGATCCCGCGGCCTCGCTGCGCGCCGGGCTCGCGGTGGAATGTGTCCATGTCTACAGCCTGATCCACGATGATCTGCCGTGCATGGACGATGACGACATGCGGCGCGGCAAGCCGACCGTCCACAAGCTCTATGACGAGGCGACCGCCGTGCTGGCGGGCGATTCGCTCCACGCGCTGGCATTCGAGATCCTCGCCGAGCCCGAGTGGAACCCCGATCCCTTCGTGCGCGCCGAACTCACCGCCGAACTGGCGCGCGCCAGCGGCCCCGCCGGCATGGCCGGCGGCCAGGTGATGGATATCGAGGCCGAGACCGAGACGTTCGATCTTTCCACCACCACCCGCATGCAGCAGCTCAAGACCGGCGCACTGATCGGCTTCTGCCTAGAAGCCGGTGGCATCCTCGGCAAGGTGCCGCCCGAAGGCCGCCGCCCGCTGCGCGGCTTCGCGCGCGATATCGGCCTCGCCTTCCAGATCGCCGACGATCTCCTCGATGTGGAGGGCGAGGCCGCCAACACCGGCAAGGCGGTTGGCAAGGATGCCGAGGCGGGCAAGGCAACCTTCATCGGCCTGGTCGGGGTCGATCGCGCCAAGCAGCAGGCGCAGATGCTCGTCGATCAGGCCATCGGCCAGCTCGCCAGCTTCGGCGCCGAAGCCGATCTGCTCCGCGCCATCGCGCGCTACGTGATTTCGCGCGACCGCTGATGAAGACCGCCGTTTACTCGGGCACCTTCGATCCGCCGACGCTCGGTCATCTGGATATCATCGCGCGCGCGGGCAAAGTGTTCGATCGCCTGATCGTCGGCATCTTCAGCAACTCGGCCAAATCGCCCCTGTTCACGCGCGACGAACGGCTGGCGATGCTCCGTCGCGAAACCGCCGGTTATGACGGTGATATCGAAGTGCAGGCCTGCGATGGGCTGATCGTCGATTTTTGCTCAGGCGTCGGCGCAACGATCATCGTCCGCGGGCTGCGCAACGCCACCGATATGGATTATGAAGGCCAGATGGCGGGCATGAACCACATGCTCGACGACAGGATCGACACGGTCTTCCTGCTCGCCGATCCGGCGCTGCAGCCGATCGCATCAAGTCTGGTTAAGGATGTGGCGCGTAGCGGCGGCGATATCAGCCGCTTCGTCAGCGCCGGCGTGGCAGCCGACGTCGCCGCGAAATTGGGAGCGTGACAGTGTATCTGAAGAGCTTGGCATTCGGGATTGCGGCGCTGGCCGCCGTGCCGCTGTTCGCACAGGCGACGGGCCCGCAGGGGCTGGCCGAGCCCAAGGCGCCTCCGGAGACGGCGACCAAGCCGGATGCCACGCCCGCCATCGATCCCGCCAACGTGATCAATATCGAGCTTTCCAGCGGCGGCACTGTCTCGGTCCTGCTCCGCCCGGACAAAGCGCCGAAATCGGTGGCGCAGCTCAAGACGCTCGCCAACCGCCACTTCTACGATGGCCTGACCTTCCACCGCGTGATCGATGGCTTCATGGCGCAGGGCGGCGATCCCAAGGGCGATGGCTCGGGCGGATCGGACCTGCCCAACACGCCCGACGAGATCAACGATCTGCCCCACTTCCGCGGCGCGATGGCGATGGCGCGCACCTCGGCCCCGAACAGCGGCAACAGCCAGTTCTACATCATGCTCTCGGCCAACCTGCAGCTCGATCGCGGCTACACCGTCGTCGGCCGCGTGATTCAGGGCATGAAGAATGCCGATGGTATCGCCCAGGGCGAGCCGCCGCCGGTGCCGACGAAGATGGTCCGCGTCTACATCGGCGCCCCGCCCGCCGACCCCAGCCTGCCCGCGCCAGCCATCGCCGGCCTGCCTGCGGCGCCCGTGACGCTGCCGCCCAAGCCCGTTGCAACGCCTGCGCCGGTGAAGAAGACGATTAAGCACTGAGCCCCCAAACCCGTTCGTGCTGAGCTTGTCGAAGCACTGTCCTTCTTCGGACGCCGAAAAGAAGTACGGCCCTTCGACAAGCTCAGGGTGATCGGAGATTTTGTAGCCCATGCGCGTCGACGCTTTCGATTTCGCGCTCCCGCCCGAACGGATCGCGCTCCGCCCCGCCGTCCCTCGTGACAGCGCGCGGCTGCTGATATTGGAAGGCTCCGAAACGCGCGACGCCCAGGTCAGCGACCTGCCCGCGATCCTGCGCCCTGGCGATTGCCTCGTTTTCAACGACACCCGCGTCATCCCCGCGCAACTCGAAGGCAAGCGTGGCGCGGCGAGTATCGGCGCCACCCTTCACAAGCGTGAAGGCCCCCGCACCTGGATCGCCTTCGTCCGCAACGCCAAGCGCGTGCGGCTGGGCGATCGGATCGATTTCGGCGAGGGCGTCACCGCGATCGCCGAGCACCGCTACGACGATGGCGCGATCCTCCTCGCGTTCGAAGGCGACGAGCCCGTCGAGCTCCTCCTCGAACGTGCCGGCCGCATGCCGCTGCCGCCCTATATCGCCGCCAAGCGCCCCACCGATGCGCGGGATGCCAGCGATTATCAGACGATGTTCGCTGCCGAACCCGGCGCCGTCGCCGCCCCAACCGCTGCGCTCCACTTCACGCCCGGCCTGATGGCAGCGCTGAACAAGGTCGGCATCGCCCACGAAACCCTCACCCTCCACGTCGGCGCCGGAACCTTCCTGCCGGTGAAAGCCGACGACACCGCCGATCACCGGATGCACGCCGAATGGGGCCGCATCGATGCCGCCACCGCCGCCCGCCTCAACGGCGTTCGCGCCGACGGCGGCCGCCTGATCGCCGTCGGCACCACCAGTCTCCGCCTGATCGAAAGCGCCACCGATACGGAGGGCCGGATCCAGCCCTTCACCGGCGACACCGCCATCTTCATCACCCCCGGCTACACCTTCCGCGGCATCGACGGCCTCATCACCAACTTCCACCTACCGCGATCGACGCTGTTTATGCTGGTCAGCGCGCTGATGGGGCTGGAGCGGATGCAGGCCGCCTATGCTCACGCGATTGACAACCATTACCGCTTCTACAGCTACGGCGACGCGAGCCTGCTGTTGCCGGGCCGCGGCGATGGCGAGATGATCGAGCATCCGCGCTCGCACAGCATCCGTCACGATCTGTAATCTCTCGACAGGCCGGGCGCGCGGCGGCATGGGCGCGCCTTCATGATCGCGCCCCGCTTCGCCTTTTCGATCCACGCCACCGATGGCCTCGCGCGTACCGGCGAAATCGCCATGGGGCGGGGCACGATCCGCACGCCCGCCTTTATGCCGGTGGGCACGGCAGGCACGGTCAAGGCGATGCGGCCCGCCGAGGTGCGCGCGACGGGCGCCGATATCATCCTCGGCAACACCTATCACCTGATGCTCCGCCCCGGCGCCGAACGGGTGGCGAAGCTCGGCGGGTTGCACGCCTTCTCCGGCTGGGACCGCCCGATCCTCACGGACAGCGGCGGCTATCAGGTGATGAGCCTCTCGGCGCTGACCAAGCGCAGCGAGGATGGGGTTTCCTTCAAAAGCCACCTCGATGGCTCCGCGCACCACCTCTCCCCCGAACGATCGATCGAGATCCAGCGGCTGCTCGGCTCGGACATCATCATGGCGTTCGATGAGCTGGTGCCGACCACCACGTCGCGCGAGGTGCAGGCCGAGGCGATGGCGCGGTCCATGCGCTGGGCTAAGCGCAGCCGCGCCGCCTTCGACGGCGGCGGGGACCATGCCGCCCGCGCCGCGATCTTCGGCATCCAACAGGGGGCGCTCGATCGCGATCTGCGCCAGGCCTCGGCCGATGCGTTGCTGGAGATCGGCTTCGATGGCTATGCGGTCGGCGGGCTGGCGGTCGGCGAGGGCCAGGACGCGATGTTCGCCTGCCTCGATTATGCGCCCCAACAGCTCGATCCCGCCAAGCCCCGCTATTTGATGGGCGTCGGCAAGCCCGACGATATCGTCGGCGCGGTGGAGCGCGGGATCGATATGTTCGATTGCGTCCTTCCCACCCGCTCGGGCCGCAACGGTCAGGCCTTCACCTGGGACGGACCGGTCAACATTCGCAACGCGCGATGGGCGGAGGATCTGTCGCCGATCGATCCCGAAAGCCCGATCGCCGAATGGAGCCGCGCCTATCTCCACCACCTCATCAAATCGGGCGAGATGCTCGGCGCGATGCTGCTGACCCAGCATAATTTGTGGTTTTACCAGCAGGTGATGGCCGGGCTACGCGCCGCGATCACCGAGCAGCGGCTGAAAAGCTGGGCCAGTGATTTCCGCACGCGCTACGCATCAAGATCCTCCCCGGCGCGGGGAGGTAGCAGGCCGTAGGCCTGACGGAGGGGGCTCTCCACCGGCGCTGCGCTTCGCCGATAGCCCCCTCCACCATGCTTCGCACACCCCCCCTCCCCGTTCCGGGGAGGATCGGAAGTCAGCCCGCCGCTTTCTTCCGCCGCGTATCCCAGCCCTTCCGCGCCGCCGCCGACCGGGCCTCGGCCGATCCCGCCTTATGCGCCTTGCCGCCACGGCTCGAAGACACATGCGTATCCTTCTTGCCGCGCCCGGAGCCGGACTTATTCCCGCCGCCGCTTTCCTTATTCACCGTCGCCCAGGCGCGTCCCTCGGCGGTCTTCTTGGGCACGCCGCGCTTTTCATAGCCTTCCTCGATATGCTCGGCTTTGCGCTTCTGCTTGTCGGTATATGCGCTCTTGTCACCCTGGGGCATGATCGCTCTCCTTGTTCGCAAGCGGGAAAACGCTCGGACGGCCGGCGCGTTTCGCCCCAAGTTCCTTGCCGCAACGCCGCATTTCGCCTATGGGCCCGCCTGAATTCCGAAACTTGAATCGAAAGACCACCATGCGCCTTCGCAATGTGGCCATCATCGCGCACGTCGATCATGGCAAGACCACCCTGGTCGACCAGCTGTTCCGCCAATCGGGCACCTTCCGCGATAATCAGCGCGTCGAAGAGCGCGCGATGGATTCCAACGATCTCGAGAAAGAGCGCGGCATCACCATCCTCGCCAAGCCGACCTCGGTCGATTGGACGCCCGAGGGCGAGAGCGAGCCGATCCGCATCAACATCGTCGATACCCCAGGCCACGCCGATTTCGGCGGCGAGGTGGAGCGCATCCTCTCGATGGTCGATGGCGTGATCCTGCTGGTCGATTCGTCCGAAGGTGCGATGCCGCAGACCAAGTTCGTCACCGGCAAGGCGCTGGCGCTGGGCCTCAAGCCGATCGTCGTCGTCAACAAGATCGATCGTCCCGACGAGCGCATCCAGGAAGTGCTGGACGAGGTGTTCGATCTGTTCGTCAGCCTGGAAGCGAGCGACGAGCAGCTGGATTTCCCCGTGCTCTATGCCTCGGGCCGCAACGGCTATGCCAATGAGGATCCGTCGCTGCGTGAGGGCACGCTGGCGCCGATGTTCAACAAGATCATCGAGCATGTGCCGCCGCCGTCCGCCGATCCGGACGGCCCGTTCAAGTTCCTGGTGACTCTGCTGGACCGCGACAATTTCCTCGGCCGCATTCTCACCGGCCTGGTCTTCTCTGGGTCGGTCAAGACCAACATGCCGATCCACGCGCTCAACAATGACGGCAAGATCGTCGAGACCGGCCGCGCCTCCAAAATCATGACCTTCCGCGGCCTGGAGCGCGTGCCGACCGATGAGGCGCAGGCCGGCGACATCATCTCGATCGCCGGCCTTACCACCGCGACCGTCGCCGACACGATCGCCGATCCGAGCGTCACCGAACCGCTGCACGCGCAGCCGATCGATCCGCCGACGCTCTCGATGCGTTTCGCGGTCAACGATTCGCCGATGGCGGGCCGCGAGGGCACCAAGGTGACCAGCCGCATGATCCGCGATCGACTGGAGCGCGAATCCGAATCCAACGTCGCGATCAAGGTCACCGAGAGCGCCGACAAGGACAGCTTCGAGGTCGCGGGCCGTGGCGAGCTTCAGCTGGGCGTGCTGATCGAGACGATGCGCCGCGAGGGCTTCGAACTCGGCATCAGCCGCCCGCGCGTGCTGTTCCGCGAAGACGAGAACGGCAAGAAGACCGAGCCCTATGAAACCGTCGTGATCGACGTGGACGAAGAATATTCGGGCACGGTCGTCGAGAAGATGAACCTGCGCAAGGGCGAGATGACCGACATGCGGCCCTCGGGCGGCGGCAAGACGCGCATCACCTTCTCGGCGCCTTCGCGGGGCCTGATCGGCTATCACGGCGAATTCCTGTCCGATACGCGCGGCACGGGCATCATGAACCGGCTGTTCGAGAAATACGGCCCCCACAAGGGCAATATCGAAGGCCGCAAGAATGGCGTTTTGATCTCGAACGGCGCGGGCGAAGCCAACAGCTATGCGCTCGGCCCGCTTGAGGAGCGTGGCATCCTGTTCGTGACGCATGGCGAGGTGCTCTATGAGGGCATGATCGTCGGCGAGAATGCCAAGACGGATGATCTCGAGGTCAATCCGATGAAGGCCAAGCAGCTCACCAACTTCCGCGCCTCGGGCGGCAAGGACGACGCCGTCCGCCTCACCCCGCCCAAGCGGATGACGCTGGAACAGGCGATCGCCTATATCGACGATGACGAAATGGTGGAGGTCACGCCCAAGAGCATCCGCCTGCGCAAGCGCTACCTCGATCCGAACGAGCGCAAGCGCGCCAGCCGGGCGAAGCAGGCGGCCTGATGCAGCGGGTGGGGACGGCCGGCTGGTCGATCCCCGCCGCGGTGGCCGCGCGCTTTCCGGCGGAGGGCTCGGGGCTCGAACGCTATGCGGCCGTGTTCAACGCGGTTGAGATCAACAGCAGCTTCCATCGCCCGCACCGGCGCGCCACTTATGAGCGCTGGGCGGCGGCGGTGCCCGAGGGCTTTCGCTTCGCGGTGAAGCTGCCCAAGGCGATCACCCATGAGGCGCGGCTGGTGAACTGTGAGACGCTGCTGGCGGCGTTCGCCGAGGGTGTGGGCGGCCTCGGCAACACTCGCGGGCCGGTGCTGGTGCAATTGCCGCCGAGCCTGGTTTTCGATGCGGAGATCGCGGAGGCCTTCTTTCCCGCTCTCAGCGCCGCGCTACCCGGCGCCATCGCCTGCGAACCCCGTCACGCGAGCTGGTTCAGTCCAAAGGCCGAGACCTCACTCGTCAAGCATAAGGTGGCCCGCGTGGCCGCCGATCCCGCCAAGATACAGGAAGCCGCCGAACCGGGCGGCTGGCGCGCCCTCACCTACCGCCGCTTCCACGGTAGCCCGCGCATCTATTATTCGGCCTATGACCCGGACCAGGTAGCGGATCACGTTGCCTCGGGACGCAACGCGCCGGGCGAGGTCTGGACGATTTACGATAATACTGCCTCCGGCGCGGCGACCGAGGATGCGCTGACCTTGCGCGATATGCTGGCCCAAACCGCATGACGTCACCCCGGACTTGTTCCGGGGTCCACCCATCCCCCCCCCTCTCAAGGACATACCCCAGTCGCGCGGTGGATCCCGGAACAAGTCCGGGATGACGATGCGAGTGCAGTACCGAATTTTGCCTAAAGCGGCAGCTTCTCTCCGCCCTTGCCCGTCGCCCGCGCCACTGCCAGCCGCGCGCCATAATGGTGCCAGGCGAAGATCGCCGCGGCGCCGCGATGCGGGCGCCACGCCTCGGCCAGTTCGCGCACCCGCTTCTCGCTCGGTCGCGCTTCGTGGCCCAGCAGCTCGCCGACCTCGATCTGCACGACCAGATCGCCCGCCGGCCAGATATCGGTGCGGCCCTCGGCGAACAGCAGGTAGATTTCCGCTGACCAGCGGCCGATGCCCTTGATCTTGGTGAGCAGCGCGATCGCTTCCTCGTCATCCGCGGGCAATTGCGCGAAATCGACCTCGCCGCTCGCCACCAGTTCGCCCAGGCTGCGGATGTAGCCCATCTTCTGCCGGGAGAGGCCGACGCCGCGCAATTCCTCGTCGCTCGCCGCCGCCAGCGCCGCAGGGACTATGTCCGCGCCCACCGCCTCCTCCAGCCGCCGCCAGATCGCTGCCGCCGAAGCGACGCTCACCTGTTGGCCGACGATCGTGCGAAGCATGGTGACGTGCCCGCGCTCGCGGATGCGCGGATCGGGATAGCCGTGGCGCGCCAGCCCCGCGGCGAAGCCCGGCTCCTGTTGCGCCAGTGCATCAAGGCTCACGCGCAGTTGCTCGGCCGTCAATCCCATCATTTCGCCTTATTGCCAGCGCGGCCCGTCCGACATAGGGAGCGCCGCAGTTCCTTGAGGAGAATCCCTAATGCCGAAGCTGATCGTCGTCACTCGCGAAGGCGAAGAGCGCGAGCTCGAAGGCGAAGCCGGCCTGTCGGTAATGGAAGTGATCCGCGATGGCGGCGTCGATGAGCTGCTGGCGTTGTGCGGCGGCTGCTGCAGCTGCGCCACTTGCCACGTCCACGTCGATCCTGCCTTCGTGGATAAGCTGCCGGAGATGAGCGAAGACGAGGATGATCTGCTCGACAGCAGCGATGATCGCGACGAAACCTCGCGGCTTTCCTGCCAGATTCCGTTCAGCGATGCGCTGGATGGCCTGAAGGTCCGGATCGCCAGCGACGATTGATATTTTCAAGCCCCTCCCCTTCAGGGGAGGGGTTGGGGTGGGGCAGTCCGCTCGTTCCGGGTGCCTCCCTGAATTTTGCCAGCGTCCCCCACCCCAACCCCTCCCCTAAAGGGGAGGGGCTTATCTACTGCGCCGCGCCTCGGCATAAAGGGCGATCGCGGCGGCGTTGGAGATATTGAGGCTCTCGATCTTCGGGCTGATCGGCAGGCGCGCGAGTTCATCGCAATGCGCCTCGGTATTCTGGCGCATCCCTTCGCCCTCGGCGCCCAGCACCAGAGCGACGCGCGCCGTGCCGATCGCCTGCTCCAGGGAGCGTCCGCCCGCGCCGGTGAGCCCGATTCGCCAGAAGCCCGCTTCCCCGATCTCATCCAGCGCGCGTGCCAGATTGACCACGCGGACCCAGGGCACGAATTCCAGCGCGCCGGATGCCGCCTTGGCCAGCGCGCCGCTCTCGGGCGGGGCATGGCGATCCTGCGTCACCAGGCCCAGCGCATCGAACGCCGCTGCCGACCGCAGCACCGCGCCGACATTGTGCGGATCGGTAACCTGATCGAGCACGATTAACGGCCGCTGATCGCCCGCGCCCTGCGCCAGCAGATCGCCGAGCCAGATCTCCTCCAGCGGATCGACCTCGATGACGATGCCCTGGTGCGGCGCATCGGAGGGCACCAGCCGGCCGAGATCGGGCGCCTCGGCAAAGCTCATCGGTACGGCGGGATCGAAGCCGCCGAACGCCGCTGCCGCCTCGCGAGTCGCCCATATCCGGCGCACGGTGCGCTCGGGATTGGCGAGTGCCGCCGCGACCGCGTGGCGGCCCCAGAAACGGGGGCGATTGGAAACGGGCTGGGAAGGACGATGACCGCGGCGCATAGGCGCTGCTGGTAAGCCCGCCTCCCGAAAAGCGAAAGCCCCGCCCGCGATAAGCGGGCGGGGCCGGAGGCGATCGGCGGGTAAGTCGATGCTCCCCAAGCAAGCCAAACAACAGCGAAGCGCCGGGGTAGACAGCGCCTCTATCCAACGGAGGGGGGTAGACCGCCGCGGGAATGACGACTTTGTACGGCACGCCCGCAAATCGAGCAAATCGATTTTTGCGATGCAACTTATCGAAAGGGTCGCAAATCGGGCCTTAATGTGGGTCTGCTGGTGCAGCGCCGTCCGTGCCCTCGGCAGCGTTTCGCCGTTCATTTTCCGCGATCCAGCGTTCGATCATCCGTCCGCGAGGCGTCTTGCGCGCGCGCTCCACGGAAGCACGCTGTTGACGCTCCCACTGCGCCTCGGTCATCGGCGCGCGCAGCACCTGCAAGCTCTCCCCGGGCGAGACGATGATCGGCATCGCCCCGAGCGGACTGCCCAGCGGAACGTGCCGGGCGTCGATCCCGGGCGGCACCGCGAGCACAGCGAGCAGAGGCAGCAACAGGCCCATCGCGATCCTTTAGCGGGGCTCCGCTTGCCTGGCGATGAAGCGATGGCTGGAAGGGGGGGCTTAAAGTTTGGTGGACAGGGCTGGATTCGAACCAGCGTACGCTTGCACGGGCAGATTTACAGTCTGCTGCCTTTAACCACTCGGCCACCTGTCCAGGTGCTTTTCGCGGGAGAGGCGGCTCAATGGCGACTAGGCTCCGGGCTGTCAACGCCCCGCCAACGATTGCGCAAAGCCGATTGACCCGTCAGCGCCGCCACGGCTAAGCCGCCGCCACGGCGCGGGTATAGCTCAATGGTAGAGCACTAGCCTTCCAAGCTTGTGATGCGGGTTCGATCCCCGCTACCCGCTCCAGCAATCCTCAAAATCAAACCTTCGGCCGGTCATCCTGCATCGGTTGAAGGTGCGGATCCTTGCTAGGTTCCAGCGGCGGCTGGCTGTCCAGGCGCGGCGGAGGGGCGGCGGCGCGGCGGGCGGTGGCCTCTTCCTCTTCGTCGGCAAGGCCCTTCTTGAAGCTTTTGATGCCGCGGCCGGCATCGCCCATGATGTCCGAAAGCCGGCCCTTGCCGAACAGCAGCATCACCACCACCGCCAGCAGCAGCCAGTGCCAGATACTCAAGCCGCCCATCGCCAGTCTCCTTCAACGTGCCCGCTATGTAGGGAAGCGGAGGCGGTTGCGCCAGATAGTTCCTCCCCGGCAAGGGGAGGGACCATGCGCAGCATGGTGGAGGGGGCTCGCGGCAAGGCGCGACGCTAGTTGAAAGCCCCCTCCGTCAGCCTCCGGCTGCCACCTCCCCGTGCCGGGGAGGATCAAACGTCCCCTTCCCCCGCATCCAGCCGGAGCTGCTGCTCCATCGCCAGATCGATCGGATCGAGCAGTCCTGCCGCCTTGAGATCCTCGATCCCGGGCAGATCGCGGCGTGAGGCGAGGCTGAAGTGATCGAGGAAGTCGGGCGTCGTCGCAAAAGTCAGCGGGCGCCCCGGCACCTCGCGCCGCCCGGCGGGCTTGATCCAGCCGGCCTCCAGCAGGGCATCGAGCGTCCCCTTGCTGATCTGCACGCCGCGGATCGCCTCGATCTCGGCGCGGCTGACGGGCTCGTGATAGGCGATTATTGCCAGCGTCTCGATCCCCGCGCGGCTCAATTTGCGCGGCTCGGGCCGCTCGCGGCGCAGGATATGGGCAAGGTCGGGCGCGGTACGGAAGCTCCAGCGGCCGCCATGCTCGGTCAGCGCGATGCCATGGCCCTCATAGGCGCTCCCCAGCCGATCGAGCGCGCCCTTGATATCGCCGATGCCCGTGGCGGCGGCGAGCTCGCCCGGCGTCATCGGTGCCTCCGCCGCGAACAGCGCCGCTTCCAGCGCGCGGAGATCGTCGGCGATCATGATGCCCGCACCATCAGGGGCGCGAACGCCGCATCCTGGCGAAATTCCAGCCGCCCCTGCTTGGCCAGCTCCAGCGAGGCGACGAAGCTGGAGGCGATCGCCGATCGGCGATAGTCGGGCGCCATATCGGCGGGCAGGAAGCTCGCGAGATCGGCCCAATCGAGGCCGACCCCGATCATCCGCGAGACCAGCTCGATCGCCGTCTCCAGCGTCATCACCGTGCGGCGCTGGACGATATGGATCGCCGGGATCGCCCGCGCCTTCACCGCGCCATAGGCCGCGATCAGATCGAACAGATTGGCCTCCCACATCGGCTTCTTGACGATCCGCAGCCCGTCGGGATCGCCCCGCGGGAACACATCCCGCCCCAGCCGATCGCGCGCCATCAGCCGTGCCCCCGCCTCGCGCATCGCATCCAGCCGCTGCAGCCGGAGCTGCAGCCGCAGCGCCAGTTCTTCGGGGCTCGGCTCGATCTCGGGATCGCGCGGCAGCAGCAGCGCCGATTTGAGATAGGCCAGCCATGCCGCCATCACCAGATAATCGGCCGCGACCTCCAGCTTGAGCGCGCGTGCCTGCGCGATGAAGGCCAGATATTGCTCGACCAGTGCGAGAATCGATATCTGCTTGAGATCCACCTTCTGCGCGCGCGCCAGCGTCAGCAGCAGATCGAGCGGCCCTTCCCACCCCTCCACATCGATCGACAAGGTCTCCTCCGCCGCCAGCGGGAGGTTCAACGGTTCAGCCATCGCCGGAGACTAGCGCATCCGATCCGTCAGGAAAGCTTTGGCGCGCCAAATTTATCGCCGCCGGAACTGGGGGCTTCCCGGCGCCGCGACGTCTTCCGCATGGGTGGGATACGGCCCTTCCCATCAGAGTTGCTTGGCGCATCCTACGCCCCGTTGCACCCCCTTACCCCGCAACGGGGCGTACTTCGCCGCACCGCGCGCCTCTCGCTCCCGCGCGCCCGTCAACCTTCGTAATATTGTGCAACAGGGCGACGCTAGGCTGTGCCGGTGCCGATCGGGCGACGTCTGTTCTGAAACAGCCGGGGGGCTTTGGAATGATCGTACGGCTTGGCAATGCCGCCTTGAATATGCTGATCGCGTCGACCGTGGTGATGTCCGTAATGGCGCTGGGACTGGCGATCGCCATCTGCCTATGGCCGCACGGGCCCTTGCCTTAGGCACGTTCCCCGCCGATGATCGGCCATGCCTAGAGGGGTGGGCCGGATGGGTGATGATCTTAAACATTCGCGTGCTTGAACCGGCCTGAACAGGTCCGATGGCGATTTGCATCCTCGAGAAACGTGCGCGGCGGTCAGCGGCGCTGGCGGCGGCATGTGCGCTCACCGGCTGCCACCCCGCCAAGTCCGTGGACTTCTACCGCCAGAATACCGTTGAGCGGGACGCGATGGTCAACCGCTGCCTTGCCACCAACGGCCAAAGCTGGGATTGCACCAACGCCATTACCGCGGAGGCGGAGCGGTGGGGCACCAAGGATATCGATGGCTTTACCGTGGTGCTTAGCGGCGATGCGACGACGGTCGCCAATCCCGATGCCGCGCCGTCGGTAGCGCCGATCACTTCGGCGGGCCCCTCGCAGCCCACCAGTGCCCCAGCAGCGCCTGCTCCCAGACCTTAAATCCTCCCCTGCAAGGAGAGGGGGACCATCCGAAGGATGGTGGAGGGGTATCCCGCCATCGAGAGGGTGACACCCCTCCGTCAGCCCTGCGGGCTGCCACCTCCCCTTACAGGGGAGGATTGGCGATCCGAACTATTGCAGCGCCGCCAGGAAGGCATCACGGGTCGCGATCAGCGCATCGAAATCGCCTTCGGGCGCGCCGATCGTCGCCATCGCTCGATCGAGCCGGGCGCGCGCCATCGCACCGATCTCCGAGACCGCACCGGCGCAGGCTTCCATCTCGGCCATGTCCCCCGAACAATGCAACGCGACATCGCAGCCCGCCGCGATCACGCCCGCCGCCCGATCGGCGAAGCTGCCCTTGAGCGCGTGCATGCCGAGATCGTCGGACATCAACAGCCCATCGAAGCAGATCCGCCCGCGCACGATCTCGCCGATCACCTTGGCCGAAAGGCTGGCGCACTGTTCGGCGTCCCAGGCGGTGTAGACGACGTGCGCGGTCATCGCCATCGGCGCCCAATCGAGCTGCGCGAACGGGCGGATGTCGGTCTCCAGCTCCTCGGCGGAAGCATCGACCACCGGCAGCTCGATATGGCTGTCCGCCAGCGCCCGGCCATGCCCCGGCACATGCTTGACCACGCCGACCGCGCCGCCCGCACGCAGCCCTTCCAAGGTCGCCCGCCCCAGCGCGGCGACGCGCATCGGCTCGGTGCCGAGCGCGCGATCGCCGATGATATCGTGCGCGCCGGGCTTGCGGACATCGAGCAAGGGCAGGCAATCGACGTTGACGCCGACCGCGCGCAGCATCAGCGCCAGCGCCTGCGCATTGGCCTCCAGCGCCTTAATCGCGCTCATCGGCGCGATGTCGTAAAGCTGATCGAACACCGCGCCCGGCGGGAACTTGGGCCATTCGGGCGGCTGCATCCGCGCGACGCGCCCGCCTTCCTGATCGATCAGGATCGGCACATCTGCGCGCCCCGAGATCGTTCGGAGATCGTCGGTCAGCCGCTTCATCTGCGCGCGATCGACGACATTGCGCTTGAACAGGATGAAGCCCGCCGGATCGACGCCGGTAAAAAAATCCCGCTCGGCCGCACCCAGCTCAGGGCCGGCCATTCCCAAAATCAAAGGCGTCATCAGTCGCCGACCACCGCGCAGGTCTCGCCCGCGATCTTGAGCCGCGCGCAAAGCTTGCCCGGTACATCACCGCCGCTCGCGCGCAAGCGGTAGAGCGTGGCGTCGCCCGAGGTCACCGGCTGCACCGCCATCGTCATGTCGTGGAGGAAGGCAAAGCGCGTCGATAGCCCCTTCCATGCCGCCTTGGCCTTGGCCTCGGAGGAGAAAGCGCCGAGCTGGATCGCCCCGCCGCCGGTGGGCGGCGGCGGAATCGCAGGCGCCTCGGGTTTGGCCGCAACCGGGACAGGGGCCGGCAGCGGCGGCGCGTCGACCGTCCGTGGCAAGGGGGCTACGGGCGGCGCGGCGGGTGCCGGCGCAGCGGCCTGTGGTGCCTGCACCGGCTTGCCGCGCCGAATGATCGGCTCTTCGGGCACGGCGTTGAGATCGAGCACGCCGTTGATTTCCTCGCCAGCGCCGGTACCGGCGGCGACCTCGCCGACCTGATCGGTCTTGAGGCCGCCGCTTTCGGGCGGCTTGACCTTATACGGCCCCGGCATTGCATGGATCACGCCGCCGATATCGGCAGTGGCGGCGCGGTGATGGCGGAACCAGACCACCGCTGCGGTGATCATCGTTATCCCGATCAGCACCGCGATCACCGTGACGATCACGCCGCCATAACCACCGGGATCGGGATAGCGGCCGGCATCTTCGTCTTCGACCGGCTCCAGCCACGGCAGCCGCTCCGAACCCGAAGCCTCACCGCCTAATCCGGGTAAAGGGCCGCGCCGGATCTCCACCATCGCTCGCTCACATCTCCGTGGCGGCCGCGACGCCCATCACGCCCAGGCCGTTCTTCACAACCTGCCCGATCCCATCGGCCAACGCCAGCCGCGCCGCGGTCCTGGCGGGGTTGTCCGCCAACAAAAAGCGGCGGGCGGGATCGTCATTGCCCTGGTTCCACAAAGCATGGAATGCGGCGGCGAGATCGTAGAGATAGAAAGCGATGCGGTGCGGCTCGTGCGCGCTCGCCGCCGCCTCGATGATGCGCGGGAATTGCGCGGCCAGCTTGACCAGTTCCAGCTCGGCCCCGTCGAGCAGGCCGAGGTCCGCCTCGGGCAGCACGATCCCCGCCTCCACCGCGCGCCGATGCAGCGATGCGATCCGGGCGTGCGCATACTGAACGTAGAAGACCGGGTTGTCCTTCGACGCCTCCACCACCTTGGCGAAATCGAAATCCATCTGCGCGTCAGCCCGCCGGGTCAGCATCGTGAAGCGCACGACATCCTTGCCGACCTCCTGCACGACATCGGCGAGCGTCACGAACGAGCCAGAGCGCTTGGACATCTTCACCGGCTCGCCACCGCGCAGCAGCCGCACCATCTGGACGAGCTTGACGTCGAACGGCTTGGCCGTAAGCGCCTGCACCGCCGCCTGGATGCGCTTGACCGTGCCGGCATGGTCCGCGCCCCAGATGTCGATCATCTGATCGGCTTTCTCGGCCTTCTGGACATGGTACGCGAGATCGGTGCCGAAATAGGTTAGCCCGCCATCCGATTTGCGCACCGGCCGATCCTGATCATCGCCGAACTGAGTCGAGCGGAACAGCGTCATCTCGGTCGGCTCCCAATCGTCGGGAAGCTCGCCTTTGGGCGGCTCGAGCATACCCTCGTAGATCAGGCCCTCGCGCCGCAGCCGATCGAACGCAGCATCGACCCGGCCCGTCTTCTGAACCGCAGCCTCCGAGGCGAACACCTCGTGCCGGATGCCGAGCAGCGCCAGATCGTCGCGGATGCGATCCATCATCAGCGCGACCGTCTTCTCCCGAAACAGGTCGAGCCATTCGCTTTCGGGCGCTCGCGCATATTGGTCGCCGAAATCGGCGGCGAGCGCCTGCCCCACCGGCACCAGATAATCGCCCGGATACAGGCCTTCTGGGATCGTTATCGTCTCGCCGAGCGCTTCCTTGTACCGCAGCCATGCCGATCGCGCGAGCGTCTGCACCTGCGCCCCCGCATCGTTGACATAATATTCGCGGATGACGGTATAGCCCGCATATTCCAGCAGCCCCGCCAGCGCATCGCCCACCACCGCGCCCCGGCAATGCCCCATGTGCATCGGACCCGTAGGATTGGCGGAGACATATTCGACGTTGACGGTGGCGCCCTGCCCCAGCTCCGCCCGGCCATAATCGCTGCCCTCCGCCAGGATCGTGGCCAGCTCGTCCGCCCAGGTCGCTTCCGTCAGCCGGACATTGAGGAAGCCCGGTCCCGCCACATCGACGCTGACGACATGATCGAACGCCTGCAGCCTGGGTGCGATCAGCGCCGCCAGAGCGCGCGGATTGGTCCCCGCCGGCTTGGCGAGCACCATCGCCGCGTTTGTCGCCAGATCGCCATGCGCGGCATCGCGCGGCGGCTCGACCGTGATCGCGCGGCGCTCCAGCCCGCCCGGCAGCGCGCCTTCCTGGACAAGCACATCCAGCACGGCATCGAGATCAGCGGCAAAACGGGCATGAAGCGTGGGCAAATGCGGTTCCAACAGCGAGAGAGACGCGCGCCTCTAGCGAATTGCGGCGCGCGCGTCATGTCCGCCGCGCGTCTTGCTGAACGAAAGCTGCTTACCCCGTTCGAAACGCATTCAGTGCCCGCGCGCCAGAGATGCCCGCCTCGGCCGTCGATAGGTCGAGCGATTGTTTCAGGAGGAAGCTCATGAAGAAGATCATTCTCACCGCCACCGCCGCGCTGATGCTGGCCGGTGCCGCCTCGGCGCAATATGCGCCGCCCCCGCCCCCGCCGGGCGCAGCTTATGCTCCGCACGCCTGGGACCGTGACGCCTTCTGGCGCGGCGCGCCGGAGAGCCCCCGCGCGCGCATCGATTTCCTGCAGGATCGGATCAGCCGTGGCGCTGCCGACGGCAGCCTCAGCCGCCGCGAAGCCGCGCGCGCCAACCGCGAACTCAACAATATCCGCAGCTGGATCCGCCGCATGCATTGGCAGGATGACGGCCGCCTGACCCCCGATCAGCGTGCCCAGGTCCAGGACCGGCTCGATTGGCTGAGTGGCCAGATTCGCTGGATGCGCCACAACGGCTGGTAAGCCCCCGCCCCCGCCGTTTTCCCGGCGGGGGCCTATTCTTCGAGACGACGCCGGAACGATAGGAACGACGGCCAATTATATTTGGTTCTACTGTCCGTGAAACACTATCATCTCAATCTCTACAACGACGTGGTCGTGGCCGATGAGGAGGGCATCGAGCTGCCCGATCTCCCGGCTGCGAAGGCCTGTGCGATCGAAGCAGTGCGGGCGTTGATCGCCGACAGCGTCGTCGAGGGAAGGCTCATCAAGCTCGACCACCGCGTCGAGGTGACGGACGATCGGGGCAAGGTGCTGGCGGTAATCCCGTTTGGCGAGGTGATCGAGATCGAAGGCATGCGCCTCGCGCATTAGCGTGCAAGCTTGATTTATGCTATGGAGCTTGCTGCCGGTCCCATGTCGAGCGGAGGCTTCATGCATCCCGCTCTATCCCAGGAACATAAAAGATGCTGGGCACTGCCCAAACGGCGATGGACGCCTTTCTCCGTCGGCTGCTGCTACGTTCGGCTCTCGGCCCTGAAGAGCAGGCGGCGATCCGTGGCCTGAAGGGCCAGCTGATCGAATTCGCGGCACGGCGGGATGTGGTCCTCCCCGGGCAACGGATCGAGCATGCCTGCCTGACGGTCGCCGGTCTGCTCGGCCGCTTCGATCAAATGAAGGACGGCAGCCGCCAGATCACCGCATTCTATCTTCCGGGCGACATGTGCGATCTCCATTCGGTGGTCGCGCCGGTCACCGGCTGGGGCCTCACCGCGCTTTCGGGCGCGACGTTGCTCCAGATCGCCCATGCCGATCTGCGCGAACTTGCCCGGCGCTATCCGGCGCTCGCCCTCGCTTTCTGGCGCGACACGACGACCGACGCCTCCATCCTGTCCAAATGGGTCGCCAATATCGGCCGCAAGGACGCGCGCGCCCGTATCGCGCATCTGCTGTGCGAGATGGGGCTGCGCAGCGAAATGGCGGGAATCGGCACGCGCACCGCCTTCCGTTTCGATGCCACGCAGGAGCTGATCGCCGATGCGGTGGGATTGACGCCGATCCACGTCAACCGCGTGCTGAGCACGCTCCGCAGCGAAGGGGTGGCCGTCTTCCGCAACCGCATGGCGGAAGTGCAGGACTGGGACAGGCTCGCCGCCATCGCCGAATTCTCGACCGCTTTCCTGCTTCTCGACGAACCGCGCTAGCCGCTCTCTGGACAAACCGTGATAACCGCCTTAGGTAAGTAACACACTAAGGGGTGGGCCATGCACGCGCAGCAATCGCAGACGATCAGCTATATCATCACCGCCATCGTCATCGGGCTGGTGATGGTGCTGCGCTTCCGCCGCATCGGGCGGGCGCAGCGGCTCAATCTCAACACCTTGTGGATCGTGCCGGCGCTCTTGGCGGCGGTCCTCGTCTTCTCCACCTTCGAATCTCCGCCGCGTGACGCGCTGGGCTGGCTGTGGCTGGCGGCAGCGGCCGCGGTCGGCGCGTTGCTCGGCTGGCGACGCGGCAAGCTGATGCACATCCACGTTGATCCCGCCACCGGCACGCTCAACCAGACCGTCTCGCCCGCGGCCCTGCTGTTCTTCGTGCTGCTGATCATCGCGCGGCAGGGCCTGCGCTATGAGGCCGCCGCTTACGGCGTCAACATGCTCAAGATCACCGGCATCCTCATGGCCCTCGCCACCGGCCTGGTCAGTGCGACGCGGGTTGAGATGTATCTGCGGGCGAAGCGGATCCTGGCGAGCGGGGTGGTGTGATTATATCCTCCCCTGCAAGGGGAGGGGGACCATCGCGAAGCGATGGTGGAGGGGTATCCGCTATCGATAGGGTGACACCCCTCCGTCGCGCTTCGCACGCCACCTCCCCTTGCAGGGGAGAAGTAAGTAATCTCAAATCCCCTCCAGCATCTCCACCGGCCCGACAAATTCCCGATAGCGGGCAATCGCGAAGCGATCGGTCATGCCCGCGATAAAGTCGCCGATGTGCCGCGTGCGCGCGGGCTCTTCGGCGGGCAGGTCTTCCAGCCACCAGGCGGGCAGCAGGGCCGGGTCGGCGATATAGGCCTCGGCCAGCCCGGCGACGATCTGCCGTGCCTGCTCGGCCACCGCCACCTGCTGGGGATGATGATAGAGATTGGCGTACATGAAGCGCTTGAGCGCGCGCTCCGCCTCGGCGAGCGCGGGCGAGAAGCCGATCAGCGGCCCGGGCGCCCCGCGCACCTCAGCGACCGAAGCCACCCCCGCCGCCGCGATCCGCCGCCGGCTCTCGGCCAGCAAATCCTCGACCATCCACCCGATCCCGGTGCGGATCAGTTCGCCCAGCAGCGTCTGCGGCTTTGCCTCGGGCCAGCGCGCGCGTACCTGCCGCCAGCTCTCCGCGACGAATGGCTCGGCCAGCACCGCCTCCCAATCGAGCAGCCCGGCGCGCAGGCCATCGTCGATATCGTGATTGTCATAAGCGATATCGTCGGCCAGCGCCGCCACCTGCGCCTCCAGGCTCGGCTGCGTGCCCAGCTCCAGCGGCCAATCCGAATCCACCTCGGCCAATGCCCAAGGCGGCGCGGCGACCGGGCCGTTATGCTTGGCCAGCCCCTCCAGCATCTCCCACGTCAGGTTGAGGCCGGGATGATCGGGATAGGCGCGCTCGATCAAGGTCAAAGTGCGCAGCGTCTGCGCGTTATGGTCGAAGCCGCCCGCCGCCGCCATCGCCGCCTTGAGCGCGGCCTCGCCAGCATGGCCGAAGGGCGGATGGCCGATATCATGCGCCAGCGCCAGCGCCTCGGTGAGATCCTCGTTCAGCCCCAGCGCGCGTGCGATCGTCCGTGCGATCTGCGCCACCTCCAGGCTGTGCGTCAGCCGCACGCGGAAATGATCGCCATCGGGCGCGACGAACACCTGCGTCTTGTGGCGCAGGCGGCGGAAGGCGATCGAATGGATGATGCGATCGCGGTCGCGCTGGAAAGCATCGCGCGTCGCGCTAGGCGACGAAGCATAGCGCCGCCCCCGGCTCGCCGCCGGATCGCTGGCATAGGGATTCATGGTTGCTCGATCCGCTCACGCGGATGGCGCCGGTTCAGCAAAGCTGGAACGGCCATCAATCAACCGGCTCGACCGGAGTACCCGACGGCGTCGTCACCTGAAACGAACTGTGGCCCTTGGCGCGCTGTTCCTTGATCCACGCCTGCGCCGCCGAACTGCCTGCGAAGGGGCCGATCATCAGCCGGTTCGTATAGCGATAGTGCATCGTATACGGCGTCCGCCCCGCCAGCGCTGCGCCATATTCGCCCTTTAGCTTCGCCCACGCCTTGGGCAGATCGCGCTTGTTCGCGCCGCCCGCGATCTGCACCCAGACGCGCTCGGGATTTTTCTTGGCGGCGCTCTTGGCCTCCGCCGCCTTCTTGTCCTTGGCCGCCCTGGCATCGGCGAGTTTCTCTTCGCGCGCTTGTTTGAGCTTCTCGGCGCGGGTGAGCTTGTGCGGCGGCTCGGCCTCGACAGCCGCGAGCTTCGCCTCGCGCGCCGCCTTGGCCGCCTCGGCACGGGTCAATTTGCGGGCGGGCGGCGGCGCGACGGTGCCTGTGTCCACGGTCGCCGCCGGCGTCGGCGGGGGAGCGGGGGGCGATACGACCAGCGCGGGCGCGGAGGGCGCGGGCGCCGCGGCGATCCGCACCGGCGGCGGCGCCTTGACCGCCACCTGACCCGGCGGCGGGAAGCGGCCGAGGAACACCGCCGCCGCCTTGTCGGCAGGCTTAAGCCCCTGCAGCCGCTCCAGATAGGGCTTGAGCGCCGCGACCTGATTGGGCGGCAGCACCAGCGGCGCATCGCTCTCCGCGCCCGCAATATCCCCCGCCAGCGCGCGCACGAACATCCGCGTCCGCCACGCCGCGACATCCTGCCGCCGCAGCAGGGGATCGAGTGTCGCCAGCGCCGCGCCCTGCTCGCCCGCGATCGCCTGGCTGAGCGCGAGGCGACGCAGGATCATCGGATCGCCGGGCTTGATGCTGAGCGCGAGGCGATAATCCGCCTGCGCGCTATGCGGCGATCCGCGCAGATCATAGGCCAGCCCGCGATCGGCGGCGATCCGCGCCTCGGGCATACCCGCCGCGATCGCAGCCTTGAAATAGCGCAGCGAATCGCGCGAATTGCCCTGCGCGACAAGCACCGATCCCAGCCCCGCCTTCACCGCGCCATTGTTGGGCGAAAGCGAATCCGCGCGCGCGAAAAAGCCGTTGGCCGCGTTGAAATCCCCCACCGCCAGCGCCGCCTGCCCTGCCCCGATCAGCGCCGCCACGTCATCGGGATGTGCAGCGAGCACACGCAGATACCGCGACAAAGCCTCCGCCATATCCCCCCGCGCGGCAGCGGCCCGCCCCTGCGCCATGGGATCGATCGTCTGCACCGTCTGCATCGGCGGCGGCGAGGACGGCTGGGCGAGATCGTCAGGCGCAACCCGCTGCGCCGCCGCGACATCGGAGATCAGGGCGACGGACAGGAGCAGGCGTATCATGACGCGGCGGAAGCTCGCGGATGACAACCGCGCAAGCAAGCATATCCCGTGCTGCGGCGAACCGTTCAAACTCAGCGGCGGGAGGACCGCGATGGGCTTTTCCGTTGAGCCATCAAGCCGACATGGGCCCCCCGTCAGATCGCGGTACGGCATCCCTGGCTAAGTGTGGCGGCGGTATGTAGGCTGGGGGCGAAACGGTAGGGGTAGTCGGGTGACGCCGATAGCATTGTTCTTGGCGCTGTGGGTCACCTTGGTGATCGCCCCGGATACGCCAACCGGCCGCTTCCTGCACCGGGTAATGATCGACGTTCCAGCCAAATTCTTCAACCGAGCCACGAGAGGTCACGTGCTGTTGGTGATCATCATGCTTGGCCTTGCTGCGGCTCTTGCGTGGTTTGGAGGAGCCGATGGCTTGCGGTTCTTCGGCATGACCGTCCCGGACGTTGCAGCCTGGTCCGCCATGTTCGAAATCAGCGCATATCTCGATGCGATAGCTGCCATTGTCGCTGCATCTTCCGCTTTGCGCGTCGGCGCTGTTCGGGTTCGTCTCGGCGCAGCTTCAAGGCCGAAGTCCCGCCGAGCGCGAGGCACCTCCCGCCCGCGCGACAGTCGGCGCCAATCCCATAATGTGCCCGCGAACGATGATGATTGCGACGGGAGACTCGCTTTCGCGAGCTGACCGACGGAGGGCCTTAGTCAACCATTCTGTTCTTCAGGAAGATCACAGCGGGGGCCATTGGCGCGCGGTGTGGATCAGCACGAGAATCCACACCGTATCGTTCACAATCTCGTAGACAAGCCGATAGCGCGGATGCGGCGTGAGTTCGCGCGTGCCGGACACTTTTCCCTCGTGTCCAAGCATGGGGAAGTCAGCGAGGCCCGCAACAGCATCGCTGAACGAGCGGTCTATCCGGCGCGCCGCGTCGGGGTCGCGAGCTTCAAGATAATCCCAGATCGCCGTGCGATCCTGCTCGGCCTCCGGCGTCCATAGAACTTTCACGCCTAGTCAGTGAGGCGGACACGGCGAGCGGCAAAATCGGCCTCGACCGCCTCATTGGATCTGCCCTGACCTTTATGGACGGAAGCGCGTGCCGCTTCGACCTTATGATGCAGGAAAGCGTCATGGTCGTGCCGGTCTCGCTCCCGCTGGACGAACTCCCGCATCAACTCGCGTACCACCTGCGATGCGGGGCGGTGGCTGGCTCCGGCCGCCGCCATGAACTCGGCCCGCAAATCGGATTCCAGTTTCATCGTGAAAACAGCGGCCTTCGGCATGGCATCCTCTGCAAAATACTTACGAGGTATATATACGAGCACGGTGTTGGGAGCAAAGGATCATGCCACCGATCAACGGCGTTTACAGAAAGGCCGGGACTGACCGCATGGGGAACCGGTTCGTCGATTTCACCCCTTACCCAACCTTAACACCCTTCCAAAAGGCCACACGCCCGCGGATCGCCTCAGCTTTGGGTTTGGGGTCGGGATAATACCAGGCGGCATCGCGGTTGTCGGCGCCGTCGATGTGCAGGCTGTAATAATGCGCTGTGCCCTTCCACGGGCAGAAGCTCGTCGTATCGCTCGGCCGGAGCAGCGCGGGATCGACCGCATCCGCTGGAAAATAATGATTACCCTCGATGACGATCGTATCGTCGCTGCTGGCGATCAGTGCGCCATTCCATCGTGCTTCGACCATCCTGTCTCTCCTGTGACGATGGCACGGTCGTGCGCCAGCCCGCGCGCGTCAAGGCTTGCCGTCCCCAACGAAAAAGGCCGGAGCGTTACCCCCGGGGCCTTTTGCTCATCCGATGGCCCTAACTTACTGATTATTCTGCCGATTGAGGAAGCGCGGGATATCCAGCGGATGCTGGCTCGCCTCATCCTCTTCCTCGGCCTGCACCTTGCTCGATCCGCGCGCGATGCTGGACATGCGCTCGAACAGGGTCGCGCCTTCGCGAGCCTGGGGGACAGGCGCCGGGGTGGGGGTGATGGAGCTGATCGTCGCGGTCGGCTGATCCTCGGCGTCGGGCTCGCTCATCAGCCAGCGGCGCGGGGCGACGACCTTGGGCGCAGTCTCTGCTTCGGCTGTCGGCTCGGCGCTCGCGTCCGGCGCGATCAGATCCTCGCCCAGCTCCAGCTCCTCGTCGCTATCGGCGGCGGAGGCTTCGGCGGTCGGCGGGGTCAGCACGATCGGCGCGGGTTCGGGCGCTGCGGCCTTGGCCTCCCCCGAAGGCGTGCCGGGCGTACGCACTTCGGAGCGGCTGCGCGGCGGGAAGCTGAACAGCTTCGAAGGCTCGGCCGGCGCCGCGGTCATCGCATCGGCCTCGATCCCGGTGGCCACCACGGAAACGCGGATCTTGCCTTCGAGATCGTTGTTGAACGCCGAACCCCAGATGATGTTGGCATCGGGATCGACCAGTTCCTTGATGTGGTTGGCCGCTTCGTCGACTTCGAGCAGGCGCATATCCTCGCCGCCGGTGATCGAGACGATCACGCCCTTGGCGCCCCTCATCGAAACGCCGTCGAGCAAAGGATTGGCGATCGCCTTCTCCGCCGCCTCGATCGCGCGATTGTCGCCCGATGCTTCGCCCGTGCCCATCATCGCCTTGCCCATCTCGCTCATCACCGAACGGACGTCAGCGAAATCGAGGTTGATCAGGCCCGGCATCACCATCAGATCGGTGATCCCGCGCACGCCCTGCTGCAGCACCTCGTCGGCCATTTCGAACGCTTCCTTGAAGGTCGTGTTCGGATTGGCGATCAGGAACAGATTCTGGTTGGGGATGACGATCAAAGTATCGACATGCTTCTGCAGCTCGGCGATGCCCGCGTCGGCGGACTTCATGCGGCGGTTGCCCTCGAAGCTGAACGGCTTGGTGACGACGCCCACCGTCAGGATGCCGCGCTCGCGCGCCGCCTTGGCGATCACCGGCGCGGCGCCCGTGCCCGTGCCGCCGCCCATGCCCGCCGCGATGAAGCACATGTGGCTGCCCTCAAGCGCGCGTTCGACCTGCTCCAGCGTCTCTTCCGCCGCCGCGCGGCCGATCTCAGGACGGCTGCCCGCGCCCAGCCCTTGCGTGATCTTGAGGCCGAGCTGGATGCGCTGCTCGGCGGGCGAGGCATTGAGCGCCTGCGCATCAGTGTTGGCGACGATGAAATCGACGCCCTGCACTTCGGCGCCCATCATGTTGGCGACCGCGTTGCCGCCCGCGCCGCCGACACCGATCACGCTGATTCGCGGCTTGAGTTCGTCGATTTCCGGCCGGAGAAACTGGATCGTCATGGAAAACCCCTTAAGGATGCCCGACGCACGACGCGCCCAAATCACTAATACCCCAAGATGGCAGACGCGATTCGCCGGGGCGAGCGAAATCGTGCGATTTGGCAAAAGTTTTCCACAGGGAATTTGCACATTTCCCCACAGGAGCCTGTGGATAAGTTTTGCGCGTGTCGATTTGCCTATTCCCTGCGATCGTCACGCTACCACACTCCATTTCCCCCTGCGGTCCGCCACTACCTTCGTTCGTGTCGAGCGAAGTCGAGACACGTTCGACGTCCCGCCTGCGGCACCTCCCTCGACTTCGCTCGGGACGAACGGGCCGAGGGAAGGCTAGCCTGCCGCTTATGCGCCGACCCAAGTCCGAATAAACGATGTCAAACAGCCTTCCCCTCGGGAGTTCGAATAGAACAAATCGAGTCCAATGTCAAGCAAAAAGTGCCGTATGGGTTAATATCCGCTCTTCGCCGCCGCGATCATCCGCTGGATGAAGTTGCGCGGAGACAGCCGAATGGCGTTCGGCACCGTCGGCGGCCGCAGGTCGATCGGGTTGGAGGCGGCGAACTGCACCAGCCCCGCCAAAGTCGCGAAGGCCGGGCCGGAATGCGCCTCGGGCAGGCCGATCAGCCCGCGCGGCCGCCCGATCCGCACCGCTCGGCCCAGCACGCTCTGCGCATAATCGGCGATCCCCTTCAGCTCCGCACCGCCCCCGGTCAGCACCACCTGCCGTCCGATCGGCCCAACGAAGCCTAGCTCCTTGAGCGCCTGATCGATCGAACCGAAAATCTGCTCCAGCCGCTGCCGGATCACCGCGATCAGCTGCGCGCGCGTGATCCGCGCCGGTTCGCTGGTCGCATCGCCCTCGCCCGAGAGCGGCGCCACCTCGATCATGTCATGATTGTCGCGGGGGCTGGTCTGCGCCGAGCCGTGGAAGCATTTCATCCGCTCGGCCTGCGCGCGGCGCGTGCCGATCGCCGAGGCGATATCATCGGTGATGTCCGCCGCCCCCACCGGCAGGCTCGCCAGCCCGACGAGCAGCCCGCCCGCGATCAGCGAGACGTTGGTCACCTCGGCGCCCAGCTCGACCAGCGCCACCCCCAGCTCGCGCTCCTCCTGGCTCAGGCAGGACATCGCCGTCGCCACCGGCGAGGCGACGATCTGCTGCACCGCCAGATGCGCCGATCGCACGCAATGATCGAGATTGCGGATCGGCGAAGGCTCGGCAACGACGACATGGATATCGACCCCCAGCCGCTCGGCATACAGCCCCAACGGGTTCTGCACGCCCTTCAATCCATCGATCGTGTAGAGCGCGGGCTGCGCGTGGAGCACGGTGCGCCCATCGGGATCGATCGAGCGGCGCCCGGCATCCAGCAGCTCGGCGATATGCCGCTCGCTGATCCGCTCGCCCGCCAGCTCCACCTCCACCGAGGCGACCTCGCTGACCAGACCGCCCGCCGAAAAGGTCAGCCACACTTCATCGATATTGGTGCGTGCAATCCGCTCGGCCTGCTCCACCGCCTCGCGCACCGCGCCCTCGGTGGCGGACATATCGGCGATGAACCCGCGCCGCACCCCCCGGCTCTCGCGCTGCCCGGTGCCGAGCACGAGCAAACCATCCTCGGTCGGCTGCGCGATCAAGGCGGCGACCTTGGACGAGCCAATATCGAGCGCGGTGATCAGCCCTTCGCGGACGGGGGCCATCAGCGAACGCCGCCCAAAGGAAACCCGTTTGTGTCGAGCGAAGTCGAGACACGTTCGACCTTACGCCAAGCGGCACGTCCCTCGACTTCGCTCGGGACGAACGGAGTTGGGGCTGCCATCACGTCACCGACTTATCGGCAGGCGCCACCGCAGCGGGCGCGCTCGCATCCGGCGCGACCGGCGGCGGCGCTGGATCCTCGATCCTGTAGCCCGGCTCATCGCTCATCTTGACGACGATGCGGCTCGGATCACGCATATCGAACCGCACGATGCCACGCCCCAGCAGCCGCGCCTCGGCATCGCGCTTGGTGAAGAAGGCCAGCGCGCTCTTCGCCTCGGCGGCGCCTTCCGGCAGCGACAGGATCTCCCCCGAACTGAAATGCAGATCCCAGCGCCGCCCGCCGACCCAGGTCGCGGCATCGACCAACGGCTTGAGCGCGGGTTGCGTCGCGATCAACGCCTGGAAATCGGCGGCGTGGGTGTTGGCATCGGGCCCGATCACCAGCGGCAGCTGCGCGGTCATCGAAGCGGGATCGACCTGCGCGATCGGCGCACCATGATCGTCGATCAGCTGCAGCCGCTGCTGATATTGCCAGATCCCCGCGGGCTTGCGCTCGACGATATCGATCGCCAGTGTATCGGGCAGCCGCCGCGACACCCGCGCATCCGCCACCCAGGGCAGGCCGAGCAGATTCTGCCGGATCGCCGCCAGATCGACCAGCGGCATATCCTCCCCGCTCGCCTCCTGCGCGATGCGGTAGACGGCATCGCGATCGACATGGACGAGGCCCGTCGGCTGGATGTTGCGCACCTGAAAGCCCATCGCGCCGATGCCGTGCGCCGCCGCCATGCCCACCATCTGCGGCACGCCCATCGCCGTCACCCCTGCGCCGATCCCGGCGACGAGCAGCAGGCCGAGCGACCAGTTCTTGAGGCTCGCCCAGGTCTCGGGCGCGACCGGGATCGCGGCGAAGGCCTTTCCGATCCCCGCGCCGATCTGCGCGCCCATCGAAGGCCGCTTGGTGCGCGCGGGCGGGCGCCGCCGCGCGGGCTTGCGCGCCGCAGTGGGCTCGGCACGGCGGCGCGGCACGGGCTTGGCGCTCATCGCGCGAACCTCGAAAGCGCTTCGTCGATCACCGCCTGAACAAGCTCGTCGTAGCTCATGCCCACAAGCTTCGCCTGTTCGGGGACAAGGCTCAAGGGGGTCATGCCCGGCTGGGTATTGACCTCGAGCAGATAGACGCCCGCCTCGCCCGCGCTGTCATCCCAGCGGAAGTCCGATCGCGAGACGCCCTTGCAGCCGAGCAGTTCATGCGCCTTGATAGACATGGCCAGCATCGAAGCCACGACATCGTCGGGAATGTTCTCCGCCGGGCAGACGTGGGTGGTCAGGCCATCGGTATATTTGGCGGCATAATCATACCAGCCATTCTTGGGGATCAGCTCGGTGATGCCCAGCGCCTTGGGGCCATCGGCGGTATCGATCACCGAAGTCGTAAGCTCGCGCCCCCGAATATAGGGCTCGGCGAGCAGGCTCTCGAACTCCCCCCATGGCCCGGGCACATCGCGCCCGATCGGATCGCCATAATTGCCCTCGGCGGTAACGATCGCCACGCCCACCGAAGAGCCCTCATTGACCGGCTTCACCACATAGGGCCGGGGCAAGGGATCGCCCGCGAACAGGCTCTCGCTCGCCACGATCCGCCCGGCGGGCATGCGGATCCCGTGGGGGACGAGCGCCTGCTTGGTCAGCACCTTGTCGATCGCGATCACCGAAGTGGCGAGGCCCGAGTGCGTATAGGCCAGCCCCATCAGATCGAGCATGCCCTGCACGGTGCCATCCTCGCCCGGCGTGCCGTGCAGCGCGTTGAACACGACGTCGGGCTTGGCTTCGGCAAGCCGCGTGGCGACGTCGCGGCCCATATCGATGCGCGTGACGCGATGGCCCAGCCGTTCGCAAGCCTCGGCAACGCCATTGCCCGAGACGAGACTGACCTCCCGCTCCGCCGACCAACCGCCCATGAGGACCGCGACGTGGAGTTGGCTCACGACGCCACCAAGAGGCGTTCGTCACCCCGGCCTTGTGCCGGGGTCCACCCCACCACAAGCTCCGGAGCGAGAGGATGAGTGGATGCCGGAACAAGTCCGGCATGACGGGTAAGAAAGATCATCACGCCATCACCCCCACCCGCTGAATCTCCCATTCCAGCGTCACCCCGCTCTTCGCCAACACCCGCGCCCTTACCTCTTCCCCCAAAGCCTCGATATCCGCACTCGTCGCCGCGCCGATGTTGAGCAGGAAATTGGTGTGCTTCTCGCTGACCTGCGCATCCCCCCGCCGCAGCCCGCGACATCCAGCCTCGTCGACCAACGCCCAAGCCTTGTGCCCCGGCGGATTCTTGAAGGTCGATCCTCCGGTCTTGGAGCGCAGCGGCTGCGCAGCCTCGCGCTCCGCCGCGATGCGGTCCATCTCGGCCTGCACCGCGGCAGGCGCGGCCACCCGCCCCTCGAACAGCGCCGAAACGACGATCGCGCCCTCAGGCAAAGCGCTATGCCGATAGCTGTAGCCCAAGTCATCGCGCGACAAAGTCCGCGCCTCTCCCGAACGCAACACGACATCGGCCTCGATCAGCACATCCTTCACCTCGCGCCCATAAGCGCCGCCGTTCATCCGCACGAAGCCGCCGACCGTCCCCGGGATCGAGCGCAGAAACTCCACTCCGCCGATCCCGGCATCGCGCGCCGTCGAGGATACGAGAATACCGCTCGCCCCTCCCCCGCAACGCAGCCGCAGGCCCTCCGCCGAGACCTTGGCGAAGGCCTTGCCCAGCCGCACGACCACGCCCGGCACCCCGCCATCGCGCACGATCATGTTAGAACCCAACCCGAGGCCCATCACCGGCACCCGGGGATCAAGCTCGCGCAGGAACCCCACCAGATCCTCGACATCCGCGGGCTCGAACAACCACTCCGCCGCCCCGCCCGCCTTGAACCAGACGAGCGGCGCCAGCGGCGCGTTCGGCGTGAGCTTGCCAGCGACGCGGGGGAGGGTGAGGGTGGCCATAACTTAAAGCCCCTCCCCTTTAGCGGAGGGGTTGGGGTGGGGGAGTCGGGAATGGAGCTCGCTTCGCTCGCCACCACCCCCAACCCCTCCTCTGAAGAGGAGGGGCTTAGCGGCCCTCACCCCTTCGGGCCCCACAGCGCGAGCCACTTCTCCCACGCCTCGATCTGCTGATCCGCCAATTGCTTGGCCGCTTCGCTCGCGCCGCCGAAATTATCCTTGGGCATCGCCTTGAACATCGTCTCGACGTTCTGCTTGTGCGCCTGGATCAGCTGCTTCTGCATCGCGACGAAGGGTGCGAAAAAATCGTTCATGCCCGTTTCTCCTTGCCGATGGCTTCCGCCAGCCCCGCCGCCCATTTTGTGATATCGCCCGCGCCCAGGCAAATGACCATATCCTCCGGCTGCGCCTCGGCGGCGAGCAGCCTGGCCAGCTCCTCGGGCCCCGAAATCTCGCAGGCCGCGCGATGCCCGCGCATCTTGAGCCCCGCGACCAGGGCCGCCGCATCGACGCCCTCGATCGGCGCCTCGCCCGCCGTATAGACCGGCGCGACATAGACGACATCCGCCTCGTTGAACGCGGTCTGGAACTCGGTCAGCAGATCGCGCAGCCGCGTGAAGCGATGCGGCTGGACGACCGCGATCACGCGATTCTTCGCGCCCTCGCGCGCCGCCGACAGAACCGCTTTGATCTCGACCGGGTGATGCCCGTAATCATCGATGATCGTCACGCCATCCACCTCACCGACCTTGGTGAAGCGCCGCTTGACGCCGCCAAACTTGGCGAACCCCGTCTTGATCACTGCGTCCGGCACATTGAGCTCGAGCGCAACACCGATCGCCGCCAGCGCATTCTGGACATTGTGCCGCCCCGGCATCGGCAGCTCGATCCCCTCGATCGACCGTACCGCGCCGCTGCGCTCCCGGATCAGACATTCGAAGCGGTTGCCGCCCGGGATCGGCGTCACGTTGACGCCGCGCACATCGGCCTGTGCCGAAAAGCCATAGGTGACGACGCGCCGATCGCGGATCTTGGGCAGGATCGCCTGCACCTCGGGATGATCGAGGCACATTAAGGCCGCGCCGTAGAAGGGCACATTCTCGACGAACTCGACGAACGCCGCCTTCACGGCATCGAACGAACCATAATGATCGAGATGCTCGGGATCGATGTTGGTGACCACCGCCACCGTGCCATCGAGCCGCAGGAAGCTGCCATCGCTCTCGTCGGCTTCGACCACCATCCAGTCGCTCGCGCCGAGGCGGGCGTTCGAGCCGTAGCTGTTGATGATGCCGCCGTTGATCACGGTCGGATCGACCCCGCCCGCATCGAGCAGCGCCGCCACCATCGATGTCGTCGTCGTCTTGCCATGCGTCCCCGCCACCGCGACGGTCGATTTCAGCCGCATCAGCTCGGCCAGCATCTCCGCGCGGCGCACTACGGGCACGCGCGTCTCGAGTGCCAGCTCCACTTCGGGATTGCCGCGCTTGATCGCGGTGGAGGTGACCACCACCGCCGCATCGCCGAGGTTCTCCGCCTTATGCCCGATCGCCACCGGAATGCCGCGCTTCCGCAGCCCCTCGATCACATAGCCCTCGGCGACGTCCGATCCCTGCACCTTGTAGCCGAGATTGTGCATCACCTCGGCGATGCCGGACATGCCGATGCCACCGATGCCGATGAAGTGGATCGTGCCGATTTCGGTGCCGACGCCCTTCACAACCGATCCTCCCCTGCAAGGGGAGGTGGCATCGCGAAGCGATGACGGAGGGGTGTCACGCTATCGAGGGGGCGACACCCCTCCACCATGCTGCGCATGGTCCCCCTCCCCTTGCAGGGGAGGATCTGAGCGGAGTCCCTCACGCCGCCCCCCCGATCGCCAAAGCACCCGTCTTCACCGTCTTCGCGCGCACATCGTCTCCAATCGCATCCATCACCGGCGGCCGGCCGAAGCTCTCGACAAGATCGGCCAGCCGCGCCGCCGCATCGGGTATCCCGCTCGCCTTGGCCAGCGCCGCCGCCGCAATCAAAGCCTCCGGGTCTTCCAACAAGGCGGTGATCTGCTGCGCCAGCACCGGCGGCGTGAAGTTCGCCTGCGCGATCATCCGGGCGCCGCCCGCCGCCGACATCTCGCGCGCATTGGCGCTCTGGTGATCGTCCATCGCGCTCGGCAGCGGCACGAGGATGGCCGGCCGCCCGGCGACGGTCAGCTCGGCAATCGTCGAGGCGCCGGCGCGCGCGATCACCAGATGCGATCGCGCCAATATTTCGGGCAGATCGGGCAGGTAAGTGGCCAGTTCCGCCGGGATACCCAGTTCGCGATAGCGCGCGCGGACCTGATCGATATCCTCGGGCCGGCATTGCTGGACGATCTGCAGCCGCTGGCGGATCGGCTCCGGCAGCAGCCCCAGACCATACGGCACCACGGTCGACAGAATCGTCGCGCCCTGGCTGCCGCCGGTGACGAGGATGCGGAAGGGCGAAAGATCGTCGAACGGCGGAAACGGCTTCTGGCCGATCTGGCGGATGATCTGCCGCACTGGATTGCCGACGAGGTGCACCTTCTTGGCGTAGCGCGGCTTCAGGCGCTCGACATGCGGATAGGCCGTCGCGATCGCGCGCACCCGCCCCGCCACCAGCCGATTGACGCGCCCCAGCACCGCATTCTGCTCATGCACCACCGTCGCGATGCCATCGGCAAAGGCGCCGAGCAAAGCGGGCAGCGCGGGATAGCCGCCAAAGCCAACCACGGCGGTCGGCTCGAAACTCTCATACAGCCGGCGCGCCATCGCGCGCCCGGCCAGGATGCCCTTCGCCGCCTTGCCCCAGCCGAGCGGCCCGCCGGTCGGACGCCCCGCCGGCATGACATGCACCGGCACATCCTCGAACAAGGCGGGGATACGCTGCCCGCGCTCGTCGGTGATCAAAGCGACGCGATGGCCGCGCGCGATCAGCTCGATCGCCAGCGCATGCGCGGGCACCATGTGGCCGCCGGTGCCCCCGGCGGCGAGAACGAAGTGTCGGCTGACGGTCACTGGCTCTTCCAGGTCACCACATAAGGGGAGCGCGTGAGATACGGATTCTTGCGCGTGAAGGCGAGCAGCAGCCCGAAGCCGAGGCTCAAAGCGATCATCGAGGAGCCGCCATAGGAAATGAACGGCAATGTCATGCCCTTGGACGGCGCGAGATGGACGTTGACCGCCATATTGATCAGCGCCTGCATCCCGAACTGGCAGACGAGTCCCGCGCTCGCCAGCATCAGGAAGCGATCCTCTTCGTGCAGCAATTTGATCAGCACGCGCATCACGATCGCCAGATAGATCAAGGCGATCGCCACGCAGGCGATCAGCCCGAATTCCTCGCCGATCACCGAGAAGATATAATCGGTGTGCGGCTCGGGTAGGTTCAATTTCATCGTTCCCGCGCCCGGACCGGTGCCGACGACGCCGCCGTGGGTTAGCGTGCGCAGCGCGCTCTCCACCTGCCCGCCGATCTCCTTGTTGGCGTCGCCCTTATCGAGAAAGCGGCCGATCCGCTCGTGCGCGACGGGATAGAATTCGTAAGCCGCCAGCACCATCGCCACCGCCGCGCCCGCCAGACCCGCCAGCCACTTCATGCCGACCCCGCCGATCATCAGCATCATCGCCCACACCACCGCGAAGATCACCGTCTGACCGAAATCGGGCTGCTTCATCAGCAGCACCGCGACCAAAGCGAGGAAGCCGCCGGTCATCGCCGTGGTCGGCAGCTTCTGATCCTTAGCGTTGAGCGACAGCATCCAGGCGATCGCCACCACGAACATGGGTTTCAGGAATTCGGCCGGCTGGATCTGGACGCTGCCGATATAGAGCCAGCGCTGCGCGCCATTCTTCTCCGCGCCGCCCATGATCGGCACCAGCACGAGCATCAGGGTGAACGCCACCGCGCCAACCAGTGCCAGGCGCCGCGCGACCGGCTTGGGCAGCATCGAGACACCGATCAGGATCGGCACCGAAATCCCCGTCCAGATCAGCTGGCGCCAGAAATAATAGAGCCGCGGCATGCTGTAGTGCGCGTCCGAATAGCGATGCGCGGCGGCGGGTGCGGCGGCGGCCACCGCGATCAGCCCGATGCCGATCAGCAGAGTGACAAGCGCGAGCAACACGCGATCGATCTCCCAGAACCAGATCGCCAGTGCGGACCTGTCGCCACGCCCCCAGCGCTCGCCCTGGCGTTTGCGCTTGGGGAGCGGTGCGATCGATTCCTCTGCCACAGTCGCCATCTAAAGAGCCCCTACCCCATCAAACCCGTTCGTCCCGAGCGAAGTCGAGGGACGTGCAACAAGCGCAACGCAAACATGTCTCGACTTCGCTCGACACAAACGGGTGAGGCTGGAGCGCCGGGTCACAACCCCGCCACCGCCGCCCGAAACGCATCCCCCCGCGCTTCATAATCCCTGAACTGATCGAAGCTCGCGCAGGCGGGCGAGAGCATCACCACCTCTCCCACCTTCGCGGCGGCCGCCGCATCGCGCACCGCTTGGAGCAACGTCCCGCTCTCCGTCACCGGCTTCCCCGCGTCCCTGAGAATACGCGCGAACATCGGCCCCGCCTCCCCGATCGTATAGCCTGCCACTACATGATCGAAGTGCGGCGCGCAGTCGTCCAGATCGTCCGTCTTGGGCAGCCCCCCAAGAATCCAGTGGATAAGTGGATAAGCCGCGAGCGCGGGCGCCGTCGCGGTGGCGTTGGTCGCCTTGCTGTCGTTGACGAACAGCACGCCCTCGCGCTCAGCGATCCGCTCCATGCGGTGAGGTAGGCCGGGGTAGGTGCGGAGGCCCTGTTCGACGAGTGCCCCGTCGATGCCGAGAACTTCCATAACCGCAATTGCGCAAGCGGCGTTCTGATGATTGTGGGGGCCTTGCAAGGAAGGCCAGTTCTTTTGTCGGTCCGCGTAATTGAGCGCGAGCAACAGCGTGTTGTTAGGAACCAGCGACGAAAGCTCTCGCTCTCCTAGTACCGCTGCATGAAACGGCTCCGAAGGCTGCTGCATCTGAAACAGCCGCAGCTTTGAATCCCGATACCCCTCGAACCCCTCGTACCGATCCAGATGATCCGGGGTTATGTTGGTCAGCACCGCGACGTCGCAATCGAGGGTGAAGGTCAGGTCGATCTGATAGCTTGAAAGCTCCAGCACATAGACGCCGCCGTCGGGGAGCGGCTCTTGGCTCAGGATCGGCAGGCCGATGTTGCCGCCCATCAGGCTCGGCACGCCCGCGGTTTCCAGGATGTGGTGGATCAGCGCGGTGGTGGTCGATTTGCCGTTGGTGCCGGTGATGCCGACCACCTTGTGCGGCGGCAGCGTCGCGCGTCCTTGCGCGAACAACTCGATATCGCCGATGATGGGGACGCCGGCGGCCTTCGCGTGCGCGGCGATGGGGTGGCGGTTGAGGGGGACGCCGGGGGAGACGATGACGGCGTCGAAGCCGGTGAGAGGAATGGTGAGAGGGTCGGCGAAACTTAGCTCCCCCTCCCCTTCAGGGGAGGGGGTCGGGGGGTGGGGGAGTCGGCTAAGGTAAGGAGCAGAGGTTGAGGGCGGGGGGGGGGCCCCCCCCCCCCCCCCCCCCCGGGGGGGGGGGGGGGGCGGGGGCGGGCGGGGGGGGGGGGGGGGCGCGCGGCGGGGGCCCGGGGGCAAAGACACGGGGGGTGGGGGGGGTGTTGTTGTTGTTGGTGTTGGTTTTTGGTGGGGGGGTGGGGGGGGGGGGGGGGCCCCCCCCCCGGGGGGGGGGGGGGGGGGGGGGGGGGGGGGCGGCCCCCCCCCCCCCCAGTCGGCTAAGGTAAGGAGCAGAGGTTGAGGGCGTTCCCCACCCCAACCCCTCCCCTGAAGGGGAGGGGCTTAGGGCCGCACGCTTCGCCTCATCGCTGTCCCACGCCACAACGCTCGCGCCACTCGCCAGCAGCGCCTCCACCGTCGCGACACCACTGCGCGCCAGCCCCAGCACGGCATAACGCTTGCCCGCCCAGGCGCTGCTCGTGATCACCGCAGTTTGAGCGTGGCGAGGCCCGCCAGCGCCAGCACGAAGCTGATGATCCAGAAGCGGATCACCACCGTCGGCTCGCTCCAGCCAAGCTGTTCGAAATGGTGGTGGATCGGCGCCATCTTGAAGATGCGCTTGCCGGTGCGCTTGTAGAAGAAGACCTGCAGGATGACCGAAACCGTCTCCAGCACGAACAGCCCGCCGATGATTAGCAACACGATCTCATGGTGCGCCGTCACCGCGATCGCCCCAAGCGCGCCGCCCAAGGCGAGGCTGCCGGTATCGCCCATGAACACCGCCGCCGGGGGCGCATTGAACCATAGAAACGCCAGCCCCGCGCCGATGATCGATGCGGTGAGAATGGTCAACTCGCCCGCGCCGGGGACGTGAGGAATGCCGAGATAGGCCGCGAACTTGGCGTTGCCGACGAGATAGGCGATGACAAAAAAGGCGAGGCTGGCGATCACCACCGGCATCGTCGCCAGCCCGTCCAGCCCATCAGTCAGATTCACGGCATTGCCGAAGCCGACGATGATGAACGCCGCGAAGAAGATGTAGAGCGGCCCGAGATCGATCACCGGCCCGTTGTAGAACGGCAGATACAGCACCGTGCTGTTGCCGCGCGTGATGATGTAGGCGGCGACGCCCGCCACCGCGAATTCCAGCACCAGCCGCACCCTGCCCGAAATCCCGGCATGGCTGCGCTTGGTCACCTTGTCGTAATCATCCAGAAAACCGATTAGCCCGAAGCCGAGCGTTACCAGCATGCAGGCCCAGACATAGCGATTGTCGAGGTCCATCCAGAGCGTCATCGAGACGACGACGCTGGCGAGGATCATCAGCCCACCCATTGTCGGCGTGCCGACCTTGGAGAGGTGGGTCTGCGGGCCATCGGCGCGGATAGGCTGGCCCTTGCCCTGGCGGATGCGCAGCCAGCCGATGAAGCGCGGCCCGATCAGCAGGCCGAAGGCGAGCGCGGTGATCGCCGCCGCGCCCGCGCGCACCGTGCTGTACCGCACGAGATTGAGGAGATGTGGGAAGCCGAAATATTCGGCGAACCAATGCAGCACTAATTCACTCCCGCCAGCGCATCGACAAGCCGCGCCAGCCCAACCGAGTTCGATCCCTTGACGAGCACCGCATCGCCCGCGCCGATCAGGGCGCGCGCCTCCGCTGTCGCGGCTGCGGCGTCGGCCACATGCGCGAAGGCGACGCGGCCCTCAAGCGCTTCCGCCAGCGGTGCCATCTCCGATCCGACGAGCAGAGCGAAATCGACGCCCGCCGCCTCGATCGGCGCCGCCAGCCCGGCATGATGCTCCGCTTCTGCAGGCCCAAGCTCCTTCATCGATCCGAGGATCGCGATCCGCCGATCGGCCTTCTCCGCGCCCAATACGGCGAGCGTCGCGCGCATCGATGCCGGGTTGGCGTTATAGGCTTCATCGATCAGCAGCGCCTCGCCGGCCTGCGTTTGGATCGGCAACCGCCGCCCGCGCCCGGCCAGTCCCGCCAGCTCCGCCAGCGCCAGGCCGGCCGCAGGCAGATCGGCGCCGACTGCCTCCACCGCCGCCAGGATCGCCAGCGCGTTGCTGATCCAATGCTCGCCCGGCTGGGAAAGCGTGAAGGTGAGTTCGGCGGCGCGCAGCCGCGCATTGATCAGCGTGCCCTTGTCGCCCTTGACCCCCTCGCGGGCCCAGACATCCGCCTCCGCTGAACGCCCGAAGGTGACGATCTCGGCGGCATAAGGCTTGGCGGCGGCGATCAGCCGATCGCGGTGCGGGCTGTCATAGGGAATGATCGCGGTGCCGCCCGGTTCGAGGCCCTGGAAGATCTCGCCCTTGGCATCGGCGATCGCGCTCTCGTCCTTGAAGAAGGCGCCATGCGCCAGCGCCACGGCAGTGACGATCGCGACATGCGGGCGGACGAGGCGGGTAAGCGCCGCCAGCTCGCCGGCGTGGTTCATCCCCATCTCGAACACGCCATATTCGGTGTCGCGTGGCATCCGCGCGAGGCTCAGCGGCACGCCGACATGGTTATTATAGCTCTTGAGGCTGCGATGAGCGCGGCCCGGCGCCGCACGGTTCAGTGCCTCGAACAACGCCTCCTTGGCGCTGGTCTTGCCCACCGATCCGGTGACCCCGATCACCTTGGCCGCCGTCCGCGCGCGCGATCCCGCGCCGAGGGCATTCAGCGCATCGGTCGTATCCGCGACACGAACATGCGGGCCCTCGACCGGCTGGGACACGAGGACACCGCTCGCCCCTTGGGAAAAGGCTTGCGAAACGAAGCGATGGCCATCGGTCGCCTCGCCCTTCAGCGCCACGAACAGATCACCCTGCCCCACCTCGCGCGAATCGAAGGCGATGCCCTGCGAGTCGAAATCGGCCGAGGCGGCGCCACCGCAGGCGGCGGCGATCTCTTGCGATGTCCAGAGCGCGTTCATCGGATTTGGGCCCAAACGCAAGGCTTTGTGGAATGGACGGCCGGCCCGGCCGGGGGGTTGGCCATACTCGGCCGACCGCCCACCCACGACCCCTCCCTTGGGGCGGAGGGGAAACTGTAACCTATCACTGCGCGCATTCCCGCGCCACTTGCACATCGTCAAACGGCAAAATGCGATCACCGATGATCTGCCCCTGCTCATGGCCTTTACCGGCCAGCAGCACAATATCGTTTGCGCCAGCCCGTTGGATCGCCGCCGCGATCGCCTCGCGCCGCCCGCCGATCTCGATCGCGCCGGGCGCGCCCGCCATCACTTCGGCGCGGATCGCGGCGGCATCTTCGGTGCGGGGATTATCGTCGGTAACGATCGCGACATCGCCCAGCCGCGCCGCGACCGCACCCATCAGCGGCCGCTTGCCGCGATCGCGATCCCCGCCCGCGCCGAACAGCACGATCAGTTTCTCCTGCGTATGCGGGCGGAGCGCCTGGATCGCGGCTTCCAGGCCATCGGGCGTGTGCGCATAATCGACATAGATCGGCGCGCCCGCCTTGCTGATCGCCGCGCGCTCCAGCCGCCCGCGCACCGGCTGCACCCGGGCGAGCAACTCCAGCACCTTGGTCAGCGGCATGCCTGTGGCCATCACCAGCCCGGCGGCGGTCAGCGCGTTCGCGGCCTGGTAGGCGCCGATCAGCGGCAATTTGAGGACGTGGCTTTTACCCTCCGCCTCGACCGTCAAGGTCTGCCCGAGCTGGGTCGGCTCACGCTTGATCAGCCTGAGCGTCTCGCCCTTGGTGCCGACCGTGATCAGCTTGAGCCCCCGCTCGCGAGCCAGTTCGACCACCCGCGTCGAGGCATCGTCATCCATCCAGACCACCGCAGTGCCGTCCTTATCCACCACCTCGGTGAACAGCCGCAGCTTGGCCTCGAGATAGGCCTCCATCGTACCGTGATAATCGAGATGATCGCGGCTGAGATTGGTGAAAGCCGCCGCCTGCACGGGCAGCCCTTCGGTGCGATATTGCGAGAGGCCGTGGCTCGAGGCTTCGAACGCGACATGCGTGACGCCCTCGGCGCGCAGGCCGTGAACGTTGGAGAGGAAGGTGACGATGTCGGGCGTGGTCAGCCCGGTCGAAACGCTCTCGTCCGATGTGGTGACGCCCAAGGTGCCGATCGACGCGGCATGATGCCCCGCCATCCGCCACAACTGCCGCACCAGCTCGACATTCGAAGTCTTGCCGTTGGTGCCGGTGACCGCGACCACGGTTTCCGGAAAGGGCGCGAAGAATTTCGCCGCGGCCTGCGCGAACGTCCGACGCGGCTCACCTCCGGCGATATGGACCGCGCCCGCAACCTTCGCTTCGGGCCGCGCGACCACTGCGACCGCGCCATCCGCCACCGCCTGGCCGATAAAATCCTCGCCATTGTGCGCGGAGCCGCGGAAGGCGCCGAACACTGTGCCCGGCGCCACCTTGCGGCTGTCGATCGCGAAGCCGGTGACGCGCGCATCGGAAGGTACGTCCGCGAAAAGGTCAGTTAAGTTCATTCTTGCCGGGCACCTTCTTCTCGAGGATCAGCGGCATGAGATCGGATTCGTCGACATCCATCGCGGGATCCATCGTGGGCATCACGCCCAGCAGCGGTGCGATCCGCGCGGCGATACGCTTGGCGAGCGGCGCGGTCATCCAGCCCGCGGTCTTGAAGCCCGCGGTAGCTTTCGACCCCTTGGCGTCGTCCAGCACGGTAACGATCACGTAACGCGGATGATCCATCGGGAAGGCACCGGCGAACACCGTGATGTTGGCGCCCTTGCTGTAATGGCCGCCGACGATCTTCTCGGCCGTGCCCGTCTTGCCACCCATGCGCAGGCCGGGCGCATTGGCATTGGTGCCCGTGCCCTGCAGCACGACGAGGCGCATCAGCTGGCGGACCTTGGCGCTGGTCGCTTCGGAGATCACCCGCTCGCTCGGCACCGGCTTATTGGGATCGCGCGGCACGAGCGTCGCGGGATGCCAGACGCCGCCGTTGGCCAGCGCAGCGAAGGCTTCGGCCAGGTGCAGCGGCGTCACCGCGATGCCGTGACCGAACGCGGTCGTCATCACCGTCGATTGCGCCCAGTAAGCGGGCACCTGCGGCATCCCACGCTCCCGCAATTCGATGCTGCTACGCTCGTAAAAGTGCAGCTTGTGGAACATCGATTTGATACGATCCTGCCCCAGCTCGACCGCGATCTGCGAAGTGCCGATGTTGGATGAGAAGGTCATGATCTCGGGAATAGAAAGCGATCGATGCTTGGGCTCGTCGTCATGGATCTGGTGGCCACCAACGGTGATCGGATGGCTGACATCGATCATCCGGTTCCAGTTGGTGATCGTACCGCTCTCGATCGCATTGGCGAAGGTGATCATCTTGAAGGTCGACCCGAGTTCGTAGGTCGCCATCGTAACCTTGTTGATCATGTCGTGATTGTTGGCGTCGGCGGCCCCCTTCAGTGGGGTGTTGGGGTTGATCGTCGGCAGCGAGGCGAGCGCCACGACTTCGCCGCTGTTGGCGTCCATGACGATACCCGCGGCGCCCACAGCCTGCGTCTCCGCCATCCGCCGCGCAAGCTCGCCTTCCACCGCCGCCTGGACGCGGCCGTCGATCGTCAGCTTGATCGATTTGCCGGCCTTCAGATCGTCGTTGAAATAGCGCTCCACGCCGATGCCGGTCATCGTATCCTTATGCGTCTTGGGATCGTCGACCTCCTGCGCATAGCCGAGGACATGGCCGGCTAGGTTCGCCTGCGGATAGAGACGCTGGGTCTGGCGCATCTCCATGATGCCTGGATCGCCGATCGCGTGAACCGCCTGCACCAGCTCGGGCTGCGCACGCTCGGCCAGCCAGACGAATTTCTTGCGCTTGCTGAACAGGATCGCGCGATATTGCGCTTCGGTCTTGGTTGGGATCAGCTGCGCGAGGCGGGCGGCGATGGCATTCTTGTCGCCGAGGATATTCTGCGGATTGACCGCGATCGCCCAGCTCGTGACCGTGGTCGCCAGCGGCAGTCCGTTGCGATCGACGATATCGCCACGCCGCTCCAGCGCCACCACCGGACCATGCGCGCCATAGCCGCTGAACAGGCAGAGCTGCACCAGCCGCAGCGCGATCGCCAGCGTCACCAGCATGAACAGCAGCATCACCACCATCAGGCGGAAATGCGATTGGCCGAGCGGCTGGGTGGCGATCGCCGGTTCGGGCGTGCGGAACAGCGGGCGCGCGGGTTCGGGGCGGAACGCCGCTGTCGCCATCAGAGCGCGGCCCTCTTATGCGCACCCTTCTTCTCAGCCGCGATCAGCGAACCGAGATCGGAGGGCAGCAGGCTATCGTCTACCTTGACGGCCTTACGCTTGGGCTTGGCCGGCACGGGATCGTCGGCCGTCGCCGCCTTGTGCGCGGGCTCTTCAAACGAGGCGAGCGTGAGCTTGGCGGGCGTCGAACGCTCCGGCTTGGGCGCGGTGCTCTTGGCGGCGGGCTTTTCGAGGGAGGCCTTGACGACAGGCGCGGGTGCGTCGGCCGCCAGCGGGCCCGGCTTATCCTGCACATAGGTCGCCACCCGCAGCATCGGCTGCTGGATCGCAGGCGCCGGGGCTTGCGCAGGCGCGGGTTGCGGCGCGGCGGCGGGCGCGGACTTCTGATAGGCCGCCATCTGGATATTGCCCTCCAGCGGCCGCTTCGGACCGCCCGCAAGGCTTGCCAGCTGCACCTCGTTGGCGACATATTGCACCGGCCGCGCCGCCTGCAGCGCCAGCACCTGATTCCACCGCTCCAGCTGGCCCATGCGGCTGCGTGCGGCGATTTCGGTCTCCAGGCGGCGGATGTCGTTCTGCGTATCGGCGATCTGGCCATCGACCCGCAGCAGCGCGCCCCGCTCGGCCGCGACAGACTGCGAGGCCATGTAGCAGAGCAGGGCCGCGAACGCGCACCCGGCAACCCAGGCGATCAGGCGGAAGCGTGCGGCGATCATGCAGTGCGTCCTTGCTTGATGGAGCCCCAAGCCGGGGCGGCGGTGCGGCGGGCGGAACGGAGCGTGGCGGAGCGGGCGCGGGGATTGCGCGCGAGTTCGGCGTCGGAGGGGCGGATCGCCTTGGCGACGGCCTCGAACGTCGGTGCGGGGCCGGCGGCGGCTTGCGGCAGGTGGCGCGATCCCGAGGCGTTGCCGCCGCTGCGCTCCTTGAGGAAGCGTTTGACGATGCGATCCTCAAGGCTGTGGAAGCTAACGACCGCGAGGCGCCCGCCGGGCTTCAGCGCGCGCTCGGCGGCGGCGAGGCCGTCCTCGAGCTCGTCCAATTCGCGGTTCACATGGATGCGCAGCGCCTGGAAGGTGCGCGTGGCGGGATCCTTCTTGTCATGCTCGCGATGGCCGAGCGCGCGGCGGACGACGGTGGCGAGTTGTCCCGTCCGCTCCACCGGCCGCGCGGCGACGATCGCGCGCGCGACCCGGCGCGACTGGCGCTCCTCGCCCAGATTGTAGAGCACATCGGCAATGTCCGACTCTTCGGCCTCGTTGACGAAGTCGGCAGCGCTCGGCCCGTCCTGGCTCATCCGCATGTCGAGCGGCCCATCGGCCTGGAAAGAAAAACCACGGTCGGCGCGGTCGAGCTGCATCGAGGAGACGCCGACATCCAGCGTCACGCCATCGATCGCGTTTTCGCCCACTTCCTCGGCCAGTTCGGAGAAGCGCGACGACACCAGCCGCAGCCGCCCCTCGGCCTCGGCCACCAGAGCCTGCCCCTCGGCAATCGCATCGGGATCGCGATCGAAGGCGACGACATTTGCGCCCGCCGCCAGCAGCGCGCGCGTGTAGCCGCCCGCGCCGAAGGTGCCGTCGACATGGGTTTCGCTCGCCGCGGGCGCGAGCGCGGCGATCACCTCGTCGATCAGCACCGGCGCGTGCCGCGGATCATGCGCGGCGCTCACAGGCTCAGCCCCTTTTCCTTGAGCAGGCCGTTGAGGATCGCGAGATTGACCGGCTGATCGGCGAACGCCTCGGCCGCCTTATCCGGCGCCCAGATTTCGAAATGTTTGATATTGCCCCAGAACAGCGCAACGTCTTTGATCCCGACCAGATCGCGGATCAGCTGCGGCAGCACCAGCCGTCCGGCGGAATCGAAGCTCACCTCGGTCGCGCCGCCGACATTGTCGCGCCCGAGATCGTCAAGCGCCGCCATCCGCTCGGCAGCGGGCAGATCAGCGAGGCTGGCTTCGAGATCGGCCGACAATTCCTGGTCGCCGATCGCATCATAGGCCTTCAGCCGGTTCATCTCCTTGGCGATGACGATGCTGAGCTGTTTGTCGTCGGCCGGAATGCTGCCCTGGCGATAGTTGGCGCAGCGCAGGGCGATCGTGTCGCGGAAGCGCGCGGGTACGGACACGCGACCTTTCGAGTCGATCGCGTTCAGCGCATACCCCCTGATGGGATGATTGACCGCCAACTGCCTACCCTGTCGCCCCGACGTGGCTTCCCCTGCCGCATCGTCCCCTCTTGGCCGGATGCGCGGGGAAGGCGCTCCAAACCATGGGTCAGGTGTGGGATATCATGGGTTAAACCTGGGATCAAATCCCATTCTATCCCACCAGATGTGCATGCGTGGGAGGGCATGGAAAAGCGATCCGCCGAATAAACGAGCAATTACCGAGGCTTGGCTAAAGCCAAGCCTGTGGATAAGTCTGTGAAGGCAAATTTTTGCGAATCCGCCGGGGCGGAGGGATCAGTGCTTCTTGAGCGGCTTGGACTCGGGCGTGGCGTCGCTGGTCGGATTTCCAGGCGCGACGCCGAGCTGGGCCAGCGGCTCGGCCGGCGCACTGGCGTTGATCGCCGGATTGGTGAGATTACCAGTGCGGTCGGCGGCGACGCTGATCAAGGCGGTGGCGAGCATGACGAGCAGGAACACGCAGGCGAGCCCCGTGAGCCCGACACGCACGCGGCGCATCATCCCACGAAATCCCATTGATGGCGCGGCGCGTTCATCGATCGCTAGAATAAGCCGGTCGATCGCACTTGTGAACTGGCTACCATTCCGCGAGTCCGGGATCGATCCCTCTTAAATCCTCCCCTGCAAGGGGAGGTGGCGCGCGTAGCGCGTCGGAGGGGTATCCCGCTATTGAAAGGGTTACACCCCTCCGTCAGCCCTGCGGGCTGCCACCTCCCTTGCAGGGGAGGATCGTCAATCGCGACAAGATTAATCGCCCTAATACTTAAGCCACTCCGGCGCAGCGAAGCCCTTCGCCCCCAGCCACTCGGGGTTGAACAGGGTCGAAAGGTAACGCATCCCGCTATCGCAGAGGATCGTGACGATCGTCTTGCCCGGCCCGAGCTGCTCCGCCAGCGCCATCGCGCCGGCGACGTTGATGCCCGATGACAACCCGACGCACAGCCCTTCGTCCTTCAGCAGCGCGAAAGCCTGACGCAGCCCCTGCTCGTCCGAGATGCGGAATTGCGTGTCGATCGGCGCGCCTTCGAGATTGGCAGTGATCCGGCTCTGGCCGATACCTTCCGCCACCGATGAGCCCTCAGCGGTCAGCTCGCCCTTGGCATAATAGTTGAACAAGGCCGCGCCATGGGGATCGGTCAAGGCGATCGTCACGTCGGCATCGCGCTCCTTCAATCCCATGCCGACGCCCGCGATGGTGCCGCCTGTACCCGCGGCGCAGGTGAAGCCGTGGATGCGCCCGCCGGTCTGCGCCCAGATCTCGGGCGCGGTGCCCTGGATATGCGCCATGCGGTTGGCGACATTGTCGAACTGGTTGGACCAGAGCGCGTTCGGCGTCTCCTCGGCGATCCGGCGCGAGGTGTGGACGTAATGCGCGGGGTTGGAATAAGCGGTCGGCGGCACCTCGACGAGCTCGGCGCCCAGCGCGCGCAGTGTATCCTTCTTCTCCTGGCTCTGCGTTTCGGGGATGACGATGATCGTGCGATAGCCCTTGGCGTTGCCGATCAGCGCTAGGCCGATGCCGGTGTTGCCCGCCGTCCCCTCAACGATCGTGCCGCCGGGGCGCAGAGTCCCGCGTGCCTCGGCATCCTCGATGATATATTTGGCGGCGCGGTCCTTGATCGATCCGCCGGGGTTCATGAATTCGCACTTGGCGAGGATATCGCACCCCGTCGCCTCGCTCGGCCCCTTGAGCCGTACCAGCGGCGTGTTGCCAACGAGCGATGCGGTATCGAGTGCGAAGCCTGCCATGATCCCCGGATAGCAGGCGCATCGGCCCTGCCAAGCAGCCTTGTTTTGCGAAGGCAAAAGCCACGCTTCATCGCAGTTGCGTCAGCATTGATGACATTTCGGCGAAAAGCGCCTTGACGATAGCCTTCGCAGTCGCAAAAAACGCTTCGATGATGAAAAAAGCCCTCGCCGCCGCCGCCCTTTCCGCGACCGTTCTGCTTGCCGCCTGCGGCGAGCCGACCACGATCACGGCGGGCGCGCCCAACGATCCCACCGCAGACCAGGTCGCCGCCGCGCCCAAGGTCAAGCTGCCGCCGGCGATGCTGGCCAGCAAGACCTATCGCTGTCAGCCCGGCAACGAGGTACTCTACGTCAATTGGTTCAACGACAATACCAGCGCCAACATCAAGAAGAAGAAGGAAGATACCCCCGTCGCGCTCACCGCGCCGGCCAAGGGCGAGCCTTTCTCGGGCGGCGGTTATGTCGTGAAGGGTTCGGCCGACTCCGCCAAGGTCACGATCACCCCGCCGGGTGGCAAGGATCTGGAATGCTCGGCCTGATCGCCGCTTCCTGACACCAACCGAGGGCCGGCGGAGCGATCCCCCGGCCCTTTTCTTTGCCCGCAACCCGTGATCCTCCCCCGCCAGGGGAGGTGGCGCCAAAGGCGTCGGAGGGGGAGGACGGCGGCGGGCGATCGAGGTTGCTTAGTCCTCCCCCTCCGTCAGCTGCGCTGACACCTCCCCCTTGCGGGGGAGGACGGAGTTAATGCTGAGCGCCCTGCCCCATCGCCGCCACCGCGCGGCGCGGCTCATCGGGGAGGGTCGCATCCGGCGTATCGGCCATATCGATCACGCACATCGTGCCATATTGGGGGTGCGGGCCGCAGGCGACGCCCGCATAGCGCAGGTGCGCGGAGAACATCGCGATGCGGTGGCCGCGATCGGGAACGCCATCATCGATCAGCAATTGGCGGATGACGTCCTTGGCGTCCTGCGCGCCATAAGCGATCACCTCCGCCACCTGATCGCCGCCGCCCTGCCGCGCGACGCGATCGCCGGGGCTGGAGCCATCCGCGCCGAAGTGACCGGTATCGCCGCTGTGCGATTGCTCGGTTACATAATCGGCGGCGGCGCGGCGCAAGGTCTCGGAAGGCTGCAGCATTCCCAGCCCGCTTTGCGCCTGAAGAAAAGCGATTGTCTCGTCGACGGCAGGCCGGCCCTCCGTGGTCTGCATCGCGACCCTCTGGCCGGGGATAATCACGGCATTGGCGTGGAAGAAACCCCGATAGGCCACCAGCGTCTCGACATAGGCTGTGGGCTGAGTGCGCGCGAAGTTGAAGGTCGCCAGCACAGTGGCTTCCACCTGGCGCAGATCGCTTGGGAAGTGCTGCGGCGGAGTCGCCGACGCCACGCCGGTCAGGGCGAGGCCGCCAAACAGAAACGCAACGAACAACGGCCCACGCATGACAGGAACCCTAAACAGGATTTCGCCGCCTGCGGCGTGCCGGGCGGTGCACACTCCTTACACAAAATCACATCGGCCCGCTAGTTAAGGTAAATTCCTGACAAGGCTCGCCAATCGGTCGGCCTGTGATCCTCCGCGCGCCGGGTCCGCGCGCTCCACGAATGCAAGGGGTAGGCTAAGGCGGAACCCTCCGCTATCGGCCTGCGCATGTCCGAAATCACGCCCCAAATCGTCGCCGATCATGGCCTCTCCACGGACGAATATGAGCGGGTGCTGGGGGCGCTGGGGCGCGAACCCAATCTGGTCGAACTCGGCATCTTCTCGGTGATGTGGAGCGAGCATTGCTCGTACAAATCCTCACGGCTTCATCTCGCCAAGCTGCCCACCACCGGACCGCAAGTGATCTGCGGCCCCGGCGAGAATGCAGGCGTGATCGATATCGGTGACGGTCAGGCGGCGATCTTCAAGATGGAGAGCCACAACCACCCGAGCTACATCGAGCCCTATCAGGGCGCGGCGACCGGCGTCGGCGGCATCCTGCGCGATGTGTTCACGATGGGTGCCCGCCCGATCGCCAACATGAATGCGCTGCGCTTCGGATCGCCTGATCACCCCAGGATGAAGCACCTCATCGCGGGCGTGGTCCACGGCATCGGCGGCTATGGCAATTGCGTCGGCGTGCCGACGGTGGGCGGCGAGGTCAATTTCCACCCCGCCTATGACGGCAACATCCTCGTCAACGCGATGACCGTCGGCGTCGCCGAGACCGCCAAGATCTTTTATTCGGCCGCCTCGGGCGTCGGCAATTCCATCGTCTATGTCGGCAGCAAGACCGGGCGCGACGGCATCCACGGCGCAACCATGGCCTCGGCCGATTTCGGTGAGGATGCCGATGCCAAGCGCCCGACCGTGCAGGTCGGCGATCCTTTCACCGAAAAATTGCTGATCGAGGCGTGCCTGGAATTGATGGCGTCCGACGCGATCGTCGCGATCCAGGACATGGGCGCGGCGGGCCTTACCTCCTCCAGCGTTGAGATGGCGAGCAAGGGCGGCGTCGGCATCCGGCTCGATATGGATGCGGTGCCCCAGCGCGAAGAGGGCATGACGCCCTATGAGATGATGCTCTCCGAAAGCCAGGAGCGGATGCTCATGGTCTTGAAGCCCGGTCGCGAGGATTTCGCCGAAGCGATCTTCAAAAAGTGGGAGCTGGATTTCGCGGTGATCGGCACGGTGACCGACACCGGCCGCATGGAGCTGGTCTGGAAGGGCAAGACGGTGTGCGATCTTCCCCTTGGCCCGCTCGCCGACGAAGCGCCGAAGTACGATCGGCCGTGGGTGAAGACGGTGCCCCCTGCCGAACTGACCGATGTGCCCGAAAGCACGGATCCTGCCGCCGATCTGCTCACGTTGATGGGTTCGCCCGATATCGCCAGCCGCCGCTGGATCTGGGAGCAATATGACCACATGGTCGGCGCGGACACCGTCCAGCGGCCCGGCGGCGATGCCGCGGTGGTGCGCGTCCACGGCACCGACAAGGGGCTGGCGATCAGCACCGATTGCACGCCGCGCTATTGCTATGCGGACCCGTTCGAGGGCGGCAAACAGGCGATCGCCGAATGCTGGCGCAACATCACCGCGGTCGGCGCCACGCCGCTCGCCACCACCGATTGCATGAACTTCGCCAATCCCCAGCGGCCCGAGATCATGGGGCAGTTCGTCGGCTGTATCGAGGGCATGGCCGAAGCCTGCACCGCGCTCGATTTCCCGATCGTGAGCGGCAACGTCAGCCTCTATAACGAGAGCAAAGCGACCGGGGGCGGCTCGGCGATCCTGCCCACCCCCGCGATCGGCGGCGTAGGCCTGCTCGCCGATTGGCGCAAGAATGCGACGATCGCTTTCAAGGGCATCGGCGACACCGTGCTGGCGATCGGCGAGCGCGGCGGCCATCTCGGCCAGTCGCTGTGGCTGCGCGAGCTGCACGGCATCGAGGGCCGCGACGCCGGCCCGCCGCCGCCGGTCGATCTGCGCGCCGAGCGCCGCACCGGCGATTTCATCCGCGATCAGATCGCCAAGGGCGCGATCACCGCCTGCCATGACGTCTCGGACGGCGGGCTCGCCGTCACCCTCGCCGAAATGGCGCTGGCCGGCGATATCGGCGTGCTGGTCAACGAGGTGCAGCCGTTCGGCGTCGCGGGTTCGCTGTTCGGCGAGGATCAGGGGCTGTACGTGGTCACCGTCTGCGACACCTGCCTCGCCGATTTCATGATCGCCGCCCACGCCGCCGACGTCCCCGCCGATCCCCTCGGCCGCACCATCGCGCGCCGCGTGATCTTCGAGCTGGCAGAAGGCGATTGGAGCGTGACGATCGATGCGCTGCGGGAGGCGCACGAGGGCTTCTTCCCGAAATTGATGGGAAAATGATCCTCCCCTTCAAGGGGAGGTGGCATCGCGTAGCGATAACGGAGGGGTATCACCCTCTCGACAGCGGGACACCCCTCCACCAGCCTGCGGCTGGTCCCCCTCTCCTTGCAGGGGAGGCGCTTTGAGCGCCACCTCCAAGCCCCTCGCTTTCGCCGCGCTCACCCTCGCCGGCGTCTGCTGGGGCCTCGGCTTCCCGCTCGGCAAGCTCGCGCTGCGCGAGATCAGCGCATCGCACCTCGTGCTGCTCCGCTTCGCCGTCGCCGGTATCGTCGCCCTGCCCTTCGCGCTGACCGCCGAAGCGCGGGCGCTGTTCAGATCGCCTGCAATGTGGCTCTCCGGTGCCAGTTATGGTCTGGGCTTCATCGTCCAGTTCGAAGGCCTCGCGCATGTCACGGTGACGCTCGCCGCGCTGCTGATCGGCCTGCTGCCCGCGCTAGTGGCGATCGCCGCGCGGGTGATGGGCGAACGCATCAGCCGCACCTCGTGGATCGGGGTGGCGGGCGCGACAATCGGCGCCGCACTGATCGCCGGCAAGCCGGGCGGATCGGGCACGCCGCTCGGCATCGCGCTCTCCCTGGGCTCGCTGCTGATCTTCCTCGTCTGGCTGTTCGCGGTGAAGCGCGTTCCCGCGACCAGATCACCGATGGCGGTGCCCTCGGTCGCGCTGCTGATGTCGACCCTGTTCGTCGCCCCAATCTCCTTCGCGCTGCATGGCCCGCCTCCACTCGCGCTCTCCACGACAAGCTGGATCGGCATCGTCGGCAGCGGCCTGCTCTCCACCCTGCTCGCCACCGCCGCCTGGAGCTTCGGTGCGGCGCATGTCGACAGTGCGAGCGCGGGCGTCTTCATCAATCTCGAGCCATTAATGGGCGCGGTCATCGGCGTGGCGCTGTTCGGCGATCCGCTCGGTTTCGGCCTGCTGGCGGGCGGCGTGCTGATCCTGATCGGCAGCATCACCGTCGTGCTGGGCGAGCGCACCACGCCGGAAGTGGCGAACCTCGCCGCCGCCGGGCATGGGCTGGGGACGGAATGACCCGCCTGCCTGCATGCCATGCACTATGACAACCAATCGGCAGCCGTTCAGATTTCAATAATCGGTCGATAACAATCGATTGTTACCCGCAGAATAGACGATTTATTACTTAAGTCCGAAGATATTTACATTAATTAACATTCTCCCCATAAATGGAGAAGCCTCCAAGTCGGAACAATCCGCAATAAAGCTACGTTGAGCATTTAACCCCCCAAGGCTTGGCAGGCACTGGCGGATTTCGAAATTCCAGATTTGTTGGAGCCCGAAAATGCCAAGTAGTGTTGCTTTGACGGTGTTCAAATTCGCGCTCGTCGCAAGTATTTTGCCCATCGCGAACGAGATACGCACCGTATGGTCACAGCCTTCACAGTCGGCACAGTCGTCGAGCGAACAGATCGAGCGAACCGATTCGCCTTCCATCGTCGACGTTGAGGATAAGCAGCGCCAAATCCCGGTGAGCGCCGATGGTCTCTATCATGTCGACGCCAAGCTGAATGGCCGGAACGTGAGCCTCGTCGTCGATAGCGGTGCCAATACGACGATCCTGACGCAGGCCGATGCCCGCCGCGTGGGCCTCAAGCCCAAGAAGATGCACTTCCGGCGCAGGATCGTGACCGCCAATGGCGAAGCCTCGCTCGCTACCGTTGCAATTCCCAAAATGGAGGTTGCAGGAAAGAATTTGAAAGACGTACCGGTCTCCGTGATCGGTAAGGAAGGCGGTGCTTCGTTGCTCGGCCAGGATGTGATCGCGCGCCTCGACGGCGTTTCGATCAATGATGGCGTGATGACTATCGCGGGTGGAACTGGCGCGGGTGGAACTCGCGCGGGCGGAACTGGCGCGAGTGGAGCTGGCACCAGCGAAAAGGATACGGGCGAAAAAGGCGCGGACGGGAAGAGCGCAGGCGGAGAAGCCGCGGGCGAGAAGGGTGCGGAAGCGAGCGAAAAGATCGCGATCGAAATAGCCCCGGACAGCAAGGGAACGGACAGCAAGGGACCGGACGGACACGGAACGGACGGAAAAAACGCGGCCGAAAAGGGCGCTACATCGCACCCAGCAGCTTCCCCGCCTGCGCCCTCGCTTCATCGGTGACTTCGGCGCCTGAGAGCATCCGGGCGATCTCCTCCCGGCGCTCCCCGACGTCCAGCGCATGCACGCCCGTGCGCGCGACCAGCCCGTCCGAGCGTTTCTGGATGAGCATATGGCCATCGGCGCGCGCAGCGACCTGCGGGCTGTGTGTGATCACCAGCAGCTGGGTGCGCCCCGCCAGCCGCGCCAGCCTTTCGCCGATCGCGCTCGCCACCGCGCCGCCGACTCCGCGATCGACCTCGTCGAAGATCATCGTCCCCGCCCCGCCTTCCTCGGCCAGCGCCACCTTGAGCGCGAGGATGAAGCGCGACAGTTCACCGCCGCTGGCGATCTTGACCAAAGGCGCGAACGGCGCGCCCGGATTGGTGCTGATTTCGAATTCGACCCGATCCAGCCCCGCCGGTCCCCATTGCGCCTCGGGCAAGGGCTCGATCGTGGTGCGGAAGCGCGCGGCATCCAGCTTGAGCGGCGCGAGTTCGCCCGCCACCGCCGCATCCAGCCGCGCCGCCGCTGCCTTGCGAGCGGCGCTCGCCGCCTCGGCCGCCGCCCAATAGGCCTCGCGCGCCAGCTTCACCTCGCGGCTCAGCGCCGCCAGCCCCTCGCCGCCCGCCTCGATCCGCTGCAGCCGGCCCGAGAGCTCCTCGGTCAGCGCCGCCAGCGCATCGGGCTCGACGCGATGCTTGCGCGCCAGCCCGCGCAGCTCGAATAGCCGCGCCTCCATCGCCTCCAGCTTGCCCTCGTCATAGGCAAAGGCCTCATCGGCGCGGCTAAGCTTGTCCTCGGCCTCGTCCGCCTCAAGCAGCGCGCGATCCAGCGCCGCCAGTGCCTCGGCCAACAAAGCATGCTCTCCGCTCAGCCGATCGAGCCGCCGCGCCGCCTGCCGCAGCCCCGCCAGCGCGCCCTCCGATCCATCAAGATGCGCGCGCACCGCCGCCAGCTCTTCGGCGAGCCGCGCGCCCTTCTGCATCGCCGATCGCGCCTCGGCGAGCTCCGCTTCCTCGCCCGGCTCGGCAGCGAACTTGGTCAGTTCGGCGACGGAATGCTCCAGCCACTCGCGATCCCGCTCCGCCGCCTCGACATCGGCTTCAGCCATCGCCAGCGCCTCTTGCGCCGTCCGCCATTGGGCGTGGGCATCGGCCACCGCCTTGCCGTCCAGCCGCGCGAAAATGTCGAGCAAAGCGCGATGCCCGCGCGGATTGAGCAGACCGCGATCATCGTGCTGACCATGAATTTCGACCAACGTCCCGCCCAACGCGCGCAACAGGGCGGCGGAGACCGCGACATCGTTGACGAAGGCGCGGCTACCGCCATCGGCCTTCACCGTGCGGCGGATCAGCAAAGGCTCGCCCGGCTCGGGCGCCATCTCATTCTCGGCGAGCAGCGCGAAAGCGGCATGATCGGCGGGGAGATCGAAGCTAGCCGAAACGCTCGCCTGCGCCGCGCCATTCCGCACCAGCCCGGCATCGGCGCGCACGCCCAGCGCCAGCCCCAGACTATCGAGCAGGATCGACTTGCCCGCCCCCGTCTCGCCCGTCAGCGCGGCGAGACCAGGCCCGAATTCCAGGTCGAGCGCCTCGATCAAAACCACGTCCCGGATCGAAAGGCTCGCGAGCATGACGCCTATCTAGGGCAGGCGAACAAAAACGGAAAGCGGGCTTGCTGCCGGCAGAAGAGCGCGGCAAGCGGTCGGCTTTCGATGGAGGATCAGATGGCCGTCACGCTCTACGGCATTCCCAATTGCGACACGGTCAAGAAGGCGCGGACGTGGCTGACGGAGCGCGGCGTCGAATACGCTTTCCACGATTACAAGAAAGCGGGTGCCGATCCGGCGCGCATTGCAGGATGGGTGGCGCAAGCGGGGGTCGATCGCGTGCTCAACAAGGCGGGGACGACCTTCCGCAAGCTGCCGGACGGCGCCAAGGCCGATCTCACCCAAGAGAAGGCTGTCATGCTGATGGCCGAGCATCCCTCCACGATCAAACGGCCTATCGTCGAGTATGATGGCGGGCTGCTGGTGGGGTTCAAACCGGAGGAATGGGCGGCGGTTTTGTAGGTTTAAGCCCCCCCTTCAGGAGAGGGGTTTGGGGGGTGGGGCGAGCAAAGCTAGCTCTGCCCTCAGACATCAGAGGGACTCCCCCACCCCAGCCCCTCCCCTAAAGGGGAGGGGCTGGGGTGGGATCAGCTCTTGAAGATCTGCGCCTTGGCGCCTTCCTTCTTTTCGATCAGCTCATAGGCGTGCTTGTACCAGTCGGTGCCCGGATAATTGGCGCCGAGCACCGCGGCGGACCGCTTCGCCTCATCCAGCACGCCCATTTCCAGATAGCTTTCGGTCAGCCGCATCAGCGCCTCGGGCACGTGCGTGCTGGTCTGGAAACTGTCGATGACGTGGCGGAAGCGGATCACCGAGGCCAGCCATAGCGCGCGCTTCTGATAGAAGCGCCCAATCACCATCTCCTTGCCGGCGAGGTGATCGTTGATGAGATCCTCCTTCAGCCGCGCATCGGACGAATAGCGCGTATCGGGATAGCGGCGGATCAGTTCGCCCATCGCGTCGAGCGCCTGCTGCGTTACCTTCTGATCGCGGTCGACGTCGCCGATCTGCTCGTAATAATCGATCGCGATCAGATAATAAGCATAAGCCGCATCGCGGTTGCCGGGGTGGATCGAGATGAAGCGCTGCGCCGCGGTCACCGATTCGGCATATTCGTGCGCCATATAGTGAGCGAAGGCGCTCATCAGTTCGGCGCGGCGCGCCCAGATCGAATAGGGATGCTGGCGCTCGACCTCATCGAACAGCGCCGCCGATTCCTTGTAGCGGTGCTGATCAAGCCGATCCTTGGCGGCATTGTAGAGCGTATCGACATCGCGCGCGACGTAGCGATTGCTGTCCTTGCCGATCTTGTTCTTGGCGCAGCCCGCGAGCGCGAGGCCGCCGAACAGGATGAGGAGGAGGGCGCGGAGCCAGGGCGAGCGGAACGTGAAACGCATCTGAGGGCCTTAGCGAACGGTTAGCGGAGCGGGAAGGCCCATGCGATCAGCGGATTCGCTCGGCGCCGGCCGGCGGACCGCTGCGCGCGGGCCGGGTATCGGGCACCTTGGGGCTGAGGCCGAGCGTGATCAGCAGCGAACTCGATACGTAGATCGAGCTGTACGTGCCGACGATCACGCCGAGCAGCATCGACGCCGAGAAACCGCGCAACACCGGGCCGCCGAAGAACAGCAGCGACGAGAGTGCGAGCAGCACGGTCAGCGATGTCATCACGGTGCGCGGCAGCGTCTCGTTGACCGAAAGATCGATCAGCGCGCGCATGTCCATGCTGCGATATTTGCGCATATTCTCGCGGATGCGATCGTCGATCACGATCTTGTCGTTGATCGAATAGCCGATGATCGTGAGGACGGCGGCGACGATGTTGAGATCGAAGGTCAGTTGCGTCACCGCGAAAAAGCCCAGCGTCATCAGCACATCATGCGCGATCGCAACGAAGGTGGAGACGCCGAACTGCCATTCGTACCGCAGCCAGCTGAACACCGCGATGCCCAGCACCGCGAGAAACACCGCAAGCAGGCCGTTGCGGATCAGCTCGCCCGAAACCTTGCCCGAAACGGTATCGGCCTTGTTGAACTGCACGCCAGGGAATTTGGCGGCGACGGTGCTTTCGACGGTCTTCACCAGCTGGTTGGTCGCGCCCTCGTCGGTCGTTTTGGGCACGGGCAGGCGGATCGAAATCGTGTGGGGATCGCCGAACTGCTGCAGCGACGCCTCGCCGACATGCAGCGCCTCGATATCGGCGCGCAGCTGATCGACACTCGGTGGCTGCTGGAAATGCGTCTCGATCGCGACGCCGCCGACGAAATCCACCCCGAAGTTGAGGCCCCGCACCGCGACCAGCGCAACCGCGGCGATGGTCAAGAGCATCGTCAGCCCAAACGCCCAATAGCGCAGGCGGACGAAGCCGATGTTGGTGTTGTCGGGAACGATTTTCAGCAGGCGCATGATGACGTCCTTAGCCCTCTCCCCTTCAGGGGAGAGGGTTGGGAGAGGGGGAGTCGGGAAAAATAGAGCGCAGCGTTACCACGCACCCGTAGCCCCCTCTCCCCGACCCTCTCCCCGCCGGCGGGGAGAGGGAGATTGGCGCAACGCGCCATCATATATGCATCTCCGTCGGGCGGTTCTTGCGAATCCACAGCGCGGTCAGCATCCGCGTGAAGAGCACCGCGGTGAACACGCTGGTGCAGATGCCGATCAGCAGCACCACCGCGAAGCCCTTGACCGGACCCGAGCCCAGCACAAGCATGATCAGGCCGGAGATCGCGTGGACGGTATTCGCCTCGAAGATCGTTCGGCTGGCTTCCTTATAGCCGAGCTCCACCGCCTGGACGACGCCCCGCCCGCGCCGCCGCTCTTCGCGGATGCGCTCGTTGATCAGCACGTTGGCATCCACCGCGGTGCCGATCGTCAGCACGAAGCCGGCGATGCCGGGCAGCGTCAGCGTCGCGTTGAGGATCGCCATCACCGCCAGGATCACGAAGATGTTCAGCACCACGGCGAGATCGGCGTAGAAGCCGAACCGCCCGTAGGTGACGAGCATGAACACGATCACCGCGACGCTGGCGATCACGCTGGCCAGCACGCCGGCATGGATCGAATCGGCGCCGAGCTGCGCCAGCACGGTGCGCTCTTCGACCACCTTCAGGTTCACCGGCAGCTTGCCCGATCGCAGCGAAATGGCGAGCGCGTTGGCGCTGTCGCTGGTGAAATTGCCATTGATGATCGCGTTGCCGCCGAGGATCGGCTCATTGATGTTGGGCGCGGACAGGACAATATTGTCCAGGATCATTGCAAACGGCTTGCCGGTATTTTCCTGCGTCACCCGCGCGAACTTGCGCCCGCCGGAGGCATTGAATTTGATCGCGACCGCCGGGCGCTGATCCTGGTCCTTGGTCAGGCTCGCATCGATCAGATCGTCGCCCGAGATCAGCACGCGGCGCTGGACGGCGATGAACTTGCCCGGGCTGTCGGGATAAGGGAGCGTCTGCGATCCGGGCGCGGACTTGCCCTGCGCGACGAGGTTCACGTCGGCGCTCTGATCGACCAGCTTGAATTCCAGCTTGGCGGTCTTGCCGATCAGTGCCTTGAGCGCGGCCGGATCCTGGAGGCCCGGCACCTCGACGAGGATGCGCGTTGCGCCCTCGCGGATGATCGTCGGCTCCTTGGTGCCCATTTCATCGATGCGCTTGCGGACGACCTCGGTGGCGGTCTGCATCGCGCGATCGGCGCTGTCGGCGAGGCCCGCCTGGGTCGGCGTCATCACGATCCGCGTGCCATCGACGACGCGCACGTCCCAATCGCGCTGCCCGGTGACGCCCACCGCGCTGGTCTGCTTGCGCGCCGCCTCGACCGCGGCATCCAGCTGCGTGACGTCACGCACCATGAAGCTCAGCGCGCCATTGTCGGTCGAGATATCGCCGATGCTGATCGCGGGATCGTTGCGGCGCATCTCGGTGCGGATCGTATCCTCCATCTTCTGGAGGTTCTGCTTGGCGAGATCGGCGGTGTCCGCCTCCAGCAGCAGGTGGCTGCCGCCGGAGAGATCGAGGCCCAGGTTGATGCGCGGCATCCGGCCCAGGCCGATGCTGTTCGCGGTGCTTTCGGGCATCAGGCTCGGGATCGCCAGCACCACGCCGAGCGCGAGCACGAGCAGGATCGACCAGACCTTCCAGCGCGGGAAATCGAGCATTGTGGTTACCGGCCCGCGATCAATCGTTGGCGGGCTTGGCGCCCTTGGGGCGAACCTCGGCGAGCATCGATTTCACGACGCGGTGGCGATGGCCGGGGGCGAATTCCACCTCCACCTCATCCCCGTTCACCGATATCACCTTGCCGATATGGCCGCCGCCGGTGATGACCTCATCGCCCTTCTTGGTCGCCTCGATCGCCAGCTTCTGCTCCTTCATCCGCTTCTGCTGCGGGCGGATCATCAGGATATAAAAGATGCCGAAGATCAGGATCAGCGGCAGCGCCTGCACGAACAGCGCGGCGATCCCCCCGCCCTGAGCGGAAGCGGCGCCGGTGGATTGGGCATAAGCGGGCGAGGCGAACATAAGCGTCACAAAATCCTGAAAGAGCCAGGCGCAAGGCGCACCAGCCGAGAAGGCGGAGCGCCTATCACGGGGCCGCTTCGGTCGCAACGCTGGCTTTTGCCCCTCTCCCTCTTTCGCGGGAGAGGGAGGGGCCCGCAAAACGAGCGAAGCGAGATTTGCGGGAAGGTGAGGGTCTGCCTTCTTGGCCGACCTCTGCCAAAGAAGAAGACCCTCACCAGCGAACAGGTACGAGGTGCCCCGGCACCTCGTAGGTCATGCCGGGAGCATGACCGACCTGTTCACTCCTCTCCCGTGAAGAACGGGAGAGGGCTAGACGTCGCCGCCCGAACTCCCTAGAGCGCGCCGCCTGGATCGGGGCGTAGCGCAGCCTGGTAGCGCATCAGACTGGGGGTCTGGGGGTCGCAGGTTCGAATCCTGTCGCCCCGACCAGAATTTCTTCGAGAAGCTGGAAAAAGTGCGGCCATCGCGAGCGGCGCCGCCATGCGTCCGGCTCCCTTGATGTCCGCGGTGCGGCTTGGCACCATTCTCCTCAAAGGAGATTCGCCTTGCGGAAGCTTTTGGGAATGGCCGCGCTTATTCTGGCCGCGCCAGCGTCAGCGGCTTCGCAGTGTCAGCTCGTCAAATATCTGGAGCTACCGGTGCAGATGACCGGCGCGCGCCCGATCGTCACCACCAAGATCGGTGGCAAGGACGCGCGCTTCATCCTGGATAGCGGCGCCTTCTTTTCGACGATGTCGCGCGCGTCGGCCGCAGAATATCAGTTGGTGACCGTCGCGGCCCCGGCGCGCCTGCATCTGCGCGGCATCAACGGCGAAACAAGCGCGGATATGACCACAGTCCGCGAATTCGAGCTGGGTGGCGTCAAAATTCCACAGGTGCAATTCATCGTCGGCGGCACCGATACCGGCCAGGTCGGGCTGTTGGGCCAAAATTTCCTCAGCATGTTCGATGTCGAATATGATTTCCCCCATGGCATGTTGCGGCTGTTCAGGGCCAAGAATTGCCCGGATGCCGCCGCCGCATATTGGGCTGGGCAAAGGCCTGTAACCGTGCTGCCCCTGATCCCGGTTCCCTATCACACGGTCGCCACGGTCACGCTGAACGGCGTCAAGCTGAAGGCCGGCTTTGATAGCGGCGCGCCGCTGGCCGGTCTGACGCTTTCCGGCGCCAAACATGCCGGCCTGACGCCGCAAAGCCCCGGTGTGACGGAAGCGGGCTATACCGGGGGAATCGGCTCCAAGACGCTCAAGCAATGGGTCGGCACGTTCGACAAGATCGACATCGGCGGCGAAGCCATTCCCCATCCGCGCATCCATTTCGCCGATATGGAGCTCGGTGACTTCGACATGCTGATCGGCTTCGATTTCTTCCTCACCCACCGCATCCTTGTCGAAAACAACGCCGGACGGATGCTCGTGACCTATGAGGGCGGGCCGATGTTCGGCCTGAAACCGACGGGTGTGCGCGATGCCGGCGGCGCGGAGATCGCGCTCGACAAGCCCGATGCCGCGCCCACCGATGCCGAGGGCTTCGCACGCCGCGGCGGCGTCTCTGCCTCGGGCGGCAAGCTGGAGGCGGCGATCGCCGATTTTGATCAGGCGGTGGCGCTGGCGCCGGGCAATGCCCGCTATCTGAAAATGCGCGCCGCCGCGCGAATGGCCAACCGCCAGCCCCTGCTCGCGCTCGCCGATTATGAGAAAGTGATCGCGATCGATCCCGCCGATCCCGATCCGCACGTCGCTCGCGCCAATCTCCGGCTGGTCTTCAACGATCCGAAGGGCGCCGCCGAAGATATCGCCATCGCCGACAAGACGCTGCCGCCCTCGTCCGAAGGCAGGCTGATGCTGGGTGGGCTGTTCGATACGGTGGAGCAATATCCGCAGGCGATCGCCAATTTCGATCAGTGGCTCAAATTCCATCCCGAAGACGAACGCAGGCCCGTCGCGCTCAACGGCCGCTGCTGGGCGCGCGCGCTGCTGAACCAGGAGCTCGACAAGGCGCTCACCGATTGCAACGCCGCCATCCGCGCGCGACCCAATGCGGGCGCCTATCTCGACAGCCGCGCGCTGGTCCGCCTCCGGCGCGGCGAGCTGGCGCTGGCCAAGGCCGATTATGACGCCGCGCTGGCGCTGACGCCGCGCAATGCCCTGGCGCTCTACGCGCGTGGGCTGGTGCGCGGGAAGCTGGGCGACGCGGCGGGTGCCGAGACCGACCGCGCGGCGGCGCTGGCGATCCAGCCGGCGGTAGCAGCGCGCGCGAAACGGCTGGGGCTGGAGTGACCAGCTCCGAAATCGATCTCCGGGATACGACACTCGAAGCGGCGACGGTCCGCACCGCGCTTGATCTCCAACCGCATCCCGAGGGCGGCAGTTACCGCGAACTTTGGCGCGACACGCCGGCCCACGGTGGGCGCGGTGCCGTGAGCAGCATCCACTTCCTGCTCGGCGAAGGCGAGCGGTCGCACTGGCACCGCGTCGATGCCGCCGAAATCTGGCTATGGCAGGCTGATGCGCCGTTGCGCTTACAGATCGATCGCAATGACGTAACGCTCGGCCCTGGTCCCGGCGAGGCACTGCAGAGCATTGTCCCCGCACACGCATGGCAGGCGGCCCAATCGCTCGGCGCCTGGACCTTGGTCAGCTGCATCGTCGCTCCGGCGTTCGATTTTGCCGGTTTCGAACTGGCACCGCCGGACTGGTCTCCGCCGTGATGGCATAGCCGCCTTCGCCATAGACGATCGTCAGCGCCGCCCCCAGCTTGGCGCGCAACCGCGAAATATGAACCGCGACCAGATTGGTCCCCGGATCGAAGCCATAGCCCCAGATCCGCGCGATCAGCGCGGGCTTGTCGAGCGGCTCCGGTGCATCGATCAGGCAGCCGAGCAGCGCCAGCTCGATCCGCGTCAAGCGGACGCGCCGCCCCGCCACCAGCGCCACGCCCGCCGCGCGATCGATCTGCACCGGCGGCGCGATCACCACCCTCAGATCACCGCCCGCGATGACCTCATGGCCCAGCGCGCCAAGCGCATGGGCGATAGCCGCCCGCTGATCCCTATCTCCGCCTTCGACGCACAGCTGCACCAGACCTTCGTGCCACCATCGCCGCCAAGCAACGCATTAAGATCAGGCCATTTCGGAGGTTTTAAACAGCATCCGCGCCAGCCCGGAAATCTGCGCACTGGCATCGTCCGCCGCACGCTCCAGCGCCGCACAGCGTGCACGGTCGTCGGGAGCGGCATCGGCCAGCGCCCGGAAAGCGCCGAAACGGATGCGGTCGCACGGATGATGCGCGCTGAAATGATCGAGCAGTTTCCGCCCCTCCTCCCCGCCCAGCGGCGCGAGGAAGCCCAGCAGCGGCTCGATCGGGCTGCGCGCCAATTGCTCGGCGATCCGTCCGCGGTCGACATCGAAGCGATATTGATCGAGGAACGCACGCCCCGCCGTGCCCTGAACGATGTTGAGTGAGACCGAGAGGCTCTCCGGCGGAAGCTGGCTGTGGATATCGCGGTGGGCGCGATACAGCGCTACCTTGCCCTCGCTCAGCTGTGTGCGCTCAATAAAGCGCAGCGATACGGGCTCGCCGGGCACGCCGACGAAATCGCCGTCCGGCTCGAAATAATCGCTCCAATAGCCCGGCCCGAAATGGCCGACGGTGAGGAAGCTGAAATTGTGATCGTGGGGGATGCCGTAGAAGAAGCGCTCCGCCCCGCTCGCCCGGACCAGCGCATCCCCCGCCTCGGGCCACAGGTTGGCGCGAACGAACCAGCCCGGCCCGCGATGCAGCAACACGACCTGCGGACCATAGCCATTGTCGCGCTCCTGCGCGCCGGCGCGATCCTTGAGCGCCTCGATCAGCAGATCGCCCAGGAAGCCGCGATCGGCGGAAAGCCCCGCGAGCAGGGGCGCTGCCTCGACATAAGCCGCCTCGTCATCGCCATCGAAGTCCCGCGCCTCCATCGCGGCGAGGAAAGCGCCGAGCGCCATCGGCTCCGGCGCGCCGGGATCGATCGCCAGCGTCATGCCGCGAGCAACGCCAGCGTCCGGCGCGCCGCCGCGCGGACATCGGCATGCGGATCGGCCAACGCCATCCTGTCGAGCAGAGGCCGCGCCTGATCGGGCGCCATCGCGGTCAGTTCGCGCGCGATATGCCAGCGCAGGTGCGGCGGGCCTGCTCCGGCGGCCGCGCGCAGCGCGGGCGCGGCGTCGTGGCGCTCCATCCGACAGAGCAGGCTCGCGATCAGCTGCATCCGCATCGCCGCGCTATCGGTAGCCGTTCGAGCGACCAGCGCGCCGCTCGCCACGTCATAGGTCGCCAGCGGCACGCCGCTCTCGCGCGTCGTCGCCTGCACCAGGATCGCGGGTTTGGAGCCGGGCGCGATTGACCAGGCCTCGCTGACGCCATCGATCAGGAGAAGCTCGCCCGCCCCGATCCGCCGCTCGCCGGCGAAGCGACAACGCCCGTCGTCCAACCCCCACAAACGTACTGTCGGCGCGCATCCTAGGAAACGCACCAGCAAGGCCTGCCCGGAAAAGCCAATCGTCCCTGCCGTCTCACGTGGGCTGGGCAGACGCAGCAGGCTAATCGCCAATCGCGGATTCGCGAACAGCCGCACGCCTTCCCTTGGCGCCTGGCCGATCGGCTGCAGCGGCGGTTCGAACAGTGGATCGGCCCGCGACGCGGCGATCAGGCGCGCGAAGCTGCGGTCAAGCCAGCCCAAATCTTCCAGCACGGGCCGGACGGCTACGATGGCATCGCCGCCGCCCTTCAGCGCAGCCCGCAGCGCGGCGATCGCCGGCTCAGCTTCGAGCGCGCGAGCGAAGTCCTCGCCCAACACCCGTCGCCGCCGACGCCCCTCCGGGCAGGCGATCGCCGCCGCCAGCATGCGGTCAGCCGCCGCCGTAAACGAGCAACGCCAGCAGCACGCCGGTTTCGGCGCAGGGCTGCCCGCCGCCCGCATCGTCCAGACCGCCCGCCATGCCCACCGCGTCGGGCAATTCGGGCAGGTCCTCCAACCGTATTTTCGCGTCTTCGGATCGCATTGCGTTTCTCCCCGTTAGTGCGGTTCGAAAGCTAAGCGGCGATCGCGCTGGAGCGGCTGTTACGTTTTCGTAATGTCAGGCTTGTAGGCCGGGGGGAGCCTTCATATGGATCAAGCCGTGGCCAGTTCCCTGCCTTCGGATATCGCGCAATTGGTCGCATCTCGCTCTGGTCATACCGTGGCGCTGGGTATCCGTTATGCGGCGCACGGCGCCGATTGGGCGGAGCTGACGCTGGATTATGATCGGCGGCTGATCTCTGATCTTTCCACCGGCATCCTCGCCTCCGGCCCGATCGTATCGCTGATGGATACGGTGTGCGGCACCGCCGTCTGGTTGAAGCGCGGCGAGTTTCTGCAGCATGCCACGCTCGATCTGCGGATCGATTATCTCCGGCCCGCGCAGCCCGGTCACCGCGTCACCGGCCGCGGCGAATGCTATCGGCTGACGCGGCGCATCGCCTTTACGCGCGGCATGGCGCACGATGGCGATCCGCACGATCCGATCGCGCACGTCACCGCCACTTTCATGCTGAGCGCCGAAGGCTTCGGTGCCGCGTCATGACCAAGGTCGCGCTGCTGCCCTACGCCGATTTCCTCGGCATTCGCATCGTCGAAGCCGACGGCGACGCGCCGTTGCTGGCGATGCCCTGGTCCGAAGGGTTGGGTGGCGCGCCGGAGCGCATCCATGGGGGTGCGCTCGCCGGGCTGCTGGAGATTGCCGCCATCGCCGCGATCGATGCCACGCTCGACGATCCGGCGCAGGCGCGCGAACGCTTCAAGCCGATCAGCGTCACGGTCGATTATATGCGCCCCGGCCTGATGGTGGAGACCTATGCGCGCGGCGAGGTCGTCCGCATCGGTACGCGCATCGCCAATGTCGCGGTGGAAGCCTGGCAAGACGATCCCGAACGCCCGATCGCCACCGCGCGGATGAACGTCGCCATCGGGGCGCCGGGCGCCTGACCGACCCTCCCCGGCACGGGGAGGTGGCAGGCCGCAGGCCTGACGGAGGGGGCTCCCCGTTAAGCGCAGCGCCGGTTGATAGCCCCCTCCACCATCCTTCGGATGGTCCCCCTCCCCGCCTCGGGGAGGATCAAATCAGGCCGGCTTCCGAAGCACCTTCAGCACCAGCCGCATCACCCCCGGCACGAACCTGGGCCGCAGCAGCCTTGGATCATAAGGCGCCAGCCGCCGGTCATTCTCCGCAATGCAGATCGCCGCCAGCTCGGGGAAGCTCACCTCCACGCCCAGCTCCTTGGAGCCGTTGAGCGTGAAATTATTCTCCTGCGCCTTGGTGTTGTTCCCCATGCCCTTGGCCATATCGATCCGCTCCCAGATAAGGAACAGCCACACCGCCAGCACTTTGGCTTCGAACCAGGGGCGCCGCCACAGCGGCATGTTGCGCCGCCACCAGCTCACCCAGTTGACGAAGAACAGGATATGCCGCCCCTCCTCGCGCATCACCGGCTCGAACGTGTCGATCAGCTCAGGCGGAAAGAAGCCGGTATCCTTGGCGATCTTGAACAGTCCGAAGCCGAAGAAGCTATCGATGCACTCCGAATAGCCCGAGCGCATGAACGCCCATTCGGCATCCTTGGGCTTGGGATAGTCGGGTTCGTCCTCCAGCTGGATGCCGTAGGCGCGGACCATATCGGCGAGGACGATCTTGTGGCGGCTCTCTTCGAACGCATCCATCTCCACCGCGCTCTTGAGCAGAGGATCCTTCACCGTTTCGCCGAAAGTCTTCACAAACAGGCCGGTGCGGCCCTCGGTCTGCACCGCCATGTCCCAGATCGGCAGCGAGACGATCTTGGCCTGCACCTCCGGCGTCAGCTTGGGCCAGTCGATCAGCGCCGGTTTGTAGGGGTCATGCGTGTCGAGCAGGGTACGGCACATCAGCGCGAGATGTTCGCGGCTGCCGCGCTTGATCGGCTGATCGTGCGGGGGCGCAAGCGGCGCGGACGGCACCATGCTGCGATCGAAATAAGTCATGCCGTCTCCTTCCTCGCAAAATCCGCGAACGTGCCGAGCGTGATGCCGCGTGCCGCGATTTCGGTCCCGATCGCGGGATCGGTCAAGGCTGCGAGCTCATCGGCATACAGATAGCCGGGCGCCGAGCCGGGATAGTCGCCGGTCGCCGGATGCACATAGATTTCGCTCAAGCCTTCGGGCAAATTTCCGATCAGCCCCGCCAGCCGATAGCGGGTCAAGGCGCCGCTCCAAGCGATGCCGAACACCTGATCGGGCACCAGCACCCAAGAATCGCGAAAGCGCTCCGCCACCGATCGCGCATAATAAGCCGACAGGCGGCCGACCGAACTCGCCTTGGTCGGCTCGACCGCGTTGAGCACGGCCAGCGGCTCGATCGGCGCGCGCGCGGCGTTCAGCCCGAAATGCGCGCCGATCTCCAGGATCAGGCCCGCGATCGTCGGGTGCAGGTGGAAATGCTTGTGCGCGTTGACATGATCGAGCGCGAGGCCGGTGGCGGCAAACCTCTCGAACTGCGCCTCGATCTCGTCATACAGTTGCGCACGGACCAGCGGGCGGAAGAAAATCTCTGTGCCCAGCCAGGCCATATCGGTGCGGAAATGGCCATCCGCGTCGACCAGATCGGGGATCAGATCGGGCGGTAATACCGGCCGCCCCTCTACCAGCACGATATGCAGGCCGACGCCCAGGCCGGGCATCACCTTGGCGCGCGCCACCGCATCGGCGGCGGCCTCCCCCGCCACCATTAGGCTCGCGGCAGTGAGAATGCCCTCCCGGTGCGCCCGCTCCACCGCTTCGTTGACCGCGACCGAAGCGCCGAAATCGTCCGCGGTGACGATCAGCCTCCTGCCCGATTGCCAGCGCGGCTTTGGCGGGCGCGGCGGGCTGGGGAGCTTGGCTTCCTTGGCCGGCTTTGGTTTCTTGGGCTTGGGCGCCTTCTTGGGCTTCGGCTCGACAAGTTTCTTGAGCGCGGGCGGAAGGGGGAAGCGCGGCGGCTTCTCATCCTCCCGCCACCAGGCGCCACCATGTTTGCTAGCCCCCCCGCGCGGATCGCGGGGAGGTTTGTCGCTCACGCGGGCGCCTGCTTGCGGTTCTTGAGGAAGCTGAAGAATTCGACGCCTTCGCGCAGGCGGCGCTTCATCATGTCCCAATCGCGCACCATCTCCCAGACGATCGAGCCGATCTTGCTCGGGCGGAAGTAGAAGCGTTTGTAGAATTCCTCGACCTTGTCGAAGATCACGCTCGCCGGCAGGTGCGGATAGCTGAGCTGCGCGATCTGCGTGCCGCCGTCGGTGAGCAGATGATCGCTGCCGTCGAACCAGCCGTTGTCCATCGCCTGCTTGTAGAGGAACGTGCCCGGATAGGGCGCGGCGAGGCTCACCTGCAGCGTGTGCGGATTGACCTCCTTGGCGAAGGCCAATGTCTCCTCGATCGTATCCAGCGTCTCGCCGGGAAGGCCGAGGATGAAGGTGCCGTGGACGACGATGCCGAGATCGTGGCAATCGCGCGCGAACCGCTTCGCCACATCGACCAGCAGGCCCTTCTTGATATTGTGCAGGATCTTCTGGTTGCCGCTCTCATAGCCGACGAGCAGCAGGCGCAGGCCATTGGCCTTGAGTATCTCCAGCGTCTTCCTCGGCACATTGGCCTTGGCGTTGCAGCTCCACGAAACCTTGAAGCCGGGCTTGCCGAAGCCGAGCTCGCCAAGCGCGCGCGCCAGATCCTCGACGCGATCGTGGACGTCGGTCAGCGTATCGTCGTCGAAGAAGATCTCCTTCACCTCAGGCATCTCGCGGAGGATATATTGCACCTCCTCGATCACCTTGGGGATGGAGCGGAAGCGGTAATTGTGCCCGCCGATCGTCTGCGGCCACAGGCAGAAGGTGCAGCGGCTCTTGCAGCCCCGCCCCGTGTAAAAGCTGACATAGGGGTGGCGCAGATAGCCGCCGAAATATTTCTCGATCGTCAGGTCGCGCTTGTAGACGGGCGAGACCATGGGCAGCGAGTCCATATCCTCGATCATCGCGCGCGGCTTGTTGGCAACGAGGCTGCCGTCAGGCGCGCGATACGTAATGCCATCGACCTCGCTGAGCGGCTTGCCCTCGGCGATCTCGAGGATCGTGAAATCATATTCCTCGCGCGCCACGAAATCGATGTCGGCACTGGCGGCAAGGCTCTTTTCGGGCTCGACCGCAACCTTGGCGCCGACGAAGCCGACCAGCGCATCCGGGTTGCGCTCCTTGATCAGCCGGGCGGTACGGATGTCCTGCCCGAAGCTGGGCGTCGAGGTGTGGAGGACGATCAGCTCCTTGCCGTCCACCTCATGCGCGATATCGTCCCACATCTGATCGTGCGCGGGCGCATCGATCAGCCGCGATCCTTCCACCATCGCGGCAGGCTGGGCGAGCCAGGTGGGATACCAGAAGCTGCGGACCTCGCGCTTCATCTGATAGCGCGCGCCGGCACCGCCATCGTAGCCGTCGAACGAGGGGGCCTGCAGGAAAAGGGAACGCAGCATAGTCGTCGATCACTCCGCCAGCCCCGCAGGGCCTTCATAGGATTGGGCCGTGACGCGGCCTTTGCCTGCCATTACTAGCTGTTGCCCCCGCCAATCAACCGATCGCACGACAAACGCCCGCAGGTATAGCGCCAGCGCGAGGATATCGCGGGGAAACAGCATCCAGGCTGAACAAGTGGGTGCTCCCGCCCAGCGATCAATGATGCGCTTGAGCAACAGCCGCGCGCCGAATGCCAGCGCGGTGAGTGTGAGGCCGAGGCGCGGCATCAGCGGAATCAAGGCGAGGGCGAAGGGCAGCGGATAGGTGAAGACCATGCCGGCATTGCCGATCGGATCGACAATGCGCAGCGTCTTCTGCCAGCGCAGTTCGTGCCGCCACAGCGCACCGAGGCCGGCTTCGGGAAATTCGTGGACCAACAGCATCGGCGGCAACACGACATCAAGGCCCAGAGCGCGGACCTTCGCGCCGATCGCATAATCGTCGGCCAGCGTATCGGCGACGCCCTCGAAGCCGCCGATCGCCGCCAGCGTGGCGCGGCGGAGCGCGATGGTCGATCCCATGCACGGCTTAGCGAGCCCCAGCGATAGACCCATCACCACCGCGGGCAGGAAGTGGTAGCTCGCCCCCGCCGCCGACAGCCGCGACCAGCGGCCCGCCACACCCTCACCCCGATAGACACAGGTCACGGCGCCCACCTGCGGCGCGGCCAGCGCGCCCGCCAGCATGGCGAGATAGTCGCGCGGCACCCGCATATCGTCATCGCTGATCACGATCAGATCGTGCCGCGCGACGGGCAGCATGTTGATAAGGTTGGAGACCTTGGCATTGGCGCCGTGCGAGGTGGGATCGACGACCTCGCTAATCTCGTCATCCCCGCGCAGGCGGGGATCCATAATCGGACCTTCAAGTGGAGAAGCGGCCCCCGTCCCGAGTGGGCTCCCGCCTGCGCGGGAATGACGGAATTGGTGGAGCACCTCCCGCGCCGGATCGTCCGCGCGCTGCACGCCCGTTACCATCTGGATCGGCGCATCCCAATCCTGGTCGAAAAACCCCGCGAGATTGTCCGCCAGCCCCGGCTCGGCGCCATGCAGCGGCTTGAGCAGGCTCACAGGCTCGGCCGGTCCCACCACTGACTTCCGCCCGGCAAAGCGCGCCACGGCCACCGCGCTATACAGCGTCGTCACCATCCCGCCGATCGCGAGCATGCACAACAGCCAGGCCAGGATCGTCGCCATCCGATGCGATTGAACCACCTCCCCGTTCGTGTCGAGCGTAGTCGAGACACGCTGCGTGTCGCTCGTGGCACGTCCCTCGACTTCGCTCGGGACGAGCGGGCTTACCGGTGGTAACCGCTCGCGCCCTTCTCAATTCCGCCCCCGCCGCCTAGATCACGCCGCGATGCACGGCGACACCATCCTCGTAACCGGCGTAACGGGCTTCGTCGGCTCCGCCGTCGCGCGCGTGTTCGCGAATGCGGGCTACAAAGTGCGGGGCATGGCGCGCGCGTCGAGCGACCGCACCAACCTCGCCGATTTTCCCGGCACGATCGTCACCGGCGATCTCGATGATAAAGCCTCGCTGGTCGCCGCGCTCGAGGGCTGCGGCGCGCTCGCACATGTCGCCGCCGATTATCGCCTGTGGGTGCCCAAGCCCGCCGATATCATCCTCAGCAACGGCATGGGAACGCGCAACATCATGGAGGCCGCGCTCGAAGCGGGGGTGCAGCGCATCGTCTACACCTCCAGCGTCGCCACGCTGAAACCGCTGCCCGATCGCCCTTCCGATGAGGACCACCCGGCCACCGCCGAAAATGCGATCGGCGCCTACAAGAAGAGCAAGACCGTCGCCGAGCGGCTGGTCGAAAGGATGGTCTCCGAGCAGGGCCTGCCCGCGACGATCGTTTTGCCCTCGACCCCGATCGGCCCGCGCGACGTGAAGCCGACGCCCACCGGGCGCATCATCGTCGATGCCGCCAACGGGCGGATGCCCGCCTATGTCGAAACCGGGCTCAACCTCGTCCATGTCGACGATGTCGCGCACGGTCTTTTGCTCGCGCTGGAAAAAGGCAAGATCGGCCGCCGCTACATCCTCGGCGGGGACGATGTGCCGCTAGGCGCGATGCTCGCCGAGATCGATGCCCAGCTCGGCCGTCCGTTCACCGCGAGGAAGCTGCCGATCGCCCCGCTCGTGCCCGTCGCGCTGGCCATGGAGGGCTTCGCGCGGCTCAGCGGGCGCGAACCCCGGATGACGCTGGACACGCTGCGCATGAGCCGCACACACATGTATTTCTCCAGCGCCCGCGCCGAATCCGAACTTGGCTACGCGCACCGCCCCTGGCAACAGGGCATTGCCGACGCGCTGGCCTGGTCGAGCGCGCACGGAATGCTGACATGATCTGGCTGGCGGTGCTGGCGCTGGCAGTCTGGATCGGCTTGCTCGCCGCCCGCAACGGTTTCTGGCTGGCGCGCGAGCGGGACGAGGCGCTTTTCCCCGTCCCCGTGCACTGGCCCAAGGTCACCGCCATCGTCCCCGCGCGCGACGAGGCCGACGTGATCGCCCGCGCGATCGGATCGATCGCCGCGCAGGATTATCCCGGCGATCTCCAAATTATTTTGGTCGACGACGGCAGCAGCGACGGCACCGCCGAGATCGCGCGGTCGCTCGGCGCGCCCAACCTCCGCATCCTCCCCGGCACGCCCTTGCCGCGCGGCTGGACGGGCAAGCTCTGGGCGATGGAGCAGGGCCGGATCGCGGCGGGCGAAGACCCCCAATATCTGTGGTTCACCGATGCCGATATCGTTCACGCTCCCGACACGCTCAGGATGCTCACCTCCCGCGCCGTGGCCGAGAGACTGACCCTGCACACCTTGATGGCGGAACTGCGCTGCGACAGCCCCGCCGAGCGCGCGCTCGTCCCCGCCTTCGTCTTCTTCTTTCAGATGCTCTATCCCTTCGCGGCGGTGAACCGTCCCGCCTCCCGGATAGCGGGCGCGGCGGGCGGCTGCATGCTGGCCGATCGCGCGGCGCTGGCCCGGGTCGGTGGTCTTCAGACGATCGCCGCCGCACTGATCGACGATTGCGCGATGGGCCGCGCGATGAAGCGCCAAGGTCCGATCCGTCTGTCGCTCACCCGCCGCTCGGTCAGCATCCGGCCCTATGGCGGCTGGCGCGATATCGGGCGGATGATCGCCCGCTCGGCCTACGCGCAGCTCGGCTATTCGCCGCTGGCGCTTGCGGGTACTTTGATCGGCATGGCGCTGATCTACCTCGCCCCGCCCGCGCTTACCTTGTTCGCGCACGGCTTGCCGCGCTGGCTCGGCCTTGCCGCCTGGGCGCTGATGGCGCTGAGCTTCCAGCCGATGCTGCGCTTCTACCGCCGCTCGCCTTTGTGGGGCTGGGCCTTGCCGTCAATCGCGGCTTTCTATGCGGGCGCCACCTTCGTTTCCGCCTGGGATCATTGGCGGGGCAAGGGCGGCATGTGGAAGGGCCGCGCCCAGGCGCAGCTGCAGCCATGAACGCGCCCATCTCCGCCGAAAGCCTCGCCTCGGGCAAGGGCCATAAGGACGAGAATTTCCCCGTCGCCTCGGCGATCGTGGCGCCGAAATATCGCGCGCAGATCATGGCCTTTTACAGGTTCGCGCGCGGGGCCGACGATGTCGCCGATAATGCCGAGGCTTCGCCCGCCGACAAGCTCGCCCGGCTCGAAGCGATGAACGACACGATCATCGGGCTCAGCGATGCCGATCCGGCCTCGGTCGCGCTGCGCGAGGTTCAGAGGGCGCACGGGATCGATCGCTGGCACGCGCTCGATCTGCTGGAAGCCTTCACCCGCGATTGTACCCGAAACCGTTATGAAAGCTGGGACGATCTGATCGATTATTGCCGTTTTTCGGCGATGCCGGTCGGGCGCTACGTGCTCGACGTTCATGGCGAAAGCCGCGATCTCTGGCCCGCCAACGATGCGCTCTGCGCGGCGCTGCAGGTGATCAATCACCTCCAGGATTGCGCCAAGGATTATCGCGCGATCGATCGCGTCTATCTGCCGCAGGAGTTACTCCGCGCGCACGGCGGCCGGACGGAAGACCTCGGCGGCGACCGCGCGACGCCCGGGCTACGCGCCGCGATCGTCGATGCCGCCGAGCGGACCGAAGCCCTGCTCCATCGCTCCGCCGCTTTCTCAGGAAATATCAAGGACAAGCGGCTTGCGCTCGAGGTGGCGGTGATCCACGCGCTGGCGATGAACCTCGTCCGCCGCCTCAAGACCCGCGATCCGCTCAGCGAGCGCGTCCACCATAGCAAGATCGAGATGCTGGCGATTGCGACCCGCGCGGCCTTCGGGCGTTTGCTTGCCCGATGAGCGCCGAAGACCTCACGGAGGCGGTCCCCACGCCCAAGAGCAGCTTCACCGCGGGCATGAAGGTACTGCCCAAGCCAGAGCGCGCGGCGATGTACGGCATCTATGCTTTCTGCCGTGCGGTGGACGATATCGCCGACGATATGGCGGGCAGCCGCGAGGAGCGCGCCCAGGCGCTCGATCAATGGCGCCGCGATCTTGACGATCTCTATGCCGGCGGCCCCGGCGGGAAGGCCGCCTTCCTCAAGCCCGGCGTCGAGCGGTTCGGTCTGGCGCGTGACGATTTCGAGGCGGTTCTCGATGGCATGCAGATGGACGTCGATCGCGATATCCGTTGGCCGCCGCGCGAAGAACTCGATCTCTATTGCGATCGCGTCGCCTCGGCGGTGGGGCGGCTTTCGGTGCGCGTGTTCGGCATGGATGCGGCGCCCGGCCGATTGCTGGCGCACCATCTCGGCCGCGCGCTGCAGCTGACCAACATCCTGCGTGACATCGATGAGGACGCCGCGATCGGCCGCCTCTATCTGCCCGCCGAGGAGCTGGAGCGCGCCGCCATCCCGATCGGGGCCATCGATGCGGTGATCACCGATCCGCGCATCGATCGCGTCGCCCGCCAGGTCGCCAATGAGGCCGAGCATCATTATGCGCAGGCGCGTGTGATCCTCGGCCAGCGTCCCAAGGGGCATTTGCTGGCGCCCCGGCTGATGCTCGCAGCCTACGCCACTTTGCTCCGCCGCATGACCATGAAGGGCTGGGCGCACCCGCGCGGGCGCGTCCGCCACAACCGGCTCAAACTGTTCTTCACCCTGCTCGGGCTGAAGCTCGACCTGTGAGACGCGCGCATGTCGTCGGCGCGGGGCTGGCCGGGCTCAGCGCCGCGATGGCGCTCATCGAAAAGGGCTATAGCGTCCGCCTCTCGGAAGCCGCGCCCCACGCCGGTGGCCGCTGCCGATCCTATCGTGATCCCAAGCTTGGCGTGGTGATCGACAACGGAAATCACCTCGTCCTTTCGGGCAACACCCATGTCGGCGCCTATCTCGAGCGCATTGGCGCGAGCGGCGGGCTGATCGGGCCGGAAGAGGCGATCTTCGATTTCGCCGACCTGCGCGATGGCGCCCGCTGGCGGCTGCGCCCCAATGCCGGGCCGATCCCGTGGTGGATCGCTTCGTCCGCCCGCCGCGTGCCCGGGACGAAGGCACGCGATTACCTTCCCCTTGCCAAGCTGGGCCGGGCGGGGCGCGACGAGACCATCCCCGACAGCCTCCCTGCCAAAGGGCTGCTGTGGGAAAGGCTGCTCGATCCCTTTTTCGTCTCCGCGCTCAACACCCCCTCCGCTACGGCCTCGGCCAAGCTGGCAGGCGCGATCGTTACGGGTACGTTACAGAAGGGTGGGCGAGCCTGCCGCCCGTTGGTGGCGCACCCGACATTGGGAGCGACCTTCGTGGATCCCGCGCTCGCCTGGCTCAAAGCGAAGGGCGCGGACATCCGCCTCGGCCGCCGCCTGCGTGCGATCGATGCCGGAGACCGCGTTATTGGCCTCACTTTCGCCGATACTTCCGATCCAATCGCCGCCGACGAACCCGTGATCCTCGCCGTCCCCGCCTGGAGCGCCACCGAACTGCTGCCCGGCCTCACCGCCCCCGATCAGCATCACGCGATCGTCAACGCCCACTTCCTGATGCCCGCGCCCGCCAACGCGCCGCTGCTTACCGGCGTGATCGGCGGCACCGCGCATTGGATCTTCGCCTTCCCCGATCGCCTCTCGGTAACGATCAGCGCCGCCGATGCGCTGTGCGACATGGACCGCGATCAACTCGCCGCGCGCATCTGGGCCGACGTCGCCGCTACGCTCAGCATCCCCGAACCGATGCCGCCGTGGCAAATCGTCCGCGAACGGCGCGCGACCTTCGCCGCCACGCCCGCACAGGATCGCCGCCGCCCCGCTGCCCGCACCTCCCTTGCCAATCTCTTCCTCGCAGGCGATTGGACGCAGACCGGCCTGCCCGCGACGATTGAGGGCGCGATCCAATCGGGCGAGACGGCCGCCGCGCTGACTGACGGACGTTGATGCTGACCACCGCCGATCTTCTCTCTGGCACCCCCGCGCTCGATCGCGTCGAAGATGCGGTCGCCTCGGCGGCGCAGGCGCTCAAGGCGCTGCAAAAGCCTGACGGCCACTGGGTGTTCGAGCTGGAAGCCGACGCCACCATCCCCGCCGAATATATCCTGCTGCGCCACTATCTCGGCGAGCCCGATGATCTGGCGCTGGAGGCGGCGATCGGCCGCTATCTCCGCCGTATCCAGGGCGATCATGGCGGCTGGCCGCTGTTCCACGGCGGCGCGCTCGATCTCTCGGCGACGGTGAAGGCTTATTATGCGCTCAAGATGATCGGCGACGATCCGCAGGCGCTGCACATGGCCCGCGCCCGCGCCGAGATCCTCAAGCGCGGCGGCGCGGTGGCGAGTAACGTCTTCACCCGCATCCAGCTCGCCTTGTTCGGCGCGGGATCATGGGCGGTGGTGCCCGAAGTGCCGGTCGAGCTGATGCTCGTGCCGAAGAACTTCCCGATCCACATCGCCAAGATCTCCTATTGGGCGCGCACGGTGATGGTGCCGCTGCTGGTGCTGGCGGCGCTCAGGCCTATCGCGAAGAACCCGCGCGGTATCCGCGTCGATGAGCTTTACGTGCCCGGCGCCAGGCCTCCCGCCAGCGGCGCGCACGCGCATCGGGGCTGGGCGTTCGCGTTCAATATGCTCGATCGCGGGCTCAAGATGTTGGGCAACCGCTGGCCGAAGCGCCTGCGCGCCAGGGCGATCGAGGCGGCGCGGACGTTCGTGGTCGAACGGCTCAATGGCGAGGATGGGCTCGGTGCCATTTATCCGGCCATGGCGAACAGCGTGATGATGTTCGATTGCCTGGGCTATACGCCCGATCACCCGGATCGCGCCATCGCCCGCCAGTCGGTAGAGAATTTGCTCGTCCGCCGGGAGGATGGTGAAGTCTATTGCCAGCCCTGCGTCTCGCCGATCTGGGACAGCGCCCTCGCCGCGCACGCGATGCTGGAGGCGGGCGAAGAAGCCTCCGCCGGCCGCGCGCTCGATTGGCTCGCACCCAAACAGGTGCTGGATGTCGAGGGTGATTGGGCGTGGCAGCGCCCCGGCCTGCGCCCCGGCGGCTGGGCCTTCCAGTACAACAACGCTTATTATCCCGATACCGACGATACCGCCGCCGTCGCGCTGGCGATGGACCGCGCCGCGCCGGGCAAGTTCGAGGAGGCGATCGAGCGCGCCCGCGAATGGACGCTCGGCATGCAATCCTCGGACGGCGGCTGGGGCGCGTTCGATATCGACAACAGCCACCATTATCTCAACAACATCCCCTTCTCGGATCATGGCGCCCTACTCGATCCGCCGACCGTGGACGTCGCCGCGCGCTGCATCTCCTTCCTGGCCCAGCGCGGAAACCCGGACGATAAGGCCGCGATCGATCGGGGCGTGGCGTTTATCGCGAAAGAGCAGGAGAAGGACGGCAGCTGGTTCGGCCGCTGGGGCGTCAACCATATCTATGGCACCTGGTCGGCGCTGTCGGCCCTCAATGCCGCCGGCGTGCCCGCCGATACGCCGATGATCCGCCGCGCGGTGGCGTGGCTGGAGGCCATCCAGAACGAAGACGGCGGCTGGGGCGAGGGTTGCGAAAGCTATGCGCTCGATCGCGCCTGCCACACCCCCTTCCCCTCCAGCGCCTCGCAGACCGCCTGGGCGCTGATCGGGCTGATGGCGGCGGGCGAAGTGGACAGTCCAGCGGTCGCGCGCGGCGTGGCCTGGCTCCTCGCTCATCAGGATGCGGACGGGCTGTGGGGGCAGGAAGTCTACACCGGCGGCGGCTTCCCCCGCGTTTTCTACCTCCGCTACCACGGCTACCCGAAATTCTTCCCGCTCTGGGCACTGGCGCGCTACCGTAACCTGCAGCGCGGCAATTCGAGGGATGTAGCGTGGGGCATCTAGCGCAACCTGCCCCCTCCCCCCCTGTGGGGGAGGGTTGGGGAGAGGGGATCGACCGAGCCGGCTCGATGCCGGCGAGGACGAATAAGCTCGCTGCACTCGCCCCCCTCTCCCTCCCAAGCCTGGCGGCTTGGGCCCCTACCTCTCCCACAAGGGGAGAGGGCTAGTGCTCCCCATCCTCGTCGCCACGGGCTTCAATCGTGAGGTCCAGACCCTCCCCACCGAAGGCGTGATCGCCGTCGCAGGGGGCGGGGACGCCGCCGCGCTCGAACGCAATCTCTCCGCGCTCGCCCCCAATGCCGCCGGCATCGTCAGCTACGGCCTCACCGGCGCGCTCCATGACGATCTCAAGATCGGCGACTGGATCGTCGGCAGCCGGATCTGCGGCGGGATCGATCTCGAATGCGATCGCGTCTGGAGCGAAGCGCTCGCCGCCCGCCTCCCCGGCGCGCGCATCGGTGGCTTCTTCGCCGATGGCCGCATGATCGATACCGTCGCCGAAAAGCGCGATCTCGGCCGCTGCCACACCGCGCTCGCCGTCGATATGGAGAGCCACGTCGCCGCCCGCGTGGCTCAGGCGCACGGCCTGCCCTTCGTGATCGTCCGCATTGTATCGGACGAGGCCGGCCACCTGCTGCCACACGCGGTCACCGTCTGCATGAAGCCCGACGGCAGCCTCGATACCCCCGCGATGCTCAAGAGCCTCGCCGCCGATCCCCGCCAATTGCCCGATGTCGTCAAGACGATGGCAAATTTCGCGAAAGGCTTTCGCGGGCTGAAGGCGGGCGCGCAGAAGATCGGCGCGCGGATGGCGTTTCCCGGCTGACGGATCAGCCGAGGATCAATTCACCTCGACGTGGCGGTCCGTCTTGTTGCCGGCCTTCGCCATCCGATCGAGATGCGCGTCGACGTTCAGCGAGAAGACGTCCTTCGATCGCCGCTGATTCTCCAGCGAAATATCCTCCGCCATCGGGCCATCGGTGCGGACGCCCTTGAGGCTCAGCATCGCCGCCTTGATCGGGTGATTCATGATATCCGTGACGGCGCTGGCTTCGAAGCCGGAATGCACCATGCAATCCTGGCACTTCTCATAATTGCCGACGCCGTACTGATCCCAGTCGGTGCCTTCCATCAGCTCGGTGAAGCTATCGACATAGCCTTCGCCGAGCAGGTAGCAGGGCTTCTGCCAGCCGAAGACAGTGCGCGTGGGATTGCCCCACGGCGTGCATTTATAGGCCTTATTGCCCGCCAGGAAATTGAGGAAGGCGGTCGATTGGCTGAACGGCCATTCCTTGCCGCCGCGCCCGCGTGACAGGATGCCGCGGAACAGCTCCTTGGTCCGGGTGCGGTTGAGGAAGCTCGCCTGATCCGGCGCGCGCTCATAGCTGTAGCCGGGTGAAACCGTGATGCCGCTGACGCCCAGCGCCTTCACCGTATCGAAGAAGCGCGCCACCCGCTCCGGATCGGCATCGTTGAACAAGGTGCAGTTAATCGAGACCGCGAAGCCGCGCTCCTTGGCCATGCGGATCGCATCGACCGCGACCTCATAGACGCCATCCTGGCTCACCGCCTGATCGTGCATGCCGAGATCGCCATCGAGATGGATCGACCAGGTGAAGCCGGGGTTCGGCTTGTAACTGTCGATCTTCTTCTTGAGCAGCAGCGCGTTGGTGCAGAGGATGACGTATTTCTTGCGCGCCAGGAAACCCTCGACGATCTTGGGCATGTCGCGATGGAGCAAGGGCTCGCCGCCCGCGATCGAGACCACCGGCGCGCCGCACTCGTCGATCGCCGCCATGCATTGATCGTAGCTCAGCCGCTGATTGAGGATCGAATCGGGATAATCGATCTTGCCGCAGCCCTTGCAGGCGAGGTTGCAGCGGAACAGCGGCTCCAGCATCAGCACCAGCGGGTAACGCTGGACGCCCCGGAAGTGCTTGCCGGCGATATAGGCGCCGATGCGGGCGACCTGGGACAAAGGTACGGGCATTTAGGGTGTCAGCCTTCTACGGGCGCCGGTTGCCTAAGCTTGCGCAGCTCGGGCGGCAGGCGGAATTCGATATGTTCCTCGATCCCGTCGAGCTTCTCGACGGCGATATCGGGGCGGCAGGCACGGATGCGATCGATCACGCCCTGCACCAGCTCTTCGGGCGCGGACGCTCCGGCGGTGAGGCCGATCACCTCCACCTGCTGCAGCCAGGCGGGATCCAACTGCGTGGCATCCTCGATCAGGAAGCTGGGCAGCCCCTCTTCCTCACCGATCTCGCGCAGCCGGTTGCTGTTCGAGCTATTGGGCGCACCGACAACGATGATCATGTCCGAAACGCGGGAGAGATCGCGCACCGCCTGCTGGCGGTTCTGCGTCGCGTAGCAGATATCCTTGACGTCGGGACCGATCACATCGCTGAACCGCGCCTGCAGCGCCGAGATGATGTCGCGCGTATCGTCGACCGAAAGCGTCGTCTGCGTGACATAAGCGATCGGTGCATCGAGCGGCAACGGCAGCCCGGCAACATCCTCGACCGTGCCCGCCAGCCACACCTTGCCATCGATCTGGCCGAGCGTGCCGACCACCTCCGGGTGCCCGGCATGGCCGATCAGCACCAGATTGCGGCCCTGCTTCAAATAGCGGCGGCCCTGGAAATGCACCTTGCGGACGAGCGGACAGGTGGCATCCAGCACCTGCAGCTCGCCGATCCTGGCCTCTTCCTCGACATCGCGGCCGACGCCGTGCGCGCTGAACACCGCGACCTCGCCGGGGGGTACTTCATCCAGTTCCTCGACGAACACCGCGCCCTTGTTGCGCAATTTCTCGACGACATGGCGGTTGTGGACGATCTCGTGGCGGACATAGACGGGCTTGCCGACGCGATCGAGCGCCTGATCGACGATGTCGATCGCGCGGATTACGCCCGCACAAAAGCCGCGCGGCTGAGCAAGAACGATCTTGGCCAAAGGACCTCCCAACGCGAAACTCCCTTTCTCTTTGATCGCTTTGCCGCCGCGCAGCAAGCCTTGCGGGCGGCAGGATGAAGCCCCGATGACTGTTACGCCCCACAGCAACCGTTCAGCCCCCGTTTGGTCACAAAGTGCGTTAGAAGCGCCGAGATACAAGGAGAGCGTCGTGAATTTCCGCCTGCCTGTTGCAGCTTTGCCGCTGTTTTTGGCGCTTGCCGCGCCTTCGCACGCCGCCGAAATCGGCGCCGCCGCGCATGTCGCCGCTTATGATGACAAGGTCATAGCGGTGATGAAGGAGGGCCTTCCGACCGCGCAGCGCATCGCGCGCTTTCAGACGATCGTCGCGCAAAGCTACGATATGCCCGCGATCGCGGCGCTGGTGATCGGCCCGGGCTGGGCGAGTGCGTCCGCCGCCGACAAGAGTGCCGCGATCCAGGCACTCACCCGCCATTCGGCGATCAGCCTGGCACGCAATTTCAAAAGCTATTCGGGCGAGAAATTCGTCGTCGATCCCACGGTGCAACAGCGCGGGAACGACAGCATCGTCAAGGTGAGGATCGGCAGCGACATCCTCTACTTCCGCGTCCACCGCTCGGGAAGCGGCTGGTCGATCATCGACGTGATCTCGGGTGGCGTCAGCCAGCTCGCCGTGCAGAAATCCGATCTGGCGAGCACGGCTGCGGGCGGCGCAGCGGCGGTAGCGAAGCGGCTGCAGCAGGTGGATGCAAAGGCGGGAGGGTGACATCAAGCCCCTCCCCTTCAGGGGAGGGGTTGGGGGTGGGGTAGTCCGATCGAGGTTGGGCGCTTTGGGTTGAGTGCGTTCCCCACCCCAACCCCTCCCCTCAAGGGTAGGGGCTAAAGATAATTACGCCCTAAACCCCTCGACAATCCCCACGCTATTCCGCCGCAAGGCGGTCAGCACCGTCTCGACGATCGCATCGGCATCCAGCCGCGCCTCGGCATATTGCAGCTCGGGCTTGTCGTGATCCTGGAACATGTCCGGCAGGCGCAGCGTGCGCAGCTTGAGGCCACCGTCGATCAGCCCCTCGTCGGAGGCCAGGGTCAGCACATGCGCGCCGAGCCCGCCGATCGCATTCTCCTCGATCGTCACCGCCACTTCGTGCGTGGCCAGCGTCTTGCGGATCAGCGCATTATCCAGCGGCTTGGCGAAGCGGAGATCGATCACGGTGGTCGAAAGCCCCTGCGCTTCCAGCCGATCGGCCGCGGCCTGCGCTTCGGCCAGCCGAGTGCCAAGGCTGAGGATAGCTACCGCCTTGCCCTCGCGCACGATACGGCCCTTGCCGATCTCCAGCGTCTGCGGCGTCTCGGGCAGCGCCACGCCGGTGCCGGCCCCACGCGGATAACGGAACGCGATCGGGCCATCGTCATATTGCGCGGCGGTATGGACCATATGGACGAGTTCGGCCTCGTCCGCGGGCGCCATCACCACGAAATTGGGCAGCGTCGAGAGATAAGTGAGATCGAAGCTGCCCGCATGCGTCGCGCCATCGGCGCCGACCAGCCCGGCGCGATCGATCGCGAAGCGCACCGGCAGATTCTGGATCGCGACATCGTGGACGACCTGATCATAGGCGCGCTGCAGGAAGGTGGAATAGATCGCGCAGAACGGCCGCATCCCCTGCGCGGCGAGACCGGCGGCGAAGGTGACGGCATGCTGCTCGGCGATGCCGACATCGAAGCTGCGATCCGGGAAAGCCTTGGCGAAGCGATCAACGCCGGTGCCCGAGGGCATGGCGGCGGTAATCGCACAGATGCGCGGATCGCTCTTGGCTTCCTCGACCAGCGCATCGCCGAACACGTTCTGATATTGCGGCGGCCCCGGCGGCGCCTTGGCCTGGACGCCCGAGACGACATCGAATTTCTGCACCGCGTGCAGCTTATCGGCGCGCTCCTCGGCGGGCGCATAGCCATGGCCCTTCTTGGTGACGACATGGACGAGGATCGGGCCCTCGGCCGCGTCGCGGACATTCTCCAGCACCGGGATCAGATGATCGAGATTGTGGCCGTCGATCGGGCCGACATAATAGAAGCCGAGCTGTTCGAAGAGCGTGCCGCCCATCGCCATGCCGCGCGCGAACTCGTCAGTCTTCTCCAGCGCATCCTTGATCGGGCGTGGCAGCTTGCGCGAAATCTTCTTGGCAACCTCACGCAGCGACAGGAACGGCCGCGAGGAAACGATCATCGCCAGATAGGCCGAAAGCCCGCCCACCGGCGGCGCGATCGACATATCATTGTCGTTGAGGATCACGACCAGGCGATTGCCCGCCGCTTCCGCATTGTTCATCGCCTCATAGGCCATGCCCGCGGACATTGCGCCATCACCGATTACCGCGATCGCCTTGCCCGGCTTGTTCGCCAGCTTGTTGGCCACCGCGAAGCCCAGCGCCGCCGAGATCGAGGTCGACGAGTGCGCCGCGCCGAACGGATCATATTCGCTCTCGCTGCGCTTGGTGAAGCCCGAAAGGCCACTGCCCTGCCGCAGCGTGCGGATACGATCGCGCCGCCCGGTGAGGATTTTGTGCGGATAGGCCTGGTGGCCGACATCCCAGATCAATTTGTCATCGGGCGTATTGAAGACATAATGGAGTGCGGTCGTCAGCTCGACCACGCCGAGCCCGGCACCCAGATGCCCGCCCGTCACCGACACCGCCGAGATCATCTCGGCCCGCAATTCATCTGCCAGCTGGCGCAGCCGGCTCTGGTCCAGTGCGCGAACATCCCGAGGAAGATTGACGGTATCGAGCAGGGGCGTTTCGGGTTTGGACATCAGGTTTTCATTCTCCGAATTGTCCCTCTTAGCGACGTTGACACAGGTTCGCCACATCCGTGGATCAAGCCGTCCACAACTTTGATGCCGGTGCGGCGGCGTTACCACAGCGCGGGGAAGGCTGAACGCGCGATGGATAAGTTTCATCCTCCCCGGCACGGGGAGGTGGCATCGCGCAGCGATGACGGAGGGGGCTCACAATCAAGCGCAGCGCCGGTGGATAGCCCCCTCCACCATCCTGCGGATGGTCCCCCTCCCCGTGCCGGGGAGGATTGAGTTCGCGTCGACCGCGCCGCATAGCGCGCCCCGATGTTCTTTACGCGCTCCCCCTACCACCCCAAACCCCGCGCGCTCGGCCAGTGGCTGCTGGTCGTCGCCGCACTGGTGTTCGGGATCGTCATCGTCGGCGGGATCACGCGCCTGACCGAAAGCGGGCTTTCGATCGTGACGTGGGATCCGATCCTCGGCACGCTGCCGCCGCTCACCCACGCGCAATGGCAGGCGGCGTTCGATGCCTATAAGGCAATCCCCCAATATGCCGCCTTCAACAAGAGCATGACGCTGGAGGGCTTCCAGCACATCTATTTCTGGGAATATCTGCACCGCCTGCTGGCGCGCGGCATCGGCACGGTGCTGGGAATCGTGCTGCTCGTCTTCTGGTGGAAGAGCTGGATTCCGCGCGGCTATGGGCGGCGGATCGTGCTGATCCTGGCGCTGGGCGGGCTGCAGGGGCTGATCGGCTGGTGGATGGTCGCCTCGGGCCTGCAGGATCGGGTCGAGGTCAGCCACCTCCGCCTCGCCACCCACCTGCTCGCGGCGATGCTGATCTACGGTGTGCTGATCTGGACCGCGCTCGATCTGTTCGGTGAAGCCAAGGGGCAGCCCCGCGCGCGGCTGCTGCTCGATCCGGCCAGCGCGATCTTCGCGCTGGCGGTGCAGCTGATGCTGGGCGCTTTCACCGCCGGGCTGCGCGCGGGCTATGCCTTTTCGAGCTGGCCGCTGATGGGGGACCATTTCTTCCCGCAGGGCGGCTGGGCGCCGCAGGGCATTGCCTTCAACCTCTTCTACAATCCTGTCGTGGTGCAATTCATCCATCGCTGGTGGGCGTGGGTGGTGGTGATGGTGGCGCTGCTGCTGGCGCAATCCGCGTGGAAGAAGGGCGGCCGCGTGGCGGGCATTCACGCCATTGTGCTGGTCGCGCTGCAGGTCGTGCTGGGGATCGCCACCCTGCTCACCGGCGTACTGCTGCCGATCGCGGTGGCGCACCAGGCGGTGGCGGCGCTGCTGCTCGCCTGCTTCGTGTGGTGCGCGCATGTCGTGGGGACGGCGCCCCGGCGATGATTGCCGTGATGCTCGCGGCAGCGATCGCCCCCGCCTTCGCGCCGCCGCCGGGCACAATCACCTACACCATCCGCGATCTCTACGCCGCACACGAAGCGGTGACGACGCGCGAGACACTGGCCTTTACGCGCGACGATCGCGGCCTCGTCGCCCATCTCGTCCCGCTGTCGCGCACGTCGGACGCCTCGCCACAGGCGCGCGATGCGATCGCCCGGCTGTTCGCGCCGCTGATCGGGGTGGAGAGCAAGCTCCGCCTCGCGGCCGACGGCACTCCTTTGCAGCTGATCGACAGCGACAGGCCATGGGCCGCCTTCCTCGCCTCGCGCGCGGCGCTGCGCGCCAAGTTCAACGCCGATCCGGCGCTCCCCGCCGCCGCCAAGGCGATGACCAATAAAGTGCTCGATGCCGAAACCGCCCCCACCGCGCGCGACCAGCGGCTGCGCGAGCCGTTCGAACAAATCCTGCCGCCGCGCCTGCCGCCACTGGCGATCGGCAGCAGCAGCGATTTCAAGGCGACGATCGCGACCCCCGGCGGCCCGGTCTCGGCCACAGGCAAAGTCACGCTGACCGCGATCGAGAACGACCTGCTCCGCTACCGCATCACGCTCGCCACCGCGCCGATCGGCGACAAGGCCGCCGTCTACAAACAAAGCGATGACCTGACGATCGACCGCGCTACCGGGCTTCTGGCGGCGGCGCACCGCGAACGCAGCCTTGTCATCGGGGGCGGCGCGGTCCAGCCGATTCTGACCGAGGACATCGCCCGCTGATCCATGAGGTATTATTTTACCTCACGAGAAAAGGCCCGATCTGTTGACTTTTATCGCCCTCTGCCGCTAACGGCCCTCCAGCGGCGCTGCCCCCAACCGGGCGGCGCCTCGTTGTTTTCGAGTGCCTTCGCGGCACTTTCGCCAACTTTCAAGGAAGCCCAATGAAGGCGCTCACCAAGACCACCCAGGTGGCCACGCCGTCCACGATCGAGAAGAAATGGCATCTGATCGATGCCGATGGCCTCGTCGTCGGCCGCGTCGCCTCGATCATCGCCAACGTCCTGCGCGGCAAGCATAAGCCGAGCTACACCCCGTTCCTCGATTGCGGTGACAACGTCATCGTCATCAATGCGGATAAGGTGCGCTTCACCGGCAAGAAGCTCGGCCAGAAGGTCTATTACAAGCACACCGGTTACGCCGGCGGCATCAAGGGCATCACCGCGGCCAAGGTGCTGGACAGCAAGTTCCCCGAGCGCGTGCTCGAAAAGGCAGTCGAGCGGATGATCCCGCGCGGCCCGCTCGGCCGCCAGCAGATGCGCAACCTGCGCGTCTTCAAGGGTGCCGAGCATGATCATGCCGCGCAGAGCCCGGAAGTGATGGATATCGCGGGAATGAACCGCAAGAACAAGGTGGGCGCATAATGTCCGATAATCGCCAGTCTCTCGCCGATCTCGCGAACCTCACCGGTCAGGCCGCGCCTGCGCCCGTCCCTACCGGCGCGGACAGCACCGAGGTCGTCAGCCCCGATGCCTATCTCGCCGGCGAGATCGCGCCGCCGTCGACCCCCGCCGTGCTGCGCGAGCAGGAAATCGACGCGCAGGGCCGCGCTTATGCAACCGGCCGCCGCAAGGATGCCGTCGCCCGCGTCTGGATCAAGCCGGGATCGGGCAAGGTCACGGTCAACGGCCGCGATCAGGAAGTCTATTTTGCACGCCCCACGCTGCGCCTCGTCATCAACCAGCCCTTCCAGGTCGCCGAGCGCGAAGGCCAGTATGACGTGATCGTCACCGTCGCCGGTGGCGGTCTCTCGGGCCAGGCCGGGGCGGTGAAGCACGGCATCAGCCAAGCGCTCACCAAATATGAGCCGATCCTGCGCGCGCCGGTAAAGGCCGCAGGCTTCCTCACCCGCGACAGCCGCACCGTCGAGCGTAAGAAATACGGCAAGGCGAAGGCCCGCCGCAGCTTCCAGTTCTCGAAGCGGTAGGAAACGGGCGGCTTCGGATTGCGCAAGCAATCTGAAGACTCGCCACGACGGGCAGCGGGATCGGCGCAGCCGGTCACGTCTGACGGCATGGCGGACCATCGAAACAGAAAGGGCGGCCCCGGCATCCGGAGCCGCCCTTTTCTTGGGAACGTATGCCGGCGGGCAACGTCAGCTTCCGCCCCCAGATGTTGCCGTTCGGGCCTTGCAAGCAGCTGGCGACAGCGGACATATCGCGTTGACGGCAGATCGGGAGGAGAACGACTATGCGCAAGGTTTCGATCATTACGCCTAGTCTTATGCTCCTCCAGCCGATGTCTCCTGCAATCGGCGATGAGGTTGTTCAGATTGATAAATCGGGCAAAGGCGCCGTTCTGTGCATGTGGGGAATTTATCAAGCCGCTAGCGCCGTCGGTTTGGAATGTCACAAAGGTGAAGACGCTGCTTTTCAGAACGAACTGAAACGCTCCCTCGATCGCATGGACGACTTTATAATCAAAAACAGCAAACGGCCGGTGTCAAAGGCCGATCTTGAATCCCGTCGATCGGAAGGGCTTCAACAGCTACGCTCTTCTGGAAATATCTGCATCGGTGACGCCGCTAAGATATACAGCGCGTTGCAGAGTGCTGGGGCCATGAATCTGGAAAAGCAAACAACTGATCTTCTATCTATCCCGCGCGAGCCGGTAATGAACCCGTGCCTATAGCTGTCGACAATGTAAGTCCGCCTATGTTCAATTGCTGCTGATACCTGCCAGTCCGCTTCCCATCCATAGCGGTCGTTCGCTCAGGGCTTCTTATCCATCGCCACCTCAGTCCCTGTCGCCGCCGGCTCGCCCTTCATCCCGGCCGCAACCTTCTCCGCCTCCGCCATCACCCGCAGCACATTCTCGCCGGCCAGCTTGGCGATGTTCTGATCGCTCCAGCCGCGCTTCATCAGCTCTTCCAGCAGCGCCGGATATTTGGAGACATCCTCCAGCCCCTCGGGCACGCTCTCGATCCCGTCGAAATCCGATCCCAGCCCGACATGGTCATACCCCGCGACCTTGGCGACATGATCGATATGATCGGCGACGAGGCTCAGCGTCACGCGCGGCGCCGGATGCGCCTTCACCCAATCGGCGAGATCGGCCTTGGCCTTGTCCGGCTGGCCGATGTCGAGCGCCTTATATTTGGCGTCCGCGCCCGCCTTTTCCGCATTCCACAGCCGCAGCGGCTCCGAATCATAGGCCGGGTAGAAATTGACCATCACCACCCCGCCATTGGCCGCGAGCAGTTTCAGCACCTCATCCGACACGTTGCGGGGATGATCGGAAAGCGCCCGCGCGCTGGAGTGCGAGAAGATCACCGGCGCCTTGGACGCCGCCAGCGCCGCGCGCATCGTGCCCTCGCTGACATGCGCCAGATCGACCAGCATCCCCAACCGGTTGAGCTCATGCACCACCGCGATGCCGAACGGCGTCAGCCCGCCGTGCGTCGGCGCGTCGGTGGCGCTGTCCGCCCAGGCGATCGTCTTGAAATGCGCCAGTGTCAGATAGCCCGCGCCCAATTCATGATAAGCTCGAAGCACCGAGAAATCGGCATCGATCTGGCCGCCGCCCTCGACGCCCATCATCGAGGCGATCCGGCCCGCCTTGTGGATGCGGCGGACATCGGCGGCGGTGCGCGCCAGTTCGAACGTCTCCGGATAGCGCGCGACGATCTGGCGGACAAGATCGATCTGATCGAGCGTCTGCTTGACCTGATCCAGCTCGGGCTGGTTGGCCGAGACGAACACCGACCAGAACTGGCCGCCGACCATGCCCTGCCGCAGCCGGGCGATATCGGTCATGTAGGGATGCGTGCGCTTGTCGAGCCCGGAGCGCAGATCGAGCGTCCAGCGCTCATCCTTGGCATCGCCGGTCAGCGTCTCCGGCCAATCATTGTGCCCGTCGATCAGCGGCGTCGCCTTGAGGATTCGGGCGACGCGCGCCGCATAGGGATCGGGCGGCGCCGCCGTGGCGGAGGTGGCGAGGAGGGCGGCGAGGATCAGGGTGCGCATCGCGTGAAGATGACGGCAGCGCAACGAAGCCGCAAGCGCCGATTGCCAGGTTCGCATTTCAGGGAATGGTGGGCGCTGACGGGCTCGAACCGCCGACCCTCTCGGTGTAAACGAGATGCTCTACCAACTGAGCTAAGCGCCCCTGCGTTGATAGCCGTTAAGCGCTGCGGCGGCGGGCATCAAGCCTGCGCCTTCGATCTCAAACGAAGTGGCGCAGTTCGGCAATGAGCACCCACAGGCCGCTTGAGGCAAGGATGCCGAGCAGCAGGCCGCCGGGTAAGCCCTCCTTCGCGGGCTGCGTCATGATCTTGGTTCCGTCCATGCCGTCCATTTACGCTCCGCTACCTGATCGGGGAAACAGATTGATCCGCTTTGTCTGATCGGCTCACCCGATCATGAACGGATGAAGACCAGCAGGAAAAACCATAGCAGCACGCTGCTCAATAGGCCGAACCGGATCGCTGCCATGGGTGAAAGCCGCTGCATCATTGATTCTCGCGTTCCTACTGCGGAGAAGACGTCACCCAACCATAAGACCCTCACCCGCAAGCCACGGGCACAATGTCATCAAAGGTGACGAACGCGAGTCAGCCCTCGGCCAGCGCCAGGTAAGCGGCCATCCGCTCGGCCGCGCCTTCGCTCAGCGCCACGAACATCCGGCGGCGATCGGCTGGATCGGCGAGGCGGAGGAACAGGCCCTGATCGGTCAGCGCCCGGATCCAGCGCAAGGCCGTGGTCGGCGGCACATGCGCAGCGATGCACAGGCTGGAGACCGCCACCTGCGCGCCCTCCAGCCGGGCGGCGTATAGATCGAGCAGCATGTCCCAGGCGGGATCGGCGAAAATCTCCGCGGCAAAGAAGCGTTCGCGTAGCCGCCGCTTGCGGATCAGGCGGCGCACGAAGGCCGCGTTGATCGGTGCGCCATCGGATAAGGAAGGCGCGGAAACGACCGGTGGGTGCGTAACCGCCGGGGCCGCCGCGGCAAGATCGGCCAGGGCGCGCGCGATGCGCCCCGCTTCCTCACTCAACTGGCGCAGGGCGGGCAGACCCGTCTCGCGCACCGAAGCACCGTCCTGCGCCAGAGCGACGGCGATCGCCGCCGCCCATTCCACCGCATCGGGATCGACGAGCAGCTCCGCCTTGCCGAGGATCGCCGCCGCGGCATCGATCGCCTGCGCATCGATCTGCGCGATGATTGGCGTATCGCCATCGGCGAAACGCTCGAACGCCTCGAACCCGCGCAGGTCGGCAAGGATCAGATCGAATTTACCCTCGAAAGCCTGCGGTGTACCGGTCGCGGCGACCCAGCCGCCGGCCGCGCGCACCAGGCCGCCAAGCTCCGCCTCGCATCCCGGATCATCGCTGAGAATGAGAACCTTCGCCGCCATGGCCCACGATCCCAGCGGCTCCTGCGCACGTCAAGCGGAACCCGCGGTGCTGCCGAACGCTATGCGCGATGGCTAACAGGAGGCGATCATGGGCAAATACACGCAGCGCAACGGCGAAGGTCTCCATCGGATCGCCAAGGACGATCCGCTCGCCCTTCAGGTTCTGAAGACGGAGCATCATACGTTCCGCGAACTGTTCGATGCCGCCCAGGAGGCGGAGGGCGCCGCGCTCAAGAAGATCGGCGACGAGCTGTGCCTGCGCCTCGATGTGCATATGACGATCGAGGAGGAGATCCTCTATCCGGCGGCCAAGGCGATCGGTGAGGGCGATGATGTCGACGAAGGAATCGTCGAACATGCGGCCGGCAAGGATCTCGCGGGTCAGATCGCGCAGATGAAGGGCACCGAAGAGCTCTACAAATCGAAGATCCACGTCCTCGGCGAACAGACCATCCATCATATCGACGAGGAGGATGAGGAACTGTTCGAAGAGATGAAGGAAGCCCACGAGGCCGGCAAGATCGACCTCGACGCGATCGGCGAACAGCTCCGCTCCCGCCAGGCCGAGCTTTACGGCAAGGTGCTGGAAACCGGCGATCTCGGCCCGACGCAGGAGGCCGATGCGGAGGAAGTGCCAGCGGGATAGTCAGCCGAGCCCCCCGATCGGTGATAGCTCGCCCGGCTTGTCCGTGTTAGCTTCTGCCCGGTTTTCTACCGAATCGGGGGGTTCGATCATGGTAAGGTTTCTGCTGGGGGCCGCGTGCCTGCTGACGGCGGTCGCCGCTGATGCGACCGTCTATACCTATAGCTTCACGGGCAGCACGCCGGTGGGAAACTATCCCACATCGCTTCAGGCAGGAAACATGACGGGATATGACGGCCGGGTCATTAGCCAAGGTACGTTCGTCACATCCGCCAGCAACGCCATCACCGCCATGACCGGGACGTTTGACGGCAAAGCGTTGAGCTACCTGACGAACCCCTCCGCGCCGAACGTCTATTACGACGGCCATTTCCATTATGACGATCTGCTTGCACCCGATCAAAGCAGCGTACTGGACATGAACGGCGTGGCGTTCACGATCGGCGCGACCGAATATAATCTGTTCGGTACGCCGCAGATCGCCGGATCGCCGTATTACACTTACGATACCGCACTCGCCCCCGATAATATCCATCACGAACATTGGTACGGCAATCTCGCCATCACGCAGGTCACCCCGGTCACGGTCGCGGGCGGCACCCAAGCCGATCCCACGGTGCTTACGCAGGAGGCGGTCAGCGCGATCACGGGCTCGGTCGGCCCCGATGCACTCGACCAGTTTTACAGCTTCAACTGGAACGGTGAAAATCCGTTCACAAGCACTGTCTCGATCGGCGATGCCGCGCAATCCGACAGCTTTCAGCTGATCCTTTCGGGCAATGGCGTGAACGAGATCGTGGATCTCAACGCCGCCAACGGCTTCAACGCCACACTTAACAAGGATTTGCTGGCCGGCGCCTACACGATCGGCATCACCGCCACCGTGGACGTCGACCCGAGCTTCACGATCACCTTCGGCAGCGCGCTCAACAGCGACGTGCCGGAGCCAACGACCTGGGAAACCCTACTGGGCGGGCTTGGAATCTGCGGCGCGACATTGAGAAAGCGCAAGACGCAGCTTCGCGCGAAAATAGCCTGAGGCGGGGGTCTAGCGCGTCGGCGCTTCGGGCTTCTTTTTGGCCCGGCTGACCCACAATACGGCCGCCGCGATCGCCGCCGATCCAATACCGGCGCCGACCAGCAAACCCGTGTTGTTGCCCGAAGCCTTTGGCTTGGCCGGCTTGCGCTGCTCCGGCGCTGCTTTCGCGGGGGCAGCCTTCTTCCCAGACGATTTCTTTGTGCCCGCCATCAGTGCGCCATCGCCTTGACGATTTCCTCGACCATCTTCTTGGCGTCGGCCAGCAGCATCATGGTATTATCCATGTAGAAAACATCGTTGTCCACACCCGCGTAGCCGACGCCGCCCATCGATCGCTTCACAAACAGGACAGTCTTGGCCTTTTCCACGTCCAGCACGGGCATGCCGTAGATCGGTGAACTCTTGTCAGTCTTGGCGGCGGGGTTGGTGACGTCATTGGCGCCGATCACGAAGGCCACGTCGGTCTGCGCGAATTCGCCGTTGATATCCTCCAGTTCGAACACCTCGTCATAGGGCACGTTCGCCTCGGCAAGCAGCACGTTCATGTGGCCGGGCATGCGGCCCGCGACGGGGTGGATGGCATATTTGACGCTGACGCCTTCCTTCTTGAGGATGTCGCCCATCTCGCGCAGCGCGTGCTGCGCCTGCGCCACCGCCATGCCGTAACCGGGGACGATGATGACCTGGTTGGCCTGTTGCATCAGGAAGGCGGCATCCTCGGCCGATCCGCGCTTCCACGGGCGCTGCTCCTTGGCCTCGCCGCCGCTGGTATCCGCGACCGCGCCGAAGCCGCCGGCGATGACGCTGATGAAGCTGCGGTTCATCGCGCGGCACATGATGTAGCTCAGGATCGCGCCCGACGAGCCTACCAACGCGCCGGTGATGATCATCGCCGTATTGTGCAGCGTGAAGCCCATCGCGGCCGCCGCCCAGCCCGAATAGCTGTTGAGCATCGAGACGACGACCGGCATGTCCGCGCCGCCGATCGGGATGATCAGCAGGAAGCCGATCGAGAAGCTCAGCCCCGTCACCGTCCAAAACACCCAGCCGCTCTGATCCTGCGTGAAGTAAGCGATCAGAGCGAGGATGCCGGCGAGCACGGCCAGATTGAGGACGTGGCGGCCCGGCAGCATGATCGGCTTGCCGCCCATATTGCCATTGAGCTTGAGGAAGGCGATCACCGAGCCGGAGAAGGTAATCGCGCCGATCGCGACGCCCAGCCCCATCTCGATCCGGCTGACGGTAAGGATGTGGCCCGCCGCATCGACGATCCCGAACGCTGCCGGATTGAGGAAGGCGCTGCACGCCACCAGTACGGCGGCCAAGCCGACGAGGCTGTGGAACGCCGCCACCAGCTGCGGCATGTCGGTCATCGCGATCCGCCGCGCGGTGAGGATACCGATCGCCGCGCCGATCCCGATCGCGATCAGGATTTCGATCGCCGTCGTGGTGTCGATTGCACCCGCCACCATCGGATAGTGCGTGACCAAGGTTGTCACCACGGCGATGGTCATGCCGGCCATGCCGAAGCGGTTGCCGCGCTGGCTTGATACCGGCGAGGATAGCCCGCGAAGCGCGAGGATGAAGCAGATGCCGGCGATCAGATACGCCAGCGCCGCCCACGGATTGACCGGAAGCCCCTCGTGCATGTTCTAGCAATCCCCCCGGCGGTGCATCAGCGCACCTTCTTTTTATACATGGCGAGCATCCGCGCGGTCACCGCGAAGCCCCCGAAGATGTTGATGCTGGCGAACACGACAGCGAGCAATCCCAGCCATTTGGACGCCGCCCCGCTGCCGCCGATCCCCACTGCCGCGCTGGCGATCAGCGCACCGACGATAATCACCGACGAGATCGCGTTGGTGACGGCCATCAGCGGCGTATGCAGCGCGGGCGTCACCGACCAGACGACATAATAGCCAACGAAACAGGCCATTACGAAGATCGACAGGATCGAAAGAAAGTCCATCAGTGCCGAGCCTCCGCAGACGGTGGGGTTACGAACTTGGTGCCATGCCGATCCGCGCGCGGCCCGGCCAGGCGTCCGGTGAAATAGGCGACGGAGCCGAGGATCAGGAGGAAGGCCAGCAGGAAGCCCAGCACCTTCGCCCATGCCTTGAGCGCCTCACTCACCGATGATCCTCCCCCGGACAGGATACTTGAGCAGCACATGTGATCGCATCCGCTGCGGCATCCACATTGCGCAAGACATCTGCGGCGGAGAGCCTGAAAACGGTCAATCCGCGCGCTTCAAACCAGCAGTCCCTGACAGCGTCTCTCGCGGGACGATCACCGAAGTTGTGCGCTTCGCCGTCGATCTCCACAATAAGGCGCGCCTCATGGCAATAGAAGTCGGCGACATAAGGCCCACTTGGATGCTGGCGTCTAAACTTGAGGCCAGCAGGTCGCTGACGGAGGAGGCGCCACAATAGCACTTCCGGCAACGACATGTCCTGCCGAAGACTGCGCGCCTGGCCGCCGACATGCTTCAAACCCTGAAGCATTCAGATCCTCCCCTGCAAGGGGAGGTGGCATCGCGTCAGCGATGACGGAGGGGTGTCACCCTTTCGATAGCGGGATACCCTTCCACCATGCTGCGCATGGTCCCCCTCCCCTTGCAGGGGAGGATTGGGGCGAACGTCTATCACCCTAGCAGCCTCGCGCTGACGATCTTGCCGCCTTGCGTCACCCGGATCGCATCGCCGATCTCCGCATCCAGCACGGGCTTGCCCGCTTCCTTGTCCCAGAAAGCGGAAAGGAAGTTGTAGAGGTTGCGGCTGAACAGCGCGGAGGAATCGGCGGCGAGTGTGCCGGCCATATTCTTGGCGCCGATGATCTTCACGCCATGCTTCTCGATCGTCTTGCCCGAGACCGCGCCTTCGACATTGCCGCCGCTTTCCGCCGCGAGATCGACGATCACGCTACCCGCCCGCATCGTTGCGATCTGCGCATCGCTGATCAGCCGCGGCGCCGGACGCCCCGGAATCAGCGCGGTGGTGATGACAATGTCCTGCTTGGCGATATGCGCGGAGACCAGTTCGGCCTGCGCCTTCTGATATTCCTCGCTCATCTCGGTGGCGTAGCCGCCCGAGCCCTCGCCCTCGATCCCCTTCACATTCTCGACGAAGATCGGCTTGGCACCCAAGCTCTGGATCTGCTCCTTCGTGGCCGAACGCACGTCTGTAGCCGAGACCTGCGCGCCGAGCCGTCGCGCGGTGGCGATCGCCTGCAGCCCTGCGACGCCGACGCCCATGATGAAGGCGCGCGCGGCGGAGACGGTGCCCGCCGCGGTCATCATCATCGGGAAGGCGCGGCCATATTCGGCAGCCGCCAGCAGCACCGCTTTGTAGCCCGCGAGATTGGATTGCGAGGAGAGGATATCCATCGATTGCGCGCGCGTGATGCGCGGCATCCACTCCATCGCCAGCGCCTCGATGCCCGCGGCGGCATACGCCTCCATCCGCGCTTTCTCGGCGAAGGGATTGAGCCCCGCGACCAGCCAGGCGCCCGGCTTGGCGCCGGCGAGGCTCGCAACCTCCGGCCCCTGGATGCCGAGAATGATGTCGGCACCGGCCACCACCTGCGCGCGTGGCCCGATCTCGGCCCCGGCATCGGCGAACGCGGCGTCGGAGACCGAAGCGCCTATGCCCGCGCCGGCCTCAACCGCGACGGTCGCGCCCAGCGCGATATACTTCTTGACCGTCTCAGGCGTGGCGGCGACGCGGCGCTCCCCCGCGGCCTCCTCCCGCAGGACCGCGATCCGCTGCGCCATCAGCGCGCGATGATCAGAATAACGATCGCGGCAATGATCGCAACGGCGATAGCGCCCCAGCGGGCCATCGCGATGAAGCTGGCATAGCTGCGTTCATGCGCAGGCATATCCATCTTGGCGCCGTCAGCCATTCCTAATTCCCCTGTCTAAAACTCTGCGGGCTCCTTAACCGTGAGCCTCCCAATGAAGCAAGAGTTTCGCATTTTTGGAGCTGGGATGCCGGAAGCGAAACGAGTGAGTCCGGCGCGCAACAGGCGCAAGAGATTGAGTCCGCGCAGCCTCTCAATGGCCATATGCTGTGGTCTCCGGGCGGCACAGCACCTTCGCAGGCGATCGGCGGAATCACCGCTAAGCCGTTGGACTCTTGACCGCTTGCCGCAACGGACTCACTCTAGGCGCCGACTAAAGGGGTTCGATCATGGGGGCATTGCAATCGATCGCGAAGGCGCCGCGCGCGCGGCCGTCGCTTGCCTTGCTGCCATTCGATACGATCATCGCCGGCGACTGCATCGCCGAGATGGCCAAGCTGCCCGACAAATGCATCGACATGATCTTCGCCGATCCGCCCTACAATCTCCAGCTCGGCGGCGATCTGTTCCGGCCAGACGGCAGCCAGGTCGATGCGGTCGATGATGATTGGGACAAGTTCGATACCTTCGCCACTTACGATCGTTTCACCAGGCTGTGGCTCGCCGAAGCGCGCCGCATCCTGAAGGACGATGGTACGATCTGGGTGATCGGCAGCTATCACAACATCTTCCGCGTTGGCGTCGGGCTGCAGGATGCGGGCTTCTGGGTGCTCAACGATATCGTCTGGCGCAAGGCCAACCCGATGCCCAATTTCAAGGGCACGCGCTTCACCAACGCGCATGAGACGATGATCTGGGCGGCGAAGAGCGCCAAGAGCCGCTACACCTTCAACTATCGCGCGATGAAGGCGCTCAACGACGATGTGCAGATGCGCTCGGATTGGGAGCTGCCGATCTGCGGTGGCCAGGAGCGGCTGAAGGACGAGGACGGCACCAAGACGCACCCGACACAGAAGCCCGAGAGCCTGCTTTATCGGGTGATGCTGGCAGCCAGCCGGCCGGGCGATATCGTCCTCGATCCCTTCTTCGGCACAGGCACCACCGGAGCGGTCGCCCGTCGTCTCCGCCGCCGCTGGATCGGCATCGAACGCGAACCCAAATATATCGCCGCTGCCCACGAACGCATCGCCGGCACCCTCCCCCTCGACGAAAGCGCGATGGAGGGCATGCCCGAGCGCAAGGGGCAGAAGCGCGTGGCGTTTGGGCTACTGGTGGAAAGCGGCGTCATCGCGCCGGGCACGCGGCTTTGCGATGCGCGGCGGAGGTGGCATGCCGAGGTGAAGATGGACGGCAGCCTCGTCCACGAAACGCTGGCCGGATCGATCCACAAGGTCGGCGCCATGCTGCAAGGCGCGCCGAGCTGCAATGGCTGGAGCTTTTGGCATATCGAAGAAGCCGGCGGGCTGGTGGCGATCGATGCGCTGCGGCAGCGGCATCTGGCAGGATAGAACGGCGGCCTTTCGATCTGGCCGCTGCCTCTAGGTGCTGCCGGTCAGCAATCAGCGAATAAAGTATCCATTCACCTTCCAGACCGAGCCTTCGCGGGTAAGAATGACGGTTTCTACGGCATCCCGCTTCTGGGCAAAGTTGGTCTGGAACTGAATGACGTCATACTCGCCCTTTGGCGCCCCGGGAAGTGCGTCGGTTTTCGTCTCGGTCTGTAACATCCGCGAATACGCGGCTCCTAGTGGTGCCCGAACACCTGTTACAGTGGTAGCCCATTGCGCCTGCGTGATCTGAGACTTGAACAACGCTCCGGTAGCGGTCCAGCTGTCGGCCCATCGAGCACCATCGAGCAAGGCAACCCAGCTTCGCGCCGACAAAGCGGCGGCCGATTGAGGTGCGTTTGGCGACACCGCGATCGGCTGTAAGCCGGGACTGGCCGGTTGGGCGACGCCGCCGCCCGCGTGGATTAAAGACGATATGGCGATTGCGGCGACCAACAGTGACATCAGGATCATCCCTCCACCTAACCAGGCGAGGGGTTGCCCAGCGCCAAGACCCCGATTGGGGCGCGCATCGCCCTTGGCAATGACAGCCATGGGCGCGACCCCAAAATCCTTGGCTGCGAGAAATTGGGGGTCGTTGGCATCAAGGCTTGCTAGCCTTCGGGCTGCTTCACGGCTGCTCGATACGCCAAGTTTCCGCCGCGCGTCGCGTAGGCGTTCGTTCACCGTATGCACCGATATACCAAGCTCTCCGGCAATCGATTTCGCGTCGTGACCGACGAGCAAGAGCCGCAGCGTCTCCTTTTCACGATCGGTGAGCGACATGTCTTTTCAACCCTCCGATGGCAAACGGTACAAGAAAGAACGCTGAATAACAGAACAGCGGCTTTAGCAAACGTCGCGTTCCTCTGCGTTGCTGGTGATCTGCCCGCTCCGCACTATGAGACACGGAATGGAAGAGTACCTCTACCTACGCCCCACCGGCTTCGTCGATTCGCCGTTCGGCTATGATGGGAAGGTGCTGCGGCTAGCGGGCGGGCTTTGCTGGTTCGGAGCGATCGAGGCGATCATCGTACAAGGTGGTCGCCGGGTTCGGCATGAGCTGGTGCCCGTCGAGCGGCTGGATGGCTGGATCGATACTTTGCCCTCCGCCCTTGCCGAACAAGCGCGCGCCACTATCGCCCGCCTGACCGCGCCCCGCGCGCCGCTAACGTTAGGCACGCGCACCATCCGGCTCGATCAGCCGCAGGTGATGGCGATTCTGAATGTCACGCCGGACAGCTTCTCGGACGGTGGCGCGCACGGCGATCCGGGCGAGGCGGGCGTGCAGATGCTGGAGGCGGGGGCGGCGCTGATCGATGTCGGCGGCGAATCGACGCGGCCCGGGGCGACCGCTGTTTGGGAAGGCGATGAGATCGCGCGGGTACAGCCGGTCGTCGAGCGGCTGGCGGCGGCTGGCGGCTGCGCGGTCTCGATCGATACGCGCAAGGCCAGCGTTGCCGAGGCGGCGCTGGCGGCGGGGGCGGGGCTGGTCAACGATGTCTCGGCGGGTCTGTATGATCCGCGGATGCTGGCGCTTGTCGCGGCGCGCGGCGTGCCGATCGTGCTGATGCACCATCAGGGCGATCCCGCGACGATGCAGCGCGATCCGCACTACGCCGATATGCTGATCGAGGTTTATGATTGGCTGGAGGCGCGGATTGCCGCAGCGGAGGCGGCGGGGATCGATCGCGCGCGCATCCTCATCGATCCCGGCATCGGCTTCGGCAAGACGATCCGGCATAATCTGGCGCTGCTCAATGGTGTGTCGCTGTTCCACGGGCTCGGCTGCGGGATCGTGTTGGGGGTGAGCCGCAAACGCTTCATCGGTGCGCTTTCGGGCGAGGCGGCCGTGGAGCAGAGGCTGGGGGGATCGGTCGCGCTGGCGACGCTGGCCGCGGCGCAGGGCGTGCAGTTGCTGCGGGTGCATGATGCGTTTGAGACAGTGCAGGCGCTGAAGGTTTGGCGGGGGCTGAGGGACGAGGCGCTTTCGCCACTATAAATCGTCACCCCGGACTTGTTCCGGGGTCCACCCAACCACAAGCCCCCGCGCCTGCGGATGGGTGGATGCCGGAACAAGTCCGGCATGACGGGTAAAGATCAGGCCAGCTCTTCCTCCGCCTCACCCAACATCGTTGCGAACAAGTCCCCGAAGCTTTTGCGATGATGCGGCGTATGCCCGTGCGCCACAATCGCCTCCCGATGCGCGCGCGTGCCGTAACCCGCGTTGCTCTCCCACCGATAATGGACATGCCGCTGTCCCAGCCGGGCCATCAGCCGATCGCGCAGCACCTTCGCCATGATCGAAGCGGCGGCGATCTGCGGCACCTTGCCATCGCCCTTCACCACTGCCTGGCCGCGCTCCTTGAGGCCATGCGGCACATCGATGCCGTCGATCCGCACCGGCGCATCCACCTCGAGCCGCGTCACGGCCTGCGTCATCGCCTGCAGCGTGGCGTTGCGGATGTTGTAGACGTCGATGTAGCGCGCCGACCGCGCCGCGAAGCGCACGCGGGAGACCTTGGCGATCAAGGGATAGAGCGCCTCGCGTTCGGTGATATCGAGCCGCTTCGAATCGTCCAACCGCGCCAGCACGCCCCTGGGCAGCGCGCCGGGCTCGAACCAAACCGCCGCCACCACCACCGGCCCGCACAAGGCGCCGCGCCCCACCTCGTCACAGCCGATCACCGCCTCGAACAGGCTGGCGCGCTTGCAGGCGAAGGGGCGCTGGATAGGCATGGGAACCATATGCCAGCCCTTCCCCGCGCTTGTCACGCGCCGAAGCGGCGGGCAAAGCGGGCGCATGTCCGACGAGCCTGACAGACGTGAGCGCAGCCAGCGGATCGCCAAGATCGCGGTGGCGCTGCTGCTCGCCGGGATCGGCCTGTGGGTGGCGCACAGCTTCGTCGCCCCGATTGTCTGGGCGGGGGTGATCGCGATCGCGATCGACCCGCTCTACACGCGCGCCGAACGACGCTGGCCGCGCACCAAGGAAGCGCTGCTCCCCGCCGCCGCGACGCTGGCGATCGCGGTGCTGATCCTCGTGCCCCTGGCGCTGGTGGTGGTGGAGGCCGCGCGCGAGGCGAGCGGGCTGGTCGGCTGGTTCGGCGAAGCGCGGCGCAGCGGCATTCCCGCGCCGCTCTTCATCCAGCACCTGCCCTTTTCCAACGATATCACGCGCTGGTGGCAGGATAATTTCGGCACCGCCGAGGCGACGCAACACCAGTTCCACCGTTTCCAGGACAGGCTGCTGCTCCGGCATACCCAGCTGGTCGGGCGCGATCTGCTGCGGCGAACCATCGTCTTCCTCTTCACCCTGCTCGCCTTGTTCTTCGTGCTGCGCGATCGCGTATCGATCTGCCGTCAGTTCGCTTTGGCGGGCGAGCGGCTGCTCGGCCACTCGGGCGAGCGGCTGGGGCGGCAGGTGATCCTTTCGGTGCGCGGCACGATCGATGGGCTGGTGCTCGTCGGGCTCGGCGAAGGCGCGGTGATGCTGATCGTCTATCTGATTGCGGGCGTACCGCACCCGCTATTGCTCGGCGCGCTGACCGCGGTCGGCGCGATGATCCCGTTCGGCGCATCGGTGCTGATCGGGATCGCATCGATCCTGCTGATCGGCGCGGGATCGTTCGGCTGGGCGGTGGCGGTGTTCGTGATCGGCATGGGCGTGATCGCGGTGGCCGATCATTTCGTCCGCCCCGTGCTGATCGGCGGCGCGACGCAATTGCCTTTCCTGCTGGTGCTGATCGGCATTTTGGGCGGGGTTGAGGTGCTGGGGCTGCTCGGGCTGTTCGTCGGCCCGGCGGTTATGGCGACTTTGGTGCTGCTGTGGCGCGATTATGTCGCGCACATTCCCAAGGGCGACGCACTGCCCGAGGCGTGACGCGCAAATCTGCCTTTCCACCGAGCGTGGCGCCCGATGCGCGGCTGCTGATCCTGGGTTCCCTGCCCGGCGACGAATCGATCCGCCAAGCGCAATATTACGCCCACCCTACCAACGCCTTCTGGTGGCTGATCGGCGAGGTGATCGGAGAGCCATTGCCGGACTTGCCCTATGCCGAACGGCTAGAGCGGCTGCGCGCCGCCGGCATCGCGCTGTGGGACGTGATCGCCGAAGCACACCGGCCGGGAAGTTTGGATGGCGCGATCCGCGAGGCGGTGCATCGCGATCTGGCGGGCTTCGTCGCGGCGCTACCGGACCTGCGCGCCGTGGCGTTCAACGGCGGTGAGGCGGCGCGGCGCGGGCGCAAGCAGTTGGCCGGGGTGCAGGGGCTCGCGCTGATCGATCTGCCCTCATCCAGCGCCGCTTACGCCGGGATGACGCGCATGGCAAAACGCGAGCGGTGGCTGGTGTTACGCGACCATCTCTAACCGTCATGCCGGACTTGTTCCGGCATCCACCCATCGGCAAGCTCCGGATCGAGATGAGGAGTGGACCCCGGAACAAGTCCGGGGTGACAAGCGACTAAAGGTGCACGGAGCCCTGCCCCATCGGCCCGTGCCCCGCACCCAGCCCCGGCGCGGCGAGCAGGGCGCTGCGGACGAAATCGCGTGCCTGCGTGATCGCGTCGATCAGGGGTAAGCCCGCGCCGAGGCCCGTCGCGATCGCGCTCGATAGCGTGCAGCCGGTGCCATGATCCTGATCGGTATCGATCCGCTCTGCATACCAGTTGACCCCGTTCCATTCGGGCCGGCCGGAATAGAGCAGATCGAACAGCAGCCCGTCGGTCGCCATCCGGCCGCGCTCGTCCTCCACCCAGCCGCCGGGCAGGCGCACCCCGGTGACGAGGAGATCGCCGGAGCCGAGGCCGATCAGCCGGGCTGCGACTTCGGCGATATCCGCTTCGTCACGGACGTCTGCGCCAGCCAAAGCGCGTAGCTCATCCAGGTTTGGCGTGGACAGCGTCGCTAGGCGCAGCAGGCCGACGAAATACTCGATCGTGGCGGGATCGGAGAGGATCGATCCGCTCGTCGCGACCATCACCGGATCGAACACCACCGGCACATCGGCGAGGTCCGGCTCGGAGAGGCGATCCGCCACCGCCTCGGCGATCTCCGCCGATCCAATCATCCCGATCTTGATCGCATCGACGCCGATATCGCCGACCACCGCATCGATCTGCGCGATCACCATCTCGACCGGGGCAACGAGTATATCGGCGACGCCCACCGTATTCTGCGCGGTGATCGCGGTGATCGCCGTCATCGCGTGGCCGCCGAGCGCGGTGATGGTCTTGATATCCGCCTGGATGCCAGCGCCGCCGCCCGAATCCGAACCGGCGATCGAGAGGATGCGCGGGACGGTCATGCCTCTGCCGTGCTCCGGCGAAGGCCGGAGCGTTGGATGAAGAGCGTTGTGCTTGCCGCCAGCGCTCCGGCCTTCGCCGGAGCACGGGGGTAACAGATCATACTCACGCCGCCTTGCGCACGGCCTCGCAGATGCGATCCACCACCTGCCCGACCAGAGCCTCATCCTCGCCTTCCGCCATCACGCGGATCAGCGGCTCGGTGCCCGATTTGCGGATCAGCAGCCGCCCGATGCCGCCCAATTCCTTTTCGGCGTCGGCAATCGCCGCCTTTACCTTGTCGTCCTCCAGCGGCTGCCCACCCGCGAAGCGGACGTTCTTAAGCAATTGCGGCAGCGGATCGAACTGTTTGAGCAATTCGTGTGCGGGCTTCTCGCTTTCCACCAGCGCGGCCAGCACTTGCAGCGCGGCGATCAGGCCATCGCCGGTGGTGGCATAATCGGCGAGAACGATATGCCCCGATTGCTCGCCGCCGATATTGTAGCCACCCGCGCGCATCGCCTCGACGACATAGCGATCGCCCACGGGTGTCCGGTGGAGCGCGATGCCCTGGCCCCAGAGAAAGCGCTCCAGCCCGAGGTTGGACATCACCGTCGCCACCACGCCATCGCCCTTGAGCGTCCCCGCCTTGGCGGCGCTGCTTGCGATCAGCGCCATCAGTTGATCGCCATCCACCACCTCGCCCCGGTCATCGACCACGATCAGCCGATCGGCATCGCCATCCAGCGCCAGGCCGATATCGGCGCGCGTCTCCTTGACCTTGGCGACCAAGGTCGCGGGATGGGTGGAGCCGACCTTGTCGTTGATGTTGCAGCCATTGGGCGAAACGCCGAGCGGGATCACATCCGCGCCCAATTCCCATAGCGCATCAGGTGCGACCTTGTAGGCAGCGCCATTGGCGCAATCGAGCACGATGCGCAGCCCATCGAGGCGAAGGTGATCGGGAAAGGTCGATTTGGCGGTGCTGATGTAGCGGCCCTGCGCATCGTCCACGCGCCGCGCGCGCCCGATCGTCTCGGCAGGCGCGAGCGTCGGCGGCAGGTCGATCGCTTTCTCGATCGCCAGCTCGGCATCGTCGGAAAGCTTGTAGCCATCCGGCCCAAACAGCTTGATGCCGTTATCGACATAGGGGTTGTGGCTGGCCGAGATCATCACGCCGAGATCGGCGCGCATCGATCGCGTCAGCATCGCCACCGCCGGCGTCGGCATCGGGCCGACGAGCGTCACGTCCATGCCGACCGACGTGAAGCCCGCGGTCAGCGCGCTTTCCATCATATAGCCCGAAAGCCGGGTATCCTTGCCGATCAGAACGCGATGGCGGTGCGATCCGCGCAGGAAGTGCGCGCCCGCCGCCTGGCCGACGCGCATCGCCGTCTCGGGCGTCAGTGCGCCTTCGTTGGTGCGGCCGCGGATGCCGTCCGTGCCGAAATATTTGCGCGCCATCGTCCTGCTCTCACTTCGTTTCGCGGTTGAACGTGTAAGCCCCGCGCGCGGGTCCGGCAACGTGGCCCGCGCAAGCCTATGGCAAACCGCGTTTCGGGCGATAAGGTGCGTGCCAACTGGGGAGAACCTATGACAAAGCACCGCCTTATCGCGCTTGCCACCGCATCCTTGCTCGCCATCGCCGGGGCACAGCCGGGCGCGGCCGCAGACGCGCCACTGTCCGCCGCGAAATATGCGCCATGGGGCATCGATCTGGCGGGCGGCGATCACAGCGTGAAGCCCGGGGACGATTTCGATCGCTACGTCAACGGCACCTGGTACGATCATGCGACGATCGATCCCGATATCCCCTACGCTGGCCCGGTCGTCGATAATTACAAGCTCTCGCAGGTGCAGCTGCGCACCATCATCGAGGAATCGCCCAAGACTTCGCCGATCGGTGCGATGTTCGGCAGCTTCATGGATGAGGCGCGGGTGGAGGCGCTCGATGCCAAGCCGCTCGCTCCCGATATCGCCCGCGTCGCCGCCACGCGGGACAAGACCGCCTTCGCCGCGCTGATGGGGGCCAACACGCGCGGGTTCGGCGCGACCCTGTTCGGCTTCGAGATCATCCCCGATCCGCGGCATCCCGTGCTCAACGTGCTGGCGATGGGGCAGGATGGGCTCGGTCTGCCCGATCGCGATTATTATCTGAAGGCCCAGTTCAAGCCCCAACTCGATGCCTATCATGCGTATGTCGAGCGGCTGTTCGGGATGATCGGCTATCCCGATCCCAAGGGGTCGGCCGATGCCGTGCTCGCGTTCGAGACCAAGGTCGCGCAGGTGAGCTGGAGCGCCCAGGATCGGCGCGACATCGTCAAGGTCGTCAACCCAATGACGCTACCCGAGATCGAGGCCTATGCGCCGGGCGTCCCCTGGAAGACCTACCTCGACGCGGCGACCTTCACGCATCCCGGCACGATCATCGTTGGCGAGAAAACCGCGATCAAGGCGCTGGCGGCGCTCTACGCCGAAACCCCGCTGGCGACGCTGCAGGCCTGGGAAGCCTTCCACGTCGCCCACGATGCTTCGCCTTATCTGTCCAAGCGTTTCGTCGATAGCCGCTTCGCCTTCACGCGCACGCTGAGCGGCGTCAGCCAGCAGCGCCCGCGCTGGAAGCGTGGCGTCCAGCTCGTCGATGGCTCGCTCGGCGAACTGGTCGGCAAGACCTATGTCGAACGCTATTTCACGCCAGCCGCCAAGGCAGAGATGGTATCGATGATCGCCAATCTGAAGGCGGCGATGCACGATCGCATCGAGGGGCTGACCTGGATGAGCCCCGCCACCAAGACCCACGCGCTTGAGAAGCTCAGCCGGATGCGCGTGATGGTGGGCTATCCGGACAAGTGGCGCAGCTATGCCGCGCTCAGGATCGATCCGAACGATCTCTACGGCAACGTCCAGCGCAGCCAGGCCTTCGAATTCGCCTACCATGCCGATGATCTCGGCAAGCCCGTCGATCACCAGAAATGGGGCATGACCCCGCAGACGGTGAACGCCTACAATAACGGGCTGGAGAATGTGATCGTCTTCCCGGCGGGCTATCTGCAGCCACCGTCATTCAACCCCGCGGCCGATCCGGCAGTGAACTATGGCGCGATCGGCGCGGTGATCGGGCATGAGATCAGCCACGGCTTCGACGATCAGGGCCGCAAGATCGATGCGACCGGCGCGTTGCGCGACTGGTGGACGCCCGAGGACGCCAAGCGATTCGAAGCGCAGGCCGCAGGCTTCGGCGCGCAATACGATAGTTACGAGCCCGTCCCCGGCATGCACGTCAACGGCAAGCTGACGATGGGCGAGAATATCGCCGATATGGCCGGGCTGCTGGTGGCGCTCGACGCCTATCACCGCTCGCTCGGCGGCAAGCCCGCGCCGATGCTGGACGGCTTCACCGGCGATCAGCGTTTCTTCATGGCGCACGCGCAGGAGAATCGCGAGAAGGCCAATGCCGATGCGCTGCGCAGCCAGATGGCCTCCGATCCGCACACCCCGAGCAAATTCCGCGCGATCGGGCCGGAGCGCAACATCGATGCCTGGTATCAGGCGTTCGACGTCACGCCCGGCCAGAAATATTACATCGCCCCCGACAAGCGCACGCGGATTTGGTGAAGCCCTATCCTCCCCTGCAAGGGGAGGTGGCATCGCGTCAGCGATGACGGAGGGGTGTCACCTTTTGGATAGCGAGAACACCCCTCCACCATGCTGCGCATGGTCCCCCTCCCCTTGCAGGGGAGGATATTAGTCACCGCTCGTAAGCCTTGGGCAGCGCCCCTTCCCCCGGATGCGCATAGCGATCCCGCAGCCGCGTCTGGCGGCTGGTGATCGGCTGCTGAACGCCATCGATGAACATCGCCACCGGCGCCGAGCTCAGCTCCAGCGGATCGCCGTCCCACACCACGACATCGGCATGCGCGCCGGGCTTGAGCGTGCCGTAATCGGGCAGGCCCATCACCGCCGCGGGCTTCGAGGTGATCGTCGCGAACGCCGTTCCCCAATCGAGCCCGCTCGCCCCCGGCACCTTGGTCAACGCCACGAGATTGCCGGCGAACTGGGTGAGGTTGCGCTGCTGCGGGCCGCCGCCGGTGACGTCGATCGTCGACAGCGCGACCTGCACCCCGGCCTTGATCATCCGGCCGACATTGGATTGCGTCGCGGCGAGACTCTCGAAACTTTCAGGTAGATCCACGAGCGCGGCGGCGATCACCGGCACATGCGCGGCGGCGATCGCGGGCGCGACCATCCAGCCTTCGGTGACGCCGACCAGCACCAGCTTCAAGGCAGGATAGTCCTGCTTGAGGCGCAGAACCTGGCGGATGTCGCTCGCCCGCTCGACATGGACGAGCAGCGGCATACGGCCCTCCACCACCGGCAGCAAAGCAGCGGCGTCGGCACGGGTGATCAAAGCATCCTTGGAGAGATCGGAGGCGAGCGCCGGATTCTTCGCCGCCGCCAGCGCGGCGCGCAGCAGGGCATGTGCCGCGGGCCGGGTGCCGCCGCCGGAGCGCATGCTGTCCTCGCCCAGCTCGGCATATTGGAACAGCCGCGCCTTGATCACCGGCTCGGCCATCGAGGCGAGGCTGACGAACGCCCCCTGCCCGCCGAAGATGGTGTTGGATGCGTCGGCCGCCGTGAAAGCGCGGACGACCCCGCCCGAACGCTCGACCCCGATCGTCTGGCTGGTCATGTCGATCGCGTCGGATACGTCGATCGCGGCAGAGAAGGGCGAATTCTTGCTGCGCGTGTCGTTTGTCTCGGACACGCCCTCGACGTCTTGGATGCCGATCGATGTCAAAGCACCGATCAGGCCGGGGGTCACCCATTTGCCGTGGACGTCCACCACCTGCGCGCCCGCCGGAACGGCAGCGTTGGCCCCAGCGGAGACGACGCGGCCATTGGCGATCACCACCGTGCCATTGGCGATCGGCGCGGAGCCGTCGCCCAGTGCTACCGTGCCGCCGGTAAAGGCGATCGTCGCGGCGGGAAGCGGTGCGGCGACGAGAACGGCAGCGATCGCAATCAATCCTCCCCTGGAAGGGGAGGTGGCGCGCGAAGCGCGACGGAGGGGTGTCGCCCTATCGACAGCGGGATACCCCTCCACCATGCTCGGCATGGTCCCCCTCCCCTTACAGGGGAGGATCTTGCGCGCCCTCACTTCACATCTCCTTCGCCGGGCTGGCCAAGCTCGAAATCGCTCACCGGCCGCTTCTTCGGATCGTTGCTGTCGTAGAGCAAAGCGCCATCCACCCACACCATCTGCGGCCGCGTGTAGACGCTGAACGGATATCCGTTCCACAGCACGACGTCAGCCATCTTGCCGGGCTTCAAACTGCCCGTGCGGTCATCGATGTGCAGCGCCTTGGCGGGATTGAGCGTCATCCACTGGACCGCGATTTCGTCGGGAATGTCGATCCCCATCCGCCGCCCGGCGGCGCGCGCCTTGGCGACTTCCTGGTTGAGCCGCTGGATGCCGTTCTGATCGTCCGAATGGATCATCGCGCAGGTGCCGGCATTTTGGAGCAAAGCGAGATTTTCGGCGATGCCGTCGTAGCTTTCCATCTTGAAGCCATACCAATCGGCCCAGACGGCGGCGCAGATTCCATTCTGCTTGAGGATATCGGCGATCTTGTAGGCCTCGACCGCGTGGTGGAAGGCGGAGACATGGTAGCCGAACTCGTTCGACATATCGATCACGTTCTGCATCTCGTCGGCGCGGTAGCAATGGTTCTGGACGAGGATCTTGCCATCGAGCACGCCCGCCAGCGTATCCATCGCGATGTCGCGGTCGGGCAATTCGCCGCCGTCGCGCTCATATTTGTCCCAGCGGCGGCGATATTCGGCAGCCTTGGCCCAGGTCATGCGATCGACCGCGATATTGCCCATCCGCGTCGAGGGTTCCCGCCCCTTCGATCCATAAACGCGCTTGGGATTCTCGCCGCACGCCATCTTGAGGCCGTACATCGCGCCGGGGAATTTCATGCCCTGCGCGGTGCGGGCGTAGACGTTCTTGAGCACCACCGATCGCCCGCCCATAAGGTTGGCCGATCCGGGCAGGATCTGCAGCGTGGTGACACCGCCATTGGCGAGCGCGCGGCTGAAGCCCGGATCCTGCGGCCAGACGCTATGTTCCGCCCAGACCTCAGGCGTGGTCGGCGACGTCGCCTCGTTGCCGTCGCTGTTGGCCTGCACCTGCGGGCTGGGATAATCGCCCAAATGGCTGTGGATATCGATCACGCCGGGCGTCACCCATTTGCCCGTGCCGTCGATCACCGTCGCCCCGGTGGGCGCGCTCAGGCTCTTGCCTACTGCGACGATCCTGCCATCCGCGAACAGCACCGATCCGCCCTCGATCCGCCCGCCCTCGCCATCGAGGATGGTGACGTTGGTGACCAAGGTCGGCACGCCCGGATAGGCGTGATAGGTCGAGGGATAGGGATCGGTGGTCCAGGGCAACGGCGCGCGCGGCGCGCTGCTGGCGCTGGATTGGGGTTTGGCGGCCGGCGCGGTGGCGCAGGCGGCGAGCGCCAGCGCGCTCACAAGGATCGTGAAGGACCGGATCATTTGAGCTCCCTGTCGATATGCGCGCCCGCCGCGTCCGGCTGAGCCACCCCCTCTTTTCCGGCGAGATCATGCGCGGGCTCGCGCAGCGTGTCGAGATGCATCAGCCGCTTGAACCAGGGCGCCACGATGATGAACAACACGCCGACCCCGATCGCCAGCCAGCCGACGCGGGAATAGATGGTGATCGTCGCCGCGCCGCCGTCATTATGCACGCCCCCGGTCAGCGCCGCGATCACCCCCGCGAGATATTCGCCCGTGGCCGTCGCGAAGAACCAAGTGCCCATCAGCAGGCCGAACATCTGCGGCAGCGCCAGCTTGGTCATCGCCGAGAGGCCGACCGGCGAGAGGCTAAGCTCACCCGTGGAATGCAGCAGGTAGAGCAGGACGATATAGATCGAAGGCGTCAGCACGCCCGGATTGGCCCGCGCGCCCCACACCAGAACCAGGAAGCCGAGCCCGAGCTGGATCATACCCAGGCCGAACTTGGCCGGCGCCGAAGGCTCCCAGCCCTTCCTCCCCAGCCACGTCCAGATCCCCGCCAGCACCGGCGCCATCGCGATGATCCAGAAGCTGTTGATCGACTGAAACATGCTCGCCGGCACATTCCAGCCGAACAAAGTGCGATCGACGTTGCGATCGGTGTAGAGATTGATCGACGAGCCGGCCTGCTCGAAGAAGGCCCAGAAGACGATCGATCCGAGGATCAGCGCCACCGCCGCGAAGATCCGGTCGCGCTCCACCGGCGGCAAGGTGCGGATCGCAAACCACAGGATGTAAGCGACCAGCGGCGGCCCAGCGACCGCCAGTAGCGTGCCGACCAGCGCCTGATTCTGGACGAGCAGCCACGCCAGCGCGACGCTGGCCACGCCCCCCGTATAAATCCACGCCTCGCGCGGCAGACCCGCCGGGCGCTCGCGCAGCCAGCCCGGATTGGGCGGCTCCGATCGCCCGAGCAGCAGGTGCCGCTGCGAGGCGAACAGGATGAGCCCCGCGACCATGCCCAGCCCCGCCGCGCCGAACCCCCACGTCCAGCCGACCCGCTCCCCCAGCCAGCCGCAGACCAGTGCGCCGAGAAAGCCGCCGAGGTTCACGCCCATATAGAAAATGGTATAGGCCGGATCGCGCCGCCGATCGTCGCGCGGGTAGAGCGTGCCGACGATCGAGGAGATATTGGCCTTCACGAAGCCCGTGCCGACGATCACCGATCCCAGCCCGAAATAGAAGAGATCGAGCGCCCCCGCGCTTGTGCCGCCGATCGCCCCCTCGATCGCCAGCAGGCCGTGCCCGCAAGCGATCATCGTCGCGCCGAACAGCACCGATTTGCGCCCGCCGAGCCAGCGATCGGCGATCCAGCCGCCCGCCACTGGCGTCAGGAACACCATCGATGTGTAGGCGCCGTAGGTGAGGCTGGCGGCCTTGTCCGCGAACAGGAAATGCTTGGTCAGATAGAAGACCAGCAGCCCCCGCATGCCGTAATAGGAGAAGCGTTCCCACATCTCGACCATGAAGACCAGGAACAGCCCGCGCGGGTGGCCAAGGAAGGTGGCGGGGGGATTGGGGCCATTGGGATCGATCGCGGTATCGGACAAAAGCTGGGCGCCTCGAAGAGAAGCGGAGAGCCTACGGCGCTTCTCTCTCGTTTCAAGCCCCTCCCCTTCAGGGGAGGGGTTAGGGGTGGGGTAGCGATGGCGGGGGCTCGATGCCCCCGCCGCCGCTTTTTGCGGCGAGGCCTGAGGCTCGCTTCGCTCGCCCCCACCCCAACCCCTCCCCTGAAGGAGAGGGGCTTTTGCCGGACGCCCCTGCCTGATACCGCTCCTTCCATGTTCAACGACCGCACCTCCACCCAATCGCTGCTTGCCACCCGCCGATCGGGCAAGCCGCGCGACATGATCGCGCCCGGCCCCTCGCCCGATCAGATGGAACGCATCCTCGCCGCAGCGATCCGCGTGCCCGATCATGGCAAGCTGGCGCCGTGGCGCTTCGTGGTGGTGCCAGGCGACAAGCGCGCCGATTTCGCCAAGCTCCTGCACAATGCGCTGGAGGAGCAGACCGGCACGATCCGCGAAACGCCCTACGAGGTGATCGAACAATTCGCGCACCAGGCCCCGGCCCTGGTCGTCGCGCTGTCCTGCCCGGTCCGGCCGAGCAAGATCCCGGTGTGGGAGCAGGAGCTTTCGGTAGGCGCCGCCTGCATGAACCTGCTGATCGCGGCGCACGCCGAAGGCTTCGTCGGCGGCTGGCTGACCGGCTGGGCGTCTTACTCGCCGATGGTGTGCCAGGCGTTCGGTGGCGGGCCGGACGACCGCATCGCGGGCTTTATCTTTTTGGGCATACCCAGCCGACCGCAGGACGAGCGGCCGAGGCCTGAGCCGAGCGACGTGATCGGGGTGTGGCGCGGCCTGGTCTAACCCTAAATCCTCGCCCGCCAGGGGGAGGTGTCAGCGCAGCTGACGGAGCAGGAGGACCCGATGTCCTCAAAATTTCGCCGCCCGTCCCCTCCGACGCCTTCGGCGCCACCTCTCCCTAGCGGGGGAGGATTCATTCCGCACATCGGTCAGCATCTCTCACCTAGTTGCGAGGCGCGCCATGCTGTGTTAGCACAGCATCACGCATGCCGAGCCTCGATCGCCCCGTTTACCTTCGCCTGCGCGACGAGATCGTCGCGATGATCCTCGATGGCCAGATCGGGGAAGGCGCGGCGCTGCCATCGGTTCGCGCCTTTGCGGCTGAGCGCGGTGCCAATCCGCTGACCGTAGCCAAGGCCTATCAGAGCTTCCAGGAAGACGGCCTCGTTACCGTGCGCCGCGGCGTCGGCATGTTCGTCGCGCCAGGCGCGGCGGCGCGGCTCAAGGCCAGTGCGCGCGCCGAATTCCTCAGCCTCGAATGGCCCGAGATCAGCGCGCGCATCCGCCGACTGGGGCTTGAGCTGGAAGAATTGATCGACCGCGCCGACGCCTAACTCAACCCCGTTCGTGCTGAGCTTGTCGAAGCATTGTCCTTCTTTTCCACCTTTAAAAGGAAGAGCAGCCCTTCGACAGGCTCAGGGCAAACGGGTGAGATTGTGATAGCGGGCCCGCAATGCTTACCGAAGTCCTGCCTTTCACCGATGAAGCGATCGCCCGCGCCGCCGATCTGATCCGCGCCGGCCAGCCCGTCGCGGTGCCCACCGAGACGGTCTACGGCCTCGCCGCCGATGCCACCAATGCGCAGGCCGTCGCCGCGATCTATACCGCCAAGGGCCGCCCGTCCTTCAACCCGCTGATCGTCCACGTTTCCGATCTTGCGGCGGCCGAGCAGCTCGCCGATTTTCCCGAGCCCGCGCTCCGCCTCGCCCGCGCGTTCTGGCCCGGTCCACTCACCCTCGTCGCTCCCCTGAAACCCGGCGCACCGATCGCCGCCCTTGCAACCGCGGGCCTTGCCACCGTTGCGATCCGCGTGCCTGCGCATCCGGCGATGCAGGCCTTGCTCAAGGTGACCGGCCGCCCCCTCGCCGCCCCGTCCGCCAACGCCAGCGGATCGATCAGCCCGACGCGCGCCGCGCATGTCGTGAAATCGCTCGGCGAGCGTATCCCGCTGGTGATCGACGGCGGGCGGACGGCGGTGGGGCTGGAATCGACGATCGTCGCGGTGGATGCGGCGGGCTTACGGCTATTGCGCCCCGGCAAGCTTGGCGCCGAGGAACTGGCGGCGCTGGCGGGTGTGCCCTTCATCGAGACCGACAGCGGCAAGATCGAAGCGCCGGGCCAACTCGCCAGCCATTATGCCCCTGCTCTGCCCTTGCGCCTAAATGCCAAGACCGTGCGGGCTGACGAGTGGCTGATCGGCTTCGGTGCGGTGGCCGGCGATCGCACGCTCTCGGCCACGGGCGACCTTATCGAAGCGGCGGCGAACCTGTTTGATGCGCTTCACGAGGCAGATGGATCAGGACGAAAAGGGATTGCAGTAGCCCCCATCCCCAACACGAGCCTCGGCATTGCGATCAACGATCGTTTGGCGCGGGCCGCGGTACCAAGTTAGAGTTTCGTCATGCCGGACTTGTTCCGAGGTCCACCCCACCGCATGCTCAGCACCTGCGGATGGGTGGATGCCGGAACAAGTCCGGCATGACGGATAAAGCTCAGCTCGCCGCGACATCCTTCAGCCGCGCCTGATAGCTCTTGCGCAGCTTGGCGAGCTTGGGCGGGATCACCGCGAGACAATAGGGATTGCGCTGGCCTTCGCCGTTCCAATAGCCCTGGTGATAGTCTTCGGCCGGATACCAGACGTCGTCGGGCTCGATCGTGGTGACGATCGGCTTGTCCCAATCCGGCTGGTTGCGCGCCTTGGCGGCCTTGGCCTCGGCCTCCTGTTCGGGCGAGTTGGGGAAGATCGCCGAGCGATATTGGGTGCCGATGTCGTTGCCCTGGCGGTTGAGCTGGGTCGGATCGTGGGTGTGGAAGAAGATATCGAGCAGATCGCCGTAGCTCAGCACGTCCGCGTCATAGGTGATGCGCAGCGCCTCGGCATGGCCGGTATTGCCACCGCACACCTGCTTGTAGGTTGGGTTCACCACCTCACCGCCGATATAGCCGCTCTCGACCGACTTCACGCCGGCGATATCCTGAAACACTGCCTCGACGCACCAGAAACAGCCGCCCGCCACCGTCGCAACTTCATCCGCCATTATGATCTCCTATCGGGAGACAAGATGGGGACCGGGGGGTGCGCCTTCAACGATAGACGATCCGCCGCGCCAGCTTCTGCAGCTTGGGCGGCACCCAATCCTCGACGAAGTGGAGATAGTTCACCGACCAGTCGCGCTTGTCCTCCGAACCGGGACGCTGCTTGAAGGTGGTGGTCCGCGTCGGCGCATCGTCCTTCGCGGCGAAGGCGGTGTAATAATAGGTTGCGATCGATCGGCGCGAACGATCGGGCGGGCAGCTCAGGGGGTTGGGCTGGCCATGGAAGCTCTGCAGCGTGGTGCTGAACACCACCGCGCGCGCCAGGATGGGCGCGACCGACACCGCCGAGGCCCGCATCTTCTTGTCCCACAGCTCCAGCTCGCCGCCGAAGCTCTCGTCCCAATCGTCGTTAAGATAGATCAGCAGGTTGAGCCGCCGCTCGACGTTCATCTGGCCGTGACGGTTGAAGTCGGCGTGGATGCTGAGGTGACCGCCGGACATCGTCTCATGCAGGCCGCCGCCGTCGTAATAAGGATCGGAGATCAGCCCCTCGATCCCGGTCATCGCACTCAGGAAGGCAAGGAACGGCTCGGCATTGAGTTCGGCGAGCAAATTGCGGACCAGCGGGCTATCGACGGTGTTGGGATCAAATTGATATTTCAGCCGCTCCTGCGGGCGATCGAAATAAGTGCGGCCATCGCGATCGGGGAATTCGGCGATCAGGCGCTTGAGGAAATCGCGATCGAGGAAATCGTCCATCTGGATGTGAGGAAAGGGCGCGGCGTTCTGATATTGCTGAGCGCGCTTCTCGCCCTCAGCCACGCACTGCGCGCGATCGAAATGATAATAGCCACCAGCCTGCTTCAGATCCAGAACCGCCATTGCCGCTTTTTCCTTCGCGCCCTTTCCTAAAGGGCCATCCCATTGCTTAGCTGCCGTACACGTGGCTGGCGAGATGTGGCTTTTGCTTATCGGATTGCATCGCAAAGCCAATCGCGGGCATGACGGGCTTCCGAGGGGATAAACGATGGGCAGGGCTATGAAGATCGGAAGCGTTGCCACCGGGCTGATCGTGCTGGCGCTGGCGGCGGCGCCGATCGTCCGCCACCGGCTCGGCTGGGCCGATGCCGAGGCGCAGACCCGCCCGACGCACGGGATCGATCCTGCCATCGTGCCGCCGACGATCGTTGGCATGAACCTCGGCTTGGTAGCCTATTACAACAGCGAAGACGCATTCGCCGATCCGGTGAAGAGCCATGGGGCGCCCTTCGTTAACAATGTGCCGCTTGCCGAGTTGCCCAAGATCAGCCGCGACGATGGCGGCCATCCGATCGACACACCCGCCGGCACCACCTTGCTGTTCAAGATTCACGACGGCACCACGCCGTTCGTGCGCGGAACGTACCGCTGCACAATCTCACCGGGCTGGCGGGTAGAGGGCGTCCTAGGCAGCGAGGTGTCGCAGTCGGGCACTAAATTCACCATCGTCGGCCATGAGCTGGACAAACAGGTGCTGCAGGTGAATCTCACGGCCGAGAAAAATGGCGCTGCGCTTACCAATCTCGCCTGCCGCTATCCCGACGTGGCGGCGGACGCGATGTTCCGATCCGATTATCTCGCCGACATGCGGCCGTTCCGCGTCATCCGATTCATGGATTGGATGCGTACGAACAACCAGCCCCACCAGACCTGGGCAATCCGCCCGACCCCGCAATCGCTCAACCAGATCGATAACGGCGTCGCGCTCGAACATATGGTGGAGCTCGCCAATCAGCTCCATTCCGATCCCTGGTTCACCCTGCCCTGGGATGCGGACGAGGAGTATTACCGCAATTTCGCTACCTACGTCCGCGATCATCTCGATCCCGGCCTCAAGGCCTATGTCGAGCTTTCGAACGAGGTGTGGAACGACTCTTTCACGCAGAGCAAGGATGCCACGGCCAAGGGCGAGATGCTCTATCCGGGCGTCACCGACGATAAGGCCAACGATTATTATTATGCCGATCGCGTTCGCGCGCTGATGATGATCTGGGGGGATGTCTACAAGGGCCAGGAAAAGCGCATCGTCCGCGTGATGGCGTCACAGCTCTGGGCGCAGCGCGGCGATCAGCGGCTGGGGCACAAGGATAGCTGGAAATATGTCGATGCGCTGGCGATCGCGCCTTATTGGGGAGATGTCCCGAACGATATTCCCGGCACCGGCAAGGCACGGATCGATGCGACGCTTGCCAAAGCGCCCAGCTATATCGACAAGGTGCTGCGCGACGCCCACGACAATAAGGTGATGGCGGCCAAATACGGCCTGCCGGTGATCGCCTACGAAGGCGGCCCGGGCTTCAACGCCTTCGATCCGGCGATGACCAAGGATATGACGGATCTGCTCCACGATCCGCGCCTTTACGATCTCTACATGAGCTTTCTGCGCCGCTGGCAAAAGGAGATCGGCGGTACGCTCGTGCTGTATCAAGGTATCGGTAACGGCTTCTGGGGACATCTGGATTATACCGGCCAGCCGCTGTCCGACGCGCCCAAGATGCGGGCGGTGGTCGACTTCATCCACCAACTGCCCGGCGATCAGCAGCCCCGCGCCGCGGCGAAGCCTGCACCATGAGCCGTGTTAAGCGGATCGAAACCCATTGCCGCCATCGTTCAGGCGACTAAAGCGCCCGACGATGTCCTCGACACCCACTTATCCCAGCAAAGAAGCCGAGGCGCATGCCCGCGCCGATCTGCTGCCGCCCGATTGGCGGCACGCGATCGTGGAGCGGCACTGGCTGCTGCTGCTCGGTGCGCTGGCGCTGATCGTGCCGACGATGGTGATGGTCGCGCAGGATAGCTGGTCCACCGAGCAGGGCGCGCACGGCCCCGTGGTGCTCGCCACCGGCCTGTGGCTGGTGCTGCGCATGCGCAAGATATTCACGCCCGCCATCGCGCCGGGCAGCCTGGCGATCGCGCTGCCGCTGCTGCTGCTGTTCCTGATCGTCTACGCGCTCGGACGGATCAGCGGCACGCCTGAAATCGAAGGCTATGCGCTGTATGCGGTGCTGATCGATGTCGCTTATGTCTACCTCGGCATGCGTGCGATGCGGCTGATCTGGTTTCCGATCCTCTATTTCTTCTTCCTGTTCCCGCCGCCGGATTCGGTGGTGGCGGCGGTGACGCAGCCGCTGAAGCTCGGCATCAGCCGCGCTGCGGTCGCGCTGCTCGATGCCTTCGGCTTTCCGATCGCGCGCACCGGCGTGATCATCACCGTCGATCAATATGATATCCTGGTCGCCGCCGCCTGCTCGGGGCTCAATTCGATCATCAGCCTTTCGGCGATCGGGCTGTTCTATGTCTATATGCGGCACAACGCGAACTGGCGCTATGCGATGCTGCTGATGCTGGCGATCGTGCCGGTTGCGGTGCTGGCCAATTTCGTGCGCGTGCTGGTTCTGATCCTGATCACATATTATTTCGGCGATCCGGTGGCACAGGGCTTCCTCCACGGCTTCGCGGGCATGACGATGTTCGCGATCGCGCTGCTCGGCATCTTCGGGATCGACATGATCATCGCGCCGCTCCGCCGCCGCCTTGCCCGGGCGGGCCAGGGATGAGCACCGATCTGCCCAAGCTCGGCCGGCCATCGCGCCGCGATCTGCTGATCGGCGGCGCAATGGCCGCCACCGCCGGGCTCTCCTGGGCGCGCGCGCCGCGCCACCGTATCGCCAGCATCGCGCCGGGCGGCTTGGAAAAGGTCGTGCCGCTCAAGATCGGGCCGTGGCATTATGAACCCGCCTCGGGGATCGTCCTGCCACCGCCGGATGCACTCGCCAAATTGCTCTACGATCAGCAGATCAGCCGATCCTATGTCGCCGATAATGAACTGCCGATCATGCTGGTGGCGGCCTACGGCAGCAGCCAGGGCGGCGCGCTGCAGGTCCATCGGCCCGAGATCTGTTATCCGGCCAGTGGCTTCCGCCTCACCGATACAAGGCTGCATCCGCTCACCGTGCGCCCAGGCGATGCGCTGCCCGCGCGCTTTTTCACTGCGACATCGGACACGCGGACCGAACAGGTGCTCTACTGGACGCGGATCGGCGATGTACTGCCAACCAGCTGGACGCAGCAGCGGCTGGCGATCATGCGCAACAATCTGGTCGGCGAGATCCCCGATGGCTTGCTTCTGCGGGTGTCGACGATCCATACCGACGAAGCCTATGCGACGCGCGCGCTCGAGCGGTTCTGCCGCGATTTGCTGGCCGATGCGGGTCGCGATGGGCGGCGCAAGCTCGTCGGTCCGGCTTATGCATGAATGCGCCGCGGCAACGACAATCGATTGGCAATTGGCGCGCCTTTAGGATAGCGATTTCGAAATGAGTGGGCAGGAGCTGGATTGAATGAAGAGCAAGGGCGCGATCGCGATCCTTATGGCGGGAACGGCGCTGTTGGCCGGATGCCACAAGAAAGGCCCATCGGGTCAGGTGGCGGCAACCGTCAACGGCCAGGAAGTGACGCTGCAGGAGATCAATACCGAGCTGACCGGCACGTCCTTCCCGGCCGATGCGGATAAGCAGGTGGTGCAGCGCGCGCTGCTGCAGCGGATCATCGATCGTAAACTGCTGGTCGGCGCCGCCGAAGACAAAAAGCTCGACAAGACGCCGGAATTCCTCGCCCAAAAGCGGCGGATGGACGAGCTGTTGCTCGCGCAGACCTACGCCAAACAGCAGCTTTCGTCGGTGCCCGTGCCCACCCAGGCCGAGCTCGACAAGTTCATGGCCGATCACCCCAATGCCTATGCCAAGCGCGAGGTGCTGGAGCTCGATCAGATCCGCTTCACCCCGCCCGCCAATCCCAAGCCGCTCGAGGCGCTGGCGCAGGATCATTCGCTCGATGCCGTCGCTGCACGCCTGACGACGCTCGGCATTCAATTTAAGCGGGGCAAGGCCAATCTCGATACCGCGCAGGTGCCGCCCGCCGTGCTCGATCAGATCAACAAGCTGCCCGCCAGCGAGCCGTTCGTGATCCCGCAGCCCGGCGTAGTGACCGCCAACGTGATCATCGCGCGCCAGGCCGTACAGCCCGATCCTACCGCCGCCAGGCAGACCGCAACACGCGCCTGGCGCCAGCAGAAGTTCGCTTCGCTGCTCCAGGATCAGCTTAATGCGCTCAAATCCGGCGCCAAGATAACCTATCAGAGCGGCTTCGGCCCGCCAGATCAGGGCAAAGCCGGCGCCCCCGCGCCTGCCGCCAAACCCGCGGGCTGATCGGCACGGCCTGCTATGATCTCCCCATCCTGGATGGGGAGGCGGTGGCAGGAAATGACGCGCGACGGACAGGAATTGCTTAGCTCCCCTCCCTTGCTGGGAGGGGATCCGGAACGCGCTCAATAATAAGCGCCGTATCCATAACTCCGGCCATAGCCATATTCATCGTTGAACAGGTTGTAGCGGTAGCGATTGAGCACCGTGCCGATCAGCGGCGTCGGCTGAAGGATGCGGATCGTGTCCTCGGCCTGCTTCTTGGTGCTTTTGCCGTCCTCGACGATCAGCAGGAAGCCGTCGAGCTGGGCGCCGATGATCTGGGCATCATCGTCGGCGAAGATCGGCGGCATGTCGACCAGCACCACCGTGGATTTGGGCATTGCGCGCATCCCCGCGAACATCGCCTCGCCGCGCGCATTGGTCAGGAGCTCACCCGTCGCGACATCGCGGCGGAAGCCCGGAATGATCACCAGCCGCTCGTCATTCACGCGGTGGGCGATCGTGCGGATATCGGAAACATCGCCGGTCAGGTAATCGTGGATGCCGTCCATATCCTCCATGCCGAACCGCGGCCCGAGCGCCGGGCGATGGAGATCGAGATCGATCAGGCAGACATCGAGCTCGGCGATCCGCGACAGGGCCGCGCCGAGATTGGCGGTGACGAACGTCTTGCCGACATGCGGCGCAGCGGACGTGATGCCGATGATCCGCACACCTTTTTCCAGCACCAGCTTGGCGATCGGGGTGCGCAGCATCTTGAACGGACGGCCACGCGAATCCGCGCTGTTGAAGCCGAAGATGCGTTGATCGGCCAGCCCTTCGGTCGACACGATGTAACGCTGCAGATCTCCGTCGAGATCGTACAGCGGCGCGGCCGTTTCAGGCGTGGAAGGCGATATCATTCTTCTATTCCATTTTGATCGATCAGCCGCCGATACCCGCTCGGGCGCGGTTGCGCCTTTCGAGCCAGCGGATCAGGAAGCTCGCCTTACGGCCATAATCGGGAATGATCGCGAGCGGCGCCGCACCGGTCGCATTCTTCACCGCGTCCGCGCCGCGGATCGGGCGTAAAAGCAGCTCAAACAACAGGGCAAGCGCAAGCCCGAAACCGAGCCCCGCCGCAAAGCCGCCGCCGACCAAGATCTTCTTGTTGGGCTTTATCGGCGTATCGGGAACGACGGGCGGATCGGCGAGCGTCAGGCGTTCGCCCTTTTGCTCGGTCTCCATCTTCGCCGACAATTGCGCGTTGGAGGATTTGGAATTGATCTGGCGATATTGATCGCGCAGCACATCGGCCTGCTTTTCGAGCTGATCGACCTCCGCAGCAATCGCCGGCCCACGCGCCTGTGCGTCACGGGCCTGCGCCGATTGCGATATCATCATGCCCTTGGCGCTCTGCAGCGAGGCGATCTGCGAACGATTGGCGGCGATCTGCGCCTTGACCAACGAATCCGCGCCGTTACCGCCGCCCGCCGACGCTGCCTTGATCGCCTCCAGCGCAGCCTTGGCGGCGATCACATCGGGATGGGTATCAGACAACCGCGAGCGCAGCGCGCGGTAATTGGCCTCGGCCTGGGCCACCTGGGCATCGCCGCCGCCTGCGCCCAACTGCGCCTGGAGCTTGGTATTCTCCGAATTCAGATTGGCGATATCGGCATCGATGCGCGATGCATCGGCCAGCGGATTGCCCGTGCTGACCGCGGACATGGCGAGCACTGCGCCATTCTCCTGCTTGATCTTGGTGACCTTATCCTCGATCGCCTGGATCTGGTTGCGTAGATCCGCGGCCTGCTGTTCCAGGCTGACGGCGGCACCGGTCGCCTTGCTCTGCTGCGCGCTGGCGTCGACCTCCAGGAAGCGGTTCACGAACTGCTGCGTCACCGCCTGCGCCTTTATAGGATCGGCATAATCGAAGGCGATGCGCAGCGCGATCGTCTGCTGCTGCCCCATCAGCGCGCGCTGGCCCGATGTTTCGGACGCGACGCCGGTGATCACGGTCGCATCGCGCATATCGTCGACGATGGTGGAAAAGGGGGCGCCCGATTGCTGCTCTTCCGGATAGAGATTGTTGGCGCGGATCAGCTGGATCAGCATCTGGCGGCTGAGAACACGCTCCTTGGCGCGCGCGATGCGCTCGTCGATCAGATCGTTGATCGTGGTCGCATCGTCGGTCGCCAACTGCTGCGATTCGATCAGGACGGTCGCGCTCGATTCATAGACCTTGGGAATCGTGAAAGCCGCGATCGTACCACCCGTGCCCGCCAGCAGCGCGGGGACGATGATGATCCAGCGGCGCTGCCACAGGATCGTCGGGAGGGCCGCCAGCACGTTGCTGCCACCGGTCTCCTCCATTTGCCCATAGGGTGTGCTGGCCATCAGGACGTCCTTCCGAAAGCGTAACTCACGTTGACGGTGCCAACATAGCTGACCGTACGGCCGCCCGTGAAGACATTCACCGAATCGCTTGTCCGCCGCTGATACCGGCCGGAAACACCCGCGCTCAGCCGCTGCGTGATGGTGCGCGCATAGGTCACCGCGCCATCGATATACCGCTGGGTGGGCAGCAGCGGATTGTTGGAATTCGAAATGTCATAGGTCAGCGTACCGCTGAGCGTACTCACCGCGGAAAGCTTATAGCTCAACCGTGCGCCGCCCTGCGTATCGATGCGCAGGCCACCGATCCCGCTGGCCGCGCTCTGGCGGGAGCCGAGCACACAGATCGTGTAGCGCGGATAATCGCCGCACAACGATCCATTGAAGCCGATCGTCTTGAAGCTGGCGCCGCCCTGCTTCTGCAGCACACCGTTGACCCCGCCCTGAAAGGTCCAGCGTGGACCGATCTTCTGCGTCAGCGCCAGGCCGCCTGTGAAGGAGGAGCTGCCCGGAAAATTGTCCGAAGCGACGTGCAGCGCGGAAAGCTGGAAGCCGATCCGCGTCGCCGCGCTGATCGTGCGAAGATAGCCGAGGCTGCCGCCATATTGCGTGTAGGTACTGCCGATCCCGCTGGCATAGGTGGTGTGCGCGAAATCGAGCCCACCCTGGAATAAGTCCTTCGAATCCAGCTGATAGGCGGCGTTGATGTCGCCGGAGATCTGGCGGGTATGCGTGCCGATCGTCAGAGCATCGCCGATGGGCACCAGATCACGGCTCTCGGTGCTGTAATTGGCGGAAGGGTTGGTGCTGTCGTCATAGGCAATATCCCCCGACAGTGAGAATTTGGGGGTGAATTGCTGGGCGTGGCTGAGCTGTACCAGATAGTTTTCTGTACGGCCGCTCCCACCGGTCGCCTGTGCCAGATCGGCGGTGCCGGTCAGCGCGGTGCGGCCCTTTGCGGTCAGCCGGGCCAGTGTCGCCGAAAGCGTACCGCCGAACAGCGCACCGCTGCTGTCGTCGCCGAACTGAAAGTTCGGATTCTTGCCGTAGCCGGCGCGCGCGGTGACGACGCCGCCGAAGGTGGTGGTGGCGGCGCTTGCGGCGCTCGACATCACGCTTGCCCCGGCGATCGCCAGAGCCAGCGACGTGCGGTTCCTCAAGGAACGATTACCGTATCGCCGGCCTGAAGCATCGGGATATCGGCGAGATCGCCATCCCCCACCTTGCCCTTCAGGATACCGCCGAGCTTGGCCTTGAGCGTGGTCAGCCGCCCGTTGACGTTGCGCAGCACCACGATGCCGCCGACATCGGCGAAATCGGTCGGCCCGCCCGAAAGCGCCAGCGCATCGAGCACGGTCAGATAGCGAGTGGGCGAGAAGGTGCCCGGCGAATGGACCTTGCCGATCACCGAGATCTGCATCCCCGAAGGCGCGCGGACCGAGACCGTCACTTGTGGCGGTACGCCCTTATACTGGCCGGCAAGCAGCTTGGAGAGTTGGGTCTCCACTTCGTTCGAGGTGTGCCCCGCCGCCATCACCGTGCCGGCGAGCGGGAAGGAAAAGGAGCCATCGGGCAGTACGGTCAGCGTCCGCTGCAGCCGTTCGTCGCCCCAGACATAGACCTCCAGGCCATCACCCGGGCTGATCCGATAGGTGGAGGTGCCCGACGCCGGTGCGCTCGCGGCGGATTGTACCGCCGTCGGCGCGGCGGGCGGCGCGGCAATGGCCGCCGATGCCGCAAGGCCGGCCCAAAGGCATGCCGAAGATAGGGAAAGCTTCATGGTCTTCATTCCGCTCTCAAAAAACCCCACGCCCCTCGCGCTGTATGACCTGCGCACTACGCCGGTCAATGCCGCCGCGCCGGCGTTCTCGCTTGTTAACATAGTCGGCACCCCGGAGGTCTCCCCATATCGCGCGTTCGTTGCTGTAAGGTTGAAGCACCGCGATCGAGCCTCTACGCAGCAGCGGTGCAAAGGCTGCATAGTTCCCATTCAGACCGCGCTTTATTGCGTCCGCGCCCTTTCCACCTGGTGCTGGGCCTTGCGCTGATGCTGGCGGCGTGCGGGCAGAATGTGCCGAAGGCCGATTCCCTGGAGGCGCAATCCGATACCGCTATGTCGGTACAGGCCTATCCCTATGCGATCTCGCTGCTGCAGAGGGCGGTCAAATATGACAGCAATGAGCCGCGCCGCTGGGTGAAGCTCGGCCGGGCGCAGCGCGCGGCGGGGATGCCCGCGCTGGCGGCGATGTCCTTCCAGCACGCGCTCGATCTTGATCCCGCCAACGTCGAATCGCTCCAGAACCTGGCGATCCTCGAAGTGCGCGCAGGCCGCTACGATGACGCGAAGAATTATGTCGATCCGCTGATGGTGCTGTCGCCGGACGATATCGCCGGCCTGCTCGCGCTCGGTGCGATCGCGCTCTATCAAAAGCAGCTGCCGCAGGGGCTGGTTTATGCCGACAAGCTGATCAAGATCGCGCCGCAAAGCCTCGGCGGCTATTCGCTGAAGGCGCATATTCTCGATGCGATGGGCCGGCCCGCCGCCGCCGCCGCCGTGCTCGCGCAGCAGGCGGTGTTCAACCCCGACGACAAGGAACTCGCGCTCCAGCTGCTCCAACTCTATCAGAAAGCGGGTAATTTGCAGGGCGTGCGCGATACCGCGCTCACGCTGGCGCGGCTGGTGCCCGACGATCCCCGCTATCAGATGGAGGCGGCACGCGCGAAATTCGCCCGGGGCGACAAGGAGGGGGCCGACGCGATCGTCAACGATCTGATCGGCCGCTATCCCCATCTCGCCGAACTGATGCTGGCCGCCGCCGAATATTGGCGAACAACGCTGCCGCCCGACGCCGCGCTGGCCAAGATCGTCGATATGGCGATCCACGCCAATGGCCGCAGCCAGGCGGGGCTCTGCGATCTGCTCATCACGACCGGCCATGCCGCGACCGTGCTGACGATGCTCGCGCCGCTTGAAAAGGCGAACATCGGCACGGGCAACGCCGAAGCGGCGGCAAGCTATGCCAATGCACTGCTGGTGACCGGGAAGCCCGATCGCGCCGTGGCGGTCGCGCGCAACGTGCTCGCCTTCGACAGCCAAGTCGATGCCGCGTTGGTCGTCCGCGCCAAGGTCTACCTGGCGCGCAAGCGCTATGCCGACGCGCTGACCGACGCACAGCTTGCCGCAGCGGCTAATGGCAATAATGTGGAGGCGATGCTTCTCGTTCCCAAGATCTACACGGCTTGGGGCAATCCGACGCTGGCGGCGAACGCCTGGGGCGACGCCAGCGCGCGTTTTCCCGACGATCCGAACGTGCTGGCCGCGCGCATGCAATGGCTGCTGGCGAACAATCAGGCCCAGGTCGCCGAAGGTCTGGCCTCCCATTTCGCGCGGAGCCATCCCGCGCAGAGCATCGCCTGGGAGCTTTACCGCACCGCCTGCACCGCCACGCGCAACCAGCCCTGCGTTGACGAGGCGACCGCCGAGCTTGCGCAGCTGGCCAAAAAGCGCCGCTGACCGAGTTTGACCGCCCTTCGCCCCTCCCGTATCGGAACGCTTGCCGACCCTGGGGAGCCCGCATGCCCGTCAAATTGATCCGCCCGCGCCGTTTTGGAGATGACCGCGGCTGGTTCGTCGAGACCTACAATGCCGGACGCTATCCGGAGTTGGGGGTGGCGGTGACGTTCGTGCAGGACAATCATTCGATGTCGCGCGACGTCGGCACGCTGCGCGGGCTTCACTATCAGGCCGATCCCAATGGCCAGGATAAGTTGGTTCGCTGCGTGCGGGGCGCGATCTGGGATGTGGCGGTCGATGTGCGCCGGGGCTCGCCGACCTTCGGCCAGTGGGTCGCGGCCGAGCTGACCGCCGAGAATGGCCACCAGCTGTTCGTACCGATCGGCTTCGCGCACGGCTTCGTCACCCTGCTGCCCGATACCGAGGTCGAATATAAGTGCAGCAATCTCTACGCGCCGCAATCCGAAGGCGGCGTGATCTGGAACGATCCGACCGTGGCGCTGCCCTGGCCGCTGCCACCCGAAGGGCCGAAGCTCAGCCCGAAGGACGAAATCCTCACCGCCCTCGATGAGGCGACCACCCCCTTCACTTATGACGGCCAGCCGCTGGAGCCTCTCGACGCATGACCGAACCTCTTCGCATCCTCGTCACCGGCGGCGCGGGCTTCATCGGATCGGCGCTGGTCCGCCACCTGATCCGCGACACGCCGCACAGCGTGCTCAACGTCGACAAGCTCACCTATGCCGGCAATCTCGCCAGCCTGGAACCGATCGCCAACAGCCCGAAATATCAGTTTCTGAAGGCCGACATCTGCGATCAGGCGGCGATCAGCGCGGCGATGGCCGAGTATCAGCCCGACGTGGTCACGCACCTCGCCGCCGAGAGCCATGTCGATCGCTCGATCGATGGGCCGGCGGCGTTCATCGAGACCAACATCGTCGGCACCTTCTCGATGCTGCAGGCCGCCTTGATCTACTGGCGCGGGCTGGATGACGAGGCCAAAGCAAAGTTTCGCTTCCACCATATCTCCACCGATGAGGTATTCGGCACGCTCGGCGACGAGGGCTTCTTCACCGAGGAGACGCCCTACGATCCCCACTCGCCCTATTCGGCCAGCAAGGCGTCATCGGACCATCTCGTTCGCGCCTGGCACGATACCTATGGGCTGCCGGTGATCGTCACCAATTGCTCGAACAATTACGGGCCTTATCACTTCCCCGAAAAGCTGATCCCCTTGATGATCATCAAGGCGCTCGGCGGCGAGGGCCTGCCGGTCTACGGTAAGGGCGCCAACGTCCGCGACTGGCTGTTCGTCGAGGATCACGCGCGCGCGCTGACATGTGTGTTCGAGAGCGGCGCGATCGGCGAGAGCTACATCATCGGCGGCCGTGCGGAGAAGACCAACCTCGAGGTCGTCCACCGCATCTGCGAGACGCTCGACACGGTCCGCCCGCGCACCGACGGCAAGAGCTACAAGGAGCAGATCACCTACGTCGCCGATCGCCCCGGCCACGATGCGCGCTACGCGATCGACCCGAGCAAGCTGGAGCGCGAGCTCGGCTGGACGGCGCAGGAGAGTTTCGACAGCGGTATCGAGGCGACGATCCGCTGGTATCTGGATAATGAGAGCTGGTGGCGGCCGCTGGTGCAGGAAAAAGGCGCAACGCAGCGCGCGGGGCTGAAGGGGTGAACCACCACCCCTGTCCCGTTCGTGTCGAGCGTAGTCGAGACACGTTCCCGACTTTCGCCCGTGGCACGTCCCTCGACTGCGCTCGGGACAAACGGGGGAGAGGCGCTTGAACCCCATCCTCGTCACCGGCGGCTCGGGCCAGGTCGGCCAGTCCCTCGCCCGCCTTGCGCCCGAAGGCTTCGAGCTGGTGATGCCGCGCCGCGCCGAACTCGACATCTCCGATCCCGAATCCTGCGCGGAGATGGTCGCGTCGCGTGACTGGTCGGCGGTGATCAGCTCCGGCGCCTATACCGCGGTCGATAAGGCCGAGGCCGACGTCACCGCCGCCTGGGAGGCCAATGCCATCGGCCCCGCCGCGCTCGCCGCCGCCAGCGCCAAGGCGGGCATCCCGATCCTCCACCTTTCCACCGATTATGTCTTCGATGGTTCGCAATCCGGCGCCTATCAGGAAAGCGACCCTGTCGCGCCGATCGGCGTCTACGGCGCCTCCAAGGAAGGCGGCGAACAGGCGGTCCGCACCGCCAACCCCCGGCATATCATCCTGCGCACCGCTTGGGTGGTCAGCCCGTTCGGCAACAATTTCATCAAGACGATGCTGCGGCTCGGCGCCGACCGTCCGCTGCTGCGCGTGGTCGGTGATCAATGGGGCTGCCCGACCTCGGCACTCGACATCGCCGCGACGTTGCTGGCGCTGGTCGATCATGTCACCCGCGATGCCGCGCCGCCGTGGGGCACCTATCATTTCGTCAACGCGGGCGAGGCCAACTGGCACCAGCTCGCCGTGGCGGTGCTCGATCGCGCCGCGACACACGGCCGCCCGCGCCCGGAGATCGAGGCGATCACCACCGCCGACTATCCGACGCTCGCCAAGCGCCCCGCCAATTCGCGCCTTTCCACCGCCAAGCTCGAACAAGCGTTCGGCATCCAGCCGCGCGCGTGGCAGACCGCCATCGACGAAATCACCGACGAACTTCTGGGGGCAGACGTAAAGTGAAGGGCATCATCCTCGCCGGCGGCACGGGCACGCGGCTTCATCCGGCGACGCTCGCCGTCAACAAACAGCTGCTGCCGGTGTACGACAAGCCGATGATCTATTTCCCGATGTCGGTGCTGATGCTCGGCGGCATCCGCGACATCCTGATCATCTCCTCGCCCGACTATCTCGACAATTATGTCCGCCTGTTCGGCACCGGCGAGCAGTTCGGTCTCAACATCCAATATGCCGTCCAGCCCAGGCCCGAGGGGCTCGCCCAGGCCTTCCTGATCGGCGAGGAATTCCTCGACGGCGAGGCCGCGAGCCTCGTGCTCGGCGACAACCTTTTCTTCGGCGCGGACCTCGGCGAGCGCTGCAAGCGCGCCGCGGCGCGCGAACAGGGCGCGACGGTCTTCTCCTACCGCGTCGAGCATCCCGAATCCTATGGCGTCGTCGAGCTATCCGAGGACGGCCGTGCGCTATCGATCGAGGAAAAGCCCAAGCACCCCAAGAGCCACCACGCCGTCACCGGCCTCTATTTCTACGACAACCGCGTCGTCGATCTCGCCAAGGCGGTGAAACCCTCCCCGCGCGGCGAGCTGGAGATCACCGATCTCAACCGCTTCTACATGGAGATGGGCGAGCTCTGGGTCGAGCAGCTCTCCCGCGGCCACGCCTGGCTCGACACCGGCACCCACGACAGCCTGCTCGAGGCCAGCGAGTTCGTGCGCACCGTCCAGCACCGCCAGGGCATGCAAATCGCCTGCCTGGAGGAAATCGCCTTCGTCAACGGCTTCATCACCCGCGACCAGCTCCGCGCCCACGGCAAAACCTATGAGAAGACCCGCTACGGCCGCTACCTGCTCGATATCGCCGACGAGAAGATCTGAGGCCTTACGCCGGCCCTCACCGAGCGTGGTCGAAGGGACGTGCCATAAGCGCCGAGGTCAAACGTGTCTCGACTTCGCTCGACACCAGCGGTTAGGTTGAGCAGAAATCCCAAGAGGAGTCGCGACGATGGAGCATCTCACCCGCCCCGAGGGCAGCGCGCCCGAGGATTTCCACGTCACGCGACGCGGCGCCGCCGGGCTGTTCTTCGCAGGTTATGCGGTCGCCGCCTTCTCGGCCGAGGCCGCGCCGATCACGACGCCGGATGACGGCCTGATCATCGAAACCGCGCTGATCCCCAACGGCGCGCCCAACCCTCTGCCCGCTTATGTCGCGCGGCCCAAGACCCCGGGGCACCACCCCGCAATCCTCGTGGCCAATGAGATTTTCGGGATCCACGATTATATCAAGGATGTCTGCCGCCGCTTCGCCAAGCTCGGCTACGTCGCGATCGCCCCCGATTTCTTCTATCGCGCCGGCGTCAATCTGCCCGCGCTCAGCGATCGCACGCAGATCATGGCGGTCGTGGCGCAGGCAACGCCGACACAGGTCGATAGCGATGTCCTGGCGACCACTAGCTGGCTGAAGGCGCAGACGTTCGTGGCGCCCGCCAAGATCGGCATCACCGGCTTCTGCTGGGGCGGCGCGGTGGTCTGGCGCGCGGCGATGCAGGATCCGGACGTCAAGGCCGGGGTCGCCTGGTATGGCCAGCTCAAGGGCGTCATCCCCCGCGCCGCCGAGCTCAAGGTGCCGGTGCTCGGCCTTTACGGCGGGCTAGACCAAGGCATCAGCCCCAGCGATGTCGAGGCGATGCGCGCCGCGCTGAAGGCAGCGGGCAAGACGGGATCGGACCTGATCCTCTATCCCGACGCGCAGCACGGCTTCCACGCCGATTATCGATCGAGCTACAATGAGGCGGCGGCCAAGGACGGCTGGACGCGGGCCATTGCGCACTTCAAGGCGAATGGGGTGGGGTGAGTCTCCCTCTCCCCGCCAGCGGGGAGAGGGCCGGGGAGAGGGGGCGCCAGATGCCACGAAGTGGGCGCTAAATCGTCTCGAACTCCCCCTCTCCCAACCCTCTTCCCGGAGGGGAGAGGGCTTATGCATTCTTCGCCACGCTCGCGTTCATCCGTTCGATCTGCTCGGGCGTCGCCTCGGCCTGATGCTTCTTCTTCCACTCCGCATAAGGCATTCCGTAGACCACCTCCCGCGCCGTCTCGCGATCGATGCCTGGGTCCGCCTCGCTGACCCAATCGGACAGGCAATTCCGGCAGAAGCCTGCCAGCCCCATGAGATCGACATTCTGCGCATCGCTGCGGTGGCGGAGGTGTTTGACCAGCCGGCGGAAGGCGGCGGCGGCGGTGCGATCGTCGAGGCTGTCGATGTCCATGCCCCTCACCTAGCCCTGTCCGGCATCGCGGCAAAGCATCCAATTTGGATCAGATAGATCGCCGTCTCGTCCTGTGTCGACGCTATTGTTCAGCGCCATGCAAGATATCAGCACCAAGACTCGGACACTCTTCCGGTATCCAATTGTCGATGCTGATCTCTATTCGTCCGCGATTCCGTTTCCACACGCCCTCTTTGAGGATTCGTGGGATGAGGATTTGTTGGCCGACTGCGCGCGCGATATCGCAGCCTTCGCGGAATGGGATGGCGAAAAGCAGTTCTACGGTTCCAAGCAGAAGCGCTATTGCGGCGACATCGATAAGCTTCCCGCCTCTGTCCAGACCGTCATCGACGAGGCCTCCCGCCCGCGCTTCATCAAATGGCTTCAGGAACTCACCGGAGAGAAAGCGCTGGTGCCGGACCCGTATCTGGAAGGGGGCGGCATCCATTCGATCGGAACCGGGGGGTATCTGAAGATCCACGCCGATTTCAACTGGCACGAACCGCTGCAGCTCTATCGCCGTCTCAATGTGTTGCTCTATCTCAACGATGATTGGCAGGAGGATTGGGGCGGCCGGATCGAGCTGTTCAGCGATCCGCAGCGGGAGCCCGAGGTGTCGCTGCTGCCGACGATGAACCGCATGCTCGTCTTCACCACCGATGATGCTTCGTTCCACGGCCACCGGCACGCGCTTTCCTGCCCCGCCGATGTGCGGCGCAACTCGATCGCGCTCTATTATTATTCGGCGGTGACGCCCGCGAAGAACTTCGCAGAAGCGCGCACGGACACCGATTATCGCGCCGCCGCCGATGAGACGTTCGATAAGGCGCGCGGCCTGAGGGGTAAGCTGGCCGCGCTCAAGAAAGTGCTGATCGATTAGGCGCTAGGCGCGGCGGCGCTCGTCGCGGCGCACGTGCTGCGCATAGATCGCGAACAAGGCATCGAAATGCGCGGCCATGGTGCGCGGCTCGGCATAAGCGCGCGACACGCCCGCCGCGCGATCGCGAACGAAGCGCAGGATCGCCTCGGTAGCGGCGACCGGATTGGACGCCTCATAGAGATAGCCCGCGGAGGCGCGGCCCTGGTCGCTGGCGCCGCCCTCGTCCGGCACGATCAGCGGCAGGCCCGAGGCCAGCCCCTCGGCCGCCGCAAAACAGAAGGTCTCCGCCTCGCAGCCGTGGATCAGCGCGTCGGCGCTGGCCATCAGACGGGCGAGCGCGGGGCGATCGGCGATCGGCTTCAGGGCGACGATGTGCGGATTGCCGGCGATGGCCTTGGCGGTGCGCCGGTGCGTCCGCCCGCCGCCGACCAAGACCAACCCGACCGGCGCCCGACCGCCCGCCGCTGTCGCCGCGCCAATCACCATCTCCCAGCGTTTCTCGGGAGAATGGCGGCCGACGCCGAGCAGCAGCGTCGCCTCCGCCGGCAGCCCGCATTGCGCGAGCAGATCGGCGCGCAGCCGTTCGTCGCGGTGCAGGGGCGAGAAGACCCCGGCCTCCACGCCCATCGGGTTGGTCACCACCTTGGTCAGCCCGCCCTCACGCAGCCGCGCCGACAGGCTCTCGCTGGCGCTCACGACCAGATCGAAATCGCGGTCGATCCGGCGCAGGTGCCGCCAATACCAATCGAAGCCCTTGTCGATCGTCGGCCGATCGGCGACGCCGCCGAACCAGCGATAGGCAAAGGCGGACAAGGGATCGGCATGCGCGATCAGCGCCTTGGGCGTGGCGCCTCGCCAACCCGCGATGATCGATGCGCTGCGCCATGGCGACGAGACCTCGACCATGTCGGGAGCCTCGGCATCCAGCAGGGCATGAAGGCGATCGCGATCGGCGAAGAAGCGGTAATTGCTATCGAGCGGGAAGATCGGCGACTGCATCCAGACGATCCGCGCCAGCGGCCCGCGCAGCTCGATACGGTCCTCCTTGCCGGGCGCGATCACGACGATCTCATGCTCGCGCGCGGGCCCTTCGCGCAATTTATGCTCGATATAGGTTTTCACGCCGCCGCCGCGCGGCGCGTAGAACGCACAGACGTCCACGATCTTCATGCCGCCGCCGCCAAGGCAGGAGCGCCGAGATCGGCGTAGCGCGCGGGCCTGTGGGTTTTCAGGAAGTGGCGCATGGTGTGATCGATATCGGCGAGGATTAGGCTTTTGTGCGTGTCGCCCGGATGAACGGCGATGCGCACCACCGGCTGGTGGCGGAGCGCGATGCGGCCGAGCATGGTCGCGGCAAGCGAGCTGGTGGTGCGCCAGCGGCTGCGGCTCGCCCAGGTCAGCACCGGGCCTTTGGCGAGCACCTCGCCCGTGGCCGGGCGCCAGACGCGCAGATGATCCTCAGCGATCGGTACGTTCAGCTTGGTCAACGCCGCTTTGGCCCCCGGCCCATAGAGCCAGGCCGGGGCAATGAAGCCCGCCGCGCTGCGTCCCGTCGCCTGTTCGATCAGATCGAGGCCCTCGGCGATCCGCTGCTCCGCGACCGCTTCGGACAATCCGAGGAACTCGCCCTCGGACGCCGTGAAATGCCGCGCCTTGAAGCGATCCCACTGGCCCGCATGCGCGGTCTCGTCGCGATGATACCAGCCGTGCAGGAACATCTCGACACCCGCATCGGCCCAGCCGCGCAGGCGTCTGGCGAAGGCCGGCGCGGCCCCCAAGGGCGCGCGCCCCCAATGATCTGGCACAACCAGCATCGCCAGCCGGTGCGATCCCATCAGCCCGGTCAGCCGCCCGAGCAGCCGATCGACCTGCGGCTCGAACGCCGGCGAAACGTCGTGGATCGAGACCAGCAGCTGCTTTTCAGCGGAGTGCGGCATGGCAGGCGCCATAATCCTAATCGGCGGTGAGGTCTCTAGCATTCAGCGGCAAGACGCCGCCGATCGGCCCGTTCCGCAGCGGGTTCGCCGCAAAGTGAGTCTTCTCCGCCACAGCTCTGAAATTGACCCGCACGAAGCGAAAGCTTAAATTCACACTGCGGAAACTAGGGCGACGCGGCGTCTATGAAGCAGATGACCTTGCCAACGGGGACGGCACATCCGCTTTCATGCTCAGGATTTGGTGAATGGATAGTTTGGTAGCGCGATCGAAACCGGCGCGCGCACCGCTCGACTTCGAGCGGATGGAGCTTTCGCCGGGGATCGTGCAGCGCTGGCTGGTGCCGGCGCTGTCGATCGCGATCCTCGGCGGCGCCGTCCTGCAGCTGCGCAATCTCGATTTCCACCGCCTGATCGCGATGACCCCGGTCTCGCCGCTGTTCTGGGCGGTGTTTCTCGTCAGCTATTTCTTCCAGCCCGCCAGCGAGTGGGTGATCTTCCATCGTCTCTGGGATCTCCCGAAGCGCGCCATCCTGCCGCTGCTGCGCAAACGCCTCACCAACGAAGTGCTGCTCGGCTATTCGGGTGAGGTCTATTTTTACACCTGGGCGCGCCGCAATGCCGCGATGGTCACGGCGCCGTTCGGGGCGGTGAAGGACGTCGCGATCCTCTCCGCCGCAGTCGCCAATGTCGTGACGCTGGTGCTGGTCGCGGCCTGCTGGCCCTTGCTCAACGGCATCAAGCTGGGCTTCGATGGCGAGATGATCACCGGATCGGCGGCGATCATCACCGTCGGATCGCTGGCGACGATGCTGTTCCGCCGCTTCCTGTTCAGCCTCGGAACCCGCGATCTGCTGTTCATCGCGGGCGTTCACCTCGTCCGCATCATTGCCAATCTGGCGCTCACCGCCGCGCTATGGGCGATGATCATGCCGAGCGCACCGCTCAGCTGGTGGCTGCTGCTGGTCACGCTTCGGATGCTCGTCTCGCGCCTTCCCTTGATTCCCAACAAGGATCTGGTGTTCGCGGGGCTGGCCGCATTCATGATCGGGCGGGAGACGGATACCACCGCGCTCGTCTCGCTGATCGCGGGGCTGACGCTGGCCGCCCATCTGGCGGTCGGCGCGGGCCTTGGTGCGCTCGATCTGGCGGGGGCTTCGGAGGAGGCCAAGGCGTGATCGCGCTGCTCGCGATGGCCGCCGCGATCGCCTCCTCGCCGCGCCTCGGCGTCGCGGAGGGCACCTGCCGCCCCAACGAGAGCGGCCCTGCGATCCGCATCACCGTCGAAGGGCTGTCGCACCGCACGGGCACGCTCCGCGCCGAACTCTATCCCGTCAACGACGACGACTTTCTGGAAGACGACAACAAATTGATCGCTGCGGGCAAGGCCTTCCGCCGATCGGTGGCGCCCGTCCCCGCCGCCGGGCCGGTGATACTGTGCCTGCGCGCGCCCTCGCCCGGCGCCTATGCGCTGGCGGTGATCCACAACCCCAGCGGTGGCCACGGCTTCAGCCTGCTGCGCGACGGCGTCGGCTTCGCCGGCAACCCCTATCTCGGCCACGCCAAGCCCCATGCGATCGAGGCTGCAATCAATGTGGGGCAGGATGTCACGCCGACGCTGATCGTGATGAACTATCGCCGGGGCCTGTTCAGCTTCGGCCCGCTGGGGCGGCGGTAACGCGATCCTCCCCGGCACGGGGAGGGGGACCGCGCGAAGCGTGGTGGAGGGGGCTCAAAATCGAACGCGACGCAGATGGATAGCCCCCTCCGTCAGGCCTCCGGCCTGCCACCTCCCCGTATCGGGGAGGATCTCGGAGCTTGACAAAACGGAACATTTATGGTACAGGTTTGACGATGTTCGCGGTAGTTCTGACTTTGCCGATCGTGCTTTGCGCAGGGCTTGGCACGTCCCGCCAAATTCCTTCCGCAATCCTCAACTTCCTCAACTTCGCCCGTCACAAATCCGCAACGCGGGCCTCGCATGAGCCGCCTTTCAACGGTGGGAGCGAGACGATGCGGATGACAGGTTGGGCGGCAGCAATCGCAATGGCGCTCGGCGCGTTACCCGCCGCCGCTGCGCCTGCCCCACGGCAACCCAAATTGATCGTCGCCATCTCGGTCGATCAGTTCGCGCTAACGCTCTATCAACGCTATCGCCCCACTTACACCGGCGGCCTCGCACGGCTCTCGCAGGGCTTGAGCTTTACGGGCTACCAGAGCCACGCCGCGACCGAGACCTGCCCGGGCCATTCGACCATCCTCACCGGCGATCACCCCGCCACCACGGGCATCGTCGCCAATGTCTGGTACGATCGCGCGACGGGCAAAAGCGTCTATTGCGTCAGCGTGCCCGGCGCCGACGCCGATGCGCGCGGGCCGCAGAACATGCACGTCGATACGCTCGGCAGCTGGCTCAAGGCGGCGCAGCCGGGCGCGCGCGTCTATGCGATTTCGGGCAAGGACCGTGCCGCGATCACCATGGGCGGCAAACATGCCGACGGCGTCTGGTGGTGGTTGGATGGCACGGGCTTCAGCACCTCTTCCTATGCCGGACCTGCGACGCCCGCGGTGACCGGACCCGCCGACACGTTCAACCAGGCGACGATGGCGGCGTGGAAGGCTTCGGCGCCCGCGCTCTGGCCCGAAGCCCCGGCGGCGTGCCGCGCGCTGGAGAAGCCGTACACGTTCGGGCCGGTCGCTCGGTCGGGCAAGGTGCCGCCCGAGCAGAGCCTGGGGCTGGAGCCCGGCGGCAAGGATTTCCTCAACGAACTGCACAGTTCGCCGCTGTTCGATACGCTGGTGCTCGATTTCGCGCGCGCGACGATTGATCGCGAGCACCTCGGCCATGGCCCCGCGACCGACCTGCTCGCGCTGAGCTTCTCGGCCACCGATTATGTCGGCCATCGCTTCGGCAACGGCGGGGCGGAAATGTGCACGCAGGTGGCGGCGCTCGATGCGACCCTTGGCGCATTGTTCGCGAAGCTCGACAGCCTGCACGTGCCCTATGTCGTCGTGCTGACCGCCGACCATGGCGGGCACGACGCCGCCGAACGGTTGCGCGGGACCGGCGTCGATGCGGAGCGGGTCGATTCCGGCCATCTGCTCGAGGAACTCACCGCCGCGATGCGCGCGCGCTTCGGTCTGCCCGATCTGGCGATGAAGGGCGAAGATGCGCAGCAGATCTTCATCACCGGCGTCGCCGATCCCGCAGCGCGCGCGCAGATCCGCGCCGCCGCGATCGCCTGGCTCAAGGCGCGACCGGAAGTGTTCGCGGTCCATACGCCCGAGGAAATCGCCGCGACGCCGATGCCGGTCGGCAAACCCGTCGAGACGCTGACGTTGCTGCAGCGTTACCGCGAAAGCTATGATCCGCTGCGCAGCGGCGACATTGCGGTCGAGTTCCGCAACCACACCAGCCTCTACATGCCCAAAGCGCCTGCCGATATGATCGCCGGCCATGGCACGCCCTGGGACGAGGACCGCCGCGTGCCGATCCTGTTCTGGTGGCCGGGCGTGAAGCCCGCGCGGCCCGGCGTGGCGGAAACGGTGGACATCGCGCCGACGCTGGCGGCGGTGGCGGAGATCAAGGCGCCCAAGGTGGATGGGAAGTGTCTGGTGAGCGTCGCAAGGAAATGCCCGCGGTGACCTAAAGCCCCTCCCCTTCAGGGGAGGGGTTGGGGTGGGGGAGTCCGGTCGCCCCAAAAGCGACGCCAGGGGCATCGAGCCCCCGCCGCCGCTACCCCACCCCTTGCCCCTCCCCTAAGGGGAGGGGTTTTAAGGCGACGCCACCACCGGCAGCCGGCTCGCCACCAGTTCATGCGTCTTGCGCTCGATCCCCCACAGCAGCCGCGGCGCATGTTCGTCCCAGCCGATCGCCTGGCCGTCGGTCGGAATCGCGATCGTCGCCACCAGCTCCAGCACGCCCCCGCCCTCCGGTACGCGCAACGCATACAGCTCGGGCCGATCGTGGCCGGTCACATAGAGCAAGCCATCCCCGCCCCACACGCCGCCCGACGAGCTGCGCGGCGCAAAGCGATCGAGCACGGCGTCCGGAAAGATCCAGCGCCCGGTCTCGCGGAAGGCTTTGTCGTAGCGCACCAACGTCGTCGCGCGGTGATCGCGGCCTGGCGCGCCGCCCTTGCCGTCATAATTGGCATAGCAGGCCCACCAGCCGCCTGCGTGCCAATCGACCCAGGTCAGCGAGCCATAGCCCGGCCCCATTTCGCGGGTCGAGCGATGCTCTAGCGTCCGCGCATCGAACGTCTCGATCCGGCTCGCCATCGGCAGGTCCGGATAGTTGGAGCCCGCACAGATCAGCGCGCGGCCATGGACGATGCAGCTGTTGAGATGCTTGAAATGCGCCTCGTCCCCCTGCCACCGCGCGGCCACCTTGCCGCTCACGGGATCGATCCGGGCGATGGCGCGATTGTCGATCGCGAACAGCGCGCCGTCTCCCGAAGCCACGCCCTGCCGCGCATCGTCGGCGGGCAGGCGGCGCACCTCGACAGCGGTCGGCGGGGCGGCGGCCAGAAGCATAGCCAGTGCGATCATCATCGGCCTTTTCGCCGCGGGATTTCCGAACGGCGCGATCCTAAGCGCATCGATCGCAGGCGCAACGCCCGTTCACCGCCGGGACAGCCGACCGCGGCAGGATCGATCGGATGCGCCTGATCCTCGCCTTGCTGCTGACCGCCACACCCGCCATCGCGCAGGACGAGGACGCCGCCCACCGCGCCGATCGCGAGCGCACGCAGGAACTCAACCGCCGCGCCGCCGCCGTGGTCGAACGCCGTAACGACAGCAATGCGCAGGGCAGCGCCGCCTATCGCGCAGCGCATGCCCGCTACGAACGCGACATGGCCGAATGGCGGCGGCGCGTCGCGGCGTGCGATCGTGGCGATTGGTCCGCCTGCGAATAAGCCGGTTGCGCGCCGCCGGATCGCCGGGGATGGAGGGGCATGCGCGCTGCCCTCCTCGCTCTGCTCTTGGCGACGCCCGCCTTTGCGCAGGACGCGGCCGATCCCTTCGGCACGATCATCGTCACCGCGCGCAAGCGCGCCGAGCCGCAGCAATCGGTGCCGATTGCGATCAGCAGCTTCGATGCCGCCGCCGTCGATCGGCTGCAGATCAAGACGATCGAGGATCTGCGCTACGCCACACCCTCGCTCTACGTGCAGCCGAGCAACTTCCGGCAGGACGTGATCAACATCACGATCCGCGGCCAGCAGAATTTCCAGAGCAACGGCCTGCAGTTCGATACCTCCGCCGCAGTCTATGTGAACGGCGTCTATTATGCGCGGCCGCTGGGGCTGACGGGCAGCCTGTTCGATGTCGATACGGTGCAGGTGCTCAAAGGCCCGCAGGGGACTTTGGTGGGCCGCAACACCACCGGCGGCGCGATCTTCTATGAGACCAAGCAGCCGGCGCGCGACTTCGGCGGCTATGTGCGGTCAAGCTTCGGCGATTACGGCCTGCACACAGTACAAGGGGCGCTCAACCTGCCGCTGACCGCCAACCTCGCGGTGCGCGCCGCGTTCAATTACGATCATTCGGACGGCTACATCCGCAATTATTATGTCGATCCGGTATCGGGTGCCCGTAACGACACGCCTGCGATGGGTTATCGCAAGCTGGGGGGCATCTTCTCGGCAAAATGGACGCCGGCTGACTGGAGCATCCTGCTCCGCGCGAATGTCTCCGACGAGCATTACACCGGCCAGACCTATACGACGCTCGGCAGCTTCATCGGCACGACGCTCTCCAACGGCCGCCCGTCGGTCTGCAACATCCCCGCGACCTGCCTCGGCTTCACCGATCTCCGGGGCTCGGTCATCACGCCTTATTATGCCAATTACCTCACCGGCACCGCGGTCAGCACGCTGCCTTCCGCCTATAACAGCGCGCTCGCGCTGGCGGCGCGGGCGGCGAACCGCAGCTTCTGGAGCACCGAGCAGGCGATCAACAACCGCGACGAGGGCCGCTACCAGACGCTCTCCGCGACGATCGACAGGAAGCTCGGGCAGGTCGACGCCCGGCTGATCGCCGCCTATCGCTGGTTCGATGCCACCGGCGCCTCGCAGAACCGCGGCCTGCCCTATGTCACCAACGTCTATGCCTATGACACGCCCGATTACCGATCCTGGCAGGCGGATCTGACCTTCAACGGGCACCTGCTCGCCGACACGCTCAAGTGGACGGCGGGCGCGTTTGGCTTCCGCGAGACCAGCCCGACCGATGGCGATCAACTCTGGCTGTTCCTGCCGAGCGGCATCGCGCCCGCGGCGGCGAGCGGCAGGCAGATCACCTATACCGATGCCACCCGCAACGGCGAGCGCAACAGCAGCTATGCCGCCTACGGCCAGCTCACCTACACCCTGACGCCACACACCCGCCTGACCGCGGGCGCGCGGTACACGATCGATCACCGCTATGCGCTGCTGGCGACGCAGACGATCCGCTTCCCGGCAACACCCCCCACCACCGCCACCGTTCCCAACGGCGTCTACGATCCCGGCAGCTATACCCTGCTCGGCATCACCTATACCGGGCTCACCCGCGCCTGCGCCCTGACCGACACCGGCGGGCGGCTGCTGTCGCTCGACCAATGCCGCACCACCGTGACACGCACGTATCGCCGGCCGACCTGGACCGTCGCCGTGGATCAGGATGTGGCGAGAAACACCCTTGCCTACGCCACCGCGCGCTCGGGCTATCGCTCCGGGGCGATCAACAGCGCGGCAATCAACCCGGCGGTGATCACCGCCAAGCCCGAGCGCGTGACGGATTATGAGATCGGGCTGAAATCGGATTGGCGGCTGGCGGGCGTGCCGCTGCGCACCAATTTCGCCGCTTACTGGACCGATTATCGCGACATCCAGATACAGACCACGCTGCCCAACGTGACCATCGCCACCGCGCCCGGCGACGTCTGCACGCAGGCTTTGTTCAACGCCGGCAGCTGCACGGGCACCTCCAACGATAACGTCACGCTCAATGCCCGGCGCGCGCGGGTGCGGGGGTTCGAGTTCGATGTGCAGGCCCGCCCGCTCAAGGGTCTGACGCTGCAGGCAGCCGGCAGCTATCTCGATGCGGTCTATAGTGATTACAGCTTCACGCCCCCGCCCGGCTATCTGCTCCCCACCGGCACGACCAACCTCAGCGGCACGCGGTTTCCGCTGCCGAAATGGCAGCTCAACGGATCGATGGTGTACGCACGCACGACGCCGCTCGGCGCGCTCGAGCTGAGCTGGCACAGCTATTGGCAGAGCCACTACGAGGCGGACCTGCGCGCCTTCAATCCCGCGCAGGCGACTCGTGGCTATGCGCTCTCCGATCTGCGCGTTGCGCTGGGTGCGGTGCTGGGAAGCCGCTTCGATATCAGCGCGGGGCTCAAGAATGTTTTCAACAAAGCGGCCTGCGTGCCCGAGCCGCAGGGTGTGCTCAACTCCGCCCCCAACGGCACGTTCGGGGTGGCGGGGACGAGTGGCGTACTCCAGTGCATGCCGCTTGCGCCAAGGACACTGATGGGAACGGTCGCGTATCGCTTCTAACGAACCTTTCCGTTCGTGCTGAGCCTGTCGAAGCACCGTTCTTCTTTCAGCGCTGAAAGAAGAACAGCCCTTCGACAAGCTCAGGGCAAACGGAGGAGGCTTAGCTCCGCTTCAAAGTCGCTCGATATAGCGCCGCATCGCCGCGCGAATAATAGAGCCACGGATGTCCGCCCGCGATCACCACCGAAGCGGCAAAGACGATATCCGTATCCAGCCGGTTGGCGGCGGGCGGCGGCGAGATCAAAGGCTCAACGCAGCGATCGACCACTTTGGAATATTCGGCATCGAAGGCGATCCAGCCGATCCGCCAGCGCGCATCCTGGGTGGCGCCATTGTAGAACATCACCGGATGATCCTTGTCGCTGGTCAGCAGCGGACCGGTGGAAAGGTGCCAGGCGTCCCAGCCATCGGGGCGGGGCTTGAAGGGCTGCTTTTCATGCTGCCACGGGCCGGCCTCGCTCTCGCCGATCGCCAGACCGACGAGCGAGGCGCCGCCTGCGGCATATTCGTAGAACAGCCGCCACGCGCCCGCCTTGGTGCGATCGACGGTGGCTTCCTTGACGTTGCCCTCGGTGGGGGTCGATGGGATGGCGACGCCCTTCTTGACGAGCTTCCCCATCGACGGGCCCTCGGCGTACAGCATCTCGCCGTGGCTGCGGCTGGCATCGACGCCGGTATAATAGACGACATACGTCCCGTCCGATCGCTCGACGACGGTGGGATCCTCGCAGCCGCTGATATCTTCCGGCCCCGGCCCCGGCACGATCACCGGCTTGGCCGTTGCGGTGAAGGATAGGCCGTCATTGCTCGTGGCATACCAGATCGTGCCGCTATCGCCCTTCGCGCCTGGCTTGGGCACCGCGCGGACCATCATCAGGAAGACATCGTCCTTCCCCTTCCAGACATAGGGGCTCATCAGATCGCGCTCGAGCAGCTCCTTCGGCCCATCGAGCTTGACCGCATCGGTGGCTTCGACGTTGAAATCGATCTGTGCCACGGCTCAGGCTCCCAATGCCGCTTCGAGGCTGAGGCCGCCATCGATCGTCAGCACCGCGCCGGTGACATAAGCGGCGGCATCGGAGCACAAGTAGACGACCATCGCACCGACCTCGTCCGCCCGCCCGGCGCGGCCTATGGGAATGTTATGTTCGAGGCTGGCGCGATAGCCGGCGTCGGTCTCGGCGCGCACGTTCATCGGCGTCAGGATCATGCCCGGCGCGATCGCATTGACCGTAATGCCCATCGGCGCGACTTCGATCGCCATCGTCCGCGTCAGGTTTTCAAGCCCCGCCTTGGCCGAGCAATAATCCGCCCCGCCCGCGCGCACCGCCTGGCCGTGGATCGAGCTGATGTTGATGATGCGGCCGGGCTTCTTCGCATCCCGCAAGCCCCGCGCCAGCGCGCGCGAGGTGAGGAAGGCGCCGGTGAGATCGGTGCGGATGAGCCGGTCCCACTGCGCCAGCTCCATATCCGTCACGTTGGTGCCGCTCATGTTGAGCCCGGCGGAATTGACGAGGAGATCGGGCGTGCCCAGCGCCTGGGTGACGGCGGCGAAGGCCGCAGCGACCTGCGCCTCGTCGCCGAGATCAGCCTGGACGGTGGTGGCCTTGGCCCCCGCCGCCGTCACCTGCGCCGCGACGCCATCGGCAAGGCCCTTATCGCGGAAATAGAGGATACTGACCGAAGCGCCCGCCTGCGCCAGCGCCACGGCGGACGCCGCACCGATCCCGGATTCGCCGCCGGTCACCAGCGCCACACGGCCATCGAGCAATCCCGCCATCCTCAACTCCCATCATGTGCGGGAGCCTAACGATGACGGGAGGGAACGGGTCCGAAACGGACACTCGGCTCGTCGCATCCGCGACAACGCAGGATTTCAGTGCGGGCGGGCGGAGTTGCTGGCGATGGCGGAGTCGATCCCGGCGAGCGCCTGGGCGCGGGCGTCGTTGGGGATCGAGCGATCGCCCGCGACTTCGGCGCGGGCCTGGCGAAGCGAGGCCATCACCATGTCGTGGATATGCGTGCCGCAGGTAGCGAGTGCGCCGAAATCGGCGTCGGCGGGCATCTTCACGCCCTGCTGATCGCAGGTGGCGCGCAGGCCGGCACGGGCGCTGTCCATCGCCGTGCGAACGAGCGCGGCGGTATCGGGCATCGAGGCGCGAACCTCTTCGTTGATCCGGCGGACCCGTTCGTCCGAAAGGCGGGCCTGGCGCGCGGCTTCCCGGCTGGCGAGCGCGGCCTGGCGCTCCGCTTCGCGCCCGGCCTGAGCGGCCTGACGTGCCGCTTCACGCCCGGCGAGCGCCGCCTGACGGCCGGCCTCGCGGGCCTGCTCCGCCGACTTGCGGGCGCATTCCGCTGCCTTGCGGGCCGCTTCCCGATCGGCGGCGGCGAGCCGGGCGGGAGGCGCGGGCGGGGCCGGAGGCGCCGGAGGGGCGGCCATCGCGACGGGCGCGGGCGGCGCAGGCGGAACCGGGGGCACGCTTTTCATCGGCGGCACGGGCGGCGTGGGCACGGACGGCGGCACCGCTACGGTCTCGATCTTCGCAGGTGCGGTCTGCGCCTGGCCGGTCGCGGTGAGCACCAGCCCGCCGCCGATCGCGCCGGCGGCCAGCGCCGCGCCGCTGATCAGGCGGAAGGGGCCGAATTTGGCGGTGGCCATCATCAAGATCCTCTTCTTCAACTGATCCTTGTGGCTGAGCGCGCAGGCCATCGCGGGCATGCGGCCGCTCGCCGACTTGAGCATCGCGCTGCCGTAGGAGTGGCGCTCGGCGGGGTTGGCATCGCCGAGGACGGTGGCATCGCAGGCGAGCTCCTGATCGGCGCGGAAGGCGCGATAGGCGCGGTGGGCGAGCGGATTCCACCAGTGCAGCGCGACGATGCCGAGCGCGAGCAGATTGGCGGGAATATCGAGCCGATCATGGTGCGCCGCCTCATGCCGCAGCGCCAGCCGCCGCTCCTCGGACGAATAGCGGCTGACGAAATTGCCCGGCAGCAGGATACGCCGCTTGAAGATGCCCGCGGCGATCGGTCCCGACACATGGTCGCTGACCAGCACATCGATCCCGCATTCGCGCGCCATGCGGAAGCTGCCCTTGAGCGCGACGTTCAGGAACAGGCGATAGCGGATGAGCTGGGTGACGAAGAGCAGCAGCGCGCCGCCGAGCCAGATCGCGAGCGCCAGCGTCGTCCAATCGATCGGATGCGGGGGCGCCAACAGCGGCGGCGGGGGCAGATGCCCGGCCTGATGCAGTTCGAGCGGCGGCGGGTCCATCGGCGCATATTGGACGACAAGCTCCGGCGGCACGGGGCGCGGATCGGCGGCAGTGGCCACCATATTCGCGGCATGGACCGGATCGACCAGGCCGAAGGTCGCCTCATGCGGCTTCAGCGATGCGACCGGGATCATCAGCGTGCGGTGCCCCGGCAGCGGCGGCAGGACCATCCGCAACGCGGGCAGCAGCCACAGCGCATAAGCGATCTTGGCGCCGAACATCCGCATCACGGGCGCGCGCACCGCCAGGACCAGCGCCATCAACAGGCTGGAGGCGATCAAGGTCTGGACGATCCAGGCGGGCGTAAACCAGTGCATCATGGCCGCAGCTCCTTCAGCAAGGCTTCCAGTTCGGCGATATCTTCGCTCGTCAGTCCGTCGCCCTCGGCGAGGTGGGCGACCAGCGGCGCCGCGCGGCCACCGAACAGGCGATCGGCGAAGCGGCGCGTTTCCCGGCTGGTGTAATCCTCGCGGCTGACCGCGGGCCGATAGAGAAAGCGGCGACCGTCTTCCTCATGCGCCAGCACGCCCTTGGCGAGCAGGCGGCCGAGCATCGTCTTGACGGTGGTGACGCTCCAGTCGCGCCCTTCCCCGGCGCGTTCGGCCACCTCCTGCGCGGTCAGCGGACTTTGGCGCCATAGCACCTCCATCACCGCCAGCTCGCTGTCCCCGATCACCGCCACGTTCCGAATCTCCGATTACACCTGTAGTCGTAATGACTACGCTTGTAATCGTCAATGCTTTCATTGCGCTGAACGGTCGTCTTTCATCCCGCTTGCCAATTCAGCACCAAAATAATGCAGTGCGAAAAATACCGATCGGTACACTTGTCGCCGTCGGGGCGGACGCCTATTTGTCGCCCGGCGATAGAACAGGGCAGAGTGATGCAGGGACGGATTTGGGCGAGCCTGGGGGCAGCCGTCATTATGCTTGCGGGGTGCGGATCGAAAGCGCCGCCGCCACCGCCGAAGCCGCACGTCAATGTCGCGCACCCGCTGACCCGCGATGTCGTCGATTGGGACGAATATGTCGGCCGGTTCGAAGCGATCGAAAGCGCGAGCGTGCGCCCGCGCATCTCGGGCAACGTTACCCGAATTCTGTTCCGCAACGGGCAGGATGTGCATGCCGGGCAGCCGCTGTTCGTCATCGATCCACGCCCCTACCGCGCCGAATATCTCAAGGCGGTCGCCGCCACGGGCAAATCGCAGGCGACGCTGACCAACGCCCAGACCGAGCTGGCCCGCGCCCAGAAGCTACGCACCGTGCAGGCGGTGAGCCAGGAGGAATTGGAGACCAAGCTCGCCAACGTCCGCACCGCGCAGGCCGATCTCGCTTCCAGCCGCGCGGCGCAGGCCGAAGCCAAGCTCAACCTCGATTTCACCACCGTCCGCGCGCCGGTCAGCGGTCGCGTCTCGGACAAGAAGGTCAGCCTCGGCGACGTCGTCACCGCCAGCACGACCGAACTGACCAGCGTCGTGACGATGGATCCGATCTGGTTCAGCTTCGAAGGCGCCGAGAGCCTTTATCTCAAATATACCCGCCAGGCGCAGCAGGGCGTGCGCGGCTCATCGCGCAACACGCCCAACCCGGTCGACATCGAGCTCGCCGATGAAAGCGATTACCGGCACCACGGCCATATGGTGTTCGTGGACAATGCGATCGATCCGCGATCGGGCACGATCCGCGCCCATGCCGAACTTTCCAACCCAGGCCGTCTGCTCACGCCGGGCATGTTCGGCCGCGCCCGCCTACTCGGCTCGGGCACCTATCATGCGATGCTGATCCCCGACGAGGCGATCACCACCGATCAGACGCGCAAGCTGGCCTATATCGTCGATGCCAAGGGCATGACCGTCGCGCGCGAAGTCGAGACCGGGCCGCTGGTCGCGGGTCTGCGGGTGATCAAGAAAGGCATCGCTGCGGGCGATCTGGTGGTGCTCGACGGGCTGGGCCAATTGCAGCCCGGCGCCGCGGTCGACGCGCATCAGATCAAGCTGCGGCCGCGCGCCGCCGATACCGCGCCCGGCACCACGATCCTCAGCGCGCCGCCCGCTTCCGCCGCGACGGCGCGCTGATCCGATGCGCTTCCCGCATTTTTTCATCGATCGGCCGATCTTCGCGGCCGTCCTGTCGGTCCTGATCGTCGTCTTCGGTCTGGTCGCGTATCCGACGCTGCCCGTTGCCCAATATCCGAACATTGTGCCGCCGACCGTGGTGGTCACCGCCAACTTCCCCGGCGCCACCGCCGAAACGCTGGCCGATACCGTAGCGACGCCGCTCGAGGAATCGATCAACGGCGTCGAGCATATGCTCTACATGTCCTCGTCCTCGACCGGGGACGGCAATCTGAGCATCACCGTGACCTTCGAGCAGGGCACCAACGTCGATCAGGCGCAGGTGCTCGTTCAGAATCGCGTCACCCAGGCCGAGCCGCGGCTACCCGATCAGGTCCGCCAGATCGGCGTTCAGGTGAACAAGAATTCGCCCGACATCCTGATGGTGGCGGCTTTCTATTCGCCCGATCATTCGCTCAGCCCGCAATATGTCTCCAACTATGTGACGCTGCAGATCATGGATCGGATCAGCCGTCTCAAGGGGGTCGGCAACGTCCGCTTATTCGGCGGCCGGGACTTCAACATGCGCGTCTGGATCGATCCCGACCGCGCCGCCGCGCTCAACATGACCGTAGATGAGGTGGTCGCCGCGATCCGCGCGCAGAATGTGCAGGTCGCCGCGGGCGCGATCGGCCAGCCGCCGTTCAGCCATGGCGGCACCGCCTTCCAGCTCAGCATCCAGGCCAAGGGCCGCCTGAGCACGCCTGAGGAATTCAGCAACATCATCGTCAAGACCGACGATCAGGGCCGGATCACGCGGCTGGGCGAGATCGCGCGCGTCGAGCTCGGCGCGCAGGATTACGGCACAAACGCCTATCTCTCCGGCCAGCCGATCATCGCCATGCCGATCCAGCAATTGCCCGGATCGAACGCGCTGGCGACCGCCCAGCGCGTGCGCGACGAGCTGCAGAAGGCTTCGGAAAGCTTCCCCAAGGGCCTAGCCTATAAGATCCCCTATCACCCGACCGACTATATCCAGGAATCGATCAGCGCCGTGCAGCGCACGCTGATCGAGGCGATCATCCTGGTGGCGCTGGTCGTGCTGCTCTTCCTGCAAAGCTGGCGCGCGGCGATCGTGCCGATCATCGCCATCCCGGTCTCGCTGGTCGGATCGATGGCGGTGCTGGCGGCGTTTGGCTTCAGCCTCAACAATCTCTCGTTGTTCGGCCTCGTGCTGGCGATCGGCATCGTCGTCGATGACGCGATCGTCGTGGTCGAGAATATCGCGCGCCTGATGGAGGAGAAGGGGCTGGAGCCCAAGCAGGCCGCGCACGAAACGATGGACGAGGTTTCGGGCGCGCTGATCGCGATCGCGTTGGTGCTGATGGGCGTGTTCATTCCCACCAGCTTCATTCCCGGCATCTCGGGCCAGTTCTACAAGCAGTTCGCGCTCACCATCGTCGGCGCGACCGCGATCTCCTGCTTCGTCTCGCTGACACTGTCGCCCGCGCTGGCGGCGCTGATCCTCAAGAAGCCCGGCGCGCATCACGAACCGCGCCCGGGCGTCCTCGGCTGGCCAGGGCGCTTCTCGGCCACCTTCAACCGCGGCTTCGATAATCTCGGCGAGCGCTATGGCCGCTTCACCGCGCGCGCCGTCCGCGCTCTGGCGATCATCGGTGTGTTCTACGTCATCCTGATCGCCGCGGCGGGCTGGCGCTTCTATGCGACGCCGACGGGCTTCATCCCCGCGCAGGATCAGGGCTACCTGATTGGCGTCATCCAGATGCCGCCCGGCGCCTCCCTGCAACGCACCGACGAACTGCTGGGGCAGACGCAGAAGATCGCGCTGGGCGATCCGGCCACCGAAGCCACGGTCGCCTTCGCGGGCTTCGACGGCGCGACCTTCACCAACGCGCCCAATACCGCGGCGATGTTCGTGGCGCTCAAGCCGCAGGCGGACCGCATCGCGGCGCCCAAGGTGACCGCCGCCCTGCGGCAGAAGCTGGCCGGCATTTCCGCGGGCACCGTGCTGGTCGTCCCGCCGCCGCCCGTTCAGGGGCTCGGCACCGGCGGCGGCTACAAGATGATCATCGAGGATCACAACGGCACCGATTACAAGGCGCTGGAACAATCGACCTTTGCGATGATGGGCGCGGCCAACAAGACCCAGGGCCTGCAGGCGGTGTTCACCACCTTCAACACCAAGACGCCGCGCCTCTACGCCGACATCGATCGTGACCGCGCCGAGCAATTGGGCCTGCCGGTGCAGAACATCTTCTCGACGCTCAACACCTATCTCGGATCGACCTATATCAACGATTTCAACTTCCTCGGCCGCACCTACCGCGTCACCGCGCAGGCCGATGCGCCCTATCGGTCCGAGGCGGGCGATGTCGGCCGGCTGAAGGCGCGCGCCAATTCGGGCACGATGGTGCCGCTGGATGCGGTGATGAAGCTCAGGAACGACAGCGGCCCCTACCGCGTCGTCCACTACAATCTCTATCCGGCGACCGAGCTGCAGGGCGATACCGTGCCCGGCTTTTCGAGCGGCCAGTCGCTCAAATCGATGGAGGGGCTGGCGGCGAAGATCCTGCCGAGGGGCTTCACCTACGAATGGACCGAGCTGGCCTATCAGCAGCGGACGGCGGGCAATACCGGCACGCTGATCTTCGGCCTCGCCGTCCTGTTCGTCTTCCTGCTGCTCGCCGCCAATTACGAAAGCCTGGTGCTGCCGCTGGCGGTGATCCTGATCGTGCCGATGTGCCTGCTGGCGGCGATCATCGGCGTCGATGTGATGGGGCGCGACAACAACATCCTCACGCAGATCGGGCTGGTCGTGCTCGTCGGCCTTGCCGCCAAGAATGCGATCCTGATCGTCGAATTCGCCAAGCAGCATGAGGAAGAGGATGGCGAGGGGCCGGAAAAGGCCGCCGAACATGCCGCGCACCAGCGGCTTCGCCCAATCCTGATGACCTCCGTGGCGTTCATACTCGGCACGCTGCCGCTGGTGATCGATGGCGGACCAGGATCGGAAATGCGGCAGGCGCTGGGGATCGCGGTGTTCTTCGGGATGATCGGCGTGACCGTGTTCGGCCTGCTCTTCACGCCAAGCTTCTACGTCATCTCGCGCCGCTTCGGCGGCTGGGTGGGGGGCCGGTATCGGCGCCTTCGCGGCAAAACCGATGCGCGGGAGGCAACGGTATGAAGCGTCTGATCGCGCTCTCGGCGGCGCTGCTGCTCGGCGGCTGCATGGTCGGCCCCAATTACAAACATCCCGCGCCGACGCCCGCGGCAACGGGTCCGTTCGTCGAGCCGCAGAAGAGCGCCGCCGATCTGCCGGCCCATTGGTGGCGGCTCTATGACGATCCCACGCTGGATGCGCTGATCACCGAGGCGCTGGCCAACAATACCGACGTCCGTGTCGCTGCGGCCAATCTCAAGAAAGCGCGCTACGTGCTCGCCGAGGCGCACGGCAAGCTGCTGCCGACCACGACGCCTTCGGCCAGCTACACGCGCGTGCGGCAGGGTACGGCGGCGTTGGGCGCAACGGGCAACATCGCTGCCGCCGGCACCGGCGCAACCGCTGGGTTGCCGGACGCCTATACCTACAATTCCTACTCGGCGGGCTTCGACGTCAACTACGAACTCGATCTGTTCGGCGGGGTGCGGCGCGGGATCGAGGCGGCGCGCGGCGATTATGGCGCGGCGGAGGCGGCGCTGGATGCGGCGCGCGTCGCGGTCGCCGCCGATACCGCGCGCGCGTACGGCGACAGCTGCGGCTATGCCGCGCAGGTTGCCGACGCGCGCGAGACGATGACGCTGGAGGCCAAGACCGTCGATCTGACCGAGCGGCTCAACGCCGGCGGCGGCGGTACGATGCGCGATGTCGATCAGGCGCGTACGGTTTACGAACAGGCCGCCGCCTCGCTTGCCAATCTGGAGGCCGAGCGACGCGCGACGCTGGATGCGCTCGCGGTGCTGACCGGCAAGCCGCCCGCGGCGCTCGATCCGATCGTCGCCACCTGCACGGCGCCGCCCAAGCTCTCCGCGCCGCTGCCTAATGGCGACGGTCGCGCTTTGCTCGCGCGCCGCCCCGATGTGCGGCGGGCCGAGCGCCAGCTTGCCGCCGATACCGCGCGGGTCGGCGTCGCCACGGCCGATCTCTATCCGACGATCACGCTGGCGGGATCGGTGTCGCTGGGCGCGACGCGGTTCAGCGACATCGGCAAGGCGCGCTCGTTGAGCTATTCGCTGGGGCCGCTGATCAGCTGGAATTTCCCGATCCAGAGCGAGGCGCGTGCCCGCGTCCGCCAAGCGCGTGCGCAGGCCGAATCGAGCCTCGCCAGTTTCGATGGCGCGGTGCTGACCGCGCTCAAGGAGACCGAGCAGGCTTTGGCCCGCCTCGATGGGCAGGCCAAGCAGAACGCCGCGCTCGGCCGCGCTTATGCCTCGGCCGCAGACGCCTACAAGCTTTCGCAATATCGCTTCGATGCCGGCGCGGACAATTTCCTGCAATTGCTGGATGCCGAGCGCACCCGCGCCCAGGCCAGCGCCGCGCTCGCCCAATCGAACAGCGCCCTGATCGATGCGGAGATCGATCTGTTCCGCGCGCTGGGCGGGGGCTGGGAGGATGCGCCTGCGGTCAACGAGAAGCCGCTGAAAGGGAATGCAACACACTAGGTCCTCCCCTGCAAGGGGAGGTGGCAGCCCGCAGGGCTGACGGAGGGGTATTACCCTCTCGATGGCGGGACACCCCTCCACCATGCTGCGCATGGTTCCCCTCCCCTTACAGGGGAGGAATAGGTTACCCCCTCCCCAGCTTCTCCAGCGCCGTATCCAGCGCCTGCAAAAACCGCGATCGATCGGCCCTGGCGAAGGGGGCCGGGCCGCCGAGCTGATCGCCGCCGGCGCGCAGGTCCGCCATGATCGCGCGCGTCGCAATCGCGCCGCCGATAGAGGCGGTGGTGAAGGGTTTGCCCGTGGGCGAAAGCACCGTGGCGCCCGCCTTGATGCAGCGATCGGCGAGCAGGATATCTGCGGTGACGACGAGCGCTTTGGCGTCCGCTTGCTCAGCAATCCAATCGTCGGCGGCGTCGAACCCGTCGCTCACCACGATCCGATCGACCAGCGGATGCGTGGGCACGCGGAAATAGCTGTTGCTGACGATGGTGACCGGCACTTCGCGCCGCCACGCGACGCGATAGATTTCATCCTTCACCGGGCAGGCATCGGCATCCACCAGGATGCGAACGGCACCGCTCACCGCGGCCCCTTACCCCGAGGTCCGCGCGGCGCGCCATGAGTTGGCCGCGCCTGATGGCGCGCACCACGCGGAGCGCCGCCGGGCGCACGCGGAGTTGCGCCGGGAGCAGCGCTGAGCCGGGCGCGCGGCGGCGGGCCGGAGCGCGGATTGTCGCCGCGCGTGCCGCTGGGCGGGCCGTCCGACTGGACGATCAGCACGGCGCCCTCGTCGCCGCCCTCATGATCCGCGGTGCGCTTGATGGCATCGAGGAACTTGGCGGTGATATTGCGCGGCACCTGGAAGAAGGTTTCGGTCTGCCCGATGCGGATCGCGCCGACTTCGCTCTTGGTGACGTGGCCGCGGCGGCAGAGCAAAGGCAGGATCCAGCGCGGATCGGCGTTCTGGCGGCGACCGATATTCATCTTGAACCAGACGACATCGTCGAAGCCCGGGCGATGCTTCTCCTGCTGCGCGGCCCGGTGCGCGGCGGGGCTGTTCTCGACCAGTTCCTCTGGCTGCGGCAGCCGGGCGCGGTGCGCGTGGACCAGAGCTGCGGCGAGATCCTCAGGGCTACGCTCGGCGAGCAAGCGGGCGCCGAGCGCGCGATCCTCATCGTCCAGCTCGATCGGCTCGAGCAAGGTGGCGATCAGCCGCTCGCGATCGGCAGCGCGAATGTCGTCGGGGCTTGGCGCCGAAATCCATTCGGCATTGATCTTGGCATCGCGCAGCAGACCCTCGACGCGGCGGCGGCGCGGGAAGGGCACGATCAGGACCGCCGTTCCCTTCCGGCCAGCGCGGCCGGTGCGGCCCGAACGGTGCTGCAGCACCTCGGCATCGCGCGGTATCTCGACATGGACGACAAGGCTGAGGCTCGGCAGATCGATGCCGCGCGCGGCGACATCGGTGGCGACGCAGACGCGCGCGCGTTGATCGCGCAGCGCCTGCAGCGCGGCGTTGCGCTCGTTCTGGCTGTGCTCGCCCGACAAAGCGACCGCACCGAAACCGCGCTCGACCAAGCTGGCGTGAAGATGGCGCACATTGTCCCGCGTCGCGCAGAACAGCATCGCCGTCTCGGCCTCGTGCAGGCGGAGCAGGTTGATCACCGCATGCTCGATATCGGACGGCGAGACCGTCATCGCCTGATAGGCGATATCGCCATGGCCGCGATCTTGGCTGATCGTCTCGATGCGGTGCGCGTCGCGCTGATAGCGGCGGGCCAGCGCGACGATCGGCTTGGGCATCGTCGCGGAGAAGAGGAAGGTGCGGCGCTCGGCGGGGGTGGCATCGAGAATCTCTTCCAGATCCTCGCGGAAGCCCATGTCGAGCATCTCGTCCGCTTCATCGAGCACGACGACCTTGAGGCCCGAGAGATCCAGCGCGCCGCGTTCGAGATGGTCCCGCAGCCGCCCCGGCGTGCCGACCGCGATATGCGCGCCATGGCTGAGCGCACGCCGCTCACGCGAGGCATCCATGCCGCCGACGCAGGTCGCGATCCGCGCCCCCGCCTTGGCATAGAGCCAGCTGAGTTCGCGCGCGACCTGCAGCGCCAGCTCGCGGGTCGGCGCGATCACCAGCGCGCCGAGCGCGCGCGGCGGCGGCAAGGCGCCATCGACAAACAGCGCCTCCGCCATCGCCATGCCGAAGGCGATGGTCTTGCCCGATCCGGTCTGCGCCGAGACGATCAGATCGCGCCCCGCGGCTTCGGGTTCCAGCACGGCAGCCTGAACGGGAGTGGGCGCGGCATAGCCACGCGCGGCGAGCGCCTCGGAAAGAGGCGTGGGGAGCTTTGAAAACGGCATGATTACTGCCCAAATGGACCTTTATGGGCCCGGGTACAAGGTGGGGATGGTCCTTAGCTGCCTTTCCAGCCCTCCAAACTCCGTTCGTGCTGAGCTTGTCAAAGCACTGTCCTTACTTTTCAGCGTGTCAGAAGGAAGAACAGCCCTTCGACAAGCTCAAGGCGAGCGGAGAGCAGACTGGCGTTTCCCCTTGGTCCGGCTCGTGAGATGAAATTGGCCACAGCGATCGCAGCGGTACGGCAAAAGCGGCAAGCCATCCGCCTGTGCCTGCGCCGCCGCATCCCCGGCGCTCGCAAATCGCCGCTTGCGCCGGCAAACGCTCAATCTTGTCCGCACCGCTCGCCTCCCCCATCTAGGCGCCGAAGGAGACTCCCATTGGCCGACTATCGCAAGACGCCCGAAGCCGTCGCCGCACTCACGCCCGAGCAATATCATGTGACGCAGGAGAGCGGCACCGAACGGCCCGGCACCGGCGCGCTGCTGCACAACAAGGAGGCGGGCATCTACGTCGATATCGTCTCCGGCGAGCCCCTGTTCGCCAGCGCGGACAAATTCGATTCGCATTGCGGCTGGCCGAGCTTCACCAAGCCGATCGAGCCCGCGCACGTCACGGAAATCCGCGATGCCACGCACGGCATGATCCGCACCGAAGTCCGCTCGGCGCATGGTGACAGCCACCTGGGCCATGTCTTCAACGATGGCCCGCGCGATCGCGGCGGGCTTCGCTATTGCATCAACTCCGCCTCGCTGCGCTTCGTGCCGAAGGATGAGATGGAGGCCAAAGGCTATGGCGCCTATCTGGATCAGGTAGAAGGCTGAGGTGAACATCCGCGTCGCCGCGCTTTACTGCTTCACCCGGTTCGATGATCCGGCGGCGATCAAGGCTCCGCTGGCGAAATTGTGCTGCGCGCAGGGCGTGAAAGGGACTTTGCTGCTCGCGCAAGAGGGCATCAATGGCACGATCGCGGGATCGGACGAGGGTATCGACGCGGTGCTGGCGCATATTCGCGCCTTGCCCGGCTGCGCGGACATGGACGTCAAGGAGAGCCGCGCCGAGACGCCGCCTTTCTATCGGATGAAGGTACGGCTGAAGCGCGAGATCGTGACGATGGGCGAGCCGGAGATCGATCCGCGCGCGACCGGCCACTACGTCGCAGCCACCGACTGGAACGCGCTGATCGCCGACCCGGACACGGTGCTGATCGACACGCGCAACGATTATGAGGTCGCGGTCGGCACCTTCGCGGGCGCGATCGATCCCAGGACGCCCAGCTTCCGCGATTTCCCGGCCTGGTTCCGCGCCCAGCGCGAACGCCTGCTCAAACCCAACGCCAAGGTGGCGATGTTCTGCACCGGGGGCATCCGCTGCGAAAAAGCGACCGCCTTCCTGAAGGCAGAGGGCGTGGAGGATGTCTACCATCTCAAGGGCGGCATCCTCGCCTATCTGGAGCAGGTGCGCGCGGAAGAGAGCCGGTGGCAGGGCGAATGTTTTGTCTTCGATCAGCGCGTCGCAATCGGTCATGGGCTTGAACCAGGGAGCCACACGCTCTGTTACGGGTGTCGGCGGCCGGTCAGCGAGGCGGATCGGCAATCAAGCCTATACGTGGAAGGGGTCAGTTGCCCCGCCTGCCATGGCGAGCGGGATGCGACGCAACGGGCTGGCTATGCGGAGCGCCATCGGCAGGTGAAGATCGCCGAAGTCCGCGGACAAGGCCATGTCGGCGCGCGGCCATTGGAGAATCCCTAATCCCCACTCGCTGGCGGAAAGCCGGCGTGGAGGCGCCCGCGATCCGGGCCCGTTCATAACCGTTGCGCCCTCCTCTCGGCGCTCCCGAACAGACCGAACTGCCAGATCAACAGGCTCGGCACACCGATGGTGAAGTCACGCGCGCGCTTGAGCAAGGAGAGCGCCAGCGCGGCCTGCGGGTCCATCCCGAACACGCCGGCCAGCACGACATAGCCCGCCTCCTGCGCGCCGATCGCGCCGGGGATCAGGAAGGCGCTGCTCCGGATCACCGAGATCAGAGCCTCCAGCGCCAGCGCGCGCAACGGATCGATCGGATGCCCCAGCAACCGCAGCGCCAGCCACACGCAGAACACCGACAGCAGCCAGGCGATCAGGTTCCAGAAGAAGCTCGGCACGATGGCGAAGCGATTCGCCTCGAACCGCGCGAGTTCGCCGCGCACGTCATCGATCACCGCGCTGGCCGCGGGAACGAGCCTGTCCGCCATCTTTGTAGCGAAGCGCAGCATCGGGGTCCGCAGGAAGAGGACCGAAGCGGTGAGCAGGCCGAGCAGCGCAACGCCCACCCAGATGGTGATGCGCAGATCCGCATAGGCCCGCGCTTCGACCACGAAATGGATCGCGACGCCGACGCCGATCAATACGAGCAACAGCTGCGAGGCGATCTCGGTAGTGAGATCGATGATCGTCGCGGCATAGGCCTGGACCGGCGGTACGCCGGCGACGGTCAGCGTGCGCAAGCCGAGCACGAGCCCGCCGATCTGGGAAAAGGGCAGCAAATCGTTCGCGGCCTCGCGCACCGCCCGCGCCCAGACAAAGACGGGGAAATGATCGTGGGGGCGGCGACGCGCGGTCGACCAGGCGGCGCCCAGCGCGAGCAGGACTGTCAGATAGCTCAGTATGAACAGCGTGAAGCCGCCGAAACCGATGTTGGAAAGCACGCCGAAGGTCTGCGCCAAGCCGGTGCGCCCCAGCATCCAGATCGCGAGGCCGAGGCCGCCGAACGTCGCGACCGCCGTGGCCCAGTTGAGGCGGCTCACGCCTTCGCCTTTCCGGGCGGGCCGAGCAGCGCAGGTTCGAAGATCAACGCACAGATCAGGGTCCAGACCAGCGACAGCATCAGCACCTTGCCCATGCTCGCCGTGCCGGGATGGTGCGAAAGCCAGAGGCTGCCGAACGCCGTGCCCGTCGCCATCGCCGAGAAGAAGATCGCGCGCGCCAGGCTCGATTGCAGTAGATTGGTCGCCCCCGATCGCCAGGCCATCACGAAATAGATGTGGAAGGCGACCCCGATCCCGAACAGCAGCGGGAAAGCGATGATGTTGGCGAAATTGATCGGCTGCCCGATCAGCACGCAGGTGCCGAGCGTCAGGAAACCCGAGAGCACTACCGGGGCCAGCGTCAGCACCACTTCGCGGATATCGCGAAGTGCCAGGTAGAGCAGCAAGGTGACGATCACCAACGCCAGCACGCCGGCCTCGACGAAGGCCCCCGCGATCGTCCGCGCCGCGCCTTGCATGGAGATCGCCGGCCCGGTCGCGCCCGGGGCGACGGCCAATACGGCTCTGGTGAACCGCTTGAGGCCATCGCCATCGGCATAAGCGGCCTTGGGCACAACTTGGACATGACCCTCACCATGCAGGCCGATCCAGTCGGCGCGGACCTCAAGCGGCAGATCGGCGAGGGTGACCGGCTGGGCGGAGAGGCTGTCACGAAGCTGGCCGAGCATCGTCTGGAGCGGCGGCACGAGCATCGCGGTCGCCCGCGCACGATCGGCGGGGGACGCTTTGGCAAGGCGATCGAATTGCGCCGCGAGTCGCCGGGCATCGGTGGCCGGTTGGCCGCTGCCCGGCGCGGCGCGCAGGCTAGCGGCGGTCTTGGCCAGCGCGGTGGCAATATCGGCGTCGGAGGGCGGCGGCAGCGTCTCGATCGGGTTGAGCGTGAGATCGAGGATGGTGTTGGCGTCGGCGATCGTCTGCAGCTTGGGCGCCTGATCCTCGGGCACGAAGCTCGCCACGGTCAGCGTGCGGCCGACCTCGGGAAGCATGTCCAACCGCGCCGCCAGCGCTTTCGCGGCGGCCACATCGGAGGTGAGGATATCGACCGTGTTGGGCGAACGATCCGGGTCTTTCATCAGATCGTAGATCGTCGAGACCGCCTCGCCATCGCGCGCGCGCAGGTGCAGCGGATCGAAATCGAAGCGGACGAAGGGCAGCAACGCGATGCTGATCACCAGCGCGACGACGAAGCCGCCCAGCACCAATCGACGGCGATGAATCAGAAAAGCATCTACGGGCGCCAGTGCAGGGTTCTCCACCTCGGCGCGCGGGTTGCCGGGCCGAAGGAGCATCAGCAGCGCGGGCAGTGCGGTGACGCTGAACAGCAAAGCGACGATCATCCCCATACTGGCGATCACGCCCAGCTCGGCGATGCCCTGATAATCGGTCGGCAGGAAGGCGAGGAAGCCGAGGCAGACCGCGCCCGCCGCCAGCAGCAGCGCCGGGCCGAGCCGCACCGCCGCCTCGGTGATCGCCGTCGCCCGATCCGCGCCGCCGTGCCGCTCGGCCTGGAAACGCACCGCAAGCTGGATGCCGAAATCGACGCCGAGGCCGACGAACAAGGGAATGAAAGCCACCGAGATCAGATTGAGCCGCCCAACCGCGGCGAGCCCGAGCGCGGTGGTCACGATCAGGCCCATAACCGTGCTGAGCAGGATCGTGGCGGTGACGCGCAGCGATCGGGTCGCCAACCACAAGGTGCCGAGCATCGCGGCCACCATCGCACCCGCCACCACCCACCAATGATCGGCGAGGCTGGCGAACTCTTCATCGGACAGGGGCACGGTGCCGGTCAGCCGCACGGTGACGCCATGCTCGGCATCGAGATGGAGCGTCTGGGCCGCGGCGCGGATGGCGTCGCTGGCGGCGACGCCGGGGGTGAGATCGCCATAATTGAGCACCGGGCGGATCATCACCAGCCGCCGGGTCGGCGCGGCGAGCGTGCCCTTGCCGCTCTGGATCAGCGCCTGCCAGGAGAAGAAGCCCGGCCTGCCCGCCGCCTGCGCTTCCAGCGAATCGGCGAGCTTGCCCATCGCGGGCTCGAGCCGATCGAGCGTCGCCTGGCCGCTGGTTACACCCAGAAGCATGGTGTCGAGCGCACCCGCGACGCCCCGCAGCGAAGGATCGGACGCGAGCGGGCCGAGGATCGGCTGGGCGGCAATCATCCGCGCCGTCGTTTCCTGCACCTCGGCGGGCGAGGCGAACAACAGGCCTTCCCTGGCGAAGAAGGCGCCGCCATCAGGCCGCGTCACCGATCGGAAATGGCGCTTGTCCTGCGCCAGCCTGCCGGTGAGGCTGGCCGCAGCCGCCTCGGCGAGCTCCGGTGTCTGGCCGTCGATCACGACCAGAGTTGTGTCGCCGCCGGCCGGAAACGCCTGATCCATGCGATGCTCAGCGGCGCGCCATGGCACCTTTTGAGAAATCAATGCCGAGGCATCGCTGGACATCTGGATATTGCGCGAAACGTACAGCATCGCACCGGCCGCGAGCAGCAAAGCACCGAACAGTACGAGCCCGGGGCGGCGGCAGGCAAAGCCGACAAGGCTCGCTAGGATGCGGGTGGGGATCATAATTTAAGCCCCTCCCTTTCAAGGGAGGGGTTGGGGGTGGGTTGCGGCAAGCGGGGCTCGATGCCCCGTTTGACGCTTTCGCGGGCCACGAGTCTTTTGGGCGCGCAGACGCGCGCCCCCACCCCTATGCCCCTCCCCTGAAGGGGAGGGGTTGAGACGTTAAAAATAGCGCAGGCTGAAGCTGATCTGCTGGCGGGCGGCGCCATGAGCGAACGCCGCTTCCTGAAACTTGGGCGGCCCGAACTTGATCTTGGCGTCATTGGAAAAGCCCACGCCCTCCTTCGGGATACTGCCGAACAGCTTGTAATCGACCTTGTGATTGTCATTTTCATCATGAAACGCCTGCGCCGCATAATGACCCGGCGGCACGTTGGCGATGCGCACGATCACCGTGCCCGCCTGCGCCGGAACGCTTCCGGAGAGTGAGCAGTCCTTCAGGAATTCGCTCTGCTGGCACAGATCGACATGCACATGGCCGTGCGCGTTGCGAACATTCTGCACGACGATCTCGACCGTCGTTGTCGGCGGGGGTGTGACGAACATAGAGGCTTCTTAAGGGAGACTTCTCGCATCGGCGATGAACGCGGCGGTCAACTCCGCGAAATCCTGTTCCGAGAGATGGCCGAAGCAGCCGATGCGAAACGTCTGCTGCTGGGTAAGCTTATCCGGATAGATCAGCCGGCCGTTTTCCGCCAGCCGATAGTACAGCCGCTCATGCGGCCGAGACAGCGGGGCGCGCCACCGGGTGCGCATGGCCGCTGACATGGGCGCCGGCGTCCGGCCGCAGGCGCAGGCAAAGCAACCCGCCCACCGCGCCGATCGCCCCGCAGAAGAAGAAGGCGATGCGGAAATCCGCCTGACCGGGCACTGTCGCGTCGTGTGCGCCTCGGGCCAAATTCACCGCCACCGCCCCGATCGCGACACCCAGCGCCATCGAGATCTGCTGCGCCATCGCCGCGAGCGCCGATGCCGATCCGCGCCGCTCCTTCGGCACGTCGCTGAACGCGAGTGTGTTGATTCCGGTCAACTGCATCGATCGGGTCGCTCCGGCGAGGAACAGGGTGGCGGCGATCAGGGGCTTTGGATCGCCCGGCGTCAGCAGGCCGCAGGCGATCACCGTGAAGCCGATTGCGACTCCGTTGACGATCATCACCTGGCGGAAGCCCCAGCGCCGCAGGATCGCCGTGGTGGCCGGCTTGATCAGCAGGTTGCCGAGGAAATAGCAGAGCACCCAGCCGCCTGCGCGCAGCGGCGTGAAGCCCCATGCCTCTTGCATCATCAACGGGATCAGGAATGGCGCAGCGCTCATCGCGATCGTCGAGAGGTTGCCCGCGATCACGGTGCTGATCGCAAAGGTCGGGATGCGGAATGTCTCGAGGTCGATCAGCGGATGCGGGGCGCGGCGGAGCCAGAGGAACGCGATCCCGAAGACGGCGGCTCCCGCAATCACCAGGACGATCGGGAGGGCGCTATTTGGGCCATTACCGCCGAGACGGCCGAGACCGTATATCAGCAGGATGAGCGCCGCCGCGGTCAAGAGCATGCCCACCCAATCCAGCGGCCGGCGGGACGGCGCTTCGCTGCGGGGCAGGATCGCCAGCGCCAGCGCTATGCCGATCACGCCCAGCGGCACATTGAGCAGGAAATTCCATCGCCACCCCACCCACGAGGTGATCGCGCCGCCGAGCACGGGCCCGATCACCGGCGCCATCAACGCGGGCCAGACGAGGAGCGCGGTCGCCTGCAGCAGTTCGGAGGATCGCGCGACGCGCAGCACGATGCCGCGTCCCACGGGGATGATCATCGCCCCGCCGATCCCCTGCGCCACACGCGCCGCGAGAAAGACGGGCAGCGTCTGCGATGCCGCGCAGCCGACCGAGGCGACCGTGAAGAGCGCGATCGCACCCGCGAACACCGTCTTCGATCCCAACCGATCGGCAATCCAGGCGCTGAGCGGCGTACACACCGCGAGCGATACGATATAGGCGGTGATGCCCAGATTCATGTCGACCGCGCCGACATGGAAATCGCGCGCGATCTGCGGCAGCGAGGTGTTCAGGATCGCGCCGTCCAGCAACAGCATGAACGTGCCCGCGGCAACGACGAGGGCGATGGCCGTGACCGAAACATCGGGCATCGTCCGGTCGGTTTCGGTCAAAGCGCACCTTTCCATCGCTGGTGGCCCCGGAGGGACTCGAACCCCCGACCTGCGGTTTAGGAAACCGTTGCTCTGTCCGGCTGAGCTACGGAGCCACGCTTCGGCCTTAGCCGTGCGCACCGAGCGACGACAAGCCCGCTGGCTTCGCTATTGCAGCTGCTTGGGCGGCACGATGGGAAGCGGCAGCGGCATCACGCCGATCCCGTCTTCGATCAGGCTCTTGACATCGGCAATCGTCGCCTGGCCGTGGATCAGGCGATCGGGGGCATCGCCATCGTGGATGGCACGGGCTTCGGTGGCGAAGCGGCCGCCGACATCCTCGCTCTTTTCCAGCGCCTTGGCCTGCATTTCGGCGAGCTTGGAGAGCATCTGCTTGATCTCGGCCGGCGCGGGCGCGTTGCCGGCCATCATCGGCACGGGCTTGGCCGGCGCCTGCGGCACGAGTTGATTGCCCTTGGCACCCACGTTGGGCGCCATCACCGCCTTCGTCACCTCCGGCGATCCGCAGATCGGGCAGGCGACCAGACCGCGAGCGCGCTGGCCCTCATAATCCTCGCTCGATCCGAACCAGGCTTCGAAGACGTGCGCCTCTGCGCAGGCGAGATCGAAGACGATCATGCCGCCACTTCGACCGCGCCGATCGGGCGGCGGTTGCGGATCGCGGGGACGCGGGTGCGGATCTGATCGACCTTGGCGAGATCGATGTCGATGGTCGTAACTTCAGCATCATCGCCCATATCGAGCATGACAGATCCCCAGGGATCGACGACGAGGCTGTGGCCATAGGTCTCGCGGCCATCGGCATGGGTGCCGGACTGGGCGGCGGCGATGACGAAGGCGCCCGCCTCGATCGCGCGGGCGCGCTGGAGGATGTGCCAGTGCGCCGCGCCGGTGATCGCGGTGAAGGCGGCGGGGATGGCGAGGATCACCGCGCCCTCATCGCTCAGCGCGCGGTAGAGATCGGGAAAGCGCAAGTCATAACAGATGGATAGGCCAATGCGGCCCCAGGGCGTATCGACAGCCACCGGCTGGCTGCCCGCGCTGTAACTGTCCGATTCGCGCCAGCTGACGCCGCCCGGCAGATCGACATCGAAGAGATGGATCTTGTCATAGCGCGCGCGGATCGCACCGCTATCGTCGATCACGAAAGCGCGGTTGAGATAACGGTCGTCCGCCCCGCCCTTCAGCGCCAGCGATCCAATATGCAGCCACAGGCCATGTTTCGCCGCCGCCTCGCGCGCCGCCGCCAGCACGCGGTCTTGATCCTCCGTGGTGATCGAGGCCGCGGCGCGCGCGCGGTCCCTATCGAGAATGTTGGTCATCTCGGGCGTGAACAGCATGTCCGCGCCCTGCGCATGCGCCTTCGCCGCTGCCGCCGACAGCGCAGCGGCGCTCGCCGCCGGATCGATTCCGGTGCAGGCCTGGAACAGCGCCGCGCGCATCAGGCGGCGGCGAGCAACGGATCGAGCTTGCCGCCCCGCTCCAGCGCGACGAGATCGTCGCAGCCGCCGATATGGCGATCGCCGATGAAGATCTGCGGCACGGTGCTGCGGCCGGGGGCGCGTTCCAGCATCTCGGCGCGCTTGGGGCCGCCCATGGTGATGTCGAATTCCTCGAACGCGACACCCTTGTCGGCGAGCAATTTCTTGGCCCGCATGCAATAGGGGCACATCATCTTGGTGTAGATCTCGATCTTCGGCATCACGAACGCTCCTTAGCCATGCGACCTATGTCGCCGATGCCAATTGTCAACGCAGGACGGCATCATCGCGCACCACGCGCGCCCAGCACAGCACCTCGATCCGCGTCGCGCCGGCCCGGCGCAGCACCTTGGCGCAGGCGCGCACGGTGGCTCCGGTGGTATAGACATCATCGATCAGGACGACCGACCGGCCCTTGATCGTGCCGTTAACCGCAAAGGCACCGGCGACGGTGCGGGCGCGCTGGCCGGGATTGAGCCCGCGCAGCATCGGCGTGGACATGCGCCGTTCGAGCAGATCGAGCGCCAGCGTGCCGCCGGTTAGCTTGCTGAGTGCGCGGGCGATCAGCGCCGATTGATTGTAGCCGCGCGACCACAAGCGGCGGCGGTGAAGCGGCACGGGCACGATCAGCGTCTCGGCCGCCATCGCCGGGGCCGCGCGCCGCATCGCTCGCGCCATGGTGATGGCGACGCCGGGCCGCGCACCATGTTTGAGCTTGAGCGCCAGGGCGCGCGCGATCGGCCCGTAGGCGACGGCGGCGCGCACCCGATCGAACGGCGGCGGATCGGCAAGGCAGGCGCCGCAGCGCGTATCGGGGTGCAGCGCCAGCTCCAGCGGCTCGGCGCAGACCGCGCAGGCGGGGCCGCCGAGGAAATCGAGGCTTTGCCAGCAGACGAGGCAGAAACTGTGATCCGCCGCGACCACGAGCCCGCACCCCGCGCAGCGCGGCGGGAGAGCGAAGGCGATGATGCGCTGGGCTGCGGTTTTGAGGGCCCCAAATATCCTCCCCCGCCAGGGGGAGGTGGCGCCGAAGGCGACGGAGGGGGAGGACAGAGATACATTTACGGACATCGCATCCTCCCCCTCCGTCAGCTGCGCTGACACCTCCCCCTGGCGGGTGAGGATTAAATTCCTGCCCGCTTGTCCCGCGCCCGCTCGCTCGGCACAAGCGCCCGCGATGGCCGCGCCCGAAATCTTCAGCCGCGCGCTGCGCCGCCGCCGCCGCGATCGCGCGCAACCGGGTTATGCGGCGCACGGCTTTCTGCGCGATGCGATGATCGAGGGGCTGCTGGAGCGGCTGGATTTCGTGACGCGCGACTTCAAGGACGTGCTCGATCTCGGTTGCGCCGACGGGGCGCTGACGGGGGCGCTCCGGGCTCGGGGCTTGACGGTGATGCCGTGCGACGCGGGGGCGCGATTCGCCGCAGCGGCGGAGGGCGTCCAATGCGAGGAGGACGCGCTGCCGTTCGCGCCCGGCAGCTTCGATCTGATCGTCTCGGCGGGTGTCCTCGATACGGTCAACGATCTGCCCGGCGCGCTCGTCCAGTGCCGCCGCGCGCTTAGGCCGGATGGGTTGTTGCTCGCCGCATTCGTCGGGGCGGGCAGCCTGCCCGCGCTCAAGGCGGCGATCACTGCCGCCGATGCGGGGGAGGCCGCGCCGGCGCGCTTCCACCCGCAGATCGACGTGCGCGCGGCGGGCGATCTGCTGACGCGCGCGGGGTTCACGCTGCCGGTCGCCGATGTCGAGTCTCTCGACGTGCGCTATGGCACGGTGTTCAGCCTGATCGCCGATCTGCGCGGCATGGCGGCGACAAACCAGCTGGCGGGACAGACCCCGCCTTGGCTCAGCCGCGCGCGCCTCGCGCGGTTGAACGCCGCCTTCGCGGACGCCGCCGAGCCCGACGGCAAGACGCGCGAGCGTTTCCAGCTGATCTTCCTCACCGCCTGGTCCCCCAGCCCCGATCAGCCGCAGCCGGCCAAGCGCGGATCGGCGACGGCGAGTTTGGCGGGGGCGTTGAAAAAGCCAACCCCTCCCTCTTGAGGGAGGGGCAAGGGGTGGGTCAGCCTCGAGAGGGGCTCGATGCCCCTTTCGAGGCTTTAGGGCGGTGGAGAGTCTTCTAGGCGCGCAGACGCGCGCACCCACCCCCAACCCCTCCCTTGAAAGGGAGGGGCTTTGGCTAGAGCAACGCCTCCAACAGCCCGATCAGCGGCCGATCCGCCGGCGGCATGTCCAGCCCGTGCAGCTCCACCGGCCGCATCCATTTGAGCGCGCCGCCTTCCAGCGGCTGCGGGATGCCGCGCCATTTGCGGCAGACGTACAGCAGCAACAGCAGGTGCCGCTCGCCCAGCGGTTCGCTGGCGAAGCAGGCGGGGGCGAGGCAGGCGGTGGCGGCCTCGATCCCCAATTCCTCGCGCAGCTCACGGACCAGTGCCGCCTCGGGCGTTTCGCCCGGCTCCAGCTTGCCGCCGGGGAATTCCCACAGGCCCGCCATCGATTTGCCCGCCGGACGCTGCTGCACCAGCACGCGGCCATCGCCATCGATCAGCGCCACCGCCGGGACCATCAGATATTCGGCCAAGCTCGAACCTTTAATTTACCTTACTCGGCTACGGCCCTGGCATGCTGCCCAGCTTTCGCAAGCTTCTCGATGATCGGCGCGGTGCCGCCGCGATCGAATATGGGCTGATCGTCGCTCTTGTCGTGATCGTCGCGGTCGTCGGGATCAGCGCGCTGGGCAACCGTTCCGGCGGGCTTTGGGGCAATGTCGCCGCACAGGTCGTGGCGGCGACGCCCACCGGCTGAAACCGGCGGTTCAAAATCGACAGCGCATTAAGGGTTCGGTTACCCCCTTCCATTAGAGGAAGCGGTGTCGGCCCAAGGGCGGGAGCGGCGGGACGGAAAATCTGGGGGCCGCTGGCCCTGACGAGGAGATAGTAAATGCGTACCATTCGGAACCTGATCAAGAACAGCAAGGGCGCCACGGCGATCGAATATGGCCTGATTGCGGCGCTGATCGCCGTTGCCGCCATTGGCGCAATGAGCACGCTCGGCGGCAAGATTTCGACGACCTTTAACAATGTCGCGACCAACATGAAGGCCAGCTAAGCTTAAGAGCACGGGCAAAAGAAGGCCGGCGGGGGAAACCTCGCCGGCCTTTTTATTTCAGCCCTCTCCCGTCATTTTAACCCTCTCCCGCTTTCGCGGGCGAGGGTTTTGGGGATTTACACGCCGATATTGAGGAATTTTGTGCGGCGCTGATCGATCAGCGTGGCGCGATCGAGCGGGGCGAGGGCATCGAGCTCATCGGCCACCGCAGCGCCGAGATTGGCGATCGCCAGCGTGGGATCGCGGTGGGCGCCCCCCACCGGCTCGGCGACAATGCGATCGATCACGCCCAGCTTCTTGAGATCGGCGGCGGTGATCTTCATCGCATCGGCCGCATCCGAAGCGCGATCGGCGGTGCGCCACAGGATCGAGGACGCGCCTTCGGGCGAGATCACCGAATAGATGGCATGTTCGAACATCAGCACCCGATTCGCCGCCGCCAGCGCCACCGCGCCGCCCGAACCGCCCTCGCCGACGATCGCCGCGACCAGCGGCACGCCGAGATTGAGGCAGGCCTCGGTCGATCGCGCGATCGCTTCCGCCTGGCCGCGCTCCTCGGCCTGGACGCCGGGAAAGGCGCCCGCGGTATCGACCAGGGTCACCACCGGGAGGCCGAAGCGCTCCGCCAGTTCCATCAGCCGGATCGCCTTGCGATAACCCTCTGGCTTTGCCATGCCGAAATTGTGGCGGATGCGGCTGGCGGTATCCTCGCCCTTCTCATGCCCGATCACGACGACGCGGCGGCCCGCGATCCGGCCGAGCCCGCCGATGATCGCCTGATCGTCCCCGAACGCGCGATCGCCGGCCAGCGCGGTGAAATCCTGCACGAAGCCCGCGATATAATCCTTGAGATGCGGCCGTTCCTGATGGCGTGCGACTTGCGCCTTCTGCCACGGCGTGAGCTTGCCATAGAGATCGCGGAGCATCTTGTCGGCGCGCGTCTGGAGACGGCTGACCTCCGTATCGATATCCAGCGTACCATTGGCATCAGCGGTCTCCCGCAGCTCGGCGATGCGCGCGGCGAGCTCGGCGAGAGGCTTTTCGAAATCGAGGAAGGCCACCATGGCGCGCGGGTTAGGAGGCCAAGCGGAAAGCGTCAACGCGGAGGCTTCCGGTGCGCCACCCATCTACCGTTTGCCCTGAGCTTGTCGAAGGGTGCCCTTCTTCTCCAACGCTGAAATAAGAACAGTGCTTCGACAAGCTCAGCACGAACGGTTGGTGAGGGTGCCGCTTAGTTTCGCCCCTTATCCGCCAGCGGGTGCCGTGTCGTGACGAGCTCCACCAGCCGCTGGCTATCGACATGGGTGTAGATCTGCGTGGTCGCGATGTCGGCGTGGCCGAGCATGGTCTGCAGTGCGCGGAGATCGGCGCCGCCCTCCAGCAGGTGCGTGGCGAAGGCATGGCGCAGCACGTGGGGGCTGATGCGATCGGGCGGGATGCCCGCCTCCGCCGCCAGCTCGCGCACCAATTGATAGAGGCGGACGCGGCTGAGGTGCTTGGCGCCCGAGGGGAACAGCCATTGGCCGTCCTTGGGCAGCGTTTCGGCATAAGCGGAGACGGCGGCGCGGGCGCGATCGGAGAGGGGGACGAGCCGTTCGCGGCCGCCCTTGCCCTTGAGGATCAGAAAGGGTTGATCGGCGCGGATCAGCCGGCGCGGCAGCGAGACCAGCTCGGTGGCGCGCAGGCCGGAGCCGTAAAGCAGTTCGATCAGCGCGGCGAGGCGGAGGTTGGCGGGGGAGCGCGCTGCCTTAAGACGATCGGCGATCACGGCGAACAGGCGATCGACATCGGCGTGGCCGAGGATCTTGGGGAGGGTGCGTGCGGTGCCCGGGCGGGGCAGCGCTGCCGAGGGGTCATCGGCGCGGAGCTTCTCATCGGCGAGGAAGCCGAAGAAGCGGCGCAGCGCGGACGCCTTGCGCGCGGCGGTGGAGCGCGCGAGCGGCAGCCAGCTTTCGCCGAGCCGTTCCAGCGCGGCGGTATCGGCCTCGGCGAGGCGGCCGCCGAGGAACTCAGACGCGCCGCGCAGATCGGTGCCGTACGCCATCAACGTGTTCCGCGCCGCCCCCGCCTCCGCGGCGAGCATTTCGAGGAAGGCTTCGATGAGGGGGGTGTCGCTCACGCATGCCCCTCCCGCGAGCGGGAGGGGTTAGGGGTGGGGCGACCCCGGACTTGATCCGGGGGAGCTCTGCGCGTGTGTCCTGCCCACCCCCGGCCCCTCCCGCACGCGGGAGGGGAGAGGCGGTCGCTCCTCACAGCCGGGTCATCGCCTCGGCGGCGAGCATCCGCGCTTCAGTTTCCATCCCCGCCGCGCGCAGGCCGGCGATGACACGGTAGAAATCGCTAGGCGGCACGCCGGTCCAGCTCGGGCTCTGCATCGCCACCGCCGCGAGCAGCGCCGCGCCGCCCTGCGCATTGCCGGTCACCGCGCGCTGGAAGGCGTTGGTCAGCGGGACGCTCCGGCCCAGCGGCGTACCCGCCGCCTTCTCCGCATCGGCAACCGGCAGACGCCCGAGCCCCGCCAGCGCCGCCGCGAGCATCGCGGTGCGCTGCTTGCCGGCATCGCCGGCGCGCTTGGCATAGCTTTGCAGCCGCGCGGCATCGATCTGAAACGGCGCGCGGGGTGCCCCCACCGAGAGCAGAGCCCAGGCGCGATCGCCGTCCTCACCCTTCATCTGCGCGACGACCGGCGCCCAGCGCGCCGCCTGCACGTCGAGCCCCGCCGCGAACAGGCTGCCGAGAATCGGCACGACATCGGCCTTGCGATCCGTATCGGGGGCGATCCGCGCCGCCGCCCGCGCGGTGAGGATCGCGGCGGCGTAGCGATCCGGCTCGCCCTGCGATCCATCCCACAGGCTGTGCATCGCCGCGACGCGCGCCTCATCGTCGTCGCCGAGATAGGCGGCGCGCAGGCGACCCGAGGGGCTGTCGGTATCGATCGATCCCGCCTCGTCCATCACTCGGCCATAGAGATCGACCAGTTCGGCGGCGGAGAGAACGCCCTGCACGGCAGCGGCGCGCGCGTAGGGAATGCGGTCGCTGGCGGCGATCATCGGCGCCTGCGCGGCCCAGGCCTTGAACCAGCTTGGGCTCGCATCGAGCAGGGGCTGGGGCACGAGAATGTTGAGCGCGGTCGCCAGGCCGAAGCGCCAATCGGTGAGCGAATCCACGCCCGTCCAATCGATCGGCATCGCGCGGCGCGCGCCGCCCGCGCCCGCCAGTTTCTCGGCGAGCATATGATCGATCGGATCGCCGGGGCGCCCCCTGCCGATCATCGCATTGGCGGTGGCGGCATCGTTCGAGAGCGCCGCGCAACCCGCGCGGATCATCGGCCACACGGCATCGCCGCCGACCGTCTCGGCGCCGTCTGGCAGCGGGCAGAGGCCGGCGGGATCGCCACCCGCGAGCGCGCTCTCGATCGCCACCCGCCGCAGCCGGGGTGAGAACATATCGACGTCCACCGCCTGCACGAGCAGCCGCGCGCCGTTCGATTCGCCCAGCCGCAGCAGCAAGGCGGCGCGATCGGCGACCCAATCGGCCTGCCCTTCGCCCGCCGGCGCCGGCGTCCTGGCCAGCAACGCACGGCGCAGCACGATCTCGGCCCAGCGCGAGGCGATCGGCGCCTGGATGCCGCGCATGAGCGTGGCGACATAGCGCCCGTCGAGCGAACCGAACGCCTGATCGCCATAGATGTCGCTCGCGCCGACGCGATCGAGCGAGCGGCGCGCGGCGGGGGGAATTTCGGGCGGAGCGGGTGGCAGATCGGGCGCCGCCTCGTCGGTCTCGGTCGCGTTATCGAGCGGCGCCTCGACATCGGGCACGGGCACCGCGCCGGAGGAGTCCGGGACGACAGGCGCGGGCGCGGGGGGCGCGCTGGAAAAGCCCGGCGGCAGCAGCGATTCGGGCTTCTGCTCCTGACCAATCGCCGCCGCCGCCAGCGCGAGCGCCGCCGCGCCCGCGATCAAAAGCCTATTGCGCGGAAGCATTGGTCAGCGCGCGCTCGACATGCGTCACGGGCACGGGTCGATCCAGCATCGACAGGCCGAACAGCACGATCAGGATCACGACGATGATGGCAAGAAGGATGATCAGGGGACGCGGCATGCTCTCTCCGTTGGCTCCCGCGTGCTTTGCCCGAGACGGGGCGCCTGTGTATAGCCCGCGCGTGTCCGCCGCCCGCCTTCATTCCGCCCCCGAACGATCGATCGTGCTGGTCGGGCTGATGGGCGCGGGCAAATCCACGGTAGGGCGCCGTCTCGCCCAGCGGCTGCGGCTGCCGTTCGTCGATTCCGATGAGGAGATCGAGCAGGCCGCGGGGCTGAGCGTGGCCGAAATCTTCGAACGCTATGGCGAGGGCCATTTCCGCGATGGCGAGCGGCGCGTGATCGCCCGGCTGATCGAAGGTAGGCGCAAGGTGATCGCCACCGGCGGCGGCGCCTTCATGAACGAGGAGACGCGGGCGCTGATCCTCGATCGCGCCACCGCGATCTGGCTGGATGCCGACATCGGCGTGCTCGCGGGCCGGGTGGCGCGGCGGCCGGGCGCACGGCCCTTGCTCAAGGGCCAGGATCCCAAAGTGGCGCTCACCGCACTCGCCGAGAAACGCAATCCGATCTATGCGCTCGCGCCGATTCATGTGCGCAGCGAGCCGCTGCCGCACAGCGCGGCGGTCGAGGCGATCCTGAGGGCACTGGCATGACCGAGATTACCGTATCGCTCGGCGAGCGTTCCTATCCGATCCTGATCGAGGCCGGGCTGCTGGGCCGTGCCGGCGAAGTGCTCGCCACATTCGCCCGGGCTGGCCGGCTGATCGTCATAGCCGACGAACATGTCGCGGCGGTGCAATTGCCGACGCTTCGGGCTGGGCTGGGCGCGATCGGCGTCGAGACGATCCTTTTGCCGGCCGGCGAAAGCACGAAGAGCTGGGCTCAGCTCGAGGCGCTGACCGATCGCCTGATCGCGCTGGAGGTGGAGCGCGGCGATCATATCGTCGCGCTGGGCGGCGGGGTGATCGGCGATCTCGTCGGCTTCGCGGCGGCGATCCTCAAGCGCGGCTGCGGCTTCGTGCAGGTGCCGACCAGCCTGCTCGCGCAGGTCGATAGCTCGGTCGGCGGCAAGACCGCGATCAACAGCAAGGCGGGCAAGAATCTGGTGGGCGCCTTTTATCAGCCGAGCCTGGTGCTAATCGATCCGCTGGTGCTGGCAACCCTGCCCGCCCGCGAGATGCGCGCGGGCTATGCCGAGGTGGTGAAATACGGCCTGATCGACGATGCCGCTTTCTTCGCCTGGTGCGAGACGAACGGCCCCGCGCTGCTGGCCGGCGATGTCGCGCTGCAAACCCAGGCGATCGCGCACAGCGTCGCCGCCAAGGCGCGGATCGTGGGCGAGGACGAGCGCGAGACCAAGGGGCGGCGCGCCTTGCTCAACCTCGGCCACACCTTCGGCCATGCGCTGGAGGCGGAAACGGGCTTTTCGGACCGCTTGCTGCATGGCGAGGCGGTGGCGTGCGGGATGGCACTGGGGTTCCGCTTCTCCGCGGCGATGGGGATGTGTTCGGGAGCGGATGCGGAGCGGGTGACGCGGCATCTGGCGGACACTGGTCTACCTTCGACACTTAGCGATGCGGGCGTTCGCGCTTCGGGCGAGGCGCTGGTTGCGCACATGCTGCATGACAAGAAGATGGAGGGCGGCAAGCTGCCCTTTCTGCTCGCGCACGGAATAGGGGAGACGTTTCTGGCGAAGGATGTGGCGCTGGCGGATGTGGCGCGTTTTCTGGATCAGGAAGCGATGGTGGTTGCCTAATCTCCCCTCCCTGCTCGCAGGGAGGAGTCGGGGGTGGGTGCGCGCGTCTGCGCGCCCAAAGACTGACTTAACCCGCAACCGAAAGCATCGTCGGGGGCATCGAGCCCCGAAGATGCTCACCCACCCCTTGCCCCTCCCTTAAAAGGGAGGGGTTTGAAAACCGGACACAATCTAAGCTTTGTCCCGCAGCATTCCGATCCCCAGGCAAATCCACCCCGCAATCATCCCCAGACCACCCAGGGGCGTCACCGCGCCGAGCCATAGCGGCGCACCCAGCGCCATCGCGTACAGCGTGCCCGCGAACAGGATCGATCCGCCGAGCAGCAGCATCGCCGCAACCCGCGCACCCAGCCGCACCGCGACGATCGCCGCGACGGCGTGAACCACCTCATATTCGCCGCCGGTCTTCAGCCACTCCGCCGCCCGGCCCGTTACGCCATGCGCGCCGAACGCGCCCGCCATCACCGCCAGCGCACCCGAGAATGCCGCCGCCGCGATCCACCGGCTCATGACTCGGCCTCCGCTTCATCGAACGGCTGCTGGGGATGGAAAGCGGCGCGGGCCTCGTCGGAGAAGATGCCCTTGTCGGCCTGGAGCGTGAGCCGCTCCTTGTCGCGCGCGCGATAGGCCTGTTCGATGCGCGCGATGCGGCCTTCCTCCACGCCCAAAGTCTTGAGCGTGCGGCGGCCCATCAGCACCGCGCTCTCGAATACCTCGCGCACGGTCAGCGTGACATCGAGCCCCCGATATTCCAGCACCGCCCGCCTATCATAAGCGCGAACGAAGATGGCGGCCTGGCGGAAGCTCTTGAGCGCCACCTCCAGTTCTTCCCGGCTCAGCTGATCCTTGTCCATGGCGAAGATGATGACCTTGGCCTCGTCCGCACCGGCCTGGCGGAGCAGATCGAGCCGCGTGCCATCGCCATAATAGACCTTGAGCCCGAATTTCGCGGCAATATCGATCATCTCGGCATCGTTATCGATGATCGTGGCGCTCATCCCCGCACCCATCAGCATCTGCGCGACGGTCTGCCCGAAGCGCCCGTAGCCGACGACGACCGCCGCCGAATGATCGGCCTTCTCCGGGCCATCGAGATCGTCGCGCCTGGCCGCAGGCGCCTTGTCGGGATCGTAGAAGCGGCGCGCGAACTGCATCAGGAAGGGCGTGGTCGCCATCGAGAGTGTCACCACCGCGCCCATCAGGCTCGCCGCCGAATCGGAGATCAGCATCGCATTCTTGGCCTGCGCAAACAGCACGAAGCCGAACTCGCCGCCTTGGCTGAGCAGCAAGCCGAGACCCAAGGCCGAGCGCGTCGCGATGCCGAAGGCGCGGGCGATGCCGAAGATCAGCGCCGCCTTCACGATCACCACCGCCGCCGCCAATCCCACCACGAAGAAAGGCCGCGCGGCGATCGCGTGAAGATCGAGCATCATGCCGACCGCAACGAAAAACAGGCCGAGCAATATGGTGCGGAACGGATCGACGTCCGCCTCCAGCTCATGCCGATAGGGCGAATCGGCGAGCATCACGCCCGCGACGAAGGCGCCGAGTGCGGTCGAAAGGTGCAGCCATTCCATCACCGCCGATGCGGCGAGCACAGTGAACAAGGCCGCCGCCACGAACAGCTCGCGCTCGCCCAGCCCGCCGATGAAGCGGAACAAGGGATTGAGCAGGTAGCGCCCGGCCAGCACCAGCGCGACGACCGCGCCCACCGTATACAGCGCCATCAGCCATCCCGGCGGCGTCGCGGGGTCAGCGGGCGCACGGCTCAGCGCGGCGATGATCGTGATCAGCGGGACGATCGACACATCCTGAAACAGCAGGATCGCAAAGGCGCGCTCGCCGAATGGCGTGTTCATCCGGCCCGCCGAGCGCAGCATCGGCAGCACCTGCGCGGTGGAGGACAGCGCCAGCGGCAGGCCGATCGCCAGCGCCGCCGCATAAGTGAAGCCCGCAAAGGCGAGCACCACCCCCGCAAGCGCGAGGCCGCAGATCGCCACCTGCGCCAGGCCGAAACCGAAGATATCGCGCCGCAGCCGCCACAGCCGCGCGAGATTGAGCTCCAGCCCGGCGATGAACAGCAGCAGGGTGATGCCGAGCTCGGCGATATTCATTTTCGATTGGGCGCCGCCGACGAGGGCGAAGCCAGACGGCCCGATCAGCGCGCCCGCGACGAGATAACCCAGCGTCGCGCCCAGCCCGAGCCTGCGGAACAGCAGCACCAGCGCCAGCGCCGTGCCCAGCATGATCACGCCATCGAGGACCAGATTCTCGCTCACGCCGCGCCCGTGCCCGCGCGCTCGGCGGCTTCGGTCACCGCCTCGAAGGCGAGGCGGATCGAGGGGTGGCGCGCACTGTGCGGCCGCGCCGGCGCGAAGATTTCGAGGCCGGGCCAGGCGCCGGGATCGTCACGGTCCCCTGCGAGGAAGGCGCCGAGTGCATCACGCGCTTCGCCCAGCTCGGCGGCGGTCTTGCCGATCGCATGTTCGCCCATAAGCGCCGCCGAAGCCTGCCCCAGCGCGCAAGCGCGGACGAGCTGGCCGATTGCGGCGACGCGGCCCGCTTCATCCAGCGTCACGTCCACCGTCACCCGGCTGCCGCAGACCGGCGAGCGCCGCTCGGCGGTGGCGCCGGGATGCTCCAGGCGCGCCTGATGCGGAATCGCGGTGGCGAGCCGGAGGATCGTGCTGTTGTAGAGCGCGGCCGTCATGCCGCCTTATGTAGCCGTTGGCGGCCGAATAGAAACCGTTCGTGTCGATCCTCCCCTGCAAGGGGAGGTGGCATCGCGTCAGCGATGACGGAGGGGTGTCACCCTCACGATAGCAGGATACCCCTCCGACGCGCTTCGCGCGCCACCTCCCCTTTCAGGGGAGGACTTAGACCGCGCCGTTGCCCTGGGCGTTATCGAGGCGGGTACGATCGAGCAATTGGTGGCCGGGCATGTCGCCGCGGCGATAGTGGACGAACTGGACGACCGCGCGGCTGCTGGCGTCCAGCAGAGGATAGGTCCTGGCCTTGCGCATCCATTCGGGCCGCACCGCATCCCGGCCCGACCAGACATCGAGCAGCAGGTTGGTCGCCATGAAGGCGACGGTGGCGACCAGCAGCCCCTTGAGCACGCCGAAGCCCGCACCGAGCAGGCGATCGAGCGAGCCCAGCACCGATTGCCGCGTCCGCCGCCCGATCGAGGCCGCGACCCATTTGCCGAGCAGATAGGTGATCCCGAATACCAGCACGAAGGCGAGGACCGCGCCGCCACCGGACGAATTGACGATCTCGGCCAGGAAGCGGCTGGCCGGCGCATGCAGCATTTTGAGCGCGAAGATCGCCAGCACCCAAGCGAGGATCGACAGCACTTCCTTGACGAAGCCGCTCAGCGAACCGAGCACGCCGCCGCCGATCAGCACCAGCCCCACCACAATATCGAACGTCGTCATTTCCGCCCCAAGCTGCACGCAATGCGGGGTTCTAGGCAAAGCGGTTGCCGGAGGGAAGCATGTCTAAAGCCCCTCCCCCTCAGGGGAGGGGTTGGGGGTGGGGTCTCCCAACACCCCCGTCCTTCGTAATCTTGCCGGAGTCCCCCACCCCAACCCCTCCCCTAAAGGGGAGGGGCTAGCCCTGGAACAAACCCAGCGTATTGCCGCTGAACGTCGCCCAATTGGGGAAGACATAGGGCATGTCCGCGCTCGCCACTCCCTGCCAGGCCGCAATCGGGCCGAGATATTGCTCCTGGCTGATCGTCGGCAGGAAGCGGCCGTCGCCGGTGATATCGTCGCTGCTGCCGAGCGTGGTCGAGGGATAGGTGCCGTAGACCATCTTCGATTTGAGCGCGCCGCCCATGACGAGATGGTTGTTGCCCCAGGCGTGATCGGTGCCGTTCTGGGCATTGCCCTTATAGACGCGGCCGAAATCACTCATCGTGAAGGCCGTGACATTCTCGTTGAGGCCGAGCGCCTTCATCGCATTGTAGAAGGCGAGCATCGCCTGGGCGAGATCGGTGTAGAGCGCGGTCTGCGTCGGCGCCTCATTGGCGTGCGTGTCATAGCCGCCCTGGGCGGTGAAGAAGGTCTGCCGCGCCTGGCCGAGCGTCGAGCGCGCCTCGATCATCCGCGCGACGCGGAGCAACTGACGGGAGATATCGCTGGTCAGCGCCGTCGTGGTGCCGGGCCGGACGAAATATTGATCGACCGTGCTGGAGGTGGAGGCGAGGATCGTGTTGGCGGTGCTCGCCTGCGCATAGGCCGAGCTGATGCCGGCGCCGGTCGTCTTGGTGACGGTGCCGTAGCTCGATCCGTCGGCAAAGGCGCTGATCGCGCTGTTGCGCGCGAACACCGCCGGATCGGCCGAATTGCCCGTCGCCGCATTCTGCACGACCGTGCCCGTCGAGGGCAGCACCAGCGGCGAACTCGTCTTGCCGAGCACCGCGAGCTGCGTCCCGTTGAACGAGATCAGCCCCGGCAGCGTGGTCGCCGCGGCGCGATCGTTGAGCCGGCCGAGGAAACCATCGACGTTGATGTCGCGCGCGCGCAGACCCTGCCAGTGCGCCTGCTCATCGGCATGGCTCATCAGATTGACCGGGCGAAGCAGGGGGCTCGATTGATACTGCGCCTTGGTCAGCGGCTGATAGAGCGTGCCCGCGTTGAGCACGAGATTGAGCGAGCCCTCGTTCCAGATCTGCTGCAGCGGCTGCAGTGCGGCGTTGAGGCCATAGGCCGATCCCGCCAGCGGCACGAGACTGCTCTGCGTCAGCGCCACCGTGCCCCGCGAGGCGGCATAGCCCGCGAAGCGCGCGTCGTTGGGCACGACCATGTTCCAGCCGTCATTGCCGCCGAACAGGAAGATGCCGACCATCGCCTTATAGCCCGCGACCGGAGCGGCGATCGCCGCGGTGCGGCCGAGCTGGAGGAAGGCGGCGCTTGCGCCCGTGCCCGCCATCAGCTTGCCGAACTGGCGGCGCGAAAGATCGAGAGCCATTAGCGGTCCACCTGATAGAGCGGGCTGGAGAACATCACGTAAAGCATCGATTGCGCGCGCATCCGCGCCTGCGTCGTGGCGTTGGTGTTGGTCACCGCAGTGGCGGCACTCTTGAGCGCGGCCTTTTGCGCATCGGTCAGCGTGCGGTTGGCGAACAGCAGATCGATGCGATCGATCATGCTGTCGATATCGGTGCCGAACGCCTCCCAGCTCGTCATGTCGATCGATGTGCCGGTCGCCCCGGTGACGGCGGTGTTGACGTTGAATTCGCTGCGCGTGAGCGCGGGCGTACTCACCGTCCAATCATAGGCCAGGTTGCTGCGGAGCACGTAGGTGCCCGTGGACAGCAGCTTCGATGACGGGCTGACCAATGTGGTGCTTTCGGGCAGCGGGAAATCGGGCGGATAGAAATTGAACACGGACGGCGCCTGGAACACCGGCTGGCCGAGCGCGGCATCGCGCTGGGTGAGGACGAAACCGTCGCTGGTCATGCCGATCGCGCGGGCGACGCCGGTCAGCAGCAGGATCGGCTCCTTGACCTTGCCGTAAGTGTCGCCGCTGCCCGCGGCGCCGCGCGCTTCGGTATCGGTGAGGATCGCCTTGATCACCGCCTTCATATCGCCGCGCACGTTCGATCCGTTGTTGACGAACACCGCCGCGACGCGGCCGACATAACCGGCGGACGGGTTGGAGGTGACGAGCTGCTGGATCAGATATTTGGCGATGTAAGGCGGGGTGGAGGCGTTGTTGAAGGCGGCGTCCAGCGTTTGGTTGAGGCTGTCGGTCTGGCTCGCACCGGCTGCGATGGTGATGCCGAGGAAGGTCTTCGCCGTCGTCGCATAAGCGGCGGCATTGGGAACCATCGCCGCGGCATAATCGGTGAAAGAGGCGTCGGTTGCCGCTCCGAAGCGGGCATAGGTCCAGCCCGTAAGCGCGAGCGCGACATTGTGGACGTCATCTGCGGTATAATTGGCGACCGCGGCGCCGGTCGAATCGGTGACGAGGGTGCCATCCATGTTAAGCTTGTTCGGGCCCATCGTGAACAGCTGCAGCATCTCGCGCGCATAATTCTCGTTGGGGGCATTCTTGTTGCTGCCCGCCATATCGAGATAATCGCCCATGTAGCCGGAGAGCGTGACCTTGCCGAGGATATCGCGGAAATTGCCGAAGGCGTTATCCAGGAAGATCTGGTTGTAACCGGCCAGCCCCTCGGCGTTGGGCACTTCCAGCGCGGAGGTGACCATCAGCTGCGACAGGGCGAGGGCGACGCGCTGGCGGAGTTGATCGGGCTTACCGAGCGCATCCGCATAGAAGCGCATCGCCACCGGCTCCCGCGAGAAATAGTGGCGGTTGCACTGATTGTCCGTCGTCGCGCAGAAACCGGCGCTGCCCGACTGCTTCTTGTCGGCGGCGATATCGGCATAGGTGCTGCCGGTCGCGCTGAACTGCTCATCGAGCCAGGCGCTGACGCCGACCGATTTGATGTGATCGATCAAAGTCTGCGTCGCGCCGAAGGTGGCTTGCTTGGCGAGGCGCGAGACATCGGTTTCCTGCGCCTTCAGTGTCGCGGCGGCCTGCGCGGCGGCGGCGCCGTTGTCGGGCGTGGTCGGGGTCGCGCCGCCGCCACCACCGCCGCAAGCCGCAAGCGCGAGACAGGCCAGACCGCCGGCCAGCGGGCCGCGCATACGCTTAAAAAACATCGAGACTGACACCCCGTCAGAGCGCCCCCGCAGCGCTCGAACGCTTTTGCGCTTACCAAAGTTAACAAAGCTTTTCAATTCGTTGCACCAATTACGAAAAAGTTCCCAGGCGCAAGGATCGCTCATGCAAGGTGCCCCACCCGTTGATTCCGCACACTTTTCCGGCGCCGGAATGGCGTATCGGCAGCGACTGTCGCGGCAAAATGCCCCTCTGCTGCGGCGAGCCGTTAACCATGTCAGCTAAGCATGGTCGTTAATGCGCGTATCGTCCGGGCTTGTACCTAGCCCCCTCTTCTGTAGGTTTTGTGACTGCGTGACAGCTAGCAAGCAAAACCAAGAGGGGAATCGACCATGCCGCCCAAAACCCGCCGCATCGCTATTATCGTCGCTGTTGCGGCCCTGGCTTTGGGCACGGCGGTTGCGCTGGGTGTGTTTCGCTAAGCGCAAGTCGGCGCTGTAGCCACCCTAAGCCGAAGCGCCACCCACAATGACGCGGAAACGGCCCTGCTCCACCGCCAGGATAGCCATAGCGCGATCGGCGCTGCCGTTTTCGCGGAAGCGCACCGCGCCGCAGACGCCGGGAAAGCCCGTGGGACTGAGCAAGGCGGATCGATCCTCGCCGCCGCTCTTGCGCAACGCCACCGCTATTCCCGCCGCATCGTACGCAAGGCCCGCGATCACGCCCGGCGGCGCGCCGACCTGCGCTTCGAAGCGCGCGGCGAAATCGGCGAAGCGGGTGGGATCGGGCGCGGACAGCCACGCGCCCTCGATCGCCGCCAGTGGCTCCTGCGATCCGTTGATGCCGGAGAAGGCGCCGAGCAACTGCACACCGGCCGCCCGCGCCGCCGGCCCCTGCTGCGCGCCCTCGGCGATCGTGCCGACCAGCAGGGCATCGGGCTGGCTGCCCGGCCCGCGCTGCAGCTCCAGCCCCTCCGCCGCCGCCACCCGCGTCGCCGCCGCCGCGATCTGCGCGCTCCAGGAATCGCTGCCCACCGCCAGCGCCACGCGCCGGACGCCGCGTCCGCGCGCATAGCGGAGCAAGGGCGCCACCGCCTGATCGGCGGTGATGCCGAGCAAGAACAGGCCGCTGTCGAGCAGCGCCGGATCGTTGCTGAAGCTCACCACCGGCACGCGGGTGCCCACCGCCGCCAGCACCGCGCCCGCCTCCGCCGAAAGCAAGGGACCGAAGACGATCCCCGCGCCCTGCTTCAGCGCCTGCCGCGCCGCAGCGCCCGCGCCTTCGGGCGTGCCGCCGGTATCGAGGATGATCAGCGCTTTCTTCTCAAGCCCTTGCGCCAGCCCCGCCGCGCGCGCCATGCTGCGCCCGAGCGCGGCGTGGACGCCGCTCAACGGCAGGAGCAGGGCGACGGGCGGCAGGCTCTTCGCCGCTTTGGCCAAGGACGAAGGGGCGAGCGATGCCGCGAGGGCTGAGCGCAGAGCTAACAGCAGCTGCCGCCGATCCGGCCGCATCTCAGCGCGCGCCCATCGTCACGCGCCGCAGCGCTGTGTTCATCGCCATCGGCGTCCTCGCATATCTGGTGGCGCTGATCGCCAGCTGGCCCGCGCGCTTCGCGCTCACCCCCTCGCCCCGCTTTGCCGTGGCGGGAACGGTGTGGAGCGGGGAGGCGGTGATCGACGGGGCGTATCGCATCCAATGGCGCTGGGCGCCGTGGCGCAGTCTGGCAAGCTTCGCATATGCCGCCGACGTGCGGCTGACCGGCACGGGCACCGATATCGCGGGCAGCGCCACACGGATCAGCGGCGGATATGCGTTCGAAGGGCTTGCGGGGCGCGGCGACGGCGCCTTGCTCGCCGCGCTCGCCCCATCGCTGCCCTTTGCCTGCGATACGACTTTGCAGATCGATCTGCCGAAGCTGCGGATTGCGGGCGCGGCATCGGCGGCGGTGGGGTCGATCCGCGCCGACGGCGGCAGTTGCGCGGCCAAGGGGAGCGCCGAGACCAGCCCCCTGCCGCCGCTGAGGATCAGCGCACTCGCCGAGCCGGGCAACGCCACGCGAATCACCGCCGCACCGCTCGGCCAGGCACGCCGCCAGATGATTGAGGGCGGCATCGCCAGTGGACGGCTGACGCTTACCCCGACGCACGTTGGGATAGCGCTGCTGCCGCTGCTCGCCACGGTACGGATCGATAGCGCGCTATAGGGCGTCACTGCGCGACCAGATTGTTGAGGTTGATGATCGGCAGAAGGATCGCAAGCACCAGCAGCAGCACGATCCCGCCCATGAACAACAGCACCGCGGGCTCGACCAGCGCGACGATCGTCGAGGTCAAAGCCTCCATCTCACGATCGAGTTCGGTCCCTGCGCGGCTCACTGCCGGCCCGAGCCGCCCGCTCGCCTCGCCGCTCGCGACGATCGCCACCAGCATCGCCGGGAAAGCGCCGGTCTCCTGCATCGCGCCCGCCACGCTGCCGCCCTCGCGCACCCGGGCCGCCACCGCCATCGCACGTTCGCGGACATACAGGTTGGAGGTGGTCGCCGCCGCCGCCTGCAGCGCATCGACCAAGGGCACCGAGCTTTCGACGAGCTGGCCGAGCGTCCCCGCAAAGCGCGCCGCCGCGAACTGGCGTACAACCTTGGCGAAGGGCCGCCGGGTGGCGAGCGTGCGATCGAGCGTCAGGCGGTTGGCGGGGCTCTTGAGCCAGCGGCCCGCGCCGATCCCACCGAGGACGATCAGCGCGAGCAGCACCCAGCCGAAATGGCGGACGAAATTGCTGGCGAAGATCAGCAGGCGAGTAAGAAAGGGCAGGTCCGCGCCATGCGTTTCGAACACGCGGACGATATCGGGGACGACGAAGATCATCATCAGCACGATGATCGAAAGCGATACCACCGCCAGCAGCGCCGGATAGAGCAGGGCAAGCTGCACCTTCTGCTGCGCCCGCTGCCTGTTCTCCACGAAATCGGCGAGATGGGTCATCACCTCACCCAAACGCCCGCTCTGCTCGCCCGCCGCGATCGAGGCGCGATAATAATCGGGGAAGGCCTGGGGGTGGAGCGCCAGCGCGGCGGCGAGGCTGCGGCCATCAAGGATGCTGCCGCGCAGTTCGAGGAGCAGCGAGCGCATCCGGGTGGTTTCGGCCTGATCGCCGGCGAGGCGCAGCGCCTCCTCAACCGCGATCTCGCTGCCGATCAGGGTGGCGAGCTGGCGGGTGGCGGTGGCCAGCGCGCGGGCGGAGATGCGGCGGCGGGGCCAGGGAAGCGGGATGGCGGTGGCCGAGGGCTTGGCGGTGCTGGCTTCGACCGAGACCGGGAGGAGCGCGCGTTCGCGCAGCAGGCGGCGCGCACCCGCCGCGCTGGTGGCCTCGACGACGCCCTTTTGCGGGCGCCCGGCGGTATCGACGGCTTTGTAGACGAACGCGGCCATCAGCCTCCCCCCTTACCGTCACCCCGGACTTGTTCCGGGGTCCACCCATCCTGAAGCTCCGGAGCCCGTGGTGGAGTGGACCCCGGAACAAGTCCGGGGTGACGAAAAGAAGTGAAGAGGCGCACTAGACCCCCTCATCCCGCGTCACCCGCGCGACTTCCTCGACCGTGGTCTCCCCGGCGCGCACTTTGGCGATGCCGTCGTCGAGCAAGCTCGGCCCCGCCGCGCGTGCCGCTGCGACCAGCGCCGCCTCCGGCGCGCCATCGTGGATCAGCGCCTCGAAGGCGCCATCGACCGCGACGATCTCGTAGATCCCCATCCGACCCCGGAAGCCTTCGCCCCGGCAGGCCGGACAGCCTACCGCGCGCCACACCGTCTCACCCTCGGCGATCGCGCCATCCAGCAGTGCGGCATCCCGCGCGCCCGCGACATCCTCGCGCCGACACGCCGAACACAGCCGCCGCACCAGCCGCTGCGCGACCAACCCGACCAGCATCGGCGCCAACAAATACCGCTCCACCCCCATGTCGACCAATCGCGTAACCGATCCCACCGCCGAATTGGTGTGCAGGGTCGAGAGCATGAAATGGCCCGTCATCGCGGAGCGCACCGCGACCTCGGCAGTCTCCTGATCGCGGATCTCGCCGACCATGATCACGTCCGGATCCTGGCGCAGGATGGCGCGCAGCCCGCGCGCGAAGCTCATATCGGTGCGCGGGTTGACCTGGGTCTGGGCGATGCCCGCCAGCTCATATTCGATCGGATCCTCGACCGTCATGATGTTGCGCTTGCGATCGTTGAGCCGGGTCAGCGCGGCATAGAGCGAGGTCGTCTTGCCTGAACCCGTCGGCCCTGTGACGAGCAGCATCCCGTGCGGGCGATCAAGCAGTTTCTCGAACAGGGTGAGGTCGCGCGGGCTCATGCCGAGCGTCGCCATGTCGAGCTCCACCGACCCGCGATCGAGCAGGCGCATTACCACGCGCTCGCCATGCTGCGTCGGGATGGTGGAGACGCGGATGTCGATCTCGTGCCCGCCGACGCGGATCGTGACGCGGCCATCCTGCGGCACGCGCTTCTCGGCGATATCGAGCCGCGCCATCACCTTGATCCGGCTGGTCAGCAGCGGCGCCAGCGCGCGATTGGGCTCGACCACATCGCGCAATACGCCATCGACGCGGAAGCGGACGATCAGCCGGCGCTCCTGCGTTTCTACGTGGATGTCGGAGGCATGCTCCTTCACCGCCTCCAGCAGCAGCGCGTTGATCAGGCGGATGACGGGCGAATCGTCGGAGGTATCGAGCAGATCTTCGGTGGCGGCGACGCTGTCGGCGAGCGCGTGAAGATCGGTCGCCTCGGCGGCGATATCGGCGCTGTCCCCTGCCTGATCGCGGTAGAGCGCTTGGAGGGCCTTCTCGAACTCCGCATCGGGCAGCTTGCGCCAGGCGAGCGCGGCGCCGGCGAGGCGTTGGGCTTCGAGCAATGCGGTCAGTGGCGTGGCGGCGCGGTGGAGGCATTCGCCATCGGCGACGATCACGCCCTGTACGCGGGCGAAGCCGTAGGGGAGCAGGGCGCGGGCGGGGGCTGCGGTCGCCATCAGCCCGCTGCGCCCCCGGCGACCAGGAATTGCGCGGTGACCATGCCCGCGGCGATCTGGCTGCGTTCGATACGAGCTTCGCTGACCCGGAGCGCGCTGTTCTTTTCGAGATCGGCGACGAAGCGCAGCACGGCATCAAACGGCGCATCGGCCAGCACCACGTTGGTGCGCGCGCCCTGCGGCTCGATCCGCTGGACCTGCAGCCCCGCCGCCGCCGCGCTCTGCGAGATCTGCTGCGCGGGCGGGCCGGAGCGCTGGCCGCTGCTGACCCCGCCCTGCCGCAGCCGCAGATCGATCATCTGATAGGTGCGGATGTCCGCCGCCGCCCGGGCGCGCGCGCTTTCCAGCGGGCGGATCACTGCGCCGAGCAGCAGCGCGACGAGCGCGATGGCGAACAGGCTACCGAGCATCAGCTGCTCGCGCGCCGAACGCTCATCCCACCACAGCGCGCCTTTCTCCCATTGGGGGCGGAGTTGCTCCAGCATCAGGCCGCGCCCTTGATGAGGAAGGCGCCCACCGCCTTGCCCTGATCCTGGCTCGCCGCGCCGGCCATCGCGTTGAGCCCACTCGAGGTGAGCAGGCCGCCCGCCTTCTGGAGGCCGGCGATGTCCGCCGCCTCGATCTCGACCGAGAGCGTGCCCTGCGCGGCATCGAAATTGACGCTGCGCATCACGATCTGCGCGCCGAGCGGCTTGAGCGCGGTGGCGACGCGGGAGAGCAAGGGCAGGAATTGCGAGGGGCCGGCGCCACTGGTGGGGAGCAGTTCCTCGGCGCTGGCGGCGACATCCTCGCCGACCACGGCGGTGGGCGCGACCTGCGCGATCAGCGCGCGCGTCTCGGCGGCGCGCTGGGAGGCGATATGATCCAGCGCCAACGTATCGGCGGTGGCGATCGCGCCATGCGCGACGACCCCGATCGCGGCGACGATAGCGATGCGCTTGAGCAAGGGTGAGGCGCTGCGGCGGGGTGGGGCATAGCGGCCCTGACGCAGGTCCAGCGCGGGAGCGAGCAGGCGTTCGGCGAGGGGGGTGGCGGCGAGTTCGAGGGGATCGCCGGCGACGGCAAAGGGCAGAAGCTCGCCATAGGCCACTATGCGGGGGCGCCCTGCCGTCTCCCACGCCGATTCGAGATGCGCGGCGGGGAGCGCGAAGCCGGTGCCATCGGGCAGGCGCACCAGCGCGCGGCCCGCAGCGAGATCGACGCTCCACGCGCCCTCCGGAGGCACGGGCAAGGCCAGAGCATCGGGCACGAGCGCGGCGCGATCGAGACCGGCCTCGGCGAGCATCGCGCTCCACGCGGCCATCACGGCATGATCGACGACGCCCGCAAGGTGGCGTTGCGGCGCAAGCTCCTCGCCCAGTGCGCAATGGACGCTGCCGATCGGCACCGCGACCCGATCCTCGATCGCGAAGGGCAAGGCCTCGAAGCGGCGGCGGGGCGTGGGCAAGGGCAGATCAGCGGTGAGCAGCAACACCGCCTCGCTCGGCACCAACACGATCGCCGGGCCGACATCGAAGCGCTCGATCGGCCTCAGGCCATCGCCATCGATCGACCAGATGCCGGCGGTGGCCGGGCCTCGGTCGGTCGCGAAGTCGTTGAGGGGCAATGGCCTTCGCATGGGAGACGGCTATACTAGGCCGCATGACCGCTATGCCAAGCGAAGATCGTCGCAGTTCCCCGCCATCCTCCCCTGCAAGGGGAGGTGGCATCGCGTCAGCGATGACGGAGGGGTGTCACCCTATCGATAGCGGGATACCCCTCCACCATGCTGCGCATGGTCCCCCTCCCCTTGCAGGGGAGGATGAAGCAGGTCTCACCCTGATCGAGATGATCGTGGTGCTGGCGATCATCGCTCTGATCGCGGCGCTGATCGTGCCGAACATCATCGGCCGGCCCGATCAGGCGCGGGTGACGGTGGCGGAGAGCGACCTGCGATCGATCTCTGCGGCGCTCAAGATGTATCGGCTCGACAATGGCGATTATCCCACCACTCAGCAGGGCTTGCAGGCGCTCGTCACCAAGCCGAGCGGCGATCCCGCGCCTGCGAACTATGCCTCGGGCGGCTATCTCGACAAATTGCCGAGCGATCCGTGGGGCCATCCCTACACCTACAAGAGCCCCGGCGAGGACGGCTTGGGGTTCGAACTGACGACGCTGGGCAAGGACGGCAAGGTCGGCGGCGAGGGCGTGGATGCCGACATCAAGCTGAGTGGCCACTGATCATCCTCCCCCGCCAGGGGGAGGTGTCAGCGCAGCTGACGGAGGGGGCGGACGTGATTGCCTCAAATGAATGTGCCGCCGTCCTCCCCCTCCGACGCCTTCGGCGCCACCTCCCCCTAGCGGGGGAGGATAACCTGGATAGCTTTCTCCTATTGACTTTTATTAACCATTATGGTAAAGAGGCCGAGCTGAACGAGAATCGGCTTGCCCTCGTTCGGTGGGCCAGCGACAAAGCGGGGGAGCGAGGGGCGCCGGATGGACGGGGTGGAGCGTTACAAGGCCGCGCAGGGGCAGCTTTGCTGCCGCGAGGGCGCGCGCGCATGACGCCGCGCCAGGCGCGGATCGGCGTCGATATCTTCACCGCGCTCGTGGCGATCTCGATCGGCATCGCGCTGGCGGGGCTGACGTGGCGGCTGGCGGGCGATCCCGGCCAGCGGTTCGGCGCGGCGCCCGTGGCGGCACGACCGGCCAAACCTGTCGACATCGCGCCTTTGATCGCGCTCACGCCGTTCGGCGGCAGCGTCGCCGCGCCCGCTGCCAGCGCATCGGCCGATCAGAGCATCGTGCTGCGCGGTATCCTGCTCGCCGTGCCGCAATCGGCCTCTTCCGCGTTGATCTCCGTCGGCGGAGCGGCGCCTCAAGCCTTTTACATCGGACAGCAGATCGGCCCGGGCACGATCGAATCGATCGCGGTCGATCATGTCATCCTCTCGGGGAGTGGCGGGCGGCAGAGCCTGGGCTTTCCCGATCGCAACGGCGGCCTCCACGCCGCGGCCCCCGCCCCGGTGTCGAACCCGACCGCCGCGCAGCCACCCTCGCTGGCCGGCACCGCCGCCTTCCTCTCGTCGCTGGGAGCGACCGTGGGCGGTGACGGCCTCCACATCGGCCAGACGACCGAGCGCACCCGCGCCGCCGGTCTCCAGCCCGGCGATGTCATCCAGAAGATCGCCGACAAGCCCGTCGCCGATCTGATCGCCAATCCCGCCGCGCTGCAGGCGGTGCAGAGCAACGGCAGCGCGCAGATGGTAGTGATGCGCAACGGCCAGCCGGTGACGCTGACGGTGCCGACGCGATGATCCGCCTGCTATTGATCGCGCTGCTGATCGCCACGCCCGCGCTGGCGCAAGGCGCGCCCGCGCCGACGGCACCGTCCGCCGCGGTGAGCCCTGCAGCACCAGGCAATGCCGGCGACATCGTCGTCAACATGCATGATGTCGAGATTTCGGCGGTGGCCGAGCAGATCTCGCGGCTGACCGGGCGCACCCTGATCCTCGATCCGCAGGTGCGCGGCACGGTCAACGTCACCAGTGCGACGCCGCTCAGCGCCAATGGCGTGTGGGAGCTGTTCCAGTCGGTGCTGCGCGTCCACGGCTTCACCGCGGTCAGGGCCGGGCGCGCGTGGCGGATCGTGCCGCAGGCCGATGCGGTGCGCGAGACGAGCAGCGTCGCGGCCGGGCCGGTCACCACCCGCCTCATCCGCCTGCGCAATGTGTCGCCCGAGACGGCGGCGCGGATCTTTCGCCCACTGGTCGCGCAGTTCGGCAGCGTCGAGCCGCTGACCAGCCCGCCGGCGATCGTCGTCACCGATTATGCCGACAATATCGCGCGGATCGAGCGGCTGGCGGCGAGCCTCGATTCGGGCGGCGGCGCGGGCTTTGCGACGATCCAGCTGCGCATCGCCAACGCCAAGGACGTCGGCGCGGCGATCCGCAGCCTCTATGGCGAGGGCGAGAACGGCCCGCGCGTGGCGATCGACGAGCGCAGCAACAGCCTGATCGTGCGCGGATCGCCGGTGGCGGTGGCGGACGCGCGGCGCATGGTTTCCCAGCTCGATCGGCCGGGCGGCGGCACGCCGACGCTGCGCGTCTTCCGGCTGCGCCAGGCCGATGCCGAAGCGGTGACGCAGGTGCTGTCCGGGCTGATGGGCGGCCAGACGCAATCGGCCAATCCGGTGGCGCGGACGCTCTCCGACACCGCCTTCGGCGCGGGCGCGACAGGCACGCAGGGCACCGGATCACCGGGCGCATCGGCGCTCGCGGCGGGCGGCATTTCGGGGATCGGCTCCAGCGGCAGCGGCACGATGGGATCGACCAGCGGCAGCGGCGGCGCCTCCGCCACGCTGCCGCTCAACAATTCCGGCAGCTCGGGGCCGTCGGTGGGTTTCTCCACCCCCGATCTCGCGGTACAGGCCTCGACCGAGCTCAACGCGATCGTCGTGCGCGGATCGCCCGCCGCGATCGCGCAGATCCAGCCGCTGATCGAACAGCTCGACGTGCGCCGCCCGCAGGTGCTGATCGAAGCGGCGATCGTCGAGGTCAACAGCGACGTCGCCGAGTCGCTGGGCGTGCAATTCGGGGTCGGCGGCGATCTGCCGCATGCCAGCGGCGCGATCAGCTCGTTCGGCACCAACGGCACCTCGCTCTCCGGCGTGCTGTCGGCACTGGGCGCCAAGGTCGCCTCCTTCGCCACCGACGGCGGCATCACCGGCGCGATCGGCGGCCATGATTTCCAGATCCTGATCCAGGCGCTGGCGAGCTCGACCAAGGCGAATTTGCTCTCGACGCCGAGCATCACCACGCTCGACAACCAGCCCGCGCAGATCATCGTCGGCCAGAACGTACCATTCAAGACGGGCAGCTACACCACCGTCGCGGGCAGCACGACAACGCCGTTCACGACGATCGAACGGCAGGACGTCGGCCTGACGCTCAAGATCATCCCGCGCGTGCATGAGGGCGATACGATCCGGCTGGATGTGTCGCAGGAAGTGTCCTCGATCGCGGGCGCGGTGACGGGCGCGGCCGATCTCGTCACCAACCGCCGCGCGATCCAGACCACGGTGCTGGCCGATGATGGCCAGACGATCGTGCTCGGCGGGCTGATCTCGGACGACCGTATGGACACCAAGAGCCAGGTGCCCGTGCTGGGCGATCTGCCTCTGGTCGGCAATCTGTTCAAGGATCGCAAGCTGGAGCAGACCAAGCGGACCCTGTTCGTGTTCCTGCGCCCGACGATCCTGCGCACCGCTGCGGAGGTTTCGACCGCGGCGGATGGCAAATATCTGCGGCTGCGCGGCGCGGAATATGGGCTGAGCGATCACAGCAGCCTGTTGCTCGAGCCGCCGAGGGCGCGGCTGCCGGTGGAGCTTGAGGGGATCTACTAATCCTCCCCGGCACGGGGAGGGGGACCATCCGCAGGATGGTGGAGGGGGCTCACCATTAGGCGCGGCGCCGGTTGATAGCCCCCTCCGTCAGCCTTACGGCCGCCACCTCCCCGTGCCGGGGAGGATCATTCGCTCGCAGTTGGCAAAACCAACGTCTTCTCCTCCACCCCCCGCCGGAAGCGCACGCGATCGGCGCTGATCTCGACCAGCTTCCACCCTTCCACTGTCTCGCCCACCGCCACCGTGCGCGTGCTGCCGTTGGCCAGCCGCAGCATCGCCTGCGGATCGACCGCGATGCGGCCGACGATGCCGATCAGCTCGGCCGGGAAGCCGCCGTGGACCTTCGCCGATGTGGCGGGAGCGAAGAGGCCGGTCGGTGGTGACAAAGCAGCGCCCGGCGCGGCCACGGCGATCGCATTCGGCGATGGCGCGGGCTTGCCCGATTGCCAGAAGGCGACGGCGCGGCCTTCGAGGCGCAGGCCTTCAGGCACGGGGGTAAGCGTCCAGCGGCTGAGCCGCGCGGTCGGGAGGCCGGCCTCGATCGCGGTTGCGAAGCGCAGCACCGCAGCCTCTCCGCCGGTCACGACCAGCTCACTCGCGACGCTGTGACCCTGGACGCCCGCGCCGACGATTCCCGTCGCCAGCCGCACACCCAGCGCCGCGGCGCGATCGCCGAGCAATTTGATCAGCGCCCGCTCCGCCGCGCCACGGTCCGCCGCCGGGATCGCCACACCCTCCGCCGCCACGACCGAAGTCGGCCGCGCTGCCGCGACGGCAATCGCGCGCTCGGTCCGCGCCGATCGCAGCCCGCGCACATTCTCGAACGCCGCGAAGCCGAGCAGCGGCAGAAACAGCAGCCCGATCGCCTGGCCGGCGCGCATCGTCAGCGCGTCCGCCGGAAGGTGACGCGGATCGCGCCGCCTTCGCCGATATTCTGGCCGCGCTCCTGAAAGGCGGCGAACCAGGGATCGGCGCGCAGCGTCTGGCGTAGCGCATCGGGATCGGCGCTGTCGATCGCGATGATCAGCGCGCCCGCCTCGTCCCGCGCCGCCGAGGCGAGCCTGGTCTCCGGGGGCAGATGCGCGGCCACCGCCGCCAGTTCGTCGCCCAGCGGCGGATCCGCGAACAGTCCTGCCGCGCGCCGATCGGCATCGCGCATCGCGGCGCGCGCCGCCACCACCTCACCCAGCGCCACCGCCTGCCGCCGCGCCTGCCGCCCCAGCAGCCCGGTGACGATCGCCACCAGCGCCAGCACGGCAAGCAAGGCCGCGCCGATAGCGCGCAGCGCCACACCGCGCGGGAGGTGCAGCCGCTGGATCAGGCTCGGCAGCGGCTCGCCCGGCGGTGATTCCTTCTCGCCCATCGCGCCGTGCGCTGCCGCGAATCGCCGCCGCTGGCAACCGCGCGATACGTTGACACCGCCGCGGCTGCGTGCTGTCGCTTTACCGACGCGCGGTTCCTGGGGGGTTTATGGATGTGCCGCAGGCGGGTTCCTGTAATATCTTGCACTTGCTACATATTCGTCAGCCAAATTGGCGTAGAGCGAAGTGATGCACGGCAGTACGACCGATCCAGAGAGAGAGCGGGGGGACCGCAACCGCGTGAACCCCGCGCAGCTGCAAACGCTGCGCATCCGCCTGTGCTTCATGATCCTGGTGGTCGATTGCCTGGCGATCTTCGGTGGCTGCCTGCTCGGCAATTATATCCGCTTTCACGATCCGCTCTCACCGGTGGGGATCAATCTCTTCGCCGCCGTGCTGCCGCTGTACGTAGGTATCGCGATCAACAGCGACGCTTATTCCAGCGAGATCTTGTCGGACGTCCAGACCGGCCTCTCCCGCGCGATCCTGGCCTATGTGTTCGCGGTGTTCGCGGTCTTCTTCCTCGCTTTCTACATGAAGGTGGGCGCGGACATGTCGCGGATGACGTCCGGCGTGGCGATCGCGGCCACCTTTCTGACGCTGGCCGCGGCGCGTTACCTCTGCTTCGCCTATATCAAATTGCGCACGGGAATGCGGCTCGTCTACGATCTGATGATCTGTGACGAGGTGGCGTGCGATGCACCGCCGCACATGCATGTGCTGGATACGGTGCGCGACAAGCTGAGGCCCGACACCGGCGATCCGCACATGCTCAACCGGCTGGCCAAGCGGCTGCGCGGCGTCGATCGCGTCGTGATCGCCTGCCCGCCCGAGCGGCGCTACATCTGGTCGGTGCTGCTCAAGGGTTCGAGCGTCAACGGCTACATCCTGGCGGACGAACTCGACAAGCTCAGCCCAATCGGCATCGGCAGCATGAGCGGCCGGCATACGCTCGCCGTCTCGGTCGCGCCGCTCGATATGGGCCGCCGCGCCGCCAAGCGCATCCTCGATCTGGCGATCACCATCCCGGCGCTGGTCTTCCTGTCGCCGGTGCTGCTGGCGGTGGCGATCGCGATCAAGCTTGATAGCCGGGGGCCGGTGTTCTTCCTTCAGCCGCGCGTCGGCCGCGGCAACCGGCTGTTCCTGGTCTACAAATTCCGATCGATGCGCAGCGACCGCACCGATAAGAGCGGCAACAAATCGGTCTCCAAGCATGACGACCGCGTCACCCGTATCGGTCGCTTCATCCGCGCGACCAGCATCGACGAGCTGCCCCAGCTGTTCAACATCCTGCGCGGTGACATGAGCCTGGTCGGGCCCCGCCCGCATGCGCTGGGCTCATTGGCGGGCGACGAGCTCTTCTGGGAAGTGGACGAGCGCTATTGGGTGCGCCACGCGCTCAAGCCCGGCCTCACCGGCCTGGCGCAGGTGCGCGGCTACCGCGGCGAGACCAAGGAGCGCAAGGATCTGGCCGATCGGCTCAACGCCGATCTCGAATATCTCAGCGGCTGGACGATCTGGCGCGACATATCGATCCTGGCGGGGACGCTTCGCGTGATCGTGCACAAGAATGCCTATTGAGCGTCAGGCGGCGAGCGGCCGGACGTGGATGTCCTTTTCGTGGGCGCGCGCCAGCTTGAGATCGTAGCTCGCCTGCATCTGGATCAGGGTTTCTGCACTCAACCCGAACAGTTTTTCAAAACGAATCGCCATATCGGGCGAGACGCCTGACCTCTGGTTGAGCAGGCTGCTAAGCGCCTGGCGCGTTACGCCCAGCTTATCCGCCGCGCCGCTGACAGTGAGCCCATGCGGCTCGATCAGCTCCGTGCGCAGCCAATCGCCCGGATGGAGACTGTGCGAGGCGTGCATCTTAAGCACCATGATAATCCTCCAGGTCCATATCCTCGATGCCGAGATCCTCGGTGACCCGAAAGGTCATGCGCCAGTTTCTGGTTACGGTCAGCGACCAGGTGCCAGCGCGGTTTCCCTTCAATTCGTGCGCATCATAGTTCGGCGGCACCTTGAGATCGGCGATGGTTTGAACGGCATCGAGAAACGCGAACATGCGGCTCAACCGAGGCGCGAGCTGCGCGTCCAAGCCCTTGCGGTTGCCGGTCAGGTAGAAACGCTCGAGAGCTTTGTGCCGGATGCCTTCAACCCTCACCCGACATCAGATAGGCTACCTCCTGTAAGGTGTCAAGTTACACTTTCCGATGCCAGCGCCAGACCAGCAGCGCGATCCGCGGGCCTTCCACCAGATAGCGCCGCCATAGCCGCCGGGGCTCGCTGGCGAGGCGGTGGAGCCATTCGAGGCTCAGGCGGCGCATCCAGAGCGGCGCGCGGGCTTTGCGGCCGGTGACGAATTCGATAGAGGCGCCGATGCACAGGCCGGTGCCGATCGCCCGCCCAAGCGCGACGATCGCCTGGGCGAGCAACTCCTGCTGGGGGGAGCCGATCGCGAGGAAGGTGTAGCGGGCGCGGGCGTCCGCGACGAAGGCGGCGGCCTCGGCCATCGCGGCGGGGTTGGTGAGCAGGCCCATCGGCGGTTGGTGGTGCAGCCATTGCTGCTGCGGCCAGCGGGCGCGGAGATCGGCGAGCATCGCGGCGTCGCCGCCGATCACGCAGAGGCGGTCGCCGGGGGTAAGGCCGCGGTCGAGTAGCTGGGCAGTGATGTCGCTGCCGGCCGCGATCTTGAGCTTTACGCCGCGTAAGGCTGCGAGCTTGGCGAGGATGCGGCTGTCGCACAGGCACAGCGCGGCGGCGCGATAGGCGGACCAGACCGGATCGTCGGCACTGCGTTGCGTGATGCGGACGACGTGATCGACGTTGGGGGTGATGATGTAGGCAAAGGGTGCGTCGGCGGGGCGGGCGGCGAGCCAGGCGACGGCTTCCTCGGTATCGAGCGGATCGTAATCGAGGCCGAGGAATTCGGTGCGCATATCGCATCCTTATCCCCAGTATCCTCCTCCGTCATGCCGGACGTGTTCCGGCATCCACGCATCCACAAGCGCCGAAGCCAACGGTGGGGTGGACCCCGGAACAAGTCCGGGGTGACGACGCTAGGATTTCCGCGCTGTGTCGACGGCTTTCTTGAGCGCATCGTAACCCACCGCACCGCTCATGATCTGATCGCCGATCACGAAGGTCGGGGTCCCGTCCACGCCGAGCCGTGCGGCGAGCTTCATGTTGGCGGTGAGTTCGGCATCGACATCGGCGCCCTTGCCCTGTTCGGCGAGGTGGGCGGGATCGACGCCGCTGGCCTTGGCAACGCGCGCGATCGTGGCATCGTCGGGACGGCCCGAGGAGGCGAACATGCCGCGGTGGAAGGCGAGATAATGGCCTTGCTTGGCGACGACCAAAGCCGCCCGCGCCGCGACCACGCTCTGCGGCCCCAGCACTGGGATCTCACGCCACACCACCTTGAGATCGGGCGTCTCCGCCAGCAGCCGATCGATATCGCCCGCGCTCGCCTTGCAGAAGCCGCAGCTATAATCGCTGAACATCACCAGCGTGACCCGGGGGTGCGGATTGCCCGCCCAGGCACCGGCGAACGGCGTCTCGATCGCCGAACGATCGAGCGCGATGGCATCGGCAGCGCGCTTGTTCTGCAGCTTGCCGATCGCCTCGGGAATGATCTCGGGATGGGCGAGGATATAATCGTGGACGATCGCCTCGATCGCGGCGCGGTTCTGCGGCTCGGCGCCCATCGCGCGCGATCCCGCCACGCCCATCACCAGCCCCGCCGCGCCGGCGAGGAGGAGAGTCACCATTTTTGCCATATCAGTGCCGGCCTTTCCGTTGCCGCTTGGCTTCGTCCGCCGCGGTCAGCGCGATATCCTGTGCGCGCAGCCAATCGGGGCTGCCCGTGGGCAGACCGCGCATCGCCATCTCCGCGCTGGACGCCGCCTGCCCGGGCTTGCCGTTGAGACTCAATTGTTCGGCGGTGGCGAGCTGGGCGCGCGGCTCGTCCCCCATCCGCGAATAGACCAGGCCGAGATTGTACCAGGCATCGGGGTTCTCGATATCGCGCTGCACCGTCACCTTGAGCACGCGCGTCGCCTCGGCGAGATTGGCGGGATCGTCGGTGGCGACGAGCGCGTGGCCCAGGGTCGCGCCGATGAGCGGCGCGTTGCCCGAATTAGCTACCGCCTCGCGCAGCGCCGGGATCGCTTCGCGCGGGTGCCCCGCCTCCAGCAGCACCTGGCCCTTGAGTTCGAGATAATAAGGATCGTGGGGAGAGGTGGCGACGAGCTTGGCGATCTCCAGTTCGGCCTGATCGGGATAACCGCTGCGGTGCCAGGCATAAGCGCGCGCGTAGAGCGCCGCCGGGCTCTGATTGCTGTTGGGATATTTGTTGAGCACGATCTTGGGATCGTCGAGATAGCCGACCAGCTTGCCCTTGATCCGCAGGAAACGCGCCTGCAGCGCGGGATCGAGCGGCGTATTCCAGTAGGGCGATTTCTCGAGGCTATCGCGCAGCACCTGCTCGCGATCCTCGGACATCGGGTGATCGACTTCGTAGCTGTCGATCTTGGTGTAGCTGGGGGTCAGCCGATATTCCTCGCGCTTCAGCTTGGTGAAGAAGCTGACCATGCCCTTGCCCGTGGTGTGGGCATCGTTGAGGTGGCGCACCGCGGAGGCATCGGCGGAGCCTTCCTGCTGGCGGCTATAGGCGAGGAACTTGCCCTCCGCCGCGCTCTGCCCGGCCATCATCGCCGCCATGCCCGCCTCCGGAGCGCCCGCCGCGATCGCCGCCGCGCCGAGCAGCAGCGTGAGCAAGCTGATCCGCATCGCGCCCGTCACCGCGCCATCGGAGCGCACCGCATCACCGCCCTCGATATGGCCGAGTTCGTGCGCGATCACGCCCTGCAGCTCATTGTAATTGTCGGCCGATTCGATCGTGCCGGAGTTGATGTAGATCGCCTGGCCCTGGGCGACGAAGGCGTTGATGCTGCCGTCGCCGATCAGATAGAGTTTGAGCGCGCCCGGCTGCAGCCCCGCCGATTTGGCCAGCGGCTCCGAAATATCGCTGAGGAATTTCTCGGTCTCGGCATCGCGCAGCACCGATTGGGCGAGGATCGGCTCGGCGACCAGCACCACCGCCATCGCGCTTATGCAGAGCAAGCGGAGACGGCGGGCGAGGCTGGGCTTCATAGCCCGAATTTCGCGCAGGGGCGCTGAATGGCGGGTGAAGACAGTGATTCAGATTGCACCGTGCTCCGGCGCAGGCCGAAGCCCAGGGCCACAAGCGATGCCGCCGATGATCCTGGACTCCGGCCTTCGCCGGAGTACGGGGAATTCCACGTCACCGGTGCGCTTAGGCCCCGAAGGTCCGCTGCCACCAGCCGCGGCGCGGACTGCCTGACTCGCCTTCGTCCTCGGCTCCAGCCTCCTCGGCGGGGGCTTCCTGCGACGGGGTCTGTTCGACCAATGCTTCCACCGCGGGCGCGGCCTGGGCAGCGGCCTTACGGCCCCGACGGCGCGGCGCGGGGGCCTCAGCGGCAGGCTCGGGCTCAGGCGCTTCGGCGATCGGTGCGGCCTCGGCGACGGGCGTTTCCACCGCTGCCTCGACCGGCACTTCCGCCGCCTTACGGCCGCGGCGCTTGCGCACCGGCGCTTCGGGCTCCGCCGGAGCTTCGGCCTCAACGACAGGCGCCTCGACAACTTCCACGGGCGCTAGGGCCACGGCATCGCCCTTGCGAGCGCGCGGACGGCGGCGCGCCTTGGGCGCTTCCTCGGCGACGGGCTCAGCCTCGACGGGCGCTTCCGCTTCGACCGGCTCAACCGCTTCGAGCAGTTCGGCGGCGAGCGCCTCACCCTCGGGCGCGCCCTCACGATCACGGCGGCGTCCGCCACGGCGACCCCGACGACCGCGACGGCGGCGGCCTTCGCCTTCACCGCCCTCGCCGGACGCTTCATGCGTCTCGGCCGTGTCATCACCGTCCTCGGCGTCGACCGGCGCGACGGCTTCGCTCTCACCCGCTTCGGACACGGACTCGGCCGCACCTTCGCCCTGCTCGCGGCCACCGCCACGACGGCGGCGGCGGCGGCCACGGCCACGGCCACGACCACTCTCGCGATCGCCACGCTCCGAGCGCTCGCCATCTTCTTCGGAGCCGCCCTCGAACACCTCCTCATCATCGACCTCGTCGATGATGTCGTCATCGGCTTCGCGGGCCACCTGCGGCGGCAGCTTGGGCGCATGGCTGGGCGGCGGACCGCCGCTCTCCACCGTCATGCGCGCGCCCTCGGGCGTGCCATCGGTGACGATCTCGATCAGGACGCCGTAGCGATCCTCGATATCGCCAAGCTCGACGCGCTTGCGATTGAGCACATAGAGCGCCGCTTCCTGGCTGGCGCGCAGACGGATCTGGCTGCCACGGCCGCGCGCGGCCTCCTCTTCCAGCAGGCGCAGCGCGTGCAGGCCCGAGGACGACGCGGTGCGGATGAAGCCCGAGCCTTCGCAATGCGGGCAGATGCGGGTCGAGGCTTCGAGCACGCCGGTGCGCAGCCGCTGGCGGCTCATCTCGAACAGGCCGAAGGGCGAGATGCGGCCGACCTGTATACGCGCGCGATCGTTCTTGAGCGCTTCCTTCATTGCCCGCTCAACCTTGCGGTTGTTGCCGTGCGACTCCATGTCGATGAAGTCGATCACGACGAGGCCGGCCATATCGCGCAGGCGGAGCTGGCGGGCGATCTCGTGCGCGGCTTCCAGATTGGTCATCAGCGCGGTCTGTTCGATATTATGCTCGCGGGTCGAACGGCCCGAGTTGATGTCGATCGAGACCAGAGCCTCGGTCGGGTTGATCACCAGATAGCCGCCGGATTTGAGCTGGACGACCGGCTGGTACATCGCCGCGAGCTGATCCTCGACCCCGTAGCGCTGGAACAAGGGCACCGCATCCGAATAGGGCGCGATCTTCTTGGCGTGGCTGGGCATGAGCAGCTTCATGAAGCTGCGCGCGGCATGATAGCCGTCCTCGCCCTCGATGATCACCTCATCGATATCCTTGTTGTAGATATCGCGGATCGCGCGCTTGATCAGATCGCTGTCGCGGTAGATTTCGGCGGGGGCATCGGATTTGAGCGTATTCTCGCGGATCTCATCCCAGAGGCGCGCGAGATAATCGAAATCGCGCGCGATCTCCTGCCGCGTACGTTGCAGGCCGGCGGTGCGCACGATGCAGCCCATCGTCTTGGGCAGATCGAGATCGGCCATGATCGACTTTAAGCGCTTGCGATCACCCGCATTGCTGATCTTGCGGCTGATGCCGCCGCCGTGGCTGGTGTTGGGCATCAGCACGCAATAACGGCCGGCGAGGCTGAGATAGGTGGTCAGCGCCGCGCCTTTGTTGCCGCGCTCTTCCTTGACGACCTGAACGAGCAGCACCTGACGGCGGCGGATCACGTCCTGAATCTTGTAGCGGCGGCGCAGGTTCATCCGCCGCTGACGGAGCGATTCGGCGGTGTGATCGTCGGACCGCGTCGAGGTCGGCTTGGGCGCGGGGCGATCGTCGCCCTCCTCGCCCTCTTCATAATCCTCGGCAGCGTCGAGCGTTTCGCGCGCGCCATCGTCATCGAGGCGTTCGATCGATTCGACGTCGTCGTCGCCGTCGTCATCTTCGTCTTCGCGGGCGCGCAGCGCTTCCTCTTCGGCGGCATGCTCGGCCTCTTCGCGGAGCAGCGCCTCACGATCCTCCTTGGGGATCTGATAATAATCGGGGTGGATTTCGCTGAAAGCGAGAAAGCCGTGGCGATTGCCGCCGTAATCGATGAACGCCGCCTGAAGCGACGGTTCGACCCGCGTGACCTTGGCTAGATAGATATTCCCCTTGAGCTGCTTATGCTCTTCGGATTCGAAATCAAACTCCTCGACACGGTTTCCCTTGACGACGGCCACGCGGGTTTCTTCCCGGTGGCGCGCGTCGATCAACATACGCATGGACATTCAATGGTCTCCGGGCGCCGGCGCGCGCTTGTCCGCGGCGCCGTGCGCGATGGGACGGCGGGGTCTGATGTCGAGCCGTTTTCTCCGGCTCGCGGCCCGAGCCGTCGATTGTGGTGGTGGATACTGCCTTGGCGGCACGGCCACCCGGCAAGCCGAAGCTTCCGGAAACGCCCTCAACCCGGCGATCGCACGCTTGCGCGGCGGAATCGGGCTGGAGGGAAAAATGGCACATGCGGCTTCAACCTGGAAAATGCCGGCCGCCTGTGAAGCGCCGGCGTTCCCGGCAAAAAGACCGGGACATTCAGGAGGTAGCATCGCACGGGGATTGCGGCAAGAGATGACCCGGGCGCCCGCTGGATCGACACAGCAGCCGCAAGTGTAAATTGACACTTTACAGAAATATGCTAAGGACGGTTCGTGGAAATCGGAAGCTTCGCGCACAAGGGCTTGAAGAGGCTTTACGAAGAAGATGATGCCGCGAAGGTCGATGCTGCCGCTGCCGATAAGCTACGGCTGATGTTGGCCTTCCTTCAGGACATGGCGACGACGGTGGAACTGAAGATGCCACCCAAGTGGAAAGCGCATCAGCTCACGGGGGATCGCAAGGGCCATTGGAGTTTGTTCGTGACGAAGAACTGGCGGCTGACTTTCCGCGAAGATGCCGAAGGCGTGCTGCACGACCTCGACCTTGAGGATTATCATTAGGAGATTGTGATGCCCCGCATGAAGACTCCGCCGCATCCGGGCCGTTTCATCCGGTCCGAGATCGTCGAGGGCCATGATCTGACCATCGCCACCGCTGCCAAAGCGCTGGGCGTGACCCGTCAGGCGCTCAACAATCTGTGCAACGGCGCTGCGGCGATGACGCCCGACATGGCGCTGCGGCTCGAAAAGGCGTTCGGCATCAGCATGGAGACAGTGCTGCGGATGCAGCTCAGCTACGATATCGCGCAGGTGCGGCAGCGCGCCGACACCATCGATATCGCGCCCTTCGTGGCGGCGGCGTGAACCTCTCTTGCGGGCATTCCGCAGCCCGCTAAGAACAGCAGCCGTGCGCGGCCCGCTTATCGTCCTGATCCTGGCGCTCCTCGCCGAGCCCGCGCTCGCCAAGGCGCCGCCGAACAAGGCGAGTGCGGCGATCCCGCCGCGCCCGTCCACGCTCGGCCTGCCCAAGGTGCAGGGCGCCAGGCGGGCCGATGCGCCGCTGATCGTGATCGATGCCGGGCATGGCGGGCATGATCCCGGCTCCTCCTCCGCCGATGGCGACACGCATGAAAAGGATATCGCGCTCGGCATCGCCAAGGTGGTGCGCGACGAATTGATCCAGAGCGGGCTGTTCCGCGTCGTGATGACGCGCAGCGACGATCATTTCCTAGTGCTGGCCGAACGGCGCGAGATTGCGCGGCGGCTGCATGCCGATCTCTTCATTTCGATCCATTGCGACAGCGCGCCCAGCCCTGCGGCGCGCGGCGCGAGCATCTATACGCTCTCCGACACCAGCTCGGACAAGGTCGCCGCCGCGCTCGCCGCACGCGAGAATAAGGCGGACGTGATCAACGGCATCGATTTGAGCCGCGAGACCAGCGACGTCTCGTCGATCCTGATCGATCTTGCGCAGCGCGAGACGATGAACGTCTCCTCCACCTTCGCCAACACGCTGCAGAAGGAAATGGCGCCGCTGATCGGCCTCAAGCCCACCTTCCACAAATTCGCCGGGCTGATGGTGCTGAAGGCGCCGGACGTGCCATCGGTGCTGCTCGAGACCGGCTATATTTCCAACGAAGATGATTTGGCACTTCTCACCTCGGACGACTATCGGGAGAAGATCGCCACCGCGGTACGCCGCGCCGCGACCACGCATTTCGCGCGACAGCTCGCCGCGCGGATCAAGGAGAAGGATGAGGAATGACCTATCGTAAGCTTCTCGCCGCCGCGCTGCTCGCCGCCACGCCGCTGGCCGCGCTCCACGCCGCGCCGCCCGCTTATATCACCGCCGCCGTCGCCGATACGACGCGCCCCGCCGACGATGTCGCGCTCGATGCCGAGCGCAAGCCCGCCGAGATGCTGGCGTTCGCGGGCGTGAAGCCTGGGATGACGGTCGTCGATATCGTGCCCGGCGGCGGCTATTTCACGCGGTTGTTCGCCGATGTCGTGGGGCCCAACGGCAAGGTCGTGGATTATGTGCCCGATGAGATGATCAACGGATCGAAGGATCCGGCCAAGGCGCTCGATCGGCTGACCAGCCTCGCCAAGATCAAGCCGAACATCATGCCCGTGCATGACAAATTGCTGGATCCCGCCCCGCCCGCGCAGAGCGATGTCGCCTGGACCTCGCAGAATTATCACGACCTGCACAATATTCCGGGCGCCGATCTGGTCGGCTTCAACAAGCAGATTTTCATCAATCTGAAGCCCGGCGGCGTTTACATCGTGCTCGATCATGCCGCCGCGGCAGGATCGGGCTTGCGCGACACCAACACGCTGCACCGCATCGATCCGGCGGTGGTGAAGCAGGAAGTGACCGCGGCGGGCTTCGTCTTCGTGGGCGAGAGCAAGGTGCTGGCCAACCCGGCCGACGATCATACGCTCAAGGTCTTCGATCCCACGCTTCGCCACCGGACGGACCAGTTCATCTACAAATTCCGCAAGCCGAAGTAAGCGCCGACCTTATGACCTCCCTCCGTACCCCGGCGCAGGCCGGGGCCCAGGATCACGAACGGAGCGCTTTATGGCTCTGGGCCCCGGCCTGCGCCGGGGTCCGGGGTAAATCATGAAGTTCGCGATCCCCGGCGGCGCGACGTTCCGCTCCTATTGGGCCGAGCGGCGGGTGCGGTGGACGGCCTATGTCTTCCTCCTGCTCGCCATCGCCTGGGCGGCTTTCTATTATTTCTTCATCGCCGGCCTGCCCTCGACCGACGCCTTGCTCACCTATGAGCCGCCGCTGCCGACCAACGTGCGATCGATCGACGGCACGCCGGTGTACAGCTTCGCGCGCGAGCGGCGCGTGCAGCTCAACTATGACGAATTTCCGCCGTTGCTCGTCCAAGCGTTCATATCGGCCGAGGACAAGAATTTCTTCACGCATCATGGCGTCGCGCCGCTCAAGTTCGGCAATGCGGTGATCGCCTATTTCACCCATTATGGCAGCGGTGAGCGCGCGCATGGCGGCTCCACGATCACCCAGCAGGTCGCCAAGAACCTGCTGCTCAACGCGGCCTATTCGCCGACCCGCAAGGTGCGCGAGGCGGTGCTGGCGATCCGGATCGAGAACAGCCTCAACAAGCAGCAGATCCTGGAGCTCTACCTCAACCAGATCTTCCTCGGGCGGAACGCTTATGGCGTGCAATCGGCGGCGCGGGCTTATTTCGGCAAGGATGTCGATCAGCTGACCGTGCCCGAGGCCGCCTATCTCGCCACGCTGCCGCGCGCGCCCTCCAACTATGATCCCGATCGCCACGCCGATCGCGCGCTCGATCGCCGCCGCTATGTGCTCAAGCAGATGCAGGCCAACGGCTATATCACCGCCGCGCAGGAGGCCGACGCCGATGCCACGCCGCTCGGCACCGTCCACCGCTCCGATGCCCGGCTGGAGCGCGAGCGCGCGTTCGAGGGCTATTATATGGAGGAGGTTCGCCGCGAGCTGATGGCACGCTACGGCGAGGCCGACGAGAACGGCCCGCACGGCGTCTATACCGGCGGCCTGTGGGTGCGCACCTCGCTCGATCCCAAGGTGCAGAAGGCGGCCGAGGATGCGCTGCGCGCCGGGCTGATCCGCTTCGAGGGCGGCGGATGGCGCGGGCGGGTCGGCGCGATCGACGCGGGCGACGGCTGGCCCGCGCGGCTGGCGGCGCTCGATCTGCGCACCGGCTATGCCGATTGGCGCGCGGCGGTGATCCTCAGCAAATCGCGCGGCGAGGCAGTGATCGGCTTCTCGGACGGCACACAGGGCACCTTGCCGGCAAGCGGCGCGGCGATGGCCAAGCGCAACGTCGGCGGCCATGCCTTCGATTTCCTGCGCACCGGCGACGTGATCATCGTCGGCAAGAATGGCAGCAACTGGTCGCTGCGGACGATCCCCGGCATTTCCGGCGGCTTCGTCGCAGAGAATCCGCACACTGGGCAGGTGCTGGCGATGCAGGGCGGCTTCGATGCGCGCGAGCCCTTCAACCGCGCCACCCAGGCGCTCCGCCAGCCGGGATCGGCGTTCAAGCCGATGGTCTATACCGCCGCGCTCGACAGCGGCCTGACCCCCGCCTCGATTCTCGATGACGAGCCCTTCTGCGTGTTCCAGACGCGCGAACTCGGCACCAAATGCTTCAAGAATTTCACCAACTCTTACGCCGGCCCGCAGACGATGCGCTGGGGCGTCGAGCAATCGCGCAACCTGATGACCGTCCGCGCCGCCTCCACCGCGGGCATGGACAAGGTGGTGGATTACGCCAAGCGCTTCGGCATCGGCACCTACCCACCCTATATCGCTTATTCACTGGGCGCGGGCGAGACGACCGTGCTGCGCATGGTCAACGCTTATTCGATGCTCGCCAACCAGGGCCGCAGCCTCAAGCCGACTCTGATCGATTATGTCCAGGATCGCCACGGCAAGGTGATCTGGCGCGCCGATACGCGGCCGTGCGAGGGTTGCAACGCCAAGGATTGGAACGGCGGCCCGATGCCGCGCCCGATCAGCCGCAGCACGCAGGTGATCGATGCGATGACCGCCTATCAGATGGTCCACATCATGGAGGGCGTCGTCCAGCGCGGCACGGCGGTGGTGCTGCGCAGCCTCAACCGGCCCTTGTTCGGCAAGACCGGGACCAACAGCGGGCCGACCAATGTGTGGTTTGTCGGCGGATCGCCCGATCTCGTCGGCGGCGTCTATATCGGTTACGATAGGCCGCGGCCGATGGGCGCTTATGCGCAGGGCGGCACGCTGGCCGCGCCGATCTTCCTGCAATTCGCGCAGGTGGCGATGAAGGATATGCCGGTGGTGCCGTTCAAGGTCGCGCCCGGCATCCGCATGGTGGCGATCGATCGCAGATCAGGCCGCAAGATCTTCGGCGTCTTCCCCAATGACGATGATCCCAAGCCCGCCGCGATCTGGGAAGCGTTCAAGCCCGAAAGCGAACCCCGCCGCGCGATCGGCAAGGAAGCCGTCACCCCCCTCGCCAAACCCAAGGCCGCGCAGAACGACAGCGATTTCTTGGCAAAGCAGGGCGGGATTTACTAACTAGCGAACGTACCCCGGCGAAGGCCGGGGTCCAGAGCCACAGGCGTCGCGCTCGCGATCCTGGGCCCCGGCCTTCGCCGGGGTATAAGTAAGATTGGAAACACGAATATGCGCGCCGAAGCGCAAGCCTTTGTCGATCAGATCGATGCCGCGATGGCCCTGGTCCGCCGTTTCCTCGATTGGGAGCGCGCGCTCCGGCGTCTCGACGAGCTCAACAACCGTGTCGAGGATCCCAAATTGTGGGACGATCCCAAGCAGGCGCAGGCGGTGATGCAGGAGCGCCGGCGGCTCGATGAATCGATCGCGGCGGTCAAGGCGATCGAGGCCGAGAAGGCCGATACGATCGAGCTGATGGAGATGGCCGAAGCCGAGGGCGACGACGCGCTGGTCGACGATGGCGTCAAGGCGCTGGCCGAACTCGCCGAGCGCGCCGACAAGGACAAGATCACCGCGCTGCTCGCCGGGGAGGCCGATGCCAACAACACCTATGTCGAGGTCAATTCGGGCGCGGGCGGCACCGAGAGCCAGGATTGGGCGGGGATGCTCCAGCGCATGTACACGCGCTGGGCGGAACGCCGCGGCATGAAGGTGGAGCTGATCGACTATCATTCGGGCGAACAGGCGGGGATCAAGTCCGCGACCCTGCTGCTCAAGGGTGAGAACGCCTATGGCTATGCCAAGACCGAGAGCGGCGTCCACCGCCTCGTCCGCATCAGCCCCTATGACAGCGCCGCGCGCCGCCACACCAGCTTCGCCAGCGTCTGGGTCTATCCCGAGATCGATGACAATATCGAGGTGACGTACAACGAGAGCGACCTGCGCATCGATACCTATCGCGCGTCCGGCGCCGGCGGCCAGCACATCAACACCACCGATTCGGCGGTGCGCATCACGCACATCCCCACCGGCATCGTCGTCCAGTGCCAGAACCAAAGATCACAGCACAAGAACAAGGCCGAGGCCTATAATCAGCTCCGCGCCCGCCTCTACGAACGCGAACTGGCGGAACGCGAGGCGGCGGCCAACGCCACCAACGCCACCAAGAGCGATATCGGCTGGGGCCACCAGATCCGATCCTATGTGCTCCAGCCCTATCAGCTGGTGAAGGATCTGCGCACCGGCGTTACCTCCACCGCGCCCGGCGACGTGCTCGACGGCGATCTCGACAAGTTCATGGCGGCGGCGCTGAGCCAGCGCGTGACCGGCGAGACGGTGGACGTGGAGGATGTGGAATGATTTCCCCGCTCGCCCTGAGCTTGTCGAAGGGCCGTTCTTCTTTCCCGCACCGAGAAGTAGAAGGACGGTGCTTCGACAAGCTCAGCACGAGCGGATTTGTTCTCGCTACCCTTCTCCTCGCCGGGTGCGGTCACGCCGAGACCGACCGCGACGCCGCGGGCTTCCCGCTGCCCGATCGGCCTGTCGCCTCGATCGTTTCGCCGCGCTGGTCGACCGAGCCGGAGCGCGATCTGGCGCATGAGGCCGATGCGGTGATCGCCGCCGCCGGGGTGAAGCCCGGCATGGCGGTCGCCGATATCGGTGCGGGCGAGGGCTATTATACGCTGCATCTCGCCAAGGCCGTGGGCGGCCGCGGCCAGGTGATCGCCGAGGATATCATGCCCGCTTATGTCACGGGGCTGCGGCAGCGCGTCGATCGGAGCAAGCTGGCCAATGTCAGCGTCAGCCTCGGCAAGCCGGACGACGCACAGTTGCCGCCGGCGAGCGCCGACCGCATCTTCCTGATCCACATGTATCATGAGATCGGCGATCCTTATGCGCTGATGGCGCGGCTGCGGCCCGCGCTCAGGCCCGGCGGCCGGATCATCATCGTCGACGCCAATCGCGAGACGGGTGCGCACGGCACGCCGCCGACGCTTCTGAAATGCGAGATGGCGGCGGTCGGCTATCGCCAGATCGGCTGGCGGGACATGCCCGCCGCGCGCGGCTATCTCGCGGCCTTCGTACCCGTCGGCGAACCGCCCCGTCCGGAAGCGATTACCGTCTGCAAGGCGTAGGCATCGCCTTCGATTGATCCTCCTCTGCAAGGGGAGGTGGCAGCCCGCAGGGCTGACGGAGGGGTGTCACCCTCTCGATAGCGGGACACCCCTCCACCAGCCTACGGCTGGTCCCCCTCCCCTTGCAGGGGCATTGTTCACTTTGTATTGCATTGATGAGGTGTCGATGGAAGAAGAGTGTGAGTGTGGCATCGAGCATATCGAGGGATTTGGAGTAGCGTTTTGAGCGCCGGTTGAAGCGGGCGAGATTGTCGCGG
>NZ_JAAOZC010000002.1:120000-516614 GCF_011761305.1 Sphingomonas vulcanisoli | reverse complement strand
CCGCGACAATCTCGCCCGCTTCAACCGGCGCTCAAAACGCTACTCCAAATCCCTCGATATGCTCGATGCCACACTCACACTCTTCTTCCATCGACTCCTCATCAATGCAATACAAAGTGAACAATGCCCCTGTAAGGGGAGGTGGCGCGCGCAGCGCGTCGGAGGGGTATCCCGCTATCGAGGGGGTTACACCCCTCCGTCAGCCCTGCGGGCTGCCACCTCCCCTTGCAGGGGAGGATCGAAGACCTAAGAAACGCCGCCGAACGCGCCATCCAGATGCGTCAGCAGCGCCGCCCAGGAAAGCCGGTCGGCGGCGGGATCATAGCCCATACGCGGATCGCTGTGCGCCGCGACATCCACATTGGTGAAGCTGTGCAACGCGCGGCCGTGGACGATCAGCTGCCAGTCGGCCTCCGCCGCGCGCATCTCCGCCTGGAATGCCGTGACGTCCTCGGGCGGAACGATCGGATCGCGGTCGCCGGTGCAGGCCAGGATGCGGGGCCGGATCGTGCCCGGATCGGCCGGGCGCCTGGTCGTCAGCACACCGTGGAAGCTGGCCACCGCCGCCAGATCGGCCCCACTGCGCGCCAGTTCGAGTACCGTATAGCCACCGAAGCAATAGCCGATCGCGCCCAAACGCGCCGGCGGCAGTCCCGTCCGCTCGCGGAGCGCTGCCAGGGCGCCGGCAACGCGGCCGCGCAGCAAGCCGGGATCCCCGCGCAGCAAATCGAACGCCTCCGCCATCGCGGCACCCTCCAGCACGCGCCCGCCGCCGTGCATGTCCGCCGCAGCGGCGGCATAGCCCAACTCGGCCAGCATCCGGCAATGGCGGCGGACGTTGCCGCCGATCCCATCCGCTTCATGGATAACCAGGACGGCGCGACCGTTCGCCGCACCGACCGGCGCGTAAAATTCGCCGACGGCTTCGATATCCCCGGCGGCATGACGCCACGTTTCGCTCACATTGCCCCTCCCGTGAGAGAGGGGTGCCTTCGCCCCTCCCGATTACTCAACAGCCGTTGCGGCGGTTCTGCGCGGCATCGTGCTTCTTGTCGAGATGACGGCCGAGCAGGCCGCCGCCGATCACGCCCGCCGCAATGCCGACCGGCCCCGCGCCCAGCGCCGCCGCGCCGAGACCGCCGCCGCCCGCACCGGCGAGCAGGCCGGTCGTGCCTTTGCTCTTCTTGCAGCGATAGCGGTAATAATGGCGGTGGCCGTTATAGGTGCGGTAATAGCCCTGCGCATCGGCGGGCGCGATCGGCACAATCGAGGGCGCCGCGACGGCGGCGATCAAGGCCGCAATTCCAAGCTTGGTCTTCATTATATCATCCTTCGATTGGGTCCTGCCGCCGATCAGCAGCCGTTGCGGCGATTCTGCGCGGCGTCATGCTTCTTATCGAGGTGACGGCCGAGCAACGCGCCGCCGACGCCGCCGAGCAAGGTGCCCGCCGTGCCGCCGCCGAGCGCGCTGCCCAGCACTGCGCCGCCCGCGCCGCCCGCGATCAGCCCGGTGGTGCCGCTGCTCTTCTTGCAGCGATAGCGGTAATAATGGCGGTGGCCGTTGTAGGTGCGGTAATAGCCCTGCGCATCGGCGGGCGCGACCGGCACGATCGTGGGCGCCGCCACGGCGGCGATCAATGCGGCGATTCCGAGCTTGGTCTTCATCTGGATCAACTCCCTTGGCTTTTGCGGATCAATGGATTGGGGGCCGTAACGGTTCCATGGCCGCGCATTCGGTCCATCGCGCACAGCTTCCGTTCAGCCGAACGCGGCGCTAAGAGGGCGCGCGCGCCCCTGTCGGAGCGCGTTTTCGGAGTTTGCCTTGGCCCGCACACCACAGACCGACGAATCCTTCCTGCGTGAGGTGGATGATAATCTGCGGCAGGATCAGATGGTGGATCTGGCGCGGCGCTGGGGGCCCCCAATCGTCACTTTGCTGCTCGTCGCGCTCGTGCTGCTCGCGGCGGGGCTGTGGTGGCGCGGGCATGACGCCTATCAGCAGGGCCTGAAGAGCGAGGCGCTGGCCAAGCCGCTCGACGATCTCGAGAATAATCAGCCGCTTTCCAATCCTGCGCCGCTGCGCGCGATGGCCGCGGATTCGAAGGGCGGCTATCAGGCGGTCGCGCGGCTGGCGCTGGCTGCCGATGCCGCGCGGCGCGGCGATCCCAAGGCTGCCGCCGCCGATTATACAGCGATCGCGGGCGATAGCGGCCTGCCGCAGCCGATCCGCGATCTCGCCCAGGTTCGCGCCACCGCGCTTCAATATGACAGCATCACGCCCAATGCGGTGATCGATCGGCTCAAGGCCATCGCCGTGCCCGGCAACGCCTTCTTCGCCTCGGCCGGCGAGATGACCGCCAACGCCTATCTCGCGCTCGGCCAGAAGGATCGCGCGGGCCAGCTTTTCGCCACCGTCGCCCGCGACACCAGCGCGCCCGCTACCTTGCGGGCCCGCGCCGCCGGCATGGCGACCTCGCTCGGCCAGACCGTCGCGCCCGTCGCCGGCGCCGACACGCTTTAAGGAAGACGAACGAATGCGCTTGAAGTCCCTGGCCCCGCTTGTCGCGTTGGCGGCCCTTCCCCTGCTCGCCGGCTGCAGCCTGTTCGGCCAAGGCAAGGGCGAGCATCGCCCGAAGACCGCGGTGCTCGGCGATCGCATCCCCGTGCTCGCGCAGACCAGCGATGCCGAGATCGATCCCGCGCTCGGCAGCCGCCCGGTCACCGTGCCCGCGCCGGAGACCAACGCCGATTGGCCGATGCCCGGCGGCAATCCTTCGAAGGTGATGAACAATCTCGCCTTCAACGGCCTCAACCGCGCCTGGACCGCGCGCATCGGCAAAAGCAGCCCGAAAGCGCGCTTCGCCGCCGCGCCGACCGTGGCCGAGGGCCGGGTGTTCGTGATCGATACCGATGCGGTGGTCCACGCGCTCGATCTCAAGACCGGCGCCAAAGTGTGGACCGCCGCGCTTTCGACCAAGAAGAAGGAGAAGCCGTCGCGCTTCGGCGGCGGCGTTTCCTATGACGACGGCAAGGTGTTCGCCACCGACGGTCTCGGCGATGCCGCCGCGCTCGATTCGAAGACCGGCAAACTGCTGTGGAAGGTCCGCCCCGCCGGCCCGCTGCGCGGCGCGCCTACGATCGCCGGCGGCAACATTTATGTCGTGACGCAGGACAACCAGCTCTACGCTTTGTCCGAGGACAAGGGCGATGTCGTCTGGACGGTCTCCGCGACGCTGGAGACGGCGGGCGTGTTCGGGGTCGCCGCGCCTTCGATCGGGCAGGGCACGGTGGTCGCGGGCTTCTCGTCCGGAGAGCTATCGGCGCTGCGTTATGAGAATGGCCGCGTCGTCTGGCAGGATCAGCTCTCGCGCACCTCGATCTCCACATCGGTCTCGTCGATCTCGGACGTCGATGCCTCGCCGGTGGTGGATTCGGGCCGCGTCTATGCGATCGGCCAGGGCGGACGCATGGTGGCGATGGACCTGCTCTCCGGCGTGCGTATCTGGGAGCTTACGATCGCGGGCATCGATACGCCGTGGGTGGCGGGTGACTGGCTGTTCGTTGTGACCGACGAGGCCAAATTGCTCTGCCTCGATAAGATCAGCGGCAAGGTCCGCTGGATCGCGCAGCTGCCGCGCTGGATCGATCCCAAGAGCAAGAACAAGCCGATCCAGTGGAACGGCCCCGTGCTCGCCGGCGGCAAGCTCTACCTGACCAACACGCGCGGCAACATGGCGGCGGTGACCGTGGCGGACGGCAAGATCGATATGGCGAAGAAGCCGATCGGCAAGGGCTTCTTCCTCGCGCCGATCGTGGCGAGCGGCACGATGCTGACGCTGGATGTGGCGGGTACGATCACGGCCTATCGGTGAGGCGCTGACGCCGCGCTGCCTACCACTTCGTCATGCCGGACTTGTTCCGGCATCCACCCATTCTCACGCTCCGGAGTTCGTGGTGGGGTGGACCCCGGAACACGTCCGGGGTGACGATAAGCGCTTTCCTCGCCCTCCTCATGCGCCTACAACTGCCGCCATTCCCCGGGGGGCCGATGCGATCGGCTGAGAGGCGGTTGAAGACCGCGACCCGCTGAACCTGATCCGGTTTGAACCGGCGTAGGGAGGGAGCGATGCACGCGCCCTTTCTCCGACTTTGGAGCGCGTTGAAAATGGCCGATATCCCCTCCCGCACCGAGCTTGCCGTTACCACCGGCCCCATTCGCGGATCGCGCAAGGTGCATGTCGGCGATCTGCGCGTGGCGATGCGGGAGATCGATCTCGAGCCTTCGTGCGGCGAGCCCCCGTTGCGCGTTTATGACACCTCCGGCCCCTACACCGATCCCAAGGCGCGGATCGATATCATGGCGGGCCTGCCCGAACTGCGTCGCGACTGGATCCGCGCACGCGGTGATGTCGAGGAGGTCAGCCAGCGCGAGGTACGGCCCGAGGATAATGGCCAGCTCGGCCCCGATCGTTCCGGTGGCGTCCCCCAATTCCCCAACGTCCGCCGCCGCGTGCTCCGCGCCACCGCCGGCAGCAACGTCAGCCAGATGCACTACGCCCGCAAAGGCATCATCACGCCCGAGATGGAATATGTCGCGATCCGCGAGAATGTCGGCCGCGCCGCCGCCAAGGAGGCGCTGATCCGCGATGGCGAGAGCTGGGGCGCCGCCATCCCCGATCACGTCACCCCCGAATTCGTCCGCGATGAAGTGGCGCGCGGCCGCGCGATCATCCCGAACAACATCAACCACCCCGAGAGCGAGCCGATGGCGATCGGGCGCAATTTCCTCGTCAAGATCAACGCCAACATCGGCAACTCCGCCGTCGCCAGCAACGTCGCCGCCGAGGTCGATAAGATGGTCTGGTCGATCCGCTGGGGCGCGGATACGGTGATGGACCTCTCCACCGGCCGCAACATCCACGACACGCGCGAATGGATCCTGCGCAACAGCCCCGTGCCGATCGGCACCGTGCCGATCTATCAGGCGCTGGAAAAGGTCGGCGGCATCGCCGAGGATCTCACCTGGGAGATCTTCCGCGATACGTTGATCGAGCAGGCCGAACAGGGCGTCGATTATTTCACGATCCACGCGGGCGTGCGCCTGCCCTATATCCCGATGACCGCCAAGCGCGTCACCGGCATCGTCTCGCGCGGCGGATCGATCATGGCGAAATGGTGCCTCGCGCACCACAAGGAGAGCTTCCTCTACGAACGCTTCGACGAGATCAGCGAGATCATGAAGGCCTATGATATCGCTTACTCGCTGGGCGATGGCCTGCGCCCCGGATCGATCGCCGACGCCAATGACGAGGCGCAGTTCAGCGAGCTATACACTTTGGGCGAGCTCACCCACCGCGCCTGGGCGCAGGATGTGCAGGTGATGATCGAGGGCCCCGGCCATGTGCCGATGCACAAGATCAAGGAGAATATGGACAAGCAGCTGCAGGTCTGCGGCGAGGCGCCCTTCTACACATTGGGGCCGCTCACCACCGATATCGCGCCGGGCTATGACCATATCACCAGCGGCATCGGCGCGGCGATGATCGGTTGGTACGGCACGGCAATGCTCTGCTACGTCACGCCCAAGGAGCATCTCGGCCTGCCCGATCGCGACGACGTGAAGGTGGGCGTCGTCACCTACAAGCTCGCCGCCCACGCCGCCGATCTCGCCAAGGGCCACCCCGCCGCCAAGCTGCGCGACGATGCCGTGAGCCGCGCCCGCTATGAGTTCCGGTGGCGCGATCAGTTCAACCTGTCGCTCGATCCCGATACCGCGGAAAGCTACCACGATCAGACTTTGCCGGCAGAGGGCGCCAAGACCGCGCACTTCTGCTCGATGTGCGGGCCGAAGTTCTGCTCGATGAAGATCACGGCGGAGGTGCGGGAGTTCGCCGCGAAGCAGAATGCGGAGGCGGATCAGTTCTTGGCGGCCAAGCCGCAACTGGAAGCCGATCAGGCCGAGGCGGGGATGCGCGAGATGAGCAAGGTCTACAACGAGGGTGGGCGCGAGTTGTACATCGGTGCGGGCGCTCGAAAGCGAGATTGACCAAGCGATCGCTGTCTGTTAGACGAACAGATGGGGAACATTAATGCGAAGCGAGTTCGAGAAGGCACTTAGAAAGCTGCACCGTCAGGGCAAAAAGCAATTTGGCGACGATTGGATTGCGCGGCTCCAGCAGCGAAGAGCAAAGCTCGAAGGGTCTTATGCGACGCTTTATGAGCAAAACCGAGATCCTATTGCCTACGCTCCGCTGAGCGCACAGACGGCGTATGTCTTTGCCTATGCTCCCACGCGGGCAGAGTACACGCGGCAGTATCTACTTCGTCATCGTATGGCGATGAATGCACCAATCTTCACTCGCGATCGCGTTGAAGTAGTCAGCTTCGGTGGTGGCCCAGCAAGTGAGCTTGTCGGCCTCATTCGCTATCTTGAGGATGAGGCGGCTGGTGAGCCCGTAACAGCCATCGAATACATTGTTTATGACAAGGATGGCGATTGGGATGAGGTCGCAACAAAGATCGCCGCTGCAATCAACACCGAGATTGAAATCACCACTCGGTATGAGGCGACTGACGCAGCGAGCCGGACCAAAATGAGCGCGGTCGACCTTTCAAATACTGATTTGGTGATATGCAGTTATATTATGTCTGAACTTGCGAGATTGGAAGTCGCGGACCGAATAGCAGATAATTTTAGGGCAGCGCTTGGACGCATGAAATTAGGTTCGAAGATTGTATTTATCGACAATATGCATCCAATCGTTATCAAATATTTTCAATCTTGTAAGCTAGTGAGCGGGCTTACACAGCGGAATGACGATGGCGATCCCATAGTCTGTAATTTTCCAAAGATGACGGGAACGTTTGAGCAGCTGTCTCAGTTGCTGGAATGGGTGCCGCGCACGGACCTAAGATCCGTGTCGAAACTTATCGTTCGGACAAACATGTGAGAGACCTATTCACTCTCGACCGGCAGTTTGAGCCGATCCCTATGCCCGATGCGGACGTGTCGATCCTGCGCGATCTAGAAATGCCGCTTCCTTACGATGGGATGCTGCGGAAACTCTATCAACAAACGATTTGGCGTCAGGAGGCGGTTAGGGTTTACGGCAAGGAATATCAGCAGCCCCGCCTTGTGGCGCTCTATGGTTCCCCAGACAAGCGATACGACTACTCGGGTATAAGGCTGCATCCGCTGCCGTGGACCGACCTGCTGCGAGAAATCAAACGTCGAATCGAGGACAGCACGGACGCGACCTTCAATGCGGTCTTCCTGAACCTGTATCGCGATCACAACGACAGCATGGGGTTCCATAGCGATGATGAGAGGGAGCTCGGCAAGAATCCAATTATTGCGTCGCTTACCTTCGGCGCGACGCGCACATTTTTGCTCAAGCACAAATCTCGCAAAGACCTGCCATTGGTAAAGGTGCCTTTGGAGGCTGGCTCAGTGTTGCTGATGAAGGGAACAACTCAGCACAACTGGAAGCACGGCATCAATAAGCAAACAATGCCGTGCGGGCCCCGGATCAATCTGACTTTCAGGACGCTTTTAGGCTAACCTCAGTAATGATACCGGCACTGCGCCACTTCCAGCACCTGCGCCTCGCCCTTGCCGCTCACCCGATAGACCAGCCGATGCTCGCCAGTGATACGGCGGGACCATCAGCCGCAGCAATGGCCACCTAAAGGCTCGCACTTGCCCGTCCCGAGAAACAGCGCTCAGCCCGCCTTCCGCGGCCGCCCGCCCTTGGCGCCATTCGCCCGCGCCGCCGCCGCTTTTGCCTCAGACGTCCCGCGCCCCGCCTTCGCGGCCATCCATTTCGCGGTGCCGAAGATGCCGTTCATCAATCCGGGCACGGTATAATCGAGGTCCAGCGTCTCCCAGTGCAGACCGTAGCCCGCGCCGATAACCTCCACTTCCGCGATCTCGGCCGGGCTGGCATCGTGCAGGCCCTGCACCAAGCGCGGCGGAAACGCGAAGGTCGTGCCGTTGATCAGGTCCACGATCACGCGATCGGCCTTGGCATCATAACGCACGGCGGCGGCGTGGGGATGGGTCTCGCGGAAGATGCGGCCGCGCTCGGTCGCCGCCTCGATCGCCTCGTCACTGATCTCAACCATGCAGCTCCCTCCAACGCTCTAACAGAATGCCCTGCTGCTCCGCCACGATTCGCAGCGCCTTGCGCACATCGCCGGCCTTGAACCCGTCGTTCCGGGCCATTTCGGGCTGGCCGTTCGCGCCCCGCAGGACGATCTTGGCGTTGCCGTCTCCGCTGACATGAACGTGCGCCGGTTCGTGATCGTCCACAAAGATGACGAAGCGAAAGCCTGCCTCCCGATGCACAGTGACCATCAGCCAAGATAACCCATCAGGCTGGGTTTTTCAATAATGATACCGGCACTGCGCCACTTCCAGCGCCGGCGCCTCGCCCATGCCGCTCACCCGATAGACCAGCCGATGCTCGCGATTGATGCGGCGGGACCACCAGCCGCTCAGATTGCCGCCTAACGGCTCGGGCTTGCCGGTCCCGCGAAAGGGATCGCGCAGACATTCCTTGAGAAGCCCGTTGAGGCGGGCCAACTCCTTCGAGTCCTCGCCCTGCCAATAGAGATAATCTTCCCAGGCCGTCGGCCAGAAGACGAGCTTCACGGCTCGATCAGCTCATGCTCTTCGCCCTCACCGGCTTCGAGGCCGCGGATCGCCTCCAGCAGACGCTCGGCATTCACCGGCGACGCCATCAGGTGCAGCGTCTCCTCCATCCCCGCCCACTCGCTGGCCGAGATCAGCACGACATTCTCGCCGCGCTGGCGCGTGATCATGATCGGCGCGCGATCGGCCGCCGCCTTATCCAGCACGGCCTTCAGATTTTCGCGGGCTTCGGAATAGGTGACGGTCTGCATGGGCATACAGATGGACAGAGACTTGTCCAATGTCAATCTTGGCTCATCAGCTATCCGGATGCCGATCCACGTCCATCGCCTGGTGCAGCAGGCGGACAATGCGGATGGTCTGCCCTTCAATCCGGTAAATACGGTGCTGCCCGCTCCCTATCGATCGCAGGGCAGCTGGCGGTTTCGGATCGATCACGCCGATGCTCGGAAAGTCCACCAGCCGCCGAAACCCTGCCTCGATCGCGTCAAGATAGGCATTGCCGGCTCGATGCCCAATTCCATCAGGCTAAAATCGCGATGCTGTCGAGATCTGCCCGCGCCGCCCGGCTCAACTCAAGCCGCATCCGCGCTCCGGCCGCGCAGACCAGAGCGCAGTTCCTCCAGATACTCGAACGGATCGCGGTCGCTTACGCCCGACGCTAGACCCTCATCGATCGCCGCCAGCAACGCCTTGCGCCGCTCCTCGCGTTCCTGATCGCGGCGGACCAGATCGCGGACATAATCGCTGGTGCTGCTGTAGCGGCCCTCGGCAACACGCGCCTCGGCCCAGCCCTTCAGCTGTTCGGGAATCGAGATATTCATTTGTGCCATGAGCATCTTATACGATTCTGCGCTAAGCTTGCCAACAGAGGACGAGGCGATCGCTCGCAACACATTCTCCGTACCCATTACGTTAAGCTCGTCGATGCCACTGTTCGCGTCTGCCTCACGCCCGCTAGGACGAAAAAACCATGCTCCCCCTTCTCCTCCTCGCCGCCGGCGCCACGACTTCCGCGCCGACCCGGCAGCTCACCGTCAGCTATTTCAATCTGGCGCAGGAGCAGGGGCCGCTCTCGCCCGAGGATCTTGCCGCGCGGCAGGCGGATGCGGCAACGGGGGGTGAGGCGGTCGCGGCCGAGCTGGCGCTCAACGAATGGAAGCTCTGCGTGCTCGATTCGCTGGTCCGCTGGGCGCCGCTCAAGGAGGGGCCGGGGACGTTGGTCGATGGCGCTTACGGGCGCTGCGGTGATCTCGAGCGTGTCTATCGCAGCCATCTGATGAAGATCAGCCAGGATGGGCGGGTGATCGTCGATCTCAACCTCGCCAAGTTGATGACCAAGAGCCTGGAGGATGCGTGGCGGCTGCGGCTGATCGCCACCGCGCTCGATCAGGCGCTCGCCGCGCAGCCGGTCAACGGCAAGGCGGGGCGTTGATCCGGTCAGCCGACGAGGGAGGCCAGGCGGCTGTTGAGCTTGGCGAGCAGAGCCAGCAGATCGCGCTGTTCGCCCTCGTCCAGCGCACCGAACACCTGATCGATATAGGCCTTCTTCTCGGCATCGGCGGCGGCCATCGCTTGCTGGCCGAGCGCGGTAAGGCTGATCCATTTGGCGCGGCGATCCATCGAATCCGGCTCCCGCAAAACAAGGCCGTCGCGCTCCAGCCCGTCGATCGCCTCGGTCACGGTGCGGGGGGTCAGGCCGAGCAGGATGGCGAGATCGGTGGTGCGCAGCCGCCCTTCGCGGGCGATCATCATCAGCGGCCGGGCGCGGGCGTAGGAAACGCCCTTTGCCGCCATCAGACGATCCATCATGCGGTGCGACCGCATCAGAAAATCGCGCAGCGCATCGCCGAGGTCGGCATCAGCCGAGGATGAATGCTGTGGGCCCACAATAAGAGGGCTTGCCATATCTCGTGCCGCGGTGCAACAGGCTCGCGCCGGGCACCCCTGCCTGAACGAGGACACGCATGGCCGAAGAGCTGGAGGCGGCGGCCTCCGAACCTGAAAAGCGCAAGCGGCTGAGCGCGAACGCGCGGCGCGGCCTGCTGGCCGGCGCGGTGCTAGTGGCGCTGCTGATCCTCGCCTGGGTAGCTTATTATATGATCCGCGGCAAATATTATGAGGGCACCAACGATGCCTATCTGCAGGCCGATGCGGTCACGGTCAGCTCGAAGGTTTCGGGCTATGTCGATCAGGTCTATGTCGTCGACAATCAGGATGTGACCGCCGGGCAGCCGCTCGTCCACATCGATCCGCGCGATTATAGCGCGCAGACCGCGCAATTTCAGGCGCAGATCGATCTCGCGCTGGCCAGCGCCGCCAATGTCCGCGCCGGCATTTCGGAACAGCAGGCCGCTGTCGAGCAGGCGCGCGCGCAGCTTGCCGCCAACCGCTCCGATCTTGCCTTCGCGCAGGATGAGGTCGCGCGCTACACCCCGCTCGCCCAATCGGGCGCCGAGACGCGCGAGAAGCTGCAGTCGCTGCGCAATACGGCGGCCCGCGCGGCCAATGCCGTCGCCGCCAGCACGGCGGCGCTGGATGCGGCCGAGCTGCGGATCGGATCACTCAAGGCCCAGGGACAGCAGGCGCAGGCGCAGCGCGAGGCGGCGGTCGCGCAACGTGGTGCTGCGAACGTCAATCTCGCCTCCACGATCATCCGCGCCGCGATCCCCGGCCGCGTCGGCAACAAGAGCGTGCAGCAGGGCCAGTTTGTGCAGCCCGGGCTGCGGCTGATGTCGGTGGTGCCGCTGCAATCGATCTACATCACCGCCAATTTCAAGGAGACGCAGGTCGGCCTGATGCGCCCCGGCCAGCCCGCCGAGATCAAGCTGGATGCGCTGCCGGGCACGACGCTGCACGGCCATGTCCAGAGCATCGCCCCGGGCACGGGCGCGCAATTCTCGCTGCTGCCCCCGCAGAATGCGACGGGCAATTTCACCAAGATCGTCCAGCGCGTGCCGGTGCGGATCGCGATCGACGTGACGGCGGAGGAGCGCGCGCGGCTTGTACCCGGCTATTCGGCGAAGGTGACGGTCGATACCTACGCCGCCAAGCACGATCCAGATCAAACGCGCGGTCAATGAGCACCGCCGCGCCCGTTGTGCCGGAAGAACGCGCCGACGCCGCCGCGTGGCTGGCGGTGTTTGCGGGCGCGCTCGGCGCGCTGATGGCGTCGCTCGATATCTCCATCGTCAATTCCGCGCTGCCGACGATCCAGGGCGAGATCGGCGCCAGCGGCACCGAGGGCACCTGGATATCGACCGCCTATCTGGTCGCGGAGATCGTGATCATCCCGCTGTCAGGCTGGCTCGAGCGGGTGCTGGGCCTGCGCACGCTCCTGCTGCTGGCGGCCGGGCTGTTCACCGGCTTTTCGATGATGTGCGGCCTCTCGACATCGCTGCTGATGATGGTCATCGGCCGGGTCGGCCAGGGCTTCACCGGCGGCGCGCTGATCCCTACCGCGATGACGATCGTCGCGACGCGCCTGCCCCGGCATCAGCAGCCGGTGGGCAACACGGTCTTCGGGGGGACCGTGATCCTCGGACCGCTGGCCGGTCCGATCCTCGGCGGCTGGCTGACCGAGAATATCAGCTGGCATTATGCTTTCTTTCTCAATCTGCCGATCGGAATCGCGCTGATCCTGATGCTGCTGTTCACCATGCCGCACCAGAAGGCGCATCTCGTTGAAGTGCGCAACGCGGATTGGTTCGGGATCGTCGGCATGGCGATGGGGCTCGGCGGGCTGACCGTGATGCTGGAAGACGGCGAGCGAGAACAATGGTTCGCCTCGCCCGAAATCCGCTGGATGGCTTTCACGACCGTGCTCGGCTTCCTGTCGATCGCCATCGGCCAGATGCGCGCATCGCGCCCCGTGATCCGCCTCTCCCTGCTGCGCGATCGGCAGTTCGGGGCGATCGTCGGGATGACGACCATGAACGGCATGGTCCTTTACGGCACGTCCTACATCATTCCCCAATTCCTGTCGGCGGTCGCGGGCTATAATGCGCTGCAATCGGGCGAGATCGTGTTGCTTTCCGGCATTCCGATGATCATCATGATGCCGTTCACACCCTTCCTGATGCGTACCATCGATATCCGCATCGCGGTTTCTTTCGGACTGCTGCTGATCATGACCAGCGCATGGATCGAAATCGACATGACCGCGGAGACTGCGGGCGGGACGTTCGCGGTCTCGCAGCTGGTGCGCGGTCTCGGCACGGTGTTTACGGCGTTCTTTCTGAACCAGGCGGCCGTCCGATCGGTGAGCCCGGCGCAAGCCGCCGATGCCGCCGGGCTGTATAACGGTGCGCGCAATCTCGGTGGCAGCCTGGCGCTCGCGGGGTTGGCGGTCATCCAGGATCAGCGCACATGGCTGCACAGCCGCCGGATCGAAGAGACCCTATCGGCCAATTCGGTCGGCGTGCAGGCCTATGTCGCCAACCAGAGCGCCGCGCTGGGATCGCAGGATGCGGCGATGCGGTCGCTGGGCAACACGATCGAGATCCAGGCGCTGGTGATGACCTATGCCGATCTGTTCTGGATGCTGGCGATCGGCGTCCTCTGCGTGATGCCCGCGGTTCTGCTGCTGCGGCCGCTGCCCCAGCATTCCAAGCCCGTGGCGACCCATTGATGCGCAAGCACCTGATCGCCGTGTTCGCTCCGGCTCTTCTCTCCGCCTGCGTGGTCGGCCCGCATTATCAAGGACCGCCCGCCGCCGCGCCCAAGGCCGGGGCAGGGGGAGCCTTCATCCGCGCCGGCGCGATCCCGCTCAAGGCTGGCCCACCGGTGGCGCGCTGGTGGGAAACGCTCGACGATCCAGCGCTGAACGGGCTGGAATCGCGCGCCCTCGCCGCCAATCCCGATCTTGCCGCCGCCCGTGCGCGGGTCGCACAGGCACAGCAATCGCTGCGGCAGGAGCGGACCAACCTCTTGCCCACCGCCAGCGCCAGCCTGCTCTACGCGCATGCCCGCTTGCCCGGCGTGGATTTCGGATCGCTGACCAACGGCAGCAACAACGGCTCGATCAACCTCTATAATCTCGGCTTCAATGGCAGCTGGGAAGCCGACATCTTCGGCGGCGAGCGCCGGGCGATCGAGGCTTCGCAGGCGACGGCCGAAGCGGCCGTCGCCAACGTCGCCGATGCGCAGGTGGCGATCACCGCCGCCGTCGCCCAGGCCTATCTCGCCATCCGCGATCGCCAGCGCCGCATTTCGCTCAACGCCAAGGTTGTGGCGATGGAGCAGCAGATGCTCGATCTCGCGCGCCAGCGGTTCGCGCAGGGCACCGCGAGCCGGCTGGATGTCGAGCGGCTGACGCAGCAGCTGGAGAATACGCGCGCCGGCGCGGTCCCGCTCTCGGCGGAAGTATCGATTTACCTCGATCAGATCGCGGTTCTGATCGGCGCCGAACCGGGCGCGGTCGATGCCGAATTGCGCACGCCGGCGCCGGTGCCGCTGCCGCCGTCAGAGCTTGCGATCGGCGATCCCGCCGCGCTGATCCAGCGCCGTCCCGATATCCGCGCGGCCGAGCGTACACTCGCCGCCGATACCGCCAAGATCGGCCAGGCGGAGGCGGCGCGCTTTCCGCGCGTCAGCGTCATGGGGCTGATCGGCATCGGCGGCAGCAAGCCTGAGGATATCACCCATGTCGGCGATCTGCTCGCGCTCGCCGCGCCGCAGTTGAGCTGGAGCTTCCTCGATTTTGGGAAGAACGCCTCGCGGGTCCATCAGGCCGAGGCGCTGCGTGACGAGGCCGAAGCGCGCTATCGCAAGACAGTGCTCGCTGCGCTGCAGGATGCCGAAGACAGCCTCAGCCGTTTCGATGCCGGCCGGCGATCGCTGGCCTCGCTGATTCGCTTGCGCACCGCCGCGCTGGAAACGGCAACGCTATCACAACAGCGCTATGAGGCGGGAACGACCACGTTGCTCGATCTGCTCGATGCCCGCCGCCAAGCCAATCAAGCCGATCAGAATGTTTCGCAGGCGGAAGCGGCGCTCACCGGCTATTATATCGAAATCCACAAGGCCTTGGGCCTCGGTTGGAGCCCGGCCTCGACCGGACCGGCTGTGGCGGGCGATCAGCCGAGAACGAGATAAATCGCGCCCACGATCAGCATCGACACCCCGCTGGCGATACAGAGCAGCCAGCTCTCCGCCGCGCAGAACATTGGATCATGGATCTCCATCGGCCTTCTCCATGCAAGGCCGCTCTGCGGCGGCTTGAATGCGGATACTACCATAACGGCCATTTTGTTCAATCGATTCTATAGGTCACCGGCCGCACATCTATTGTTGCATCGCAACAATAGATGTGCGGTCGCAGCAACAGATCGAGGCTGTATTGAATAAGCTCTTGGCTGGCGACCAGCTTGATCCGCGCGCCACGCCAGTTGAGGCTCAATCCGAAGCGAGTTCCTCATTGGGCAGCAGCTCGGTCCCGACCTGCGCTTGCGCCGCCACCGAGTATCGCGCGCCGCGGATCGCGCCCGGCGCGAACAGCGCATCGATTCTGGCAATGGCGGCGTCATTGAGCACGACGTCGGTGGCGCCGACATCTTCTTCGAGATGCGCGATGCTCGTTGTTCCCGGAATCGCGATGACATGCGCGCCCCGCGACAGCACCCAGGCCAGGGACAGCTGCGCCGGCGTGCTGCCAAGCTCGGCGGCCAGCGCATTGAATGCGTCGACGATTGCGAGATTGTGCCGCAGATTGTCGCCGCTATAGCGCGGAAACTGAGATCGAAGATCGCCCTCGCCATAGGCGTCGCTGCGGATCCGATCTGCCAGAAGCCCGCGCGCCACCGGCGAGAAAGCGACGAAGGCGATGCCGAGTTCGCGGCAGGTCTCCAGCACGGCCACTTCCGGATTGCGCACCATCGGCGAATATTCGGTCTGCAGCGCGGCGATCGGATGGACGGCATGTGCGCGTCGGACGGTCTCCGCCGACATTTCGGAGAGACCAAGCGCACCGATCTTGCCCGCCTCCTTGGCGCGGACCAGCGCGCCGACCGACTCCTCGATCGGTACGTTGCGATCGAGCCGATGCAGATACATCAGATCGATATGATCGGTCTGCAGCCGCTCCAGCGAGGCATCGATCGACGCGGCAATCGCTTCCGGCCGGCCATCGAGCCCGCGCTTGCCATTCACTTCCCCAAGCACGCATTTGCTCGCCAGCACATAATCCGCGCGGCGATGGCCGATGGCACTCGCCAGCAGCCGCTCGTTGGCGCCGAAGCCGTAGAGCGCGGCGGTATCGAAATGGGTGATGCCCAGATCCAGCGCCTTGTTGAGCAGCGCGGCGCCCTGATCGGCGCTGGGGATGGGCGCATAAGCGTGGCTGAGGCTCATGCATCCTAGGCTGATGGCGGAAACCTGATGTGTGCCGAGCGCGCGTGTGGGGAGAGTCATGCCCCCTTTCTAACGGGCGAGCCCGACGCCGTCCCCGAAAAACGGCGGTAGCGGTTGCGAAGGGGCCGGGCGTGGCGCAAGGCGTAAAGCGGTTTTTGCCGCCTTCGGCCCCAACATCAGGTTCACCATGCCCGTCTATCGTTCCCGCACCACGACCCACGGCCGCAATATGGCGGGCGCGCGCGGCCTGTGGCGCGCGACGGGGATGAAGGACGAGGATTTCGGCAAGCCGATCATCGCGGTGGTCAACAGCTTCACCCAGTTCGTGCCCGGCCATGTCCATTTGAAGGATCTCGGCCAGCTGGTGGCGCGGGAGATCGAGGCGGCGGGCGGCGTCGCCAAGGAATTCAACACCATCGCGGTGGATGACGGCATCGCCATGGGCCACGGCGGGATGCTCTATTCGCTGCCCAGCCGCGAGCTGATCGCCGACTCGGTAGAATATATGGTCAATGCGCATTGCGCCGATGCGATGGTGTGCATCTCCAATTGCGACAAGATCACGCCCGGCATGCTGATGGCGGCGATGCGGCTCAACATTCCGGCGGTGTTCGTTTCGGGCGGCCCGATGGAGGCGGGCAAGGTCGTCATCAAGGGCAAGGAGGTCGCGCTCGATCTGATCGATGCGATGGTCGCCGCCGCCGACGATACGATGACCGATGAGGACGTGAAGGTCATCGAACGATCGGCCTGCCCCACCTGCGGCAGCTGTTCGGGCATGTTCACCGCCAATTCGATGAACTGCCTGACGGAGGCACTTGGCCTGTCGCTGCCCGGCAACGGATCGGTGCTGGCGACGCATGCCGATCGCGAGCGGCTGTTCCGCGAGGCGGGGCATGTGATCGTCGACGTCACCAAACGCTATTACGAGCAGGACGACGTCAGCGCGCTGCCGCGTGCCATCGCCAACAAGGCGGCGTTCGAAAATGCGATGAGCCTCGATATCGCGATGGGCGGATCGACCAACACCGTGCTCCACCTGCTTGCCGCCGCGCAGGAGGGCGAGGTGGATTTCACCATGGCCGATATCGATCGACTGTCGCGCCGCGTGCCCTGCCTGTGCAAGGTCGCGCCCGCCAAGGCCGATGTCCATATGGAGGACGTCCACCGCGCCGGCGGGATCATGGCGATCCTCGGTGAACTCGATCGCGCCGGCCTGATCGATGCCGAACAGCCGACGGTGCATACGCGCACGATGGGCGAGGCGCTGGGCCGCTGGGATATCGCGCGCACCCATTCCGAAGAGGTCCGCAAATTCTACCGCGCCGCGCCGGGCGGCGTGCCGACGCAGGTCGCCTTCAGCCAGTCGGCGCGGTGGGACGCGCTCGATCTCGATCGCACCGGCGGCGTGATCCGCTCGCAGCCCAATGCCTTCAGCCAGGATGGCGGCCTCGCGGTGCTGTTCGGCAATCTCGCGCCCGAAGGCTGCATCGTGAAGACCGCGGGCGTCGACGACAGCATCCTGCGCTTCGAAGGCACCGCGATCGTCTATGAAAGCCAGGATGCGGCGGTGGCGGGCATCCTCGGCCATCAGGTCGAGGCCGGGCATGTCGTGGTGATCCGCTACGAAGGGCCCAAGGGCGGGCCGGGGATGCAGGAGATGCTGTATCCGACCAGCTATCTGAAATCGAAGGGCCTCGGCAAAGCCTGCGCGCTGCTGACTGATGGCCGCTTTTCGGGCGGCACCTCGGGCCTGTCGATCGGCCACGTCTCGCCCGAAGCAGCGGAAGGCGGGCTGATCGCGCTGGTCGAAACCGGCGATCCGATCCTGATCGATATCCCCAACCGCATCATCCGGCTGGAAGTCGACGACGCCAAGCTCGCCGAGCGCCATGCCGAGATGGTCGCGCGCGGCACAAAGGCGTGGAAGCCGTTCGGCCGCAAGCGCGCCGTATCGCCCGCGCTCCGCGCCTATGCCGCGCTCACCACGAATGCCGCGCGCGGCGCCGTGCGCGATGTCAGCCAGGTGGAAAAGGACTGAGCGCGGCTCAGCTTTTGTAGAGCCCGTCCAGCCGCGCGCCGTAGCGTTCGCGCACGACGTGCCGTCTGATTTTGAGCGAAGGCGTCATCTCGCCATTGTCGGTGGTGAAAGGCTCGTCGGCGGTCAAGAAGCGGCGGACGCGCTCGGTAACCGAGAGGCCCGCATTGACGCGATCGATCGCCATCGCCACCGACGCATCGTCGACGCCCGCCTCGGGTACGATCAGCCCGACAAGATAGGGTCGCCGATCGCCGAAGATCGCGGCCTGCATGATCTCGGGTTGCAGCGTCAGCATCCCCTCGATCCTCTGAGGGGCGATATTGTCGCCCTTGTCGTTGACGATGATATCCTTCTTGCGATCGGTGATGATCAGGCGCCCGGCCTCATCGAGACGACCGATATCGCCGGTATGCAGCCAGCCGTCTTTCAGCACGCGCGCGCTCTCGCCCGCGTTGCGCCAATAGCCGTGCATCACATTCTCGCCGCGCACGAGGATCTCGCCATCTTCGGCGATCCGGACCTCGACGCCTTCCAGCGGTGGCCCGACGGTGTCCATCCTGATCCCGGCGCGAGGGCGGTTGCAGGCGATCACCGGCGCAGCCTCGGTCTGGCCATAGCCCTGTAGCAAAGTGACGCCGAGCGCGGAGAAGAAGCCGCCGACTTGCGGATTGAGCGGCGCGCCGCCCGATACCAAGGCCTTCAGCCGGCCCCCGAAACGCTTGGCGATCTTGGGCCGGATCGTGGCGCCGAGCAGCAGATCGAGCGGCTTATCGGCCAGCCCCTTCTCTTCCTTGGCATGGAGCGCCAGCGCTTTGTCGAGCAGCCATTGGCTCAGGCCCCCCTGCTTTTCGATCGCCTTGAGGATGCGCGCGCGCAGCAACTCGAACAGGCGGGGGACGACGACCATGATCGTCGGCCGCACCTCCTCGATATTGGCGGCGAGCTTCTCGATGCTCTCGGCATAATAGATCTGCCCGCCGAGCCCGATCGGCAGATACTGGCCGCCCGAATGCTCATAGGCATGGCTCAAGGGCAGCAGGCTTAGGAAAATCTCCTGCTCGGTCCTCGGGAAATCCTCCTCGATGATGGTGATGCAGCCCGCCACGTTGCGCAGGATGGCGCCATGGTGCTGGCGGACGCCGCGCGGGGCACCGCCGGTGCCGCTGGTGTAGATGATGCAGGCGAGATCCTCGCGGCCGGCGGTCTGGCGCGCGGCGCAGGCGGCGACATCGGCGGGATGTTCGGCGATCAGCCGCGCCCAATCGAACACCTTGATCGCGCCGATCCGCGCCTGTTCCAGCGGCTCGATCGCGATCAGCCGCTCGCAGCCCGATCGCGCCAGCGCGGGCAGCAGGGCGCGCGCCAGCTTGGGCGTGGAGACGATCACCGCGCAGGCGCCGCTATCGTCGAGGATATGGCCGTGATCGCGCTCGGTATTGGTGATGTAGGCCGGCACGGTGACGCAGCCCGCGGCCATGATCGCGAGATCGGCGATGCACCATTCGGGGCGGTTCTCGGATACCAGCACGATGCGATCGCCTTTGGAAAGGCCCATCGCCTCAATCGCCTGCGCCAGCGCCGCCACCTGCCGGGCGGCGTCGGCCCAGCTCAGCGGCTGCCATTCGGCCTTGGCGTCACCCTCGCTTGCCGCGGGCTTGTGCCACAGGAACGGCGCATCGCCCTTCGCTTCGGCGCGCGCGAAGAACATGGTGACGAGATTGGGGAAGGTTTCCAGCATCCGGCGTCCTCTTTTCCGACGCTCTTATCGCGATCGCCCGGCCGTTGTCGAAGGCTGGGCTACGGCGCGGGCTTGACCGCGAGCAGATCCTTGGGCGCGAGGCTGACGTTCTTAATCAATGTCTCGGGCGGGCCGAGCGGCGGGATGGTGGTGCTGCCGACCGTGACCTTGAGCGCGGTGGCGCGGCTGGTGCGCAGCCGGGGATCGGCGGCGCTGGCGGGAATGGTGAAGCTTTCGCCGGGCTTCATCATGCCTTCGTAAAGCTTGGCCTCGCCATCGGTGATCCGCAGCCAGACGGGCTGTTCGGCGGTGAGCAGCGCGGTGGCGCCGGGCGCGGGCGCGGCGGCGGGCGGCGCGAGGCTGGGATCGGCGGCGGACGAGACTGGTGCCGGCTGCTGCACCACGGGCGCGGCGGCCGGAGCGGGCGGCGGCGCGGTCTGGGATTGCGTGGCGATCGCGGCGGGGTTTTCGCTGGTCTGCAGGCCGCGCCAATAGAGAAACGCCAGCACCAGCAGGATCGCCAGCACGAAGGTAGACCAGGCCAGCCAGCGGCTCGGCGTGCGCGCCGGATCGGCGGGTTCATAGGGCTCGTAGCGTTGCGACGCCGCCTCCCGGCCCGCGATCTCTTCGCGGAAACGGCGCGAGAGTGGCTCGCCATCCAGGCCGAGCACCCGCGCATAGCTTTTGACGAAGCCTGCCGAATAGGTTGCCGCGGGCAGGCTTTGATAATCCCCGCTTTCGATCGCGGCGAGGTGGCGCACGGGAATGCGGGTGCGATTGGCGACATCGGACAGCGCCAGCCCCTGCGTCTCCCGCGCCTGGCGCAGTTCAACGGCGACTGAAGTGCCGCTTTCAAGTTCGGGATCGGGCGCCATTTCCACCATCGGCCGCCTCTTCTGAGCCTAGGTCTGCTTAACTCCGATTAGTCCGGTCAAACAACCCCGGTCCAATCATCAATCGTTACAGACCCTCAACTAATGCGGACGTCGTGCGACGATGCCCAATCCAGCAGCGCGGCGCGCATGTTCTGCGGCGGATGGGCAAGAAGCAGCGGCAGATCGGTGCGCAGCGCCCCCAGATCGAGCGAGCGCAGCATCGCCTTGACCGGACCGATCGCCGCGGGGGTGATCGACAGGCGATCGATGCCCAGACCGAGCAGCGCCATCGCCTCCAGCACGCGCCCGCCCATTTCGCCGCACACCGCCACCGGCACGCCGCCCTCGTGCGACGTGCGCGTGACGCGCGCGATGAACCGCAGGATCGCCGGGCTCAGCCAATCATAGCGCTCGGCGAGCTTGGGATTGGCGCGATCGGCGGCAAACAGGAATTGGGTGAGATCGTTGGTGCCGATCGAGAGGAAATCGAGCTTGGGCAGCAAGATGTCGAGCGTTTCCGCCAGCGCCGGCACCTCCAGCATCGCGCCATAACGGATCGCCAGCGGCCCCTGACGCCCACGTGCGAGCGCGCGGATGCGCTGTTCCTCGAAAAGAGCCTTGGCCTCGTCGAACTCCCATGGTTCGGAGATCATCGGGAACATCACGCGCAATTCCCGCCCGTTCGCGGCCTCGACCAGCGCCCAGGCCTGCGCCTTCATCAGCGCATCGCGCTCCAGTGCCAGCCGGATCGCGCGCCAGCCCATCGCGGGATTTTCCTCATCCCCATTGTCGCCGGTCATATAAGGCAGCGCCTTGTCGCCGCCGACATCGATGGTGCGGAAGGTGACGGGCTTCGGCCCCGCCGCCTCCATGACGTCACGATAGACCCGCGCCTGCTTCTCACGCTTGGGCAGCTCGGCCGAAATCAGGAATTCGAATTCGGTACGGAACAGGCCGATGCCGTCCGCGCCCGTAGTATCCAGCGCCGCGACATCATCGCGCAGGCCGGCGTTGACCATCAGGGTGATCCGCTGCCCATCGCGCGTTATCGGCGGCAGATCGCGCATCGCCGCATATTCGGCGCGGCGCTTCTGAGTCACCGAAAGCTGGGTATCGAACACCTCCTCGATGCCCGATGTAGGCCGCGCGACCGCGGACCCCTGCGTGGCATCGAGCAGCACGAGATCGCCCTCGGCGATCACGCGGCGGGCATCGCGGACGCGGCCGATCACGGGCACGCCCATCGCGCGCGCGACGATCACGACATGGCTGGTAAGCGATCCCTCCTGCAGGATAACGCCCTTCAGCCGCCGGCGATCATATTCGAGCAGCTCGGCGGGGCCGAGATTGCGCGCGATCAGGATCGTATCCTGCCGCAAGCCCAGTTGCGCTGCGGTGCCGAGCTGGCCCGAAACGATGCGCAGCAACCGGTTGGAGAGGTCCTCCAGATCGTGCATCCGATCGGCCAGCAAGGGATCGTCGATCTCGCGCATCCGCATCCGGGTGCGCTGCTGGACGCGCTCGATCGCCGCCTCGGCGGTGAGGCCGCTGTCGATCGCCGCGTTGATCCGTGTCCGCCAGCCCTCGTCATAGGCGAACATCTTGTAGGTCGCGAGAATGTCCTGATGCTCACCCGCGGCGCCGAAATCGGCCTGGCTCATCATGCGGTCGATCTGATCGCGCATCTTGTCGAACGCGGAATAGACGCGGTGGCGCTCGGCCTCGGTATCCTCGGCGACGGTATGTTCGACGACGACGCGCGGCTGATGGAACACCGCCCGCCCGGCGGCCATGCCCTCGACCAGCTTGAGGCCCGTCAGCCGTGCGGTCGAGCTGTCGCGTGTCTGCGATCCCGCCACATTCGCCTCATCGACCAAACCCGCACCCGCGATCAGTTCGGCCAGCACCATCGCGACGGTCTGCAACGCTTCGATTTCAACATCGTCATAGCGGCGCGGATCGACGTGCTGGACGGTCAACACACCGACGGCGCGTTCGGCGCGCACGATCGGCACGCCCGCGAAGCTGTGATACAATTCCTCGCCGGTCTCGGGATTGTGGACGAAATCGGGGTGGCTGGTCGCCTCGGCGAGGTTGAGCGTCTCGATCTTTTCGGCGATCGTGCCGGTCAAACCCTCGCCCAGCGCCAGCTTGGTAACGTGGACGGCCTCCTCCTTCAGGCCCCGCGTCGCATACAGTTCCAGCTCGCCCTCGCGCAGCAGATAAATCGAGCAGACCTCGCTGTTCAGCGATTCGCCGATGATCTGCACGACCTGGTTGAGCTTGGCCTGCGCATTGGCGCGCGCCGCCATCACGTCATGAAGACGGACGAGAATCTCGCGCGCGGCAGTGGTGGCGGCGGAGGCAGGCATAGCGCCGCGCTAACAGAAAGGTTTGGGGTGGTCCAACCCGGCTCCGTCAGGCGCCCGCGGCGTCCAGGCGTGAGAGCTGATCGGCGGATAGGGTAAGCTGGAGACCGTGCATCAGCTCGTCCACTTGGGGCACACTGGTCGCGCTGGCGATCGGCGCGCTGATCCCCGGCTGGGCGCGCAGCCAGGCGAGCGCGATCGCGGCCAGATTAAAGCCGGTCTCGGCAGCAACCGCATCCATCGCGGCGAGCGTATCGCGGCCCGCAGCCGTATCGAGATACCGGATCGCGCCCGCGCCGCGCCGGCTCTTGGCGACATCGGCCTGCGATCGATATTTGCCTGTTAGGAATCCCGAGGCGAGGCCGGAATAGGGCACGACCGCAACTCCATTGCGCACCGCCAGATCCTGCAGCGCGCCGCCGAATTCCTTGCGCTCGAGAAGATTGTAAAGCGGTTCTATCACCGAGAAGTGCGCCAGGCCGTTCGCATCGCTGATCTCAAGCGCGGAAGCGAGGCGATCGGCCGAATAATTGGAGGCGCCGATCGCGCGCACCTTGCCCGTGCGGACCATCGCATCCAGCGCGCCCAGCGTTTCGTCCTGCGGCACGCCCGCATCGTCAAAATGGACGAAATAAATATCGATGACATCGACGCCGAGCCGCTTGAGCGATTCCTCGACCGCCTGGGTGAGATAGGCGCCGGTGATCTTCCGCGGCGTATCGGCCCTGAAGCCGCCCTTGGTGGCGATCAGCATCTGATCACGCTTGCCGCTCTGCTTCAGCCATTCGCCGATGATGATTTCCGATTCGCCGCCCGTATTCCCGGGCACCCAGCGCGAATACATCTCAGCAGTATCGATCAGGCTGCCGCCGGCCGCCGCATAGGCATCGAGCACCCGGAAGCTTTCCGTCTGGTCGATCGTCCAGCCGAAGACGTTACCGCCCAGCATGATCGGCAGCGCGGTCATGCCGGTTTCGCCAAAGGATTGGGGTTCAGCCATCGATCAAACTCGCAGTGGGAAAGCGATCGAGGCTGACGTGGCCCCCACGTTTGAGCGCCTCGATCGCGCGTTTGACGTCCTGGCTCGATCCGCGCGGCAGGATCAGCACGGCATCATCGGTGGCGACCACGATCAGATCCTTGATGCCCACCGCCGCCACCAGTGGCCCGTCCGTGCGGATCAGGCAACCCGTGGTATCGATCGCGACGACCTCGCCATGATGGGCGTTGCCGGCGCTATCCTGCGGTGCGATGGCGTGCAGCGCGTCCCAGCTGCCGACATCGGACCAGCCCATGTCCACCGGCACCACCGCGATCCTGTCGGCCTTTTCCATCACCGCGGTATCGACGGGCTCGCTCGGGGCAGCGGCGAAGGCATCGCGCGATGGGTAAAGCCGGCCGCCTTCCTGCCGTCCCTGCTCGATCGAGGCCTTGGCCGCGGCGAGGATAGCGGGCGCATGAGCTTCGAGCGCAGCAAGGAAGGCGGCGGAGGTGAACAGGAAGATGCCACCGTTCCAGCTATAGCCGCCATCCGCCAGATAGGCGGCGGCGGTTTGCTGATCGGGCTTCTCCACGAAGCGATCGACGCGCTGGACGCCGAGGCCAATTTCCACGCCCCGCTTGATATAGCCATAGCCGGTTTCGGGGCCGTCAGGCGCAATGCCGAATGTCGTAAGCCAGCCATCGAGGCAGAAGGGCACCGCTGCGGCGACAGCGCGGTGGAAGGCGGGCACATCAGTGATGACATGATCGCTGGGCATCACCAGCAGCAGCGAATCGGCGGGCGCGGCGAGGGCGGCCAGCGCGATCGCGGCGGCGGTATTGCGCGCGGCGGGCTCCAGCACGAGCCGCGCACCGGAAACGCCGATCGCAGCGAGCTGGGCTTCGATTTCATCGGCGTGGGCGGCGCTCGCGACGATGATCGGATCGGCGAAGCTCTGCCCGCCGATTGCGCGCCGCAACGTTTGCTGCAGCATCGTCTCGTCACCGGTAAGGCTCAGGAATTGCTTGGGTTTCTGCGTGCGCGAAAGTGGCCAAAGTCTTGTGCCCGATCCTCCCGAAAGGATGACGGGCGTGATCATCTGGGTCAATATTGTCTCCGATGAGGCACGCTCGGCGGACGCCGAGTTAAAGCGAACGACCGTCGTATTCCTTAGTTCCGGCCCCGCGCGGTGCATCCTATCGCGTAAACAATCGTTACGGGATACGTTATCTTCTTCGTAGGCAATTTCTGTGCTATAAGGAGAAGGTCCGAGCCATAACGGAATCTCGGGCGTGTGCGTTTAGGGAGCAGGCCATGGCGGTAGCCGCCTCATTGCTGCGAAGCGAGATGCGTAGGCATCTGCTGATGAATATCGGTCTCGTGGCAAGCTGCGTGGCTGGCGGCACGGTCGTGACCAATGAGCGTGGTCTGTTCGTGCCCCTGGGCATTCACAGCATGTCCGAAACGGCCAAGGCCTTTGCGGCGATGTTCACGCCTTCGCACCTGTTGCCCGGCTTCACCAACGTGCAGATGATCACTCCGCTGGAACCGTTCGACGTAACCGCCGATTCACGCGATCTGCGCCGGCGGCTGATGGAGGATTCGGTCGGCGATTTCTCGTCGCCCAGTGCCGATCCTGATGCGCCCGTCAGCGATCTCGCGCAATATTCCGGCCCGGCGAGCACGCTCACGGTGACCGAGCTGAACGAGAACGGCGGCAAAACAGGCGGCGAAGGCAAACCGGGCGGCAGCAGCGGCGGCTCGGACTCCTCTGGCGGTTCCAGCTCCGCGCCGGCCACCCAGACCGCGCAATCGACGGGCCAGGATGCGACCACCGGCGGCGCCTCCCCGCTCAACAAGAACACCGGCGATCTGCTTGCCTCGAACCAGCAGACGTCGAACAGCGAAGTCAATGGCGGCGATACGACCGGCAACGTCACGACGCCGGTCGACGACGGCGGCGGCGTCACACCGGTCCCCGAGCCTTCGATGTGGCTCATGATGCTCGCGGGCTTCGGCGCCACCGGTTATATCTTGCGCACTGCGCGCCGCCGTCGCGCCGAGGCGGCGCATGAGGTTGAAGCCGCCTAACACCTGATCGGCGGGCTCCGGCCATACCGCCCCCGGCTTGCGCCGGGGAGGGCTTCATCAGTGCGGCGTTGTCCCCGAACTGCTGGTCGAGCCGTTGGATCCGCCATAGCTATTGGCGCCCGTCCGCGTGCTGCCGGCGCCTGTCGTGGTGACGCCCGTCGTGCCCGAACGCGCAGTGCTGTCCGCCGAACCGCTGCTCATCGCGCCGGTGCCGGACGTGGTCACGGCGCCCGCGCTGGTGCCGGTGCTGCCGCCAGTCGAACCAGGCGAGGAAAGCGTCATCGCGCTGGTGCCGCCACCGGCGCTGCTGGAGCCTGCGACCGACCCCGTCGCGCCGACGCTGGTGCCCGTGCTGCCGGTGCGCGTGGTCACCGATCCGGTGCCCATGGTGCCCGACGAAGCGGACGAGCCCGCAGTGCTGCTCATCCCGGAATTCCCCGAAATCGGTGACTGGCCCGTGGTCGGTGTCGCGCCGGCGGTGGTGCCCGTAGCGCCCGCAGCGGCGCCAGTAGCCCCGCCGCCGGCGGTCTGCGCCAGCGCGGCTGTGGAGAGCAATGCGCCGATCGCCGCGGCGCCCATCAGCTTGTTCATGATCCCATCCTTCCGAAGATTTGTGGGTGTAGAACGCTGATGCAGATGGGCCGGACCCAATTGTTACGCCTGCGAAAGCCCCAACCGCTCGGGCACCTCGCCCGCTTCGTCAATCAGGGTCGCGGTCGGCGCCATCGCTTCCCAGGGGAAGACGAACCAGCTCTTGTCCTCGGCGCGATCGATCGTGCGGGCGCGATAATCGACGCGGGCCGGCGATCGGCTGTTATCGATCAGCACCGCCACGCGCAGATTGCCCTCCTCCCCGCCCGCCGCGAGGATCTTGGCCCGCAGCGCGTTGATCGTCATGCCGCTGTCGTTGATGTCGTCGATCAGCAGGATGTGCGTGCCCGCCCGCGTCTGCTGAGCGATGTTGGCGAGCAGATCGTCGGCGAAGCCCGGCAGGCCCGAGCTATGATCCACCGACAGCAGCGATATCCCGGTGCGGTGCGAGAGATAGGCGCCTGGCACCAGCCCGCCGCGCCCGATGCCCACGATATGATCGGGGCGCCAGCCGCTCGCCTCGATCGCCGCGGCGACCACCTGCACATCGGCGACGAACTGATCGTGAGGGACGGTGACCAGCGTCGGCTGGCTCATGCGCCCTGTTCCGCGACATAAGCGTCGAGCGTGGCGAGATGCGCATTGACCGCGACATCCGAAAGGAAGGAGCCAAGGAAGCTGTTACGCGCCAACTGGACCATGTCCGCGCGCGTCAGCAAGGGCGCCACTGCGCGGAAATTATCGGCGACATAGCCCCCGAAATAGGCCGGATCGTCCGAATTGACCGTCGCGCGCAGGCCCAGCTTGAGCATTGCGGCGATCGGGTGCGCAGCAAGGTCATCGACCACGCACAGCTTATGATTGGACAGCGGGCAGACCGTGAGCGTCTTTGCCTCCCGCACCAGTCGCGCGACCAGCGAGGGGTCCTCCAGCGCGCGATTGCCATGATCGATCCGATCGACGCCCAGCACGTCCAGCGCCTCGCGGACATATTCGGGCGGCCCCTCCTCGCCCGCGTGAGCAACGCGCTTCAGACCCGACGAGGCCGCGGCGGCGAACACGCGCGAGAATTTGGACGGTGGATGGCCGACCTCCGAACTATCGAGGCCCACGGCAGCGATCTGATCGAGCCACGGCTCTGCCGCCGCCAGCGTCACAAAGGCATCCTCTTCTTCCAGATGGCGCAGGAAGCAGAGGATCAGGCGGGAGGTGATGCCCAGCTGCGCCTCGGCGGCCGCCAGGCCTGCGGCGAGCCCGTCCGCCACCACCTGGAATGGAATGCCGCGCGCGGTGTGCGTCTGCGGATCGAAGAAGATTTCGGCATGGACGACGCCATCCGCCTTCACGCGGCGAAAGTAGGCCAGCGCGAGATCGTGAAAATCCTGTTCGGTGCGCAGCACGTCCGCACCGGCATAATAGATATCCAGAAAGTCCTGGAGATTGGAGAAACTGTAGGCGCTGCGGATCGCTTCTACCGAATCGAATGGTATGCTGACGCGGTTGCGCCGGGCGAAGGCGAACATCTGTTCGGGCTCAAGGCTGCCTTCGATATGAAGGTGCAGTTCCGCCTTGGGCAGGCCCGTAATGAAGGTGTCGTCCAAGATGGTGTCCCGATCGCCCGAATCGAACCGTTTCCTTAGCCGCAAAGCGGTGCGGACAGCCAGCGTGCTTGGGCTGATATCGTTTCTTACGAGTTGCGCAGCGGACGGACCAAGGCCGCCAAGGCTTCCTACCCCACCCGACACACTGAGCCTGGATGCGTTGGACCCGGTTGTGGCGGTAACGATCGCCGGGCGGCCGCTACGGCTGTTGGTCGATCCGACCCAGGCCGATGCCATCGAGCTCGATCCCGCCGCCGCGGATAGGCTCGGATTGCGCTGGCAAAAGGGACGCGATCTCGAGATCGGCCGGATCACACTGGCGGGACGGACGGCGCAGACCGTGCTCGAAACGGAGGGCCGGAGCCTGCCGGTGACGGTGGCAACTCACGATCGTCCGGTATCGGAGCGTGCGGACGGACTGATCGGCCCGGACTTGCTACCTTATGCCGCGATTCGCTGGCACAGGGCCGACGCACCGCCGCCCACTGCTACGCTGACCCTCCCGCTCCGGCTGGACTTGGGGCTGGGGCTTGTCGGCAGCGATACGGCGCTGCCGTTGCCGATCCGGCTGCGCTTTTCCTTCGTGCGCTTCGATTCGGAGGCGACCGCCGCAGCCGCCTCCTTTCTGCTGCAACGCTATGACGGCCGCTTCGACGGCAATACTGAGCCGATGCCCGTGTTCCTCGGCATATCGAGGCCCAGCCGCCCGATTTTGTTCGATCGCGCGCCGCTGATCGCAGGCTTCCACATCCGCCGCATCGCGGTGCGCATCGCCGATTTCCGGGGCAGCAATCCGCTGCCCGCCGATCCATTGCAACCCGGCGACATCGTCGTCGCCAGGCGCGAGGCGCCGCAGCCCGCGCAAAGCTGGGTGACGATCGCGAATGACCGTCTCCGGCGGTGCGCCGACGTGACCTACACCGCGCAGCCGCGCACCCTGAAGCTCAGCTGCGCCTTCGATCCTTAGGCGTGGCGATCGCCAGCGCGGCGCAGAGGAAGGCCGCGCCGATCAGCCAGCCGCCGATCACGTCGCTCACCCAGTGCACGCCCAGCATCACCCGCGTCGCGCCGACCGCCAGCGACAGTGCCACGCCCAGCCCCGCAAGCGCCACCGCCCGGCCATGCCCGCGCGTCGCCCCGGCGATGCCGCCGAGCAGCGGATAAAGGATCATCGATCCCATCGCGTGACCGCTGGGAAAGCTCCAGCTGTTCTCCGTCACCAGATGCCAGAGGAAATCGGGCCGGGGACGATCGAAGCAGAGCTTGAGCAGCGGCAGCGCCACGGCACCCGCCGCCACCGTGCCGCCGAGCAAAGCCGCCTGCTGCCCCCGTCCGCGCAGGGCCAGCACCAGCACGGCGGCGATCGTCAGCGGCGCGCGCGTTACGCCCGCGCCCATCGTGGTGATCCCGACGACCGCCTTCAGCGCCCAGGGCGGACCGATCAGCGCGTGGCGGGCGTCGGAGCGGCGCCATGCCTTCAGCATATGCTCATCGAGCGCGCGCAGCCAATGTTCGTGGATCGCGACCGCATCGGCCAGGAACAGCCCGGCGCACAGCGCGGCCCCTGCCCAGAGCAAGGCGCGCCGTGTCATGGCGCAGGCGGTGTGCCCGGCTGCGGCCAGCTGCCGCCGATCGCCTGGATCAAAGTGATCGCTGCAGTCTGCTGGTTGACGATCGCGGTCGCCTCGTTCTGGCGCGCGGTAAGCGCGGTGGTCTGCTGGGTGATCACGTCGGTATAGGCGATCTGCCCCGCCTTATATTGGTTGAGCGCGATATCCTCGACCCGCGTCGCCACGCTCGCCGCCTGCGATCGTTGCTGCGTGACGAAGCTGAGGATTTGCGAAGCCGCAAGTTCATCCTCCACCGCCTGCAAGGCGGTCAGCACCGTCTGGCGATAATTGGCGACCTGCTGATCATAAGCGTAGCGCGCCTCTTTCACCCGCGCCGAGCGTGCCCCGAAATCGAGGAGCGTCTCGGCGACCTGCGCGCCCAGCGACCAGAAGCTGCTCGCCGCGCTGAACAGCGAACCGATACTGCTGCTTTGGCCTCCCACTTGGCCCGAGAGGGTGAGCGCCGGGAAGAAGGCGGCTTTCTCCACGCCGATCGCCTGGTTGGCGGCCGCGACGCGCCGTTCGGCGGCGGCGATATCGGGGCGGCGTTGCAACACCGTCGACGGCAGAACACCGGGGACAACCGGCACGACCGGCGCCCACACCGCCGGCTGGATCGAGAAATTGGCGGGGTTCTCACCGACCAGCACCGCGATGGCATGTTCGAAAATCTGGCGCTGGCGAACGAGATCGGCGGCGTTGGCGCGCGCGCTGGAGAGCTGGGTCTGGGCCTGCAGCACGTCGATCCGCGCGGCGATGCCGGCATTGTAGCGATTGTTGGTGATCGTGAAGGCGCGATCGTATGCCGCGACCGTATCGTCGAGGATCTGCTTCTGGCGATCGAGCCCGCGCAGCTGGACATAATCGCTCGCCACTTCGCCCTGCGCGGAGAGCGTGGCGTTGTTGAGATCGCCGAGGCTGGCTTCGGCCAGCGCCTTCTGCTGGCGCACGCCCGAGCTGATCTTGCCCCACAGATCGGGCTCCCAGCTCGCGCCCAGCGAAAGCTGGTAGCGACGGCTGCCCGAGGAACCCGAGGTGACCGTAGTGGAGGTGCCCGTTCCCGTCGAGGTGGTGCCGGTGCCACTGGTCGTGCCCGTGCCGGTGGTGCCGGTCGTGCCGCCGATGATCGTCGTCGATCCGTTGCCGAACGATCCCGCGCGCGTCGCGCTGCCGTTGAGATCGACGGTCGGAAACAGCGAGGCGCGCAGTTCGCGCACCGTCGCCTGCGCCTGCTTATAGGCGGCATAGGAGGCGGCGACATTCTGGTTGGAAACCGCGACGCGCGCTTCGAGGGTATCGAGCACCGGATCGTTGAACAGCTTCCACCAGGCGCCCTTGGCGACATCGTCGGCGGGCGTGCCGACCGTCCAGCCGGGGGCCTCCTTGAAATGATCGGCGGGCGGGGTGCTGGGGACGGCGTAATGCGGCGCGAAGCTGCAGCCGGAAAGCAGCAATGCGATCGTCAGCAAGGCGGTAAAACTCTTCTTCATGCGGGCAGGCCTTGGGCGTTGGCGCGGCCGAGCATCCGTTCGCGGGGGCTGCGGCGGCGGAAGCGATCGAGCGCGAGATAGACGACCGGCGTCGTCAGCAGAGTGAGGAACTGGCTGGCGATCAGCCCGCCCATGATCGCGATGCCGAGCGGGCGACGCAGCTCCGCGCCCTCGCCGAAGCCGATCGCCAGCGGCAGCGCGCCGAGCGCGGCGGCCAGCGTGGTCATCAGGATCGGGCGGAAGCGCAGCAGCGAAGCCTCGCGGATCGCCTGCACGGGCAACAGGCCGCGCGTGCGTTCGGCATCCAGCGCGAAATCGATGATCATGATCGCATTCTTCTTCACGATGCCGATCAGCAGGATGATGCCGATCAGCCCGATCAGATCGAACTCGCTGCCCGTGATCATCAGCGCCAGCGCCGCGCCCACGCCTGCCGAGGGCAAGGTGGACAGCACCGTCAGCGGATGGATCGCGCTTTCGTACAGGATGCCGAGCACGATATAGATCACCAGCAGCGCCGACAGGATCAGGATCGGCATCGAAGAGGTCGATTGCTGGAAGACCTTGGCGGTTCCCGCGAAGCTGCCGTGGACGGTGGCGGGCAGGTGAAGCTGCTGCATCAATTGCGTGATCCGCAGCGAGGCATCGGAAAGCGATTTGCCGGTGCCGGTGTTGAACGCGATCGTCGCCGCGGGCGCGCCATCCTGATGGTTCACCTGCGCCGCGGTGGATTGCAGCGACCAGCTGGCGATCGTCGATAGCGGCATCATCGTCTGGGCGACGGTGTTCACCGCCGATCCGGTGGTTGTGTCGCGCTGGCCGGTGGTGGAAACCGGGCTCGATCCGGAGACGCCCTGCGTGGTGCCGAGCGAGGAGGTGGCGCTCGCCGATGCGGATCCTCCGCTGGTCGTCGCGGTCGCGGTGGTGAGGCCGTTGGGGGCATTGGCCGCGGTGTTGGTGCCGGTGCCCGCGGTGCCGTTGGCATTGGCGGTGGCAGGGACGTAGACCTGGGCCAGTGCCTCCGGGCTGGTGGTGAACTCGGGCGCCACGCCCATCACCACATGATATTGGTTGAGGCCCGAATAGATGGTCGCGACCTGGCGCTGGCCGAAACCGTCGTACAGCGTATTGTCGATCGATGCCGGCGTGACGCCGAGCCGCGTCGCCGCATCGCGGTTGACCAGCACATAGGCCTCCGCGCCGCCGTCCGAGACGTCGCTGTCGACATCGGTGAAGGTGCGGTCCTTCTTCATCGCCTGGGCGAGCGCATCCGAGGCCTTCTTGAGCTGATCGGAATCGTCGGCCTTCAGCGTATATTGATAGGCGGCGTTCCCCTGCCGACCGCCCGCGCGCATATCCTGCACCGGCATCAGGAAGGTCGAGACGCCGGTGATCTTGGCAAGCTTGGGCCTGAGCCGCGTGATGACGTCGCGCACGGGCGAGCGCTGCGATTTGGGCTTGAGCTGCACGAACATGAAGCCGCCGCCCGCGCGGCTGCCGCCCGTGAAGGCCACCGCGCTCTCCACCGCGGGATCCTTGTTGATGATATGGACGATGTTCGTGAGCTTGGTCTGCATATCCTGGAAGGAAATGCTCTGATCGGCGCGCAGGCCGCCCATCATCGATCCGGTATCCTGCTCGGGAAAGAAGCCCTTCGGGATTTCGACCAGCAGGAAGATGTTCAGCACCACCGCACCCAACAGCAGCAGCAAGGTCGCGCCGCGATTGGCGAGCGACCAATCGAGGCTCTTGGCATAGCGGCGCTGGAGGCGATCGAACTGCCGTTCCGAAAATTCGGCGAAGCGGTTCTGCTTCCGCTCGGGATCGGGCTCGCGCAGCAAGAGCGCGGCCAGCATCGGCGTCGTGGTCAGCGATATCACGAGGCTGATCAGCACCGCCACCGTCATCGTGATCGCGAATTCGCGGAACAGGCGCCCGATCAGGCCGCCCATGAACAGCAAGGGGATGAACACCGCGACCAGGCTGATCGAGATCGAGAGCACGGTGAACCCGACCTGCTTCGCGCCCACCAGCGCCGCTTTCATGCGCGGCATTCCCTCTTCGACATGGCGGCTGATATTTTCGAGCACGACGATCGCATCGTCGACCACGAATCCCGTCGCCACGGTCAGCGCCATCAGCGAGAGATTGTTGAGGCTGAACCCCAAAAGATAGATCACGCCGAGCGTGCCGAGGATCGAGGCGACGACCGCGACGAACGGCACCACCGTCGCGCGCAGCGAGCGCAGGAAGATCGAAACCACCGCCACCACCAGCAGCGTGGCGATCACCAAGGTGATTTCCACCTCCTTGAGCGAGGCCCGGATCGTAGTGGTGCGATCGGTGGCCATTTCGAGCTTGATGTCGTGCGGGATGGCGGCGCGCAGCCCGGGCAATTGCGCCTTCACCGAATCGACGGTCTCGATGATGTTGGCGCCGGGCTGGCGGCTGATGACGACGTTCACGGCACGCTTGCCGTTGAACAGGCCCATCGTGCGGACGTCCTCGGGCCCGTCGTAGACATGGGCGACATCCTGCAGGCGCACGGCGATGCCGTTGCGCCAGGCAACAACGATCGGCGCATAGTCGGAGGCGCGCAGCCCCGGCGTATCGCCGTAGATCTGCCAGCTCAGCGCCTTGCCCTCGATCACGCCGCGCGGCCGATTGGCGCTGGCCGAGGAGAGCGAGGTGCGGACGTCCTCGAGCGGAATGCCGTAGCGCGCCAGCGCCAGCGGATTGAGATCGATGCGCACCGCGGGCAGCGCCGCGCCGCCGAGCTCGACATCGCCGACGCCCTGCACCTGCAGCAATTTCTGCTGCACCACATTGGAGACCGAGTTGTAGATATCCGCCGGGGATCGCGTGTCCGATGTCAGCGCGATGATCATGATCGGCGCATCGGACGGGTTCATCTTGCGATAGCTGGGGTTCTGCCGCAGCGTGGTCGGCAGATCGGCGCGCGCGGCATTGATCGCCGCCTGCACGTCCCGCGCGGCGCCATCGATGTTCCGGCTGAGATCGAACTGCAGGATGATCCGCGTCGATCCGATCCCCGATTGCGAGGTCATTTCGGAGACCCCCGCGATCGTGCCGAGATGCTTTTCGAGAGGGCTGGCAACGCTGGTTGCCATCGTCGTCGGACTGGCGCCGGCGAGTGTCGATTGTACCATGATCGTCGGGAAATCGACCTGCGGCAGCGGCGATACCGGCATCGCGAAAAACGCCGCGAAGCCCGCCAGCATCATGCCGATGGTCAGCAGCAGCGTACCGATCGGCCGACGGATAAAGGGCGCGGAGAGATTCACATTCCCTCTCCCGCAAGCGGGAGAGGGAGGGGCCCGCAAATCGAGCACAGCGAGATTTGTGGGAGGGTGAGGGCGCGAACGCAGTGAGCCACGAGGCTCGCTATCGCTCGCCCCCTCACCCCAGCCCTCTCCCGCTCGCGGGAGAGGGGGCTGAGTTGCACACCTGTCACGCCCCCGCCTCCAGCGGTAGCTCGGGCTCTTCCTGCTTCCGCCAGCCGAAGCGCGTCGCAAGCGCCTCGAACTGGAGGAAGATCACCGGTGTGGTGAACAAAGTCAGCGCCTGGCTGACGATCAGCCCGCCGGCGATGGCGATGCCGAGCGGACGGCGCAGCTCCGAGCCCATGCCCGCGCCGAAAATCAAAGGCAGCGCCGCGAACAACGCCGCAAAGGTCGTCATCATGATCGGGCGGAAGCGCAGGTGCGCCGCCTGGCGGATCGCCGAATCGGGATCCTTGCCCTCAGTGCGTTCGGCATCCAGCGCGAAATCGATCATCATGATCGCGTTCTTCTTCACGATGCCGATCAGCAGCACGATGCCGATGATGCCGATCACGCCGAGATCATTGCCTGTGATCCACAGGAACAGGAGCGCGCCGACGCCCGCCGAGGGCAGGGTCGAAAGGATGGTGATCGGGTGGATGAAGCTCTCATAGAGCACGCCGAGCACGATGTAGACGACGACGATCGCCGCGAGGATCAGCCACACCTCGTTCTGCAACGAGGCACGGAAGGCGTTGGCCGCGCCAAGGAAGGTGGTGGTGATCGAGGCGGGTATGCCGACGCGCTTCTCTGCGGCGGTGATCGCATCGACCGCATGGCCGAGGCTCTGCCCCTTGGCGAGATCGAAACCGATCGTCACCGCCGGGAATTGCGCGACGCGCGTCACCTCCAGCGGCGCGGAGCCTTCGACGAAGCTCGCGACCGTCGACAGCGGCACCGAATTGCCGCCCGACGTGGGGACGTAGAGCGAGGACAGCGCCTGCGGATCGGTCAGCATCCCAGGCTGGCTTTCCAGGATCACGCGATACTGGGTGGTCTGGGTGAAGATCGTCGAGATGATGCGCTGGCCGAAGGCGTTGTAAAGCGCACTGTCGATCGTCGCCAGGCTGATCCCCAGCCGCGAGGCGGTATCGCGATTGACTTTGACGGTCACCGCGCGGCCCTCGTTCTGCATGTCCGACGTGATATTGATGACCTGTTTCAGGCCCTTGAGTTCGGCGACGAGCTTGGTCGCCCAGCCCTGGATCTCGTTCTGATCGGCGCCCTGCAAGGCGAAGCGATATTGGGTCGGGCCGCCTTCGGCATCGATCGTCAGATCCTGCACCGGGCGGACATAGAGCGTGACGCCCGCGACCTCCCGAGCGCGCTCCTGCAGCCGCTCGATCAGCCTGGCTTGCGAGGTGGTGCGTTTGTCCTTGAGGTTGATCAGCATCCGCCCCTGATTGAGCGCGGCATTGCTGCCATCGACGCCGACATTCGAGGACAGGCTCTCCACATCGGGATCCTTGAGCACCGCATCGGCGACCTTGGCCTGCAGATCGGACATGCGCCCGAACGAGACGCCCTGCGCGGTGGCGACCACCGCCTGCAGCTGACCGGTATCCTGCTCGGGAAACAGGCCCTTGGGGATGGCGACGAACAGGAAGGCCGTCGCCACCAGCGATCCCGCGAACACCAGCAGCGCCATCGCCTGCCGCGCCAGCACCCAATCGAGAGCGCGCGAATAACGATGCGCGAGATTGTCGAACGCGCCCATCGTCTTTTCGACGAAGCGCGGCTTCCACATCTCATGCTCGGCCTTGAGCCAGCGCGCCGAGAGCATGGGCACCAGCGTCAGCGCAATCACCGCCGAAATCAGGATCGTCACCGCCAGCGTGATCGCGAATTCGCGGAACAGCCGGCCGACGACATCGCCCATGAACAGCAACGGGATCAGCACCGCGACCAAGCTGACCGTCAGGCTGATGATCGTGAAGCCGATCTCCTGCGCGCCCTTCAGCGCCGCCGCGAGCGGGCGCGCGCCATTTTCGAGGTGGCGGGCGATATTCTCGGTGACGACGATCGCATCGTCGACGACGAAACCCGCGGCGATCGTCAAGGCCATCAGCGTGAGATTGTTGAGGCTGAACCCGAGCTCCAGCATCGCCGCGAAGGTGCCGATAATCGAGAGCGGCACGGCGATCGAGGCGATGGCGGTCGCCTGCCAAGAGCCCAGAAACAGGAAGATGGCGAGCGTCACCAGCACGACTGCAAACACGAGCTCCCACTGCACATCGCTCACCGAAGTGCGGATGCCGGTGGTGCGATCGGTGAGCAGGGTAACGTGGACATCGGCGGGTAAAGCGGCGGTGAGATCGGGCAGCGATTCCTTGATCGCATCGACCGTGCCGATGACGTTGGCGCCCGGCTGACGCTGAACATCGACGACGATCGCAGGCTGACGGTTCATCCACGCGCCGATCCTGGTATTTTCCGATCCGTCGATCACGTTGGCGACATCGCTGACCCGCACCGGCGCGCCGTTGCGATAGGCAAGGATCAGGCCCTTATATTCTTCGGCGGTGGAGAGCTGATCGTTGGAATCGATCGTCCAGCTGCGCGTCGGCCCGTCGAAGCTGCCCTTGGCGCCGTTGACGTTGGCGGCGGCGATCGCGTTGCGCAGCGTATCGAGCGAAAGACCGTGCGCCGCGAGCGCCTGAACGTTGGCCTGGATCCGCACCGCCGGCCGCTGCCCGCCAGACAGCGAGACGAGGCCGACGCCGGGCAATTGCGAAATCTTGTTGGCGACGCGCTGGTCGACCATATTCTGCACTTCGGCGAGCGACCGGGTATCGCTGGTGACGCCGAGACTGAGGATCGGCGCATCGGCAGGATTGACCTTGGCGTAGATCGGCGGCGCGGGCAGATCGGCGGGCAGCAGGGTGTTCGCCGCGTTGATCGCCGCCTGCACCTCCTGCTCCGCGACATCGAGGCTGAGATCGAGGTTGAACTGCAGCGTGATCACCGATGCGCCCGCGCTCGACGTCGATGACATGCGGCTCAGGCCCGCCATCTCACCGAACTGGCGCTCGAGCGGCGCGGTGACGGTCAAGCCCATCACATCGGGCGAGGCGCCGGGATAGGAGGTGGTGACCTGGATGGTCGGGTAATCGACCTCGGGCAGCGCCGACAGCGGCAGGAATTTATAGGCGACGATGCCGGCGAGCAGGATCGCGAGCATGAACAGGGTCGTCGCCACCGGCCGCAGGATGAACGGCCGCGACGGATTGACCCGATCGGGCGCGATCGAGGTGACATCGCTGTCTTCGAGTTGGCCGGGCGGAACGTTCATGCGGACATCCGTCGATGTGCCCCGGCGCAGGCCGGGGCCCAGGGCCTGAAGCGGCGGTCCCTGCGGCTCTGGACCCCGGCCTGCGCCGGGGTACGGGGTACGACAGGAGTCACTGCCCCTGGCCACCCTGTTGCTGGCGCCTATGCTTGTGCTGACCGCTTCCATCCGCGCCAGCCGGCGCCGTCGCATCGCCGCCGGTCTTCTGACAGGTCTGGCCACCGCGCTGGCCACCCTTCTTCTCGCCGCCGCCGAACAGGCCCGCGAAGAAGCCGGTCTTCTTGCCGCCGAACTGCGGCGGGCAATCGCCGGGCAGCACGACCTTGGAGCCGTCATCGAGATTGTCCGCGCCTTCGGTCACCACCGTCTGGCCCAGCGCAAGGCCGGAGAGGATCGCCACCACGGTGCCGTTGCCGGGCCCGGTCTTAACGGTCTGCAGCTTCACGGTATGATCGGGCTGGACCACGAAAACGAAATCGCCCTGCACGCCGTGGCGCACCGCCGTCACCGGCACCGTCGCGGCATTCTTTAGCGTATCGGCGAGCAGCACGACGTTGACGAACTGATTGGGGAACAGCTTGCTGTCCGGATTGGGGAAGCGCGATTTGGCCTTCACCGTCCCCGTGGTGGCGTCGATCTGATTGTCGAAGGTCAGGAAATTGCCCTGCGCCAGCGTCGCGGTTCCCGCCTGATCCTTGGCGGTGGTGGAGAGGGGATCGCCCGCCGCGCGCTTGGCGAGCAGGCGCTGTAGATCGGACTGGGGCAGCGAATAGACCACGTCGATCGGCGTGGTCTGGGTGATGATGACGATGCCGGTGGCGTCGCCCGGCGTGACGTAATTGCCGATATCCACTTGACGCAGGCCGACGCGCCCCGAAACCGGCGCGGGGATCGAGGTATATTGCAGGTTGAGCCTGGCGGTGCCGACCGCGGCTTTGTCCGAGCCGATCGTGCCTTCGAGCTGCTTGGCGGTCGCGGCCTGGGTATCGACGTCCTGCCGCGCGATCGAATCCTGCTTGAGCAACGTCTGGTAGCGGCCAAGCGTGACCCGCGCGAGATTGAGCTGCGCCTGATCGCGAGCGAGATTGGCCTCCGCCTGCGCCAGCGCGAGCTTGTAGGGGCGCGGATCGATCAGCGCGAGCTGCTGGCCCTTTCTGACCATCTGCCCTTCGGTGAAGTTGATCGCAAAGATATTGCCGCTGACCTGCGAATGGACGGTGGCCGTCACCACCGGCGTCACCGTACCGATCGCCGAGACGGTCTCGGGCATATCGAGCGCCGCTACCTTGGCGATGCCGACCGTCGCCGCGCCGCGATTGCCGCCGCCCGCACCACCGCGCCGGCCGCCGCCGGCTGCACCCTGGCCTTGACCCTGCGTCTCGCCACCTCCGCGCGTCAGGCCCCAAGCGAGCAGCGCCACCAGCACCAGGACGATCACCACGATCACGGCATTGCGCCGCGCGTGCGGGGATCGTTCGATCGGTTCTTCGCTATAGACGTCCATCTCGGCTCCCGTTTGCCTGCCCTCGCGTGACGAAGGCGCGGCACATTGCTAGCGTGGCTTGCGGCAGAATGTCAGCGTTGCAATCTACGCATACGCACATGAACTAAGGTTTTGCCCGCTTTCGGGAGCATCAGTTGAACAACAGCTTGACGGTCGATTGGGACCGTATCGACGACACGAAATATCAGGATGAAGGTGAGGCGGTTCAGTCCCTGCTCGCCCGCAAGCCATTATCGTTAGAGGAGCGTAACGCTGTCGAGGCGCAAGCGATCCGCCTCGTCGAGGCGGCGCGGGCATCGGCGGAGAAACAGGGCGTCGTCGAGAGCTTCCTCCAGCAATTCTCGCTCGGCACGCGCGAGGGGCTGGCACTGATGTGCCTGGCCGAGGCGTTGCTGCGCACACCCGACGCCGACACGCGCGATCGGCTGATCGCCGAGAAGATCGGATCGGCCGATTGGGCGGCGCACCTCGGCCAATCGGACAGCCTGTTCGTCAACGCCTCGACCTGGGGGCTGATGCTGACGGGCAAGCTGGTCGATGTCGATGATCAGGCCAGGAAGGATCTGCCCGGCTACCTCAAGCGCATGACCGCCAAGCTCGGCGAGCCGGTGATCCGTCAGGCGGTGGGCGCGGCGGTCAAGATGATGGGCGAGCAGTTCGTACTCGGGCGCACGATCGAGACGGCGTTGGCTCGGGCGAAGAAGGAGGGCTATCTCTGCTCGTTCGACATGCTCGGCGAGGGCGCGCGCACCGCCGCCGATGCCGAACGCTACGAGCATATCTACGCCCACGCGATCGATACGGTTGGCAAGGCCCGCGCGCCCGGCGAGCGGCCCGAGGATGGGCATGGCGTCTCGGTCAAGCTCTCGGCCCTCTCGCCCCGCTACGAAGCGGTGCAGGAAGCGCGCGTCTGGGCGGAGCTGTATCCGCGCATCAAACGGCTGGCGCTGATCGCCGCACGCCATAATCTCAATTTCGCTATCGATGCCGAGGAAGCGGATCGCCTCGTCCTCTCGCTCAAGCTGATCGACACCCTTGCACATGAGAAAGAGCTGGGCGACTGGACCGGGCTCGGCGTGGTCGTGCAGGCCTATCAGAAGCGTGGGCTGGCGGTGATCGAGGCGCTCAAGGCCCTTAGCCAAAAGTCCGGTCGCCGCCTGATGATCCGGCTGGTCAAAGGCGCCTATTGGGACAGCGAGATCAAGAAGGCGCAGGTCGCCGGCCGTCCCGGCTATCCGGTGTTCACCACCAAGCCCGCGACCGATCTTTCCTATCTGGTCTGCGCCAACGCGCTGATCGCGGCGAGCCCGCATCTCTATCCGCAATTCGCCACGCATAACGCCCACACGCTCGCCGCCGTCCGGCTGATGGCCGATCGCGCGGGCGTGCCGATCGAGCATCAGCGCCTGCACGGGATGGGGGAGGCGCTCTACAAAGCCAATATCGGCGGCAATGCGCGGCTGCGGGCTTATGCGCCGGTGGGCGGGCATGAGGAATTGCTGCCCTATCTGGTCCGTCGGCTGCTGGAGAATGGCGCCAACACCAGCTTCGTCCATGCCTTGCTCAACGAGAAGGTGCCCGCGCTGGACGTAGTCCGCGATCCCATCAGCGCGGTCGAGGCCGCGCCCGGTGCACATCCCAAAATCCCGCTGCCCGCCGACATTTACGGGCCGAAGCGCAAGAATCCGCTGGGCCGGGATTACGCGATCCTCGCCGAACAGAAGCGCGCCGACGAAGCCAGCAAGGCGATCGCGCGCGAAACGCTGACCGCCGGGCCGATCGTCGGCGGCAAATTGCTGGCGGGCGCTGGCGCGCAGCCGCTGCACAGTCCGGTGGACCGTGGTTGGCTGATCGGTGGCGTCAGCGACGCGACCTTGGCCGATGTCGATCAGGCCGCGCGCCGTGCTGCCAAAGCACAACGGGCCTGGGACGATCGCGGCGGGAAGGGCCGCGCCAAGGTGCTGCGCGCGATGGGCGATGCGCTGGAACGCGACATGGATCGCCTCGTTGCCTTGCTGTCACGCGAAGCGGGCAAGACGCTCAACGATGGCGTCGCCGAGGTGCGTGAAGCAGTGGATTTCTGCCGCTATTATGCCGGGCTCGCGGAGAAGCAATTCTCCGGTTTCGAGACTTTGCCGGGGCCGGTCGGCGAGACCAACCAGCTGGAGCTGCGCGGACGGGGCACCTTCGCCTGCATATCACCGTGGAATTTCCCGCTGGCGATCTTCACCGGCCAGATCGCGGCGGCGCTGGCGGCCGGCAACGCCGTGCTCGCCAAGCCCGCCGAGCAGACGCCCTTCGTGGCGGCGGAGGCGGTGCGGCTGTTCCACAAGGCGGGACTCGATCCCGATCTGCTGGCGCTGCTCCCCGGCGAGGGCGCGACGGTCGGCCAGGCGATCGTCACCCATCCGCTGATCTCTGGCGTCGCCTTCACCGGCGGCACCGATACTGCGCGCGCGATCAACCGCGCGCTCGCCAACCGCGACGGCCCGATCCTGCCCTTCATCGCCGAGACCGGCGGCCTCAACGGCCTGTTCGCCGATACGACCGCGCTCAAGGAGCAGGTGGTGGATGACGTGATCGTCTCGGCGATCGGATCGGCGGGGCAGCGCTGCTCGGCGCTGCGCGTACTGTTCGTGCCCAAGGATTCGGCGAATGAGCTGATTGCCACGCTGGCGGGCGCGCTCGATGCGCTGGTGATCGGCGACCCCGCCGAACCCGGCACCGACATCGGCCCGGTGATCGACGAGGCAGCGCGCGCCGATCTCGAGGCGCATGTCCAGCGGCTGGAGAAAGAGGCGAAGATCATCCGCCGCATCGATCCCGGCGTGTGGGGCGCCAAGGGCAGCTATTTCGGCCCGGTGATCGCCGAGGTGCCGCGCCCGGACTTCCTTGAAAAGGAAGTGTTCGGCCCGATCCTGCATGTCTACCGCTACGATCCCGCCGATCTCCACAAGGTCACCGCCAGCCTCGCCAACCGCGGCTACGGGCTGACGCTGGGGGTCCACACCCGGATCGAGCGCTTCTCGGAGGAAGTGCGCGCGGCGGTGCCGGCGGGGAACGTCTATGTGAACCGATCGATCATCGGCGCGGTGGTCGGTGTGCAGCCGTTCGGCGGCGAAGGTCTGTCCGGCACCGGTCCCAAGGCGGGCGGGCCGCACGCCCTGCTGCGCTATGCGGTGGAGCGCGCGCTCTCGGTCAACATCACCGCGCAGGGCGGCGATCCGAGTTTGCTCAATTTGTAGACTCAGTCGCCTGCCACCAATCGCCCGCTCGCCCTGAGCTTGTCGAAGGGCCGTCCTTCTTCGTTACCGGACCGAAGAAGAACGGTGCTTCGACAAGCTCAGCACGAACGGATGGTTTGTGTTTAGCCTACAATCGCTCAGCGGTTTCGACAGCAGGATCGTGAACGATCCATGCGCCGCGCCGCCGCAGCACGAGTGTATAGTAGAGGATCGCCGCCACGATCTGCGCTGCGGTGGCGATCAGGCCGGGGCGGCCTTCGTCCACGTCCAGCCAGTTGGTCCAGGCGACATAGGCCAGCGCCACCAGGGTCAGGATCGGGGCGATCGGGAACAACGGCATGCGATAGGGGCCGTGATTGGTGCTGCCCGTCCGCCGCCCCGCCAAGGCCCCGAGGCTGATCGCGCAATAGGTGACGAGCAGGCCGCCACCGCTCAGGATCAGCAGGAAGTTGAGCTTGATGAAGCAGCAGCCGATGCCGAGCGCGCCATTGACCAACGTGGCGACCCAGGGGCTGTGCCAGCGCGGATGCACCGCCGCGATCCAACGATCGACCGGCCCGCCCCACACCCGATCGCGCCCGGTGGAATAGAGAAACCGCGCCGAGCCCAGCACGGTAACGATCGCGGCATTGAGGATCGCGATGGCGACGCCGACCGCCATCAGCGCGGCGATCAGCCCACCGCCCCAGCTGGCGACGAAATCGCCGAACGGGTCCGTTGCGGAGAGAGTTCGGGCGAGGTCCGGCGTGCCGATCAGCGCGGCGATCGTCGGTCCCAGTTCGAACAGGAAAGCGGCGGCGAAGGACAGCATGACGACGCGGGCGATGCGGGTGGAGGCGTCATGCATCTCCTCGCCGAAATAGACCGCCATGCCATAGCCGTTGAGCGCGAAGATGCCGATCGTGGTGGCGGTTCCGGTCGCGGGCATCGTCGCCGGTTGCAGTGAAGGCAGCACCGGGTGCGCCAGCATCGGCAACAGCCCCTGCGCCGGATGGATCAGGCCGAGCGCCGTCACTAGCCCCAGCGCGGCCAGTTCGATCACGAGAAAGAGCCCTGTCACCAGCGCGTTGACGCGGATGTTGAGCAGGCCGCACAGCGTGGCGCCGGCGACAACTACGATCGCGATGGGCACCACCGGCAGGCCCGGGATGACGTGGGCGAGCACCGCGCTCACGCCCAGGCCGACGACGGGCGGGAAGAGCATGTTGTTGAAGACGTTGATGACCAGCATGACGAAGCCGGGCAGCGGCCCCAGCGTCCGCGCCACCATCACATATTCGCCGCCCGCGATCGGGAAGGCCGACGAGAGCTCGGCATAGACATAGGCCGTGGCGAGGCAGACCAGCCCCGCGATCGCCATCGCCCACAACGCGCCCGTTCCCGCGCCTTGCAGCATCCCCGGCACGATGATGAACACGGAAGAGGCCGGCGAGATCGCCGAGAGCGTGAGGAACAGCATCCCCAGCGTGCCCAGGCAGCGGGGGAGCGCCTTGGGCAAGGGCGGCGGTGCGGTTGTCATGCCCTATCCCCTCCGTTCGTGCTGAGCTTGTCGAAGCACTGTTCTTCTTCGTTGCCTGTCAGGCAGGACAGCCCTTCGACAAGCTCAGGGCAAACGGGGAGGGAGGGCGTCAGTTAGATCGTAGCCGCCGCCTCGATAATCGGAACGAATTGCGCGGCGGTGAGGCTGCAGCCGCCGACCAGGGCACCGTCGACATCGGCGATCGCCAACAGTTCTGCGGCATTGTCCGGCTTGACCGATCCCCCATACAAGATCCGCACGCCCACCCCTTCTTCGCCGAGGATCGCGAGCAGCTTGGCGCGGATCATGCCGTGCATCTCGGCGACGTCGTCACACGAAGGCGTCCGCCCCGTGCCGATCGCCCACACCGGCTCGTAAGCGACGACCAGCTGCCGCGCGGTCGCGGCCGGCGGCAGCGATCCGTCGAGCTGATCGCCGACAACCACGCCCGCACGCCCCGCATCACGCTCAGCCTCGGTCTCGCCGACGCAGACGATTGCGATCAGTCCGGCGGCGATCGTCGCCTCGGCTTTGGCGCGGACGAGGTCATCCGTCTCGCCGTTGTCGGTGCGGCGCTCGCTGTGGCCGACGATGACATGGCTGGCGCCGAGATCGGCGAGCATCGCGGCGGAGACGCAGCCCGTGTGTGCGCCCTTCACGGCATGGTGGCAATCCTGCCCGCCGATCACGACCGTGTCCGCCGCCTGCATCATCGCATCGATCAGGGTGAAGGGCGGACACAGCGCGACATCGACATGGCCAGCGGCGGTAGCGGCCGCTTCGATCGCCGCCACTTCGGCGAGCGATGCGCGCGTGCCGTTCATTTTCCAGTTGCCCGCGATCAGCTTGCGCAACGCCATTCTTTCGCCTCCCTCACGACGGCGTTTCCGATACAGCAATGCGCCCGAGCGGCAAGGCGTGGCTCCGCTTGGCAGGCGAAGGCAGGAGCCCTATGGGCGGGCTCAACTGTTTCTCGGAAGACCGGATGCTAACCTTCTTTCGCCGCGCGCTCGGCTCCTGGATCGTCATCGCCTTGCTCGGCCTGCTGCTGGTGGCGTTCATCGTCACCGGCGTGAGCAATCCGTTCGGGGGCGGCGCGGTGACCGATCCCAACGTGGTCGCCACGGTGGGCGGTGAGCCGATCCGCGGGGCGGACGTGCAGCGTAGCGCGCAGGCCGAGCTCAGCCGCATCCGCCAGCAGCAGCCTGCCGTCGACATGGCGGCGCTGCTGCGCCAGACGGGCGGCCTCGATCCGATCGTCGAGCGCGAGATCAGCACGCGATCGCTGGAGATCTGGGCGCGCAAGCACGGGCTGACCGCCAGCGACCGGCTGATCGATGCGCAGATCGCCAACATCCCCGCCTTCATCAACCCTGCCGGCAAGTTCGACGAGAAGCAGATGCGCGCCCTGCTCGCGCAGCAGCATATGGCGCTGGCCGATCTGCGATCGGGCATCCGCGCCGATCTGATCCGTCGCCAGCTGCTGATCCCGCTGGGCGCGGCGCCATCGATGCCGATGGGCATGGCGCGAACCTATGCGGGACTGTTCGTCGCGCGGCGGATCGGCGAAGTCGGCTTCGTGCCGCTGAAACCAGTCGCAGCGCCTTCGGAACCCGACATCGCCGCCTGGTACAAGAGCCACATCGCCGCTTACACCGTGCCCGAACGGCGCGTGCTGCGCTACGCGCCGATCAACCCCGACGGCGTCACCGTCGCCACGCCGAGCGATGCGGAGATCGCGGCGCAGTATAAGGCCGACGCCGCCAAATATGCCGCGGGCGAAACGCGCACGCTTTCGCAGGTGGTGCTGCCCGACGAGGGCGCCGCCAAGGCGTTCGCCGCCAAGCTCGCCTCCGGCACGCCGTTCGAAAAGGCTGCGGGCGACGCAGGCTTCGGCCCCAAGGATACCGCGCTCGGCGCGCTCAGCAAGGAAGCGTTCGCCGCCTCCGCGACGCCCGCGATCGCCGATGCCGCTTTCGCCGCCAAGCAGGGCGGCAATACCACGCCGCTCAAGTCGACGCTCGGCTGGCACATCGTCCACATCGATACGATCAACGCCAAACCCGCGCGCAGCCTGGAAAGCGTGAAGGGCGAGATCGCCACCGCGCTCACCCAGACGCGCAAGACCGCCGCGCTGCAGGCGCTCGGCCAGAAGATCGAGGATGCGCTGAACGACGGCGCCAATTTCGACAAGATCGTTAAGGCCAACAGCCTGAAGGTAGTGACGACGCCGCCGCTGCTCGGCAATGGCGCGGCGCCCAATTTCCAGCCCGACGCCACCGTGCAGGCGCTGCTCAAGCCCGCCTTCCTGGCCGAGCCCGAGGACGCCCCGACGCTGGAGCCCGTGCCCGCCACCGGCGGCGCCGCGCTGCTCGGCGTTGCCAGCGTGCTGCCCTCGGCGCCGCTGCCCTTGGCCCAGGTGCACGACAAGGCGAAGAATGATCTGATGGTCGATCGCGCCGGCAAGGCCGCACGGGCGATCGCCGACGGCGTGCTGGCCAAGATGAAGGCCGGAACGCCGATGGCCGCCGCCTTCGCCGCCGCAGGGCTGGAAGCACCCAAGCCCGCCAACGCCAGCCAGATCGACGTCGCCCGCCTGCAGCAGCAGGGCCAGGCGGTGTCACCGCCGCTGCGCGCCCTGTTCGCACTTTCGCCCGGCAAGACCAGCCTGACGCCGGGGCCGGGCGGCTGGTATATCGTCCATCTCGATCAGATCAGCCCCGGCGATCCCGCGCAGGTCGCCTTGATCGCCGGCCAGATGCGCGTCGCCTCCAGCCAGGGGATCGGCGACGAATATCTGCAGCAATTCGCCAAGGCGGCGCGATCGGAACTGACGGTGAAGAAGAACCCCGCCGCCATCGCCGCGCTCGCCAAGCAGCTTTCGGGCCAGGCGGCCGCCGACCAGTGATGGAAGCGGGGGCGGCCGACGCCGCCGCGCGCGAGGCGATCGCTGCGGGCCGTCCGGCTTTGGTCTGGCGGCGGCTGATCGCCGATACCGAAACGCCCGTCGCCGCCGCGATCAAACTGATCGAGCCCGGCCGAGGCGATTTCCTGCTCGAATCGGTGGAGGATGGCGCAACACGCGGGCGCTACAGTTTGCTCGGCCTGGCGCCCGATCTGGTGTTCGAGGCGCGGGAGCGGCAGGCGCGGATCAATCGGCGCTGGCTGACCGACCGCGCCGCGTTCGAGGGTATAGAGGCCGATCCGCTGGTAGCGCTCCGCGATCTGGTGGCGGCGTGCCGCGCCGATGTGCCCGAGGGCCTGCCCCGCGCACTCGCCTGCCTCGTCGGCTATTTCGCTTATGAGACGGTGGGGCTGGTCGAGAAGCTGCCGCGCGCCGCGCCCTCACCGCTGGATCTGCCCGATATGCTGTTCGTGCGGCCGACGGTGCTGCTGATCTTCGATCGGCTGGCGGATTCGCTGTTCATCGTCGCGCCGGTCTGGCCCGAAAGCCGCGGCACCGTGGAGGCCGCGATCGAGCGGATCGAGGCGACCGCCGCCCGGCTCGCGGCGCCGCTGCCCGCCGCCGCCCGCACACCCGCCGAGCTGCCGGAGATCCTCGCCACGCCGATCATCCCTGCCGATCGCTATCGGGATATGGTGCTGGCCGCGAAGGAGCATATCGCGGCGGGCGACATCTTCCAGGTCGTGCTGGCGCAGCGCTTCACCACGCCCTTCACGCTGCCGCCGCTCGATCTCTATCGCGCGCTCAGGCGGATCAATCCCTCGCCCTTCCTCTACCATCTCGATCTACCCGGCTTTGCAGTGATCGGATCGAGCCCCGAGATTCTCGTCCGCCTGCGCGATGGCGAGGTGACGATCCGCCCGATCGCGGGCACGCGCCCTCGTGGTAAAACCGCCGCCGAGGACGAGGCCAACCGGGAGAGTCTGCTCACCGATCCCAAGGAGCGCGCCGAGCATCTGATGCTGCTCGATCTCGGCCGCAACGATGTCGGCCGCGTCGCGGTGGCGGGCAGCGTCAAGGTGACGGCCAGCTATGCGGTCGAATATTACAGCCACGTCATGCACATCGTCTCCAACGTCGTCGGGCGGATCGCGCCGGGCAAGGATGCGCTCGACGCGATGTTCGCGGGCTTTCCGGCGGGCACGGTCTCGGGCGCGCCCAAGGTCCGCGCCTGCGAGATCATCGCCGAACTGGAGCAGGAAACGCGCGGCGCTTATGCTGGCGCGGTCGGCTATTTCGCCCCCGACGGCTCGCTCGATAGCTGCATCGTGCTCAGGACGGCCATCGTTAAGGATGGCGTGATGCATGTGCAGGCCGGTGCGGGCATCGTCGCCGACAGCGATCCCGCCGCCGAACAGCGCGAGTGCGAAGCCAAGTCCGGCGCGCTGTTCGCCGCTGCGCGCGAGGCAACGCGGATCGCGCAGGAAGCAGGCTTTGGCCAGTAGCGAAGCGATGTCCGAGCGCCTAAATGGTGATGATGGACAAGATCAGCTTCGGCGAAGGCCTCAAGCGCGGGCTCAAGCGCCACTGCCCGCATTGCGATTCGCCGACCTTGTTCGAAGGCTATCTCAAGGTGCGCCCGCGCTGCCCGGTGTGCATGGCCGATAACGGCCAGCACCGTGTCGACGATATCGCCTCTTATTTCACCGTATTGTTGGTCGGACATCTGCTGGTCGCCCCGTCGCTGGCGATTCCCTGGTTCTGGTCGCTGCCGCTATGGGCGTCGCTCGGCATCCTGCTCTCGGCGATGACTTTGGCGACGCTGGCCGCCCTGCCCTTCATCAAGGGCGGTGTGATTGGTGCGCTTGCGGCGGTGGCCGATAAGAAGACGGCGTAGGCCGACGTCATCAATCCTCCCCTGCAAGGGGAGGATTGATGATATCGTGGGGATGACGGTTGTCCGCTAACCGGTTAAGCGCATCCCATGATCCTCGTCATCGACAATTACGACAGCTTCACCTGGAACCTGGTACATTATCTCCAGGAGCTGGGCAGCCATGTCGAGGTGGTGCGCAACGATGCGATCGGCGTCGGGCAGGCGATGTCTTCCGGGGCGGAGGCCTTCCTGATCTCACCGGGGCCGGGCGATCCCGATCATGCCGGGATCAGCCTCGATCTCGTCGCGGCCTGCGCCGAGCAGGGGCGGCCCTTGCTCGGCGTCTGCCTCGGCCATCAGGCGATCGGGCAGCATTTCGGTGGGATCGTGACACGCGCGGGCGAGCTGATGCACGGCAAGACCAGCGCGGTTCATCATGACGGCACCGGGCTGTTCAAGGATCTCCCCTCACCCTTCACCGCGACGCGCTATCATTCGCTGATCGTCACCGAGGAGAGCCTGCCCGAGGGGCTGATCGTCAACGCGCGGACGCCCGACGGCACGGTGATGGGCTTCCGCCACGCCACTCTGCCGATCCACGGCGTTCAGTTCCACCCCGAGAGCATCGCCACCGAGCATGGCCATGCGATGCTCGCCAATTTCCTGGCGCTGGCGGGGATCAAGGCGGCCGAGCCCGCGTGACGACGATCACGCTGCTGCCCGATCCGGCGAACCCTCTCGACCATAGCCAAGCCGAGCAGGCCTTCGCCGATATTCTCGACGGCACGGTTGCCGACGAGGTTGTCGCCGCCTTCCTGATCGCGCTTGCCGAGCGTGGCGAAACCAGCATCGAGATCGCCGCCGCCGCGCGCGCGATGCGCCAGCGGATGCTGCCGATCGAGGCGCCCGAAAACGCGATCGATGTCTGCGGCACCGGCGGCGACGGTCATCACACGCTCAATGTCTCGACCGCAGTTGCGCTGGTCGTCGCGGCCTGCGGCGTACCCGTCGCCAAGCATGGCAACCGCGCCGCTTCCTCCAAGGCGGGGGCTGCCGATACGCTGGAGGCGCTGGGCCTCGATATGGCCCGCGCGGGCGACACCGCCGAGGCGAGCCTTGCCGCACTGGGCATCTGCTTCCTGTTCGCCGCCAACCATCATCCCGCGATGCGCCGCATTCAGCCGATCCGGACCGCGATCGGGCGGCGGACGATCTTCAACCTGATGGGCCCGCTCGCCAATCCGGCGCGGACCCGCCGCCAGCTGATCGGCATCGCGCGGCCCGATTATGTCGGCACTTATGCCCAGGCGCTGGCGCTGATCGGCGACGGCATGGCGTGGGTCGTCTCCGGCGAGGAAGGCATCGACGAAATCTCGATCGCGGGGCCGACCGTGCTGGCCGAGGTGAGAGGGGCCGAGACCCACAGCGGAACCCTCACCCCCGAGGAGGCCAGTCTGCCATGTCATCCGATCGCGGCGATCCGGGGCGGCGACGCCGCGCACAACGCGCAGGCGCTGCGCCGTTTGCTGAAGGGCGAGGCAGGCGCCTATCGCGACGCGGTGCTGCTCAACGCCGCGGGCGCGCTGACCATGGCGTGCGAGGTCGCTGATCTCAGCGAAGGGGTCGTGCGCGCCGCCGAAGCGATCGACAGCGGCGCGGCCGAGGCTTTGCTCGATCGCTGGCTGCGCTTCTGATAGGCGGACGCCCATGTCCAACCGCCTGACCGAAATCCTCGCCGCCAAGCGCGATCATGTCGCCCGCCGCAACGCCGAGACCAGCCTTGCCGCGCTGGAAGCATCCGCCGCCGGCCAGACCGCACCGCGCGGGTTCCGCGCCGCGCTCGATCGCGCGGCTGTCGATGGCTTCGGGCTGATCGCCGAGATCAAGAAGGCCTCGCCCTCCAAGGGGTTGATCCGCGCCGATTTCGATCCGCCCGCGCACGCCCGCGCCTATCAGGCGGGCGGGGCGGCCTGTCTCTCGGTGCTGACCGACGTGCCCTTCTTTCAGGGCGCCGACGACTATCTCGTCCAGGCGCGGGCGGCCTGTTCGCTGCCTTGCCTGCGCAAGGATTTCATGATCGATCCGTGGCAGGTGCTGGAGGCGCGTGCGCTGGGCGCCGACGCGATCCTGATTATCGTCGCCGGGCTGGAAGACGGGGCGATGGCCGAGATCGAGGCGGCTGCGATCGGCCTCGGCATGGATGTGCTGGTCGAGGTGCATGACCGGGCCGAGCTCGATCGCGCCCTGCGGCTGCGGTCACGGCTGATCGGGGTCAACAACCGCGACCTGCGCGATTTCTCGGTCGATTTCGCGCGGACCTATGAGCTCGTCGGCAGCGCCCCCGAGGGCTGCACCTTCGTCGCCGAGAGCGGGCTCGGCGGTCCTGCCGATCTCGCGGCGATGGCCGAGCATGGCGTGCGTTGCTTCCTCGTCGGCGAGAGCCTGATGCGGCAGGCGGATGTCGAGGCGGCAACGCGCGCTCTGCTTGCGGCATGAGCGCCACGCCGCCCCCGTTGGTGTCGAGCGAAGTCGAGACACGTTCCGCCTGTATCACGTCCCTCGACTTCGCTCGGGACGAACGGGGGAGAGACGCATGAGCAAGCTCACCCATCTCGACGAGACGGGCGCCGCGCAGATGGTCGATATCTCGGCCAAACCCGCGACACGGCGCGAGGCGACCGCCGAGGGGCGTATCCTGATGTCCGCGGACGCGATCGCCGCGATCCGGGCGGGCAGCCTGGCCAAGGGCGATGCGCTGGCGGTGGCGCGGATCGCCGGGATCATGGCGGCGAAGAAGACCAGCGAGCTGATCCCGCTCTGCCATCCGCTCAGCCTCGCCAAAGTCTCGATCGATCTGCTGATCGATGACGAGGGCGTCGCCTGCGCGGCCACCGTCGTCACGACCGGGCCGACGGGGGTGGAGATGGAGGCGCTGACCGCGGTCTCCACCGCGCTGCTGACGCTCTACGACATGGCCAAGGCGATCGACCGCGGCATGATCCTCGAAGGCATCAGGCTACGCGCCAAATCGGGGGGACGGTCGGGCGAATGGCGGGCGTGATGCTCTCGGTCGGCGAGGCGCAGGCGCGGCTGCTCGCGCTCGCCGCGCCGCTGCCGATCGAGACGGTGCCGCTGGTCGAGGCGGCGGGGCGCTGGCTTGCAGCGCCGATCGAAGCGCGCCGCACCCAGCCCGCCGCCGATCTCTCCGCGATGGACGGCTATGCGATCCGCTTCGCCGACCTGCCGGGGCCTTGGATATTGGTGGGCGAAAGCGCCGCCGGACGCGGGCTCGACCGCGCGATCGAGCCGGGCGAGGCGGCGCGGATCTTCACCGGCGCGCCCTTGCCGCAGGGTACGGACACGATCCTGATCCAGGAAGAGGCGGCACGCGAGGGCGATCGGCTTAGCTTTTCCGGCACCGTCCCACCCCCGCAAGGCAATGCGGTGCGCGCGGCGGGGACCGACTTCGCGCGAGGCGTACAACTGCTCGAAGCAGGCGCGCGGCTGTCACCCGCCGCGATCGCGCTGGCGGCGATGGGAGGGCATGGCGCGGTGCCGGTCCGCCGCCGCCCGCGCATCGCCATCCTGTCGACCGGGGACGAGCTGGTGCCGCCGGGCGCGCCGACGCCGGGGGCGATGCTGCCCTCGTCCAACGCGCCGATGCTGGCGAGCCTGATCGCCAAGGGACCGGGCATCGCCCTGGATCGCGGCATCGTGCCCGATCGGATCGAAGCGCTCGAACAGGCGTTCGCGGCCGCCGCCGCCGAAGCCGACCTGATCGTCACCACCGGTGGCGTATCGGTGGGCGATCATGATCTGGTGCGGCCGGCGCTGGAGCGCGCGGGCGCATCGCTCGATTTCTGGAAGGTGGCGATGCGGCCGGGCAAGCCGCTGATGGCCGGGCGGCTGGGCGATGCGATCGTGCTCGGCCTGCCGGGCAATCCGGTCGCCGCCTTCGTAACCGCGCACCTGTTCCTGCTGCCGCTGGCCGCGCACCTCGCCGGCGCCCCCTCTCCGTTACCGAAGGCGACGACGATGCCGGTGATCGCGCCCTTGCCCGCGATTGCCGAACGCACCGAATATCTGCGCGCCCGGATCATCGACGGCGCCGCGCACCTGCTCGCCAGCCGCGACAGCGCCGCTTTGTTCGATCTGGTCCGCGCCGATGCGCTGATCGTCCGCGCGCCGCATTCGCCCGAGGCTTTCGAGAACGAAATTGGCACGGTCTATCTTTTGGCTTGACAAAAGGGGAACAGTTCGCTATACGTGCCCCGTTCGTTCGGCGCACTAGGAACCCCAGATGCTGACCCGTAAGCAACATGAGCTGCTCACCTTCATCAACGAAAAGCTGAGCGAAACCGGCGTTTCGCCCTCGTTCGAGGAAATGAAGGAGGCGCTGGACCTTAAATCCAAGTCGGGCGTCCACCGCCTGATCTCGGCGCTGGAGGAGCGCAACTTCATCCGCCGTCTGCCCAATCGCGCCCGCGCGCTCGAGATTCTGCGGCTGCCCGATGCGATGAAGGCCAAGCCCGCGCCCAGATCGGCGACGGTCGTGCCGGTCAAGGGGCCTGCCGCCGCGCCCCCCTCGGCCGCCAACCCACCTTCAGCCGCCAACGATGTGCTCGAGATCCCGCTGCATGGCCGCATCGCCGCGGGCATGCCGATCGAGGCGCTGGAAGGGCAGAATATGCTGTCTGTCCCCGCCGCGCTGCTCGGGCCGGGCGAGCATTATGCGCTCGAGGTGACGGGCGATTCGATGGTCGAGGCGGGCATCCTCGATGGCGATTATGCGCTCGTCCGCCGCACCGAAAATGCCCGCGATGGCGAGATCGTGGTCGCGCTGGTCGACGATAGCGAGGCGACGCTCAAATATTTCCGCCACGAAGGCCAGATGATCCGGCTCGATCCCGCCAACCGCGCTTATGATCCGATGCGCTATAAGCCCAACCAGATCCGCATTCAGGGCAAGCTCGCCGGCCTGCTCCGCCGCTACTGAGGGCCGGAGCGATGGCTGCGCCGCGCATCGACTTCATCGAATTGCCTGCGAGCGGCACACTGGAAATGCAACGCTTCTACGGCACGGCGTTCGGCTGGGATTTCACCGCGTTCGGCCCAAGCTACGCCTGCACGATGACCGGCGATGTGGACGTAGGTTTTCAGGCCGATCCTACCGAAAAGACCCAAGCGATCCTGCCCGCCATCCGTGTCGACGATCTCGATGCCGTTCTCGCCGAAGTCGAACAAGCAGGGGGTTCGATCACCAAGCCAGTCTTTGACTTTCCCGGCGGGCGGCGGTTTCATTTCCTCGATCCCGCAGGGAATGAGCTGGCCGCGTATCAGGGCGAATGAAGCGGCGCAGCCATTCGCCGAATGTCATGCTTCAAAGCGGCGCCTGGATGTTACCCGCGGTGTCCGATCCATAGGCAAGGAAAGAACGAGCAGCACGCTGATATAAAGGACGCTGTCGGCCAAGCGTTGACGGGGCGAATGCCGGGCACCCTTGTTCTTTTGCGCTATTACCGGGGAGATTGTGACCCATCTCGCTTGCTTGGATAAGCAAAACCTGCGTGGGATAATCAAATGCTTTTACCTGATGGTAATGTTCTTAAGATATAGCTGCGCTATAACCATAAGATAATATAAAAGTAACCCTCGCCATGTTGAATGAGCAGTGTAAAGCCTTGGCGCAAGCCGTCGATAATTTGCAGGTAACCCAGACCGAGCTTGGAAGAATTGCGCGGCGGAGCGACGATCAGCGACAGCGGGATTTGATCGCGCAACGGCGCATACTCGGCATTGAAGTCGCCAAGGTCAGCGAAACCGCGAGCGCGCTGCTCGAACAGGTTGGCGATCCCGTTCTGCTCGCAGACTATCGCCGTTTGTTTTCCGCCATGCGCACGATGACCGCAGCCCACCAGGCAAACTGGTCGGCCGTCCGCGTCGGCGAGCGCGGCGGCGAATATATGCGATCCGCACGAGAGGCGGCAGAGGTATTCATCCAGCTGATGGAATGGATCAGAGCCACAATTGCGGATATCGCCAAGCGCTGATCGCGGCGTCGCCTCGGAGGCGACGCTGTCGGCTTGTGTGGTCCAGCCTGCCGCAGCTGGCTCTCAACGGTAATTCTGGGAATGCGGCACGCGCTAGCACTGCCGATCGGCTGAACAACACGAGGACCAGCGGAAGCGTCAAGATCGCACCGAATGCAAACCATCCCAAGGCCGGCATACGTTCCGACCCAAAAATTGGCGCAGTTCTGCCCAGTCTGACGGCCAGCCTCATCTCGGCGCGGGCAGCCCAAAGAACAGATCATTGTCTTGGTGTCATGCCGATAGGATGACCGGGCTATTCCCTTCGCAATGGGAAAAATGATGACATTGGCTGACAAGATAGTCGGGCAGACTTCGGCGATCGACCTGCTAGCCTTTTACCGGGGCCGCCGCCGGTCCCAGGGAGATGGACAAGAGCAGCGGTGCGGGCAGTTCAGCATGGGCGTGCTCGGCATCTTATCATCCACAATCCGATCGAGAGCATGGCCTAACCGGCCATACTCATAGAGATATTGAATTAGCCAGCCCGCTTTGCGGCAAGTAATTACCCTTTAAAATGGAGCGGATTACATTTGCGGTGCCCTTGCTTCGCGTGCCACGGAAACCGGAAGGGTGGCGATAAGAGTCGATCGAAGACCTCAATAAGGCTCTATTCTTGTCAGCAAAGTTCGCAGCGAAGGCGCCAATTCCGGCCATTCTCGAGGGAACACTGGCGGACATCGCTATCGCCAGCATACGTCTGATTCCGGATGCGATCGTCGTTGCCGATATGCGTGAACGCGATGCGCCGCTGATATGGGTGAGTGAGCAATTCAGCGCGATCACCGGCTACACGGCAGCTGAGGCCATCGGCAAAAATTGCCGTTACCTGCAAGGCAGTGACCGCCTGCAATCCGAACTTGGGCCGATACGCGAAGCGCTTGCCTCCGGCACCAGCGCCACCGTCACAATGCGCAATTATCGCAAGGATGGCACACTTTTTTGGAATGAGCTGACACTGACGCCGTATTCGCGGACCGAAGGTGTCGTCGAATATTATGTCGGGCTCATGCGGGATGTCACCGCGGCCAAAAGGAGCCTCGATCAGGCTGTCGACGACGCCCGCCTGGATCGGCTCACCAATCTGCCGAACCGCTACAGTTTTCTGGAGGATGTCGAGAAGATAGACCTTCCCGACAACAGTCGGCTGCTCGTTGTCAAAATTGATATTGCCGAGCTGCACAACATCAACAGCACCTACGGCTATGCAGCCGGCGACGAGATCATCTGCAAGACCGCCTCGCGGCTCAGCTCGCTCAGTCCTGACGCCTTGGGCCGAATCGGCAATAATGAGTTCGCGGCCGCCTTCCGTGTCCCGACGGCCGCTGCGGAGGAAAAGACATTAGCGCAGCTGACGGCGGCGTTGCGCCCACCTTTCACCACGCCCGATGCGATCATCAACATTCGATATGCGCTCGGTTACACCGTGGGCGATCTTGGGCCGGTTCCGGGTATGCTGTCTCAACAAGCTGGCCAGGCGCTGCACGAATCGAAAGACGATCCGCATCGCGCTCCGCGCCGCTTCGACGAGGCCGCTGAACGCGCCTCCCGCCACCGTAGCCGCCTGACCGCTGAGTTGCAGCAGGCCGTGCGCGATGAGAATTTCGTCTACCACTACCAGCCCCAGTTCGATTTGCTGACCGGAAAGATCATCGGCTGCGAAGCCTTGATCCGGTGGGACCATCCCGTCTTCGGCTTGCAGGGGCCCGACACCTTCATCGGTGTCGCCGAGGAGACGGGTCTGATTGTCGATATCGAACGCGCCGGCATCCGCAAGGTCGCGGCTTTTGCCGCCGAGCTGAACGCCAGCCTTGCCGAACCTCTCCACTTTTCGGTCAACGTCTCTCCGCTGGAGATCGTCAGGGGGGATCTCGTCGGGCTGATCGAGGATGTCGTCGCGGAAACGGGTATCAAGCCGGCCTGGCTGACGTTCGAGCTGACCGAGAGCCTGCTCACCGACAGCTCCGAAAGCGTCATTGCTATTTTTCGTCGCCTTCGCGAGCTGGGCGTCGGTTTGGCGATCGATGATTTCGGGACGGGCTACTCAAGCCTTCGTTCCATCGATCGTTTTCCGATTTCGGAAATCAAGATAGACCGCAGTTTCACCCAGGATCTCAGAACCAGCCAGACCAAGCGGATTTTGGTCGAGGCGATCGTCGCACTGGGCAAGGCGCTTTCCGCGAGAGTGGTGGCGGAAGGGATCGAGACCGTCGAACAGAAAGAAGAACTCAAGGAAATGGGGTGTCTTTTTGGTCAGGGCTATCTGTTCAGCCACCCGCTTCCCGCTGAGGAATTGGTCGCGCTTACGCGCACACCGCCAAACACGGTTGTCCGAAACGGCTGAAGCTGGTTGACCGCTTACCGCAGACCCGGCCGCCACATATCCCGCGAGACGCGCACGAGCTGCGGCTGCGGCCCGCCCGCTACAGGTTTTCGCGCCAGTTTGTGATCGACGGCATGATCGAAGGCGAGGCCGGCGCGACCGCCGGCCGCCCAGGCGACCTTGGCCGGCACGATGCCGATGCCGCGCAGATCCACCTCGACCGACTCTTCGCGATGCAAGCTGACCGGCACTTCCGCCATCAGGCCGCCGCTCGAAAGATTGCGCACCTTGATCGCGATATCGGTGCCGTTGGCGCGGCGCAGCGTCGCCATGAGCAGCATCGAATCGCGCTGATCGGCGCGCAGGCTCTCGAAACGTGCCTCGTCGGCATCGTTCGAAACCCCGGAGCTGTCAAAAGAAGTTGAGTCCGTCACTTTACCCTCGTGGCGGCCTTGATAGCGCGCAAACGCCTGCGAAGCGGTTAACGCCGCCCCGAAATCTGCGTGATCAATCGTCGCGCGAGATCTTTTCCTGGCGCTCGTGCCGCTCCTGGGCCTCGACCGTCATCGTCGCGACCGGGCGGGCTTCGAGCCGGGCGAGTGAAATCGGTTCACCCGTCACTTCACAATAGCCATATTCGCCCTCATCGATCCGGCGCAGCGCGGCATCGATCTTGGAGATCAGCTTGCGCTGGCGATCGCGGGTGCGCAGCTCGATCGACCAATCGGTTTCGCTGGACGCGCGATCCGTAACATCCGGCTCCCGCAGCGAATCGACCTGTAGCTGATGGAGCGTGCCCTGCGACTCGCGGAGGATCGAGTCCTTCCAGTTCAGTAGCTTGGCACGGAAATAGGCTTGTTGGCGCGGGCCCATGAAAGGCTCGTCCGCGCTTGGCCGGTAATCGGGATCCAACAGGTTAGGCGCGCTACTGTCATTCGCGCCCATTGGAAAATCCCCACGCCCGCCGACCTCATTCAACGCTGTCGCCATCGCTCATTCACACCCGAAGATGCGGCCTCCCGGAAACGGGCGGCACCTGCCCCTGACGCGCCTATAATCGGCGCCACCGACCGCGACAAGCGGGGAGATTGCGGAGGGGGAGATAGGCTCGGGGGCGGCGATCAGGGCGCCGCCCCCGTTATCAAAGAGCTTGGAAATCAGCCTTTTTTAGCGCCGCCCGCTGCCTTGGCGGCGGTTTCGAATTGGGCGGCGGTAAGGCCGATCACCAGCGAGTCACCGCTTTGCGCGAAGCTTTTCCGGGGCAATTGCGCACTGGCGGTCGCCGATGCGACGGTGATCAGATCGCCGTTGACCGCCTTGACCGTACCGACGGTCGCGCCCGTCTGATCCTTGACCGCCGTGCCGACGGCTATCGTTGCGGGGGCCGTGGTCGCCGCCGCAGCGGTGGTCGCCGCGGTGCCGGCCGGGGTGGCGCTGGCGGTCGCGGCGATCGGCGCGCCCTGCGCATCGACCTGTGCCTTGGTGAGGCCGAGCACGAGCTTGCCGTCACCCTGCGCAAACGAGCCGACCGGGATGCCGGCCTTGGTGGTGCCGGTGGACAGCGTGGCGATGCCGTTGGCGACGCTTTCGATCGTGCCCACGGGGGCGCCGCTGGCATCGACCACCTGAGCGCCAGCGATGACATTAGGCTTGGCAGGCGTGGCGGCAGCGGGTGCCGGCGCGGCGGCGGCATCCGGCGCGGTCTGGGCCAGCGCTGGTCCGGCCAGCGCGATCGCGGCGATACTCAAGGTCAAACGCAACATGGGGATCTCTCCAAAATTAGGTCGTGAAAATCAATCGTGCGACCGCGCGACTCCTGAAAGCCACCACTGGTCGTCACCGAAACAACTCCCGCATCGCCAAGAGGTTTCGCCGCCCTCTCAGCCGATCGCCAGGGTTGCGCGTGCGACTCGCGCTCGCCATAGCCCGGCCATGCACGATATCCGCGCCATCAGAGACGATCCGGCAGCATTCGACGCCGGGCTGGCGCGGCGCGGACTGGGGCCTCAGGCGGCGGCGCTGATGGCGTTGGATGCCGCACGCCGCGAGGCCGTTGCCGAGGCGCAGGCGCTGCAGACCCGCCGCAACGAGGCATCCAAGGCGATCGGCCAGGCCAAGGCGCGCAAGGACGAGGCGGGCGCGTCCGCCTTGATGGCCGCGGTGGCGGAGATCAAGGAGCGTCTGCCCACGCTGGCCGAGCAGGAGGCCGAGGCCGACCGCGCGCTGACCGATGCGCTCGCCGCGCTGCCCAACCTGCCCGCCGCCGATGTGCCGGAGGGCGAGGACGAGGCGGGCAATGTCGAACAGAAAAGCTGGGGAGTGCCACGCACGTTCGACTTCACGCCCCGCGACCATGCCGATTTCGGCCCGGCGCTGGGCGTCGACTTCGAGAGCGCAGCTGCGATTTCGGGCGCGCGTTTCGCGGTGCTCAAGGGCCAGATGGCGCGGCTGCAGCGCGGCCTCGCGCAGTTCATGCTCGATCTGCAGACCGAGCAGCATGGCCATACCGAAGTCGCGCCGCCCCTGCTGGTCCGTGACGAGGCAATGTTTGGCACGGGCCAGCTGCCAAAGTTCGCCGATGATCTGTTCCGTACCACTGATGGTCGCTGGCTGATCCCGACCGCCGAGGTCAGCCTGACCAACCTCGTCCGCGAGCAGATCTTGAGCCCGGACTTGCTGCCGATGCGGCTAACGGCGCTCACGCCCTGCTTCCGATCCGAAGCGGGGGCGGCGGGGCGCGATACGCGCGGGCTGATCCGCCAGCACCAGTTCGACAAGGTCGAGCTCGTCACGATCTGCGCGGCGGACCAGAGCGACGCCGAGCATGAACGGATGACACGCGCGGCGGAGGCGGTGCTGGAGGCGCTGGAGCTGCCCTATCGGCGCATGCTGCTGTGCGCGGGGGACATGGGCTTCGGCGCGCGTAAGACCTTCGATCTCGAAGTATGGCTGCCCGCGCAGAACACCTTTCGCGAGATTTCGAGTTGTTCCAACTGCGGCGATTTCCAGGCGCGGCGGATGAACGCGCGGGTTCGCGGCGAAAAGGGCACGGAGTTCGTCCACACACTCAACGGCTCCGGGCTCGCGGTCGGCCGCACCCTCGTCGCGGTGCTGGAGAATTATCAGCAGGCCGATGGATCGGTGACGATCCCCGCCGCGCTCAAACCCTATATGGGCGGCATCGAGAAGCTGACGCCCTGATGCGGCGGCTGGCGGCCCTGCTGGCACTTCTCGCCACCGGCGCCGCGCCGCTTGCCTCCCTGCCCCGCGATCCGACGCCGCCGGCCTGGATCTCGCGTCAGGTGACGGCGGGCGCGATCGAAGTGAGGCCGCAGATTTACAAGGTGAAACCGGGCGACACCCTCGGCCATGTCGTGCTGGCGACGGGCGCGGGTGCCGATGCGATTATCCAGGCGAACCAGCTGCAAGCGCCGTACCGGCTGCGGCCGGGACAGAAACTCGCCATTCCTGGGGGACGCTTCCACCGGGTGGCGCGCGGCGAGAGCGGGATCGCCATCGCGCGGGCTTACGGCGTTTCCTGGAGCGACATTGCCGCCGCCAACCACCTGACCGAGCCCTTCATCCTGCGCGAGGGCGATCGCCTGCTGCTGCCCGCTATCAAGGGGCCGCAGCCGTCGGCAGACACGCTTGCGGCCCGCGCGCGGGCGTTCAAGATGGATCTCGACGATCTCGTCACCGGCAGCGAGCCTGCGCTGGCGCCCGCCGCCAAGCCCGTCAAATCCAGAGCGGCGGCGGCGCCGGAGGCCGCGCCGCTGCAGCCCGTCGCCGAGCCCAGCGCGAAATTCGCCCCCCGCTTCGGCTGGCCGCTCAAGGGCAAGATCGTCCGCCCGTTCGGCCCGCTGGGCAATGGCAGCCGCAACGATGGCGTCAACATCGCCACCAGATCGGGCGCAACGATCGCCGCCGCCGCCGACGGCGCGATCGCTTACGCCTCAACCTATCCGGGCTTCGGCAATGTCGTGCTGATCCGGCATGGCAGCGGCTGGATCACGCTCTACGGCCATGCCGGAACCCTGCTCGTCAAGCGCGGGCAGGCGGTGAAGCGCGGCGATCCGATCGCCACCGTCGCGGCGGGCGGACCGGTGGGCGAGCCGCAGCTTCATTTCGAAATCCGCAACGGCCGCAAGGCGGTCAATCCAATCGATTGGCTTCCGGCGGGCTGACCCTCCCCTTTCGGGGAGGAGTCAAAATCGGGCTTTACCGGCAGCGGCGGACTTTCTGATGGTGGACCCAGCGCACCGTGCAGACCTTGCGATGACGAACGGTGCGCACCACGACGGGGCCGCGATGCTCATCGTGCCGAATGACGGTGCGGCGCTCGACATGCTGGCTGGCGGCGGGAACGGCGACGGCGGCGAGCGCGGTGGCGGCGATAATTGCGAATTTCATGGACTCTCTCCCTGATACATCCTGGATGCGAGGGGCGAGCGTTCGGATCGCGATTAGGTTCCGCTCAACGCCCCTTCCATGCGGCGGATTGTGCGGCGGCCATGTCGACGATGTTGCCTTGGGGCAGGCTCATGTCGAGCGGGTGCAGCCCCCAGCCGGGCATGCCTGCATGATTGAGCGCCGTCGTCAGAAGATCGGCATAGACGCCGGGCTCGATCCGCACCCGCAGCACGGCGCCGGCGGCATCGCTAACGCATTCGGCGCTCAACTGGCCGATCAGCTCGATGTAGGGCGGATCGCTTTCCGGCGCCATTCCGGGACGGGGCAGAAAGGCCTTGATCGGCGCGCGGCCGCCGCCCGGGCTCGCCGGATTGACGCACAGCGCCGGATCGCCGGGCTTGCCCGCACCGAATGCGCGCCGATTATCGTCCCCGTCGCGATAATCGGACCAGGCGACGATGCAGCCGGTCTGGCCGATCACCTTGCAGGTGGGGATCGCGTGAAAGCTGGACGCAGTAAGATCCGGGTTGCCCGCGAGATAGGCGGCGACGAGCTTCTTTTGCGCAGGCTTGCCGTCGATCTCCTCGGCGATCAGCCGCTTGAGCAGGATCGCGCCCTGGCTGTGGCCGAGCAGGATCACGCCGCGGCCCTGGTTGTCATGCGCCAGATAGTGGCGCCAGGCGGCCAGGACATCGCGATAGGGCACGTCGAACGGCAGGCTGTCGGCCTTGGCCTGTCCCGCCAGCGCGCGGCGCAGCGCAGGAATGGTAAACTGGTGGTAGATCGGCGCGAACAGGCGGCAGACCGATCCCAGCCGGGCGAACTGGCCGTGCACGGCGCGCTTCTCTTCGGGTCCCGGATTCATGTCGCTGAAGGTGCCGGGGTCCATCGAGGCGGTGGGATAGATATAGAAGCAGTCAATCTTGGGCGCTTTGGCGGGCGCATAGGTCACCGGCGTGCGATGGCCCTGGGCATCGATCGCCACCGCATCGAGATTGGCGGAGCAGGTGCCGTCATCGACGCCGGGGCGGCAGATCCAGGTCGCGGGATCGCTGTAGTTCGGCACTGTGATCGGGGCTTCGGCCGGTAGCGGGAGCGGCGTTTGAGCAACGCCGGCGCCGACGATCAGCAGCCCGGCCAGCGCCATCATGATCCGCACCATTCCCACCTCTCGCAAAATCGGCTCCGATCCGCTATCTACCGGCTCTTCCATGACAACAATACTTCCCTCTCGGCCGAAAGTCGGCATGGTTTCGCTCGGCTGTCCGAAGAACCTCGTCGATAGCGAACGCATCCTCACCAAGCTGCGCGCGGACGGCTATGCCATGTCCCCCGATTATGCCGGCGCGGATGTGGTGCTGGTCAATACCTGCGGCTTCCTCGACAGCGCCAAGGAGGAGAGCCTGGAAGCGATCGGCGAGGCGATCGCCGAGAATGGCCGGGTGATCGTCACCGGCTGCATGGGCAAGGAAGCGGAGGTGATCCGGACGCGCTTCCCCAATGTGCTCGCGGTGACGGGCGCGCACCAATATGAGGAGGTGGTGGGCGCGGTGCATGAGGCGGCGCCGATCCCGCCCTCGGCCTATCTGGACTTGGTGCCGGAACGCGACCTTAAGCTGACGCCGCGCCATTACAGCTATCTGAAGATCAGCGAGGGCTGTAACCACCGCTGTTCCTTCTGCATCATCCCGGCGCTGCGCGGCGATCTCGTCAGCCGCCGCCCGGACGCGATCCTGCGCGAGGCCGAGAAGCTGGTCGCGGCGGGCACGCGCGAGCTGCTGGTGATCAGCCAAGATACCTCAGCCTATGGCCTCGACCTGCGCCATGCCTCCTATCCGCTAAAGAGTGGGGGCGAGGTCAAGGCGGATATGACCGATCTCGCGCGCCACCTCGGCCAGTTGGGAGCGTGGGTGCGGCTGCACTATGTCTATCCCTATCCGCACGTCGATCGCGTGATCCCGCTGATGGCCGACGGGCTGGTGCTGCCCTATCTCGATATTCCCTTCCAGCATGCCGCGCCCAGCGTGCTCAAGGCGATGAAGCGTCCGGCCAACGAGGCCAAGGTGCTCGATCGCATCGCCAACTGGCGCACGATCGCGCCGGACATCACCATCCGCTCGACCTTCGTCGTCGGCTTCCCCGGTGAGAGCGAGGCGGATTTCGATTATCTGCTACAATGGCTGGAGGAAGCGCAGCTCGATCGTGTCGGCGCGTTCCGCTTCGAGCCTGTCGCGGGCGCGGCGGCCAATGCGCTGCCCGGCCATGTGCCCGAAGAGATCAAAGAAGAGCGCTACGCCCGGCTGATGGCGCTGACGGCGCGCATCTCCGCCGCCAAGCTGGAAGCCAAGATCGGCCGCACGCTCGACGTGATCATCGACGCCGTGGACGAGGAGGGGGGCGCTACGGGGCGGTCCCAGGCCGACGCGCCCGAGATCGACGGCGAGGTGTTCCTGCGCGATACTGAGCGGCTCACGCCCGGCGACGTCATCAAGGTGCTAATCGAAGATGCGGACGAGCACGATCTTTACGGCGTGCCCGTTTAGGCTGGATCGACAACTCAATGTCTTTGATCCTCCCCTGCAAGGGGAGGGGGACCGCGCGCAAAGCGCGTGGTGGAGGGGTGTCCCACTCTCGAAAGGGTGATACCCCTCCGACAGCCCTTCGGGCTGCCACCTCCCCTTGCAGGGGAGGATCAGGCGACGGCGATCATTTCACAGCCGCGGCACTGGGGCTGGCCCAGCTCCAGGATTCGACCTTCCAGACCGCACCCTGCTTCACGAGCGTGAACGCCGTGTAGCCGGTTTCGCGCAGCATTCGGCCCTTCTGCTTGAAGGTGTAACGGCTCGGCGTGACGACATAAGCGTGATCGCCGGCGACGACTTCATCCACGGGCGCGCCGAAGAACACCGATCCGCCAATCCGGCCGACTTTGGCTTCGCTCTCCCCCAAATCGTGCAGCCACTGATCGAAGGCGTCGGGGCCGGACCAGCGGAACGGCGCGGCATTATCGACGATCGTCGGCGAGGCGACATGTTCGGCTTTCACCGCTGCGATATTGCCCGCGCCGGCGCCTGAGCCCCCAAAAAAAAGCCGGCGGATTTCTCCGCCGGCCAGTCCGTTCGCAGGAGGAACGCGGTGGGGGGCGAGCCTTGGGGCCCGCCCCGATTGTGATCAGTAGTGGTAGGCCCGCTCGCCATGTTCGGCGATGTCGAGGCCTTCATGCTCGACTTCGGCCGAAACCCGGAAGCCCCACACCTTGTCGATGATGAAGAACAGTACGGCCGCGCCGACGCCCGACCACACCAATGTGAGCAGCACACCTTCGGCCTGGATGAGGAGCTGGCCGCCCATCGAATAGGCGCCCGCGACCATCGTGCCCGGCTTGGTGGTGTAATCCGCGATGCCCTGGCCGCCGAAGGCCGGGTTATCGAGGATGCCGGTCATCAGCGCGCCGGTGATGCCGCCGATGCAGTGGACACCGAAGACGTCCAGACTGTCGTCATAGCCGAACTTCGACTTCACCACCGAGACGAAGAAGAAGCAGATCGGCGAGACCATCAAGCCGAGGATCACCGATCCCATCGTTCCGGCATAACCGGACGCCGGTGTGACGGCGACGAGGCCCGCGACGACGCCCGAGGCGGCGCCGAGCAGCGACGGCTTGCCCTTCACGATCTGCTCGGTGAGCAGCCAGGAGAGACCGGCGGCGGCGGTGGCGATCATCGTGTTCATGAAGGCGACCGAAGCGATGCTGGTGGCTTCGAGATTGGAGCCGGCGTTGAAGCCGAACCAGCCCACCCACAGCAGCGAGGCGCCGATCATCGTCATGGTCAGCGAGTGCGGCGGCATCGGCTCGTTCGGATAGCCGAGACGCTTGCCGAGCAGGATGCACATCACCAGGCCGGTGATGCCGGCGTTGATATGGACGACGGTGCCGCCCGCGAAATCCAGCGCGCCCTTGTTGAAGAGGTAGCCCGAATCGGCCGAGACGGCATCGATCGCGGCCTGGCCCTTGAGCGCGGCGGCGGCGAAGGCGTCAGGCCCATCCCAGCACCACACCATGTGCGCGATCGGGAAGTAAACGAAGGTCACCCACAGCGCGACGAACAGCATCAGCGGCGAGAATTTGATCCGCTCCGCCACCGAACCGATGAATAGCGCCGGGGTGATCATCGCAAACGTCATCTGGAAGAGGACGTAGGTGAGTTCGGGAATGTAGACGCCATTTGAGAAGGTCGCTGCCTGGGAATTGGCATCAACGCCTTTCAGGAAGAGCTTGGAGAGGCCGCCGAAAAACGGCGCAGTCACGCCGGAGCCGGCGGTGAAGGTCTCGGTATAGCCCCAGCACACCCAGATCACGCCGACCATGCAGACGATCATCAGCACCTGGGTGAGTACGGACAGCATGTTCTTGGTGCGGACGAGACCGCCGTAGAACAGGGCAAGGCCCGGAATCGACATCATCAGCACCAACAGGGTGGAGACGAGCATCCAGGTGTTGTCGCCCTTGTTCACGGTCGCGGGCGGAATGGGCGAGGCAGGCGCGGCGGCCGCCGTCTGGGCGAGCGCGGGGTGCGTCAGGAGCGCGGCTGCGCCCAATGCTCCCAGCCCGGCCAATATCTTGGTCGAAAGCTTCATTGAGTCCCCCTTATCTTTTAGAGAGCCGTCTCGTCGGTCTCGCCGGTGCGGATGCGCACCACCTGACCGACATCGAGCACGAAGATTTTGCCGTCGCCGATGGCGCCGGTGTTGGCGGCCTGCTGGATCGCCTCGACCACGCGCGGCGCGAGATCGGTGCTGCACGCCACCTCGACCTTGATCTTCGGGACCATGTTGGTGCTGTATTCGGCACCGCGATAGATCTCGGTCTGGCCCTTTTGACGACCGAAGCCTTTGACTTCGGTAACCGTCATCCCCTGCACGCCCAGCGCCGAGAGGGCTTCACGCACCTCGTCGAGCTTGAACGGCTTGATGATCGCTATGACGAGTTTCATTCAGCCTCCCTGCTGCTTGTCCGATTGTGCGTCGCAAGATGCGTGCCAAGCGTGCTGCAGAGCAAAAACGGCGGAACAAAGCCACGAAATGGGCGTCTCAGCGCCCGTCTGTTAGGCAGTGACTGGCGACTGCTTAGTTTTTAGGCATTTCCAGCCTAGCGCAAATTTGCGGCAGCGCAGCAAGCGTAGCCTCCCGGCCGAGCGCGATATAATCGGCGGCGCGATGGAAGGCGCCGGTCGAAATATGACCGATCGGCATGGTGATCAGCAGTTCGGGCTTTTCCAGCGCGATGGTCATTTCGCTCTGCCGCGCAACCAGCATCAGATAGGATGCGCGGATCGTGGCGGGAACGCTGCGCGGATGCGCGGGCTGCGCGCCGATATGGCCATGGTAATCCCCCATCAAATCGATCGCCAACACAGGCCGATCCGGCGCCAGCGCGCGCGCGGCGGAAACGGGCAGATTGGCGACGTTACCCCCGTCGATCAGCACGCGGCCATCGCGGACTACGGCGGGAAAAAGGCCCGGGATCGCAGTCGATGCCTGCACCGCGCTGACCAGCGGCCCATGGCTCAGCCGCACCTCCTCGCCCGTTTCAAGATCGGCGGCCACCACTGCGGCCGGTAGATCGAGATCCTCGAAACGCTGCGCCCCCAGTTGCTCGGCCAACATCCGCGCGATCCGCCGTCCGCCGAGCAGAGCGCCCCGCGCCCAGGTCAGATCGAAATGGGCAAGCATCCCCGTCCGCGTCATGTCGCGCGCGATCTGCTCCAGTGCATCGATCTTGCCCGCCGCCAGTGCCACCGCGGCCACCGCGCCGATCGAGGTGCCGGCGACGGCGGCGATGGGGATGCCGGCCTCTTCAAGCACTCGAAGCGCCCCGATATGCGCCCAGCCGCGCGCCGTGCCCCCGGAAAGGGCGAGAGTAATGCCTCCCCTCCCGCTTGCGGGAGGGGTCGGGGGAGGGACGGAGTTATGGGATAAGGACGACATCGAAGAGCGCAGACTGCCCTCCCCTGACCCCACCCGCAAGCGGGAGGGGAATTAAGCCGCCGTGCCCCCCACGGTCAGCCCTTCGATCAGCAAGGTCGGCTGCCCGACACCGGCCGGCACCGATTGCCCGCCTTTGCCGCAGATGCCGACGCCCTCGTCCAATTCCATATCGTTGCCAATCGCCGCGACCTTGGTCAGCACGGTCGGCCCGTCGCCGATCAGGGTCGCGCCCTTGATCGGCGCGCCCAACTTGCCATTCTCGATCTTGTAGGCCTCGGTGCAGCTGAAGACGAACTTGCCGCTGGTGATATCCACCTGTCCGCCGCCGAAGCTCTTGGCATAGATGCCGTTCTTCACGCGGCTAAGGATCTCGGCAGGATCGTCCTTGCCGCCATACATGAAAGTGTTGGTCATGCGCGGCATCGGCGCGTGCGCGAAGCTTTCGCGGCGGCCGTTGCCGGTGGGCGCGACGCCCATCAGCCGGGCGTTGAGGCGGTCCTGGATATAGCCTTTGAGGATACCGTCCTCGATCAGCACATTGGTCTGGGTCGGCGTACCCTCGTCATCGATGGTCAGCGACCCGCGCCGCCCCTCGATCGATCCGTCGTCCACCACGGTGACGCCCGGCGCGGCGACCCTCTCGCCGATCCGTCCCGCGAAGGCCGACGATCCCTTGCGGTTGAAATCGCCTTCCAAGCCATGCCCGACCGCCTCGTGCAGCAGCACCCCCGGCCAGCCCGGCCCGCAGACCACGGTCATCTCGCCCGCGGGCGCGGCGACGCTCTCGAGATTGACCAGCGCCTGCTTGAGCGCCTCGTCGATGGCGCGGTTCCAGGTCGCGGGTTCGAACAGCTGATCGTAGAGGTAGCGGCCGCCCAGACCAAAGTAGCCGCTCTCGCGCCGCCCGTTCTGCTCGACCACCAGCCCGACGTTGAGGCGGACGAGCGGGCGGATGTCGGTGGCGACGAAGCCGTCCGGCCGTACCACCTCGACCACGCTCCACGATCCCGAAAGGCTGACCGTCACCTGCGCAATGCGCGGATCGCGCGCGCGGGCGGCGGCATCGATTTGCTGGCACAGCGCTACCTTCCTGGCGAAGGGCACGGCGGTGAGGGGATCGTCGCCGGTGTAAAGCGCGCGGTTGGTCTTGCGCGGCGCGGCGGCCAGCCCGGCCTTGGCGGGATCGAGCAATTGCATCGTCTCGGCGGCGCGGCGGATCGCGCTCTCGGAAATCTCATTGGCGTGCGCGAAGGCAGTCTTCTCGCCCGAAAGCCCACGCAGGCCGAAACCGGATTGCGTGCCGTAATCGGCGGTCTTCAGCCGCCCATCGTCGAAGCCGAACGCTTCGGAGGCGCTGTGCTGGAGATACAGCTCGCCATCGTCGCAGGCCTTGAGTGCATCACCTGTCAGGCGGATCGCCGTCTCGGGATCGAGGCTGGAATAGAGGATGCCGCGTGGGTCTGAATAGCTCATGGGTCTGATGTAGGGAGCGCCGCGCCTAGCGTCATCCACAACTTTCTGACTATTTGCAGGCGCGTGGCATGCGGCGATGCCCTATCCCTCCACTCCGGGGCTTATGCGGAATGGGCTTCGCCGTCCGCCGCGCTGCCTTTGAGAATGAACCGCCGATCGCAATAGCCGCAATCGACGAAGCCGCTCTCGTCGATCTCAAGGAACACGCGCGGGTGGCCGAGCGCCGCCCCACCGGGGATCTCGGTCGCGCCATCGCAGACGACGCGGGGGCTGGTGACGAAGCTGGTTTCGGGGGCGGCTTGCATGGGCCGGGCGATAGCAAGTGCCGAAACGCTACACAATCGCACCCGCCCAGCCTATGCGGGCGATAATGACCGAAGCAGCGATATCGATCCAGGGCCTCAGCAAAATCTACAAGGGCGGGAAGCAGGCGCTGACCGATGTGACGCTGGATGTCCCGCGTGGCAGCATGTTCGGGCTGCTCGGCCCCAACGGCGCGGGCAAATCGACGCTGATCAATATCCTCGCCGGCATGGTGGTGAAGACGGCGGGCAAGGCCTCGATCTGGGGCTTCGATATCGACGAGCATCCCCGCAACGCCAAAGCCTCGATCGGGATCGTTCCGCAGGAGATATTGTTCGATCCCTTCTTCACGCCCTTCGAAATGCTGGAGATTTACGGCGGCCTCTACGGCGTGCCCAAAGCCAAGCGGCAATCGATGGAGCTGCTGCGCAAGGTCCATCTGGAGGATAAGGCCAACGCCTACGCCCGCACCTTGTCCGGCGGCATGAAGCGGCGGCTGCTCGTCGCCAAGGCGTTGGTCCATAATCCACCGGTGCTGGTGCTCGATGAACCGACCGCGGGTGTCGATATCCAGCTGCGCCAGCAGCTCTGGGAATATGTCCGCGAATTGAACGCGCTCGGCACCACCGTCGTCCTCACCACCCATTATCTGGAGGAGGCCGAAGAGCTGTGCGATCGCATCGCGATCATCAACCACGGCCAGGTGATCGCCAACAAGCCGACCCACGAGCTCCTGCAGATGGCGCAGGAAAAGGCGGTCACCGTCACGGTCGATCGCGACCTGACCGAAGTGCCGCAGGCGCCCTGCTTCGAGCGGATCGCGCTCAAGGGGGATCGCTCGATCGTCGTCACCTATTCCAAGGACAAGGTGAACGCCGGCGAGGTGCTGGCGGCGCTGCAATCGGCCGGCCTCGGCATCGTCGACGTCTCGACCCATGAGGCGGACCTCGAAGACATCTTCCTCAACCTGACGCGCGAGGCGGCGTGACTTTCTGGCGCAGAATAGCCGCACTCCCAAAAGCGGCGAGAGCAATGTAAGGAAGCAGCGGCTGGCCTGTGTAACGGACTTGCGTCCACCAGCCTCCGCCAGGGCGAAATGCAGGATGGGCTGCCGCTGCGGGGTTTCCGGTCATCCTGACACACAAAAACCGGACTAGCTCAGCAAAGGCGATTGGTGGCCAATGGTGAAGGCTTGAGCGCGCAGGCATCCCCCTCTATGCCGCCTCGCTTCGGGAGAGCGGCTTGTCCGGCGAACAGCACAATTACGACGTCCTGATTATTGGCTCCGGCGCGGCGGGTCTCACCGCGGCGCTCAACCTTGCCAATCGCCTTAAGGTCTGTGTGGTCGCCAAGGGCGCGTTGTCTGAGGGTTCCACCGCCTGGGCCCAAGGCGGGATCGCCGCCGTACTGGAGGCGGGGGACAGTTTCGAGGCGCATGTCAGTGATACGATGATTGCGGGAGCGGGGCTCAATAACCGCGCCACGGTCGAATATGTCGTCGGCAACGCGCCGCTCGCGATCGAGCGGCTGGAGCAGCTGGGTGTGCCCTTTACCGCCGACGAGGGCGTGCTGCACCTCACCCGCGAGGGCGGGCACAGTCACCGCCGCATCGTCCATGTCGATGACGCGACCGGGGCTGCGGTGCAGCATGCGCTCGAACGCGCTGCCGCCGCGCATCCGAATATCACATTGATGCCCGATCGTGCCGCGCTCGATCTTGTAACCGGGCGGCATGGCGAGCGCTATTCGGGCGAGGGGCATGTCTGGGGCGCCTATGCGCTCAGCCGCGCAAGCGGGCATGTCGAGCTGTTCACCGCGCGCGCGACCATCCTCGCCACCGGCGGCGCTGGCCGCGCCTATCTCTATTCCACCGCGCCGCGCGGCGCGACCGGCGACGGCATCGCGATGGCGTGGCGCGCGGGCTGCCGCATCTCCAACATGGAGTTCATGCAGTTCCACCCGACCTGCCTGTGGAACCTCGAAGTCAAGAATTTCCTGATCACCGAGGCGGTGCGCGGCGAAGGCGGCCGGCTGATCAATCCCAAGACCGGCAAGCGCTTCATGCCTTATTATGACGAGCGGCTGGAACTGGCCCCGCGTGATGTGGTGGCGCGCGCGATCGATGCCGAGATCAAGCGCTTTGGCCTCGATTACGTCCATCTCGACATCAGCCATATGCCCGCCGATTTCGTGATGGGCCACTTCCCCAACATCTACGAAAAGCTGATCGGTCTGGGCATCGATATGACCAAGGGGCCGATCCCGGTCGTCCCCGCCCAACATTACACCTGCGGTGGCATCCTCGTGGATATGGCAGGGCGCACCGATCTGCCCGGCCTCTATGCGGCGGGCGAATGCACGCAGTCAGGCTTGCACGGCGCCAACCGGCTTGCCTCCAACTCGCTGCTCGAATGCCTGGTGTTCGGGGAGGCGGCCGCCGCTGACATCCTTGCCCGCTGGGACGATCTGCCCGCGCCGCCGCCGATCCTGCCGTGGGACGAGAGCCGCGTGTCCGAGGCGGACGAGGATGTGATCGTCCAGCACAATTGGCGCGAGATTCGCCGCTTCATGTGGGATTATGTCGGCATCGTCCGCACCACCAAGCGGCTGGAGCGTGCCAAACATCGCGTCGATCTGCTGCGCGGGGAGGTGGCGGACTATTACGGCAATTACCGCGTTACCGCCGATCTGATCGAGTTGCGCAATCTGGTCGATGTCGCCGATCTTATTGTGCGCTCCGCGCTGCACCGGCATGAGAGCCGCGGGCTGCACTACACGCTCGATTATCCCGAGACCTCACCTGAGGCGGTGGACACGATCCTCGTACCGTGAAGCGGCGTTAATCTAACAAGGGCTTCATTTCGGCAACGAATCAAGTCTACAAGAAGGCTGCCGATGTCGCCGCCGGGGGGTGGGGTGACAGCGGCGGCGCTCCGCGGCGCATTGACTAACGCAGCGGAGCGCCCGATTTGTCTTAGGGGTTGGTCCGAAACTCGCTCTTTCGCGCGTTTCAAACGGTCTCTTACTTCACGATCCCGCAGACCACCCGATCACCCGCGCCACCGATCGGCTGCGTGGTGTAATCGTCGGGCTTGGCGTGGATCACGATCGCCGAGCCGTCGGCATCGAGCAGCTTCGCCCCGATCGCGCCCGAAAGCGATGCCGTGGCGGTGAACAGATCGGCCTTGGCGCTGCCGTCCGCGGCGGCGTAGATGTTGGGCAGATCACCCTGATCGTTGGCCGCCGGGTTGAGCAGGCCGTGGACCGCGGGCGTCATCGCATGGACGTGCGCGCCGGCCATCTTGAACGCGGCGTCCGAGCAATCGCCTTTCTCGTGGATGTGGATCGCGTGCCAGCCCGGCGTGAGCCCGCTCGCCTCGATATGGATCAGCAGGCCCTTCGGCGCATCGGTCAGCACCGCCGTGCCCGCGGGACCGGATGCGCTCTTGAGCATAACGGTAGAGGACGCGGCCTGCGCCGATGCGGTGATCAGCGCGAGCGGGGCGAGAGCAAGGAAGGCACGCATCATCTTCTCCTCATTGGGTTAGCGAAGCTTGATCCAGGTCGGCGCATGATCGCTCGCCTTCTCCTTGGCGCGCGTATCGCGATCGACGCCGGCATCGATCAGGCAATCGGCGGCGGCGGGGCTGAGCATCAGATGATCGATGCGGAAGCCCGCATCCCGCGCCCAGGCGTTCATCGTATAATCCCAGAAGGTGTAGACCGGGCCACTCGGCTGGATCGCGCGCAGCGCATCGATCCAGCCGGCATGTTTAAGCCGCGCGAAGCAGGCGCGGCTTTCGGGCTGCATCAGCGCATCGCCCGCCATCCGCTTGGCCGAATAAACGTCGTCGGTGGACTCGGTGGGGATCACGTTCCAATCCCCCGCCAGCACCACCGGCGCCTCGGTAGCCCACAATGTCCTGGCGTGATCGATCAAGGCTTCGAACCAGGCTAGCTTGTAATCGAACTTGGGGCCGGGGATCGGATTGCCGTTGGGCAGGTACAAGCCGCCGACGATCAGCCCGCCGACCGCGGCCTCGATATAGCGGCTGTGCGAAGGATCGGGATCATTGGGCAGGCCCTTGCGGGTCAGGTGGATATCCATGCCCTTGGCGAGAATGGCGACACCGTTCCAGCTCTTCTGTCCGTGCCACACGGAATTGTAGCCGGCGGTCTTGATCTCGGCTTCGGGGAAGCGCTCGTCAGGCGCCTTCAATTCCTGGAGGCAGGCGATATCGGGCTGGGTCTCCTCCAGCCACTCCAGCAGCCGCGGCAGCCGCGCCCCGATGCCGTTCACGTTGAAGGTCGCGATCTTCATGGGGCCGCGTTAGCCCTCGCCCGCCCTCCCGTCATCCTGAACTTGTTTCAGGATCTATCGTGCAACGCGCAGGGACGGTGCCGGTGGAGGAATGGATGCTGAAACGAGTTCAGCATGACGGCATCGCTAGATCGAGAAGCTCGTGCCGCAGCCGCAGCCCGAAGCCGCGACAGGATTGTTGACGCGAAACGCCGCGCCGCCGAGCGATTCGACATAATCGACCGCCGATCCGCGCACGAGATCGAGGCTGACGCTATCGACCACCAAAGTGACGCCATCGCGCTCGGCGAGCGTATCATCGCCCTCCACCGCATCGGCGAGACCGAATTTATACTGGAAGCCAGCACAACCGCCGCCTTCGACGGCCAGCCGCAGGATCGCGGGCTTGCCCTGCTTGGTGGCAATCGTCGCCACGCGCTGGGCAGCGGACGGGGTAAGGTCGATCGCGAGTTCGCTCATGTCTGCGAGATAGGCGCCCCGACGGTCTTCAACAAGCGGCGAGGATCAATCCTGCCCGCCGTCGACATCGTCCGGGCCGCCCTGGGCGACGGTGTTGGCGCGCTGCTGCATCGCCACGACATAGTCGCTCGCCTGCAGATAGGGGATCGGATTGACCGCATGGCCGTCCATCCGGACCTCATAATGGAGGTGCGGGCCGGTCGAGCGGCCGGTTGAGCCGACCAGCGCGATCAGATCGCCGCGGTGCACCGTCTGGCCATCGTGTACGAGAATGCGCGACAGGTGGCCGAAGCGCGTCTCCAGCCCCTTGCCATGGTTGATCTCGACCATGTTGCCATAGCCGCCTTCCCACGAAGCATGATCGACGACGCCATCGGCGGTTGCGTAGACGGCGGTGCCGGTGGGCGCGGCGAGATCGATGCCGGCGTGCATCGCTGCAGACCCGCGGAAAGGATCGGAGCGGACGCCGAAGCCGGAGGTGAAAGTCGCGGTGTTGAGGGGCTTGGACGAGGGTACGGCCATCGCCTGGGTGCCGACGGCATCCTGACGCTGCCAGCCGGTGAACAGCGCGTGGAACTGATCTTCATTGCTGCCGACCGCTGATGCCTGATCAGACGCGACATCGCCGCTGATCCGTGCGCCCTTTTCCGGCGCAGTAACATCGGCGGCGTTAGCGGCGGACATAGCAACGAAGGCGATCGACGCGGCGCCGATGGCGCGCACAAACATTTGACGAAACGTCATTACTTCCCCGGCGATGTGAGTTCGGAATCACGCGCAGCCCCCGCCACGAATGACCCGTCAAGAACACAACCGCAGCTGGAATTGCCCCTCCCGCTAGCGATTGACTGCAGTGTGTCGGCCGTTTCCGGAGGCTGCAACATCAAGGTAAAAATCGGGCGTTAGACCGGCTTGCGAACGCGCTGAGTCGTTGAACGGAGGCTTCAGCCCTCCGCGAAAATACTGAAGGACAAGCCCGCGCCAATGCGCGACGGGCGCCAGGCCTTGCGCGGCACAGGCCGAATCAAACCATCGCATGCCCGTCCCGACATGGACGATTTCATCGGTGTAGATGCGGTGGAGCAGGCGGGCGCTGGCGTGATCGCCATGGGCCTGGAGCCGTTCGATCGTCTGCGGCGTTACGTCCAGCCCGCGCGCCTCCAGCACCAGCGGCACGATCGCCAGCCGCGCGAGCGCATCGCCTGCGGTCTGCTCCGCCGCCTCCCACAATCCATCATGCGCGGGCAGGGCGCCATAGTGCGAACCGAGCGCGCGAAGCCGCCGATCGAGGATCGCGAAATGCATCGCCTCGTCCGCCGCGACCCTGAGCCAATCGTCGACGAAAGCGCGCGGAAACTGCACCCCGAACCGCCCGACCAAATCGACCGCGAGATCGATCGCCGAAAATTCGATGTGCGCGAGCGAATGGAGCAAAGCGGTCCGCCCCTCCGCGCTGCCGCCGCGGCCGCGCTTGGGCATGCGGTTGGGCGGCAGCAGCTCGGGCCGATCGGGCCGCGCCGGGCGATCGGGCATGGCGGCATCGAAGCTGTGTTCGAGCCGCCCCAGCCGCCAGTCGCGCGCAAGCGCCCGGGCGGCCATCACCTTGGCGTGCGGTTCTGCGCTAAGGAGAACGGTGCGGCAGGCGGCGCCTATAGTTCCTCCCCTGGAAGGGGAGGTGGCAGCGCGCAGCGCTGACGGAGGGGCGTCACCCTCTCGATGGCAGGATACCCCTCCACCATCCTGCGGATGGTTCCCCTCCCCTTGCAGGGGAGGATTTTGGAGGCTCACCCCGTCAGCCCTCGCGCCGCCGCCAGCACGTCCTGCGCGTGGCCCTTCACCGAAACCTTGCGCCACACTTTCGCAATCTTGCCCTGTGCATCGATCAGGAACGTCGCGCGCTCGATCCCCATATATTTGCGGCCATACAGGCTCTTCTCCACCCAAGTGCCGAAGCCCTCGCACACCGAACCATCGGCATCGGTCGCCAACGGCACCTTGAGGTCATATTTCGCCGCAAATTTGGCATGCTTCTGGGGGCTATCCTTGCTGACGCCGAGCAGCCCCGTCCCTGCCATCTCGAACGCGGCGGCAAGCTCGGAAAAGTCCTTGGCCTCGGCGGTGCAGCCGGAGGTGTCGTCCTTGGGATAGAAATAGACGACCAGTGGGCGGGAAAGCTTGCTGAGCGGCAGCATCGATCCATCGCCCATCTGCAAGGTCACGTCGGGGGCGGCATCGCCTTGTTCGATCATCGAAAGCTCCTCTGTTGAGTCTGGAGGCGTCCTAGCAGCCTTGCGCGATCCGCCGCCACTCGCCACCGATCAGCACCCGCGCCTCTTCATAAGCGGCAAGAAGATCCTCCCACGCGCCATAGCCGCAGGCCTCGGCCATCAGCCCCTGCGAGGCTGAGCCCGGCGCGCCGTCCGGTCCGGCGAGCAGGCGGAGCATGATCAGCATCCGCGTCATCAGCGCCGCTGCCGCATCGAACCCCGACGCCAGCTTGCCCGCCGCCTCCAGCGTCCGCGCCGCCTCGGCCAGGCGCGGTGAAAAGCCGATATGGTCGCGCAGTTGGAGCGTGTGGACCGCGAATTCGGCATCGACCAGCCCGCCTTCGATCAGCTTGACGTCGAGCGGACCGGCTGGCGGCTTATGCTTGGCAATCTCGTCGCGCATCCGCGCCGCATCGGCGGTGAGCTTAACGGGATCGCGCTCCCGGCGCAGCGTGGCGTCGATCACCGCTTGGAGTTGGCCGCGCGCCGCTGCCGATCCGAACAGCGGGCGGGCGCGGGCCAGCGCCATATGCTCCCACGTCCAGGCATCCTCGGCCTCGTAACGCTGGAAGCTCTCGATCGAGACCGCGAGTAGCCCTTGCGCACCCGAGGGTCGCAGCCGGGTATCGACCTCATAGAGTGGCCCGCTCGCGGTCGGCGCCGAAAGCGCGGCGGTAACGCGCTGGGCGAGGCGCTGGAAATAGGTCGTCGCGCCGAGCGGGCGGCGGCCATCCGATTCCACCAGAAAATCGCCGGTGAAGAGATAGATAAGATCGAGGTCCGAGGCATGGGTCAGCACCCCGCCGCCCATCCGGCCGAGCGCAAGGATGACGAGCTCCCCGCCCGGCACTTTGCCATGCGCCGCCTCGAACTCCGCCGCCGCCGCGCCGGCGAGTACCGCGATCGCCGCCTCCGCGACACGCCCATAGCCTTCGCCGACCGCGATCGGATCGCGCGTGCCCGAGAGCAGCTGCACGCCCAAAGCAAACCGCCGCTCGCCGACATCGAGGCGGACGCGATCGAGCAGCTTTTCATAATCGCCGGCCCCCGGCCTTCCGAATTCGGCGATCAGCGCGTCCACCGAGGGGGGCGGTTCCAGTGCGGTGGCGTCGATCAGGCCATCGAGCAGGTTCGCCCGCCGCGCGAGATCGCTCGCCAGCGCGGGGGCATGGCCGAGGATCGTGGCGAGCAGCGCGACTAGGGTCGGCCGCGCCTCGAGCAGGCGGAAAAGATTGAGCGCGCTCGGCAGGCCGTCGATCAGCCGATCGAACCGCAGCAGTCCCTCATCGGCCGCGGGCGCCCGTCCGATCGCCTCGACCAGCGATGGCAGCACCTTCTCCAAAGCCTCGCGCGCCGCGGTCGATCGTGTCGTGCGGACGCTGCCCCGGCGCCATTCGGCAATCCGCGCGCCTGCCGCGCCCGGATCGGTGAAACCCAGCGTGGCCAGCTGGCGGTTCAGCGCCTCTTGTTCCTGCGGCAGCCCGGGATCGTCCTCACCTTCCAGGCCATCGTAGATCGCGCCGACCGCCTCGATCCTTGGCCGCAGATCATCGAGCATAGCCGCGCCATCGGCATAGCCGCCGAGCCGGGCGACGTTATCGATCGCGTCTGCTTCAATCGGGATACGGTGGGTCTGCTTGTCCTCCACCATTTGCAGGCGGTGTTCGATCGTGCGGAGCAGGCGATAGGCATCGGCCAGCGTCGCGGCCTCGTCATGTCCGATCCAACCTGCCGCGGCGAGCGCCGCGAGCGCATCGAGCGTCGCAGGGGTGCGCAACCCCGGATCGCGGCCGCCATGGATCAGCTGATGGATCTGCGCAAAGAATTCGACCTCGCGGATGCCGCCGCGGCCGCGCTTGACGTCATAGCCCGGCCCCAGTGCCTGCACCTGCGCATGGTGCGCGCGGATGCGGCGCGAAAGTGCGCGCATCTCGCCGATCGCGCCATAATCGAGCCCGCGCCGCCAGACGAACGGCTGGATCTGCCCAAGGAAGCGATCGCCGAGCGTCTGATCCCCCGCTGCCGCACGCGCGCGGATCATCGCCGCCCGCTCCCACGGCAAGGCCGACGTTTCATAATGGCCGATCGCGGCGTCGATCGGCACCGCGAGCGGTGCTGCCTCGGAGGCCGGACGCAGGCGGAGATCGACGCGCAGCACGATGCCCTCGCCACTCGGCTCCTGCAGCAAGGCCAGGATCGCGCGCGTCAGCCGCTGCGCGGCTTCGGCGGGCTCCTCGCGGGCAAGATGGGGCAGAGTTGGGGGATCGTAGAGCAGAATCGGATCGATGTCCGAGGAGTAGTTGAGTTCACGGCTGCCCTGCTTGCCCAGCGCCAGCGCCGCCAGACCGCGTGGTTCGGCATCGGGGTAGCGGCTGTGCAGCGCATGGCCGATCGCCCGATCGAGCGCGCTGTCGGCGAAATCGCTGAGCGCGCGCGTAACCTGCTCCAGCGGCGCGCCGGCGAGATCGGCCAGCGCCACGGCCAGCGCCACCGCTTGACGCTCGCGGCGTAATGCCACGCCGAGATCGTCGTCTTCCGATTTGCCTGCCGCAATCGCCGCCGCCAGCCCGCCGCTGACCAAAGCGGCGACGACCTCGGGTCGCCGTGCGATCAGCCGCCTCAGGAAGGGCGCATGAGCATCTGCCCGTGCGACAGCCGCGGCCAAATCTGGCGAAGGGCGCGAGGGGGTGGAATCGCTCATCTTCAGTTCAGTTCCGAAACAGGCGCAACTTCCACGCTCGAAGCGACGTTATAGCTGGCATGAATGTGTTTATGGCCTCTGGATCCGGCAGGGAAACTGATCGAAAGCCGGTCAGCGTTCAATTGCCGCGCGCCAATGCCGGCCTGATATCGGCTTTGAAGGCAAGCTACGCGGCACAGCCTATCGACGAGCAACTCAATCGTTTGCTTGCCCGTATCAAATAGGGCGGCAGCAACCGCGCAGCCTTACCGCCCGCGGCTGAGTTCGTCGACCTGGCCCATAATGGCCTGCAGCGCGGTCTGGTCGCCGGGATTCTTTTCCTGGCTGCGCCGCGAAGGCAGAGCGCCACCACTCATGAGCTGTTCGAGGGCAACGCGGCCGCGCGCAACACGGCTTTTGATCGTGCCGACCGCGCAGCCGCAAATCTCGGCAGCCTCCTCATAAGCGAAGCCACCGGCGCCGACCAGGATCAGCGCCTCACGCTGCGGCTGGGGCAGGTAGAGCAATGCGCGCTGGAGGTCGCCAAGATCGACATGGCGATCCTGGCTGGCGGGCGCGGCGAGGATCTTGTTGGCGGTCAGATCGTCCCACTCGCCCTTAAAGCGGGCGCGGCGCATCTGGCTGAGGAACAGGTTGCGGAGGATGATGAAGGTCCAGGCGCGCATGTTGGTGCCCGCCTGGAAACGCTTCCGCGCCGCCCAGGCCTTGAGCAAAGTCTCCTGGACGAGATCGTCGGCCAGATCGCGGTTGCCAGACAGCGAACGGCCGAATGCGCGCAGATGCGGGATCACGCGGCCGAGCTCGGTCCGGAAATCCTCATCGGAGAGCGCGACATGCTCTACCGGCTCAACCGGCAGCTCGTCGTCATCATCGCTCATCAATTCAGAGTGTCCCCGCGTTCAGAGCCCGCGGCCCTGTTTTCGAAATGGACCCGCACCCAGCCATTCGCAACCCCCGCACTTCGCAAACTACCGCCAAATCAGAAGAATGATGACGAACAGGATGACCACGAGCGCCAGGGAAATCGGCAGAACGTAGCGCGTGACATGGTTGGACGAGCCGCCGCGCGCCTCGGTCCGCGTAAGATGCACATTGTCATTATCGGCCATGCCGAACTCCACCGATCGTTGCAGGGCTCAAACGGACCCTGCCCAATCGGGTTCCCGCCAATCAGGCGGGAACGGTCTCGACGTTGAAGAACAAAGCCTGCGCGATCGCCGCCTTCACGGTGGAACGCTGGAAGGGCTTGGTGATCAGGAAGGTGGGCTCGGGCCGCTCGCCGGTCAGCAGGCGCTCGGGGAAAGCGGTGATAAAGATCACCGGCACCGAGAATTCGGCGAGGATGTCCTTCACCGCATCGATGCCCGAGCTGTCATCGGCGAGCTGGATGTCGGCCAGGACAAGGCCGGGGCGGCTGGCCATCGCCTGCGCCACCGCTTCGTCGCGCGTCACCGCTACGCCGGTGACGTTATGGCCTAGATCGCGGACGATGGTCTCGAGATCCATCGCGATGATCGGTTCATCCTCGATGATCAGCACGTCGGCGCGGGTCTGGCGCTCGATCTCCTCGATCGCCTCCTTCACTAGCGCATCGACCTCGGGGGCGTCGGCGTCCATCAGATAGCCGGCGTCCTCGGGCGTGAAACCTTCGAGCTGGGTAAGCAGCAGTGCCTGGCGCGAGCGCGGGGTGATCTGCGCGAGACGTGCATCGGCAACGGCGCCGGTGTCGCTTGGATCGGCATCGGGCTTGTCGTCGCTGTTGGTCGAGGCCCAGATGCGCTGGAAGGTGCGATAAAGGCCGAGCCGGACATCGACATCGCGCGGAAAATCCCCTGGCGCGGCGACGATCGCTTCCAGCGTGGCGCGGACATAGGCGTCACCATGCTGCTGCGTGCCGGTCAGCGCGCGCGCATAGCGGCGAAGGAAAGGCAGATGGGGGGCGAGATCTTGGCCGAGCGACATGGTGGGTCTTCACTCCTGAGCATCATTATGGAAAGCGATTGAGCACTGGAGCGTGCAATCGTGGCACCGGAAATCGCGCTTTAGGCTCGTTCCGACTGTCCCCCAAACTTTATCGCTCCGCATCTGGAACAATCGTGCCGCGTTTTTGTTTCCGCCAGCACCATAGCTTTTCCACCATATGTTGTGGGGACAGTGTCGGGTGCTTTTGCGTATAAGAGTCGTTGCACCGCAGGCTGCGCCCTGCGGTCGTCTTACAAAAGATTTCCAGGGGGTTTCCGGGGTTGGCAGTCGAAAAGAGAGGGCGTGAGGTGAAGCCGGCCGCGGGCAACAATCCCCGGAAAAAGCGCGGATCATCGGAACCCGATACGCATATCGCAAGCTCGCTGCGTTCGGCTTATGAAGAGGCTGTGCGCGAAGATATTCCGCAGGAATTTCTCGATCTGCTGGGTAAATTATCGTAACGGGCCGCACCTTCGATAGGCGTGGCTCTTTCCAATCGCTACACGTTCAGCCGCGATGATGGCGCGCTTCTCCACCGGCACAAAGATGCTCTTCATCATGACGGCGGCCTTGATGCCGCTGGGCTTGATCGCGCTCTTCGCCTCCATCCAGTCCGCGCACGCCAAACAGCTCCAGCATGAGGCCGATGCCCAGCTCATCGCCACCGCCGAAGCGCGCCAAATCGATCTTTTGCTGGTGCGCGTCGCAAATGTCGTGCGCTTCGCCGCAGGGGCCGCAAATGCGCGGCCCGAACGCTGCAGCGATCTGATCGCGGAGGCGGATCGCCTCATCCACGTGCCATCGCGGATCGCGCTGTTTGATAGGGCCGGTCGTCTGCTGTGCGCCAGCCCGGGTTTCAAGGCGCGCGGGCTTCCGGCGCCGCGCGGCAACATCGGCCTCGATCTCCTCGTTCTGGGCGATCCCGGCGGCGTTCGGTTCAGCGTCGCTAATGCCGCCGGCGACTATGGCGTGGGCGAGCTTGCCGCCCCGGTGCTGCGCCAGGCGGCGGGGACGGATGACCAGACGCAGGGGCTGACGTTGCAACAGGGCGACGCCAAGCTGCTGATCGCCAAGGCCCGGAAGCGTTTCCCGCTCGATCAGCGCATTACCGTTCGCGCCGCGATCGCCGGCGGGCAAGCGACGCTGGCGCTCGTCCAGATTTCGAGCACGATCAGCGCAATCGAGGTCCTGCTGATCCTGTTGCCGTTGCTGATGTGGGCGGCTGCGGCGGGAATCGGTTGGGTGGTGATCAATGAGCTTCTGCTGCGCCCGCTCAAGCAGCTCCAGCGCGCCGTGGCGCTGGCCAGCAATGCCGAAGGGCCGTTCGTTTTGCCCAAATTGCAGACCCCGGCGGTGGAGATCCAGAGCCTCGGCGCCGCGTTCGAACGCGCGACCGATCAGCTGATGCATCGCGAGGAGGCCCTGGAAGATGGGTTGCGGCGTCAGGTGCTGCTGACCCGCGAGGTCCATCATCGCGTCAAGAACAACCTTCAGGTGGTCGCCTCGCTGATCAATCTGCATGCCCGGGGCTCACGCGGCGATGTCGCGGCGGCTTATGCGACGATTCAGCGCCGCGTCGATGCGCTCGCCGTGGTCCACCGCAACCATTTTGCCGAGCTTGAGAAAAATCGCGGTGTCGCGCTGCGCTCGATCATCTCCGAACTCACCGCCAATTTGCGCGCGACCGCGCCGCCCACCGCGGATGGCCTTTCGATCACGCTGGATATCGCGCCCGTCCATGTCAGCCAGGATACGGCGGTCCCGGTCGCTTTCCTGGTGACTGAGATCATCGAGCTGCTGATCGATTACGCGCCCGATGCCTTGGCCCGCATTGAGGCGGCGCCGATCGGCGATGCGGGTGCCAAGACGATGCTGTCGATCACCGCCGCGGCGCTTGCGGAGCCGCGGGTGACAGGAAGTGCGGGGCATGAGAGCTTCGAAAGGGTCGTGTCCGGTCTTTCCCGCCAGCTCCGCGCCGCGATGGAATTCGATCCGCAAATCGGCCGCTACGCCATTGCGATCCCAACCGTCCCCAACGACGACGCCACCCGTTAAAAATAGCCCAAAAAAAGTTACGGGCGGGCGGAACCCAATTTATGGCGGGCCGTTTTACACGTCGGATAGCGACCTTTTGCCCCCCCCGCTCTCGCTGTCCAAAGAAATGGGTCCGGAAGCGCCAAACCTCCCCCCGGTGGCGCATCCGGACCCAAGTTCGTTTTGGGGCCGGGCGCAAAAGCGCCTCACACATCGTCCTTTTCGGTTCGGCTGCGGAACATGCATCCCGCTGGCGCATTGGTCGCCGGGTCGTCGGGTTTGCGGCGCCAGTTTCAAGGGAAGAATATCATGGTTCGGAAAGTCGTCGCGGTTGCAATCGTCGCCGCCACCCTCATGGTTTCGGCCTGCAACACCGTAGCCGGTGCGGGCAAGGACGTGTCGTCGGCGGGCGATGCCGTCACCAACGCCGCCAAGTGATATCATAGCGCCGGGGGCAAGGCCTCCGGCGCGTCTTTCTTGCGGCGCTTCTCGGTGAACCAGATTCCGATCAGCGCCAGCTCGTAGAGCAGAATAAGCGGCACCGCGAGCAGCACCATCGATCCGAGATCGGGGGGCGCCAGCAGAGCAGCCACCGCCGTATTGGCGACGATCGCATAGCGCCGAAACTGGACGAGCTGTTTGCGGGTGACGAGGCCGGCACGCTCCAGAATCATGAGCAGCACCGGCACCAGGAAGGCGATCCCGAAGCCGAACAGGAACTGCATGACCAGGCTGAGGTAGGAGGCGATCGAGGGCAGGGCTTCCTGCTGCACCCCGCCGAGATTGCCCTGAAAGCCCAGCAGGAAGTGCAGCGCCATCGGAATGGCGACATAATAAGCCAGCGCCGCGCCCATCGTGAACAGCACCGGTGTCGCCCAAAGAAACGGCAGCAGCGCATTGCGCTCCTTCTTGTAGAGCCCGGGCGCCACAAACTGCCACAGCTGGTTGGCGATGATCGGGAAGCTCAGCATCAGCGCCGAGAAGAAGGCCACCTTCATCTCCACGAAGAAGGCTTCGAACAATTGCGTGTAGATCAGCTTGTTTTGCCCCGCACGGATCAGCGGGTGGACCAGAAAGCTGAAGATCGGCCGCACGAAATAGAGGCAGATGCCGAACGCGATCGCCAGCGCGAGGATCGACCATAGCAAGCGCCGCCGCAGCTCGATCAGATGATCGAGCAGGGGCGCGCGGCTCGATTCGAGTTCGTCGTCGCTCACGATTGGGGTTTCTCGGGCTCGGGAAGCGGGAGTTGGGGATCGGCTTCGGGCGCTGGCAGCGCGGGCTTCATCTCGGGCTCGGCCGAGGTTGCGAGCATCGCATAATGCGCATCGTTGGCTTCTTCGGCTGGAGCCGCGACCGGCGGATGCTCGCGCATGATCCGCTCATTCTCTTCCTTCCAGCGCTTCTCCATCTCCTCCATCTCGGACTGGCGGACCATCTCGTCGAAGCCGGCGCGGAAATGCCGCGCCATGCCGCGCGCGCGCCCCACCCACTGGCCGACGATCCGCATCACCCGCGGCAGATCCTTGGGCCCGATCACGACCAGCGCCACGATCGCCACGAGGAGATATTCCGAAGGTTCGATGCCGAACATGGAAAGGGCCTTAGAGCGCTTTTACGCGCATTGCATCGGTGGAGTTGGGCATCGCTGGAGTTGGCGCGAGCAGGCTCAATGCGCGTCCGATGCGATCAGTCCGCGCAATATGCCCTCGCGGATGCCGCGATCGGCGACGCCCAGACGCTCGGCCGGCCACAGATCGAGGATGACGTCGAGGATCGCGCAGCCCGCGACCACAAGATCGGCCCGCTCGCGCCCGATGCAGGCGAGCTTCGCGCGCTCGCTAACGGTCATTCCCGAAAGCCGCAGGCTGATCGCGCGCATCGCGGCGGCGGGGACGATCAACCCGTCTACCTTGCTGCGATCATAGGCCGGCAGATCGAGGTGGAGGCTGGCCAGCGTTGTCACCGTGCCGGACGTGCCGAGCAGGCGGCCAGGGCCCATCCCGGCGCTCCTCAGCCGCTCGGCGAAGGGGGCGAAGGCATCGGCGACGCGCGTCACCATCCGCGCATAAGCGGCCCGCAGTTCCGCCTCGCTGCCGCCGATGTGCGGTTCGCTCTCGGAGAGCGAGACGACACCCCAGGGCGCGCTATACCAATCGCGCACCGCGCCCTCACGGGCGAGCCCGTCGAGCAGGACAAGCTCAGTCGATCCGCCGCCGATATCGAACACCAAAGCGGGATCGTCGCCCGGCTCCAGCAGCGCCTGGCAGCCGGTAACTGCCAGCCGCGCTTCCTGTTCGGCGGTGATGATCTCCAGCCGGATGCCGGTTTCGTTGGCGACGCGATCGATAAAGGCCTGGCCGTTGATGGCGCGGCGGCAGGCTTCGGTGGCGACCGAACGGACCAGCGTGACGTTGCGCCGCCGCAGCTTCTCCGCGCATATCGCCAGCGCGGCCACCGCGCGGTCCATCGCCGCATCGCTCAACTGCCCCGAGGCGGCCAGACCCTCGCCCAGCCGTACGATCCGCGAAAAGGCATCGACGACGACGAAGCCGTCACCCTCGGGCCGCGCGATCAGCAGCCGGCAATTGTTGGTGCCGAGATCCAGCGCGGCATAAATTCGCCGCGGCTGATCGCCCCGCCGGGGGCGCTTGGTTTCAATCGCCGGCGCATTCCCGGCAGCAGGCGCGGCCCCGAAGCGGGCCGCATCCTGGCGCTTCCGCTCGCCCATGGATCACTCTTCTATTCTCCGGATCGGCAATCGCCTCCGGGACTTGGCAATGAGCGTAAGCGGAGCGACCGGAGGGGGCAAGGGGTGCGATCGGGTAACGTCCCCGCGTTGACAGGCCGCTGCGCCCCGCCTATTTCGCGCGCCTTCGCGCATTGCCCTGTCGTCTAAAGGTAAGACCACGGACTCTGACTCCGTTAATTGAGGTTCGAATCCTCACGGGGCATCCAGCGATTACCTACCGCAAAAGACCCGTACCGATTCAGCTTCCCTCTCGACGGAGCATTTCGGGCGCGTCATGGTGCGCCGCAATGGGCGAGAGTGGGGAAAGCTTGGGAGACATGGCGGCGGCGGGGTTGCTGGCACGCGAAATCGACCGTGCGCGGAGCGGCCAGCCCGCGGTGGGCCACCCTCTCAACGAGCCTTGCGCCAATTGCGGCACGATGCGCGTCGGCGAATATTGCCATGCCTGCGGCCAGGCGGGGCATGTCCACCGCTCGCTGGGCGCGCTGGTTCACGATATCTCGCATGGCGTCTTCCACTTCGAAGGCAAGATCTGGAAGACGCTGCCGATGCTCGGCCGGCAGCCGGGCGAGCTGACGCGGCGCTATGTCCATGGCGAGCGGGCCAAGTTCGTTTCGCCGATGGCGCTGTTCCTGTTCTCGGTCTTCCTGATGTTCGCGGTCGTCTCGAATATCGGGGTGGATCCTGGTGAGTCGCTCCGGACCAAGGTGACGAGCTCGTCCCAGCTCGCTGTCGAGCGCAGCAATCTCCAAACCAGGATCGCGGCGCTTCAGGCCGCGCGTGCGGCATTGCCCGCGGCCGGCGGATCCCGCGCCGGAATCGATGCCAAGATCGCCTCCGCGCAGCAGGATCTGTCGGCGCTGCAGATTCCCCGGAAAGCCCGGGCAGTCGTTCATACGACGGATGGCCATGATAAGGAGGTCGATATCTCCCGCGAGCGGCTATCTCAGAATGGGTTCGATACCGGCCTCGGCTGGTTCGATCGACTGGTCAGCCACGCCGCCAGGAACCCCGAGCTCGCCGCCTACAAGCTCAAGAGCTATGGCTATAAATATAGCTGGGCGCTGATTCCGATCTCGCTGCCCTTCATCTGGCTGCTGTTTTGCCTCCGCCGCGATGTCGGGCTTTACGATCACGCCATCTTTTCGATCTATTCGCTGAGCTTCATGAGTCTTGGGGTGGTCGTGCTGGTGCTGGCGGGCGCGATCGGCGTGCCGAGTGCGCTTATCGCGCTCACCGCCATATTCGTGCCGCCGGTCCACATGTATCGGCAGCTCAAGGGCGCCTACCTGCTCGGGTGGTTCGGTGCCGCATGGCGGACGTTGGCGCTGCTGATCATTACGTCGATCACGCTGTCGCTGTTCCTCAGCTTCATCGTCTGGATGGGCACCGACTAAAGCCGCAGCCCCGCATTCTCGGGCAGGCCCGCCATCAGGTTGAGGCTCTGCACCGCCGCGCCGGCGGCGCCCTTGCCGAGATTGTCGAGCGCCGCGATCAGCCGGGCTTGGCCATGGCGATCGTCGCCGAACACGAACAGCTCCAGCCGATCGGTGCCCGCCTGCCGTTCGACGAACAGCTCGGCGTGCGTGTCCGCATTGACCGTCACGGTCGTCGCACCCTCGTAAGCGGCGATCAGGCAATCGCGCAGCGCGGCAACGCTGCCGCCTGCCTGCGACAGGTGGATCGGCACTTCCGTGATCATTCCCCGATAGGTATTCACCACCGAGGGGAAGAAGATCGGCGCATGCGCGAGACCGGAATGCGCCTGCATTTCCATGACATGCTTGTGGCCGAGGCCGAGGCCATAGGCGCGGAACGCGGTCTCGGTATGATCGGGATCCTCTTTGTCTTCGTAGCGCGCGATCAGCCCTTTGCCACCGCCCGAGTAACCCGAAACGGCGTTGACCGAGAGCAAGGCCTCGGGCTGGAGCAGCCCTTCACGCACCACCGGCCGCACCAGCGCGAGGAAGCCGGTGGGATAGCAGCCGGGGTTCGAGACCCGCCGGGCGCTGCTGACCGCCTCACGCCCGCCCGGCTCCAGCTCGGGAAAACCGTAAACCCAGCCCGGCGCGGTGCGGTGCGCGGTGGAGGCGTCGATCACCCGGGTATGATCGTTCTCGATCAGCGCCACCGCCTCGCGCGCCGCGTCATCGGGCAGGCAGAGGATGACGACATCGGCGGCGTTGAGCGCCTCGGCGCGCGCGGCTGCGTCCTTGCGCCGCTCTTCGGGCAGCTGGATGAGCGTTATGTCGCCGCGTCCCGCCAGCCGCTCGCGGATTTCCAGCCCGGTGGTGCCGGCGCCGCCATCGATGAACACCTTGGTCATGCGAGCCGCCTACGCGCGAGAATCGGCTCCGCATAGTCCGGAAGCAGCCGCGTGACGACGTCGGCCAGCGGCTCCCTGGTGACTGCCATCCAGAAGGCGTTGGCGTGCAGCAGCGTCGCTGCATCGGTCATGATGCCGACATGGCCGGGGAAGAAGATGAGGTCGCCGCGCCGAAGCGGCGCATCGGCGGCCAGTTCCTCACCGAGCGCGCGCTGCTGATCGCTGTCGCGCGGCGTCGCGACGCCCGAGAAGCCCAGCGCCACCTGAACCAGCCCGGAGCAGTCAATGCCCCCTGCGCCGCGCCCACCCCAGCGATAGGGCTGGCCGATCAGCCGCTCCGCAACCGCCACGAAATCATCGGCCTTGGCTTGTAGGGGTTCGGCATGGCGCGCGTGGACGTAGCCGTTCTCGGTGGCGATGAACGTGCCTTCGATCGCGCCGCTAAAGCGCGTTCCGAGCGGCCATTGGCCGACGATCGGCGTCTTGATGTCGGGGCCCGCGAAAACCAGCGCGCTCGGCGCGCAAACCCGGAAGGTGGGTTCGGCGATCGCATCGAGCGTGGCGCGGGGGATATAGCCGACATAATCGTCATGCAGGCAGCGACCCCAGGCCCAGTCGCCGGAAAGATCGAGCAGCGCGAAGCCTTCGCCGCGCAGCAATTGCGATACCGCCCGCGCCTCGGCACTCGGCTCGCTCAGAACCATAACCGAATCGCTCGCCACATGGCATTCGACCGCGCGGGCGAAATGGGGCGCAAAAAGCATGCCCGCCAACGCGACATCGGCAATGTCCCGGCGATAAGCGTGAGTACGTGGATCTGGGCGCTGGCTCGGCCCCGTCAGCCGGAAATGCTCAGGCCATGGCGCGCTTGAGGTGGGCCCCTGTTGGGTGGTCGTCGCCATCGATCAGCTCACCGAAGCCTTCAAGGAATTTCGCTCCCATATCGGTGTGCGCGATGAAGATATTGCGGCGATCCGTCTCGTCGCGTTCGCGTTTGAGATAGCCGAGCGCGCCCAGGGTATTCAAGGCGCGCGTGACCACCGGTTTGGAAACGCCCAGCGATTGCGCCAGGCCGCGTACCGTATGCGGTCCGCTGGTGAGATAGACGAGCAAAAGCAGCGCCATCTGGCGATTGGTCAAATCCGGCCGGCCTGAACGCACGTAGCCTACGAGCGTCGACATCCAGCCGGAGAGCGTCGTATCGTGCAACATAGGAGAACGCTCCCGAACCTCTCTCACATCCCCCGACGGATAAGAGAACACAGAAGAGGCCGGATCGTTTCATCCCCGATTCATCCGGGGCGATTCAATTTGCGCCGTCAGGCTGGTCCGTAGCGCGTTTTGAGCATCGCCCAGGCGGCGCGGAGGCCCAATGCCTCGCCGCCTTTGGGCCGGCCGGGCTTGCCGGCGGGGTTCCATGCGAAGGTATCCAGGTGCGCCCAGGCTATGCCCGGCGCGACGAACTTTTCGAGAAAAAGTGCGGCGGTGATCGATCCCGCGAAGCCGCCCGTGCCGGAGTTATTGACGTCGGCCAGCTCCGATTTGAGCATATCGGCATAGGGCTGCCATAGCGGCAGCCGCCAAAGCGGATCGCCGGCAGCAGAGCCCGCTTTCGCCAGATCGTCGGCCAGCGCATCGTCGTTGGCGAACAAAGCGGGCAGATCGGGGCCGAGCGCGACGCGCGCGGCGCCGGTCAGGGTCGCGAAATCGAGGATCAGCGCCAGCGCCTCCTCCTCGCACGCCCGGGTCAGCGCATCACCGAGCACCAGCCGCCCTTCGGCATCGGTGTTGCCGATCTCGACATGCAGCCCCTTGCGGCTCGCCAGCACGTCGCCGGGGCGGAAGGCATCGGCGGAGATGGCATTCTCGGCCGCCGGAATCAGCAGATGCAGCCGCACCGGCAGCCGCGCACTCATAACCAATTGCGCCAATGCCAGCGCATGCGCGGCACCGCCCATATCCTTCTTCATCAGCAGCATGCCCGACGAAGGCTTGATATCGAGTCCGCCCGAATCGAAGCAGATACCCTTGCCGACGATCGCGATGCGCGGATGCTTGGGATTGCCCCATTCCAGCTCGATCAGCCGCGGCTGGCGATGGTGCGCGGCGGCGCGGCCGACCGCGTGGATCATCGGATAGCCCTCGGCCAAATCCTCGCCCTGCGTGCTGCGGACGGTCGCGCTCTCAGCAGCGCCGATCTGTTCGACGATCCGATACAGCTCGACCGGGCCGAGATCGGCGCTCGGCGTATCGACCAGATCGCGGACCAGCGCGACCGCGCGCGCGATCCGCACGGTCTCGTCGATCCGGGCGGCCTCGTCGGTCAGCAGGATGCGCGGCGGGTTGGGCTTGGGCTCCCGGCGGTAGCGATCGAAGCGGTGTTGCGCGAGCAGCCAGCCCAACGCGCCATCCCCCGGCGCGCCCTCGGCCAGCCGATAGCTGCCCTCGGGCAGTTTCCCGGCAAGCCCGGCGAGCGACCAGGGGCCGAGCACCTCCTCGGTCCCCGCCACCACCGCCCAATCCTCCGCGCCCTTGCCGGGCAGGATGGCATGCGTGCCCGCCTCGCCCTCGAACCTGGCGGCGGCGAGCAGGGCACGGACGCTGCCCGGCTGATCCTTCAGCCAATCGCCGAACCCCGCCTTGGTGACGCGGTGGACCGCACGCGCGGGCTGGCCGCGATCGGCCTGAAGCAAAGCGGAGAAATCGGTCATGGCTCTTTCGGATCGACGAGGAATTGCTCGAACCGGCCAGTGTCGCCGGGTTCGAGGAAGGTGCTGAGCGCGAGCGTGCGGCCAGGATAGCGGATATCATATTCCCGGATGACGAAGCCGCCGCGCAGCTTGGTCTCCCCGCTCTGCTTGAAGTCGATGGGGTCGCCAAGCTTGCTCAGACTATCGTGGTAATCGCCGGTCACGGTCTGCGTGAAATAATAAGCGGCGTTGGAAGTAAGCTGGCTGCGATCGAGGGTGCCGCGGCGCAATTGATCGTAGAGCAGACGAGCGCGGGTCAGCGCGCGGGCGTCGGCGGCATCGGGCACCAGCAGCTTGGTCAGCGCGGCGCTGATCGCGGTGTAGGCGTTGCCGGACCAGCTATTGGTCAGCACCACGATCGCCGCCTTCTGATCGGGATAAACGACGTTTTCGGAGAGGAAGCCGACCGCCTCGCCATCATGCTTCACGAAGCGCAGGCCATCCTTGCTGCCGACGTCGACGCCCAGGCCATAGCCAGTGCCCTTGCCGTCGCTCAGCTTGATCTCGGTTTCCTGCGCCGCCCAATCGGCGGGCGTCAGGACGGTCCGGTTGATCCGCGCCACGTCCCATTTGGCGAAATCGCGCGCGCTCAGGGAAAGCTCGCCGGCGGCGTAGAGCCAGCCGTGCGCGGCGGGCTCCACCACCCGCACCGGGCCGAGCGCGGCGCGGCCATAGCCTTGCGGAAAGCCCTTCCCCACGGCCAGATCCTGATCGTAGGCGGTGATGCCCAGCGGTTTGAAAATCCGCGCGTTCAGAAAGTCGAGCAGCGGCACTCCTGAGACCTTCTCGACGATCATGCCGGCGACGACGAAGCCGGTGTTCGAATATTGCCACTGCGTGCCCGGCGCGAAATCGAGCGGCTTCTTCGCCCAGCGATCGACGATCGCCTGCGGCGTCACCGGATGCGCCATGTCGGCGAAGCTGTAATCCTGCGGCCAGTAATCCTGGATGCCGCTGGTGTGGCTGAGCAATTGGCGGATCGTGATCGTATCGCCGCCGCTGATGCCGGACAGATATTTGCCGACGGTGTCGTCCAGGCTGAGCTTATGCTCGTCGGCGAGCAACAGCATCGCGGCGGCGGTGAATTGCTTGGAATTGGAGGCGATCTGGAACGGCGTGTCCGGCGTGCCCGCCGCCATCGTCGCGGACGGCTTGCCATAGGTCTTGGCGAAGACGATCTGACCGCCGCGCACGATCGCAATGGCCGCCGCGGGGGTTTCGGTAGCGGCGAGACCGTCCGTGACGATCTTGTCGACCTGCGCGGTCTCGGCCGGCGTCAGATTTTGCGAGAGAGCAGGCGCGGCGAGCAGTAGACCGGCGGCGATGATCGATCTCAGCATGGACGGCATCGTTACAGAAAGGCGGCGCTGGCGCAAAGCCGCGCGCGGCGCTTGCGGCGGACGGCGTGGCTGGTAGCCTGTGCCCAACAAAGGGGAGACGATGATGAAGCTGTTGATGATTTTGGGCGCGCTGGTGGGATCGTTCGCGGCATCCGCCGCCATCGCGGGCGATCCCGCCGTGGAAGCGCCGATCCAGCGGATGATGCAGGGCTTCAACACGGGCATCCGCCCGCTTGGCTCTCCTCCCGGCCTGTGGCCGATCCGGGCGCGCGGTCGCGCTTGCGGGCCTATTGGCCCGGCGAGCACGTAAGTCGATCCATCGAACTGCCTTGCTCCGGCGCAGGCCGGAGCGTCGGGCGCATCGCTTGCCGCATCGCTCCGGCCTGCGCCGGAGCACATTGGGCGGTTAGCCGAGCATCGATCGCAGCGGGCTCAGATCGTAGCCCTGCGCGGCGGCCTTTTCGACCAGCTCGTCCGCCGGAGCGCCGGTTTTCGCGCTCGCCAGCGCCCACAGATAGGTCGATCGCGTGCCCGATCGGCAGAAGGCGAGCACCGGCCCCGGCGCTTGCTGGAGTGCGGCGGCCATCGCATCGATCTGGCCCTGATTGAAGCCCGAATGATCCACGGGGATCGCGGTATAGCCCAGCCCCGCCGAAGCCGCGGCGGCGGCGATCTCCGCGCCCCGCGGCTGATCGGGCGATTCGCCTTCGGGCCGATTGTTGATGATCGTCGTGAAACCCTGCGCCGCGGCGTCCGCGACATCGGCAGGCGTGATCTGGCCAGCGACCGAGATCATATCATCGAGCTTGCGGAACATGGGCGCCTCCACGGAACTGGCCGCAGCCCCTGGGCGATCCCATGGCCGGACGCAAGTCCGAGGGAACGGGCGAAGCGCGCCGCTCGTTGACCGATCCCAATGTTTCCGTTGCTTTTGAGAGGAGTCCATCATGGCTGACAGCGATCTTCCTACCGACAATCAGGCACTCGATCTTGATAAGGCCGAGGGCCGCGCGCCCGGGTCGTTCGGCGAGCCTGACGAGCGGCTTTTCCGCCAGGGCGGCATCAATCAGGAGCTGCCAGAGGCGGTGGAAGCGATGACCGAGGCGCAGCGGATTGAATATGAGAAGCGCAAGAGTTTCGGCAACGCTGTAGACGATAATGCCGCCAGCCACTCGGGCGGCATGGGCGCACAAGGCGGCCAGACCGACTTCGGTTCGGCAGGCAATCTCGCCGGGGGGTTCAACACGCGCGACGAATAGTCTCATTGTTGATGCCTGGACGGCGGTTCGGCGAGTGCCGGGCCGCCGTTTTGGCGTCTAATGGCATTGCCCGCCGCCCACCTGGCGTGGTGTCCCACCATAACGGGAAAGAAATGACGCTATATATATCAAAATGATCGCCCACTTGCCATCAAAAACTACGAATAGTCGAAATAAAAATATCGACAAGCAGGTGGACTGTGATAATAGCTGATTCCAGATGCGCCGCGGGGGCAGCGATCATCTTTGCTTTAGGGGGAATGCGTGAAAAAGGGTTTCGAAAAGTCGGCGATGCTGGCCGCCTTGAGCGTGTGCGCTATCGCGGCACGGGCGGATGCCGCTGCAATCATAGTGAATTTCAGCTTTTCGGGCGACTCGGGCGCTCCGGGCACGGTCACCGGGCAACTCGTGTTCAACACCTTCGGAACGAATGTCGCGGCAAGCAGCGTGTTCATACTGACCTCGACCAATTCTCATATTCTCCTTACGCCAAGCCGCAATTATGCCCTTACCGCGCAAACCAACAGTTTCACCGTTACGGAGAATGGCACCGTCTCCTCGGCAGCGTTCGGCTCTTCTTTTATCAATTCTTTCGGGCAGACGTATGTTGATCTAAGTACCAACGGGTTCAATGGACTCGATTATTTCAATAAAAACGACTTGGAGTTTGCGATTGCAAATAATCAGACGGCGCCAACCTTTACATCAGCGGCCGCGGCTGTGCCCGAAGCGCCCACCTGGGCGATGGTTATCGGTGGGTTCGGAATGATGGGTGGCGCTCTGCGGCGCAAGCATCCTCGTGTTACCTTCGCATAGCTCTTCAAACGAGCGCAGAGCGAGATCCCGATCGTGCGACGTGGTCTCACATGCTCCGCATCAGCGGCTTCGTCTCTGCTGCTAACTACTTCCGTCCGAACAGTTTCTCGATGTCGGTGTGGGCGAGTTTGATCCAGGTGGGGCGGCCGTGATTGCATTGGCCGGAGTGCGGGGTGACCTCCATTTCGCGGAGTAGAGCGTTCATCTCGGGCACCGAGAGCGTGCGGCCGGCGCGGACCGAGCCATGACAGGCCATGGTCGCGGCGACATGATCGAGGCGTTCCCTGAGGCTTAGCGCCTCGTCATAGGCGGCGAGCTCGTCAGCGAGATCGGTGACGAGGCCCTGAACCTCACTTTGGCCGAGTAGCGCGGGCACGGCGCGGATGAGCATCGCGCGCGGCCCAAAGCGTTCGAGCTCGAGGCCCATTTCAGCGAGTTCGGGGGCGCGGGTTTCGAGGCGATCGCAGGCGGTCTCTTCCAGCTCGACGACTTCGGGGAGGAGCAACGCCTGCGTCTTTACCCCACCATCCGCCATTGCGCGGCGCATGCGTTCGAGGACGAGGCGTTCGTGCGCGGCGTGCTGATCGACGAGGACGAGACCATCGGAGGCCTCAGCGACGATATAGGTATTGGCGATCTGGCCGCGGGCGATGCCGAGCGGGTGCTGGGGGCTGGGCGTTTCATGGGCGGGGGAGGCGCGGCCTGAGGGAAGCGCGAAAGCCGTGACGCGGTCCCAGACTGAACCTTGAAGCCCCTCCGCTTCAAGGGAGGGGTTGGGGGACGCCGGTGAATAGGCGGGGTAGTTCGGTACGGGGCGTAGACTCCCCCACCCTAACCCAGCGCCGGGTGAATAGCCCCCCGGGCTATTCAGGTCAGGCTGGGAGCCTGACCGACCCGGCACTCCTAAAGGGAAGGGGCTTTGTTGCCACGCTCCTAGCGCGCCCGCGCTGACCGGCTGGGCACTTCTATGGCCCGCCGCATCCAGCGCGGCTCGCAACCCGCCAACGATCAACCCCCGCACCAGCGCAGGCTCCCTGAACCGCACCTCGGTCTTCGCCGGATGCACGTTAACGTCCACCTCGCTGGTCGGCAGATCCACGAACAAGGCCACGATCGGATGGCGATCGCGCGCCAGCAGATCCTGATAGGCCGCGCGCACCGAACCGATCAGCAGCCGATCCTTCACCGGCCGACCGTTGACGAACAGGAACTGATGATCGGCAACGCCCCGGCTGAACGTCGGCAAACCCGCGACGCCGCCGAGCCGCACCTCGCCCCGCAAATGATCGATCGCGACAGAATTGCGCACCAGCTCACGGTCCGTCAGCGCCGCCACCCGCGCCGCCTGGCTCTCGGGCTGAACCGCGAGGCTGCGGCGGCCGTCATGCTCCAGCGTGAAGCCGATCTCGGGCCGCGCCATCGCCAGCCGCTTGACCACATCCATGCACGCCCCGAATTCGGCGCGCGGGCTGCGGAGGAATTTCTGGCGGGCGGGGACGCGGGCGAACAGGCTTTCCACCTTGATCCGCGTGCCAGGCGGCAACGCGGCGGGGCCTTCCTCGATCAGCTGGCCATTATCCACCGTCCGCCGCCAGCCCTCCGCCCCCCGAGCCCGGCTTTCGATCGTCAGCCGCGCGACGCTGGCGATCGAGGGCAGCGCTTCGCCCCGAAAACCGAGCGTCTCGACCGCATCGATGGCATCGTCGGGCAGCTTGGAGGTGGCGTGCCGTTCCAGTGCCAGCGCCATATCGGGCGGGCTCATCCCGCAGCCGTCGTCGATCACCTCGATGCCGGCGATTCCCCCTTCGGAAAGACGGATCAGGATGGTCGCCGCCCCCGCGTCGATCGCATTCTCGACCAGTTCCTTGAGCGCGCTCGCCGGGCGCTCGACCACCTCGCCCGCGGCGATGCGGTTGACAAGATGCTCGGGGAGCCGGCGTATTGACATGTAGCCCCCGTCTAGCCCAATCGCAGGGCTTCCGCGACCCGGTGACACGCCCTTATCCACCGTTTCCGGCGTGGCGGCGCAACGCTCTTCATGTAATGGAATTTGCCCCTTGTTTCGCTGGCTCAAATTCATGTCGCACGACATGGCGATCGACCTCGGCACCGCCAACACGCTCGTCTACGTGCGGGGGCGCGGCATCGTGCTCGATGAACCATCGGTGGTGGCGATCGAGACCGTCAACGGCGTCAAGAAGGTCCGCGCGGTGGGCGACGATGCCAAGATGATGATGGGCAAGACGCCGGAGAATATGGAGGTCATCCGCCCGCTGCGTGACGGCGTGATCGCCGACATCGATGTCGCCGAGCAGATGATCAAGCACTTCATTCACAAGGTCCACGGCAAGCGCCGCTTTCCGCGCTGGCCCGAGATCATCATCTGCGTACCCTCGGGATCGACCAAGGTCGAGCGCCGCGCGATTCGGGACGCCGCGAGCAACGCGGGTGCCAGCCAGGTGTGGCTGATCGAGGAGCCGATGGCGGCGGCAATCGGCGCCGATATGCCGGTGACCGAGGCGATCGGATCGATGGTGGTCGATATCGGCGGCGGCACCACCGAAGTGGCGGTGCTCTCGCTGCGCGGGTTAGCCTACACCACCAGCGTCCGCGTCGGCGGCGACAAGATGGACGAGGCGATCGGCTCCTATGTGCGCCGCAACCACAATCTGCTGATCGGCGAGGCGACCGCCGAGCGGATCAAGCAGCAGCATGGCATCGCCAAGATGCCTGCCGATGGCGTCGGCGAACGCATTCACATCAAGGGCCGCGATCTGGTCAACGGCGTGCCCAAGGAGATCGAGATCACCCAGGCGCAGATCGCCGAGGCGCTGAGCGAGCCGGTGTCGGCGATCGTCGAGGGCGTGCGGATGGCGCTGGAGAATACTGCGCCGGAGTTGGCCGCCGACATCGTCGATCAGGGCATTGTCGTGACGGGCGGCGGCGCGCTGTTGGCAGGGATCGACGATGTGCTGCGCGAGGCGACGGGCCTGCCGGTGACGATCGCGGAAAATCCGCTGACCTGCGTGGCATTGGGTACGGGGCGCGCGCTCGAAGATCCGATGTTCCGCGGCGTGCTGCATACCGCTTGATGGATAGGCGGGCCATGCATCCCGCCCGAACCCCAAGACCGTTCGTGCCGAGCGTGTCGAAGCACCGTTCTTCTTATCCGGGCGACGGACAAGGCAGTACGGCCCTTCGACAGGCTCAGGGCAAGCGGTAAGAGACGCGCGCGCATGGCGCCACCCCGCCACCGCGACCGCGGCTTTTCCCGCCGCGCATCGAACAGCCTGTTCTTCGGCTATGTCGCCGCCGCTGCGGGAATCGTCCTTGGGCTCGGGCTGTTGCTCGTCGCGCGGTTCGATCCGCTGGCATTTCAGGGCATTCGCGGACTGGCGCTCGATCTGACCGCGCCTTTCTCGTCCGCAACCCGCGTGGTGGCGCGCGGCGGCGATCGGGTGGGTGGCACGATCGGCGATTATTGGCGTGCGGGCGCGCACAATGCGGAGCTGGAGCGCCAACTTGCCGAGGCACGCCGCGCGCTCATCCAGGCGCAAATCGACAGTGCCGACAATCATCGCCTGCGGCGGCTGCTCAAGATCGTCGGTGATGGCGGCCAGCCGGTCGTGGTCGCGCGGATCGTCGGGTCCAACACCAGCGGGCAGCGGCGCTATGCGACGCTGGCGGCGGGCAGTGGTGAGGGCGTGCGGGCGGGTCAGCCGGTGCGCGGCCCAGACGGCCTGATCGGCCGCATCGCCGAAGCAGGGCATGGCTATGCGCGCGTCCAGCTGATCACCGATGGCGGATCGACCGTGCCTGTTCGCGTCGTGCGCACCGGCCAGCCGGCGCTGATCGTCGGCCGGGGCGATGGCGGGCTCGACGTGCGCGCGACGACGATCGGCGCGCAGCCGTTCCGCCGCGGCGATCTGCTCGCCACATCGGGCACCGGCGGCGTCTTCCACGAAGGCCTGCCCGTGGCGGTCGTCACCACGGTGAGCGGTGAAGTCGCCGCCGCGCGCGGCCTCGCCGATCCGGCGACGCTCGACGTGGCGATGGTGCTGCCCGAAGTCGCGGTGGCGCCGCCACCCCCGCCCCCGGTCGGCGCGCACTGATGGCCGTCGGCTACGAATATGAGGCCGATCGCATGCCCGCGCGGCTATGGATCGTGCCGATCGCGACGACCGCTTTGGGCTCTGCGGTGGCGCTCACGCCGATTGTCGTGCAGGTTCCCGTAGTGCCGCCGTTCGGGCTCCTGGTGGCGCTCGCCTGGCGGTTGCTGCGGCCGGAGATGTGGGGCGCATGGATGGCGCTGCCGCTGGGGCTGATCGACGATCTGATCGGCGGCGCGCCCCTCGGCACCGCGATGACTTTGTGGACCATCGCTTTCCTTGCGATCGAGATTGCCGAGCAGCGCGTGGTCTGGCGCGATGTCTGGCTGAGCTGGCGGCTGGCAATCGGCGCGATCGCCTTCTGCGTCATCGGCGCCTGGGGTTTGGCTTTTCTGGCGGGAGGAGCGGGGCCGATCTGGCTCATCGTGCCGCAATTGCTGCTGTCGATCCTCTGTTTTCCGGGCGTAATGCGGCTTGTCGCCGTGATGGACCGCTGGCGGCTGGGGGAACGGGCTGCTAATTCGCGCTGATGAACCTCCTGGGCCGAAGCCGGATCATCACCGAGCAGGCATTGGCCTATAGCTTCACGCGGCGCGCGATGGTGCTGGGGGCCGGGCAATTCGGCATTGGCGCGTTGCTCGCCGGGCGGATGGCGTGGCTCGCGATCGCGCAAAAGGACAAATACGACAAGCTCGCCGAGAGCAATCGCGTCCAGAGCCAGCTGATTCCGCCTCGGCGCGGCTGGATTGTGGATCGCAACGGACTGCCGATTGCGATCAACCGCACCAACTTCCGCGTCGATCTGATCCCCGATCGACTGCAGGATCCCGATCAGGTGATCGATGAGCTGCGCGCGATCCTGAATCTCGATCGGGACGACGTTCAGCGGATCAAGGACGCGCTCGATCGATCGCCGGGCTACCAGCCGGTGCCCGTCGCCGAGGATGTGCCCTATGAGAAATTCGCTGCGATCAGCGTACGCCAGCTCGATCTGCCCGGCGTCGCACCCTCATCGGGCTATGCGCGCGCTTATCCTGCCGGCGCGGCGGTCGGTCACCTCGTCGGCTATGTCGGGCCGGCGGCAATCGAGGATTATCAGCGCACCCATGATCCCCTGCTGATCACCCCCGGCTTCAAGATCGGCAAGGAGGGGATCGAGAAGGTGATGGAGCCGTGGCTGCGCGGCCGTCCCGGCGCCAAGCGCACCGAGGTGACCGCACACGGCAAGCTCGTCGCCGATCTCACCACCCGGCCTGAGGAAATGGGCCATACGCTGAAGCTCACCATCGATGCGCCGCTGCAGGAATATGCCGCACGCCGGCTGGGCACCAACAGCGGATCGGCAGTGGTGATCGATACCGTCCACGGCAATATTCTGGCGATGGTCTCGATGCCCGCCTATGATCCGGCGAGCTTTGCCGACGGCATCAGCAAGGCCGAATATGCGATGCTCTCGGCCGACGATCATACGCCGCTGCAGAACAAGGTGGTGCAGGCGCTCTATCCGCCGGGTTCGACGGTCAAGCCGATGGTCGCGCTGGCGCTGCTACAGGCCGGCTTCGATCCGCAGGAGCGGGTCAATTGCTCGGGCGTGCTCCGCGTTGGCAACGGCCTGTTCCATTGCTGGCGGCACAGCGGGCATGGCCCGATCGATATGCACCGCGCGATCCAGCAAAGCTGCGACGTCTATTTCTGGACAATGGGGCGCCGGCTCGGCATCGATCGGCTGGCGCCGATGGCGCGCGCGATGGGCCTGGCGCAGCATTATCCGCTGCCGCTGACCGGGCAGCGGTCCGGGCTGGTGCCGGACAGTGCGTGGAAGCTGGCGCGCTACAAGCATCCCTGGACGCAGGCGGATACGGTCAACGCTTCGATTGGCCAGGGCTACTTCCTGATCAAGCCGCTGGAGCTGGCCGTGATGGCCAGCCGTATCGCCAGCGGCAAGGCGCTGGAGCCGCGCTTGATCGCCAACCGCCGCTACGGCCCGCAGGGCGGCGGCCTCGGCCTCACCGATGAGCAATTGGCACTGGTCCATGCCGCGATGCGCGACGTGATCAACAGCGGCGGCGCGGGCACCGCGGGCAGCGCCCGGCTGCAGGTGCCGGGCGTCGAGATGGCGGGCAAGACCGGCAGCGCGCAGGTCCGCCGGATCACCATGGCCGATCGCGCCGCGGGCCGCACCAACACCATGCTCCAGCCGTGGAAATATCGCGATCACGGCCATTTCATCGGCTTCGCGCCCGCGCTGGAGCCGCGCTATGCCATCGCCGTCAGCCTGGAGCATGGCGCGCATGGCGCCGCCGCAGCGCAGGTGGCGCGGGACATCATGACCTTCCTCTACGCGCCAGATCGCGCCCAGACGACGCTGGCGGCGCTGGAGCAGGGCTGGGGCGGCGATATCCGCACCCGCATGGCCGCACAGGCCGAACGCTGGAATGCCGATCACGACAGCTCGCCGACGCCGCAGCAGGAGGCGCCCGAGGCGGACAGCAATGGTGAGGTGCCGGATTGAGCCGCGGGATCGTTCCCACCACCTTGGCGCGCCTGCCCTGGGGCATGCTGCTGCTGATCACCGGCATCTGCGGATTCGGGCTGGTCGTGCTCTATTCTGCCGCCAACGGCAATGTGCGCCCCTGGGCCTTTTCGCAGGCGTGGCATTTCCTGCTGTTCCTGGGCGGCGCGATCTGGCTGTCGCGCTTCCGTGAGGAGCAGATTAAGGCGATCGCTTGGCCCCTGTATTTCGGGCTGGTGATCCTGCTGGTCGGGGTCGAGGCGCTGGGCGCGGTCGGCGGCGGCAGCCGGCGCTGGCTGGATATCAAGGTCATCCGGCTCCAGCCGTCCGAATTCATGAAGATCGGCATCGTGCTGGCGCTGGCGCGCTTCTACGATTTGCTGCCCGTAGGTGAGATCCGCGCCTGGTCGGCGGTGTGGCCCGCCGCCATGCTGATTGGGGTGCCCTTCGCGCTCGTGATGGTGCAGCCCGATCTCGGCACCGCGCTGATGATCGCGTTCGGCGGCATGGTCGTGATGTTCCTGGCGGGCATTCCCAAGCGGCTGTTCGCGGTGGGGATCGCCGCCGTCGCCGCGCTGGTGCCCGTCGCGCTGCGCATGATGCACGATTATCAGCGCAAGCGGATCGAGATCTTCCTCAATCCCGAAAGCGATCCGCAGGGCGCGGGCTATCACATCATCCAATCGAAGATCGCGATCGGATCGGGCGGCTTGACCGGCAAGGGCTTCCTCGCCGGCACGCAGAGCCATCTCGATTATCTGCCCGAAGGCCATACCGATTTCGTCTTCGCGACGATGGCCGAGGAATGGGGGCTGGTCGGCGGCATCGGCATCATCTTTGCCTATCTGCTGGTGATCTGGTGGGGGATGGGCGTCGCCAGCCGCGCCAGGACGCGCTTCGGCCGGCTGACCGCCGCGGGGCTGACGACGACGATCTTCTTCTATGTCGCGATCAATCTGGCGATGGTTATGGGCCTCGCCCCGGTGGTAGGCATCCCGCTGCCATTGGTCTCGTTCGGCGGATCGGCGATGCTGACGGTGCTGATCTGCCTAGGCCTGCTGATGGCGATCGATCGCGGGCGGGAGCGGCGCGGCTAAGATTTCCCGCGCGAATCGGTTTACAGCAGCGCCCCCCGCCGCTAATGGCCGCCGCTCGCAAACGGGCACGGCCCGATCTGCGCGCCTTCACAGGCATGGACGCATAGCTCAGTTGGTAGAGCAGCTGACTCTTAATCAGCGGGTCCTAGGTTCGAGCCCTAGTGCGTCCACCACTTTTTCTCGTAAAAACAATACCTTACGGGTTGTGGCAGCCGGTGCTGCTTCTGCTGTTTCACTGTAGGTAGCAGTCTAGGTAGCGAAAATTTTTTCACGCCGAGTATCCGAGGGCGTCTCGGAATTGCCCACCGATTCCCACGTCTGACATTCCGCAGCGCCTTGAAGCTGGCGCGTCTCGCAAATCAGGACCAGCGCGCCGAAGTCCTCGCGCTCACCAAGCCGGTCGGCAATTCTGCGAACCCACGCCAGCGGCAAACCATTGTCATGCGCCACCTGACGCAGATAATCGTCGCGGCACTCCGCTCCGCAGGCGCGATACTGCAAGAGCAAGTCGTCCATCTGCCCAACCCTTCCTTCGGCTGAAAGCCGCACTGCCTGCGGCATGCGGCCTGCCTTCCGGCGAGGATGGGAGGGGGAGGGAAAGCCGAATCGGCGCCCTGGCGCGGGCCAGCGGGCGCGCAGCGACCGCCACACGGGGGCGGCTATTCTGCTTTGGGAACGAGAGGGCAAAGCCCTTGGCGTTCCCATGCGATCGGCAACGGAGGCGGCAGCCTCCCTCAGCCGCGCAAGCGGCACAAAGACGGCGCCCTCGCAACGGCGCGTCGCGGCCGGCGGCGTGGCGGCGAGCCGAGCGCGCGACAAATCTGTTGCGCGCAGTGCAGCGCCGCAGCTCGAAGCGAGCGCGAGACCGTCGCCCGCCCGGTAAGGAGAGAGGCGAGAGCGCCAGCGGGTCAGCACAAGAACGTCGCGCCCTTAGGAGCGCGCAGCGCGGGACAGAGCGCGTCCTTAAGAAGTCCCGCTCAATCTATGGCCCCCTTCCTCCTTACGCTCCCGATCGTCACCCGAATGGGCCGGGACTACAGGCCCGGTTCGCGCAGCGAATAGAGCGGGTTGCCTGAAGGCCAGCGCAGAACCCTTACGTCCTGTCAAATCAAGGGAGCTTCGCAGCATTTTGTCGTTGGCGAAGATCGTCCGTCCATGATGATAAGGCCGCAATTTCCGCAGCGAGGATGTCTGGCTGCGGCAGGGGACGGTTCAAGGCTGGAGCAACGCTATGCAATAACTCGGAGCAACGCCCAAACCCGTCACGCATGGCTTCGCAGTCGGCAACCGTGATCGCGGTCAGCTTGACCAAGCCGGGGGTTTTGACCTCGTTGGACAGACGGCGGATGACGTGGCCAACGGCCTCCTCCACCGCGATTTCCCACGTGTCGCGCAGCGATCCGGCAATCGACTTCACCGTATCGCGCCATTTGTCCTGATCGCCCTGATCGAAGTGGTAGCGTTCGTTGGCAAGCTGGTTGGTGAGGCTGGTAGTGATGTCGGTTACGCGGCGCGCCTTGAAAGGCGGCTCGCTGCGACAGAAACCCGCCTTGTCGCTACCGCGACTGACGGAGCTGATGGCGACCTGCGGCTTGGGCTGCGCCTCGTCCGCGGCGCGATTCAGCTCGAACAGGAAAGCAAGGTCATGCGTGAACACGATGACCTGCCGGTTCGCGGCCTCTGCAATCAGCCGCTTGGCGACGGCTTCGCGGTGCATGTGGTCAAGCGACGACACGGGGTCGTCAAAGACGATGCCGGACTTGTTCTCGGTCGTGGCGAGTTCGGCCATGAAGGCGGCCAGGGCAACGCAACGATGCTCGCCCTCGCTCAAGACCTGCCCGACCGATGCCATGGGCTTGCGGGTCAGCGCGACCTTGAAGCGCGGCACGCCCTGCACGCTGTTCTGCTGGCGCAGCTCCACGGCAAGGCCGGCGATCTCCAAGCTCGCCACCTCACGCGCAAACTGCGCGCGCAGCGCGTCCGTCACCAGTGCCTGCGCGATTTCCGTGCTCTTGGTGGTGATACGGTTCGTGGCGGTGTCGCGCTGAGCCATCTCAAGTGCCTTGATCTGTTTCAGCCGCTCGATCTGCGCCAGCACGTCGGCCTTGATGCCGTTGAGCCATTGGCGATCGGCAAGCTCGGTGCGCTCAGCGATCAACGCGGCGCGCGCCGGCGAACCGGCCTCGGCGTCAAGCGCCTCGCCCCGCGCCTCGAGGTCTGCCACCTGGTCGGCAAGCGCCTGATGCGGCAAAGCGACCAGCTCAGCATCAATGACGGCGGCGGGGTCCGCATGGCGGCGGCTGATCTGACGGTGACGCCACAAGGCGTGCAGGCCTGCGCGCCTGACCTCGGTTGCCAGCGCATCCTGACGCAAATCGTCACGGATGGTCGCCACGATGACGGCAAGCTCGACCAGCGTAAGGTCCATTTGAGCGAAAGCCACAACGGCGTCCTCATAGGCCGTGCGCGCGGTATCCGCCCGCTGCTGGCTGTCGTCGCGCACGAAAGCCTCGAAGCGGTTGAGGCGGTTGGTAGCTTGCGGGGACAACTCCTGCTGGCACAGGACGCAAACGCTACCGGCATCGGTGACGGGAAAATCCCGCTCCGGATAGGCCGCTTCGACCGAAAAAGCCCGCGCGCTTTCCCACAGCGACTGCCACACTTCGGAGCCGATGTGCGGGAGTGGTTCGCCCGCGAACAGCGCGCCGGACGCGGCCTGCGCCGCCTGCCGCGCCGCTTCACTCACGGCTGCCAACCGGCTCAGTTCGGCGGCGCTGTCGTCGCCGATGGCGGCAAACAGCCCGTCCAGCCGCGCAATGTGTCCCACGACCTTGGCTTTGAGCGCGGCAAGCTGGCGGGCCGCGCGCGCGGGATCACCGGCCAAAAGACCAGGTCGCAATTCTCGAACCGCGGCACGGCGTCGAGCGCGCGCAATGCGAACGGCGACAGCGGCACCGTATTCGGCTTGCCGTTCTTGGCGAGGTGCGCCGGTATCTCCCATAGCGCGGCATCGCGGTCGATCTGGCTCCAACGCATTTCGGCGAGTTCGCCCCGGCGTTGGGCGGTCGCGAGCAGCATCAAGACGAACGGTCCAAACGGAAACGGTTCGGCGGTCGCCGCCTTGACGATGCGGGCGATCTCATCTTCGGACAGCACCCTGTCGCGGGCGCGTTCGCGGCTCGGTGCGGCGATGCCAAGGATCGGGTTGGCTTCGATGATGCCGCGTTGCGCGCACCAGTTCAGGAACTTGCGCGTGTGGGCATGGATGCGGTTCGCCTGATACAGTGCGCCGCGCTCGCTCGCCTCATCGACCACATCCAGAATATCGGCCTTCGTGATCGAACGTACATCGCGCGGTCCATAGGGCACGACCAGTTCACGCATCAGGATGCGCTCCGCTTCGCGCCAGCTCTTGTTGCGCGGCTTGGCATAACTGCGGATGAAATCGGCGACCGCTGCCTGCACGTCGGTGACCGCTCGGCGTCGTCGCGCCTGCGGGTCCACGCCGTCATCGACGAGCCGCAATATCTCGACCGCTTTTTCCCGCGCCTTGGCGAGCGACACGATGGGATAGACGCCAAGCGCCGGATGGCGCTGTTCCAAGCCCCAGCGATAGGCGAGGTAGAAGGTCTTTCGCCCGCTGGACGTCACCCGCACGCTGAAGCCGGGGAAGCTCGTATCGCGTATATCCTGCCGCTTCGCGGTCGGTTTCACGGTTTCCAACAGTCGGTTCGTAATCACCTTGCGCATCGTCGTCATCCTTTCGACGACGAGCTAATAATCACCAATTCCCCGCTATCTCAAAGAAAACCTCCGTCGTTGACGGCATGGAATGGAAAAGTTCGACCTGACATGATCTGCATCGCATCTTATGATCCGGCGATGACCGGGGGGTAGTTTAGATCGGACTTGCTGTTCGTGACCCGCATCAAGTGCCGCGACACTGTTTTCCGGTTTTCAGACCTCACGAAATTGCATGATCCTTCAATCGCTGGGAACGCGATAGCCTCTTGTCTCAATGGGAGCGATGGCTACCCATATCCCGACAGCGCCGGTCCATATGGCCGCGCAGAGGACCGGGTGCATGATTCCGACCGAAAAGATCTACAGCGCAGACGACAGCAAGTACGACCAGAAATCCGTCAGCGCGCGTCTCGAAGCCCTGTTCCTGAACAACGTCGGCCTCGTCGTCCCGCGCGAACAGATCATCGCGGCTGCGCGCAACCCTATCACCGGCAAGGAGCCGGAGAATTGGCATCAGCGGCTATCCGAATTGCGCACCGACAAGGGCTACACGATCCTGTCCGCGCGCGACTGGAAGGCGTTGAAGCCCGAGGAATATGTGCTGGCCAATGTCGAGCGGCGCGAGACAGCGGCGAAGCGCGTGCGCCCGACACCGGCGACGTGGAAACAGGTGATGGCGCGCGCCGAGAACGCCTGCGAATGGCGTGAGGACGGTCAGCTCTGCGGCCTGAAGGAAGGCGCGATCGATCCGATCGGCGGCGGCACCGTCAAGCTGACGCCCGACCATACGACGCCCCATTCGGTCGATCCCAACTCCGATCCGACCGACCCGACGCATTGGCAAGCGCTGTGCGGGCGGCATCAGGTGATGAAGAAGAACTTCTGGGATGGCGCGACCGGCAAGGTGAACGTCATCGCCATCCTGCAGGCCGCCAGTGTCGAGCAGAAGCGGCAGGCGCTGTCGTTTCTCGAGCAGTTCTTCGGGCGCGACCGTTAGGCTGGAAGCCGGAGCGGCAGGTCGAGCAGGTCGGCCTTCCCCAGCAATCGCGCGCTGACGCCCTTGGTCGCTGCACGCAAGCTCGCCGTGCCAACCGGCGAACGCAATGCGTCGAACACGGATGCGCGGACCTCGGCCGGAACGCGGACACGGTAGATACAATCCGTCACGGCGGCACGGCCGCTTTCTACGATCGCGACCTTCTCGTGCAAATTGCGATCGACGCGGGCCATCAGGATGTCGCCCGCTTCGGCAACGATCAGCTTTTCGTTTTCGGGCAGGCCGGGATCGATATCCAGCACGACCGATCCGTTCTCGATGCCGCGATAGTCGGTCGTATGGAATGTAGGATAGGTCGCGGCCTTGCGGGCAATGGTATCCAGCGAGCCGCGCCTGATTTCCGCGCCGAGTTGGCGAAGCGTCGCGAGCCGCCCCGCATGGTCGCCGCGATGCGCGTGGAAGTCGAAATCCATCCGCGCCTCGGCATCCTCCCGGCTGACCATGATCGGAGCCGACAGACCCGTATCCGCATCATAGCGCAGCAGCTTGATCGCATCGGAGGGACCGGCGTTCTTCGTGATGATGAGGATGAAGCACCGCGCTTCGGTATCGTGAAAAGAGTGGTTGGGGAGTTGCAGGATGCAATCGACCGCATGGCGATCCATGATCGCCCGGCGAAAGGCCGTCGTGCGCCAGCCCGTCAGCAAGCCGTCCGGGGCGATCAGCGCGATCTTGCCGTCGTCGCGCACCATGCGAAGGTTCTGCGCGAGGAAGAGGATTTCAGCCGTAGCATCGGCAGTCGAGGGGCACGCATCCGCGAGATCGGCCTGTTGGAGAATGCGGGCGTAATCGCGGTTCCATGACGGGCGGAAGAAGGGCGGATTGCATACGGCCAGATCAAATGGACCGTCGTTCGTCAGGCCGACTGGAAGCATCGGGTCCAAAACGTCGCGTACATGGTGACGATGCAGCTTTGCACCCGCATCCTCGATCGAATGGTGCAGTTGCTCGACAATGCCGGGATCGAGATCGACGGTGACCGCTTCGACGCCTTGCCACCGACCCACGACCGCCGCCGACAACGAACCTTCACCCGCGCCGAGGTCCAGCACATTGCGCGGCTCGAAGTCGCCTAGCTGATCGACCAACAATTCCCCCACCGCCGTCCGCGTGTAGAAGCGGTTTAGCGTGTCCTGTCGTTTCTCGGCGAAGGCAGATGCCATGATGCTCCACAGGGCTTGCTTTGTTCCGCTACCCATAACGGGTCGGCGGTGCCGTGTCAGGAGAAAAGACGATCACGCGCTATGGCTGAACCACCCTCCCGAAATCACCAGCCGTGACGTTTGGTCACCATGATGATATAGACAAGCGAATGGCGACCCGTCTCATCAAGCCGACTCCTGTGGACGTCGATCTATGGCCGATCCTCGAAGCCGCTCTGCGACAGGATGACGGGTCGGTCGCGCGTGCGCATCTCGCCGCTGGGCGGGCGATTTATTACAGTGAAGACGATACGCCACGCGATACGGTCATCAAGGAACATCCCGATGGCCGTCGCGAGCTGGTCCGCTTTGACATCCAGGGCGAGCATCGCATTCGCGATCTGGCGTGACTCCGCAGCTTTGGGTGTTCGCCGGGCCTAACGGCGCGGGCAAGACGACGATCGTCGATCGCTACGTTTCCGGCCGCATCCCGGTGGTCAATCCGGACGCCATCGCACGCTCGTTCCCCGGTGTTGGCAGTGAGGCTGAGCGCCTCCTTCGTGCCGGTCGGATCGCCGTTGCCGAACGTAGCCGGTTGCTTGGAGAACGACGCACCTTCGCGATCGAAACGACGCTGACAGGTCACAGCGAACTGGACCTGATGCGATCCGCCAAGACGGCAGGGTTCAAGGTGACACTCGTCTATATCGGCCTGCAAAGCGTGGGCCACTCGATCGGGAGGGTTCGGGTCAGGGTGGAGGAAGGTGGTCATAACGTGCCGTTGCCTGATCTGCTCCGCAGGTTCGGAAGAAGCCTCGCGAACCTCACCATCGCGGCCGACCTCGCCGATCGCGTGATCCTGATCGACAACAGCGCCAAGCGACGCCGCTTTCTCCTGTCGCGCGAAAACGGAAGAGTGAAATATTCTGCTGCGCAACTCCCTGCGTGGGTCGAGCCGATCCGATGATATATGGTGTGTTCCGGTTGGGTATCAGCGGGGCATCAGATGCATGTGGTTGGATGCTAGACGTTGAAATCGATCCGATCGGGTTGCGACGCCAAGATTCGCGATGCCAATGTCTTACACTATGAAATGAAACAAAATAACTCAATATAAACAGACGCTTAGGCCAACTCTTAATCAGCGGGTCCTTGGTTCGAGCCCAAGTGCGTCCACCATAACAAAATCAATAACTTAGCGGGCGTCTCGACGGGTGCCGCGCGGTTGAAAAAATGGCTCGTGTAATCACCCTGTAAGCACAGGAATCGCAGACCTCCGGCCCTGCCTCCCGAAGGCAGCGCTCCGCAGCAGGAAGGGTTAAGCCGCCCGATCACTATGCGGCGCGAGGCGATGCTGATTCCAAGACCGTAAGGTCATCAATTGCGGGAAAGCGATGGCCCACCCAGAGACTTGGCAATCGTCGCGACCGTTCATCCTGTAGTAGCAAGGCAACGACAAAGGCATTGATAGATGAAATTGGGTCAGCTCCGGACATTGGACCAGGGCACTTTTGCAGCGGTTATCGGCAGCGGCATAATCATCATATTGCTGGTGATGATGTGGATCATCTCTGTCTGGAGTGGAACGCGTACGGCCCAGAAGGACGATATTATCAAGGACGTCGCAACCTTGCCTTCAAACTGTCGCCATACAGCGGCGCAGATTATCAGAAGCCAAATCGTCGGCGCTGGCCGCCCATTGACGCGCGGCGAGGTCAGCGAACAGGTCTCCAGCTTACATAGCGACTGCCATGCCCTTGCTGAGCAGGCCAGCGCCCTGGACACGCTTTGACGCCCACCAGAGGGCCATGGCCGATCTCGTAAACCATGCAGTGTCCTGCCGAGATGGTGGGCCCGGCAGGACTCGAACCCGCAATGTAGCGCGCACTTGCTATCTTGGATCGAGCTATCATCATCAGCCGACGATTCTTGTCTTAGGAGGATAGCGATGCCCGCTTATGTGGTGCGACTGAAGGCAAACGCGTCAAACCCAAGGGATTTCGTTGGCGTCTTTTACGCGCCGGATGTCGAAGCGCTTGCGTGGCTCGTGGATGAGTGCACCGATGTCGTAGCCTGTGAGTATGCCAGACTACCAGCTGGCGGGATTTGCCGGGCTGGGCCTGCTCACCCAGTGCCGTTCCGTGACGAACCGGACAAGAAAGTGGATTTCTTGCGAGGCGCGAGCTTTACAGAGAACTGGTTTGAGCGCTTCTTTAGCGAGGAGGATACGGCGCGTTGGACCTCAATGGGCGAGCCTGCTTGGTCCTCAGACGAGGAGCGCCAAGAGATGATCATCAAGGCCTTCGCGAAGTTGGCCGAGCATGACCGGGCGAGGCAGCAGCAATAATCGCGGGTGAACCCGCGACCCTCGGTACCACAAACCGATGCTCCAGCCGTGCGACCCCACCCGTGTGAAGGGTGTGTCTTCCCCTCTCGGTGTAAACGATGCTCTAACTGCGGGGGCTTCGTGGCAAAGACTTATTTTGTGCCTTCAGCTCCGTAATTGCGCGATCTGCTTCGATCTGGCGCTCCGCCTTCCTCTTCTCGCTATAGCGCTGGTACTGGTGCTCGGCATGACGGTCGGCGTCTGCCTTGGATATGCTTCCTCCATGAGAGAGAACCACACGCCCAAGCGACCGGAGCTGATCGTCGAGAATGCGCTTCGCATCATCCATTATAACGAGGCGACCGAGCTCGGCCTGATCTTCGAAAATGTCGAGGAGGATCGTTGTGAGACGGTTTAATTCTCTAATTTCAGCGTCGCCGAAGTAGTTCTTAGAAACCGTCACATCGTGCTTGCGAATGTTGTCATTGGGCCAAGATGTCAGTCCCATATTTGGCTGCTTCGCGTCGGCCCGAGACTTAATCACACCTGCGGGCGTAAGAGACGTAACCGCATAAACGATCTTGGCCTGGGTCATCTTGTAGAAATCACGCGCGCGCTCGGATTCGCCATCGTAGTCCTGACACATGGCGCAGATACGCCGAAGCTCCCGATAAACATTCGCCTCATCGGAACGGATGTCCCGAATGATTTCGCGAAGCTCGGCTAAGCGATCCGAGTTCTCGGGCTGTTTGAGGCGAACCGAGTCAATGACAAAGCCCTTAGTTGCGAATTGAACGAGCTTGTCGGTTGCCCACCGGCGAAAGAGGGTCGCTTGCGCGGAGGAGACTCGGTAGCCAACCGATATCACCATATCGAGCGTGTAGTGCTCGATCTGCCGCTCAATCGTTCGACCGCCTTCCTGGCGAACTTGTGCAATTTTTGCACTAGTTGCTTCTGTGGCTAGCTCGCCCTCAGCATATACGTTCGCGATGTGCTTGGTAATCACTGACCGATCTACACCAAACAATTCCGCGATCTGAGCTTGGGTCATCCACAGCGCCTCGCCCTCATATCGGATGTCGAGGCGAAGGCCTTTTTCGGTGCTGTAAATAAGGAACCGATCGCCGGTGGCCTCATCCTCCTGGAGGGTCACAGGCTCCAGCTCAGCCATTCCCAAGGCCCTTTTCCACCAGCCGGCGTATCGCACCCGATCGATCTAGGCCCCATTCCGCGCAATAGAGGTCGATACGCTCGATGAGTTCCGGATGCAGGCGGACTGCAACACGGGGAAGTACACCAGTGGCAGGGCGGCCGCGCTTTTTCTGTGGGACAGGAATTGACATCTAATTTCTGTGTGCCATTAAAGGCGAGCCGACGCAAGGATTAGGCCCCTCGCATCGGCCCTAACCGCAACCGTTCCAGGAGAACGATCATGGCTACTCATGCCCTTATCATGGGCGCGCCGTCTCGCGCACCCTCTTTGCCCGCTACCAACCGCCGTTCATTCCTCGGAGCGCTGGCATTCGCTCCCGTTGCCGCTTCGCCAATCATCGCGTTTGCTGCCAAGGCCGAAAGCGTGCGGGTGGATCGCACGGTTTGGGATCGCGCCTTCGCCACCATGGAAGCTGCCAAGCAGGCTTCCGACGAATTTGATAACAACGTGTTGGCACCGGTCGATGCCGAACTTGAACGCATCGCGCCTCGCCCCGAGCTTTCGTTCGATCATACTGCGAAGAGCGGCCAAGTCGCTCGCTATGAGATGTGGGTCACTGATCTTCATCGGTGGGACAATCACTCAGTGCCGGAGATACGCGAAAGCGCCGCACGGGTGCGGGGAGCTTGGAATAAGCATGTTGAGGCACAGCGCCGGCTCGGTTGGGAGCCCATCTGTGATGAGTCCGAGCGCCTTTGCGAAATACGGTGCGACCACGAAAGCGACCTGATCGCAATTCCCGCACCTGACCACGCGGCTCTGCTATGGAAGCTAGAGCACTTATACGGCCCTAGCGCCCGCGCCTACGATGGGTCAGGGCCGACCTACTGCGCCGAGTGGGTGAACGCGCTCATGAACGACGCCCGCCGCCTGCTGTCGCAGGAGGCCAAGGCATGACCGCTACAAACGTCATACGCCTCCCCACCGCCGCGCGGCGTCAGCCGGAGAACAACCGCCATGCCGCACAACGGGCCGCTAAGGGAGCAAACCACGCACCGCTTCCCGTACAAGCACCACTCAATCCGCAAGGCCGAAGAAGACGCACACACTTTCTCGGAAACGAACGTGACGCCCGCCCTGCTAATCGCAGCTGCCTTGTTCAAACGCCTTCCCGATGAGGACCAGCGGGAGATCATGGCGACGGTGAACGCGCAGATGCTTGGTAGGCCCACACAGGCCAGTCAGGCGCTTCTTGTGATGAAGATGCAGCGCCCGATGCTGTTCGGTGAGCAGTGGGACTTCATGAACGCGGTGGATCGCCTTCGCGGCGACTTCTCTCGTGGGGAGGGCCGCTGACATGGCATCCCGCCCCAACACTCCGCCGCAGAACCCGCGTCACAAGCGTAACAGCCAATGGCGGCGCGATCGTCGCCTACGGCGTAGCATGGCGTCTCTAGAGGCTGCTCTAGCCGTGATCCCCACTCTTCCCCGCCCGCTGCTGTGTAGGCTCACGGAACGCATGATCGACCGCCTGGACCATCTGAACGGCGACCCTGACCTTGAGCTTAACGGCGACGAACTGGACGGCAACAACGAGGAAGACGTGTTCGGCCTCAAGGTGCCCAAGTCTGGCGTCTGGGTTCATCCCGGCTGCCCCTTCGCAGACCCCGATATCGGACAGGACGATAACGGCGAGGCGGTGAACGAAGATGGCGAGGCGGAGGTAGCATGGCTGATGCCCGACTATGGCCAAAGCCAAGACAGCGAGCCGTTCAATGCTGGTGAGGCGGCTAAGCACTATCACCACACGCGCGGCTGGCAGTGGGATATGAGCCCGCATAGCTGGAAAGACTGCCGAGGTTATTGATGTACGACGCTGTGCCCGCTGGTGCGATCGGCGAGGCCTTCTTCCGATACTTCCTTCCCGCTACTTCAGGTCAATGAACGACTCGCCTGAAATCAATCGCCGCTCTTTAAGCTTCGCTCAAGTTGAGGGCGATGAACCGCTTCCATCTCAGCTTGCCCTCCGTCAACTCTCGCAAGAAGTGCGCGCAAAACTCTGGGCGCTAATATGGGAGCCGCTGAAGCAAATGCAGCGGAATTCTCAAGTTTCCGACGATTACGCGCGCCTATCCGATCCGTGGCAATCCATATTTATGAGGTGGCACATCAATGTGCTTCACAAGTTCCCAGATGATTTTGACATAAAGATCGCGTCGCATATCAAAGCTAAACGCCGTCTTTTCGAGACGGGAAGTTATTCTGAGGTTCTCACATTCGTTGAGTTTCTGGTACGTGATCGACAGATTCCGTCTGCCTATCCGAGAGCATTCAACGTGCTGCTAGAGCAATGCCGAACAGCATATCGCTTGATTGATCTGTCTATCATGCCCCTGGCCTCCCGGAGGATGCGCTAACAGTAGAAACTGCTTTTAGGAATCTGTCGGAGGGTCGTTTTTCGGGCGCGCGAGCCCATCTTCGCAATGCCGGACAGGAGCTAACGGCTGGCGAGTGGGCCAACAGCGTTAGAGAAAGCATCCACGCAGTCGAGAGCGCGGCGCGGGTGATGGCCCCCGGCACAAACACTCTTGGGCCCGCCCTGAGTGCATTAGAAAAAAGCGGGAGCATTCATGGGAGCCTAAAGCTCGGGTTCGAGAGTTGAATGCTAGCGATCCAGTTCGACCTCTTTCGCGGCGGCGAAGCGTCTAGGGCGGTCATCCACGCGATATTTGCGGCATCCTGCCACTTAAAAGTTGTTCTGCGTGGTCGTCCCTTTCGTGTTGAAGCGATTTGAGCGAGCAGCTCTTTGCGCCCAACAAAGATGATGTCCCAAGCATCGGGGGCCCATTTGAATTGGGATTTAAGGACATCGATATCGAAAAACGGAGCGGAAAGACGATCTATCCCTACAGCATGAAATGCGCCTTCGTGATCTCGTCCGTAAGCGGGAACTTGATTCCCTGAAAGCCAGTGTTTGAGGCGCTCGCGCGCGTTGTTGCATCTATTTTGCGCTAAGCTGTCCGCATCAGGTGCAAGCAGCTGTTTGGGATCGCTTTAGACCAGCCTTCGATGCATTTTGACCCAACCTCTCCCAATGCGTCGAGAAGCGTAAGATAGTTTCCGAACGACTTAGGAGGCTGCGGTGCGATGATCGTCATTCGTGCCTCACGACCCTTCGCCCCGTGCCATATCGCCGAGAACAGTGCCCCAGCATTCCAACGCCTCGCGTGCCTCTTTGAGATAATTATAGACGTTATACACCCGGGCGATTCCCGCAATCTTGCCGGTCATGTGATTGAGGATCTTTTCGATAACATGCGGGTCAACCTCCAATGAGGCCATGCCCGAGGCTGCGGTGCGACGTAGGTCATGATATCGCCAGTCGTCCGACCCTGTAGCTAACCATAGTCGGCGGAGCGCTTTGCTAAAGCCGCTTACGGGCGAGCGCCGCGTCGTGGTGAACACATAGTCGCAGTCGAGAAAGCGAGGCACCTCCGCGATTAGATCAAGGGCATATGCGCTTAGCGGCACGACGTGCGCCTTGCCGTTTTTTGACCGCTCGGATGGAATGCGCCACGTCTTCTTGGCGAGATCGAGCTCGCTCCATCGCATGTTAGCCATTTCACCGCGCCGCTGCCCGGTGGCGAGCAACAGCGGCACGAACTGCCGAAATGGGTATGTGTCATTGAGACAGGCGCGCAGCACCGCCTTGATTTCGATGTCGTCGAGCATGCGCTCGCGCGCGACTTCTTTGGTCGGAGCCTTCAACCCGACAACTGGGCTCCGTTCGACGATGCCGCGTTCTATCGTCCAATTATAGAGCTTGCGGACATTCGATAATATGCGGTTCGCCTGATAGTGAGCACCGCGCTCGATCGCGCCATCCATGATCTCGATCACATCCTGGCGCGTCACTTCGCGTATATCTTTCTTGCCGAACACGGCGACGAACTCGCGAAGCAGAATGCGCTCGCTTTCCATCCATTTTCGGTTGCGCGGTTTGGCGTAGCGCGTGATAAATTCGGCAACGACCGCATCGACGCGAAGGTCGGTTTGTTGGCGGCGCTTCGCGGGGTCGGTGCCCTCATCGACGTGACGCATCACCTCCATCGCCTTAACTCGCGCATCAGCAAGCGACATGCGGGGATAGACGCCGAGCGACATCCGCTTTTGCGCGAGGCCGTATCGATATTTGACGTTGAAAGTCTTGCGTCCTTCGGGTGTCACCCGAACGGCTAATCCAAGACAATAAGTGTCCTGCATTTCGTATCGATCTGCTTTGGGTTTAAGTGCGCTGAGCGCCTTATCGGTGAATGCAATTCGCATGGGCCATCCTTTCGATGGCACACCAATGATCATGTATTTCGAGCGATCTCAAAGAAATAATCGGTGTCGGAAGGGCTGGAACGGAAAAGTTTGACCTGACGCGATCTGCTCATCTGCCTACGACGACCGGGGGGTCATTCAGACCGAATTCCCATGCAACGGCACGGACCAAGTCCCGCAGCTTGGCCTCTAGGTTTTGCGGTCTCACGTCATTGCATGAGCGGTTTGCGGATGATCGATAGAAAGGTTGTCTATCGATCATGAACGGCGCGATATGTGATCGATAGAGGAATCGAGCAGCGCGGATTAATATGCTCTTAGGCGCATAAATCCATTTTATGCTTCCGATGACATATTGACGGCTTATGCGATTTGCGACATATCTGCCGTGTGAAACATCTTGTACGTACTGCTAAGCAGATGGGCGAAGCCATCGCCCGCGAGCGTCGGGCGCGCGGACTCACGCAAGCTCAGTTAGCCGATAAAGCGGGGCTGCGACAGGAAGCGATTTCAAAGATCGAGAGCGGCAATCCAGCTACGAGCTTCGATAGGGTTTCCAAGATCCTTGCCGCGCTCGATCTGGAGTTCACGCTTGGGCCACGAACGAAAGGCTCGGCACAGGACATCGAGAGCATTTTCTGATGGGACGCCGTCCCGTCCGCACTTCTCTCGACGTCTATCTGAACGACCGTCATGTAGGCGTGCTCATTCGCGCGACGAGCGGTGCGATCGAGTTCGCCTATGATGAGGCGTGGCTGGCGTGGGACCATTCCATGCCCGTCTCGCTTTCGCTGCCTTTGAGCACACGCCGCTATGTCGGCGCGCCGGTCTTAGCCGTGTTCGAAAACCTGCTGCCGGATTCCGATCAGATACGTCGGCGCTTGGCTGAGCGTGTCGGTGCGCGCGGAACGGATGCCTTTAGCCTGTTGGAGCGCGTCGGCCACGATTGCGTGGGAGCGCTGCAATTCCTGCCCGGTGACGAACAACCCAGTTCGACCCGAACGATCGACGGCGCGGTGCTCGACGACGACGACATCGAGGCATTGCTGGCTAACCTCTCTCGCGCTCCGCTCGGCGTGGACCGAGAAGTCGACGAGCATTTCCGCATCTCGCTTGCCGGTGCTCAAGAGAAGACGGCGCTGCTGTGGCACGAGGGCCGTTGGCTTCGTCCGCACGGCACCACTCCGACAACCCATATTTTGAAGCCCGAGATCGCCGTCCCAAAAGGCGGGATCGGCTTGGCCGATAGCGTCGAGAACGAATATTATTGCATGAAGCTGATGGAGGCGTTGGGGTTTCCAACCGCGCGTTGCCAGATAAGCAAATTCGGCACGCGCAAGGCGTTGGTAGTCGAGCGCTTCGATCGCCTCTGGACCCGCGATGGGCGGCTCCTCCGATTGCCGCAAGAAGACTGCTGCCAAGCTCTCTCAGTCCCTCCGACGATGAAGTATCAGGCGGATGGAGGGCCAAGCGTCGTTCAGATCATGGGCCTCCTAACGGGCAGTAATGATCCTACCGCCGACCGCCTGAGCTTCTTCCGCGCGCAAATTGCCTTTTGGCTTCTGGGCGCGACCGATGGCCACGCGAAGAACTTCAGCATTTTTGTCCGCTCCGGCGGCGCCTTTCAGCTTACGCCGCTGTACGACGTGCTGAGCGTTCAACCGATGGTCGATGCCGGCCAGATCGGCCGCAACGCATTCAAAGTGTCGATGGCGATCGGCAACAGCGGCAAATATCGGCTGAACGAAATCCATGGTCGCCACTTTGTAGAAACCGGAAAGGCATGCGGACTCTCCGCGACCCAGATCGGTCGCACACTGGACGAACTTCGCGAGCAGGCCGTGACTGCGATCGAGGCGGTGAACACGAACCTGCCCGCCGATTTCCCGCCTGCGCTTGTAACGAGCATTACGGATGGCATTCGCGCCCGCACTAATAAGCTTATCGTCGCAGAGGAAAATTTGCCCTGACGCGTTTGCCTGTAACGCTTACGTTCGGCGCATTCATCGCCGTCCTGTGATGTGCCGAAGCAGCCTTAATGGCATGACCCACCGCTCTGTTTCCCAACATACAGACCATTCGAGACAGACCCGTATGGGTCCCAAAGGGGCATCGGACGCCTGCTCTTGCACGCTTAGACCTGCAAAGGTGTGCCACGGATTGCGAAAGCCAAAGAGCCGACTAATCAAATGTCTTGCGACGATATGGAGCAATATGCAGAGATAGGACAGTATTACTGACATAGCTCTTAATCAGCGGGTCCTTGGTTCGAGCCCAAGTGCGTCCACCATAGCTTTCACAACGAGATCAACGACTTAGGTCGGTCCCGGCCACCAGTTTTAGTCGCACTGGACTGTCGCTGTGACCACTTTTGTGCCCTTGACGGGGCATTTCCTCCCTACGGCGACTGTGACCAGTTTGACCCTCAAAAATCAGCTGGTCCGCATAAGGCTGTAAATGCTTCACCGACATGTGCGCGTAACGACGCACCATCGTCGCCGATTTCCAGCCTCCCAGCTCCTGAAGCACCCAGGTGGGCACGTCATTCTGCCGGAGCCAAGTTGCCCAGGTGTGCCGCAGATCGTGCCAGCGGAAATTCTCGATCCTGCAGGCCTTCAATGTCGCACGCCATGCACGGTTGTTCGCATTACGGAGCGGCGCGCCCCAGAACGTGAACACATGGCTGTCGTGCTTGCCACGTTCCTTGGCCAGGACACCTATCGCCACATCGTTGAGCGGGACGCCAAGGGCATCACCGTTCTTCGTGTCGCGATGCTCGATCGTCGCTATGCGACGGGTCATATCGACCCGGTCCCATGTCAGAGCGAGTATGTTGCCCTGGCGAAGGCCCGTCGCGAGCGCGAACAGCACCACAGCCGCTTGATGAGCCGGAAGCTCGGCCAACAGCGCTTTCGTCTGATCCTGGGTGAGAAATCGCACCCTGACCTTGCTGCCGCGCGTACAGGTCCGGAACGCCGGGATATGCTCAAGCCGTTCCCCTTCGCGCTGCGCCTCCCGGAAGATGGCGCGGATGAGCGCCACATATAGATCCTTTGTGCGATCACTGCGACGGGCGAGCTGGCGTGAGACGATCCCATCAATCATGTCCCGCTCACCTGGTCCAACATCGTGCCACGCAGGTGCTTGGTGAACCACCGGACCCGAAATCGTCCCGGTAGGACTTCTTGTAAGCCTTCTCCTGCAGCCACTTCAGCACCGCTCCATCCCAGGTCCGTCTGGGCCTCACTCCCAGCCTGGTAAGATCCCACAGCTCGGCCTTAAGCTTGTCGTGATGTTCTTCGGCCTTTTCCGGTCGGACGCCCCAGTAGAGCGTCTAGTCGCCAGTGGCGGACATATCAATTGACGTTACGAACTGGTTCGTTCAAGCTGTAGGTGCCGCATTAGACGGTGAATGAGGGGATGCGGATATGGCTGGAGTTTCGGAGCCAAACTCAGCTTATTACGGGGAAAGCAGCGGGCCTTCGGTGGCATTTCTCCAGCGACCTACACGTGTCCGATTTTCCATCTTGGCCCTTATCGCCACGGGTACGCTGATCAACTATCTTGATCGCACGATCCTTGGCGTTGCGGCACCAATATTGACCAAGGACCTGGGAATAGACGCTGCCCTGATGGGCGTAATCTTTTCAGCCTTCAGTTGGACATACGCCGCGTCTCAGGTTCCGGGCGGTGCCTTCCTCGACCGGTTCGGCACGCGGGTCACATATTGTCTTTCTGTCGGTTTCTGGTCTCTCTTCACGCTCTGCCAGGCCTTTGTCGGAGGGGTCGGGTCGCTCCTCGGTATCCGGCTGCTCCTCGGCGTGGCCGAAAGCCCCTGCTTCCCGGCCAACAGTCGCGTGGTGGCGACATGGTTTCCGCGCAACGAGCGTGCTGTCGCGACAAGCATCTATACGGTCGGCGAATATATCGGCTTGGCTTTCCTCAGCCCGTTGCTGTTCGTGATGATGGCGACGTTTGGCTGGCGATCGCTGTTCCTGGCAGCCGGGGCAATCGGCCTATTGTTTGCCGGCATCTGGTGGTGGAAATATCGTGAGCCTGGCGAAAGTCGCGCGAACGCAGGTGAGATCGCAAAGATCGTCGCGGGAGGTGGCCTAGCTGGCACGCCTGTCCGGCAACGGCTGGAGTTGAGGGCCGTGCGCAGATTGCTCGCACGTCGGCAGATGTGGGGCATTTGCCTTGGCCAATTCGCCGGCAATTCGACCCTCGTATTCTTCCTGACCTGGTTTCCTACCTATCTTGCCACCGAACGCCATATGGATTGGCTGAAGATCGGGATATTCGCAGTCGCTCCCTTCATTGCCGCGTCCGTCGGCGTCCTGTTCGGCGGCTGGTGGTCCGATACCATGCTGCGTCGAGGAGTCTCCCCGAACGTCGCGCGTAAACTGCCGATCATATTGGGCCTGCTGCTGGCTTCCACGATCGTGGCGGCGAACTTCGTCCGGTCTGACACGCTTATGATCGCGATCTTGAGTCTTGCCTTTTTCGCGCAGGGCATGGCGGCGCTCGGCTGGACCCTCGTCTCCGACATCGCGCCGGAGGGGATGCTGGGCGTAACGGGCGGAGTGTTTAACCTTGCAGCCAATCTTGCAGGGATCGTCACGCCCATCGTGATCGGCGCAATCCTGGCTGCCACGGGCAGCTTCTACTATGCGCTGGCCTTCATTGGCCTGATCGCGCTTATGGGCGCGCTGTCATACATCTTCATTCTTGGAAACGTGGAGCGCATCGTCCTCGACTGAGGTCGCTGCGCAATCAGCCGATGACGATCGGATCGCGAAAACGGTTCTGTGCGGCAAGCCGGATCGCTGCGTTCGGGGCACCATAGCCGTCATAGCCCGCGCTGCGCTCGACGAACTCGAAGAAGAAAGTCTTGGCAAAAGCGCGGCTGTAAAGTTGGCGGTAGCGACGTCCCTCGCCATCTTCGTCGATCAGAACCGCATTGTCGCGCATCGTCACCGCATCCGCATCGCTCAAGGCGAAGCGCTGCTCCGCATCGTCGAAATAGTTGTCCGGTACAGGCAGCTTGGCCAGTCCATGCTCGGATAGCGCGGTCGCCGCTGCATTCATGTCGCCGACCCGAAGCGCGATGTGCTGGAAACCTGCGCCGAACGACTGGCTGAGAAAGCGCGATGCCAGCGCGTCCCGCGCATCCGTGGTGTTCAGCGTAATCCGGAATGAGCCGCTTGCATTTTGGATCGCCTGGCTCTGAACGAGGCCCTTGGGATCGATGACATCCTGCTGGGCCTGCACGTCGACATCGAACAGGCTGCGCCAATAGAGCTGCCAAGACAGATATTCATCATTGGGAATCGTTGCCGCCACGTGATCGATCGCCTGGACGCCGACATCCGGACCCGCATAGACTAGCGGCAAGACCGTATCGAATTCGTCGGCCCAGATGGTGCGCGACGCTTCGATATCGAGCACGTAGACCAGACTGCCGGCCACGCCGCGTAAGGCCGGCATCGTCGGGATATCGCTGGCGTGCATCGCGATACCGAGGTGACACGCGCGCTCCATCGTTGCCGCACCGTCCGCGACCACCAGTCCGATCGCGCAGATCGAAGTGCCGTGCGAGAGCTGATAGGAACCGGCAAAGCCTGACGTCTCGTGATTGACGACGAAGTTGGCGCTTCCATTGCGCCAAAGCTCGACGGCTTTCGTTCGATGGCGTCCGACAAGTGAGCAGCCAGCCGACCTCAAAAGGCCTTCGATCGCGCCGCGATCGCCATCTCCGACCGCGAACTCGATAAACTCGATGCGTTCGATCCGCGCGCGGGCCGGCATGTTCGGCTTGGCCCCAATCGCGCGCCGAGCCGCATCGCGCAATGCGTCGAGGGACCGCATGCCATCGCGTGCTACCATTTCCGCGGAGTTGGCACGGAACCGATCATTGAAGATCTCGAGGCTCAGCGGGCCTCTGTAACCGAGCTTCAGAATCTCGGCGACATATCCGGTCAGATCGAATCCGCCCTGGCCCGGCAGGCTGCGGAAATGGCGGCTCCAGTAAAGATAGTTCATATCCAGCAGGGGCGCATCGGCCAGTTGCACGAAGAAGAGCTTGTCTGGGGCGATCGCCCGAATGGAGTCGCTCGGGATACCGCGCGCGAGCGAGTGAAAGCTGTCGAGCAGGATGCCGATACTGGGATGGTCAACCGCCTTCACGATCTCCCAAGCATCGCGGTGGTCATTAACGTGCAAGCCCCAGGCAAGCGCTTCATAACCGACTTTCACGCCGTAGGTGGCAGCCAGGTCGCCGAGCTCGCGCAGATCTGCGACGATCCGATCGCGATCGCCGCTCGAGTGCGGGGAGCAGTTCGAGCAGAGCAAGATGCGGTCGCAACCAAGCTCGCCCATGACCTGGAATTTCTGACGAATGCGTTCGAATGCCCGTGCGCGAAACGGTTCAGGCATGCCCTCCAGATCGCGAAAGGGCTGATAGAGAACGCAGGCGAGGCCGAGTTCGTCCAGAAGGGCGCGCACCCCTTGCGGCGACAGCGTTGAGGCGAGGAAATCCGTATCGAAAATCTCGACGGCTGGAAAACCGGCAGCCGCGGCAGCGCGCAGCTTGTCCTCGAGAGTGCCGCTGAGCGAAACGGTTGCGATGGCGTTGGTCATGGCGTTTCCCTCGATGCTTGTCGGCCAGCAGGCGAATGCCAATCCCGCACGATCGCGAGACGACCAGCCTGAAACGATCCGAGCCATAACGACCCGCCCGCGATCGTCGCGGCCGAAAGTCCGTTGAATCCCGTTTGGGGGCGCCCATAGGCAAAGGTCGCGATGCGATGATGCGCACGATCGAGTTCGCCGACAATCCAGCCGCGGTGGCAAAGCATCGGATCGGCGATGCCGCCCACGACAGGGCGCAGTCCGCCGCAAGCGGGCTCGTCGAGCCGCATGCCCGCCAACAGCAGGTGACCCTCACTCCAGTGTATGTTGTCCGGCATGAAGTCCGGCGCGTCGATCCGCTCGATCGCCTTTCGCGTGTCGGCGCGATCGTAGACCAGTACGGCATGCCAACCGAAAGCGACCACGTAAAAATGGCGGTCGTCTGGATCCGTTTCCAGGCCGTTGTTTCCCGGCAATTCAGTTCCGGTCATCTGCATGAAAGTCGCGTCACCAGGTCGCCATTGCCAGACTGCCCCCGTGCTTCGGCCCTGCACGAAATCGGCAATGGTCGTTCCGGGACGGGTCAGGACTGTGACCAGGACGGTACCGTCGGAAAAGCTCGCCACGCTATTTCCGACCTGCCCATCCGGCATAGGTATGCAACCTCGCCAGCGCAGGTTTGGCGTGTCGCTACCGGTAAGAACGTCGAACACCTCGACCGATTGCCGACCACCGTGATTCACGACAAGGAGCTGCCAGTGATCCTTACCGAGCTTGCGCAGCGATAAACCACGATCGTTGAATTTTGCCGGATCAACCGGCCCAGGACAATGGGGATAGCTTCGGCGATCAAACTCGGTCTGGGCTGGCGTGCCGTTAAACCAGCGCATGAACCGGCGTTGCTCGACATCGACGAGCTTCAGGCCTGCCCCGTCCGAATATCCGCTCGTGATGAGCCAGCGCGTGCCGGGGATCGCCAGTACGTCCTCCGGCTTCTCGGGACCGCAGACGTAGGAGAGATCGCTATCGGCGGAGCAAAAGTCCGTAGTCTTGGCCGATATTGGTCGGCCTACGCTCAGGGCAAGCGCAAACAGCAGGGCATCCGCTCTCAATCGCGTGGCCTCGCGTCGCCGGGCCGGGTAGCGATAGATGCCGTGTCGAAAAGGCCCATGTCCCGATAATGCGGCCAAGCCATGATCCGGCTTGTCGGCGCCAGCCAAACGAGCCGAGGTGTTTGGGGATCGAATTTGGGCCACTTACCGATAGTTGGGCTCGTAGGCGCTCCGCCTCGCGCAAAGCTGAGCAGAGCGGCCGACATCTCTTGCTCAAGTGAAAGGTCACCTGGTTCCCAGGCGCGGGTCAAGCGAAACAGGTTGAGCGAGCCGCGCGTGCGCAGCCAATAGGGAACATCGCCGCTGTGGTAGGCGCCGACGGTTTCGGGATCATGGTCGCTAAACCTGATCCCGGGTGCATAGGGCTGGCGACGGGTGAAAAAGTAAGCGAACGCGGGCTGGGTGCCGAAGCGTTGCTGGTAGCTCGCCCAATCGGCCATCTGGCGGCCGACAGTGGCATCTCTTGCGATGTCGGCGGCAGCGCGGGGCGCGTCCGCATCCGCATATGCGCTCAGGATCGCGCCTGCCTTTGCGCCGAAACGCGTTTTTGCCTGGTCGGCCAGAGCTCCTCGGTCGGCCAGCGGGCCAAATGGTCGGAAGCTTTCGTCACGCGTGTAGCCGATCAGGATCGGGACGTCGTTCTGCTGGCCCTTGCTGAAGGTCTGCTCGGCCGTTCCAGTGATGACATGCCCGTCGATCGTTATGGGATCGCGACGCATGGCCGCAGCGGTGATCCTATCGCCCGGCAGAGCGCGCAGATCTGCAAGCGAGCGGGCACCGAGTTCCTTCTGCAGCGACAGGCCCTGCGCCTCAGCCGTCGCAAGCGGTGTCGGACCGAGCATCCCCCCAAAGGGACTTCCGCTCATTCCGACGGCGCGGGCGAAGAGACCCTTGGCCGCGGCGCTCATCTGCAGCAGCGCTACCGACATCGAACCCGCTGACTGACCGACGATAGTGACATTGTTCGGATCGCCACCGAAGTTGGCGATGTTGTTGCGAATCCACTTGAGTGCAGAGATCTGGTCCATCAGGCCGTAGTTGCCCGATCCTCCGTGGCCCTCCCGGGTCAGTTCGGGATGGGCGAGGAAGCCGAGGGTGCCGACACGGTAGGCGAGGTTGACCCGGACGACCCCGGCTTTGGCCAAGGGTTCGCCCGAATAATTGGCCATGCTGGCAGAGCCGATCTGGAAGCCGCCACCGTAGATCCAGACGATGACGGGAGCCTTGTGTGTGGCCTTCGGCGCCCAGATGTTGAGGTAGAGGCAGTCCTCGCTGATCGCTTCATTGCCGAAATAATGGTTCTGGAGCGATCCACGCAGCGGCTGCAGGCATTCCGGGGCGAAGCGATCGGCATGGAAGACGCCGTTCCAGCGCTGAATCGGTTGTGGCGGCTTCCAGCGCAGATCACGGACCGGGGGCGCGGCGAAGGGTACACCCAGCCAGGCATCGACCCTGGAGGGCAGGCTGATGCCGTCGATGAGGCCGCCATCGACCGCGATCGGCTTCGCCACCACCGGCGCGGCGACAGTCAACGCAGTCGCGATCGAAAACCGCCCGATCATTTCTTCGGGACACCGAGCTTGGCATGGAAGAAATCGAAGGTGGCGTTGGTGGCCTTCAGCGTCGCGTCGCGCGTCGCGTCCGGGGTGGCACCGATGAAGCTGTGATCGACGCCCGGGATGTAGATCGATTCGACCGGAACGCCTGCCTTGCGCAGCGCCGACTCTCCGATGTGCGATTGCCCGACAGGCACGGTCTTGTCTTCGGTGCCGTGGATCAGGAGAAAGGGCGGATCGCTGGCATTGATGTAGCTGACCGGGCTGACCGCCTTCACCTTGTCATCGGTGCAGACGGCATCGCAGCCGAGCAGCTTGGCGCCCGCAGCATTGCCGTCGGGTGTCGCGCTCATCGCACTGAAGTCATAGACTCCGTACCACGTCACCGCCGCCTGAACGCACCCATCGGCGGTGGCGGCCGGATCGAGCTTTGTATTGCGACAGGTCACCGCGGTCAGCGCGGCAAGATGGCCGCCCGCCGATCCGCCCCAGATGCCGACCCGCCTGGGATCGATGCGATAGTCGGCTGCGTGGGCCCGCAGGAAACGCAGCGCCGCATTTGAATCCTGCAGTTGCGCGGGGAAGCGTGCTTCCGCGGACAGCCGATATTCCAGGCTCGCGACGGTGAAACCCTCGGCAGCGAGCGAAGCCAGCACCTTGGGGAAATCAGCTAGCGCGCCGGAGTGACGCGTATGGCCGCCCATCCAGCCACCGCCATGGATATAAAGGATCAGGGGATGCGGACCGGGAGACGACGGTACATAAACGTCGATGATCTGCGGGCGGTAACCGGGCAAGGTCTGATAGACGACATCGCGCCACGCTTTCACACCGTCGGGAAAGTTCACCGCAACGGCCGGAAAATGATCCTCGACGACAGGCTTATCGGCGACGGGATAAACCCGCTCGTAAGCGGCCGGGGCAGCAATGCTGCCGGTAGCCAGGAATAACGCGACAAGCGCCCCTATGATGCGAACCTCTGCCAAGCATTCCCTCCTCTGTGCCTCGCCGGGCATCTTCGGCGCGGCGTTGAGCCTTCGGTATCACGCCGCCCGAAGCGAAAAAAGAAAAAACAGTAGGGACGAGTCCGTACCATATATGATGCGAGAGTTGCGGCTTTGGGATTCGACAGGTTGATGGCAACCCCAGACCGTGCGTATCGATGACCCGCGAAGCGATCGTTCTAGGGAGGCCAAATTGTCCGACGCTGCCAAACCGGCCCGCCGCCCCCATGCCCAGGCACGGGAAGAAGCGATCAGTGAACTCATCGATATCGCGACCGAGGAATTCGTCGAAAAGGGGTTGGCCGGTGCACGGATCGACGAAATCGCCGGCAAATCGACCAAGCGGAAAATCTATTACTATTTCGGCGGTAAGGACGAGCTCTATCGTGCCGTGCTGGAGCGCGCCTACCGCCGCGTCCGTTCAAGCGAAAACAAGGTCGATATCGATTCGGGTACCGCGACCGAAGCCCTGCGCCGATTGATCGAGCACGATGTGCATTACCATTCGGAGCACCCGGAACTGGTGCGGCTGGTGATGAACGAGAATATCCACCGGGCCGGGCACCTGCAGCAGATCGAGGGCGTGCGCGAGAGCAATCACGACGTGATCGACCTTCTCGCCAAGCTGATCGCACGCGGCGAATCCGAAGGCTCTTTCCGGCCCGGGATCGACCCGATCGAGCTGCACATGAACATGACGGCGCTCGCTTTCTACAACGTATCCAACCAGTTCACCTTCTCGCACAATTTCGGGATCGACATGTCGAGCGACGCCGCCGTCGAGAGGCGTGCCAAGCAGGTTGGCGACATCATTCTCGCATGGGTCACCCAACGCGATTGACACTGTGGCGACCCGTATCGCGCTGCACATTCGGTAAATTGGAAACACGTCTTTGGGGGGCGTTGGAAACCACCGCGCTGGGGCTGCGCTACGAAAAGTTCGGCCCACTGATTGACAGGTACTAGTTCGTAACATAAATAGTTCTCCACAACCGGCACGCATGAACGTGTCGATAAGGGAGGATGATGATGCGCCAGATCGGCCGCGACCGTGTGCTTTCGACTTCTTTGCTTAGCCTGGCTATAGCCCTTGGCGCTGACCCTGCGCTGGCGCAAAATGCGACCCCGGCTGCACCGGCCGAGCCGGCCGAAGCCGCTTCCACGGCGGCTGAGATCGTCGTCACCGGCTCGCTGATCCAGCGTCCCAACAACACCGCGGTCAGCCCCATCGTCAGCGTCAGCGACCTCGCCCTGAAGCAGAGCGGCACCGCGACGCTGCAGGACGCGCTGAACCAATATCCAAGCTTCACCACCGGCGGTAACGCTGCAACGGGCGGGCAAGGAACCGGCGGTCGCGCCTCGATCAACCTTCACGGCCTCGGCACCAACCGCAATCTCGTATTGCTCGACGGCCGTCGCCTGCCGGTGTCCGACATCAACGGCAACGTCGATATCAACATCCTGCCCGAAGCGATCATCGGCGGCGTAGACGTGATCACCGGCGGCGCCTCGGCCGTCTACGGATCGGACGCGATGTCGGGTGTCGTCAATTTCAAGACGGTCCGCTCGCTCGACGGCATCCAGCTAGATGCGATGAACACGATCAGCCAACGTGGCGACGCCTTCAAATTCAATGGCTCGCTGGCGTTCGGCACCAAATTCGCCGAGGATCGCGGTCACGTCGTCGCGGCTTTCACTTATGCGCAGCAGGATCCGGTGAACGGCAGCAGCCGTTCGTTCTTCAACGACAAGACCCCCTCCTCCTTTCTCGGCACCGGCACGTTCGTACCCAGCGCGACCAACGCACCTACAGCCGCCGCCGAAGCTGCGATCTTCGCGCGCTACGGCGTGACCACCGCGATCAACCCGCTGCTTAACCTCGGCTTCAATAACGATGGTTCGCTGTTCGTGCAGACTGGCGCGGTCAACTACCGCGGCCTGGTCAATGCCAATGGCTACTCGATCGTTTCCGGCAACGTCCGCATGCCTGTCGGCCAGCAGATCGACTTCTACAACGGCATGAAGCGCAAAACCGCATTCGTGAAGGGCGATTACGAGTTGGCGCCCAATATCACGGCCTACGGACAGTTTATGTATGTCGATCTCAACGTTCATACCGCAAGCGGCAAGAGTCTGACGCAGTTCGGGACGCTGACCACCATTCCTGTCACCAACCTCTTCATTCCGGCCGACCTGCGCACGCTGCTGGCCTCGCGTCCGAACCCGACCGCCGCGTTCACCTGGAACGGTCGCTACGTCGGCGTGCCGGACAAGAATTGGGACGAGCATTATTTCGTTCAGCAATATCTCGGCGGCGTGAAGGGCAAGATCGCGCCCGGCTGGACCTTCGACGCCTTCGTTTCCTACGATCAGACCCAACACGATCAGACGCTTCATTCGGCGATCGTCAAGTCGAAGGTGCAGACGCTGCTCAATGCGCCCGATGGTGGGGCGTCGCTCTGCGCGGGCGGCTTCAATCCTTTCGGCGATGCCAATATGCGCAACATTTCGACGGCCTGCGCGAACTACATCACTAAGGACGCTTTCTCGCCCGAGAAGCTGACCCAGACGCAAGCCCAGGCGCAGATCAACGGATCGCTGTTCGATCTCGGTGCCGGCAAGGCCCAGATCGCGCTCGTCGCCGATTATCGCAAGAACACCTACTCTTACGTTCCGGACAGCGATCTCGCCGCGCAGAATATCGAGGCGGTGATCGCGTCGAGCGCCGCTTCGGGCAAGATCGAGGTCAAGGAGTTCGCCGCGCAGCTCGACGTGCCGTTGATCGCCGACAAGCCGTTCATTCGTGAACTTGGGATCGGCGCGGCGGCACGCGTTTCGGACTATTCGACCTCCGGCCACGTCACCAGCTACGAAGCGGATCTCCGTTGGCGGCCGGTGCGGGAAGTGCTGCTGCGTGGCAGCTACCAGCGCGCGGTTCGCGCGCCAAATATCGGCGAGCTCTTTGCCCCCGCTTCGGGAACCCAGCTCGTGATCGGCACGCCGCCGGCCTCGATCGGCGACCCCTGCGACGTCCGTTCGACAGCGCGTACCGGTGGCAATGCCGCGCAGGTCACTGCGCTCTGCGTTGCGCAGGGCGTTCCGGCCGCAGCGGCATCGAGCTATACCTTCCCGACAACGGCGACCGGCCAGACGGTGACGGGTAACCTCGGCCTGACCCCCGAGGAGGCAACCACCTTCAACTTCGGCGCCGTGATCAATTCACCCGTTCACTCGGGCTTCTTCTCCGACGTCTCGTTGTCGGTCGATTATTATAACATCCGCATCAAGAACGTGATCTCGACCGTTCCGGGGCTGACGGTGCTGTCGAAGTGCTTCAACCTCGACGGGACCAACCCCGGTTACGATGCCAACAACAGCTATTGCCGGCTGATCCAGCGCGACAACACGGGTCAGATCGTCACGGTCGCGACACCCTACCTCAACCTGGGTGGCCTGAAGACCGATGGTGTCGAGGTCCAGGTGCACTGGGGCACGCCGGCGCCGTTCCTCGGGATGACGGGCAAGGTCTATGTCGATGCCGCTGTCGGCTGGCTGCACAAATATCAGGTCCAGCTGCTGCCGAACGGGGCATTCCTCGATTATACCGGTATCAGCAATGGCGGCGCCGGAACCGGATCGGTGCCACCCCGCGCCACGCCCACATGGAAGACGCTGACGACCTTCGGCTATCGCTCGAACAACGTGGGTGTCGGTCTGCGCTGGCGCTACCAGAATGCGATGGCCGATGTGAGTTCGGTGCTCACGCCCGCCACGGCCTCGGCCGGCGTCGGCGCCTATTCGCTCTGGGATATGTTCGCATCGCTGAAGATCAATTCGCGGTTCGAGCTGCGCGGCGGCGTCAACAACCTGTTCGACAAGGGGCTGCCCCTCGTCACCAGTTCGCAGAACGGGACCGATACCGCATTGTACGATCCGATCGGCCGGTCCTTCTATATGGGTGCCAAAGTCAATTTCTGATCAGCAAGCGGGGCGCCTCAGCGAGGTGCCCCCTCCATCCAGGATTCTGCCATGCTTCGCTCCGGTCTGATCGGCCGCTCGATCCTGGCCTCACGCTCGCCATGGCTGCATGAGGCGGAAGCGCGCGCGCAGGGTCTTCAACTCAGCTACGAACTGTTTGATTTCTCCGCGCGCGATCTTCCCGATGCTGCGCTGGCCAACGTGATAAATGATCTCGTCGGACACGGCTTCTCGGGCGTGAACGTCACCTACCCGTTCAAGCAGCAGGTCATTCCGCTGCTCGATGAAATGTCCGAAGGCGCTCGCCTGATCGAGGCGGTGAACACCATCGCAATCCGCGATGGGCGCCTCATCGGCTACAATACCGACATGGATGGCTTCCGAGCTAGCGTGGTCGAGGGATTGCCAGGCGTGGCGATGGATTGCGTCCTTCAACTTGGCGCGGGTGGTGCGGGCGCTGCGGTAGCCAGCGCGTTGCTTTCGCTCGGGGTCGGGACACTGGAGATCACCGATCTCGACACGGCGCGGCTGGACGATCTCGTAACGCGTCTCGCGCGCCAATATGGGGCCGATCGCGTCATCGCGCGGCGGGCCGGCGATCAGTTAACCGAAGCAATCGACGGGATCGTTAACGCCACGCCCGTCGGTCTTGCCTCCAACCCCGGCGTGCCGATCGATCCCGACCGGATCGGTATGCACCATTGGATAGCAGACATCGTCTATTTCCCGTTGGAAACGGAACTGCTCCGGCTCGCCCGCGCCAAGGGCTGCCGCACGCTCGACGGCAGCGGCATGGTCATTAACCAGGCGGCACAGGCGTTCGAGATCATTACCGGGCATGCTGCCGAGCGAAGCCGGATGAGAGACAGTTTTTTCGTTTGACGGGCGGCATTCGCGCGCCGGGAAACAGCATCCTGCTTCCCGAACTAAGGACAAGCTCGTTCACCGTGTCGCCTAGCGGCAGTTTCCAATTGCATTTCGAGGATTCGAAATGACGAAAACAATTTTCGTACTCAATGGCCCGAACCTAGGTCTGCTCGGATCTAGAGAGCCGCATCTATACGGTCATTCGACACTCGCGGATATCGAAAGCGAGCTGAGCGCGCTTGCCTGCTCGGCTGGGTTCACCCTCGACTTCCGCCAGACCGACGCCGAGCATGAGATGTTGCATCACGTCCACGATGCTCGAGCGGGCGCTGCAGGTATTGTCATCAACCCCGCCGCCTTCTCGTATTCGTCCTATTCGGTGCTGGATGCGCTCAAGATGTGTGACTGTCCGATCATCGAAGTGCATCTCACCAACCTCCACCGGCGCGACGAAGTATGGCGTGCCCAATCGATCATGACACGCGCCGTGACGGGCACCATCCGCGTCGGCAAGCTCCTGCTAGATCAGCCATTGCCGGCGAGCGGCGAGTGGGGGAACGGACTTCGCGGCAAAGCTCGGCGAAGCTAGCAAAGCAAGCGCTGTAAGGGTGAGAATGAGCTTCGTTTTCAAATCCTTGTCGTTAATCTGCCGAGAATAGTGCGGCGCCTCGTGCGAAAATCACGCATCCGCATGCGGGAAATGGTTCAGTACCACCTCTTTACGCCCCATCGCCCAGTTCGCCATCGTTGCTCGCAATAGCGCGAGAGTTCATGCGGCGCTGAGGCGGGATTGGTTTCTTATCGCGGCGGCTCGTCGGCGAGGATCAGCGCGTCGAGGGCGACCGCGCCTTGGCCTCTTGGATAGATAACGATTGGATTGAGGTCGATCTCCCGGATGGCCGGCGTGCCGAGCAGCAGTCGGCCGATCGCGACGATGATGTCGGCGACAGCCTCCAAATCCAGCGCGGGTGAGCCGCGCCAACCGTCCAGCAAGGCCCCGCTTTTCAGCGCCCGCAGTTCCGCAACGATCTCTGGCTTGGTGAGGCTTGGCGGCAGGAGGCGCACATCCTGCAGGATCTCGGCCTGTATGCCGCCAAAGCCGACGAGGATCACCGGGCCCCAATGGGTATCGTTGCGCGCGCCGACGATCAATTCGGTTCCCCGCGCGCTCATCGCTTCGATCAGCGCTCCATCGAGCCGAATGTCGGGGGCATAGGCCTGCACATTATCGAACAGGCACGCCCAGGCGTCGATCAGCGCAGCTTCGTCGGCGATGCCGAGGATTACGCCGCCGGCCTCGCTCTTATGGCTCAGCGCCTGTGCCTGCGCTTTGAGGACGGTCGGATAACCAATCTGCGCGGCGATTTGCTTGGCGGCGTCGAGATCCGCGGCAAAACCACCGGGCGGAAAAGGGAGGCCGATTGGCCCAAGCAAGTCCTTCGCGCGATATTCGGGAATGACCCCGCCATGGGGAAGATTGGCCGCAATCGGCGCGGGTGCCAGGTCATGGGCAGAAGCGGGAACGCGCGTCGCCAGCTTTGCGATCGCACGAAAGGCGCGGTCGGGAGAAGGGAAATAGGGCACCCCAAGCTCGCGCAGCGCCGTGAGATAAGCGGGTGGCACTGGTGCGCCATCGTCGAGCCCGGCGAAGATGATCGGCTTTTCGGCCCGAAGCGCCTTGAGCGTGGCGATGATCGGTTCGAACTTGAGTCTGGCCGTCGCTTTATCGGTCTGGATGATCGCAAGTACGACGCTGCCATAGGCTGGGTCTGCGAGCAGCGGGATCAGGGTGCGCCGATAGAGGTCCGGGTCCACCAGGGATTGGGCGGTGACGTCCATCGGATTGCTGACGCCGATGAAATCCGGAATGGCCGCGCGAAGCGCCGTCGCAGTATGGTCAGCTGGCTCCGGCAGAGCCAGGCCCAGGCTCTCGCACAAATCAAGCGTCAGAGCCTTGAAGGCGCCGCTTTCCGTCAGGACGGCCGTGCCCGTGCCGATATGGGGCGCGCGGATCGCGAGATCGAGCACGTCGCCCAATTCCTCGATGCTGTCGACGAGCACGACACCGGCGTGCGTGACCAGCGTTTTCATCATCTGCCAGTCGCCGGCCATCGCGCCGGTATGGGTCGCTGCGGACTCGCGGGCAGCGCTCGATTTTCCGGGGTGAAGCAGGATGATCGGTTTGCCTGCCACGCGCGCTTTTTCGGCGAGCGCCAGGAAATGTTTCGGTTTGCGGAATTGTTCGACGATCATGCCGATCGCCTGGGTGTTGGGTTCGTCCAGCAGGTAGGCGAGATAATCCTCGACGCCGCTTGCCGCCTCGTTGCCGGTGGAGATAGACATCGAGATGCCGAGTTGCTTGGCCATCAAGACCGTGCCCAGCACCACCGCCATGGCGCCCGATTGCGATACGATGCCGATGCCCGGCCGGTCGCCAAGCCGAGCGCCCGGGGTCTCGACGAAGGTCAGCGGCACCCCGTCGACATAGTTGACCAGGCCAAGGCAGTTCGGCCCTTCGATGATCATATTGTGCGCGATAGCGATCCGCGTGATTTCGGCCTGTGCCACCAAGCCCTCCGCGCCGCCTTCAGCGAAACCGGCAGAGAAAATCACCGCCGATCCCACGCCACGCGCTGCCAGCGCCTGAATCGATGAGAGCACAGCCGCGCCGGGGATGGCCAATACGGCTGCGTCGACGCCGTCCGGCAGATCGTCAATCGATCGCAAGCACGGCCGCCCATCGATCTCGTCCCGCTTCGGATTGATGAGGTGGATGTCGCCTGAAAAGCCGTGCCGCACCAGGTTGCCCAGAACGGAATTTCCGAGCGCGCCCGGCGTCGGCGAAGCCCCCACGATCGCGACGGAACGCGCCTTCAGGAGGCGATCGAGCGAACGCACCACATCGGGTGCGAACGTATCGGCGGTGGACATCAGCCTCAGGCTTTCTGTTTGGAGATATCGTAGGCGCCGAGACCGGGCTTGTAGCTCTTGTCGTCGATGAACTGCTTGATGCCTTCCTTGCGGCCCTCATTATCGTAGCTGTTGGCCGCTTCCTGCGCGCGGATCAGATAATCCTCGGCATTGTCGTAGGTCATCTCACGGACGCGGCGGATTGAATCCTTGGTCGCCTTGAGCGCGACGGGGTTCTTCTTGAGCAAGACGTTCGCAACCTCGGTGACGCGCGCCTTAAGCCGATCGAGCGGCATCGCTTCGTTAACGAAACCCCATTCGGCGGCGGTCTTTCCATCGATATTTTCGCCCATCATCGCGTGATACATCGCGCGGCGGATGGAGGTGAGTTCGGTCGCGACCTTGGCGGCGCCGCCGCCGGGCAGGATGCCCCAATTGATCTCCGACAAGCCGAACTGCGCTTCCTCTGCCGCGAAGGCGAGATCGCACGCGAAGAGCGGGCCATAGCCGCCACCGAAGCACCAGCCGTTGACCATCGCGATCGTCGGCTTCTGATACCAGCGCAGCCGCCGCCACCAGCCATAGCTCTCGCGCTGCGCGTCGCGCGTACCCTTGAGGCCGAGCGCTTCGGTGTCGCGGAAATATTCCTTGAGATCCATGCCCGCCGACCAGGCGGTGCCTTCACCGGACAGGACCAGAACGCCGACATCGGGGCTAAACTCCAGTTCGTCGAGCACCTCCATCATTTCACGGTTGAGGGTCGGGCTCATACAATTGCGCTTGTCGGGGCGATTGAACTTCACCCAGGCGACGCGGTCGACGATTTCATAGGCTACGGTGCCCTGCGGCGAAGTCTGGATCATGATGAGCTCCTGATAATCTTGCGATGCGTTATTCGACGGCGAAGACGTCGATCTGAACATTGTCGGGATTGCGGACGCCACGGCCGACGAAGACGGTGCGGCGCAGCCATTCGTGCAGCCCAGCAGCCACGCTGAAGCGCGGCGCAGTGCGGAAATAATAAGCGTTCGGATCGACCTGCTCGCCGCGCGCGATGCTGGCCGTCACCTCGGGCGAGGCGACGCGCACGCCGGGATTGACGATGTCGATCACGGTGCCGTCATCGGCCTTGAGCGTGTAGCGCGTGTTGACCTCGGTCAGGCCGTCCGGCCCGATCGTCTGCCAGTCGCCGCCGCCGGGAAGCACGATCCCGTGAAGACGGGGGCCGGCCACCTCGCCGCCGGTGATCGGCACGAGCCGCTTGCGTCGCCCATCGACCGTGCCCTGCTCGATCGGCGTACCGAGACGTGCATAGATAGAGAAAACATAACGCAGACCCGGCGCGGGCGGCGCCGGCGGCACCGACGTGGTGGTCGCACCGGCGACCATCGCGAGCGTGAGGAGAAGCGACATAGCCTGCGCGATCAGATGGGATAATGGCCGGGCTGGGTCTCGATCGTGATCCAGCGCAATTCGGTGAAGCTGTCGATCCCGGCCTTGCCGCCGAAGCGACCATAACCGGACGCTTTGACGCCGCCGAAGGGCATCTGCGCCTCGTCATGCACGGTCGAGCCATTGACGTGGCAAATGCCCGATTTGATCTGGCGGGCGACGCGCAAGCCTCGCGCCGTATCCTTCGTAAAGACGGCGGCGGAGAGACCATATTCGGTATCATTTGCAAGGGCGATGGCATCGGCTTCGTCTCTTGCACGGGTGATGGCGACGACGGGGCCGAAGCTTTCGTCGCGGAACAGCTTCATCGCGGGAGTTACGCGATCGATCACATGCGCCGGCATCAGCACGCCTTCGCTTTCACCGCCGATCAGCTGGGTCGCGCCGCCGGCGAGGGCCTCTTCGATAAGGTCATGCACCACGGTCACCGTCTTGTGATCGATCACGGCGCCGAGCGGTGTCTTGCCCTCGCGCGGATCGCCGGCCGGCATCGCGGAGACCTTGACCTTGAACTTTTCGGCAAAGGCATCGGCAACGGCATCGACGACGATGATCCGTTCGGTCGACATGCAGATCTGGCCCGAATTCATGAAGGCGCCGAACGCCGCCGCCTTCACCGCCTCGTCGAGGTCTGCGTCCTCGAGGATGATCAACGGCGCCTTACCGCCCAGTTCCAGCAAAACGGGCTTCAGATGTTCGGCCGCGCGCTTGGCGATGATCTTGCCGACATGGGTGGAGCCGGTGAAATTGATCCGGCGGACGGCGGGATGGTCGATCAGCGAGCCGACGATGTCCCCGGCATCCTGCGGCGCGTTCGTGACGATGTTGACCGTGCCTTCCGGAAAACCGGCCTCGGCGAAGGCCTCGATGATCAGCGAATGGGTGCGCGGGCATTGCTCGCTGGCCTTGAGGACCACGGTATTGCCGCAGGCGAGGGGCACGGCGATCGCGCGGACGCCCAGAATGATCGGCGCATTCCACGGCGCGATTCCGAGGATCACGCCCACGGGTTCGCGCAGCGCCATCGCGATACAGCCCGGTTTGTCGGAGGGGATGACCTCGCCCGCGATCTGTGTGGTCAGCGCGGCCGCTTCACGGATCATGCCGACAGCGAGCATCAGGTTGAAGCGTACCCAGCCCTCGGTGGCACCCGTCTCGGCCATCATCGCTTCGATGATGGCATCGCTATAGGCGGCGAGTGCGTCAGCAGCCTTCGAGAGGATCGCACGGCGGGCGTTGGGCCCCATGTCGGACCAGATGGGGAAGGCGTTCTGCGCGCGATCTGCCGCTGCAGCGGCATCTTCCACGCTTGCGGCTGGAGCCGTGGTCGCAACCTCGCCGGTAACCGGGTTGATGCGCTGAAAGGTCGCCAGGGCGCGCGTGCCAACTACCCGCTCCGAAGAAGCCATCACTCTCTCCTATCAATTATGTTATGCCGTATATCAATCTAGGATAAGGGGTGCAAGCCTCCATCAGGGCGGCCCGATTGACGCGCTGGATGCCGATCGCTGCTTCGGTCTTTCGGTTCGCTAGCGCTGCGCCGCCCGCGCGTGTTCAATGCGTTTTTTGGCTGCTCTCATGAAGGATCGTCCGGCTGTTCGCCGCAAGCAACGCCGCCCTAGCTTGAGATTGTTGCATTATATAGCAACTCGGTGCAGCAGCGATGATCATAAAATAAGAGGCAATGATGGAGCAGGATCCCCGCAGCGTGATCGATCGGGCGCCGATGTCGGCCTTTCAATGGGGCGTGATCGCGATCATGGTCGGGCTCAATGCGCTCGATGGCTTTGATGTTCTCTCGATCAGTTTTGCCTCGCCCGGCATTGCCGCGGCCTGGCATGTCGATCGGGCAGCACTGGGCTTCGTGCTCTCGATCGAGCTGATCGGCATGTCGGCAGGCTCGTTCCTGCTCGGTGGTCTGGCGGATGTCGTAGGGCGACGCAGCACGATCCTCATCTGCCTTTGTGTGATGGCGCTGGGCATGTTCGGCGCGTCGAGTGCCCATGGCATCGTCACGCTTTCGCTGTGGCGGATCGTGACCGGGCTGGGCATCGGCGGCATGCTGGCGTCGACCAATGCCGCTGTCGCCGAAGTGTCAAACGCGCACCGCCGGCATCTTGCCGTCGTCCTGATGGCAGGCGGTTATCCGGTAGGGGCCATCATCGGCGGTTCGATTTCAGGGATGCTTCTGAAGCATTATGATTGGCCGATCGTGTTTCAATTTGGCGCGGTTGTTTCGCTGCTTTTCATTCCCCTCGCTGCCTGGCGTGCGCCGGAATCGATCTCCTTTCTCGTCCAGCGCGGTGGCGCCGCCGCGTTGGCCAAGGTCAACGCGACGCTGGCGCGGATGGGCCATGCCGCGATCAAGGCGCTGCCCCCGCCGCTCGAGAGAGCGCCGAGCTTTCCCATCGCTGGGCTATTCGCGCCGGCACTGATCCGGAGCACGATCTTTCTAACCATCGCCTATCTCGCCCATATCATGACCTTCTATTTCATTCTGAAGTGGATCCCGAAGATCGTCGTCGACATGGGGTTCGCGCCCTCGTCCGCGGCAGGTGTGCTGGTCTGGGCCAATGTCGGTGGCGCTGCTGGATCGCTGCTGCTCGGGCTGCTGACCGCGCGCATCGCGCTTTCCCACCTCGCGATCGGCGCGATGCTGATTTCCGTCCTGCTCGTCGTGCTGTTTGGCCGGGTCGGCGGCAGTCTTTCGAATCTTGCACTGATCGCCGGCTTCGCCGGATTCTTCACGAACGCGGGTGTCGTGTCGCTCTATGCGTTGATCGCGCGTGAGTTTCCCGTTGCGGTGCGCGCCAGCGCGACGGGCTTCGTGATCGCGGTGGGACGCGGCGGATCGGCACTGGCGCCCGCGGCTGCCGGCCTGTTGTTCGCCGCCGGCTATGGGCTTCCGTCCGTAGCGATGCTCATGGCAATGGGCTCGCTGGTTGGTGCGGCGGCCATTCTGCTGCTCATGTGGGGAAGCCCGAACGAGCAACCTCTCATGATGCCTCAATAATGGCGGTAAATGGAAAGATCGAGGACGCCTTGCCAATGGACGCGGATAAGACGGAGGAGGGGCTGGGGCCGCTCGATTCCTTGCTCGGATATCATTTGCGGCGCGCGGGATCGGTGGTCGGCGGCGCCTTTTCGCGCGCCGTTAGCGGCACGACGCTGCGCCAAGTGCCGTTCGCGATCCTATCGGTCATCGCGGCCAATCCCGGGATCAAGCAGGGCACCGCAGGCCAAATCCTTGGTATCCAGCGCGCCAATATGGTGGCGCTGATCAATGAGCTTGTTGAAGCAGGCTATATCGATCGCCAGGCAGCACAGGACGACCGTCGTGCGTTTGCCTTGGCGTGTACCACCAAGGGTCAGGTAGCGCTCGATCACTTTACCGGGGAAATCCTGCGCCACGAAGCGGATCTCCTGGCCGATTTCTCGCCCGCCGATCGTAAGAAGCTGATGCAGCTGCTGCGCCGCATCGAAGCGCGCGAGCCGTCCGAGGCCGATTGATCGGAGCCTCCAACCAGGAGAGCATCGGGCATCACCAACTTTTTATGCAAGCGCTTGCAATAGCCCACTTGGACGATAAGGATCATGTTCGTTCATTGGAGAGGCCCTGCAGAATGACAGCGATCGATCCGCGCCGGCTCGCGCAGAAGGTGCGGCTTCGTGTCATCCTGCCGACGACTCTCTTCATGATGCTGAGTTCGCTGGATCGCACCAACGTCAGCTTCGGCGCATTGCAGATGAACCACGATCTTGGTTTCTCGCCCGCCCAATATGGCTTCGGCGTAGGCGTTCTCTTCATCGGCTTCTTGGCCGGACAATATCCGAGTGTCCTGCTCCTGCAGCGGGTCGGCATGAAGGTCTGGCTGTCCTGTAGCGCAATTGCGTGGGGGGTGATCGCGGGCGCCATGGCGGCGATCCACACGCCGGCACAATTCTATATGCTGCGCGTGGCGCTTGGCCTTATTGAGGGCGGGCTTGCGCCGGGCGTGGTCCTGTATCTCGCCCAATTCGCGACGGAGCGGGAGCGCGCCTCCACATTCGCGTTCCCGATGTTGGCGATCCCATTTTCGGTCATCGTCGGCGGGCCGATCTCCGGCGCGCTGATGCAGATGCAGCCGCCGCTCGGTATTGCGGGATGGCGCTGGATGTTCCTGATCGAAGCGATCCCGACCATCCTGTTGGGTGCCGCCGCCTATTTCGTCATACCCAATGGTCCGAAAGACTGCAGGTGGCTCGATGCGCCGGAAAAGGAATGGTTCGCCACCCGCGCCAAGCGCGCGATCGATGCAAAGAATGATTGGAGCGTCCTGCGCGAACCGGTCGTCTGGATGTCGTCTCTGATATGGTTCTGTCTGCTTTCGGGCTCATATGGCATTATGTTCTGGTTGCCGCAGGCGGTGAAGCAATTGTCCGGGCTTTCGCCGTTCGAGATCGGGCTGGTCAACGCCCTGCCTTGGATCGGCAACATCTTCGGTATCTATTGGAACGCGGCGCACTCCGACAAAAGCGGTGAGCGCTTCTGGCATATTGCCGTCCCGGCCGCGATTGCGGGTCTGGGGCTGCTCGCCGCGGCGTGGCTGGGGGCAGGCGTGCCGGCCTTGATGGCATTGCTCGTGGTCGGCACGGCTCTCGGCGCGGCGCAGGGCGCGTTCTGGGCCTTGCCCACCGCGCTGTTCGTGCCCGCGACCTTCGCGGTCGGCGCGGTTGCGATCAATATTTCGGGCAGTTCGGGCGGCTTGGTAACGCCGCAGCTCATCGGCCTGCTGCGCGAGCATGGCGGGGGCTTTGCCGGGCCGACCTTGCTGCTGACCGCGATGTTGCTCGCCACGGCTTTGCTGGTCCTTGTCGTCCGCTACCGTTCGCGCGAGGCGCGAGAGCCTTTGTAATCCGTGCGGCCGACGGTCTCGGGACGAAGGGCGACGATCTGATCCCTATCTTGGCCGCCGCGATCGACGCGGGCTTGACCTAGGCCTCGAACATGAGCGGCACCGAAATCGCGCCGATCTCGGGGAAATTGGCGACGACGGGCTGACCCGCCAGCGCAAAGCCCTTGGTCTGCCCGAGCAGCTCTTCCAATGCGATGCGGACCTGCATGCGGCCGAGATGGATACCCGGGCAGTTATGTGGCCCGCGCCCAAAGGCCAAATGCTCGGCGATGTTTGGCCGATCCATGATGAATTCGTCGCCGTTCGGAAAGACGGTCTCGTCCCGATTGGCTGCGGCATAGACGAGGGCGATCGGCTCGCCCGCGGGAATGGTGCGGCCGTGGAGGTGCACCGGGCAGGTCGCCGTGCGCGCAAAGCCGCGGTAGGGCGAGTAAAGCCGCAAAAATTCTTCCAGGGCCGCCGGCATCAGCGAAGGATCGGCGCGCAGCCGCGCCTGCAGGTCCCGATCGCGAGACAGGTGGACAGCGATACTGCCGACCAGCACCGTCGGGGCGACGATGCCAACTACGAGCACCTGACGCACCGTGCCCAGGATCATCTCATCGGGCAGCGGCGCACCCTCATAGGTCGCCGCCAGCAGCGCGCTGGTCGGATCCCATTCCGGATCCTGGGGATCGGCTTTGCGCCGCGCGATCAGCTCGCGCGCCATATCGTAAAGCCGTAGGCTGGTTTCCTTCATCGCATCCGGCACGCCCGATCGCACCGCCATGATGAAGGCCTGGCCGGCTTCGTGCAGCACGCTCAGCAGATCGTCCGGCATCCGCATCCAGGCCCCGAACACCTTCACCGGCAGATGGCTGGAAAACTCTTCGCATATGTCACCACCGCCTTTGGCGATCATGGGGGCCAGCAGATCGGAGACTAATTGCCGTGTCTTTCCTTCCAGCGCCTCCGATCGTTCGAGCGAGAGCAGAGGGTTGAGCGCGCGGCGATAGGGCGTGTGTTCGGGCGGATCGAGATGCAGCGGCGGCCGGCGACCGGTGAAAGCCACCTTCGGAACGACGTTCTGCTTGGAGGTGATGTAGGTTTTCGCATCGGACGCGGCGCGCTTCACGTCATCATAACGCGTCAGCGCCCAGAAGCCGCCCCAAGTGTGGCTATATGCCACCGGACAATCGCGGCGCAGTCGGGCATAATCCTGAAGGGCGCTGCCAAAGGTCTCGGGGCTCAGCGGATCGAAATCTTGGGGCGTGGAAGCGTCGGTCATGATGCCTGATAGGCGTCGATTGCGAATCCGTGCAAGCGCTTTCACAGCGCATAGAAAGGAGACCTTAGGCTTGCGCGCAGCTAGGCGCTTTCGCGTGCGATCAGGCGAAAGCCGATGTCGATTTGGGGATTGGCGATCGTCTCACCGGCAACGCGCTGGCGGATCATACGAATCGCCTCACGAGCCAGAAGTGCGCCATCGATGTCGATCGACGTGATCGTAGGACGCATTTCGCTGGCTATCGTGCTGTTGCCGAAGCCGACGATGGCGATCTCGTCCGGCACGCGGACGCCGGCGGTCTGCGCCTCGACGAGCAACCCGGTCGCCAGGAGGTCGGAACCGCAGACGATTGCATCGGGCGGCTGAGGAAGGCGCCGGATCTCGGCGAAGATCCGCCGCGCGTGCGCGAAGTGCGAGGGGATTTCGATCAGCGTTTCGGTGACTGGAATGCTGCTGAGCATCTTCCATGCGGCGGCGAACCCATCGCGCCGCATCGCCGAACGTGCCCCCGTGGCCACCGCGATATGCGGGCGCTGATAGCCGCGCCGCGCAAGGAACCGGGCGATCTCCTCACCAATACGATAATGATTGATGCCGACGACGAGATCGATCGGATCGGGCGGCGTGTCCCAGATCTGCAGGACGGTGGTATTGCTCGATCGCAGCAGGGCCTGCGTTTCGCGGCCGACTTCCCCGGTGATGATGATCGCATCGACCTTGCGGCTGAGCGCCGCCCGCATGAAACGATCGCTGCGCTCATCGCCCGGACCTGTAAGGCCGAGGATCACGTTCATGTCGGCCGCCTCGAGCTCGGCAACCATGGCCTCGATCGTGACTTCGAAGATCGAATTGGAAAGAAACGGAATCTGGACAGCGATCAACCGGCTCTTGGATGACGCGAGCCCGCCCGCCATCAGATTGGGGATATAGCCCAATTCCTCGATAGCGGCCCGGATGCGCTTGCCGGTTTCGATCGCGACCACATTCTGCTTGTTGAGATAGCGCGATACGGTGGCGGGAGAGACCCCCGCCAGTTGCGCGACATCCTGAAGCTTGGCGGCCATGCCGACGGACCTACCGCGTGTCCGCGTAGCGCGCCAGAGAGCGTTGTTCCGATCTCACCCTCGGCCAACCTTTGTTATGTCGCATAATGAAAACGCTTGCAGATCAGGATAAGCGCGTTTAGCAAACCGTCAAAATAAGCGGCAGCGAATGCTGCATACATTTATGGAGAGGGGAAATCATGGTCCGCACGCTCGGCATCCTGCAATTTACCGCCGGCACCGCAATCGCGCTCGCGCTCGCCGCGCCGGCGTTTGCGCAGAGTGCCGCCGCGAAGGATCAGGTCAGTTCTTCCTCCGCGACGCCCGCCGCACTGCAGCCCGGAGCCGCCGCTTCCGATACCAACGGCCAGGTCGCCGAGATCGTCGTCACCGCCGAGCGCCGCGTCCAGAGCCTGCAAACCGTGCCCATCTCCGCAACGGTGCTCAACGCTGCCGATATCGCGCGCAACGGCATCAACAACGTTGCCGATCTTCAGCGGCTCGCGCCCTCGGTCGCGATCAACACCTACAATCGATCGACCTTCATCAACATTCGCGGCGTGGGCATCGCGCAGTCCGCGCCGACATCGAACCCTGGCGTCGCCTATTACATCGATGGAGCGCTGATCCCGCACGAGCAGTTCATCGGCCAGAGCTTCTACGATCTCCAGGCGATCGAGGTGCTGCGCGGTCCCCAGGGAACGCTGACCGGCCAGAATTCGACCGGTGGCGCCGTCTACGTCACGACACCGAAGCCCGATCCGACGCGCGTCTCCGGCTACGTCGATCAGACGATCGGTAACTACAACAGCTTCAAGACGGTCGCTGCCGTCAATGTGCCGCTGAGCGATACCATCGCGGTGCGGGTGGCCGGCACGCGCGATTTCCGGGACAGCTTCTGGAAAAACATCGGGCCGTCCCCCACCACGCCCGGCGATTACGGCCTCTATGCCGGTCGCATGAGCCTGGCTGGTCATTCGGTCAACGATGTGCTGCGCGTCGCCGCCCACTTCGAGTATTTCAACCTGAAATCCGGCAACAATGCCGTGAAGCGGCGCGGCGATACCGTCTCCACCGATCCGTTCACGATCGAGGAGGATGCCCGGTCCTTCCAGAACCAGCATGGCTATCGCCTGTCGGAAGAAAACAAGATCAAGATTTTCGAGGGCGTCGATTTCCGTACCTTCGTCAATTACCAGCGCGGAACCACGATCGACCAGACTGACGGCGATCGCAGCGCGACCGCCCGGCCGCAGCCCCCAGCCAGCAACACGGGTCGCGTCTCCTATGCCAATACTCGATATGATACGTTTATCGGCGAGATAAACCTGCTGTCGACAGGCAAGGGGCCGTTCAATTGGGTGGCGGGGGCGTTCCTGCTCGATGAATATATCGATCTGCTCCAGCTGCGCGACAATTTCCATACGACTGATCTGTTCGCCTCGAACTCGACGATCCAGACCCGCGCCCACAACAAGACCAAGTCCGTGTTCGGCCAGGCCAATTGGTTCGCGACCCACCAGCTCGAGCTGGTCGCCGGTCTGCGCTACTCGAATGATATCCAGGTCTATAACCGCATCATTCCGGCGGGGCCGCCGCCGGCCAATCCCGCGCTGAAAATCGCATCGCAGGAATCGAACAAGCTGACCGGCAAGATCGCGATCAACTATCACCTCGATCAGACCCTGTTCTATGTCTCGGCATCGGAAGGCTACAAAGCCGGTGGCGTCAACCTGACGATCGGCACACCGAATTTCGGGCCGGAAAAGAACCGCGTCTACGAAGCCGGCATCAAGACGACGATGCTCGATCACCACCTTCGCGTGAACGGTGACATCTATTATTCTGATTATCGTGATATCCAGCTTTCGAGCCTTTCGGGGGGATTGCCGGTGACGCAGAACGCGGCCTCGGGCCATAGCTACGGCGCCGAACTCGAAGCCACGGGCCAATTCGGCCCGCTCGGGTTCAACGGCGGCCTGAGCTATCTCCACGCCCGCTTCGGTGCCGACACCTGCATCACCGATACCAATCAGGCGGGAACCGATCCGGGCTGCCCCACCAACCTGCGCTTCGTGCCCAAGGGACGTGTGCTTCCGTTTGCGCCAAAATGGTCGATCAACGGCGGCGTGCAATATGAATTCCGCGCCAGCGACGAGATCAGCGTGACCCCGCGCGTGCAGGGCACCTACGTCGCCCAGCAGGTAGCGACGCCTTTCCCGAGTACCAACACGATCGTGCCGGGCCACACGACATTCGATGCGCGGCTGACCTTCAATATCGCGCGCAGGTATCAGATCGAGGGCTTCGTCCAGAACTTCACCAACAAGACCTATATCGCTTCGCAGATCCAGGATTCGTCCAGTGCCACGGGCGGCATCCTTTACGGTGCGCCGCGTACCTTCGGCGTCCGGGGCGTTGCCAAATTCTGAGAATGAAACGGCTCTCCCTTTATGGCGGTAGCCTGCTGGCTGCCGTCATCCTTTTTGGGGGAGTGAGTCTGACCGCGTCCATCGGGCAGAGGCCGAAGGCGGCCGCCACAACCAATTATTGGTGGGCGCCGGGCAGCGGCCAGACATTCCCGGCCAGCGCCGATTTCCCCAATGCATCGGGCACCTTACGCGTTTTGCTTGACGGTGGCCCGATGGCGACGAAGGGGCATCCCTTCTTTACCGCATTATCACCATCCGGGCGCGCGTGCGTGACCTGCCATCAACCTTCTGACAGTATGAGCCTGTCGGCCGAGACCGCGCAGCGCCGCTGGCGCGAAACGAACGGCAGGGATCCGCTGTTCGCCGCTTATGATGGATCGAACTGCCCAAGCCTCCCGCAAGATCGGGCGGACTCGCATTCTCTGCTGCTCACCCGCGGTCTGATCCGCATCCAGCGCCCGTGGCCGCCGCGCGATCCGATAGGTCGGAATATCACCGTCGATTATAAGATCGAAATCGTCCGCGATCCTACGGGCTGTAATAGTGGAAAATACGGCCCGGCGGCCGAGCATCCAACAGTCTCGGTCTATCGCCGCCCGCGTCCGCTCGCGAACATGAAATATCTGCTTGCGGTCGGCTTCGCCTATGATCCGAAGCAGGGCATGCCGCTCCCGCTCGATCCTGAGACCAAGAAGCCTTTGTCGGGCAATCTGATGGCCGATGGCCGTGCCAGCACGCTTACTGCGCAGATGAGCGATGCGGCGGGCTCGCATTTGGAGCTTACCCGGCATCTGACCCCCGCCCAGATGCGCCAGATCACCGATTTCGAAAGCCGCGTCTTCACTGCGCAGCAGCGCGATGTCAGCGGCACGGCCCTCGATGCCGACGGCGCCGAGGGCGGTCCAATGAAGTTGTTCACATCCCGACCGGGCCAGCTCGGCTCGATCGGGAAGCCCGTGTGGAGTGAGTTCGAAGCCTGGGAAAAACCCAAGCCCGGCCTGACGCGCGAAGCGGCGGCCTTCCGCGCATCCGTAGCACGCGGCGCCAAGATCTTCCGCGACAAGACCTTTCTAATCACCGACAGCTCGGGCATCAACTCGCCGATCGGCTTCGGCAATCCCGTGCGCAACGCCTGTGCCTTCTGTCACAACATGTCGCAGATGGGGAATGATGTGGCGCCCGGTCAGGTCGATCTCGGCACGACGACTCTTCCGTTTGCCGATCCTGCGCCGGATCTTCCGCTCTTCCGCATCACCTGCCTCGGTCGCCCGCATCCGCATTATGGGCGGGTCATCTATACGAGCGATCCTGGCTATGCGCTGACGACCGGCCGCTGCGCCGATGTCGGCAAGATCACGCTGCAATCGCTGCGCGGGCTCGCGGCGCGCGCGCCCTATTTCGCCAATGGATCGGCCAAGGATCTTCGCGGCCTCGTCGATTATTACGACCGCCGCTATCACATCGGTTATACCGAGCAGGAGAAGCAGGATCTCGTCAATCTGATGAGGTCGCTGTGAAGGTCGTGCTTTTGATCGCCGCCGCGATGGGCGTCAGCGCGGCACAGGCGGAAGAGCTGCGGTTCGTGACCTGCCCGATTTACCGGGACACAGATGCGGGCAAGAAGTCGGGCTGCTGGCTCGCCGATGCGCATGAGACGGGCAACCGCTATGATGTTAGCAAGGCGCCGTCCAAGCCCGACTGGAACCATGCCGTGCTTGTCGAGGGCGTCGTCGCATCGCGAACGACGGAAGACGCTTGTGGAGGCGTGGTGCTCGATCCGGTGCGCACCTCGATCTTGCCGGCCGATTGCCCGCGCCACATGCTGGAGGCGGAGGGGTTTCCCGGCCGCAAATTCGTGCTGCCCAGGCGCAACGTCTCCCCGCTTTCGGCGGCGCGGGCGCCAATCCCCGGCCCCTTTGCGGCCCGTACGTTTCGTGTCTTCTATGATTTTGACCAGTCGTTTCTCGTCTACCAATATGACGACTATCTGTTCGATGCTGCGGTAGCTTGGCTGCGTGCGGCCAAGCCCAGGGCGATCAAGGTGGTCGGCTGGGCCGCGACCGACTCCGTGGCGATCTCGGGCATGGATTTCGCCGAACATGCCGACATTGCCAAAGAACGCGCAGAAAAGATCGCAGAGTCATTGGCCCGCATGGGTTTCGACAAGTCCATCATCAGTGTCGAATGGCACGGCGGTGCCAAGCCTGTGATTGATCCCGACATCGATGGTCTCGTCGAGCCGTCCCGCCGTCGCGTCGATATTGTCGCTACGCTTTGAGCTCGTTGGAGCGGGCTGCTTGTCGGCGATCGTGGCGGTCTATCTTGAACAGTCGGCAGCTCACCGAGCCGGACCATCGAACCTATCCCAATCCCGATTGTTCGGATTTCGACCAGTGCGAAAAGTTCTCGATAAAATTCAGACGCATCGGATTTCTGAAACCCTGCGGTTTCTATCGGCTTTGGCGCTGCTGTCAGACTGAGTCGAGCTCGTCTCCGCACGATTTGGATCGGGCTGCTTCGGCCTGCACACATGAACGGCAAAAACTTGGTTTCGCTGCCCACCTTCCCGTTGGTAACGAGTTCGTTATTTTGCCGACCATCTAGTCACGATATCGTGACTAACGCCCCGTCCAATGGGTGCCGACGCTTAGCCGTCGTCACCCATCAGGAGCGTCAGCAACGCCGGATTGACGAACAGGGCTTCCCGCCCAGCCTTTCGTTCTTCGAGCAGTCCGATTGATGCGAGCGTCTTGAGATATGTTGAGGCGGCTTGACGCTTGGCCAATCCGGCACCGACCACGTTACCGATGCGGCAATAAGGCTGCGAGAATATCAGTTCGGCCAATTCCCTGCTGTATATGCGGGGGGCTTTGTCCCGCATTGCCTGTGCCGTTTCGTCGAGAAGCGCGCGGATTGCTCTGACCTTGCGGCCCGTCCAGTCTGCGGTGTCCCGAACGGCCTCAATCACGAAAAGCAGCCAAGGCTCCCATTCGCCTTTTGTCGTTACATCGAGCAGCAGCCGGTAATAGTCATTCTTCGCCCGGATAATCGCCCGGCTCAGATACAGGACCGGAATGTCGAGCAGGCCGTGCTGCACGAGGAAGAGCAGGTTCAACACTCGTCCCGTCCGCCCATTGCCATCGGTGAACGGGTGGATGGCCTCGAACTGATAATGCTGCACGGCAAGCGCGATTAACGGGTCAACCTCCCCGTGGTCGTGGACGTAGCGTTCCCAGTTGGCGAGCAAGTCCCGGAGCAGCCGCTCCCCTGTCGGCGGCGTGAAGATGATTTCCCCGGTGCGATCGTTCGCCAATGTGGTCCCCGGCGTAACCCGGATATCCATATCGACGCCCTTGATCGCGCTGCATATCTCGACAGCCGTTCGTGTCGTTAGTGGCCGCTCACTTAGGCTCGCAAAGCCATTGGCAAGGGCCGTGCGATACCGCAGCGTCTCTTTCGTGGCTGCGTCCATGCTCGTTCCCGAGGGCGTGTTTGCAAATTGAAAGAGGCGGTCACCCGTCGTGACGATGTTCTCGATTTCCGAACTGGCCTGCGCTTCCAGCAGCGGGATTGAATTGATCAGGATCGATTGGTTCGGGATGATGTGGCCGATGGCCTTCAGGTCGGCTAACGCAGCGCGCGCACCGATGCACGCCTTCAGCACCGCCGCTGTCTCAAGCGTATCCTTGGGCGGCAGTAGCGGCAACTGATTATGCGGCGTAGCTGGGTCGAAGTTCATATGTCGATGTTTATCGAAAAAATCGACATATCCAATCGCTATGTCGATAGCATCGACACATGGCATTTTGCCTGACATCCCGCACACCGCTCGTTATGAACGGTGATGACCGGCGGGTCGTTTAGACCGAACTCCGCCGTCCAGCGTCGCACCAAGTGCCGCGCGACATTTTCAAGAAATTACAGTCTCACTCAAATGCATGTCTACCCTGTGGGTCCCATACGGGTATCAGACGCCTGAAATAGAATGCTCTGATACTTAACAGCGTGAAAAGGCATGAGACCCAGAAATGCCACTGAATCAGGCGGTTATGGATAAAATGCGAGGATTTGCAAAGACTTGCAAAGACCTCTGGCCGCGCTCTTAATCAGCGGATCCTTGGTCCGCGCCCAAGTGAGTCCACCATTGCCATTCTCGGCAGTTTCAACGGCCTAGGTCGCCGTCAGAGCCGGTTTGGTCGGCTGGAAGATACGGTTCGACCATGGACCGCACATCGATCCGCGCCCTTAACCGCGCCGCGAGCAGCGCGGTGCCGCTAATCTTGCGCTGAACGAACAGGAGGTCCGCCGGCGGGATGTGCCAGGCGGCCTGGTCGGTGGCAATATTCGTGCCCTGGTCGCGCAGCACCTCAACAAACCCGCGATCGCCGAAGTCGAACGGGCCGGGCTTGTTCATCTCGCCGATCACCACATCGATCATGCGATCGATGCGCGGGCGGTGATGCGCGATTGCACCGGCACCTACGAATCCTGCCGCCAGTGCTGCGGCCCGCGCATTGTCACGGTCGCCCGCGATGGTAGCAGACAGCAGCTCGCGATATCCTTGTGACGTTGACGCCGCGACCGGACGGGACGCGCCGAAGTCCAGCAAAACCAGCCGACCGGTCTCCGGCTGGTAGCGATAGTTGGCGAAATTGGGATCGGTCTGCATCATGCCGAACTCGAACAGCTCGCGCAGCACCAGTGCGATCAGTGACCGCATCGCGGCGTCGCGGGTTTCCTGTGGCGCATCGATCAGGCTTTCGATCGGCCGCCCCTCCACGAAACTCATCGCGAGGACCTGCCCTGTCGTAAATTCCTGATCGCATATCGGCACGACATAGTCAGGCGCGTTTGCCAGCAGGCTGCCGAACAGCGCCATCTGCTCACCTTCGCGGAGATAATCGGTTTCCTCGCGAAGCTGCTCTTTGGCAGCCGCCAGCAACGGCGCGATGTCGAGTTCGCGCGGCAACAGTCCGGAAACGCGCAACAGCGTCGCGACATTGTCGACATCGGAATCGATGCTGTCGCGCACCCCGGGATATTGCACCTTGATCGCAAGATCGCGGCCGTCACGTGTTCGCGCACGATGGACCTGGCCGATCGAGGCAGCGGCGATCGGTGTCGCATCGAAATGGGCGAACCGCGTGCGCCATTCCTTGCCCCACTGCGCCGCCAGAACCTGCTGCAACTGCTGCGGCGGCATGCGATGCGCATTCTGGCGCAGCCGCGCCATGATCTCGGTCAATTCCGGGGGCAGCATGTCACCGGCATCCATCGAGATCATCTGGCCGAGCTTCATTGCCGCGCCGCGCAGATGCGACAGCCGATCCGCGAGCCGACCGACATTACCGGGCGTCAGCAGCATGTCACGTAGCCGCGGACGCTCACCCTCAGCCAGCCGTCGCGCGCCTTCCACCAGCATTCCGCCGGCGACGCCGCCCGCCAGTCTCCCGAAATGGCCGAAGCGCGAGAGCCGTCCGCTCGGCACGGCAAGGCCCTTTGGATCGGCGCGGGCGCCGGGAGGGTCGTCGCTCACCAGCCACTGCTTTCGGGTACGCCCTTGAATGGGCCGGCCAGCGCGCTGGTAATCCAGCCGCCGTAGAAATCGCCGGGCTGCGGCACGACGGTTTCGCCATCGACACTGCACCGATCGAACGGCCCGGCATAAAAGGCAACATGATCGCGCAAGGCGGCGAAACCCTGCGTAGGCTCCGCGTAGCTCCAGCCGACGCGCGGCAGGACGACGTCGCCGACCACGACGTCCCAATAGGCTGCGACGCCTTTCCATTCGCAAAACGAACGGCCGGGCGCCCGCCGCAGCGCTCCGGGCGCAATGTCGGTGGGCGGGATGTAATAGCTTGGCGGATGGCTGGTCTCGAGCGTGCGGATGCTCGAGCGCGTGTCGGCGATCACGATCCCGCGATGCTCGATCACGATGTGCGCGGCGCTCCGTTCGGCGATGGCGGGGCGTGGAAACGACCAGACGCTCTCCTGGCCCGGCCCAGCGGGATCGGGGCGCGGCCTCACGCAGCATCCCACCGAAGGACGAGACGCCGCATCAGCGCGATCTCGCGGCGGCAGAGCGGGCAGGCGCCATCGTGCCAGACGATAAGCTTGGTCATCTTCCCTATGTAGGGACCGGGACGTGCCAGCACATCCCCTGGCAGAGATCCAACGGGGCTACGTTCGCAACGCCGCCTGCACAGCCGGCAAGATGCGCGCCACGACAATATCGACACCCCGGGCATTGGGATGTCGACCATCGGCCTGGATCAGCCTCGGGTCAGCAGCGACCCCGTCGAGAAAGAAGGGGTAGAGCGGGTCGCGATATTTCCTGGCGAGGCGGGGAAAAATGCTCTCGAAGCCACGCCGATACTCTTCACCGAGATTGGGGGCGGCCTTCATGCCCACGACGAGCACGCGGATCTGGCGGCGCTTCAGCTCCGCGAGGATCAGATCAAGGTTCTTGTCGGCGGCGGCAGGCGGGAGCCCCCGCAGCATATCGTTCGCGCCCAATTCGACGATCACGAGATCAGGCTTTTTACCAAGCCCTCGCAGCCCCCAGGCCAGTCTCGCGCGTCCCTGCGCGACGGTATCGCCCGCGATGCCGCCATTGCGCACGGTGGCGGCGATACCGCTCTTCCGGAGGGCTTGCTCCAGCCTGACGGGAAACCCGTCAGCCGGCGGCAGCCCATAACCGGCGGTTAGACTATCGCCGAATGCCCAAATCAATGGGCCCGCCGCTCCAACGGGAGCTGCGTTGAGCGCGATGGCTGCGAGGCCGGCATGGACAATTGCGCGGAGCACTCCATATCCCGTCTGCCGTGGCATCACCCGCATCCTCATCGCCCCCATCCGATACCATCGTGATCGAGGCGCGCAATCTTACCCTCGCGCTGGGCAAGCCACCGGCGCGGACGGAAATCCTCAAAGGTATCGATCTCAGTGTTCAGGCCGGCGAAAGCGTGGCCCTTCTTGGACCGTCGGGTTCGGGTAAGTCTTCGCTGATGGCGATCCTCGCGGGCATGGAGCGCCCGACCAGCGGCAGTGTGCGCGTTGCTGGCTTAGACTTCGATCGGCTCAATGAAAATCAATTGGCGATTGCCCGGCGCGGTCGGATCGGCATCATTCTCCAGGCCTTCCACCTGCTGCCGACCATGACCGCACTGGAAAATGTTGCCGTTCCTTTGGAGTTGGCGGGCCAGACTGACGCCTTTGTGCGCGCGCGGGCCGAGCTGATGGCAGTCGGGCTTGGTCATCGGCTCACGCATTATCCCAGCCAACTCTCCGGGGGCGAGCAGCAGCGAGTCGCGATCGCGCGGGCGTTGGTATCGCGCCCGACCTTGCTGTTCGCCGACGAGCCGACCGGCAATCTCGACGGAGCGACCGGGCGGGAGATCATGGATCTGCTCTTTGCCCGCCATGGCGAGACGGCAGCGACGCTCTTCGTGATCACCCATGATCGCGTGTTGGCCGCCCGCTGCGACCGCATCATCGAGCTCGCCGACGGGAATATCGTAAGCGACAGCATCCCCGCATGAGCAATGCCTGGCGGCTCGCCATCCGCGACCTTCGCGCCGGTGGCCGCGGCCTCTGGTTGCTTCTGCTCTGCCTGTTTCTTGGGACTGCTGCGCTCGCAGGGATCGGTAGCCTGTCGGCCTCGATCCTTGGCGCACTCGATGATCAGAGCCGGCAGACGCTGGGCGGCGATCTCGAGATGCGCGTCTCGCAGCGCCGGGCGACCGTAGAGGAGGACGCAGCCTTCGCGGCGTATGGCCCGATCTCGGAAACGGTTTCCACCAACACGATGGCTCAGCCGCGGTCGGGCGGTGCGCCGGCACTGGTCAATCTGCGCGCCGTCGATGACGCATGGCCGATGGTCGGGCGCTTTTTGCTCCAGCCCGGCGCGTTGAAACCGCGCCCGCATGGGCTGGATGTGGCGATCGCTCCGGCCTTGGCTGATCGGCTGCATTTGCACGTTGGCGACGCGGTGCGGATCGGTGCCGCCACCCTGCGGGTCGTTGGACTCATTGCCGAAGAGCCCGACAAGCTCGGAGCGGGATTCAGTTTCGGGCCGACGGTGATTACCGATTTGACGGGCCTCGATGCGACGCAGGTGATCCAGCCCGGCAGCCTCTACGAGAGCCGCATTCACCTGCTTCTCCCGGCGCGATCCAATGCCGGCGCGATCGGCAAGCGCCTCATCGATCGCTTTCCGAGCGCCGGCTGGCGCGCCCGGACGCCCGATCAAGCTGCCGACAATCTCAAGCGCGGCATTGAGCAGCTGGGGCAGTTCCTGCTGCTCGTCGGCCTGGCGGCGCTGGCCATCGCGGGCGTTGGCGTCGGCAGCGGGGTCAGCGCCTATCTCGATCGCAAGACCCATATGGTCGCGACGCTCAAAGTCCTGGGCGCCGAGAGCGGCATGATCGCAGGACTTTTCCTGATCCAGTTGGGCCTCGTGGCCGCCCTCGCCATCGTGGTCGGCCTCGGTGTTGGCGCGGCTGTCCCGGCGATTGTCACCGCCGTCGCGGGCGATGCGCTACCCGTGAGGCCACATTTGGCGCTCTACCCGGAGCCGCTGCTCGTCGCCGCGGGCCTGAGCCTCCTCGTCGCCTTGCTCTTTGCGCTGCCCGCGCTGGCAAGAGCGCGCTCCGTGCCGGCAGCGACATTGCTGCGCGACGCCGTCTTGCCGATGCGAAGGCCGAGCGTCGCGGTACTGGCGGGCATGGCGGCGGTTTTGGGGCTGCTCGTTGCGCTTACCGTCCTCACGGCCAGCGATCGGCGCATTGCGCTGGGCTTCGTCGGCGCGACCTTCGCGCTGGTCGTCGCGCTCTGGTTTCTGGGTCTGGGCCTGCGCTGGCTGATCGCCCGGTTGCCCCATCCTCGCCGGCCGTTGCTTCGTCTCGCGCTCGCCAACCTGCACCGCCCCGGCGCACAGACCGATCGGCTGGTGGTGGCGCTGGGGCTTGGCTTTTCCCTGTTCGTGGCGCTGGCGGTGATCGATACCAGCCTCGCAGCCGAGCTTACCAACGCTGCGCCTGCCAAGGCACCGCGTTTCTTCGCGATCGATCTTCAGCCCGAGGATGCCACAGCATTCCAGGCGGCCATTCGCAGCGTCGCTTCCCGGGCCAAGATCGAAGCGGTGCCATCGCTGCGGGGATCGATTGTCGCGCTCAAGGGCCAGCGTGTCGCCGACATGAAGACGCTGCCTGAGGGCGCCTGGATATTGAAGGGTGATCGCACGATCACCTGGTCCGCGACATTACCCCCGCGCAACACCCTCGTCGCAGGGCATTGGTGGCCGCCCAATTACGATGGCCCGCCGTTGGTCTCGATGGAGGATCGCGCTGCGCAGATGCTCGGCCTGCGCGTCGGCGACACCATAACGGTCGCCGTGCTGGGGGTGGATGTGCCGGCGCGGATCTCGGCCCTGCGTAAGGTCGATTGGGGTGGTCTGGGGCTCAACTTCGCGTTAGTCTTCTCCCCTGGCTATATCCAGGAAGCGCCGCACGGATTGTTGGCAACGGTGTACGCCCCGTCGGATCGCGACGGAGCGATCGCGGGTGCGGTCGCTTCGGTGCTGCCATCGGTTACGCTGATCAGGACCGGCGACATTATCGGCCAGCTCGGTGACATGCTCCAGCGCATCGCGCTTGCGATCCGCGCTGCCGCAGCGGTGACGGTCCTGGCGGGCATTGTCGTTCTCATCGGCGCTGTGACCGCCTCGGGCCAGGCACGCCGCTACGATGTCGTCATCCTCAAGCTTCTGGGCGGCAGTCGCTCACAACTGTTGGCCGGGCAGGCCCTTGAATATCTCTTGCTGTCGGTTCTGCTCGCCGCCGTCGCATCGGCGGTCGGCGGGGGTGCTGGCTGGTATGTGGTCACCCGGGTGCTGAACCTGCCCTGGAGCCCCGACATCGGCACGGTGGGACTAACGCTCGCCGCTGCTGTCGGCGCGACCCTTACGATCGGCGTCACGGCGAACATCCCGATATTGCGCGCTTCACCAGCGCAGGGGCTCCGCGCGGCCTAGCGCCGCTTTCCGCCAATATTCTCTAACCGTCTTAGCCTTGCGAAACCTGGCCGGGCAGGGCGTCCGTTCGCCGCCGAGTGCGGGTCGGTTCTACTTCCTTGGCGGAGGCGGAGCAGGCTGCTGCCTTGCCGCGACCTTGGCGCGATGATGGCCGACCGCACATCCGATCGCGGCACCGGCCACCGCATGCCCCTTCCCGACGAAATGGCCAGCGACGCCGCCGACGGCAGCGCCTTTCAGACAACCGGCCGCCAGGACCGGCGCAGGAACCATCACGATCATCGCAATCGTCATGACCATGGCTTTCGACATCATCACTCTCCTTTGCCATCACACTGCTCCCGTCAGCGTCGAAAGGCCAGTGGCCATGCGTCGGACTGCCAGCATGGCACGCGGAGCGAGCGCCGCTTCGCGCTAGCGCGCGGCCGAAAGGTTACATCTGGCGCCAATCCTTCCTGCTTGGACAAAGGCATCTCCGCACTGATCCGACGACCCGACTAGGTTCTCTGCTTGACGGCCCATGCGCCATGATCGATCTTGATTAGGTCCGGCCTTGCGGAATCGAGCGCCCCTAAGCGGACAGGGATCAGGTACGGCTCGGACGGGAGGGAGGCTATGCCGGTTCAGGCGGAGCGCAGCGGCGCCGGTTCGGATAAATGGGTCGCCAGCATCACCTATCGGAGTGAAGCTGTCAGACCGCCGTCGGTGTCCGAGCTTCAACAGCTCGTCGCAGCCTCCCGCGCGCGGAACCGCAGCGTCGGCATCACCGGCATGTTGCTCCATGACGGCGGCCGCTTCCTCCAGACGCTCGAGGGGCCGCCCGAAGCCGTGGACCAGATCTGGTCGTCGATCCAACAGGACCGGCGGCATGGCGCAATCGAGGTGTTGAGCCAGCACATTATTCCGGCGCGCTTGTTCTCCGAATGGGATTTGCGGCTGTACGATCGCAGCGGCGGCCAGGCGAAGGCCGCGCCGTCCCGTCCCGGCAACGCCATCGCTCTTACAGACCATGTCCCCGCCATGGCGCGGTTCGCGCTGGCGGGGGACGATAGCCGGCTGAACGCGCTGATCGCGGATCTGGTCGCCGACGGCTGGGTCGGCGATGCGCTGGTGCAGCATTTGCTGGAGCCGACCGCGCGGCTGCTGGGCGACACATGGCTGGCGGACGATTGCACCGAGCTCGATCTGACGATCGCGCTCAGCATGTTGCAGCTGGCCGGCCACACCGTCCATTCGCAGCCGAGCCCCGACAGCATCCGCAAGAGCCGCTATAGCGTGCTCCTCGCGACCGCGCCGGGCGAACCGCACATACTCGGCTCCACCTTGCTGGGCGATATGTTCATCAATGCGGGTTGGGACGTCGACATGGTGTCCCCCGAGAGCGACGAGGCGCTGACGCGGCAGCTCCGCTCGCAACGGCCCGATGCCGTCGACATCGCCCTTTCCGATGCCCTGCCGCGCCAGCATGCCCTGGCGCTGCTGCGCGAGACCGTGGAAAAGGCGCGTCATGCTTTGCCGAACGAGGTGATCGTCGTGTCCGTCGGTGGACGACTCTTTGCCGAAGCCGCGGCGACGGCGCTTTCGGTCGGGGCGGATCATGCGCGACGGACCGCGGCGGGCACGACCATCCGCCTGGCCCGGCTCGTCGAACAGCGGGCGAGCGGGACGCGCGATCCCGACGCATAAGCGATTGCCGGACGCGGCTAAGGGGTCTGCCCGGACAGAAAGCGCTCGACAGGGACGAGCGATCGCTCCGGGCTCTCCTCGAAGGGCACGTGGCCGAGGTTGGGCAGGCGCACCAGCTTGGCATGCGGCAAATCGCGCAGGTAATCGGCGGCGTTGGCGATCGGGATCATGGCATCCTTCTCGCCCCATAGCAGGAGCGTCGGCGCCGTGACGCGGGCCAGGATCGGGGCGGGGTCGCGCAGGATCGTCTGGCCCGTGCGCGCCAGGATCGCGGCCCGCACGCCCGGCGCCAGCAGCAGGTCGCGGTAGCGGGTCAGCGTCGCCTCGCTCAGCGCCTCCGGTCGGCCATAAGCGGCGGCCAGATCGGCGCGGATCATGCCACGCGGCGCGACATAGGGAAGCGCCTGCATCATCAGCGGTATCTTCGGCGGGCGGCCATAAGCGAAGCCCGGGCTGGCGAACCCGTCCGGCGACACCAGCACCAGGTGCGACACCCGCTCGGGATGGAATGCGGCGAAGGTCCAGGCGATGCGTCCGCCCATGGAATTGCCGATCAGGCTGGCGCGCTCGATCCCCAGCTGCGCCTTCAGATCGACCAGGATCTGCATCATGCGGGAATCGCTATAATCGCCGCTCGGATCGGCGCCGGTCAGGCCGAAACCGGGCAGGTCCAGGCGGATCACCCGGAAGCGCGACGACAGCGCCTTTGCCCAAGGCTCCCAGGTATCGAGGCTGGCGCCGAAGCCGTGCAGCAGGATAACCGCCGGCGCATCCCGCGGGCCGGTATCGCGCAGGCGCAGGCGCACGCCATCGACAATGCGGTAGGTGCCCGGATACGCGGCCTCCAGCGCAGCGCGGGGCTTGTCTGGCGCGTAGAGGAAGAGGGCGAGGCCGGCGAGGCCGAGAACCGCAAGGCCCGCCACACCGCCGGCGATCGTCCGCACGTTTTTCTGTCCGAACAAGCGATGTCCCTTTGGTGGCAGGATCAAAAAACGGCGTGGTCGCCGCGTTCCGGAGCGGCGGTGCCGGCCAGAACGGCGCGGTAAAAATCGAAGAGTGTCTCGGTCCCGGTCGATGGGGTGGCCGCCGCATCGTATCGGCGGCTGCGCGGATCCCACACCAGCATGGATTCGGTGGCATAGTAGCGGCCGATCCGGGCGAGTTCGGCTTTGGCCGCCAACGATGGCGCGATACGGCCGAGCGCTCCCAGGCCACCGATGATGCCGTCCAGCAGGGCGACGGGAACGGATCGGAATTTCGGCGCGCGGCCCAGCAACGCGAACAGCGCTTCGCCCTGCTGGCGGGGCGTGATCGCGTCACCCGGGCCGCCAATCGGCAGGATGCGGTTCCAGCGGCTTTCGTCCCCCAGACAGCCGACGATATAGTCGGCGAGCTCGGCATCGCTGATCGGCTTGCACGCCGTCAGCCGTCCATCTCCGAAGATCAGGAAGGGGCGGCCCTGGCGGACGCGCTCGATCTGGCCGGATAGCGATTTGAAAAAGGCGGTTGGCCGCACGATCGAATAGCGCATGCCGGATCCGATCAGCGCCGCCTCGAAGGCCAGCTTGGCGTGCTGGAAGGCAAGCAGCGGTTTCTGCACGCAGATCGCGGAGAGCAATACGAAATGCGCAACGCCGGCCTGTTTCGCCGTCACAAGCGCGTTCAACTGGGCCTGATGATCGATCGCCCAGGCATCCTCCGGCACGCCGGTGCGCGAGGCCATGCAGGAGATCAGGGCGTCGAAGGGTTCGCCTGCGAAACCTTCGCGAGCCAGGGACAGCGGATCGGTGACATCCACTATCCTGATGGTGGCCCCGGCCCCCGCCGTGCCGGCCCGCTGGAAGCACACGACGTCGTGGCCACGCCGCACGAGGTCAGCCGTCACCGCACGACCGATCGTGCCGGTCGCGCCGAGCACGCAGATCCGCTGGCGCTTTTTCGAGGTCGGATGGTCGTGCGTTGTCTTGCCCTGTCCTTGTCGGAAGAGAACCACGGGTCAGGCGGGAAGCCAAGCCCCGTGGATGCCCGGTGGCACGCGGTGCGGGAGCCGGATCGAGGCGACCGGCGCCGCTTCGATCGCCCGCGCATTGATAATCTCCAGCGTGGTGGTCGCGCCGCCGGCATCGATGACGAGGCCGATCAGCCAGCCGTCATCCTCCGCCGCGTCGACCGAGCGTGGCACGAAGACGAACTCGCCGGCATATCGCCCGGCGCCGAATTGGTGCGCCCGCCGGTTGCCTTCGGCGAGATCATGCTTGAGCAGAGGCGCTTCGCCCACCAGTGTCGCGTCGATCTGGTCCGGTAGCCCCATCGCATAAGCGTAGCGGTAGGGCAGTCCGGTCCGCCGCTCGTCGATCCGCGGCAGTTCCTGCGGCGCGTCGTCGATCGTCCGGATCGAGAGGGAGCCTGCCCCCGGGTCAATCGTCCATCGCTCGAGGCCCCGCGGCAGCGAGTCGGGGCCCGTATTCTCATCGTCGAACATGCGGTCATAGGCGATAACGTCGAGCACCAGCCGCCCGTCGGACAGATCATAGCCGTTGGCGATGTGGAAGACGAAGCACGGATCGATCGTCAGCCAGCGGATATCCTCCGCGCCACCCTCGCGGGGCAGCAGCCCGATCCGGGCCGAATGCCGGGCATTCCAGCGATAGGGAAAGCCATGGCCCGACAAAACCGTCCGTACCGACAGGGTGAGCGGCAGATCGAGCAACACAACGTAGCGCTCGGTCAGGGCACAATCGTGAATGAGCGGCCCGTCGCGGACCGGGATCACCACCGAACGGCGCACCCGCCCGGCCGGGTCGACGACATTGTAGCGGATCCGGTTTGGATCGGTCGCCTCGTAGCAGATCGCGTGCAGCTCGCCGGTCACCGGATCGCGCCGCGGGTGCGCGGTGAACGAGCCGGGCAGCGTGCCCTCGAAATCGGTATAGCGCTGCGCGTCCAGCGCCTCGTCGAAGCGGACCGGGGTGCTGCCCGCCTCGACCAGCGCATAGGCGGTCCCCGCATGGCCGATGACGCTGGTGTTAACGGTATCGAAGATGTGGCGCGGGCCGGGCGCCGGCGGAAAGCCGCGGGCGCGGGCCACCTCTTCGGACCGGATCCAGCGATTGCGATACCATTGCGCCCGACCGCCGACGATGCGGATGCCGTGGAGCATCCCGTCGCCAGTAAAGAAATGGTAGCTGCGCGGATCCGCAGCGACCGGATTGGGGCCGATCCGCACGTAGCGGCCATCGAGCTCGGGCGGGATCACGCCATCGACAGCGAGGTCGGTAAGCGTCAGCTCCTCTTTCATCGGTTCGTGGACGCCGGTGAGCAAGGGATGCGGCGAGCCCCGCGCCGGCAGTCGCCAGCGGTTGAACGCGGCGATCCGCGCCACCACCGGCGATGAAACGGCGCGCGCGGCCCCTTCGATCAGTTTCGCGGCACCTTCGGCTAGGGGCATAAATGTCTTCTCACCTGTCTTACGGGATTGAGAACGCACCACAGCGTGAAGCGCCGCGTCCATCAGGGATCTGTGTCGGAAGGGTGGGCGCACGCGATGGAGGCAGCCAAGTCCGTCTACCATGTTTTCGGCGATGTCTTGATCCTGACGCAGGGATGATCCACGTTTGCCGCTCTGGCGGGGAGCAGGGCATGAGCGATCTTTCGACGCGCGAGCATCAGATGTTTCCCGTGCTCGATCCTGCCCGGATCGCCACCGCGCGGCGCTTCGCCAGCGGGGCGGAGCGGCATTTTTCTCCCGGCGAAACCCTCTTTGCGATCGGTGCCGAGGATGTGCCCGCCTGGCTGGTGATCGACGGCGCGATCGAAGTGACGCGGCGCGATGGCCTGACGCACGATGCGCGCGTCACCACGCACGGGCCCGGCCAGTTTTCGGGCGAGGTCAATCAGCTTGCCGGGCGGCCGTCGATTGCGGGTGGCAAGGCGGGGCCGGAAGGCTGCACCGCCATTCCGTTCGACGCCGCGCATTTGCGCGCGCTGATGGTGGGATCGGCCGAAGTCGGCGAGGTGGTGATGCGCGCGTTGATCCTGCGCCGCGTCGGGCTGATCGAGCAGGGCGGGGCCGGCACGATCCTGATCGGAACGCCAGGGGGCGCCGACATCCTGCGCCTGCAGAACTTCCTCACGCGCAGCGGCTTCCCCAATCAGGTGCTCGACGCTTCGTCCGATGAGGAGGGCAAGGCGTTGGTCGAGCGGATCGGCGTGCTGCCCGAGGAGCTTCCGCTGGTCGTCTGTCCCGATGGCAATATGCTGCGGCACCCGAGCGAGACGGAGCTTGCCGCCTGCCTGGGCATGACCCCCCACCTCGATCCCGGGAACGTCTATGACGTGGCGATCGTCGGCGCCGGGCCGGCGGGGCTGGCGGCCTCGGTCTACGCGGCGTCCGAGGGACTGTCCGTGCTGGTGTGCGATGAGCGCGCGATGGGCGGGCAGGCCGGCGCATCGATGCGGATCGAAAATTATCTCGGCTTCCCGACGGGCATTTCCGGCCAGGCGCTCGCGGGGCGCGCCTTCAACCAGGCGCTCAAGTTCGGTGCCGAGATCGCGGTGCCGGTGAAGATCGCCAAGCTCGATTGCCGGGCGGATGATCTGCGCATCGATCTGGCGGATGGCGGGGAGGTGAAGGCGAGAGCGATCGTCGTCGCCTCGGGCGCGCGCTATCGCCGCCCGGATATCGCCAATCTGAGCGATTTCGAGGGCGCGGGCGTCTCTTACTGGGCTTCGCCGATCGAGGCGAAGCTGTGCGCGGGCGAGGAGATTGCGCTGGTCGGCGGCGGCAATTCGGCGGGGCAGGCGGTGGTGTTCCTCGCGCCGCAGGTGAAAAAGCTGAACCTCGTGGTGCGCCGCCCGCTCGCCGAGACCATGTCGCGCTATCTGATCGATCGGATCGAGGCGCTGCCGAATGTCGAACTGCACGTCGGCAAGGAGGTGGTGGCGCTGGAGGGAGACCGCGCCGGCGGGCTCACCGCAGCCACCTTCCGCTGCCGCCAGACCGGCGATGAGCATCGCTGCGCGCTGCGGCACATGTTCCTGTTTATCGGCGCCGATCCCAACTCCGCCTGGCTCGATGGCTGCGCCGACACCGATGACAAGGGCTTCATCGTCACCGGCAAGGGCTCCCTCCCGCTCGAAACCAGCGTGCCGGGCGTGTTCGCGATCGGGGACGTGCGCGCGGGATCGACCAAGCGCGTTGCCGCCGCGGTGGGCGAGGGTGCGGCGGTCGTCGCGCAGATCCACAGCCTGCTGGCCGAAAAAAGGCTGGAACCGGCCTGAGATTCGGTCGTTTCCATCGCCTTAACACCGAAATCTAACTTTTTGCCGACACTTGTACTTTCCCGCTGTGGAAGTGCGGCGGGCGCGACGTCATCTCCTGTGTAAGCGGTGAAGCCTAGAGCGTTGGGCCGGCCTCCCCTTCTACAGAGGTTTGGTCATGCGCTTTGCGTTCAGCGGCACCTTTGCACGTCTTCTCAAGGCTTTGCCCTGGCGTTCGCTGGCGGGGATCGTCGGCGTTGCCGCCGTGGTCGGTGGCGTTGCCGCCGAGGCGCAGGATGGGCTGGCGCCGCTGAACGCGCCGATCGCCGCCACCGCCGCGCCGCAGGGCCTCTCCGTCCTCACCTATAATATCGAGGGCCTGCCGGCGCCCTTCGCCTGGGGCCGCAGCGATGCCGCCCGCCGGATCGCCGCCCGGCTCGCCGCGTTGCGCGCGGCCGGGCAGCAGCCGCATGTCGTGGTGCTTCAGGAGGCGTTCGGTTCGGTTCAGCAGGAAATCGGCCAGCGCGCCGGCTACAAATATATCGCCTTCGGCCCCGATCGCGATCTCAAGAATGACGAGCCGATGAGCGATTCCGATCGCGCCTTCGCCGCCAAGGCGCGGATGATCAAGGGTGAGGCGCTGGGCAAATGGCGCGGATCGGGTCTCGCCATCCTTTCCGATTATCCGATCCTGCGCGTCAAGCGCGATGCCTTCCCATCCTATGCCTGTGCCGGCTATGACTGCATGGCCAACAAGGGCGTGCTGCTGGCCGACATCCTCGTGCCCGGTGCCGACAAGCCGGTTTCCGTCATTGCCACGCACATGAATTCCAAGCAGGCCTCGGGCGTGTCCAAGGCGCGCTTCGGCTATGCCTTCGATCGCCAGGTCGCAACGATCGGCAAATTCCTTGCCGCCAACCTCGATCCTACCGCGCCTTATATCTTCGCTGGTGATACCAACATCGGCAAATCGGTGGAGCGCAAGGCGCAGCTCGAAGGCATGTTCGCCGCCTTGCCGCGCAGCGTGACGGGACCCACCCGCATGGTGCTCGCCACCTGCCTCAATGATGCCAGCGCCGCCTGCACCTTCGACGCCCGCGATGCGGCGGAGAAGGCCTACAAGCATGGCAAGGACTGGCAGGTCTATGCCGATGGCGCGGTTACGCATATCCGTCCGCTGGCGATCGACGTACCTTTCGGACCGGACAAGAATGGCCGCATGCTTTCGGATCATATCGGCTACACCGCGCTCTATGGGCTGGAGCAGGCCAAGCCGATCGTCACCACGGTGGCGAGCCTTTGACCCGCTAACGGCGGGGTCACCCGTCTGAGTACGACCGAACCGCGATCGATCTGCATCGTCCTCCAGGATTTCGCGCTGGGGGGAACCGAACGGATCGCGCTCCGCCTCGCCAGAGCCTGGAGCGAGCAGGGCTGCGCGGTAACGCTTTTCGTTGGCGAAGCGCGGGGGGCGCTTGCCGGGCTGATCGGGGGATCGGCCGTGCGGGTGGTGGTGGCGCCAGGGGATGTGAGGCGGCGGCCGGGATCGGTCACCCGCCTCGGCGCCGCCGCCGCCCGTTTCCTGAAGGCCGAGCCGCACGACGCCTGCTTCATCCCCGGCAACTTTCACTGGAACGCCATTCCGCCAATCGCGCGGCTGCCGAAAGCGGTGCGTCCCCGCATCGTCGCGCAGGTCAGCGCCGCGATCAGCAAACCGCAGCGGCGAGGCCTCCGACGGCTGACCTTCCGCTGGAAACTGCGCTACTTTCTGGGCAAGGCCGATGCGGTGGTCGCCCTGTCCGATACCGCGCGCGACAAGGCGCGGGCGCTGACAGCCACCCCTGTCTACACTATCCCGCTCCCCGCTCTGGCCGATGACGTACCGCCACCGGTGCCGGCGCAGGGGCGCACGATCCTGGCGGCGGGCCGGCTGGTGCCCGAGAAAGGGTTTCAGGATCTGATCGCGGCCTTTTCGCTGCTCGATGATCGTGAGGCGCATCTGCTGATCGTTGGCGAAGGGCCGCATCGCGCGGAACTGGAGACGCTGGCGGCTGACCTGGGCGTCGGCGATCGGGTTTCGCTGCCCGGTTTCGTCGAAGACATTCGCCCGAGCCTCGATCGCGCGCGGCTGTTCGTCCTGTCATCACATTTCGAAGGCTATGCGGCGGTGGTGATCGAGGCGCTGGCGGCGGGGCGGCCGGTGGTGGCGACCGATTGCACTCCGGCGACGCACGAACTGCTGACCGATATGCGCTTCGGCGTGACCGTGCCGATCGGCGATCCGTCCGCCATGGCGAAGGCGATCGCGCAGATGCTGGCGCTGCCCGCGCCCGATCCCGCAAGGCTGGCGGCAACGGTGGAGCGCTATCGCATCGGCCCGGTGGCACACGCCTATCTGGCGCTGTTCGGCTGATGCGTATCGCCTATGTCATCAATTCGATCGAGGGCGGCGGCGCGGCGCTGCCCGTGCCGATGATCGTGCACTTTCTGCAGAGCGAGGGCGCGGAGGTGATCGTCCTCGCGCTCACCCGCCGCGACGGCCGCGCCGGCCCGGCGATCGAGGCGGCGGGCGCGCGACTGATCGTGCGCGAAGGCGGTGAGAAGGATCATGGCGCGGCAGGGCGCTGGCTGGACGCGCAAGTGCGCGCGCTGCAACCCACCCATATCTGGACCTCCCTCACTCGTGCCACCCTGTTCGGCCAGATCGTCGGGCGGATGCGCGGCGTGCCGGTGGTGAGCTGGCAGCACGCCGCTTATCTCAAGCCCTGGAACCGCCGTCTGCTGCGGCTCCTGCAACCGCTGTCACGGCTGTGGATCGGGGACTCCGAATCCGTAACGGCGCTGACCCGCGATCGGCTGGGCGTGCCCGACGATCGCCTGATCTGCTGGCCGATCTTCCGCGCCGATCCCTCCGCGCCGGTGGCCGCGCCGTGGCAGCCGGGCGAACCGGTGCGGGTCGGCAGCCTCGGGCGGCTGCATCCCGTGAAGGGCTATGCCGAGCTGATCGAGGCGCTGGCGCTGATGCCGCCGGCCGACGTTCCCTTCGAGGTAACGGTTGCCGGCGAGGGCGGCGAGCGGGCCGCACTGGAGGCCCTGGGGGGGGGGAAAGGCGTGCGCATCGCGCTGCCGGGCTATGTCGATCATCCGCGCGCTTGGCTGGCGACGCAGCATCTCTACGTGCAGCCGTCGCGCTCGGAGGGGCTGTGCGTCGGGGCGCATGAGGCGATGCAGGCCGGCTTACCGGTGCTGGCGAGCGCGGTTGGGGAATTGCCCTGGTCCATCGTGGACGGCGTGACAGGCCAAACCGTGCCGCCGCGTGATCCTGCGGCTTTGGCGACGGCGCTGCACAGCCTGCTGTCGCGGCCCGAACGGCTTGCGGACATGGGTCGGGCCGGGCGAGAGCGCCTGCTGGAGCGGTTTTCTGCGGAGCGATTTGAACAGGTAGGACGTCAGATCGTCGTCAGAATGCGGGCTATGAACTTCAATCCCCGTTCGCCCTGAGCTTGTCGAAAGGCCGTATTTTCTTGTCGGAGGTCGAAGACCGGTGCTTCGACAAGCTCAGCACGAACGGGAAGTCACTACCTCCGTCGCCATGTCTTCGACGCCAAACGCTTACTATGACGGCGAATCTCAATACCCAGCCCCCTCGCCGAGAGTTCGGTGCGCTTCACGTCCACCAGCGTCACATCGCCCACCGCAGCGAGCGTATGTAGACCCTCGAGATAAGGCGTATATTCGGCGGGCGGCGTGATCGGCGCGCCGGCTTCCGCCGAAAACCTCTCCGCATTCAGCCGATCGATCCGCAGCGGTCGGATCGCGCCGCCATAGGTGTGCGTGCAATCCTGCGTCGGGAACAGGATCGCACCATCCATCACCACCGGCGTCCCCCCGGGCCGCGTGCTGGCGACATCCTCGCGCACCGGATTGGCGGGGTGCGGCGTCCACGGGCCGGTCAGGCGATCGGCGGAGGCGGCGAACAATAGGCCGGTCTTGCCGATCTCATTGTCGGCCGAGGCATAGAGCAGCCACCAGCGGCCCTCATGGAAAAACGGCGTCGCATCGACCGCGACATGATCGAGGGCGATCACCGTCTCCGGCACCCAGCGCGTCGGGAAAGGATCGGCGCGATAGAGCGTCAGTCTGCCCGATCGGTGCGCCTCCGGAAGCATCCAGACCTCGCCGTCCGCCTCCCAGACATAGGGGTAAGAGAGGTGCCAGGGTTCGGCCAGCACCAGCCGGCGATCGAGCAGCGTGAGCTCAGCATCGTAGCGCAGCAGCTCGATCGCGCCGATCCGCACGCGATAATCATAGGTCTCGACGAAGACATGAAGGATGCCGTCGCGCCACAGTCCGAACGGATCGGCGAGGAAGCAAAAGGGCCGGCTTGGCGGCAACCAGACAAAATCCAGCCCCTCGATCCCGCCGCGCGCGAAGATTTCGGCGAGCGGCGCGCGAAGGATGGCCGGGCGCCAGATGTCTTTGCGGAGACCCATGCGGTTGCGTTTAGAGAAAAGAACCGTGCTCCGACAGGCTCAGCACGAACGGCTTTCGAGCGATCGCCTCAGGCGACGGCCAGCCGATCCTCGTTCGGCACAGCAACCTGCTGCGGAAAGAGCTCGACCGGGGCGACGGGATTGAGAACGCCCATGATCGCCCGCGCCGCCCGCGTGCTCGAAGGTTCGGCGGTGAGCGCGAAGCTCTCGTCGAAAAGCTGGCGCTGGATGCGGCCGTAATAGGCATGTTCGTCGAACGCGCGATCGAGCGCCTCGCCAAGGTCCGACGGGCTGCCGATCACCTCTCCGGCGCGCCAATGTTTGTAACTGGCGTCGCCGCGATAATCGACGCCATGGCTGTCGAGGAAGATGCACGGCCGCGGGGTGTGGAAGAATTCGTACACCTGGCTCGAGACATCGCCGAGATAGATGTCCGCTGCGGCGGTGTAGGTCATATCGGTGCAGGCGCTGCTGCCGAGATCGATGTGGATGTTCGGCGCATTGAGGATGTAAGATGGAATGACGCCAACGCGATCGACGCGAAACTTGTCGATCGTCAGCACCAGCGACCGATGGAACAGCATCACGTGCGGCGCGAAGATCAGATTATATTCGGGATGGCCTGCGAACCATTCGAGCACCGCCTGGCCATGCTTGAACCAGGAGGAAAGGTGCGGCGAGACGTGGGGATTATAGAGCACGGTCGGGCGGCCGTTGCGCTGGATCGGCAGGCTTGGGCGCCGCGCGGGCAGCAGATCGAACTTGGGATAGCCGATCGTGCTGAGCTGATCCGACTCCAGTCCTGCATCGGCGATCAGCCGATCGCGGACCTTCTTGCCGGACACCAGGACATGATCGAAACGCGCGCTGGCCTTGTTGAAGCCGATCGCGCGATCGCCGGCGCCGTGGCGGGTGTGGATCAGCTTGAGATGCTCGAGGCCATAGCGCGTCTTGAGCAGCAGCGAGGTCTTTTCGGCGACGACGAGCGCATCGAGCCCGCGAAAGAAATCGAGATTATCGCGATAGACGCCGAGCTTGGTGATCGGCAGCACCTTATCGAACAATGCGGCCCACAGCCTGGTCGAACGGCGGCGGAGCCGGAGCAGCACCACATCGACGCGGCGATCCATGCGGGCGGCGAGACGCAGGATTTCCTGGCGCAGCGGTTCGTTGGTCGCCGCGATCACCACCTCAGCCTCGGGATGGTCGGCGATGACCGCGAGCGCGGTCGGCAGCGCGTGCGCGACCTGGTGAACCTGATCGTGATTGAAGAGGAAACCGACCCGCATGACTGATAGACGTCGCGGGCGGATGAACTCCACAGCGGGAACGAACATTTTTTCGTACGGTTCCACGGCGGCTGCAAAAATAGGAGCGTTCGCCTAGAAGCTCAAGATGGCTGCGCCGCAAACCGACCCCCATTCGCCGCAGGAGGGCGCTCAGCCCGGCCTGATCCGGGTGCTGCTCAATCTCGGCCACCTGATCGGCGGAAAGGCAGGCGCCGGGCTGATGAGCCTCGTCTATCTGGTCATCGCCACCCATCGGCTTGGGCCGCGCGACTATGGCATCCTCGTGCTGGTCAGCGCCTATGCGGGGCTGGTGGGGGTGGTGATCGCCTTTTCGGGCTTTCACGGCGTCGTCCGTTACGGCGCGATCGCGCGGGAGCGGGGCGACAAAGCCGAATTGGCGCGAATCATCCGCTTCATGGCCGTGGTGGAGCTCTGCTGCGGCGCGGCGGCGGTGCTGATCGCCGCGGTGGCCGTGCCCTGGGTGGGACCACGGCTGGGCTGGTCGCCCGAGGCGCAGGCCTTCGCCTTGCCGTTCAGCCTCGGCGTGCTCGGCACGGTGCGCGCGACCCCGCAGGGGATATTGCAGATCGCCGGGCGCTTCGATCTGATCGGGCTGCACCAACTGGCCAATCCCACGGTGCGGCTGATCGGATCCCTGCTGTGCTGGGTGCTGGGCGGCGGGCTGACCGCCTTCCTCGCCGTGTGGCTGGCGTCGCTGGTTGCGGAGTGCGTCGCGATGTGGGCGCTGGCGGCGCCGAGCTGGCGGCTGCTGACCGGCGCGCGGCTGATCGGTCCGTGGCGGCACCGCCAGCCCGGTTTCGGCCGCTTCATCCTCGCCGCCAATGCCGACATCACCCTGCGCGAGCTTGCGCCCAACCTCGCCCCGCTCACCGTCGGCTGGATGCTGGGGCCGACCGCCGCCGGCCTGCTCGCACTCGCCCAACGCGCCGCCAACATCCTGTCGCAGCCCGCGGCGCTGCTGGGGCAAGCAAGCTATTCGGTACTCGCGGAGCTGACCGCGGCGGGCAACACCGTCATGCTGCGGCGAACGGTGTGGCGCAGCGTCGGGCTGGCGCTGGTGATCGCGGTGCTGATCCTCGGCCTGCTGACGATGGTCGGCGAGCCGCTGCTGGCACTGATCGGCGGCAAGGGCTTTGCGGTCGGCGCGGCGCTGCTGCTGCCGGTGGCTGCCGCGCGGGCCCTGGCGCTGGCCAGCGCGCCGCTGGTGTCGGGACTCGCGGCCATCGGGCGCGCCGGGTGGCTGGTGGTGACGACCACGGTCACCAGCCTGATCCTCTATCCGCTGCTGCCGCTGCTGTTGCTGTGGATCGGGCTGATCGGCGCGGGCTGGCATATGCTGCTGCAAGGCGTGGTCGCGGCCCTGATGCTCGGCTGGCTGTTTGAACGTCAGCTCGCCGCGAAACCCTGAGATCATCGGGCGGGGGGCTGCTGCAAAGTCCCGCAACAAACGCGCAACAGTTCTCCGGCAGAGTGGCCAAGCCGAAAAGCATCCACGATCGAAAGCTCTCGACTTGCGCCTGAACACCCAGCCGCACCGCCCGCTTTGCATCATTCTGCAGGATTTCGCGCTGGGCGGCACCGAGCATGTCGCGCTGACCTTGGCGCGGGCGTGGAGCGAGGCAGGCCGCGCGGTGACGATCTTCTGCGGCAAGGCCGAAGGCCCACTTCGCCCGTTGATCGAAGGCGCCCCGGTGCGCGTCGTCGAGGCGCCAGGCGGCATTGTCCGGCAGCGCGGATCGGTCGCCCGGCTCGGTGCCGCTGCCGCTCGCTTCCTGCATGCCGAGCCGCATCACAGCTGCTTCATTCCCGGCAATTATCATTGGGATGCGATCCCGCCGATCCGCCGCCTGCCCGACGGCATTCGTCCCAAGATCGTCGCGCAGCTGAGCTCGCCGATCAGCAAACCGCAGCGCCGCGGACTGCGCAAAGCGGGCTTCCGCTGGAAGATGCGCCGGCTGCTGCGCGGCATCGATACGCTGGTCACCATGTCCGATCGGCAGCGGCCCGAGGCGGCGCGTATCTTGCCGGACGTCACCGTGCGCGCCATCCCCCTGCCCTGCGTGCCCGACGGCAGCGCCGCGCCGACGATGGCGGAAGGACGCACGATCGTAGCGGCGGGGCGCTTGGTTGCGCAAAAGGCGTTCGAGGATCTGATTTCGGCCTTCGCGCTGCTTGATGATCCCGATGCCCGGCTGGTGATCGTCGGCGAAGGCTGCGAGCGGCCGCAGCTGGAGGCGCTGGTCGCCCGTCTCGGGCTTCAGGATCGCGTGCGCTTGCCGGGGTTCGCGGCGGAGATCCGCCCTGCCTTGGATGCGGCGCGGCTGTTCGTGCTGTCGTCGCATTATGAAGGTTATGCCGCCGTCATCGCGCAGGCGCTGGCGGCAGGACGACCGGTGGTGGCGACCGATTGCACCCCCGCGACCCATGAACTGCTCGGCGACGATCGCTTCGGCATGACGGTGCCGATCGCCGATCCCGCCGCACTGGCGCAGGCGATGGCGCGGATGCTGGCGCAGCCCGCCCCCGATCCGATGCTGCTGGCGCAGGCGGTCGAGCGGCATCGCGTCGGATCGGCGGCGGAGGCCTATCGCGCCTTGCTCGACGGTACGCCCGCGCGGCGCCCTCAAGCCGGGTGGCAGCCGGCATGGAACACCGACGCGGAACCGGCGCAGACCGCCGTCAGCGCTTGAGCGCGTAGACCAGCCGCGTCTCACGCTTCAGCGGGAAAGCCGCAATCAGACGATAGTCGCGCGCCAGCGCCGCATGCAGCACTGCCTGCGTGGCGCGATTGGTATCCACATCGGTCGGATCGAAGGAATCGACCACCACGGTCGGCCGCTGCGCCAGGATCGCGCGCTCCTCCGCCGCCGGATCGACCCCCAGCGCCGTCGCCTCGCGCGCGAAGGACAGGTGGTAGGGGAAGGGCCAGCGCGTCAGAAGGCAGCTTTGCGTGAGATAATAGAGGATCGGCTCGCCGGCATAGACGTAGAGGCAGCCACCGTGGAGATTGGCCTCGATCACCTGAGTGAGCCGCGCGGCATAAGCGCGATCGCCTGATCGATGGAGCACATTGCGCCAGTTGATCGCATAAGCGACGCCGTTAGCCACCAGCACCAGCGCGACGAGAAACAGCGCGAGCCTGCGCGGCCGCAGCCGAAAAGCGGGGGCCGTGGCGATGCACAAGGGCACGATCAACGGCAGCGCGTAATGGTTGAAATAATTGCCGAACAACAGAATGCCGACGCACGACGCCGCTGCCCAGCCGAGCACGAAGCGGTGAATCGCGGGCGCGTCGATCGGCCTGCGCCGCAGCCTCTCGCTCAACCCCAACGCGATGAAGAAGGGCGAGAGCCGCGCCAGCATCTTGGCGAGCTGATAGAGCTGCGCGGGGATTGGCTCGTTATGGCGCAGCAGGATCGAGGTGAAATTGGCGAAGACGAACGCCGGCCCCTGCCCCAGCCCTATATAGGCTAGCCAGGCCAGCAACGTCGGCAACAACGCGGCGGCGATCCACAGCGAACCCGCACCGATCAAGCGGGACCAGCCAATCCGCTGCCACCAGCCGATCCACAGCAAGGTACAACCGAAATAGATGCCTTCGTAGACCGCCGAATATTTGATCTGCAGCGCGATGCCGGTGAGCAGCATCGCGGCGATGCCGAGGCTGACGAACCGCGCGGGGCGCTCGATCAGTCGCACGAGGATCAGCGCCGCCAGCGCCATCGGCAGATTGTAGAAGACCGGCGATTGCCCGCCCATCCCGCCCGACCAGCCGATTGCCAGCGGATAAGCGATCGCGGCGGCGATCGCGGGCCACGGCCCCGCCGTCCACCGCGCGATCGTGGCGATAACCACACCGGTCGCGGCGACGAAGCCAGCGGCGACCAACTGATAGGCGAGAACGCCATCGCTCCCCAACAGCCGGATACCCGCGAACAGCACGAACAGCCCCACCGGCTTGCGGTCCCAGATATCAACATAGGGCAACGCGCCCCTGAGCATCCTATCGCCGGTGAAGAGATAGAATTGCTCATCGGCATCGATCACCGGATCGCCGAAATAGAGGCTGCGGAACGCGATGGTGGCGATCACAAGCGCGACTAGCAGGAAGCCCCAGCGGGGTTGAACGGAGTGCGCCTTCACGCGCCCCGCTTGGCGCAAGCGCCGCGTCCCTTCAAGCTCCTCCCCGGACGGGGAGGATCAGGCCGGATTAAGCGCGCCCGCTGGCCCTACCGAGGCCTCCTCCTCACGCGAATAGCTGCCGATCAGCACGCCCACCGCCAGCACCTTGCCCGCCATCGCCTTGACCACCGCGCTGCGCCCCGGGCTTTCGCCGAGATCGGGCTGTTCGGAGAGGGCGAAGAGCTGGAAGACATAATCGTGGCGGCCATGCCCGCGCGGCGGATCGGGCGGCAGCCAGCCTTCGCTACGAAAACTGTTGAGCCCGACGTCGCCGTCCGGCCCGCCCGCGCCGTCGCGGACGATCGCGCCTTCCTCCAGCCGCCGCTCCTGCGCGCCGATGCCCCACACCACGGCGTGGACGAGCGGGCGCGGCGCGGGCGCATCGGGATCCTCTACGATCAGCGCGAAGCAGTCGGTGCCTTCCGGCGCCTCGCCCCAGGTCAGCGGCGGCGAGGTGCCCGCGCCATCGGCGGTGAAGCGGATCGGCAATCGCCCTTCATCGGCGAAGGCGGGGCTGGTGAGATCGAGCGTCGCCTCCAGCGCGCCGAGCGAGGGATCGGCGGCGACAAGCTTGCCATGCCCCGCGCGCACGTTATGCAGCAAGCCACCCAGCCATGCCGGCACATGTTCGAGCATCACCGCCTCCTATCCGAGCGACAACACATCACGCGGCGTTGTGCTCCGGCGCAGGCCGGAGCCTTGGACGATCGGGCGCAACGCTCCGGTCTGCGCCGGAGCACCGCACGCTTAGAGCGTCAGGTCCGGCCCTTTGAAATTGTCGGCATAAGCCTGCAGCTTTAGCGTCCGCCCGGCCTGCGCCAGCGTGACGTGGTAAGCAAGGCCATGCCGCTCGCAATAGGCCTTGGCGGCCTCCAGCGTTGGGAAGCCCAGACGCACCTGCTCGCGCGTGTCGCCCGATCCCGCCCAGCCGGTCAGCGGATCGGGATGCTTGGCCTCGGCAGGCTCATACTCGAGGATCCACGCGCCTTCGTTGGCACGCCCCGATTGCATGCTGCTTTTGATGCGTTGGCGGATGCGGGCTTCGGTCATGAAGACCGCCTATCGCGTGGCGCGTGAGCGTCAAGAGGAGATCAAGCCCCTCCCCTTCAGGGGAGGGGGAGTCGGACCAAATTGCTCGCAACAAGTGAGCGGAGAGGCCCCACCCCCAACCCCTCCCCTGAAGGGAAGGGGCCTAGGAGCCGGACGCCCGCTTCGTCCTGAGCGTCGGCGCGGCGGCGGCGGGATCGTCGGGCCAGGGATGGCGGGGATAGCGGCCGCGCATCTCCTTCGCGACCGCCGCCCAGCTACCCTTCCAGAAGCCCGGCAGATCGCGCGTCGTCTGGATCGGCCGGCCGGCGGGCGAGGTGAGGCGCAGGACGAGCGGGGTGTGGCCAATCATCGGATGCGTGGCGAGCCCGAACAGCGCCTGCACGCGCAGCTCGACCGCGGGGCCACCTTCAGCGGCATAATCGATGGCATGGTGCGAGCCGAGCGGGCTGACGAAATCGCGCGGCGCCGCGGCATCGAGCGCGCGGCGCTGATCCCAATCGAGCAGGTTCTCGATCGCCTGATGCAGCGCGCCGGGATCGATATCGGACAAGCGGCGACGCCCCTCGACCAGTGGCGGCAGCCATTCGTCGAGCCGTGCCATCAGCGCCGCGTCGGACAGATCGATTCCGTGCACGAAGGCGGCACGGGCGCGCAGCATCGCCGCGCTCTCGCTCCAAGGGATCAGGCCGAGCCCGTGCGTCCGCACACCTGCGACGAGCGCCGCCGCAATCGCCGCGCGATCCGGCGCAGGATCGGGCCCACGCGCGAGCCGGATCGCGCCCAGCCGCCGCTCCCGCAGCGGCTCGACCGCGCCGGTCGCGGCATCAAAGCGCGCCGAATGTTCGATGGTGATGCGATCGGCGAACAGGCCCTCCACCTCGGCCGGATCGATCGCAGCGGCGGCGAGGATCCGGGCGCCTGCCGCCGATCCCTGCGTTTCCGCCACGGCCAGCCATTCGGCGCGGGCGAGCGACGATGTGGGATCGAGGCGAAAGCCGCGCCCGCCGGCGGAGATCCAGTCAGCGCCATCGGAACCGCGGCGCTTGGCGATCCGGTCGGGGAAAGCGAGCGCGATGCAGGCCGCAATTTCTTCCCCCCTCCCTGAAAGGGAGGGATTGGGAGTGGGTTGCTTACTCGTGATGAGCCCCGCTTCTGATCCACCCGCCCCTAACCCCTCCCTTCCAGGGAGGGGGACTAGGCGCACCCATCGGTCGGCCAATTGCCTAGCGCCATCCGCCCGTTGCCCGCGCTCGTTCCGCCACCTTCGCATCCGGCTCTCGAGGTCGGGATCATTACCCCCGACGCCGGGCTCGGAAAGCAGCACCGCCACCTCTGCCGCAGTCCGCGCCCACCCCCGCTCCGCCGCGGCGACCAGCATATGCCCCAGCCGCGGCGACAGCGGCAGGCCAGCCACCTTGCGGCCATGCGCGGTCACCCGCCCATCCCCATCCAGCATCCCGAAACTCTCAAGCCGTCCCCGCGCCTCGCTCACCGCCGCGCTGGTCGGCGGATCGAGCCAGCGCAGGCTCGCCGGATCGATCACGCCCCATAGCGCGCAGGCGAGCAGCAGCCCGGAGAGATCGGCCTCGGCGATCTCGGGCGGATCGAAGCGGGGTAGGCCGGCGGTCGCCGCCTCTTCCCACAGGCGATAGGCGATACCCGGCGATTGCCGCCCGGCGCGCCCTGCGCGCTGTGTCGCAGCGGCCTGGCTGACGCGCTCGGTGACCAGCCGCGTCACCCCCGCGGCGCGATCGTAGCGGGCGCGGCGAGCGAGGCCGCTGTCGATCACCACGGTGACGCCGTCGATCGTCAGGCTGGTCTCGGCAATCGCGGTGGCGAGGACGAGCTTGCGCTTCGCATCCGGCTCACGCGCGATCGCGGCGCGCTGCGCGGGCGGCTCGGCCCGGCCATGGAGCTTGTGGACTCGGACGCCGGAAAGGGTTTCAAGCCGCTCGGCCGTCCGCTCGATCTCGGCCACACCGGGCAGGAAGGCGAGGAGGCCGCCCTCGGTTTCCCCCAGCGCACGGCGGATCGCGGCGGCCATCTCATCCTCGATCCGCGCCGATCCGCGCCCGATGTGGCGCGTGTCGATCGGAAAAGTGCGCCCCTGGCTTTCGATCACCGGCGCGCCACCCAGCAGCCTGGAGAAACGCTCGCCATCCAAAGTCGCCGACATTGCGACGATGCGGAGGTCAGGCCGCAGCGCTCCTTGCGCATCCAGCGCCAGCGCCAGACCGAAATCGCTGTCGAGGCTGCGCTCATGGACCTCATCGAACAACACGGCAGAAATGCCCGTCAGTTCGGGATCAGCCTGGATCATCTGGACGAAGATGCCCTGCGTGATCGCCAGCAGCCGCGTGTCCCGCGATTGTTTGGCGTCGAGCCGCGTTGCATAACCAATCCGCCCACCCACCGGCTCGCCCGCCTGCGCCGCGATCCGTTCTGCAGCAGCGCGCACCGCGAGGCGGCGGGGCCCGAGCAGCAGCACCTTGCCGGTACACCAGGGCTGGTCGAGCAATGCGGGCGCGACCATCGTGGTCTTGCCCGCGCCCGGCGGCGCGACGAGGACGGCGTTCGACCCGGCATCGAGCGCCGCGAGCAGATCGGGAAGGACGGTTTCGATCGGGAGCATTGGCCAGAACGCTTTAGAGGGAAGCTTTACGCGCTCAAACACCGTTCGCCCTGAGCCTGTCGAAGGGCCGTCCTTCTTTCAACGCCTTAAGAAAGGACAGGGCTTCGACAAGCTCAGCACGAACGGGATGGTTGGCTCGCTTGTGCAGCCCCTCTCGCCCGCTAAGGTGCGCGCTTGTTGGGGAGATCGATATGCGCGCGGTGAATCGTCGGGAATGGATGGCTGGGGCCGCCGCGATCGGCGTCGGCGCGGCTTTCCCCCTCGCCGCACAGGCCCCGGCCGCACCTGGCGATGCCGCCGCCACCAATCTCCTCGGCCAGACTGCCGAGCGATTGCTGACCGAATATCCCGAAAACGCCTCCTATCTCGGCATCGACAAGGGCGCGCGCGCCGGGCTGCGCGCCAGGCTGACCGATCGATCGATCAATGCCGAGCGGCGGCGCATGGCTTGGGCCGACCGTCGCCTCGCTGAATTAAAGGCGGTGGACCGCGCGCACCTGTCGCCCGGCGTCGCGCTCGATATGGATGTCGCCCAGACCGCGTTCGGCCTTGCAGTCGATGGCTGGAAATTTCCGTATGGCGATATGGCGGTGTTGAGCGGCAGTAACGGCTTCCGCAATTCGCCTTATGTCGTCAGCCAGCTCGGCGGCGCGTTCGTCGATACGCCCGACTTTCTCGACAACAAGCACCCCATCGCCACCAGCATCGATGCCGAAGCCTATCTCGCGCGGGTCGAGGCCTATGCCGGGCAACTGGCGGGCGAGACCGACCGCATCGGCGCCGATGCCGCGCACGGCGTGATCCCGCCCGATTTCATCTGCGACATGGTGCTCGGCAATCTCAGCGCAGGGCGCGCCGAGCCAGCCAGCGAATGGGGCGTGGTCAAGACGCTGCGGCGCCTGAGCAAGGACGCCGGGCTCAACGACAGCTACGCCGCCAAAGCGCAGGCGCTGGTCGTGGAGAGGGTCGCGCCCGCGCTCGACCGCCAGATCGCCGTGCTCCGCGCCGCGCGCGCCGAGGCGACCTCGGCGCCCGGCGTCGACAAGCTGCGCGATGGCGCAGACTATTATGCCTGGGTGCTGCGCGCCGGAACCACCACCAACGCGACGCCTGACGAGGTCCATACCCTCGGCCAGCAGCAGATCGCCGCCATCCAGGGCGAGATGGACGGGCTGCTCAAGGCGCAGGGGCTGAGCAAGGGCACGGTCGGCGAGCGGATGACCGCGCTCTCCAAACGCCCCGATCTGCTCTTCGCCAACAACGATGCCGGGCGCGCCAAGCTGCTCGCTTACCTCAACGGCCGCATCACCGACATTCGCGGCCGCATGCCCAAGGCCTTCGCCACGCTGGTCAAGGGCAATCTCGTCATCAAGCGCGTGCCGCCGTCGATCCAGGATGGCGCGCCCAACGGCTATGCCGCTTCGGGATCGATCGACGGCACGATGCCCGGCGTCTATTATATCAATCTCAAAGATACCGGCATCTGGCCGCGCTATGCGCTGCCCACGCTTTGCTATCATGAGGGCATTCCGGGGCACGTCTGGCAGGGCGAATATGCCAATGCGATGCCGCTGATCCGCAATTACATCGCCTTCAATGCCTATTCGGAGGGCTGGGCGCTCTATGCCGAGCAGCTGGGCTTTGAGCTTGGCGCTTATGACGGCGATCCGCTCGGGCGGCTCGGCTATCTGCAATCGATGGGCTTCCGGGCGTGCCGGATGGTCGTCGATACCGGCATCCACGCCAAGGGCTGGAGCTTCGATCAGGCGCTGCAATGGGCGATCGCCAACACCGGCATGACGCGCGCGCAATGGGTGAGCGAGCTCACCCGTTATTGCGCGATGCCGGGGCAGGCGTGCGGCTATAAGATGGGGCACAACGAGATCAATCGGCAGCGCGTGCGGGCGCAGTCCGCGCTGGGCGCGAAGTTCGATCTCCGGCGGTTCGACGATGCCGTGGTGCAGGGCGGCAACGTGCCGCTCAACCTGCTCGATCCGATCGTCGATCGCTATATCAAGAGCGCCTGAGGGCCGCGCGCATGGCCAAGCTCTATTTCTATTATGCCTCGATGAACGCGGGCAAATCGACCACGCTGCTGCAGGCGAGCTTCAACTATCGCGAGCGCGGGTTGCAGACGATGCTGTGGACCGCCGCGATCGACGATCGCTACGCGCGCGGCGTCATCACCTCGCGGATCGGGCTGGAGGCGGAGGCCAATGCCTTTGACGCCGCGACCGATCTGCGCGCGGCGATCGCCGCCGAACATGCAGCGCAGCCGCTCGCCTGCGTGCTGGTCGATGAGGCGCAATTCCTCACCCGCGCGCAGGTGTTCGCGCTGGCGGCGGTGTGCGACGAACTCGGCATTCCGGTGCTGGCCTATGGCCTGCGCACCGATTTCCGCGCCGAGTTATTTGAAGGCAGCCGCTATCTGCTGGCGCTGGCCGACACGCTGACCGAGATCAAGGCGATCTGCGGCTGCGGCCGCAAGGCGACGATGAACCTGCGCGTCGACGAGGCGGGCAAAGCGATCCACGAAGGCGCGCAGACCGAGATCGGCGGCAACGAACGCTACATCGCGCTCTGCCGCCGCCACTTCATGGCGGCGTTGCGAGATTAAGTCCTCCCCACGATTTCGTGGGGAGGGGGACCGCGCGAAGCGTGGTGGAGGGGAAAGGCGCGACGGCGGAGTTCCCCTCCACCATCCTGCGGATGGTCCCCCTCCCCAGCCAAAGCTGGGGAGGATTTAGAAAGTCCGCGCTACCGCGAACTCCACCGCTTCCACCAACGCCGCCCTGGCCGTGCCGCCGCCGATGCCCGCCAGCGCGTCGATCGCGAGCTGGCCGTAGTGGCGGGCCCTCGCCAGCGTATCCGCCAAGGCACCGCTGTCGCGGAGCAGGCGGGTGGCGTGGGCGAGCTGGTCGTCGTCGTTCTTGCCGATCTCGATCGCGTCGCGCCAGAATTTGCGGTCGGCGTCCGAACCGCGGGCATAGGCGAGGATCACCGGCAGGGTGATCTTGCCGTCGCGGAAATCGTCGCCGGCGTCCTTGCCCATCGTTGCATCATCCGAGGCGTAATCGATCGCGTCGTCGACCAGCTGGAAGGCGATGCCGAGGTTGCGGCCGTAGCTGTCCAGCGCCTCCTCGGTCTTCGCGTCGCGCTCGGCGACCACCGCGGCGATGCGGCAGGCAGCGGCGAACAAGGCGGCGGTCTTGGCATCGATGATGCGCAGATAATGCGCCTCGCCGGTCTCGATCCGGCGCTGCGCGGTGAGCTGATCGACCTCGCCCTGCGCGATGATCGAGCTTGCGCCGGAGAGGATCTTGAGCACGCGCAGCGACCCGTCCTCGACCATCAGCTCGAACGATCGGCTGAACAGGAAATCGCCGACCAGCACGCTGGCGGCATTGCCCCAGATCAGATTGGCGGTGCGGCGGCCGCGGCGGAGATTGGAGCCATCGACGACATCATCGTGCAGCAGCGTCGCGGTGTGAATGAATTCGACGCAGGCGGCGAGCTTGTGGTGCCGCGCGCCGCCGTAATCGAGCAGGTGCGCGCAGGCGAGCGTCAGCATCGGCCGCATCCGCTTGCCGCGCCCGGCGATGAGGTGGCCGGCGAGTTCGGGGATCAGCGGCACGTCCGACTGCATCCGTTCGAGGATGACGCTGTTGACCTGGTTCATGTCCGCCGCGACCAGCTTGATCATCGGATCGAGCGACGGGGCATGGTCTCGGCGGAAGGGGATGATCGTCGCCATGCCGCGCGATTTGGCGATCTTCACCCCGACTTGCAAGCGGAGCGGCTTGCAACTCCCGCGATGCGCCCGCATGGCGCGGTGAAGCGAGGGAGAAGGGACATGGCCGACGCGCGGCTCGAGGGATATCGCCAGAGCATCGACAATATCGATGCGGCCTTGGTCTATCTGCTCGCCGAACGCTTCAAGGTGACCAAGGCGGTCGGCGTCTACAAGGCCGAAGCCGGGCTGCCCCCCGCCGATCCCGGCCGCGAGGGCGAGCAGATCGCGCGGCTGCGGGCGCTGGCGCAAAGCGCCCAGCTCGATCCCGATTTCTCGGAAGCCTTCCTGCGCTTCATCATCGACGAGGTGATCCGCCACCATGAGCGGGTGCAGGGGGAATAGGCAAACCCCTCCCTTTCAAGGGAGGGATTGGGGTGGGTGCGCGCGTCTGCGCGCCCAAAAAACTTAGCCACCCGTCGCAAAAGCACCGAACGGGGCATCGAGCCCCGTCCGCCGCTAACCCACCCCTGGCCCCTCCCTTAAAGGGAGGGGTGAAGAGAGAAGACTCGCTCCCAGCAGCACCAGCAGCTTCACGTCGATGATGAAGCCCTCGTTGCGTCGCGCTTCGACATAAGCGGGGACGTCGTCGAGCGGTACACGGTGGACGGTGATGCCCTCATTATCGACGCCGCCGCCCTCCCCCACCTTGGTCAGCTCATGCGCGCGGACCAGCGTGAAGGTCTCCGAAACCATCCCCGGCGAGGAGGCGAAGCGGCCGACCGTTTCGATGCGGCCCGGCCGATAGCCGGTCTCCTCCTCCAGCTCGCGCGCGGCGGCAGTCTCGATGGCTTCGCCCTGGCTTTCGTCCCCCACCAGCCCGGCGGGAAGCTCCAGGCAGCGCGCGTTCAGGGGGACGCGGAATTGTTCGACCAGCAGGACGCAGCCGTCATCGATCGCGAGGATCACCGCGGCATGGATGTTGCGCGCGCGGCCGACATATTCCCACGTCCCCTGCTTGCGGACGGTGATATATTTGCCCTGCCAGACGATTGCGGCGGGATCGCTCACCTCATCCTCCCCCGCCAGGGGGAGGTGGCAGGCGTCAGCCTGACGGAGGGGGCGGATCGGGTTACCGTTGACAGCCCGCCGCCGTCCTCCCCCTCCGAGGCCTTCGGCCCCACCTCCCCCTGGCGGGGGAGGATTTGGGTTAGGCCGCTCACAACAAAATCAGGCGATCGGGGAGTTCGTTGGGATCGGTGCCGGTGCGGGGTAAATGGGCTTCGAGGACGTCGCCGATCTTCTCGATCGCGGCGGCGATGCCGTCGCCGGGACGATCGTCCTTCACATGCGTCAGCAGCACGGCCATCGCCTCGCCCCATTCGCTATCGTCGACCCTGGAATGAATCGCGGCATCGGCGACGATCTCGGCGCGATGCTCGGCGAGGCTGAGATAGAGCAGGACGCCGGTGGTGCTCGCGGTGCGCTGCTCGATCGCGGCGCGGAACAGCATCAGCGCGCGGCGGTGGACGCGGCGATGCTTGGTGGCCGCGGGCGTCAGCGCCATCCGCACCGCCTGGAGCCCGAACAGGTAGCGACCGGCGAGGAAGACGAGGGCCGTCACCACCAGCAGCACGGTCAGCAGGAACCGCTGCGACGGCTCTTCCCAACCGGGATGGACCAGCCGCGCGGCCCGCTCCAGCACGATGGGAAACGCCGCCGACAGCGCCAGCGGCAGCAGCGCCACGAGCAGCGCATAATGCAGCGGCACCTCGGCATAGCTATCCGATGCGGCCGCGACGAAGGCCTGCACCTCGCCATCGGTGCGCGCCTCGGCGGCCTTGATCGCGGCGGCGGCATGCGCCGCATCGCTGGGCTTGATCTGCATCACCAGCTCCCCGATGCGCCGCCGCCGCCGAAGCCGCCGCCGCCTCCGCCGGTGAAGCCGCCACCGCCCCAGCTGCCATCGGAGCCGCCGCCCGAATCGCCACCGCCGAAGAAGCCGCCACCACCGCCGCCGGAGCGCCGCCCGTTATCCATCATCTCGCTCGCCGCCCACAGCCAGATCGGCCAGTTGCTGCCGCTGCCGCTATAGCGCCGCGCGCCCCATGGCCCGGCCGCGCGCCGCCCGAAATGGCTGGCGACGACAACGCCCATGATCACCAGCCAGACGATCAGCCCCAGCGGCGCGCCGCCGCCCTGCTTCGAACGGCGATGGCTGGCATCGAACGTTGCCGCCGCCTTGGCCATTTCGGCCCTGGCCTGATCGTCGGGCAGGCTCAATTGCTGGATGAGCGCATCGGTGCCCGCCTCGATCCCGCCCGGCATGTCGCCGGCCTTGAAGGCGGGGACGATCTTGGTCTGGATGATCACGCTGGAGAAAGCGTCGGTCAGCACGGGCTCGAGCCGGGTGCCGACCTCAATGCGGACCTGACGCTCCTTGGGCGCGACGATCAGGATCGCGCCATTGTCCGCGCCCTTGAGGCCGACGCCCCACGTCCGCCCGAGCTTATAGCCATAATCGGCGATGTCATCGCCGGCGAGATCGGGAATGGTGGCGACGACGAGCTGGCGCCCGGTCTGCTGCTGGAACGCCTCGAGCTTCTGTTCGAGCGCGGTCTTGCGATCGGCGGGAAGGATGTTGGCGGCATCCGTGACGAGGCCGGTGAAGGCGGGGAAGGATTGGGCGTGCGCAGGCACTGCGATGAGCGCGAGCAAGAAAGCGGCAATCACGCCCAAAACCCTCTCCCAGCGGGAGAGGGAGGGAGCGCCGAAGGCGCGGAAGGGTGAGGGCACGCCCCTCTGCCTTAACGCCCGGCCCTCACCCTCCCACTCGGCTGCGCCGAGCGGGCCCCTCCCTCTCCTGCTGGGAGAGGGGGTCCGATGCGCCGAAATTGAGGAAGTTGAGGATTGCGGAAGGCTTTGCCGCCCTCCTCCCGAACCGCCGGTCGTGGCAGCAAATTCAGGCGAAAGGCGCAGGCCGAGCATTACAATTTCCTAGCAGAAACGCGCCGAAAAGTCAAGAACAAATGCCGAACGAAGGCGCTTTAGAATTTGACCGCCGGCGCGGTCTCGGAGCCCGGGGTGGTCGCCTGGAAGGTCTGCATCGGCTTGGCGCCGTAGAAGATCTTGGCGCCGATCGCGTCGGGGAAGGTGCGGATGCGCGTATTATAGGCCTGCACCGCTTCATTGTAATCGCTGCGCGCGATGGTGATCCGGTTCTCGGTGCCTTCGAGCTGGCTCATCAGCGTCGTGTAATTGCCCTGGCTCTTGAGCTCGGGATAGGCCTCCTGCAGCTTCTGCAGCGATACCGTCACCGCGCCCTGCGCGCGCTCATAATTGGCGACCTTGGCGGGATCCTTGAGATCATCGCCCGAAAGCTGGACAGCCTGCGCGCCGGCGCGCGCCTGCGTCACCTCGACGAGGATGTCCTTCTCCTGCGCGCCCGCGGCCTTCACGGTCGAGACCAGATTGGGGATCAAATCGGAGCGCCGCTGATACTGATTCTGCACATCGGCCCACTTGGCCTTGGCATTCTCCTCGGCGGTCGGGATCGAGTTCAATCCGCACCCGGCCAGCGACAGCGCGGCGAGGGGAGCGAGCAAAGCGATGCGGAAACGGGCGAACGACATGGAGGAAGCCTCTGTTGGTTGCGTCACCCGCCGTCTTACTCGCCTAATACGGCGCGCGCAATCGGGGTTGATCGGCGGCGGCGTAACGAACAAGCTGGGCAAAAGGAGGCATCGCTTATGCTCAAGGATTTTCGGGCGTTCATCGCCCGCGGCAACGTCCTCGATCTCGCGGTGGCGGTGATCATCGGCGCGGCGTTCGGCAAGATCGTCACCAGCCTGACCGACGACATCATCATGCCGATCATCGGCAAGGTCACCGGCGGGCTCGATTTCTCCAGCCACTTCGTCCGCCTCGGCCCGATCCCAGCCGATTTCAAAGGATCGCTGACCAGCTATGCCGATCTCAAGAAGGCCGGTGTGCCGCTGATCGGCTATGGCCAGTTCGTCACCCAGCTGATGGATTTCCTGATCGTCGCCTTCGTCATCTTCCTGATGGTCCGCGCGGTGAGCAAGGCGACCGCGGCGCTGGAGCGGGAGAAAGCCGAGGCCACCGCGGCCCCGGCGGCGGATACGGCGGAGGTGATCCTGCTACGCGAGATAAGGGATGAGTTGAAAGCGCGCTCGGCCTAAATCCTCCCCTGGAAGGCGAGGGGGGCCAGCCGCAGGCTGGTGGAGGGGTATCCCGCTCTCGAAAGGGTGACACCCCTCCGTCATCGCTGCGCGATGCCACCTCCCCTTGCAGGGGAGGATGAAGCGGCCCCTTCCCCCCGCCTCGTCGAACCCCTATATCCCTCCCCGCCGGCTTCGGCCGGCTATGGTGATAAAGTGCATGTTGTGTTTGGCGCAGCGGACCCGGGGGCGGTACCCGGCGGCTCCACCAAAACCTGTCTTTCAAGGCAGGCTTTGACGGGGCCGAACTAGGATCGACGTGTGAACAGGCACCTTGTTTTTGCCCGGGACGAGAACACCCGTAAAACGTCTCAAAACCACAAGTGCCAACGATAACGAGGCGCTCGCGATTGCTGCGTAATCACGGCCTAACGGCTTAGATTACAAAGCTTGAACGCGGTTCGGGCCGAACCGGGCAACAGAATCGGATTCCGGCGGTACGGGGAGCACCGAGCAACAGAAGCTCCCCACACAGTTACCCCACAAAGTGGTACTTTGCGGGGACCCCATTTAAGAAAGTGCTCCATGAAAGTGGAAGGCGGGTGCCATTGTGGGCTGGTGCGGTTTGAGGCGGATGTGCCCGAATCGCCGGAAGTCTTGGATTGCGATTGTTCGATCTGCAGCATGACCGGTTACCTTCACCTGATCGTGCCCGATGACGATTTCAGGCTGATCGAGGGGCGGCGGGAGACGACGACGTACCGCTTCGGCACCGGCGCCGCGCAGCACATCTTCTGCAGCCAGTGCGGGATCAAAAGCTTCTACAAGCCGCGCTCGCACCCCAAGGGCATTAGCATCAATCTGCGCTGCCTGGACGAGCGGCACGGCGTCGAGGCGCGCATCGTCAAATTCGACGGCAAGAATCACGCGGGCGCGGTAGCCTAAATCCTCCCCTGAAAGGGGAGGGGGACCATGCGCAGCATGGTGGAGGGGTGTCCCGCTCTCGAAAGGGCGACACCCCTCCGTCACGCTGCGCGTGCCACCTCCCCTTCCAGGGGAGGATCAAATCCTAAAACAACCCTAACAGCGCATTAGCCGAATCGAATCACCGATCGTTGCAAACGTCCGGGCATTAGCCTGCTTTATGAGTAGCTTGCTTTCCAGTGCCCCCCTCCCCGCGATCACGCTGGCGATCGGCTGCGTCGCCGGAATGATGGGCTCGCATTACTCCGCCGACGACAGCGTGACGCAGGCCCCGGCCCCCAGCGCGGCGATGGCGAGCGCGGGCATCGGCGCAGGCCAGACAGTCGATGATCAGGCCGCTGCGGCGGCGAGCGATGCGTCCGGCCGCAGCAAGGTGGCGCGCGCTTCGGATGGGCTGTTCTACATCGGCGCGGAGGTCAACGGCCATCATTTGCGCTTCCTGGTCGATACCGGCGCCAGCTACACCGTGCTGCGCGCGGATGACGCCCGCACGTTGGGCCTCACCCCCGAGGCCGATCGCTTCGGCGAGAAGGTCGAGACCGTCGGCGGCAGCACCGCAATGGCCTGGACCCACCTCGCCAGCGTCAAGCTCGCCGGGCGCGAGCTGCACGATGTGCGCGCGGCGGTGGTGCGGCAGGGGCTGGGCGTCTCATTGCTCGGCCAGAATATGCTCACCAAGCTTGGATCGGTGCGCATCAAGGGCGATCGGCTGGAGCTGAATTAGTCATGCGGGCACATCCCTTCCACCGTTCGCCCTGAGCTTGTCGAAGGGCTGTTCTTCTTTCCACGTCAAAAGAAGCAGAACGGTGCTTCGACAGGCTCAGCACGAACGGGGGTGGGTTATGTCCGCCGCGATCAGATATCCTTGCTGACACCCACGAAGACGCCGCGCCGCGCGCCATATTGCGGCGCGCCGACGCCGACGCCGGTGCCGTCCCGAATCTCATATTTGTGATCGCCGACGTTCACCACATCGAGCCGCACCTCCACCCCCGCCGCCGCGATGCGGTAGCTCGCCGCAAGGTTGAACTGCGCATAGCCGGGCAGCTTGTCGCCGTTCGGCACAATGCCGTCGCGGCGCAGGCCCGATCCGTAGAGCATGTCGCTGCCCAGCTTGAGCCCCGAGAGCGTGCCGTCGCGGAAGCGGTAGGAGACGCCTGCCGATCCCGTGTAGGTCTGATCATGATCCAGATAGATGTAATGGTTGCGGATATAGGCGAGATCGGCGGGATCGAAGCTGAACTGGCTTGAGACGATATCCCTGCCCTTCGCTTGCGCGGCCGAGAAATTGGCATAGGCCAGCCACGGGCCCTTGGTGTAATTGACGTTGAACTCAATGCCCTTGATCCGCCCATATTTGTAATTGAACGGCGTCAGGATGATCGGCGCGCCGAACTGGCCCTCGTCGATCAGGTTGCGGCTGATCCGGTAATAGGCATCGACGCCCAGGCTGACGCCGCTGTCGCCCAGCTTCTGCTCGGCGCCCGCGTCGAAATAATGCTGCTTCTCGGCGAAAGGCGTGGTGTTGTCGGTGCCCGCGGCCGCGCCGCTGGTGCCGACGTAGCGCGCGATCGTCGTGCTGCCGACCAGCTCGAACGGCGGCGGCGAGAAATAGCGCGCATAGCCGATGTGGAGCGTGGTGAACGCGCCCGGCTGCCAGACGAGATTGGCGCGTGGGGAAAACATCTGCTGCGATCGATAGCCGTCATAATGATCGAAACGGCCGCCGAAATTGAAGGTCAGGCTGTGCGCCAGCTTCCATTCGTCCTGCAGATAGACGCTGTACGTCATCTCGGTGTTGCCGCCGGCTTCCGCAACGCTGATCGGCTGGCCGGTCTGATTGCCGGCGGCATCCACCGGGAAGACGCTGGTCGTGGTGCTGCTGGTGCCGTGATCGCGGGTGATCAGCACGCCGCCGCGGATCGTGTGCGCCGGGCTCACTCTGTAGGAGGCATCGACCTGCGCGCCGATGGTGAGATCCTTCTTCACCGCGCGCTGCGCCTGGCCGTTGAACAGCAATTCGCCGAGCACATCGGGATAATAGTTGAGCGTCGCATAGCGCGCGAACAGCGAGCTTTGCACGGTCAGCGTGTCGCTGTGGTGGAGAAGGGCGAGCTGGCCGAAGCCAGTCTGTTCGACCTGCCGCTCATCCAGACTATCACTGAGGAAATCGCTGACCCCGCCGACCGAATAGCCCGGCCCGATCGCCGCCGCGCTCAGCCCGCGCGGATTGGGGATCTCGAAATGCTGGTTGGCATAGCCGCCGACGAAGCTGACGCGGTTATCGTCATCGATGATGTGATCGAGATAGGCGAAGGCCTGGCCCTGATCGGTGCGGTCATGCAGCGGATTGGCGGAGCCATCGACGCTCTCGATGCCGAGGTGGCTGTGCCGATAGTCGCCGGATACGAAGTAATTGGTCGATCCGGTCGATCCGCCATATTCGACGCTCGGTTCGATCATGCCGCGGCTGCCGCCGTAGAGCGAAACGGTGCCGCCATTCTTGAAGCCGCTCTTTGTGGTGATATCGATGATGCCTGCCGAGCGCAGGCCATATTGCGCGGGCAGGGCGCCGGTGAGCAGGTTGAAACTCTCGATCAGGCGCGGGCTGAGCGTCTGGCCGAACACGGCGATGCCTTCGGGCAGGATCGTGCCGTTGATGCGATATTGCAGATTGTTGTGATCGTCGCGGACGTGGAACTGGCCATTGCCATCCTGCACCACGCCGGGCAGCTGCAGGATGATCTGGTTGAACTGCTGATTGTCGCCGCCGGGCAGCGCCTGGATCGTGGCATTGTCGACGCCATAGCTAGTCGCGCCGAGCGCCGGCGAAATCGCGGCGCGCGCGTCATCCAGCTTGCGGGCGGTGACGACGATTTCCGGGGAGGCGGGCTGATCGGCCTCACCGGCATCGGCGGGCGCGGCGTCGGCGGCGCTGGCGATCAAGGCAAGGGCGGCAACCGAAGAGACTAAAAGGGCGCGCATCGTTGCTCCGAACCAGCGTGATACAATGTATCATGCATGTGTCGGTGTGCGCATGAACGGCGGATGAAGCCAACGGCAATAACGCCACAATTCGCGCCAATCCGATATTGATGTCTATGTATTCTTGTAGTAACAGAATATATGAAGATCAGCTTTGATCCGGCCAAGGATCGATCGAATTTCGAGAAGCACGGTCTATGGCTAAGCGACTTCGAGAGCTTCGACGGCGAGCCGCACGTCTCGATCGATAATCGGATCGATTACGGCGAGATTCGCTATCAGGCGCGCGGTCGGATCGATGGCAAGGGCCATTGCCTGGTCTTCACGGTTATGGCGGACGGCATCCACCTGATTAGCTTCCGTCGGGCGCGCGAAAAGGAGATGCGTCGCTATGGGTAAAGTAGAGCTGCCTGAGGGGTTCGACGAGAACCCCGAATGGACAGAAGAGACGGAACGCCGCTCGCGTCCCGCTAGCGAAATCCTGCCGCCCCATGCTGTCGCAGCGCTTACCAGGCGTCCGCGTGGTCGGCCGCCCGGCGGTGACAAGGAGGCGACCACGATCCGTCTCGATCGAGACGTCCTTGCCCACTTCAAGGGTCAGGGATCGGGCTGGCAGACGCGGATCAACGCGGCGCTGCGGAAGGTGGCGGGGTTATGAGCGATGGCGCGCAATCAGCTCGTCGCGTCTGCTCCGCAATCGGCGCATAATCCGCGCATCTCGAGGATCGGGCGGCGCGGCAGGAAGCCGGACGCGATCGCCCCATTGCGCAACACCTCGGTCGCCTTATCGTCGTCGAGGTGCAGCACCTGTCCGCACTGATCGCAGATCAGGAAGAGGCAATCGTGGCGGCAGGCGGGGTGGCGGTTGACGACATAGGCGTTGGCGCTTTCGATCCGGTGCGCCAGATTCGCCTCCACGAACAGATCGAGGATGCGATAGATGCTGTTGGCCGGAACGCGGCGGTCCTCGCGCTTCGAGATCAGTTCGGCGATGTCATAGGCCGAGGCGGGCTTGGCCGATTGGCGAAGCGCCTCGAACACCCGCGCGCGCATCGGCGTCCATTGCTCCCCCGCCGCGATCAGCGCGCGCTCCGCCGCGCCGTCGAGCGCGTCGCCATCGTGCAGGGCATGGATGTGGGCCATCGCTCGTGAAGTTAAGAGGCGACAGCCCCCGGCACAAGATCGAAGGCCAGCGCCGGAGTCGCGGCGATCAGCGCGCGCAGACTGGGGTGCGTGGGGTCGACGAGCAACTGCGCGGTGGCACCCTGTTCGACGATCCGGCCCGCTTCCATCACGATCAACCGATCGGCGAAGCCGCGCATCATCACCAGATCGTGCGTGGCGATCAGGAAGGCGATGCCTTGTTCATCGGCCAGCCGCGCGATCAGCGCGAAGATTGCGGCGTGGCTGATCGGATCGAGCGCCGATGTCGCCTCATCGAGCACCACCAGCTTCGGCTCGATCACGATGGCGCGCGCGATGGCGACCCGCTGGCGCTCGCCGCCGGAAAGCTGGTGGGGAAGCCGATCGAGCAGGTGGGGCGCAAGCCCGACGCGGGCGACTGCGCGTTCGATGAGGCCGGGTTCGGCCTGATCGCGCAGGGCAAGCGGCTCGGCGATGATATCGCGCACCCGCCAGCGCGGATCGAAGCTCGCGCGCGGGTGCTGGAACACGCCCTGCACCTGGACGCGCAGGTCGCGGAGGCTGCGGCCCTTCGCGTGGGTCAGCGATCGGCCGCCGATCCGCACTTCGCCCGTGCGCGGGGTGGCGAGGCCGAGGATCAGGCGGAGCAGGCTGGTCTTGCCCGATCCGCTCGCGCCGATCAGCGCGACGATCGCGCCGCGCGGAATCGTGAAGCTCGCGTCCGAAACCGCCGGCCCCAATCCCGGATATGCGAAGCTGAGCCGATCGGCTTCGAGCAAAGTCTCCGGCACGGATCGCCCTTCAAAGTCCTTCCCTGCAAGGGGAGGTCGCAGCCCGCAGGGATGAAGGAGGGGTGTCGCCCCTTCGATAGGGCGATACCCCTCCGACGCGCTGCGCGCGCCACCTCCCCTCGCAGGGGAGGAACCGTCATCGCCATCAATGTGGCGTCCGATGTCGGCGGTGGCGGCGGCGATCAGCGTGCGGGCATATTCGCTCGCGGGATTGGCGAGCAATGCTGCGGTCGGCGCCTGCTCCACAATGCGGCCCTCCGCCATCACGGCGAGGCGATCGGCAACACCCGCGACCAGCGCGAGATCATGGCTGATCAGCACCAGCGCCATGCCCTCCTCGGCGACCAGACGGCGCAGCAAAGCGAGGATGTGCGCCTGCGTCACCGCATCCAGCGCGGTGGCGGGCTCGTCGGCGATCAGCAGCCGGGGTCGAGCGGCGATGGCGATGGCGATGGCGGCGCGCTGCCGCTGGCCACCCGAAAGTTGGTGCGGATAGCGGCCGGGCGGGGCTTCGTCGGGATCGAGGCCGCAGCGCGCCAGCGTCTCGGCGGCTTGGCCCAGCACGGCGCGGCGGCTGATGCGATGATGCGCGCGGATCGCTTCGGCGACCTGCGCGCCGATCGTCATCAGCGGATCGAGCGCGGCAGCGGGATCCTGGAAGATCAGGCCGATATCCGCGCCGCGCCGCGCATCGCGCTGCCGTTCCGAAAGCGTGTCGATCGGCACGCCATCGAAGGCGACAGTGCCGCTCACCACGGCATCGTCGGGCAACAGGCCGATCGCGGCGAGCGCCAGCGTCGATTTGCCCGATCCGCTCGCGCCGACGATGCCAAGGATCTCGCCGGGCAGGATCGCCAGCGTCACGTCGTCGAGCGCACGCCGCCCACTGTAATCGACGGAGAGGTTGCGGAGATCGAGGAGGCTCATCGTCGCTCCAGCCGATCGCGCAGTCCGTCGCCGAGCAAACTGAAGCCGAGCACCGCGATCAGGATCGCCAGCCCCGGCAGGATCGCAAGGCGCGGCGCGATGCCGAGCAAGGTCTGCCCCTCCTCCAGCATCCGGCCCCAGCTTGGGGCTGGCGGCTGCACGCCGAGGCCAACATAGGACAGCCCCGCCTCGGCGATCAGCGCGAGGCTGAGCTGGATCGTCGCCTGCACGGCGATTGTCCCGAGGATGTTGGGCAGGATATGCGCGGCGGAAATGGCAAGCGGGCCTCGTCCTGCCAGCCGCGCCGCTGCAATGAAGTCCCGCTGCCACAAGGATCGCGCCGCGCCGCGCGTCACCCGCGCGAACACTGGTACGTTGAACAGCCCGATCGCCAGCGCGGCATTGCCCGCACCGGGGCCGAGCGTCGCCGCGAGCAGCACGGCGATCAGCAAGGCCGGGAAGGCGAAGAGCATATCGGCGCTGCGCATCAGCAGCGCATCGGTCCATCCGCCCCGCGCCGCCGCCAGCAGCCCGATCGGAATGCCGATCAGCAACGCGCCGCCGATCGCCGCGATCGATACGCCGAGCGAAACCCGCGCGCCGGCCATCAGCATCGCTGCCACATCCCGCCCAAGTTGATCGGTGCCCAGCCAATGCGCCGCCGACGCGGGCGCCAGCCGCACGGCGACGTCGATCGCGGCAGGATCGTGCGGCGTCCAGACCAGCGACAGCAGCGCCACCGCGATCAACAGCCCGACGATCGCCGCGCCCGTCCTCATCGCGCATCCCTCAAACGCGGATCGCGCGCGGCCTGGGCGATATCGATCGCGAAGCTGGAGACCACCGTGATCGTCACGAACAGCATCGCCGCGCCCTGCACCATGATCAGATCGCGCTGCCCGATCGCCTGGATCGTCAGCCGGCCGAGCCCGGGCAGGAAGAAGATCGCCTCGATGATCGCCGCGCCCGCGACGAGGAACGGGATCTGCAGCCCGAGCACGGTCAGCACCGGCCCCAGCGCGTTGGGGAAAGCGTGCCGCCACAGCGCCGCATCGCGCGACAGGCCGCGTGCGCGGGCGGCGCGGAGATGCTCCTCACCGAGTTGATCGAGCAAGGCCGCGCGCATCACCCGCGCCAGGATCGCCGCCTGCGGCAGGCCCAGCGCCACGATCGGCAGCACCAGCGCTTTCAGTCCCGCGCCGATCCCCGCATCCCAGCCGGGAAAACCTCCCGCCGCAAAGCACCCCAGCCGCACCGCGAACAGCAGGATCAGCAGCAGCGCCAGCCAGAAGCTCGGCACCGCGATTCCGACTTTCGCCACCGCGCCGATCCCGCGATCCAGCCAGCTGCCGCGCTGCCGCGCCGCCAGCACGCCCGCGGGCACGCCGATCAGGATCGAGAGCAAGGTCGCCAGCAAGGCCAGCGGCAGCGACAGCGCCAGCCGCTCGGCGAGGATCGGCCCGACGGGCACGCGATAGGCATAGCTCGTCCCGAAATCGCCGCGCAGCATCCCGCCGAGCCAATGCCCGTAACGCGCCGTCGCGAAACCGCCGAGCCCGAGCTGATCGTGCAGCGCCGCCACCGCCGCGGGCGAAGCGTCCGGCCCCATCATCGCCAGCGCGGGATCGCCGGGCACGATCTGGAGCAGCGCGAAGATCAGGACGCTCGCGGCCAGTAAGGTCAGCAGCAGCACAGTGAGCCGACGCAGCACGAAGCGCCAGCCGAGCGCATAGATCAGCCAGCCCAGTCCTGCCGTCAGACAGGCGGCGAGGACGATGCCGGGCAGACGGGTGGCCGGCGAAAGGGCGCGATCCCCCTCACCAGCCCCGCCCGCAAGCTCGGCTTGGGCAAGATCGATCGCCTGATTGGGCGTGTTGATCCAGGCGCCGTGCAGCCGCGCATCCTCCACCCCCAGCCGCGGCATCTGGAAAAGAAAGCCGTTCGCCGCATCCTCGGCCAGCACGCGCTGCACCTGCTGCAAGAGCGCATGGCGTTGCGCGGGATCGGTGGTGTGCTTGAGGCTCGCGAGCAGGGTATCGAACCGCGCGCTCCTGTAGCCGAAATAATAGTCTGGCCGCCTATAAATGTCGTAATCGAACGGCTCGGCATGGTTGACGATCGTCAGATCGAAATCGTGGCGCTTGAGCACCTGATCGAGCCACCGCGCCCAATCGAGCGTGCGGATCGTGACGTTTATCCCGATCGCCCCCAACTCCGCCGCGACGATCTCGCCGCTGCGCCGCGCATAGGCGGAGGGCGGCAGGTCGAGCGTGAAGGCCAGATCGTGGGCGTGCCCGGCCTGCGCGAGCAGCGCGCGCGCTGCGGCGGGATCGTGCGGGGAAAGCGCGGTGAGATCGAGGTAATCGGGGCTCTGCGGCGGAAAGTGGCTGCCGATCGGCGTACCATAGCCGTACATCGCACCAGCGATGATCGCGCGCCGGTCCAGCGCCATGGCGATCGCGCGGCGGACGCGGATGTCGGCGAGCGCGGGGCGGCGCTGGTTGAAAGCGAGGATGACCTCGCTCTCGGACGGGGCGGATATGATACGAAGGCTTGGGTCCGCGCGGAGCTGGCCGAGCGTCTCGGGCGCGGGATAATCGAGGAACAGATCGATATCGTGCGCGCGCATCGCGGCGAAGGCGGCGTTGGGATCGGCGATGAAGCGGAAGCTCACCGCAGAGACATATGCGGGCGCACCCCAATAGGCCGGATTGCGGACGAGCGTGACGCTGCTGCCGCGCCTCCAGCCGGCGAAGCGGAACGGGCCGGTGCCGACCGGCCACGTCGCCAGATCATGCGCCTGGGGCGGCACGATCACCGCGTCGCCATAGCTCAGCAGGCGCAGGAAATCGGCGTCGGGCGTCTTGAGCGTGACGCGAACGTCCAGCGGCCCAAGCGCCTCTACCCCGGCGATGTTGGCGAGCGCATCGCGCTGCGCGTTGGTCGATCCGGGCGCGATGGCGCGCAGGAGACTGAACACCACCGCGTGCGCGTCGAACGGCTCGCCATCATGAAAGCGCACGCCCGGGCGCAGGCGGAAATCGTAGCGCAGGCCGTCCACTGATACCGTCCAGCCCGTCGCCAGCAAGGGATGGACGCCGCCGTCCGCCGCCAGCGTTGTCAGCCCTTCGAAGATGCTGTGATAGGTCACCTCGTCGATCGCGATCGCGGCGCCGGCGGTGGGATCGAGGATCAGCGGCTCCAGCGGGATCGCCACGCGCAGCGTCGCCGCAGGCGCGGCGCAAGCGATCAGCACCGCCAAGCCCGCAAGGGCCAAGCGGATCAGGTCACGGATGACGCGCCTCGCCATCGATCGCCGCCTCGATCGCCTTCACCAGCCGGGCATGGTCCGCGGCATGCGCGCCATCATAGGCGACCGGCCACGCCGCCAGCACCGCCACCACCAGATGCCGCCTGGGATCGATGTGCAGCATCTGGCCGAAGATGCCGATGCCGTTGAACGTGCCGTCCCCGCCGATCCACCAGAAATAGCCATAGCCGCCGGGTGGCCGGCCGTTATCGATCTGCTTGGCGGTCGCGGCCGCCAGCCAGCCGGGCGCGAGTATCTCCCGGCCCTCGATCTTGCCGCCCTCCAGAATAAACTGCCCGAAGCGCGCATAATCGCGCAGCCGTGCCGAGAGGCAGCAGCCTCCGGGCGACATCTTCTGATCGTTGACCATCCACAGCGCGGGCGCCTCCATCCCATAAGGGCCCCAGATCTTCTCGGAGAGATAGGTGGCCAGCGGCTTATGCGTCGCACGGATCAGCAGCACGCCGGCGAGATCGGTCTCCCCTGTCTTATAGACCCATTTGGTCCCTGCGGGCGCCTCGCGCGGCAGCTTGCGCATATAGCTGACGATCGGATCGAAACCGGGATCGGCGGGCGTGCCGTACATCCGCGCGACATCGGACTTGGGGTTGGTATAATCCTCGTCCCACTTCACACCCGAGCTCATCGTCAGCAATTGGCGGATCGAGACATCGTCGTAAGCGCTGCCCTTCATCTCGGGCAGGTAAGCGGTCACCTTGTCGTCGAGGCTGTGGATGTAGCCGTCCCTGATCGCCGCACCGTAGAGCGTGGAGGTGACCGATTTGGCGATCGAGAAACTCGGCCAATGGCCCGTCGCCGACAGATCGGGGCCGTAGCGTTCGATCCGCACCCGGCCATCCTGCAGCACCAGTAGCCCCTCGGCATGGTCCGCCGCGAGGAAGGCATCGAGCGTCTCGGGATGGCCGTCCTTGCCGAGGGTCACGGCCAGCGGCTTGCCCTTGGGCAGCGGATGGACGGCGCCACCGGCAGGCACGATCTGGTGCGGGAAGATGCGATCGATATGCGGGAAGCGGGCGGCGCGCTCCGCCTGCGTCCAGGTGAGCACGGCGGCGGGCTTGATCGGCTCTTTGGCCGATGCGGCGCCGGTCAACGCCAGGGCCGCGATCAGCCCGATCCAGACGGTCCGCTTCATCCCTGCCTCCTGCCCTCAGACGCCCGCGTCTTTCGGCTATGGCAGCGCGCGGTGCAAGGTTGCGGACGGAGGGCTGAGGTTGCGCACCATTCAAAATCCTCCCCTGGAAGGGGAGGTGGCGCGCGAAGCGCGTCGGAGGGGTGTCCCGCTATCGAGAGGGCGACACCCCTCCGTCATCGCTGACGCGATGCCACCTCCCCTTGCAGGGGAGGATTGACCATCGCCATGACTATCGATCCGTCCTAGGTGGCGGCGTCCCAATCCCGGAGCCCTTCTATGCCCATCACGCCCGCCGATCTCCTGCGCATGAAGCAGAAGGGCGAGCGCATTCCGATGGTGACCGCTTATGATTACAGCGCCGCGCGGATCGCGGCGCGCGCGGGCATCCCGCTGCTGCTGGTCGGCGATTCGCTGGGCATGGTGATGCACGGCCACGGCACGACACTGCCCGTGACGCTCGACGACATGGTCCGCCATGCCGCCGCGGTGACGCGGGGCAGCGGCGATGCGATGGTGGTCGGCGATCTGCCCTTCCTCACTTATGCCAATGAGGCCGATGCCGTCACGGCATCGCGGCGGATGCTGGCCGAGGGCAGCGTCCATTGCGTCAAGCTGGAGGGCGGCGCGGCGATCGCGCCGATCGTCCGGCGGCTGACGGAGCTTGGCGTGCCGGTGATGGGCCACCTTGGCTTCACCCCGCAATCCCAGCACCAGATCGGCCTGCGCGTCCAGGCCAAGCAGGCGGCGGCGGCGAAGCAGTTGCTGGAGGATGCGCTGCTGCTCGAAGCCTCGGGCGTCTGCGCGATCGTGCTGGAGCTGGTGCCCGCCGCCCTCGCCAAGGCGGTGTCCGAACGGCTGGCGGTGCCGACGATCGGCATCGGCGCGGGCGCGGGCTGCGATGGGCAGGTGCAGGTGTGGCACGATCTGCTCGGGCTGACCGAGGGCAAAGTGCCGCGCCATGCGGGCCGCTATGCCGAGCTGGGCGAGGTCATCGCCGCTGCGCTCGGCCGCTATGCCGAGGATGTCCGCGCAGGCGTTTTCCCCAAGCCTGAGCAGGATGCGGCGATCGATCCGCAGGAGCTTCAGCGCGCGCTGGGCGAGGGCTGATGGAGGTCGTCAAGACCGTCGCCGCGGTGCGCGCCGCGCGCGGGCGGTTCCCGATGCTCGGGCTGGTGCCGACGATGGGCTTTCTGCACGCGGGCCACATCAGCCTGGTCGAACGCGCCAAGGCCGAATGCGGCGCGGTGGCGGTGAGCATCTTCGTCAACCCCACCCAATTCGCCGCCCATGAGGACCTCGGCCGCTACCCGCGAGATCTGCCGCGCGATCTGGCGCTGCTGGAGGCGGCGGGCGCGGACCTCGTGTTCACGCCGGGGCCGGCGGACATGTATCCGGACGGTTTCCAGACCCGGATCGAGCTGGGGCCGGTGACGGAGCCGCTGGAAGGCGCGGTGCGGCCCGGCCATTTCGCGGGCGTAGCGACGGTGGTCGCCAAATTGTTCAACATCGTCCAGCCGACCCGCGCCTATTTCGGACAGAAGGATGCGCAGCAGTGCGTCGTCGTGCGCCGCATGGTCCGCGATCTCGATATGCCGGTGGAGGTGGTCGTCGCGCCAACGGTGCGCGAGGCGGATGGCCTCGCCATGTCGAGCCGCAATGCCTACCTCAATGCCGAGGAGCGCGCCGAGGCGCCCTTGCTCTATCGCGCGCTTTCCTACGGCGAGGCGCTGTTCGCCGAGGGGGAACGCGATGCCGGGATGCTGCGCGCCGCAATCCGCGAGAGGGTCGAAATCAACCCGCGCTTCACGATCGATTATGTCAGCGTCGCCGATGCCGAGACACTGGAGGAATTGGAGCGGGTGGACCGCGATGCGGTGATCTCGCTTGCGGCGCGGCTGGGCACGACGCGGCTGATCGATAATGTCGTAGTGCGCGCGGGCTAAAAAAACGCCGTTCGTCCCGAGCGAAGTCGAGGGACATGCCGCAAGCGCCTCGCCAACGTGTCTCGACTTCGCTCGACACCAACGGAAGGAGGAGATGCTAGGATCTCAGCTAAAAATCGTGTCCACCCTCATCGACGGCTTCTCGGTCAGCGTCCGCACGAAACCATTCGCGCCATCCACCAGAATCGCCGTCGGCTGGATCGGTTTGTCGGTCAGTTCGAAGCCCATAACGATGATCTGCTCGCCCGCGCCGATCAGGTGCGCCGCGGCGCCGTTGACGCACATCGCGCCCGATCCGCGCGGCCCGGCGATCGTATAGGTTTCCAGCCGCGCACCGCTGGTGTTGGAGACGACCAGCACCTTCTCGCCGGGCCACATCCCGCAGGTGTCGAGCAGATCCTCGTCGATCGTGATCGAACCGACATAGGCGAGGTTCGCCTCGGTGACGGTCGCATTGTGGATCTTGGACCGCATGACCCACCGCATGATGAACTGGCTCCTCGGGATCGGGACGGCGCCGCTACCATGTCCTGCGGCTGGCCGGAAGATGCTTTGTAGTAAGCTGGTTACCCATCCGTAGCCGGAACATCTCCGGCCTGTCCGGCTTCTCCGCCTAATGGATAGCGAAGTGGATGTGGCGATCGTCGGCGCGGGCGCGGCGGGGATCGGGGCCGCGCGGCGGCTGGCGGATCAGGGGCGTAGCGTGCTGCTGATCGACGCGCTGCCCCGGCTCGGCGGGCGGGCGTGGACGGTCGATCTGGAGGGCATGCCGTGCGACATGGGCTGCGGCTGGCTGCACAGCGCCGAGCGCAATCCCTGGGTGATGGTAGCCGAGGGCTTAGGCGGAGCGATCGATCGTTCGCCCTCGGCCTGGCGCGCGCAATATCGCAACCTCGGCTTTTCGGCGGGCGAGCAACAGGCCGCGCAGGCCGCGTTCGAGGCTTTCTCTGAAGGCCTGCGCATTGATCCGCCGACCAGCGACCGCGCGAGCGACGCGCTGGACGCCGGCGATCCGTGGCGCGGCTATATCGAGGCGCTGTCGAGCTACATCAACGGCGCGCAGCTCGATGAACTCTCGATCGCCGATTATCTCGCCTATGATGATGCCGCGAGCGAGCGCAACTGGCGCTTGCCACAGGGCTATGGCGCACTGATCGCCGGACAGGCCGCCCGCCTGCCGCAGGCGCTCGGCACCTGCGTCACAGCGATCGCGCATGATGGCCGGGGCGTACGACTGACGACCGACCGCGGCGATATCCGCGCCCGGGCCGCGATCGTCACCGCATCCAGCGATGTGTTGGCGAGCGGCGCGATCCGGCTGCCGGGCGTCTTCGATCCCGCGCTGCACGCCGCCGCGCACCTGCCGCTCGGCCTTGCCGATAAATTGTTCCTGGCGCTTCCCGATCCGGAAGCAATTTCGCCCGAACAGCATCTGCTCGGCAATCCACACCGCGCCGCGACCGGCAGCTATTATCTCCGCCCGTTCGGCCGGCCGATGATCGAGCTGTTTCTCGGCGGCGGCGCCGCGCGGATGCTGGAGGCGGAGGGTGAAGGCGCCGCGCTGCGCTTCGCCCGCGAAGAACTGGGCGCGCTGTTCGGCAGCGATTTCGCGCGCGGGTTGCGGCCGCTCGCCGCATCGGCCTGGGCGAAAGTGCCGAGCATCCGCGGATCGTACAGCCACGCGCTGCCCGGCCATGCCGACGCGCGGGCAATACTAAACGCGCCGGTCGACGATCGCATCCTGCTCTCCGGCGAGGCTTGTTCGGCACAGGATTTCTCGACCGCGCACGGCGCTTACGCCACCGGAATCGCCGCGGCAGAGCGGATTTCCGCCCTTTTAAAATGATTTTTTGAGACGTGGAACTTTATCGGACTTCGTCACTTTCGCATCCGATGCCGTTCTCCGGGGGCCAGCCAAAAGACGATGCCGCGCGGGCCGTTTCGGTTCGGGCCTGAGGCATGGCGGAAGACGACAATCGCTCCGACGAGAGCGAAAAGGACGGCAAGAAGCCCGGCGACGATGCCGACGACCCTTCCAAGGCCGGGAATGGCGACAAGGACTCCGAAGGCAAAGACAGCGAGGATGAGGAGGAAGACTCCGGCCCGCCGTTCTACAAGAAACCGATCTTCTGGTTCATCGCCATTCCGGTGCTGGTGGTCATCATCATCGCCGGCATCCTGTGGTGGCTGCACGCCCGGCGCTTCGAATCGACCGATGACGCTTTTATCGATGCCCACATCGTCCGCATCGCCGCCCAGACCAACGGGCGGCTGACCCGCGTCCCCGATTCCGACAATCGCCACGTCCACAAGGGCCAGCTGCTCGCCGTGATCGAGCCCGGCGCGCCCGATGCCAGCCGCGCCGAGGCGGTGGCGGGCGTCGCGCAGGCGGACGCTCAGATCAAGCAGGCCGAGGCGCAGGTGATTTCCAACCAGGCCGCCGTGCGGCAGGCGGAGGCGAACGCGATCGGCCCGCAGGCCGATGCCGCCCGCGCGGCGCGCGATTATGCGCGCTATCTCGCGCTCAAGCGGCTCGATCCGCTCGCCGCCGCGCCCACCCAGATCGATCAGGCCCGCGCCAATGCCGAAAGCACCGCCGGGCAGGCCGCCGCCGCGCGCAAGCAGATCGCGCAGGCGCGGGCCAACGTGCTGGCCGCGCGCAAGCAGGTGGAGGCGGCACGCGCGCAGCGATCGGCCTCGGTCGCGCGCGTGCAACAGGCCGATGTCACGGTCGGCTACCTCCGCATCCTCGCGCCGATCGATGGCCAGGTCGTCAACCGCAGCGTCGATGTCGGCAGCTATGTCGCGCCCGGCCAGCAATTGATGGCGGTGGTGCCCGATGAAATGTGGGTCACCGCTAATTTCAAGGAGACCCAGCTCGCGCTGATGCGCCGCGGCCAGCATGTCGATATCCGCATCGATGCCTATCCGGGCGTCACATTCGCGGGCCATGTCGATTCGGTGCAGCGCGGCGCGGGCCAGGCCTTTCAATTGCTGCCCGCGCAGAATGCCACCGGCAATTATGTGAAGGTGGTGCAGCGCGTGCCGGTGCGCATCCTGTTCGATGGCGCCGAATGGCGGCGTTACGCGATCGGGCCGGGCATGTCCGTAGTCCCGCGCGTCACGGTGCGGCCGTGAGCCATTCCCCGCCCCCGTTTGTGTCGAGCGAAGTCGAGACACGTTGGCTCAGCGCCCGCGCCACGTCCCTCGACTTCGCCCGGGACCAACGGACCTAGGGGCGGTTGGCCATGGCGGCCGCCCAAGGCTGGACCAATGAGCGATCGGCGGCGGGCAAGCATAATCCCTGGCTGATCGTCGCGATCATCAGCATGGCGACCTTCATGGAGGTGCTCGATACCTCGATCGCCAATGTCTCGCTCGCCCATATCGCGGGCGGTCTTTCGTCGAGCCAGGACGAGGCGGCGTGGGTGCTGACCTCCTATCTCGTCTCGAACGCGATCGTCATTCCGATCTCGGGCTGGCTGTCCGAGGTGATCGGGCGCAAGCGTTATTATATGATCTCCGTGGCTTTGTTCACGGTCTCGTCGCTGTGCTGCGGCCTCGCGCCGAGCCTGCCGCTGCTGATCCTGGCACGCATCTTCCAGGGCATCGGCGGGGGCGGCCTCGCGCCTTCGGAGCAATCGATCCTGGCCGATACCTTCCCGCCCGAAAAGCGCGGGCAGGCGTTTGCGGCCTACGGTATCGTCGTCGTCGTTGGGCCGGTGCTTGGGCCGACACTGGGCGGGCTGATCACCGACAATATCAGCTGGCACTGGATCTTCCTGATCAACGTGCCGGTGGGCATCGCCTCGCTGTTCCTGGTCCACCATTTCCTCTGCGAGCCCAAGATCTTCGCCAAGGAGCGGCGCGCGAAACTGAAGGGCGGGCTCAGGGTCGATTATATCGGCTTCGCGCTGGTGGCGCTCGGGCTCGGCTGTCTCGAGCTGATGCTCGACCGGGGCGAGCGGGACGGCTGGTTCTCCTCGCCCTTCATCGTCGCCAACGGCATCATCTCGATCGTCTCGCTGATCGGTCTCGCCTTCTGGGAATGGAACCACAAGGAGCCGATCGTCGACATCCGTATGCTCGGCAACCGCAACTTCGCGATCACCATGCTGTTCATGCTGACCACCGGATTCGTGCTGTTCGGTACGACGACGTTGATCCCGCAGATGCTGCAGCAGGTATTCGATTATACCGCCACCGATGCGGGCCTGGCGCTCACCGTCGGCGGCCTCGCCACGCTGATCGCCATGCCGCTCGTCGGTATGGTTGCGGGAAAGGTGGATACCAGACTGCTGCTGATCCCCGCGCTGCTGATCCAGGCGGTCGCGCTTTATTATATGACCGGCTGGAGCACGGCCCTGAGCTATGGCGATGCGTCGTTCGGGCGGCTGATTTCGGCGGCGGGGCTGCCCTTCCTGTTCATCCCGATCTCGATCGCTGCTTATGTCGGCCTGCCGCCCAACAAGACCGGCGAGGCATCGGCCTTGCTCAATGTCGCGCGCAATCTCGGCGGCAGCATCGGCATCAGCCTTGCGCAATCGTCGCTGATCGAGCGCGGCCAGATCCATCAGAGCCGGATCACCGAGACGCTGAACCCGCTCAATCCCAACTATGTGCAGGGACTCGATCAGTTGAGCCAGACGATCGGCGGCCCCAACAGCGCCGATGCGGCGTTGGGCACGCTCTACCAGCAGGTCGGCCAGCAATCGCAGATGCTGGCCTATATCGATGTCTATAAGGCGATCATGATCTTCGTGCTGTGTATCGTCCCGCTCGGGCTGTTCCTGCGCCAAGGGACGAGCAAGGGGCATGGCGCATGAGAAGGATAATCGCCCTTTTGGGCCTCGGTCTGCTGGCGGGCTGCACCGTCGGCCCCAACTATCGCGCGCCCGAGGTCCAGGCGCCGCCCGCGTTCGGCGAGGCCCCGTCCGAACTGGCCGCGCAGCCCCAGCCCTCTCTCAAGGGCTGGTGGGAGGGCTATCGCGATCCCGAGCTCGATCGGCTGATCGCGATCGCGCTGCAGGAGGCGCCGGACGTGAAGATCGCCGCCGCGCGCGTCGCCGAGGCGCGCGCGCAGGTGCGGGAGGCGCGCGCCGGCTTCTTCCCTACGGTCGATGGCACCGCGGGCTTCAATTACGAGAAGTTCAGCAAGAATGCGGGCATTGCTTCGCTCGGCTCGCTGTTCGGCGGCGGTGGTGGCTCGGGTAGAGGTTCAACCTCGGGCGGCGGCGTCACGATCCCCGGCGGCGGCATCAAGACCTATTCGGTCGGCTTCGATGCGAGCTGGGAGCCTGATTTGTTCGGTGGCGCCCGCCGTCAGGTGGAAAGCGCCCGCGCGCAGGAGCAGGCGGCGGAATTTAGCGCGCGCGACGCCCAGCTCTCGCTGATCGCCGAGATCGCCGACGATTATCTCCAGCTCCGCACGCTGCAGGACCGCGAACGCATCGCCCGCGCCGAGGTCGATCGCCAGACGCGCACCCTTCAGATCATGAGCAACACCGCCAAGGCGGGGCTTCTGCCGCAGGGGGATTACGTCCGTCAGCGCGCGCAATTGGCCAGCGCGCAGGCGGCGGTCGGGCCGATCGTGGCCGAGGGCAAGGCGCAGATGCATGGGCTGGCCACGCTGATCGGCCGCACGCCCGATTCGCTGATCGAGGAACTCACCGTGCCGCGCCCGGTGCTGGCCGCGCCGCCGCTGGTGCCGCCCGGCCTGCCCGCCGATCTGCTCCGCCGCCGCCCGGATGTCCGCGCCGCCGAGCGTAAGCTGGCGGCGGCCACGGCCGATATCGGTGTCGCGGTCGCCGATCTGTTTCCCAAGATCCAGCTCACCGCGATGCCCTCGCTGCTCTCGACCGCGCTCGGCAATTTGTTCACCAGCGATAGCCTGCAGGTCACCGCCGCCGCGCAGGCCAGCTTCCCGATCCTCGATTTCGGCCGCCGCACCGCGCAGGTCTCGCTTAAGCGCGCGCAGGCGGACGAGGCCTATCGCACTTATCAAAAGGCCGTGCTGGGCGCGCTCAAGGATGTCGAAGATGCGCTGATCCGCATCCGCACCGAACAGCAGCGCAACGATGCGCTCAAGGCCGGGCTGGCCGATGCGCAGCGTTCCGCGCAGGCGGTCGAGGCGCGCTATACCACGGGATTGGTTGACTTCGGCGAGGTGTTGAACGCACGTCAGGCGGTGCTGCAGGATCAGGATCAATTGGCGCAGAGCGACGGCATGATCCGCCGCGATCTCACCTCGCTCTACAAGGCTTTGGGCGGCGGCTGGGAGGATCTGCCGCTGGCCGACGCGACGCCACGCGAGACCGCGAAGGACTATACCGTTCCGAAGAAACCCAAGTGATCGCCCGCGAACGCTGGCGGCTGGCGCTGCGTGTTTTGCTGGCGGTGATCTATTTCGCGGCGGGCGTGCTCCACGTCGCGCATCCGCAGCCGTTCGTGAACATCGTACCCCATTGGGTGCCGATGCCCTATCAGGTCGTGATCGCCACCGGCATCTGCGAGATCTTGGGCGCGATCGGCCTGCTGATTCCCCGATCGCTGATCCCGTGGATGCAGCGCTTCGCCGGCATCATGCTCGCGCTGTACGCGGTCTGCGTCTTCCCCGCGAACGTGAACCACGCGATCCATGATCTCACGGTGGGCGGGCCGGGTGCGCTGGGGTGGGCCTATCATGGGCCGCGGCTGCCGTTTCAGCTGGTGATCATCTGGTGGTGCCTGTTCGCCGGCGGGGCGGTGGATTGGCCGTTCAAAGCATCACCGCCCCCCAACCGTTCGCCCTGAGCTTGTCGAAGGGCTGTTCTTCTTCGCGACGTCCCGAAAGAAGGACGGTGCTTCGACAAGCTCAGCAAGAACGGAAAGTTAGAGATCGAGGCCGAGCTGGCTCACCGCCACCTCTTCCTCCTCCCGTGCGAGCGACGACAGCGTCAGCCCCAGCAACCGCACGCCCAGCGGCACCGGGCAAAGCCCCGCGAGCAACGTCCGCCCCGCCTCCCCGATCAGCACGCGCTCGCAGATCGGGGCAGCAAAGCTCTTCGCCCGCGTAATCTGGCGGAAGTCCGAATATTTCACCTTGAGCGTCACCGTCCTGCCGCTCGATTCGGATCGCTCGATCCGCTCCATCAGCGCATCGAGCACGCGCTCCAGCGCCTCGGCCAGCGCGGCGGGTTCGCTGATATCCTCGAAGAAGGTGCGTTCGGCGCCGACCGATTTGCGGATGCGGTTGGCGCGCACCGGGCGGTCATCGATCCCCCGCGCCGCGCCGTGAAGATAGGCGGCAAAGCTGCCGAAATGCGCTTCGAGAAAGGCGAGGCTCTGCGCGGCAAGATCGGCGCCGGTTTCGATCCCCAGCGCCGCCATCCGCTCCGCCGTGCGCGGGCCGACGCCGTGGAAGCGCTTCACCGGCAGCGACGCGACGAAGCGGGCGCCCGCGCCCGGAGGGATCACGCAGATGCCGTCGGGCTTGTTCTGGTCCGAAGCGAGCTTGGCGATGAACTTGTTGTAGGAGACGCCCGCCGAGGCGGTGAGCCCGGTCTCCGCCCTGATCCGCGCACGGATTTGCTGCGCAACATCGCGCGCCGATTCGACGCCGGTCACGTCGAGATAGGCCTCGTCCAGCGACAGCGGCTCGATCGCCTCGGTATAGTCGGCGAAGATTCCACGGATCTGGCGCGAGACCTCCGCATAGACATCGAAGCGCGGCTTGACGAAAATCAGCTCCGGGCAGCGCCGCCGCGCGGTGACCGAGGCCATCGCCGATCGCACGCCGAACGTGCGCGCCTCATAGCTCGCCGCCGCGACCACGCCGCGCTCGCGCGTCCCGCCCACCGCCAGCGGCTTGCCCCGAAGCTCCGGCCGATCGCGCTGCTCGACCGATGCGTAAAAGGCATCCATGTCGATATGAATGATCTTGCGCGGGTTGGTCGCTGTGGGATCAGCCATCGCTTACCCGTTCGTCCCGAGCGCAGTCGAGGGACGTGCCAAGAACGGCGCGGTCGAACGTGTCTCGACTTCGCTCGACACAAACGGTGACGGGGGGATAGGGACAGCCCAATTGTTCCGGAGACCAGCATGAAAACCCGCGCCGCCGTCGCCTTCGAAGCCAAACGCCCGCTGGAAATCGTCGAGCTCGATCTCGAGGGCCCGAAGGCCGGCGAGGTGCTGGTGGAGATCATGGCGACGGGGATTTGCCACACCGATGCCTATACGCTGGATGGGCTCGACAGCGAAGGCCTGTTCCCGAGCGTACTCGGCCATGAAGGCGCGGGCATCGTGCGCGAGGTCGGCACGGGCGTCACGAGCGTCGTCCCCGGCGATCATGTCATTCCGCTGTACACGCCGGAGTGCCGCCAGTGTAAATCCTGCCTGTCGGGCAAGACCAACCTGTGCACCGCGATCCGCGCGACGCAGGGCAAGGGGCTGATGCCCGACGGCACGACCCGCTTCAGCCACAAGGGTCAGCCGATCTTCCATTATATGGGCTGTTCGACCTTCTCGAACTTCACCGTGCTGCCCGAGATCGCGGTGGCGAAAATCCGCACCGACGCGCCGTTCAAGACGAGCTGCTATATCGGCTGCGGCGTGACGACCGGCGTCGGCGCGGTGGTCAATACCGCCAGGGTGCAGGTCGGCGACAACATCGTCGTGTTCGGCCTGGGCGGCATCGGCCTCAACGTGCTGCAGGGCGCCAGACTGGCGGGCGCTGGCCGGATCATCGGCGTCGACATCAATCCCGACCGCGAGGAATGGGGCCGCCGCTTCGGCATGACCGACTTCCTCAATTCGAAAGGCCTGAGCCGCGAGGAGACGATCGCCAGGCTGCTCGAACTCACCGACGGCGGCGCCGATTATACGTTCGACTGCACGGGCAATACGGAAGTGATGCGCACCGCGCTCGAGGCCTGTCACCGCGGCTGGGGCACGTCGATCATCATCGGCGTCGCCGAAGCGGGCAGGGAGATCGCCACGCGGCCCTTCCAGCTCGTCACCGGGCGCAACTGGCGCGGCACCGCGTTCGGCGGCGCCAAGGGCCGCACCGATGTCCCCAAGATCGTCGACTGGTATATGACCGGCCAGATCGAGATCGATCCGATGATCACCCACGTCCTCACCCTGGACGAGATCAACAAGGGCTTCGAGCTCATGCACTCCGGCGAAAGCATCCGCTCGGTGGTGGTCTACTGATGGCCCACTTCAAACTGGTTCCTGGGCAAGTCGGCTCTGGATGGATCGGCGTCTATGTGGCTGTGGATACTTACTATAATTTCGAGGGCACAGGCACGAACATCTGCCTCACAGCAGAATCCGTCAACGCCACCGAAGTAGCTTCTTATATCGATGAACTCATTGATGAGCTTCAGGATTTGAAGAAAGTCGCAGAACGCAAATTCGCAGGCTGGAAGGATCGCTAAGTTAGTGGTCATGGAGACCGTCAGCACGGCCAAGGCGTTCGGCGGCACGCAGGGCGTCTATCGCCATGCGTCCGAGGCGACGGGTACGGACATGACCTTCTCGGTCTATGTCCCGCCGCACGCCGAGGGCGCGAAGCTGCCGGTGGTGTGGTATCTCTCGGGCCTGACCTGCACGCACGCCAACGTCACTGACAAGGGCGAGTATCGCCGCGCCTGCGCCAAGCTCGGGCTGATCTTCGTCGCGCCCGATACGAGTCCGCGCGGCGTGGGCGTGGCCGATGATCCGGCGGGCGCATGGGACTTCGGATTGGGGGCGGGCTTCTACGTCGACGCCACCGAGCCGCCGTTTGCCGCGCATTACCGCATGTGGCGCTACGTGACGGAGGAGCTGCCCGCGCTGATCGCGGCGCAGTTTCCCGCCGATATGGCGCGTCAATCGATCATGGGCCATTCGATGGGCGGCCATGGTGCGCTCACCATGGGCCTCACGTTCCCCGATACGTACACAGCCGTCTCCGCCTTCGCGCCGATCGTCGCACCCGGCCAAGTGCCATGGGGCGAGAAGGCGCTGGGCGGCTATCTCGGGCGCGATCGCGCCGCGTGGCGCAAGCATGATGCGGTGGCGCTGATCGAGGATGGCGCGCGGGTGCCCGCCCTGCTCGTCGATCAGGGCGACGCCGACAGCTTCCTGGCCGACCAGCTCAAGCCCGAATTGTTGGCGGCGGCGTGCGAGACAGCGGGCATCCCGCTGACGCTGCGGATGCAGCCGGGCTACGATCACAGCTATTCTTTCATCTCGACCTTCATGGCGGATCACCTCAGCTGGCATGCCGAGCGGCTGGGATGAGCCTCGACCGCTTCGTCGCAGCGCAGGCAGGCAGCTACGCAACCGCGCTCGCCGAACTCGAGGCGGGTGCGAAGCGCAGCCATTGGATGTGGTACATCTTTCCGCAAATCGCCGGCCTCGGCCGCAGCGACATGGCGCGTTTCTATGCGATCGACGGGCTGACGGAGGCGCGCGATTACCTCGCGCATCCGATCCTCGGGCCGCGCCTGCAAGACTGCGTGGCAGCGATGCTCGATTGGGCCGGCAAGCGTGATGCCGCGACGATCCTTGGCGGGATCGACGCGATCAAGCTGTGCTCTTGCTGCACCTTGTTCGAAACGGCCGACGGCGGCGCCGACTTCGCACGCTGTATCGATGCCTTTTATGCAGGGGCGCGTGACCCCGATACGCTGCGCCTGCTTGCCTGATTGCCCCAGGCGCACAATATCACGCCCATGAACCTGATATCGCTCCTCATCGGCCTGGTCGCTCTGCTCTGGGCGCTGGTCGCCTTCATCCCTTTTCTGGGGTGGATGTATTGGTTCATCCTGCCGATCGCCTTCGTCGGGCTGGGCATCGGCGCGCTGTCCAGCCACCGCGGCGGGCGCAATCTCAACATCGTCGTGCTGGTGGTCGGCGCGATCCGTTTGCTGATCGGCCACGGCATTTTCTAGGCGGTGATCGGCACGTAGCCCGGCAGCGCCGTGATCCGCGCCAGCCACGCCTGGATCGCGGGATAATCGGAAAGCCGGAAGCCGCCCTGATCGGCGACATGCGTGTAGGCGTAGAGCGTGATATCGGCGAGCGACACCGCCTGCCCCACCATCCAGCGCCGCCCGCGCAAATGGTCGTCCATCAGCGCCAGCGCCGCCTTCCCCGCCTGCACCTTGCCCGCGATCTGCGCGCGCTGCGCATCGTTCAGCGCCGCCTCACCCACCAGGGTCCGCCAGAAGCGCACGGTCGCCACATTGGGCTCGTGGCTGTATTGCTCCCAGAACATCCAGCGCAGCATATCGGCATGGTCAAAGCGATCGTGCGGGATCAGCGCGCTCCTGTCCGCCAGCCAGACGCAGGCGGCGTTGCTTTCGGGCAGGAAGCGCGTCCCGATCTGCAGCACGGGAATGCGGCCGTTGGCGTTGACCGTGGCCAGAAAGGCCGGCGTCCGCGTCTCGCCCTTCAGCACGTCATAGTGCCGCCGATCGAGCGTCAGCCCAAGCAGCGCTGCGGTCAGCCGGATCTTGTAGCAGTTTCCGCTATCGGCATATTCATGCAGGATCAGCGTTTCCATCAGCCCTCCGCAGTCGGATGATCGCGCCCCGCCGGCTCCATCATGACCGCGCTTTTGTCGCGCAATTCGGCGGCGGTCGGCGGTGTCGTCATATGCGCGTTCCGCCACCCGCCGTAGCGATAATACGCCCAGGCGATCACCGTCGTGACGAAGGAGCTTAACGGGAAGCTGTACCAGACTGCATCCGCCCCCAGCATCGGCCGGAGCACGAAGACCAACCCGACGCGCACGATCACCAGGCCGAACGCGACGATGATCAGCGGCGCGATCACCGCGCCATTGGCGCGCGTCGTCGCGAACAGGGTCAGCGAAATGCCGAACAGCAGGAAGCTGCTGCTGGCGATCAGCTGGATATGCCGCGCGATCGGAATGATCGGGCTGTCCCAGCCGACGAACAAAGCGAAGGCCTGGCGATCGAAGATCAGCATCACCGCCAGCGCCGCGCTCGTCACCGCCAGCAAGGTCAACACGCCGGATTGCGTGATCCGCTCGACGCGATCCCAGCGATTGGCGCCGATATTCTGCGCCACCATCGTCGAAACCGCGGTGCCGATCGCCATCGCCGGCATCTGGATATAGGTCCAGAGCTGCTGCGCCACGCCATAGGCCGCGGTCACCTGAACGCCCTCGCGATTGACGAAGCCGATCATCAGGATGCCGGAAAAGGTCATCACCAGCATCTGGAGGCCCATCGGGAAACCCTTGAACAGGATCGCCCTGAGCAGCACCAGATCGGGCTTGATGAAGGCGAGCTCCGGCCCCCGCAGGCGGATCGGCAAATCCTTCGCATAAATGTAGATCAGCTGGCCGATGAAGACGACGTAATTGGCGATCAGTGTCGCCGTGGCGGCGCCGGCGATGCCCATGCGCGGAAACGGCCCGATGCCGCGGATCAGGAAGGGATTGAGGCCGGCATCCAGGATCACGCTGACGATCATGAAGCGCAGCGGCGTCACCGAATCGCCCGTGCCGCGCAGCGCCATGCTCAGCAGCAGACCGAGGAACATCGGCGGCATCGCCAGGAAGATGATTCGCAGGTAAGCGAGCGCATAGGGCGCGGCCTCCACCGGCGTGGCGAGCGCGCGCAGCAGCGCGGGCGCCGAGACCCACCCCAGCGTGGCGATCACCAGCGACATGATGGCGAACAGGCCGAAGGTGGTGCCCAGCGCGCGCCGCGCGCCGACGATATCGCGCGCGCCCATGCTCTGGCCGATCAACACGGTCGCGGCGATCCCGAAGCCGAAGCCCAGGGAGAACATCAGGAACATGATCAGATTGGCGTTGGACGTCGCCGCCAGCGCATTTTCGCCGAGGAAGCGGCCGACCCAGACCGAATTGATCGAGCCGTTCAGCGATTGCAGCACGTTCGAGCCGAGCGTCGGCAGCGCGAACAGCAACAGCGTCCGCGTGATCGGCCCGTCGGTAAGATTGGGCGTGCGACCGGCCCCTGGTCGTCGCGCGGATGCGGTTGCCATCAAAACTCCCTTGGCACCCCCTATGGCGGTGCGGCGATAGCCTGTCCACGCGCTGTTATCCGTCTTCACTGCTCGCACTAAAATCGCGCGCCGCTCTACTCTCCCGGTGCGCGCGCCTCGATCGCCAAAGCGTGGACGCGCTCCGCGAGCAGGGGGGCCAGCGCCTGGTTGATCAGCCGGTGCCGCTGGACGCGCGACTGGCCGGCAAAGGCGGCGGCCTCGATCTGGACGGTGAAGTGGCTTTCGCCGCGCGCGTCATGGCCGGCGTGGCCGCGATGCTTGGCGCTATCGTCGATCACGGCGAGCCGCTCGGGAGACAAGGCGGCACGAAGCCGTTGGACGATTTCCTGGGCCACGGGCCCGCTTTCAAGCTCGGTCATAATCCCTACATAGGCCCTTTGGTGGAGTGAGGTCGAGGTGGCGGAAGGGGAGCGGAAGGCGCGCTTTCACGGGCGTATCGCGGGGGATCGCGGCTGCAACGCACCGGGGTGCCGTGAAGCCGGCGAATTTCGCGCGCCCGGCGGGCGGCGCGGCGGCTTCGATGGGCCCGGCGATTGGCAGTGGCTGTGCCTCGATCACGTCCGCGAGTTCAACCAGCGCTACAATTATTTTTCCGGCATGTCCGCCGACGAGATCGCCGCCCAGCAGCGCCCTTTTGCGGGCTGGGAGCGGGAAACGCGCGCCTTCACCACCGCAGGCGCCGACCGGCCGCCGCGCTGGGCCGATTTCCACGATCCGCTCGATGCAATCCAGGCGCGCTTTCGCGGCGGCGCGGCGGCGGGAGCCGAACGCAAGGACGGCAGGCCCTTGTCGGGCGAGGACCGCCGCGCGCTCAAGACGCTGGGCCTGGAGATCGACGCCGATCGCCGCGCGCTGCGCCGGGCCTATTCGGACCTCGTCCGCCGCTACCATCCCGACCGCAACGGCGGCGACCGCAGCCACGAACGCGCACTCGGCGAGGTGATCGCGGCTTACCAGCTGCTGAAGGGATCGGCGGTCTTCGCGTGAGATCCCTCTCCCGCTTTCGCGGGAGAGGAGGGGCCCGCGCGAAGCGTGGGAGGTGAGGGTCTTCTTCTTTCAGGGATCGTCAAAAGAAGAAGACCCTCACCCAACCCTCTCCCGCGAAAGCGGGAGAGGGGCTAAGATTAACGCGGGTGGGTTTTGGCGAGGGCTATGCCGGCCAGGTTCTGCGATCGCAGGATATGCCGCAGGCGCAGCCTGGGAATCGCCGCGACTGCCGCCCGATACGCGGCGAGATGGTGTGCATCACCCGCCCGCGGCTTGGCCTTGCCGGTGGCGACCCGAATCACCGCCACCGAATCGCCGATCAGCTCGACATCCTCGCCGCCCCATTCGATCGCGATATCGACGGCATGGAGCAGCGCCAGCCACTCGGCCTGATGGCTGTCGCCCAGCCCGATCCCGCGCCGCACATATTCCACGCCGCGCGCCACGGCGGCAATCTCCATCATCCCCGGATTGGGGCGACAACCGCCATCGAAGAAGATCCGCAACGGCCCACTCTTCACGCCAGCCGCTTGGCGACCTCTTCCAGCTGTTCGGCGACCTTGCCCCAGCCTTCGGCGAAGCCCATCGCCTCATGCTGCGCCTTGGCCTCGGCGGTCCAGTGGCGGGCGCCGGCGCGGTAGAAGGTCTGGGCGCCCCGCGCTTCGAACTGCATGAAGCCGACCATGAAGGGCCCCGCCGGCTTCCAGCCCGCGGTGAAGGCGTCGGTGAAGACCACGCTCTGCTTCGGGATCACCTCCAGGAAAACGCCCTCCTGCGGCGCTTCCTCGCCATTGGGACCGCGCATGATCATCGCCGAGCGCCCACCCGAGCGGAAATCCATCTCGATGATTTCGGTGGTCCAGGGTTTGGGACACCACCATTCGGTGAGATGTTCGGTCCAAGCCCGCCACACCGCATCGATCGGGGCATCGATCAGCCGCTCGATCGCCAGTTCGTTATCGTCGCTCATGCCGTCTCATCCTTGAACGCGCGATCCAGTACCGCAATGTCAAGCTTCACCATCGTCTGCATCGCCGCAAAGGCGCGCGCGGCCGCGGCCCGGTCGGGGCTTTGCAGCATTGCGACCATCGCGCGCGGCGTGATCTGCCAATGCAGACCCCAGCGATCCCGGCACCATCCGCAGGCGCTGGCCTGGCCGCCGTTCGTCAGGAGCGCGTCCCAGTACCGATCGGTCTCGGCCTGATCTTCGGTCAACACCTGCAGCGAGATCGCCTGCGTGAGCGGATAGCCGGGGCCGCCGTTGAGCCCGAAGAATTTCTGGCCGAGCAGGGTGAAATCCACCGTCAGCACCTGCCCCTGCTCGCCGGTCGGGAAGTCGCCCGGCGCGCGCGTCACCGTATCCACCGAAGAGTTGGGGAAGGTCGCGGCGTAGAAGTCGGCCGCTTCCTCGGCGGTGCCGTCGTACCACAGGCAGGTGACCAGTTCAGTCACGCCTCCTTCTCCGCGCCGACAACCGCGAACGTCGCGCCCTGCGGATCCTTGGCGAGCACGATCCACATACCCCCGGGCACCTCGTGCGGCCCCATGATCGCGGTGCCGCCCGCCGCGATCAACCGCTCGCGCGCTTCGGTGACGCCCTTCACCGCAAAATAGAACAGCCAGGCCGAACCCGGCCATTGCGGATCGTTCAGCATCGCGCCTTCATCGAAGTCGCGGCCGATCTTGTACATCTGATAGGTGCCCATCGGGCCCATATCCAGCTGCGCGCCCTGCTCCCAGCCGAACTGGCCCGAATAGAAGGCCCAGGCCTTTTCCCAATCCTGCGTGTGCAGCTCGTTCCAGCCGACCGTGCCCGGCGTCATATAGGGGAGCGGCTCCATCGCCGCCCCGTCCCCGCAGAACAGCATGAATTTCGCGCCCTGCGGATCGGCGATCACCGCAAAGCGGCCGACGCCGGGAATGTCCTGCGGCCCGAGTTGAAGCGCAGCGCCGGCGGCCTCTACCGCCTTGACCTTGGTATCGACATCCTCGGCGCCGATATAGCCGAACCATTGCGGAGGCATTCCCTCGGCATGTTCGGGCGTTTCCATGATGCCCGCGATCTGATGGTCCCCGGCTTTGAGCAAAGTATAGGGCATCCCGGGCGCATCCTCCGCCGTCCAGCCCACCACCTGCGCATAGAAATCGGCCGCGGCGGTGCGATCGGGGGTCATCAGTTCATACCAGACGAAGCTATCGGCCATGATCGCTCTCCTTCAGATCAGGGCGCGGATGCGCGCATCCCGCAACCATAGGCCCGCCCACATGTGCGCCTTTGCCGATGATCGCGCTCATCGTCCCAGATCCTTGTCGTCATACAGGCTTTCGAAGCCGCCGAAGATCATGCGCTTCATATCGAACGGCGAATCGGGATTAGGCTGCATCCGCGCATCGGACATCATTTTGCCCCAGGCCTCGTCGCGCACCGCCTTGGAGGGCCAGACGACCCAGCCGAAGGCGATGCCCTCGCCCGCCGCTTTGTCCGCCGCCACCGCGCGCCACAGATCGGTCTGCTTGCCTTCGGGCACTTCGGTATCGCCGAAGCCATCGGACACCTGCAGCGCGCCATATTCCAGGAACAGGCGCGCCGACTCCTTGGCCGTGGCGCGGAACTCTTCCTTCCGCCCGGCGAGCACGGGGGCGATGATGCCGTCGATATAGCTCACCGTCGGCCTCCTCTCAGACCGTTTCCGGCTCGGGCGCCGGCGCCATCGCGGCGGCATCCATCCAGAACGGGCCGAAGGCGTGGCCGTCGAAATCCGTGAACGCGCGCGAATACATGAAGCCCTCGTCCTCCGGCGGATGCGCCTCGCCGCCGCCCGCGGCGATCGCCGCCTCGGTAATCGCGTCGACCTCGGCACGGCTGTCGAAGGCGAGCGCGAACAGCGCGCCGCTGACGGCCTGCGTATCGGCGATCGGCTTGGCGGTCAGGGTCGAATAGAAAGCCTTGTCGAGCACCATCAGGTGGATCGTGTCGGTCCAGGCGAAGGCCGAGGATTGCGCGTTGGAAAACGCCTCATTCTTCACGAAGCCGAGCGCTTCATAAAAAGCGGTGGACTTTGCCACGTCGGTCACCGGCAGGTTCACGAAGATCATTTTCGCCATCTCGCGTCTCCTTTGCGAATCGGGTTTGAATTGAATGCGCCGATGAGTTATAAAAGGCAACTATGAAGTTAGAAAGAGTAACTAAGCCGGTTGAAAAGCGCGATCGCTGGTACGATGACGCCTGCGGCATGGCGCTGGCGATGGACCTGATCGGCGAGCGCTGGACGCTGATCATCCTGCGCGAGCTGATGTACGGCCCGCGCCGCTTCGGGGAGATCCGGCGCGAGGTTCCCGGCATCAGCGCCAATGTCCTGACCCAGCGGCTCGAGCGGCTGGAGGAGACGGGTGTCGTCGTTCGCGAGAAACTGCCGCCGCCCGCCTCGGTCCAGGTCTATGCGCTCACCGAATGGGGGCGGGAGAGCGAGGCGATGATGGCCACGCTCGGCCGCTGGGCGGTGCGATCGCCGCTGCACGATCCCACCCTGCCGCTGAGCGGCGCTGCGCTGATGATGTCGTTCCGCACGATGCTCGATCCCGGGCGGGCCGAAGGGATCGACGCGGTGATCGGCTTTCGCATCGGACCGGACAGCTTCACGGCCCATCTCCACGACGGCGGCCTGGACGTGGCGCGCGGCGAGGCCGAGGCGCCCGTGCTCACGTTTACCGCCGATGAGGCGGGCGCGATCGCCGCCGCGGTCTACGGCGGCGCGGACTTTGATTCGCTGATAAGGGCGATGATGCTGAAGATTGACGGCGACCGCGCCCTTGCCGATCGCTTCGTCACGCTGTTCCCACTGCCCGCCAAGGTCGCTTGAGGATTGCAGCGCCCGGCGCACGCACCTAGGCACATTCCGCATCCAAGCTCGTTACCCAGCGGAAGATCCAAGGACTCGCCATGACCGATCTGCCCAACATCCAGCCCGACAGCCGCGATGCCACCATTCTGGCGGCGCCGGACAAGATGGTGAAGGTGCGCGAGGCTTTCGGGATCGACAGCGATATGGAAGTGCCCGGCTTCTCCGAAGCCGACGAGCGCGTCCCCGATCTCGATCCCGCCTATGTCTTCGATCCGGACACGACGCTGGCGATCTGCGCGGGCTTCGCGTTCAACCGCCGCGTGATGATCCAGGGCTATCACGGCACGGGCAAGTCTTCGCATATCGAGCAGGTCGCGGCGCGGCTCAACTGGCCGACGATCCGCATCAACCTCGATGCGCACATCAGCCGCATCGATCTCGTCGGCCGCGATGCGATCGTGCTGCGCGAGGGCCAGCAGGTGACCGAGTTCCGCGAGGGCCTGCTGCCCTGGGCGCTGCAGACGCCCTCCGCTTTGGTGTTCGACGAATATGACGCCGGCCGCCCGGACGTGATGTTCGTGATCCAGCGCGTGCTGGAAACCGAAGGCAAGCTCACCCTGCTCGATCAGAATCGCGTGATCCGGCCCAACCCCTGGTTCCGCCTGTTCGCCACCGCCAATACGGTCGGTCTCGGCGATACCACCGGCCTCTATCACGGCACCCAGCAGATCAATCAGGGCCAGATGGATCGGTGGAACATCGTCGTCACCTTGAACTATCTGCCGGCGGCGACCGAGGCGCAGATCGTGCTCGCCAAATCGGGCGAATATGACAAGCCGGATGGCAAGAAGACCGTCCAGAACATGGTCAAGGTCGCCGAGCTGACCCGCGCCGGCTTCATGGCGGGCGACATCTCCACCGTGATGAGTCCGCGCACCGTGATCAGCTGGGCGCAGAACGCGCTGATCTTCAACGATCTCGGCTTCGCCTTCCGCCTCTCCTTCCTCAACAAATGCGATGAGGCGGAGCGGGCGCTGGTCGCCGAATATTATCAGCGCGTGTTCGGCAAGGATCTGCCTGAGAGCGTCGTCGGCAAGGCTTGATGGACAGGCAGGGCGCGGTGAAATAGGCTGCGTGGCAGGAGGCGACGATGGCCGAGGCCGATCCTAGCAAGACTTTTGCGGTCGATGGCGCAGGCGATGAACTGTCCAGCCTGCTGGATAGCGCGCGTGGCGGGGATATCACCCTTACGAAGAATGGCCGGCCGATCGGCCGGCTGGTTCGCTTTCCCGACCCACCGAAAGGACCGCGCAAGCCGGGGCGATGGAAGGATTTGCTCGGAACGATTTCCGACGAGGATTTATTCGCCCCTGCCTATACCGACGAGGAGCTCGATCGCTTCTACAACGAAGACATAGATCCGACCCGCCGATAGATGCGTATCCTACTCGATACTCATGCGATCATCTGGTGGCTTCTGGGCGACCCAAGGCTATCTCCAGTAGCCGAGGCTGCCATCCAGCAGGGCGATCGTAGTGTGTTTGTCAGTGCGGCTTCCGGATGGGAGATCGCGACAAAGGTGGGTTCGGGCAGAATGCCGAGCATGGCAGCGCGCATTAGCTCCTTCATCAATGATGTGTTGGACGACGGCTTCCTTCATTTACCGGTCGAGCAGCATCACGGCATAACCGGCGGCCGTTTTGAGAGTCGGCACAAAGACCCTTTTGATCGCCTGATCGCAGCGCAAGCGCTTCTGGAGGGAATGACGCTGGTGACGGTCGATCGTGAAATGGCGCAATTCGGCTGCGAGATACTCTGGTAATGGCCGAGCAGACCCCGATCGAAGCCTTCCGTGCCGTGCTCGCGGGCACCGCGCGGGCGATGGCGCGCGAGCCGGAGCTGGAGCTGAGCTTCACCGCAGAGGCGCCCTCCGCCTCGTTCAAGCAGTTGCGCGTGCCGATGCCGGGGCGGAACCTGCCCGCCGATCAGGTCGCCGAGGCGCGCGGTTTTGCCGATGGCTTTGCGCTGCGCGAGCGGCTGCACAGCAAGGCGGTGCATGAGCGCCATGCGCCGCACGAAGCGGTGGCGCGATCCGTGTTCGATTCGGTGGAGCAGGCGCGTGTCGAGGCGCTGGGATCGCGCGGCATGGCGGGTGTGCAGGCCAATCTCGCCCGCGCGATGGAGGTGCGGATCAAGTCCGATCCGCTGATTCGGGCGCGGACACAGGCCGAGGTGCCACTGGGCACCGCGATCGGGCTCCTGCTGCGCGAGCGGCTGACCGGCCAGCCCGCGCCGGCGATTACGCAGACCGGCCTGGCGCTGGTCCGCGACTGGGTCGAGGAGAAAGGCGGCGGCGATCTCGACGCGCTGGCGCTGGCGCTCGACGATCAGGCGACGTTCGCCAAGCTGGCGGGCACGCTGCTGCGCGATCTCGCGCTGGTCGAGACGGAGCTGGAGCCCAACGAGCCCGACGAAGGCGGTAACGAGTCGGGTGACGATCAGCAGCCGAGCCAGGAAGAGCAGGATAGCGAGGAAAACAACGAAGGCGACTCGCAGGGGCAGATGGAGATGCGCTCGGAGCAGAGCGAGCGCGGTGAGGAGCAGGGCGAGGACACGCAGCAGGAAGAGGGCGAGTTCGACGGCGAGGGTGAGCTGGGCGAGGAAGGCGATGAAGGCATGCTCCCCGTCCGCCCCAACCGCCCGCAACCCGACACGCCCGGCATCATCGACTATAAGGCCTATACCGAGCGCTTCGACGAGATCATCGAGGCGGGCGAACTGTGCGACGAGGAGGAACTCAATCGGCTGCGCGCCTATCTCGATCAGCAGCTGACCCACCTGCAGGGTGCGGTTACCAAGCTCGCCAACCGCCTGCAGCGGCGGCTGATGGCGCAGCAGAGCCGCAGCTGGCTGTTCGATCAGGAAGAGGGCCTGCTCGATGCAGCGCGGCTGGCGCGCGTTGTCGTCAGTCCCGCGCACTCGCTGAGCTACAAGATGGAGCGCGAGACCGAATTCCGCGATACGGTCGTCACCTTGCTGCTCGATAATTCGGGATCGATGCGCGGCCGGCCGATCTCGATCGCCGCCATTTCCGCCGATATCCTCGCGCGCACGCTGGAGCGCTGCGGCGTCCGCGTCGAAATCCTCGGCTTCACGACACGCGCCTGGAAGGGCGGGCAGGCGCGCGAGGCGTGGCTGCAGGCGGGGCGGCCCGCGGCGCCGGGCCGGCTCAACGATCTCCGCCACATCGTCTACAAGCGCGCCGACGAGCCCTACCGCCGCGCACGCAAGAACCTTGGGCTGATGATGCGCGAGGGACTGCTGAAAGAGAATATCGACGGTGAGGCGCTGCTGTGGGCGCACAGCCGACTGATCGCGCGGCCCGAGGAGCGCAAGATCCTGATGGTGATCTCGGATGGCGCCCCGGTCGACGATTCGACGCTGTCGGTGAATTCCGGCTCCTATCTGGAGAAGCACCTTCGCCAGGTGATCGGCTGGATCGAGGCGCGCTCGCCGGTCGAGCTGGCCGCGATCGGCATCGGCCATGACGTGACCCGCTATTATGCGCGCGCGGTGACGATCATGGATGCCGAGCAGCTCGGCGGCACGATGGTGGAGCAACTCGCCGCGCTGTTCGACGCAGACTAGCAGCCGCGATCCACTTCGCGCCCCACCAACGCGCCCGCGCCAGCCCCGAGCACGGTGCCCACGCCACGATCGCCGCGTCCCGCCGCACGATTGCCCAGCAGACCACCCGCGATCGCGCCGAGGATCGTGCCGCCTGATCCCCGATCGCAGCGATAGCGCGGACGGTAAGCCCGGAGCGGTGGCGGCGGGTAATCGCGATAGGCGGCGCCATATTGACCCGGTCGATACGATCGCGGCGGCGGGGGTGGCGGAGCGTCGCGATAGGCCGCGCCGTATCGGTCGACTACATAGGCCCGTGGGGGCGGCGGCGGGGCTTCGCGCCAATAGCGCTGCGGAGGTGGGCGCCAATATTGGGCTTGCGCTTCTGCGGCACCAAACAGCGTGAGCAAGGCCGCTATAACTATCTGCCCTCCTCGCCTGCTCACGCCACGCTCCATCACACGCGCCCGAAAGGCGGGTAACGGCAGGGGCCGCCACAGGTTCACATCTGGGGCGAACCTAATGAGGGGAAGCTGAATACCGGTGTTAGCGGCGGTTCAGAAAAGACGAGGCCTATCGCACCAGATGGGCCTGAGTCGCTCAGGCTGCGACCTGCGCCTTTTCGATCTTGCGCTTCAGGCGTCGTGCCTTGAGCGACAGGCTATCGGCCGAAGTCTTCTTCAGCCAATTGTCCAGACCGCCGACATGCTCGACCGAGCGGAGGCCGTGGGTGGAGACGCGCAAACGCACGCTCTCGCCCAGCGTATCCGAGATCAGCGTGACGTTCTGCAGATTGGGCAGAAACGTCCGCTTGGTCTTGTTGTTGGCGTGGGAAACATTGTTACCCACCTGCCGGCCCTTGCCGGTCAGTTCGCAAATACGCGCCATGCGCCTCTAATCCTGAATTTCGCTGTGTGCGGAAAGAGCGCGCCACTAGCGGCGGACGGCTTCCCGGTCAAGGGAAAGCGGACGGCAAACTCGTATCGGCTGTGCAACCTTTCTTGGCCACGCGCCGTTGAGGGACCAAATTCATAGGGAGAATATGGCATGCGCGCCATCGTCACTATCCTCGCGATCCTGGTGATCGTCGCGATCATCGCGGTCGCCACCGGCTTCGTGAATATCCACGGCAATGGCGGCAGCATGCCCCAGGTCGCCGTCCAGGGTGGATCGCTGCCGCAGGTCCAGGCCAATGTCGGCTCGATCGATCTCGGCACCAAGAACGAGACGGTGTCCGTGCCGAAGGTCAGCGTCGACAATAAGGAAACGCAGGTCGCCGTGCCCACGCTTCACGTAAACAAGCCCGCGCAATGAACGACGTCGCCTCACCCCGCCCGGGCGTCCTGGCGCTGATCTGCGCGCTGCTGTTGCCGCCGCTCGGCACCTTTCTGGTGCGCGGGCTCGGCTTGGCCTTCTGGGTTACGGTCTTGCTGACGCTTGTGGGGTGGCTTCCCGGTGTGGTGTTCGCGCTGCTGGTGATGCTGCGGCCGGAGATCATGCCGCGCGGCTGATGCCATGCTAGGGAAGCGCGATGGCCTTCCCTTTGCCCGCCCCCATGCGCCTAGCCCTCGATCTCGCCGATCGCGCCGCGATTGATGGCGAGGTTCCCGTGGGCGCGGTCGTGATACGCGATGGCGCGGTGATCGCCACGTCCGCCAATACGATGCGCACCGCCAACGATCCTACCGCGCATGCGGAGATTGTGGCGATTCGGGCTGCGGCCGAGGCGCTGGCTCAGCCCCGACTGGACGGCTGTGATCTGTGGGTGACGCTGGAGCCTTGCGCGATGTGTGCCGGCGCCATCGCCCATGCCCGCATCGCCCGCGTTTATTATGCCGCCGCCGATCCCAAGGGCGGGGCGGTGGAGCACGGCCCGCATTTCTTCACGCAGCCGACCTGCCATCATCGGCCGGAGGTCTATGCGGGAATCGGCGCGGAAGAGGCAGCGTTGCAGCTGCGCGCTTTTTTCGCGGAACGGCGCTAATTGAGGATCGATTGCGATCCGCGCGCGATCAGCCGGCCGATCGCGTCGAACAATTTGTTCATCGCCACGGGCTTGAGAATCACCTCGTCCGCACCCTGATCGACGCAGTTCTGGCAGATATCGACGGCGGTATCGGCGGTCACGACGATCACCGGCACACTCGCCTTGGCATCGGCGCGGGCACGTAGATGGCGGATCGCGGTAAGGCCATCCATGCCGGGCATGCGCAGATCCATCAGCACGATATCATATTCGCGTTCATCGATCATGCGCAGACCGGTCTCGGCATCCGGCGCTTCGTCCATGCTGGCGCCTGCGACGGTCAACATATCGCGGACGACGCGGCGATTCATCGCATCGTCCTCGACGAACAGGATGTTCACCTCAACGGCTCCATCGCACGGATCACGCCGCCATCTCCTCGGATCGGTTAGCCGGGGCATAGAGCCCCTTGAGCTGCGCGACTAGCTCCGCAGGTGTTAACGGAGTCGCCAGGATATGCTCGATTCCGAGGCTTCGCGCCGCCGCGCGAATTTCCTCATCCGGTTGCGGCCACAGCAAGACGGTGCGGCCAGCGAACCGGGCGATATCGGCTGCGGCTTCTACACGGCGCTCTAGGACGCCCGAATCGATCAACAGCAGATCGATCGCGTCTCCCGAGAGCGTAGCACGGGCATCCTCCAGCGAGGTTACGCCGGTAAAAGACCGCACTTGGGGGGTGAGCACCGCCCGCAAAATGCTTTGCGTCAAGAGATTGGCCTCGACGAGGAGCACTCTCGCCTCGGCGAGCGTGGCGGCGGCGCCGGCACTGGCGGGATGGTCCGCCGCTTCGCCCGCAACCGGTTCCAGCGGCAGGTCGATCGTGAACGTCGCGCCGGCGCCGACGACGCTGCTCACGCCGACGCTGCCGCCCATCGCCTGCGCGAGGCTGCGGCAGATTGCGAGACCGAGCCCTGTGCCACTGTGGCGGCGCGTGCGGCCGCTATCGACTTGCCGAAAGCTCTCGAAAATCTCCTCCAGGCGATCGGCGGGGATGCCGATGCCGGTATCGATCACTTCGATTCGTAGCCGTTGCTGTTCGGTGGCGCGCGCGACGACGCGAATCACGCCGCGATCGGTGAACTTGATGGCATTGGAGATGAGGTTGAAGACGATCTGGCGCAGCCGCACCTCGTCTTGACAGATACGGTCGGGCAGACCCTCCATCTCCAGTGCAATGCCCAAACCCTGCGCCTGCGCCTGGCTCTCCCACACCTGGACCGTTTCGCGCAGCAGGGCCGGCAGATTCATCGGAGCCCGTGTTATCGTGAGTTCGCCCGTCGTCATCTTGGCGAGATCGAGCAGATCGTCGACAAGCGCGCGCATGGTCTCGCCCGCGCCGTGCATCAGCTCGATCTTGGTGCGCACGCCGCCATCGAGGCCGCGATCGGCGAGCAAGACCTGGGTCATGCCCAGGATGCCGTTCAGCGGCGTGCGGATCTCGTGGCTGGTGGTTGCCAGGAATTCGGTGCGCGCCGCCAAAGCGCGTTCCAGATCAGCGTTGGAGACGCTGAGATCGTCGGCGATCGCCGCGATGCGGTTGCGGCTGCGCCGTAGCGCGACCTGAATCACCAGCAAGAGCAGGATCACCGCGCCCGTCGCCACCAACAGGCCCAGCAGCATCTGCTGTCGGTTCCGCGCGATCACGGCATCCCGCTGCGCCTCCCCGCGATGCAGTTCCGCGATCTTGAGGTTCTGATTGGCATAATCGAACTGCGCCGCCATCAGCGCAGCGCTGGTGGACGCGGCGACATTGCGCGCCTGGTCGTCGAGCGTTTTAAACTGCTCGAGGTGTTGAAGAGCGCGGCCTTCGTCCCCGCGCGCTTTGTAAATTTCGTAGGCCGTCTCGTGCTCATCGCGGAGAAGAGTCGAGGAGCTTGTCTTAATCGAGAGCGCTTTTTCGATGAACCGCGTGGCCTCATCGACAAGATGCTGTTGAAGCGCGGCGCTGGCAGCGACACGATACAGCTCTGGCTTCCATTCCTCGCTACCGCCGGGCGGCGCCATAGCGAGGCCGCGAGCAATCGTTTCTTTAGCCGCACCGATCTCTCCCGCTCTAAGTTGAGCGTCGGCGAGCATCCCCATGGTACGCGCTTCAAGCAATGGCGACTTCAACTTTCGCGCAAGCTGAATGGTTTGCATGAAAGCCCGCTCGGCAGCCTTCGCGTTTCCTTGAGCGCGCAAGCTCTGACCCCGGTTACCCAACGTCGCAATCTGGATAGAGGGGTCGTCGGGGTCCGCTTCAAGGGAAAGGTCGAAATAGTGGTTAGCGCGCTCATAATCGCGAGCGTAGAAAAAGTTCACGCCGAGGTTCTGAAGCGCAATGGCTCGGCCACGCGCATCGCCAATGACACTGTAAAGCCTATAGGCGGCCTGCACCTCCTTAAGCGCCGAACCGACGTTACCGAGTAGCTGCAGCGCACCGGCGCGCGCCATGTGTAAATCCGCTGAAACTTTTGATTTGGGATCGGGGATTATTCGCAAACCTGCGTCGAGCGCACGAAGGGCATCAGCTGGCTTGTTTAAGCCGAGCAGGGCAGCACCCTGAATCCAATCAGCTTTGGCCTCAAGATTAGCCTTCTCAAAGGAAGGCCCGAGACGAGCAATATTTTGATTGACCAAAACAGCATCCGCGAGCGCGGCTGCAGGATTGGCCATAAATAAAGCTTTCGCTTTATCCAACTCGGCAGAAGCGCGAGATAGATCTGATTGTGGCGCTGCAACGGCAGGCGCGAAGCCCAACATTGGTAGGCACAAACAAGCTAAAGCTAAACTCTGACCTGCCCAGCACTTTTTAAGGCTACGACGGATCAATTTCAAAGGGTTGAAAGTAAAGGGCAAAATCCTTCGCGTGACGCGAAAACTTGGCCTTGATCTAAGCTGTCGCATCGGATGACCAAACAGCTCTTCTGCAAGATTAGAAGGGGAGGATCATCGGGAGCTCCAAAAATCGAAGGCGAACGCCGCCGTCGACTCAGGAGCTACCTGAACCGGGAATGATGGTAAAGAAAAAAGTTTAAGAAGACGTTAATTCTGTTTTTGTTAACCTTTGTCTCCTGAAACCCGGCGTGCCGAGGGCGCGCCATCAGGCGCCGTGGGCCAGGGAAATTCGATATTTTCCGGCGTTGCGCCCCGCTCGATGCGGGCATCGAGAAAGGCGCGCAACTCGCCCAGCCGGAGCGGTTTGGCGATCAGAAAGCCTTGCATATGATCGCAGCCCATCACGCGGAGCAGCGCCATCGCCGCGGGCGAATCAACGCCCTCGGCGGTCACTTCCATCCCCAGCGCATGGGCCAGATCGATCGTCGACCGCACCAGCAGCGGATCCCGATGGCTCGTCGAAAGACCATGGATGAACATGCGATCGATCTTCAGCTCCTGCGCAGGGAGCTGCTTGAGATAGGCGAGGCTGGAAAGCCCCGCGCCATAATCGTCAATCGCGATGCGCAAGCCCGCCTCGGCGAACGCCCGCAAGTTGGCCAGCGCGCCTTCGGGATCGGCGATCATCGCGGTTTCGGTGATCTCGAGCCCGAACGGTCCTTCCGCACCACGCACGGCATCGAGCAGCCAGCGCCCGAATTCGCGATCGGCCAGCAGGCATGCCGAAATATTGACGCTGCACGCCAGCTTATGGCCGCACAGTGCCAGGCTGCGTTGCTCGATCAGCGCCTGGCGGACGACCCATTCGGTGATTCGCCGAATCTCGCCGCGCTCTTCGGCAAGGCCGATGAAATCGTTCGGCCCGATCAACCCGCGCTCAGGATGCTGCCAGCGAACCAGCGTCTCCATGCCGACCACCTCGCCGGTGCGCGCATGGGTTTTCGGCTGATGGACGAGAAACAATTGTCCGCGCGCCACCGCAACATCGAGATCGCTGGCAAGGGCGTCTTCGGGCTCCAATGCGGGACGGGCGGCGTTGTCCGACGCCGTCTGGCGACTAGCCTTTCCGCCGATGACAAGGCCCGCCGCCAAACCAATGGCCAGCGTCATCGCAAAACATGTCAGGGCGAGCAGGAGGGGCACGGGGCGAAGTTGTCCACAGGGTGTGAATAAATTCTTAAAACCCGTTCAGACTTTTAAACAAGGAAATAGTTAACGGCCATGGGTTGAGAGATTGAGCGAAGCGCCTCTCAGCGCTTCGCCAATTTGAACGCGACCGCGGCAACACAATAGGCAACCAGCGTCAGCTTGAGCGACACCGCCATGATCGAAACGAGGAAGCCGAGGCGGATCCAAAGCGGATTGACGCCGATCGTCTCGCCGATTTCCGCGCAGACCCCGAACAGGTTTTCGCGGGGAGTCGCGGGGGTGGAGGTCATGTTGTCCATGGGGGCGGCTCCGTTCAGATCAGGGTGGGGGCGGTGAACAGGATGCAGGCGGCGCTCACGGCGAAAGCGAGCAGGCCGGCGCTGATCTGGGTTCCGAGCGAAGAGGTCATTTCAAGTCTCCATTTTTGCGTCCGCGGAGCCATTTCCGCGGGATGCCAACCTCATTGCATCGACCGTGCCAAATGCTCTCAAGAGCGGATTTTGGCGCTTTAAACGGCAGACTGCGGTGCGGAGCGCCAAGACTTGGCAGGATACGCCAAGCTCCGGCGCGGCGTTTGGGGATGCGGGAAGGAGGATCGGATGCTAGAGAGCAAAGCCATGAACGATGCAGTTGCCATCCCGCCGCAGGAACTGATCCGCGCCATGGCCCAGCGCGCCCGCGCCGCCGCCCGCATTCTTGCCAGAACCCCAACCGCGACCAAGGCTGCGGCGCTCCGCGCGGCCGCGCAGGCGATCCGTGCGAGCGAGACCCAGCTGCTGGCCGCCAACGCGCGCGATATGGAGGCGGCTGCCGCACGCGGGCTTTCGGGAGCGATGCTCGATCGGCTCAAGCTCGATGGAAAGCGCATCGCGGGAATTGCCGATGGCCTCGATGCGGTCGCCGGGCTTGCCGATCCGGTGGGCGCGGTGATCGATGAGAGCGAGCGGCCCAACGGGCTCAAGCTCTCGCGCGTGCGAGTGCCGCTCGGCGTGATCGGCATCATCTATGAAAGCCGCCCCAACGTCACCGCCGATGCCGGCGCGCTGGCGATGATGGCGGGCAATGCCGTGATCCTGCGTGGCGGCAGCGAGGCGCGCGAGAGCAACCGGGCGATCCACGATTGCTTGTCCGAAGGGCTCGCCGCCGCAGGCCTGCCCGAGGATGCGATCCAGCTCGTCCCCACCGCCGATCGTGCGGCGGTCGGCGCGATGCTCGGCGCAGCGGGGCTGATCGACATCATCTTGCCCCGTGGCGGCAAGGCGTTGGTCGCGCGTGTGCAGGAAGAGGCGCGCGTCCCCGTGCTCGCCCACCTCGACGGCAACAATCACCTGTATATCGATCGCGCCGCCGATCCGGCGAAGGCGGTGCCTCTCGCGGTCAACGCCAAATTGCGCCGCACCGGCATCTGCGGCGCGACCGAGACGCTGCTGATCGATCGCGCTTATCCCAATCCTAGGCCGATCCTCGCCGCACTGATTGAGGCGGGCTGCGAAGTGCGCGGCACCGAGGAGATTCGTGCGATCGAGCCGCGCGCCACGGCGGTCAGCCCCGAAGATTGGGACACCGAATATCTCGACGCGATCGTCGCGGTCCGCCTCGTCGATGGCGTCGCCGATGCGACAGCGCACATCGCCCAGCACGGCTCGAGCCACACCGATGCGATCGTCACCGAGGATGCCGCCACGGCTGAACTCTTCCTGGCCGAGGTCGATTCGGCGATCGTGATGTGGAACGCCTCCACCCAGTTCGCGGACGGCGGCGAGTTCGGGTTGGGCGCGGAGATCGGAATCTCCACCGGCCGCCTCCACGCGCGCGGCCCCGTCGCGCTGGAAGGGCTGACGACCTATAAATGGCTGGTGCGCGGCACGGGTCAGCTCCGGCCTTGAAGGCCAGGAAACCAACCGGACTTCTCGGCGGATCGTTCAACCCGGCGCATGCCGGCCATCGCCGCATCAGCCTTGCCGCGATCGACGCGCTGGGGCTGGAGGAATTGTGGTGGCTAGTCTCGCCCGGCAATCCGCTCAAACCGGAGGCAGGGATGGCGCCGCTGCCCGCGCGCCTTGCCTCCGCGCAGGGCATGGCACGCCGCAGCCGCATCGTCGCGACCGCGATCGAGGCGCGGCTCGGGACGCGCTACACCGCAGATAGCCTGCGCAAACTTGCGCGGCGCTACCCCGACCGGCGCTTCATCTGGATCATGGGCGCGGATAATCTTGTCCAGTTCGATCAATGGCGCGATTGGCGGCTGATCGCGCGGACGATGCCGATTGCGGTCATCGCGCGTCCGGGGTATGATGGCGGTGCCCACCGCGCGCGAGCGATGGGTTGGCTCAGGCGGTACGTCCGGCCGCAGAGCCAGAGCAGATGCTGGACGAAGTGGAGAACGCCGGCGCTTGTGCTGTTGCACTTCCGCCCTGATCCGACTTCCGCGACGCGACTTCGCGCCGCGCTTCCCGATTGGGATCGCCTGCTCTCCACCAAGGCGCCGCGTGATCGCATCACGCGCTTGCCGCTCCCCCATGGAGGATAATGCCTGCCACTGCCGCGACTGAACCCGCGCCCGCCCATGACAATGGGCTTCAATCCGCCGAAGCTTTGCATCAGCTGATCCTGACATCGCTGGACGACGATCAGGCGGTGGAAACCGTCTCGATCCCGCTCGCCGGAAAATCTTCGATCGCCGATTATATGGTGATCGCCTCCGGTCGTTCGAGCCGTCAGGTCGGTTCGATGGCGATGAAGATCGTCGAGAAAGCCAAGGCGCTGACCGGCCATAGCCCGCGCGTCGAGGGCATGCCGACCGCCGACTGGGTGTTGATCGATGCCGGCGACGTGATCGTCCACCTGTTCCGCCCCGAAGTGCGCAGCTTCTACAATCTCGAGCGGATGTGGGCGTTCGGTGATGGGCCGGCCGCAGCGCCGCCGCGCGCTGCCGGTTTCGCTTAAGTTTTCTAGAATCGTTTCCCCAAACCCGTTTGTGTCGAGCGAAGTCGAGACACGGTGCGCAACGTCCCTCGACTTCGCTCGGGACAAACGGGGTCAGGACTAGATGCTTCTCCACATCATCGCCCGCGGAAAGATCGGGCGCAGTTCCGAGGCGGAGCTGGTCGATCGCTATCTGGCACGGATCGCCTGGCTGACGCGGATCACCGAACTGCCCGATCAGGGAGGCAAGCTTCCAGCATCGCTGTCTCCGGCGGTCACTATCGTCCTCGATGAGAAAGGTCCGCCGTTGCCCTCGATGCGTTTTGCCGAGAAGCTCGGGCGGTGGCGCGATGATGGGATGCGCGAGGCGCGCTTCCTGATCGGCGCGGCGGACGGCTTCGAAGAGACCGATCGCCAGGCGGCGGACCTGATCCTCGGCTTCGGCGCGATGACCTGGCCGCACCTACTGGCCCGCGCGATGCTCGCCGAGCAATTGTTCCGCGCGACCAGCATCCTCGCCGGCCATCCTTACCATCGTGAGGGATGAGGCGGTGACAATGGGCAAAGCCCCTCCCCTTCAGGGGAGGGGCTATGATCGCGCTCGCTGTCCTCGCCGCGACGACCATACCCGAGACCGGCGATCATGCCCGCATGGCGCGGCTCCTCGCCGCCGAGGTCCGTATTGCGCGCCGCCCGACGCTCGCCATTCTGCTCGCGCCCGGAAGCTGGGGTGAGGCTGCGCATCAGCAGATCCTGATCGATGCCGCGCGCACGAGCCTGCGCCGTCGCGCCGCCGCGCTCGCACAGCAGATGACCGCCAGCGCAAAGGCCGCTCAGATCGACGATCTCGCCGGTGCCGGCACCACCGGCGGCCCGCTTGTCACCACGGCCAACCCCTCTGCGCCCTATCGCCTGCCTGCGCCTGGGCGCATCCTGGTCGGCTTCGGCACGATCGACCAGCGCGGCATGCGCTCGCGCGGGATCCTGCTCCGGCCCGCCGATGGCGCCGCGCTCATCACGCCGGGCGCGGGGCGCGTGGCCTATGCCGGGCCCTATCGCGGCTATGGCGATGTGCTCATCCTCGAACACGGCCATGGCTGGACCAGCCTTGTCGCTGGCGGCCGGCTCGCGGATTTCGAAACGGGTGGCTGGATCGCACGCGGCCGGGCGATCGGCACGGCAAACGGGCCTCTGCTCGTCGAGCTTCGCCACGATGGCCAACCCGTTGACGTTCTTGCCGCCGCGCAAAAGACTGGTGGCTCAGCCATTTCGCAGCAAGCTTCGCCGCGCTAAGGTGTCCTCTTTCCTGTCCGAAAGCCCGCTCCTCCATGCGTAAAAGCTTCTTCCTGCAAGGTGTCGGTCTGGTCGCCGCGATGAGCCTGATCCCGGCGATCAGCGCGGGTTTTGCGGCCAGCGACGTCGATACCTACAAGGAGCTCGACCAGTTCATGTCGATCTACGAGCGGGTGAAGGCCGATTATGTCGACAAGGTCGACGACAAGACACTCATCCGCGGCGCGATCGACGGCATGCTGGCCGCGCTCGATCCGCATTCCTCCTATCTCGATGCGCGCGATTATGTGAATCTGAAGACGCAGACCGAGGGCAATTACGGCGGTTTAGGCCTCACCGTTCAGGCCGAGGACGGCGTGATCAAGGTCGTCACCGCCAGCGAGGATACGCCCGCTTACCGGGCGGGTATCAAGTCCGGCGATTACATCACCAATATCGACGGCAAATTGATCTACGGCAGCTCGCTGGATGAGGCCGTGGACAAGATGCGCGGCGCGCCGGGCACGCAGGTACGCATCACCATCGTCCGCCCGGGCCGCGACAAGCCGTTCGACGTGACGCTGACCCGCGAGATCATCGAACTCAAGGCGGTGAAGTGGCAGGTGAAAGGCCGCGTCGGCGTGATCGATATCAACAGCTTCTCCAAGGCGACCGGCCCCGGCGTCCATGCCGCGATCGCCGGCATCGAGAAGACGCTGGGCGGGCGGCCGCTCGGATATGTCATCGATCTGCGCTCCAATCCCGGCGGGCTGCTCGATCAGGCTGTCGAGGTATCGGACACCTTCCTCGATCATGGCGAGATCGTTTCGCAGCGTGGGCGCGAGAAGAACGACATCGAACGCTTCTTCGCGCATCCGGGCGATGAGGCGCATGGCCTGCCGGTCATCGTGCTGGTCGATGCGGGCACGGCGTCGGCGGCGGAGATCGTCGCGGGCGCGCTGCAGGATCAGCATCGCGCGCTGATCATGGGCGAGCGCAGCTTCGGCAAGGGATCGGTGCAGACCGTGATGCCGCTGACCGACGAGACTGCGCTGCGGCTGACGATCGCGCGTTATTATACGCCATCGGGCCGATCGGTGCAGGAGAATGGCATCGCGCCCGATGTCATCGTGCCGCAGCTCAACGATCCCGATTACAAGGCTCGGCCGCGGCTGCGCGAAGCGGACCTGCGCCACCATCTGCTCAATTCGGTGAAGGGCGACGACAAGATCCTTGAGGACGACACCAATCCCGATCCCCGCTTCGCCGCGACCCCCGATTCATTGAAGAAGGTGGGCGTCACCGACTTCCAGCTCGATTATGCGGTAAAGACGATCGCGCGGCTAGGTCCGGCGGCGCCGGTGAAGGTGGCGGCGAAGTGAAGAGGTGGCGCTTCTCCCCTACCGCATGGGGTTCCCACGAAAGTACTACTTTCGTGGGGCCCGTCGGGAGGGGCCGGGGGTGGGCAGGCCGGGTGCGCCGAGCTCACTACGTTCGCCCCACCCCTAACCCCTCCCGCAAGCGGGAGGGGAATTAGTGAAGCTCGCCCGTCTCCTCGCCCTGCTAATCCCCGCCACGCTCCTTGCCGGAGCATGGGCGTTCCAGCTCATCGGCCATCTCGTGCCTTGCGAGATGTGTCACTGGCAGCGGTGGCCGCTTTACGCAGCGCTCGTTCCCGCGATTCTCGCCTTTGCACCGGGGCTGCGCCCGCCCGTCATCCGCCTGCTCATTGCACTAGCCGCTCTGGGTATCATCGCGAGCGGGGTGATCGGCTTCTACCATATGGGTGTCGAATATAAGTGGTGGCTGGGGCCGACGCACTGCACTTCGCAAGGCCTGCCGCATGGTGGCGACATCCTGAAAGCGCTGCTCGCCCAGCCGCTGGTGCTTTGCGACAAGCCGCAATGGACTTTGTTCGGCATCTCGCTCGCAGGCTTCAATGCTTTGATCTCGATCCCCGGCGGGCTGCTCACCCTGTTCCTCGCAGCGAAAGGCCGGTCATGATCAGTCCCAAGGAGCGTGCGGCGATGCTGCGGGTCGATCAGGCAGGCGAGCGTGGCGCGATGCGTATCTATGCGGGGCAGCTCGCCGTGATGGGAGGCCGCCACCCCGCCGCGCGGACGATCGCCGGCATGGCCGCACAGGAAGAGCGCCATCTCAAACGCTTCAACGCGATGCTGGCCGAGCGTAAGGTGCGGCCGACCGCGCTCGCCCCGATCTGGGATGCCGCGGGCTTCGCGCTCGGTGTCGCCACCGCCCTGATCGGCCCTGAGGCGGCAATGGCCTGTACCGCCGCGATCGAGACCGAGATCGATCGCCATTATGGCGAGCAACTCGTTCAGCTTGGGCCCAGCGATCCCGAGCTATCGGAGGCGATCGCCGATTTTCAGGCCGACGAAGTGGAGCATCGCGAAAACGCGATCGCGCATGGCGCGGAGCAGGCGCCGGCTTATGCGCTGCTGTCGGCGGCGATCCGGTTCGGCTGCCGCTTCGCGATCGGTGTTTCGCAACGGATATGAACGGGCCGCGTTGGGCGCCAGAAGGAGCATATGGCATGATAAGGCATTTCATTCTGGCCGCGGGTGCCATCGTTGGTCTCGGCGCCGCGCTCATGCCCGCGCCCGTGCTCGCCCAGGCGAACGATAAGGTGTTGATGATCTTCGGCCAGGATAAGTGCCCGGCCGGCACCACCTGCGTCCGCGCGCCGGAAACCGAGCGTTTCCGCATTCCCAAGGATCTGCGCCAATCGACCGAGAAGCCTCAGAACCAATGGGCGGATCGCGCCAAGAGCCTTGATAGCGTCGGCGCTTCGGGCACGGGCAGCTGCTCGGCGACCGGGGCGGGCGGCTGGACGGGCTGCTTCGGCCAGCAGATGCGCACCTACAAGCAGGACCGCGCCGCCGACGCCAAGGCCGCATCGAACCAGCCCCAATAGTGTTTCCTTTCTCCGTTCGCCCTGAGCCTGTCGAAGGGCCGCACTTTTCTCCGAGCGCTCGCCAGAACGACGGTGCTTCGACACGCTCAGCACGAACGGTGTTGATGGTATTCGCTGCATTGGTTGTGGCTGGTCCGGCTATAGCGCAAACGCAGCTAGGCTATGAGCCCTATCACCCCCATCCCGTGCCCGAGACGCCCTCCGACCGACCCGCCGATCCGCCCGAGCGTTTCGAGACCCTGCTCGTCTTCGGCAACGATCCCTGCCCGCGCAGCAAGGCCGACGAAATCGTCGTTTGCGCGCGTCACCCGGAAAGCGAGCGCTACCGCATCCCCAAGAGCCTGCGCGCCAAACCCTATAATGCCGCGCGCGACGGCAGCTGGGCGGGCACGGCGCGGGTGCTGGAGATGGTCAGCAAGCAGGGCATCCCCAATAGCTGTTCGCCGCAAGGGACATATGGGCAGAGCGGCTGCTTCCAGAAGTTCCTGGAAGAGAATCGGCGGCCCTAAACCTAATCCTCCCCCGCTAGGGGGAGGTGTCAGCGGAGCTGACGGAGGGGGAGGTTGCGACGCCGTCTAATAGGCCTCCGCCCTCCCCCTCCGACGCCTTCGGCGCCACCTCCCCCTGGCGGGGGAGGATCGAAGAAGGCGAATCCCTTGACAGCCGCGCCCACCTCTACTAGCTGCGCCGCTTCTCGCGTGAGGTGGGTCTTCGGGCCGTCCCCGTGCGTTTCAATAACCAAGAAGTGAAGAGACCCATGTTCGCTATCGTGCGCACGGGCGGCAAGCAATATCGCGTCGCCGCCGGAGACAAGATCGTCGTCGAGAAGCTGGAGGGCGAGGCTGGGGCCTCGATCTCGCTCAGCGACGTATTGCTGGCGGGCGAGGGCTCGGAGCTCAAGTCGGTCGAGGGCCTGACGGTTTCGGCCGAGATCGTGGCGCAGGGCCGCGGCGAGAAGATCATCGTCTTCAAGAAGCGCCGCCGTCATAATTATCGCCGCCGCAACGGCCATCGCCAGTATCACACCATCCTGAAAATCACCGCGATCGGCGATCAGAAGGCAGCGCCCAAGAAGGCGAAGGCGGAAGCCGCCGCGCCCCAGGCCGCTGAAGCGTAAGGAGCTAAAGACTCATGGCACATAAGAAGGCAGGCGGCTCATCTCGCAACGGCCGCGACTCGGCAGGCCGTCGTCTCGGCGTCAAGAAGTTCGGTGGTCAGGAAGTGATCGGCGGCAACATCATCGTGCGTCAGCGCGGCACCAAGGTCTATCCGGGCGTCGGCGTCGGCATCGGCAAGGATCACACGCTGTTCGCGCTGACCGAAGGCCGCGTGGCGTTCCATGACGGCAAGCTCGGTCGCAAATATGTGAGCGTGATTACCGCGCAAGCCGCCGAATAACATCGGACGATCGATAAAGGGTCGTCCTGCGAGGGCGACCCTACGGATCCGGTAAAACGGATCATCAGGGAGACGGGTCGCCACCCGCCTCCCTTTTTCATGTCTCCCTGGAAACAGCTCTGTCGTGGCGGCGTAACGTGGCGCTGCCATTGGCGAGGGCGGAGAAGGAGACACGCATGTTCGCCGTCACCGAACGCCTGCTGCTGCGGCCCGGCTGGACCGAGGATGCGCCCGCGCTATCCCGCGCGATCGGCGATGCCGCGGTGGTACGCAATCTCAGCCGTGCGCCCTGGCCCTATGCACTGGGCGACGCCGAGAATTTCCTCAGCCAGCCGCAGGATCCGCGCTATCCCCGCTTCCTCGTCACCCGGCGCGACGACGGCGCGCTTATCGGCGGCATCGCGCTGATGCCGGTTGAGGGCGAAGGCGCCGAGCTCGGCTATTGGCTCGCGCGCGATCAGTGGGGCAGGGGTTATGCGACCGAGGCCGGACGCGCGGTGGTCGCGATCGCCGACGAAAGCCTGCGCCTGCCCGAACTCAAGGCAAGCCACGCGCTCGACAATCCGGCCAGCGGCGGCGTGCTGGCGAAACTCGGGTTCGAACCGAACGGCACGGCCAAGCTGTACAGCCGGGCGCGCGGGCGGGACATGGACATCCGGACCTTCGTGCGGACGCGGCCGATGGGCGAGCCGCAGGCGCTGGCAGCGTAAGGATCCTCCCCGTATCGGGGAGGATGAATTCACGCCTCCGCGCTGACCTCGCCGCCCGTCAGCAAGGGCGCCTGCGCTTCCACGAGCCGCCGCTCACTGAGCCACGCCATCGCGGGCGCGGCAAGAAAGGCCAAAGCGTAGGTGCTTGCGCCGATCGCCAGCATCGCGGCCATATCGCCGCCGATGCGATCGATCAGCGCCAGGGGCACTAGCGCCATCAGCAGCAGTACGAGACCAATAATCGTCTCCGGCAGGGTTACGCGAAATGCGGCGAGGCCGCTCGCCTGACCCGCGAACTTGGGCGTGCGCCGCCACGCCAGCGGTCTGGACGAAAGCCCGGCCAGCCCCGCCACCATCTGCACATAGGTCAGCGACAGCCGCGCCAACTCGCCGCGCGCCATCGCCTGCCAATCGTCGCAGCCTGAAAGCTTGTAGCGCTGCCAGCGCCGCACGCCCCAGGCGACCCCACCCATTGCCAGCACCACCCAGGCGATATCCGGCAGATCGATGATCGGCATGTGGCCGCGTGCAATCGCGAAGACGAGGCCGGCGGAAACCGCGATCCCCAGCCCCAGATTGGCGACCTGCATCATCGGCGCGACGCCGCGCATCACCTCCAGGAGCTTGTTCCAGGCGTCCATGCTGCGGCTGCCGCCGAACGCCTGGGGCAGATAGAGCCGCCAATAGCGCCGCAGCTGCTGCACCGGACCCGCCGTCCAGCGGAAACGCTGTTTCTTGTAATCGTCGAAGCTCTCCGGGATCAGCCCGCGGCCGAAGGTCTCGCGCAGGTAGAAGCCCTGATAGCCGATCTCGCGCAGGCGGACCGAGACCTCGGAATCCTCGGTCAGGCACCATTCCGCCCAGCCGCCCGCCGCCTTGAGTGCCGCGGTCCGGATCAGACACATCGTGCCGATCGTGAACGCCGCGCCATATTCGCTGATGCCCGGCATCTCGATCTTGTTGTTGGGCATATATTCCCAATAACAGGCGTTCAGATAGGCGCTCTCGGCATGCTCGCGATAGTCGTGCGGCGTCTGGACGTAGCCGACCGTCGGATCGTCGAAGAAGCCGACGAGGCGGTTGAGAAAGTCGGGCTGTGCCTCATAATCGGCGTCGATCACCGCGATCAGCGCGGCGTCCTTGGCCATATGCGGCATCACCCAGTTGAGCGCACCCGCTTTGGCGCCCTCGATCGGGGCGACATGGAAGAACCGGAAACGATCGTCGCCGACGCGCGCGTTGAGCGCCGCGCAATGCCGCTCGACCGGACGCCACAGCGCCTCGTCGCGCGTGTTGTTGTCGACGACCAATACCTCATAATTGGGGTAATCCAGCCGCGCGAGGCAGTTGAGCACCTGATTGAGCATCTCGGGCGGCTCGGCATAAGCGGGCACCTGGATCGAGACCTTGGGCCAGGCGGCGCCGGGCGCATGCAGCGGCGCGATCGGGCGGCGCCAACTGCCGTGGGTCAAGATCGCCTGCCGCGCGAGTTTCTCGAGGAATGCGATGCTGACGCCCAGTGCCGAGAACAGGCTGGCGCCCATCACCAACAGCAGCACGGTGTCCGATGCTCCGGCTTCAGCGGCGAGCGCATAAGTCCACAGCGATCCGATCACCCAGGTCAGCGGGGTCAGCGCCATCTCAAGCGTGCCGGTGAAGGTCAGCCGCGGGAAAGCGAGCTTGAGCGCGAGGATGATCGGCATCGACACGATCATCGCCAGCGCCGCGCCCGATGCGCCGCCGGTGATCATCACCGAAAAGGTCCAGCAGGCCACGGCCGTGGCGGCAAGGCCAGCGCCCCATCCCCAATCGAGATCATCGGCTTTGAACGGCTGGCGGACCGCGCGCAGATTGAGGATCGCGGTACCAAGGCCCAGTGCCCCGACATAGACCAGGCTGGCATCGTACAACTCGCGCATCAGCACCTCAAAGCATCGTCGCGTGCGACGAATCATTTCGCAAGGGATAGCGACGCCGCGGCCCATCTGGCTTCATGCGCCGGACCAAGGCCCAGGGTAATGCGGAAAAAATTGCGCCTACTTCCCCGTCATCGCACCTTTTCGCACGATGCTGATGAATGCCAGCACAACGGCGATCGCCACCGTATCCGCCACCCAATCGAAAATATCGCAATCCCGGTGAACGATCGGCATCGCCTGCGCGACCTCGATCATCGCACCGAGGAAAGAAAGATGCTCGCCGAGGCGGAGCAGCGGAAGACGCGGATAGCCCAAACCGGCCAGCAAAGTGAGTGTGGCGAAGCCCAGCATATGCTCCACCTTGTCCGAGCCCGGCGGCCCTTCGATCTGCGGCGGATGCGGATCGAGCGCCATGAACAGCAGGACAGCGAGCGCGATCCAGAACAGGATGCGGATCGCGAGCAGCAGGCGGGGCCGATCAGCAAGGAAATGCATGCTGGCCCAAGAGCGGCTCCGCAACCTTCGCGCAAGGTGAAAAACGCCGAAAATCGAAGCTAATTTGTGCGCTACCCGTCGCCGCTGGCAACGGTGTCCAAGCGCCCTGCCGTCATCCCGTCTGATGTGGTGATCCGACGACGTTCATTAAGCCACCGAAACATTCTGTGTTTTTACAAGAGCTTATCGGGAACTGCGGCAAGGCTCACGCGCTACTACCCACACAGCTTTCCAACCGGAGCAATCCAAATGACCAACGCCGCAAATGCGGATGCGCCGGCAACTGCCGCGCGCGATAAAGACGCGCGCGCCGCCGAGGCGGAGCGTGACGAAAGCCAAGTTTCGGCGGCGGTGGTGACGATCGCCAGGCCGACGCGCGAACTCTACGATTTCTGGCGCGATTTTTCGAACCTCGCGCCGATCATGGAAAATATCGAGAGCATCACCGTCGAAAGCGACACGCGATCCATCTGGACGATCAAAGCGCCGGCCGGCCGCACGGTCAGCTGGGAAGCGGTGGTCACGGAGGATCAGCCGGGTGCGCTGATCGCTTGGGAATCGGTGGAAGGCGCCGATGTCCGTAGCTCCGGCCGGATCGAGTTTCGCGATACCGGCGCGCGCGGCAGCATCGTGCGGGCGGTGATCGCTTATGATCCGCCGGCCGGGCTGATCGGTGAGCTGATCGCCAAGATCTTCCAGCGCGAGCCCGCGATCCAGGCACGCCGCGAACTGCGCCGCTTCAAGCAATTTATGGAGACCGGCGAGGTCGCCACCTCATCGCGCACCCGCGCCCACCACGCCGAGCACAAGGCCGGCTGACCCCCCAATTAAAGGAGACAGCGATGCGCGCGCTCACCTGGCACGGCAAGCATGACGTCCGCGTCGATACGGTCGACGATCCCGAGATCATCAATCCGCGCGATGCGATCATCAAGATCACGTCCACCGCAATCTGCGGCTCGGACCTCCACCTCTATGACGGCTTCATCCCGACGATGAAGGCCGGCGATGTGCTGGGCCACGAATTCATGGGCGAGGTCGTCGAGACCGGTCCGAAATCGACGCTCAAGAAAGGCCAGCGCGTGGTGGTGCCGTTCACCATCGCCTGCGGCAGCTGCTACCATTGCGGCAAGCATCAATATTCCGCCTGCGACAACGGTCTACCTGCCGACAATCAGGATATCGCGCAGGAGCTGTACGGTCACCCGATGTCCGGCCTGTTCGGCTACAGCCACATGACCGGCGGCTATTCGGGCGGACAGGCCGAATATGTCCGCGTGCCCTTCTCCGACATCGGCCCGATCGTCATTCCCGACGGGATCGACGACGATAAGGTGCTGTTCCTCTCGGACATCCTGCCGACCGGCTGGCAGGCGGCCGAATATGCGCAGATCGAGCCCGGCGACACTGTCGCCGTATGGGGCTGCGGCCCGGTGGGCCTGTTCGCGGTGCAATCGGCGTTTCTGATGGGCGCCGAGCGCGTGATCGCGATCGACCATTTCCCGAGACGTTTGGAGCTGGCCGCAAAGTTCGGGGCGGAGACGATCAACTATAAGGATCATGCGGTTTACGATGCGCTGATCGAGATGACCGGCGGGATCGGCCCCGATGCGGTGATCGACGCCGTCGGCCTCGAATCGCACGGGCTGTTCGTCGATAACGTGCTCGATCAGATCAAGGCATCGACCTTCCTTGGAACCGATCGCCCGCATGCCAACCGGCAGGCGATCATCGCCTGCCGCAAAGGCGGCCGCGTTTCGATGCCTGCGGTCTATGGCGGCTTCGTCGACAAATGGCCGCTCGGCGCCTTCATGGAAAAGGGCCTGACGCTCAAGACCGGCCAGACCCACGTCCAGCATTATACCGAGGCGCTGCTGGCCGCGATCCTTGATGGCAAGATCGATACGACCTTCCTGATCTCGCACCACCTGCCGCTCGAGAATGCGCCGGACGGCTACAAACTGTTTCACGATCATCAGGACGTCGCGACCAAGATCGTCCTCAAACCCGGCCTTGCAAAAACCAAGGTCGAGATGCCTGCTTAAGGAGTCACGAAATGGGTAACGGAAAGTTTGCGATCGTCACCGGCGCATCGACCGGCATCGGCTTCGAACTTGCGCATATTGCCGCCAAGGAAGGCTATGATCTGATCGTCGTCGCAGACGAGCCTTTGATCAATAACGCTGCCGAGGATCTGAAAGCGCACGGCACCAACGTCATCTCGATAGAGGCCGATCTGGCGACGATCGAAGGCAATGACAAATTGCTGGAAGCTGCGCAGGGCCGCCCGATCGATATCCTGCTAGCCAATGCCGGGCGCGGGCTCGGCAAGGCGTTCATCGATCAGGATGTCGCCGATTGGCGCCGGGTGATCGATACCAATGTGCTCGGCACGACCTATCTGCTCCAGAAGGTCGCGCAGCAGATGGTGGCGCGCAACGCGGGTAAGATCCTTATCACCGGATCGATCGCCGGCCTGATGCCGGGTAGCTATCAGGCGGTTTACAATGCGACCAAGGCCTATCTCGACAGCTTCTCCTACGCGCTCCGCGAAGAGCTTCGCGATACCGACATCACAGTGACGGTACTGATGCCCGGCCCGACCGAGACCGAATTTTTCAAGCGCGCCGACATGATGGATACCAAGGTCGGCGTTTCGGAAAAGGAAGACCCCGCCGCCACGGCACGGCACGGCTGGGATGCGCTGCAGAGCGGGGCTGCGCATGTCGTCTCGGGGTTCAAGAACAAGCTGCAGGCGGCGATCAGCCACGTCACGCCCGATAGCGTGCTGGCCAAGATGCACACCGGCATGGCCGAGCCCGGCTCCGCCGCCAAGGTGCCCGAAAGCAAGCGCGTCGATTGACGGCGCTCCGGCCCCGGTTTCGCGCCGGGGCCGCTTATCGGCCCTGCGCGCGCCAGCGGACGATGGTGCGCTCCAAACGCGCGGCATCATGTCCCGATTTGCGCCATTCGTCCACGAAAGAGGGATCGCGCGAGGCGGGCAGCTTGCTCGGCTCCAGCGCATCGAAGGCGATCCGGGACGGCACCGAAATGCCTTCGCCGACCACAATCGCTTCCCGATTGCGCAGCGCAGGCACGGCATCGATCAGCCCGCGTCCGCCCTCGGGCACGGCGGCGCGAACGAAGGCCTGATCGCGTTCGTTGTTGAGCCGCATCGAAAGAATCGTGCCGCATTGCGACAGCACGCCCTCGGCGAGATCGGAGGGCCGTTGCGAGATCAAGCCAAGGCCGACGCCATATTTGCGGCCTTCCTTGGCGATCCGTTCGAGCACGCGGCGCGCGGGCGTCTGATGATCCTGCGGGATGTAACGATGCGCTTCCTCACAGACCAGAAGTATGGGTCGCACATCCTCACCGCGCGACCAAAGCGCATGATCGAACACCAGCCGCGCAAGCAGCGCGACCAGCACCGGCGTCACCTCGGACGGCGCGGCGGAGAGATCGACGATCGCGATCGGCTTGCCCTCCTCGCCCAGCCGCAGCATCCGCGTCAGGAATGGCGCCATCGTATCCGCCACCGACATGCCCGAGAGCATGAAGGCATAGCGCGGATCGGCCTTGATCTCCTCGTAGCGCGCCTTGAGCCGCTGGTACGGCGCGATGCCGGCGCCCGCTTTATCGAGCTTGCCCATCTCCTGGATCAGCCAGTTGGTGACGTCCGAAAGCAGATAGGGGATCGGGCTGTCCGGCGTCAGCCGCGTGATGCCCTCCGCCAGCCGGTTCTTCGACCGCGCGTGCAACAGGCATTTGGCGAGGATATCGATATCATTCTGCCGATCGGATCCGCGCGCCGTGACGAACACCTCGGCATGTTCTTCCAGGTTCATCAGCCAATAGGGAATGGCGAGGTTGGTGACATCGAACACCGCGCCGCTATCCTGGAACGACGCGCCATATTCGCCGTGCGGATCGATCATCAGCACATGGCCATGCGGTGCCGCCTCGCAGATGCGATGCAACACCAAAGCGGTGGCCGAGCTCTTGCCGGTGCCCGTCGAACCGAGAATCGCAAAGTGGCGGCTGAGCAGCGCATCGATATAGAGCGCCGCGGGGATCGTCTGATTGCCGTGGATCGCGCCGATCCGAATGTGCGGCCGCTCGCCGGTCGCGAAGATCGCCGCACTGTCTTCCGGGTTGGTGGCGTGGAGCGCGCAGCCCGGCAGCGGCAGATGCGTGACGCCGCGGCGAAACCCGCGCAACGGCCCACCATCGTTGAGCGCCTCGCCGACGAAATCGATTCCGGCGAGGATCAGATCGCCATCAGCCTCTACCTGGCGGAGGCTGCGCACCTGCGCGATCACCCATTGATTGCCGACCGCCAGCTTGAGGTGACTGCCGATCGATCCCGGCGAAAAACCGCCGCCCGCGTACAGCGCCAGCATCCGCGCATCGAGGCTGCACTGCGCCCCCGCGCCCGAGATCTCCAACAGCCGCCCGATCGCGGCCTCGGCGGCGGCCTCACCAGCCACTAGCGTTTCCTGATACCCCATGCACGGCGGCCTAGCGGAAAAACCTTAAGGCTCTGCTTCCGTTAAAATCACCGTTGGTGCTGAGCTTGTCGAAGCACTGCTCTTCTTTTCTTGCGAGAAGAACAACAGCCCTTCGACAAGCTCAGGGCAAACGGTAACAGACGTCATGCCTCAATTCCTTACCCGCCCCGATCGTCCGGCTCTCGCCTATGAAAAGCACGACGGCGCCGGGCCGACGATCGTCTTCTTCCCCGGCTATGCCTCCGATATGGCCGGCGGCAAGGCTCTGGCGCTCGATGGCTGGGCCGATGCGACCGACCATGGCCTGCTCCGCTTCGATTATGCGGGATGCGGACAAAGCGAGGGCGTGTTCGGCGCCGAGACGCTGGCGAGTTGGCGGGACGACGCGCTCGATTGTATCGATCAGCTCACCGAGGGGCCGCTGATCCTGGTCGGTTCCTCGATGGGCGGCTGGCTGATGCTGCTCGCGGCGCTGGCGCGGCCCGAGCGGGTGGTGGGCTTGGTCGGAATCGCCGCCGCGCCCGATTTCACCGATTGGGGCTTCGACGACACGCTCCGCCAGACGCTGCTCGAGGACGGCCTGATCGCGCGGCCGTCGGACTATTCGGACGCGCCGACGATCACCACGCTCGAATTCTGGCGCAGCGGCCAGGCCAATCTCCTGTTGGACGGCAAGATCGCCTTCGATGGTCCGGTGCGCCTGCTGCACGGCATGCTCGATCCTGACGTGCCGCCGTCGATCACCTTCCGCCTTGGCCGGGCGCTCCGTTCAGACGATGTGCAGACGATCCTGATCAAGGATGGCGATCATCGCCTGTCGCGGCCAGGCGATCTCGATCTGCTGATCGCGACGGTCGCGCGCCTTGTCAAAAGCCAATGACATCGGAAGCCTATGATCCCGCTGTTCCTTCTCGCCGCTGTCACCCCGCTCGCCAAGCTGCCGGGCAGCGACAGCGCGCGCTTCGCGGCCTGCACTCAGCTCATCAAGAGCGACCCGTCCCGTGCGATTACGGAAGCGCAGGAGTGGGCGCGGACCGCGGCGGACGTGCCCTCCCGCCAATGCCTCGGCCTCGCGCTCGCCGCCGCGCAGCGTTTCACCGATGCGACGCAGGCCTTCGAACAGGCCGCCGGCAGCGCCGAGGAGGGCAATGACGGCCGTGCGGCACAGCTCTGGGGCCTCGCCGGTAATGCCGCGCTGGCCGCTGACGACGCCAACCGCGCGCATACCGATCTCGATCGCGCGCTGGCCTCGAACCGGCTTACGGCCACGCAGAAGGGCGAGACGTGGATCGATCGCGGCCGCGCCGATGTTGCGCTGGGCGATCTCGCGCAGGCGCGCCTGGCCACCGACGCGGGCCTCAAGCTGGTGCCCGATGACGGCTTCGCCTGGCTGCTTTCCGCCACGCTGGCGCGGCGCGCGCAGGATCTCGACCGCGCGGAGAAGGATATCGGCGAGGCGATGCGGATCGCGCCGGAGGATCCCGAGGTCGCGCTGGAAGCGGGGAATATCGCCGCGGCCAGGGGCGCGATCGGCGCGGCACGGGTGGCCTGGCAGCATGCGGTGGATGTGGCGCCACAGGATCCGGCAGGCAAAGCCGCCGCGCAGGCGCTGGCGGCAAACAGATAAGCCCCTCCCTTTTAAGGGAGGGGTTGGGGTGGGTGCGCGCGTCTGCGCGCCCAAAAGACTCGAACGTTAGGCGGAAAAGCGCCGCTGGGGCATCGAACCCCATCGACGCTGCCCCACCCCAACCCTCCCCTAAAGGGGAGGGGCTTAAGGATCTTATTGCTGCTGATCGGCGCGGCTGGCGCCTTCGCCGTCGAGATTCTGCGCAACGAAATCCCAGTTGATGATGTTGCCGAGCACGGTCTCGGCGAACTTGGGCCGGGCGTTGCGGTAATCGATGTAATAGGCATGCTCCCACACATCGAGCGTGAGCAGCGGCTTCACGCCTTCATAGGCCACCGGCGTATCGGCATCGTGATAGGAGGTCACCTTGAGCGCATCGCCCTCCAGCACCAGCCAGGCCCAGCCGCTGGCGAAATGGCCGACGGCCTCAGCCGCCAGTTTCTTCAGCAGCTCATCGGTCGATCCGAAGCCGCTCTCGATCAGGCTGGCGAGCTTGCCCGAGGGCTGCTGGCCGGCAGGCGCGAGGCAGTGCCAGAAGAAGGTGTGGTTCCAGATCTGCGCCGAATTGTTGAATAGGCCCTTGTCGCCTGTATCCTTGGCCTTCTTGATCACCTGCAACAGCGAGAGGCCGGCGAGGCCCTTCTCTTCGATCCAGCCATTGGTCTTGTCGACATAGGCCTTGTGATGCTTGCCGTGGTGATACTCAAACGTCTCGGCCGACATATGCGGCTCCAGCGCCGATTTGTCATAGGGTAGCGGGGGCAGTTCAAAAGCCATGCGTCGTCTCCTTCGCGAATTCTCGACCTGCTAACGCCCGATCAGCCACATCGGCAACGCCAAAGCCTTGTTGCGAGTCGTTAGCAAGTTAGAAGGTCTCAAAATCCGTGCGTGCTGAGCTTGTCGAAGCATCGTTCTTTCGTCGACGCGGAGAAAGAAGGACGGCCCCCTTCGACTGCCTGCCAAGGCAGGCGCTCAGGACAGGTTTCGCAAGCTCAGGGCAAACGGAGCTTAGTTGGCCGCCTTTTCGAGCAGGTCATGCCGCCGCAGCGCGTGGCGCAGCTGATCGTACGTGAGCTTAAGCGCCGTGGCGGTGGCGCGCTGGTTGAAGCGGCAGCGGGCAAGCGCGCTTTCCAGCAACGCGCGCTCATGGGCATGGACGGCGGAACGCAGATCGTCGCAATCGATCGTGATGGTCTGCGGCGCGCCGGTCTGAGCGGGGAGGGGCAAAGGCTTCGGCTCCGCCTCGGGCTTCAGCGGCACCATCCGCCAGGGCGAGGCGAAAGGATCGAAGGTCACTTCATCGATCGGCTGCTCGGGCAGGTCCCAACGATAGACTGCGCGCTCGATCACGTTGCGCAGTTCGCGGACGTTGCCAGGCCAGTCATAGCCTTCGAGGAGGGCGTTGCCGCGCGCGCTGAACCCGGGCCAGCGCGCCCAGCCGATCTCCGCCGCCATCCGCCGACCGAAATATTCGACCAGCACGGGAATATCGCCCTCGCGCGCGCGCAAAGGCGGCAATGTGATCACCTCGAACGACAGGCGATCGAGCAGATCGGGTCGGAAGCGGCCCTTTTCGGCGAGGGTCGGCAGATGTTCGTTGGTGGCGCCGACGATGCGCACATCGACGCGCAGCGACTTGGACGCCCCGATTCGCGTCACCTCGCCATATTCGACCGCGCGCAACAGCCGTTCCTGCGCCGCCATGCTCAGCGTTGCCAGCTCATCGAGGAACAAGGTGCCGCCGTCGGCCTCCTCGAATCGCCCCGCCCGCGCCTTGGTAGCGCCGGTGAAGGCGCCCGCTTCGTGGCCGAACAGTTCGGCCTCGATCAGCGTCTCGGGCAGCGCCGCGCAGTTGAGTGTGATCAGCGGCCCGGACCAGCGGCCGGAAAGGCGATGCAGGCGCTCGGCGATCAATTCCTTGCCCGTGCCCCGCTCGCCGATCACAAGCACAGGCCGGTTTAGCGCAGCGGCGCGGCTGGCGCGCTCGACGGCATCCAGGAAGGCGGTCGATTGACCGATGAACTGCGTATCGCGTTCCATCCTGCCATTTGGCGGGATTTGCCACCTTTTGGCAAGATGCGGAGCTGCGGGCTAGAGCCCTATCGCACTAAGCTCTTGATATAAAGGGATACTGAAAACTGGCACGGCTCCTGCAATGACTATTGTGACGCCGGAAGCGGCGCCTGAGAGGTTCAGGAGACGAAGATGTTTACGTTCGACAAAAAGGATTTCCAGCGTTTCGCCGTTTCGACGGTCGGCGCCGTCATCCTTTCCGCCGCCTGCGTCATTGCGGCGGTCGGCCCGGTTCACGCCGCCGATGTTTCCCAGGCGGGCAACGCCGCCACGATGCGGGTGGCGGCCAAGTGAACGACATGTCGGGGCGGGGCCTTTCCCCCGTGCCTCCCCCGGCGCTATCCTGGGGCGACTGGAAATCCCGGGATGCGAACCGCCCAAGCGTAACCCGAGTAACCGAGGAGCATTTTCTGATGAGCATCTTCACCCGCACGCGCGATATCATCGCCGCCAACATGGCCGATCTGCTCGATCGGGCGGACGATCCCGCGAAGATGATCCGCATGATGATCCTCGAAATGGAGGAAACCCTGGTCGATGCCCGCGCCTCGGCCGCGCGCCACATCGCCGATCAGAAGGAAATGCGCCGCCAGATCGCCAAGCTCGATCAGGTGCAGGACGGCTGGATGGAGAAGGCCGAACTCGCGCTTTCCAAGGGTCGCGAGGATCTCGCCAAGGCGGCGCTGGTCGAAAAGCAGAAGGCCAAGGATCTGGTCGAGCAGCTGCAGGAGGAAATCCACGGCATCGACGAGGCGCTGCAGGCCTGCGAGGCGGACATCGCCAAGCTTCAGACCAAGCTGCGCGAGGCCCGCACCCGCCAGAATTCGATCAGCGCCCGGCTGGAAAGCGCCAACAACCGCACGCGGCTGCGCGAAATGTATGCCGGCCCCAAGACCGAGGACGCCTTCTCGCGCTTCGAGGTGCTGGAGCGCCGCGTCGATCTGGCCGAGGGCCGCGCCGATGCCGCCGGCTTCGGCATCGAGAAGAGCCTGGAGGAGGAGATCGCCGAACTGCGCTCCGCCGAGAAGGTCGATGCCGAGCTGGAGGCGCTCAAGGCGCGCACCCAGGCCCGCATCGCCAATCAGGAGGGCTGAGCCATGGACCTGACCGCCATCTTCGTTTGCGGCTTCCTGTTCGTTGGCCTGCCCTGGCTGATCTTCCACTATATCACGCAGTGGAAGCGCAACGGTGGCCTGCCGATCGAGGACGAGAAACTGCTCGATGAGCTCCACGATCTCGCGCGCCGTCTCGACGACCGCATGGCGACGATCGAGCGCATCGTCGCCGCCGACAATCCCGATTTCCGCCGGCCCGCAAGCGAACGGCTGATCGACGAGCGCAGCGAGGACCATGTCTTCGATCATCTCGCCGAACGCCGCGAGCGTGACCGTCAACGCCAGCGCTGAAACCCCATTCCTTCGAAAGGATGTTCGAAATGACTCCGCGTCGCACCCGCTTCTATCTCGACAAGCGCAACGGCAAGGTGATGGGCGTCTGTGCCGGCATCGCCGATTATACCGGCATCGACGTTACCTTCGTCCGCGTCGGCGTCCTGCTGCTGTCGATGTTCGCTACTGGCGGTATCGGCTTCGTCGCTTACTTCCTGGTCGGCTGGCTGGCCGACGAGCAGCCGCGCGAGTTCGAATATGAGGACCGCGAGGACCGCAAGTTCTGGCAGAAGGTGCGGGCACGGCCGAGCCATTCGGTCCGCGACGTCCGCGCCAGCTTCCGCGACATCGATCGCCGGCTTGCCGACGTCGAGACGCACGTCACCAGCCAGAACCGCCGCCTCGCCGACGAGATCGACGCGCTGCGCTGAACTGAACGCTTTGGATAGGGGTAAGGGGAATGAGTGATCTTGCTTTGTTGATCCCGATTGCGGCGATTACGATCTGGCCGATCTCGCGGGTCGCCAACAATTGGGTTCGCGCGCGTCATGGCTTCGAGCCGCAGGAACTTCGCGATCGCCGCCGCCGCGGCAGTGCGGACGAGGAGCGCAAGGTCCAGTTGCTCTCCAACGAGAATGAGCGGCTGACCGGGCAAGTTCTCCGGCTGGAGGAGCGGATCGCGGTGCTCGAACGCATCGCCACCGATCCCGCCGAGCGTGTCGCCCGTGAGATCGAAGCGCTGCGCACGCCGGCGCTGAGCAAGGATCGCTGACGTGCCCGAACTTGTCTTTCTCATTCCGATCATCGCGATCCTCGCCGGCGTCGCGCACAAATGGATGGCGATGAAGGAGCGGCAGTTCCTCATCCTTTCCGAACGCAGCAGCGAGCAGGCCGCGCAATCCAGCGCCAAGACCGAGCGGCTCGAGCAGCGCGTCGCAGTCCTGGAGCGGATCCTGACCGATCGCTCGACCTTGCTCGGCGACGAGATTGATCGCCTTCGTGATAAGCCCATCAACTGAGAGACAAGCGCGATGAGCACCTTCACCTTTCTCGCCTTCTTCACGATCGTGATCGGATTGCCCGTCACGCTCGGTGTCGGCAGCAGCATGTTCAAGCGTTGGCTGGATCATAAGGAAGCGATGCGCATGGCGCTGACCGACCAGACCGCCGAACGCGCCGCGCAATATGTCGCCAAGACCGAGCGGCTGGAACAGCGCATGGCGGTGCTTGAACGCATCCTCACCGATCGCTCGACGCATCTCGGCGACGAGATCGATCGGCTGCGCGACAAGCCCATCAACTGATCAGAAGATTTAGCAGGAGTACCCGCATGGACAGCAAGATGATGGTGGTGCTGATCGTGCTGATCCTGGGCATTACCCGGATCATCCAGGCCCGCTACGGCATCGTGCGCACCGGCCGCGGCCGCGAGGAGCGCTACATTGGCCCGCCGCGCGACATCGCGCGCGAAAATGCCGAGGCCGAGGCGCTGCGCAGCGACGTGCGCCTGCTCAAGGATCGCATCCAGGTGCTGGAGCGGATCGTCACCGATGGCGATCGCACCCGCGGCCTGTCCTTGGAACGCGAGATCGAAGCGCTGCGGGACGCGCGCGAATCGAATCGGGAGATCAAGCCATGAATGATCCCATGCTTACCGCCATCACCGCGAGCGCGGCGCTGATCGCCGTGGTCGTGGTGGCGCTGACCGCGCTCAAGGCGTGGCGCGATTGGCTGGCGCTGCAGCGGCTCAGCCTCGACGGGCGCCGCCCGGGCGACATGCCCGCAACCACCTCCGGCGCGCGCATCGAGCTCGCCGACCTCAAGGAGCGCGTCCGCAAGCTGGAAGCCATCGCGGCGGGAGTGGATCTCTAACTCCAAGCGCTCCGGCGCAGGCCGGAGCCCTGTATGGCGTAGAGTGGCGCTTTCCATTCCAGCGCTCCGGCCTACGCCGGAGCACGATAGTTGGGCTTTTGACTTGAGCTTCATCGCCCCCTAGCGCCCGCCCCGATGCCCACTCTCTCCGACATCCTCGACGAATATGAATTTCTCGACGCCGACGATCGCTACCGGCTGCTGATCGATCTCGGCCGCGAATTGGAGCCGATGCCGGACGCGCTCAAGAGCGATGCGACATTGGTCCGCGGCTGCTCGGCGGCGGTGTGGGTCTATCCGACCGCACAGGCCGGCGGCACGCTCCATTTCCTCGCCGATTCGAACGCAGCGATCACCAAGGGCATCATTGCTTTGGTGTTGCTGACCGTGCAGGACAAGAGCGCCGGGGACATTCTCGCCACCGATATCGAAGCAGCGCTGGCGCCCTTCGATCTCAAGGCCCAGCTCAGCTCGAACCGCACCCAAGGCATTCCCAACATGATCGCGCTGATCCGCCACGAGGCCGAGCGCCTGGCGGGCTGAAGGGCGTTTAGAAATCGATGGCGATGCCGTTGCGCTCCCAATCGCCGTAGCGCGTCGGCGATTGCTCTTCGGTCACCACCGGCTCGGCCGGCTCGGGCACGGGGGGATTGGGCGAGAGATGTTTGGGCGGGGGCAGACGCCCGGATTGCGGCCTGGGCTGATCGGTCATGATTTGCCTCCTGGATCGCGAGCGGCCACAGCGCGGCGATGGACCCCCAACCCACTCAAGGCAAGCCGCGCCCTGACCGAGACGCGGGCGAGGGCGTCCCCGCACGCGGTGCGGCGCTGCGAATCCTCGACTCGGTGCTGCGCAAGGGCCTGCCGCTCGAATCGGCGCTGGATCGCGCGGCGCAGAACCTGACGCTGCCCGCCGATCGCGCGCTGGCCCATGCCATCACCGCAGCAGTGCTGCGCCATCTCGACGATCTCGACGCGCTGATCGACGGTGCCACCGCGCGACCGTTGCCGAATGACGCCAAGGCGCGCATGGCGCTGCGCATCGCGCTGGCGCAGCGGCTGGTGCTGGGCACGCCCGCCCACGCCGCAATCGCCACCGTGCTGCCGCTGGTGGACGGCGGCCCGCGCAAGCTGGTGCATGGCGTTTTCGGGACGCTGTCGCGCAGTGATGCCCGGCTTCCCGATCCTCCGAACCTGCCCGCTGCGGTCGCCGAACGCTGGCGGATCGCCTGGGGCGATGCGGTAGTGGCCGCCGCCGCGCGGCTCGCCGCGATGCCCGCCCCGCTCGATCTCAGCTTTGCATCCGGCGAGGGGGCGATCGAGGGCGGCCTATCGCTGGCCCCGCGCCACCTGCGCCTGCCCGCCGGCGCGCGGCCAACCGAGCTGCCCGGCTTTGCTGAGGGCGCTTTCTGGGTGCAGGATATCGCCGCGTCGCTCCCCGCGCGGCTGCTCGGCGAAGGCCGGGGGCGGCGCGTGATCGATCTGTGCGCCGCGCCGGGCGGCAAGACGCTGCAGCTTGCCGCGGCGGATTGGCGCGTCACCGCCGTCGATCTCTCCGCCGACCGGCTGAAGCGGCTGCGCGCCAATCTGGCGCGGACGCACCTTGCCGCGGACGTGATCGTCGCCGATGCGCTGACCTTCACGCCCGCCGCGCCCGCCGAAGCCGTGCTGCTGGACGCGCCCTGTTCGGCCACGGGTATCTTCCGTCGCCATCCCGATGTGCTGCATCGCGTGCGCCCCAAAGCGATCGCAGCGCTGGCCGAGCGCCAGCAGGCGATGCTGTCGCGGGCCGCCGCCGCAACCGCGCCGGGCGGCACGTTGCTCTATTCGGTCTGTTCGCTCGAGCCGGAGGAAGGGGAACAGGCGATCGAGGCTTTCCTCACCCGCCACGCGAGGTTCGCCATCGATCCGGTGGAGGCGGCGGAGCTGCCCGAAGGCATCACCCCAGCGGCGATCGGCACCGTGCGCGTGCTGCCGGGCATGATCGAGGCGGCTGGCGGCGCCGACGGCTTCTTCATCGCCCGCCTCAAAAAGAAATGACGCCCCCGCAGCGGCGCGAGGGCGTCATATCTTCGCCAGAGGCGAGCGAGGCTTACTTCTGGGCGACGGTGTAGTTGATCGGCTGCGCGGCATAGGTGCCGGAAACGCGACCGTTACGAACAACCAGATCGAACGCGCGGCCGCTCTCGACCTCATGACCGCTGATCACTTGCTGATCGCCGACCTTCTTGACGGTGCCGACATAAGCAACGCCGTCACGCTCGAACGAGATCGTCTGGACATCGGCGGCGGGCTGGCTGGCGAACGCAGGTGCTGCGGCGGTGAGGGCCAGGAGGGGAAGAAGAAACTTGGTCATGGGCAGTCTCCGATTGGGGTCTGCCTCTCCTAACGAATTTGCTTTCTTGTGCGCCGCAGCAATTGGCAGTTTGCCGACGAAAGTGCCAGTGCGATGGTTTGCGGGGCGGTTGCATTTTGTGCAACGCAACAAAGGAGCTACCACCTCTGAAACGAAAATCGGGCCCGGTGTCGCCACCGGGCCCGACTGTGCGCCGAGCACAGGCTCGGCTCGATCTGATCTGCTCCCGTCTCCACCGAAGCTTCGGCGGGCCGTCCAGATCCTGCTTCGCCTGTGCTCAGGCGTCGCTGCTTTGCCTTCGGCCTTGCGGCTTCCGACTGATCAGCGGCCCTTCCTGGAGCATCGGTCCAACGGGCGCTGGGTTAGCACCCCTTTCCCCGATACCGCTTCCGGCGCCATCACCTCCACCGTATCCACGATCGTCCGGCCCGAAGGCCTTTCGTTCGCTTCGCCGGTTTCGGCGGCTCTCTTCGGCTCTGCGTCTCGTTCCCGGTTTCCCGTTCCCGATCGGCTTTGCCCCCGATCACATGTTCAACGTCGCCCAATTCCGCGAGTCGCACCAGCGCCGAATCGGCTTCAGGCCCTGTGGATAACGAGGATATCGGGGATGGAATGATCGCGTTAGCGGTTGCGCTTTTGCAGCGCATGGGCCAGCCGCGCTGCCATGCCCGTGCGGACCAAGATCTGTGGTGTAACCACCAACGCGGCGATGGATGCCGCGATCGCGGGAGGCGCTGCCTGGATCGGCTTCGTCTTCTGCGCCCCTAGTCCGCGCAATATCGATTCGCAAGCCGCCGCCGCGCTGATCGCGCGGGCGCCGAACCATGTCGGCAAGGTCGGCGTGTTCGTCGATGCCGAGGACGGGGCGATCGCCGCTGCCGTCGCTGCGGGGCTCACCGCGATCCAGCTGCACGGCAAGGAAAGCCCCGAGCAGGCCGCTTCGCTCGGCCGCCGTTACGGAATCGAGGTGTGGAAAGCTGCGCCGGTCCGCACGCGCGACGATCTCGCGCTCGTCACCCGCTATCGCGGCGCCGCCGACCGCATCCTTTACGATGCGAAGGCCCCCGCCGATGCCGTAATCCCCGGCGGGCAGGGCCTGCGCTTCGATTGGCGGCTGCTGGAGGGCTTCGATCATCCGCTGCCCTGGCTGCTTTCGGGCGGCCTCGATGCCGGCAACCTCCGCGAGGCGATCGGCATCACCGGTGCCCCTGCGGTCGACGTCTCGTCGGGCGTGGAAAGCGCGCCCGGCATCAAGGATGTGGACAAGATCGCGGCGTTCCTTAAGGCAGCCGCGCAATGACCCTCCTTAATTCGCTCCGTCAACAGCCCGACGCGCAGGGCCATTTCGGCGACTATGGCGGCCGCTATGTCGCCGAGACGCTGATGCCGCTCATCCTCGAGCTGGAGCGCGAATATCGCGCCGCCAAGGCGGACCCGGCGTTCAAGGCCGAGTTCGATGGGCTGATGACCCATTATGTCGGCCGCCCGAGCCCACTCTATTATGCCGAGCGGCTGACCGAGACGATCCGCGAGAGTGCCGCGCCAGGGATGGGCGCCAAGGTCTATCTCAAGCGCGAAGAACTCAACCACACCGGCGCGCACAAGATCAACAATTGCATCGGCCAGATCCTGCTCGCGCGCCGCATGGGCCGCACGCGGATCATCGCCGAAACCGGCGCCGGATCGCACGGCGTCGCCACCGCCACGGTCTGCGCGCGCTTCGGGCTGAAATGCGTCGTCTATATGGGCGCCAAGGATGTCGAGCGGCAGCAGCCCAACGTCTTCCGCATGAAATTGCTCGGAGCCGAGGTTATCCCGGTAACCAGCGGCGCGCAAACATTGAAGGATGCGCTCAACGAGGCGCTGCGCGACTGGGTCGCCAATGTCGACGACACGTTCTACCTGATCGGCACGGTTGCCGGGCCGCATCCCTATCCCGAGCTGGTCCGCGATTTCCAATCGGTGATCGGCACCGAGGCGCGCTCGCAGATGCTGGAGGCCGAGGGCAAACTGCCCGATCTCCTGGTCGCGGCGGTGGGCGGCGGATCGAACGCGATCGGCCTATTCCACGCCTTCCTGGACGACCCGGAAGTCGCGATGCTCGGCATCGAAGCGGCGGGGCACGGGCTCGACAAGGCGCACGCCGCCAGCATCAACGGCGGCACGCCGGGCGTGCTCCACGGCAACCGCACCTATCTGCTCCAGGATGACGACGGCCAGATCACCGAGGCGCATTCGATCTCGGCCGGTCTCGATTACCCCGGCATCGGCCCCGAACATGCCTGGCTGCACGATATCGGTCGCGTCACCTATGGCAGCGTCACCGATCAGGAGGCTCTGGACGCCTTCACCCACCTCACCCGCGTCGAGGGCATCATCCCCGCCCTGGAATGTGCCCACGCGCTCGCCGCGGTGCCGGCCAAGGCGCGGGAGATGACGCGGGACCAGATCATCCTCGTCAACCTCTCCGGCCGCGGCGACAAGGACATGGCGACTGTGGCGGCATCGTTAGGGGTGACGATATGAGCCGCATTGGCCTCACTTTCGCCTCTACTTCCGCCGAGGGGCGGGCCGCGCTGATCTGCTTCGTCACCGGCGGCGATCCCTCGCCCGAGGCGACGCCCGCGATCCTCGATGCGCTGGTCGAGAATGGCGCGGACCTGATCGAGCTCGGTCTGCCGTTCACCGATCCGATGGCGGATGGCCCCGCGATCCAGCTCGCCAATTTGCGCGCGCTCGCCGCGGGCGCCAACACGGCCAAGCTCCTCGACATCGCGCGGGACTTCCGCGCCCGCCATCCCGATGTGCCACTTGTGCTGATGGGATATGCCAACACGATGCTGCGCCGGGGCGCGGAGCGGTTCGCGGAGCAGGCGGCAGAGGCCGGTGCCGACGGCGTGATCTGCGTGGATATTCCGGCGGAACAGGACGGCGTGCTCGGCCCTGCGCTCCGTGCGCAGGATATCGCCTTCATCCGTCTCGCTACGCCGACCACCGATGCCGCGCGGCTGCCCGCCGTGCTCGAGGGCGCGGGCGGCTTTCTCTATTATGTCTCGGTCGCGGGCATCACCGGCCAGCAGCAGGCGCAGCAGGCTAGCATTGAGGATGCGGTTGTGCGGCTGAAGGCGGCGACTCATCTGCCGATCGCGGTCGGCTTCGGGGTGCGCACGCCCGATCAGGCGGCGGCGATCGGCAAGGTCGCCGATGGCGTCGTGGTCGGATCGGCGATCATCGATGCCATCGCCAAGGCCGCCGCGGCGGGCGAGGATCCGGCCGCCGCCGCCGGACAGGTGGTGGCAGGCCTTGCCGCGGCGCTTCGGAACACAGAAAAGGTGCCCGCATGAGCTGGCTCGACAAGGTCCGCAATTCGCTTCCCTTCGTGCCGAAGCGCGAGACGCCCGACAATCTGTGGCACAAATGCCCGAACTGCGGGACGATGCTCTTCACCAAGGAATATGAAGAAAATCAGTCGGTCTGCCCCAAGTGCGAGCATCATGGCCGCATAGGGCCGGACGCGCGCTTCGATGCGATTTTCGACAGTGGCATCTACGTGCCGCTGCCCAGCCCGGCGGTGAAGGAAGACCCGCTCAAGTTTCGCGATTCGAAGCGCTATCCGGATCGGCTGAAGGCAGCGCGCACGGCGACGGGCGAGCAGGATGCGCTGATCAACGCCAGCGGTCGGATAGAGGGGCTGAAAGCGGTGGTCGGTGTCCAGCACTTCGCCTTCATGGGCGGATCGATGGGCATGGCGGTCGGAGCGGCCTTTGTTGCCGGGGTCGAGGCGGCGATTGCCGAGCAGGCGCCCTACATCATCTTCACCGCCGCGGGCGGCGCGCGGATGCAGGAAGGCATCCTCAGCCTGATGCAGATGCCCCGGACCACGGTGGCGATCCAGAAGCTGCACGAAACAGGGTTGCCGTATATCGTCGTGCTGACCGATCCGACGACGGGCGGCGTCACCGCTTCCTATGCGATGCTCGGCGACATCCAGATTGCCGAGCCGGGCGCGCTGATCGGCTTCGCGGGCCAGCGCGTGATCGAAAGCACGATCCGCGAGAAATTGCCGCCCGGTTTCCAGCGGGCCGAATATCTGCTCGATCACGGCATGCTCGATCGCGTTGTCCACCGCCACCATCTGCGCGCCGAGCTGGCCAACCTCATCGGCTTCCTTTGCCCGGCCGGCGCGGCGTGATCATGAAGGAAGCCCCTCCCTTTAAAGGGAGGGGTCGGGGGTGGGTGCGCGCGTCTGCGCGCCAAGAGAATTCCAACCTCTTGCCGCAAAGCGACGTGCCGGGCATCAAACCCCTTCGTCGCTTACCCACCCCCTGCCCCTCCCTTGAAAGGGAGGGGTGAGACTTGGCCGATCACGCCCACTCTACCGATCCGGCGGTGCAGCGACAGCTCGATCGGCTATGGGCACTATCGCCGGGCGCCGACGTCCTCGGGCTGGAACGCATCACGGCGCTGCTCGATCGGCTCGGTAATCCGCAGCATGATCTGCCGCCCGTGTTTCATGTCGCGGGCACCAACGGCAAGGGCTCGACCTGCGCTTTCCTCCGCGCGGCGATCGAGGCGGCTGGGCTGACCTGCCACGTCTACACCAGCCCGCACCTCGTCCGCTTCAACGAACGCATCCGGATCGCCGGATCGCTGATCGACGATGCGCTGCTCGCGCAGCTGCTGGAGGAGGTGCTCGATGCCAGCCATGATATCGGCGCCAGCTTCTTCGAGGTAACGACCGCCGCCGCTTTCCTCGCTTTCACGCGCCACCGCGCCGATGCCTGCATTATCGAAGTCGGACTCGGGGGCCGTCTCGACGCTACCAATGTAATCGAGCAGCCGTTGATCTGCGGGATCGCGCAGCTCGGGATCGATCACCAGGCCTTCCTCGGCGATCGGATCGAGGATATCGCCGCCGAGAAGGCGGGCATCGCCAAGGCCGGGGCGCCGCTCGTCACGCTCCACTATCCGGCCCGCGTCGCCAATCGCATCGGCCAGGTGGTCAAGCATGTCGGCACGCACTGGATCGCGCGCGATGCGGGATGGGACGCGCAGGCCGCGGGCGGCAAGTTGCGCTACAAGGACTCGCAAGGCGAGCTTGAGCTACCCTTGCCGCGTCTGCCCGGTGCGCATCAGGCAACCAATGCCGCGCTGGCCGTGGCGATGCTGCGCCATCAGGATGCGCTGGCCGTGCCGCCTGCGGCGCTGCGCGCGGCGATGGGCTGGGCGGAATGGCCGGCCCGGCTGCAGCAGCTTAGTCACGGGCGGCTGGCCGCGCTCCTGCCAGCGGACGCCGAACTCTGGCTGGATGGCGGCCATAATCCCGCCGCGGGCCGCGCCATCGCGGATTTCTTCCGCCGCCGGTTGGCTCCCGGCCGCCGCTTCCACATCCTGCTCGGGATGCTCGCCAACAAGGATCTCACGGGCTTTCTGGAGCCCTTTGCAGGGAGCAAAGCCGTGATCCACCCGATGCCAATCGCGGGCCACGCCGCGCATGATCCCGGCGCGATTGCCACGGCCGCCGCGATCCACGGGCTCGCGGTCGCCTCGAACGACGGCCTGGAGGCCACGCTGCGCGCTATCGCCGATGAAGCGCAGGCGCCGCTGACCGTGCTGATAGGCGGCTCGCTTTACCTCGCCGGAGAAGTGCTCGCCGCCAATGAAACGCCCCCCGTCTAGGCGTTCAAGGACCGCTAAGTACAATCCCGGATGGACCGGAATGTTACCTTTTCTTACCGTTCAAAACTCGCTCGGAGCCTGGCTTGACCGCAATGCCTTTCCCTTCCGCGCCGCTCCCGCCCGGAGAGGTGCTTCGTCAGGCGGCGCTCTTCGCCTCCGGCGTGCTGTCGTTGCGCGGCAACCAGCGACTGCGCGCGATCGTCGATCGCGTCGCCGAACTGCTCGATGTGCCGATCGTGGCCATTTCGATCGTCGATCGCGATCGGCAATGGTTCCCGGCTATCCATGGCTTGGAAGCCGAAGAGACCGACCGCGACATTGCGTTCTGCGCTTACGCCATTCTGGAACCCGGCGAGACAATGGTGGTGCCGGACGCCACGCAGGACCCGCGCTTCGCACACAATCCGCTGGTAACTGAAGCGCCCCACATTCGTTTTTACGCGGGCGCGCCGCTGGTCACGCGCGAAGGCGCTGCACTCGGCACGCTCTGCGCGATCGATTCCAAGCCGCATGTCGGCCTGCCGGCAGAACACGAGCACCAGTTACGCCGTCTGGCCAGTGAGGCGATGATGGAGATCGAACGGCTCGATCATATCCGCGCGGCCAGCCCCGAGGCGATCGTCGCCATCGTCGATCAGATTCGCGCCGCCGCCAACGCCGATGACGAGGAGCTGCTGATCGCCCTCGATCGCGTGCTCCAGCGTGTCGAGACCGCCGCGCAGCGGGGTTGAACGTCCCCCTACCGGGCCATCGTTATCAGATTTGGCGCACCCGAAGGGATTCGAACCCCTGGCCTCTGCCTTCGGAGGGCAGCGCTCTATCCAGCTGAGCTACGGGTGCCTGCGGGCGCGCTTAGCAGGCGCTTGGGCCTCCCGCTAGCCCGTCAACGCAGGCCCGTGACCGGCTGGAAGGGGCCGAGGCCGCAGCTGGCGCCGCGGCGCGGACCGCCGCCATCGTTGCGGAAGACCGTGATGATATCGCTGGAGCAGAGCTGGCTGAGCGAGGTTTCGTAGCTGAACGCTTTTTCGAAGCCTAGTTCGGGGCAGGCGTAGGGCAGCGTGTTTCGATAGGATGTCTTGCCCGTCATGACGAAATCGATCGTGCGATCGTCGCGGACGTGCGTTTCACGGATGTTGGCGAGGGGCACGCAGCTGACGGGCTTGCCCGCAGGCGTGACGACTTCCGGGGGCGCCTTGGCGCTTGCGGCGGAAACAACGGCGAGGAGAATGAAGGCGAGGGTGCGTGGCATCAGGGGCTCTCCGGCACGGCCCCGTGGGCGCCGGCATCGGTCGGCGGTGGGGTCTTGGGCTTAAACGCGCAAAGATCGACTTCGATGCAGCGCCAGCACTCGGGTCGTCGCGCCTTGCAGACGTAGCGGCCGTGCAGGATCAGCCAATGGTGGGCGTGCGTGAGGAAGGGCTTGGGCGTGACCTTCATCAGCCGGTCCTCCACCGCCCGAACATCCTTGCCCGGCGCGAGGCTGGTGCGATTGGCAACGCGGAAGATGTGCGTATCGACCGCGATCGTCGGCTCGCCGAACGCGACATTAAGCACAACATTGGCGGTCTTACGGCCGACGCCGGGCAACGTCTCCAGCGCGGCGCGATCGCGCGGCACTTCACCGCCGAAGCGATCGACCAGGATCTGCGCAGCGGCGATGACGTTCTTGGCCTTGGTGTTGAACAGGCCGATCGTCTTGATGTGCCGCTTGAGACCCGCTTCGCCCAACGCGAGCATCTTGGCCGGCGTATCGACCGTGGCGAACAGCGCCTTCGTCGCCTTGTTGACGCCGATATCGGTTGCCTGAGCGGAGAGCGCGACGGCGACGAGCAACGTGTAGGGGTTGGTCCATTGCAGCTCGGTTTCCGGCGCGGGATTGTCCTCCGCCAGCCGCCGATAGAATTCGAAGATATCGGCCTTCTTCACTTCTAGAGGCCGAGCATATCCGCCATCGTGTAGCGGCCCGCCTGCTGGCTCCTGAGCCACTGCGCTGCCCTGAGCGCACCGCGCGCGAAGATTGCGCGGCTTTCGGCGCGATGGCCGAGTTCGATGCGCTCGCCCTCGGTGGCAAAGACCACCTGATGATCGCCCGCTACGGATCCGCCGCGCAGCGAGGCATAATAGATGTCGCCTTCCTGGCGCGCGCCCCCTGCCATACGATCGAGGCGGTTGCTCGCCGTACCGCGCCCGGCATTGGCTGCCGCGCCGAGCAGCAGCGCCGTGCCCGAGGGCGCGTCGACCTTATGGCGATGGTGCATCTCGACGATCTCGATATCCCAATCGGGCCCGAGCTTCTGCGCCGCCTGTTCGACCAAGGCCGCCAAGACGTTGACGCCCAGCGATGTGTTGGCGGTCTGCAGTATCGCGATCCGCAGCGCGGCGGCATCGATCGCGGCATGATGATCGGAGCCGAGCCCGGTGGTGCCGATCACGATCGGCGTACCGGCCAACCGTGCCGCTTCCAGATTGGCGGCGAGGGCTTCGGGATTGGAAAAGTCGATCAGCACGTCCACCGCGCCGGCCAAGGCGGGCAGATCGGCATAGTCGCCGCTGACCACGCCGTCGCGATCGAAGCCGCCCGCCACCGTCACGTCCAGTTCCGGCGCGAGCCCAGCGATGGCCTGCCCCATGCGGCCGGCCGCACCGATGATTCCGATCCTCATGAGCTTCAGGGTTAGTTGGCCCCGACCCAGGCGGCAACATCGGCGGCAACCTGATTGGCCGCCTGATTGACCCCGGCCGCAACATCGCCCTCATTCACCGCCGCAATCGGCGCGTGCGCTTCGAAGCGCCGGGTCTGCAGCGTGGTCGATCCGGCATGCGCGAGCACACCGTCGAAGATCACCACCGCCTGCCTGGCGGGCGCGTCGACGCCGAACTGCACGAGTTGCCCCGAAACCCTAAGATCGGGCTGGAGGCCGGTCGCGCGCTGATCGGGCACGAAGCGGCCCGTCTTGGCAGTAATCGTTTCCGCGAGCAGATTGCGGAACAGCAAGGCCGGCGATCCCGCCCACAGCGCCTTCGGCACATAAGCGACCGAATTGGGGCCGTCCTGTACCATGACGCGCTGCGTCGCGAGTGCGGGCTGCACCGTGGGGATGTTAACGGCGACCGATTTCTCGTCGCTGGTCGTGCGCGTCGTGCCCGCCGCAACCGGCGTCGCCGCCGATAGGGACATCAACGCGGGCGGCGGCTTGGCGCCGAAGCTGATGCAGCCGGCCAGCGGCAGCATGAGCGCCAGGACGGCGAAGCGGCGGATCATCATGGTCGGTCCTCCCTGGCTCATTTGTGGCCCTTATAGTCCGGCAATTTGTCGCCGCCGATCAGCCCGCCGGCGCCGCCGCGATCCAGCTTGCCCGAAATCGCCTGCAGCGAAGAGGCGGTTTCGCCCAGATCGGCGATCAGCTTGTTGAGGTTGGGCACGGTCTGCGTGCTGATCGCCTTGATGCCCGGCCGCGCATCGGCGATCGCGCCATCGAGATTGGCCATGCTGTGCTTGGCCGATGCGACCGCATCGTTGAGGTTGGCAAGCAGCGGCTTGACGTTCTGGTTGGTCGTATCCGCCAGATTGCCGATCTTCTGCGCGGCATCGCCCGCCTGCTGTACGGCAAGATGCGCGTCGGCCAGCGTCGCGGCGATATCCTGGCTACGATCGGCAAGCGCGCCCGAAAGCGTATCAATATGCGCCAGCGTATCGCTGATCGATTTCTGATTCTGCGGATTGAGCAGATCGGTGATGCGTTCGGTCAGCGTCGTCAGGCGATCGAGCAATTGCGGCGCGTTGGCGAGGATCGCGCCAAGACCGCCGGCCTTGGGCGGAATCAGCGGAAAGCCCCAGGGCCCCGGCTGATCGATCGGCGGCGCGCCTTTGACTGCGCCATCCAGATTGATCGTGCTGGTCCCGGTGAAACTGCCCTGCACAGTAGCGGCGGTGCCTTCGAGGATCGGCGTATCCTCCTTGACCTCGATGCGCACCCTGATCAGCTCGGGCTGATCGGGGACGAGCGAGATGTCATCGATCTTGCCGACCGGCACGCCCGAGAAGGCCACCGTGGAGCCCTTGGCGAGGCCATCGACCGAGGTCTTGAACAAGATGTCGTACTTCTTCTCGTGAGTGCCGCCGAAGCTCGCCAGCCAGACGGTGACGACCACGGCAACGAGAAGCAGGATCAAGACGACACTGCCGACCAGGATATTGTTCGATCGGTTTTCCATCAGCGATCCTCGCCCCCAGGGTTTTCCGTGCCGTTCTGCGCGACAGTATCGCCACCCGCCGAATTGAGCGCGGCGTCGCGCCGCTTCTGATTTTCGGCGGGGTCGTCGTGGGCGTGCCGCTCACTCGTCTCATTTGCAGCGCGTCCGCGCGGGCCGTTGAAATATTCCTGGATCCAGGGATGGTCCAACGCCAATAATTCCGGGATCGTTCCGATCGCCACCACCTTCTTGTCGGCGAGCACGGCGATGCGATCGCAAATGGCGTGCAGCGTATCGAGATCGTGGGTGATCAGGAAGACGGTGAGCCCCAGCGTCTCCTTCAATCCCTTGATGAGATCGTCGAAGGCGGCGGCGCCGATCGGATCGAGGCCCGCGGTGGGCTCGTCGAGGAAGAGAAGCTCGGGATCGAGCGCCAGGCTGCGCGCGAGGCCGGCACGCTTGCGCATCCCGCCCGAAAGCTCGGACGGAAATTTTGCGCCCGCCTCGGGGGCCAGGCCGCTCATCGCCACTTTATAATTGGCGATCTGATCGAGCAGCGCCTCATCCAGCGACGGATAATATTCGCGCAGCGGCACTTCGACATTTTCGGCGACGGTGAGCGTCGAGAATAAGGCGCCGCCCTGGAACAGCACCCCCCAGCGCTTACGGATCTCGCGCGCTTCATGCTCCTCGCGGCCGATCATCGGCTCGCCGAAAACCTCGACCTCGCCCGACAGCGGCTGCTGCAGGCCGATGATCGATCGCATCAGCACCGATTTGCCCGTGCCCGATCCGCCGACCACGCCAAGGATCTCGCCCTTCTTGACCTGGAGATCGAGACCATCGTGGACCATCTGCTCGCCGAAGCCGTTCTTGAGATCCCGAACGATGATGACCGCCTCGCCTTTCTTGAAGGCATCGGGATCCTCGTGCGGCTTTTCGGCGAGCGCGGCGCTCATCAGATCCATCCGATCGTGGCGAAGAACACGGCGAAGAAGGCATCGAGCACGATTGCGAGGAAGATCGATTGCACCACCGCCGCCGTGGTGCGCAGGCCCACCGCTTCGGCATTACCCTCCACCTGCATGCCCTGATAGCAGCCGGAGATTGCGATCAGCAGGCCGAACACCGGCGCCTTGATCAGGGTCTGCAGCGCATCGGTGACCGGCACCACCTCGTGCACCCGCTGGATGAACGCGGCGGGCGGGATGCCGAGCGAGGTCCAGCAGAACAGGCCCCCGCCGACCAGACCGATCATCGCGGCATAATAGCTGAGCAAAGGCATCATCAGCACACCGGCCAGAACCCGCGGGATGATCAACGCCTCCATCGGGGAGACGCCGATCGTGCGCATCGCATCGACCTCCTCCGCCAGCCGCATCGAACCGATCTGCGCGGCGAACGCCGAACCCGATCGGCCAGCGACCATGATCGCGGTCATCAGCACGCCAAGCTCGCGGAAGGTGAGGCGGCCGACCAGATTGATCGTGTAGATTTCGGCGCCGAACTGCTTGAGCTGGATCGCGCCCTGCTGGGCAATGACGACGCCGATCAGGAAGCTCATCAGCCCGATGATCGCTAGCGCCTCGACGCCGACGACCTCGAACTGACGGACCACGGCATGGCCGCGGAAGCGGCGGGGGTGGCGGATCATCTCGGCCAACGCGATGAGGATCGCCCCGAAGAAACCGATCAGCCCAAACAGCGTGGAGAAAGCGACGATCGTCGCCGCGCCGATTTGGCCCAGCACACGCTGGAACGAGGGGGTCTTGTCCGGGCGAATTTTGGCAGGCCGATCGGCCTGGCCGACCTGTTCGAGGAGGATCGATTCCTCTTCCCGCGCGCCGGTCACCTCGGCATCGCTGTCGCGGACGAGGCGGTGAATCAGCCACGCCCCCACCGTATCCATCCGCTCCACCCCGGAAAGATCGACCCTCTTGGGGTGCTTTATGCTTTCGAGTCGGTTGGGCAGATCCCCCATGCGCGCCAGCGTCAGGTTGCCCTTGAGCTTCAGGGTGCCCCCATCGGCCTCGTCGATATCGAAGTCGGCCGCTGAATTCATAACGCTCGCATATCTATTTGTCGAAAATCCGCAACCGCTTGCCTTTGTTCCATGGCTGGTGTGGGGCGCTGCGAATGATTGAGATCGCGATCTACGACATGGACCGGACGATCACGCGGACGGGCACCTATACACCGTTCCTGATCCACGCCGCCGCCCGAATCGCGCCGTGGCGGCTGGTGATGGCGCCGCTGGTGCCGCTGGTGATGGCGACCTATGCGGCAAAGCTGATCGATAGGCGGCGGCTCAAGGAGATTGTTCAGCGGCTTTTGCTGGGGGGCGCGGTGCCCAGGGCGCGGCTGGCGCCAGCGACCGAAAGCTTCGCCGCATTGACAGTGAAGGCCAACCTTCATCCCGGTGCGCTCCGCCAGATTGCCGAGGACAAAGCCGCCGGCCGCCGCCTCGTCCTCGCCACCGCCTCCAATCGCTTCTATGTCGAGCCGATCGCCGCCAAGCTCGGCTTCGATGACGTCATCGCCACCGGCAGCGCCATGGGCCTCGACGATATCATCCGCGCCAAGATCGACGGCGAGAATAATTACGGCCCCGCCAAACTGCGGCTGATCCAGGCCTGGTGCGCAGAGCAGGGGATCGATCGCAGCGCCGTCCGCGTCCGTTTCTATTCGGACCATGTCTCGGATGCGCCGGTGCTGGAATGGGCCGACGAGCCTTTCGCGGTCAACGCCAGCAAGAAGTTGCGGCACCTGGCGAAGCGGCGTGGCTGGCCGCTGCTGGATTGGGGATTGTAAATCCTCCCCCGCCAGGGGGAGGTGGCGAAGGCGACGGAGGGGGAGGACGCGATGTGCCATCGGGTTCGCCGCCGACCGCCCCCTCCATCAGCTACGCTGACACCTCCCCCTGGCGGGGGAGGATTTAATTTCGCCGCGCCGCCCTTCGGGTGATCGCCAGCACCTCCTGCTCGACCAGCGCCCCGCCCGGATAGCCCGGCGCCTTCACCTGCCGCTCCGCCTCGGCGATGCGGGCGGCGGCGGTGGCGAGGGTGGCGGGGTTCCAGCGCTGCAGCGCGCGCGTCACGGCGGGCTGTTCTTTGAAGAAGACGCTCTTGCCGCTGGTCTCCATAACGCGATCGACGCTGTCCCCCGCCGCCACCTGCGCGCCGAGCTGGGCGAGCAGCAGCGCCCGCCGCCCAAGCGCGCGGAGCACCGGAATACCCTCGATTCCCTCCGCGAGCAGCCTTGAGAGTTCGTCGTCCGCCGCCGCGACATCGCCACCGAACACCACCGCCGTCAGACGCGACAGATCGCCCTCGTCGACGCCCGCGCCCAGCGCCTCCAGCGCATCATCCTCCAGCTTCTTGGGCCGATCGGGCGCTGCATCGAGATAGAGCGCGAGCTTCTCGATCTCGCTCGCCAGGATCGCGCGATCGCCGCCACTGGAGCGCGCCAGGCGCGCGGCGACATCGGTGCGCATGTCGAGGCCCTGTTCGCGGGCGAGGCTCTGCGTGAGATCCGTGAGATCGCGGCCCTCCGGCGCATAGCACGCATGGACGATCGCCGCCTCGCTGGCATTCGCCGCCTTCACCACCCTGGAATCCTTGCGCAGCGCGGGCGCGATCAACACCACCGGATTGCCCGCCGCCGAGGCCTGCAGCAGCGCCTCGACCGCATCATGACACTCGTCTCCGGCAGGATCGACCCGGATCCAGCGCCTGCCGCCGAACATCGAGAAAGCCGCCGCTTCATCCGCCAGCCGCGCGGGATCGCTGCGTAAGGTTGCGCCATCGAGATCGATCCGCTCCGCTTCGGCGCCCAATGCCTTGCCGAGCCGATCGGCAAAAGACCGCGCGCCCGCCTGATCCTCGCCGTGCAGAACGTAGAGCCGGATCGCCGGATCGGCCGCATCGAGCGCGCGGACGAGGCGGGCTTCCGCGGGCTTCATCGCTTCGCCGTATTGCTCTGAATGTAGAGCGCGAGCCGCGCGATGATCTGATCGGCGACTTCGCCCGACAGCCGCTCCATCGCGGTCTGCTCCGCAGCGATCACCGCATATTCGGACGTGACGACGTCGATACCCGCATCCGATCCCGCGGTGGCATCGAGCAGCACCGTGCCATTCTCGGCATCGAGCAGCTTGTAGCGCGCGCGCAGCGTCCGCCGCTCGCGCGTGACGGTATTATCCTGCTGGACGCCGAAGCCGAGAATCTGGTCATCGAGTTCGACGGTCAATTTGTAGCGCGGCTCACCTTTGGGGGCTGCGCCGAGCCGATCGATCAAGGCGGTGCGGACCAGCCAGCCATTCTTGCCGCCGATCGCGCCGACGTCGATCTCGCCAAGGCCCCGTGCCACCGGCCCCGATCCGCCACCGGCATAAAGCGGGTGGAGCCCGCAACCGGCGAGCAACGGCACCGCCGCCAGCAAAGCGAAGGCGGCGCGTATTTTCATGCGACGAGGTTCACCAGACGATCGGGCACGGCGATAACCTTTTTCGGCTCGGCCCCGGCAAGGATCGCCAGCACCTTGGCGTTGGCGCGGGCCAATGCCTCCAGTTCCTCGCGCGAGCTGCCCTTGGGCGCCTGGATCGTGTCGCGGAGCTTGCCGTTGACCTGGATCGCGATCGTCACCTCGTCATCGATCAGCAGCGCCGGATCGACCGCCGGCCATTCGGCATCGGCGACCAGTCCCTCACCCCCGATCCGCGCCCAGGCCTCTTCGGCAATGTGCGGCACCATCGGCGCGGCGAGACGAATCAGCGTGCGGGATGCCGTATCGCGCGACGCGGAAGGCTTGGCCTTTTCGATCGCGCCGATCAGCTCGTAGAGCTTGGCCACAGCCTTGTTGAACGACAGCGCCTCGATATCGGTGGCGACGCCGTCGATCGTGCGATGCAGCTTGCGATCGAGGTCGAGATCCGCACCCCCCGCACCTTCTCCCGGCGCGGTCGCGCGCCAAAGCCGCTGCACCAGGCGCCCTGCACCCTCGATCCCCGCCTCGCTCCACGGCAGATCGCGCTCGGGCGGGCTGTCGGAGAGCATGAACCAGCGCACCGCGTCCGCGCCGTAGCGATCGACGATCGGCCCGGGATCGACCGTGTTCTTCTTCGATTTCGACATCTTCTCGACGCGGCCCACCGTTACCGGCTCTCCGGTCGCGGTGACAACGCTGTTCGAGACTTCTGCGGGGCTCAGCCAGTTGCCGACCGCATCCTTATAGGTTTCGTGCGTCACCATGCCCTGCGTAAACAGGCCGGTGAACGGCTCGGCGACGTTGAGCGCGCCGATATGCTGGAGGGCGCGCGTCCAGAAGCGGGCATAGAGCAGGTGCAGGATCGCATGTTCGACGCCGCCGATATATTGCCCGACCGGAAGCCATTGCTCGGCCACCGCGCGATCGAACGGTCTGTCCTTCGGCTGGCTGGCGAAGCGGATGAAATACCAGCTCGAATCGGCGAACGTATCGAGCGTATCGGTCTCGCGCCGCGCGGGCGCGCCGCACTTCGGACAATCGACATGCTTCCAGGTCGGATGGCGATCGAGCGGGTTGCCAGGGATATCGAAGCTGACGTCCTCGGGCAGCACCACCGGCAATTGATCGCGCGGCACGCCGACCGGCCCGCAACCATCGCAATGGATGATCGGGATCGGCGTGCCCCAATAACGCTGGCGGCTGACACCCCAGTCGCGCAGGCGGAACACGGTAGTGCCCTCGCCCCAGCCCTCGGCCTCGGCGCGCGCGATCACCGCGCCCTTGGCATCCTCGGAGGTCATGCCGTCGAGGAAGCGCGAATTGACGATCAGGCCGGGATCGGTGTCCGCCTCGTCATGGACGGGCTTGTCCTTTTCCTCCGGTGAGGACGCAACGACGCGCGTCACCGGCAGCATATATTTGCGCGCGAAATCGAGATCGCGCTGATCGTGCGCGGGCACGCCGAACACCGCACCGGTGCCATACTCCATCAGCACGAAGTTGGCGACGAACACGGGCAGCTGCCAGCTTGGATCGAGCGGGTGCGTCGCCTTGAGGCCGGTATCGAAGCCGAGCTTCTCGGCGGTCTCGATCTCAGCGGCGGCGGTGCCGGTCTTGCGGCATTGCTCGATGAATTCGGGCAGGCCGGCGGTGCTGTCCTTGAGCGCCTGCGCCAGCGGATGATCGACCGAGATCGCCACGAAACTCGCGCCGAAGATCGTGTCGGGCCGGGTGGTGAAGACTTCGACGTCCGAAAAACGTGTCTCGACGTCGCTCGACACGAACGGAATGTTGGAAAGGCCGTTCGTCCCGAGCGAAGTCGAGGGACGTTCCAGCGCAAACTTGAACCGCAGCCCCTTGGATCGTCCGATCCAATTGGCCTGCATCAGCTTCACCTTGTCGGGCCAATGCTGGAGGCCCTGCAGCCCCTCCAGCAGATCATCCCCGAACTGGGTGATCTTGAGAAACCATTGGCTCAACTTCCGCCGCTCGACCAGCGCGCCAGACCGCCAGCCGCGCCCGTCGATCACCTGCTCGTTGGCGAGCACGGTCATGTCGACCGGATCCCAATTGACCGCGCTTTCCTTGCGATAGACCAGCCCCGCTTCCAGAAAATCGAGGAACAGCGCCTGTTCGTGCCCGTAATAGTCCGGCTCGCAGGTGGCGAGTTCTCGGGACCAATCGAGCGCGAAGCCCAACCGTTTCAGCTCGGCGCGCATCGCCGCGATATTGGCGCGGGTCCAGTCACCGGGGTGGACGCCCTTTTCCATCGCGGCATTTTCGGCGGGCATCCCAAAGGCGTCCCAGCCCATCGGATGCAGCACCTCCATGCCGCGCATCCGGCGGAACCGCGCGAGCACGTCGCCCATCGTATAATTGCGGACATGGCCCATATGGATGCGCCCCGAGGGATAGGGAAACATCTCGAGCACATAGCTCTTGGGCTGGTTGCTGTTGTCGTCGGCGTGGAAGGTGCCGCGCGCTTCCCACTCCGCCTGCCAGCGCGCGTCGGCGCCCGCGGCCTCGAAACGCTCGCTCATGGCGCTGATATCAGCCGCCGGCGGCGTTGCGGCGGATGTCGCGCGCCTTCTGAAGGATGATCTCCTCCAGCTTCTGGCCGGTGCTCGCCTGCACCGAGGTATCGTTCCACACCCCGCCCTGCAGGATCTGCCGCGCGACGCCGACACGCACCGCATCGGCGCGCAGCTCCTGATCGAGGATCGTCACCGAAACCTTCATCCGCTCGGTCGGCACACTGGGGTTCACATACCAATTGGTGATGATCACGCCGCCGTTCGAATCGGTCTGCGCGATCGACATGAAGGACAGCGTGTCCAGCGCGGCGCGCCATAGATAAGCGTTGGTGCCGATCGTGGTGACGAGGGGCGGCGCCAGCTTGGCAACGCTCATTTTGCCCTTCTTGTGATGCGCACAGCCGGCGAGCGCCAGCCCGAGCGCGAGAACAGTGGCAAGACGGGACACACGGATCATGGAGCGACCTTAAAGCGGGATGCCTGATAGCAATAGGCTGCGCCGTTATAGGAGAAGGGGCCTCCCCCGCAAGCGCAGCCCGTCGCAAGGCGCCCTTGAAACTTTTTGGGCGAAGAAACATTTTCAGAACATCGCAAGGGGGCAAGACCAATTGGCTGCACGGATCGATACGGTCGGCGAAGCGCGCCCGCTTGACCAGCGGCTGGCGCAGACGCGCGCGCTCTCGGTCGGGCTGGTGGCAAGCCTGTCCGATGCGGATGCGACGATCCAGCCGCATCCGGATGCCTCGCCCGCCAAATGGCACCTCGCGCACACCACCTGGTTTTTCGAGACCTTCGTGCTGCGCGATCATGTCGCGGGCTATAGGCCGTTCGACCCCGCCTTCGCGTTCCTTTTCAACAGCTATTATGAGGCCGAAGGCGCGCGCCACGCCCGCGATCGGCGCGGGATGCTGAGCCGGCCGAGCCTGACCCAAGTGATCGCCTGGCGCGGCGCGGTGGATGAGGCTTTGGAGGCGGCGATGCCCAATCTGCCGCCCGCCGCGCTGGCGCTGATCGAGCTCGGCATCCATCATGAGCAGCAGCATCAGGAATTGCTGCTCACCGATATCCTCGCCGCCTTCGCCGAAAATCCCGTTGATCCCGCCGTCTGGCCGATTCCCCGTGCCGAACCCGCGCCGCTGGCCAAGGCGATCGGCTGGCAGCCGGGGCGGGACGGTATCGTCAGCATCGGCCATGATCCCGCCGACGGCTTCGCCTTCGATTGCGAAGGACCGCGCCATCCGCTGCTGCTGCGCCCGCACGCGATCGCCGATCGCCCGATCACCAATGCCGAATGGCAGAGCTTCATCGATGACGGCGGCTATAGCGATCCGACGCATTGGCTCTCCGATGGCTGGGCGTGGGTGAAGCGCGAGAGGATCGAGGCGCCGCTTTACTGGCGGCGCGATGGCGAGGGCGGCTGGCTGGGTTTTGCGCTGGACGGCGTCCACCCGCTACATCCGGCTGCCGCCGTCACGCATATCAGCTTCTACGAGGCCGATGCCTTTGCGCGCTGGGCCGGGGCACGGCTGCCGACCGAGGCGGAATGGGAAAGCGCCGCCGAGGGCCTCGATCCTGCGGCAGGCAACCAGCTCGATCATGCCGGGCCGGTGCGCCCCCGTGCCGCCTCCCGCTCCAATTCGCCAGGCCAGATGTTTGGCGATGTCTGGGAATGGACCGGCAGCGCCTTCCTGCCCTACCCCGGCTTCCGGCCTGCGGCGGGCGCGGTCGGCGAATATAACGGCAAATTCATGAGCGGGCAGGCGGTGCTGAAGGGCGCGAGCTGCGCGACGCCGCGCGGCCACTCCCGCGCCTCCTACCGCAACTTCTTCTATCCCTGGCAGCGCTGGCAATTCACCGGCGTGCGGCTGGCGAAGGATCTTTGATGCTGCGTCTCGACGAAACCCCCGCCCCGGCCGCGGCCATGGTCGATCCCGCCTTCCTCGCCGATGTGCTTGCCGGCCTTTCCGCCGAAAGGAAGGCGATCCCGGCGCGCTGGTTCTACGATCGCCGCGGATCGGAATTGTTCGAGGAGATCACCAAGCTTCCCGAATATTATCCGACGCGCGTCGAAACCACCCTGCTCGCCGAAGTCGGTGGCGAGGTGGCAGAGGCCGCAGGTAAGGGCCGCGCGGTGATCGAATTCGGATCGGGCTCCTCGGCCAAGACGCCGACTCTGCTGCGCAGCATCGATGCCGCCGCTTATGTGCCGATCGATATCTCGGGCGATTTCCTGCGCGAGAGCGCAGCGGGTCTCGCCCAGGCCTTCCCCGGCCTGCCGGTGCTGCCGGTCGAAGGCAATTTCATGCGGCCGGTGGCGCTGCCGCAGATCGTCGCGGATCTGCCCAAGCTCGGTTTCTTCCCCGGATCGACGATCGGCAACCTCGTCCCCCGCTCCGGCGTTGATCTGCTGCGCGGGATGATCGAGACCCTGGGGCTGGGCGCGATGCTGCTGATCGGCATGGACCGCGTGAAGGGCGAGGACGTGCTGGTCCCCGCTTATGACGACCGCCAAGGCGTAACGGCGGCGTTCAACCTCAATCTGCTCCACCGGATCAACCGCGAGCTGCACGGGGATGTGCCGGTCGAACGCTTCCGCCACGTGGCTTGCTGGAACGATAGTTGGGCGCGGATCGAGATGCATCTGGAGGCAACTGAGGACGTCGCCTTCGCCATCGCCGGCCACCGCTTCACGATGGCCAAGGGCGAGACGATCCACAGCGAAAACAGCCACAAATATGACGCCCGCTCGGCCCGGCAACTGCTCGCCGCGGGTGGCTGGACGCCGATCCGCGAATGGACCGATCCCGAAGGCCTGTTCTCGCTGGTACTGGCCGAAGCGAAGGCGGAGCCGAGCGCCCCCTAAACCCCTCTCCCGCTTTCGCGGGAGAGGGAGTTATACGCCCAAAGCCTCGCGCGGATTGCGCCCCGCATCCGCCGTCCACCCCTCGACGAAACTCTTCAACGCGGCATCATCCACCGGCAGATCCACCATCAGCGTCACCAGCTGATCCCCGCGCGAGCCGTCCTTGCGATGGAACCCCCGCCCCTTCAGCCGCAGCACCTTGCCCGAATTGGAGCCCGCCGGGATCGTCATCATCACCGCGCCCTCTACAGTCGGAAGCTTGATCTTGGCGCCCTTCACGGCCTCGTCGAGCCGCACGGGCACATCAACGCGCACATCATCGCCGTCGCGCGTGTAGAAGCGGTGCCTCTTCACCTCGATCGTCACCTGCGCATCGCCGTTGCCGCCCGGCCCCGCCTCCCCCTGGCCGGCCAGCCGCATCGGCGTCCCCGCCACGGCATCGGCGGTGATCTTGAGGTCGATCGTCTTGCCGGTGCCGAGGGTGATACGCTGCGGCTTCAGTGCGGCAGCATCCTCGAAATCCACCGCGAGCTTGTAGGCAACGTCCGCGCCCTTCTGCCGCGGCGCGCGGGCGCCGAAGCCCGAGAAGCCGCTGCCCGCGCTCTGCTGGCGCCGCGCGCCGCCGAACAAGCCTTCGAAGATGTCACCGAAATCGCTGCCGCCCGTCTCGAACTCGAAACCACCGCCTCCCGGACGCGCACCGGGGCGAAAGCCACCGCCGCCTCCGGGCGCAGCACCATAGCCGAAGGGCATCTTGGGATTGCCCTGCTCGTCGATCTCGCCGCGATCATATTGGGCACGCTTGTTCTTGTCCGAGAGCAGATCATAGGCCTGCGTCACCTGGCTGAACCGCTCGGTCGCCTTGGGATTGTCCTTGTTCCTATCGGGATGAAGCTCCTTGGCGAGCTTGCGATAGGCCTTCTTGATCGCCGCTTCATCGGCGCCGCGCGCCACGCCAAGGGTCGTGTAAAGATCCGCCAAATCCACCTCCGTCTTGGCGCAGAAATGCGGACCAAAAGCGCTTTTAACAAGAGGCGGGGCACTTTGCGCGCGCAAAGGCGTTCAGCGCGCAACTTCTCCAATTCCAGGATATCGTCAGTGCGCCCCTACGCCTGCCCCAATTGTGCACGCCCCAACCATTTCGAGGTGCGCGTCTGCCCGAATTGTAGCTTCACGCTCGGCTATGATCCGGGGAGCGACCAATTCCTGTTCCTCGGCGACGAAGCGACGATTTGGCGCGATGCCAAGGGCGAAACGCATGACGTGGTCGTCTGCCAGAACAATAATGAGCATGCCGTGTGCAACTGGCTGGTGCCCTCGGTCGGCGATCAGCCGATGTGCCTTGCCTGCCGGCACAACCGCACTATTCCCGATCTCACCGGCCCCGGCGTCCCCGAGCGCTGGGCCAAGATCGAGGCGGCCAAGCGGCGGCTGTTCCACACCCTCCTCCACCTCAACCTGCCGATCGAGACGCAGGCCGAGGCCGAGGCGAATGGCCGCATCCCCGGCCTGACCTTCGATTTCCTTTACGATCCGGTCGGCGAGCAGACCGGCACCGTGCAGATCACCACCGGCCACGAGGACGGCCTCGTGACGCTCAACATTCTCGAGGCCGACGACGTCCAGCGCGAGCAGATGCGGACCCGTCTCGGCGAGCCCTACCGCACCCTGCTCGGCCATTTCCGCCACGAGGTCGGCCATTATTATTGGGCGCGGCTGATCGAGGACACCGACGAGGTCGAGGCCTTCCGCGCGGTCTTTGGCGACGAGCGCATCAGCTACGAAGAGGCCATGGAAAAGCATTATGGCGACAGCGGCAGCGGCTGGTCGACCGACTTCGTATCCTCCTATGCAACGATGCACCCGTGGGAGGATTTCGCCGAAACCTTCGCGCACCTGATGCACATCATCGATGCGCTGGCGACGATCGACGGCTTCGGCATCCGCATGACCAAATGGCGCGAGGACGAAGAGGTAGAGGTCACCTTCGATCCGTATCATGCCGATACCAAGGTGCTGATCTCGGAATGGCTGCCCTTCTCGTTCGCTGAGAATGCGATCAACCGATCGATGGGCCAGCCCGATCTTTATCCTTTCAACTTGTCGGACGCGATCGTGGGCAAGCTCGATTATATCAATCGGCTCCTGCAGCGCGCGGGCAAGGGCGATATCGCGCCGCGGATCAACGCGCCCGAGCAGATGCAGGCGGCGTGAGTTCGCCGGCTTCGGCCAGCGGCTCGACATCGACGGCTACTTCGATCTTCTGGCCATCGCGGCCGAGGAAGATGCCGTCGATCGGCGAAACATCGGCATAATCGCGGCCGATCGCGCAGACGATGTGATCGCTGCCGACCGTGACGCCGTTGGTGGGATCGAAGCCGAGCCAGCCGCGCTCCGGCCCGCACCACAACATCACCCAGGCGTGGGTGGCATCGGCACCGACCAGCCGCTCTTTGCCCGCCGGCGGTACAGTACGGAGATAGCCCGAGACATAGGCTGCGGCGACACCCGCCGAGCGCGCGCCCGAGATCATGATCTGCGCGAAATCCTGGCAGACGCCGCGCTTGGCCGCGAACGCTTGGAGCGGGCTGGTGTCGAGTTCGGTGGCGCTGCCGTCGTAATGGAATTGCGCCTGGATCGCCTTGGCCAGCGCCAGTCCCGCTTCGACGATGCCGCGCTCCGGCCGAAGCTCCTTCGCGCACCAAGCGGTGATTTCTGGAAAGGTCGCGATCAGCGGTGAGGGAAAGAGGAAGTTCGCCGGCGCCATGCGATCAAGGGCGCGTTGGTCGGATGCGGCAACGCCCGCCTGCGTGACGGAATGATCGCCCGCCAAGGCGGTCGGCGCCTCGCGATCGACCGTTAGCGTCGACCGGCTCTCGATCACCAATTTTATCGCGGGGCGATCGACCACGAGACGGTCGGTGATTGCCAGATAGCCGCCGTCGCGTCCGGGCGTAACCTGCCCGACGGGATCGACGCTCAGCCGATAGTCCTCGATGCGCTGACCATCCCAATCGACCGGATGCAGCCGCAGGTTGCAACGCGCGAACCGCACCGGATAGCTATAATCGAAGCGGGTCTGATGGCGGACGAGGTAGCGCATCACGCGAGCGTCATGCCCGGCGCGCGCAACGTCTCGGCATCCTGCAGGAAGTAGCGCCGCCCGATCGCGTCCGAGAGCGCCATCAGCCTATTCTCCAGCGCCAGCACCCCGGTCGGCGACATCGCCTCGGCCTTGGTGGTGGCGACGATCAGGCCGATCTCTTCGACCAGCGAGACCTGCTCTTCGGCGATGCCGTCGTCGCGCAGCGTCGGTAGCTCGGCGAGATGCTCGCGGATGCGCGCGATCTGGAAGGCGATGCTGCGCGGGTTGAACGGATCGAGCGCGACGAGATCGCGCACCGGCACCAGCGCCAGCCCGGTCAAGTAGCGCGCGCGATAGCTGATCTGGCTATCACCGAGATCGAGCAGGGTAGTAAGATCGTCGGCGGTTGCCTGATCGGTGGCGAAGCTGCGCACCAGCCGGCAGACCGACAGCGCGCGCTCGATCCGGCGGCCGAGATCGTGGAAGCGCCAGCCCGCTGTGCGCCCCATATTCTCGGCGGCGAGACCCGCCAGCGCCGAGCAGCGCTCCTGCACCTCCGCGGCGCGCGCGAGCATCGCGCCCGCATCCTCCTGGCCGACGATGATCGGCTTGGGCAAAGCCATGTCGATCAGCCGCCAGACATCCGCCGCCAGCCGCTCGCGGATCACCTCGGCGATGCCGTGCGCGGTGGCGAAGAGGCTGCGGACGCTGGCGAGGCCTGGCCCATCGAGAGCCGCCTCGGCCATTTCGGCGAGATCGCGGATCGAACCTTCGGGCTCGTCGTCCTCCTCGTCCTCGCCGCCGAGCTTGGCGGCGCCGGTCGAGATCAGCAAAGTCGCCAGCCGATCGAGCGTCATCGGCACCAGGCTGGCGCCGCCATCGGCATCGAGCGTGCCCCCCAGCGTCGCGCGGACCAGGCGCACGGTGGCGTCGGCCCGCTCGATATAGCGGCCCAGCCAGAAGAGATTGTCGGCGGCGCGGCTGGGCAGGGTGCCCGGATTGCGGCGCACCGCGACATTGGGCGGCAGCAGCGAGACGGGCTCGACCGGGCCCAAAGCCACCACGCCGCAATCGGCGGAGAAGGCGCCGGCCCCCATCACCGTCGCGCGCATGTCCATCTGCTCGCCGATCCGCGCGAAGCCGCCGGGCATCACTTCCCAATTTCCGTGCGCGTTGCGGGCGGCAAAGGCGCGCAGAATGAAGGGGCGCGGCACGACACGGCCTCCCGCAACGACCGGCATGGTCGATAGCTGGACGACCTCCTGACCGACATAATCCTGCGGCCGCCGTGCGATCGCGGCGATCAACTCCTGCCGCGCTTCGAAGCTGAGGTTGCCCGCCAGCACGCCGCTCGCCGTCAGCCCGGGCAGCTCGCGCCCGAAGGCGGGCGTGACCAGCAATTCATCGAGCTGCGCCACCATCTCCGCGCACGGCCCCTGCTGCCCGCACCACCAGGTGGCGATATTGGGCAGCTTCAATTCTTCGCCGAGCAGACGCCGCGACAGTGCCGGCAGGAAGGCCGCCATCGCCGGGGATTCGGCCAGCCCGGCGCCGGGCAAGTTGGCGATCACCGCATTGCCGTTGGCGAGCACATCCATCAGCCCCGGCACGCCGATCCGCGAGCTATTGTCGAAGGCCAGCGGATCGAGGAAGCGCGTATCGATGCGGCGCCACAGGCCATCGATCCGTTTGAGCCCCTCGATCGTGCGAACAAAAAGCTCATCGCCGCGCACCGCGAGATCGTCGCCCTCGACCAGCAGCAGGCCGAGATAACGCGCCAGATGGGCCTGTTCGGCATAGCTGGGATTGTAACGGCCGGGCGTCAGCAGCCCGATTCGCGGATTGGCGCGGCGGCAGCTCGCCGCCAGTCCCTCGCGGAAGGCCGCGAAGAAGGCGGCGAGGCGCTGGATGTTGAGCCGCGTCTGCAGCGCCCCCATCACGCGGCTGGAAGCGAGGCGATTTTCCAGAGCATAGCCCGCCCCGATCGGAGCGCGCGTGTGATCGGCCAGCACGCGCCACTCGCCATCGGGCCCGCGCGCAAGATCGACCGCATAGATGTGCAGCCGATGGCCGCCCGGCGGCGGCATGCCGATCATCGCGCGCCAGAAATGCGGAGAGCCCGTGGCCAGCGCGGCGGGCAGCGCCCCGCTCGAAACCAGCTCGGCAGGCCCGTAGATATCGCCGAGCACGCGCTCCATCAGTTCGGCGCGCTGGGAGACGCCGATGGCGATGCGTTGCCACTCATCCTCGCCGATCAGCAGCGGTAACGCCGAGGATTGCCAGCGCCGCTCGACGCTGTCGCCGGGCAGGCGGAAGGCGGTGCCGATCTCATCGACCTGCCGCCCGACACGATCCTGCAGCCGCTGCAGGCGCCCCTCGGTTAGGGTGGCGACGCCGTCAAACAAATGGTGCCACCAGCGCGCTCCCCGGCCGACATCGCCACGCACGACATCACCGCGATCGGCCTGCGCGAGATAGGCATCCAGCCAGCCCTGCCCCCATGAAGGCATGCCCGGCAGCTGCGCCATGTTGGTCCCCCCGGACATTTTTAAAGCCCCTCCCCTTCAGGGGAGGGGTTGGGGTGGGGGAGTCGGGCAAGAACCCGGAGCCGCGATGCGAGTGGAGAGGCCCCACCCCAACTCCTCCCCTGAAGGGGAGGGACTAAAGATGTACTACCCCTCACAACCCCACGGGCCTTCTCAAATCGAGCGTCATCGGGAAATCGCCCGGCCGTTCGGGCGGCGGCATCGTGATGGTCCCCGGCGTGTGTCCCATCTCCTCGAACCGGACCTTGCGCCGCGCCTCGGCCTCATAATCGTTGACCGGAACATGCTCGTAATGGCGCCCACCCGGATGGCCGACATGATAGACGCAGCCGCCCAGCGATCGCCCGTTCCAGACATCGAGCACATCGAACGTGATCGGCGCATTGGCGGGCAGCTTGGGATGCAGGCAGTTCGCGGGCTCCCAAGCCTTGTAGCGCACGCCACCGACCGCCTCTCCGGGCGTCGCCGTTGCCGTCATCGGCACGGCGCGGCCGTTGGCAGCAATGATGTGTCGACCGGGAACGAGGCCGGTTGCGCGCAGTTGCAGCCGCTCGGTCGAGCTGTCGACATAGCGCACCGTGCCGCCGATCGCGCCGGTCTCGCCGAGCACCGGCCAGGGCTCCAGCGCATGGCTGACCTCCAAGGTAACACCGCCCGCCGTGATGCTGCCATGAACCGGGAAGCGGAACTGGCGCTGCGCCTCGAACCACGCCGGATCAAAGTCGTAGCCAGCCGCGCGCAGATCGCCCAGCACCTCGAGAAAATCGGCCCAGACGAAATGGCCGAGCAGGAAACGATCGTGCAGCGTTGTCCCCCAGCGGACGAACCCGCCCTGCTGCGGCTCGCGCCAGAACCAAGCGGTCATCGCGCGCAGCAACAGTTGCTGGGCAAGGCTTATCTTGGCTTCGGGCGGCATCTCGAAGCCGCGGAATTCGACGAGGCCGAGGCGCCCGGTCGGGCCATCGGGCGAGAAGAGCTTATCGATGCAGATTTCGGTGCGGTGGGTGTTACCCGTGACATCGACCAGCAGGTTACGGAACAGGCGATCGACCAGCCACGGCGGTGGAGCCTCGCCTTGGCCCGGCATCGGCACTTGCGCCAGCGCGACTTCCAATTCGAACAGGCCATCATGGCGTGCTTCGTCGATCCGCGGCGCCTGGCTGGTCGGACCGATGAACAGGCCGGAGAAAAGATAGCTGAGCGAGGGATGGCGTTGCCAGTAGAGCACGAAGCTCTTGAGCATGTCCGGCCGGCGGATGAAGGGCGAATCGAGCACCGAGCGCCCGCCGAGCACGAGATGGTTGCCGCCGCCGGTGCCGATCGAGCGGCCGTCGACAAGGAATTTGTCGGCGGTGAGCTTCTCCGCGCGCGCCATGTCATACAGCGCAGTAGTGAGATCGACGGTCTCGTCCCACGTCGAGGTCGGCTGGACGTTGACCTCGACCACACCCGGATCGGGGGTGATCTTGAGCACCTTGAGGCGTGGATCGGGCGGCGGAGCATAGCCTTCGATGCGAACCGGAATGCGTGTCTGCTCGGCGGTACGCTCGACGGCAGCGATCAGGTCGAGATAGTCTTCGAGCTTCTCGGTCGGCGGCAGGAAGACGGCGACATAATTCCCGCGCGGCTCTACCGTCATCGCGGTGCGCACCGCACCCTCGATGATGTGCTGCTCGACCCGCTCCTGCGCGCCGGACCCGGCGGCGGGGGCGACCGACTCATGGCGTTGGTCGGCCACCGCGCCGGCGGTCTCCGCGGGCGTCAGCGGGCGCTGGCGAAAATCGGGCAGCGCATCACGCGCCTCGGTCGTGTCGCGGACATGGCTGTATGGATAGTCTGACGGCGGCACGAAGGGCAGCGAGCCGAGCGGCAGGCGATAGCCGACCGCGCTGTCGCCGGGCACGAGGAACAGCCGCCCGCGCCGCACCCGCCATTGCTCGCTCTGCCAGCGGCGCGGCTCCGGCGCGCTCGCGGCCTGCCAGGCCTGGATCGGCAGCACGTAACCCACGGGACGGGACAGGCCATGCTCGAACGCCTTGACCATCCGCGCCCGCACTTCGGGATCGTCGATCTCGGGCGCGGTGGGATCGGTGTTGGGCGGCAAATCGGCTTCCTTGAGCGACCATTCCACCGGATCCTCGAACGCCGGCTGGACATTCTCCGCCGGCACATCGAGCGTCGCCGCGATCGCGGTCAGGAAGCGTTCCGCAGCCTCGACATCGAGCTGCGTGGTCTCGGTGCCGCCATCGAAGGCGATCAGCCCGGCGTCCCGCCACACGGGCACGCCATCCTCGCGCCAGTAGACCGAATAGCCCCAGCGCGGCAGGCTCTCGCCAGGATACCATTTGCCCTGACCATGATGGAGCAGCCCGCCCGGCGCGAACTTCTCGCGCATCCGGCGGATCAGGCGATCGGCATAGCCCGCCTTGGTCGGCCCCACCGCATCGGCGTTCCACTCGGGCGCTTCGGGATCGTCAACCGCGAGGAATGTCGGTTCGCCGCCGGTGGTCAGCCGTACGTCTTGCGCCTGCAGGTCGGCATCGACCTTGTGGCCAAGATCGTCCAGCGCCTGCCAGCGGGCATCGGTGAAGGGCTTGGTGATGCGCACCGCCTCGGCGATCCGCTGCACGTCCATCGCGAAGCCGAAGTCGGTCTGCGCCGGCTCCAGCAGCGCGCCTTCGATCGGGGTGGCCGATCGGTAGTGGGGAGTGGCGCACAGCGGGATATGGCCTTCGCCCGCGAACAGGCCGGAGGTCGGGTCCATCCCCACCCAGCCCGCGCCCGGAATATAGGCCTCGGCCCAGGCATGAAGATCGCAAACGTCCTGCGCGACGCCTTTCGGTCCCTCGGTGGGGATGACGTCGGGCACCAACTGGATCGAATAGCCCGAGACGAACCGCGCCGCGAAGCCGCAGCGGCGCAGCAACTGCACCAGCATCCAGCCCGAATCGCGGCACGATCCGGTGCCGATCTCCAATGTCTCCTCGGGCGTCTGAATGCCGGGCTCGAGCCGGATGATATAGCCGACCTCGGCATTCACCGCCTGATTGAGCGCGACGAGGAAATCGATCGTCCCCATCTCGACGCCGCGGAAGCGATCGACCAGCGCTTCGAACTTCGGACCCTGCGGCTCGGTCTCGAAATAAGGGCTGAGATCGGCGGAGAGCTGCGGCACGTAGGCGAACGGCCGCTGCGTGGCATATTCCTCGACGAAGAAATCGAACGGGTTGATCACCGTGAGGTCGGCGATCAGATCGACGGTGACGCGGAATTCGGTCGTCGGATCGGGAATGACGATCCGCGCCAGCCAATTGCCATGCGGATCCTGCTGCCAGTTGAGGAAATGATTCTCCGGCAGGATGGTCAGCGAATAATTGGGCACCCCCGTCCGGCTGTGCGGCGCCGGGCGTAGGCGGATCGTCTGCGGGCCCAGCATCACCGGGTGATCGTAGCGATACGACGTCAGATGATGGAGCGCGGCCTGAATCACGCCCGCGCTTGCAGCACAGGGCTGGTCAAGGGGCAAGCAATGGCTAGAGTCCGGCAGAATTTAAGGAGCCTGTCATTCGCCAGATTGCCGCCCTCCCCTATCGGACCGTCCCATCGGGCGCGATCGAGGTCATGCTCGTTACCTCGCGGGAAACGCGGCGATGGGTCGTACCCAAGGGCAATACGATCCGCGGCCTGCCCCCTTACGAGGCGGCGGCGCACGAGGCTTATGAGGAAGCCGGCGTCAGCGGCATCATGTGCCCGGCCCCGATCGGCGCCTATGAATATCTGAAGCGCAAGCGCGATGGCACCCTCCGTCACACAACCGTCACAGTCTATCCGCTAGCCGTAACGCAGCAGGCCGAGGATTGGCCCGAAAGCGACGAGCGGGAAACGCGCTGGTTCCGCCTTCAGCCGGCTTCGGAGGCGGTGGAGGAGCCTGATCTCAAACGGCTGATCGCCGGCTTTCGCGAGCCGGGGCCGGTCGCTGGACGGGTCGAGCGGCTTTCGTCATGGATGCGAACGAAGAGCGGGGAGAAGTTTGCAATGATGCGCTGGTTCCAGGCGCTGATGCCCAAGCAGGGGCGTTTCTTCGAGCTGTTCGAAGAACATGCGGTGACGCTGGTCGCGGGCGCGGACGCGCTCGCGCGGCTGCTGCAGGGCGGGCCGAACGTGGCCGAGCATGTCCGCACGATCCACGATCGCGAGCATGATGCCGACGATATCACGCGCACCGTGCTGCAGGACGTGCGCAAAATCCTGATCACCCCATTCGATCGCACGGCCATCTCGGGGCTGATCAGCGTGATGGATGACGCGATCGATCAGATGAACGCCACCGCGAAGGCGATCACCCTGTTCGAGATCGATGTGTTCGAGCCGCAGATGCGCGATATGAGCGGGATCATCGTGGAGGCGGCCCGCGTGCTGGCCGAAGTGCTGCCGCTGCTGCGGTCGATCGGCGACAACCAGACGCGGATATTGGAGCTCACGGCGCGGCTCGTTCAGATCGAAGGCACCGCCGACGATATCCACGATGCCGGCATCAAGGCGCTCTACAAGGAAACGGGCGCCAAGGATGTGATGGCGTTCATCGTCGGCCGCGAAATCTACAGCCATCTGGAGCGGATCGTCGATCGCTTCGAGGATGTCGCCAACGAGATCCAGGGTCTCGTGCTCGATCACGCCTGATGCTGGTTTCGCTTCCCATCCTGATCGGGCTGATCGGGATCGCGCTGCTGTTCGATTTCCTGAACGGCCTGCACGATGCCGCCAATTCGATCGCGACGGTGGTTTCGACCCGCGTGCTTTCGCCGCAGGTCGCGGTGTTCTGGGCGGCTTTCTTCAATTTCATCGCCTTCATGGTCTTCAGTCACAGCGTTGCCTACACGATCGGCAAGGGCACGATCTCGGCCGATATCGTCGATGCGCAGGTGGTGTTCGGCGCGCTGATGGGCGCGATCAGCTGGAATCTGATCACCTGGGGGCTCGGCATCCCCTCCTCCTCCAGCCACGCCCTGGTGGGCGGCCTGATCGGCGCCGGCCTCGCCAAGGCGGGCACCAGCGCGATCGTCTGGTCCGGCGTCCTCAAGACGGCGGGCGCGATCGTCGTGTCCCCCGCGGTGGGGCTCGTACTCGCGCTGATCATGGTGCTGATCACCAGCTGGCTGGCGCGCAAGAACACCCCCGCGATCGCCGATCGCACTTTCCGCAAGCTGCAATTGATCTCGGCGGCCGCTTATTCGCTCGGCCACGGCGGCAACGATGCTCAGAAGACGATGGGGATCATCACCGTGCTGCTCTATTCGCAGGGCATGCTCCACGGCGCATTCCACATCCCAACCTGGGTGGTGATCTGCTGCCAGGCGGCGATGGGTGTCGGCACCTTGTTCGGCGGCTGGCGGATCATCCACACGATGGGATCGAAGATCACGCGCCTCACTCCGCGCCAGGGCTTTTGCGCGGAAACGGGCGGCGCGATCACGCTGTTTCTCGCCAACATCGGCGGCATCCCGGTTTCGACGACGCACACGATCACCGGCGCGATCGTCGGCGTGGGCGCGGCCAAGCGGATGAGCGCGGTGCGGTGGAACGTCGCCTCCAGCATCGTCGTCGCCTGGGTGATCACGCTCCCAGCCGCTGCGGCGATCGGCGCGCTCTTTTATGGCTTGGCGCGGCTCTTTTCCTGATCCTGCGGCTCAGGCGAGAATGTGTCCGTCCGTGACACGCACGTGCGTCGCCGGTTCGGGTAGGGCGCCGAACAGCTCCGGCTCGGTGCCGGTCATCCAGACCTGACCGCCGGCTGTAGCCAGGCGAGCGAACAAAGCGGCGCGGCGCGCGGGATCGAGGTGGGCGGCGACCTCGTCCAGCAACAGGATCGGCCGCTGTCCTCGATCCTCGGCGACGAGATCGGCGTGGGCCAGGACGATGCCGAGCAGCAGCGCCTTCTGCTCCCCCGTCGAGCAGCGCGCGGCGAGCTGCGCTTTATCGAGGTGTATGACGGCAAGATCGGTACGATGCGGCCCTGCCAGCGCGCGGCCCGCCGCGGCATCGCGCCCGCGGCCTGCGCGCAGCTCGGCCTTGAGCGCTCCCCCGCTAACCGGAAGCCAGCCCTCCAGCACCAGCCCAGCCCGCGCGAAGGGGCCCACGGGCTGATCGGCCAGCCGCACCGCCAGCCGCTTGACCGTCCGCGCGCGCGCTTCGGCGATGGCGATGCCATGCTCCGCCATTCCCGCTTCCAGCGCCGTCAGCCAGGCGGAATCGGCCCCTTCCGGCTCGGCAAGCAGCTTGTTGCGCGCGCGCATCGCCGCCTCATAGCGATTGGCGTGCCCGGCATGTCCCGGTTCGCGCGCCAGCACCAGCCGATCGAGGAACCGTCGCCTCGCGCTCGCGCCCTCCGCGAACAGCCGGTCCATCTGCGGCGTCAGCCACAAGACCGCCAGCCATTCGCCCAATGCCGCCGCGCTGGCGACGGCGCCGTTTATCCGCACCTGCCGCCGCTCAGGCGCCGCCGCCAGGGTTCCGGTGCCGATCGTCGCGCCGCCTACCAGATCGGCCGCGATCCCGAAGCCGCCCGGCCCCTCGCTCCGCGCCATCTCCCCGAGCGCGCTACCCCGCAGCCCCCGCCCTGGCGTCAGCAGCGAAACCGCCTCCAACACATTGGTCTTCCCCGCCCCATTCTCCCCTGTCAGCACAACGAAGCCCGCGCCGGGCGCGATCAGCGCCTGCGAGTGGTTGCGGAAATTGGTGAGGGTGAGGCGGGTTAGTATGACCATGAAGCGGGCCGAAGTATCACTTCGGCCCGAACGGTCACACCCGCATCGGCATCAGCACGTACAGCGCCGGGGCCTTGTCGTTCTCGCGGATCAGCGTGGGCGCGGCAGCATCGGCGAGGTGGACTTCGCAGGTGTCGCCTTCGATCTGGCCGAGGATGTCGAGCAGGTAGCGGGCGTTGAAGCCGATATCGAAGCTGGTGCTGGCATAGTCGCCGGGCACTTCCTCGGCGGCGGTGCCATTTTCGGGGCTGGTCACCGAGAGCGTGATCTTGTCGCGGTCGAGGCTCATCTTCACCGCGCGGGTCTTCTCGCTGGCGATGGTGGCGACGCGATCGACGCCGTCCTCAAAGCTGCGCGGATCGATCTTGAGCAGCTTATCGTTGCCGGTCGGGATGACGCGATTGTAATCGGGGAAGGTGCCGTCGATCAGCTTCGACGTCAGGATCGCGGTGCCGAGCACGAAGCGGATCTTGGTCGGCGACAGCGAGACCTCAACCGAGCCATCGACCTCATCGAGCAATTTGCGCAGTTCGCCGACGCACTTCCGGGGAATGATGACATCAGGCATGCCCTCGGCGCCGTCCGGGCGGGGTACGGTGACGCGGGCAAGGCGGTGGCCATCGGTGGCGGCGGCCTTGAGTACCGGCGTGGCATCGTCCGAGACGTGCAGGAAGATGCCATTGAGATAGTAGCGCGTCTCTTCGGTGGAGATGGCGAAGCGCGTCTTGTCGACGATCTGCTTAAGCGTTTCGGCGGGCAGCTCGAACTTGGTGGGCAGTTCGCCCTCGGCGATCACCGGGAAGTCATCGCGCGGCAGCGTCTGCAGGTTAAAGCGCGAGCGCGCGGCCGTCACCAGCATCTTGCCCTCGGCCGCGGTCAGCTGGACCTGGCTGCCCTCCTGCAGCTTACGGGCGATGTCGAAGAGGGTGTGCGCGGGCACGGTCGTCGCGCCGGGCGTCTCGACCTGCGCCGAAATCGTCTCGACGAACTGAAGATCGAGATCGGTCGCCATCAGCTTGAGCGCGCCGTCCGCGGTCGCCTCCAACAGGACGTTGGAGAGGATCGGAATGGTGTTCCGTCGTTCGACCACCGATTGGACGTGGCTAAGCGCCTTCAGGAGGGTCGCCCGCTCGATCGTCGCCTTCATTGGATGCCCCGTGCTCGCATTGGACACCGGTTATAGCGCGGGCTTCGCCCTCCGCCAGAGGCTTGTTGAGCGCTATCCACAGCCGCGCTGGAAAAATCGGGAGTTTGCGCTTACGGGGCGGGGATCATGAATGCGCTGATGTCTTCCCCCGGTCTGATCGATCCGGTGCCCGTGCCGCGTGCGGTTACCCCGCGCGAGGATGGGCGTATCGATCTGCTCGGGCAGCCCAAGGAGGCGATGCGCCAACTGCTGGCCGAAGCTGGGCTCGACGCTAAGCAGGCCAAGCTGCGCGCCAAGCAGCTGTGGCATTGGATCTACAATCGCGGTGCCAGCGACTTTTCGGTGATGAGCGATATCTCGAAAACGATGCACCCGTGGCTTGCCGAGCGCTTCGTGATCGGGCGGCCCGAGGTGGTCGAGGCGCAGGTATCCACCGACGGCACGCGCAAATGGCTGCTGCGGTCCGATGACGGCCAGGATTATGAGATGGTGTTCATCCCCGATGCCGATCGGGGCACCTTGTGCGTTTCCAGCCAGGTCGGCTGCACCTTGACCTGCAGCTTCTGCCACACCGGCACGATGCGGCTGGTGCGCAATCTCACCGCCGGCGAGATCGTCGGCCAGGTGATGCTGGCGCGCGATGCGCTGGGCGAATGGCCGAGCCAGCCCGACGGTCGCCTTCTCACCAATATCGTGATGATGGGAATGGGCGAGCCACTCTACAATTTCGAGGCTGTCCGCGATGCGCTCAAGCTGATCATGGACGGCGACGGGCTGGCGCTCTCCAAGCGGCGGATTACGCTTTCGACCAGCGGGGTGGTGCCGATGATGGCTCGCGCGGGCGAGGAGATCGGCGTCAATCTCGCGGTGTCGCTGCACGCGGTGACCAAGGCGGTGCGCGACGAACTGGTGCCGCTCAACAGGAAATATGGCATCGAGCAGCTGCTGGAGGCGTGCGCGGCTTACCCCGGCGCGAACAATGCCCGACGCATCACCTTCGAATATGTGATGATCAAGGATAAGAACGACAGCGATGCCGATGCGCGTGAGCTGGTCCGGCTGCTGCGCAAGTATAAGTTGCCGGCCAAGGTCAATCTGATCCCCTTCAACCCCTGGCCGGGCAGCCATTACGAAACCTCGCCAGCCGATCGGGTGCGATCCTTCTCGAACATCGTGTTCGAGGGCGGCATTTCAGCGCCGGTGCGGACCCCGCGCGGCCGCGACATCGGCGCCGCCTGCGGACAATTGAAGACGGCCTCCGAAAAGAAGAGCCGGGCGCAACGGGATCGGGACGCCGCCGAAAAGGCGCTGGCGGCGGTATAAAGAAACGACAGAGCGGCGAAGATGCGGGCGTTCGACAGGCTTTTCGACAAGCTGATCCGGGAAGGCGAACTCACTTTCATCACAGCGGACGGCAAGACCCACCGCTTCGGCAAACCGTCACCCGATCGCGCGCCGATCGTGGTCCGCCTTACCGATCCGCGCACGCCGCTCCGTATCCTGCTCAACCCCAGCCTCGGCGCGGGCGAAGCCTATATGGACGGCACGTTCGTGATGGAGCAGGGCGATATCCTTGATCTGATCGATCTGATCACCTGGAACGCGCGCTACGAAATTTTTGGCGAGCGCACCGAACTGGAAGCGCGCATCCGGCCGCCCGAATGGCTGGCGAGCTGGCTGCGCAAGCGAAACCATGAGCGCGCGTCCCGGCGCAACGTCGCGCACCATTATGATCTTTCGGCCAAGCTCTACGATCTCTTCCTAGACAAGGATCGGCAGTATAGCTGCGCTTACTGGACGGGCGATCCGGCTACCGAGAGCCTCGACCAGGCGCAGACCGACAAGAAGGCGCATATCGTTGCAAAGCTTGCGATCGGGCCCGGCCACAAGGTGCTGGATATCGGCTGCGGCTGGGGCGGCATGGCCCTGTATATTCACCAGAAGACCGGCGCCGACGTGCTGGGCATCACGCTTTCCGAAGAGCAGCTCAAGATCGCGCGCCGGCGCGCCGAGCAAGCTGGGGTCGCGGACAAGGTGCGCTTCGAGCTCACCGATTACCGCACTGTCCAGGGGCCGTTCGATCGCATCGTCTCGGTCGGCATGTACGAGCATGTCGGGCCTGCGCATTTTAGTACGTTCGCGGCCAAGTGCCGGTCATTGCTGGCGCCCGATGGCGTGATGCTGCTGCATACGATCGGCCGGATCGGGCCGAAACGCTCCGCCGACAAGTGGACGACCAAATATATCTTCCCCGGCGGCTATATCCCCACGCTCTCCGAAATCTGTGAGGCGGCCGAACATAACGGGCTGCTGACCGCCGATGTCGAGACGCTGCGCCTCCATTATGCCTATACGCTGGAACAGTGGCTGCGCCGCACGCAAGCGCATCAGGCCGAGATCGTCGCGATGTATGACGAGCGATTCTACCGCATGTGGGAATTCTATCTGGCCGGGGCGCTGACCGGCTTCACCAATGGCGAGATGGTCAACTTTCAGGTGCAATATGTCCGCAGCCGCCGCGCGCTGCCGATCACCCGCGATTATATGATCGCGGAGGAACAGGCACTGCTCGATGTACCGCACCCGCCATCCCCGCACATGGCGGAAATGGCGGGGAAGGAATTTGAGCGCGCCGGCGAATAAGGTGCGCGGGTCAGCCCCGCGGTGGCGGCGGTGGCATGTCGCCCCCGGGACCGCCCGGTCGATGCTCGCCGGGGCGGCCTGGACCACCCGGACGATGCATCCCCCACATACCCCGGATCTCGTCGGGCGTGATCGTGCCGTCATGATTGGCATCGATCTTGTCGAAGAAAGAGGAAGCAGCGGCCTGTGCCTCGGCCAGCGTGATCGCGCCGTCGTGATTGGCGTCGATCTTGTCGAAGGTGTGCGGGCTGAACAGCATCATCATGCCCATGCCATGCATCGGGCCCTTTTCATGGTCGCCCGGCGGGGGCGGGGGCGGGCCGCGATCGGGGCCGCCCGGCTGCGGCGGCGTATCGAATTCGGCCTTGGAAATGCTGCCGTCATGATTGGTATCGAGCTTCGCGAATTCCCGATCGCGATGCTCCTTGAAGCGCGCATCCATCGCATTCTTCTTGAAGGTCTCGATCTCGTGCAGCGTGACCTTGCCGTCATGATTGAGATCGAGCTCGGCGAAATGCCGGGCGACCATCGCCATCGCCTCGGCCTTGGTGATCGGCTTCATCTCGGCCATCCGTCCATGCATCCCGTGCATCCCCGGTGGCGGCGGCGGTGGAGCGTCCTGGGCGAATAGCGGGGCGGCGCAGAGGCTTGCCAGCGCGGCGCCTGTCAGCAGCAGCTTCATATCTTCTCCTGTTTCTTCGTCCGCATGTTGCGGCAACTTCGCTCTTCTCGGCGAGTCATGTTGCGCCCGTTGGTCTCGAAAGACACGCATGTTTCCGCCCTGACATGCGTGCGGGGCTGCAAAGCCGCATCGTTCCCGCTAGACGGGCGCCGATTCCCTGGAGTGTGGTGACGCAATGAGCGACGTGAAGCGCGTGGTACTGGCCTATTCGGGCGGGCTCGATACGAGCGTAATCCTGAAATGGCTGAAGGAGACCTACGCCTGCGAGGTTGTCACCTTCACCGCCGATCTCGGCCAGGGCGAGGAGCTGGAGCCGGCCCGCGCCAAGGCCGAGCTGATGGGCGTGAAGCCCGAGCATATCTTCATCGATGATCTGCGCGACGAATTCGTCCGCGATTATGTCATGCCGATGATGCGCGCCAACGCGCTATATGAGGGGCTATACCTGCTCGGCACCTCGATCGCCCGCCCCTTGATCGCCAAGCGCCAGATCGAGATCGCGAGGGCGGTCGGCGCCGATGCCGTTTCTCATGGCGCCACCGGCAAGGGCAACGATCAGGTCCGCTTCGAGCTCGGCTATTATGCGCTGGCGCCCGACATCCGCGTGATCGCGCCGTGGCGGGAATGGGATCTCACCAGCCGCACCCGGCTGATCGAGTTCGCAGAACAGCATCAGATCCCGGTCGCCAAGGATAAGCGCGGCGAATCGCCTTTCTCGACCGACGCCAACCTTCTGCACACCTCGTCCGAGGGCAAGGTGCTGGAGGATCCGTGGGAGGAGGTGCCGGACTATGTCTATTCGCGCACCGACAATCCCGAGGATGCACCCAACACGCCCGAGATCATCACCGTGGATTTCGAGCGCGGCGATGCGGTGGCGATCGACGGCGTCGGCTATGGCCCGGCCGATCTGCTGACCAAGCTTAACGAACTGGGCAAGACGCACGGAATCGGTCGGCTCGATCTGGTCGAAAACCGCTTCGTCGGGATGAAGTCGCGCGGCATGTATGAGACACCGGGCGGGACCATCTATCATCTCGCGCACCGTGGCATCGAACAGATCACGCTCGATCGCGGCGCCGCGCACCTCAAGGACGAACTCGCGCCGCGTTATGCCGAGCTGATCTACAACGGTTTCTGGTTCTCGCCCGAGCGCGAGATGCTGCAGGCGGCGATCGATCACAGCCAGGAAAAGGTGACGGGCACCGTCCGGCTCAAGCTTTACAAGGGCTCGGTCAGCGTCGTCGGCCGCAAATCGCCCTTTACGCTCTATTCGGAGAAGGTGGTGACGTTCGAGGACGATCAGGGCGCTTACGATCAACGCGATGCGGCGGGCTTCATCAAGCTCAATGCGCTGCGCTTGCGTCTGCTCGGCCGGCGCGACGGGCGGTGAGCGCGGTCCGCGACAATGAAGCGGCGCAGCGGTACGAGCTCGACGTGGACGGCCAGACGGCGATCGCGGCCTATCATCGCGAGGGCGACGTTGTGGTTTTCACGCACACCAAGGTGCCCGATGCGTTACAGGGGCAGGGTATCGCCAGCCGCCTGATCGCGGGCGCCCTGGCCGATGTGCGGGCAAAAGGCCTGAAGATCGAGCCGCTTTGCGCCTTTGTCGCCGCCTATGTCGCGCGTCATCCCGAAGCGGCCAACATCGCACCGCGATAAGCCAACGGCGGAAAACCGCTGAATCACTGCGTTGTTCCCAGCAATATTTGCTGCGCAACACACCTGCAGCATATTGCATAGGTCCGCTTTCGGGCCTATGTGAGCGATACGGGCGATCAAGCCCGATAACGGCTCCGGCAACGATCGGCGCCACGTAGGAGAATAGGATGTCTAAGCTTTCGCGCTCCCCGATGCGGAGCTTGATCTTGCCGGCTGCCTTGCTGCTTTCCGCGGCACCCGCCTTTGCGCAGACGCATGATGAAACCGTGGTGACGTCGAACCACAGCGCCGGCACGACCACCCGGACGGTGGCGATCTCGACGCGCGGCCTCAATCTGGGCGATGGCCGCGATTTCGCGCGTCTTCAGCGCCGTGTCGCCGCTGCTGCCGATAGCGTCTGCACCAAGGACGGCCTGTGGAATAAGTTCGATCAGATCGAATATAGCCGCTGCCGCGATAATGCGGTTGCCAGCGCGATGGCGCATCTGCCCGCCACCGGCGCCGCCACCAACTGATTTAGGCCGGTCACAGAAAAGCCCGCGATCCCGTAATGGATCGCGGGCTTTTTCATGTCCGCCGCCGATGGTGACCCCTACGGGAATCGAACCCGTGTTTCAGCCGTGAAAGGGCCGCGTCCTGGACCGCTAGACGAAGGGGCCATGGCAACGAGGGCTGCCCGATAGGGGCGCGGAGCCCGCAGGTCAATCGGCCCACGCCGCGTCGTCGATATGCAGTTCGCAGGCATCGCCCCCGCTCCAGGCATCGCGGCGGGCGCGGCCGGCGATCCAAAGCCGCCGATGCGGCCCCGCGCCGAGCAGCGCCTGCCCGAGTGCGCTATCGGCCTGACGGAAGGCAATCGTCTTGATCGGCCGCCCCTCCTCGCCCTGCACGATCGCGCGGACATGGCCGTTGCCGACGATATCGCATTTCACGACGCGCACCGGCCCGGCAGCGACCCGGGGGCTCGGCCAGCCGGCGCCATACGGGCCGCCCGCCTCCAGTGCATCGACCAGGGTGGCGGCGACACCGCCCGCCGATACCACCGCATCGAAGAGAAGCGCGCGATCATCGCGCGCTCTAGCGACATCGGCGGCGAGGCGCTGGTCGAGGAAATCAGCGAGCGCCTCCACCTTGTCGGCGGCGACGGTGACGCCTGCCGCCATCGCATGGCCGCCGCCCGCGATCAGCAGCCCCATATCCTTGGCGGCGAGCACCGCCGCGCCGAGATCGACCCCCGCAATCGAGCGCCCGGAGCCCTTGCCGATCTCACCATCGAGCGCGATGACCAAGGCCGGGCGGCCTAGCCTTTCCTTGAGACGGCCCGCGACGATGCCGATCACGCCCGGATGCCAGCCCTCCGCCGCGACGACGACCACCGCGCGATTGCCCTGCGCCGCCGCCAGCGAATCGGCCATCTCGCTAACCGCCGCCTCGATCGCGCGCCGCTCGCCATTCAGGCGATCGAGTTCCGCAGCGATCGCTTCGGCCTCGGCCACGTCTTCGGTGGTCAGCAGGCGGACGCCGAGATCGGATTTGCCGACGCGCCCGCCGGCATTGATGCGCGGACCCAGCGCGAAGCCGAGATCGGTACAGGTCACCGGCGCGGTCAGCCCGGCCTTCTCGGCGAGTGCGGCAAGGCCGATGTTGCGGCGCTGACGCATCACCTTGAGCCCTTGGGCGACGAAAGCGCGGTTGAGGGCCTTGAGCTGCGCAACATCGCAAACAGTGCCGAGCGCGACGAGATCGAGCAGCTCCATCAGCGGCGGCTCGGCCCGTGGCGCGAACCACCCCCGCGCACGCAGCGTCCGCAACAGCGCCGCGCCGAGCAGGAAGGCCACACCGACCGCCGCGAGATGGCCGTGCGCGGCGCCTTCGTCTTCATCGAGGCGGTTGGGGTTCACCAGCGCCAGCGTACGCGGCAACTCGGTCGTGCATTTGTGGTGATCGATGACGATCACGTCGAGCCCGGCATCGGCCGCCTGCGCCAAGGCCTCGAACGCCTGTGCGCCGCAATCGACGGTGATCACCAGCTGCGCGCCGCCCTCGGCGATCTTCACCAGGGCATCGCCGCTCGGGCCGTAGCCCTCGAGCAGGCGATCGGGGATATAAGCCTGCGGATCGAGGCCGAGCGACCGCAGCAGGCGGATCAGCAATGCCGCCGAAGTCGCGCCATCGACATCATAATCGCCGAACACCGTCACCCGTTCGCCCGCGATCACCGCCGCGGCGACGCGCTCGGCAGCGGCGTCCATATCGCGGAAAATCGAGGGGTTGGGCATGAAGCCCCGGAGCGTCGGCGTGCGATGGAGATCGAGCGCATCGCGGGCCACACCCCGCGCCATCAGCAATTGATCGACGAGATCGTCAGCGACGAAGCCCGCATCCATCGCCTCACCGTCCCGGCCGCGCCACCGCCATGGCTGGCCGAGGATCGAGTGGGTGATGGAAAGCGGCGCGGTCATCCCCGGCAGTCTAAACCATGCCGACTCCCGCGGGAATCCCTCATGGCCGCGCGTCAGCCGGCATAGGCCTTGATCAGATCGGTGAGCAGATCGCGCCCGGTATAGACCGCCTTGACGATCGCACGCTCGTTCAGGCCGTGCGTGCCGTTGCCGTCCGGATCGCCATAGGTGCCCGGGGGGCCATAAGATGGGATGCCGATCGCCTCCAGAAAGATGCCGTCGGTGGCGCCGGTCGACATCACCGGGATCAGCGGCGTGCCCGGATAATATTTGGCGACAAGCTTCTCCGCCGGGCCGATCACCTTGGGATCGAGCGGCGGCTGCTTGGCAAGCGGACCACGCGCCGCCTCCCGCGTGATCTTCACCTTGGGATCGCCGATCGCGGCCGCCAGCGCCGCCTGCGCCTGCTCCGCGCTCATGCCGGGCGCGACACGGCAATTGACGGTGGCGGTGGCATGCTGGGGCAGCGCATTATTGGCATGGCCGCCCTCGATCAGCGTCGCGACGCAGGTTGTCCGCAGCATCGAATGCAGGCTCTTGTCCTGATTGACCGTAGCCTCCGCGGCCTTGTCGCCCGGATCTTTGGCCAGTGCGATCATCGCCTTGCCGAGATCATCGCCCCGCGCCGCGCCCGCCTTGGTGAAATAGGCGCGGCTGACATCGTTGAACTGGATCGGAAATTCGTAGTCCCGCACTTTCAGCAGCGCGTCCGAAAGCTCGTAGATCGCATTGTCGGGCACCGGCGCCGAGCTGTGGCCGCCGGGGTTGAAGGTCTCGAGCTTGAAGTTCTCCGCCGCTTTCTCGCCGACGTGCATGTTGGCGACGATGATCTTGCCGTGACCGTCCGAGCGGCCACCGCCGCCCTCGTTGAGCGCGAATTCGGCGGCGATCAGATCGGGCTTGTTTTCGGCCAGCCAGTGCGCGCCGTTGAAAGCCCAGCTCGTCTCCTCGCCACAGGTATAAGCCAGCTTGATCGTGCGCTTGGGCTTATAGCCCTGCTCCTTGAAGCGCATCATCGCATCCAGCCAGATCGCGTCCATCGCCTTCATGTCCGATGTGCCGCGGCCGTAGAAATAGCCGTTCTCTTCGATCAGCGTATAGGGATCGCGCGTCCAATCCTCGCGCTTGGCGACGACGACATCGATATGGCCGAGCAGCAACAGCGGCTTCAGCGTCTTGGATGTGCCGGGCAGGATGACGACCAGCCCGCCCTCCTTCGGGTGATCGGGCACGGAGTAGCGAGTGATTGCGTCCGCGCCATAACCCGCTTGCTTGAGGTGCCCCTCGATCTTGTCGGCAAGCGCGGTGCAGCTGCCGGTGGTGATCGAGGTGTCGGTCTCCACCATCTCCTTGTAGAGCGCGCGGAAACGGGCCTGATCGGGCCGAAGCGCAGACGCCTGGGCGAAAGACGGCGCGGCAAGCAAGGGCTGCACCAGGAAAACCATCGCCGAAATTCCGAAACACACTGGCCGCATCGCCCGAACCCCTTTGTCACCGGACCGAATGGAGCATGGCGCGCGCCGCGCGCAAAGCCTCAAATTCACGCGCTGACCGGTGAAGTTGTCGAAAATCAGAGATCGCCGCCGATTCGGAGCGGCGCGGGGTCGATCAGGATAGCCGCCAGCCATGCGATCATCAAAAAGGTGGTCCGCACGTGGGAGGATCTCGATACACTCGTCATCGCGGAGGGCATCGAAACGGCAGAGCGTCTGCCCGTCTGACCCGCACATGGCCGTCGGCCAACCCCGCAGAGTGCCTTTGGCACGGTCTCGCCAAAGGCACCGCATTGCAACCCTCGGCCCCCGGGGCTTGACGCCGGCACCCCAATGCAGAGACATCGCGATCGTGAGTGCTGCAGGGGCGGCGGGGGGTGACGCGATATGCCGGGGCCTGAACCCTTCGAAATCGCCTCGCGCCTGTCCAGGCTGCCGCCCCTCATGGCCGAAGCGATCGTCGCGGTGCCGCTGGTGATCGGCGCGGCCGGGGCAGGGCTGCTGCTGGCCCATGCGTTCCCCGGGGCCACCGTCTTTCCGCTGGCCATACCGGCGATCGTCTTGGCCATACTGCTGGCGGGCGGCCGCGCCGGTGTGATGGTCATCGCGGGCTACCAGCTCCTGTCCTGGTATTTGCTCGTCCCCATTCGAAACGGCGTCCGGGTCCACACCGCCGGCGATGCGGTCAACTTGGTCCTGACGACGCTCGCGCTGCTGCTTCTGCTCTGGGTGGCGGCGCGCTACCAACGCCTCAAGCGCGACACGGCGACGATGGCGGAGGCACGGGCCGCCGATCTCCAGCAAACGCAGGCCCTGCGTGACGAACAGGCCGTGCTCGATCGCCAATTGGCGGATCAGGACGATCGCCTGCGCGCGACGCGCCGGAACCTGGAAGCGATCTATCAGGCGAGCGGCGACGGGCTCGCGCTTTGCGAAGCCCTTTTCGATGCGGACGGGAAAGTCGGCGAATATCAGGTTCTGGAAGTCAATCGCGCCCATGCCGAGCTGACGGCGGCGACGCGGGAGCAGATGCTGTCGATGCCCGTCAGCACGATCTATCCGCCGATCGATCCGCGCTGGTTCGAAACCGCCGAAAAGGTGCTGAAGACCGGCATCATGCATGACTTCGACATTCGCAGCCGCGCCACCGGCCGCTGGCTCAACATCCGCGTGTCGCGCGTGTCCGATACATTGTTCCAGCAGACCTTCGTCGATGTCAGCGAACGGCATCGCCTTGAGGAGCAGCGCCACGCATTGCTCAAGGAGATGAGCCACCGCGTGATGAACAATTTTCAGATGATCGCGGGCTTTTTGGGCATTCAGGCAGCCGGGGCCGATCCGCTTGCGCGCGATCTGCTCAAAACCGCGCAGCGGCGGGTGCAGGTTCTCGCCAACCTCCATTCGCTGCTCGCTTACACCGAAGGTGATCGCGAGATCGATGCGGCAGCCTATATCCGCGAACTGTGCGGCTATCTGGGATCGACCTTTGATCGACCCGGCGCCATCGCCCTGGCGTGCGAGGCAGGCGACCTTACGTTGCCGACCGACAAGATCGTGCCGATCGGCTTCGTGATCAGCGAACTCGTCACCAATAGCGCAAAATACGCCTATCCGGAGCCGCTCTCCGGCGTGATCCGCGTCTCGATGCAGGCGCAAAGCGCGGGATGGGTGCTGACTATCAGCGATGACGGGTGCGGGATTACGGGCGTAAAACCGGATAAAGGCGGTGGACTGGGGACGCGGCTCGTGCAGCGCTTCGTCCATCAGATCGGCGCGCATTTGACCACCACGTCCGATGGCGGCGTGCGCCACGAAATACGTTACCAGCCGCCCGGCGCGGCCTGAAGCCGAAGCGAGCGAAGAGCCCTGCCATTTTGCTTGGGTTTGGGGCCCCGAATCCCTATATGCTCGCTATGGCAACAGACCCTACTCAGAACGCTTACGGCGCCGATTCCATCAAGGTGCTCAAGGGCCTCGATGCGGTGCGCAAGCGCCCCGGCATGTATATCGGCGATACCGACGATGGTTCGGGCCTCCACCATATGGTGTTCGAGGTTTCGGACAATGCGATCGACGAGGCGCTGGCGGGCCATTGCGACCGGATCGTCATCCAGCTGAATGCCGATGGATCGGTTTCAGTCGAGGACAATGGCCGGGGCATCCCGACCGGCATCCATGCCGAGGAAGGCGTTTCCGCCGCCGAGGTCATCATGACACAGCTCCATGCCGGCGGTAAGTTCGACAACACCAATGACGCCAATGCCTACAAGGTTTCGGGCGGGCTCCACGGCGTCGGCGTGTCCGTGGTCAACGCGCTCAGCGAGTTCCTCGATCTGACGATCTGGCGGGACGGGCAGGAGCATTATATGCGCTTCGCCCATGGCGATGCCGTCGCCCCGCTCAAGCTGGTCGGCCCGGCGCCCGCAGGCAAGAAGGGCACCCGGGTCACCTTCCTGCCGTCCCCTGAAACCTTCAAGATCACCGAGTTCGATTTCGAGAAGCTAGAGCATCGCTATCGCGAACTCGCCTTCCTGAACTCCGGCGTGCGCCTGTTCCTGATCGATGCGCGCCACGCCGAGCGCAAGGAGATCGAACTGTTCTACGAAGGCGGCATCGCGGCCTTCGTGAAGTACCTCGATCGCGCGAAATCGCCGCTCTTTCCCGATCCGATCGCTGTCCACGGCCAGCGCGACGATGTCGGCATCGATGTCGCACTGGAGTGGAATGATTCTTACTACGAAAACGTCCTGCCGTTCACCAACAACATCCCGCAGCGCGACGGCGGTACGCACCTCGCCGCCTTCCGCGCCGCACTGACGCGCACGCTCAACAATTATGCCGAGAAGAGCGGCATGTTGAAGAAGGAGAAGGTGACGCTCACCGGCGATGACATGCGCGAGGGGCTAACCGCGATCGTCTCGGTCAAGCTGCCCGATCCCAAATTCTCGTCGCAGACCAAGGACAAGCTCGTTTCGTCCGAGGTGCGCCAGCCGCTCGAAAGCCTGATCGCCGACAAGCTTGCCGAATGGCTCGAGGAGAATCCTGCCCACGGCAAATCGATCATCCAGAAGGTAATCGACGCCGCCGCCGCGCGTGAGGCGGCCAAGAAAGCGCGCGAGCTGACCCGCCGCAAGGGGGTGATGGATATCGCATCGCTCCCCGGCAAGCTTGCCGATTGCCAGGAGCGCGATCCCGCCAAGTGCGAACTGTTCCTGGTGGAGGGTGATTCCGCCGGCGGCTCCGCCAAACAGGGCCGCGACCGCAACATCCAGGCGATCCTGCCCTTGAAGGGCAAGATCCTCAACGTCGAACGCGCGCGCTTCGATCGGATGCTGTCCTCGAAGGAGGTCGGTACGCTGATCCAGGCGATGGGCACCGGCATCGGCCGCGACGATTTCAATATCGAGAAGCTGCGCTATCATAAGATCGTGATCATGACGGACGCCGATGTCGACGGCGCCCATATCCGCACGCTGCTGCTGACCTTTTTCTATCGCCACATGCGTGAGATCATCGATCGCGGGCACCTCTACATCGCGCAGCCCCCGTTGTTCAAAGTCGCCAAAGGCCGGTCGGAGGTTTATCTCAAGGATGCCGCCGCCCTCGACGCCTATCTGGTCGATGCGGGGATCAACGGCGTGATGCTGGAGAGCGCCGACGGCAATCGCGCGGGCGAGGATCTCCGTAGCCTCGTCGATCATGCCGAACGCATGGGCCGGCTGATGGCCTATGTGCCGCGCCGTTATGATTTGGGGCTGATCGAGGCGCTGGCGCTGGCGGGCGCTTTCGATCCTGCCGGCGACAAGGCGGCGGCCGCGCCCGAGGTAGCGACGTGGCTCAACCGCGCCGATCCCGACGCCAAATGGACGGTCGAGGCGACGGGCGAGGGCGGCTTCCATGCCCGGCGCCTCTGGCGCGGGGTGACCGATCATCATGTCGTCGATGCCGCATTGGTACAGTCGGCCGAGGCGCTGCGCCTTCACGCGCTCGCCGGCGAACAGGCCGAGGCCTACACCCATGAGGCCCGGCTGGTCGCGTTGCGTGGGGCCGAGAAAGTCGAGACCCCGGTCGAAGACGAGGAGACGCCCGCCGTCGTCACCGATCCCAAGGGCAAGCGCGTCACCCGCCCATCCGAGCTGCTGGAAGCGATCCTCGTCGCCGGCCGCAAGGGCCTTGCCGTCGCGCGCTACAAGGGCCTTGGCGAAATGAACGCCGAGCAGCTGTGGGAAACCACGCTCGATCCTTCGAACCGCTCGATGCTCCGCGTCGAAGTCGCGCAGGCCGATATGGCCGACGAGATTTTCACCCGGCTGATGGGCGACGTGGTCGAACCACGGCGCGAGTTCATCCAGGAAAACGCGCTGTCGGTGGAAAATCTGGACGTTTGATCCGCTGAAAGCCGTTCGTGCTGAGCCTGTCGAAGCACTGCCCTTCATTCCCGCGTTAAAAGAAGTACGGCCCTTCGACAGGGTCAGGGCGAACGGAGGCGGAAATGTCTGAGATAGTTTCGATCAAAGGCGCTGGCCTCGCAGCCGAGATCAACCCGCTCGGTGCCGAGCTGCACGCATTGCGCGATGCAGATGGACGCGATTTGCTCTGGGATGGCGATCCGGCCTTCTGGACCGGCCGCGCACCGATCCTGTTCCCGGTGATCGGCTGCGTGAACGGCGGCGTTATCCGCGTCGATGGCAAAGAATATCCGATGGCCAAGCACGGCTTCGCACGGCGGCGGCACTTCACGGTGATCGCTCAGGACGAAGGCTCGGCCACATTCAGCCTCGCCGACGACGACGAAACCCGCAAGAGTTACCCTTTCGCATTCCGGCTCGACATCCGTTTCGCGATCGAGGGCGAGGCGCTGACGCTGACCGCCACCGCGCACAACCTCGGCGATACGCCGATGCCGGCCAGCTTCGGCTTCCACCCGGCGCTCCGTTGGCCGCTGCCCTATAGCGGCGCGCGCGCCGATCACCGCATCCGCTTCGATGCCGTCGAGCCCGAGCCGATCCGCCGTATCGATGGCGATGGCTTCCTCCGCCCGGCGCCGGTGCCGAGCCCGATCGAAGGCGATACGCTGACGATCCGCGACGATCTCTTCTCCGACGATGCGGTGATTCTCGATGCGCCGCACGCGCGCGGGCTGGCCTATGGCGCACCCGGCACACCCGGCCTGCGCGTCGAATGGGATCTGCCCCAGCTCGGCATCTGGACCAAACCTGGCGCACCCTATCTTTGCATCGAGCCGTGGGCGGGGATCGCCGATCCGGAGGGGTTTGTTGGCGACATTTTCGATAAGCCTGGAATTGTCGCGATCCCCGCCGGCGAATCGCACAGCTTTTCGATGAAAATCGCCCGCGATTGATACTTTCCGGCACCGGGAGGATTTGGGTGCGGTTCATCTGCGCCAGCTAAAAAGGCTCTTGTGCCCGCAGCTTGTGACAACCCCGCCTTTGCCTGTATCGGGGCGCGCATCGCATGCCCGCCGCCACACCTCCCGCGCCCAGACGCTCCGCCCCTGACAGCCGTATCCGCCGCATGATCCGGATCGCGCTGCGCATCCTGCTGTTCGGTCTGCTCGGGGCGATCGTCGCGCTGCTCATCGCGGTGTTCGTCACCGCATCGACGCTGCCGAGCTTCCAGGATCTGATGCAGAAGCCCAACGGCCAGACCGTGCGCGTCCACGCCGCCGACGGCACGTTGATCGTCGCGCTCGGGCCGAGCTATGGCGACTGGCTGACCTATGACAAAATCCCGTCGACGATGCGCGATGCGATCGTCGCGGTCGAGGATCGCCGCTTTTACAGCCATTGGGGCATCGATCCGGTTGGTGTCGCGCGCTCGGTCTATGTCGCGCGGCGGCTGAAGGCCGAGGGACGCCGCCTGCAGGGCGCCTCGACGATCACCCAGCAGCTGGCGCGCAACATCTTCCTGTCGAGCGCCTATAATTACGGCCGCAAGGTGCGCGAGGCGATCATCGCGCTGGCGCTGGAGCGCAAGTTCACCAAGCAGCAGATTCTCGAGCTCTACCTCAACCGCGTCTATTTCGGCGGCGGCTCCTATGGCGTCGATGCCGCGAGCCGGAAGTTCTTCGGCCATTCCGGCGATCATATGAGCCTGGCCGAGGCGGCGATCGTCGCGGGCCTGGTCAAGGCGCCATCGCATTATTCGCCCTCGGCCGATCCGCAGGCCTCGGTCGATCGCGCCAATGTCGTGCTCGATGTGATGCAGGATGCCGGCGCGATCACGCCAGCGCAGGCCAAGGCCGCGCATCCCGAGCAGGTGCAGTTCGCGCCCGAGCCCAAGCAGAACAGCGTCCGCTATTTCACCGATTGGGCACTCGCCCAGCTCGATACGTTGGTCGACGAGCAGACCGCGCCGCTCGACGTTTGGACGACGCTCGACCTCAAGATGCAGAAGGCGGCGGACGACGCGATCCGCGCCAATACGCCCAAGGATCTGCAGGGCGCCTTGATCTCGATGGAGAATGACGGCGCGGTGCGCGCGATGGTCGGCGGCACCGATTATGTCACCTCGATCTACAACCGCACCACGCAATCGCAGCGCCAGCCGGGATCGTCGTTCAAGTTGTTCGTCTATCTGGCGGCGCTGGAAGCGGGCGTGAAGCCCAGCGATCCGGTGACCGACGAGCCGATCACGATCGACGGCTGGAGCCCGCGCAATAGCTCGCGTCGCTTCCTCGGCGATATCGACGTGCGCAACGCCTTTGCGCTTTCGATCAACACCGTGGCGGCCAAGCTCGGCCAGCGCGTCGGCTTCGAGCAGGTCGCGAATATGGCGCACCGCTTCGGCATCACCACCCCGATCAACACGCACCCTTCGATGGTGCTCGGCACATCGGATGTGCGGCTGATCGACATGACGCGCGCCTTCGCCAGCGTTTCCAACAACGGCAATGCCGTGACGCCTTATGGCATCCTCAAGGTGACGACCACCGACGGCACGGTGATCTACCAGCATGATGCGGGCGAACCGCGCGTGCTGGTCGCGCCCTATGTCGCCGCCGAGATGACCGATCTGCTCCAGACCGCGGTTAACACCGGCACGGCGCGCGCCGCGCAGATCGGCCGCCCCGTGGCGGGCAAGACGGGCACCACCACCTCCAACAAGGATGGCTGGTTCCTCGGCTTCTCGTCAGGGCTGACGACCGGCGTATGGATGGGCCGCGACGATGCCAAAGCGGTGCCGGGCATGCAGGGCGGCCGCAATCCGGCACAGGCTTTTGCCGCTTACATGCGAGTCGCGCTGCAGCCGCGCCCGGTCGAAAAATTCCAGACCGACGTCACGCTGCCCGAATGGCAGCTCGAGCCCGACGATGAGGCATATTATGGCAATCCCGATCAGGCGTTCGGGAATGAGGGTGCGCCGCAGGAAGGCGATCAGCCCGCGCCCAAGGAGGATGTCGCCCCTCAGAATCCGGACGAGATTGACGATCGCGGCCCGCCGGCCGAACGGCCCCAGCGCCAGCGGCAGTCCGATGGCGATAAGCCGCCGCAGCTCGATCAGAAATGGCTGGATGGAGTGCTCGGCAACCGGCGGCAGCCGCAGCCTCAAGAACAGCCGCACTGATCTCAAGCCCCTCCCCTTTAGGGGAGGGGCTTTTAGCGCCCGATAGCGTGGAGCGTATGGCCGTGCTTCTTGAGCCAGCCGCGTTCCTGCTTGGGTTCGTGCCCCAGCAACTCCGCCACGGCGCGATGGAAGTCCGGGCCGTGGTGCATGTGGAGGCGATGCGCCACTTCATGCGCGACCGTGGCGATGCGCACCTCGGCGGGGGCGAGGATCAGACGCCAGCTGTAGCGGATGTCACCGGAAGAGGTGCAGCTGCCCCAGCGGCTCTTGGGATCGCCGATGCCGACGCGGCCGATCGTCACCCCCGCCTTGCCGGCCAGGAATCGCGTTTCGTCCTCCAGCCGCTCCAGCGCCTCGCTCCGCAGCCAGCGCAGCGTTCGCGCGGCCAGATGCGCCTCGGGACCGCCGACGAGCAGCCGATCGCCGTCGATCGCCACCTTGCGCCCCTGATCCGCCGCCCACACCAGGGTCAGCGGCTTGCCCTCGAACGGCACGATCGCGCCCGGCGCCAGCGGCGTCGTCACCGGCAATGCGCCGAGCTGCGCCTCGATCCAGCCGCGCTTGCTCTCGACCCAGGCCATCGCCTGCTTGAGCGAGGCGCGCGTCGGCAGCGTGAGACGCACCGCGCCATCGCGCGGATCGACGATCAGCCGCATCGATCGCGCGCGCGGGGAGCGGCGGACCTGCAGCACCGCCGTCCGCCCGCCGCCCGAAAAGCTCAGCTCAGAGCGCGCGGTCGACCAGGTGAAATTCAAGCTCGCCCGCCTCATCCTCGCTCACCGTCCAGCCGCGCGTCGAGATGCCGGCACGATGCACGCTCTCGGGATCGCCGCTGATCAGATGGTGCCATTCCGGCAGCGGCTGTCCCTCGGCCACCAGCCGATAGGCACAGGTGGAAGGCAGCCAGTCCAGTGTTTCGAGCTTGGCGGGCGTCAGTTGCACGCAATCGGGCACGAAGCGTTTGCGGTTCCGGTAATCGGTGCAGCGGGCATTGCGGCGATCGAGCAGGCGACAGGCGACGTTGGTCGGGTAGATCTCGCCGGTTTCCTCGTCTTCCAACTTGTGCAGGCAGCATTTGCCGCAGCCGTCGCACAGTGCCTCCCATTCGCCGCGATCCATCGCGGCGAGCGGCTTTTCCTCCCAATAGCGGTTCATCGTACCCACTGCTTGAGCGTCGCCGCCACTTGCGCCGCATCGGCGTCCACCGGCACCAGCGCGATCGGCTGGCCATCCGGGCCGAACAGGATCGCGGCGGTGCTGTGCTGCATCAGGTAGCCGGTAGCACCCTTCGTCGGCGCCTGCTTGCTGAACGGCGCGGCATAATCCTTGGCGACGGCGGCGATCTGCGCCTCGCTGCCGGTCAAACCGATCAATCGTGGGCTGAAGGCGCGGACGAAGGTCTTTAGCACCGGCGGCGTATCGCGGGCGGGATCGACCGTGATGAAGATCGGCTGCACCTTGGCGGCGCGCACGGGATCCTCCTGCTCCAATTGCTTCAGGCCCTTGGCCAGCACCTGCATATCGGTCGGGCAGACATCGGGGCAGAAAGTGTAGCCGAAATAGATGATCGGATACCGCCCCTTGAGCGACGCGCTGGAGAAGGGGTGCCCATCCTGGTCCGTCAGGGTGAAGGGGCCGCCGATGCGCGCGCCGGTGAGCGGCGGTCTGGCATCCGGGCCCGCCGAATGGCAGGCGGCAAGGCCGAGCATCGCGCCCAGCGCGACGGCGGAAACGAGCTTGTTCATGGCGCGCTCAATCATGCTTTGCTACCGAGGATCCGAAAGCCGCGCGAGGCGGCGTGACGGGAGCATCATATGGGGCCCTTCGGCCGATTTGTCATGGCCGCAGCGGCCTGCGCGCTCACCGCACCCGCGATGGCGCAGTTTTCGGACAGCTTCTCATTCCTGCAGGGCGTGAAGGACCGTGACGGCGACAAGGTGATTCCGATCCTCAACAAGGCCGGAAACCAGGTCATCAACACGCGCGACCCCAATACCGGGGAGACCGCGCTGCACATCGTCATCAAGAAGCATGACGAAACCTGGCTCGTCTTCCTGCTCCAGAAAGGCGCATCGCCCAATATCAAGGATCGGCAGGGTAATACCCCGCTGATGATCGCGGCGCAGACCGGCGATGCCGATGCGGCGCGCGTGCTGATCGCGGTCGGCGCCACGCTCAACACGGTCAACGACAGCGGTGAGACGCCTCTCATCCGGGCTGTGCTCAATCGCGATGTGACGATGGCGAGCTTGTTGGTCCAGGGCGGTGCCGATCCCACGATCCGCGATACGCTGCAGGGCAAGAGTGCGGCCGATTATGCCAACGAGGACAAGCGCTCGACGGCGATCGCCAAGTTGCTCCAGACCGCCAAGCCCAAGGGCCCGAGCGCGACGGTCGCGGGGCCGGTGGCGCCGCAGTGATGCGGCTCGCTTAATCGAGCCCCGCCAACCCCGGATCGAGCCCACCCAGCAGACGCTGCGCCGCGCGGCGGGCGAAACGCAGCGTTTCGGTCTTGCGCCGCGCCGCCGCCAGTGGCCGCAGCGCCGGCTCGCGCAGCACGGCGGCATCGTAGCGGTCGGCGACGATCAGGCCGCAGACTTCGGGAAGGAAGTGGTCCTCGTCGAACGGCTCCAGCCCAAAGCCAGAGGGCACCGCCCAGAAATAGCGGTCGCAATAATCGAGATACTCCCGCCACTTGCCATCACCGCGCAGATCGGCGCGGCTGACCTTGATCTCGACAATAGTGATGCAGCCCTTGGCATCCAGCGCCATCAGATCGGCGCGGCGGTTGTTGCCGAGCGGCACTTCGCACAGCGCGATCAGGTCCTGCCGATAGAAAAGCCGCGCCACTCCGCGCGCAACATCGGCCGCGATCAGCGGGGCGTCGTCGAAGCAATTCGGCAGGCTGGCCATGGACGGTGTATAGAACGAGAGGGGAACGGAAACCAGCCCTGCTGGCTTGTTAGCTCAGCATCTCCAGCGCAATTCGCCGCGCATCGGCATGATCTAATTCGACGATCCACAGATCGGGATCATTTTTCCGCCGCCGTTTGAGATAAGCATCTCGCTCGGCCGGATCGGCAGGGCCGCCGTCGTTCCAGCCATAGCCATCGATCCCCAACGTGCGCTCGATCAGCGCGGTCGGTACACCACGGTCGGCCAGTAGCAGGATGATCGCGCCCGCAGTGGCGTCACCCTTGGCGAGCACCATGCCGCTTCCGCCTTCCTCCTCGATCCGCCGGATCAGCGCGGTGACGAGCAGCCCGCTGGCGAGCCGCGCCGCCACGATTCAGGCGGCGTCGCGCGTATCGTTGGCGGCGAAGAGCGCGTAGAGCGCATCGGGCGAGCCCGCGCCGCGCAGCTTGGCGAGGAAACCGCGATCGCGCAGCCGCCGGCTGACCCGCGACAGCGCTTTCAGATGTTCGACTCCGGCATCGGGCGGCGACAGCAGCAGGAAGACGAGATCGACGGGCATATCGTCGATCGCCTGATAATCGATCGGCGTCGCCAGCCGGGCGAAGGCGCCGACGACATGGGACAAGCCATCGATCTTGCCGTGCGGGATGGCGATGCCGCCGCCGAAGCCAGTGGAGCCCAGCCGCTCGCGCTCGGTCAGCCGCTCGACGATCAGCTTGGCATCGAGCCCTGATTCGCGCGCGGCGACGGCGGCGAGCTGCTGGAACAGCGCCTTCTTGTTGGGCACGGCGAGGCCCGCGAGCACCCTATCCGACCCGACAATGTCAGAGAAATCGTCCATCACCACCCGCTAACCGGCCCCATATAGGAAGGCACGCGCCGAATATCAGGCACGTTGCGGCTCGACCCAGCCGATCGTGCCATCACCCCGCCGATAGACCATATTGAACGCCCCGGTGCCCATATTCTTAAACAGCAAGGCATTGGTATTGCGGAGATCGAGCATCATCACCGCATCGGAAACGCTGGCTTCGGGAACATCGACGCGGGTTTCGGCGATGATCGGCGGCGCATCGCCCACCACTTCGTCGCCGTCGCCATCAACGGCGAACACGGTGTAGCCGGCATCGGCGCTGATCTCGCCGGGAAGGGAGGCGGCGGCGCCGTTGGAAGCATGCTTGTTCTTGAGCCGGCGCATGTAGCGGCGCAGCTGCGATTCGATGCGCTCGGCGGCCTGATCGAAGGCGGGATGCGCCTCGCTGCCCTGGCCCGATCCTTTCAGGATCACGCCCTGCATGACATGCGCAACGATATCGCAGGTGAACATGCCGTGCGGCCCATTGCCGAAGGTGACGTGCGCGGAGATGCTGCGCGAAAAATATTTGTCGGCGATCGCCTGGAGGCGGTCATCGACATGCGCGCGCAACGCATCTCCCGTATCGACCTGGTGGCCCGAGACACGGATATCCATCTTATGTTCTCCTTGGTCAGCCGGAGCCGAAGCGTGCGCCACAAGCGCATGCGCCGGGGAAGGTCAAGCCGCTGCGGATAGCTCGGTCCAAAGCGGTGCAACCAACGTCGCTATAAACGCCGCGTGGCGGGCGAGTTCCTCGTCGCTTGCGGCATGGGGGCGGGGCGCGCGGATCGGGCGATCGACGGCGGGAGCCGTGGCCTGGATCGCCGCGCCAATGCCCGGATCGGCGGCCAGCGAGAAACCGATCTGGCGGCCGCCCGAAAGCTCGACATAGACCTGAGACAGCAATTGCGCATCGAGCAGCGCGCCATGCTTGATCCGCTGGCTGCGATCGATCCCATAGCGCGTGCACAGCGCATCTAGGCTGTGCTTGGCGCCCGGGTGGCGCGTGCGGGCCAGCGCCAGCGTATCGATCATCCGGCTCAGGCAGATAGGATCATAGCCGCAGGCGGCGAGCTCCCAATTGAGAAAGCCGAAATCGAAATGCGCGTTGTGCGCGATCAGCGGGCTATCGCCGATAAATTCGAGCAAATCGGCGACGATCTCGGGGAAACGCGGCTTATCCGAGAGAAAATGGATCGAGAGGCCGTGGACTGCCTCCGCTTCACTCGGGATATGGCGATCAGGGTTGAGATAGCGGTGAAATTCGCGTCCGGTCTCGACCTTGTTGACCAGTTCGACACAGCCGATCTCGACGAGGCGGTGGCCGTCGTTGGGGTTAAGGCCGGTGGTTTCGGTATCGAAGGCGATCTCGCGCATCGCCTTTCTATCTGCCCCTCCGCGCCGCCAAGCAAGCAAGGATCGCACGAACCGAGGCGCGGGTCTGGCCAATCGTGCCGCCGGTGGGGATGACGAAGTCAGCGGAACGGCGCTTGACCGCATCAGGCACCTGAATCGCCCGGATTCGTGCGAATTTCGCGGGCGTCATGCCGGGCCGGGCGAGCACGCGCCGGCGCTGTTTCCAGGCCGGTGCCGAAACCACCAGGACCGCATCGAGCCGACGATGGCCGCCCGTTTCGAACAACAGCGGGATATCGAGCACCGCGATCGGACGCGAGCGATAGCGGCGCAGGAAGAGCCTGCGCGACCGCGCGACCGCTGGGTGGACCAGCGCCTCCAACCGCGCGAGCGCGGCAGCGTCGCCAAACACGGCCGCCCCCAACGCTGGGCGATCGACGCCGGATGCGCTGGTGGTTCCGGGAAACATCGCCTCGATCGCCTGGATCAGCAATCCGCCCGGCCCCTGCAGGCGCCGCACCTCGGCATCAGCATCGAAAACCGGGATGCCCTGCCGACGCAGCATTTCGGCGACCGTCGACTTGCCCATGCCGATCGATCCAGTGAGCCCGACGATCATGCGGTGAGCAACGCCCTGAGCGCCGCATCGCTTTCGGGATCGGCGGGCGCAGGCTGGCCGAAAAAAAGCTCGAACGCGCGCCGTGCCTGGCCGATCAGCATCGCCAGCCCGTCGATCGTCGGATGGCCACGCCCTCGCGCCTCGGCCAGCAGCGGGGTCTCGAGTGGCGCATAGACGGCATCATAGACGATCGCGCCCGGCGGAACGTCGCTGAAGTCGAGCGGCAAAGGCGGTTGCCCCGTCATGCCGAGCGAGGTCGCGTTGACGACCAGATCAAGTCGTCCCTCGGTGTCCTTCCAATCGAAGGCGAGGGGATCGGCGAAGGATGCGAGCGCGGCAGCATGGACATGGCCCGCCGCAAACTCGCCCGCCAGCGCTTCCGCCTTGGTGAGATCGCGCGCGATCAGGATCAACGTGAAGCCTTCGTCCCAAAGCGCATGCGCAACCGCCCGCGCGGCGCCGCCGGTGCCGAAGATGCGCGCGGTGCGGAGCAGATGCTGTTCAGCAAGGCGGGGCCGGAGCGGTTCGAGGAAGCCAGCGGCATCGGTGTTGGTGCCGAACAGGCCTTCGGGCGGGGCGACGATCGTGTTCACCGCGCCGATCTTGGCAGCGATCGGATCGATCACGTCGAGGTGGGACATCACCGCCAGCTTGTGCGGAATGGTGACATTGCATCCGCGCCAGTCGGGATCGGCGCGGCGTTCAGCGAGAAAGGCGGCGAGCTGATCGGGGAAAACGTGCGTCTTGCGATAATCGCCCCCGATGCCGAGCCGATCGAGCCAGAACCTGTGGATCAGCGGCGATTTGGAATGCGCGATCGGATCGCCGATCACTTCGGCATATGGCTCAGTCACGAACCGAATTCCCATCGTCACCCCGGACGTGTTCCGGGGTCCACCTATCCTCAAGCTCCGGAATTCGTGGTGGGGTGGACCCCGGAACACGTCTGGGGTGACGAGGAAGACCAGTCACGCCGGCAGCGCTCCGCGATCGCGCAGCCAAGCGAGCAGTGGCAACAGCGGCAGTCCCATGATCGTAAACTGGCTACCCTCGATCTTGGCGAACAGCTGCGCCCCCAGTCCCTCGATCCGATAGCCGCCGACGCAGCCACCGATCGCGGGCCACTCGGCACCGAGATAGGATTGGAGAAAGTCGTCCGAGAAATCGCGCATCGTCATCTTCGCCACATCGACGTGGCGCCATATCGGCTGGCCGCCCTGCGCCGCGACGATCGCGCTGGACAGGCGATGCGTCGTCCCGCGCAGGCCTTTCAGTTGCGCCTCGGCATCCACGCGGCTTTCCGCTTTATCGAGCAAAGCGCCATCCGCAGTCTCCACCGTCGAATCGCAGCCGAGCACGATCGCCTGTGGATGGCGCAGCGAAAGCTTGACCGCTTTGAGCTCGGCCAAAGCGTCGGCGAGATCGCGGCCGCTCAGCCCGACCAGCGATGCCTTCGCCGCCTCCTCATCCACCCCCGGTGATTCGGCACGGAACGACACGCCCGCCGCGGTCAGCATCGCCCGGCGCGACGCCGATTGCGATGCGAGAACGATGTCCGTCACACCACCGTTCCTTCGGGGTGCCTTTCGCCGATCAGGTTGATGATCGCCGCCGCCGTCTCCTCGATCGACCGCCGGGTCACGTCGATCACCGGCCAGCCCTGATCGGCGAACATCCGCCGCGCGAAGGCGAGCTCGCGCGCCACCGCTTCCTGATCGACATAGGCCGTATCGGGCGCCTGGTTGAGGGAGAGCAGGCGGTTGCGGCGGATCTGGATCAACCGATCGGGGCTGGTGGTGAGCCCCACCACCAAGGGCTTTTCGAGATGGTAGAGGATGTCCGGCGGGGGGCTCTCGACCACCAGCGGGATGTTGGCAACCTTATAGCCCCGATTGGCGAGATAGATGCTGGTTGGCGTCTTCGAGCAGCGCGACACGCCCGCCAGCACGATATCGGCCTCCTCCCAATCCTCGGGCGCAATGCCGTCATCATGGGCGATCGTGAACTGAATGGCGTCGACGCGCGCGAAATAGGCTTCGTCCAGCGTATGCTGGCGGCCAGGCTTGGTCTTGGCCTCCTGGCCGAGCAGGCGCTGCAACGCCTCGGTCACCGGATCGAGGGCGGCGACATGCGGCAGGCCCGCGATGCGGCAGCGATGCTCCAGCGTGCGCCGCACATCCGAATTGACCAATGTGTAGATGATCAGTCCCGGCCGCTGCAGGATCTCGCCGAGCACGCGATCGAGATGGCCTTCGGAGCGCACCATCGGCCAGAAATGCTTGATGGTCTCGACGCCATCGAACTGGGCGATCCCCGCCTTGGCGATCGCCTCCAGCGTCTCGCCTGTGGAATCCGAGAGGAGATGCAGGTGCAGGCGCATCGTTTCGCTTCAGGTCCGCCTGTGGAAAAGCATGGGGGCAGCGCTAGCGGAAGCGCGTGGGCGGCGGCAAGCGATCCGATCGGCCCCCGCCTTGCAAATTTCATGCAGGAGCCCATCCACAGGGGATCAACAATTGGCCATAGCCTGTGGATAATGGGAGTCTGTGTGACGACTCGCGGAACTTGCAGGGCTTTCCCGGAGTCAAGCTGTTGGCAAAAAAGCGCGGGGTGAATAAACCCCGCTTCCCGGCTGCCTACTAGATTCAACAGAATCCTTTTAAAACTCTTAGATCAGTAAAGGGATGCATGGCCGACCCGGTCCGGACACGAAAAGTTCCCGCTCGGTGCATGGCCGCGATCCGAGCGCAATGCCGTCGCTCTCCGGCGCGGATTTTAGGCGATAGACCGGTAGTGCATATTCAAGCCTTGCCCGCTATGCACGGCGCATGAGCTTGGGATCGGTGCTCGAAATGACCTACCAATGGATCAAGGCGGGGCACGTGATTTTCGTGATCTTCTGGATCGCGAGCCTGTTCATGCTGCCGCGCTATTATGTCTATCATCAGGAGAGCGTGCCCGGATCGGTTGAAGAGAAGCGCTGGATCGATCGGGAGCGTAAGCTCAAATCGATCATCATGACGCCGGCGATGATCCTCGTCTGGATCTTCGGAATCACGCTGGCGACGATCGGCCATTTCTGGGCGGACGGCTGGCTTTCGGCCAAACTGCTGCTCGTCCTCAGTCTCTCCGGCTACCACGGCTATATGGTTGCTTACGGCAAGAAGCTCGCGCGTGGCGAGCGGCCGATGAGCGGCACCGCGCTGCGCCTGATGAACGAGGTGCCGGGGATCGCGACGGCGCTGATCGTCGTATTGGTGATCGTTAAGCCGTTTTGACCTTAAGCCCCTCCCCTTCAGGGGAGGGGTTGGGGTGGGGAATGCCGCTTCTTTCAGAGTAAGGCCTGCGTCCTACCGAACTGCCCCACCCCAAACCCCTCCCCTAAAGGGGAGGGGCTCAAGCGCCGCTTGATCACAACCGTCCCCATCCCCATCTCACTTCTTGACGCTGCCCCGCGCAGCATTTACCGCTGCCACCAGACAGGCCCTGCAGTCCTTGCGGGAACACCTTCCAGCACTCCAGCTCCGAACCGCCAGCTTTCTGCCGTGCCGTTCCACCCTCCCCCTTCAAGTCCCCGGACCCCCAATGCATCTCAAAGACCTCAAGAAGAAAACCCCGGCCGAACTGGTCGCCATGGCGGAGGAGCGCGGCGTCGAGAGCGCGTCCACGCTGCGCAAGCAGGATCTGCTGTTCGCCATACTCAAGGCCGAGGCCGAAGAGGGCGAGCAGATCCTGGGCCTCGGCACGATCGAAGTACTCCAGGACGGCTTCGGCTTCCTGCGCAGTCCCGAAGCCAATTATCTCGCCGGCCCCGACGATATCTACGTTAGCCCTAACCAAGTCCGCAAATTCGGCCTGCGCACCGGCGATACGGTGGAAGGCGAGATCCGTGAACCCAAGGATGGCGAACGCTATTTTGCGCTGACCAAGCTCACCCAGGTCAATTTCGATGATCCCTCAGCCGTCCGCCACCGCGTCAATTTCGACAATCTGACGCCGCTCTATCCCGAGCAGAAGCTGACGCTCGATCCCGCCGATCCGACCGTGAAGGACAAATCGGCCCGGGTGATCGATCTGGTCTCGCCGCAGGGCAAGGGCCAGCGCACCTTAATCGTGGCGCCACCGCGCGTCGGCAAGACGGTCATGTTGCAGAACATGGCCAAGGCGATCACCGACAACCACCCCGAGGTGTTCCTGATCGTGCTGCTGATCGACGAGCGGCCCGAGGAAGTCACCGATATGCAGCGTTCGGTGAAGGGTGAGGTCGTCTCCTCGACCTTCGACGAGCCCGCCACGCGCCACGTCGCGGTCGCCGAAATGGTGATCGAGAAGGCCAAGCGCCTCGTCGAGCACAAGAAGGATGTCGTGATCCTGCTCGATTCGATCACCCGCCTCGGCCGCGCCTACAACACGGTGGTGCCAAGCTCGGGCAAGGTGCTGACCGGCGGTGTCGATGCCAACGCGCTGCAGCGCCCGAAGCGGTTCTTCGGCGCCGCGCGCAACATCGAGGAGGGCGGCTCGCTCTCGATCATCGCCACCGCGCTGATCGATACCGGCAGCCGCATGGACGAAGTCATCTTCGAAGAGTTCAAGGGTACGGGCAATTCCGAAATCGTCCTTGACCGCAAGGTGGCGGACAAGCGCATCTTCCCGGCGATGGATGTCGGCAAATCGGGCACGCGCAAGGAAGAGCTGCTGCTCGACAAGGCCAAGCTCGCCAAGATGTGGGTGCTGCGGCGCATCCTCATGCAGATGGGCACCACCGATGCGATGGAGTTCCTGCTCGACAAGATGAAGGATTCGAAGACCAACGAGGACTTCTTCGACAGCATGAATCAGTAGGGGCCTCGCCTCCCTGGAAGGGAGGAGGATTCCGTCAGCAATCGACAGCAGTCGCACTTCTGCTATTCCGGTTCGATGACCGCAATCTGGCAGCAAATCGTCACCGACTTCTCCAACCTGAGCTCGCCGTCGGCGCTGGCTGCGCTGCTGCAGGTGCTGATGATCGACGTGATGCTGGCGGGCGACAATGCCATCGTCGTCGGCGCGCTGGCGGCGGGGCTCGGCCCGCAACAGCGCAAGCGCGTCATCCTGATCGGCATCATCGCCGCGCTGGTGCTGCGGATCATCTTCGCGCTGATCGTCACCCAGCTGCTTCAGGTCGTCGGATTGACCTTTGCGGGCGGGCTGTTGCTGCTCTGGGTCGCCTGGAAGATGTGGCGCGAGCTCAGGCACGGTAGCGGGCAGGATGAGGCGGCAGGCCTCAAGCCTGCCAAGAGTTTCGCGGCCGCCGCCTGGGCGGTCGCGGTGGCAGACGTCAGCATGAGCCTCGACAATGTGCTGGCCGTCGCCGGTGCCGCGCATGCGCATCCCGGCATCCTGATCATCGGCCTGTTACTATCGGTGGTCCTGATGGGCGTCGCGGCCAACATCCTGGCGCGGGTGATCGAGCGCTATCGCTGGATCGCTTATATCGGTCTGGCGGTGATCCTGTTCGTGGCGGTGCGGATGATCCACGAGGGCATCGTCAATCCGGCGACGGGCTTGGGGACGTTGTTCTAGCAAACGCCCGTCTGTCCCGAGCAAAGTCGAGGGACGTGTCTCGACTTCGCTCGACACGAACGGAAGGGGTTAGGGCACCAGCACCGTCGATCCGTTGGTTCTACGTCCTTCCAATGCGCGGTGCGCTTCGGCGGCATCGGCCAACGGGAAGGTCTGGCCGATCTCGACGGTGACGCTGCCGTCGATGATCCGCGCGAACAGGCGCGCTGCGGCGGCCTCCAACCTCTCGCGCGTATCGACATAATCGAACAATGTCGGCCGGGTGAGGAACAGGGATCCCGCACGGCTTAGCTCCAGCGGAGCTATCGGCGGCACCGGACCCGAGGCATTGCCGTAACTGGCGATCAGACCGCGCTTGGCAGTGCTGGCGAGGCTCGCGGCCCAGCTCTCCTTGCCGACACCGTCCAGCACCAGATCGACGCCGCGGCCATCCGTCAGGCTGCGGACTTTCTCCGCCAGCTGATCGAGCGGGCAAGCGAAGGCGTGGTCGGCGCCGAGCGCCTTGGCCTTGGCTGCCTTTTCAGCGCTGCCGGCGTGGGCGATCACGATGCAGCCGAGCGCCTTCAGCCACTGCACAAGGATCGATCCCATCCCACCTGCCGCGGCATGAACCAGCACGTGCTGGCCGGCCTTGGCCTCGCCGATCTCGCCCACCAGCATATCGGCGGTGAGACCCTTGAGCATCACCCCTGCGGCCACCTCAAATCTGATGGCATCCGGCAACTTGACCAAATGTTCGGCGCCGATCGTTCTTACGGTCGCGTAAGCCCCCAGGCGACCGCGCGCATAAGCAACGCGATCGCCGGGCGCGACCAAGGTGACGCCCTCGCCCACCGCTTCCACCACGCCCGCCGCTTCCGATCCGAGGCCGCTGGGCAACGGCTGGGGATAAAGACCGCTGCGCTGATAGGTATCGATGAAGTTCAGCCCAACGGCGTGGTGCCGCACCACCGCTTCGCCTTTGCCGGGCGTGAGCGCACCCACCGATTCGCGCTCGATCACCTCGGGGCCGCCGGTTGCGCGGATGATCAGCCGATAATCGTTCATGCCGCCTCACTCTCCTTCGTAATCCGCGCGCTCTATCGCCGGGATTGGACCGTCGCCAGCGGTTCCGATAGGCAGGCGATCGAATCCCAGGGGAATGTCCATGAAGATCACCGTTGATGTCGATTGCACCCCCGAGGAAGCCCGGCGCTTCATGGGCCTGCCCGATCTGACCGCGATCCACGATGCCTATCTCGATAAGTTCAAGGCTGCGATCACCGATGGCGTAACGCCCGAAACTTTCGATGCGATGATGAAGAGCTGGATGCCGATGATGCCGATGGGCGAGGCGAGCATGACGATGTGGAAGCAGATGATCGGCCAGATAACCGGGCCCAAGTCGGGCGGGTGATGCAGCGCTTTTGCCGCGAGGACGCCCCCGGCACGATCTATGCGCTCTCCTCGGGCGCGCCACCGGCCGCGATCGCGATCGTCAGGATCAGCGGGCCGGAGGCGGGAGCGGTGCTGTGTGCCTTGGCGGGCGCGCTGCCGGTGCCGCGCCGGGCGACGCTGAGACATTTGCACGATGCGGCGGGGGCGCGGCTCGATCAGGCGCTGCTGCTGTGGTTCCCGGGGCCAAGTACGGCGACGGGGGAGGATCTGGCCGAGCTGCATCTGCATGGCGGGCGCGCTGTGGTGCGGGCGGTACTCGATGCCATCGGCGCGCTGCCGGGATGTCGCATGGCGGAGCCGGGTGAGTTCACCCGGCGCGCCTTGCTCAACGGCCGCATCGATCTGGCGCAGGCCGAAGGATTGGCCGATCTGCTGGAGGCCGAAAGTGAGCAAGCGCGGATCGCGGCGCTGCGCATGGCCGAAGGCGGGTTGAGCCGGCGCATCGGGGATTGGCGGACCCGGCTGGTGGCCTTGGCCGCGGAGATCGAGGCGGCGCTGGAGTTTGGTGAGGAGCTGGACGACGAGGCCCTGCTGCCGCCTGCGTTCGATCGGGCGCTCGCGGTGCTGCATGAGGAAATCGCCGATATCCTGCGGGCACCGTCTGCGGAGCGGCTGCGAGATGGTTTCCGGGTGGTGATCGCCGGCCCGGCAAACTCGGGAAAGTCCACACTTATCAATGCATTAGCTGAGAGAGAGGTGGCGATTGCGACCCCCATCCCCGGCACCACCCGTGATTCACTGGAGGCGCCGATCGCGATCGGCGGCACGGCCTTGCTCCTTACCGATACGGCGGGCCTGCGCGAGACGAGTGACGTCGTCGAGGCCATCGGGGTTGACCGCGCTCGGGCGGTTATAGAAAGCGCGGACTTGGTAATCTGGCTCGGCGCGATCGAGGATGCGCCGCCTCGATCGGTTTCGGTACATGGCCGAAACGATATTCCAGGACGGGAGGCGACGCCATCGGGTTACGCCTTAGGGCTCTCAGCCTTAACCGGGCAGGGTATGACAGCTTTGCGCGATCTTATCGCGGCGGCGGCATCGGCGGAAATTCGGTCAGATTCGCTGGCGTTGAATATTCGGCAGCGCGCGCTTCTCGTCGACGCGGAACGAGCGTTGGCCGGTACGATGACTGAGAGCGATCCATTATTACAAGCGGAACATCTGAGAGCAGGGCGTGCAGCGTTTGACGCGGTGGTCGGCAGAGCCGATGTCGAGGCCGTCCTCGACGGCTTGTTTGCCCGCTTCTGTCTGGGCAAATAGTTCCACGTGGAACATGTATGACTGACTACGATGTAATCGTTATCGGCGGCGGGCACGCCGGCTGCGAGGCTGCGGCCGCCTCAGCGCGGCTGGGCGCGCGAACGGCGCTGGTGACCATGCGCGCGGATCGGCTTGGAACCTTGTCCTGCAATCCTTCGATTGGAGGCATCGGCAAGGGTCATCTCGTACGCGAGCTTGATGTGTTCGATGGCCTGATGGCGCGGGCGGCAGACTCGGCGGCAATTCATTACCGCATGCTCAATCGGAGCAAGGGGCCCGCCGTGCGCGGCCCCCGTGTCCAGGCGGACCGGAAGCTTTATGCCGCTGCCATCCAATCAATGCTACGCGCGACATCCGGCCTGTCTATCGTCGAGGACAGCGCGGATCGTCTGCTGATCGAGGGTGGTGTCCCGTCCGGCGTAGAGTTGGCCGGTGGCACGCGCCTTGCGGCACGCGCTGTTGTCATTGCCAGCGGCACCTTTCTTGGAGGCAAGATATTCCGAGGGGAGGAAACGGAGACAGGCGGGCGTGTGGGCGAGGGCGCGGCGCTGACCCTGGCAGCCCAACTCCGCGATCTCGGCCTGGCGGTGTCCCGCCTTAAGACCGGTACGCCGCCCCGGCTCGACGGGCGCACGATCGATTGGGCTAGGCTGGAATATCAAGCTAGTGACAGCGAGCACTGGTCTTTCTCGGCATTGCCTTCGTCGCGGCAGCCTCAGATCGCTTGCGCCATCACACGAACTACCCCCCGGACCCATGACATCATCCGGAGTGGTCTCGATCGCTCGCCGCTGTTCTCCGGCGCGATCGAGGGGCAGGGGCCGCGCTACTGCCCATCCATCGAAGACAAGATCCATCGCTTCGCCGATCGCGAGAGCCATCAGATCTTCCTTGAGCCCGAGGGCCTTGATGATCCGACCGTTTATCCCAATGGCATCTCGACGTCGCTGCCGGTTGATATTCAGACGGCGCTGATCGCGAGCATCCCTGGCCTTGAGCAGTGTCGGATTACGCAGCCGGGCTATGCGGTGGAATATGACCACGTTGATCCACGCGGGCTCGATAGCCATCTGCAGCTGCGCGCCATTCCCGGCTCGTACCTCGCGGGCCAGATCAATGGCACGACGGGTTATGAGGAAGCAGCGGCGCAGGGTTTGGTCGCCGGCCTGTCAGCGGGAGCGGCGGCTATGGGGCAAACCCCGGCGCGCTTCGATCGGACGTCGAGTTACATCGGGGTGATGATTGATGACCTCACCTTACAGGGAGTGACCGAGCCCTATCGCATGCTGACGGCGCGCGCGGAACATCGTCTATATATGCGGGCCGATAATGCGATCGCACGCCTTGGCGATTGCGCGCGGGGAAGCGGAGCAGTCTCTCCCGCGCGAGCCGAGATTATCGAACGGCACTGTGGATCCAAGGCCGATGCTGAGAAGCAGTTGAGCGAGGGCGACGACGGGCAAGAGCTGGTCGCGCGCGGCATCGCCCCACATGTCGCGGCTGAGGTTGTGGCTGATGCGCTCTACAGGCCCTACGTACAGCGGCAGGCAATCGAGATCGAGCGGCGACAGCGGGACAGCGGGATTACCCTGGGCTCGATCGACTATCGGCGAGTTGCCGGCCTATCGAACGAGATGATCGAGCGGCTGTCACGGGCGCAGCCGACCAGTCTTGGCGACGCTGCACGCATACGCGGGATAACGCCAGCCGCGCTCACAGCAATCCTCGTGGCGGCACGGTCGGCATGACGGAGGACGAGGCTGAGGCAATCGTTTGCGACCATGTTCCACGTGAAACGGCAGCACGACTCCGCCGCTACGTAGACCTGATGCGCGGCGAGGCGGTCCATCAAAACCTCGTGTCGACGTCGACGCTAGATCTCGTCTGGCAACGGCACATCTTGGATTCCGCGCAGGTCCTGCCGCTTGCGCGTGAGGCCCAAGACTTATGGGTGGACATCGGGAGCGGCGCCGGGCTCCCCGGCATCGTCGTGGCGATTCTGCGCGAGGCACCTGCCATGCTGATCGAGCCGCGCGCCAAGCGAGCGGCTTTCCTGCAGCACGTCGTTGACGAGCTCGGCATCGCCGATCGCACGTCCATTGTCGCCAAGACTGCGGCATCGGCGCCCCTGCGCCCGGCAGGCGTGATCAGCGCCCGCGCGGTAGCCTCGCTCGATGCCTTGTTTGCTATGGGTCTACGGTTTGCCACACCGGAGACGCTTTGGGTGCTTCCAAAGGGCCGCAGCGCCGCGGACGAACTGGCGGCGGCGCGGCCTTCGTGGCACGGTGATTTCCGGCTGGTGCCCAGCCAGACCGATTCGAGCGCGTCGATCGTGGTGGCGCGTGGGGTGAGGCCGAAGACATGATCAGAATCGCAGTGGCCAATCAGAAGGGCGGGGTCGGCAAGACGACCAGCGCAATCAACGTCGCGACCGCGCTTGCAGCGACCGGACTGCGCGTGCTGCTTGTCGATTTCGATCCCCAAGGTAACGCTTCGACTGGATTGGGCGTTGATCCGGGCGCGCGCGCTCGATCGTCCTATGAAGTAATGGCGGGCTCAGCGACGATGGCCGATGCCGTCCGTCCCACGGCGGTGCCGAAGCTCGACATCATACCTGCGACTCAGGATCTATCCGGCATCGAGGTTGAGCTGGTGGACGCGGAGGATCGTACAAGCCGTTTCGCCGCTGCCATGGATGCGCTGCCGCCGCGCTGGGATGTCTGCCTGATCGATTGCCCGCCATCGCTCGGCCTGCTGACGATCAATGCCCTAGCCGCCGCGCGCTATGTGCTGGTGCCGCTGCAATGCGAGTTCTTCGCGCTCGAGGGCCTGAGCCAGTTGCTGCGCACCGTCGAACGGGCCCGCGCCAACCTCAATCCGGGGCTGGCGATCATTGGCGTGGCGCTGACGATGTATGATCGCCGCAACCGCCTTTCCGAGCAGGTCGCGCAGGACGTGCGCGCGGTGATCGGTGAGCTGGTGTTCGAGACCGCGATCCCGCGCAACGTCCGCCTGTCCGAAGCGCCGAGCTACGGTCTTCCCGCTTTGGTCTATGATCATCGCTGCCCCGGGTCCGAAGCCTATATCGCGCTCGCCCGTGAGCTGCTCGGGCGGCTGCCGCAGCTGGCGGTGGCGGCGTGAGCGAGGTCAAGCGCGGGCTGGGGCGGGGGTTGTCGTCGCTGCTCGGCGAGGTCAAGCGCGAGGAGCCGATCGCGGGGGCGGGCGCCAGCGAGGGCGTGCGGATGCTCGCCGTCGCCGCGATCTTCCCCAACCCCGATCAGCCGCGCCGTCATTTCGACGAGAGCGCGCTCGATGAGCTGGCCGCTTCGGTCAAGGCGCGCGGGCTGATCCAGCCGATCGTCGTCCGCCCTTCGGGCAAGGGCTTCGAGATCGTCGCGGGTGAGCGGCGCTGGCGGGCGGCGCAGCGCGCGCAGCTTCATCAGATCCCGGCGCTGATCCGCACGCTCGACGATGGCGAGATGCTCGAGCTGGCGATCATCGAGAACATCCAGCGCGAGGATCTCAACGCGATCGAGGAGGCTGAATCCTATCAGCGGCTGGCCAAGACCTATGGCCACAGCCAAGAGGCGCTGGCCAAGCTGGTCGGCAAATCGCGCAGCCATGTCGCCAATCTGCTGCGGCTGCTCGATCTGCCGCCCGCGGTGCGCGCGATGGTGGTCGATGGGCGGCTGAGCATGGGCCATGCCCGCGCGCTGATCGGTGCGCCCGATGCCGAGGCGATCGCGCACGACGTGGTGAAGCGCGGGCTTTCGGTGCGCGAGACCGAGGCGCTGGTGCGCAAGGCCAAGCCCAAGCCGCCGAAGCCGCTCGGCCCGCTCGAGTTCAAGAGCATGAACGCCGATATCGTCGCGCTGGAGCGTCAACTCGGCGATCTGCTCGGGCTCAAGGTGGCTATCCAGCATCGCTCGGGCGGGGACGGCACGGTCGCGCTCGATTACTCGACGCTCGACCAATTAGATATGATTTGTCAGCGGCTTAGCGGCGGCCCGATCTAAGAATTTTTCCGCATGGCCAACACTCTGTTAACCTGCTCGCGCTATCGACATCGCTTAACCAGAGTGGATGTGGCGTCACGATGATCAATGTACTGATCGTGGACGATTCGATCACCATCCGCGGGATGCTGACCAGCGTCCTGCAGGGCGATCGTGATATCAAGGTGGCGGTGGCGGAAGACGTCATCGAGGCCGAGCAGATGCTCACCACCGATCATTTCGATGTGATCACGCTCGATCAGGAGATGCCCGGGATGCGCGGGCTGGAATTCCTCAAGCTGTTGCGGGAGCGGCATGACGCGCCGGTGGTGATGCTGTCGTCCAGCACGGGCCGCGGCATGGATTTCCGCACGCAGGCGCTGATCGCCGGGGCGGCGGGGGTTTTCGACAAGGCCGATGCGATCCGCCAATCGGCTGAGCTAATCAAGCTGGTCAAGGACGTCGCCCACCGCCACGCCAAGATCGAGGCCGAAGATGCCGCCGCGATCCGGGATCATGTCGCCCAAAATTGATTTTCGCTTGACTTGTGGGAACATTTAGAGTACACGCTTCCGGTTCGGAGGAGTGTGCGGGGATGGCGACGCGGCTGGCGGACGGGACGGAATGGCGCGCGCGCGCCGGTGCTTTCGGGCGGCGGGGCGGGGCGATGGCCGGCGCGCTGGCGATCCTGGCGCTCGTGCTGCTGCTCGGCTTTGCGCTGGCGAGCTATCACCCCGTCGATCCCGCGCTCAACACCGCTGCGGGCGGGCCGCCCGCCAATGTGCTGGGCACGGCGGGCGCCTGGATTGCCGACCTGCTCTTCACCCTGTTCGGCGTTGCTGCGCTGCTGCTGCTGCCGCCGCTGATCGTCGTCGCGCTGCGGCTGTGGCGCGGGGTGGAGGCGGGCCGCTGGAAGCGCGCGCTGCCGATCACCATCGTGGCGATGATCCTGATCGACGGCGCGGTAGCGCTGGTGCCGGTGCGCGTCGGGCTGCCGCTGCCCGCGGGGCTCGGCGGGGCGATCGGCATCGCTGCGGCGCACACGATCGATCTCGGCCTGGCGCAGCTGCGCGGCGGCTGGGCCGATGCGGTGCGGATCGCGGCGATGCTGCTGCTGGCCATCGCCGGACTCGCCTGCGCTTTCTGGGCGATGGGGCTGAGCGCGGGCGAGCGCGAGGCGCTGTTCCGGCGGCGTGAGCGCGCGGATGGCATGGAAGGCGACGCTCCCGTCTTATTGCCGGTGGAACGCCCGCTGCCGCGCGCCGCGCGCCGCAAGATCGAGGCGGCGGCGGAGGAAACGCCCCCGCCGCGCACGACGATCGTTGCGCCCGTCGCGGCGCTGAGCGGCGGCCGCGGCCAGCGCGAGCGTCAGGCCAAGCTCGATCTCGGCGATACCTGGGTGCTGCCGACGGTCGATCTGCTCGCGCCCGCGCCCAAGAGTATGGGCCCGCAGATCGATCAGGCCAGCCTCGATCGCAACGCGCGGCTGCTCGAGACGGTGCTCGAGGACTTCCACGTCCGCGGTCATATCACCCATGTCCGCCCCGGCCCGGTGGTGACGATGTACGAGCTGGAGCCCGCCGCAGGGATCAAGGCGAGCCGCGTGACGGCGCTTTCCGACGATATCGCGCGCAACATGTCGGCGCTGTCGGCGCGCATCGCCACGGTGCCCGGCCGCACCGTGATCGGCATCGAGCTGCCCAACCAGAAGCGCGAATCGGTCGTGCTGTCCGAGCTGGTCGACAATCCTTTGTTCGACGATCATGCCTCCGAAAATCTGCCGCTGATCCTCGGCAAGAATATCGCGGGTGATGCGGTGATCGCCGACCTGGCGCCGATGCCGCATTTGCTGGTCGCGGGCACCACCGGCTCCGGCAAGTCGGTCGGGCTCAATTCGATGATCCTGTCTTTGCTGTACAAGCTCAATCCCGAGCAGTGCCGGATGATCATGATCGATCCCAAGATGCTGGAGCTCAGCGTATATGACGATATTCCGCACCTGCTGACGCCGGTCGTCACCGATCCGCCCAAGGCGATCCGTTCGCTCAAATGGGCGGTCGAGCAGATGGAGGACCGCTATCGGATGATGGCGACGATCGGTGTGCGCAGCCTCGCCTCGTTCAACGAGAAAGTGCGCGCCGCCAAGGCCAAGGGGCAGCCGCTCGGGCGGCGGGTGCAGACCGGCTACGATGCCGAGACTGGCCAGCCGATCTATGAGGAAGAGAAGCTCGAGTTCGAGCCTCTGTTCAAGATCGTGGTGATCATCGACGAGCTCGCCGATCTGATGATGACCGCGGGCAAGGAGGTGGAATTCCTCATCCAGCGGCTGGCGCAGAAGGCGCGCGCGGCGGGCATCCACCTGATCATGGCGACGCAGCGCCCCTCGGTCGACGTCATCACCGGCGTCATCAAGGCGAACCTGCCGACGCGGATCAGCTTTTCGGTGACGAGCAAGATCGACAGCCGCACCATCCTCGGCGAACAAGGCGCCGAGCAGCTGCTGGGCAAGGGCGACATGCTCTACATGCCCGGCGGCAAGCAGATCATCCGCGTCCACGGCCCCTTCGTCTCGGACGAGGAAGTGCGCGCGGTGGCCGAGCATTGGAAGGCGCAGAAGGCGCCCGAATATATCTCCGCAGTGACCGAAGAGCCCGACGACGGCGGTTTCGCGCTGGAGGGCGCCCCGGCGGGCGATGATTCACCCGATGCGCAGCTCTATCGCAAGGCGGTGCAGGTCGTGGCGGAGTCGCAGAAGGCCTCGACCAGCTACGTCCAGCGGCAATTGCGGATCGGCTACAACAGCGCGGCGCGGCTGATCGACCGGATGGAGAAGGAAGGCGTCGTCGGCTCCCCCGATCACGTCGGCCGCCGCGAAGTCCTGGTCGATCGCAACGGCCAGCCGGTTTAGGGCATGCGACGGGGCTAATACGCTATCGGGTGAGAGCTCTCGGGCAGTTATCGGTAGTCAATAGCCTGAAGCGGCTTGTCCAGTTTTAGGACTTGTTAGAAGATCATGTCGCAGTAGGCTTCTCGAACCTTCAAGAAGCAATAGTGCTAACTCATCTATGACGCGATGAAGACATAATTCAAAATCCGCTCGAAACACCTCAGTTACGCTTCGGATCATATTCCCCTGCGTAGATGGCATCGAAAGCTTGGAAAAGCCTAGTGTTTACGCGCTCAATCCAATCCATCGTGCCCTTGATGTTCTCGTCATAGACGTCAATCCGTTTCAGCCACATATGAAACGGGCGGAGCGAAAACCTCAGTACCGGCGCCATGAAACGAATGTCGGCGGGGTGAGGATCCGTGAAGGCGGAGAAGGTGCCATCGTCATTCCGGACGAGTCCCCAATCCATCGACTCATTCCATGAGCCATGGATTGATTCCGACATTATACCATAGGTCGCGGGGTAGAGATCGTCATGTTCGACCTCAGCGAAGATCGTTCGGAAGTTCTTCCCTTGAAGCTTCCAGCTGTTCTTTTTCTGCTTAGAAAAATCGTCTTCCGTTAGACGCTCTAAGCTCATCTTGCCACGAACGGACCCGAGTAATCGCTTCCCAGCCTTCGTATCAAAAAACGGCGAGCCGCTTTCCATCTCACGCAGGATGCGTAGGCGATCTTTATAAGAGCACTTCCGATAATCATCTACGGCATCAGGCCCATTCAGCATTAGATAGGTCGCTATCACAGATGCTTCGATCAGTGGTCGATCAAGAATGCCAATCATCTCAGCGTTATCGGCTTCATAATAGACTACCAGCTCTTTAACGAGCTTCGATATCCGGACGAGAAGCCCAAGAATAGGGGCATCATCTATCGAGAAGCCCGTGGGATTCCGATCGATATTCTTCAGCCGCGCGAGCGCATCATAAAGGTCGCCAACGTCGCGGTAAAACGCGACCGAAAATTCGTGCAGGCCGGCCATCGAACTAAAACAGCGCTGGATGTAAGCAGGCTGATACTTTGCGGTTATAGTTGAAAATTCTTCCACGCGGCGTCCATCCTACGGTAGCTCCGTCACCCTGATCCTTAACCAGTGCCGACCTTCATACGATCGAGCCATCCGAGGAACTCGCTTCGCCGTTCTGATGAAGCATCGTATACTTTTGTCCAATAACGCAGACAGTTCGATTATGCATCTTCTCCCGATTATTGCAGCCGTTCAACCGACATCCGCTATGGGCATCGACAGATTGCGGCGACGGCGCAAGTTGGCCCGGCCATTCCGACGACGGGCTGATAGACTTCAAGACCCAACAAGGCTCAAGATCCCTCTACCATAGAAACGCCGCTTTGCTCGCCGCTCGGCTGGCTGTAGCAATTGGCACAACAGTCGAAACGATCTGTGGAGGACGGAATGGCGCTTAGGATTTTGGCGTTAGCTACGCTGGCGGCGATGGCGATGCCCGCGCTGGCCGATCCCGTCGTCACCCCGCCCGCCGCATTGATGCTCGACCAAGTCCCGCCCGTCCCCCCATCGTTGGCGGATGCCACCCGTCCTTACCTCGAATATCGTGCCGCGGCGTTCGAGGGCTGGAATGCCGCCACCAAAGGCGCGTTGATCACTACCCGGTTCGGCAATGTGCCGCAGCTGCATGAGGTGGCCATGCCGGGCGGGGATCGGCGGCAGCTGTCGTTCGAGGCGGACCGGATCGCGGCGGGGAGCTGGGCGCCGAAGAAGGGCGATGTGCTCGTCGTGCAGAAGGATGTCGGCGGCAGCGAGTTCTGGCAGCTCTACACCCTGTCAAACGGGCGCCTGTCGCTGCTGACCGACGGCAAGAGCCGCAACGAGCTCAACGCCTGGAGCCATAACGGCCAATGGCTCGCTTACACCTCGACCCGCCGCAACGGCGCCGACGACGACATCTATGTGATCGATCCGCGCGATCCCAAGAGCGATCGGCTGGTGGCGCAGGTGCAGGGCGGCGGCTGGTCGGTCCAGGATTTCACTGCCGACGGCACCAGCGCGGTCGTCGCCAACACGCTCCCGGTGGCGAAGACCGATCTCTATTTCATGGATATCGAGACCGGCCAGATGCGGCCGATCGGCGATCATAAGAAGGCGATCGCCTATGGCGGCGCCAAATTCTCCTACGATGGCATCCTCTGGGTGACGTCCGACGAGGGTTCCGACTTTCTGCGCCTCGGGCGGCTCAATCCGAACAGCGGCGTATTCACGCCGATCGCGGCGGTGACCAAGGGCGATGTCGAGGAGTTCGATGTTTCGGTCGACGGCAAATTGATCGCCTTCGTCGTCAACGAGGAGGGCGTCAGCCGCCTCAAACTGCTCGATACGCGCACCGGCGAGGTGCGGTCGGTCGATGGTCTGCCCTCGGGCGTGATCGCTTCGCTGCAGTTCGCGCCGTGGGGCACGCTTGGTTTCAGCCTGACCGGTGCGGGCACGCCGAGCGACGTCTATGCGCTCGATCCGGCGACGCTGGCGGTGACGCGCTGGACGAGTAGCGAGACCGGCGGGCTGGACGCGAGCAAGAATATCGAGCCCACGCTGCTCAAGGTGAAGAGCTTCGACGGTCAGGAAGTCTCCGGCTTTCTCTATCGGCCTGACCCCAAGAAATTCCCTGGCAAACGGCCGCTGATAATCAATATCCACGGTGGCCCGGAGGGCGAGAGCCGGCCGGTGTTCCTCGGCCGCACCAATTACCTGATCAACGAACTCGGCATTGCAGTCTTCTATCCCCAACGTCCGTGGCTCGACCGGCTTCGGCAAGCGCTTTGTCGGCCTCGATAACGGGCCGTTCAAGCGTGAGGATACGGTGAAGGACATCGGCGCCTTCCTCGATACGCTTGCCGCCGATCCCGCGATCGATCCGGCGCGCATCGCCGAGACCGGCGGCAGCTACGGCGGCTATATGTGCTATGCCAGCGCGATCCGTTACGGCGCGCGGCTCAAGGCGGCGAGCTGCATCGTCGCCATCTCCAACTTCGTCACCTTCCTGGAGCATACCGAGAGCTACCGCCGCGATCTGCGCCGCGTCGAATATGGCGACGAGCGTGATCCCAGGCAGCGCGCCAAGCTGCTGGCGATCTCGCCGCTGACCCATGCCGCCGATCTCAGGATCCCGCTGATGGTGACGACCGGCGGCAACGATCCGCGCGTGCCGCCTTCGGAAGCCGCGCAGATGGTGCAAGCCGTGCGCGCCAATGGTGTTCCGGTGTGGACGATGCTCGCCAAGGACGAGGGCCACGGTTACGCCAAGAAGGCGAACGTCGATTACCAATTCTGGGCGACGATCCTGTTCTGGCAGCGGACCCTGTTGGCCGATCCGGCGCGTTAGGCGGGTTCAGAGCGCGTTCAACGGCGCGCTTTCAGGACGCACTTATGCAACGAACAATCATCTTGACGCTGGCCGTGGCCGTGGCTGCCCCCCTTTCTGCCCAGAAGATATTCCCGCAAGGAACATCGCCCCAGCTGGGAGCGGTAGCTGCGCCCAACGGGCCAGTCATCGCCGCCGCGCAGCTTGCGCAGGTGCAGGCGCATCTGCGCGCGGTGACCACGATGACGGCCAATTTCAGCCAGACCGATACCAACGACAAGACGCTGACCGGCACGCTGACCCTCAAGCGCCCGGGCCGCATCCGCTTCCAATATGCGCCCGGCGTGCCGCTGCTGATCGTCGGCGACGGCAAGGCGCTGACGATGATCGACTATCAGGTGGGGCAGGTCTCGCGCTGGCCGGTCGGCAACAGTCCGCTGGCGATCCTGCTCGATCCCGACAAGGACGTGTCGCGCTATGTCCACGCGGTATTGCCGAGGATCGGCGGGCAGGTGCGGCCCGACCCCAACAAGATTCTGATCGCCGGGCGCGATCCCAAGCATCCCGAATTCGGCGAGATCGTGCTCGGCTTCGTCCGCACCCCCGCGGCGCCGGCGGGGGTGATGCTCACCGGCTGGTCGGTGACCGATGCCCAGGGCGGCCAGACCACGACCTTGCTGAGCAATCAGCGCTTCAACGTGCCGGTTTCGGACAGCAGCTTCACCTTCCGCGATCCACGCCCCCAGACACGGCGCTGAATCCCGACGCTTTTGCGACAGGCCGTTGGCGATCCGTCTCTATTCATCGAAGTGACAGGTAGGCTGGCCTAAAGCCGCAAGGCGGTTGCGAAGTCGCCCTTGGGATTCCCCCCTGTTGCCCATGGGCATCGATTTCGCCACCAGCCTGCGCGACGAACGCCAGGTCGGCCCTCGCTCCAAGCCCCCGGAGCGGGGGCCTTTGGTTTTTGGAGTATTTTAGCCTCAGGCGCCGGCGCGGGCATCCGCCCGCTTTGGCTTTCCTCCCAGCCTTCGGCTGGTCCAGGCGGGCGTTCGGCCTTGCGGCCTGCGGCCGTTGCCTCCTTTGCTGGCAATCGCGGTGGGTGGTCGCTACATCGCTGCGCAATGACCTCGCTCAAGATCGCCTCGTGGAACATCAATTCGGTGCGGGCGCGGATCGGGATCGTGGAGCGGTTTCTGCGCGAGCAGCAGCCCGATGTGCTCTGCCTGCAGGAGACCAAGGCCACCGATGACGTCTTTCCTGCCGCCGCGTTCAAGGCGCTCGGCTACCGGCATCAGCGGCTGCATGGGCAGAAGATGCACCATGGCGTCGGCATCCTCAGTAAGGTGCCGCTGCAGGACGTCGACGACAGCTGCTGGCGCTATGACTGGCAGGACAATGGCGAGGCGCGGCATGTCGGCGTGCGGCTCGATCTTGGTGGCGGCAAGACTTTCCGGCTCGAGAATGTCTATGTGCCCGCGGGCGGCGATATTCCCGATCCCGAGGTGAACCCGAAGTTCGCGCAGAAGCTGGCCTTCGTCGCGCGGATGACGCGCTGGGCTGAATGCCTCGACGAGCCGACCTTGATCGTCGGCGATTTCAACATCGCGCCGCTGGAATCGGACGTCTGGAGCCATAAGGCGCTGATCAATGTCGTCAGCCACACTCCGGTCGAGGTCGATGCGCTGAACGGGCTGCTGGCGGCGCACGATTGGGTCGATCTCGGGCGGCATTTTTATCCGGCGCCGGCGCGGCTGCACACCTGGTGGAGCTATCGTTCGCCCGATTGGACGGTCAACGATCGTGGCCGGCGGCTCGATCATATGTGGGCGTCGCGGCCGATGGCGGCGATGGCGACCGCGCACACGGTGCACGAGGATTGCCGCAACTGGCTCAAGCCTTCGGACCATGTCCCGCTGGTCACCGAGTTCGCGGTGTGACGGGCGATCCCAAGGCGGCGGCGCGTGCCATCGACGCGATCCGGCGCGGCTGGCCGATCCGAATCGCGGGCGATGGCGGCGCAATCTGCCTTCTGGCGATCGAGACCGCGGACGAGGAGCGGCTGGCGGGGTTCGATGCGGCGGGCATGGCGGGCGTGCTGCTGTCGGCCGAACGCGCCGCGACGCTCAAGCTCGCCAACCAGCGCGATGCCGCAACGCCTGCGGTGCCGGTGCTGATCGGGCGCGCGCCTTGGCTCGATCTGCCGGGCGCGGTAGCGCTTGCCGATCCGTCGGCGGATCTCTCCAACCCCTTCAAGGGACCGTATCAGAGCGCGCCGCTGGCGGCCGGCGAGGCAGCGAATGCGGCGCTGGCGCTGGCGCGCTTGGCGGGGGTGTTGCCGGCCTTCTTCCTGTTGCCCGAGGGGCCCGCGGAGGTTTCGCTGGCCGCCGCCGATGTCGCGGCGATCGAGGATGCGGGGCAGCTGCGCATCGTCACCCGCGCACGCCTGCCGATCGAGGGTGCGGAGCAGGCCGAGATCGTCGCCTTTCGCGGCCCTGCCGACGCCGCCGAGCATGTCGCGCTGCTGATCGGCGCGCCAACCGGCCAGCCGCCGATCGTCCGGCTGCACAGCGAATGCCTCACCGGGGATGCATTCGGCAGCCTCAAATGCGATTGCGGGCCGCAGCTCGACGAGGGGCTGCGTGCAATTGCTGCCAGCGGCTGGGGCATATTGCTCTATCTGCGCCAGGAAGGGCGGGGCATCGGTCTGGTCAACAAGCTGCGCGCTTATGCGCTGCAGGATCAGGGCTTCGATACGCTGGAGGCCAATCGCCGGCTGGGTTTCGCGGAGGATGCGCGCGATTTCGGCGTGGCGGCGCGGATGTTGGCGTTGCTCAACCAGGACCGCATCCGCTTGCTCACCAACAATCCCGAGAAGGTGGCGGGGCTGGCACGCGCGGGGATCGAGGTGATCGAGCGGCTGCCGCTGGCGCTGCCCGCCAACCCGCACAATCAGGCCTATCTCGGCATCAAGCGCGACAAGGCCGGGCATTTTCTGTGAGGCTTGAGGTCGATTGCGCGGCGCAAATGCTGCACGCGAGCGGGCGCAGCATTTCGTGCGCGATCGGGCGATCAGGGGCGATTGCTGCAGTCGACAAGCGTGAAGGCGATGGCGCGACGCCGCTGGGCGAATATGCGATTCGGGCCGTGCTGCTGCGGCCCGATCGGGTGGCGGCACCGATCACTGCATTGCCTTGGCGCTGGATCGGTAAAGACGATGGCTGGTCGGATGACGTGGCCGATCCGGCTTACAATCGGCCGGTGCGCCATCCGCATTCCTTCTCGGCAGAGCGGCTGTGGCGGGAGGATGGGCTTTACGATGTCATCGTCGCGCTGGGGCATAATGATGCGCCCCCGGTGGCGCCGTTAGGGTCGGCGATTTTCCTGCATTGCCGGCGCGATTGCGCGGCGACCGAGGGGTGCGTTGCGATTGCGCGGGAGGAATTGGTGGCGCTGGTGGCGGAATTGGGGCCGGGGGATACGATGATTATCCGCTAACCAGACCGTTCGTGTCGAGCGAAGTCGAGACACGTTGGCCTGACAGCCCGTGGCACGTCCCTCGACTTCGCTCGGGATGAACGGGTTTAAGTATTGCCAGCCAGGACCGCCGCCACCTCGCCGAAATCCGCTGCGATCCGCTGTACCCCCTTGGCGCGCAGCACGTCGGCATGATCGATCGGGCAATGAGTCCCCGCACAAAAACCCACGACCGTCGCGCCCGAGGCGACCGCGCCCGTCGCCCCCACCGGCGAATCCTCGATGATCAGGCAGCGGGCGATCGGTACGCCCAATTGCGCTGCCGCATGGAGATAGAGATCGGGCGCGGGCTTGCCGCGCGTGACATGTTCGCGGCCTGAGTAGATGCGTCCCTCGAAGCGATCCAGCAGGCCGATGTGCGCCAGGTGGGCGCGGATCCAGTCGGTGGTGCTGGAAGAGGTGATCGCGATCGGCAGGTTGGCGGGAAGGCTATCGACGAAGGCGATGGCGCCCGCCACCGCATCGATGCCTTCCGAAAGCGCGCGGCGGTTCTCCGCCTCGCGGTCGTCGTAGAAGGCATTCGGGATCGGGCGGCCGATCCAATGCTCGACGGCTGCGAGGAATTCGTTCGCGGCCAGTCCCATGAAATGGGTCATCGATTGCTGCGGCGTGGTCGGGTGGCCCAGCCGGGTGAGCGTTTCGGCGATCTGGAGATTGCCGGCATATTCGCTCTCGATCAGCACGCCATCGAAATCGAACAGGATCGCAGCAAAACGATCGGCGACGGTGATGCTCATCCGCGCTCTCCGAACAGGGCCGAGCCAACGCGCACGCAGGTCGCGCCCAGCAGCACGGCAGTCTCATAATCGCCCGACATGCCCATGCTGAGCTGGGTGAGGCCATGATTGCGAGCCAGCTTGGCGAGCAAGGCGAAATAGGGCGCGGGCTCGGTATCGGCGGGCGGCACGGCCATCAGGCCGACGATCGGCAGGCCCGCATCCCGGGCGGTGTGCAACAGCGCGGGGAGATCGGCGATGGCGCAGCCGCCCTTCTGCGCTTCCTCGCCGATGTTGACCTGGATGTAGCAATCGGGCGCGCGGCCCTGTGCCTGGATTGCGCGGGCGAGGGCGGTGACCAGCGAGGGGCGATCGACCGAGTGGATCGCGTCGAACAGCGCCACGGCGTCGTCCGCCTTGTTCGATTGCAACTGGCCGACGAGGTGGAGATGAATATCCGCGGTCTCGGCCTTGAGCGTCGGCCACTTTGCCTGCGCCTCCTGCACGCGATTCTCGCCGAAGCTCCGCTGTCCGGCGGCGATCAGCGGCGCGATGGCTTCGGGGGGATGCGTCTTGGAGATGGCGATCAGCTCGATATCGGCAGGGTCACGCCGGGCGAGCCCGGCATTGTGCGCGATGGCGGCGCGCACAGCGGCGAGGCGTTCGGAGGGGCTGATTTCTGCGGACGGCACGGGCGCGCTATAGAAAAGCCTATGCGCCGCCGCCAGCCTTTGCCGACCCTGTGGCTGATGACCGACGAGCGCGCCGATGCCGGGCTGGATGCGGCGCTGAAGCGGCTGCCGCGCGGGGCCGGGGTGATCTTTCGCCATTACGCCACGGCCGAGCGCCGCGCGCGTTACGAACAGGTGCGTCGGATCGCGCGGGCGCGCGGGATGGTACTCGTGCTGGCGGGGAGCCCGCGCCTGGCAATCGCTTGGAAGGCGGATGGAGCGCATGGGCGATCGCGGCATGTGCGGGCTGCGCGGCGGCTGATTCGGACTGCGCCGGTGCATGGGCGGCGCGAGATGCTGGGTGTGAAGGCCGATTTGGTGCTGCTGTCGCCGCTGTTTCCGACACGCTCGCATCCGGGCGGGCGGACGCTGGGGCCGGTGCGCTTCGGAATGATGGCGAAGGGGCGGCGGACTATCGCGCTAGGTGGTATGACGGAGGGGCGTTTCCGAAGACTCCGCCGCCTTGGCGCTTATGGCTGGGCGGCCATCGATGGGCTCACTCCGCGACTCAGAACTTGAAGGTCGTCCCCAGATAGACCGACTGGCTGTCACGCTTGTTGGTGGCTTCGGTGATCTGGAACTGGTCGCGCTGGGTCTTGTAGCGGACGCCGCCCGAGAGATCGATGCTGTGGGTCAGCGCATAGGTGCCGCCCAAGCCCACCGACCAGCTCTGATCGATGCCCAGCTGCGGCGCGCCCTCGGGATTGTCGCGATCGGCGGCGACGTCGAGCTTGGTGGCCCAGCGCTTGCCTTCGAAGCTCAGGCCGATGTCCGCCGCCTCATGCCCGTTCTGCGCGAGGCCGCCGGTCAGCTTGGCGACGTCGCCCGAAACCGCGAACCGCTTCCAGCCCACCGAGACACCGAGGCTATAAGCGGAAGGCGCGATTTCCGGCGAGATCTGGAGAGCCTTGCCGGCATCGGTGCGGCCGACCGCACGGGCGCGAACCGCGACGGTAATCGCGCGGCGCTTGCCGCCCGAGATGGACGGCGTGAAGCGGAACGCGCCGCCCTGGAAATTGGCGGTGCCGAGCCCGTTGCGCGCGAAGGCGGCAGCAAGACGGGGATCGGCGGCGGCGGGCGTGAAGGCGCCGAAGCTCAGCATCGGGGCAGGCGCGCGCGGCGCAGGCTTGCGCTTGGCATCGGCGGCGGCGGGCGTCAGGCACAGAGCGGCGGCGAGCGCGAACGCCCCAACGCTGCAATATCCCCTTAGAACCCCAGTCATGACACATCCCATAGGCAACAAACGGTCTATGCCGCTACCACCTCAGCCCTTCCTTGTTCCTTAACTGTTACGGAATTTTTGCAGGCTGTTGCCGCTTATCCACAGACTCGGGCGATTTCGCAAGTTTCAGCCGCGCGTGGCGCCCGGCTGCCACAAAATATCGCCTTCGCGCGTGGCGGCGATGCGGCGCGCGAGGACGAAGAGATGGTCCGAAAGCCGGTTGATATAGGCCATCGCCTGGGGATTCAGCGCGAGTCGTTCCGCGGCGGCGACCATCGCGCGCTCGGCGCGGCGGGATATTGCGCGGGCAAGATGCAGCGCCGCCACCGCCTGCGCGCCGCCGGGCAGGATGAAACTGGTCAGGGGTGAGAGCGTCTCGTTCATCGCGTCGATCTCGTTTTCGAGCCGCGTGACCTGCGCCGGCGTGACGCGCAGCGCCATCGCGCTGGGCGCGAAATCCTCGCCGGGCGTGGCAATATCGGCGCCGAGATCGAACATCTCATTCTGGATGCGGCGGAGCATCTGCGCCTCCGGCGCATCGGGATCGAGACAGGCGATGGCGATGCCGATCGCGCAGTTGGCCTCGTCCACCTCACCGATCGCGATCATCCGTGGATCGCTCTTGGCGACGCGCGAGCCATCGACGAGCCCAGTGGTGCCGGCGTCGCCGGTGCGCGTGTAAATCTTGTTGAGCTTGACCATCTTTCGGCTTCAGCTCGCGTGGCCGCGCGCCACCAGCAGGAAGAGAACGATTGCGACGATGGCGATCGCCTGGAACTGGACGCGCCGCCACATCATGCGGTTCTGCGCCAGCCCGTTCTCGATCGCGCCGGTGCCGTGCACGTCGTCATGCTGCTTGCGCATGAAGATGATCACGCCGCGCACCACCGAAACGAGCGCGCCGATCGCGGCGACGATGATCAGGATGAAGAGGAAGGTTTGCATGGGTGCGGCTTAGGCTTGCGCGAGGCCGAAGCCAATGGGGAGGCGGTCGGCGCGGAGGCTTGCGGCAAGCTCGGCGGGATCGGCGCCCTGGGCGCGGAGATCGGCGAGCGATGGGCTGTTGCGGCGCTTGGCGAGGCGCTGGCCAGTGGCGTCGGTCAGCAGCGGGTGGTGGTGATAGCGCGGGGTGGGCAGGCCGAGCAGGGCCTGCAGCAGGCGGTGGACGTGGGTGGCGACGAACAGATCCTGACCGCGGACGATATCGGTGACGCCCTGCGCGGCATCGTCGACGGTGACGGCGAGATGGTAGGAGGTGGGGGCGTCCTTGCGGGCGAGGATGATGTCGCCCTGTGGGAGGGGGTTGGCGGCGATCCAGCCGGTGGAAGCTTCGTGCCACGTCAAAGCCCTCTCCCCTTGTGGGAGAGGGTTGGGAGAGGGGTTCCCGCATTCGATAGCGTAGAGCTCGGCTGGCGCCATCGCACACCCCTCTCCCCAGCCCTCTCCCACAAGGGGAGAGGGAGTTGAGGCGCGCATCGCTGCGGCCATGTCCAGCCTCCAGCAATGCGGTTTTGAGAGATCACGCTCATCCGGACGCAGCGCCCGGCACGTCCCGGGATAGACCGGCCCCTCGTCGCCATGCGGCGCGGCGGCGCTCGCGGCGATTTCTGCGCGGGAGCAGAAGCAGGGGTAGACCAGCTCCATCGCCTTCAGTCGCTCCAGCGCATCGGCGTAAAGCGGCAGCCGTTCCGACTGGCGCACCACCTCCCCGTCCCAATCGATCCCCAGCCAGCGCAGATCCTCGATGATCCCGGCGACGAATTCCTCGCGCGTCCGGCCCGGATCGATATCCTCGATCCTCAGCAGAAATTGGCCGCCCGCCCCCCGCGCATAATCATGCGCCTTGAGCGCCGAATAGGCATGGCCGAGGTGCAGCCTACCGGTCGGGCTCGGCGCGAAGCGGCTGACGATGGTCATCGCCCGCCGCTATGTGGATAAGTTGGCTGTGGATAACGGGGAAAACGGCGCTTGACCGCGACTCGCCGCTTTGCTGCAATGCCACTGTCACACCTCGCTGGCAGGGGGTGTGGCGACGGAGGCGCGGCCGGACAGGCTCGCGTCCCGCGTGCGACGGGGCGACGAAGGCCAGGACGGGTGATGCTTGCCGTATCAACGGAGGCTTCGCACGTTCGATGTACCATCCCGATCTGATCCGACATCCCGATGGTTGCCCCGCATTGGTGCTCAATGCGGATTACACCCCGCTATCCTATTATCCGCTCAGCGTCTGGCCATGGCAAACCGCCGTCAAGGCGGTGTTTCTGGAGCGGGTGGATATCGTCTCGCATTATGAACGCGAGGTGCGCAGCCCTAACCACGCGATCAAGCTGCCCTCGGTGATCGCGCTGCGCCAATATGTGAAGCCCTCGGCGCATCCGGCGTTCACGCGCTTCAACCTGTTCCTACGCGATCGCTTCTGCTGCCAATATTGTGGAAGCCCAAGCGATCTCACCTTCGATCATGTCGTGCCGCGCGCGCAGGGCGGGCGGACGACATGGGAGAATGTCTCCACCGCCTGCGCGCCATGCAATTTGCGCAAGGGCGGGCGGACGCCGAAGCAGGCGGGGATGGCCTTGTTCGAAGGGCCGTATCGGCCGACAAGCTGGCAACTGCAGGAAAATGGCCGCAGCTTCCCGCCCAATTATCTCCACCAGAGCTGGCGGGACTGGCTTTATTGGGACATTGAGCTGGAAGCTTGAGCTCCATGGGGCGACGTGCTCCGGCGAAGGCCGGAGCGCTGGAATTTTAAGCGAGACGCCCCGTCGCCAGCGCTCCGGCCTACGCCGAAGCACCGGATCTCTCAGGCAGCGTTTTTCCGCTTTGCCGTGATCTTGCGGCGGGCGGGTGCGCGCTTGGTAGTGGTCCGCATGCGGCGGCGGGTGGGTTTCCGGCTGCTCGACGAGCGCAGCGCGAAGAAGGCTCCGAGCACCACCGCGGCGAGCCCGGCACCGGCGGCGCCTGCGATCCAGCTGAAGCGCGTCGGGACGGCGGCGTTGGCCTTCGTCTCCTCCGGATGGAGATGGACGATCTTGCCCGTCTCGGCATCGAACTCGCCCGATTGGGCGGTGACGTGCGGCATTTTCTTGGCGGGGATGTAGGACATGGCAAACTGCTCCTGACGAATGGACCAAGAACCGCTGCGGTAGAGCGATCGTTCCTCGGCTTGCCTCGCCGGGGGCACTGCGCCACATTGCATCGCTTCGTCGAGGGCACGGAGCAGGCATGGCGGATAACATCGTCGAGGTTGGCAACGGCACGGGCAAGCGCATGGTGACGCTGCCCGCGCGCCCCGAGCCGATCCGCGTCTCCGCTGACGAGACCGCGGTCGTCGTGATCGATATGCAGAATGCCTATGCCTCGCCCGGCGGCTACGTCGATCTGGCGGGGTTCGATATTGCGGGCGCTGCCGGCACGATTGGCAAGATCGCCACGGTGCTGGAGGCGGCGCGTGGAGCGGGCGTGCCGGTGATCTATCTGCAGAATGGTTGGGATCCTGACTACGTCGAGGCCGGGACGGCGGGCAAATCGCCCAACTTCCACAAATCCAACGCGCTGAAGACGATGCGCGCGCGGCCCGATCTCAAGGGCCAGTTGCTGGCGCGCGGCGGCTGGGATTATGCGCTGGTCGATGGCCTCGCGCCCCAGCCCGGCGACATCCAGCTCCACAAGACGCGCTATTCCGCCTTCTTCAATTCGCAGCTCGACAGCATTTTGCGCGCGCGGGGCATCAAGACGATCGTCTTCGTCGGCATCGCCACCAACGTCTGCGTGGAGAGCACGCTGCGCGACGGCTTTCACCTCGAATATTTCGGCGTGATGCTGGAGGATGCGACCCACCACCTCGGCCCGCCCGCTATGCAGGAGGCGACGGTCTACAATGTCGAGAAATTCTTCGGCTGGGTGAGCACGACGGCGGATTTCTGCGGTAGCTTCGGGCAAATCGAAGCGTGATCCGGATTGCCCGTTCGTGTCGAGCGAAGTCGAGACACGCCAGCGCAACGCTTGCGGCACGTCCCTCGACTACGCTCGGGACGAGCGGTTTATATGAGACTGGAGATGTCGATGCCCTTCGAACCGATCAATCCCCCGCAATTCCCCACCCCGATCGCGCCTTACTCGGCGGGTGCAAAGGCGGGGAACACCGTCTACGTTTCCGGCGTGCTGGCGCTGGGCGATGGCGGTGTGGTGTTGCATGTCGGCGATGCGGCGGCGCAGACGCGGCATATCCTGGAGGTGATCAAGATCACGCTGGAGGCGGCGGGCGCGACGCTGGCCGATGTCGCGATGAACCATATCTTCCTCAAGGACCTCGGCGATTATGCCGCGTTCAATCTGGTTTACGCGGAATATTTCCCGGGCGCGAAGCCCGCGCGCTATTGCATCAAGTGCGATCTGGTGAAGCCGGAGTGCCTGGTCGAGATCGCCAGCGTGGCGCATATCGGGTGAGGGCAACGATCAATCTTCCCCTGGAAGGGGAGGTGGCGCGCAAAGCGCGACGGAGGGGTATCACCCTCCCGATAGCGGGATACCCCGCCACCATCGCTGCGCGACGGTCCCCCTCCCCTTGCAGGGGAGGATCTTTGTGCCCCTAACCTCCGGCCTTTATTGGGAAGCCGAGGGATCGCCCTCCGCGCCGGCGCTGGTGCTTGCCTCGGGGCTGGGCGGATCGGCGCACTATTGGCAGCCGAACCTTGTCCCACTGGCGCAGCACTATCGCGTCATCACCTATGACCAGCGCGGCACCGGCCGTTCCGATCGCGCCTTTCCGGCATCGGTCACGGTCGCCGATTTTGCCGACGATATTCTCGCGGTGATGGATGCCGCGGGCGTGGAGAAGGCGCACCTTGTCGGCCATGCGCTCGGCGCGGCGGCGGGGTTGGCGCTGGCGACCAAGGCGCCCGAGCGGCTGGATAAACTCGTGCTCGTCAACGGCTGGGCCGCGCCCGATCCGCATTTCGCGCGCTGTTTCGATGCGCGGCTGAGCCTGCTGCGCGATAGCGGGGTGCGCGCTTATATCGCCGCGCAGCCGATCTTCCTCTACCCCGCCGACTGGAGCAGCCGGCACAGCGCCGAGCTCGATGGCGAGGAGGATGCGCATGTCGCCGCCTTTCCCGCGATCCGCACGGTGGAGGCGCGGATCGCCGCGCTTCGGGCGTTCGATATTTCGATGCTGCTCGGCCAGATCGCCACGCCCGCTTTGGTGCTGAGCGCAGCCGACGATGCGCTCGTCCCTCCGCACTGTTCGGATGTGCTGACCGCAATGCTGCCGAACGCCACGCCTGCCCGCATGGCCTGGGGCGGCCATGCCTGTAACGTCACCGATCCCGATGGCTTCCACGCCCTTGTCCTCGATTTTCTGGGGACCTGAACAAGCCGCCCGGTATTTCCCCGGAGCCCGAGTCACCAAAGGGCAACAAAAGCGTCATGGCTACCCGTTAACCGGCGTTAACTTTCGTTGATTCTTGGGGGAAATTCCGATGCGTTCCGGGTTGTTCATGCTTCCGCTCGTCCTGCTGTGCTCGACGGCGGCGTTCGCCACCACGGCGCCTCTGACCCCCGGCAACATCGTTGTCGCGGTTTCGGGCAAGGGTGCCAGCGGCATCACCTTCACCGATAATCAGGCATCGCCGCTGTCGCTCTACCAATATACGCCGACCGGCAACAACCATGCGACCTTCGCGGGATCGAGCGTCGTGACCGGTAGCGTCAACCCGATCTCGTCCGAATATGGCTCGTCCTCGGAGGGCATGCTGCAGCGATCGGGCGACGGCAAATCGCTGACGATCATGGGCTATGGGATCAGCGCTTCGACCTTCAACGCCAGCCCCAGCACCTATGTGCCCCAGACCAGCACCAACGCGGGCAAGCTGAACGCGCTCGCCCAATCGACGAGCATGGCGGGCGGCACCACGGTGAACGGCACCACCTATCAGCCCGTCGCCCGCGTCATCGCCGACATCACCGCCGACGGCAACGTCGATACCTCGACCGCGCTGCTCAACGTGTTCGACCAGAACAATCCGCGCAGCGTCTACACGCAGAACGGGACAAGCTATTATGTCTCGGGCCAAGGGGTCAGCGGCGACGCCACCGGTGGCGTCTTCTACGCGACCGAGGGCGCGAGCAGCGCGACGCCGATCACCGGCCTCGACACCAGCAACAAGACCGCCGGCCAGGATACGCGCGACGTGCAGGTCTATAACGGCCAGCTCTACGTCTCGGTGGATAGCAAGCAGGGCTCGAACGCCGCGCGCTCCTTTGTTGGTACGCTGGGGACCGGCACACCGACCACGGCGGCCAACAATGGCGACGGCCCGACGATGCTGCTCGGCTATGCCGACGGCAAGGGCAAGATGACGATGACCGCGGCGACGGGCAACGGGCTCAACACCGGCAAGCAGATCAACCTCAGCCCCGAACAATTCTTCTTCGCCGATCCGAACACGCTCTACGTTTCCGATGCCGGCGTTTCGAAGCAGACCTCTGCAAGCAGCACGCTGGGCGACGGCGGACTGCAGAAGTGGACTCAAACCAACGGTGTCTGGTCCCTGGCCTATACGCTGTCGGCGGGGCTTGGCCTGGTGACCAACACCAGCGCATCGGGCACGATCGGCTTGTTCGGCTTGGCTGGGCAGAATAATGGCGACGGCACGGTCAGCCTCTATGCCACCAGCTATACGATCGGCGACACCGACCCCAGCTATCTGTTCGCGATCACCGATACGCTGAGCGCCACGACCGGCGCGGGCGAAAGCTTCACCACGATCGATAGCCTGACCGGCTCGAAGTTCATGGGCGTGGCGTTCGCGCCGGATGCGGCCGCTTCTGTGCCGGAGCCGGCGAGCTGGGCGATGATGGTCGCGGGTTTTGGCTTGTTGGGCGGCTTGCTCCGCCGCGAACGGACCGCCTTACGCGCCTGAATCTTGGGAAGGGTCGATCTGAAAGATTGACCCATTCCTCGCTGCGGCGCAGCAAGGCGACATGGCCGACTCCGAAGCGCCGTCGATCGCGCAAAATCCTGATATCCGCTATCTCGGCAAACTGCTCGGCGACGTGATCCGCGCGTATGGCGGCGACGCGCTGTTTCGGCGGATCGAATATATCCGTTCAGCCTCCGTCGATCGGGCGCGCGGCGTCGAAGGGGAGATCGATAGCGGGCTGGAGGCGCTGGGCCTCGACGATATGCTCGCCTTCACGCGCGGCTTCATGCTCTTTTCGATGCTCGCCAACCTTGCCGAGGATCGTCAGGGCGTCGCCGCCGATCCCGAAGCCGATCTCGCCGCCGCGATCGCCAGGGTCGGCGACAAGCAGACGGTCGCCGCGCTGCTCGACAAAGGGCTGATCGTCCCCGTGCTCACCGCGCACCCGACCGAGGTGCGGCGCAAGAGCATGATCGATCACCGCAACCATATCGCCGATCTGATGCGGTTGCGCGATACCGGCGCCACCGTCACGCCCGATGGCGATGTGATTGAGGAGGCGCTGATCCGCCAGATCGCGTTGCTGTGGCAGACCCGACCGCTGCGCCGCGAGAAACTGGTCGTCGCCGATGAGGTGGGGACGGCGCTTTCTTATCTGCGCGATATCTTCCTGCCGGTGATGCCCGCGCTCTATGCGCAATGGGAGCGGCTGCTGGGCGCGCGGCCCAAGAGCTTCCTGCGCGCCGGATCGTGGATCGGCGGCGATCGCGACGGCAATCCCTTCGTCACCGCCGATTCGCTGCGGCTGGCGCTGGGCCAGTCGGCGGAAGCGGTGCTCAGCCACTATTGCGATTTGCTCCACGCGCTGGGTGCCGAACTCTCGATCTCGACCGAACTGGCGGCGGTGACGCCCGAGGTCGAGGCGCTGGCGGACAAGGCGCATGACGAATCGCCCGCGCGTTCGGACGAGCCGTATCGCCGCGCGATCACCGGTATCTATGCGCGTACCGCCGCAACCTATCAGACACTGACCGGCAAAGCGCCATCGCGTCCGGCGGCGATCAGCGCCGAGCCGTACCGCAAGCCGAGCGAGCTGCGCGCCGATCTCGTCGCCATCGCGCATGCCTTGGCGGCGGGGGGCGGCGCCACACTCGCCTCGGGCGGCGCGCTCGGGCGGCTGATCCGCGCGGTCGAGACCTTCGGCTTCCATCTCGCCACGCTCGATCTGCGACAGAACAGCGATGTCCATGAGCGCGTGGTCGCCGAGCTGCTCAAGGAAGCGGGCGTCGACGGGGATTATGCCGCGCTGGACGAAGAGGCGCGCGTCGCTTTGCTACGCAAGGAACTCGCCAGCCCCCGCCCGCTCAAGAGCCCGCACATCGCCTATAGCGACGAGACCCGCTCCGAACTGGAGATCGTCGATGCCGCGGCTGAGGCGCACCGGCGCTACGGCGCGCAGGCGATCACCACCTATATCATCTCCAAGACCGCGACGCTCTCCGATCTGCTCGAGGTCGATATTCTGCTCAAGGAAGCGGGCCTTTTCCGCCCCGGCACGCCGCCGACTGCCGATATCATGGTCGTGCCGCTGTTCGAGACGATTGAGGATCTGGAGCACGGCCCCGCGATCATGAGCGCCTATTTCGCGCTGCCCGAGGTCGCCGCGCGGGTGAGCGTGCGTGGCCACCAAGAGGTGATGGTCGGCTATTCCGACTCGAACAAGGACGGCGGCTATCTGACCTCGGTGTGGAGCCTCAACGAGGCGAGCCGTGCACTCAAGCCGGTGTTCGAGGCTGCGGGGACCTCGATGCAGCTGTTCCACGGCCGGGGCGGCGCGGTCGGCCGCGGTGGCGGATCGGCATTCGCCGCGATCGCCGCGCAGCCGCAGGGCACGGTCGAAGGCCGCATCCGCATCACCGAACAGGGGGAGGTGATCGCCGCCAAATATGGCACGCGCCAGGCGGCCTCGGTCAATCTCGAAGCGATCGTCGCCGCCACAGTCGTCACCAGCCTCGCACCCGTGCGGACCAGGGACGAAGAGCATTTCCACATAGCAATGAGGACTCTCTCGAAGACCGCGTTCCGAAGCTATCGCGGACTGGTCTACGAAACCGAAGGCTTTCGTCGCTTCTTCCGCCAGTTCACGCCGATCGAGGAGATCGCCGGCCTGAAGATCGGATCGCGTCCGGCAAGCCGCACCAAATCGGATGCGATCGAGGATCTGCGGGCGATTCCCTGGGTGTTCAGCTGGGCGCAGACGCGCGTGATGCTGCCCGGCTGGTACGGCACGGGTGCGGCTTTCGCGACCTTCGGCGATATCGGGCTGCTGCGGAGCATGGCCGCCGAATGGCCCTTCTTCCAGACCACTTTGGCCAATCTGGAGATGGTGCTCGCCAAGTCCGATATGGCGATTGCCGATCATTATCTGGCGCTGGTCGAACCGCAGTACCGCCCCATTTTCGATGGAATCAGAGACGGTTGGCATCAGGCACGCGATTGCCTGCTGACGATCACCGGCCAAAGCCGGCTGTTGGAGAGGACACCCTCGCTCGATGCCTCGGTGCGGCTGCGCCTGCCCTATATCGAGCCGCTCAATCTGCTGCAGATCGAGCTTATTCGGCGCCACCGTGCCGGTGAGAGCGACCCGCGCATCGCGGAGGGCATCCAGCTTTCGATCAACGCCATTGCGACCGCGCTGCGCAACAGCGGCTGACCGCCGGGCTTGCTCCCGGGCTAAGGCGGCCTTAACATCTGGTCCCTAACAGCATTTCTGAGAATCGGAGCGACACAGGCGAGGGTGGCGAAGGTCGAATCATATCTGGCGAGGCAGCCGTGGCTGCTTGCGCCGGCCGGAGGATTGATTTTCTTCCTGGTCGCGTCCCTGAGCGAGCTTCTGCCGCATCAGCAGGGCCTGACGGCGTTGTGGCTGCCGAACGCCATATTGCTGGCGTGCCTCCTTCATGCGCCGCGTCCCGATCAGCGGCTGCCGCTGATCGTGGGTGCGCTGGCCGGCGGCTGCGTTTCTTTGGTCGTCCGTGGCATGCCACCGATCATCTGGCTCGCCTTTCCGATCGCGAACGTCCTCGAAAGCACGATCGGCGCGATGCTGATCTGGCGGATGGGCGGGCTGCTCAGCACGTTCGAACGCTTCGACGATGTCGTTCGCATGGTCATCGCCGCGCTGGTCGCGCCGATCCTGCCCGCTGTCATCGCCATGGTCGCGCTGAACATGAGCCTGGGCGGCGGCTGGTTTCGCAGTTTCTATGCCTGGTACGGCGCGGGTGTCGTCAGCCTGATGCTCATCACGCCCGCCACGCTGGCCGTCTTCCCGCTCTGCGAAGATCCGGCGGCGCGCCGCAGGATCGCCCGGGAGGCCGTCGATCTCAGCGGCTTGATCGCAGGGATCGCGGGCCTGACGGCGCTGGTTTTCTTCGCGGCAAAGATCCCCAGCATGTTCCTGCTGATGCCGGTGGTGATGTATGCGGCCTTCCGGCAGCGGCAGATCGGCGCGATCGCCGGCGTGTTGACCATGGCGCTGGTGGCGATCGAGGCGACGCTGCACGGTTATGGTCCGATCGCGCACGCGCCTCTGAACAGCCCCGAGCTTCGCATGGTTATACTGCAGCTCGATCTGGTGGCCGCCTTCCTCGTGGCGTTGCCCGTGGCGAGCGCGCTGACCGAGCGGGACGCGCGCGCGGCGGAGGCGCAGATCCTTGCCGACCAGTTCCGCGCTGTCGTCGAAAATGTCGGTGAGGTGATCTTCCGCACCGATTCGGGTGGTCACTGGACGTATCTCAACCCGGCGTGGCTCGCCGTTTCCGGGCATGAGACGGCCAACAGCCTCGGAATGTCCTGGTTGCGGCACATCGATCCGCAGGACCATGTCGAACTCGAACAATGGGCGCGTCCGGTGCTCACCGGCGAAGTCGAATCGAGCCGTCGCCTGATCCGCTTCCAGACCGCGCACCGCGGCTGGCGGTGGATGGAAGTGACGATGCAGACATTGTTCAACAACAATGGGCAGGTTCTCGGCGCGACCGGCACGTTGCGCGATATCGACGATCGCAAGCGGCTGGAGGAGCATGTCCTTTCGGCCAAGCGCCACGCCGAGCAGCGCGCCGCCGAGGCGGTGATGCTGGCCGCAACCGACGAATTGACCGGGCTCGCCAATCGCCGCGCTTTCCTGCGCCACCTCACCCGCCAGATCGAGGCGGCGGGCGATCTCGGCCAGACGTTCGCGCTGGCGATCTTCGATGTCGATCATTTCAAGGCGGTCAACGACGCTTATGGCCATGCCGTCGGCGATCGGGTGCTGCAGCGGGTGGCGGCGCGGGCGATGGGCGTGGTTCGCAGCGGCGATCTCGTCGGGCGGATCGGCGGCGAGGAATTCGGCATCCTCATGCCCGGCGCCAGTCCGGAAGACGCCGCGTTGGTCGCCGAGCGCCTGTGCCGCACGATCGAATCGTTCGAAATGCCCCTGGAAGACGCCCTCCCCACCGTCACAGTCAGCGTCGGCGTCGCCGCTCTCACCGGGGAGAGAGACGGCGGCGTGCTGATGGCCCGCGCCGACGCCGCTCTTTATGCGGCCAAGGCGGATGGCCGCAATCGGATCAGGCTCGCCGCCTGACGGGATCAGCTCGTCGCAAGCGCCTAAAACTGTGCTGCGTCGCCGCATTTGTGGCTTGCGATCCCAAAAATAGGGGAGCAGTGCTAACCCATTGTCCCTGCCGCGTCGTGCGCCCGCCCGCGGTCTTCAAACGGAAGGTTCATGGCCGGAAGAACCGCAGTGGCCCTCGCGGCGGCGCTTGTCCTGATCGGCTGCCACAAGGCCGATAAGACCCCGCCACCGCCGCCCACCGTGCTGGTCGCGGTGCCGCTCCAACAGCAGATCGTCGATTGGGACGATTATGTCGGCCGGTTCGAAGCGGTCGACTCGGTCGATCTGCGGCCACGGGTCAGCGGCTATCTCACGCGAATCACGTTCAAGGATGGCGAGCCGGTTGCCAAAGGCCAGTTGCTGTTCGTCATCGATCCCCGCCCCTATCGCGCGGTGCTCAACCAGGCCGCAGCCCAGACCGCGCGCGCAAAAGCGACGCTCAACAACGCCTTGGTTGAACTCAAGCGGTCCCAGGCGCTGTTCGACGCCCAGGCCGGCAGCGAGCAGGATCTCGAGACGCGCAAGGCCACGGCGCAGCAGGCCAAGGCCGATCTCGGTGCTGCCCAGGCGAACGAGCAGGCGGCGGCGCTCAATGTCGCCTTTACGCAGATCCGCGCGCCGATCTCGGGTCATATCAGCGATCGTCGTGTCGCCGTCGGCAATCTCGTCACCGCCGATCAGACGGTGCTGACCAGCCTCGTCAGCGATAATCCGATCCGCTTCGGCTTCCAGGCCTCCGAGAGCCTGTTCCTGAAGCGCGAGCGCGCCAACCGCCGCGCGGTGGGCGATCCGGTCGATATCAAATTGCAGGACGAGCCGAGCTACCGCTGGCACGGGCACATCGATTTCATCGACAACACGCTCGACGTGAATTCGGGCATCATCCGCGGCCGCGCCGTGGTGCCCAATCCGGCGGGCACGCTGCGCCCCGGCCTCTACGGCCACATGCGGATGCCCGGATCCGGGGTCTATACCGGCCTGCTCGTGCCCGACGAGGCCGTGACCGCGGATCAGGAGCGGCAGGTGGTGATGACCGTCGGCCGCGACGGCAAGGTCAAGCAGCGGGTCGTTCAGGTCGGTCCGCTGGTCAACGGCTTGCGTGTGATCCGCAGCGGGCTGAAGGCAGACGATATCGTCGTCGTCGCAGGCCTGGCGCGCGCGCGGCCGGGTGCTTTGGTCTCGCCGAAGACGACCAAAATCACGCCACGGCCCGCGCCCCCGCCGGCGCCCTATACCGAGCCCGCCGCGAGCTACGCGACACCCGCCGGCTAAGCTTTCCATGAAGATCAGCCATTTCTTCATCGAGCGGCCGATTTTCGCCGCGGTCATCTCGATCGTGATCGTGCTGCTGGGCGCGATCGCCTATCCGCTGCTGCCCGTCGCCCAATATCCGGAGATCGTGCCACCCACCGTCGTGGTCAGCGCGCAGTTCCCCGGCGCCTCCGCCGAGGACGGCGCCAATCTTGTCGCCGAGCCGATCGAAGAGCAGATCAACGGTGTCGAGGACATGCTCTACATGAGCTCGCAATCGACCGGCGACGGCCGCGTTGCGATCACGATCACCTTCAAGCTCGGCACCGATCTCGATAAGGCGCAGGTGCTGGTGCAGAACCGGGTCTCGGTCGCGCTGCCGCGCCTGCCGGCCCAGGTGCAGTTGACCGGCGTCGTCGTGCGCAAGAGCTCGCCCGATCTGCTGCTGGCGGTGCATCTCACCTCGCCCGATCATTCGCTCGACCGCGACTATATCGGCAATTATTTCACGCTGAACATCCGAGATCAGCTGTTGCGTATCCCCGGCGTCGGCGATCTCACGATTCGCGGGCCGCGCGACTTCTCGATCCGCGTCTGGATCGATCCGAACAAGGCGGCCGAGCGCGGGCTGGACGCCGAAGACATCACACAGGCGCTGTCGCGGTCGAACGTCCAGGTCGCGGCGGGTACGGTGAACCAGGATCCGAGCGAAGGCGGCGGCGGCGCTTATCAGCTCAATATCGAAACCAAGGGTCGGCTCACCAGCCCGGAAGAGTTCGCGAACGTCGTCATCAAGCGCGACAGCGACGGCCGGGTGACGCGCGTCTCCGATATTGGCCGGGTCGAGCTCGGCGCGCAGGATTATACCACCGAAGCGCATCTCAACGAGGATGATGCGATCCTGATCGCCGTGCAGCAGCTGCCGGGCAGCAACGCCGTGCAGACCGCCGACCTGATCCAGCAGAAGGTCGCCGAGCTATCCAAGACCTTCCCGCCCGGCCTGAAGGCCAACATCGTCTACAATCCGACCCAATATGTCGAGGAATCGCTCAAGGAGGTTCGCAAGACCCTGCTCGAGGCGCTGATCCTCGTCGTGATCGTGGTGATCGTCTTCCTGCAGAGCTGGCGCGCGGCGATCGTGCCGGTGCTCGCCATCCCGATCAGTTTGGTCGGCACTTTCGCGATGATGCTGGCGGCGGGGTTCAGCCTCAACAATCTTTCGATGTTCGGGCTGGTGCTGGCGATCGGCATCGTTGTCGACGATGCGATCGTGGTGATCGAGAATGTCGAGCGCCGGATCCGCGAGGGCGATGATCCGCGCACCGCGGCGCACCGATCGATGGACGAGGTCGGCGGCGCGCTGGTCGGGATCGCGCTGGTGCTCTGCGCGGTGTTCGTGCCCGCGGGCCTGATCAGCGGCATCACCGGCCAATTCTATCGTCAGTTCGCCCTCACCATCGCGACCGCGACGTTGATCTCACTGCTCGTCTCGCTGACGCTTTCGCCCGCGCTCGCCGCCTTGGTGATGAAGCCGCACGAAGAGGTGCATGAGGAAGATCTGCCGGCGTGGCGCCGGCCGCTCCACAGGGGCGCGGAAAAGTTCAACCAGGGCTTCACCTGGCTGAGCGATCACTATGGCAGGCTCACCGGCCGGCTGGTGAAGCTGCTGCTGATCATGCTGCTGATCTATGGCGGGTTGCTGCTGCTCACCGGCTGGCGGATCGCGGCGACGCCGACCGGCTTCATTCCCGATCAGGATCAGGGCAGCCTGATCGTGGCGGCCAAGCTGCCCGAAGGGACATCGCTGCGCCGGACCGACGAAATCTCGAAGCAGCTTGTCAAGGTGATCGATGCGACCCCGGGGGTGCTGGCCACCAGCGCCACCACGGGTGTCGATGCGACGAGCAACACCGCCGCTTCCAATTCGATGCAGATCTATGTCGTGCTCGATGCCTACGGCGCGCGTGCCAAGCACCACCAGACGATCGCCGCGATGATCGCCGCGATCGAGAAGGCCACCGCGCCCTATGTGGATGCCGATATCAAGGTGATTCCGCCGCCTTCGGTGCGCGGCATCGGCACGGCGGGCGGTTTCAAGCTGATCGTCGAGGATCGCGGCAAGGCGGGAATGAAGGCGCTCGATCAGGCGACGCAGACGGTGATCGCGGCGACGGGCGCGGGCGGAGGCGACGGCAAGTCCCAGGCCGATAATGTGCTGACGCGGGTCTTCACCAGCTTCAATACGCGCACGCCGCGTCTCCACGCCGATATCGATCGCGAGAAGGCCGAGATCATGGGCGTTCAGGACAGCCAGATCTTTGCCGCGATGCAGACCTATCTGGCCTCCTCCTACATCAACGATTTCAATTATCTCGGCCGCACCTACCAGGTCCGTGCGCAGGCCGATTGGCCCTATCGCGCCACCGATGCCGATATCAGCCAGCTCAAGATCCGGACCGCCTCGGGCGCAATGGCGCCGCTGGGATCGTTCGTCACCGTCACGCAGGGCACCGGCCCCTATCGCGTTGCCCGCTACAACATGTATCCGGCGGCCGAGGTGCAGGGCAGCGCCGCGCAGGGCCGCTCGTCAGGCGAGGCGCTGGCAGCGATGGAGAAAGTGGCGCAGCAATCCCTGCCGCCGGGCTTCAACACTGAATGGACCGAGCTTGCCTATCAACAGGAGATGGCAGGCAACACGGGCTATATCGTCTTCGCCATGGCGGTGGTGTTCGCCTTCCTGGTGCTGGCCGCGCTCTACGAAAGCGCAACATTGCCGCTGGCGGTGCTGCTGATTGTGCCGATGTGCCTGCTCGCCGCGATGCTTGGCGTGAACCTGATGGCGCTCGACAATAATATCCTCACCCAGGTCGGGCTGATCGTGCTGGTCGGGCTGGCCGCCAAGAATGCCATCCTGATCATCGAATTCGCCAAGCAGGACGAAGATGACGGGCAGGAGGTGCGCGAGGCCGCGGTTAACGCCGCCAAGACGCGGCTGCGCCCGATCCTGATGACCAGCTTCGCCTTCATCCTCGGGGTGGCACCGCTTGCCTTCGCCAGTGGCGCTGGGGCCGAGATGCGGCGCGCGCTGGGCACGGCGGTGTTTTTCGGGATGATCGGCGTCACGGTGTTCGGCCTGATCTTCACACCGGTCTTCTATGTGGCGATGCGCAAGCTGTCGTCGAAACTGCCGCAGCCCAAACAAGCGCCGGGCGCGGAGCCGCAACCGCAATGAGCAGGCTGAGTATCCTCTCGCTGGCGTTGCTGCTCTCGGCCTGTACCGTCGGCCCGCATTACCGTCAGCCTGCGGTGACGCCGATCGCGGCCGCGCCGTTCCGGTCGACCGGCCGGGGCCTCGATCCCGCCGGTGATCTGCCGCCGCGCTGGTGGTCGCTGTACAATGATCCGTCGCTCGATGCGCTGGTCGAGGAGGCGCTGGTGCACAACAGCGATCTGCGTGTTGCCGCCGCCAATCTGGAACGCGCGCAGGCGGTGTTGCGCGAACAGAGCGCTTCGCTGCTGCCGATCACGAGCGAAAATGCCGCCGTGGTGCGCGGCCGGGGCGGCGCCACCGGCAGCTCCGGCACCGGCACGACGACGACCACGGGATCGGGCACAGGCGCCACCGTCAGCACGACCGGAACCGGTACGACGGGATCGCTGACCGGCGCCACGATCACGCCGCCGGTGACCAACGGCGTCACCGAGACCGTGCAGCGCTATGGCGCGACCTTCTCCTATGAGGTCGATCTGTTCGGGCGGGTGCGCAGCCTGATCCGGTCGGCGCGCGCCGATGTCGCCGCCACCGAAGCGACCCGCGATGCCACCCGCGTCACCGTCGCCGCCGCGACGACGCAGGCCTATCTCAATGTCTGCGCGATCGGACGCGAGCTCGATGTCGCCAACCAGAATGTTGGTGTCGTCGAGAAGAGCTATCAGCTGACCGTCAAGCAGAAGCAGCTCGGCGCGGTTTCGGATTATGAGCTGTCGCGGGTCGGCGTGCTGCTCCAGCAGACACGCGCGGCGGTGCCCCAGCTCGAAGGGCTACGCGCGGCGTCGCTGTACGATCTCACCCAGCTGCTCGGCCGCCCCGCCAACCAGGTGCCGGACGCGGCATCGAGCTGCCGTGCGATGCCCCGGCTGACGCGGCCGCTGCCAGTGGGCGATGGTGCGGCGCTGCTCCGCCGCCGGCCCGATGTCCGTTCCGCCGAGCGCACGCTGGCGGGGGACGTCGCCAGCGTCGATGTCGCCACCGCCGAGCTGTTTCCGACGATCAGCCTCGGCGGTGCGATCAATGCATCCGGCAGCAGCTTCAAATCGGCGACGTCGCGGACGGGCTTCTCCTGGGGCCTGGGACCGCTGATCAGCTGGAACGTCCCGAACCTGCTTGCCGCCCGCGCGCGGGTGCAGGAAGCCGGAGCCGAGGCGCGCGCCAGCCTCGCGCGGTTCGATCGCACGGTGCTGACCGCGCTCAGCGAGGCCGAGAAGGCGCTCGCCAATTATGACGCCGAACTGCGCCGCAACGCTGCGCTGGCCGATGCGCAGGCCGCCAGCCAGCGGGCGTACCAGCTTTCCGGCGTGCGCGTGCGCTACGGATCGATCAGCCAGCTCGAGCAACTCGACGTCCAGCGCGATCTGATCGCCACGCAGACTGTGCTCGCCGCATCGGATGCGACGCTTGGCGAAGATCAGGTCGCGGTATTCCGCGCGCTAGGCGGCGGCTGGCAGGACGCGCCGGTAATCGATCCGGCGCCGCGCGCGATTGGCGGAAGCGGCGGAATCAAGCCTATAGTGCGGCAGAAATAACGGCTCTTGCCGTTGATTCTTCCAATCTTATGCAACCTTCTTCCTTTTACGCGATTAATACCCTTCTTGATAGCCAAGTAAGATGTCCGAAACCCGAATGCTGCCAAGGCAAACGAGCAATCACCATTATGGATGTAAAGCCATGCCTGATGAGAAAAAGACAATACGGCGCAGGATTTGGGCAAGAGTAATGCTGATTTGCTCACTTATCTGTTTTGGGCTTTCCATTTGGACTTGGTGGTCGCATCTTTTAGAAAAATTGATGACCGGTCATATTACCCATGGCAGCATCGCTAAGGTTATAGGGGTTCAGTCACCTTGGCTGGAGACCAGCTTGTGTCTGATGCTTCCTCTCCTCGCGTGCATCTTTTTTTACGCTTTCCTGATGATCTGGAGCACCAGCGTTTATCGGCACCGAGAAAAATTTGGCGCTGAACCAACGCTCGATCAGCTCAAAAGGCATTCTTAACGATAAAATCGATCACGCTCGCGCCGATCGGCGTGGAGGGCGTGACGATGTTGAAATGGTTGGCGCCCGCCGGATCCAGCGACAATAGCGGGTCGCTGCTGTGTTTCACGGCCACTTTATACGGTTCTATGAAGGGGCGGAATACGCCGGTTACCAGCAGCTGCTTGACGCCGAGGGGCAGATGCTCGGCTGGCGAGGCAATGCGATATTCCGCGGCGTGAAGATTGGGCGCGCCGCCCATCAGTGGCTCGATCACCGATTGCCCACAGGCCTCTTTGTCGGCGCCGATGAATGGTGCCAGCGCGGCGGGTCCATCGATCGCGACGACGCTCTGCGGGCGAACGCCGGGCGGCGACCAGGGCGCCGGCAGCCGCGCGCGCGAGGCCGCCCACAAGGCGAGATGCGCCCCGGCGGAATGGCCGACGATCGTCACGCGCTTGAGATCGAGCGGGAACAACCGTGCGATCTGCGTCAATTTGTCTTCTGCGGCGGCAATATCCTTGAACGTTCCCGGCCATCCCCCTCCGGCATCGCCAATCCGGCGGTATTCTACGTTCCAGGTGGCGATCCCGCGCCTGGTCAGCGCTTCGGCGACCGCGGCCGTGCCTGCCTTGTTATCGACATTGGCCAGCCAGCAGCCGCCATGAATGATCATCGCCACCGGGAATGGTCCCTTGCCCTCGGGCAGGCGGAGATCGCCGGTCTGGAGCGGGTCCGGGCCATAAGGAATGGTGGCGGTGGGCTTTGCCGCGCGGGCACCCTCCGCGTGGAAGGCATCGACCGCGCTGAGGGTCTGCGCCCCCACCGGCGTGCCTATCAGCAGACCAAGCGCGAGGAGCTTGCGCAGGGTCATGACGAAAGCCCGCGTTCCTGCAGCGTCCGCTCCCATGCCAGGGCCGAGGCGACGATGCTGGCGAGATCGCCATGCCGGGGCCGCCACGACAGGGTTTCGAGGATGCGCCGGTTGTCGGCAACCAAAGTCGGTGGATCGCCTGCGCGGCGCGGTTCCTGGCGCCGCTCGATGGCCATGTTGGTGACGTGATCGACGACATCCAGCACTTCGAGCACCGAATAGCCGCGCCCATAGCCGACATTGGCGGTAAGGCTTTCGCTGGGGTTGGCGATCAGCCATTCGAGCGCGGCGACATGTGCGTCGGCCAGATCGGAGACGTGGATATAGTCGCGCACGCCGGTGCCGTCGGGCGTCGGATAATCGTCGCCATAGATGCCGACATGGCCGCGCTTGCCCGTCGCCGCCTCGCAGGCGATGTGGATGAGGTGGGTCGCGCCCGCCACCGATTGGCCTGATCGCCCCTGCGGATCGGCGCCCGCGACGTTGAAATAGCGCAGCGCCGCATAATTGAGCGGATGCGCCGCCGCGACATCGGCCAGGATCTGCTCGGTCATCAGCTTGGAGAGGCCGTAGGGGTTGATCGGCGCCTTGGGCGCGTCCTCGGCCACCGGCACCACCTCGGGCATGCCATAGGTTGCGGCGGTGGAGGAGAAGACGAAATGATGGACACCCGCGCCGATCGCCGCTTCGATCAGCGTCCGGCTCGCGGCGGTGTTGTTGCGATAATATTTGAGCGGATTGCCGACCGATTCGCCGACCAGCAACGATCCTGCGAAATGGAGAATCGCGCCGATATTATGCTTGGCGATCGTTGCCTGCACCATCTCCATATCCGCAACGTCGCCGAGCACGAACTCGACCGTCTCGGGCACCGCCCAGCGGAAGCCGGTGGCGAGATTGTCCAGCACCACCACTTTCCAGCCTGCATCGAGCAAGGCGAGCACGGCGTGACTACCGATATAACCCGCGCCTCCGGTGACGAGGACAGAGAAGGGTTTGTCGCTGCGGCCAAGCATGGGGTTGGCTAATCAGAGACGGGTGAAGGATCAACCTGCGTGATCACGAAAGCATAGGATTCGGCCCGTTCCCGTAAGGCTTCGTAACGGCCCGATTTGCCGCCATGGCCCGCGCCCATGTTGATCTTGAGCAGCAGCAGATTGGGGTCGGTCTTGGTCGCGCGCAGCCGGGCGGCCCATTTGGCGGGTTCCCAATAGGTGACGCGCGGATCGTTGAGGCCGCCGGTGATCAGCATCGGCGGATAAGGCTGCGCGGCGACGTTCTCGTAAGGGCTGTAGCACCACAACAGCTCGAACGCGGCCTTGTCGGTGATCGGATTGCCCCACTCGGGCCATTCGCCGGGCGTGAGCGGCAGGCCGGCGTCCTGCATCGTGTTGAGCACGTCGACGAAGGGCACGTCGGCGACGATCGCACCCCACAGGTGCGCGTCGGTGTTGGCGACGACGCCCATCAGCTCGCCCCCCGCCGATCCGCCGTTGATCGCGATCTTGCCGGGGGAGGAGAAACCTGCGGCGATCAACCCGCGCGCTGCATCCGAGAAATCGCGGAAGGTGTTCCAGCGCGTCTCGGCCTTGCCCTGCAGATACCAATCGTAGCCGAGATCATCGCCGCCGCGGATGTGCGCGATGGCGAAGGCCCAGCCGCGATCGAGCAGGCTGAGGCGGCCGCTCGAAAAGCTCGGCGGGATGGCGTGGCCGTAGGCGCCATAGGCATAGAGAAACAGCTTGCCGCTGCCGTCCCTTGGGAAGCCCTTGCGGTAGACGATCGAGACCGGGATCGCCTTGCCGTCGCGGGCCGGGGCCATCAGCCGCTCGGTCGCGTAGAGCGAGGCGTCATAGCCGGAGGGCACTTCCTGCACCTTGAGCGTCTCGAGCCGGCGCTCCTCCGGGTGATAGTCGAACACCGTGCCGGGCGTGACCATCGAGCTGTAGCTGAGCCGATAAGCGGGTTGGTCGAATTCGGGATTGTTGCCGAGGCCGGCCGAATAGCTCGCCTCCGGAAAGGCAACGGCGTGTTCCTCTCCTAGCCCCTCCCCTTCAGGGGAGGGGTTGGGGTGGGGGAGTTCGGCGGGCGTCGCGGCTGATGATAGGCCCCACCCCAAACCCCTCCCCTGAAGGGGAGGGGCTTTTGCATAACCGCCCCATTCCCGCAGGATAAGCTGATCGAGCCCTTCGATCCGCGCGCTGAGCACCACATGCCGCGCGAAGCAGGCGTGCCCAGTGAGATAGGTGCGGTCCGATCCCGCAATCACCGTCTGCCAGGCGCCCGGCGCGGCGGGATCGGCTGTGGCGAGGCGGAAGTTGATGTGATCGTCGTTGGTGAGGATCCACAGCCGCCCATGCGCGCTGTCCACCGCATATTGGCGCTTCACCTGCCGTGGCGAGACCAGGATCGGTTCGGCGAACGGATCGGCGGCGGGGATCAGCCGCACCTCGCTGGTCTGGTTGTCGCCGGTCGCGATCTGCAGCCAGGCCTTGTCGCGCGTCGCGCCGACCGCGACGCGGAAGCCCTCGTCGGCTTCCTCGTAGAGCGCCTTGTCGGTGGCGGGATCGCCGCCGAGGCTATGCGCCTTGGCGATATAGCTGCGCCAATTGTCGTTGACTTCGGTATAGAGCAGCACCGCCCCGTCGGCGCTCCACGCGACATTGCCGTTGGTGACGGTGCTGACGGTTTCGATATCCGCGCCCGTCGCTAGGTCACGGATGCGCAGCGTGAAGCGTTCGGCCCCGCTCTCATCGACGCTCCAGGCCATCAGCCGTCCGTCCGGGCTCACCTCCAGTGCTGCGACGCGCCAATAGGCCTTGCCCTCGCTCTCCGCCTCCTCGTCGAGAATCAGCGTCTCCGCACTGCCGCCCACGGGCTTACGCCAATGCAGCGGATATTGGCCGCCGGGCTTGTACGCCCACCAATAGAGCCAATCGCCCTCGCGCTGCGGCACGGAGCTGTCATCCTCCTTGAGCCGCCCTTTCATCTCCTGGAAGATGGTTTCGACCAGCGCATCGTGCGGCTGCATCGCCGCATCGAAATAGGCATTCTCTTCGCGCAGATAGGCGAGCACCGCTTCGTCGGTCACCTCGGGATAGCCGGGATCGCGCAGCCACGCCCAGGGATCGTCGATCGTGTGGCCGTGGGCGGTGGTGCTGTGCGGCTTGGTCGCGGCGATGGGGGGCGGGGGGAGGGTCATGTGCCGCGTCTAACCCTCCACGAGCCTTTCCGTCACCCCGGACTTGTTCCGGGGTCCACCCAACCATCAGCTCCAGAGCTAGCGAATGGGTGGATGCCGGAACAAGTCCGGCATGACGAGTTAGGCGGGCTTCACCGCGCTGATGCGGTGATCGAACATGCCCCAAAGAAATGTCGGGCCGCTCCGCCACAGATTTTGAGCGCCCAGCGCCCGCAACTGCTTCGCATAAGCGCCGGTATGGTGGATGTCGTAGATCAGAATGTTGCCGCCGGGCCTGGTGACGCGCCAGATCTCCGCGATCGCCTTGGCGCGGTCTTCGGCGCTGGGGATGTTGTGGATCACGGTCATCGATCCGACGACATCGAAGCTGCCGTCGGCAAAGGGCAATGCGCAGGCATCACCGGTCTCCACTGTCACGCGATCCGCGACGCCCGCCGCCAGAGCATTGGCGCGCACGCCCGCTGCCGTATTGCCGCTGAGATCCTTGGCCTGCCATTTGTCGATCGCGGTCACCGAACCGGAGGGCACGCGCCGCGCCGCCGCGACGCTCAACAGCCCGCGCCCGCAGCCCACGTCCAGTACGCGCTCGTCGCCCCGCCACGGCGCGCGATCGAGCAACGCGCCGGCCACGCGCTGTTTGAGCAGCAGGCTGGAGAGCAGCATCCACAGGCACATCAGCCCCATGCCGACGCCCGCGCCGGTCAACGAAGGCCTGAGCAGCCGCAGCCAGTCCGGCGCGCTGTCCGCGCGGGCATAGATCGCCAGCGGGATCGCTACCGCCGCAGCGAGCCCCAGCCCGCGCACCACGCCGGGCGCATCGATGCCGTAGGCGGGCCGCGCGCTCATCCCGCCGCCTCGCGCGGAATATTGTTCAACCGCCGCAGCGCCAGCCGCCATAACGGCATCGTCGCCAGCATCATCTGCCCCAGGATGGGCACCACGATGCCGACCAGCGTCGCCGTCGCCGCACCCAAGATCACCGCATTGCCGCGAAGACGGATCATCGCCACCCGCTCGGCGCCGATTCGCGCATCCAGCACCGGTGGCCGGGTCACGATCGATTGCAAATGGCGATTGGCGAGGGCGGTGATCAGCAGCCAGCCGCAATAACAGACCACCGGCACCCGTGCCATCGGATTGGCGCTGGCGAAGCCGGTGAAGAGGGGGATCGCCGCCACCCCGACAGCAGCAGCATGTTGGGCATATTGAGCGATGGCGCATAACGACTCGCCACCATCATCGTCCGGTGATGCCCGGCCCAGAAAAAGCCGATCACGAAGAAGGAGATGAAGAAGCCGCTGAACTGCGGCGCCAGATTGATCAGTGCGATCCAATAATCGGTGTCCGGCGCATTGTGCGGCAGGTGCGGCACATGAATGTCGATCACCAGCAGGGTGATCGCGATCGCAAACACCGCGTCCGAAAAGAAGATCATCCGTTCCAGCTCGTGCTCGGGCCCATGCGCGACGGTCGCTTCTCTATTAGCCAAGGCGCCCCTCCCCAGGACGCCCAAGCTGCACGGGGATGGCGCGGCTGTCGAGGGGGCAGCGCCTTTCTGCAACCCTGTGCTCCGGCGCAGGCCGGAGCATTGTAGCATTCGCGCGCTGCCGCTGGCCGCCAGCGCTCCGGCTTGCGCCGGAGCACAAGGTTGGGGAGAGGGGGGGGTGACATTGCTCGCCCGCGCCCTCAAATTGGGACCAATCCTTGCAAGCCAGAGTCCCACGCCATGTCCAGTTACGCCGATCGCCTCGCCGCCCTTCGCGAGGAACTCGCCCGCCGCCGGCTCGATGGTTTCGTCGTGCCGCTGACTGACGAGCATATGAGCGAATATGTCGGTGCCTATGCGCAGCGGCTCGCCTGGCTGACGGGTTTTCAAGGGTCGGCGGGATCGGCGGTGGTGCTGCCCGAGGATGCCGCCATCTTCACCGATGGCCGCTATACGCTGCAGGTGCGCGAACAGGTGGATGGCGCGCACTGGCAATATCAATCGGTGCCCGAAACCAGCATTGCCGCCTGGCTGGAACAACATGCGCCGCAGGGCGGGCGGATCGGCTACGATCCCTGGCTACACACGCGCGGCTGGGTGCGGAGCGCGAAGCAGGCGCTGGCCGACAAGGGCGCCGAGCTGGTCGAGGTCGATACCAATCCGATCGATGCGGTCTGGCCCGATCATCCCGCGCCGTCCGATGCGCGCCTGATCGTCCAGCCGGACGCGGTTGCGGGCAAGAGCGCGGCGGCCAAGCGGCAGGAGATCGCCGACTGGCTGGCCGAAAAAGGCGCGGATGCTGCCGTGCTGTCCGCGCTCGACTCGATTGCCTGGGCGTTCAATGTGCGCGGCGCCGATGTCAGCCGCACGCCCGTCGCGCTGGCCTTCGCGCTGGTCCATGCCGACGGCACCGCTGAATTGTTCGTCGATGAGGAGAAGGTCGGCGAGGATGTTCGGCGCCATTTGGGCAACGGCGTTCGCGTGCAGCCCAAGGCTATGTTCGCGCAGGCGCTTGGAGGATTGGGCGGCAAGACGGTGGCCGTCGATCCGGAGCGGGCGGTGGCGGCGATTTTCTCGGCCCTCGATCAGGCCGGGGCGACCATCAGGGCCGAGCGCGACCCGACGATCCTGCCCAAGGCGATCAAGAATGCAGTCGAAGTCGCGGGCCACAAAGCGGCGCAGGCCCGCGACGGCGCTGCGCTATGCCGCTTCCTGCATTGGCTGTCGATGGAGGCGCCAAAGGGTGGAGAGACCGAGCTTTCTGCCGCAGCAAAGTTGCAGCAATTCCGCGAGGCCACGGGCGCGCTCCGTGATCTCAGCTTCGATTCGATCTCGGCTGCAGGGCCGCATGCGGCAATCCCGCACTATCGCGTCGACGAAGCCTCGAACCTGCCGATCAAGCGTGATGAAATCTACCTGATCGATTCCGGCGGACAATATCAGGACGGCACCACAGATGTGACGCGCACCGTCATCGTCGGCACGCCGAAGCCGGAGATGCGTGATCGCTTCACCCGCGTTCTCAAGGGCCATATCGCGCTTGCCACGGCGCTGTTCCCCGCCGGCACGCGCGGCAGCCAGCTGGATAGTTTCGCGCGGCAATATCTGTGGGCGGCCGGGCTCGATTATACGCACGGCACAGGCCACGGCGTCGGTAGCTTCCTTTCGGTCCACGAAGGCCCGCAGCGCATATCGCCGGTCGGATCGAGCCAGTCGGGTGGCGACGAGCCGCTGCGCGCGGGCATGCTGCTTTCCAACGAGCCCGGCTATTACAAGAGCGGCGATTACGGCATCCGCATCGAAAATCTGGTTCTGGTGGTCGAAATGCCGGTGCCGGGTGCCGAGAAAAAGGTGCTGGGCTTCGAAACGCTGACCTTAGCGCCGATCGACCGCGCGTTGATCGAGCCGACCTTGCTATCGCCGCATGAGCGCGCTTGGCTGGACGATTACCATGCGCAGGTCCGCGCGCTGATCGGTCCGCAGCTGGAGGGAGAGGCGGCCGAATGGCTCAGTCGGGCGACGGCGCCGTTGGCCGCCTGACAGGCTCCTGAACGTCGCGCTCGCGCGTCTGTGCCTTCCTGCGCTTGAGATTGTCGCGCAGTGCCTGCGCCAACCTTTCCGCGCGATCGTCGTCTTTAGCCATACCGATGCTTCCTTGACCTCGCGGACCCTCTTCGCCATAGGCCCCGCTTCCCGCAAGGGCTGGCTGCCGTAGCTCAGTGGTAGAGCGCATCCTTGGTAAGGCTGAGGTCGTGAGTTCAATCCTCACCGGCAGCACCATTTGTCCGTCCTTTCGATGAGGTCTGCCCTTCATGGGCAACCCGCTTTCCGGCCTAGGCGCCGCTTGTAACGCGCTTGATTCCTGAGCTTACCCCCCAGTATAGCGATTACGATCAAGAATTGAGGGGTTCTTGGGCCAGCCTGGGGCACGTCCCGTATCCCGCTAACGCGGGCGACTACGGGAGCTATCGGCCTCTGCCGCGGCCCGGCTTCTCTGGTAGCAAAGGACGAGCGCGTGGCGGCAGTGTTTGAGGAGGCGAAAGCCAAGGTCGCGGCCCTCTTTTCGTCCGAAGGCGCCACCACGAACCACGGGGGCCTGCTCGCCTGGGTCGAACAGATCGCCGCGCTGACCAAGCCTGATGCGATTCGCTGGTGCGATGGGTCTGATGGCGAATGGGACGAACTTTCCCGGCAGCTCGTCGAGGGCGGCACGCTGACCCCGCTCGATCCCGCCAAGCGCCCCAACAGCTTCTATGCCCGCTCCGATCCCCGCGATGTCGCGCGCGTCGAAAGCCGCACCTTCATCTGCTCGGAAGAAGAGAAGGATGCCGGTCCGACCAACAACTGGCGCGCGCCGGCCGAGATGCGCGAGACGCTCAATCCGCTGTTCGACGGCTGCATGCGCGGCCGCACCATGTATGTCGTGCCCTATTGCATGGGCCCGATCGGTTCGGACAAGTCGGCGATCGGCGTCGAGCTGACCGACAGCGCCTATGTCGTCCTCTCGATGAAGCTGATGACGCGCATGGGCAAGCAGGCGCTCGATATGCTGGGCGATGACGGCTTCTTCGTCCGCTGCGTCCACACGGTCGGCGTGCCGCTGGTCGACGGCGCCAAGGACGTGCCGTGGCCATGCCAGGAAGATAAATATATCGTCCATTATCCCGAGACGCGGGAGATCTGGTCCTATGGATCAGGCTATGGTGGCAACGCGCTGCTCGGCAAGAAATGCTTCGCGCTGCGCATCGCCAGCGTGATGGCGCGCGACGAGGGTTGGCTTGCCGAGCATATGCTGATCCTCAAGCTGACATCGCCCGAGAAGAAAACGCATTATATCGCCGCCGCTTTCCCGAGCGCGTGCGGCAAGACCAATATGGCGATGCTGGAGCCGACGATTCCCGGCTGGAAGGCCGAGACGATCGGCGACGACATCGCCTGGATGCGCTTCGGCAAGGACGGCCGTCTTTATGCGGTGAACCCTGAAGCGGGCTTCTTCGGCGTGGCGCCGGGCACCGGAATCGCGACTAACAAGAATGCGATCGATTCGCTTTACGCCAACGCCATCTTCACCAACACCGCGCTGACCACCGATGGCGACGTCTGGTGGGAGGGAATGACCGACACCCCGCCCGCGAATCTGATCGATTGGCGCGGCCAGGCCTGGACCCCCGAGAGCGGCGCGCCCGCCGCGCACCCCAACGCGCGCTTCACCGTGCCCGCCGATCAGTGCCCGGCGATCGCCTCCGAGTGGGACGATCCGGCCGGCGTGCCGATCTCGGCGATCCTGTTTGGCGGCCGCCGCGCCACGGCGGTGCCGCTGGTGACGGAGAGCTTCAACTGGCAGCATGGCGTCTATCTCGCCGCCAATATCGCATCGGAAACCACAGCGGCAGCGGAGGCCAAGGCGGGCCAGTTGCGCCGCGATCCCTTCGCGATGCTGCCCTTCTGCGGCTACAACATGGCCGATTATTTCGAGCATTGGCTGCGCCTCGGCAAAGCGGCGGACAGCGATGGCGGCCAGTTGCCCAAGATTTACCTGGTCAACTGGTTCCGCAAGGGCGCCAACGGCAAATTCCTGTGGCCGGGCTATGGCGATAATATCCGCGTGCTCAAGTGGATCGTCGCGCGGTGCGAGGGCGAAGCCGATGCCGTGGACAGCCCGGTCGGCCGCCTGCCGACGCCGGGTGCGCTGGACGTATCGGGTCTCACGATCTCCGTTGAGGCGATGGCCGAATTGCTCCGCGTCGATCCATCGGTGTGGCGCGAGGAAGCCAAGGCCAGCGCGGCGGATTTCGATAAATTGGGCAAGGTGCCCGCAGCACTGCTTGCCGAGCAGCAAGCGCTCGAGCAGCGTCTGGCGGGCTGATTGGCACCGGCAAGTGATCGGCTCGTCTTCCGGGCCTGTTTTGTTGAACATTATCGCATTGAAATGCGTGCGCGTGCGCGCTTAGACTGAACGCGGGAAGATCAAGGGCTTGCGGCAGAGGCGCGTCGGCAGGCTTGGGAGAAGCGACTTGCAGCCTGTGCTGCGGGGGATGCGAGAGCTGCGCAGTGTAGGCGGTTTCGGGCTGCTTTTGCTGGCGCTCGGGCTGCTCGTTCCCGCCGCATCGCTTATTGGCAGGGTGATTGACGCGCCCTTGCTCTATCGGCTGGGCACGCCGTGGTCTATTTGGCCCATGGCTGCCGCCGCCAATCTCGCGCTTGGTATCGGGCAGGCTCTCATCCTCGCTGGACAGCGGCGGGCGGGCAGCTGGACGTTGGCCCTGCCCATCATGATCGGCCTGCTCACGCTCCTTGAATATGCGCTTGGCCGATCGATCGGCATCGATACCTTATTGTTCGGATCTTCCCTTGAGCAACTGGGCCTGCCGACAGTCGGCCGGATCACGTTCCTGTCGACGCTTGCGCTGATTGCGACGGCGGCGGCGACGTTGATCGCGGTGCATGGCGACCGGCGGCGGGAGATCCTCGTCTTCCTGCTGTGCGCCATCGTCATGGGCTTCGGCTGGCTATCGGCAGGATTGTTGATGGCGGGGTTCGGGCCGGAGGTGGCGGGGCAGTCGATCCGGCTGACCTGCTCGCCGCCCGGCGCGATCACGATGGTTTGCCTCGCCTGCCTCCCGTTGGTCTATCGTTCAAAGACCGATCCCGCCGGCCTGTTCGGACCGGGCAAGCCGAGCTTCGATGCCATCATCATCGGCCTGCCGATTCTGATGATTCTGCCGGCGGGGCTGGTGCCGCTGGAACATGCCCTGGCGGTCGACGGGTTGGCGACGACCTTCACCGCTTATGTGCTGGCACTTACCGCCGAACTGGCGGTCGGGCTCTGCCTGATCGGCATTGGCGTCACACGCATCGCGCGCAGCCACGCGGCGCTCGAGGAAAGCGATGCGCGGCTGGACCATGCGTTGGAGGCGCACCGTATCGGTCTGTTCGATTGGCAATTGGCGGGCGATCAATTGCGCTGGAGCCCGGGCGCGGAGGAGCGGATCGCTATCGCCCCGGGCACTATCACCGATTTGAAAAGCTGGATGGATCTGATTGTACCCGAAGATGCCGAAAAGGTGATGGCTGCCATCGCCGATGCCGCCGAAAACAGGCGCGACCGGTATACTTTTACGTATCGAATGAATTGCAAGGACGGCGAGCAGCGGACGTTTGAGGGATCGGCGCGTACATTCTTCGATTCCAGCGGCGCGCTCGTGCGTGTCACCGGCGTCAACATCGATGTGACGGAGCGTGTCCGGCGCGAAGCCGATATCGCGCGGCGGGAGGCGCAATGGCTATCAATGCTGCGCACCGTGCCCGATGCGATGGTCATCTTCGATCGGGAGGGCATTGTTCGCAGTTTCAGCAGCGCCGCCGAACGCCTGTTCGGCTTTTCCGCTGAAGAGATCGTCGGCCGAAGCGCCTTGACGCTGTTGCCCGAGACCGATGCGCAGGTCGCGGCGGCGCAGATCGCGCTGGGCATTGCGCCCGGCGGGATGCGCACGTCGGCAGCCGACCAGGTCTTCACAGCGCAGCGCAAGGACGGCAGCCAGTTCCCCGCCGAATATAGTTTCGGTGAGGTGATGGTGGATGGCCGCCCATGGTTCACCGTCTTTGTCCGCGACATTTCCGCGCGCCAGCAGGCCGATCGTCAGTTCGCCGCGCTCCAGCAGGACTATGCTCATAGTGCCCGGCTCAACGCAGTGGGCGAGCTTGCCTCGGGTCTGGCGCATGAGCTCAATCAGCCGCTCGCCGCTGGCGCCAATTTCCTTGGTACGGCCGAGTTGCTTCTGGAAGATGTCGAGGGTGCCGAGGCGGTTGGTGAGATGATCGCCTCGGCCAACGCCCAGATGATCCGCGCCGGCGAGATCATCCGGCGCCTGCGTGATTTCATCGCCAAGACCGATGCCGATATGCGGGTCGAACCCTTGGAGGACGTGCTGCGCGAAGCGGTGGCGCTGGCGCTGGTCGGCGCCCGCCAGCAGCAGATCGAGGTCGACTATCGGTTGGATCCGCGCGCGCAGATGATCCTGGCCGATCGCATCCAAATCCAGCAGGTCGTGGTCAATCTGGTACGCAATGCCGCGCAGGCGCTGCGGCTCGTCCCCCGCGAGCGGCGCAGGATCGTCATCGCCGCCCGGCCGATCGATGAAGAGATGCTGGAAGTGCGCATCATCGATCAGGGCCGTGGCCTGTCGCCGGAAATCCTCGAACGTTTGTTCGCGCCTTTCCGATCGACCAAAAGCGGCGAGGGGCTGGGGATCGGGCTATCGATCTGTCGCCGCATCATCGAAGCGCACGGCGGCACGCTGAGCGCCGCCAATCTGCCGGAAGGCGGCGCCCAAATGTCGTTCACGCTGCCGCGCATAGTGGAAGATCAGGGAGCAGGAGACGTATGCGTTACATCTATGTCGTAGACGATGATGGCCCGATGCGAGCGTCGCTCCGCAGCCTGCTTTCGACGAGGAAGAATACGCTGGTGCGCGGCTTCGAATCGGGAGACGCCTTCCTGGCTGATGTGGCCGAGCTGGAGCCGGGCGTGGTCCTGCTGGACGTCAATATGCCAGGCCGATCGGGGCTGGAGGTTTTGCGCGAACTGAAGAGCGAAGGATCGCGGTTCGTGCCGATCGTGATCACCGGGCAGGGCAATGTCGCGATGGCGGTCCATGCCATGAAGCATGGCGCTCTCGATTTCGTCGAAAAGCCTTATGGTCACCGTGACCTGCTCGAGATCGTCGACACTGCTTTCATCCACCTCGAACAATCGGCCGAGATCGCCGAGCGTGAGAAAGGCGCCAAGGACAAGATTGGCAAGCTTTCGGCGCGCGAATTGGATGTGCTGATGGGGCTCATCGCGGGGCGGCCCAACAAGGTCATCGCTTATGAGCTCGAGATTTCGCCTCGCACCGTGGAAATCTACCGCGCCAATTTGATGACCAAGCTCAAGGTCCGCAGCCTTTCGGAAGCGCTGCGGATTGCTTTTGCCGCCGGCCTGATCTCCGACGAGTAAGCACTGGTTCGGCGGATCAGGAAAGACGCCGCTTTAACAACGCCAGATTCTGCACCGCAAGGGCGCAAAGGCAGGGCAGGATCAATGCCGCGCTGGGCAACAGGATGCCGTGGTAGACGGAGCGCGTTGCGGCGAGTGCGCTGGCGATGACCAGCCCCGCGACGACCCATGCGCCGATCCGCCGCCGCGAAAAATAGGCCGCCACCGCGCCGCCGAACAACGCGCCTAAACACCAGCCCAGGATCAGCATCAGCTTGCCGAGCAACGGCACATCATATTGCAGCATTACGCCCTGATTGGCAGCGCTGTACGGATCGAACCCTTCCGGCAGCGGCAACAGCGCGCCGCTGACCGATTCGACCAGCCATTGGACCGCGAAGGCGACGAATGTGCCGAGCAGGATGCCGGGGATAATCCGGCGCAATGAGACGCGCTCAGGCGTGCCAATGCGGATGCGCGGCATGCCAGGCTTTCACGGCATCCATCGTGCCCGTGATGTGACCCGTCGGGTCCATCGCCGAATAGCTGAAGATGATCTTGCCATCGGGCGCGATCACATAAGACGTACGGTTGGAGATGCTCGGCTTCACCGGCAATACGACATCATAAGCAGAGATCGTCGCTGCAGTGGCCGATCCCACCGCGAATTTGCTGCGGCATTCCTGCACCGAGAATTTGTTGAGCGTGTCGATCGGATCGGCCGACATGCCGATCACCGTCGCGCCCAATTTCTTGAAATCGTCGGTCGCCTCGGCGAAGCCGTGCGCCTCGATCGTGCACCCCTTGGTGAAGGCCGCGGGATAGAAATACAGCACCACCGGCCCCTTCCTGAGCGCCTCCTTCAACGAAAAGGCGAAGGGCTTGCCGTCGAGGCTCGCTTGCGTCGTGATGTCGGGGGCCTTGGCGCCCACCTCCAGCGCAGCGAGTGCGGGCGTGGCGAGCGCGGTAAGAGCCAAGAGACTGGCGGCGAGACGGATCATCTTTGGCTCCTGCACTGTAGATATTCCGATCTTACCCGTTGACGGACGCCAAGGCCAGCGGCGCGCGATCCTTTGGTTCTTAACGCTCGGGAAACCATGTTCGATCATGGATGGCGGCATTCGCACCCCGAGGCCATGATGCAAGACCAGATCCGACCCTATGAGCTGCCCGGCCTGCTCGATCGTCTGCCGGCGGGGATCACGACGTTATCGCTCGATTGCTTCGATACTCTGCTGTGGCGCGCGGTGAACTGCCCGCGTGACGTCTTCGCCGAGATCGATCTGCCTGGCGGCGCGGTGGAGCAGCGCAGCTGGGCGGAGCGGTCGGCGGCGGCACGCGCCTATTCGTCCGAAAAGCGCGCTGAAATCCACCTCAGCGAAGTCTATCGCCGCCTGCATCCTCGCGCCGACGAGACGCGCGTGGCGGAAGCGGTTGCCGCCGAGCTTGCCCTGGAGGCACGGCATTGCTTCGCGTTCGCGCCCACCGTCCAGCTCATTCGCGCCGCCAAGGTGCGCGGCCTTCGCGTCATCTTGGTGAGCGATATGTACATGCACGAAGGCGAGCTGCGCGCTCTTCTCGCGGCGGCGGCGGGCCCGGAGCTGCTCGGCTGGATCGATCATGTGTTTGTCTCGTGTGATCATAAGGTCGGCAAGGGCGGTGGCCTGTTCGATATCGTCCTGCAGACACTCGGCCTGCAACCGCAGGAGATCCTCCACCTCGGCGACAATCGTCGCGCCGATTATCTTGCGCCGCAGAAAGCGGGCATTTTCGCTTATCAATTGCTCCAGTTCGATGAGGACGCAGAGCAAAGGCTGCGGCTGGAAGCGGCGGCGGCGATGATGATCGATCCCGCTGCGCGCGTTCGGCGCCCGGTGATGCAGCTCCACCGCGCGACGATCGCGCTGCGGTCGACAAAAGATCCCGCTCATGCGCTGGGTCACGATGTCCTCGGCCCGGCTTTCCATGCCTTCGCGCGCTGGACCAAGGCGGAGCTGGATGCGCTTTCGGGAAAGCTTGGTCGGCCCGTGAAGCCGCTGTTCATGCTCCGGGATGGCTATCTGCCGCACCTATGTTTCGATGCGCTCTATCCGGAGGCTGGCGCCAAAACGGTGGAGATCAGCCGCTTCGTCGCCGCGCGCGCCGGTCTCATCGATATGGCGGCGCTGGAAGAGCATGTCGCCGAATGGATTGATCGCGTGCCTTTGCCCGCGCTCGGCAAGCAGCTTTTGCTCGGGCACCATGAGATGGCGCGCTTCCTCAAGCTCCGCGAGAAGGAGCAGCGCCCCGCTTTCCGCAAGGCCGTGCTGGGCCATGAACTGTCACGCAAAATCCTCCAGCGTGCCGCCAATTTCGGCACCAAGCTCGAGGCGCATCTCCGCGCTGCCGGTGTCGAGCAGGGCGACGCCGTGATGCTCGTCGATCTCGGCTATAACGGGTCGGTCCAGAACATGGTCGCGCCTGTCCTCGAACAGCGCATGCGGCTGACGGTCGCGGGCCGTTACCTGCTGCTGCGCGAAGAGCAATTTTCGGGTCTCGACAAGGCCGGCATGATCGCCGCCGAGGGGTATGACAACCGCACGCTTCACGCGCTGACCACCTGCGTCGGCATGGTCGAACAATTGTGCACGGTCGCGCAAGGCTCGACGGTCGATTATGCCGTGGACGGCACGCCGGTGCGCGAAGCTTCGGACCTCAAGGCCGGGCAGAACGCCACGCGCGATCGCATCCAGGCGGGTTGCGTCGCCTTCGTCCGTGCCGAAGGCAAGGCCTTCCACCGCGCGCCGGCATCCGACGACCTGGCGGCGCGCGTTTCCGCCGCCACCGCGGCCCTCGCACGGCTGATGTTCCTGCCCACCGCCGCTGAAGTCGCGCTATTCGCCGCGTTTGAGCATGACGTGAATCTCGGCACCGGCAAGCTGATCCGCCTGCTGGACAATGACGAGGCGGCGCGCGGCCTGCGGCACGGTGGGGTCGCGGCGATCAACAGCGTTGCGCGCATGCACGTTCCGGCCGAGCTTCAGGCGCACGGCCTGCCGCTCAATCTCTCGCTGTTCACCACGATGCGGCTTGGTCTCGATCTACGCGCGCATGATTTCGCCAGCGGCGGCGTCGAGGTGCCGGTGATTGTTGCCAGCGCACACGATCAGGCGCGGCTGACGCTCACCGCGCTGCCGACGATCGAGGGCTATTACCGCCTCGTCGTGCCGGTTGGTATCGGGCGCTATACGATCGCCGCGCAACTCGGGCAGATCGCCGAATGCGTGCAGATCGAGGATGCGCATTTCTTGGCCGTGGAGGAGATGGACGCCGCCGAAGCGCCCGATCGCATTGCCGCGCAGACCGTGGCCGATGGCATGACCATGCTGGCACCTGATCTTTACGCCACCGGGCCCACGGGACTGGTGATCGTGCCCCCACCCCCCGTTCCGGCCGAAAATAATCTCGCGCTGGTGCTGATCTTCCGCCCAGTCCGGTGGCGGAAGGGCGACGCGGCGGCAGAAAGGCTTGCCGCCTGATTAGGCGATGAAAGCTTCCATCGCCTCGATGACCTTTGCCGTATCATAGGGCTTTGGAAAGAATAGCGCGCGCTCCGGCAGCGTTTCGGCGCTCGGAAAATTATGCCCCGATGTCAGGATGATCTCGATCGGGGGCCAGCGATCGTGAACGCAGGCGGCGAGCTTCATTCCGTCAAGGCTGCCCGGCATATCGATATCGGTGAAAACGATCCGGATATCAGTCCGCGCTTCCAGGATGCGCACCGCGGCATCCGCGCTCTCGGTCTCGATCGTGTCGAAACCTGCCTCCTCGATAAAATCGATCGCCAGCATCCGCAAAAGCGGGTCATCCTCCACGATGAGGACGATAGCCTTCGAAGGCGAAAACTCCTCTCTTGCCATAGCTTAGGCGCCGTTCTTCCGATGCAGGGTCGGATCGCGATTAACCGCAATCTTAATCCAGGCTAAACCGGGCAGACGCCCACCCGTTCCCGTCGAAGCGCCCCCGCAACGAGGTTTCGCACCGAACGTGCGACTTTTGTGTCGCTGGGTGGCTTCGGGCCGGATCGGCGATCCGGTCCGAAGGTACAGATCAGGCCGCGAGTTTGCGGAGCACGTAGGGCAGGATGCCGCCGTTGAGGAAATAGTCGAGCTCGTTGACCGTATCGATCCGGCAGCGCGCCTCGAACGTCAGCTCCTCGCCGTTGGCGCGCTTGATCTTGACCGTCACCATCTGGCGCGGACGCAGGCCCGCGACATTCTCGATCGTCACCAGCTCGCTGCCGTCGAGACCGAGCGTCTTGCGATCGGTGCCGTCCTGAAACTGCAGCGGAAGCACGCCCATCCCGACGAGATTGGAGCGATGGATACGCTCAAAGCTTTCGGCGATCACCGCGCGGACCCCGAGCAAGGTCGTCCCCTTCGCCGCCCAATCGCGGGAGGAGCCGGTGCCATATTCCTTGCCCGCGAAGATCACGAGCGGGGTGCCGTCCGCCTTATACTTCTGCGCGGCATCGTAGATCGCCTCGACGTCGCCGGTGGGGACATATTTGGTCATGCCGCCTTCGATACCGGGGACCATTTCGTTCTTGATGCGGATATTGGCGAAGGTGCCGCGCATCATCACTTCATGGTTGCCGCGGCGGGCGCCGTAGCTGTTGAAGTCGGTCTTGGAGACCTGATGCTCGTTGAGATAGCGGCCTGCGGGGCTATCGACCTTGATCGATCCGGCGGGGCTGATGTGATCGGTGGTGATGGAATCGCCGAGGATCGCCAGCGGGCGGGCTTCGATGATGTCCTGCACCGGCGCCGGGGTCATCGTCATGCCCTCGAAGTAGGGCGGGTTCTGCACGTATGTTGATCCCGGGTTCCACGTGTAGGTGGCGGACCCCTCGACATTGATGCCGCGCCACTTGCGATCGCCCTCGAAGACGTTGGCGTAGCGGGTGCGGTACATATCGCTATCGATCACCGCCGAGATCGTGTCCGAAACCTCCTTGGTCGTCGGCCAGATGTCCTTGAGGTAGACCTTCTTGCCATCGGTGCCCTCACCGATCGGCTCGGTAGTGATATCCTCGCGCACCGTGCCCTTGAGCGCATAGGCGACCACCAGCGGCGGCGAAGCGAGGAAGTTGGCGCGCAGATCGGGCGATACGCGCCCTTCGAAATTGCGGTTGCCAGAAAGCACCGAGGCCGCAACCAGATCATTGTCGGCGATCGATTTGCTGATCGCCGGCGCCAGCGGCCCCGAATTGCCGATGCAGGTCATGCAGCCATAACCGGTCAGGTTGAAGCCGATGCTGTTGAGATCGTCGGTCAGCTTGGCCTTGTCGAGATAATCGGTGACGACCTGCGATCCCGGCGAAAGCGAGGTCTTCACCCAGGGCTTGGACGTCAGCCCCAGCGCCCGCGCCTTGCGCGCCACCAGACCCGCGGCGACCAGCACCGAAGGATTGGAGGTGTTGGTGCAGCTGGTGATCGCCGCGATCATCACATCGCCATGGCCGATCTGATAATCCATGCCCTCGACATCCACGCGGACATCGTTGGCGCCGCTCTTCTTGTAGCCGGTGGCCAGTTCGGTGTTGAAATTCTCGTCCATGTTGGAGAGCAGCACGCGGTCCTGCGGGCGCTTCGGGCCGGCCAGGCTCGGCTGCACCGTCGTCATGTCCAGCACCAGCGTATCGGTGAACACCGGATCGGGAAGCGTGGGATCGCGCCACAGGCCCTGCGCCTTGGCATAGGCCTCGACCAGCTCGATCTGCCAATCCTCGCGCCCGGTCAGGCGCAGATAGTTGATCGTCGCGCCATCGACGGGGAAGAAGCCGCAAGTCGCGCCATATTCGGGCGCCATGTTGGCGATCGTCGCGCGATCGGCGAGGCTTAGCGCATCGAGGCCCGGCCCGTAAAACTCCACAAACCGCCCGACCACGCCCTTGGCGCGCAGCATCTGCGTGACGGTCAGCACGAGATCGGTGGCGGTGATGCCCTCGGAAAGCACGCCGGTCAGCTTGAAGCCGACAACCTCGGGGATCAGCATCGAAACCGGCTGGCCGAGCATCGCCGCCTCCGCCTCGATCCCGCCGACGCCCCAGCCAAGCACGCCCAAACCGTTGACCATCGTCGTGTGGCTGTCCGTGCCGACGCAGGTATCGGGATAGGCGACTTCGACGCCATCCACGCCCGCCGAAGTCCAAACCGTCTGCGCAAGATTTTCGAGGTTCACCTGGTGGCAGATGCCCGTGCCCGGCGGAACCACCTTGAAATTATCGAGCGCCTTCGATCCCCAGCGCAGGAACTCGTAGCGCTCCATATTGCGCGCATATTCGATCTCGGTATTCTGCTCGAAGGCCTTGGGTGTGCCGAACTCATCGACCATCACCGAATGATCGATGACGAGGTGGACGGGCACCAGCGGATTGATCTTGGCGGTATCGCCGCCCAGCGCCGTCATCGCATCGCGCATTGCCGCCAGATCGACCACGCAGGGCACGCCGGTGAAATCCTGCATCAGCACGCGCGCCGGGCGATACTGGATCTCGCGTTCGCTGGTACGCTCGGTCAGCCATTCGACCATCGCCTTCAGATCATCGACCGTGACGGTGCTGCCATCCTCGAACCGGAGGAGATTTTCGAGCAGCACCTTCATCGAAAACGGCAGCCGGGAAATATCGCCGAGCGTCTCCGCCGCCTTGGGCAGCGAATAATAAGCGACGGTCTTGCCGCCGACTGTGAGTGTGGAACGGGTGGCGAGCGTATCCTGGCCGACGGCGGTCATGGTGGGGCGGGCTCCTTATTGGGGCGCGTCACGCGGGCGCGCGAGAGATTTGCGGGCGCCTTAGCAAGGGGGTGGGGGTGGGGGAAGGGCTACAAGGTCTCGATTGCCAAGCCGTTACCGGCGGGCGGATTGCCAGCGCATTTTCTCGTCATTCCCTAGAACGCGGCGAAACCATTCTATGTGCCACTCCGCGGGAGTAGCAACCGTGGCGGCAATGGATCCCGCCCTCGCGGGGATGACATCGCGACCTACGAAGGATCCGGCATCGACAACCAATCAGCGATCCGGCGAACGACCAGATTGGTACTCGTCATCCAACGAATGGCGTCGTCCGATGCGCCGCTTATCCAAGCCGGCGACGGCTCACCCGCCCCGGCGACTTTTCGGGCTCCAAAAGAAACGGGGCCAATCCTTACCGGATCGAGCCCCACCCGTTATCCATCAGCGGAACCGATCAGGCGATCGCGTGGCTGAAATCGCGCTTGGTGCGGCGGAGCGCGGTGCCCAGTACGCCGAAGCCCAGCACCATCATGCCCCAGCTCGCCGGCTCGGGGATGGCGGAGAGCACATTCGCCGCGTTGGCGCCGTAGACAACCTGCGTCTGGTTGCCGGTGCTGCGTACCAGCGCGACTTGGACGCCCGAACTATTTGTCCAATAGCCGCTTTTGACATTGCTCAGCAGCTGCGCCGCATCGGCCAGCGAGGTCGCGCTGATATTGTCGACGTTGCTGACGTTGGAAACGTAGAACGAGCCCTTGCCGCTCGTCGTGCCGTCCACGCTGTAGACGTTGGTCGTCTCTGCAACGATTTCCCACACCGCGAGCTGCGCGGCGGCCGAACGCTCGGCGGCGCTGCCCGTGGACGAGGAGGCCACGCCCGAATTGCTGCCCGTGGTGATGTAGGAATCGATGTTGGCAAGCAGGTTGGTCAGCTGCGTGTTCTGCGTGGTGCTCAGGCCCAGGGAGCTGAGCGTGTCGCCCGTGAAGGTGGCCGGTGCGTTGAGCCAATCATAGAGATCGACGCAGAAGCTGTCGTACGAAAAGGACTGGCCGCTCGACGTGGTGCCGGTGAGCAGGATGCGGCCGATCGCGGCATCCTCGGTCAGAGCACTCTTCGTCGAGGTCGCGTCGGCATGTACGGTGCCGTTCAGCGAACCGGCGCTGCCGATGTTGGCGGTGTTGACGGTATAGGTCAGCGCGTTGGCCTGCGTTGCCCCCAGCATCAGCCCGACGCCGAGCCGCAGCCCGACGAATTTCTTTAAGAAACGAACCCCCATCTTAACGCTGCCCCCCAGCTGCGACTTTTACGCAATACGCTTACTGTTGCGATGCGGCATACGCCAACGCCGTCTAGATTCAATATAATTGATCGTTAACGCGCCGCGAATTAACAGTTTTTGACGGGGATTCGCTCGATTAGACAGCCGCAACGGCCGCCGTTAACCATGTCGGCCGCACCCAATCATCGCCATCCCGCAGCGAATCGACTCGGCGACGATCCACCGAAAGCCCGAGATCGGGATAGAGCATGGGCTTGTCCGTGCCCGCATCTGAAGGCGCTTTCACCACGACCAGCCGCCGCGAAACCGTGCTGCGCCAGTTCATTCGGGCGGTATTCTCCTGGCCGACATAACAGCCCTTGGTGAAGCTGACGCCGCCCAGCTCGGCGGCATTGGCTTCCAGCCAGAGCGTCGTCTCCCGCCCGAGCTCGGCCACCCCCTCGGTCACGCCGAGCGCGAGGCGGTGCGCCCGCCATGCCGCCGAGGCATTGCCCGCGTCCGGCGGCGCGATCCAGCGGCGGCCGAGTTCGGGCAGGCGCGGATCGGGGACGCCTTCCGGGCCTTCCGCCGACCAATGCACCGCCAGCGCGGGTTCGGGCGCGATGGTGATCGCGCGGCGCAGGCGATAGAGCGTCAGCCGCCGCGCCAGTGCCTCGGCCTGCTCCGCTTCGCAATCGATCAAGAGATCGTCGCCGTCGGCCCAGATCAGGAAATCGAACAGCGCCTTGCCCTGCGCATTGAGCAGCCCCGCCCAGACGGGGAGGGGGCCGGTCACGTCATTGGTGACGAGCCCCTGGAGGAACCCGCGCGGGTCTTCGCCCGAAAGGCGGAGGACGGCGCGATCGGCAAGGGTGGTGGCGGGCATGAAGCGGAGGTAGGGAGCCTCGCGCCACTTTTCACCCGTTGGTGCTTAAGCGGCGTTCGTTCTGGCAATGAGAGCAGATGCATGACTTCGCAGATAGTGATCCGTCGCCCGGACGATTGGCATGTCCATCTTCGCGATGGCGAGATGCTGAACGCGGTCGCCGGATATACGGCGCGCCAGTTCGCCCGCGCCATCGTGATGCCGAACCTGACGCCGCCCGTCGTCACCGTCGCGGCTGCAGCAGCATATCGCGCGCGGATCATGGCAGCGTTGCCGGCGGACACGCGCTTTACCCCCCTGATGACCTGCTATCTGACGGACGATGCCGATGCCGCGGAGATCGCGCGCGGCTATGGACAGGGCGTCTTTGCGGCCTGTAAGCTTTACCCGGCCCATGCCACGACCAACTCCGCGCACGGTGTGACCGAAGTCCGCACGCTCGTGCGCGTGCTGGAGGTGATGCAGCGCATTGGCATGCCCCTGCTGATCCACGGCGAGGTGACCGATGCGCACGTCGACATCTTCGATCGCGAGGCCGTTTTTATCGAGCGCGTCCTCACGCCGCTGGTGGAGGATTTTCCGGAACTCAAGATTGTCCTGGAGCATATCACGACAAGCGAAGCGGTCGACTTCGTCTCGGGCAGCGGCGCGGGGATCGCCGCGACGATCACGCCGCAGCATTGCGTCATCAACCGTAACGCGATTTTCGACGGTGGCATTCGACCGCATTTTTATTGCCTGCCCGTGGCCAAGCGCGAGCACCACCGTCTCGCGGTTCGCAAGGCGGCTGTGTCGGGCTCGCCCAAATTCTTTCTCGGCACCGACAGCGCGCCGCATGCCATCGGCCGCAAGGAGGCAGCCTGCGGATGCGCAGGGATTTTCAATGCGCCATTCGCCCTGGAAAGCTACGCGCAAATCTTCGACGAGGAAGGCGCGCTCGATCGCCTCGAAGGGTTCGCATCTGAACATGGTGCGAATTTCTACGGTCTGCCTCTGAACGACGGTACGGTGACGCTGACGCGCGAGGCCGTCGCGGTTCCGGCGACGATCACCGCAGGCGATGGTAAACTCGTGCCCTTTCACGCCGACGAAACACTCCCGTGGCGGTTTGTCGGCTAGAAGCCCTCTCCGCAAACGTGCTCCGGCCTTCGCGGAGTATGCAGGAGCCGTGCTGTTAAGCTTCGTTCGACCGGGATGACGTGGACGTTTTCGGCGGCTAAAGACGCGCCATGAGCGATACACCTCCCGATCGGCTTTCGACCGACCCCCGCAGCGATTTCTATGACGCGGACGCGCTGGCGCGCGGCGTCGGCATCAAATTCAAGGGCGCCGAGAAGACCAATATCGAGGAATATTGCGTGTCCGAGGGCTGGGTGAAAATGGCGGTCGGCACGTCGCGCGATCGCAAGGGCAATCCGATGACGATGAAGCTCTCCGGCCCGGTCGAGCCGTATTTCAAGGACGCCCCTGCCGAGGACGTGGAACAGGCCGAATAGACACTCGTTTCGCTTTCGTCGCACCGGCGACCGGAGAGAGGAAAATATCATGGGCAAGGGACTGATCCTATGGATGCTGGGTGTCCCCGGCATCGTCGTCATCGGGCTGCTGGTGACGCACGTCATCTGACGTGAGCGACCCCGATCACTGGAGCGGCTCGCCCGAAACCGAAGCCGAACTGACCGGGGCCGCCATGCGCCGCCGTCCGCGTGCGCAAGCTCTGGAGCTGGGCGGGCGGACGCTGAGCCCTGCCACCTTGATGATGGGGCACGGCTATGATCCCGCGCTTTCCGAAGGCGCGCTGAAGCCGCCCATCTTCCTGACATCGACCTTCGTTTTCGAAAATGCCGCCGCGGGCAAACGTTTCTTCGAAGGCGTCACCGGCAAGAGACCGGGCGGCGGCGATGGCCTGGTCTATTCGCGCTTCAACGGGCCCAATCAGGAGATCCTCGAGGATCGGCTCGGCATCTGGGAAGGCGCGGAAGAGGCGCTGACCTTTTCCAGCGGCATGGCGGCGATCGCCACGGTGCTGCTGGCGCTGGTCCATCCCGGTGACGTCATCGTCCATTCGGCTCCGCTCTATGCCGCCACCGAGACTTTGATCGGGCGTATCCTCGGGCGCTTTGGGGTCAAATGGCTCGATTTCCCGGCGGGTGCGACCCGCGAGGAGATCGATGCGGTGCTGGAGCGTGCCAAGGGCATGGGCCGCGTCGCGCTGATCTACCTCGAAAGCCCCGCCAACCCGACCAATCAGCTCGTCGATATCGAGGCAGTGGCGGCAGCGCGCGATGCGCTGGCCAGCGAGAGCAAAGTGCCGATCGTGATCGACAACACCTTCCTCGGGCCGCTGTGGCAGCTGCCGCTCAAGCATGGCGCCGATCTGGTGATCTACAGCCTCACCAAATATGCCGGCGGACATAGTGATCTCGTCGCAGGCAGTGTCGTCGGCGCCAAGGCGATCGTCGATCCGATCCGGGCGATGCGCAACACGATCGGCACGATCACCGATCCGCATTCGGCGTGGATGCTGCTGCGCAGCCTGGAGACGCTGGAGCTGCGGATGAGCCGCGCGGGCGAGAATGCGGTCAAGGTCTGTGAGTTTCTGCGCGGCAACGCCAAGGTGGAGCAGGTCGGTTATCTCGGGTTCCTGGAGCCCGGCAGCCGTCAGGCCGATATCTACAAGCGCCACTGCACCGGCGCGGGATCGACCTTCTCGCTGTATCTCAAGGGCGGCGAGCGCGAGGCCTTCGCCTTTCTCGATGCGCTCAAGATCGCCAAGCTGGCGGTCAGCCTCGGCGGCACCGAGACGTTGGCCTCGGCGCCCGCGGCGATGACGCATCTCTCGGTGCCCGACGATCGCAAGGCGGCGCTGGGCATCACTGACAATCTGGTGCGCATTTCGGTCGGCGTCGAAAATGCCGACGATCTCATCGCGGATTTCGATCAGGCGCTGGCCGCTGTTTAGCCGGTTTCGAGCATTTATCCGCCCATGCTGAGCTTGTCGAAGCACTGTCCTTCTTCTGCGATGTTGCGATGAAGAAGGACGGCCCTTCGACAAGCTCAGGGTAAACGGGGAACGGGGTGTTCAGTTTTGCGAGGCGTTCAGCGCCGGGATCGGCCCCGGCCCCTGTGCCAAGCCGATGATATCGATCGCCCCATCCCGCCAGCGGCGCACCTCGTGGCGGTCGCGGCCCAGTTCTTCCAGGAACATATCGCCCGGATCATAGGTCTCCGCGCCGAGGCGGAGCAGCCAGATCGTCGGGACGGCGCGGGTGGCGGGCTCCTGCGCGATTGCGTGCAGCCGCGCGCGGGGGAGGGTGATGACGCCGCGGCTGCCGGTCGGATGCCAGCCCCCCACATCCGGCGCGGGCATATCGGTCGGGATCGGGCGGACGGGCCAGGCGAGATGCCGGTCACGGAGAGCATAGCGTAGCGGTAGCGCGCCTTCGTTGGGATAGGCGTATATCTGGTCGCCCGGCTGGAACCGTTTCTTCAGCCAATCCACCGTGCCGTACCAATCCTGCATCGGCCCATCGGCGCGCGCCTGCGCATCCACCGCCGCCATGTTCGCCGTCAGCATCAGCGCCGCGCCGATCGCGATCCAGGCACGGGGGCGGCGCCAGGCCGATGCGCCGATCGCCAGCAGGATCAATGTCGGCACCGCAACCGGCGTCATCGTCCGGGTAATGAACACCGGCGCGATCGTGGCGCTGATCCCCACCGAAAGGATCACGGGCACCAGCGCCAGGATCAGCAGCACGGCCAGCAGCCGCCGCCCGCGCGGCACCCTCCACAAGGCAAGCCCACCCATGATTGCCAGTAGTGCGGCGGCGATCGCCTGCCAGCCGGGCACCGCGTACAGCACCAGCAGATACTCATGGAGGTGCGCCCAGCTGAAAGTAAGCCACGTCGATTTCACCCAGGTCGGCGCCTGATCGAGCACGATCAGGAACGCGGGCGCGTAGCCGACAAGCAGCAGCAGATGGCCGCCGATCAGCCAGCCCCAATCGCTCAAGCGCAGATCGCGCCGCACCACCGCCGCCAATAGCGCCAGCCCCAGTGCCATCGCCCATAAGGGCCCGAGGTTGTGCAGCCAGAGCAATGCCTCGGCGACGATGAGATAGGCGGCGTAGGCGCGCCCGATCAGCGGCGCCTTCCACCGGGATCGTTCGGCCAGCGCCACCAATGCGCGCACCGCCACCGCATAGAGCAGGATCATCAGCGGATAGGGCCGCACCTCGCGCGTCATCGCGACCAGCGGGATCGAGAGACAGGCGAGCCCGAACGCCGCGAGCGCGAGCCTTCGCCGCCGCGCCACCGGCCAATCGAGCCAGCGGGCGCAGGCGAGCGCCGCCCAGGTCACCGCCGGCGGCGTCAGCAGCCCGGCGATCAGGCCGAGCGAGCGGAGCGCGATCAGGCTATCGCCGAACGGCCGCGTCCACGCCCAGAGCAAGGTGTAATAGAATGGCGGGTGCGTTTCGTAATTCGGTACGACATGCCACAGGAAGGCGAGGCCCTTGCTGGCGGCATAAGCGCTATAGGCCTCGTCCAGCCACAGCGGCTCGCTGAACAGGTCCCAGCAGCGCGCGACGATTCCGGCGATCGCCAGCACCGCCGCTGCTCCGAGAATTACGCGCCGTTCCCGCATGGGGCGAGCGTAGGCGCGATCCATGCGGGAGGGAATGTCAGCCGGCGTAGGCTGGGTAATCGGTATAGCCTTCCGCACCCTGGCTGTAGAACAGCTGCGGCCTGGGCGGGTTCAGCGGCAGGCGGCGGCGGATGCGTTCCGGCAGATCGGGATTGGCGAGAAAGGTGCGCCCGAAGGCGATCGCGTCCGCCGCGCCTGATGCCACCGCCGCCTCGCCATCCTCGGCATGGTAATCGGAATTGAGCACCAGCGCGCCCGAGAAGTTGGCGCGGATCACGGGATGGACGGGATGGGTATCGGGCGGCGCGAAGAAGCTGCCGGGGCGGGGCTCGCGCAGCTCCAGCCAGGCAATGCCCGCTTCGTCCAAGACCTTGGCGGCGACAGCGAACAAGGCGTGCGGATCGCTGTCGTTGACGCCCTGCACGCTGCCGTTGGGTGAGAGGCGGATGCCGACGCGATCCTTGCCGATCGTCTCGGCCAGCCGCTGCGCCACTTGGCCGAGCAGTCGCACGCGATTCTCGATCGATCCGCCATAGGAATCGGTCCGCAGGTTGACGCCGTCGCGCAGGAATTGATCGATCAGATAGCCGTTGGCTGCATGGAGCTGGATGCCGTCGAAGCCTGCCTCCAGCGCATTATCGGCGGCGCGGGCGAAATCATCGAGCAGACCCGGGATCTCGCCGATGCTCAACGGTCGCGCGGGGGCATAGGGCTTGGTGCCGCTATAGGTGCGGACATGGCCCGGCGCGGTGGTCGCCGAGGAGGAGACCGGCGCCGCGCCGCCGAGGAAATCGGGATGGACCAGCCGGCCCATGTGCCAGAGCTGCGCCGCGATCCGCCCGCCGGCGGCATGGACCGCCGCCGTGATCGGCTTCCACGCCGCCACCTGCTCGGCCGACCAGAGGCCCGGCGCATAGGCCCAGCCCAGCCCCTGCTGGCTGATCCCGGTCGCTTCGGTGATGATCAGGCCCGCGCTGGCACGCTGGACATAATAATCCTGCATCAAGGGCGTCGGCACATGGCCTTTGGTGCTGCGCCCGCGGGTCAGTGGCGCCATCAGGATGCGGTTGGGGGCATGGATCGCGCCGAGGCGGATGGGATCGCGCAGGCTGGGCATAAACACTCCTTGAAGTCAGCCATCGATATAGGCGGGGGCATCGCTGCCGGCACCGGACGGCGACTAAAGAATGTCTTGGCCGGTAGACATCAGCATTTTGGTGCCACAGAGCGGATCCATGTCCGTGCCTGCCGCGCCCCAACTTGCCGCGACCCTGTTGCTGGTGCGCGACGATCCCTTTGAAGTGCTGATGATCCGCCGCCGGGCGGGAGACAGCTTCGGCTCCGCGCTGGTTTTTCCGGGCGGCGTGGTGGACCCAGGGGATTGGGAGGAGGAATGGATCGGGCGGCTGGCGGGAGGCGAGGGCCTGCCCGCCGAGCAACGCGCACTGCGGATCGCGGCGATCCGCGAAACCTATGAGGAAGCCGGGGTGATCGCCGCCGCGCAGGGTCCCGTGGCGTGCGCGATCGGGATGGGCTTCGGCGATGCGCTGGGAGCGGCGCTTCTGAAGCTCGATGCCCTGGTGCCGTTCGGCCACTGGATCACGCCGGTGATCGTGGCGCGCCGGTTCGATACGCACTTCTTTCTCTGTGCCGTGTCGCGCGATGTGGAGGCGGCTTGCGATGGCGTCGAGGCGATCGCGCTGGAATGGGCGAGGCCCGCCGATCTGCTGGCGCGCGCCGAAGCGGGAGAGCAAAGCCTGCTGTTTCCGACACGGATGAACCTTGCGCGATTGGCCGAAAGCCGCTCGGCCGCCGAGGCGCTGGAGGCGGCGCGCCGTCGCCCGATCGTGCCGGTCCTGGTCGAGATCGAACGGCGGGCGGATGGAATCCTGCACCGTCTGCCGCCCGACGCGGGTTACGCGCTGAGCGAGTTTTTCACGCCACACTGAGCCCCGGCTCAGGCGAGCTCCACCGCCATCGCCGTCGCTTCGCCGCCGCCGATGCAGAGCGAGGCGACGCCCTTCTTGAGGCCGCGCGTCTTCAGCGCCGCGACCAAAGTGGCAATGATCCGCGCGCCCGACGCGCCGATCGGATGACCGAGCGCGGTGGCGCCGCCGTTGACGTTCATCTTGTCGCGCGGGATGCCCAGCTCCTGCATCGCGATCATCGTCACCGCGGCGAAGGCCTCGTTGACCTCGAACAGATCGACATCGTCGATGCTCCAGCCCGCCTTTTCCAGCACCTTCCGGATCGCCGGAACGGGCGCGGTGGTGAACAGGCGCGGTTCGTGGCTGTGCGCGGCGGTGGCAACGATCCGCGCCTCGATCGGCAGGCCCATCGCCTTGGCGACGCTCTCGCGCGTCAGCACCAGCGCCGCGGCGCCGTCCGAGATCGAGGAGGCGTTGGCGGCGGTGATCGTGCCGTCCTTCTTGAACGCTGGCTTCAGGCCGGGGATCTTGTCGGGCTTGGCGTTGCCCGGCTGCTCGTCAACCGAGACGATCGTGTCCTTGCCGCGCGCCGAGACGGTGACGGGCACCACCTCGCCATCGAACGCGCCATTGGCGATCGCGTCCTGCGCGCGGCTGAGGCTTTCGAGCGCGAACTGATCCTGGGCGTCGCGGGTCAGCTGGTACATTTCGACCGAATCCTCGGCGAATAGGCCCATCGGGGTGCCCGCGTCATAGGCGTCTTCAAGACCATCGAGCATCATCGAATCGTAGATCACGTCATGGCCGATGCGCGCGCCGGAGCGGTGCTTCTTGGTCAGGAACGGGGAATTGGTCATGCTCTCCATGCCCCCCGCGACGATCACATCGGCGGTGCCGGCGGCGAGCGCCTCGCTCGCCATGATCGCGCTTTGCATCCCCGATCCGCACACTTTGTTGACCGTCGTCGCCTGCACCGATTGCGGCAGCCCGGCCTTAAGTGCCGCTTGGCGCGCGGGCGCCTGGCCGAGGCCCGCCGGCAGTACGCAGCCCATGTAGAGCCGATCGATCGCATCGGGCGCGACGCCCGCGCGCTCCACCGCCGCCTTGACCGCGACCGCGCCGAGATCGGTGGCGGTCACGCCTGCCAGCGCGCCCTGGAAGCCGCCCATCGGCGTGCGCGCATAAGAGGAAATCACGACCGGATCGGCGCTAGGCATCGACAAACTCCAAACGGGGAATAATCTATACTGTTGAGTAAGTGGGGTGATCGCGCCTAAACATCAACGTCCCATGTCTGTCCAGACCATCTCCCCCTTCCGCACCCCGGACCAGCGCGAGGCGGAGCGATTCGCCAAGCGGGAAGCCGTGCTCAGCGCGGCGGTGGATCTGTTCAACGAACGCGGCTTCTCCGCCACCTCGCTCGACGATGTCGCGGCGAGCCTCGGCGTCACCAAGCCGGTGATCTACCATTATCTCGGCACCAAGGAGCAGGTGCTGCTCGAATGCCTGACGCGGGGACTCACCGCGCTGGAAGCGGCAGCGCACGAGGCGCAGGCCGATCATCGCGGCGGCGCCGAGCGGCTGCGCGCCTTCCTGATCCGCTATGCCGAGATCAGCATGGCGCCGTTCGGCCGCTGCGTGGTACTGACCGCCGATCATGATCTTTCACCCGAGGCGCTGCTCCAGTTCCGCGCGATGAAGCGGCGGGTGGATGACGCATTGCGCGGCCTGATCGCGCAAGGCGCCGAGGATGGATCGCTGCGCGCCCAGGATCCAGCGCTGGCCGCCGCCGCGCTGGCCGGCGCAATGAACTGGATCCCGCGCTGGCAGGATCCCACCGGCCGCCTCCCCCCCGATCAGGTCGCAGCGCGGCTGGTCGATATCTTGATGGAGGGGATGCTGGTCCGAAGCTGAGGGATCAGCCTTTGGGTTTCTCGTAAGGGATGAAGTCGCCGAGGCTGCAGCTGCCCCTGGGGAAGTGGCTGCTGCTGTCGACGAAGCGGACGATGTCACCCCGGCAGGTCATCCCGTGCGAGACGATCACCGGCACGGTGAACGAATCGAAATGCGCGCAGACCGGGTCCATCCGATTGAGATAGCGCTGGCCGCCGAGCTCATAGAGGATGCCGACGCCCGAGATGTTCTGGCTGCCGGTCCAGCGTTCGGTCGGCGCACAGGTGAACGGCTTGCCGGGAACGAGGCCCTTGGTGAGCTTGGCGAGCTGCGCTTCGCCGGCCTGCACTTCCGCCGCCTGTTGCGCCGCGCGATCGGCGCGACTGGCAAGCGCGGGAGAGAAAGCGATAATGGCGGCGGCGACGATGGCGAACTGTTTCATGGTCAGCAGCTCCTCTGGGCAGAAAACGCGCGGATATTGAAGGGGTTGCGCGTCAGGCGGCATCCTTTGCAGCACGGCGGCGACCCAGTTCCTCAGCGCTGCCGGCGCGCATGAAGGGGTTGGTCGCGCGCTCCAATGCGATCGTGGTCGGCACCGTAGCCTCGCCGCGCGCGCGGGCGGCCTCGACATCGGCCAGCCGCGCGGTGACGGCGGCATTGCCCGGCTCGGCAACGGCGGCGAAGCGGCCGTTGGACAGCGTATATTCGTGCGCGCAATAGACCTGCGTCTTCGGGGGGAGTGCCGCCAGCCGCTCCATGTTGCGCCACATCTGCGCGGGCGTTCCCTCGAACAGCCGGCCGCAGCCCATCGCGAACAAGGTATCGCCGACGAACGCCAGACCCGGCTCGGCAAGATAGTAAGCGATGTGGCCGCCGGTATGCGCGGGCACCTCCATCACTACGGCCGTGATGGCGCCGATCGTCACCGTGTCGCCCTCGGCGAGGAGGCGATCAAGCGTCGGGATCTTCGCCGCCTCGGCGCGCGGGCCGGAAATGATGCAGCTGGTCGCAGCCTTAATCGCGGCATTGCCGCCGATGTGATCGGGGTGCCAGTGGGTGTTCCAGATCTGCCCGATCGTCCAGCCGCGCGATTCGGCGGCGGCTAGCACGGGCGCGGCTTCGGCGGGATCGACGACCACGGTCTCGCCGCTCGCATCATCGTGGAGCATCCAGATATAATTATCCCGGAGCGCGGGGATGCGGACGACCTCGATCATCGCGCCGATTTACGCTTTGCCGTCCAGCAGCGCCAGTGTCTCGGCGATCAATCGCCTGCTTAGCGCTTCGGCGGGTTCGGTCCGTGCCAGCCGCGCCGCCTGCCCTGCCCACATGTTCGCGAAATCGGCGGGCGCGGCGGCGCGTAGCGGTGCCAGCGCATCGCCGGCGTGCGGAAACGGCGGTGTGATCGGGCTGAGCGGGCCAAGCTCGCGCGTCAGCCGGTTCGGGAAGCCGCGTGCGAGCCGCCCGGTGAAGACATTGGTCATCACCGTCTCCTCGGCCGTATCGCCGGCCAGGCGCGAGCGATGGTGCGCTGAGATCAGGCTTTCCGGGCAGGCGAGGAAGGCGGTGCCGATCTGGACGGCGGCGGCGCCCAGCATTGCCGCGGCGGCAATGCCGCGCCCATCAGCGATACCGCCCGCGGCGATGATCGGCAGCCCGGTCGCATCGGCGAGCAGCGGCACCAGCGCCATCGTCGTCATCGCGCTGGAAGGATCGGCGGGCAGGAAGCGCGCGCTATGGCCGCCCGCTTCCCAGCCCTGGGCGATCACCGCATCCACGCCCCGCTCGGCCAGCCAGCGGCCTTCGGGGACGGTGGTGGCGCTGGAGAGGATGAAGGCGCCCGCCGCCCGGACGCGCGCGAGCAGATCGGCGGGCGGCAGGCCGAAGTGGAAGCTGACCGCTTCGGGCCGCACTTCCTCGACGACCGCTGCCATCTCCGCATCGAACGGGCGCCGCTGCGCGGGAGGCGGACCGGCCGAGACGCCTAGCGCCTTCGCATAAGGGGCCAGTGCCGCGTGCCAGGCCTCGTTATCGAAGGGCCCGGCTGCCTCATGTGCGAAGAAATTGAGGTTGATCGGGCCGGGTGCCAAGGCGCGCAGTTCGGCGACCTGCGCGCGGATTTGCCCGCCATCCAGCATCGCGCAAGGCAGACTAGCAAGCGCGCCGCCGCGCATCGCCGCCGCGGCCAGCGCCACGCCGCCCGCGCCCGCCATCGGCGCAAGTAAAATCACGGCTCCGAAACGATCGACAAGCCGGCTGTCTCGCCAACCCGTCCTTGGCCTCACCTTAGCCTCACCATTCGCCCGTGTTGGGCATCGAGGCCCAGGGCTCGGCAGGATCGAGCGTGCCGTCCTGCAGCAGCTCGATCGAGATATTGTCGGGTGTGCGGACGAAGGCCATGTGCCCGTCACGCGGCGGGCGGTTGATCGTCACGCCCGCGTCCATCAGCCGCTGGCAGGTCTCGTAGATATTATCGACGCGATAGGCGAGATGGCCGAAATTGCGGCCGCCGCCATAGCCTTGCTGATCCCAATTATGCGTCAGCTCCACCTGCGCGCCCTCATCGCCCGGCGCGGCGAGGAAGATCAGCGTGAAGCGGCCTTTCTCATTCTCCATGCGCTTGGTCTCGCGCAGGCCGAGCAGTTCGAAGAAGCGGATCGTTGCCTCGGGATCAGACACGCGGATCATGGTGTGGAGATATTTGGTCATGGGTGGAGAGATAGGGGCTTTGCCGACACTCTTCCACCGTTTGTGCTGAGCCTGTCGAAGCACTGTTTTTCTGCGTCGCGGCTAAGAAGGGCGGCCCTTCGACAAGCTCAGGGCAAACGGCTTCCTACCTTACCTATCCACGGGCAGCGGTGGATCGCTCTTGGCTTGTTCCTCGCCCAGCCCATGCTTGGTCAGCATCGGCACGTTGGCGATGGCGAAGATGATGGTCGCGGGGAGCGATCCCCAGAGTTTGTAGCCGATCCAGAAGCTGGTCGAGCTGTTGCGCCACACCGCCTCATTGGCGATGCCGAGCAACACGAAGAACACCGCCCAGTTGCGCGTCAGCAAGGTCCAGCCGCGTTGTGAGAGGCCGGGATAGGCTTGGCCCAGCACCAACTCGAGCGTCGGCTTCTTGGCGAGCAGGCCGTAGAAGAGGATCACCGCTACGGTCCAATAATAGACTGTCGGCTTGATCTTGATGAAGGTCTCGCTGTGCAGCCACAAAGTCAGCCCGCCGAACACCAGCACCATGACGCCCGAGACAAGCAGCATCGCCGATACCGTCCCGTGGCGGAGCTTGGCGTAGAGGATCGCCGCCAGCGTCGCGATCATGAAAGCAAAAGTCGCCGCCATCACCTTGACGATCGGCAGGCCGGGCCAGAGCAGGTTGGTCACGAAGAAGATGATCAGCGGCCCGAGATCGAGCGCCAGCTTGGCGAAGGGGTTCATTGGCGGATCGGCGTCGGTCATTTGCGGCGCTCCACGGCGATGGCCTCGACCCCGGCGATGGCGCGGGCCAGCTCACGCGGATCGAAGGGGCGGAGATCGTCGATGCTCTCGCCCACGCCGATCGCGTGGATCGGCATCCCGAACCGCTCCGCCGCGGCCGCCAGCACGCCGCCGCGCGCGGTGCCGTCGAGCTTGGTCATCACCAGGCCGGTGACGCCTGCCTCCTTGCCGAAGATATCGATCTGGCTGAGCGCGTTCTGGCCGGTGGTGGCATCGAGCACCAGCACCACGTCATGCGGCGCGGCGGGATTGAGCCGGCCGAGCACGCGGCGGATCTTGGCAAGCTCATCCATCAGCCCGGCCTTGTTCTGGAGGCGCCCGGCGGTATCGACGATCAGCACATCGGTGCCGCGCGCGGTGCCCTGCTTGACGCCCTCGAACACGAGACCCGCCGCATCGGCACCCTCTGCGCCGGAGATGATCGGCACGCCGATGCGCTCGGCCCAGGTCTTGAGCTGGCCGATCGCGGCGGCGCGGAAGGTATCGCCCGCCACCAGCATCACCTCATAATCCTGCTCCTTGAGCAAGTGGGCGAGCTTGGCGATCGTCGTGGTCTTGCCGGAGCCGTTGACGCCGATGACGAGGATCACCTGCGGGCGCGGGAAGGCCTCGATCTCCAGCGGCTTGGCGACGGGGGCGAGGATCTTTTCCACCTCCTCGGCGACGATTTCACGCAGGCGGAGTTCGCTGAGCCCTAGCGCGAACCGTTCGCCCTCAAGCCGCTCGCGAATTTTGGCGGCGGTAGCGGGGCCGAGATCGGAGGCGATCAGCGCCTCCTCGATCTGATCGAGCGTATCCGCGTCCAGCGCCGCTTTGCCGAACAGGCCGGAGAGGTTCTCGCCGAGCTTGTCGGAGGTGCGGCGGAAACCGCCGGCGAGGCGCTCGGACCAGGAGGTGCTCATGCGGGAATGCCGATCAAAGTATCGCCTTCGACGCCGGTAATGCGGACCTTCAAAATGCTTCCCTTTACGTCATGCCGGACTTGTTCCGGCATCCACCCATCTTCTCGCTCCGGAGCTTGTGGTGGGGTGGACCCCGGAACAAGTCCGGGGTGACGGACGGATACCTGGGCAAAATCCTCTGCGTGGCCGCTCTCGCCATCCCGTTCGACCAAGACGCGCTGCACCGTACCGAAATGGCTCTCAAGCCAAGCCTGCTGCCGCTTCGCGCCCGCTTCACGCAACCTGGCCGCCCGCTCTCGCACCACCTCCCGCGCCACTTGCGGCATCCGCGTCGCAGGCGTGCTGGAGCGCGGAGAGAAGGGGAAGATGTGCGGCAGGACGATGTCGCAATCGTCGAGCAGCGCGAGGCTGTTGGCGAACATCGCGTCAGTCTCGGTCGGGAAGCCCGCGATCAGGTCGGCGCCGATCGCGACCTCGGGCCGCACCGCCTTGATCCGCTCGACCAGCGCCACCGCGTCGGCGCGCGAATGGCGGCGCTTCATGCGCTTGAGGATCATGTCGTCACCCGACTGGAGCGAAAAATGGAGGTGCGGCATGACGCGCGGTTCGTGCGCGATCATATCGAACAAACGATCGTCCACCTCGCACGGATCGAGCGAGGACAGCCGCAGACGTTCGATGCCGGGGACGAGCGTGAGCAGACGCTCGACCAGGCTGCCGAGGGTGGGAGCGCCGGGAAGATCGTCGCCATAAGCGGTGAGATCGATGCCAGTCAGCACGATCTCGCGCTGGCCTGCTTCGACGGCCGCGCGTGCCGCTTCGACGGCGGCGCCGGCGGGGACGGATCGGCTTGGGCCGCGGCCATACGGGATGATGCAGAAGGTGCAGCGATGGTCGCAGCCGTTTTGGACAGGCAGGAAGGCGCGGGCGTGTGCGCCTGCCGCAGTCCCCCTCCCTGGAAGGGAGGGGTTAGGGGTGGGTGGATCAAAAGCGCGCGCTTCGAGAGAGAGCAACCCACCCCCAGCCCCTCCCTTCCAGGGAGGGGAGTAGAGGCGCGCATCCAGCTTCGAGATGTTGGGGACAATATCGGCCAGCCCTTCAAAGCTCGCTCCGTCGATCTCGCTCGCGCACCCCGTCACCACCACGCGCGCACCCGGATGATCGCGCCGCGCCCGCCGCACCGCCTTGCGGGAAGCCGCAGCCGCCTCGCTCGTCACCGCGCAGCTGTTGATGACAACCAGATCCTGGCTGTCGGCGAGCGCCGCCCGGATCGCCTCGCTTTCTGCGATGTTCAGGCGGCAGCCGAGCGTGATGATTTCGACCGCGCTCACAGGTCCGCTTCGCCGCTATACACATACGTCGCCGGGCCGGTCATGCGGATGGGGCCGCCGGGCGCCCATTCGATTACCAGTTCGCCGCCGGGCAGCGCCACCGTCACAGGGCTGTGCGCCTTGCCCTGCTTGATCGCGGCGACGGCGGTGGCGCAGGCGCCTGTGCCGCACGCCTCGGTCAGCCCCGTGCCGCGTTCCCAGACGCGCAGGCGGATACGGTCTGGATTTTCGATCGTGGCGACGTTGACGTTGGTGCGGTTGGGAAAGATCGGATCATGTTCGATGATCGGCCCCAGCCGATCGAGTTCGACCGCATCGGTATCGGACACGAAGAACACCGCGTGGGTGTTACCGACATTGACCGCCATCGGCGCCTCCAGCTCTTCCCACGCGACGGGCATCGCTGCGGTATCGGCGGGATATGCGATCGGGATCTGGTTCCAGTCGAAGCGCGGGCTGCCCATGTCGACCGAGGGATTTGCGCCCTCCGCGCTCATGTGCAGCAGGCCGCCAAGCGTCTCCACCCTGGCCTCGCCGCCAATCAGCGTGGCGACACAGCGCGAGGCATTGCCGCAGGATTCGGCTTCGCTGCCGTCGGCATTGAAGAAGCGGACTTTGGCATCAGCGCTGTCCGAAGGCTCGATCACCACGATCTGATCGCAGCCTATGCCGCGCCGCCGATCGGCGATCGCCCGCGCCCGCGGGCCATCGATCGCGACCGGCGCCTCGCGCGCGTCGATCACGACGAAATCATTGCCCAGCCCGTGCATCTTGTGAAAGCGCAGCATGGCGCGCGATCTAGGGACGCGCGGGCCCCAAGTCCATGCAGGCCGCCCTCAAACGCCGATCTGCGCGCAGTGAAGCAGCTTCTGATCGGCGAGCACCAGCGCCATCATCGCCTCTACCACCGGCGCGGCGCGGATACCGACGCAGGGATCATGGCGGCCCTTGGTGCGGATCTCGGCGGCCTGACCTTCACGATCGATGGTCTCGACGGGAGTGAGAATCGAGCTGGTCGGCTTGAGCGCGACGCGCAGCACGATCGGCTGTCCCGTGGCGATGCCGCCCGCGATGCCGCCGGCATGGTTGGCGAGGAAGATGGGCCGGCCGTCATTGCCCGGCCGCATCGGATCGGCATTCTGCTCCCCGCTTAGCCGCGCCGCATCGAAGCCGTCGCCGATCTCGACGCCCTTCACGGCGTTGATGCTCATCATTGCCGACGCCAGCTCGCTATCCAGCTTGGCATAGAGCGGCGCGCCCCAGCCGGCGGGCACCCCTTCCGCGACACACTCGACGATCGCGCCGACCGAGGAGCCGCTCTTGCGCGCGTTATCAACGATTCCCTCCCAGCGTTGGGCGGCGGCGGCATCGGGGCAGAAGAAGGGGTTGGTGTCGATCTGCGCATCGTCGAACGCGGTGCGATCGATCGCGTCGCCGCCCAACTCGACGAGGTAAGCCCGGATCCGCACCTCGGGGATCACCGCCCTCGCCACCGCGCCTGCCGCCACCCGCGCCGCGGTCTCGCGCGCCGAGGAGCGGCCGCCGCCGCGATAATCGCGGAAGCCATATTTGGCATCGTAGGCATAATCGGCATGGCCGGGGCGGTAGGCGGCCGCGACTTCGGAATAATCCTTTGACCGCTGGTCGACATTCTCGATCATCAGGCTGATCGGCGTGCCGGTCGTCCTCCCCTCGAACACGCCCGAGAGGATGCGGACCTGATCGGGCTCCTGCCGCTGCGTGGTGAAACGCGAGGTGCCGGGGCGGCGCTTGTCGAGCCAGGGCTGGATGTCGGCTTCGGTGAGAGGCAACCCGGGCGGGCAACCGTCCACCACCGCGCCCAGCGCTGGTCCGTGAGACTCGCCCCAGGTGGTGAAACGGAAGACGCGGCCGAAGCTGTTGAAACTCATTTCCTCTCCCCTTGGGGGAGAGGAAGGGGCCCGCGCGGCACAGTCGCGTGGGAAGGAGAGGGTGTGTCTGACACAGCCAACACCGATCGCAAAGCGCCTACCACGCCCTCCAAATTCGTCATCACGTCCGTATTCGTGAACCGGATCACCCGATAACCCTCTCGCGCCAGATAGGCCGTTCGCCGTGCGTCATAGGCTTGCGCCTCGTCGCCGTCATGCGTGGCGCCGTCGATCTCGATGACCAATCGCGCAGCTTGGCAGACGAAATCGCCGAAGAATGGCCCTAGCCGCTGCTGGTGGCGGAACTTCCTACCGTCAAGCGCGGCAGCCCGGAGTATCGACCAGAGTTTGCGTTCGGCGAGCGTAGCATCGCGACGGAGTTGGCGAGCGCGGGCGATGCTGTCGTCACTCTCCTCGAAGCGCGTTGTCGGCATGTCGGACTCACCCTCTCCCGGCTGGGCTTCGCCCAGCCACCCTCTCCCCCGAGGGGAGAGGGTTTATGCCAGCGCGATATCCGGGGCATCCTCGGCCTTCATGCCGATCACGTTATAACCGGCATCGACGTGGTGGATCTCGCCGGTCACGCCGCTCGCCAGATCGCTCAGCAGATAAACGCCAGCGCCGCCGACATCGTCGATCGTCACATTACGCTTCATCGGCGAGTTCAGCTGGTTCCACTTCATGATGTAGTTGAAGTCGCCGATGCCGCGCGCCGCCAGCGTCTGGATCGGGCCTGCCGAGATCGCGTTCACGCGGATATTCTCCGGCCCCATATCGACCGCGAGATATTTGACGCTGGTCTCCAGCGCGGCTTTGGCGAGGCCCATCACATTATAGTGGGGAATGACCTTTTCGGCGCCGTAATAGCTGAGCGTCAGCAGCGATCCGCCATTGGGCATCAGCCGGCGGGCATGGCGCGCCACCGCGACGAAGCTGTAGGCTGAGATGTTCATCGTCATCAGGAAATTATCGAGCGTGGTATCGTAGAACTTCCCGCGCAGCTGGCTCTTGTCCGAAAAGCCGATGGCGTGGACGAGAAAGTCGATCGTCGGCCACGTCTCGCCAAGCTTGGCGAAGGCGCGGTCCATATCCTCCTCGCTCGAGACGTCACAATCGACGAGCAGGGGCACGCCGAGCTCCTGCGCGAGCGGGCGGACACGCTTCTCCATCGCCGCGCCCTGATAGCTGAAGGCAAGCTCGGCACCGTGTTGCGAGAGCGCCTTGGCGATCCCCCAGGCGAGCGACTTATCGTTCGCAAGGCCCATGATCAGCCCCCGCTTGCCCTCCATCAGACCCGCCATCATTCCTCCTCGGTCGCCGCTTCGCCGTCCTTTAAGCCTTCGTCCGGGGTTTCCGCCAGTGCCGCGTTGAGCTGCGCGCCGATCACCAGCCCGAAACCGACGAACCAGAAGAAGATCAGGGTGACGATCACGCCGGCGAGGCTGCCATAGGTGCGGTTATAGCCGCCGAGCAAAGCGAGCACCCACGGCAGCGCCTGCGTTACCGCCGTCCACCAGGCGGTGGTGAAGAGCGCACCCGGCCATTTGGGACAACTGGCATAGCGATATTTGCTCGGCGTCAGCGTGTAGAAGATCAGATAAAGCGCCACGAACAAGGTGGCGATCGGCGCGAGGCGGGACCAGCCGATCCACGAGACCAGCCAGTGCGCGAAGGGCAGCAGGTGGAGCACGAACTGCTCCGCCCCGGTCAGCGCCAGTTGTAGGGTGAAGGCGATCAGCGTCAGCATCACCGCGGCGATGATCAGCGCGATCGAACCCAGCCGATAATGCCAGAAAGGTTTGGAGAAGGTGACGCCATAGGCGCGGCGCAGGATATCGCGGATCGTCTCGATGAAGCTGCCCGTGGTCCACAGGCCGACCAGCGCGCCCAGCCAGAGCAACGATCCGGTGCGCTGGGCGAGCACGTCGGCGATCGGTTGCTTCAGCATTTCGCGGATCGATTTGGGCAGGTTGCGCGTGAAACTGTCGATCGCGACCATCGTATCGGTCCCTTGCCCCAGGAAGTGGGCGAGCGCCGCAGTGACGATGAAGAAGGGAAAGAGCGTCAGCAGCGCGAGATAGGCGAGATTGCCGGCATGGATGAAGCCATCCGAATAAACGCCGATCGCGATGCGCTTGACCACCTCATAGAGGCGCGCACCAGGCCGGAGCTGCGCGAGCGAGCGATCCCAGCGGGTGCGATGGCTGCGCGCCTCGGGGCTTTCGGGAGAAAAGTCTCGCATGGCTCTCCTAGGCCATTGTCCATCCTCCCCTGCAAGGGGAGGTGGCAGCCTGCAGGGCTGATGGAGGGGTGTCCCCCTCTCGGTGGCGGGATACCCCTCCGACGCGCTTTGCGCGCCACCTCCCCTTGCAGGGGAGGATTGTGTTGCGGGCCGTTCTAACGGACCGGGCCTCGCGCTTGTTCGTAAGCGTAGCCCAAAGCCAGAAGCTTGGCCTCGCTCCATTTGGTGCCGATGAAGCTCAAGCCCACGGGCAGGCCCTGGATGCGGCCCATCGGCACGGTCAGGTGCGGATAGCCCGCGACCGCGGCGATGCTGCCCGCGTCGGGCCCGCCGCCGAAGTGATCGCCGTTGACCGCATCGATCGGCACGGCGGGGCCGGCAGTGGGGCCGACCAGCGCGACCACATCATTGTCCTTGAGCAGGCGATCGATGCCTTCGGGGCCGGCCTTGCGCGCGGACCGTTTGCGCGCGGCGAGATAATCGGGATCGTCGAGGCCCTTGGTCTGTTCGGCGGCGAGGAAACTTTCCTGGCCGAACAAAGGCATTTCGCGTGCGGCGTTGGCATCGTTGAACGCGATAACCCCGGCCAGTGCGCGGGTCTTCACCGTCGCGGGCGTGGTGGCGAGATAGGTGTTCAGATCGGCCTTGAGCTCGGTCATCAGCACGAGATGCTCGTCCCGGCCGAGATCGACGTCGCTCTTCTTGATGTCGACGAGGATCGCGCCCGCTTTAGCGAGCGTGGCCAGCGCAGCCTCGAACGCCTTGTCGAGCTTGGGCTGGTCGCCGGTATCGAAGCGCATCACGCCGATTCGCACGCCCCTGAGCGCGTCCGGCGTGAGCGCGGCGGTATAATCGGTGCGATATTTGTCCGCGTCGGCCGTCGCCGGATCGGCTGGATCGCTGCCGGCGATCGCGGACAGCAGTAATGCGGCATCGCGCACCGTCTTCGCCATTGGGCCGGGCGTATCCTGGCTGTGGCTGATCGGCACGACATGGGTGCGGCTGACGAGGCCAACCGTGGGTTTCAAGCCGACGATGCCGTTCATCGCCGAGGGGCAGGTAACCGATCCATCGGTCTCGGTGCCGATCGCCAGATCGACATAGCCCGCCGCGACCGCCGCGCCGCTGCCCGAGGAGGAGCCGCACGGGCTGCGCGCGAGATCGCTGGGATTGCGCGTCTGGCCGCCGACGGCGCTCCAGCCCGAGATCGAATGGGTGGAGCGGATGTTGGCCCATTCGGAAAGGTTGGTCTTGCCGAGGATCACCGCCCCCGACGCGCGCAGGCCCGAGACCAAAGGCGCATCGCGGTGCGTATCGTTGGCGGCGAGCGCGAGGCTGCCGGCGGTGGTCGGCTGCTCGCGCGTCTCGATATTGTCCTTGATGAGGACGGGGCGACCGAACAGCGGCCCGCGCGCCATGCGCTGGCGATCGAGCGCGCGCGCTTCGGCGATGGCTTGCGGATTGGTGGCGATCACCGCGTTGGTTGTCGCCTTATCCTTAGCGGCGATGCGGGCGAGCGCGGCGCGGGTCGCTTGCTCGGCGGGGCCTGCGGGGGGAGCGGCGATGGCGGGGGCCGATAGCAGTAAAGCCAAAACCCACCCGTTCGTCCCGAGCGAAGTCGAGGGACGTGCCAGGCGCGATCCGGCGGAACGTGTCTCGACTTCGCTCGACACAAACGGACTTTTTAGGGCTGAGAGTTCCTTCCCGGCCCACCGCATCAGAGTTGCTTCACGCCGGCATCATCGCCGGTCGCAGCCTTCTTGGCCTTGGCCAGGTCGATCGCCTCGAGGATGATGCGATGCGCCTCGGAGGTATCGCCCCATTCGCCGATCCGCACCCACTTGGTCTTTTCCAGATCCTTATAATGGGTGAAGAAATGCTCGATCTGCTCCATCACGATTTCAGGCAGATCGCCCTTTTCCATCACGTCATTGTAATAGGGAAAGGTGGATTTCGAGGGCACGCAGACCAGTTTCTCGTCACCGCCGGCCTCATCCTCCAGCTTGAGCACCGCGATCGGGCGCGCACTGACGACGCAGCCCGGGATGAAGGGCGATCGCGAGATCACCAAAGCATCGAGCGGATCGCCGTCGGGCGAAAGCGTGTGCGGCACGAAGCCATAATTGGCCGGATAGCGCATCGGCGTGTGCAGGATGCGATCGACGAACAGGGCGCCGCTCTTCTTGTCGAACTCATATTTCACCGGCTCGCCGCCGGTCGGCACCTCGATGATGACGTTGAGTTCCTCGGGAGGATTCTTGCCGATGGGGATGAGTTCGATGTTCATGGCAGCCGGACTAGTGTTGCGGCGCAGCAGGGGCAAGAGGCTGTTTGGCGGTGGGCGGGGACGGTTAAGCCCTCTCCCCTTGTGGGAGAGGGTTTGGGAGAGGGGTTCCCGAACTCGATAGCGTAGAGCTCGGCTTCGCCATCGCACACCCCTCTCCCCGGCCTTTGCGGGCGAGTGTTCGTCCCCCCGGACGAACACCAAAACGCCCGCAAACCCACAAGGGGAGAGGGAGTGTGCTTGCGGGGATGACGAAATCGAGAAGGATCGACTACAGGCAAAGCCAGATGGCAAAAATCGAAACCCCACGGCCCATTCGCGGTACGCAAGACATGCTCGGCGAGACCGCCGCGCGCTTTTCCAAGGTGGTCGAGACGTTCGATCGCGTGCGCAAGCTTTATGGCTTCCAGCGGATCGAGGTGCCGATCTTCGAATCGACCGCAGTATTCGCGCGTTCGCTGGGGGAAACCACCGATGTCGTCTCCAAGGAGATGTACACGTTCGAGGATCGCGGCGGGGATTCGCTGACGCTGCGGCCCGAATTCACCGCCGGAATCGCGCGAGCCTATTTGACCGAGGGCTGGCAGCAGTTCGCACCACTCAAGGTGGCGACGCATGGCCCTCTGTTCCGCTACGAGCGCCCGCAAAAGGGCCGCTTCCGCCAGTTCCACCAGCTCGATGCCGAAGTGATCGGCGCCGGGGAGCCGGCGGCGGATGTCGAGCTGCTGGCCTTCGCCGATCAGTTGCTCAAGGAACTGGGCATCGATCATGGCGTGACGCTGCAGCTCAACACGCTGGGCGACAGCGCAACGCGCGATGCCTGGCGGCAGGCGCTGGTCGCACATTTCGAGCGCCATCGCGGCGATCTCTCCGAAGAGAGCCTGGAGCGCCTGCTCAAGAACCCGCTCCGCATCCTCGATTCTAAAGACCTCCGCGATCGCCCGATCGCCGACGCTGCGCCAGAGATCGATACGTTTATGTCGAGCGAGGCGGGCGCGTTCTTCGATGCGGTGACCAAGGGCCTCGATGCGGCGGGCGTGGCGTGGACGCGCAACGCGCGGCTGGTGCGCGGGCTGGACTATTATCGGCATACCGCGTTCGAGTTCGTCACTGATCGGCTTGGCGCGCAGGGCACGGTGCTGGGCGGCGGCCGCTATGATGGGCTGATCGAGACGCTGGGTGGGCCGCACACACCAGCAGTTGGCTGGGCGGCGGGAATCGAGCGGCTGGGGATGCTGATCGATCCTATCCCGATGCCGCTACCAAATGCTGCTGTCATAGTAGAAGAACCTGGAGCGCAACTGGAAGGCCAAGCGCTGACAGCCTTTTTACGTAAACAAGGAATTCCTACGGCGCTGGCTTTCAAAGGTTCTCCCAAAAAACTGTATGATCGCGCGAAAGCAATGGGCGTTCCTGTTGTCATTCAAGTTTGGACGGACGGAAGCCTTGACCCCCTTGTCATGGATATCCGACTTAGGCGGCTTGATCCTTATGATACGACATCGGTCGATTTGGAGGATCGTCTCAGGCAGGTTATGCGCCGGGGCAGCCTCGAAGATAACCCGCCGCAGGAGGAGGGACGGCCAAAAGTCGACCATCGTCTCCGGTTACCGACTACATGACCGCCATCCCCCTCGAACGCATCCGCCAGATCGAGGCGCGCCGGGACGAACTCCAGGCGTCGATGTCCCGCGCCGATCTTGCCGCCGATCAGTTCGTCAAACTCTCCAAGGATTATGCCGAGCTGGAGCCGGTGGCGCGGGCCGCGGGCGAGGTGCGGCGGTTTCGGCAGGAGCTCGATTCGCTCTCTTATATGATCGAGGATCAGGACGCCGATCCCGAGCTGCGTGCGATGGCCGGCGAAGAACTGGAGGAACTCAAGGAGAATCTCGCCAAGGCCGAGCGCGCGCTGGCGCTGGCGCTGCTTCCGCGCGACGCCGCCGACTCGCGCTCCGCGATCCTCGAAATCCGCGCGGGCACGGGCGGGGACGAGGCGGCTTTGTTCGCGGGTGATCTGTTCCGCATGTATCAGCGCTATGCCGATACGCAGGGCTGGCGCACCGAGATGATCTCCGCCTCTGCCGCCGAAATGGGTGGGTTCAAGGAGGTCGTCGCCAGCGTCTCGGGCGCGGGCGTCTTCGCCAAGCTCAAGTTCGAAAGCGGCGTCCACCGCGTCCAGCGCGTGCCCGTCACCGAAAGCGGCGGGCGCATCCACACCTCGGCGGCGACGGTGGCGGTGCTGCCCGAGGCCGAGGATGTCGATGTGAAGATCGATGACAAGGATCTGCGGATCGATGTCTATCGCTCGTCCGGCCCCGGCGGCCAATCGGTCAACACCACCGATTCGGCGGTGCGGATCGTCCACATCCCCACCGGCACGACCGTGATCCAGCAGGACGAGAAATCGCAGCACAAGAATAAGGAGAAAGCGATGAAGGTGCTGCGCGCGCGGCTTTATGAGGCGGAGCGCGAGCGGCTGGCATCGGAGCGGGCAGGGGCGCGCAAATCCATGGTGGGTTCAGGCGATCGCAGCGAACGTATCCGCACCTACAATTTCCCGCAGGGCCGCGTGACCGATCACCGCATCAACCTGACGCTGCACCGCCTCCCCGAAATCCTCGAAGGCGGGGGCTTAAGCGAGCTGGTCGGCGCGCTGATCGCCGAGGACGAGGCCGAACGGCTGGCCCAGATCGCGGAATAGCCATGATCCTCGCCCTGCTTCTCGCGCAGGCGGCCGCAGCGGCGCCGCTGCCCGATCCGGGAAAGGCGCTGCACGAGACGATCGTCAAGGCGATCCGCAATTGTCCCGAGGCGAAGGGGGACGAGATCGCGGTCTGCTCCAAGGATCGCGGCTATGCCGAGCGCTATCGGCTGCAGAAATTGCAGAAGCCGCTCGCGCCGCCGTCCAATTTCCAGATCGATCTCGCCTCGCCGGATGTCGCGGCGGCGGGAATCGGCTCCTGCTCGGCGACAGGGGCGGGCGGGGTCACGGGCTGTTCGGCCAAGGAATATGACGCCTGGGCCGCGTGGCGGCGGCAGCAGAAGGCCGATGGCCGCGATTTTCCGTGGTGACGCTGGCCGATGCGCTGCGCGACGGCGCGGCGCGGCTGCAAGAAATCAGCGATACGCCCCGGCTCGATGTCGAGCTGCTGATGGCGCATGCGCTGGGGACGACGCGCGATGCTCTGCTGCTCGGCGATCTGACGCGCGCGTGCCCGGCGGGTTTCGCGCCTCTGCTGGCGCGGCGGCTGGCGGCGGAGCCCGTGGCGTATATCATCGGGCACAAGGGCTTCTGGTCGATCGATCTGGCGGTGACGCCTGCGGTTTTGCTTCCGCGGCCCGAGACCGAGGGGCTGATCGAAGCGGCGATGGATCATTTCGGTGCGCGGTCGCCCCGGCGGATCCTCGATCTCGGCACCGGATCGGGGGCGCTGCTGCTCGCCGCGTTGACCCAATGGCCGGATGCGGTGGGCGAGGGTGTTGATCGCTCCAAGGCGGCGCTGACTGTCGCGGCGGCCAACGCCTGGCGGCTCGGGCTCGAGGCCCGCGCGCGCTTTATTGAGGGCGGCTGGAAAGGCGATCCAGGGGCCGATCTGATTCTCTGCAATCCACCCTATATCGCCACTGGCGAGGTACTGCCCGCGTCGGTCGCGCGCTACGAGCCCGCCTCGGCGCTGTTCGCGGGCAAGGATGGCCTCGACGATTATCGCGTCATCGCCGAGGTGATCGATTTCGCACCCGGCGGGGTCGCCTGCATCGAGATCGGCGCGACGCAGGGCGCGGTGGTGTCGGCGCTGTTCGCCGCCATGGGCTTCGCGGTTTCGCTCCGGCGCGATCTCGCCGGATTGGACCGAACCCTTGTAATTACACGGTAGACGCCCACATTCCGCTTGGAATACGCCTTGCGAGCCGCTACATCCCCCAACAGGAAAGCGATGGGCAGGCGGAACACGCCACCATCGACAGCCTGAAAGCATCGGGGGCCAGGCGGCATTTGCTGAGGACCGTAGGGGCGGTCGCGCAAATCATAGCCGAAGCACATCCGCGAGAGGCGAAGGTTGGTTTTGCCGGCCATTTGGTCCGGCGCAGCACATTCCGGGAAGATCCGGATATGGAGTGGTACGATACCACCAGTGACAAGGAATAAGCCAAGTTGATTAACAACCGGCAGAACGGCCGCCGTCGCGGCCGTGGCGGTCAGCAGGTGCGTAACGGCCAGCCTGGCGGCCAGGATCGTGGCAACCGCATCGATAACCGCGCGCGGGGCAACGCCGCCCAGTTGCTCGAGAAATATAAGAATCTCGCGGGTGAGGCGCAGCGCCAGGGCGATCGAGTCAACACCGAATATTATCTGCAGTTCGCGGATCATTATTTCCGCGTGCTGAGCGAAAGCCGCGCCCGCTTCGAAGAGCAGCGGCCGCAGCGCAGCGACGGCGGGCGCGAGGATTTCGGCAACGATGGCGATTATGCCGACGAAGGCCAGCGCTTCGAATCGCGGGGCGGCCAGAGCCCGGGTGACAACTGGAATGACAGCGAGGACGAGGGCTTCGCGCCCCAGCAGCCCGAACGTCGTGTCGAGCAACCGCGCTATGAAGAGCGGCCGCAACGCGAAGAGCGTGCGCCGCGTGAGGATCGCGCGCCCCGTGAAGAAGGCGATCGCCGCCCCCGCCGTCAGCGCAATGCCAACGGCAATGGCAATGGCAACGCTCCTTATGCCAATGGTGGCAATGGCAATGGCCACGCCGCCGAGACCGAGGAGCAGCGCGAAAGCCGGATCGAGGTCGATCGCCTGCCCGCCGGCTTCGGCGCCGCGCCCGTTGTGATCGACGAGGGGACCGCGGACGCTCCGGCCGAGGAGGCCGCGCCCCGCCGCCGGCGCGCCCCGCGCCGTCCGCGCGAGGAGACTCCGGCCGTCGAGGTCTGATCCCGGATCGGATCGAGGAACTAGGCGCGTCGTCCATCGCGGACGGCGCGCCTTTTCTTTTGCGCGCAAGCGTGAAACAACTGCTGCTGCAAGAGCGGCCGTCAGCGCCGCCAAGCGGAGAGAATGCCATGACCATCGCAGCCCTGTTGCGCGCGAAGGGAGGCGCCGTTGTCCACGCGACGCCCGAGACCAGCGTGCGCGCCGTTTCGCTTCTTCTGTCCCAACGCCGCATTGGCGCGGTTCCCGTCTGTGACGGCGATGCGATCGCCGGCATATTGTCCGAACGCGACATCGTCCGCGCGCTCGGCGATCATGGCGCCGAGATCCTCGATTGGCCGGTGACGCGACTGATGACCACGCCGCCGATCACGATCGGCTCCCAGGCTTCGCTGCTCGCTGGCCTCTCCCTGATGACCCGGCGGCGAATCCGGCATCTGCCCGTCGTGGATGGGGGCAAGCTGGTCGGGATCGTCTCAATCGGCGACCTGGTGAAGGCGCGGATCGATGCGATCGAGAATGAGGCGGAGGCGATGCGGGCCTATATTGCGAGCTGATTCGACGATGATTCGGGGTGGCGGGTCGGTGACGGCTGCCCTGCTCGCCCTAGATCGCCTTGATCAAGACACTGATAATTAAGGGCTTTC
>NZ_JAAOZC010000002.1:0-117500 GCF_011761305.1 Sphingomonas vulcanisoli | reverse complement strand
CAGCATCCTCGACAGGGTTAGCCTTGTCGTTGGTGGTGTGGACTCTCAAGCGTGAGGTAAGGGCAATTCGTGGATGCCTTGGCATGCACAGGCGATGAAGGACGTGGCACGCTGCGATAAGCGTCGGTGAGGTGTGAGCAACCTTTGACCCGACGATTTCCGAATGGGGAAACCCACTCATCCCGATTATCTACTTGCTGGGTTCGCCCAGTGGGCAGGTAATTGGGTTCGAGTATCACTTAGCTGAATAAAATAGGCTTCGTGAAGCGAACCTGGCGAACTGAAACATCTCAGTAGCCGGAGGAAAAGACATCAACCGAGATTCCGTTAGTAGTGGCGAGCGAACGCGGACCAGGCCAGTGCTTCTAATTCAACTAGCAGAAGTGTTTGGAAAGACACGCCATAGCGGGTGACAGCCCCGTATGCGAAAGTGATGTTAGAAGACTTGAGTAGGGCGGGACACGTGTAATCCTGTCTGAACATAGGGGGACCACCCTCTAAGCCTAAATACTCGTGCATGACCGATAGCGAACAAGTACCGTGAGGGAAAGGTGAAAAGCACCCCGATGAGGGGAGTGAAACAGTACCTGAAACGGATTGCCTACAAGCAGTTGGAGGGTCCTTGAGGCCTGACAGCGTACCTCTTGCATAATGGGTCTGTGACTTAATGTTTCAAGCAAGCTTAAGCCGATAGGTGTAGGCGCAGCGAAAGCGAGTCTGAATAGGGCGATTTAGTTTGAAGTATTAGACCCGAAACCCGGCGATCTAGGCATGACCAGGATGAAGGTGGGGTAACACCCACTGGAGGTCCGAACCGATTAACGTTGAAAAGTTACCGGATGAGTTGTGTTTAGGGGTGAAAGGCCAATCAAGCCGGGAAATAGCTGGTTCTCCGCGAAAACTATTGAGGTAGTGCCTCGGATGAATACCAATGGGGGTAGAGCACTGGATGGGCTAGGGGGTCGCGAGATCTACCAAACCTAACCAAACTCCGAATACCATTGAGTAATATCCGGGAGACAGACGGCGGGTGCTAAGGTCCGTCGTCAAGAGGGAAACAGCCCTGACCAACAGCTAAGGTCCCCAAGTGACGTCTAAGTGGGAAAGCATGTGGGATTTCCAAAACAACCAGGAGGTTGGCTTAGAAGCAGCCATCCTTTAAAGAAAGCGTAACAGCTCACTGGTCTAAATAAGAGATCCTGCGGCGAAGATGTAACGGGGCTCAAGACGTCCACCGAAGCTTTGGGTGTGATCTTTGATCACGCGGTAGCGGAGCGTTCCGTAAGCCTGTGAAGCGATCTGGTAATGGGTCGTGGAGGTATCGGAAGTGCGAATGCAGACATGAGTAGCGATAAAAAGGGTGAGATGCCCTTTCGCCGAAAGACCAAGGGTTCCTGCTTAAAGCTAATCTGAGCAGGGTGAGCCGGCCCCTAAGACGAGCCCGAAGGGGGTAGTCGATGGGAACCACGTTAATATTCGTGGGCCTGGTGGTGTGTGACGGATCAAGTATATTGTCATCTCTTATCGGATTGAGATGGCTTTGAATTGGTTCCAGGAAATAGCCCCACCGTATAGACCGTACCCGAAACCGACACAGGTGGTCAGGTAGAGTATACCAAGGCGCTTGAGAGAAGTGTTCTGAAGGAACTCGGCAAATTGCCTCCGTACCTTCGGAAGAAGGAGGCCCCATGTAAGCGCAAGCTCTCATGGGGGGCACAGGCCAGGGGGTAGCGACTGTTTAGCAAAAACACAGGGCTCTGCTAAGTCGGCTTCAAGACGACGTATAGGGTCTGACGCCTGCCCGGTGCTGGAAGGTTAAGTGGAGTGGTGCAAGCTGCGAAATGAAGCCCCAGTAAACGGCGGCCGTAACTATAACGGTCCTAAGGTAGCGAAATTCCTTGTCGGGTAAGTTCCGACCTGCACGAATGGCGTAACGACTTCCCCACTGTCTCCAGAACATGCTCAGCGAAATTGAATTCTCCGTGAAGATGCGGAGTACCCGCGGTTAGACGGAAAGACCCCGTGCACCTTTACTGCAGCTTCAGAGTGGCATTAGGAAAGAACTGTGTAGCATAGGTGGGAGGCTTTGAAGCATCGTCGCCAGATGATGTGGAGCCATAGGTGAAATACCACCCTGTTGTTTTCTGATGTCTAACCTGCACCCGTGAAACCGGGTGAGGGACCCTCTGTGGCGGGTAGTTTGACTGGGGCGGTCGCCTCCTAAAGAGTAACGGAGGCGCGCGATGGTGGGCTCAGGACGGTTGGAAACCGTCTGTTAGAGTGCAATGGCATAAGCCCGCCTGACTGCGAGACTGACAAGTCGAGCAGAGACGAAAGTCGGTCATAGTGATCCGGTGGTCCCTCGTGGAAGGGCCATCGCTCAACGGATAAAAGGTACGCCGGGGATAACAGGCTGATAACCCCCAAGAGCTCATATCGACGGGGTTGTTTGGCACCTCGATGTCGGCTCATCACATCCTGGGGCTGGAGCAGGTCCCAAGGGTTTGGCTGTTCGCCAATTAAAGTGGTACGTGAGCTGGGTTCAGAACGTCGCGAGACAGTTTGGTCCCTATCTGCCGTGGGCGTCGATATTTGAGAGGACTTGTCCCTAGTACGAGAGGACCGGGATGAACATACCTCTGGTGCACCAGTCGTTCTGCCAAGAGCGCAGCTGGGTAGCTATGTATGGACGAGATAACCGCTGAAAGCATCTAAGCGGGAAGCTCCCCTCGAGATAAGATATCTTAGGACGGTCGGAGACCACGACCTTGATAGATCGGATGTGGAAGTGGGGTAACCCATGAAGCTAACCGATACTAATTGTCCTATTCGCGCTTGAGAGTTCCACCATCAACGACAGGGCTGACCTTTCGTGGATGCTGGTTCATTAATAAGCATGGTGCACGCATCGATTTCGAACCAAAATCCCTTTAACGCTGGCTCCATTGCTTGGTGGCCATAGCGTCTGTGACCCACCCGATCCCATCCCGAACTCGGCCGTGAAACCAGACAGCGCCGATGGTACTGTGGCTCAAGCCCCGGAAGAGTAGGTCGTCGCCAGGCATTGAAGCCAGCGTTAGAGAGATTGAACCCATTCACATGTCATGCCCGCGAGGGCCAACGCTCCCGCGTGTTCACGTCGGGAGCGTTTGTGTCTCCGGACGATTTAGTTTCGGATCTTCGGGTCCGCATTGGTGGCGCGGGGTGGAGCAGCCCGGTAGCTCGTCAGGCTCATAACCTGAAGGTCACAGGTTCAAATCCTGTCCCCGCAACCACCGATACCGGCGATAAGATATCGCCAAAGAGCCCGACCTCCTCAAGGAGTTCGGGCCTCTTTTTGTATGTACGGATCTTAGGATTGCCGCCCGATCACGGCGCAACGCGATCACCGGCCGCCTGCCGTCAGGATCAAGCCCCATCGGGTCAATTAGCGGTCTTACATCTCGACCTGCTTGCGTAATGCCGCTTTGCCTTTTGGCCTGTCGCAGTACCGCAGAGCCTACAAATCGTCTGCCTCTGACGGCCTCTCCGATCGCCACGTTCGCCGGTGGCAGCTCGCAACACTTGCGATGGAAACGGCGACCAGAGGATTCTAGGTCCGACGAAATGACGGATCGCAAAACAGGACGCGGTCGGAGTCATCCCGATAGGAATAGCGGATGATTCTAAATGCGGCGTTCCGATGCACTTTTAGAAATGCATTGTGCGAGTGTTCACTTCATCAGACCGGCGGCGCGAAGCGCGTCTTCGATGATCTTTCCAACCCCCGTGGTCGCTGCTGGCTTGGGCGTAGCTTCATAGATACGCTCGGCACGGAGAGTTCGGACAATGGGAAGGTTTGAACGCCGCGGTTGCGGACGCTCAGCGGGGATAACAGGTCGAGTGGGGGGTACGTCTCGGGCCTCCCGCTCGTTTGTAAGTCCCCAAAATGCCGCAATGCGACGGGTCGAGGAAATCCCAACATCGAGGAAATAAGGGCCCGGGACACCGCACGGGTTGCGCTCTTTGGAGTGCAAAGGCGTGCCGTGCGCCATGCCTGTGATGTCATGATATTCGAGAACCGCGCAATTGTTGGCGTCGCGCCAGCTGTGATGCGGGAAGCCGTCGACGGTATCGCTGGACAGGCTCGCATTCGTGAGGCCCTGAACCGAGCGCCACTGCGCGAGGATTGCCTCTGCATTGATGGCGTTAACCGTGGGATCGCTGCTGCCGTGCCAGACCGATAACGTCGGCCAGGGCCCGGCGTGCGAAGAGGCCTTGCGCACCAGGCCTCCCAACGCCTGTTCGTTAGGCATGCCCTGACCCGTCATGCGCTCCAGCGCCTGCGGGACGCCTTTGGCGGTGCCATAAGGAAGACCCGCGATGATTGCTCCGCCGGCGAACACCTCTGGATAAGTTGCCAGCATCACCGAGGTCATCGCGCCGCCAGCGGACAGGCCGGTGATGAACACGCGCGCGGGATCGGCATCGTGGTCGCGAACGAGGGTGGCAATCATTTGACAGATGGACAGCGCCTCGCCTTCGCCGCGGCGGATATCGCCCTGCGAGAACCAATTGAAGCAGAGGTTCGGATTGTTCGCACGTTGCTGCTCGGGAAACAACAGCAGGAAACCCTGCTCGTCGGCGAGGGTCGACCAGCCGGAGCCCGCATCATAGCCGGCTGCCGTCTGGGTGCAGCCATGAAGCACGACCACCAGCGCCGGGCGATCGGCAACGCCCTCAGGCGTGAAGATTCGCGCGCGCAGCTTGCCGGGATTGGATCCAAAGTCCGTCAGCTCTTCAAGGCGATCGGCGGACGAACGCGGGTTACGGAGGAAACCCGCGAAAGGAACTCTGGCCATCGTTCGACACTCCTGGCCAGCACTCGGCCTGCGATTTGCTCAGCGCCTTGCTGCACTGCAATATATGGGTGCGCTTGGGGATGCCTGCAAGTTCGGACGTAGTCCGGCGGCTACAAAGCGGCCGGAAGGCCTGATCCCTTGAGCCACCATGCTGGTCGTCCTTCCGCTACGGGCCAATGATTGGCGCGCCGCGCTCGCCTCGGCAATCGAATGCTGCGGACCAAAGCTTGTCGCTGACGACAGGCTTGCCCGGATCCGCCGGCTCTCGGTCAAAGCGGAGACAGCCGCGCGACGTCAGCCGCGCGACTGTTCGGTCACTTGAAGTGGACGCCGACGCGGACGCCGAAGGTGCGCGGATCGCTGGTGATCGCGCCCAGCGTGCCGATCGCGCCGGGGGCGTCCTGGATCAGGCGGCGCTTATTCTCGATATTGTTGATAAATCCGGTGATGAACCACCGATCCCCCGCGGGCGACAGCGTCAGCGAGGCATCGGACTGGAAAGCCCCCTTGGAATAGGTCCAGGGCTGATAGGTCGCGGCGATATAATAAGCGCCGCGGTAGCGGGTGCCGACCTGCGCGACGAGCTTATAGTCGCCGAGCGTGAGCGTTTGTTCGATGTTCGCGTTGAGCGACCATTTCGGCGCATTGACGCCGGGCTTGCCCGAACAATTCAGCTGGAACTGCGCGGTCCCGCCCTGGCCGATGATCGGCGTATAGGGGCAATTGTAATTCGGCGGCGTGCCCTGGTTCGGCGCGTACGTGATAAAGCTGTCGTACTTGGTGTCGAGATATTGGACGCTGCCGCTGACCCGCGTGGTCGGCGTCACCAGCACGTCGAGATCGGCATCGACGCCCTTGATCGTGCTGCGGCCGACGTTGGAGGTGTAGAACACCAGCGACGGCGGCGTACCGAGGTCATAGCCGAACTGGCTGAACTGCTGGTTTTTATACTTCCAGTAGAAGGCTTCGATGTTGAGCTGCACGCGCCGATTGAAGAAGCGGTTCTTCGATCCGATCGTATAGGCCTGGATCGTCTCCGGCTTGAACGAGTCGAGGCCGCGGGCAAAAGAAAAACCGCCGCCGTGGAAGCCGGTCTCGAAGCTGGCATAAAGCAGATTGGTGGGGGTCGCCTGCCAATCGGCGGCCAGCCGATAGGTGAACTTGCTCGTTTTGGTGGTGGCGTTGATGGGCAGCGTCGACTGAAACACCGAAGGCACGTTCGGCGGCAGCAACCCGAGGATACCCAGCGGCGCCGGCGCCACGAGGACGCCGCGCTGCTGATAGAAACTGGTTAGCTGCGCGCCGTTACTCACGAACGGCTCCAACGGCAGATTGGGACAGAAATCCTGCGGCGGCGCAGGGTTACCGCAGAACAGCAGATAATTGTCGCTGACGCCGTTGAATTTTTTGCGGTCGTCGGTGTAGCGGCCGGCAGCCGTCAGCGTGACCGTTGGCGTCACATGATAGGCCAGACGTCCGAAAGCGGCCTTGGAATTGGTGCCTGTTGTATAATTCTGGAAAGACGTCAGATCGAGCTGGTTGATCGTGAACAGCGCCTTGATGTTTTCCTTGAAGAAATACGCGCCGACCAGATAATCGAACGGCCCGGCCTTGCCCGCAAAGCGCGCCTCGACGCTGGTCTGCTGATCATGCTCCTTGGTCACGTCGTCACGGAACGCGGCGGCGGTGGACATCGCGTCGACATCGCCCTCGCGATAGGCCGCCTGGACCGTCAGCGTACCGGCACTCGTTTTCCAATTGGTCTCGTTGGTGACGCCCCAGAAACCGTCGTTGAGGCTCGGATAGGTGCCGAGCGCCTCCGCCGTGCGGCCGACCTGAGGAATGAAAATCTGCTGGATCGCCGCATTGCTGCGCGGATCGTGCATGCCGATCGAGGGGCTGAGACCTAGCGAGGCATAGGTATAGCTGTTGGTCGCGGGGTTATAGAGATCGGTGCCGTAGAGAAAGCCTCCGGTGCCCGTGCCGCCGTCGTGCGCATAATCTGCGGAGATCCGCGTCGTCAAATTGGGCGTCAGATTGGCCAGAACCTGACCGCGCAAGCCCCAGATGCGCTGATCGGACGTGCCGTCCGACAGATAGCCGCTGTGGCGATTGTAGGTGCCGGCGAGGCGGAATGCGCCATCCTGGCCGATCGGCAGGTTGATCGCGCCCTGCGCCTGCACGGCGTTGTAATTGCCGTAGCTGGCCTGCGCATCGCCGCTGGTTTCGCCGATGACCGGGCGATTGGGGATGACGTTGATCGCGCCGCCGGTCGCGTTGCGCCCATAAAGCGTGCCCTGCGGACCCTTGAGAACCTCGACCCGCTGCAGATCGTAGAACAGCCCCTGCGTATTGCTTGGGCGGCCGAGATAGACGCCGTCATAGTTGAAGGCGATGGCGGGGTCGCTGTACGAATTGGCGGTAAAGTTGCCGACGCCGCGCAGGAAGAAGCTGGTGGTGGCGCCGCCGTTGTTGGCCGCGACCAGAGCGGGCACGGCGCGCGACAGATCTTCGGCACGGACGATGTTCTGGCGGACCAACTCTTCCGGCTTGACCACGCTGATCGGCAGCGGCGCCTTCTGGGCGGTCTGCTCGGTGCGTTGCGCGGTGACGATAATATCCTGAATGCCGGCCGATCCGTCCGGTGCGACCGAGGATGGCGCGCCACCCTGAGGTGCATTGGCTGCGGGCGTGCTCTGCGGCACGGGCGCGCTCTGATTGTCGGTTGCGGTCTGCGCAAAGGCCTGCACGGCGCCCAGCGCCAGGATGGACACTGACGCGGATGCTAAAAAGATCTTTTTCATGGTCCCCTCTTTCAATAAATCGGCTCCGCGGCTGTTATTCCTACTATACTGAATTAGAGAAGCAGGGCAATCTGAAATCGTCAGATGTCTGTCGTTAACGGTTCGATTCGGATAAGGTGTGGCACGGAGCGCACGGTCCTGCAGGATCAAGCCGCGCTTGCGAATGACTGCCCGATAGGGGCGTGAGGGGATGGTGTTGAGGTGGTGACGGGATTGTTCGATCTTGCAGGTCGGGTCGCGGTGGTGACGGGGTCTACGCGGGGTCTTGGCTATGCGATCGCGGAGGCGATGGTGGCCCAGGGCGCGCAGGTCGTGGTGTCGAGCGAGAATGCGGAGGATACGGCGGCGGCCGCCGCGCGGCTGGGGGCGACGGGCATCGTCTGCGATGTGTCCGACGACGGCGCGATCGCCGCCCTTGTCGCGCAGGTGGTCGAACGCTTCGGCGGCATCGATATTCTGGTCTCCAACGCGGGCATCCAGGGCGGGGGTTCGGCCGATCCGCTGGACATGAGCGGGTTCGATCGGGTGATCGCGGTCAATCTGCGCTCGATGGTGGTGCTGACCAAGCATGCGCTGCCGGTGATGGCGGGGCGCGAGGGTGCGTCGGTGATCCTGATCGCCAGCATCGCGGGGCTGCGGGGCAATGCCCGGATCGAGGGCTATGCGCTGGCCAAGGCGGCGGTGGTGCAGTTGGCGCGCAACCTGGCGGTGCAATGGGGCCCGAAAGGTGTGCGCAGCAATGCGATCGCGCCGGGGCTGATCGAAACCAGCTTCGCCGACGGGCTGATCGGCAATGCCGAGTTCATGGCACGGCGGCTGCAGATGACGCCGCTGCGCCGCGTCGGCCAGCCGCACGAGATCGCCGGCGCCGCAGTGTTCCTCGCCGCTCCTGCTGGCGGCTTCGTCAATGGCCAGGTGATTGTCGTCGACGGCGGCACCGTGATTACCGATGGAGGTTGACCAATGACTACCGAACTGCCGCCCGTCCGCCGCATCGTCACCGGACACGATGCCTCCGGCAAAGCCGTCGTCATCGATGATGGGACGCTGCAAGCCCGATCGACCCCCGCCGGAACGTCGCACCTGACCCTGGTCTGGACGTCGCTCGGAACGCCGATTGACAATGATGACGCCATCGATGGCAAGGATCGACCGGTCGACCTCACGCTGCCCGGTGGGTCCGTGATTCGTACCGTGGACATGATGCCCGGCACCACCGCGCCGATGCACCGTACCAACAGCCTCGACTATGGTATCGTCATCTCCGGCGAGATCGAGCTGTTGCTCGACGATGAGGCCAGCACACTGTGCCGACCCGGCGACATCGTCATCCAGCGCGGCACCATCCATAGCTGGCGCAACCCGAGCGCCGATACGATCGCGCGTGTCGCCTTCGTGCTGCTCGACGCGAAACCTGCGACCGTCAACGGCGCGCCGCTTCCGGATATCCATCCGGCATCGGTCGGACGCCGCTGAACACACCCAAGCTATAAAAAAATGAAAAGGGAGGGATATGGCTGAAATGACACGGCGGACCATGATCGCGGCCACAGCCGTTGCGGGAGCAGCGGCTGCCACCGGCGCAGAAGCGCAAGGCAAGCGTGCCTATCGCCGCATCGCCACCGAAGAGGGTTTCCTTTCCCCCGGCGTGCTCGCGCAGAATGCCAAGACGCAGATCCCCGGCGTGCCCTTGATCGTCGGCAGCGGGCCGGGCGCGGGTATCGCGCAGGTGCTGCTCGATCTCGATGCCGGGCGCATTGCGGCGATGGATGCGGACGGTATCGACATGCAATTGCTCCTGCTATCGTCCCCCGGCGTGCAGGTGTTCGAGCCCGCAACGGCGGTCTCGCTGGCGATCGAATCGAACGATTATGTCGCCGCCGCCTGCAAGCGCCACCCGACCCGGTTCGCGGCGCTGGCGGCCGTTGCGCCGCAGGATCCGGCGGCGGCGGCCAAGGAACTGGAGCGGGCGACCCGCACGCTGGGCCTCAAGGGCGGCATCATCAACAGCCACACCTTCGATCATTATCTCGACGAGAAGCAATTCTGGCCGATCTTCGAGGCGGCCGAACATCTCGACGTGCCGATTTACATTCATCCCCGTGAGCCGGCCAAGGGGATGCGCGAGATCATGTCCGGCCCGGTCGCCGGTGGCCCCGCCTGGGCCTATGGCGTCGAGGTCGGCACGCATATCCTCAAGCTGATCAGCGGGGGTGTGTTCGATCGCTTCCCCAAGCTCAGGATCGTCGTCGGCCATATGGGCGAGGCTTTGCCTTTCTGGCTGCCGCGGATCGATAACCGTTACCTCGCGATGCGCGCGGGCATGTTCGGCGGCGCCAAGCCGATGGAGCGGATGCCGAGCGACTATATCCGCGAGAATCTGTGGGTGACGACGAGCGGTATGAATTACTGGCCGCAATTGCGTATGACGATCGATGTTCTCGGCCGCGATCGGGTGATGTACGCCACCGATTATCCGTTCGAAAAGCAGGGCCAGGCGGTCGGTTTTGTCGAGGCGATGCCGTTGAGCACCAGCGACAAGAAGACGCTGTTCGAGGACGTCGCGGCGCGGGTGTTCAAACTCTGATCGCGCGCAGCTGGCGGCGTAGAACCACAACCGCGACCGCCATTGCTGCGCCGAACAGGCCACAGAAGATTCCGAAACTGGTGCCGAGCCCGGCCGGGCCGGGGAAGACTTTCTGCGATCCGAGCGCGATCAGATAGGGGCCGAGCGACGCGCCCAGTAGGCTCTGGAACAGGAAATAGACCGCCGTCGCGCGGCCCATCAGCCGCACCGGCGTGATCTGGCTCAGGATGGCCGCGCCGACCGAATAGGATGTGCCGAGGAAGAAGGAATCGATCCCGATCATCACGATGGCAAACGGCAAGGACGGCGCGAAGCCGGTGCCGAACAGCCCCAGCCCGGTGCCGATCGCCGCGATCAGGCCGTAGATGAGAACGTCGTCGCCGCGCACCGTCAGCCGGTTGAGGACAAGGCCGCTAACGACGAGCCCTGCCAGCCCGGTGGGCAGCGCGATCAAGCCCAGCATTGGGCCTACCTGTTGCGGCGGAATATGCCAGGTGCGGCCGATCACCGCCGGCTCCCACCCGCTTTTCGAGAAATTCATCATCGCGCCGAAGGTGACATAGAGGATCAGCGGCACATAGACGGCCCAGCGCACCCGCATGTGGCGCAGAACCGTCACGAAGCCGTCGAACATCCCGCTCGCCCCGGGCTGGCCGTCGGCCTCGATCGGCGGCCGCAGCGGCTCCGGCGCCATCAGCAGAAGCAGGCTGAGCGGCAGGCCGAACCCGCCGATCATCACCAGCGTAGCCTGCCACGGCGCCAGCCCACCGACGAACGGCAGAGAGTGAAACGCGCCCGCGGTCGCGACCGCCAGGATGCGTCCGCCGATCAGCAACGACGACGCCCCGCCGATCAGCGGCGCCATCGCATAGAGACTGAAAGCCAGGCCCCGCGATCGCATCGGTACTGCATCCCGGATCAGCGAGAAGGACGCGGGCAGGACGAACGCCTCGGCGATGCCGACGCCGGCGCGGCCGACGAACAATTGCCCGAGCGAGGTCGAGGTGCCGCAGACGATGGTCATCGTCGCCCAGAAGACCGACGCCACACCGATCACCGCGCGGCGATTGTAACGATCGACGAAATGCCCGGCCGGAATGACCGAAATCGAAAAGAAGAACGAGAAGCCGAGGCCGAGGAGCAACCCCATCTGCACATCGGTCGTGCCCAGGCTGTGCTTGATCGGATCGACCAGAAGCGCCAGCACAATACGGTCGATAAAGGCATAGGCGTAGAGCACGAGCAAGGCGACGACGAGCAGCCAGTGGCGCGGGGAGCCATTATCCGCGCTATCGCCTTCGGCCACCATCTCTCACTCTCTCCTCAACTCCGGGCCTAGCACCATCCGGATCGTCGCTGCGAACTTGGGCCGCAGCGAAGAGCGATGTCAAATATAATCAGACGTATGTATTTCTGTTGACGGCCTTGCCCGGAATGGCCTTATGAAAGGCCTGCACCAAAGCTCAGGGGGCGCTATGGGCCGCAAGGATCGTCTCGACACCGACCATCACCGATGGTTGCAAAGGCCGGTTGGAAACCGGATACCGCCGCAATGACGCCGACGGCAAATCCCCCGCGAACTGCTCCCAACAAGCGTGGCCAGGGGCGCCCCGTTTCAGGCAAGAACGATGTCGGGCGCGAGCGTCTGCTGGCCGCCGCCGAGAAATTGTTGCGCATCATGCCGCCGGCCCGGGTGACGATCTCGCGCATCGCGCGGGAAGCCAATGCAGATCCGGCGCTGATCCGCTATTATTTCGGCAGCCGCGCTGCGTTGCTCATCGCGGTGGTCGACCGCGTGACCGCCCATGCTGAACGCCGTGCGCCGGGGCAGGACGATCCAACCGAAGTCCTGGCCGATAACATTCGGAAAACGGTTCAATTCGTCCGTTCCGCACCGTTCATGCATCGGTTGATGATCGATGAACTGGGCCAGGCCGGCGGTGAAGAAGCCCGCGCGCGCGTCCGCGATATGAATCTCGATCTGGTCGCTTTCTATCGCGATCTGTTCGATACCGACGCCGGCAGCGAACTGGTCGGCGCCGATCCCCTGTTCCTGTATATCGCGATCCTCGGCGCGAGCGACTTCTTCTCCTCGGCGGAGGTGCTGATCCGCGAGCTTATGCCCGAGGGGACCGACATGAAAAAACTCACCGCGGGCTTTCAGGATTTCCTCGCCAAGCTCGTCATCGACGGCCTGCGCAAGCGGCCCTGAAGCTCGCTCAGGTTGAGATATCCAGCGGCGGTTCGATTGTGGACAGCACGCGGACATGCTCGACCATCATCGGAAAGCTGAAGCCGCCCGAAATCTTGATCCGGAACGTGAACAGCAGAAACGGGTGCGCGCCGGCTGCGAACATGCTGGCAAAGTCCCGCTCCAGCAGCTGGCGATGCTCCTCTTCGCTCAAGGAATAATCGGCAAGGAAGGCTTCGGGCGTTGCCATATAGACCGCCGCCTTGTCGTCATTGCGCGCGATCTCCCAGAGGACCTTGTTGACAGCGTAGCGGCTCATGCCCGGCCTCCATTCAGCTGATCTTCCGTCCACTCCAGAACGATCATCAGCGGCTGTTTGTCTGAGGGGATATAGTCTTGCCACGAGAAAGGCGCGCCGGCGGCGACGCCATAGGCGAAGATGAAGCCCAGAAATCCGGGCGTGTTGTTGCCTTGCGCGTACATCTCGTCCCACGAGGAATGCGCGACGAGATCGGCGACATCGTTGCGCAGCATCGCAGCATTGATGGTGCGATCCCAATCGCTCTCCGGCCGTTCGGTATGCCGCAGCATGTAAGGACCGCCGACGCCGTTCGTCATATGGCCGGTACAGATCACCGCCACGCGCAAATCTTCGGGCCATTCTTCGATGATGCGGCGGACGATGCCGCCCAATTTGAGGTAGCGCCTGGCCGGCGGCACCGGCGGAGCGAGGAAATTGAGGAAGATCGGCACGATCGGCAGGTCCGCCTGTGGGCGCATGAAATTGAGCGGCACCGAAAAGGCGTGATCGACGATGAATTCGTCCGAGTAGGCGAAATCCACCTCATATTCGAAGCCCTGCGTCAGCATGTAGCGCGCGAGCTTGCCTTCGATCGGCGCATCATAGGTATCTAGCCGCCAGTCGCGCTGCTCATAGCCGGGCGGACCCACGATCCGCTCAGCCTTGCCGATCAGGAACGGCGGCATATTGTTGAAGAAGAATTGGCAAAGGTGATCGCTGCCCGCCATCACGATGACGTCCGGCCGTGACGCCTCCAGCCCCGCGCGCATCCGGTCGATTCCGTCGAGCAGGCGGCGCGCCTCGGGCGATACCGGATTGGGGCCGCGCCCGACTCCGGGCAGAACCGGATCGTGCGGCACGACCGATAAGTGAACGAGCTTTGCCATCTTTGTCTTCCATGCCACCGGATCACGCGGCGTCGATCCGTTCGGTATAGCTATGGCGCGCACGCACGGCTGTCGAATTGATGGTCGCGATAGCTGCTATCGCGAATGCCGTCTTGTGGTGGTGCCCTGACGAACGCACACTCAGCGCCATGGGGCAGAATAGAACATTGGGGAGTATGGATATCATCGGCGCGCGCTATTCGCATGTTGCGATATTGCTGCATTGGGCAATCGCAGCATTGGTGCTGACCACGATACCGCTTGGCGTCTATGGTGCCAACTTCGGCGGCGATCTGGCGCGCACCGCCAAGGATATTCACAAGCCGATCGGCATCCTTATTCTCGCGCTCACACTGGTGCGCGTCGGTTGGCGGTTAAGCCACAAACCGCCGGCGCTCCCTGATGGCATGACGCCCGCGATGCGGCGCGTCGCGCGGGGCACGCACATCGCGTTTTACGTGCTGCTTCTCGTCCTGCCGCTCAGCGGATGGTGGATGAGCTCGGCGGTTCCAGTTCGTCACCCGATCAGCTTCGGTCTGTTCGATGTGCCTTTCCTGCCTGTGCCGCGCGGATTTGCTTCGGCCGGGCCGGCGCATCTCGTTCACGTCGCGCTGGGCTTCCTGATGATCGGGCTTGCCGCACTCCACATCGCCGCCGCGCTCAAGCATCAATTCGTCGATCGCGACCAAGTTCTGAACCGGATGCTGCCCCGCAGCGCCTGAACCTCCCATCGAAAGGTACCTTATGTCCGACACAGCCCCCAAAACCCAGGGCCGCGGGCCGCTCCCGCAGAAATTCCCGCACGAGCCCGAGCGTATCCGCAAAGGCGCCGAGCTGATCGCCGCGATGCGCCGCAAGGAGATCGAGATCCCCGGCGAGACCGGCCTTCCCGAAGATGCCTATCCGCGCAACATCGACGAAGCCCAGCTGATGGCTGACATGGTGCGCGAAATCCTCGGCTGGCCGGTGCTCGGCTACAAATATTATATCAACGCCCGCATCCAGCAGGCGCCGATGATGTCGCCGATCTACCATATTTGGGAAAGCCCGGCGGTGCTGTCGGAGGAAGTCTCGCAGCATCGCTGGATCGAACCGGAGCTGGCGTTCCGCGCAACGCGCGACTTCCCGATGCGGGAAAAGCCCTACAGCTATCAGGAAATCATCGAGGGCATGGAGGCGGTGCCGACCTTCGAGATCATCGGGCCGCGCTTCCGCTTCGATTCGCCGCAGCATATGCGCCAGCTGGTCAATGCGCGGCGGGATAATCCGAAATATGACGGCATGGCCGACAGCCACGCTTCGGGCGGCTATGTCGTCGGCGAGGCGGTGAAGAACTGGCAGGACATCGATTTCCTCAAGATGCGCGTGACGATGGATGCCGGGGACGAGCGGATGGTCGATACGATCGGCGGCCATCCGCTGGTCGATCCGTTCATTTCGATGTTCCCGCTGGTGAACGTGCTGCGCAGCAAATATGGCATCACCGCCGGGCAATTGCTGGCGACTCATTCCTATTCGGGCTTCCTGTCGGTGCCGCCGGACGTGCGGATCGTGGCGAACCTCGATGGGTTCAAGCCGATCGAGGCGGTGTTCAAGAGCAAGTAGCAGCGCGCGCCCGGCTTGCTGGCGGGGCGACCGCAATCTACACCGCAGGCGCCATGCGCCTCGACAAGCTTGACCTCAATCTCCTGATCGCACTCGATGCCTTGCTGCAGGAGCGGGGGGTCTCGCTGGCGGCCGACCGTCTCAATATGAGCCAGTCGGCGGCCAGCGGTGCGCTCGGGCGGCTGCGCGAATATTTCCGGGACGATCTGCTCGTGTTGCAGGGGCGGTCGATGGCGCTGACGCCGCGCGCGGAAAAGCTGATCGATCCCGTTCGCTCGATCATCGAGCAGATCCGCGCGACGATCCTTGTCGCCGAACCCTTCGATCCGGCGACCTCGGATCGAACGCTGTCGGTCATGGCGACCGACTATATCTTCGAGATATTGCTGCGGCCCGTGATCGTCGCCTGCGCGACCGAGGCGCCGGGAATTCGCTTCGAATTGGTGCCGATTGTCGAGCATCCGGTCGAGGCGCTCCAGCGCGGCCGCGCCGACATTTTGATCGGCATCGATAACGTCGTCTCGACCGAGCATCCCAGCGCTTTGCTCTACACCGAGGATTTCGTGATCGCGGGCTGGCGCGACAATCCGCTGCTCGCCGACCCGATGACGCGGGAGACCTACGAAGAGCTTGGCCATGTCGCCGTTCGTTTCGGCCAGCAGACCTCGAGTTATGAGGCGACGGCAACGCGGCTGCGCTCGGTGGCGCGGCGGGTTGAGGTGATCGCGCCCAATTTCCTGTCGGTCGGTGGCTTGCTGGTCGGCACCGAGCGAATCGCGACCATCCATCGCCTGCTCGCGGTGCGGATGGCCGAATATCTGCCGCTGACCCTGCGCGAGCTGCCGTTCGAGATGCCGCCGGTCCGGGAAAGCGCGCAATGGTCGTCACGCAACGCCAATGATCCGGCGATCGCCTGGCTGGTCGAGCGGCTCAAGCAGATCGCCGCGCAGCTGCGCTCGTCGTCGGGCGCGCCCGAGCCTAGCTTGCCCGGGTAAGGAACTCGGTGATCGCCGGCACCGCGGCCTTGTCCTCATTGAGGAAGCCGTGCGCGCCCTCGAACAGCCGCAATTCCGATCCCTTGATCCGCTCCGCCATGAACTCCTGCCCCTCGACGGTGCCGAGACCGTCATAGCGGCCGCCGAACAGACCGACCGGCAATCTGATCTGATCGATCCACTCGCGCGCGTCATGCTCCTCGCGCGCCTCGAGCTGGCGGCGGGCGCCCATCGCCGCATTCGGATCGGTGTTACCGCCGCCGCGCTTCATCCCCTGTTCGATCAGCTCGCGTGCCTTTTCCGGATTGGCGGCCTGCCATTCCGGCGTCTTGCGCAGGTCGAGTTCCATCATCGTGCGCGCGCGCGTCTCGGGATCCTTGTGATGAAGGTCTAGCAGTGGGTAGCCGTAGGGGCCGCCCGGATTGGCGCAGGCCAGCGCGAGGCGCGTGATCCGATCGGGATGGCGCCGCGCCAGCTCCTGCGCCACCGATCCGCCGAACGAGACGCCTAACACGGCAGCGCGATCCCACCCGACCAGGTCCATCAGCGCCGCGGCGTCATCGGCATAATCGGCCATGCTGTAATGCCGGTCGGGCTTCTCGGTCTGGCCAAGCCCGCGCTGGTCGTAGCGCAGCACGGTGAAATGATCGTTCAGCGTATCGACATAGGGCTGTTTGCGCCGCAGATCGGCGCCGGTGCCGTTGATGAACAGCAGCCGCGGCCCCGAACCGACGACCTCATAATAGAGATTGATATCGCGTACCTGGCCGAACGGCATAGTTCCTCCTTAGCCTGTCGTGATGCGGCGTCGCGCGACCCACAGCAGCAGCGACGCCATCAGCGGCGCGATCAGCATCGTCGCCAGCGCGTAACGCAGCGCCTCCTCGCCATAGGTCGGCACCAGCGCATCGCTGACCTGACCGATCAGCAACGGGCCGAGTGCGAACGCGAGTAAGGTCTGGGCGATCAGCATCACCGTCGAAGTGATCGCGCGGCGGCTGGGCTCCACCAGCGATACCGCCAGCGCGACACAGGGGCCGAGCGAACTCGCCAGCATGAAGTTCATCACCGCTACCCCCGCCAGCGCGACCGGCAAGGTCGGCGCGAACAGGAAGATGGCATAAGCGGGTGCCGCGATCGGCAGGGCGATGATCGGCACGATCAGCCCGGCGCGCCGGTTGCCGCCGCGCTGGATGACGCGGGCGGCGATGATGCCGGATACGACGTTGCCCAGCACCGCGCCGATCACCGCCGGCGGCCCGATCAAGGCACCGACATTTTCGAGCGCGACCTGATGCGACCGCTGCAGAAACGCTGGCCCCCACACTGGCAGGCAGGCGAGCACCATGTTCGACATGCCGAACCCCACCGCCAGCCACGCGAAGCCGGGCATCGCGATGATCGAGCGCATCGTCGCCAGCAGCGCCCCGGCGCCCGGTGCGGCATCGACATTCGGCCCCGTTGTAACGGTACGCGGCGTCGCCCGCATGGTGAGCGCGATCAGCAGCACGAGCGCCACGCCTGCCGCGCCGAACAGCTCGAACATCGCACGCCAGCCCAGCCACGCGCCCAAGACACCGGCCAGGATCGATCCGGTCATGATGCCGACACCTGAACTCGCCTGAAAGATCGATGCCGCGCGCGACAGCTTCGGGCCGGGATAGAGATCGGCAAGCAGCGACATCGCCGCCGGAAACACCGTTGCCTCACCAACGCCGATCAGCATGCGGGTGAGCGCGAGGGAATAGAAATCGTGCGTGAGGCCGGTCGCCGCGGTTGCGGCCGACCATAATCCCACGCCGAGCACGAGGATCAGCCGCCGGTTGCCGCGATCCACCCAGCGCGCGATGGCGATGCCCGCGACCAGGAAGAATAGCGAGAAAGCGAAGCCTTGCAGAACGCCGATCTGCGTATCGCTAAGGTGCAGCTCCTTGCGGATCGGCTCGACGACGATGCCGAGCAAGGCGCGATCGGCATAGTTGAACATGTTGGCGAGAAACAGCAGCGCCAGACTATAAGCCGCGACCACTGCACTGCGTGGCGGTGTCTCGCCGATCGCGTTCACGCCGCCACCGCCGGAACGATCGTACCGGTGCAAGGGCCAAAACCAATCGGCACGTGGCCATCGGCATGCGCCATCGCGGTGATCGTCACGGTATCACCATCCTCAAGCCAGTTGCGCTTACTTCCGTCGGCGAACACCACCGGATTTGTGCCGCGCTGATTATATTCGGCGAGGCACGCCTTGGCTTCCTCGGCCGGCCCTGAAACCGTGCCGCTGGCGAGCAGGTCTCCGGCCTCGATCGGTGCGCCGCTCGAAGCCTGGTGGGCGACCATCTGCGCCAGCGTCCAGAACATCGTCTCGAAGCCCGTGGTGCAGATCCGGACCGGGCCGCTGGCTGCGGTAGAAAGATCGGCCGTCATCGCGATCTGGATAGCGCCATGCGAACGATCGCCTTCGTCGAACAGATGATCCGCGACGGCCGGTTCGTCGCCGACGCGCGGCCGTGCCGGAACGCGGAACGGCGCGAGCGCTTCGATCGTTACGATCCACGGCGAAACCGTTGTCATGAAACTCTTGCCGAGATGCGGCCCGAGCATCGATTCGAAGAATTGAATGCCGCGTGCCGACCAATCATTGACCAGGCTGCAGCCGAACATCATTGCTTCGGCCGCGGCCATGCTGATCGGCGCGCCAAGCGCATTACCGCCGCTGAGCCACACGCCCAGCTCCAATTCATAGTCAAGCCGCCGTTCGGGCCCATAAACGATCGTGCCGCTGCCCGGCGGAAATTCCTGCTGTCCCTTGGGCCGGACCACCGGCGTGCCGCTGACCGCGACCGAGCTTGCGCGGCTGTTGTACCCGACCGGCAATCTGTCCGCGCACGGCGCGATCGGGCGACCACTGGCGCCCGCCATCCGCCGAATATGTTCGATCGAGCAGCAGAAATCGGCAAATGCCACCGGCTTGACCGGCAGCAGCAGTTCGGCGTGGTCGGCCGGCACCAGCGCCGCCTCCGCGATCGCGCGGTCGGGGCTGTCGCTGCGGTAGAGATCGCTGAGCGCGGCGCGCAACGCCGATAGCGCGGCAGGGGGCTGTGTCAGCAGCGGCGCCAGCGTCTCGCCACTCGCGGCGCGCGCGGTGTCGCCGAGCCGATCGGCGATCGCGGCCAGGTCGATGATCTTGTCGCCCAGAGCCACCCCGCCACGCGGGGCCGTGCCGTCGGTCTTGAACAGGCCGAACGGCAGGTTCTGGATCGGAAACGCGCCGCCTTCGACATTGGCACTGTCGAGCCAGCTGCGCCGTGCCGGATCGTGGGTCGCGTTGAGTTCCACTGGCATGACTGCCACTTCTCCCCTACCGTTTGTTTTACGTCGCGGGCTTATGCCCGATCGCGCTCATATTGTGCGAGCTTCTTGAGCAGCCAGGGCGCGATGACGTCGCGGATCGTGCGATCCGGGCCCCATCCGGCGCCGAAGCCCATGTGGACGCCGTTGGGATTGATCCAGCCTTCCTTGGCATCGCCGCGGGTGAGCAGCAGCAGCTGATCGGCGATCGGCACCTGGCTATCCTTGGCGCCGTTCATCACCAGCATCGGCGCGGTCGGCCGATCGATCTGGTCATCGATCAACAGCGACATGCGCGGGCCATATTCGAGAAACTCGTCAAGCGTCTTGACGCCGAACACGTTGGCGCGCGCGCCGAACAGATCGAGCAGATATTCGCGCGTCCCCAACGCCTTCAACTGCCACTCGGGCTGGAAGAAATGGTGGACCGCGCCACCATGGTTGATCGCGCCGAGCAGGCGGCCCTGTTCGGCGATCGCCACCCGGGTCGCCCAATGGCCGCCCCAGCTGACGCCGCGCATGAACATCCGCGTCGAATCGATATCGGGCCGCGTCTCTGCCCAATCGAACACCGTGGAAAACACCCGTTCCGAGCCGACATCCGCCTTGATCGGCGATTGGCCGGTGCCGGGCATGTCCATCCCGAACACCGCAATGCCGTGCGGCAAATAGGAAAGCGCCTCGTCGGCGACATTCTCTTTCCAGAAATCGAGCCCGCCGCACTGGACCATCAGCGGAAACGGTCCCGCCCCCTCAGGCTTGCGGAAATAGCCGATGATTTCCTTGCCCTCGAAAGGGATGCGCACGACTTCGAGCTTCTGCGGCAGCAGCTCGGCATAGCGCATATAGGCGCCGATGGCCTTTTCGTAGGACGCCTGCTTGCCCGGCGTCGAGATCGTCGGGAAGCGGCCCATCGTATAGGCCGCGAAGGCGCTCTGAAACAGCGTCCGCTGGGCATCGGGGGTCGCGGCCTGTTCGGCTTCGTCCATCACCCGGTCGCCGGTCGCCATCCACACGTTCGCCCAATCCTCGGGATCGAGCGAGGTCAGCGCCGCCATCGCAGTCTGTGCGTCCGCCGGGCGGACGCCGCGGCCGGGATAGCCGCCGGCGGTGATGCGCCTGACCGTATCCTCACGCAGTTCCTCGAGTGTGCGGGGAGCGGCGATACGCGGATCGGAAAGGCTCATCATATTGTCCTATGTGCGGCGCCGATGAGGGCGCATCGGCTGATCAGTAAGGTGCCGCGAGCGCCTTGGTTGCGGAGGCCAGCATCGAATTCTGCTGCTGGCCGGCGATCTCCAGCTCGCCCGACTTCACCGAGGTTTCGACCACGAGCTTCGCCCGCTCGAACCGCCGGTCCATGAAGCTGCGCAAGGCGGCGGGTACATCATCGGTCTTGGCCAGTTCCTCGGCAAGCGCGAGCCCGTCCTCGACCGCCAGCCCCGCGCCCGATGCCATGTGCGGCGTCGTCGCATGCGCGGCGTCGCCGATCAGCACGACACGGCCCTTGTACCAGGGATCGGGCAGCAGCAGCCATTCGAGGGGGCGGTAGACGATCTGCGAATCCTCGCCGAGCGACTCGCGCACCGCGGTCACGTTGCCGCCAAACGGCGCCATCATCTCCGTGAGATGCTCGACATAGGTCTCGGGCGCGAACCACGGATTGCCCGGTACATGTTCGAGCAGGAAAACATACATCTCGTCCTGCGAGATCGGCGACATGCCAATTTTCATCGGGCCGCCGAAATAGATTTCCGCCCGATCGACCTCCGGCGGCCGCTTGGCGACGATCCGCCAGCAGCCCTGATCGGTGAACTGCGGTTTGGGCGCGTCGGGGAAGATCATCTCGCGCGTCTTGGAAAAGATTCCGTCGGCGCCGACGACGAGATCGTAATGCGCCTGCGTGCCATCGCTGAACGTAACGTCGACGCCGCTCTCGTCCTGCTCCAGCGTCTCGGCGGTAATGCCTAGCCGCACGTCGATATCCGCCGCGCGCACCCGCTTGGACAGGATATCGTGCAGCACGGGGCGCATGATCCCGCCGCCGTGCATCACCGGCGGCGATCCCGGCGGTGCGCGCAGCGCCGGCCCCAAAGGCTCGCCGGTGAACTTCATCGGGCGCATACCGTCATGGACGAAACCGCGCTCGCGGATCTCATCGAGCACGCCCAGATCGTCGAACGCGCGCAGCGACATGCCGGTGATCGTGATCCCCGCGCCATAGACCCGCCAATTGGGATCGGCGTCGATCAGCGTCACGGTCACGCCGCGCTGGGTCAGTGCCAGCGCGGTAGACATGCCGCCGATCCCGCCGCCGATGACCAGGACTGTTTCTACCATGATACCGTTGCCCCTCGCGCCGCCAAGTTCATGCCGGGACGCACCACAGGCCCTTGTCGGCATCCGCCGTCACATGCGGCACGTTGCCCGGAATAATCCGGCCGGTGCCCCATTGATCGACGATTCCTGGCTTCATCTCATAGGTCTTGGCTTCCCAGGTCGCCTCGTCGACGTCCTCGAGATCCGAAGTGTATTCCACCGCGGTGCCGTTCGGCGTGATGTAATAGCTGAAGGTGTTGTTACCCGCGGTGTGCCGCCCCGGACCCCAGTTGAGCGTCACGCCCGCCTGGGTCAGCCGAGCGAGACCGCGCATCAGCTCGTCGACCCCGTTGACGTCGAACGCGACATGGTTGAGCGCCGGCGGTCCGGGCATGATTGCCAGGCGGTGATGCGCCGCGTTGCAACGCAGGAACACCATGAATTCGCCGATCCAGTCGGACACGCGAAAGCCCATCGCATCCTCATAGAATTTGAGCAGCGCCTTGTGGTTGGGCGAGTGCAGCACGATGTGGCTCAGTCCGATCGGGATCGCCTCGCCCCGCGCCAGGGTGCGGTGGACGCGCTGCTTGGTATCGCAGATCACCTCGATCGCGCGGCCCTCGGGATCGAAGAAGCGCGCCGCATAGCCGCCGGCCGGACCTTCCGCCGGCCCCGGCTCGCTGATCGGCTTGGCGCCGGCCGCCACCGCTTGTGCGAAGACCGCATCCACATCGGCCTTCGATGCCGCCGAGAAACCGATCAGGTCGGTCTTCTTCTCATCGTCCTGACGCAGCCGGATCACGAACGGATGCGGTGATCCTTCCGCCGCGAAATAGATTTTGCCGTCTTCTTCGCCGACCTCGGTCAATCCCCAGGTCTCCCCGTAGAATTTCCGTTCGGCGGCCAGGTCCGGAACCGCATGCGCGACATAATGTAAATCGGTCACTCGGACAGTCATGATGGCTTTCCCATGGATTGATCGTCTGAGCTTAATTCCTGAATACAGGAAATACAAGCCCGGACGATCCCTCCGCTATTTGAAGCGTGCGCCGAGGCGGACGCCGAAGGTGCGCGGCGCGGTGGCCAGGCCCGACTGCGTATTAAGCGTGCCGTTGGTGTTGGACTGGGTGAGCCGCCGCTTGTTTTCGATGTTGTTGACGAAGGCCGTTACCGACCACCACTCCGAATCGGGCGAGAGCGTCGCCGATGCATCGGACTGGAACGTAGCCTTAGAGATCACCCAGGGCTGATAGCTGGTCGCCGCATAGAAATCGCCGCGCCAGCGGGTGCCGCCTTCCAAAACCAGCTTGAAGCCATCCAGCTTGATGGTCTGCGAGGCATTCACGTTGAACGACCATTTCGGCGAGAACAGCGCCGGCTTCCCCGAGCAGTCGATATTGTACTGCGTCGTGACCGTATACGGGCAGGCGAAGTTCGGGGGCGTCGGGGACTGTAGCGACGACGTGAACGCATAGCTGTCGTAGCTGGTCTTGAGATACTGGACGCTGCCACCGATCCGTGTGGTCGGCGTCAGCAGGAATTCGCCATCGACATCGATGCCCTTGATCGTGCTGGAGCCGATGTTGGACGTGTAGAACACCGAGATCGGCGGTGAGCTGAAATCGGTGCCGAACTGGCTGATCTGCTGATCCTTATACTTCCAGTAGAAGCCTTCGATGTTCAGCTGCAGGCGATTGTTGAAGAAGCGGTTCTTCGATCCGACCGTGAGCGCCGAAATGGTTTCCGGCTTATAGGTTTCGAGGCCACGGCCGAAGTTGAAGCCACCGCCATGGAATCCGGTTTCGTACGAGACATAGACCAGGTTCCGTGGGGTGAACTGCCAGTCCAGTGCCCCGCGATAGGTGAACTTCTTGGTAATCAGCTTGGAATTGATCGCGATCTGCGTGTTGAAGATCGTCGGCGTATTGGGCCCGCGTGATCCCGGAGGCCCGAACGCCACGCCGCGCGACGTATAGAAGGAGATCAGATCGTTCGCGTTGAAGACGAGCGGCATGAGCGGCACGTTCGGACAGAAGTCCTGCGGCGGGGTCGGCGCCCCGCAGAACAATGTGAAGACGTTGCTGAGGCCATTCATGCGCTTGACGTCGTCGGTATAACGCCCCGCCCCGGTCAGGGTCAGCGTATCCGTGACGTGCAGCGCCAGCCGCCCGAACGCCGCCTTCGACGTTGTCCCGGTGATATAGTTCTGGAACGGCGTCAGCGTGATCTGGTTGATCGACGAGCGGTTGTTGATGTTTTCGTCGAAGAAGAAGCCGCCGATCAGATAGTCGGCAATCGTGCCGATCTTGCCCGCGAACCGTGTTTCCAGCGTAACCTGGTGCGCGTGCTCGTCCTGGCGGAAGGAGCGGAAATTGGAGGTCGTGGAAAGCGCGGCGATCTGCGACTCGCGATAGGCCGCCTGGACTGTCAGCGTTCCTGCGCTGGTCTTCCAGTTGGTCTCACTGGTCGCCCCCCAGACGCTGTCGTTCTGGCTCGGATAGCTGTTGATCGCTTCAGAGTTGCGACCGGCTTGGGCGATGAAACGGGTCTGGATAAAAGCTTCGGTACGGGGATCCGCCACGCCGACCTTCGGCCCCAATTGCGGAGTCGGCGTGAAGACGAAGCCAGTCGTCGGGCCGGTATAGGCGAATGTTCCGTAGATATAGGAGCCGCTGCCCACACCGCCCTGATGCTGATAATCGACGCCGACGCGCGTCGTCAGGTTGGGGGTAAGATTGGCGAGGACCTGCGCGCGGGCGCCATATTGCTTCTGGTCGCCGGTGCCGTCCGAATAATAGCCGTCATGCCGGTCATATGTGCCGGCCAACCGGAAGGCGCCGCTGTCGGCGATCGGCAGGTTGACCGCGCCCTGCGCATGCACGGCGTTGTAATTGCCGTAGCTCGCCTGGATCTCGCCGCTGGTGACGCCGATCTCGGGACGGCGGGGCAATACGTTGATCGCGCCGCCGGTGGCGTTGCGGCCATAGAGCGTGCCCTGCGGACCTTTTAGAACTTCGACGCGCTGCAGATCGTAGAAGAAGCCCTGCGTCGAGTTCGGGCGGCCAATATAGACGCCATCATAATTGAACGAGATCGCCGGATCGCTGTACGAATTGACTGTCGTGTTGCCGACGCCGCGCAGGAAGAACGAGGTGTTGGGGCCGCCCGATGCTGTCGCGACCAACGCCGGCACGACGCGCGACAGATCCTCCGCGCGCGTGACGTTCTGGCGGATCAGTTCCTGCGGTGCGACCACCGCGATCGCGACCGGCGCCTTTTGAGCCGATTGTTCGGTGCGCTGCGCGGTGACGATGATATCCTGTAGCCCCGCCTGCTCTTCTGAACTCGGCGCAGGCGTGGTCGTCTGCGATGCCGTACCGGCGGGAACGGTCTGCGCGTAGGCTGGCGATGCGACGATCGCCAGAACGGACGCGGATGCCAAGATGCGGTGCTTCATTTCATTCTCCCCTAACCTAGCTCTTTGGCTATTGAGGCTACGATGGCGAATTAATCAGCCATGCGCAATAATAATCGTCATACGTCTGTCAGTATCCGATAGCGACGGCGCGGGACGTTGGATAAGACGGGAGCGGAGGAGCGGACGATGGTGTTGCAAGCGGGGGATGGACAGGCGAGCGGTCTCCGTGTCGCGGTGACCGGCGCGAACGGCTTTATCGGCCGCGCGGTGGTCGAACGGATCGAACGCGGCGTTCTCGGGGCGATCGCCGAGCTACGGCTCAATGACGTGCGGGCGTTCGCGCATCCCGGCGCGGTGGTCGTCGAGGGCTCCTACGCCGATGCGGGCATCCGGGAGCGGCTTGTGGGGGACGGGGTCGATATCCTCTTCCATCTGGCGTCGCTGCCCGGGGGCGCCAGCGAGCGCGATCCTCCCTTGGGCAGGAGCGTCAATCTCGATGGATCGATCGCGTTGCTGGACGCCGTTGCCGGTACGCCACCGCCGGTCGTCGTCTACGCCAGCTCGATCGCGGCGCTGGGCCGGATCGATCAGCCGGTGACCGATGCCACCGCGCTGCGCCCCACCGGCAGTTACGGCACACACAAGGCGATGCTCGAAATCTATCTGGCGGACCTGACCCGGCGCGGTCTGATCGATGGCCGCGCCGTCCGGCCCGCCGGCATCGTCGCGCGGCCGACCGGAGCTTATGCCGGTTTCGTGACCGCTTGGATGAGCGATCTGTTCCATGCCGCGATCGAGCGGCGCGCCATCGCGATCCCGGCGCGCGCCGATACGCACATCTGGCTGCAGAGCGTGGATGCGGTGGCCGACAACATCCTTCACGCCGCGCGGATGCCGGCGGCGGGCCTGCCGCCGCACCGTGCCTGGACGCTGCCCGCCACGGTGGTGCGTCTCGATACGCTGGTCGAATCGCTGAGCCGTCGGACCGGTAACGCCTTGCAGGTCGATTACGGCGCGGGGCAGCATGATCAGCCGCCGCTGGATGCTAGCGCGGCGCTGGCGGTCGGCTTCGTCAGCGACGGTGATACCGATGCGTTGGTCGAGGCGGTCTTGTCGCGGATCGCGGGGCGTTGAAACCTACCGTCGCACCTACGGCACTACGGGATGATTGTCAGCGAGGTCGGCACCGTGAATATCGATGGAGAATGAGATGACGACTGTACCGGTGCGCCGGATCGTGACCGGGCATGACGAGGCGGGAAAGGCAGTCGTCCTTTCCGATACGCTGCTCGATCCCCGCCCTATTCCCAGCGGCGACGCCACCTTCACCCTGGTCTGGACCACCGCCACCACGCCTGTCGACAATGACGATGCGACCGATGGCAGCGACCGTGAGGTCGGGTTGACGCTGCCGGGCGGATCGGTGCTGCGCATGGTCGATATGCTGCCCGGGAAAAGTGCGCCGATGCACCGCACCAGCAGCCTCGATTACGGCATCGTCATCTCGGGCGCGATCGAACTGGTGCTGGACGACGGCGCGGCGACGCGGATCGAGGCGGGGGGTATCGTCATCCAGCGCGGCACGATCCACAGCTGGCGCAACCCGAGCGCCGACACCGTCGCGCGGGTCGCGTTCGTGCTGCTCGATGCCACCCCGGTCACCATCGGCGGCATGCCCCTTCCCGACATCCACCCGGGCGCCGCCGCCAAATCCTGAGAGGCATCAGCCGGTGGCGTGTCAGGCGCTCTCCTTCGCCCCGGACCGCGCATAGAGCCGCACGTCCTCCAGATGCGTGCGCATCAAGAGGGCGGCGGCGTCGGCATCGCCCGTGGCGATGGCATCGACCACAACCTGATATTTCGCCAGTACGCCGCGCGCCCGGGCCGGCGTTGTATCGGCGCCGTAGCTCGTCTCCAGCAGTTGTAGGATGCCGCGCAGCATGACCGCCAAAGCCATGTTGCCCGCGATGTGCGCCAGCGCGGTATGAAACTCGCCGAGCAGCCGCGCGAACGCGCCGCCATCTTCCACGGTATCGGTCGCGCGATGCAGAATGCCGCGCAGACTTTCGATGTCGGGCACAGTCGCGTGCTCCGCGGCGAGGCGGGTGATCATCGCTTCGGTCGCTATCTGCGCTTCGATCAGATCGCTGCGTGAGACATCCAGCAAGGTCAGCTGGATCGCCAGAGCGTCGGCGAACCGGCCGACTTCGGCGGCGGCGATGCGGATACCGCCGCCGGCGCCGCGGCGGATTTCGATGACTCCCGTTGCGGATAGCGCCCGCAAAGCATCGCGCATCGCCATGCGGCTGACGTCGAACGCCTGCGCCAGCGACGCCTCGCTGCCGAGATAGTCCCCTGGCCGCAACTGGCCGGCGAACAATTGCTCCCGAATCTGCGCGACGATATCCGCCGAGAGGGTTCCGCCGCCCTTGGCGGCACGCCACGTTCCATGCGGGATCAGATCGGCCACAGTCTTATTAGCCACCAAGGCACGGCGCGGTCGAGAGGCCTTCCAAATATGATATCTTTAATTGACGCCCCGCCCGATCAGATGGCATATCCACCACAATAGAACGGCTTGGGCGTGGGAGAGAGTGATGGATGCGGCGCAGAACGAACTGCTGACCCAGGTCGGTCCCGGAACGCCGATGGGCGAGGTGCTGCGGCGCTATTGGTTCCCCGTCGCCGGCGTTAGCGAGTTCGATGCGCAGCGCGTGAAGCCGATCCGCCTGCTGGGCGAGAATCTGGTGCTTTACCGCGATCTCAGCGGCAACTTCGGGCTGGTCGATCGGCAATGCGCGCACCGCCGTGCCGATCTGTCCTATGGTTTCGTCGAGAAATGCGGGCTGCGCTGCAACTATCACGGCTGGGCCTATGATGAGAGCGGCCAGTGCGTCGAAATGCCGTTCGAGGATACCGTCGTCCCGCAGGCCAAATATAAGGACAAGATCAAGATCAAGGCCTATCCGGTGCGCGCCCACGCCGGCTTGCTTTGGACCTATATGGGGCCGTCTCCCGCGCCGGAGCTGCCCGATTGGGAGCCGTTCAGCTGGGAGAATGGCTTCCGCCAGATCGTGATCTCCGAACTGCCGTGCAACTGGCTGCAGGCGCAGGAAAATTCGATCGATCCGGTGCATTTCGAATGGATGCATATGAACTGGGGCCGGCGGCAGGAAGACGAGCATGCCGAGCTCGGCCCCAAACATATGGAAATCGCGTTCGACGAATTCGAATATGGCCTGATCTATCGCCGTAAGCGCGAAGATCTGATGGAAAAGCATTCGATGTGGACCGTCGGGCGCGTCTGCCTGTGGCCCAACGCTTTCTACCTCGGCGATCATTTCGAATGGCGGATTCCGATCGACGATGAGAATATGCTGAGCATCGGCTGGATGTTCAACCGCGTGCCCAATGAGTCCGAGCCTTATGTCCAGGGCAGCATCCCGACCTGGCGCGGGCCGATCGTCGATCCCGAGACAGGGCGCTGGCACAGCCGCCATGTCATGAACCAGGATTTCATCGCCTGGGTCGGGCAGGGGACGATCGCGGACCGCACCAAGGAGAAACTGGGCCTTTCGGACCGCGGTATCCAGATGCTCCGGAAGCAATTGCTCAGCGATGTCGACGCGGTGGCGCGCGGCGAGGATCCCAAGGGCATCATCCGGGATCCGGCGAAAGCGGTGAAGGTCGAACTCCCCACGGCAGAGCGCGATCTGCTGGTGAAAGGTGCGAGCCGCGCGGACTTCATCACGCACCCCTTCTTCGGGCATCACATGCACGAATTCCTGTTCCAGGCCGGGCAGCCGCGCGCGGTCTGGGAGGACTTCTGCGCCGCGATGGGGATCGAGCCCGGCCATGGCATCGGCTCCGCGCCGGTGACGGCGCGCTTCGGCGTGGTGCTGGAGCCGGAGAAGGCCGAGACCGCGTCCTGAGGGACGCGCTCGGGCCGACCCGACAGGGTCAGTCCAGGATCACCAGCGCATCCAGCGCGATCGGCACACCGCCGGCCGTGGGCACGACCAGCGGGTTGACGTCGATCTCGACGATCTCGGGATGGGCGAGCAGCAGGCGGCCGATCGCGGTGACCACGCGCGCAACCGCTGCCTTGTCGATCACCGCCGCGCCGCGCGCCCCTTCGAGCAGCGCATGCGCCTTGAGCAGGCCGAGCTCCTCGATCACCACCGCTTCTGTCACAGCGGCCGGAACCAGCCGGACATCGTGCAGCGCCTCGATCCACACGCCGCCCAGGCCGAACAGCACGACCGGCCCCCACTGCGGATCGCGTCGACCGCCGACCACCATCTCCAGCCCGCGTTCGGCCATTGCTTCGACCAGATAGCCTTCGATCGCCGCCTCGGGCCGTTCCGCCGCAATGCGCTGCGCCATCGCCGCCCAGGCCGATCGCAGCGCCGCTTCATCGGCCAGATTGACCGCGACACCGCCGATCTCGGTCTTGTGCAGCACGTCCGGCGATTGGACCTTCAGGACCACCGGATAGCCGATCCGCGCCGCCGATTCGACCGCAGCATCGGGCGTCGTCACCAGCGTCCCTTCGGGCACCGCGAGCCCCGCCGCGCGCAACAGCGCCTTGCCCGCATATTCCAGCATCGCGCCATGCCCCGCCAGACGCGGTTCGGTCGTTTCCGAAAGGTTGGTCGACGCTTCGGCGCGCGCCTTTAGCCGGGCATAAAGCGCGGAATGCGCGAACATCCTGAGCGCGCGTTCGGGCGAGCGATAGAAGGGAATGCCGCTGGCCTGCAGCGTCGTCGCCAATGTCGGATCGATCGGTGCGTCGCCGAGCACGACATAGGCCTTGGGCTTGTCGCTGTCGGTCAGCGCCGGGAGAATCGCCTGCGCTTTGATCATGCCGACTTCGGGCGTGCCGGGCATCACCGCGACCAGCACACCGCTGCTGCCGGGGTCGGCAGCCATCGCTGCCGCGGCATCGGCATAAAGCGGCATGTCCTTCAGCCCCTGCGCGGTGATGTCGAGCGGGTTGCTTGCCTCGGCGAAGGTCGGCAGCCGCTCCTTCAGGCGCGCGATCGTGTCGCTGCCAAGCTCGGGCAGCACGAGGCCGAGGCTGTCGGCGAAATCGAGCGACAGCCCGCGCAAGGCGCCCGAATCGGTGATCACCGACGGCCCCGTCGCCTGTGCGATAGGGAAGCGCGTGAAGAACTCGGCCGCATCGAGCAGTTCCTCGAGCGTCTCAACCAGGATGACCGCCTCGCTCGCGACCAGCGCGCGCATCACTTCGTAATCGCCCGACAACGCGCCGGTATGTGACGCGGCGGAGGCGCGCGCGCGGTCGCTGCGGCCGGGGTGGAGCAGGATGACCGGTTTGCCGTTCAAACGCGCGCGCTTGGCGAGCGCGAGGAAATCAAGCGGGCGCCGGAGCTGTTCGGCGAAGACCGCGATGGCGTGAGTGTGCGTATCGTCGACGATATGCGCCATGTAATCCTCGACGCCGGTCACTGCTTCGTTGCCGGTGGCGATGGCGTAGGACACGGCATAGTGCCGTACCGTCGCGGACAGGCGCAGGCTGCCCATCATCGCGCCGCTCTGCGCCAGAACCGCCAGCGTCGGCCGATCTTGGGGTGGACTCGGCACATTGGGGCCGAACGCCAGGCAATTGCCATCAACGAAATTGGTCATGCCGAGCGTGTTGGGGCCAAGCACCGCGATATCGGCCTCGCGGCAGATCGCGGTCATCCGCTCTTGCGCGGCGATCCCCTCGGCGCCGGCTTCGGCGAACCCGGCGGCAAACACGACCGCGCCGCCGATATGCCGGCGCGCGCATGCCTCCAGCGAGGCGTTGATCGCCTGCGCAGGCAGCGCGATCACCGCTGCATCGATGCCGTCGGGCAGGTCGTCGATCGTCGCGACGCAGGCGCGCCCGCCGACCGATTTGTTGGTGCGGCTGACGAGGTGGACGTCTCCGGCAAACCCGAATGCGTCGAGATTGCGGTAGGATCGCCCGCCCATCGAGCCCGGATCGTCACTGACCCCGACGATCGCGATCGAACGCGGACGCAGCAGCCGGCCGACTGCCTCGAACGAGACTTTTGCGCGTGGATGCTCAGGCATCGCGACGATAAGCCTGCAAGCCCGGGCGGATCGACTTTTCGTCGAGAAACTGCGTCATGCCCTTGGTACGGCCCTTTTCGGGATCCTGCGCGGCGGTCTGCTCGGCCTTGGCGCCGAGATAATCCTCGGCCAGATCCCAATCCATCACGCCGATCCGTTTGAAGGCATTCTTTGCCTGGCGCAGCACGGTGGGGTTCTTGCCCAGCAAAACCTTGGCGAGTTCGCGGGTGCGCGCGCGCAGCTTTTCGCGCGGCACGGACTCGGTAACCAGCCCGGTCTGCACCGCGATCTGCCCGCCGAACGGCTCGCCGGTCATGATGTAATAGAGCGCGGCCTTATGGTGCATGACCTCGGCTACGGCGCGGGTGACGTTGCCGGCGGGAATGATGCCCCAGTTGATCTCGCTGAGCCCGAACGTCGCCTCGTCGGCAGCGACGGCCAGGTCGCAGGCGATCAGCGGGGTGAAGCCACCGCCGAAGCACCAGCCGTTGACCATGGCGATCGTCGGCTTGGGATAATGGCGCAGCTTGCGCCATTGCCACTCGCCCGCCGCGCGGCGGATGCGCATCTTTTCGGGCGCCGATGCCTGATCCGTCTCGCGGAAATATTCCTTGAGATCCATGCCCGCGGTGAAGGATTCGCCTGCTCCGGTCAGCACGACGACGCCGACACTGTCATCGACTTCGAGTTCCTCGAGCACGTCCAGCATCTCGCGATTCATCGTCGGGCTCATCGCGTTACGCTTTTCGGGACGGTTCAGCGTCACCCAGGCGATGCCCTCGTCGCGCTCGATCAGGACGGTGGTGTAGGGCGAGGCTGGCATCGTGGCCTCGACATTATTAGACCCGTTTCCCAAACTGTCTCTCCTCGTAGCTTTGCGCAGGCTAATATAAGCTATCCGAATATAAGGCTACCGAATATGCCAAGCCAAGCGGGATTGCCGCGAACCGTGTATCTCGTGAAGCGTGCGGAGACGGTGGTCCGCTCCGGTTTGGAGGCCTGTCTTCAGCCCCTTGGCCTGACGCCGCGGCAATATGTCACGCTATCACTGCTGCGCGATGAGCGCGATCAATCCTCGGCCGATCTGGCGCGCAAGGCCGGCATCACGCCGCAATCCGTATCGGAAACGATCGCCACGCTAGCCGCCAAGGGGCTGATCGAGCGGCTGGAGAACCCCGACCATCGCCGCATCCGGATGACGCGGTTGACCGCCGCCGGGGAAGACCTGCTGAAGGCGTGCGAAGCGGCGGTGGACGGGATGGAGACGGTGTTGCTCTCCGGCCTTTCGCGGGATGCGCTCGATGGGCTGCGCCAGGCGTTACGGGTCATCGTCAAGGCAGGGTGATTTTCGACGCTCCGCGCTTGCTGCCTTTCCTGCCGCTATGGGTGCGTATCGGCGCGCGGGTCTGCTCGTTGAACACCGCGACGAAGCGTTCGAGCAAGCCCAGAAACTTGGCGGCATCCTTGGGCGAAAAGGCACTCAAGGAGCGTTCGCGGGCGCGCTGGGCCGGCTCCGCCACCCGATCGAGCATGGCATGGCCGGCCTTGGTCAGCGTGATGACCTTGCGACGCTTATCGACGGCATCGTCGTGGCGCTCGATATAGCCCGCTTCCTCCAGCTTGCTGACGACGAGCGCGGTCGTCGAGCGATCGATTCCGACCAACGTCGCGATCCCGACCTGATCGAGTGCGCCGCGTGCGCGCAACACGACCATCGTACCATATTGGGTAGTGGTGATTCCGAGGCCCGCAGCCTCTTCCAGGAAGAGGGCTACGCTGATCTGATGGGCGCGGCGGAGAAGAAATCCCGGCCGTCGATATAGCGCGTCGAGCGATGGCTCGATCGTCTCCTGGTCTTCCGTCACGCCCACCCTCTGAATGCCTCGTTCGGCGCGAAGGTAGTCAATTTCGATGAAGGAGGAAGCCAAAACACCGCGTCAGCTCCGCGCCCTCTCCACGCTGAACCCGGCGACGCGCTTATAGCGGTCGGAGAGATCGCGCAGTTCCGCCTGTGAGATGTAGCGATCAAGATCATCAAAAGGTCGATCGCCCACCAGTTCCTCGACCTTGAGGTTGATGATGTCGGGCGGGCTTACGCGGTTGGTCCGGACGATCTCGGCGGTCGCCGGCCGCCGCTCCGATTCGTACGCCGCGAACGCCGCGCGCGCATCTCCGCCCGTCTCGATCTGCGCGGCAAGCAGATCGGCCAGCGTTCGCACGTCGATCAGCGCCTGCGCCGAACCGTTCGATCCGCGCGGATACATCGGATGCGCCGCGTCGCCGGCGAAGGTCACGCGCCCGAACGTCCATTGATCCACCGGATCCTTGTCGACCATCGGATATTCGAGAACGGTATCAGCGTCGCGGATCAACTGCCCGACATCGAGCCAATCGAACTTGAAGCTCTCATAGATCGGCAGGAAGTCGGCGCGGTCGCCCTTCTGGTTCCAGTCGTTGCGGTGATTGCGGTCGGTCTCGATCTCGGCGATCCAGTTGATCAACTGGTCGCCCGAGCCGTCGATATCGTCGACGATCGGGTAGACGACGATCTTGCCGGTCTTGATCGATCCGATCCGCATATAGGTGCGGCCATCGAAGATCGGCTTGCGGCGGGTGACGCCGCGCCAGGTGTTGATGCCGGTGAACGCCACCGATTCATCGGGATAGAAAATGCGGCGCACCGCGGAATTGACGCCGTCGCACGCAATGACCACGTCGGCGGTGACCGGCGCCCGCGCCGATGCATCCGAGACCGCCTTGAAGTGCAGAGTGACGTCGGTATCGGTCTGCTCGAGGCCGACGAAGTGATGATCGGTGGCGACCGCATCCGCGCCGAGACGATCGCGTACCGCCGCGAGCAGAATGCCGTGCAGGCGGCCGCGATGGATGCCGATCTCGGGCTGCGGATAGCCGGCCAATTTGCCGCGCGGCTCGGCGAACAGCTTCTGGCCGAAGCGATTGAAAAAGGCGCTCTCGCGATTCTCGATGCCGGCCGCCAGGATCTTTTCCTCGAGCCCGAGCGCCGCGATCTCACGCATGCCGTGCGGGAGCAATGTGATGCCGACACCGATCTCGTTGATCTCCGGCGCGGCCTCATACACCTGCGCCGCAATGCCGTGCCGATGGAGCCCCAGCGCCAGCGCCAGCCCCGCAATGCCGCCGCCCACAATCGCGATCCTCGGCGCGATTCGGAGGGATGTTTCCATGGGCCGTCTGTCCTAAACCGGTTGCGCGTCGAATGCGGCTATAATATCAGACGTCTGACAATGTCGAGCCGCTTCGATTGAGCGCGCACCACGGAGAGATACCGGATGATCATCGATTGCCACGGGCACGTCACCGCGCCCACCCAGCTTTGGTCATACAAGGCGCAGATCCTCTCGCACCGCGGTAGCCACGGGCGGGGCGGGGTGCGCGTCAGCGATGACGAAATCCGTGCCGCGGTGAACCGCAAGGAAATGGCGCCGTGCGGACATCTCGACATGCTGCACAAGCACAAGACCGATTATCAGCTGATTTCGCCGCGCCCGTTCCAGATGATGTCGAGCTTCGAGCCGGCGCGCGTGGTCCATTGGTTCGCCGAGGAGTGCAACAAGATCATCCATCGCCAGATGGAATTGTTCCCCGACACCTTCTTCGGCGTGTGCGGCCTGCCGCAGGTGGCCGGCGAGCCGATCGAGAATACGCTGCCGGAGCTCGAACAGTGCATCAAGGCGGGATTCAAGGGCTGCATGCTCAACCCCGATCCCTATGAGAATACCGGCACGCACCCGCCCGGTCTCGGCGAACGCTACTGGTATCCGCTTTACGAGAAGCTCTGCGAACTTGACGTGCCCGCGCACATCCATGCCACCGGATCGCGCCAGGATCGCGAGCCCTATTCGCTCCACTTCATCAACGAGGAGACCACCGCGGTCTACGGCCTCGCCACCTCGAATGTGTTCACCGATTTCCCGGATCTCAAGATCGTCGTCAGCCACGGCGGCGGGGCGGTTCCCTACCAGCTCGGCCGCTTCATCGCGGGCAATGTCTATTCGGGCGGCGATTTCCTGAAGGGCTTCTCGAAGCTCTATTTCGATACGGTGCTCTATACCGAAGGTGCGCTGCGCCTGCTGATCGAGACGGTCGGCGCCGAGCATTGCCTGTTCGGGTCGGAATGTCCGGGCGTCGGCTCGCAATATGATCCGCGCACGCCCGGCACCGAGCATACGATGGACGACATCGCGCCCGTGATCGCCGGGTTCGACTGGCTATCCGATGCCGAAAAGAAGATGATCTTTGAAGATAATGCGCGGCGTCTTTTCAAGCTCGATGTCTGAAGGAGCGTAAGCGATGGCCGAGATCGTTCTGGGCATGTGGACCACGCACGGTCCCACCCTTTCGACCACGCCCGAGGAATGGTTGCTCCGGCTGCCGTCCGATCATGCCAACAAGGCGCATTGGTACAAGACGGGCCGATATGATTTCGAGACGTTGGTCGAGATGCGCCGCGGCGAGGGGCTTGTCGAGAAGAGCGGCATCGCGGAGCGTACCCGCCGCCACGACGCCTGCCGCACCGCGATCGATCGGATGGCCGACGTGTTCGCCGAGGTCAAACCTGACGTTGCGGTGATCTTCGGCAACGATCAGCAGGAATTGTTCAACGATTCGCTGATGCCTGCCTTCACGGTCTTCAACGGCGAAACGGTGTGGAACGAGCCATCGTCCGAAGAGCAGGCCGCCAAACATCCGCCCGGCATCCACGCGGCGGAATGGGGGCACAAGCCAGCGACCTACACCGAATATCCGGCGCATCCCGAACTCGCCAATTACCTGATCGGCGATCTCGTCGCGAACCAGTTCGATATCACGCGCGCGAACAAGCTGCCGCGTCTCGAGAATCACTGGCATAGCGGGATCGGCCATGCCTTCGGTTTCGTCTACCGTCAGATCATGCGCGATCAGGTGGTGCCGCACGTACCGTTCATCACCAACACCTTCTTCCCACCCAACCAGCCGACCGCACGGCGCTGCTTTGAGATGGGGCGGACCGTGGGGCGGGCGATCAAGGCGTGGCAATCCGATGCGCGTGTCGCGGTGTTCGGTTCGGGCGGGATGTCGCATTTCGTGATCGACGAATCGTTCGATCAGAAGATCTTCGCGGCTCTCGCGGCCCGCGATGCCGAGACATTGTGTTCGATCGGCGAGGATTGGCTGCAATCCGGCACCAGCGAGCTCAAGAACTGGATCGCCGCCGCCGGAGCGTTGTTCGAGACCGATCTCACCGGCGATGTCGTAGAGTATCAGCCCTGCTACCGCTCCGAAGCGGGCACCGGCACCGCCAACGGCTTCGTTTACTGGAATTGAGATGACCGACGATATTGCCACCCGCCTTGCGCGGCTCGACGCCTGCGCGATCTCCGATGCGCTCGACCAACTTGGACTGCCGCCGTCCGTGACCGGGCTCGGCTCGCGGGCTGCCCGGCGGCGGATTTCCGGATCGATCATCACCGTCAAGCTCGCCGCGGGCAAGCCGCCGGAGGGCACCACGCCGCGCCACCTTTGCACCACCGCGATCGATAGGGCCGAGCCCGGCCAGGTGATCGTCGTCGAACAGCGGACCGGGGTCGAATGCGCGGGCTGGGGCGGCATTCTTTCCAACGCCGCGCGCGGGCGCGGGGTGAGCGGCGTGATCGTCGAGGGGCTGGCGCGCGACGTCGATGAGGCCGCTGATATCGGCTTTCCGGTCTATGCGCGTGGCGCGACCGCGCGGACCGCGCGGGGACGCATCTACGAGACCGCCACCGGCGAACCGATCAGTGTCGGCGATCTGACGGTTGCGACCGGCGATTGGGTGGTCGCCGACGGCAGCGGCGCGGCGTTCGTCCCCGCCGCCCGGATCGAGGAGGTGCTCGCCGCGGCCGAGCGTATCGCCTCGCGCGAGGCCGGAATGACCAAGGCGGTGCTCGCCGGCCACCCGGTCTCGACCGTGATGGGCGGAGATTATGAACACCTATTGGAGACGACCGAGTGACCGACACCAATGTGGAGCGGGCGAGTAAGCTGGAGACCGCGACCCTTAGCGATGCGCTCGACAAGCTCGGCATCGCCGGCCAGTGCCTCGGCATCAAGCCGCTCGATCATCGCTTCCGGCTGGCGGGCCGCGCCTTCACGCTGGCCTATGCGCCGGTCGGCCATCCGGTCGGCACGGTCGGCGATTTCATCGACGATGTGCCCGAGGGCCATGTCGTGGTGATCGACAATGGCGGGCGCCCCGATGCGACGGTGTGGGGCGATATCCTGACCTTCACCGCCAACAAGCGGGGCCTCGGCGGCACGGTGATCGATGGCGCCTGCCGCGACACGCATCTCGCGCTCGATCTCGGCTATCCGATGTACAGCCGCAGCTATTCGATGCGCACCGGCAAGGATCGCGTCCAGCTTGATGCGACCCAGGTGATCGTGACGATCGGCGACGTGCGCGTCGCGCCCGGAGACATCGTCCGCGGCGATTCGGACGGGGTGGTGGTCATTCCTGCGAACCGCGAGGACGAGGTGCTCGATGCCGCCGAGACGATCGACGCCGCCGAGATGCGTATCCGCGATGCCATCGCCGGCGGCCTTCGCCTCGATGAAGCGCGCAAGCAGCAGCAATATCACCTGCTCCAGCGCCGCGAGGGCCAATGAGCTACTCTGCGGAACAGCTCGCCGAGGCCACCCGCCTCGGCGCGGCGACGCTGCATGAGGCGGCGGGGCGGATCGGCGCGCTGCCGTCCGCGATCAAGCCGGTCGCGCCCGATATGCGCATCGCCGGGCCGGCTTTTACGGTCCACATTCCGGCGGGCGACAATCTCTGGATCCACCGCGCGCTCTATGCTGCGGCACCCGGTGATGTGCTGGTGGTCTCGACCAGCGGCGGCATCGAATGGGGCTATTGGGGCGACATCCTCAACACCGCGGCGATCGCGCAGCGGCTCGGCGGGTTGGTGATCGATGGCGGCGTGCGCGATTCGGCCGGGCTGGCGACGATGCCGTTTCCGGTCTTCTCCAATGGTCTGTGCATCAACGGCACGATCAAGGGGTTCGAGGCGACCGCCTGGGTCCGCCAGCCGATCCGCATCGGTGAGGTCGTCGTGCGGCAGGGCGATCTGATCGTCGGTGATCGCGACGGCGTGGTCGCGCTGCCCGAGGCCAAGGTCGCCGATGCGCTCGCCGGCGGTGCGCGGCGCGAGCAGGACGAAAGTGACAAGATCGCGCGGATCAAGGCCGGCGAGCGGACGATCGATATTTACGGCTTCGGCGCGGGCTAAGGGCGAAGAGGATGAACCAAAGCAATCCGCCTTCCGGCTGGCAGCGTTTCGTGCTGATCGCGCTGCGCGTGCTGTTCGGTCTGATCTTCCTCGCCGCTGGCACCAGCAAGTTGCTTGGCGCCGAGATGATGGTTCAGGAGTTCGGCTTGTTCGCGGCATACGGCATCGGCCAGTGGTTTCGCTATCTGACGGGCGCGCTCGAAATCATCGGTGCTGTGCTGCTGATCCGTCCACGTACGGTAACGCCCGGCGCAACACTGCTGGTCTGCATCAGCATTGGCGCGCTGGTCGCCCAACTTGTTGTTATCCACCAGGATCCGATCCACGCGATCCTCTTCGCCCTCCTGCTGGGCTGGATCGCTTATGCCTATCGCGGCGCGATGAGCGTTCGCTCGTGAGCGTCATCGCCTATCCCGCGCCGTCGCTGTTCATTGCCGGCATATGGCGTGCGGCGAGCGATGGCGGAATGATCCCCGTCGTTAATCCGGCAACCGGCGAGACGATCGCCGATCTGCCGGTCGCGACGCGCGCTGATCTCGACGAGGCGCTGGCGGCGGCGGATATCGGGTTCAAGATCTGGCGCGCGGTATCGGCCTATGACCGTGCCAAGATCCTGCGCGCCGCCGCACAGCTGGTGCGGGAGCGCGCGCCCCTGATTGGCGCGATCTCGACGACCGAACAGGGCAAGCCGATCGCCGAATCGACCGCTGAGGCCTTCGCCTGCGCCGATATCTTCGATTGGTATGCCGAAGAGGCGCGGCGCGCCTATGGCCGGATCGTGCCATCGAAGCATCCGGGTGTGCGCCACCTCGTCACCAAGGAGCCGATCGGCCCCGTCGCGGCTTTCTCGCCGTGGAATTTTCCAACGACGATTCCATCGCGCAAGCTCGCTGCGGCGCTGGCCGCGGGTTGCTCGGTGATCATCAAGCCCGCGGAGGAAACCCCCGGCAGCGCGCTGGCGCTGGCGCGCGCGCTCGACGATGCCGGCTTGCCCAAGGGCGTGCTCAACGTCGTGTTCGGCGTGCCCGCCGATATTTCCAGTTACCTCATCGCCTCACCGGTGATCCGCAAGATCACCTTCACGGGATCGACCGCGGTCGGCAAACAGCTCGGCGTGCTCGCCGCGCAGGGGATGAAGCCGACGACGATGGAGTTGGGCGGCCACGCGCCGGTGATCGTCTTTGCCGACGCCGACATCGATCGTGCGGCGGCGATGATGGCGGGAGGCAAATATCGCAACGCCGGGCAGATCTGCATCGCGCCGACGCGCTTCTACCTCCACGACAGCATCCACGACGCCTTCGTCGAGCAGTTCGTCAAGGCAGCGGGCAGGCTGAAGGTTGGGAACGGTCTCGATCGAGAGACGACGATGGGGCCGCTCGCCAACCCGCGCCGCGTCACCGCGATGGGCGAATTCATCGCTGATGCGCAAGCGCATGGCGCGCGGCTCGCAGCCGGCGGCGCTTCCAACGGCGGTCCCGGCAACTTCTGGCAACCGACCGTGCTGGCCGACGTGCCGAATGACGCGCGGATCATGAACGAAGAGCCGTTCGGCCCGGTTGCTGTCACCCAGCGCTTTGAGAGCTTCGATCAGGTCGTCGCGGAGGCCAATCGGCTACCCTACGGACTCGCCGCTTATGCCTGGACTCAGTCCGCGCGCACCGTTGCCGACATCGGCGATGCGATCGAGGCGGGGATGGTCGGCATCAATTTCCTGGGCCTGACAGGGCCGGAAACGCCGTTCGGCGGCGTCAAGGAAAGCGGCCACGGATCGGAAGGCGGCAGCGAGGGGCTCGAGGCTTACCTCCACCACAAATATATCGCGCAGGGTTAGCGTTCGACTTTCGACTGATCCTCCCCTGGAAGGGGAGCGCGCGGACTTTGGCTTGCCCCCAGCAAGCCAAGATCGTGTCCGGGAGACACGATCTCGTCCGCACGCATCGCGGTAGCGATGACGGAGGGGTATCGCCCTATCGAGAGCGAGACACCCCTCCACCAGCCTGCGGCTGGTCCCTCTCCCCTTGCAGTGGAGGATCGATGAGCAGGCAATCTGACTGCGGTTGGCCTAGGGTCCGCAGTGAGCCTGTGGCTGAGCGCGGTCAGTCGCGTTCCAAGCACATCGCGATGCCCATGCCGCCGCCGATGCACAGGGTCGCCAAACCCTTCTTCGCGTCCCGCCTCGCCATCTCGTAGAGCAAGGTGGTCAGCACGCGCGCGCCCGATGCGCCGATCGGATGACCGATCGCGATCGCGCCGCCGTTGACGTTGACCTTGTCGGACGGCAGCCCAAGCTCCTGACACACTGAGAGCGCCTGGCTGGCAAAGGCCTCGTTGGCCTCGATCAGATCGAGATTGTCCACTGTCCATCCGGCCTTTTCCAGCGCCTTCCTGACGGCGGGCACCGGCCCGATCCCCATGAAGGCAGGATCGACACCCACCGATGCCCAGCTCTTCACGCGAGCCAACACCGTAGATCCGCGCTTCGCCGCTTCCTCGGCCGACATCAGCACCAGCGCGGCGGCGCCATCGTTGATGCCGGAGGCGTTGGCGGCGGTGACGCTGCCGTCCTTCTTGAACGCAGGCTTGAGCTTTTCCATCGCGTCGATCGTCGCGCCAACGCGGATATATTCGTCGTCCGCGACGATCACATCGCCCTTGCGGCCCTTGACGGTCACCGGCGCGATTTCATCCTTGAATCGCCCCGCGGCCCGCGCAGCCTCGGCCTTGTTCTGCGATCCGACCGCGAAGGCGTCCTGCGCTGCGCGCGTGACCTGATATTTCTCCGCGAGATTCTCGGCGGTGATCCCCATATGATAGGCGTTGAAGGCGTCGGTCAGGCCATCTAGGATCATCGTATCGACCAGGCTGACGTTGCCCATCTTCTGCCCGCCGCGTAGCAGCTGCGCATGCGGCGCGACCGACATGCTCTCCTGCCCGCCCGCCACCACGATCGCGGCATCGCCATTGGCGATCGCCTGCACACCGAGCGCGACGGCGCGCAGCCCCGAACCGCAGAGCTGGTTGACGCCCCAGGCGGGCACTTCCTTGGGAATGCCGGCCGCCATCGCCGCCTGACGTGCGGGATTCTGGCCCTGCGCCGCGGTCAGCACCTGGCCGAGGATCACCTCGGAAACGTCCGCGCCGTCAACCCCAGCCTGCGCCAACGCCGCTTCGATCGCGACGCGGCCGAGCTCATGCGCGGGAACGGTGCCGAACGCGCCGAGAAAGCTGCCGACCGGCGTGCGCTTGGCGGCGGTAATGACGACGTCAGGCATGGGCGGTCTCGCCGATCTTGATGCGGTAGGCCGCCGTCGTCTTGGCCTTGATCTCCTCGACCGTCACACCCGGCGCCAGCTCGATGAGATCGAACGGGCTATGGTGATCCGGGCGGCGGAACACGCAGAGATCGGTGACGATCATATCGACGACATTCTTGCCGGTCAGCGGCAGCGTGCAGGCTGGGATGAACTTGGCGTCGCCGTTCTTGCTGGTGTGTTCCATCACGACGATGATCTTCTTGACGCCGGCGACGAGGTCCATCGCCCCGCCCATGCCCTTGATCATTTTGCCGGGGATCATCCAGTTGGCGATGTCGCCATTCTCGGCGACTTCCATTGCCCCGAGCACGGCGAGATCGATATGCCCACCGCGGATCATCGCGAAGCTGTCCGCGGATGAGAAGAAGGAGGTATTCGGCAGCTCCGAAACCGTCTGCTTGCCCGCATTGATCAGATCGGCATCCTCTTCGCCTTCATACGGGAAGGGGCCGATGCCGAGCATGCCGTTCTCGCTCTGCAGCGTCACCTCGACGCCCGCCGGAACATGGTTCGCAACCAGAGTCGGGATGCCGATGCCGAGGTTCACGTAGAAGCCGTCCTGCAGCTCGCGCGCGGCGCGCGCCGCCATTTCGTCTCGCGTCCAGGCCATTACGCTGTCTCCCGCTGGCGGACGGTCCGCTGTTCGATCTTCTTGTCATAAGGTGCGCCCACGATCAGGCGATTCACATAGATGCCGGGGAGATGGATGGCATCCGGATCGAGGCTGCCGACCGGTACGATCTCCTCCACCTCGGCGACGCAGATCTTGCCCGCGGTGGCGGCGGGATGGTTGAAATTGCGCGCGGTCTTGCGGAAGATCAGGTTGCCGCTCTCGTCCGCCTTCCAGCCCTTGATGATCGCCAGATCGGCGAAGATGCCATGCTCGAGGATATAATCCTCGCCGTTGAACCGCTTGACCTCTTTGCCCTCGGCCACCTGCGTGCCGACGCCGGTCTTGGTGTAGAAGCCGGGAATGCCCGCGCCGCCCGCGCGCAGCCGTTCGGCCAGCGTGCCCTGCGGGCAGAATTCGACCTCGAGCTCACCCGCGAGATATTGGCGTTCAAATTCCTTATTCTCGCCCACGTAGGAGGAAATCATCTTCTTCACCTGCCGCGTGCGCAGCAATTTGCCGATGCCTTCATTATCGATGCCGGCATTGTTCGATGCGAAGGTCAGGCCGGTCTTGCCCGAATCGTGGATCGCCTCCAGCAGCCGTTCGGGGACGCCGGACAGGCCGAAACCGCCCGCGGCGATCAGCATGCCATCGAAAAGCACGTCCGCGAGCGCGGCGGATGCATTGGGATAAATCTTCTTCATGGCGCGCCGACTAGCATCTCCAAAACGTCACATCCAGTCGGCTGTTCTTCGTCGCCGCTGCCGCATCCTGTCGGTCCCGATGGATTCCGTACGCCCGATCGGGCTGAACGCTCAGAGTTCGGCGGCGGGCAGGAAACTGCCGTATTTGCCCTGCAGGAACAGCAAGGGCGGGTGCGGCGCGCCGACATCGAGATCGATCACCTCGCCGATCGCGATATAATGATCCCCGGCTTCGTGGACGGCGTACAGCCGGCATTCGATCCAGGCGACCGCGCCTTCGAAGATCGGATGGCCGGCACTCGAGAGCCGGTACGGCAGCGCCGCGAACTTGTCCTCGGCCTTCGACGCCAGCGCCCCGCAGATATCCTGCTGCTGATCGGAGAGCACGTTGACGCAGAAATGGCCGGCCGCCTCGATCTCCGGCCAGCTCTTCGATCGGCGATCGGGCAGGAAGGCGACAAGCGGCGGATCGAGCGACACCGAGGTGAAGGAGCCGACGATCAGCCCCTTGGGCGCGCCGCCGTGCATGGCGGTGATCGCGCAGACGCCGGTTGGGTAGTGGCCGAGAATTCGGCGGAATTCGCGGCTGTCGAGGGGTTCCGTGGGCATTGCATCTCCGCCGTGATCGCGCGCGTCGCCCCCCCATCGATGCGCCTGCCCAGCCTGTCAACGCCTTGCGCGAGCCAGCGACGGCTTGCCAGCCGCGGCGCATGTCCCCATATGCGGCGCGGGAGTCGGGCGGACGGTGCCGTCGCCAACCCGGTCAGATCCGGAAGGAAGCAGCCGCAACGATTTCGTATCGGGTCGTTCCGGCTCCCACCCCAAACATCGTAAAATCCGTTTGCCCTGAGCTTGTCGAAGGGCTGTCCTTCTCATCGCGGACAGAAAGACGGTGCTTCGACAGGCTCAGCACGAGCGGCGATTTGAGTCGGCCATACTTCGCGGTTAGGTCGCGTCCATGCGCATCGCCTTCATGGGAACCCCCGATTTCGCCGTGCCCACGCTGGAGGCGCTTGTCGCCGCCGGCCACGATGTCGCGGCGGTCTATACCCAGCCGCCGCGGCCTGCCGGGCGCGGCAAGGCGCCGCAAAAATCACCTGTGCAGTTGCGGGCGGAGGCGCTGGGGATCGCGGTGCGGTCGCCCGGAACACTCCGCGATGCCGAGGCGCAGGCGGCGTTCGCGGCGCTCGATCTGGATGTGGCGGCGGTCGCCGCTTACGGGCTGATCCTGCCCCAGCCGGTGCTCGACGCGCCACGCCACGGCTGCCTCAACGTCCACGGCTCCTTGCTCCCGCGCTGGCGAGGCGCGGCCCCCGTGCAACGCGCGATCCTCGCCGGGGATGAAGAAACCGGCCTGACGATCATGCAGATGGAGAAAGGCCTTGATACCGGCCCGATGCTGCTCAAGCGCGCGACGCCGATCGGCGCCAAGACTGCGGGCGACCTGACCGCCGAGCTCGCCGCGATGGGCGCGGCGATGATGATCGAGGTCTTGGCCGATCTCCCCGCCTTCACCCCCGTCATCCAGCCCGAAGGCGCGACCCACGCCGCCAAGGTCGACAAGGCCGAAGCTCGCCTCGATTTCAGCCAGTCCGCCGAGCAGGTCGAACGCCAGATCCGCGCCTTCACCCCCGCGCCCGGCGCGTGGTTCGAGGTTGGGGGAGAGCGCATCCGCGTCCTAAGTGCCGACGTGCTCCGGCGCAGGCCGGAGCCCGGGCTATCCGAGGCCATGCGCGAACCTCCCGCACTCCGGCCTGCGCCGGAGTACGGCGTGGTGCTGGACGACCAGCTCGCCATATCCTGCGGCACCGGCGCGATCCGCCCGACGCGCGTTCAGCGTGCGGGCAAGAGCGCCATGGCGACCGGCGAGTTGCTGCGCGGCTTCACGATCCCCGCCGGCACCCGACTGGCATGACGCGCTTCCGCCTGACGGTGGAATATGATGGCCGCCCGTTCATGGGCTGGCAGCGGCAGGCGCATGGCCCTTCGGTGCAACAGGCGATCGAGGACGCGGCAAAGGCGATCACCGGGGAAGCCGCCGCCGTCCATGCCGCCGGGCGCACCGATGCCGGGGTCCACGCGCTCGCCATGACCGCGCACATCGATATCGAGAAACCGATCGCGCCCTTTCGTCTGATGGCGGCGCTCAACGCCCGCCTGCGTCCGCAGCCCGTGGCGATCCTCGCCTGTGAGGAGGTGGCCGGCGATTGGCACGCGCGCTTCTCCTGTCTCGGTCGCCGCTATCTCTACCGGATCGCCAACCGCCGCGCGCCGCTGGCGCTGGAGGCGGGCCGCGCCTGGCAGATCGCCCGCCCGATCGATGCCGATGCCATGCAGGCGGCCGCGCAGGCGCTGGTCGGCCTCCACGATTTCACCACCTTCCGCTCCGCGCATTGCCAATCCGCAAGCCCGATCAAGACGCTCGATCGCCTCGATGTCCGCCGCGAGGGTGATATGGTGCTGATCGAGGCGGCGGCGCGCAGCTTCCTCCACCATCAGGTGCGCTCCATGGTCGGCTGCCTCGCGCTGGTCGGCCAAGGACAATGGCGCGCCGCCGATCTCGCCGCCGCGCTTGAAGCCCGCAACCGCGCCGCGCTCGGCTTTAACGCGCCGCCCGATGGTCTCTTCTTCGTCGAGGCGCTGTACCCCGATATTTGAGATTGATTATCAATAGCGATATGGCATGATGATGTGGTTAAGAGGAGTCGTGCATGCTTATTCCGCCTTCTGCCCGTCTGGTCGCCGACGCGCCCGATTGTCCCTATCCGCGGCTGGCGCTGTTCGCGGTGCGGCGGATGGCGGCCGGCGGGATCGGCGATGCCTTCGCCGCGCAGGCTTTCATCAGCGCGTTCGGCGTCGATTTCCGCCGTCCGCTGCTGCTGATGCGCACCTTCATGACCGAAATGGCGCGCATCTCGGCAAGGACCATCGCGGTGGCGCCCTGCTGCTGCCCGCGCATCACCGCGGCGGAGAACGCCATCCTCACGGCGTTCGGCTTAGCCATAAACGATCCGAGCGAGGCCGACGTGCTTCTGGCGCACTTGCTGGGCACCGTCTCTTGCCCGTCGGTCACCGAAACTGCCCGGACAGTAGCGGCGAGCTTCGCCGATTGTGGCATGCCGTTGACCGAAGCGTGCTGAGCGCAACGCGAACGCGGCTGCCGCGTTGGAAAGGCCATGGAGATCGGGCAAATTGACGGCCACGCGCTGGTGGCGGAGGTCCGCAAGGCGGCGCGGGCGCATGGCGACACCTGGGAAGCTTTGGTGCCCCCGCACCTCGCAATCAATCTCGATGCCGAGGAAGCGGAAGAGGCCGCCTATGCCGAGATGGCGCAGGCCAAGCGCCGCCTGCGCGATCATATCTGCGAAATGTACGGTATTTCGATGCGCGAGCTATCAAGCCTCGCTCAGCCTTGATCCTCCCCCGGGAGGGTAGACGTTACTCGGCGTGCTCCACCATCGGATCGACGGGATGTCCGGCCTCGGCATCCTCGGGCACGGGGAAGTCTGCGGCCTGCAGGAAACGTTCGGCGTCGAGGGCGGCCATGCAGCCTGTGCCAGCGGCGGTGATCGCCTGGCGGTAGACCTTGTCCATCACGTCGCCGCAGGCGAACACGCCGGGGATGTTGGTCAGGCTGGTGCCGGGCCTGGCGTGAATATAGCCTTCGTGATCCAGCGTGATGCCGGTGCCCTTGAACACTTCGGTGGCCGGGCTGTGGCCGATCGCGACGAAGCCGCCCTGCACGTCCAGCCGGCTCATCTCGCCCGTCACCGTATCGCGAAGGGATAGCGCAACCAGCCCCTCATGCGCCTGTTCGCCCGCCACGAACTGCGCGACCTCCTTGTTCCATAGCACCTTGATATTGGGATGCTTGAACAGCCGCTCCTGCAAGATCTTTTCGGCGCGCAGCGAATCGCGACGGTGGACCAGGGTCACATCCTGACTATGATTGGTCAGATACAATGCCTCTTCGACCGCAGTGTTGCCGCCGCCGATCACCGCCACTTTCTTGCCGCGATAGAAGAAACCGTCGCAGGTCGCGCAGGCCGAAACGCCCTTGCCGCCAAGCTCGGATTCACCCGGCGCGCCCAGCCACTTCGCCTGCGCGCCGGTGGCGATCACCAACGTATCGCAGACGTAAAGCGCCCCGCTGTCGCCGGTCAGCCGGAAGGGTCGCTCCGAAAGATCGACCGCGGTGATCACGTCCCACACCATCTGCGCGCCGACATGCTCGGCCTGCGCCTGCATCTCCTCCATCAGCCACGGGCCCTGGATGACGCTGCGGAAGCCGGGATAATTCTCGACATCGGTGGTGATCGTCAGCTGGCCGCCCGGCTGCAGCCCCTGCACCACGATCGGCGCCAGCCCCGCGCGCGCGCCGTAGATGGCGGCGGACAGGCCTGCCGGCCCCGAGCCGAGGATGAGCATACGGGTGGAATGGACGGCGGACATGGGTGATTCCTTGGGCTGAGGTGGCCAACAGATAGTTAGCCGATCACCCTGTCTGCAAGCCGCGCTTATTTGACGCCGAGCTTGAGCAATTCGATCTCGCGCTTCAGCCGCGTGACTTCGAGCTGATAGACCTGATTGCAATCGATCCGCTCGGGCCGGTGACCGATCGGGATGGTGATGCGCGCATAAGCTGTCGCCTCGCGCGGGGCCTGCTCGGCGTAGAGCAGCGCGGACTGGCTGCTCCGATCGCGCGTCTGCGCGGCCGTGCCCGTCACGCCGACGTCCACATAGGCGCCGTTCGAGTTGATGCTCTGGCGGCAGCGTGTGCCGCTGGCGGTCTCGATCGAATCCTCGCCGCCCGGGCCCGAAGGCGCCTGCGGCAGATAAACGCCGCTGGTCCCGGCGAGCACGGGCGCGGCGAGCGCGCTAGCCGACGCGATGAGCGCTAATTTTCGAACAAACGCGCGCATTGAGCGTGATCCCTTCGGGCGGCGTCTTGCGCTGGGCGCAGACGCGGAAATGGTAAGTCTCGCCGACCGCGAGATTGTCGGCGATGACGAGGACGCGGCGGCTGCGGGCCGAGCCGAGCTCTACTTCGGCGGGCAGCACGGTGACGCGATCCTGCGCCACCTCGTCATCGAGCCCGACGGGATAGACCATGAACGTCTCGGCCTCCGGATAGGGATTGTAGAGATCCAGCGCGAACCCTTCGCGCGGTCCGTCGATCAATCCATCGAGTTTGAGTGGGCCGAGCCCGACCGCGACCGCCGGAACGGCGATCGCGATCGACAGCATTGCCATCAGCAGCGGCTTGCGGCTCACTGCTGGCAGGTCACGGTGGCGGCGATGCCATAAACGCCGGTTGCAAAGCCGCTGCTATTATCGGCCTCAGCCTTCACGGTCAGCGTATCGAGCAGTCGGGTCATCGCATAGATGCTGGTGCCGCTGGTAAGCGGCTGATTGGCACCGCCATTGGAGGTATAGCCGATCATCTTGGTGGCGCCCGCGATCGAGCCGGCGGGGCCGGTCAACTGCGGCGCGCCGAACTGCAGCGTCGGCGCGGTGCCCGTGGCGACGACAGTAACGCTGGCGGCGAGGCCACCCGTATTATCGGAAGACAGCTGTGTGCCGGTGGTGGCCATGCCGAGCGCGCCCGGCGTGGTGAGATTGATCACGCAGGTATTCACCACGGTGCCGGCAAAATTGACGGTGCCTGCATCGGCGGATGCCGGGCAGGAAAGTATCAGCGCGGGCAGCAGCAATCCCGCAAATTTATTTAAAGACTTCATCAGTCGCCCCTCGTTCAAGTTACGCAACCGATTACTGACTGCGCTATGACAACAAAGGGATTAGACTTGAATGATTGAGGGCCCGTCTAAGGCGATACTAGGGAATCTACAGCGCCGATCTGGCCGAAACGGAGCAATTATCCGATCCGATACTGTACGATCGGGAACATCAGCGCAATTAAGTCGCCAGGACGTCAAAGTGGAACACGCATCCGCCGCGCATCCCTGCACAGTGAGGAATCAGCGCCGCTGCATCAGGCGATCGAGATATTGATCACTGTGAGGCTTGCCGGCCTCGATCTCCTGCGCATCCTGGCATTCCTTCTCGAGATCGGCGCGGATCCGCTGGATCTCGTGATCGGTCTTGTGTTCGATGCCGATGAACTGGCCGCGGGCATCGTCCACCGCGCGGATCAATTCGTCCAGCTTGGCCTGCATTGCTGCGGCGTCACGATTTTGGCTGTTCTGGATCAGGAAGACCATCAGGAAGGTGATGATCGTCGTCGCGGTGTTCACGACGAGTTGCCACGTGTCCGAATAATGAAACACGGGGCCGGTAAGGCCCCAGATGATGATCGTCGCGGTGGCGATCACGAAGGCGGAAGGCTGCCCTACCCAGGCGGCTATCCCCGTGGAAATGGCGGTAAAAAAGCGATCCAGCATAAACAGCTCCCTTCCCCCAGGGGCTGCCATCTTTAGGCGAGAACGGGCGGCGCGCAACGAATCCCCGCGAAAGCCCACCTTTCTGCCGCGCGGCCTGCTTGACACCTTCCCCCGCCGTTCACATATGCACACTGGCACTCGACAAAAGGGAGTGCCAACAGGCTTTATCGTCGCGCTGTTGGCCGGTCCTCCCGGCCTTGGGCGCGATGCTGCTAGGAAAGGTTTACATATGGGTTTTCGACCGCTGCACGATCGCGTGCTGGTGAAGCGCATCGAGGCTGAAGAGAAGACAGCCGGGGGCATCATCATTCCCGATACCGCCAAGGAAAAGCCGCAGGAGGGTGAGATCGTCGCCGTCGGCGGCGGCGCCAAGAGCGAAGACGGCAAGATCACTCCGCTGGACGTCAAGGCCGGCGACCGCATCCTGTTCGGCAAGTGGTCCGGCACCGAGGTCAAGCTCGATGGCCAGGATCTGCTGATCATGAAGGAAAGCGATATCCTGGGGATCGTCGGCTAACCTACGCCTCCCTACACCCGTTCGCCCTGAGCTTGTCGAAGGGCCGTCTTTCTGGACGCGGGTGAAGAACAGGGCAGGGCTTCGACAAGCTCGGCCCGAACGGTTTAATAATTTGAAAGGCTAACGAAAATGGCAGCCAAGGACGTAAAATTCTCCCGTGACGCCCGTGAGCGCATTCTGCGCGGCGTCGATATCCTCGCCGATGCGGTGAAGGTCACGCTCGGTCCCAAGGGCCGCAATGTCGTCATCGACAAGAGCTTCGGCGCACCGCGCATCACCAAAGACGGCGTCACCGTCGCCAAGGAGATCGAGCTCAAGGACAAGTTCGAGAATATGGGCGCGCAGATGCTGCGCGAAGTCGCCTCGAAGACCAACGACAACGCCGGTGACGGCACCACCACCGCCACCGTTCTCGCCCAGGCGATCGTTCGCGAGGGCATGAAGTCGGTTGCGGCCGGCATGAACCCGATGGATCTGAAGCGCGGCATCGATCTTGCCGTCACCAAGGTCGTCGAGGACGTGAAGTCGCGCTCGAAGCCCGTCTCGGGTTCGGCCGAAGTCGCGCAGGTCGGCATCATTTCGGCCAATGGCGATACCGTCGTCGGCGAGAAGATCGCCGAGGCGATGGAGCGCGTCGGCAAGGAAGGCGTGATCACCGTCGAGGAAGCCAAGGGCCTCGATTTCGAACTCGATGTCGTCGAAGGCATGCAGTTCGATCGCGGCTATCTGTCGCCTTACTTCATCACCAACCCCGACAAGATGACCGTCGAGCTTCAGGATCCCTACATCCTGATCCACGAGAAGAAGCTGTCGAACCTGCAGGCGATCCTGCCGATCCTCGAAGCGGTCGTGCAGTCGGGCCGTCCGCTGCTGATCATCGCCGAGGATATCGAGGGTGAGGCGCTCGCAACGCTCGTCGTCAACAAGCTGCGCGGTGGCCTCAAGGTCGCCGCCGTCAAGGCGCCGGGCTTCGGCGATCGCCGCAAGGCGATGCTGGAAGACATCGCGATCCTGACCAAGGGCGAAGTCATCAGCGAGGATCTCGGCATCAAGCTCGAGAGCGTCACGCTCGGCATGCTCGGCACCGCCAAGCGCGTTTCGATCGACAAGGACAACACCACCATCGTCGATGGCGCCGGTGAAGCCGATTCGATCAAGAACCGCGTCGAGGCGATCCGCAAGCAGATCGAGAACACCACCAGCGACTATGACAAGGAGAAGCTCCAGGAGCGTCTTGCCAAGCTCGCCGGCGGCGTTGCCGTGATCAAGGTCGGCGGTTCGTCCGAGGTCGAGGTCAAGGAGCGCAAGGATCGCGTCGACGACGCTCTCCACGCGACCCGCGCGGCGGTCGAAGAGGGCATCGTCCCCGGCGGCGGTACGGCTTTGCTGTACGCCACCAAGTCGCTCGACGGCCTGACCGGCGCCAACGACGATCAGACCCGCGGTATCGACATCATCCGCAAGTCGCTGACCGCGCTGGTCCGTCAGATCGCGCAGAATGCCGGCCATGATGGCGCGGTGGTTTCGGGCAAGCTGCTCGAGAGCAACGATCCGACGCTGGGCTTCAACGCGCAGACCGACACCTATGAGAACCTGGTCCAGGCCGGTGTGATCGACCCCACCAAGGTCGTCCGCACCGCGCTGCAGAACGCAGCCTCGGTCGCCGGCCTGCTTATCACCACCGAAGCTGCGGTGTCCGATGCTCCGGCTGACGACAAGGCCGGCGCCGGTGGCATGCCCGGCGGCATGGGTGGAATGGGCGGCATGGGTGGGATGGATTTCTGATCCACGCCCAACACTACCAGTCAAAGAAGGGCCGGGGGAGAAATCCCCCGGCCTTTTTGTCTGTCTGGAAACGCCTCGGCAACCGCATAGGGCGGTTAGCTATTGTCGCTATATCAGGCCGAATCGGGCCGAAGCGCCGGTTCCCGCAAGTATAATTCGTCGAGAAGTGACGTGAAGAAGTTGGTGCCTCGCGCATCCAAGTCTTCGACATTCACGACACGATCTCCGGATTCCCGGCGACTGTCGATACGAATGAGCCAGATGCCCTCAATTAGGCCTTGATTCCAGAGTGGTGCCTTACGGATCGCAATTTTCCGAAGATTTGACTCGAAAACTTCGCTCCAAGTATACCCGTCTCGTCGGATCCTGTCTTCTGCCTGATCAACGATCACGACGTAGCCGATTACAACCTCCGGCTGAAGCTGCTGCACGTTCGCAGCCTCGCCCATCAGGTCGTCGAGCCGGTTTGGCACCGTCCCGGAAAGGTTTTTCAGGATCGACTTCAATGAAACAAGCAGCCGGGGCTTGTCTGCGAGAACGTAAGCCAAGTCCCAGTCTTTTTGGCGGCCGAAACCACGGATCCCTACCTCATCGGCCTGTCCGCCGCGAACACCTTGAAGCCCTCGTGCTGCAAACTCTTGGATGCAGTAACTCGCCAGCATATTCAAACGGCCGGAGTCCGTCTTTGGGCGCGCTAGAAGATCGTCCACTGCTTCGGAAAGCATAATCGGCATTACGAAAGGACGGCTAAGGTAGCGCCCGCCGCCCGAGGCTGGGCAGCTTCTTCGCAAACGCGCCGTTGCGCCAGTCGCATATAGGATGGCTCGATCTCATTGCCGATGGAGTTCCGACCTGCCCGAATCGCGGCAATGCTCGTACTTCCGGTTCCATTAAATGGGTCGAGAATAGTGTCGCCGGCGAAAGAGAACATGCGTATCAGACGTTCCGCCAGAACTGCGGGATACGGCGCAGGATGACCGCGTCGCGTGGATTCGCCGGGCACGTCAATCCAGATTGAACGCCACCACTGTTGCATCTCCTCTTTGGTGAGCATCGAAAGTGATTTCTGTTCTGGAGAAGGCTTGCGGTATTTACCGCCCTTTCGCATGAAAAGAATATACTCGATATCATTCTTGACTACGGCACCGGGCTGGTAAGGCTTGCCGTAAAAGCCCGTACCGTTACCTTTTGCTTCCGTCATACCGTTCGCGATCTTGTGCCATAAGATTGGCGTGAGGCAATCGAGCCCGATTTTCCGAGCACGAACCTGAATGTCCGCGTGGAGAGGCATGACATAGTGACGTCCAGCCTTTTTTCTGGGGATACAGACATCACCGACAATGCAGCAAATCCGACCGCCCGGGACCAGAACGCGCTCGCACTCCACCCACACTTTATCTAGCTCATTGAGGAAACTCTCATAGTTCTCGATAGCGCCCATCTGATAAACGTGGTTCTCGTACTCCTTTAAAGTCCAATATGGCGGGGAGGTGACGACCAGGTGCACCGATGCGTCAGGAATCCAATCAAGCTTCCTCGCATCTCCCTGATGAAGGCAGTGGGTCGTGGTATTGAACGGCTCAGGCCAAGGAAGCTTGCGGAGGAGCTCGTTTTGAGTTCGAAGCTCCGCCAAGCCTTCGGATGTAGCATCATCCAACCTAGCCATTGCTATCCCCTTTTGTCGCCAGAACGAGTTACGTAAAGGCTCCCAAATGCGCAACGCCCGTTGGCATAACGCGAGTGATTACTCCGCCGCCTCCGGCACATCCTCATTCGCCGTGCCCGCCAGCTTCGCCAGAGGCCGCACCGCGATATCCGCGATCGGCAGCGGCTCGATCGTCTTACCCCCCGTATCCACCTTGAGCGCCTCGAAGCGTTTGGCCGAAGTCAGCACCTGGCTTTCCAGCGAGCCGACGAAATCGTTGTACGCCCCCGTCGCCTGCGTGAGATTCCGTCCCAGCCGCTCGACATGCCGCCCCATCGTCTGCAGCCGCGCGTAAAGCTCCTTGCCGAGCTTGCCGATCTCCTCGGCGCGTTGCGCCAGCCCCTCCTGCCGCCACATGCCCGCCATCACCTTGGCGAGCGCGAGCATGTTGATCGTGGAGGCGATGATGACGCCCTGGCGGAAGGCCTGTTCGATCAGATCGGGGGCGCGTTCGGCGGCGGCGGAGAGGAAATGTTCGCCGGGGACGAACAGGATGACGAAATCGGGCGAGAGATCGAACTGGCGCCAATAGGCCTTGCGCCCGAGATCATTGGCATAAGCGCGCATCGCATTGGCGTGCTGGAGCAGAAAGCCCGCCCGCAGCGTCTCATCCTCCTCGTCATAGGCCTGCTCGAACGCCACCAGCGGGCACTTCACGTCGACGACGATGCAGCGATTGCCGGGCAGCTTGATCACGCAATCGGGACGCAACTGCCGTTCGACCCCGGCATCATTGGCGCTGACGCTCGCCTGCAGCTCGAAATCGACATTTTCGGCAAGGCCCGCGCTTTCCAGGATCGTGCGCAACTGCTCCTCGCCCCAGCGGCCGCGATGCTTGGGGCTGGAGCGCAGCACGTTGGTCAGCCGCGCGGTCTCCTTGCGCACCACCTCATTGCCCAGCGAGAGCTGGCCGACCGCTTCCTTGAGCTCGGCATAGCTGCCGATCCGCGCTTTCTCGATCTCGCCGAGCTTGGCGTCATATTGCTTGAGTGTCGCCTCGACCGGGGTCAGCAGCGCCTTGAGTTTGGCCTCGTTATTCTCGCCCGCCTGGGTGAAGCGCTGATCGGCGCGTTCGAGGAACTGGCGCTGGGCATCGGCGAGCAATTTCGCGCCGACCTCGCTGAACTGCGCCGAAAGCGCCTCCTTGGCCTCGCGGATATTGGCGAGCTGCCGCTCGAACGCCGCGATCTGAGCCGCGCCCGTCGCGCGCTCCGCCGCCAGCGCCGCAGTCGCGGCGTTGCGCTCGCGCGTCACCTCGTCGAGCTGCATCCGCACGAGGTCGCCCGCGCTCACCCGCTCGGCGAGTCGCGCCTGCTCCGCCGCGGCGCGCACGCCCGCCGCCAGCCAGCCGAGCGCGAGCCCGATCAGCAGCGCGAGTCCCGCGATCACCCAGAGCATCGAAGCCGCCATTCCCATCCTTCAACACCAGAACGAACGTGGAACATTCGCAAATACTTTCCCGCATTGCAAGCACGATTCGCAGGAACGCGAAGATTGTGGGATCGTCTGGTGTGAGAAGCCAAACAGGAGAGAGTATGTCCGTCCGCAAGATGATCGCGCTGCACCCCAACAGCGCCGGCCACGTCAACGAACCGCTCGCCACCGCCGCCAAGCATGCGATGTATTGCGCGCTCTTCTGCACGAGCTGCGCGGACGCCTGCTCGGCGGAGAGCATGGACATGCGCCAGTGCATCCGCACCTGCTTGGATTGCGCCGACGTGTGCACCGCGGCGGCCAAGCTGGCGATGCGGCTGACGGGCGACGATGATGCGATGGTCCGCGCGATGCTCACCGCCTGCATCGATGCCTGCGCGCTCTGCGCGGCGGAGTGCGACAAGCATGATCACGAACATTGCCGGCTGTGCGCGACGATGTGCCGGGAGTGCGCCGCCGACTGCCGCGAGGCGCTGGCGACGTTGCACTGAGGCAGCTCCCCTCCCTGGAAGGGAGGGGCTGGGGGTGGGTCGCTTACTCTTGAGGCATCGGCTTCTGATCCACCCACCCCTAACCCCTCCCTTCCAGGGAGGGGGATTCATGCCGCCCTGCGCAGCCGCTTCGCTTTCTCGAGCTTCTTCAGCACCATGTTGCGCTTCAACTTGGAGAGGTGATCGATGAAGAGAATGCCCTCAAGGTGGTCCATCTCGTGCTGCAGGCAGGTGGCGAGCATGCCTTCGATGCGCTCGTCATGCTGCACGCCATTTTCGTCGAGCCACCGCGCCTGGATCGCCTTGGGGCGTTCGACATCGGCATATTGCTCGGGCACCGATAGGCAGCCCTCATTGTAGACGTTCAGCTCTTCGTGCGGATCGGAAAGCTCGGGATTGATGAACACGCGCGGCTCGCTGATCCGCTCCCCGTCCGGGCCATCCTCCATCAGATCGATCACCAGGATGCGCTTGGGCACCCCGACCTGCACTGCGGCGAGGCCGATGCCGGGCGCATCGTACATCGTCTCGAACATATCGGCGATCAGCGCGCGCACCGAGTCATCCACCGTTTCGACCGGCGTGGAAATGACGCGCAGCCGCGGATCGGGCGCTTCGAGGATCGGGCGGATGGCCATAACGCTGAATTATGACGCGAAGGCCGTAACTTCAAGCGGAGCGCGTTTGTTGATCCGCTCACGCGGATGGCGGCGCCGGGCCCCGCCCCCCCCCCCCCACCCCAAAAACAATATATGTGGGTGGTGGGGGGGGGGGGGGGGGGGCGGGCGCGCCGCGCTCCAGCGGAGGCTGGATCGCTACCCAGAAAACGCCAGATGCGCGCTGAAACCGATCAATATTGCGCCCAGCACGCCGTCCACCGGCCGCTGGATGCGGAAATAGCGGCGCTGCACGCGCTCGGTCGAAAGCAGGCAGGCGACGCCGACGTACCAGCCGCCGCAGATTGTGAAGACGATGCCCACCACCGCCGGATACATCCACAGCGGCGCATGCACCGGGAACATCGCGCCGAAGATGCTCGTCCAAAACGCCGCCGCCTTGGGGTTGGTCAGGCAGGTGGTGATGCCCGCGATATAGGCGTCCTTGCCGCTGGTCGGCAGCCGATCGACAGGGCTGGAGCCGGTCGTGCCGATCAGCGCGCTGCGGATCAGCTTGAACCCGAACCACAGCAGATAGGCGGCGGCGAAGATGCGGATGCCGAGCTGCAGCCAGGTGGCGTTGCCGAGGATCGTCGCCACGCCGACCATGCTCAGCGTCGCCCAGATCGCCGACCCGCTGGCAATCCCGAGCGCCACGCGCAGCCCCAGCCGCCGCTGCCCGGCGAGGGCCAGCCGCGTCGCCAGGAAGAAATTGGGCCCGGGGCTCGCCACCGCCATCAGATAGACGAGCGCGATCGTCGCCAGGACGAAGAGCTGATGGCCGATCGTGGTCATTCGCCCGCGTCGGGCTCCCACAGCTCGATCGGGTTACCCTCGGGATCGTGGATCCGCGCGAACTTGCCGACGCCGGGCTGATCCCATTCGGGATCGGTTTTGACCTCGATTCCCGCCGCCTCCAGGCACGCCTTGATCGCATCGCGATCGTCGACGCGCAGGTTGAGCATCCACTGGCGATCGGCCGGAAAATAGTCGGTATCGGCCTTGAATGGCTGGAAGACCGTGGTCCCCGCCTGCGTCTCCCACATACCACAAGGGCCGCCGACGCCGAGATGCTCGAGATACCAGGCGCCCAGGGCCTTGGGATCTTTCGCGCGAAAGAAGAGCCCGCCGATTCCCGTCACGCCCATATCGATCCCCTCATGCCACCGGTCGCCGCGCCCGTAGCGCCTGCGCGAGCGTGCCCTCGTCGAGATAGTCCAATTCGCCGCCGACGGGGAGCCCATGCGCAAGCTGGGTGACACGCACCGGGAAATGCTCGATCCGCTCGGCGAGATAATGGGCGGTGGTCTGCCCTTCGAGGGTGGCGTTCATCGCCAGCACCACCTCGTCGATCCCGCCGTGCGCAATCCGCGCCACCAAGCTGTCGATCGCCAGATCCTCGGGCCGCACCCCCTCCAGCGCCGACAGCCGTCCGCCGAGGACATGGAAGCGCCCCGGAAACAGCCGCGTGCGATCGAGCGCCCACAGGTCCGCCACCTCCTCCACCACGCACAGCATCCGCCCATCGCGCCGCGTGTCCGCGCAGATCGCGCAGGGGTCGCTGGTATCGACATTGCCGCAGGTCGAGCAGGTCGCCAGCCTGTCGTTCACCGCTTCCAGCGCGCGCAGCAGCGGTGCCATCGCGCCCTCACGCTTCTTGAGAAGGTGCAGCACCGCGCGCCGCGCCGATCGCGGCCCGAGCCCGGGCAGGCGGGCAAGTGCCTGCGTCAGCGCGTCGATCTCGGGAGAAGCCATGCGGAACAGATAGGGAGGATCGCCGGACCCGTCATCCTGAACTTGTTTCAGGATCAACCGACCCGTCCGCACCGCCCTTGCGGGTGGCACGGTGGATGCCGAACAGGTTCAGCATGACATCGCTGTTGGTAGCGGAGGACAGCTACCATCAATCACCCTCGACGGCGGTGAACTCCTTTAACGTCTGACCTCCCGCCGGCACTTTAGCCGAGCGGGGATGCGCGCGCGTGCGCCGCCCTGAGGCGCGTCTAACCCCCTGACAATTTCATCAGCACTGTCGGCGGCTGAACATGGCGTTTCAGCCGGCGATTTCGTGCGTCCATCGACCCTGACACGGCCGCAAGGCCGCGGAGGCCGTAATGCCCTTCTCAACGCTCGTTTCCGGGCGCGCTTTCCTGCGTCCAGCGCACAGCGCCCTTTTCCCAGCCGCACCCGCCGGAGGTGCGCGATGACGACGATCGCCATTCCGATGACCGGCCGTAGCTTCGGCGCGATCATATCTAAGGGCGATCGCCCACCCACGCAGATCCCGGTGTGGGCCAACAGCTACGACGTCGACGACGAGCGGTGCGCATCCTTCCAGCACGACGTCGACAAGGACGAGCTGGGGCCGATGCTGATTGAGGTCGAGCGCTATGCGCGCGACACGAAGATGAAGGGGAAAAGGTGCGGGGCGATCCGCACGAACGGCGTGGCCGTGCTACGCTACCTCTACAGCGAGGCGCGGAGGAATGGGGGCATGTGCTGCCCCTCGCGCGAGCAGATCGCCGAAGCGGTCCGGATATCGCGCAGTTGCGTCGAGGATACCCTGAGGGCCCTGCGCGATTGCGGTTTTATAGAATGGCTGCGCCGCACGGTCGCTGGTGATGGGGCCGGCCCCGATCGCGTGCAGACCAGCAACCTCTATCGGTTCACCATGCCCAAGGCGCTGGCGTGGCGCGTCAGCAAATATCTGACGAGGCGCTTCGGTCGCCGGCCGGGGATTCCTCGCAGCATCGCCGCCGCCCTTTTGCCGGAGCACATCGCCGCCAAGGCCGAGCGCCACGCTGCCGAGCGGCTGATGCGCCGCCTTCGACGCGCGACACGGACCTCGCCCTTGAGAGCCACGCCCGAACCCGTTGAACGGCAGGTCTGATGACCGCGAGAAGTAAAAATAAAAGGAGCCGCACTAGGTAGCTCTGCCAAACCCATGCTGCGCGCAGCGGCGCGCCGGTTTGTGGTCCATCCCACGGTTGTTGCGCGCCTTGCGCAGGGCGATCTGCGAGCGCTGCTGTTCAGCGGGGCGTCGGCTACGCCGACGAATGCTCTCCGATGAGAGCAAGCGGAGGTCGGCGCGCGCCGACCGACTGTCGCGCCTGTTTCGGCCAAGGAAGGGCGATTGTAGTGCCGTCAGGCCTCGATAGCGGTGGCGGCGAGGATGTGGGCCCACTCGTCGTAGATCTCGCGCCTCAGCGCGATATGCGTCGCGCGGTTGTAGGCCGCTTCCACCTTGTCCTTGGGAGCATGGGCAAGGGCGAGATCGATCGCCGCGCGCCATTCCGGCCGCGCTTCGTTCAGAATGGTGGCAAACGCCGCGCGCCAGCCGTGAGGGGAATGGCGGCCGGCCAGGCCGGCTGCGTGATGGACCGCGAGGATCGCGTTCTCGCCGATCGGCGCGCCGGCACCGGCGGCGCGCGGGAAAACATAGACGCTGCGGCCAGCGATCGACCGGGCCCGGCGCAGCAGCTGCACCGCCGCGGCCGAAAGCGGCACGATATGGTCGTTGGCTGTATCTGCTTTGCGGGATCGCTTCAGCTTCATGCGCGCTGCGGGGATGCGCCAGCCGGCAGCTGGGCACATCACGAGCGGATCCTCCCAATCGACGCCCGTGATCTCATCCCAGCGCGCGCCGCGCGCGGATCCGCAGCGCACGGCGGTCATGGCCACGAACTGCGCGGCTAGGACCGAGATCTCGGCCGCCGGCGCCGCGGCGATCGCGCGCCAAGCCCCGCGCACATCGTCCAGCTCCGTCAGTGCTGCCTGGCGTCGGACGTCCGGCCGATCCGCGAGCGCCTTATGGACGAGGGCGGCTGGATCTGCCGCGGCGATGCCTTCGGCGATCGCGCGCTGAAAGACGGCCGAGATCCTCTGGCGTACACGGCGAGCCGTCTCGATCGCGCCGCCCGCTTCGACGCGCTGGAGCAGCTCGAGCACTGCCGGTGCGGTGATGGCGGCGAGCTCGGCCGCGCCGATCGCAGGGAAGACGTGCGCTTCGAGGCTGGCGATGACGTCGCCGGCGTGCGCTGGCGACCAGCTCGCCTGTTTCGCCTGGTGCCAGCGCCGCGCGATCGCCTCGAAAGTGTTGGACGGCAGATCCTCGTGCTTTCGGGCAATGCGAGGATCCTCGCCGCCGCGGAGCTGGCGCCGTGCCTCGTCGCGGCGATCGCGCGCGTCGGCTAGGCTGAGCTCGGGGAATGTTCCGAGCGTGAGCAGCTGCTCCCTGCCACCAAAGGTGAAGGCCAAGCGCCAGGTACGACGGCCGGACGGCGCAACATGAAGATGCAATCGTCCAGTGTCATAGACCTTATAGGCACACGCCTTCGGCGCGGCCGCGCGAATGCGAGCTGCTGTCAGCATTTCTGGCTTTCTGGCTTTCTGGCTTTCTGGCGATGCAAATTTGCATCGTGGGGATGCAGGTTCGACCTAAGCCCGATGCATATTCAGGCGCGCTGGCGCATAATCAGCGAGGTGGCGGAGGATATCCGCCACGAAGTACTCGCGCTCCTCAGGGGATCGGATATTATGCCCGAACCCTTGAGCGCGGAGGTTCATGGACAATCAGCACAAGAAGATCAGCGGCTACCGCGATCTATCCCAAGACGAGATCAACCTCATGAATGAGGTCAAAGCGCTCGAGGCGAAATGGAACGGCCTCATTGACCGGCTGCGCGCCGCCTCGCTCGATCAGCGCCAGGTGGCGATCGCCGCGACCGATGGCGAAAGCGCCTTCATGCGCGCGGTCCGCGCGATCGCGCAGCCCGAGCGCCTGGTCGCATGAGCGAGCGGGACCAGGCGCTGACCGTCGCCGTCGAGGATGGCCGCCTCGTGATCAGCATCGGTATCGATACGCTCATGATAGCGGCCCAGGGCGGCAACGATTGGGTCGAAGGAACCGAGATCCTCGATGCGGATGCGTTCGCGGCCGAGATCGCGGATCGGCTGGAAAACGAGGAACAGGAGGACGGCACAACCGACATCCACCTCGCGATCGATCGCGCTGTGTTATTGGCCATCGAGAACGGAAGCGAAGCCATCCGGCTGCCCGGGGACGACGAATACGATTGAACGTGGCGGAGAGCGCCTCCGCCACGCTATACTGCCATGATGACTGAGCCGACCAATGAGCCGCCGATCGATTCCTCAGCCTATTGGCAGCAACGCGCGGATTATCTCCGAGCGAACGGCATCGCCGTGGCGGACCAGACGTCTCACGATGGAAAAGAGCTGGTCCAAGCTCAACAAGCTGCTGATCGCTGGCGAGCCCTCGGGAAATAACGCCGTGGCGGAGGCGACCTCCGCCACCATCACGTTCTAAGCTTGGCTTCCTCGCGGGCCAAAGCGGCCATTCTGCCGTTCAGGCGCTTTTCCTTCGCCCGCAGCATCGCCAGCGTGGTGCGCGGTCGCCGCGCCAGGCGCTTCCGCTTCGCCGGATTGAAGGAAGTGAGATCGTACTTCATCGGCCGCCACCACATTAAACGATGTGCTCGAGCACATTAAATCATGTGTTCGTGGCGGAGGCCACCTCCGCCACGCTAGGATGAGGCAATGAACAGACACGAGCGTATCCAACTCGCTTCTGCGTACCAGCCAGAACGACGAAGAATCTTCGCGCCGACGCGCGAATAGGTGAATTCGTGCACGGCACACTCCGGTATGTGAATTAAGGATCGGCTGTCAGGGCGCGGCGTGGCGGAGGAGTTGTCCGCCACCGCATGGCGAGAAATACCCGCAATCCAGCGCTTTTCGGGCGCAAGATTGGGCATCATACCCTAACTTTTACCCCAACCCTGCAGGCCGGTTGCTGATGATCAGCTCGCGGGCCTTCTTTCCGGCGCCGATCGTCGCGGTTCCGACCGTATAGGTGACGTCCACCTCCTCGATCTGGAAGCGTCCGAACGCCTTGCGGGCAAGCGGCGCATCGTTGATCGAGACCATGAAGGCTCCGCTGATCGCGGCGAGCTGGTCGGCCATGCGGAAAAAGTCTTCCGGAGCAAAGCCGTCTCCATAATCCTGCTCGCAGTTCACGTAGGGCGGATCGATGTAGAACAGCGTTTCGGCGGAATCGTATTTCCGGATGACCCGGTCGTAGGATAGCTGCTCGATCGTCACCGGCGCCAGGCGCTCGTGGATCTCGGCGAGCATCGGCGCCAGCTTGGTCACATCGAAGCGCGCCGGCGTGCGCCGATCGACGCCGAAGTTTCGGCCACGGACCTTCCCGCCGAACGACAGCCGCTGGAGATAGAGGAAGCGCACCGCGCGCTCGATGTCCGTCAGGTTGCGCGGATCCTCGTCGCGCAGCCGATCGAAGTCGGCACGGCTGGTGAGCTTCCATTTAAGCTCGCCCATGATCGCCTCGTAGTGGCGCTGGAGAATTCGAAAGAGATTGGCCACGTCGCCGGAGAGGTCGTTGATCACCTCGGAGCGCGACCGCCAGTCCCGCTTGAAGAAGATGCCGCCCATGCCGACGCACGGCTCGACATAGGTGTGGTGCGGGATCTCGCGCAGGCGCGCGCAGATCCGCTTCTGCAGATTGCGCTTGCCGCCCAGATAGGGCGCCGGCGTCCGGCAGGGCGCGACAGGCGTGAAGGTTTCCGAAACTACGTTTGTGAGGGTCGCCATAATAGCTCGAGGTCCAGGGAAGCCCCACCCGCTCGACGGGCGTGGGGCGATGCGGGGGAGGCCCACCGCTAGTGACGAGGTCGCACTCGTCGGTTTCCGGGTTACCGCCCGGAACCCCCGCCAGCCCCGGTGAAAAACTAGGGCCCGACGGACGTGTTCAATAAATCTGTGGATTGAGAACGGCGCGCCTTGCGCGACTCATGTTCTCAATGCGTTCTCGCGCGCATGTCGGGAATGCGCGTGCGCCGAACCTTGGGGCAGATGGTCGACAACGGCTTCACTGCGTTCGCGCGCTGCCGCGGCTGTGGGAAGGTGAAGCAGATCGACCTGGACGCACTGATCGCCAAGGTCGGCCGCGATTATTCGCTCTGGAATCGGCGGTGCCGATGTCGCCTGACCGAAGGGTGCAGCGGCTGGAACATCTTTGAGGTCGGGCCGGGCTGGCATGTCGCTGCTTATGACCCATCGCAGGATCAGCGCTGGCTCAACGAGGATTATCAGGAGCGCATGGCCGCCGATGCAGCCGCCGGCGTAAAGAGGGGCGACCCGTGGGCCGCCCCTCCGATCGGAGATCCTACCGCTGCTGGTAGATCTCGATCGCCGAAATCGCGGCCGTGAGAGCCTGTTGCGCTTGGTCGAGCTCGCTCTGCGGCTTTGCACCTGCCTCGACCGCGGAGGCGGCGCTCTTGACATCATCCCGCGCTGTGGCGGCGATAGTGCTCAGTTCGTCCCATTCGGCCTGGTCGAGCACGCCGGTGATGACGAGACCCTCACCGATGATGTTGGCGGCATCATAGGCCAGATCGGCATCCCTCGAGATCTTCGCCGCCTTATCGGCGATCGACGCCGGCGACGTGCTCGCGCTCGAGACGGCGCCGGGGTTGCTGCAGCCGGCGAGGGCGGCGCTGAGCGCGAGAAGGAAAGCGATCTTCTTCACAGGCCGTTCTCCAAGGCGGGAAAGGGGGAGCTGCTGATAGTAGTCTGGATGATCGGGGCGGCGGGGGCGGCTGGTGCTGCAGCGGTCAGTTCGCCGGACAGTGCGGACGCGGCGGCTTCCACCGCCGGCGCGGCGCTGGGCACCTCGGCGGCGATCACCGAAGCAACATCGGCAACCGGAGCATTCGTTTCCACGGCCTCCACAACCGGCGCGGCAACCGCCATCGTTGTCACCAGCCTCTCGACCGATTCGATGAGCGAATGGACATGCTCAGGAACGGGCGCGCCGGCATCGCTCGCAACGGCGATCGCAGCGCTGTCCAAGGTCGGGATGCTGGCGATAACAGCCGTGGGGTTGCGGGTCGTGGCAGCGGCCAGCACGACACCGAGCGCACCGAGCAACAGCGGCCCGGAATTGCCGAGCGCCATCATGTGCTGCGCGATCTCGCCATGGTCGAGCGCCGTCGCCACACCGGCGAGGCCGATATAGGTCGACTTTTCCGCGAGCCGGGCGAGGGTCCATTTGCCGACGCGCGCGACTGCGGCGCCGGCCGAGGCCAGCATGATATTGGTCATTGGAAACTCCAGGGTTGGGGGTCGGGAAAATTAGGCCGCGGCCGCGGAGAAGTGCTGCCACCAGGGAGTGCCCGGGAGGAAGCTTTCGCTGCGCCGATTCCAGCCGGGCAGAAAGATCAGGTCCGGATCGTGCGGACCTTCGTTGGTCGCGATGTCATGATCCCAGGCTTCGCGGAGCGCGCACCACCGGCGCGCAGCGCCTTCTTCGCCGAGCTTTGCAAGCCAGGCAGCGAACTTCCGGACGGTCTCGCCGCCGGAGCTGATCACGCCGTCTACGCCGGCACCGAGCTCGGCCTGCAGGCGGCGGATCGTCGAGCCGGTGCCTGAGCCCCAGCATTTGTCGAGGATGGACGGGGTGACCCGATTCCACGCGAGATAGCGGAGGCCTGGACCGTTGAAGAAGAGCGTCATGCCAATGTCGATGGCGATCGGCAGCGTGATCGCCATCATATCGGTGCGCGTCACCTTGATCGCCGCGGCCAAAGGCGCGCCCTTGGCGATGCGGTACTGGACCAGCGCATAGGCGGTGACGCCGCGCATGCTCCCGACCAGCACGCCCATCCCGCGACGCTGCGGCAAGCGTGCCGTGAAGCGCGCCGGATCATAATAATTGCCGTTGTCGGCGGGCTGCAACGAAAGCAGACCTTCGAAGCCGCCAACATAGCCCGCGATCACCTGTGGAGGCGTCAGCATGGATCATTCCCTCGATTTTGATTTTTCGAAAGCGGCGCGGCCCGGAGGCCTGCGGGGTCGTGTGCTCAGACTTGGTCGATCACCGGGTGCCGCGGTGCAGGCTCGTCGTCGCGGAGTGGCTTCAGCGGGTGCGACGCGGCGATGTCATTCAGGAGCGCGGCATATGCGGCGATCGCGCGCGTGCCGGCGGCGAAGTCGTCCATCCCGGCGATCACCGCCCGCACCTCGGCCTCATCGCCTTGGCGCGACACTTCGCACCTCGCGGATGCTCTGGACGACCTCGTCGAAACGGTCGTTGATATTGCGATCGATCCGATCGAGCGTCTCCCTCAAGGCGACGTCGTTCGCCTCGAGGCGCACCATCCGGACGCCGGCATCCTCGCGGAACCGCTCGAGCGCATCGATGCGGCCGCGCTCGGTGCCGAGCTTCTGCGCGACGTCGGCGGTATCGCGCCTCACGTCGGCGATGTCCCGCTTGACGTCCCGGTTCATCAAACGGTGGATCAGGGCCGCGAGCGCGGCGATCGCGAGAATGGCGGCAGCTATGCCGCCGATCGCGAGGATCGCTTCCGTCGCCCCGATAGAGGATTGCGGCTGGACCAGTGTCATTGCCTGGGTCGCAGGGGGCACGGATTCGGGCGCCAGCCCGGTTGATCGGCCAGGCGGAATGGTCTTGTTCATGGTGGCGATCCCCCCGGATCAGTTGGTGGTCAGCGTGGATCGTCGATCGCGTCGCGCGCTCGGCTCATCGCCTCGGCCGCAACGATCGCGCGGCGGCAGTGCCCCGGCGCCGCAGGGCTGGCGCCCCACAGCTCCATGAAGCGGTTGACGATCGGCTCGGCGATCAGCGCCCAGCAATGCCCCTTGATTGCCATGCGGCCGATCTTGCTGCTGATCGTCTCCTGCGCGCTCGGCTCCTCGCCGCCCCGGCAAACGTACTTCGGGATTGCAAGGGAGACGTATGCGAGCTGGTCGAGCGCAACTAGCCAAGCGTGGATGCCGCGCTGGACGCGGACGAGAGCCGCGATCACGCGGGCCAGCCCGTCGTGATGTCGATATCGTCCAGCGCGATATGATCTTCGGCGCCGTTGATCCGCGTATCGAGGGTCTCTTCGTTGGCGAAGCAGAGTTGCCAGTGCGCCGCGATCGTGCCGCCGTAACCGACAAGATCGGTGAGGGTCATTGTCTGGAAGTCGCCGACGCCGAACTTCCACTGGATCGTCGCGCTTCCCTGACCGGTCGCTTGCAACAGCACCACGGTCTCGGCGATGCGGCTGGCGGTGGTGTCGCTGGCATCGATCGAGGAGCGCGATCCGAATGCGCAGGTCTGCATCTTCGTCCAGCGGAGCGCTGCGAGATCGGCCAGCATCCGCTCCTTGCGGTTCGCCAGCGACTGGCTGGGGAAGTTCGCGCGAATGGCCGCTGTCAGGTCGGCCTGCGTTGCATCGGCGGCAACGGTGGCGACGACGCTGCCATCGACGATCAGGGACCGCGAGCCATCTTCTTCGGTTCGGATATTCTCACTGTGAGCGACGTCATCCATGTTCGAACTCCTTTACTGGACGGTGAACACGACGAGGGCAGAGTGATTGAAGCGGCGCGATATCGAGCTTGCCGTTGCAGGGAGGCCGCTCGCATAGGTCTGCGGCTGTGTCCAACCCGTGGCTTGCGCCGAGCCAGCGAAGAGCGTGGACACGCTGTTGGTTCCAATGAAAGATTGGACGAGCTGCTCGGCATCCGACGCTGCCAAGGAGGTCATCGTCGGCGTCGCGTTGAAAAGAACTGCCGTCCAGTACAGGCCGGGCGCCAGTGTGATGGCTGGCATCGTTCCAGTCAGGGTTGCTGCGTTGGTCGTATCGACCGGGGTTGTCACCTCGCCTAGCTTGGTGAGCGGCCCGTTCTGCGTGGGGTCATTCGAGTAAAGACCGATCCGCGCGTTCCCAGCAGCACCCGTGGCGACGCTGACAGTCAGGGCGTTGATCGTGACCGTGCTGTAAATGACCAGCGGCGTATAATAAACTACGTTCGTGGTGCCAGTGAAGGTCGTGATCGCGCCCGGCTGGCGGTACGACAACCCCGAGAGGTAGGTTGGGTTGCTGGGTGAGACGTACACCAGCGTGCCGTTGACGTAGGTCTCCGCTGCAACCGGTTGCCCGATCAAGCCGAGGAGCGCGAACAGCGCAAGGATGTGCTTACGCATGTGGTTCACTCCGCAAAGGCTGAGTTGGCGATCATGGCGGTCTGCGCGGTGCCCCCGTTCACCACGCGGCAGCGGTTGTACGCCGTGGTGATGAGGTCGCTGACCATGCCCGAGGTCTGACCCGTCGTGCCGGGGATGGCCACGCTGGACAGGAAGCCCCAGTTGGTGCCGTCGATGCTGATGTCATGGTACAGCGTCACCGGGCCGACGAGGTTGGCTACCGAGCAGACGAAGCGGTTCCAAACCTGTGCTACACCGGATGCTGCGCCCGTGCTCTTCGTGCCACCCGTGCCCGTCGTGTTCGCCGCGAGCGTCGGCGAGATGTTCCCCGCCTCGCCGTTGTAGAGGTTGCGCAGCACGTTGCCGATGGTGCTGGTGCCAGTCCCGACCGTCGTGGAAATCGACGACGCCGAGAGGGGGACGACAGACCGCAGGAAGCCGGTCGCGCTGACCGTTCCCGCCGAATAGACAGAGACATTGATGCGAAGGAACTTCGCATAGCTGGGGCAGTAGTACGTGATGGGCGCAGCGGTGATGCTGGCGGTGACGCCACCACCCAGCGACTGGAAGCAGACGTTATTCGTCCAGTTGCCGTCGAGCCCGGTCGTGCTGTCGTTCGACGCGCCAACAGTAATGGTGTTGCCGGTGCCGACGCTGGTCATCTGCACCGTCATGCCAGCGTAGCCAGTCATGTTCTGGAAGAGCAGGTTGCCCGTCGACGTGAGCGACGTCGTGGTGACGGGCGCCATGTCCTGCGCGACAACCTGGTCGCTCTTCGTGGCGCCGGTGCCGGGCGTGCCGTTGGGGGCCGCCTGGGTCGCGCCGACCGCAGCAGTGGTGGCATCCTGCTTCGTTCCCGTGCTCGGGTCGGTCGCGGTGCTGGCGATGTAGAGCGGCCGACTGGAAGCACCGCCGAGACCGGTGCCGTCGAGGTAGACCGAGCCTATGAGGTTGGTGCCGGCCGGGGTCGGCGCGGCAAGGTCAGAATGAAGCGTATTCAGCTTGGCCGCAATGCTGGCGAGCGTCGCTTCGGTCGCCGGCTGCGCGGCCAAGTTTGCCGACGAGGGCGCAGACGAGAGGATCATGCCCGACGTCAAATCCAGCCAATAGGCCGCCGTTACCGCACTTGTAGCGGGATTGGTGGCAACAACGTGCTCGATCTGGTCGCCGGATCCGTACCCCGTGCCGCTCGCCGTGGCGACAAATTGGGTTCGGCTTATGGCCGTCGAAGATCCGCCACTGCTGGAACAGCCGCTGTCGCACTGCACGTGCGTTGGATTGCCGGCAACGCCCTTTTCGGAGCCCGAACTGTCAACCGACACCGCACCCGATGACGGCACGTTGGCGCCGGCGGCGTTCTTCACCTGGGGAAGTACCACAATGTCAGCAAGCGCGGGCGCGCAGGCAAAGATAACGGACAGCGCAAGCGCTGTCCGGGCGAGCATCTTCATGTTGAAAGCTCCTAAGGTAGGGATGTTATTACGCGGCGGCCACGTCGACGAGAAAGCCGCGGCGGCGCGCTTCATCGCGCACGATCAGGAACTGCTCGTAGCGGACGTTCATCAGGAACATCGGCTGGCCGGCACCGTCCGTTTTCTGCTGGCTAACCGTGATCGTCTTAGAAACGGTCTGGCGGCGTTTGATCGGGATGAGGTGGGGTTGGGCAGGAACGGCTGGCACCGCCTCGCGAACGAGCACGGCCTCGCCTTCATCGTCCTGAAGGTAATAGGCGGGAAGGGCTGGCTTTCCCGGTAGCATCAGCGGGTTGCCGTCCGAGTCGTGAGCCTGCACCCAGTCGGTTACCGGGCGAGGCTCGGTCGTGGTGGCTTTGACCTGCGTCAGCTTGCCGTCGATCATCTCCCAGGATTCATGCTCGACCTCGACGATCTCGATAACATCCTCCTCAACCTCGACGATCTCGGTGACATCCTCCTTCCACGGATCCCAGCCGATGAGGCTGTATTTTGTCGGGTCCAGGCCTTGGGCTGTCAGGGCTGCCTCAAGTTCCTGGGCAATGACGCCCGTGCTCCAGCGCGCTCCGTCCTCGCCCTTTTCCTCAATAGCAGCCTTGTACTTGAAGACGTGCAGCGGGGTTGCGGCGACGGCCCGGCACAGCGCGTCCGGAATGTCGCCGACGTCGGTCTTGATCCTCTCGTCCGAGGTGACGATCGGGTTGTTCGCCAAATAGATATTGTTGGCGCGGTTCGACGGGCTGCCGATGTTGATGACTGCGTCGACATCGAAGCCGAGGGTGTTGTTCTCCATGTTGAGTCCAGCGCGGTGCACCGTTCCCGCATCGTTGGCGGTCTCGAAATAGCCCGACCCGCGCGTGCTGCCTTCCTTGCGCATCACCACAGCGGCGATTGCGTAGGGCGTCGAGCCTGCGATCTGGAAACCGTTCAGCCGACCGAGCTCGTCGCCGGTCGACGTATCGACCCCCGCGCCATGGTAGCGCTGGAAGTTTATCGGATAGGCGCTGCTGGTCGAGCGCGAGATGAAATTCGCCTGAAGCCCCGAGATGCCGGCGATGGGTCCGTTGGGATCGCGCCAGTTGATCGCATATTGCCCTGCCAACGAGAGCGCTTCGTTATAGGAAGGATCTAGTGACCCGTCGGCAATGACCCAGCCGGTGCGCGCCGTCATGCCAACAGTCGTGGGCACGCTGGTGATGAGCGTGCTGACGAAAGACGAGCCCGCGACATCGCTGCGGCCGGTCGACGTCCACGTGCATGAACTAACGCCTGCCGGGATCGCATTGTACGGAGTCGTCTTAGGGCCCGCAAACGTGCTGACGGCTGCGAACTCGGCGCCCGGCGCATAGCTGCTGGAATCAGTGATCGTCACTTCGCCGTAGATCGAGTGGACGTTTCGAGTGACTGGACCATCCGCGATTCCGAAGAAAAAGCCGCCTGCGGTGCTGTCCGAGCCTGGATTGCCGGTGCCGCCATAGCTCGAGAAGGAAAAGCCAGTGACGCCTACGCCCGCCGTAGGGTGCCCAAACACCGCCTGCCCGACGCTTTCGGAGGCCGATCGGATCGCCTCCAGCCCACCAAGCTTGCCCGCCTGGATGCGCCGCGATGGGCCGCCGAGCGCCCACGACATGGTGATGCTGTTGACGTTCAGGTCGGTGTAAATGGAGCTGTTGCTCGACCCGATGGAGAACTTGACGGCGCTGCCCAGCGTGAAATTCCATGCGACGGCCGCGGGATCATACGCGAGTACTGTACCGGCCGCGGCGGTCCACGTGGGGCTCGTCCCGCCTACCAGGCCCATGTAGTTGGTGGAGGCGCCAAAGAACGTCCGGCCAGCGAACGTCCAATCCGTGTACGTCTCGCCTCCGCTTGCGCCGATCGAGACCTTGATGGTTCCACCGATCGTGAAGTTCCATGCGTGCGCCGTTGGATCGTATGCCAGTACAGACCCCGATGCCACCGTCCAGGTCGGGCTGGTCCCTCCGACAAGCGACATATAATTGGCAGACGAGCCGAAGTACGCGCGCCCACCAAAAGTCCAGTCGGTGTAGGTTTCTCCCGAGACCGCACCGATCGAGACCAGCAAAGTGCTGCCGACTGCGAAATTCCACGCTCCTGCGGTGTCGTCATACGTGACGAAAGCCCCGGGCGATGCCGTCCACGTCGCATGACCCGCTACGAGTGACATGTAGTTGCTCGACGCGCCGAACATGGTCTTGCCGCCGACCATCCAGTCGCCCGAAACAGTGTCGCCCGCCTTATTTGCCGGGGTGAAGCCGATCGTCGACTGCTTGCCCGCCAACGCCATGGCGACGGCGGTCGAAATCGGCTTGCTGACGTCGGAGGTATTGTCGACATTGTTGAGTCCGACGTCGGACTTCTCGAGCGTGATGGCGCCTGATCGACCGGCAACGGATTGAACCGGAGCTGCGGCGGAAGCCCCCGCCGCGTTCACAAAGGCAGCGGGGTTCGCTGCGTCATAGGGTTCGAAGCCAAGTACGTCCGAAACCGCGACCGGGCCGGGCGCACCCCCTGACCCAGCGGGCCTGCCGAGGATCGTCCCCGCCGCGAGCGTCGCCAGCGTGATCTTGCCGGTCGTCGAATTGTACGCAACCCCCGTGTCGGCTGAGAGCGCCGCGCGCGCGCCAGCCTGCGAGACGAACCCGGACGGGTTTGCCGCATTATACGGCGTGAAGGTTAGCGCGCCTTCGACGATCGCCGCGTCGATCTGATCGAGGATGAACTGTCCCAGATCGTCAGCGGAGATCGAGACCGTCTCACCACTGGCAAAGCCCAGCAACAGATCAGCACTTATCAGCGCCCTTCCCGGACGCGGATAGGATGGGATTATCGACACCGCTCAGAGACCGATCGCGATGTAGTTGAACGTCGTTCCAGACCCTGCCGCAGCACCGGTCGAGAGCACCGCCGAATGGATCGTCATACCCGTCGTCGAGTAATTTCCTGTGGCATGGGAGACCGTCGGCACGCCGTTTGAGCGGTTGGTCGCCAACGAGCACAGATGCGCGCTTGTGAACGCCTGGTCGAACGTAACTGCCTGATTGCCCGAGCTATCGGCGTGTGTGCCGTTGCCCCAGTTGATGGTCAGCGATTGCGTGCCGATGGGAATCTTGATGTGTCCATTGGCGGCCAGATTGCCGGTGACGGATTCCAGGATCAGGTTGAGGATGGCATCCCGGACCTGCGTTCGAATCGTCTTCGACGGCGTCCCGCCCCCTGCGATGACGACCGCGATCAGCTCCATCATGACCGAATTCAGGAAATCTGCTGGAACGATCGTTCCCTGCTGACCGCCGACGGGATCGCCGTCGGTGAAATAGCCGGAAGTTCCAGCTGCAGCGGGCGCGGGTAGAGAGCCGGCCGCAGATGGCACGTCGATCTGATACATTGTGGGGCTCCGTCAGGCGGCGAAAAGGATGTTCGTATGTCCAGGCGCGATGCGCCGAAGTTCGCATTCCAAAGCGGCGCGGCCGGAAGCGGCCGAGCTTAGCGGATTGCCCGCGCGGCTGATCCCGGCTCTGAAGGCGGCGGCGGCGGCACTGCTGTCGCCGGACACCACCGTTACCAGCCATGTGAAGATCCATGGCTCGCCGGCGAGTGGCGTTCCGCAGCGTCCGGCGCCGACGCGAAAGGGACCGTATTCTGTGATTTCGATCACGAAACCGAGCAGCGCGGCGAAGGCGATATACCATGCGGCCGATTGGCCGCCGTTGCCGACAAACCTGGCCGTCACCTGCTGCTGACGCTGCTGGATGGTAGGATTTGGGCCAAGGCAGGGGTCCGGCAGTCCCAGCGTGTCTTCCCATTCGGGGAGCAAATCGACGCTGCTCGGCGGAAAGATGTCCGCGAGAAGCGCAATCGCGTCACCGTCGAGACGCTCCATGCTGCGCGCCAGCGCATGCCGGACATAGGCTTGCGTCGATCCGGGGTCGGTGGGCCAGACCCGGCCCCTCGGCATCAGCGCACCGAGGGCTGCCGCATAGTCGTCGACTGAATAGAGCGCCGTCATGGGAAGGTAACGGTACCCAGGATGGGGAGGTGTCCCGGGTCCGACGTGATGTTGCCCGCCGCGCCTGGCGAGACGGCGCCGTGACTAGCGGTGATGCTCGTGATGACAAATCCGGCGGCGGCCGGGATGGCCGCGATCGCGAGTTCGATCACCGAGATGTTCGTCTCGCCACCAGGCACGGCATTGAACCGAAGCGACGCGATGATGGCTGCTTGGACTGCCCCCTTCGTCGCGGTGGACGCGCCGGATAAGCCGGAGACCGCTATGTCGATAATGTTGGGCTCTGGTGCAACCGCGTAAACGAGGGCGGTCACCGGACGGAGCGGGTATAGCGCGTTCGCAACGGTCAATTGGTCGCCAGTCGCAGGCGTGTCCCGAACCTCATCGACGGCCACGCCGTTACTACCCTGCGGAAAGCCCGTGTGCGTAGCTTCGGTCACGTCCATCATGAAATAGACGGTGACCGTGCCGGCACCCATAAGGTTGCCGCGCGCCCAGGCTCGTGTCACGCCTGGAACGTCGAGCGCCCAGCCCTCATAGTCGGATAGGGCGCCGCCTTGAGGGGGTGATGCATAGCGGCGCAGCATCCGGCTCCGCAAAGAATCATCTGCTTCGACGTCCGCGCCGCCGGTGAACGCTGTTCCCGTCTGGCCGGTGGAGCTGATGCTGGCGATACCGATGCCGAGCGTGACCGCCGCGCCGACGGACCCGTTTCCATTTGCACCAGCGTCGACTGCCGTGAGCATGGCGGTTGCGATGCCTAACGAGACCGTCGCGTCTGCAAGAGTCGTGAAGGCGACGCCATCGGCGCGCGTCACGAGCGTTCCAGCTGGTATGGTCGCCCCGTTGGTGCCGCTGAACGTAGCGCTACCCTTGGATGGCGAAGCCGGCTTGCGGGTGATACCTTTGAGCGCCGCCCAGGCTTCCAGATACTCGTCGGTCGCGGTGAATGGCGTGCTCTGGAGCGCAATCCAATCGAGATAGCCGTAGAGGCCGTTCAGCCCGGCTGCCTGGACATTCCCCATGATGCCAAGGTTGGAATAGCGCAGCAGGCCGCCCGATGATGGGAGATCAGCCTCGATATCGGACGCGACCTGCTTGCGAAGGTCTGAGAGCGTCTGGCGCTGAAATGGCATCAGACGATCTCCTTCCATGCCCAGGAAAAGTTAAGACTGGCCGTAGTGCCGTTGGCGCGGGTCACGACGACTCGGGCGCCGAGTGTCTGGGCCTTCATCCACTGGGTCATAACATCGACCGCCGCTGCGATTCCGTCGTCGAGCAGCCATTGTAGGGCCGTCTCGATGTCATTCTTGACCTGGGCGAGCACCAGGTCGGTTTGCTTCGATCGCATCCGCAGCCATATTTTGGAGCCGATCGGTCGATCTTCGCTCAAGTCGCCCCACCAGCCACGAGGGTCGCCGGATGTGTCCGGGATTGCATCATCTGCGGAGGCGGCCGCGTCCGTGAAAAGGCTGATTAGAATTGCGGTCCCGAGGTCGTTGCCGACCACCAGATCACCGCCGCCGGCAAGCAGCCCGTCGTTGATTGCGTTACCTAGCTCGTCGAGGACCGATGAGCCGGTCTCATCAATGATGATGTCGGCCACGACGTTCGTTAGATACCAGTCGCCGATGCCCTGCGAAGGGCTCCAGATGGTCGAAATGTCGGCCATGGCAGCCCCTAGACAGAGTGGTCGGTGGTGCCCGTCGAACTGCCGCCGCCGGCGACGCCCGGATGCTTGTGCACGTCATAGGCGTCCCTCAGCCCGTTCAGGCTCACGCGCACGCCATCGGCCCGACTGACCAGATCACCCGTAATCTCAAGTAAATCGCATTCGATCCTGACTTTCGAGGCGTTGCGGATCGTTACCTGCAATCCGGCCGCGTCGATCGTGGTGCCGTCCTCGGCCAGCGTGAGCAGCTGGCGACGCACATCGTAGAGGCCGCTGTCGCCGGGCTTGTTTCCGGTTGGCCGCGAGGGTTGGTGATTGGAGCCGATCGCGATAGTCTGCGTCCTGTCGCCGGCGGGTGCCGCGAGCAGCAATTCCGCTTCCAGGGGAGGGACGCTGAGCAGGCCGAACTGACCGATGTAAGGAACCTTGTCGATGATGCGCTGACCGCCAAAAGCCCCGAGGTCACCTTCGAAAGCCTGCATGCGCTGGATCACGCCATCATCATCGACCAGCTTCAGCCGGCCGACCCGCAGCAGCGTAAGAAGTCGGTCGATCATGGAGAGGGCGCAATATCGGATAGGTTTACTGGCTGGAGAACGAGCGGCTCAGGCGTGAACGCCGTAGGCGGCAGCAACAGCAGGTCTGCGTGTGTGCCATCTTCGCCGCGCCTAAAGGAAACCTCTGAAATACAAAGCGGCGAGCTTCCATCTGGAAGGCCGGGCAATGCGACAGGTGCCAAAGTGTTCGGCATCCACAATGCTCCGGCTTTATCACGCCACGAATCGACTGTCGCGCTGACCGTCGTTCCCCGTCCTTGGCGGCGCGATCGCTCCCACCGTGCCTTGCTGATGGTGAAGGCCTGCGGGTCGGTAGCGACCTGCTCCATCACGAGGTACATCCGGCGGTGGCGCGGCACCCCGGAGTCGGTCTCCGTATCGAAGAAAAACCCCGCGCCGCCGATGTCGAGTAGAAGATCCTGCGAAAGCAGGGCGCAGACGTATTCGGAATATCGCTGGTCCATCGATAGCTGAACAGTCGCCGCCTCGGCATTCCCGCCGTAGACGATCCCGCTCGCCGCCGTCGACGCTCCGACCCGACCGAGCACAAGCCGGCCTTTGCCGTCCTCATAGGCGAGAAGACCTGCGGCGCGGCAAACCCGCTGAATGATGTCGGCGCCGGTTTCTCCATAGGTCAGGAGAAATTGTGGCACCTGTGGGCCCGGGTCCGCGCCCGCCGCCATTACGACATTGACGCCATAAGCGCTGGCGAGCTTTGTCGCGATTTCCAGTGCGTTGGCGCCCGAAATCTGGCCACCGGGCCATTCTGCCGCGCAATCGACCAGATCCTGTGTCTTGCCGCGCCCTTGGACCCGGATGACATGCGCTTCTGGCCCGACGCTGACCGCAACGCGATCGATATAGCCTGTGATGACCGTGTCCCCGCCGAGCGCGACCTGGCACGCATCGCCCGGTCTTACGATTTCCGAGGCGCCCGTCGCCGGGTCTCGTGACGAAAGGTTGATGTCAAAACTCGGCGGAAAGCCTTCAGCCAGAAGGCGAACGGAAATGTCCTCCCAACCGGAGAGCGTCCGACCGTTAGCGGTCAGAGTGAGATCGTCGGTCATGCCGCGAGAGCGGTCATGGTGGTCGGCAAGAAAAGCGGGTGCTGCGCCTTGGTCTCGGCGATCAGCTGATCAGCGCGCGCCGCGTCCCCATAAAAGCGCTGTGCCAGATGGAGGGCAGGCGAGGGCATCGCTACGGCGAAGATCCGCACCCGAGCGAGTTGAGCGCCGCGCGCGCGAAGATCCTGAACAGACTGTACGCGGAGTGCCCGGAGCGCATTGAAGCTGGCATCGTCACCATTATCCGCTGCGGCGGTTGCGAGGTCATCGAGTGTCGCGCTGATTGTTGTGAGAATATTGAATGCGTCCTCGTAGCTGCTTGGCTGGTAAAGGCCGCCCGCTTTGGCGAGCGCCGTGCCTACCGCTCGCCGGAATGCCGTCACAATCGCCCCACCGGTCGCGCTTTGCGCCTCGCTGATCGTGGGATCGAAGGCCAGCAACCCGGTCAGCAGCCGAATAGCGTCCGCAGGGTCGGCGCAAGCAGCCAAGAGAGCGTCGACCAGCGCCGAAATGGCCCCCGCGATGTCGCTATATGTCGTCGTCTCGCCCACCGTCTCGATGGCCGACTGCACCGCCGCGGCTGCGGCGCCAACGGCCACGCGCCTAGCAGAGGCATCGGCAATCAGCGATGCGATGTCCGTGCTGCCGGCGTAGCTGTTGCTGGCAAGATAGCCGCTGTTCGCGCCCGCCGCGTAGCGCCCATTGTCGCCGGGCAGGAAGGCGGTGAGCTTGATCAGCGATGTGGCATCGGTCGCCGCCGCAGAAATCTGATCCGCCAACACCGCGCTGGTCGCCGCAGAATCGGAATTCTGTCCAAGTGCGCCCGACGCCAGAACAGCGGCACGGACGAGGTCGACCGCCAGGGCGACTTTGCTGAGAGTCGCCGCACTGAGCAGACCCGATCCGGAGCTCAGTAGCGACGGAAACGACTTCTTGCCGCTCTCGACGAATTCCACGTCAACGCGCGACATGCGCCCGGCGCCGAGGTCCTGCCCCATGCTGAAGTTGCGTACGGAGACGTTCAAAACGCCGAGCGATGGGTGCGTTAAAGTCCCCGGACCCGCCTTTTCCAACGCCGCGAGCAAGAGCAGGCGTTGCAGCTGGATCGGGCCACCGAGAAAGACCACATCGCCATCGACGATGAAGCCGCGAAACCTAAAGACACGAGGTGCCCGACCCATGTCCTCGGCCCAGGGTACGTCTCGGCCGGGATAGGTATGCAACGCGATGCGCCGGCCGCCGCCTGTCTCGTCTTGCTCGACAGCGAAGGGAGCGCCACGGAATGATGCCGGGAGCAGGCCGTTGGCGAGGAGGCTCATGCTTAATTCACCATCGCATGGCTGACCGCCGGAGCTGACCCGTGCCCGGCAGTCGTCTTAATCTTCGTGCCTGGGGGGAGGCCGCGTGCATCGATCTCAACCTTGACCGGAATATGGTCGTATTGCCCTAGGTTCTTGGAATGGATCTGGCGCTTCAGGGCAGTGCCATAATGCGGGTCGGTAGCGTACACGCCGGTTAGGGCGTCAGCGAAGCCGTCGTCGCTGCCGGCGGCACGTGCTCGAGCGTAGCGCCGCCCCTGAAGAAGCCTTGCATGCTCGTCGAAAGCCTCATCGAGCGAGGCAAACTTTCGAAATTTCGCGTTGATGTAGTAAGATCGGCCAGCCCGATCGACCTCGCGGGTGCGGGCCATCACGAAGGGCTGGCCGGGAAGTGCCTTGATTCCGAACGGGTTGTTCGAGCCCGCGGGCATGTGGCGGCCCCAACCGCTTTCAACACCGTACTGGCTCAGCGAGATAGCGGCCGGGATACCGCGCCTCAGCTCGGCCGCCTGCGCCGCGCCGATGGCCATCTGGCTGATGCCGGTCGCGAACTTGGTCGCAGCGCGCTCGATAGCAGCACCACCCTGCTTGATTTCGGCTGCAGCCGGCGCAAATGCGTGCTTCACTACGCCGCTGAAGTTCTCGGTCCCTGAAATGATACTGCGTCCACCACTTATAGTCGCATCGAGCGCACCTTCACCGGCCGAGGCCGTCGCCGCTCCGGCGCGTGCAATGCCTCGCTCGGCCATTTGAGAAACGGTCGCTTCTTTGCCCTGAATGCGCTTCGCCGTCTCGATCTCGCCGGGTGTAAGTATATTGGCAGTGCTTTCAGCATCCTTCATGCTGGCGGTGAGCGCGGGGCCGCCCTGCGTGAACGCAGGCAAGGCCGTCTCCGGGATACCGAGGATGCGGGCCGCCGTGCGCCGACCCGAACTGTTCTGCCGCGCGATCGCATCGGAGATCGTCGGGAGCATTGCGCCCGTATTGACCGTTCCGTCCGAGTTGAGCTGCATCTTGATGCCGAGACGGCTCAGCAACGCGACCGCATCGTTATTTCGACCATAGCGGGCATCGTTAAGGGTCTGCGATAGCCCGCCCACCGCGCTGGTGGCCGTCCCCTTATCGACGCCCTGGCGTTCCGCGGCAGCGTTGAATTCCTGCAAAGCCTTGGAGGCCACGCCGATGATATCGGCCGTACGCCCGATCGACGCCGCGCCCTTGGCCCACCCGTCCGCCAACTTGAACGCCGCATACCCCGCCGCCGCCAGCACGCCGACAGTCGCCGCACCCGCGACACCTACCGCGCCGAGCGCGCCCTCGAGCACTCCGCCCGCCGCCGCGGCCTCGCCCATGCCGCCGCCGGCAGCCGAGGCCGCCTCGCGGACAGCGCCCAGGCGGTTGCTCAGCCCGGATGTGACCGAGCGCCCGCCGAATATGCGCGCGCTGGCCTGCTCGACCTGTCCGAAAGTGCGCAGGACTCCGCGCGAGCTGCGCGAGGCGGTGTCCTGTAGTTCCTTGGCGGACCGCTTGTTGACCGAGGATAGGTGTTTCGGAATGGTGCCAAGGCGCTTCTCGGCCGACTTAACACCCTTTGCGGTTTGATCGTCCGCGGTGATCGCGATGCCGAATTTCGCGTTGGAAGCGCTCATATCGATCGCCTCCCAGCTAGAATTCGGACCAGTCGATCCATGCGTTCAAGAGCGACCAGGGACGCATTGCCACTTCATCGGGCAGCTTTCCGAATATGCGGCCAAGATGGATCAGGCGCTGCCGCCAGTCAGGCGGCCTCAGGCCAAAAAAGCGCCGAGATACCTTCCTGCCTTGAGCAGATCGCGGCCGCCCATCTGCTTAACGGCGGGCTCGGGCATACCGGATACGATCGCGACGGCGCGAATATCGGCCTCGGTGCCGCCTAGCTTATCCCATTGCAGCATCTCCGCTGCCGTCGGCTCGCGCAGGTCGATGCCGGTATAGCTGCTGCCGGCGAACTCGATCGGCTTGCGGAACTCGATCCGGAGCGCCTCCGGCGGCTCAACACCACCGAGGAGCTCGCGGAGGGTCTGCCCCATCTCAGGTGTAATCGCCTCGCCGGCGTCGACAGCGGTAGCGAGGGCGTGGATGGCGGCATCGAGACCGAGCTTTGCCATATCAGTTCTCCGTCACATCCGGGCTGATGAATTCCACCTCGAAGGTGGCATCCTCCGAATTGACCGCAAGCGGCTCGCCCATGCGGGTCGCGTTGCGGGCGATGATCGTCTTGCCATTGGCGAGGGCCAGCGTGACTGTCGCGTTCGAAGTATCGTTTAGAGCGGCGATCTTGGTGGCGCTGCCGTCGCGCCCCTGCCAGCTGATCTTGCCCGGACGCTGCGTTTCAGAATAGCCGTGAAAGCCGTCCTGGCCGTTTAAGGGTTCGCGGCTGGAGCCACTGACCTGATAAGTGCCCTGGCCTACGATCGAATAAGATTGGCCGTTCACCGCGACATAAGCGGTGCCGGCGAGGCGCTGTGAATCGGCCATAATGGCGGCTCCTTACGATAGGCGGAACTGGGCGAGCAGCGCGAAAACACGCAGCTGATCGACCAGAATGGCGGGCCAGAGCACGTCGACCCGGTTCGGGTTCTGCACGTTCTGCTGAACGACGAGATTGGCGGAGAAGACATCGCTCTGCTGGGTGATCCCAGCCGCTTCGAGTTCGCGGTAGGCTGCGATGATGTCGGCGCGGATCGTGGACGGGGTTACGACATTGGTGCCGGGGATAAGTCGGGTGCCGTCGGCCGCCAGCTTCTTGCGTGAATAGTTCGCCTGGACGCGCGCACGCATGAAACGCAGCGCATAAGCCAGCGTGTAGAGCGTTTCGACCTCCAGATAGCTATTGTCGGCCTGTCCCTGCCCGTTCGTTACATAGGTGGTGACGATGTTCTCGATCGTGACCGAGCCGTTCGCATCCACGGTATAGGTCGAGCAGCCCGAATAGAGCATCTGATTGCGCAGGACGAGAGGCCAGCGGGAGGCTATCGGTGGCGACAGCACGGTCGAGAGCGTCAGATACTGCAGCGGCAGGGCAGGGTCGGCGCGGAGACTCATCGCCGCGGTGCCGGCCAGGTCTGCCGCCCAAACCCAGCTGGGGCTCGGGCTATCGTAGGCGGGAAGCACAACGGCATGCTGGTCGTTCAGCGCTGCGCCCCATGCGGCTGCGGTCCCCGACGTGCCGCGCAGGCCATAGAACGTGCCGCCATACAGCTGCTGCAGCGGCGACCAGCGCCCCGAAACCTCTCCAAGGAAAGCCTTCATCGCAGCCGTCGAGGTCGTGTCGTTCAGCGACATGACGATGAAGTCGAACGACATGTCCTGCAGGTTGACGAGCGGTTGCGTCAGCGAAGGATTGACCGATCCTCCGCTCATCGCCGTAACGGTTGCCGAGAGGCCCGCGGGGAGGAATTCGCCGGCGGCGCTGCCCTGATAATTAAGGCGAATATCGATATCGTTACCAACGAAACCCTTGTTCTTCGCGGTCAGCGTTATCGTGCCCGATGATACCGAGGCGGTGACGGGCATGTCGGCAGCAGCGGTGATCGCGGCGCCGATCGTCGTGGCCGCCTGCGCCGCAGTCTGGCCAGAAGCAATCGCAACGGAAAGCGGCTGACCCGCAATGTAGAGCGATACCGTGCCCGTGACGGCCGTGGTGCCGGTCAGGGCTACGCTGCCGGTAGCTGCCGCCGCCGATCCGTCATCGAGGAGCGGGAGCAGCCACACCTCGCCGGTCGGATCGCTCGCCCGATAGGCGGCTGCCATCCCGGCGATGATCGAGCCCACGCCGCCGAGCGCCTTGGCCGCCGCGACGCTCATGGCCTGAACCGGAACGCCGGGCGAGGCCGATCCGGCGGTCAGCATCTGCCCGACGATCAGCGTCCGCTGGGTCTGCGCCGAGGTATTGGCCTGGCTGTTATCCAGCTCGGCATAGAATAGCGGCGCCCGGATGTTGCTTGGGAGATGCTGGAAGGGAATCGCGCTCGTCATGCTTTAGGTTCCTTGGCGGGGGCGGACTTGGCCGAGACGACAGGGGCTTCCTCGGCATCGCTTTCAGCGCCGATGTCAGAAGCCTCCGCGACGTCACCGTCCGCAAGCAAGCGCGCCCAATAAAGATTGGTGGGATCGACGGTGAGGGCTTCTTCGCCGACGATGCGACGCGTCTCGGGATCCCGGATCAGACAGCCGGGTACAGCAACGATGCGCATGCGCGCTCCTACGGGTTGAGGTTAACGATGAAGCCGGTCGGCGGCGCGGCGGTGCTTGCGAAGTCCAGCTCATTGAGATCGGAGCTGGCGATCGGCGCAAAGTCTTCCTCACTCTGGAAATGCTCCATATCGATGTCGATATGGATACCGGCGAGGTGGGTTGCGCCATCTGCATTGAACGCGAGCTGAGATCGGATCGACGGAAACTGCTGCAGTTGGCCAGTTAGGGGATAGCTGTTGATCACCGCGCACTCGATCTGCGCGTTTAGAGCGCCCAGCGCCGCCATGGCCGCGCCGGCGCCCCCGTCGTTGATCTGGACGGGTTTGGATACCTCGCCGATGACCCTGATCGTGGTGACGACCGTGAAATTGATGCCGCCGCGCCCGCCGGATGTCTTGGTCTCGCCGAAAACGAAGACCTTTATCCGGGGATATTGATCCTGTTGCGTCGGCCAGTCACCAGGCGAGGCGACGCCGGCTCCAGCATCCGTCGCGTAGAAAGGTGGATCTGCTGTCGCCTGCGGGCCAAGCAGCGCTGCGACGGTCAGGCCCAGCAGATCCAGCGAGCTGCTCATAGCGGCCCCATAAGGATCAGCAGGATGTGGCCGTGACCGTCAGGCTGGACGTCCTTAACGATATAGCGGCCCGCATCGGGCCCCGAGCGGATTGCGACCATATCGCTTTGTGCTGGTAGGCGATCGCCGAACAGCGTCTGGCGGACGCCCAGGACGGGGCGTCGTGTGGTAGCTGGCTCGCCATCCCCGTCGATCGTCGTGTGGAGATAGGCGGGATCGAACACGGCGTCCGCCAGTGCGAACGCCGCGCCCTGCTGAGGGGTATAGAGCGGTAGGCTTGATTCGACCGTAGTATCGCCCTCGCCGAAGATTGCCATGGCTGGCGCTAGAACGAGGGCGTCCCAATCGATCGACATTGAGAAGGCTTACGCGCCGATGCGGCCGGTGCGCAGCGTCTCGGGGCGCTTGCAAATGAATAGCGGATATTCGTAGGCTTCCATCCGCCACCAGCTATTACGATCGCGGTCGAAGATCGGCACCACGTAACGCTCCTTGCCGGGCGTGTTAATCCACTCGAAGCTCTCACCCGGCGCCATCGCTTTCTCGAAAACGCCGGGGGCGTTTTTCGGGAAGAACTTCACCTTGTCGTTCGGGATCTTGATCGTCGTGTTGTCGTCCGAGCCGCGATAGTTGAGCCATTCGACGCCGCCGAACTTGAAGGTCTGGAAGGCGCCATTTTCGCGCAGCTGTGCGGCGTCCGACCAGTTCTTGAAGGTCTTCTGCACGTCGATATGATTGGTGAACTTGTCGTAAAAATCGTCACCGCACAGCGCCACGACCGAGGTCATGGTGGTGAAGGCGCCCTGCGCCGAGCGCGCCATCGAGCGCGTCAGGTTGTTGATGATCGGCAGCAGCGTATATTCGGTGTTCGCGGTCAGATTGAACGCGATCTCGTCGGCCGCGACGAATTCGAACTCGTCGAACCAATTGAACCAGACGCTGCCGTCGGCATCGAGCAGCATGCCCTGAACGGCCGCGAGCATCTGATATTCCTCGGTGTAATCGAGGTGGCTGAGGATGCCGGTCGGGCCAGCGAGGCGGCGTGCGACTTCCGCCTGAATCTGCATGAAGACGGTCTCCTGGCCGAATTCACGCACGTTTTGCAGCTCGTGACTATAGATCGTGTCGCCCTTGAAGATGCGCGGCACGTCGAAATAGTGCATCTTGCGGCGCTCGGTGGTGCGCTCGGCATTGGTCGGCTGACCGCGCTGGCTCATCGGCACGATCGCGAGAACGCCGTTGCGCTCCTCGACCGCCAGTGCGGTGGTGCGGATCGGGTTGGGCGTGAACAGACCCATATCGCTCAGGGTCTGGGGCAGATGCGGGATGCGCTCGACCTGGCTGGTGAGCTCCACCTCGGAGAAAGCGTCGTTTCGGAAGATATTGATGATCGACATGGGATTGTGCTCCATCGAGGGGCTGCGCCATGGATGGAGCGCAACCGGAGACGCCGGCACGGCTAGGCGCCGCCCGGTTCGTCAGTTCGGGTGAGGGGGTTGGCGCGACCGTGGCCGCGCCGGATCAGATGCTGAGGATGCCGAGCTTGGCGAGCTGGGCGAGTGCGGCCGTCTGCTGCGGTGTCGTGGTGACGTTCGCGCCCCAGATCAGCTCAGCCGCCTGCACCTTCATTGGGCCGCGAACATTGGCGACCGCGCGCCGATCGGCCGAGGTTGCATCCCGGTAGCTGCTCCAGAGGATCGCCGCGGGGTTCTGAGCGCCGTTGGTCGCCGTGGGATCGAACGGGACATATTTCATCGCGGTGGCCGTGACCGTCAGCTTGAAGCTATCGGCTGCGACGAAGGCGGTGCCGCCGGCCGTGATCGTGAAGCCAAGCCCGCCGGCGCTGAAGGCTACGCCGGTCGTGCCGTGGCCGATTTCCTGGCCGCCGGGCGCTGAGACAAGGAAGTGCGTCGCATCGTCGAATTCGACGATGTAATCGCCCGGGACAGCGGCGCCGCCGACGGTGATGGCCCCGAAAGTGCCGTTGCCGGTATTGGTGCCCAGCGCCGCAGCGGCGGCGGTGCCGGTCAGGATCGCGGCAAGGACGAGGCCCGCGGTGCAAAGGCCGCTGCCCGAGAGCAGGATGACTGCCTCACGCGTGAGCATGCCATCGCTGGGATCCCAGACGACATAGCCACCTTCGCGGCGCAGTTCGGTAAGAACGGGGTTGGTGGGAGTGCCCATGCGCGGGCTCCTTTCTCAAGCTGGCTGCGGGCATGTCCGCGCAGCAATGTGGTGGGTGGAGAGGGTGCTCAGCGAGCCTTGACGCCGACCTTGGCAAAGGCGGACGCCCAGCTGGTCGACACCGCCTGCTTGCCGTTGGGGCTGTCAGCGTCGCTTCCCAGCGCGACATTGCGCTGCTGGCGATCGCCACGGGCGTGGCGGTTCTGACGACGATCGTCACGATTATCATCGCTGCGATCGGCGCCCTGGCTTCGCAGGACCGCGACGGCTTCGCGGCGCGGCAGGCGCGTTTCGCAGGCGAGCGAAACGGCGAGCGGCAGGTTGTTCGCGGCGGACTTGTGCCCGAGAATATGCGCGATGCGGGCCTGCTCGCGACGACGGGCCGAAGCGGCGGCGCCGCGGCCGTTCATCTCCTTGTCGTCATCATCATCCTCCGAATCGTCCTCGCCGTCGTCCTCCGAGGCGTCCTTGTCGTCATCGTCATCCTCGGCGCGACTGCGGCGGCCGCCCTTGGCGCCCTTGCCACGCTTGCCGCGCGCCTGGTCGTCCGAGCGATCCTCATCGTCGCCGTCGTCCTCCGAGGCGTCCTTGTCGTCATCGTCATCCTCGGCGCGACTGCCGCGGCCGCCCTTGGCGCCCTTGCCACGCTTGCCGCGCGCCTGGTCGTCCGAGCGATCCTCATCGTCGCTGTCGTCCTCCGAGGCGTCCTTGTCGTCGCGATCGTTCTCGTCGCGACTGTCGTCTTCCGCTGCGCGGCGCGACGAACGGGATAGGCCGGCGAAATGCGCGAAGTTGCTCGCGCCCGCCAAGAACCGGCTGGTCTTCATATTCACTCCATCATGATAGGCGCGAAGCCTGCCGGGCCGGGCCCCGGCGGATCAGAGCTGCTTGAGCAGCGCCCGGAAGGCTTGGTCGGGGGAGGCGACGGCGTTGGCGAACCCCGCGTCGACGCCGCGGGAACCGAGGAACGTGCCAGCCTCGGTTGCAGCCACGTCCCGTTTGGACATGCCGCGATTACGAGCGACGGTTGTGAAGAAGATCTCTGCGCAGTCGTCGACATCGGCCTGGATGCGCTCGATCGCACCCTTGGAGAGCTCGATGACGTCGCTCGTCTCACCCTTGAAGGCGCCACGCGTGATGAGACTCGGCTGAATTCCGTTATTCTTCATCCAGCCGGCGATGCTGAGGTGCTGGTAGATCACGCCGACGGAGCCGGTGCCGCCAGTGCGCGGCACCCAGAAACGGTCTGGGTCGGCTGCGGAGGCGAGGGCGTAGGCCGCGGAAAACGCATTCTCGCCCAGGATGGCTGCGATCGGCTTTATGCCGCGCGCCCGATAAATCGTGTCGGTGAGGTCGAAGCAGCCGGCGACCTCCCCGCCCGGGCTGTCGATATCGAGAGCGATCGCATCGACCTCATCGTCGGCCAGGGCCTGCATGAACTGCAGGCGGATGCGATCGTATCCGGAGACCCCGAAGAGGTCGCTGTAGTACCAGAATGATCCGACGCGCTGGATGAGGACGCCCTTGATCGGGATGATGGCGACGCCGGCGACGACGTCATAGGGGCGATCGCGATCGGCGCGGTCCTTGCGCCCGCCGCCCCATTCCTCGCTGGCGACAAGGCCGCCAGGCGCGGCGTTGCCCAACGTGCGTTCGAGCAGCTGCAGCGTTAGCGGCGCGGCCGCCGGCAGAAGCGCCAGGGTCGAGTTGAAGAGGCGCGCCGCGAGGTGGCGGGGGAAGGCGCTCATTTGCGGCGTGTCCGCGGCTTGGCGAGTTCGACACGCTGGTCGACCGCTTCGGCTGCCGAAAGGACGCCGGCATCCTCGATCATGTCAATCGCGGCATGCTCGCGCTCCGGATCGATCAGGTCCGCGACCACCGGCGAGGCCGCAGGCACGAGCAGCATCATCTCGATAATCTCTTCAGGCGTTTCCTGCACATGCAGGCTTTCACCGCCGATGAGTCGCAGCGCGCAGCCGCCAGGGGCCTTGTCGAGATAGGCGATCGCGCCGATCGCGAGGCTCAACGAACGCGTCGCATCGACGCGAGTCACATGAATGAACATCAGGGCTGGGCCTTTTGCGGAGGCTGTGACGCCTCGGTCGCGGTATATTCGTTGCCGAACCATTCGGGGCGGGGCAGGCCGAGCATCTGCATGCGATTGAATTCGATCGCGCGCTGCTCAAGGTTTTCTTCCCAATCCATGCCCTGCTTGGCGCATTCCTCTTCCATGGTGGAGAGGCCTGCATCGAGGCCGAGCACCACACCCTGGCGTTCAGAAACGGGATCGACCCATCCCCGCGCGGCGCCGAGCCAGCGGCCGCGCGCATAGGCGGTGCGCATCTCGAGATAGGAGGGGGCGTTGCGGGGAAGAGGGAGCTCGTTGCGCTCGAAAGGCTCTTCGAGCCAGGTGGCGAGCACCGGCGTCGCGGTATTCAGATCGAACTCATCCGTCCGGCGGTGATAGGTCTTTTCCGATTGCGTGATGCCGGCACGGGCCGATGACCAGGATGCATCGGAATAATCGTTGGTGATTTCTTCGGCGGAGGTGCCGAGGCACATCGAGAAAGCGCGGAGCATTTCGTGTGCGAAGGGGCGGATATCGGCTTGGCCGCCGCCTGGTGCGACCGACTTGATCTCCTCGCCGGGGGCGAGGGACGCCATGTGCGCGCCCTTGATTCCGACCTGGCGCTCCTTGTGGAATTCCGAGCGGAGATCCTGGTACCAGCCAAATGCCTGCTCGTCGTCGTCCTCATTCTCGAGCGCGTTGCGCACCATCTCGAAATCGTACGGCGACTGGACGTAGAGGCCGAAGGCGGCAGCCACGTTCTCCGCCTGTAGTTTCACTCCATAGAGCCGCGAGAGCATCTTGAGGCTGCGGATCGCCGGGGCGAAAACCGAGATACCGCGGCTCTGGCCGAAGCGATCGGGATCGTAATCATGGTACACGCGGCGCCAGCCGTCGGGATCCTCACGCTCAACGCGGTCCCACTCCATACTCTGGATGGAATTGTACCAGTCGAACTGGTGGGCGCGGCGGATGTGATAGGCGACGTGCACCATGTCGCCATCGAGTTCGACGCCGTTGCGCATGGTGGCCGTGTCCGGGCCCATGTTCGGGTTCGAAAGGCGATCCGGGTCGATGCCTTCGAAGCATGTCGCATAGGTTGCGCCACCGGGGCGGATGCGGTCCGGGCGCCACTGCGCGACCAGCACGCTCTCGCCATCGACCAGCTTATGGCCGAGCGCCAGGCGGAATTGCTGCGAAATCGTCAGCTGGCGGTGGACGTCGTTGTAGTGGCCGAGATCCTCGGAATAGGTCCGCCACTTCGCCTCGAGCGCCTGGCGGTACTCATTGGCCCAGACCGCATCGAAACCTCGCGCGTACAGGGCGAGGGCGCGGTAGTCAGGCTTCGATACGAAGCGATAGGACGCGCCGATCGTCGAATCGAGAATCCGGCTGATTGCGCCGTTCGCCCAGGCATCGTTACGCCGCAGATCCCGCGCGCGTGCCGCGATGCGATCGCGGTGGAGGTTGATCTCCGTGTCCGGCGATCGAACCTGCGGAATCCAGTCGCCAAGCTCCGAAGAAAGGATATCGGCGGCGTCATAAGGAAATGCGTTCCCCGCGCCGCCGCCGCCCTGCAGCGATCGCATGCGGCCTGGTCGGCCTGCGCTTTCGCGGATGCGCTGGATTTGCGCCGGTGCAATCGGACGCCCCGCGCTATCCAGCACTGCCGGTGGCTGCGGCATCAGAAGCGGAACCCGATGCCGCGCCGCGGCGTGCAGATTATCCCGAGTTGAGCCTGCAGCTGGCGGATCGCCATGGCGAGCTCGCCGGAGTTGGCGCGCGTGTAGCTGACATTCTTCCCACCGTCGCCCTGCGTGTAGCTGGCGCTCTCGACCTTTCGGCCGGACATCAGGTCCAAATAGTCCTGCTGCATTTGCGTCAGGCGCGTCTGCAAGCTGGACGTATCCATGCCGGCCAGGAGGCTGTTGCTGCGGTTGTAGCGCATTGAAGCTCCTGGTCAGGCGAGGCGTCTGCCGATCCGCTGGCGGTCGGTGCGGGCGCGGTGGCGCGGGGTTGTGCTTTGTTCGCTGGCGGGCTCGGTGTCGCCGTCGGACGGCCCTGAGGCTTCCGCGGCAGCCGTCACATCAGCAGTATCGGGCTCCCCGCGCGGCGAGCCATTCACGCGCTCCGCTTCCCGGTTGAGTTTGAAGCCGCGGTGCATCAGCCCATGGAGGGCTGCATAAGCATAGACGCGGAGATCGAGCGCTTCGTTGGCGCGCCCGGTCGGAAGCGTCCAAACGCGGTATCTGTGCCCGCCGCGTTCCTTGATCTCGATCCGCTCGGCAGTGAGCTGGGCGAAATAGCCCGCGTCACGATCGACGTTGAAGTGCATGTAGCCTGGGCCCGACTTCTCCCGGGGAAGGTAGCTGAGCAGGATCGTGTCCTTGGCCGCGTTCACGCCGATTACCGTCGGACGATAGGTCTTCTTCGATCGCGTGCTCGGTCGCTTCGTCGGCCAGACGGGGTTGCGCTGACCGGTCTGGGCGCTCTCGCCCTTGATGGCCCAGATCTGGCGGCCGAGGTTGGCTTTGGAGAAATCATATACGGCAGTGGTGTGATGGCCGCCGGAATCGATGCAGGCCGCGCCGATCGCGAAGATGCGTCCGTCCGCGCGCTGCCATTTGCGTTGCAGATAGGCGTCGAGCGCCGCCCGGGTTTCCGGCGAAGAGAATTCGCCATCGATGACCTCATGGTCGATCGACCAGCTTTCCTCGTCGCGGCCCCAGCCGACGATCTCAATCTCGACGCGATAGTCCTGGACGTCGACGCCGGCAGTGATCTTCGCGACACCATCGGGAACGACGGCATCCCAGATCTCGCGACGGGCGAGCAATGTGTCGCCGTCGATCTGTTTACCGGTGTTCTTGCGATAGGTCAGCGCGAGCTGGGTATTGTAGAAAGTTAGCTTACCGTCCTCGTCAACCGCCGCCAGCCACTTCGCGGCCATCTTGGGCGGCGCGTCATTCGCCCAGGGGCTGTAGAGCTTCGAGGCCTGGAAGCCCGCATGCTCGTTAGGCACCGCCCAGGCCGAGCAGTGCCGGCATTTTGCGCGATACACCGCGTGCCGGTTCGATGCCCACCAGTCCCACACGCGATCGACGGCGCTGACACCGTTGGCAGCATCGATATCGTAGCTGGCGGAATAAGCCTCCAGCGGGTTCTGCAGATCCCCACAGCATTCGAAATTACGGGTCTGGTGCCAGCGGATCGTGCCCAGCGCGCGGAGCCGTTGGCCTTCCGACCAGCCGACGCCGCAGGCCTCACAATAGATACGCGCCGTCTCCGGCTTGTGCGTTTTCCCGTCGGCGCCACGATCCCAGTGGATATGCTTGAAGAAGTCGAGAAACTGGCGGTGCCCACAGTCCGGGCAGGAGACAGAGGCCCGGCGCTGGTCGGACTGGCTGTATCGCGCCTCGATCTTGCTCTCGCCGGTGATGGTCGGCGAACAGACCGCGACGTCGAGCGAGTTGGATTCGAACGTGGCGAGACGTTCGGCCCCGATCAGGAGCGGATCGCCCTCCTTCAGCGGCAGATATTTGTCGACCTCGTCGAAGAGGATGATCCGGATCGGCCGCCTGGCGAGGTTGTCCGGGCTGCCGGCGCCAACGATGCCAAGGAAGCCCCCGGGAAAGGCTTTGTAGTCGACCGTGTCGCCAGCGGCGCGCGTCTTGGAGGAGCCGATCAGGCCACGGAGCGCCGGCGTCGCCTTGATGAAGGGTGCGACGCGCTCCTTCGAGAATTGGAGAGCGGCTGTGTCCTTCGGCTGCACGATGAGCATCGGGCACGGATCGAGATGGGCGTGATAGCCCATGATGTTCTCAATCAGCGTCGACTTGAGCAGCTGCGTCGCCACCATCGCCGAGATCTTGCGAACCCCAGGCTCGGTGAAAGCGAGCATGGGGCCGCGCGCAATCTCTACACGACCGGTGCGGTATTTGCCGGAAGTACTGCCGGCCTCCTTTGCCAGCACGCGGAATCGATCTGCCCACTCAGGCAGGGAGATACGGGGAGGTGGTGTCCAGCCTCGGCGCCCGGCGCGCCGGAGACGGTCAGTCTTCGTCGGTGCTGCTAAAGTCGAGATCGGGCTCGCCGAGCTCATCAAGCTGCTGGTGGACATACGACTTCAGCGCCTCCGCCAGCTTCGCGCCATCGATATCGAGATCGGCGGCGAGCAACGGCGCGAACCGGCCTGGCCAGGCTTGCCAGGCATCCCGGGCAGAGCGGCGATCGTCGAAGATCACCTGTTCGGCGATCTCAATCTCGACGAGCTTGCCGGCCTCTTTTTGCGCGACAAGCAGGTGCTTCAGCGCGAGGGCATTCTCCTTGATCGCGGCCGCTTCGACCTTCGAACGGAATTGACCCGCAAGCAGCTGCTCGATGAAGCCGCCGGCGATCTCTTCGTCGATCTCGCCTTCATCGGCGGCGCCCTTCAGATCTGCAACCGCCTCGTCAACCGCGGCCGCCAGTTCCGGCGCAACCCGCTTTCGGTTTCGGGGGCCGGTTGCGGGGGCCGGTTGCGCGTCCGCGGCAGCCTGCTTGAAGCGGCCGAGGCCGGTATCCCGCATGCGCTGGTCAGATGCGTCCACGTCGACGAGATCGCCGGAAAAAACGAGGGCTCCCCGTGCTTTCCACTTTCCCGCCGCCTGTCGCGAAGCGTTATGCGACGCGGCGTACGCGGTGAGCGACACTAGCGGCATTGTTACCCCTACCCCGCAACCGGTTGCGCCCCCGCAACCACCTTTTCAGACCCGTAGCTGACCAGACGTCGGGGTCGCGCAATACCCACGGCTCGGAAGGGGGCTGGAAGGACCCATAAAGAAGGGGGGGTGGGGTCAGCTGATGGCGGGCCGCCGCTGCGCGCGGGCCCAGCCGCTCGGCTGGCCGTCGCCAGCGGAATGGCGTTGGCTGATGGCCAGATCGGCGATCATCGCCTCCATTTCCGGATCGGCAGGACGCTCTCGGTGGAAGCGGAGCGAGGCTGCACCCCAGCCACCGATCACGCTAACGGCGTAAACGCGCGCGCCGAAGAAGCTGCAGACGAAACGGACGAACGACACGAGAAACCAGGGGATCATGGGATGCCTCAGCGGAAGAAATTGCGGATGGTGGCGATGTCGTCGGCAACATCGACGGAGAACATGACGATCAGGCAGCAGCCGACCAGGTCGAAGAACAGTTCGAATGGGCTGTCCGTCAGGAAGGCGCTGTATGTCGGCATGTCATCTCCGCGCGGTGGAGAGCGCCTTGCGCCAAGCGATTGAGAATTCGCGTTCGGCGTTGCGCCGGAGATAAGCTTCGGCCAGGCCGAGCGCATCAAAATGCTTCGGCGCCGGCGTCGTGGCCTTAAACTCGACGAGAAGCTTCAAATGACCGGTCGGTTGAACGATGCCGCGGCGGCGCTTGCCAAGCGGTGCTGACATTGGCCGCTGCCACACCCCCGCGATCCGTTTGCCCGCCTTGGTCGTAATCGTGCCGACGAAGACGTTTGGCTTGCCCTTCAGCCGCGCAATAGTGTTGCGCGGCAGGTTGCCGTACCCGTTCACGCCAGCACCTATCGGCACGAGCATAGCCTTCTTCGACCCGAGCGATCGATCGCCGCCGAATATATACGGAGCGAGATACTGCTCCTGGACGTCCTTAACGAAGACGATCGCTACCTGCTTCGACTTGGTCGCCGGCAGCGTGGCGAACGCCTTTTGCGTGAAGGGCGTCGGATGATCGAATGTGGCGATGGTCGCCTGGTCTTCGGCGAGCTCAAGACCTTTGGCGAGGCTGGTCAACGCCAAAGCGTTGGCGAACGGTGCCTGTTTGGCGTGGAAGGCGGTGAGGCTGCGATGCAGCCCCTTCATATCTGCCTTGAGGTTGATCGCGGTTACCAAGGCCGCCTCAGTCGATCGTGACGCGCGCGTCCTCGCTCGGGCCACCCTTCAACGGGTCGACAAAGAAGGTTTCGGTCTGCTTGATCGAGAAGCCTAGGGAAATCAGCTGATCCGCGAGCGGCGATGGCGCGGGCGCTTCGCCTTCGGTCGCCGGGAGCTTCTCCGCCAGCGCGGTCAGGATGGCCGGCTTGTCGAGCGAGGGCTTCGTGCGCACCAGACGATCGGCGAGCTCGGCAACCTGCAGGGCAGCAACAGCGTCGTCATCGTCACCGTTGGCGAATTTCACTGTGGGATTGCCGATGCGGTAGCCGACTTGGCATCCGCCCAGCGCGATCGACTTGCGCTTGCCTTCGGTCAGCTCATCGAAATTGGCGGCCCACCAAGGCTTCAGCTGTTTCACCGCATCTTTGATCTGCGCCGCGATCGGCACGAGCATCGCGTCGGCCGCACCATTTACACGGGCCAGCAAGTTCGCGCGGCGCGCTTCGATCGCGGCGACCTCGGCCGAGTAGACGGCGACGCGCTCGAGGAGGGCGACCGCCTGATCCTTGGTCTGCGGCGCGCGCTCAGCGGCGGATCGGAGACGGGCCATCAGGTCCTCCAATAGGCGGCGCACGATATGCGCTGCGGAGCTGTTGCTGCTTCGCGCGCTCCTGAAAGCGGGCGAAGCCGATGATCTTGGGGGAGGCGGCGATCGCGGCCGCGCGGTCCGTATCGGACATCGCGCGCATTTGGTCGGTGCGAGCTATGACTTGCTCGCGACTGACCATGCCCGATCCTTATCGCTGCGCCGACCGGGTGAGCTTGTCCAAGCGATCCACAAGATCATCACGGCGCTGATAATATCGATCGGGGCGCTGATAATCGGGGAGAAGGCTCGCCAACTTGCTCTTGATGTCCTGGAGTTCCTCCAGGGCTCGGACGGCGGCGGGAGAGCTTGTCGCCATCATCCGCCTCCAGGGTCAGCGCGCGCCGGCAAAGAAAAAGCCCGCCGGGTTAGGGCGGGCTTCTGCGGCAGTCGTAACTTTGACCACTGATTCGGTCGATAGACTTACGTGCGCACCAATGCAACCCCGCGCTCTTCTAGCGCTTCGAGCAGGTCCGCCACGCGGATCAGGTGATGAGAGAAGCTGTCGTCACTGTAGCTCCAATGGCCCTCGCCCCACGGCACGCCGAGGTTGTCCGGCTCCGGGCCGTAAAAGCGGCCCGCGTAAAAGCGCGACCAGCCGATCAAGTCGCCTTCCGATGGGCGCGAAGCGGGATCTCGGTTGAGCTCTTCCTCAGGTAGCCACCGGGTCACAGGTTGACCCATGTCCCAATGAGGTCAGCGACGAAACGCACGCAGAGTTGCGCCGCATCAACCGAGGAGCGCTTATTCGTGGCGAGCTTGGATCCGGCGCGGCCGGCGGGCTCATCCCACCGGCAGACGTTCTCGAACACGTCCCACCACGGGCTTCCAATCTTGCCCTTCAGCCAGGATAGCTCGTCGAGCGCCTCCTGCTGCGACCAGCCCGACGACGGCGGCTGTCCGACGATCTTGAGCAGATCCATGACCAGGCCTGTGTGGCGCCCCGCGCGCTCCCAAAGCCGGATGCAATAATCGATCGCGGCGCATTGCCGTTCATCGAGCACGCCGGCCTGGCGCCATCGCGCGATCGGCGTGCCGCCGCGGTTGATCGTTCCGCGATGGCCATCGCGCTCATAGAGACCGTGCTGCTTGGTGTGATCGTTCACCGCTTCGGGAGGCGGCGGGGCTGGCGAGCGGACGACTCGTTCGACCTTGGACTTGGGCTTCGCTACCTTGGCCAGATTGGCCATCGTCTTTGCGGACAGTGCCATCGTCGATTTCCCCCGCTGCTTCCCCAGCATCAATCTGCGCGAGAAGTTGGCCGACGGGCAGACTGCAATTTGCCCCTGCCGTAAGCATATGGGCGTAAGCGGTCGTCAGGGGCATGACTGCCGGTTTCGGCCAGGTGATGCAGCCGCCCCGCGCCGCGACGGCGAGCTCGAGCTCGGTATCCGACAGCATCTCGCACCGATCGGGCAGCACGATGCCGCGTGGACCGTGGCGCACGGTGATGAGCCGCGCATTGGCGAGATCGCGAAGGCCACGCCAGACCGCATTCCGCGGGACGCCGACTTCGAGCGCCAGTTCGTTGTAGCTAGGTGATCCACCATAAGTCCGGAAGTGGCGACGGATCGCCTCAAGCATTCGTTGCTGCATCGAAGAGCCACGCGCCAAGGACATGCAAGGAACATACGATGCACGGCCAACCGTGTCACGGGCGCGCTAAATTGTTTTCCGGGCCCCGTTTAATGACGGCCGTGGCGGAGAAGCCCTCCGCCACGGCCCTTAGGCGATAAGACCGATTTACCCCAGGATATCGGCCGCGTACCCCAATTCGTCAGAGCACGCCCGCGCTGGGGAGTGGCGTTAGTTAAAGCACCGAGCGATCCGGGCGGTGGCGCTGTTCCAAACGCTGGCGCCCGCCGCGGGGTACGAGATCTCCAAGTCTCGAAACGCGCCATCGCGAAACACGATCTTGTGGTAATAAATGCTCCTGCCTTGAGTCCCTGAGAGCACGATCCAGCTGACTCCCTTTGCGCGGTATGTCACCGTCGCTCCTTGCGCTCGCAAATCCTTCTCTGCCTCGCCCGCGCGCGTTGTCAGAGAGGCGCCCTCAATATCGCCGAGCTCGCCGAAGACCGTCAGCTTCGCTCCGTCCCGCGCCTCGAAGGCGCGGCCGTCGCCGCTTCCCGATTCTGGCCCTGGGCGTAGCGATGCCGGGTAGCAAAGCTCGAAGCCGAACCGCTCATTGCGGTAGACTTTCCAATCTTGGATCGGCGCGGCCGCCTGAAGGCGCGCGCTCACCAATGTGCAACACACCAGCGCGATCGTGCGGATCACTCGACCTCGCTCCAGCCTTGGCGCAGGAAGTGTCGGCGCACGATGCCGGAGGCGATAAAGGGGTAGATCAGGAACGGCAGCACAAGCGCCGCGACCAGCGCGAAGCCGGTGATCGCGGTGAACATGGCGATCTTGTCCGGGTCTTGGATTTTCATGGCTGAAAGCAGAGCAACGCTGGCGAAGCTGGCCGTGAAAGCGAGGACGCCCCACGCGCTCAGCAGCGTCGATACTACGACGAAATAGAGTACGGCGTGCCGCCAAATTCCCTTCAGTACGAAGTAAAGCGGACCGAAGCACAGCGCCCATAAGAAGGGCGCTGAACAATTCTCAACATAGCCGTTCACAGGATGTTGGAAGCGCATTTAAATCCCCCAAATTTTCGTTGAAACTAAGCCGATCTACGCTGACACCTGCTTTTCATGCTTCGCCTGGAAGTCGGGCCGGCCATCATGAACCGTTGCCGAGGCCGAACCGACAACATCCGCAGGGATGATGGGTTGGGCGAACTGATCGCCTAACTGGAGGTAGAGACGACGTTGATCGGGCGACATGCTCCGAAAGTAGCTCAGCAATTGTTCTTCACCCGCCGAAAGCGAGGCGCCAGCCGACTCGTCCAGGCCGATTCCCGCCAGAGCTAGGACATCGTCGGGGTTGATTCCGTGATCAGCAAGCACTGCCGCGACCCGTCGAGCGAAGTCCATCGGCAGAAACCGCTGCTTAAATCCGGTCTCGTTCTCGCTCTCGTAAAAGTGGTAGGCCGACCGAGACATTCCAAGCTTTTCAGCTATTTGACGCACGGTGATTGACGGCGAAGCGCTATTCCGCAGCGTCTTTAATCGTCGAGCGACCGGTTCCACCCAAAGGTCGTACGAGAAACTCGGACAAATATTGTCCCAACCCCTTGACACCTTGTCCGAGTTTATCGGACAAGGTGTGCCATGGATACGGTGTCCGACATTTTCACACGCTTTGGCGGCACGCGCGAAATGGCGCGCCAGCTCGACCTGAGTAAATCGACGGTCGATAGTTGGAAGCGCGCGCGGCAGATTCCAGCGCAACATCAACCGCTCCTCCTGAAGCGGGCCGCTGACCTCGGGGTCGACATCACGGCCGAGGACGTCATCTTCCCCTTTCCGCAAGACCGGGAGCGGGCGTCGTGATGGTAGCGCAGCGTTCCACCGCCCAGCTTCTACGGTCGTCGGCAAAGCCCGTCGTTCGGAATAGCGGCCGCATTTCCCAACGCGCCCATGACGCGCTGATCGCCGAATCGATCGGCCTGCTTTGCGAGATCGAGGGGCTGCACCCCGTCGATCAGCTGGGCGACGTCATCCGCAAGTCGCTGCCCGGCGCGCTGCGCCTTCGCCGCGCGCTGATCCGCGCCGGCATCGCGCTGCCGCCGGCGCTGGGAGGCGAGGTATGAACGACGAAGTAGCTCTGCCCCGCGCCAGCATGGGCATGCTGTTTGCCTTTGGCCGCGGCAGCATCACCGCGCGTCGCTTCCCGCCCTCCGGTCCACAGAAGCGCGCGTATCACGCAGCGAAGCTTCGGCGGGAGCGGCAGGAGCGGCGTTTGGAATATCAGTTCGCGGAACACGGTAGCGCCGCGGTGGAGTCGCATGAGGTTGTCTTCCACTCAGGCTTCAACCTCTTCGATCAGCCACACCGTACCAATTGGCACGGCACCGGTCGTCCTGACCTCATTTCTTTCGGGGACCACTCGGATGAGGCTTAGTCATCAACTCGACGCCCCAGTCGATGGCACCCGAGAATTCGGTAGCCGCTTGCCGCAGTTGGCTGGCCCTGCCCGGATCTTGTTGGATCGCGGTCTCAAGAGCATCCTCGAGCGTGTTCCGCGCCCGGTCTTCCGCAAATCCGTATTGCGAAATCGACTTCACGAAGTGCGCTGCGATCAGGTTGTACGCCAGCAAGCCCTTGGCGATTGCATGTTCCGTGGCAGCCATTCTTCTTTCCTCTGTGCTGGTCTCGACAACCGCACGGTAGCCGGAAGGGGTCGGGCTTCAAGCCCGGCCCCGGAAGGGCGGGCATGACGAAGCTTCGGCCGCCACTTTCCCCCGCTGGCGCGCTGGCGACGATCGCCGGGATCGTTGGCTGGCCGGCGATCGTCGCTAAGGTCCATCGTGCGGAAAGTACGGTACGCGGCTGGAGCGACCCAGACACCACGCAGTCCGTCACCTTCGACCACATGCTGCAGCTGGATACCGAATTCGTCGAGGCCGGCGGCACCTATCGGCCATTCCTGTCCGCCTTTTCCGGCGCCAGCGACGTGGCCGATGCGCGGCGCAGCGCCGACGCTGCCGAGATCGCCGATGCTGCTGCGCAAGCCGCGCGCGAGAGCGGCCAGGCGATGGCGGCAGGTTTCAACCTGTTGCGCTCCGATGCGACCGACGACGATTTCGCGCTCGCCGAACGCGAGGAAGCCGAAGCCTGCGAGGCGCATAGCCGCTTCCTGCAGGTGATCCGATCGATTCGTGGGCGGAGGCGGCGGAAATGAACGACATGCGCGGCATCGATTGCCCCTGCGGCGAGGACCCGTGCGCGCGCGATGCCTGCGAGCAGCTGGAGCGCGCCGACCGTGCGGTCGTCATGGTCGTCGGGGCGGGGGCGATTTTCCTGCTCGCCTTCTCGGCCTTCGTCGCGGTGCGGGTTTTCCGGGCGCTCGCGGGATGATCGATATCGCCACCTTCCCGGTCGAGAAGCCCGACGGCTTTGTCGACGGCGTCGAGGCCGTGATCAACGCGATCAGCCTCGCGTCCGATCGCCCGCATGAAATCCTCACCGACGAAGAGGCTGATGACGTCACCCTCCCGATCGAGCGCCAGCCCGAGCTGACGATCGTCGACGACGCCGGCCGCACCTTCACCGCCGCTCGCCTGCAGCGCGAGCCCGGCACCACCCGCTTCACCATCGTGCTCACCACCACGGAGGACATTCAATGAGACTGTATCGCTACCGAGGGGGCTGGTGCGGCACGCAAGCCGACGCCCGTGACCAGGCCGGAAAGCAATTTGAACAGATTGAGGTCCCAACCGACAAAGATGGCCTGATCCATTTCCTCAATATTGAGCACGACAAGGTGCGCACGCTTGAAGACCGCATAGCGGACCTGAAGCAGCCAGCACCCCTCGTCTCGATAGAAGAGGCGGAAGCGGGAGCGCTTGGCGTCGAGGGCTTCGTTCCGGCCGACTTGATGAGGCTGACCGACATCGAAGAGTTCATCCAACTCGCCGATCATCGCCAACTTGCGACCGTGATCGAAAACGCCGTCTTGCGGCTGCGCGAGCTTCAGAAGGAATGCGACCGCGCCCGCTGTGAAGCCGACCGGGTGCTGGCATGACCGCGCTCGCCACCGCGACCCGCCTTCAGGCTGTGCCCTTCCACGATCGTGAGATCCTCGCCGCCCGGGTCGGCGATCAGGTTCGCGTGCCAATGAAGCGCTTCTGCGGGTCGATCGGTCTGCCCTGGGACGGGCAGCGCCAGCGCATCGAGCGCAACCCGATCCTAAAGGAAGGTGCGAGCGTAATGCTCGTCCCTTCCGAAGGGGGCGAGCAGTCGCAGATTTTCCTACCCCTGGGACTGCTCGCCGGTTTCCTTGTCGGCGTATCGACCGCGCGGCTCAAGCCCGATGTAGCGGCGCGCCTGACGCTGTTTCAGCGCGAGGCTTATGACGTGCTGTTCCAGCATTTCTTCGGCCGCGCGCAGCAGCTGCAGCCTGTGGTCGCCCGCCCGCCCGTCATGCCCGGCTGGCAGGAGCTCGAAGCCGCCCGCCACCACGCCCCGGCGCTGATCAACGTCATCACCGCCGAGACGCGGCCGACCGTGCGGCGCTACCTTCATCAGCTGCTCGTCGCCGACGCCGATCGGCTCGGCCTCGCTGCGCCGCGTCTGAACGATCTTGGCGCCGACGCGCCGAGCGCCGACGGCGCGATCGCGCGCCTAGTCCGCGGCCTCGAGCTGCTGACCTCGCGCAAGGCCAAGTGGAATCACCTCGGCCGCGCCCGCGCCAACGGCCGCATGGCGCTGGTGCTGCCCGAGCTCGGCCGGATGTTCGCCCGCCACGATATCGACGTCCAGGTCGACGACGCGCTGCGCGGCGCGCTCGCCGCCGGCAACCGCACCTATCAGGTCACCGAGGATGTGATCTGGAGCGCGATCGCGCGGAAGCGCGTGCTGGCGACGATGCTCAGCCCTTGGCCCGTTGAGGGAGGGTTGGGCTGATGCTCGTGGCTGTCATGCTCTCCGCCACGGCGCCTGCGGCCTGGCTGGCATGGAAGCTGCTCGAGCTGCTCGTGATCGGCGAGGCTCTGTGATGGCAATCTCGTCGATCCTTCTGGCGCTCCGCGATGGACCGCGGACCAACGCGCAGTTGCAACAGGCCGTTAATGACCACGGCGGGGCAGTCGCGCGAGACTGTGCGAAGCTGATTGCTTCCGGGCGTGTCGTGCGAGTGGGCTGCGGTGGCCGCGGCAAGCGGGCCACGTACGCGCTGGCAGTCCGGCCATGACCAGCGTCGGCGCCGAACTCCCGCGGCAGATGGCGCGCGCGGCACGCAAAGTTTCCGGCCTGGCGGCCGCCGGCGCTGACCATCGAATCGTCGAGGCGCTCCTCGTGACGATCGAATGCGCCGCCGAAGCGATCGCGGAGCAGGATGTCGTCGCCCACTTGCGGTGCTTCGAAGATTTCAAGGCGCTCAGCATATGATCGGCCGTCCTCTCTCCCGCGTGGAGCGCTTGAAGAAGATCCATGCGGCGCGGCCGCCAGTCGAGCCGGTGCCGCATGTTTCGTTTGCCGATGCGGAGGCGCGCCGCGAGCGCGCTCGCGAAAAAGCGGCCACCAAGTCGGCGGAGCGGCGGAAGGCCGCCCCGCCAACCACATCCCGCAGCGCCTCCGCCACTACACGGAAGCGTCAGCAACCTGCGTCGCCCACGGGACATGCGCTCGCGACGCCTCACCAAAGCGCCGGAGCTGCCATCATGGATAGCGTCACCACCGTACCGCTCAAGAAACTGACCCTGTCGGACCGAAACGTCCGCGAGACCGTCGTCAATCGTGACGTGGCGGATATCGCCTCCGCCATTGAGGCCCGCGGCCTCGATCAGAATCTGATCGTCATCCCGTCCGGCCGCGCGGGCAATTTCGAGGTGATCGCCGGCGGCCTGCGCTACCGTGCGCTTCTGAAGCTGCTCGCCGAGAAGAAGGTCCGCAGCGATTTGCCCGTCGCCGTGAAGGTCGTCGCGGCCGAGGACGCGCGCGTCATCAGCCTGTCGGAAAATATCGATCGCGTCGCCATGAACCCGGCCGACGAGATACGCGCATTCGCGGCGATCCACGCCGAACATGCGAACGAGGTTGATCCGGTTGCGTTCGTCGCGCGCCGCACCGGCCGAAGCCGCGACATCGTCGAGCAGCGCCTGCGCCTCTATAAGCTGCCCGCTGAGATCCTCGACGCACTTCGTGAGGCGAAGATCACGGTCGCGGCCGCGAACTCCTATGGCGCGGTACCCGACCCGGACCTGCAGCTGCAGGTCTTCAAGGCCGAAGAGGCGCGCACCTTCGGCGACAAGCACCGTCCGAGCTCGGTTCGCGACGCGCTGACCATGCGCACGCTCCCGGTCGACTGCCCGCGCGCGCGATATGTTGGCCTAGACGCTTACCTTGCTGCCGGCGGCCGCACTGCCACCGATCTCTTCATGGGCGCCGATGCCCGAGAGGCGCTGCTCGACCCGAGCTTGCTCGAGCGTCTCGCCAAGGAAAAGGCGGAAGACGAGCTCGGCCGCCGCGTCCAGCGCGACGGCTTCGCGTCCGGCCTGCTCGTCAAGGGCCTCTTCCAGCTCAGCGAATGGCCGCAGCTCCCGAAGGGGTATCGTATCGGCGGCCGCGCCCGTGATCCCGAGACGCAATCAGTTCTGCCCGCTTTTGAGGTGCGGCCGACGGCGATTGGCATCTACGGCGTCGCCCTCGGCTGTCTCTCGCCGATTGGCTGGCTCGAGCCCGAAGCGGCGGTGGTGGTGGCGGATGAGCCGTCCGGCACGCCACGCCTAGCTGAGCGACACGAGGCCTATTTTCCTGCAGGTGGCGCCGGTGGCGATCGCGCGCCCCGCCCAGGGCAGGAGCTGCACGATCGAGCTCTTGAATTGGTGGCCGCGCGGATCGCTGCGGAGCATATTGTCGGGGAAACCTTCGCCGACAATGCGCAGTGGCCTAACGAGAAGCACGGCTTCGTCCCGCCGATCGACACCGCGATCGGCGATGACGACACGATCCTGGTCACCGTCCAGATTCGCGTCTCGCGGGCCGAGCTCGAGGCTCACATCCACGAAGCCGAAGAGCAGATGGAGGCCAACGCCCAAGCGAACGACCGCGTGGCCGAGGCTGGATCCGAACCTCCGGATAGCGGGGGGGGGGGCAAACGACGAGCCTTCGCGCACGCCGATGATGGAGGCCGCTGATGCGTGACGCTCAGCAGCTGCAGCAGCAGTGCGACGACTTCAATGCCCGTTACCCGGTCGGGCAAGCTGTCTCCATGCGCCATGATGCCGGCGACGAGCGCGTCACCAAGACGCGATCGAAAGCGGAAGTTTTGTCCGGCCACGCGGCGGTCATCTGGCTTGAAGGTGTGAGCGGATGCTACCTGCTCGACCGCATCACTCCCCTCGTCGGGCAGGAGGCGGCGTGATGGGCGCCACCACTGTCGCGGGACCGGGCGCGGCCAAATATCAGCACGGCCGCGTGCTGTCCGATACGCAGATCGACGAAGCAGCCGCGCTGCGCGAGAAGGGATGGAGTCTCGCTCGCATTGCCCAACGGTTCGAGGCGAGGGGACTGAAGGTCAGCCAGTCCGCCATCGCTTGGCAGCTGCTGCGCGTCGGTGCGGATCTTCCAGCCCATCGTCGTGGTCCGATACCGGCGCCTCGGCACTGCATGCGCAGCGGATACCCTGTCCGCCACTTCACGCCTGAGGAAGATGCGCAGCTGCTCGCGCTCGAGGCTGAAGGTCGGCGCAACGGTGAGATCGCGAAGGCGCTCGGCCGCCGCGAGAACAGCATCCGCGGACGACTTATGACGCTCGCTCGTCGACAAGCACGTGCGGAGGACGTAGCATGAAGCGCCGCTACACCACTGTTGAAGTCGAGATATCCGACGTCATTGACGATCTCACAAACGATGACGTGCGCGAGATGGCGGCCGCGCGCGGCATATCAGTCGGCATCCCTTCGTTCGATTTGATCGAGGAAATCAGGCTCGAACTGCTGCGGGGAAAGGCCCAGGCGGCACTCGCGCTGATCGACAGCCATCAAAACGCGCAGCGAATTCCTGAAGCTCATCGGCAGCATCAATTTCAATTGACGAGGTTGAACTCATGAGGGCGGCCGCCAAGCGCCGGCGCCCGATTCCCGTCGCGCCGCCCGACTTGGGCGCCAGCGTCACCGTCATCACCCGCAAGTGCGGGATGCTGAAGGTCGGCGACGGCTTCGGCATCCACCTCAACGCCAAGCCGAGCCGCTTTCACCTCGCGATGATGGAGCGGTTCTTCGGCTGGACTTGGGTCGACGACTCCGCGCAGCTGACGGGGGAAGCTAATGGCTGACCTCATAGCTGCCGACCAGCTCCGCCTTTTCATCGAGCGCATCGAGCGCCTCGAGGAAGAGAAGAAGGGCATGGCCGACGATATCCGCGACGTTTACAACGAGGCGAAGTCCCAGGGCTATGACGTCAAGACCATGCGCGCGGTCGTGCGGCTCCGCAAAATGGAGAAGCACGCGCGCGACGAGGCGGACGCGCTGCTCGACACCTACAAAGCCGCGCTGGGGCTGTCATGAGCAGGGCGATCGATCCCGACTGGGCCGGGCGGCGCGTGCGCTTTACGCTGCGCAGCCGTCTCGGCGGTGCCCGCGAAATCGAAGCGAAGGTGCTCCGCCACCGCACCAACTGCTACGCCGGCGGGGGCCAGAGCGATCGCGGTTGGCTCGACACGATCGACGATACCGGCATCGAGCGCAGCGCCCGTGTCACCCAAGTGACGGTGATCGCATGACTTGGGCCCAGCGTGCCGACGAGCTGATCGCGCAGATCCACGACGATCTGCCAGCCGACGCCTCCTTAGACGCTCGTCGCCGCGCGCTGCGATCGAAGGCCTGGGTATTCCACGGCGGCACGTCATGGGGGCGCCGCGTCTGGTCCGCGCGATCGCAGAACTATTTGGTCCGACATGGCGCCAAACCGCGCAAGCCGCACCCCGAAGGAAAGCTGTTCGCGCCCGACATCGTGTTCCCGTGGCGGAAGGGTGAACAGCCATGATCATGAACGGCAAGAGCCGGGCGACCTTTGCCCATCTTTTGAAGCCGTTCCTCGAAGGCAAGGGAACGGTCACGCTGTCCGCGGCGCGTCATCAGCTCCACTGCCTGATGCCCGACGCCGCGCATCAGATCGATGGCAAAGAGACGAGCCACATTCTGCGGCGCGCTGGGTTCGCCCGCGCCTATGGGCCCGCCGCGGAGCGCGTTGCCCTGTACAAGCGGGTGAGCGCATGAAGGCGCTAACGCTCTGGCAGCCCTGGGCGTCGCTTGTCGTCGCGGGCGCAAAGCCATTCGAGTTCCGCAGCTGGCGACCACCCGCCGCGCTGATCGGCCAACGCATCGTCATCCACGCCGGCGCGCGCAAGCCGAGCAAGGTCGAAGTCGAGCAGCTGCTCAAGCTCCTGCGCGCCGGCGGCCGCTATGCGGCCGCGACCGCGCTGCTGCCGATCGAACACGCGATCGCCGTCCTGCAGCTGGGCGAATGGCCGCTTGCATGCGGGTTAGGCACGGCGATCGTAGGTGAGCCGCGCAGCGGCGCCGAGATCGGCGCCGACTTGGGCGCGCTGAAAGTCAACGACAGCGACCGCGACTATCACTGCAATTGGGGTTGGCCAATGCTTGAGATCGAGCGCTGGGCGGAGCCGGTGCCGATGCGCGGCGCAATGGGCCTGTGGGCATGGCCTGAGCCGGAAGCGATGTTCGCATGAGCCGGCCGATCAACATCGACGTCTCGAATTGGGCGCCTTTCAACCCAAGCGATCCACACGACGCAATGTGCGAGCGGGAGCGTCAGGCCTTCACCGCCTATACGCTCAAGCGGCTGCAGAAATGCCCGAAGACGGGCAGCGACGAGACGGCCATTTGGACCGGCGGCTTGATGTCGATCGTCCAGATTATCTTCGCGCAGCACGAAAATCTTCCGCCGGAGGCAGCGCGAGATGCCCTGCACCAGGCGCTCGATTTTGCATGGCTGCAATGCTCGACGATCTTTCCGCCCGCCGAGGGGATGAACTGATGCGGCACGCTACATCGACCAACCGCGACGCGCGTGGCGGTTGCTTCGTCCGCCACCCCGATGAGATGAGCCGCCGTGATCGCGCCTGGGCGAGAATCCGCCGCGCGCTGGTGCGCCTGATCATCGCTCGCATGCGGAGCACCTCAGAATGACGCAGGAGACGATCGAAATCGCCGGTGTGGAGGTCGCCGTCGTTTCGCAGGAGGAGTGCGAGGCGGCGGAGATGGTCGTTTGCGTGCGCAAGGGAGCTTTCTCGCCGTTCGCGGACAATGTCGAAGCACCGTGCGCTTGGTGCGGTGAAACGGTGATCTTTCGTCCCTACGCGCCGATCAAGCCGCCGAAGGTCTGTATGCAATGCGTTGCCGATCGCTTCCTCGGCGAGACCCAATGATGCTGAGGCTTGGGGGAAGCATCGATGACGTGCCGATCGGCGTCGACCTAGATCGGCTGATCGGCGGTCACGCGGCGATCGTGGCGAACAGCGGCGGGGGCAAGAGCGGGCTTCTACGCCGTCTTCTCGAGGCCACGCACGGCCAGGTGCAGCATATCGTCCTCGACATCGAGGATGAGTTCTACACGCTCCGGGAGCACTTCGATTATGTGATCGTGGGGGGTGAGGGGGCGGACGCGCCCGCGACGATCGCCGGCGCCGCGCAGCTCGCGCGCAGCGCGCTCGAGCATGGCTTCTCGCTGATCGTCCAGCTCAACGACTTTGGCGCCCAGGCGCCGGAATATGTCGCACGCTTTCTGGAAGGACTGATGTCGGCCCCGCGCGAGCATTGGCATCCACTGCTGGTGGCGATCGATGAGGCGCAGCGGTTTGCGTCGGCCAAATATCCGACCGAGGCGCTGCCTGCCGTCACCGACCTGGTGAGCCGCGGCCGAAAGCGCGGCTTCACCGCAGTGCTCGCAAGCCTTCGTCTCGCGGACAGTATCGCGCCGGCGATACGGGGCATGTGCAACAATTGGCTGCTCGGCCGCGTGGGTCAATCGGTCGATCGCAACACCATGGCCGACCAGCTCGGCTTCACGCCCGCCGAGGGGCGCGAAAAGCTCCGCGGGATGGAGGTGCGGTTCTTCTGGGGGCTGGGCCCGGCGATCTCGGCCGAGCCCGTGTTGTTCCGTGTCGACGACGTCGAGACCACCCCGATCAAGTCGGGCCAGGCGCGCGTGCCGACGCCGCCGGCGGCCGAGGCGCTCCGCGATATCCTTGCCGCGCTGGCCCCGCCACCAGCGCCGATAAGCGATCCCTCGATCCCCGCCGATCCGACCGAGGCCTACCAGGTCGGCACAGCTGCAGGCGCACTGCTCGTCGAACGCGATCGGCGTATCGCCGAGCTCGAAGGCGAGCTTGCGCACGAGACACAACGCTGCGGCGAGCTTGAGCAGCTGCTCCGCCGGCATCGCCGCATCGTAGCCGAGGCGCATGGCGCTCTCGGCAAGCTATTCGTCGAGGAGGGCGAGCAGATCCGCCATCTTCGGCCGGACGAGGCACCGGCGGTGGTCGCCGAGGCCGCGGGGGGCGAATCCAGCTCAAGGGTGCCCCCCGCGCATGCCCACAAACAAGGATCCTCCGCCGGCGCCGCCCCCCAAACTGGCGCCGGTAGAGGCGCGGCGGGCGCAGCGAGTGCCCCTCCCGAGCCCGCCGCGGATAAAGCAGCGCGCCGATCGGCGCCACGACCCCCAGGCGAGGTCGAACCGCTTAACTCTGCGGCAATCGATATGGCCGCCGTGCTCAAAGGTAACTCGCCAGGCGATTGGAGCTGGGATGAGCTCGCTCTGGTAACGGTGCGACGCCCGGGGAGCGGCTACCTCGGCAAAGCACGCAAGGCGATCGTCGATCGCGGTTGGATCGAAAAAGCAGCCGAAGGTCGGTTCTATGCCAGCGCCGCGCTTATAGCCGATGCCCAGATCCCGAGCAGGGAAATAACGCCGATCGATGAATTGGTGGCGCTGTGGGCGGAAATGGTGCGCGGACCAGGCGGCGAGATCCTGAACGACATCGTGTGCAACGGTCCGGCGACCAAGGAGGTGGTCGGCCGCCGTATAGGTAGAGCGCACACGTCCGGCTGGTTCGGCAAGGGTATGAAAGACCTTACCCGATCGAACCTGGTGACGGTTGTGAATGGAGAGCTCACGCTCAATCCTCTGCTCATCGAGGAGGACGCCTGATGCATCCCCTCCTCGCCGATCTGGCCGACACCATTGCCCGCGAGATGGCGCGCGCGGATGCTGCGGCCCTCACCACCACCGATTCCCGGGAAATGCCATGCTCCGCTGCGCCATCTACGCTCGCTTCTCGTCCGACCGCCAATCGGAAACCTCGGCCGAGGACCAGATCAGCGTCTGTCGTGAGCGCGCCGAGCGCGAAGGATGGCGCGTCGTCGAGGTCTACAGGGATCTCGCCATCTCGGGCGCCAACATCCGCAGGCCCGACATGACGCGGATGATGAAAGACATCGTCGCCGGCCGCTTCGACATCGTCCTGGCGGAGGCGCTCGATCGACTTGCGCGCGACCAGGAGGATATCGCCGGGATCTACAAGCGCGCGCATTTCGCTGGCGCGCGGATCTTCACGCTGGCTCAGGGGGAGGTCAGCGAGCTGCACATCGGCCTCGCTGGCACGATGGATGCGCTAGAGCTGAAGAAGCACGCCGAGAAGGTGCGCCGGGGCGCGCGCGGCGCGTTGAGCCGCGGCCTTATCCCCGGCGGCATCGCCTATGGGTATGCGCCGGATCGCAAGCTGCGCGACGACGGCACCGTCGATCGCGGCCGCCGGCGCATTGTCGAGGAGGAGGCGATCGTTATTCGGCGCATCTTTCAAGAATATGCCGACGGCATAGGCCCACGCGAGATCGCCAAACGCCTGAACGCTGACGGGATCGTGGCGCCTCGCAGCGCCGAATGGCGCGGCAACACCATCGTCGGCGGCGCCGGCCGACGCACGGGAATCCTGCGAAATCCCGTCTATGTCGGCCGCTATGTCTGGAATCGCGTTCACATGGTCCGCGATCCGGAGAGTCGGAAGCGCCTGTCGCGGGTGAATGACGCGGCCGAGCTTCATTCGGTCGAGGTGCCGCAATTGCGCATCGTCGACGACGTGCTCTGGGAGCGCGTCCAGGAGCTGCTCGGCGCGCTGGGTCGCACGAACCTCCCGCATCGCCAGCGGCCGCGCCATTTCCTTTCTCGCCTCGTCCTTTGCGGTCAGTGCGGCGCAACCTACCAGGTCATCGATCGCGACCGATGGGGATGCTCACGACACCGTGAGAAAGGCACCTGCGCGAACGGCCAGCGGATCGCCGGCGCCGAGCTCGAGGCGCGCGTGCTGCACGGCCTGCAGGAGAAGCTGCTCGCGCCCGACGTGCTGCAGCTCGTCGTGAAGCGCTACCATGACGAACAAACGCGGATCCGCCGCTCGGATGGCGCCGTGCGGGCGCATCTTGAGCGCAAGCTCCGCGCGATCGACGAGGCTATCGATCGCCTGGTCGCGGCGATCGCCGACGGCGCGAGCGGCTTTGCCCAGGTCAAGGAAGCGCTGACGGCCAAGCAGCAGGAGCGGGAGCGCCTCGAGGCTGCGTTAAGCGAGCTGCAGGCGCCGTCTGTGATCGCGCTCCACCCGCAGATCGTCGACGCGTACCGGAAGCAGATCGCCAGCCTGGCGCAGACGCTGCGCAGCCGGGAAGTCAACGACGCCACAAGCGCGGGCAAAGTGCGCGGGCTCATCGATCGGATCGTCGTCACGCCGGCCGAGGACCACAATGCGATCGAGGTCACCGGCTCGCTGCACGCCGTCATCGGCATGGCAGAAGCCCAACAATCCCCAAGGAGGGGAGTTTCCCATCGTCGGGGGTCATTGATGGTAGCGGAGGAGGGACTTGAACCCCCGACCCCAGGATTATGATTCCCGTGCTCTAACCAGCTGAGCTACTCCGCCCCTAAGAGGGACGGGCGCCTATAGGAATGCTCACAGATGCGGTCAAGGAACTCCCACGCGATCGCGTCGTTCGCCGCCCGATGCTTTGGTGAAATTTGCGAGAGGGCGACCCATGGAACTGGATACACCGCTAGAAACAATCTGCCGCCTCATCATCCGCGCGCGCGAGATGGAGGCGCAGGTTCCAGACAACGACAGCGACGACGAAGCGGATCCTACCGATTCGGACGATGAATTCGCGGTGATGGACGATGATGCCAACGAAGCGGTGGAGGAGGAGATTTTCGCGCTGCTCGATGATCTCGGCGATGATCAGGTGCAGGAGATCCTCGCGCTCGCCTGGGTCGGCCGCGGCACCTACGATGCCTCCGAATGGGCGGAAGCGCTGGAAGCGGCGCGCGATCCCGATGCCGAGGAGCCGATCGATCAGCTGATGGAGATCCCCAATCTCGCGGCGCTGCTGGATCTGGGGCTCGCCGCTTTCGATCTTAGCTGCGATGGCATCGGCCAGATCGATTGAGGAGATATATCCTCCCCCGCCAGGGGGAGGTGGCGCGCAAAGCGCGTCGGAGGGGGCGGACGCGAAGGATCAACGATCCGCAGGCCTCCTCCTTCGTCAGCTACGCTGACACCTCCCCCTGGCGGGGGAGGATTGATCTCGGGAATGGCGGTCCAACCCGCCCTTTCAAAATGGTCCTCGAAAGCCTATATTGCACGCTTGTTCGCGGCATGGTGCCGCCACATATGGAGATAGCGCTATACCACCCCCGATGATGCGCCGCCCGCTGGGCGCGCCGCCGCTGCCGCTGAACGGCCCCCGCTTCAACGAGTTCATCCAGAGCCAGAAGGTGCGGGTGATCGACGAGAACGGCGAGAATCTGGGCGTGATGTACACGCGCGAAGCGATGGAGCAGGCCAAGGAGATCGGCCTCGATCTGGTGGAGGTTTCGCCCAACGCCGATCCGCCCGTCGCCAAGTTCCTCGATGTCGGCAAATATAAGTATGAGACGCAGAAGAAGGCGAACATCGCCCGCAAGTCTCAGAAAACGCAGGAGATCAAAGAGATCAAGATGCGTCCGAACATCGACGATCACGATTACAACACCAAGATGAAGAAGGTGTTCGAATTCCTCGAAGAGGGCGACAAGGTGAAATGCACCCTGCGCTTCCGCGGCCGTGAAATGGCGCATGGCCAGCTCGGGATGCTCGTCCTCCAGCGTGTCCAGGCGGACACCGCCGAAGTCGCCAAGGTCGAGCAGTTCCCGCGCATGGAAGGCCGTCAGATGCTGATGGTGATCGCGCCCAAGAACTGAGGCGCTGCCGCGCCGAACAAAGAAGGCCGTCCGGGTTCCGGGCGGCCTTTTCTATTCGGGGAAGACTACCGTCGTCGCGCCATTCAGCAACACCCGATCGTCGAGGTGGTAGCGCACCGCGCGCGCCAGCACGCGCCGCTCGATATCGCGGCCCTTGCGGATCAGATCCTCGGGCGTGTCGCGGTGGCTGACGCGCTCGATATCCTGCTCGATGATCGGCCCTTCGTCGAGATCGGCGGTGACGTAATGCGCGGTCGCGCCGATGATCTTCACGCCGCGGCCATGCGCCTGATGATACGGCTTGGCGCCCTTGAAGCCGGGCAGGAAGCTGTGGTGGATGTTGATGCAGCGGCCCGAGAGGAAGCCCGCGAGATCGTCCGACAGGATCTGCATATAGCGGGCGAGCACGACAAGATCGGCGCCGCTCTCGCTGACCAGGGCCTTGATCCGCGCTTCCTGCGCGGGCTTGTCCTGCTTGGAAACGGGCAGATAATGGAACGGGATACCGCTGAAATCGAGATGATCGAAGGTCTCGAGAGGGTGGTTCGAGAGGATACCGACCGGGGTCATCGCCAGCTCGCCGGTCCGCCAGCGGTACAACAGATCGGCCAGGCAATGATCGAAGCGCGAGACGAGCAGCATCACCTTCTGCGGCGCGGCGGCATCGCGCAGCCGCCACTCCATCGCGAACTGTTCAGCCACAGGCGCGATCTCCGCCCGGAGTGCCGCCAGATCGTCCCCGCCCGTAACGGGACGGAATCGGATGCGCGCGAAGAAGCGACCGGTCAGCAGATCGTCGAACTGCTGGGCGTCGAGGATCGTATGGCCGGCGGCGAACAGCGCGCCGGATATCGCAGCGACGATCCCCGGCTGATCGGCGCAGGTGAGGCGGAGGACAAAATCGGGCATAAGCCCCTTTAGGATCGCCGCGCCGGCATCGTCATGCAAAATCCTACCCTGGAAGGGGAGGTGGCGAGCGAAGCGCGTCGGAGGGGTATCCCGGTATCGTGAGGGTGACACCCCTCCGTCAGCCCTGCGGGCTGCCACCTCCCCTTGCAGGGGAGGATTTAGGCATCCAAACCCTAGAATGTCGCGCGCGTCTCGAACCCGCTCAGCACCTCTGCGGGCGCATCGTCACTCACCACAACATCGCTCACCCGCGACGCCGGCGATCCCTCCCACGCCAGCCGCACCATCGCATCGATCGTCTCGCTCGGCCCCTGCACCACCGCCTCAACGCTGCCATCCGCTCGATTGCGCACCCAGCCATCCAGCCCCAGCCCCGCCGCCCGCTCGGCGAACCAGGCGCGATACCAGACATTCTGCACCTTGCCGGTGATCGTGAGGCGGCGGCGGATCATGAGGGTCTAACGAGGAAGGCGCGGGCCGTATCCCAAATCCACCGTCATCCCCGCCTGCGCGGGAATGACGATGAGAGCTCCCGAGCCAGCCTTACAGCTTCCCGGTCAGCTCCGGCACGATCTTGAACAGGTCGCCTACCAGGCCGATGTCCGCCACCTGGAAGATCGGGGCGTCCTCATCCTTGTTGATGGCGATGATCGTCTTTGAATCCTTCATGCCGGCGAGGTGCTGGATCGCGCCGGAGATGCCGACCGCGACATAGACTTCGGGGGCGACGATCTTGCCGGTTTGGCCGACCTGATAATCGTTGGGCGCATAGCCGGCATCCACCGCCGCGCGGCTGGCGCCGACGCCCGCGCCGAGCTTGTCGGCGAGCGGATCGATCAGCTCGTGGAAGGTTTCGCTGGAGCCCAGCGCACGGCCGCCCGAGACGATGATCTTCGCACTGGTCAGCTCGGGCCGTTCCGATTTGCTGATCTCCGCGCCGACGAAGCTCGCCAGACCTGAATCGCTGCCCGCCGAGACCGGCTCGATCGTGGCCGAGCCGCCTTCGCGTTCCGCCTTGGCGAAGGCGGTGCCGCGCACGGTGATCACCTTCTTGGCGTCGCTCGACTGGACGGTGGCGATGGCGTTGCCCGCATAGATCGGGCGGGTGAACGTGTCGGCGCTCTCCACCGAGAGGATGTCGGACAGCTGCATCACGTCGAGCAGCGCGGCGACGCGCGGCGCGACATTCTTGCCGATCGAGGTGGCAGGCGCGACGAACGCATCATAGCCGGCCATCAGTTCGACGATCATCGGCGCGACATTCTCGGGCAGCGCGTGATCGAACGCGGCATTATCGGCGACCAGCACCTTGGCGACGCCCGCGATCTTCGCGGCCGCCTCGGTGACCCCGCCGACACCCGCGCCCGCGACCAGCGCATGGACCTCGCCGAGCTGGCCTGCGGCGGTGACGGCGGACAGCGTCGCGTCCTTGACCGCGCCGCCCTCATGCTCGACCCAGACCAGCACGCTCATGCCACGACTCCCAACGCCTTGAGTTTGCCGACCAGCTCATCGACGTCGGCGACCTTGACGCCCGCCACCCGCTTGGGCGGCTCGGCGACCTTGAGCGTCTTGAGCCGGGGCGTGATGTCGACGCCGTAATCGGCGGGCATCTTGGCGACGAGCGGCTTGCTCTTGGCCTTCATGATGTTGGGCAGCGAGGCGTAGCGCGGCTCGTTGAGGCGCAGATCGGTGGTGACGATCGCGGGCAACTTGAGGCTGACCGTCTCCAGCCCGCCATCGACTTCGCGCGTCACCGCCACCGTATCGCCCGATACCTCGACCTTGGAGGCAAACGTGCCCTGCGGGCGCCCGGTCAGCGCCGCCAGCATCTGGCCGGTCTGGTTGCTGTCGTCGTCGATTGCTTGCTTACCGAGCAGCACCAGGCCGGGCTGCTCCTCATCGAACACCGCCTTCAAAATCTTGGCGACACCCAGCGGCTCGACCTCGTCATCGGTCTGCACCAGGATCGCGCGATCGGCGCCCATCGCCAGCGCGGTGCGCAACGTATCCTGCGCCTTCTGCACGCCGATCGATACCGCGACGATCTCGGTCGCGACGCCCTTTTCCTTGAGCCGGATCGCTTCCTCGACCGCGATCTCGTCGAACGGGTTCATGCTCATTTTGACGTTGGCGAGATCGACGCCGCTGCCGTCCATCTTCACCCGCGGCTTCACATTATAATCGATCACCCGCTTTACGGGCACCAGGATCTTCATCGACGCATCCTCTTAAACGGCTGCACTCGCCGCCTCACGTCTCCGCTTCCAAGCTTCGACAGCGAATGCAAATGTGAAGTTGCAAAGTTGCGAAACCGCACTTTGCAAACTCACCGATTGATCAAGCGTTACGCCGCCTTCTTCACCTCGGCGACGATCTTCTTGGCGGCGTCGCCCAGATCATCGGCGGGGACGATCGGCAGGCCCGAATTCGCCATGATCTCCTTGCCAAGCTGGACGTTGGTGCCTTCGAGGCGGACGACCAGCGGCACCGAAAGGTTCACTTCCTTGGCGGCGGCGACAATGCCTTCGGCGATGACGTCGCACTTCATGATGCCGCCGAAAATGTTGACCAATATGCCCTTCACGTTCGGATCCTGGAGGATGATCTTGAACGCCGCGGTCACCTTCTCCTTGTTGGCGCCGCCGCCGACATCGAGGAAGTTGGCCGGGAACATGCCGTTCAACTTGATGATGTCCATCGTCGCCATCGCCAGCCCGGCGCCGTTGACCATGCAGCCGATGTCGCCATCCAGCTTGATGTAGGCGAGGTCGTACTTGCTTGCCTCGACCTCGGCCGGATCCTCCTCGGTCTCGTCGCGCAGCGCGAGAATATCGGGGTGGCGGTAGAGGCTGTTCGAATCGAAGCTCACCTTGGCATCGAGCACCAGCAGCTGACCGTCGGTAGTTTCGACCAACGGATTGACCTCCAGCATCGCCATGTCGGTGGCGAGGAAGGCGTTGTAGAGCTGCTCGGCGACTTTGGCCGCCTGCTTGTTGAGATCGCCCTTGAGTTTGAGCGCGAAGGCGACGGCGCGGCCATGGTGCGGCTGGAAGCCCTCGGCGGGATCGATCGTGATCGTCTGGATCTTCTCGGGCGTATCATGCGCCACCGCTTCGATATCCATGCCGCCCTCGGTGGAGACGACCATCGCGATGCGGCCCGACGCGCGATCGACGAGCATCGAGAGATAATATTCCTTGGCGATATCGGCGCCATCGGTGACGTAGAGACGGTTGACCTGCTTGCCCGCTTCGCCGGTCTGGATCGTCACCAGCGTGTTGCCGAGCATCTCACCGGCATTGGTGCGGACGTCGTCCAGCGTCTTGGAGAGGCGGACGCCGCCCTTGGCGTCAGGGCCCAGCTCCTTGAACTTGCCCTTGCCGCGCCCACCCGCATGGATCTGCGCCTTCACCACATAGAGCGGCCCGGGAAGCTGCTCGGCGGCCTTCACCGCATCCTCGACGCTCAGCGCCGCGAAGCCCTTGGGAATGGCGACGCCGAACTTGGCCAGAACTTCCTTGGCCTGATATTCATGGATGTTCATGCGGGGGGTATCTCCCTTGAGGCGCGCGGGACTCTGGCCCGGAATTGCCGCGCCTAAAGCATATACCGGCGAGTAAAGGCAAGCGCGGCCCTCGCACTTGCACAATCACCGGGGTAAGGGGGCAGCATGTCTATCGCTGCCGGCCTCGCGCTCTTTTTCGGCACCATCGCCCTGATGGAGGGCGTGGCCTATGCCGCGCACCGCTGGGTGATGCATGGTCCCGGCTGGTTTCTGCACGAAAGCCATCACCGCCACCGCGCGGGCGCGTTCGAGCTCAACGATCTCTATGCGGTGATCTTCGCGCTGCCGTCGATCGTGCTGCTGGCGGGCGGGGTGCGCTGGCACTGGTGGCCGGGGTTCATCTGGATCGGGGCTGGCATCGCTGGTTATGGCGCGATCTACTTCGGCTTCCACGATTGGATCGTCCACCAGCGCCTGCCCGGCCGTTATGTCGCGCGATCGCCCTATATGAAGCGCATCGTCCAGGCGCACCGGCTGCACCATGCGGTGGAGACCAAGGCGGGCACGGTGAGCTTCGGCTTCCTAGTCGCGCCCAAACCCGAGGCGCTCAAGGCGGAGTTGAAGCGGCGCGAGCGGGCAGGGGTGCGGGCGCCGCGCTAGGGACGGATGAAGAGGGTGAACGACGCGATGTGGTTCATCCGGTTGTTGGGTCCGCGATCGTTGAGCGCCTGGTTCATATAGCCTGCTTCCAATGTGGATTTGCCCGCCAGCGGCAGCTCCAGCCCAACGAAGCTGCGGAGCTGATCGAGGCCCGCAGGCGCGCTCCAGAATTGCGAATTGAGCGCCACGAACGGCTCGGCCCACAGCAGCGCGCGGGGAGTCTTGCCCTCCGTCAATGCGTGGCTCCATCGAATCATCGATCGCACCCGCACCACGTCGCCCGGCCGGCGGGAGAAGCTACGATGCTCGATCCGGGTGCGCGTGGAAAGCTTGCCCCCGGCGACCTCACCCATCTGCCACATCAGCTGGATGAACGGCCGCTCCTCATTATTGTCCCGCCCCCCCGCGACCGGTACGAGCATATGGAGATAGCCCGCATAGACGCCGAGGTTATCGGTCACCTGCAGCCCGATCCCGCCGCGAAGCAGCAACTGGCTGAGCCGTGTCGCGCCGTCGGCGAAGCGCGGTTGTGCCTCCAGGAAGTAAAGCCCGCGCTTGCCGAAGCTGCTCATCAGCGTGACGTTGCCCCATAGCTGCCCATCCTGGGTGGTTTCGGCGGAGGCGGCGGTGGCGGAGCAGAGGGCGGCGGCGGCGAACAGGATCTTACGCATGACCGCACCCTATTGAGGGGGATCTCCGGCAATTCCAGTTACGAAATGTTGCTCGTTCGTGGGCGGGTCCAGAGCGCGGTTCGATCGAACGCCGGCTCGGCTCGCCACGCATCCACCGCCGCTATGGCCGCCCAGCGCAGCTTTTGTGCCCGGGATGTGCTGACCCGCGCATCCCATGCCCGCGCCCCACGCCGCGCCACTTCGCGCGCGATGCCGCCGTAGATGCCCGCCGCCGCGAGTACCGCCCAAGCCGATCGATAGGACAAGCGCGCCGCACCCGCCCGTGCGCTCGCTTCATAGAGCGCCGCGCGATCGGCGAGGCGCTCGCCGAGCACCGCCAGCTTCGCGCGATCGGCCATCACCGCATCCGGCGCGATCCCGATCTCGGCCAGCCAGTCGCGCGGCAGATAGCAGCGGCCGACGCTTGCATCCTCACCGATATCGCGCGCGATATTGCCGAGCTGGAAGGCGATGCCGAGATCGCACGCGCGGTCCAGCGTGTCGGTCTCGTCCGGCCGCACGCCCATCACCAGCGCCATCATCACCCCCACCGCGCCCGCGACATGGTAGCAATACCGATAGAGATCGCTCTCGGTCTGCGGCTGCCACCCGACCGAATCGAGCGCGAACCCCTCGATCACATCGAACGGCAGCGAGGCCGGGATCACGCATTCGGCGGCGACGATGCCCAGCGCATCGAACGCCTGCTCCCCCGTCCGCTCGCCCGCCAGCGCGCGCGCGGTCAGCGCCCGCATCGCCTCGATCCGGGCGGGCGCGTCGGATACGGCGGTCATGCCGTGGCCCATCTCCTGGCCATCGGCGATATCGTCGCAGGCGCGGCACCAGGCATAGAGCAGCCACGCGCGCTCGCGCAGATCGGGCGCGAACAGTTTGGAGGCCAGCGCGAAGCTCTTGGAGCCTTTGTCGATCGAGACTTTAGCCGCCGCGACGAGCTCTTTTCTAAGCCCCTCCCCTTCAGGGGAGGGGTTGGGGTGGGGGAGTCGGGCAAGAAGCTCGCTTCGCTCGCCCCCACCCCCAACCCCTCCCCTGAAGGGGAGGGGCTTTTCGCCGCTCAAAGCTGGCTCGCCTTCATCTGGGTGATCGTGGTCAGCGGCTGCTGCGCGGCCATCTTGGCCAGAAGATCGTCGAGATCGTCGCTCGCGATCAGGATGTCGCGGTGCTGGGGCCGGAGGAAGCCGACCTCGGACATCTTTTCCGCGAAGGTCAGCAGCCCGTCATAATAGCCTGCGACGTTGAGCAGCCCGACCGGCTTGGTATGATAGCCGAGCTGCGCCCAGCTCAGCGCCTCCCACAATTCGTCCATCGTGCCGGTGCCGCCGGGCAAGGTGATGAAGCCGTCCGAAAGATCGGTGAAGGCCTGCTTGCGCTGGTGCATGGTCTCGACCACCTGCAGCTCGGTCAGCCCGCGATGCGCGACCTCCAAATTGACCAGCGCGGTCGGGATGATCCCGATCACCTCGCCGCCTGCCTCTAATGCGCTATCCGCGATGGCGCCCATCAGCCCGAGCCGCCCGCCGCCATAGACCACGCCGATGCCGCGCTCGGCGAGCGAGCGGCCGACGTGGCGGGCGGAGTCGATGAAGCAAGGGTCTGCGGGCGAGGCTGAGCCGCAATAGATGGCAAGGCGCTTCATATCTCCCACTCCCCTTCAGGGGAGGGGGTCGGGGGGTGGGGGAGTCGGGAACGGGATGCGCAACAGTCTCGGGCGTGGGGGGGGGCCCCCCCCCCCCCCCCCCCCCCCCCCGGGGGGGGGGGGGGAATAAAAAAAAAAAAAAAAAAAAAAAAAAAAAACAAAGCCACAACAACCCACCAACACGACAACGACGACACCAACATACCCAGCCACCACCCCCCCC
>NZ_JAAOZC010000001.1 GCF_011761305.1 Sphingomonas vulcanisoli | reverse complement strand
CCGTTTGATCCCCATCGTCCGCTCCGCGTCTCAACACGGAACCTCATGAATCAGACATCAAACCCTTTTGGAATCCTAAATGTCGATACAACCTAAGAAGTACAGCCCTTCGACAAGCTCAGGGCGAACGGTCCTTTTAGAGCAACACCCCGCGCCAGCACCGCAATCGTCACCGCCCCCAGCACCGTCGAAATCAGGATCGTCCGCGACGCCAACGCCGCCTCGCGCCCGTAAAGCTCCGCTAGCATGAACGATCCCGTCCCCGTGGGCAGCGCCGCGAGCAGGATCGCCGCCACGATCAAACGGTTGCGGCTGAGGGCCTTGCAGACGGTCAGCACCGCGCGGCCTAGGCTCGCCTTCTGCTGGCCGGCGATCTCTACGATTAGCACCGCGATAGCAAGCAGGAGCGAGACGGTCAGCAGGCTGGCGATCACCGCTGCCTCGGTGCCGACCGGGCCGATCAGCCCCGCCATCAGCGGCAGGCCGATGATGGCGGTGTTGGAATAGCTCGCTGCCAGCGCCGCCAGCGAGCGATCGGCGCCGTTGCGTGCGCCCGGCAGCGCCAGGAAAAAGGCGATCAGGAAGGTGATCGCGGCGCCGCCCCCGAACGCCAGCACGAACGCGGGCTGATCGAGCTGCCGCCAATCACCCACCGCCAGCGATCGGAATAACAGGGCCGGCAGCGCCAGCGAGACCGTGAAGCCGTTGAGCACGGCCACGCCGCCCGGCCCGACCTTGCGCATCCGCCCGAACAGCGCACCGGCGCCGATCAGCGCAAAAACCGGGAAAATGGCGGCGAGAATGGCGAACACGATCGCTGCTTTAGCGCTGCATACCGCCGATGCCACGGCCATGCTTGAGAAGGGAGGGGCGCTCGCCTAAGTCGCATGCTATGACATCGACCAACGATATCCGCCGGTCCTTCCTCGATTACTTCGGGAGCGCGGGCCACCGCATCGTGCCCTCCGCGCCGCTGGTGCCGCACAACGATCCGACCCTGATGTTCGTCAACGCGGGCATGGTGCCGTTCAAGAACGTCTTCACCGGGCTGGAGACGCGGCCCTATTCGACCGCGACCAGCAGCCAGAAGTGCGTTCGCGCCGGCGGCAAGCACAACGATCTCGATAATGTCGGCTATACCGCGCGGCATCATACCTTCTTCGAAATGCTCGGTAATTTCTCGTTCGGCGATTATTTCAAGGAAGAGGCGATCACCCATGCCTGGACCCTGCTGACCAAGGAATGGGGGCTGAACCCCGACAAGCTGACCGCGACGGTCTATCATACCGACGATCAGGCGTTCGATCTGTGGAAGAAGATCGCCGGCCTGCCCGAAGAGCGCATCATCCGCATCCCGACCAAGGATAATTTCTGGGCGATGGGATCGGATGGGCCGTGCGGACCCTGCTCCGAAATCTTTTACGATCATGGCGATCATATCTGGGGTGGCCCGCCGGGATCACCGGAGGAGGACGGCGACCGTTTCGTCGAGATCTGGAATCTCGTCTTCATGCAGTTCGTGCAGGAGAATGACGTCCAAATCGGCGAGCTGCCCAAGCCGAGCATCGATACCGGCATGGGGCTGGAGCGGATCGCGGCGGTGCTGCAGGGCGTCCACGACAATTACGATACGGATACGTTCAAGGCGCTGATCGCCGCCTCGGGCGAGCTGACCAAGAGCGCCACCGATGGCGACAACACCGCCTCGCACCGGGTGATCGCCGATCATCTGCGCGCGTCGGGCTTCCTCGTCGCCGACGGCGTGCTGCCGGCCAATGAGGGGCGGGGCTATGTGCTGCGCCGGATCATGCGGCGCGCGATGCGGCATGCGCACCTGCTCGGATCGGCCCAGCCGCTCATGCATCGGCTGGTGCCCGCGCTGGTGGCCGAGATGGGCGCGGCTTATCCCGAGCTGGTCCGCGCGCAGCCGCTGATCGAGGAGACGCTGAAGCTGGAGGAAATCCGCTTCCGCCAGACGCTCGCCAACGGCCTGCGCCTGCTCGATGAGGCGACCGCGACAATGCCCGATGGCGGCACGCTGCCCGGCGCCACCGCGTTCAAGCTCTATGATACGTTCGGCTTTCCCTACGATCTCACCGAGGATGCGTTGCGCGGGCAGGGCATGACCGTCGATCGCGCGGGCTTCGATGCGGCGATGGCGGAGCAGAAGGCCGCGGCGCGCGCCGCCTGGAAAGGATCGGGCGACAAGGCCAGCGACGATATCTGGTTCGATATCGCCGAGGAGCACGGCGGCACCGAATTCATCGGCTATTCGGGGCATGAGGGCGATGCGCAGGTCATTGCGCTGGTCAAGGATGGCGCGCGCGTCGATGCCGCGCTGGCGGGCGAAGAAGTGGTAATCCTCACCAACCAGACGCCTTTCTATGGCGAAAGCGGCGGCCAGCAGGGCGATGCCGGAAAAGCCAATAATGACAGTGGCTTCTCGGCCGATATTGGCGATACGTCCAAACCGCTCGGGCGTCTGCATGCGCACAAGGCCAAGGTCACTGGCGGATCGATCAAAGTCGGCGATGCGATCCATCTCGCGGTCGATGTTGCGCGCCGTTCGCAACTGCGCGCCAACCACAGCGCGACGCACCTGCTGCACGCCGCCTTGCGGCAGCGGCTGGGCGGGCATGTCTCGCAGAAGGGCAGCCTCGTCGCCGCCGATCGCCTGCGCTTCGATTTCGCGCATCCCAAGCCGCTGACGGGCGAAGACATTGCCTGGATCGAAGCCGAGGTGAACCGGCACATCCGCGAGAATGATGCTGTCACCACCCGCCTGATGACCCCCGACGACGCCATCGCCGCGGGCGCGATGGCGCTGTTCGGTGAGAAATATGGCGACGAGGTCCGCGTGCTGTCGATGGGCAAGGGCGTCGAGCAGAGCTGGTCGGTCGAGCTGTGTGGCGGCACCCATGTCGGTGCCTTGGGCGATATCGGCCTGTTCAAGATCGTTACGGAAAGCGCGGTTTCGTCCGGTGTCCGGCGCATCGAGGCGCTGACCGGCGAGGCGGCGCGGCTCTATCTCGCCGGCCGCGAGGAGCGGCTGCGTGAAGCCGCCGCGACACTCAAGACCACGCCTGATGAGGTGCCCGCGCGCATCGCCACGCTGGTCGAGGAACGGCGGCGACTGGAACGCGAACTAACCGAAGCCAAGAAGGCGCTCGCGTTAGGCGGCGGCGCGGGTAAGGCCGAAGCGAACGCGCCCGAACAGGTGGCGGGTACGGCTTTCTACGGCCAGATACTCGCGGATTTCGATCCCAAGGGCCTGCGCGGCCTGGTCGACGAAGCCAAGGCTCGGCTCGGCTCGGGTGTCGCCGTCGTGGTCGCGACCAAGGATGGCCGCGCCACCGTCGCGGTGGGCGTCACCGACGATCTTGTCGCGCGTCTTTCCGCGGTCGATCTCGTCAAGCGCGCGGTCGCCGCGTTGGGCGCGCAGGGCGGCGGCGGCCGTCCCGACATGGCGCAGGGCGGCGGGCCCGACGGCGCCAAGGCGGCAGAGGCCGTGGCAGCGGTGCGCGAGGCGATGGCCGGGAGCGCCGTCGCCGCCTGATCTGGCGGCGTCGGCAAAGCAACTTTCCCGAGCCTTGTCGATTGATCGGCCATGGTCTTGCTCGCTCTCGCGCTTGCCTCGGCTTCCCTCCATCCCGGCATCTGGGGAGACGTTGTCGCAGCGCGTCAGTCCGGCGATTATGGCGGGATCGAATTGCGGATCGCCGTGGCCGATGCCCGCACCATCGATCTGGCGGTCTGCGAGGGTGGCTGTTCGGTGTTTCATCCGGCGATCAGGCGAACCGCCGACGGCTTCACCTTCGATCTTACTCGACGGATGCAAGACGGATTGCCGCCGCGGCACTGCGCCGCGCGGTTCGAGGGTGACCGGCTAGTGGTACGCTGGCTCGGCGAGGGAAGGGTCGATCGCCTTCGCCGACTGCGCCGCCCACATGCGCTGGCACCCGGTGCACCGCACGATATCCCCGCGCTTGGCTGAGCCATATTTGTCGTGGAGCAAATAGCGTAAGCTGATATATTCGATCAGCCTGAGACAAGGGTCGGGCAGGGATGTCGCGGCCATGCCATCGTCGTTCACCAAGGCCATGCTTTTTGCCGGCACCGCCGAAGCCTCGCGGCGTGCCCTCGAGGCCGTTGAGCAGCGTCGGCAACTCGCGGCCGGGGACGTAATCTTTCGGCAGGGCGATCCCGCGACATCGCTGATTCTGGTCGATAGCGGTCTGGTCAAGGTATGGCGCGCCACCGAGGACGGCACGCCGATCACGCTGGCGCTGCTCGGTCCTGGAGAACCGATCGGCACCTTGAACGCCGCCCGCGAGATGCCGCAGTCCGCGATGGTCAGCGCGCATATCGCCACCGAGATCATCGTCTGGCCGCTGGATGTGCTTCGAACGATCATGGCCGGCGATCCCGCGCTGTCCGCCAACGTCTCCAGCGTCGTCGCCCGTTATGCCGTGCGGATGATCGAGCGGCTGGAGGAGGTGTCGACCGCCCCTGTGGAGCAACGGATCGCGCGTGCCTTGTGTCGGGCGAGCGGTATTGCCGCGCCCATTGAGGGCGTGATCGATCTTCCGCTCTCGCGTCAGGATGTCGCCGATATGAGCGCGACGACGCTGCCGACCGTCAGCCGGATCATGGCGCGCTGGCGGAAGGCGGGGCTGATCGGCGGCCATCGCGGCCATATCCACCTGCTCGACCGCGAACGGCTGCGCGCCATCGCCGCCTTTGCGCCGGACGAGCCTCTGGCAATTGGCATCGGCGCTCCCTAGATCGACGTTTCAGGGAGCACGACGCCGATGCAGCGGGAACTGATTGCCTATCTCGATTCGATTAAGGCGCGCGATCCCGCGCCGCGGTCGCGGTGGGAGATCCTGATCTATCCGGGCGTCTGGGCGCTGGCGCTGCACCGCGTGGCGCACTGGCTGTTCGAGGCCGATCTGTGGTTCCTGGCGCGGCTGGTCAACCATATCTCGCGCTTTCTCACTGCGACGGACCTCCATCCGGGCGCCATTGTCGGCAGCGGGCTGTTCATAGACCATGGCTTCAGCGTGATCGGGGAGACCTCGGTGATCGGCGACAATGTCACCATCTATCAGAACGTCACCTTGGGCGGCACCAATCCTGCCAACGGCATCGCCGGCAAGCGCCATCCGACGATCGAGGATGACGTTATCATCGGATCGGGCGCGCAGGTGCTGGGGCCGATCACGGTGGGGAAGGGCGCGCGCATCGGCGCCAATGCGGTGGTGACGCGCGATGTGCCGCCGGGCGCGACGATGGTCGGTATTCCGGCGCGATCGACGCTGGTCGATGCGGACACGCTGCAGCATTTCGTGCCCTATGGCACGCCGTGCAGCGAGCGGTTCGATCCTGCCACGCAGCAGCTCGAGATCCTTCGGTGTGAGGTGGAAACGCTGCGCGCCAAGCTCGCCGAGCTGATCGAGGCGCGCGGCGATCGGTCTGACGAAGCGGATCGCCAATCGGCCTGATGGGCGTCGTCACCCCCTTTCCCCGCGCCGGCGAGCCGCAGGTCGCGTTCGACCGCGTCGAGCTTGATCGCATCCTCGGCCTCTATGGCCGGATGGTCGCGGCGGGCCATTGGAAGGATTATGCGATCCACTTCGGCAAGGATGCGGCGAGCTTCGCCTGTTTCCGCCGCACCGCCGAGCGGCCCGAATATCGCATCGAGAAACGCCCCGCGCTCCGCCAACGGCAGGGGCAATGGGCGCTGATCGGTGAGGGCGGTGCGGTGCTCAAGCGCGGACATGAGCTTGGCCCTGTGCTGGCGCCGGTGGAGCGCAAGTTGATGAAGCTGGTGGAAGAGTAAGTGCATAGTGCTCCGGCGAAGGCCGGAGCGCTGGAAAGGGGAGTGCGACGCGTGTCGGCAGCGCTCCGGCCTTCGCCGGAGCACCGATCGGATCAAGCCGGTCTTGGCGTCACCACCACGGGCCGATCCAGTGCGGGCAGCTTGGCTTGCCAGTCTAACGGCAGCTTGCTTACCACCACCCGCCGCGCGACGTGCCAGAAGGCGGAGAGCATCAGCAGCAGTGATCCGATCACCAGCCCGGTCAGCGCAACATTGAGGCTGACCGCGCCGAACTGCTTGAACAGAGCCTCCATCGCGTAGAGCACGTAGAACAGGCTGGAGACGAGCAGCGCGCGGCGATCGATCGCCAGTGCCACTATCCCGAACAGCACGTAGAGCCCGATTACGACCAAAGCGGTGCCCGCATTCACCTCGCCGTTCATCACGCCAAGCAGCCAGAAGATCGGATGCGCGATCATCGGCGCTGCGGCGAGGTGCAGCCAGAAGGCGACGTCGGACCGCCGCGTCGTCCGCGTGCGATCGCTCATGTCCCACCACATCGCGAAGGCGAAGACGCAGAGACCTGAGCCCAACAGCATCCAGAGCCAGGCGTTGAGCAACGCGGGCACGGCGGCGAAGGTGAGGCTGATGACGGTGCTGACCAGCGCGCCGGTGAGCGCGGCGATGGTGATCGGCACGTGGAAGCGGCGCCAGTGAAGGTAGATCGCGCCGGCGGTGCAAATGCCGACGAAGGCGGCCGATGTCGCGGCGGCCTGATCGCGCAGACCGGGCATGATCACCTGCACCAGACCAAACAAGGCGCCGGCGGTGCCGAGCGCAAAGGTCGCCAGCAACAGAATGCTCGGCAGCGCCATGCGGCGGGCCCTCGTGAAATATTCGGCGAGCATCCAACTCGTCGCCGCGACGAATGCGCCGCCGAACAGCGCGCTGGCCGCCATATGACGCTGGAATGCGGCCTGCTCGGGCCCGAACGGATCAATCTCGGGGGAGAGCGGTGCGGGCAGGAAAGCGCCGCCGATGCTCGATCCGATCCAACCGACCGCAACCAGCAGCAGGATCGCCGCGATCGAGACAAAGATATCGTTGAAGCCGGTGATCAGCCGGAAGCTTTCCTCATCGACCAGCGGCGACGCGCGGTTCTGCGCGACGCTGGCGCGGAGCGCAGCGGCGGCTTCGGGCGTCAAGGCTCCGGAAGCGACGGCGGCTTCGATATCGCTTTCGCTGTACATGGGTCGGCTCTCCTCGAGCGCCGAATAGCATTACTGTGTTAATGAGACAATACAGCAGGATTGCGGTGTGCCGAAGCCCCCTCCCCGGAAGGGAGGCGAGTTGTTAAGCTACTTCCTCGGCATCCAGCGCGTAGCCCGCCGAGCGCACGGTGCGGATCAAATCCGGCCGCTCGCCCAAATTGATCGCCTTGCGCAGGCGGCGGATGTGGACGTCGACCGTCCGCAACTCAATATCGCTATCCTGCCCCCAGACGCTGTCGAGCAGCCGTTCGCGCGAGAAGACCCGACCGGGATGTTCGAGGAAGTGCCGCAGCAGGCGATATTCGGTGGGCCCCAGCGCGATCGCATGGCCGTCGCGGCGGACGCGATGCTCGGCGAGGTCCATTTCCAGCCCGCTATATTCCAGCCGCTCGCCGTTGATGGCGGGGCGCGTCCGCCGCAGCACCGCCGCGATGCGCGCCACAAGCTCGCGGGGCGAGAAGGGCTTGGTTACGTAATCGTCGGCGCCGGTGTTGAAACCGCGCAGCCGATCCTCTTCCTCACCGCGCGCGGTCAGCATTATGATCGGCGTGCTGCGCGTCTCCGGCATGCGGCGCAGGCGGCGGCAGACCTCGATCCCCGAAAGCCCCTCGATCATCCAATCGAGCAGCACCAGATCGAAATGCGATTCGGAGACGCGCAGCAAAGCCTCCTCGCCATCGGCGGTCTGCTCGATGCTGTGCCCTTCGCGTTCGAGATGCCAGATGATCAGCTCGGCGAGTGCGGCATCGTCTTCAACCAGCAGGATGTGAGCGGTGGTCATGGCCTTCAATTTCCGTCCGTGAGCGTATCGATGCCGCGCGTCCGCTCGCCCATCTGCTCCCCCGTCGCGGCGAAATAGACCATCTCGGCGACGTTGGTGGCGTGATCGCCGATCCGCTCGAGATTCTTGGCGATGAAGAGGAGGTGCGCGGACGCGGTGATGTTGTGCGGGTTTTCCATCATGTAGGTGAGCAAGGCGCGAAACAGGCTGTTGTAGAAATCGTCGACCCGCGCGTCCGATTGCGCAACGCGGACCGCCGCCTCAGCATCGCGCGCAGCAAAGGTATCGAGCGCAGCGTGGACGATTTCGGACGTGGCGCGCGCCATTGCGGGCAGGATCGCCAGCGGTTCGATTCCCCGCGCTTCCACCAGGAGCGGCACGCGCTTGGCGATATTCTTGGCATAATCGCCCATCCGCTCGACCACGCCCGCGATCTTAAGCGCGGCGAGGATCTCGCGGAGTTCATCGGGCTGATCGGCGCGCAAACCGATCAGGCGGACGACGCGGCGTTCGACCTCGGCTTCCAGCGCATCGATTCGCTGATCGGCCTTGACGATCGCGGCGGCACTCTCGGTATCGCGGTGGGTCAGCGCTGCAACGGCGTCGTCGATCGCGGCTTCGGCAAGCCCGCCCATTTCCGCCACCAGCCGGCGCAGCTCGGCGAGATCGAAGTCAGCGGATCGGATATTTGGTACGGTCGCCATGATGTCCTTCGTGCCTAGAATCTTTGCACGACAGGATTGTTACAGGACTTTTGTTACAGAATCTCGGCGTCCCGCGGCAAAACGACCGAAACGCGCGTGCCGATGCCCGGCGTGCTGGCGATATCGAGGCGGCCGCGGTGCCGCTCGACGATATGTTTGACGATGGCGAGCCCTAGCCCGGTGCCGCCCACCGCTCGACTGCGACCGGCATCGACGCGGTAGAAACGCTCGGTGAGGCGGGGGAGGTGATCGCGGCTGATGCCTTCGCCCTCATCCTCGACCAGCAAAAGCGCGCTGCCGTCGTCGGCTTGCAGAGTGACCTTTACCTCGCCGCCCTCACGTCCGTATTTCAGGGCGTTGCCGACGATATTGTGAATCAGTTGCGAAATCTGGCTGCTGTCGGCGCGGGCGAGCAGCGGGCTATCCGGCAGGGTGAGCCGCAGGCGTCCCCCGGCAATGCCGCCGGCTTCGATCTCGGCGCAGGCGACGCGGACCGTGGAGGCCAGATCGATGCTTTCGCGCGGGCGGACGTAGCGATCCGCCTCGATCCGCGACAAGGACATCAGATCGTCGATCAGCCGCTGCATCCGCCGCGCTTCGCCGCCCATGATACCCAAGAAGCGCATCCGTATAGCGGCATCGTTGGTGCCGTTCGCCTCTTCCAGCGTTTCGATGAAGCCCATCAACGTGGCGAGCGGGGTGCGAAGCTCGTGGCTGGCGTTGGCGACGAAATCGGTGCGCATCCGCTCGGCAGCAGCGGCCTGGCTATGATCGATCAGGCGAACCAGGCGGCGTGACTGGCCCAGTGGGCGCACCTCCATCTCCCAGCGCCGCTCGGGATCGCCGAGGCCGCCCAATTGCGCCGATCCTTCACCCGATCCGCTTAGCAGGCCGGTGGCGTCGGGATGGCGGATCGCCAGCCGCAAATCCTCGCCTTCGACATAGGTGCCGAGCAGTCGGCGGGCGGCGGCGTTGGCGCGCTCTACGGTGAAGCCGTCGATCAGCAGCAGCGGCATATCGAAGGCATCGAGCAGCGCCGGCATATCCTCTTCGACGGTGACGATTTTGCCCGCGTGCGCCATTCAGCCGAGCCGCTCCAGCGCGGGGATGAGCGCGTCGAAATGATCGATCAGGATGTCTGCGCCGAGTTGCTCCGGCGGAAGATCGGAGAAGCCGAAGGTCAGCGCCACGCAGGGCACGCCCGCTGCGATTGCGGTCTTCGTATCGGTGATGCTGTCGCCGATGAACGCGGCGCGGCCGCCGCCGGCGCGGGCGATCGTCTCCAGCAAGGGTTTCGGATCGGGCTTGCTCACGCCGCAGCTATCGCCGCCGATGATGACAGGAAAACGACTCGTCCACCCGATCGCATCGATGAAGGAGCGCGCGAGATGCTCAAGCTTGTTGGTGCAAACCGCCAGCGCCACGCCACGCGCCGCCAGTCCGTCCAGCGCCGCCTCGCAGCCGGGAAAGACCAGGCTCGTATCGGCGATATGGGCCTCGTAATAGTCGAGGAACAGCGGAAAGCCGAGATCGACCGTCTCCTCGTCGTTTACGCCGGCAGCTGCCAGCCCCTGACGCAGCAGCGCCCGCGCGCCATGGCCGACCATATGGCGCACGTCGGGCGCTGAGACGGGCGGATAGCCGAGCCGCTCCAGCGCATGATTGAGCGCGGCGGTAAGATCGGGCGCGGTGTCTGCCAGCGTGCCATCGAGATCGAACGCGACCACATCAAAGGGAAAATCGGCCATGGCCGTGCCTAAGCCCGAGCGATATGGCCGGTGCAAGTGTTTGATGGCAGAGGAGGCCCATGACCGAACCGACCCCGCTCGCCGCCATCATCCTCGCCGCCGGCCAGGGCACGCGGATGAAATCCGATACGCACAAGGTGCTGCACCCGATCGCGGGCAAGCCGATGCTCGGTCATCTGATCGATGCGGTGCAGACGTTGGGCGCCGAGAGAAGCGTTATCGTCGCGGGCGCGCGGCGCGAGCAGATCGAGGCCTTTGTCGAGCCGCTTGGGCTGACGGTGGCGCTGCAGGCGGAGCAGTTGGGCACGGCCCACGCGGTGCTGCAGGCGAAGGCGGCTCTCGCGGGTTTCGATGGCAACGTGCTGATCCTCTACGGCGATGTACCCCTCGTCACCCGGGAGACGATGGCGCGGATGATCGATCGGCTGGAGGCAGCGGACACGCCCGCGATCGTCGTGCTCGGCTTCCGCCCGCCCGATCCGCTCGCCTACGGGCGGATCGTCGCGGAAGGCGATCGGATCGTGAAGATGGTCGAATTTAAGGACGCGACCCCGCAGGAGCGCGCGATCGATCTTTGCAACTCGGGGCTGATGGCGGCGCGGGCCGCTGATCTTTGGCCGCTGCTCGAGCGTGTCGGCAACGCCAATGCCGCCGGCGAATATTATCTGCCCGACATCGTCATGCTCGCCGCCGAGGAGGGCAAGGCGTCGGCGGTCATTGAGACCGATCCGGCGGAGGTCGCGGGTGTCAACAGCCGCGCCGAACTGGCCGAGGTCGAGGCCGGATGGCAGCGCCAGCGGCGCGCGGCGGCGATGGCGGATGGCGCGACATTGCTCGCGCCGGATACGGTGTGGTTCGCCGCCGATACGCGGATCGGGCGAGACGTGACGATCGGCCAGAATGTCGTGTTCGGTCCGGGCGTGGTGATCGCCGACGGCGTCACCATCCACGCCTTCAGCCATATCGAGGGCGCCACCGTGGCGAGCGGTGCGATCATTGGCCCCTACGCGCGACTGAGGCCGGGGGCCGAGGTGGGGGCGAACGCACATGTCGGCAATTTCGTCGAGATCAAGAAAGCGAAGCTGGGGGAGGGCGCCAAGGCCAATCACCTCACTTACATCGGCGATGCCGAGATCGGTCCCGGCACCAACATCGGCGCGGGCACGATCACCTGCAATTATGATGGGTTCGGCAAATATCTCACCCGGATCGGTGCGCGCGCCTTCATCGGATCGAACAGTGCGCTGGTGGCGCCGGTGACGATCGGCGACGGCGCCATCGTCGCGGCAGGATCGGTGGTGGTGCGCGATGTCGCGCCCGATGCACTGGTGGTGGCGCGCGGTGCTCAAGAAGAGAAACCGGGCTGGGCGGCGCGCTTCCGGGCGCGGCATAAGAAAAGCTGAGGCCTGGTGCCGAAACGCAGCGCCGGCGTCCTGCTGTATCGCCGCGACGGCGATGGATTGCGCGTGCTGCTCGTCCATCCCGGTGGCCCTTACTGGCGGAGCAGGGACATCGGCGCCTGGCAAATCCCCAAAGGCATGATCGAGCCGGACGAGAGTGCCGAAGATGCGGCGCGGCGTGAGGCGGCCGAGGAATTGGGCGTCGAGATCCGCGCGCCGCTCGTTCCGCTTGCCGACGTGCGGCAGGCCGGCGGCAAGATCGTCGTGGCCTTCGCTGTGGAGCAGGATCTGGATGCCGCCGCGATTCGCAGCAACATGTTCGATCTGGAATGGCCGCCCCGCAGCGGCACGCTAAAGAGCTTCCCCGAAGTCGACGAGGCGCGGTGGATGACGATTCCGCAAGCACGCGAGCGGATGCTGACCAGTCAGTTGCCGTTGCTGGATGCGTTGGAGGCGCTTGGGTCCGAACCGTGAGCGGGAGCCGGCTATTCGGGTTGGGCGCCGCGCCCGACAAGCTGGATTCCCTCCACCTCGATCTGATCGTCGCCCGCGTAGCGCCCGATAACGCGCACCTGCTTTTGCACCTCATCAATCGGCATGCGCTGAAGGAGCAGTTCGTATCGCCCGCCAGAATCGCGGCGGAGCTGGAAACCGCCGCCATCGCGCAGCAGCAGCCCGGTTTCATCGATCCGATCGCCGATTGTCATATAGCGGCGCTACCAGATTGTGCCGCGAATGCGAAAAAACGGCGAAGTTCCGCGAATGCTGCAGCGCACAAAAATAATTTGCGAACGGTCCGCCGTTTTGGTATTGTGCGACGCAGCAAGGAGGTTTGTGTGTCGGTAAAGATCGAACAGCCAATGAGCAAACCCCGGAAAACCGCTAAAGTTTCCGCGCCCGCTGTCGAAACGGCGGCGATTGTTCCCGCTGCAGAAGCGGCTGAAATCATCGAGGCTGTGTCGTCGCCGGCCGTTCTTAGCGACGTAACGGAAGCTGCGGCTGCGCCCGCGCTCACAGAGGAAGTTGAAAAGATGGCGACGATCGAAATTCCCACCGTTGAAAAAGCTCAGGCGATGTTCGGCGACATGAACGATCGCATCAAGACCGCATTCGAGAAGAGCACCAAAATGGGTGAAGAGATCGTCGATCTCGCCAAGGGCAATGCCGAAGCGGTTGTCGCTTCCGCCAAGATCGCTGCCAAGGGTGGCGAGACGCTGGGCCAGGAAGTTGCCGAATACAGCAAGAAGAGCTTCGAGAACGCCATGGCTGTGCTAAAGAGCCTGACCCAGGTGCGTTCGCCCACCGAATATTTCCAGCTGCACAGCGATTTCGCCAAGACGTCGCTGGAAAGCGCCGTGGCGGAGGCTACCAAGGTCAGCGAATCGATGCTGAAGCTGGCGGGCGAAGTCGTGCAGCCGCTCTCCAGCCGCTACGCAGTGGCGGCCGAGAAGATCAAGACCGTTACGCTCTAAATCAGTTTATCGGGGGGCGGCGTGCCATAGTGCGCCGGATCGTTGGGCGGCTGTCTTTCGGGGCAGCCGCCTTTCGACGTTTGCGGCCCCGCTGAACCTTGCGATTCCGGCCCCGCTTCCTTATCCTTTGAATGCGCTTTGAGGCCGAGATTCCCGATCGATGATTGATGCCCCTTCGTTGAAGGTCATGATGGCAGGCCGCCGTGAAGACGGCGATGTGGATGACGCCGGCACCGGCGTCGCCACCCGCACGCGCACGCGGACCAAGCAGCCGTCACCCTATAAGGTGCTGATGCTCAACGACGATTACACGCCGATGGAATTCGTCGTACTCTGCCTGCAGCGCTTCTTCCGCATGAGCATCGAGGATGCGACCCGGGTGATGTTGCACGTCCACCAGAAGGGCGTCGGCGTCTGCGGCATCTTCACCTATGAAGTCGCCGAGACCAAGGTCACGCAGGTGATGGATTTCGCCAAACAAAACCAGCACCCGCTGCAATGCACGATGGAGAAGGCGTAGCTTTATCCGGCGCGGCGCGTGTTTTGCGGGCACCGCCTGCGTACGCCGACACGCAAAGCGGCCATAAGCGCATGGCAACGCAATCTTCCTCGATCTGAGCCCCGTTAGCGACGATACGCCGTGACGCAAACCGGGGGGCAATGCGGATGAGGATGAAATGGCTTGTCGGCATTGCGATCTGCGCCAGCCCGTCGCTCGTGCACGCCGACGACGGCTTCGATCTCTCCGGAACGATGCGCCTTCGCTATGAGGCGATCTCGAACCAGCCCCGCGCAGGTTATGGGCGCAGTGATGATCTCATCAATCTGCGAACCAACCTGCTGGCAAAATATCAGGCTGGCGCCTTCACGATAGCGGGCGAGCTTTGGGATAGCCGTGTCTATGGCGAAGATGCGCGGACGCCTGTCACCACGGGCGAGGTGAATGCGCTTGAACTGGTACAGGCCTATGTCGGATGGAGGGGATCCGTGGGGAAGGCGAAAGCCGCCTTTCAGGCCGGACGATTCGTCCTGAATATCGGATCGCGCCGCCTTGTCGCCGCGGACGAGTATCGCAACACGACGAGCGGCTATACCGGCTTTCGTGCCGACACGTCGGCACCCGGCGGCATTACGGCGACTATCATTTACGTGCTTCCGCAACAGCGGCGGCCCGACGATACCGACGCGCTGCAAAGCAATGCGGTGGCTTTCGATCATGAGGGCTTTGATCTGGTGCTCTGGGGCGGCACTATTGCGAAGTCCAAGGCTTTTGGACCGGCGACTATCGAGGCGAGCTATTACCATTTGGGCGAGCATGATCTGGCCGGCCGCCCGACACGCGATCGTTCGCTGGACACCTACGGCGGGCGGCTGATCAGGGAGCCTGCCAGCAGGACATGGGATGCCGAGATCGAAGGCTTCTACCAATCCGGCTCGATCAGCGCATCCACGGCGCCGGGAGCGGCGACTCTGCCTGTATCGGCATGGTTCCTCCACGCATCGACCGGCTACACCCTGGCGGGATCGCTCAAGGCGCGGGTGTCGGTCCAATATGATTATGCCAGCGGTGATCGGGCCGGCGGCTCATACGGGCGCTTTGATACCCTATTCGGCATGCGGCGTGCCGACCTTGCCCCGGCCGGCCTCTACAATGCGGTTGGCCGCGCGAATGTCGCAACGCCGGGAGGAAGGATCGAGATTGCACCCTCGCCGCGATGGGATGCCTTTGCCACCTATCACGCGCTATGGCTGGCGGAGCGCACCGACAGCTTTTCGACGACCTCGGTTCGGGACGCCACCGGACGCGCGGGTGCCTTTGCCGGTCACCAATTTGACGCCCGGCTTCGCTGGTGGGTCGTCCCGGCGTTTCTTCGCCTGGAACTTGACGGCGTTTTGCTCGTGCGCGGCAGGTTCCTCAAGGATGCCCCCAACACCAATACTCGCGGCACGACTGCTTATGGCGCCTTCAATCTGACCGCCTCCCTCTAGCAATTGGCGCTGCCGTTCTTGGACCTCACTCACCAGATGACGCGCGCGAAACGCTCGCTTAAAGGCTGCTGATGGATCGCATCATCATTCGCGGCGGCCGTCGCCTTTCGGGCACGGTGCCGATCTCGGGCGCCAAGAATGCGGCGCTGGCCCTGCTGCCCTGTGCCTTGCTCACCGATGGCATGCTGACGCTATCGAACCTGCCCCGGCTGGCCGATGTCGATAGCTTCGGCCACCTGCTCAACGGGCTCGGGGTATCGACGACCATCGCCGGTGCGCGGCAGACGATCAGCAACGATCGCGCGATGACGCTGCATGCCGGCGAGATCGCCTCGACGCTGGCGCCCTATGACATCGTCCGCAAGATGCGCGCTTCGATCCTGGTGCTCGGGCCCTTGCTGGCACGGGCGGGGGAAGCGAGCGTATCGATGCCCGGCGGCTGCGCGATCGGCAATCGCCCGATCGACCTGCACCTGAAGGCCCTGGAAGCGCTCGGCGCGCGGATCGATCTCGCCGCGGGCTATGTGAAGGCGATCGCGCCCTCCGGCGGGCTGACCGGGGGCCGCGTGACCTTTCCGATCGTATCGGTCGGCGCCACCGAGAATGTGCTGATGGCCGCCGTGCTCGCCAAAGGCGAGAGCGTGATCGAGAATGCCGCGCGCGAGCCGGAGATCGCCGATCTCTGCCGCTGCCTGGTCGCGATGGGCGCGGAGATCGAGGGGATCGGCACCGATCGGTTGCTGGTGCAGGGCAAGCCCGCGCTGCACGGCGCCGATTATCGCGTGATGCCGGACCGCATCGAAGCGGGCAGCTATGCCTGCGCGGCCGGGATCACCGGCGGCGATCTGTTGCTGGAAGGCGCGCGCGCCGAGGATATGGGCGCGATCCTCTCGGGCCTCATCGGCGCCGGGCTCGAGGTGATAGAGGAGGAGGAGGGGCTGCGCGTCCGCACCAACGGCCCGCTGCGCGCCCTGTCGCTTTCCACCGCGCCTTATCCCGCTTTTCCGACCGATATGCAGGCGCAATTCATGGCGATGCTGGCGCTGGCCGAGGGCACCAGCGTGCTGACCGAGACGATCTTCGAAAATCGCTACATGCACGTGCCCGAACTCACACGGATGGGCGCCGATATCGAGGTTCATGGCCGCACCGCGATGGTCCGCGGCGTCAAGGGGCTGGTCGGCGCGCCGGTGATGGCCACCGATCTGCGCGCCTCGATGAGCCTGGTACTCGCCGGGCTGGCCGCCGAGGGCGAGACGCAGGTGCTGCGCATCTATCACCTCGATCGCGGCTATGAGCGGCTGGAAGATAAATTGTCCGCAGTCGGGGCGGATATCGAACGGGATGGTGACGGTTGAAGGAGCACCTGACCAAGGCACGCAAGCCGGAACGGCCCCGAACATCGGAGGATTAGCGAAATCCCTGTTTCGTGCGATGCTACTCCCCATCGACTCGGGAGAAGAGGTCGTGACGAGAGAGGGGAATGACGGGCGGATATTGCGCCGCCGCCCGGCAGATTGGGCAATTCGGGAGCGTCCTAACGACGAGCGCGTTACCTGGGTGCTGGTGACAATCGCCGTGTTAACCGTGGCGGCAGAGGTCGGTGCTCTGCTCGGCCTCTGGTGATCGCCCGGGCACCGATCGGGCGCCCGGGCGAATTGCTTACTTCTTCTTGGCGGCGATCACTTCGATCTCGACGAGGTAATTGGGGCCGGCGAGCGCACCGGCCTGGAAGGCCGAGCGTGCCGTGGTCGAGGGCGTTTCGGCCGTGTTGAAGAACATCTTCCAGCCTTCGTTCATGCCCGCGAAGTCGAGCTTGCCGTCCTTGCCCGGCGCCATGATGACCAGCGATTTGACGACATCGTTGAGCGTATAGCCATGCTCTTCCAGCGCTTTCTTGATCTTGGTCAGCACCGAGATCGTCTGCGTCTTCATGTCGCCGAAATCGTCCATCGTCATCTCGCTCGGCTTCTTTGAAGCCGAGGCGGGCAGCGGCGAGGCGAGCTGGCCCGAGAGATAGAAGATATCAGTGCCGGCCTTGATTTCGGCGCCTTGCAGGATCGGCGAAGGACTTGCCCCGGCAGGATTCTTGAACTTCATGACCTGTGCCTGCGCGCCCGTGGCCGCAAGCGCGGCGAGACCCGCGGACAGGATAAGGTGACGAAGGCGCATCGTTTCACTCCCTTTTGGCGGCACCGCCTTTGGCGGACCCAGTTACACGCTGACAGAAGCCGTACCCACACTCAACATGCGGTTCGGCCGCGGTACAAAAGGAAAGCCCGACGGCATCATGGCCGCCGGGCAATCCCGCTTTCAGAAGACGGCGATCAGAACTTCACGCCGATACGTCCGTAATAATAGCCGCCCATCACGCCATAAGGCGAGGTGACCGGATACTTCGTGATGTAGGCGGTCGAGCTGGTCGCATATTGCGCAGCGCGGAAATCCGCCGGGTATTTGTTCGGGTACTTATTGAAGATGTTGTTGGCGCCCGCGGAGATCTTGATCCCCTTGAACAGCTTCACACCCACTTCGAGATCGGTGATGAACGCCGTGCCGGTGTTGATGAAGACGTCCTGGTTGCCGTTGGTCGGGAAGGTCGTGAGGAAGCCGCTGTTGCCATAATAGCTCTCGCGGAGGTTCACCTCGAACCGGCCCATCGTCCACAAGGCCCCGAAGGTGGCACGGAACTTCGGCGTCGTGTTGATGAGGTTGGAGAGCGCGTATTTATCGACCACGGGCTGAGCCTGGTTCACATTCGCCGGCGGCGGGTTGACCTTGGTCGCCTTCGTCTTGTTGTAGTTCAACGCCAGCGACCAATCGACGCGGCCGAACTTCCCCGGCAGCGGCGTCCAGTAGGTGGCGAGGAAATCGATACCGCTGGTCTTGGTGTTGATGCCGTTGACGAAGCTGTTGATCGCAAGGCTGCCTGAAGCGCCGCCGTTGATCGCAGTGATCACCGATTGGATAGGCACGCCGTTGTTGGCCAACGCGGTCAGCACCGACGGCGAGATTATGCCGGTACAGGCGCCGCCGCCCGCCACGAAGGCGGTATAGGCGGCCTGGGCGGCTGCGCCCGTCGTGTAACCACCGGGCAGGTACTTACAATTGTTCGAATAGCCAGTGAAACCCGACGACTGCACGATGCGATCGCGGATTTTGATCATGTAGCCATCGACCGTCATGGTCAGGCGCGAAACCGGCTTCAGCACCAGACCGAGGCTGAAGTTGGTCGACTTCTCCGGCTTCAGACCACCGATGCCGAGCGCGCTGGCACCCGCCGAGTTCGGTGCGAAGATGCCCGACAGCGATGCGACGCTGACGTTGATGCCCGAGTAGAAGCCCTCGGCCAACGTCGGTGCGCGGAAGCCGGTCGACACCGTACCGCGGATAGCGATCTTGTCGTTGATGTCGAAGCGGCTGGTCAGCTTGTAGATCGTGGTGCTGCCGAAGTCGCTGTAATGTTCGTGACGGATGGCGCCATCGACCAGCCATTGCTCAACGGGCTTCACGGTCACGTCGAGATATTCCGACAGGTTGCGGCGCGTATTGTCGCTGGCGTTTGCCGGGGCGTAACCGAAGAAGGACTGCACACCGCCGCCAAGGAAGCCCGTGCCGGTATAATAAGACGAAGGATCGCCGGCTTTCAGCGCATATTCCTCCCGCCGCCATTCCAGACCACCCGCCAGCGTGACCGGCTCGGATAGGCCGAGGTCGAACTTGTGCGTGAGATCGAGATTGCCGGTGAGCTGGCTGTTGGTAAAATCGCCGTCGTGGAAGTCGCTCGGGCTGTAGCCCTTGGTCGTCAGCGTCGACGAGTCATAATAGAGCGCGGCGTTGGCTGAGTGCAGAACGTAGATGCCGTCGAAGTCACGGCCATAGGTCAGACTGGCGTCAACCGTGGTGTTGCCGAAGGTGAATTTGGCGCCGCCTGAAGCCGAATAATCGGTTTCACGCAGCTGCTCCTGCGGCGCGAAGCCCGTCGGGAAGGGAATATCGCAGAAGGTGCCTGTGGGGCAGGGGGTCGCGGTGTTGATCGTGGCCGCGGATGCCTTGCCGTACACGACGTTCGGCAGACGATAGTTCTGGTAGGTCGAACCGACGCGGCGTGAATAGCTGCCCGACGAATAAAGCTCCACATTGTTGAAGCCGGTGTAGCCCCAATTGTAGAACACGTTGGTCAGCTTCATCTGCCCATCGCCGAAGATCTGGTTCACGTAAGGATAATTCTTGAAGCCGGTCACACCCGGGAAGCGCGCGAGGATCGTGCGGCCGCCGTTGTTGCCGGTGTTGGCGGAGGTGTTCTGGCCCGTATCGACCACGCGCGGATCGACATCGCCGCGGAAGCTGTAGCCGTGGAACTTATATTCGCCGGTCAGCGACAGGAACATGTCCTCGATCGGCGCCAGGCCGATGTTGCCCTGGATATCATATTGCTTGCCGTCGCCTTCTTCATACTGGCCGGCGTTCAGGTTGAGCGTGCCGCCATGATCATTCTTCTTCAGGATGAAGTTGATGACGCCGGCGATCGCGTCCGTGCCGTATTGGGCGGCGGCGCCATCTTGCAGCACTTCAACGTGATCGATCATCTCGCCTGGGATTAGGCCGATGTCTGGCGCGGCGCCGCCCGTCCAGATCGCGTTGGTCACGACGACGTTCGCGGTGCCATGGCGGCGCTTGCCGTCGAGCAAGACCAACGTGTGGTTGGGGTTCAGGCCGCGCAGCTTGATCGAGGGGTGGAAGGCGGTCTGGTCATTGCCGAACGCCTGCGCCTGGATCGTCGGGATCTGCTGGGCGAGTGCCTGGTTGAGATCGGGTTGGCCGACGCGGCCGAGAGCGTCACTGCCGAGAATGGTGACGGGCGCCGGGCTGTCCGATGCCTTCATGCCGGTGGTGCGCGTACCCGTTACGATGATTTCGGAACCGCCGTTCTCGATCGAATCGGCCGGTGCGGGAACGGGCGCCGACTGGGCCCAGACGGCCCCGCTGGACATGGCGAGCGCGATCGCAAGCGCGCCGCGCGAAATGGATGATACAGTCTTCATATGCTCCCCCTTTGGTGCTCACGCCCTCCAGAGGCATCCTCTCCTACCGCCGGCCTTTTGCCCGGTCGCTATCCCCCAATTCTCCCTGTTGATTTGGGGGGATAATCTTTAGACGTTGCCGATCGTGAACGTCCTCAGCGAACTGGAACGGTTCGTAATATTGATCATAATGAAGCCATTTAGGTTTTCGGACGGGCGGGCGCATCGTGCCGCGCCGGCGGACGGCCGACTATTGATCGCGGGGAAGAGCGCCGTCGCCATCAGAGCTTCACCGTGAGGCGCGCGTACCAATAGCCGCCGTTGATGCCCCAGGGCGTGTAGGTGAGTGGCGCGTTGTAGATCACGCCCCCGCCCGCCGTCTCACCACCGATATAGGGTTCGGTGCCGGGCTTCTTGTTGAACAGATTGTTCGCGCCGCCGGCGACCGTGATCCGCTTGGTGAGATCATAATCCACTTCGAGATCGGTGATCCCCGCAGCGGAGACATGCGTCGGTGTATAGGTGCCGCCGCCATCGTTGAGGATTGCGTGCGTCCGCGCATAATAGGTCTCGCGGGCGATGACCGAGAAGGGCCCCATCTTCCAGTTGACGCCGCCGATCAGCTTCAATTTGGGCTGCGCGGTGGTGAGGAAGGAGGTGAGCTGCGCGTCGAACAAGGTGAGGTTCGGATTGAACGCGGTCAGAGTCGCCGGCACTACGCCCTGCTTGGTGATCTTGGTTTTGTTGTACGCGCCCGAGAGCGTGAAGACCGCATGGCCCGCGCCGCCGAAATCGGCATCATAGCTGCCCACCACATCGACACCGCGCGTCCGCGTCGTCGGGCCGTTGACGAAGGCTTCGACACCGATCGAGTTCAGGCTTTCGACATTGTAGCCGCTGCGGATGATCGACTGCCAGACGAGATCGGCGGGGTTGAACGACGTGCTCTGCGTATCGACCTCGCCCGATCCGACGATGCGATCGCGGATGCGAATCTGATAGGCGTCGACGGTCAGAGTGATGTGGGATACCGGCCGCAGCACTGTGCCGATGCTGTAATTGGTCGATTTCTCAGGCTTCAAATTCTGGATGCCGAGCACCTTGGCCGCTGCCGAATTGGCCGCGATCTGCACAAAGGCGGAGGTCGGCGAGACGTTGACCTGAGTATAATATTCCTCGGCCAGCGTCGGCGCGCGGAAGCCGGTGGAGGCGGTGCCGCGGATCGCGATCGCGGGCGTGAAATCGTACCGGCCGGTGACCTTCCAGGTCGTCTTGCCGCCGAAGTCCGAATAATCTTCGTAACGGACCGCAGCATCTAGCTTCAGATTGTCGACCGCTCCCAGCGAGAAATCGCCGTACACGGCTTCGTTATGGCGATAATGCGCCCCCGCCGAGCTGGGCGAATAGCCCGGGAAGGATTGCGCGCCGGTGCCATAATAAGAGGAAGGGTCTCCCGCGCCGATCGTATAGCTGTTGCGGCGATATTCGGCGCCTGCCGCCAGCGTGCCGATGCCATCCAGCTTGTAGGTGAGGTCGAGATCGCTGGTCCATTCGGTCGCTTCGAAACGGCCGTCGTAGAAATTGGTCGGCGTGGTGCCGGTGTTGATGAAAAGATCGCGGTTTGCGGAATTGAGCGTATGCACCTTGTCCTGATCGGCGCCGTAGGTGCTGCTGAGATCCCAATGCAGCGCGCCGACATTGCCGGTGGCGCCTCCCGTCGCCTGATAATCGAGCTCGCGGATCGCTTCCTGCGGACGGAAGCCCGATCGCGAGAAGATGTAGCTTGGATTGGCGGCGACGGTCGCATTGTAGACCGCGCTGCTGACCGTGCCCGGATCGACGCCCAGCACTGCGGTGCGCACCAGACGGTTGGGCAGGCGGATATTCTCGTAAGATTCGGCCTGGCGATGGCCGACCGTGCCGAACGTATAGAAGCTCAAGCCGTCGGTCGCATCGAAGCCGGCATTGAACGAGCCGACCGCGAAGCGTGAGCGGCTGTCGCCCAGGATCGGGTTGACGTTGGGATAATTCTTCAGCGCCTGATAATCGCTGGCGAGCGCGCCGGTGGCCGGTACGGTGTTGGTTACCGGATCAAGTACGCGGATGTCTTGTCCGCCGCGCTGGCTGAAGCCGTGATAGCGATAGAAGCCGGTCAGGTTCAGATAGCCGCGATCGGTCGTGAAGCCGTAGTTCAGGCTGCTCGAATAGGTCTTGCCGTCGCCCTTGTAATAGGTGCCGCCGGTTCCGGTAAGCTCGCCGCCGGCCTTCTTTTTCAGGATGATGTTGATCACGCCCGCGATCGCATCGGAACCATATTGCGCCGACGCGCCATCCTCGAGAACCTCGATATGATCGATCGAGGCGGGGGTGACGAAATCGAGATCGGGCGCCGCGCCGCCCTGGAACGGGCTCGCGAGAACGTGGAGATTGGCGGTGCCGTGGCGGCGCTTGCCGTTGACCAGGATGAGGGTTTCGTTGGGATTGAGCCCGCGCAGCGCCGCCGACAGCGTGAGGTTGGCCGCGTCGCCGCCGAAGCTTTCCGCGTTGAACGATGGGACGAGCTGGGTGAGCACCTGGTTTAGGTTCGGCTGGCCGACGTGGGAGATCGCTTCGGCGCCGACCAGCTTGATCGGCGCGGCGCTTTCGGCCGCGGTGATGCCGGTGAGGCGCGTACCTGTAACGATGATTTCGCTTTCGGGCGGAGCAACGCCGGCGGAGTCGGTCGTCGAGGCGGGGGCAGGAGCCTCCGCAAGGCTGGGTTGGGCGGAGCCAATCAGCGCGATCGCCAGAGCCATGCGCGAAACAATGGAAACAGACTTCATACACTAACCCCTATAAAAACTTCGGGGACATCCTCATCCGACTTATAGTTCTAATTGTTGATAGCAAAATAGCAAAAAGATAACAAAAAACCTGGAATTATCATGAATTATATTGTGCGTCTCGAATCAAATCTGCGTGGTTAATCTCTCAAGCTGTTTACCAATAAGCAACGATTACCCGTCCTCCAGAGAACATGGATGATTTTAGTGATATTATTGTAACGCTTTCTCCATGGGCACGAACCGCAACGCAATCTCGCCGCAGGGCTGCAGGATCTCGCCGCCGGCGACGTATCCGCGCGCCGCGTAGAAGGGCACGCCGGGCAGCGTCGCCATCAGCGCCATGCGCGTGAAGCCGGCGGCGGCGGCGCGAGTCTCGCATTCGGCCAGCAGGCGGCTGGCGATGCCCATCCGCGCCGCCTGCGGCGCCACAAAAAAGGCGCGTATGCGGGCGGCATCCTCGGCGGGATCGAGCAGGCCCGATGCGCGTCCGGCAAAATTATCGCCGCCGAACAAGGTGCGCCGCCGGCTCCAGCCGCCGCAGCCGAGCAGACGCCCCGCGCCATCCTCGGCGATCAGATAGGTGCCGTCATCGACGAGATCGCTGTCGACACCGAAAACATGGGTGATCGCCGCTTCGGTTTCGGCATCGCTGTAGAAGCCGCGGCCAAGTTCGCGCGCGGAGGTACGGATCAGGCCTTCAAGGGCCGCGATTTCGCCGCGCGTGGCGGGGCGCAGGATGGGAACGGTCAGGACAGACCTCACCAAAACCGGCATCCGGCAGCCGTCTTGATCGGCATTGCAACGCGAAATCGCGACATCATCAACCACCCGTGCCCGCCGACTGATTTCGGCGCGGGTTCCGTCCCTGCGAGTTAACGCGGCCTATGGGCCGTCGTGAATGCGTAACAAAACCGAAATGGCGAGGTCGCGCAAGCCCTGTTTGGCAGCGCAGCATACGCAGTTTGCCGTATGGCGCGGCGATTTCGGCGATCTGCGCTATATCCGCCGCATGGCTCTGCCCGACTCCGAACCCACCCTTCCGCCGTCGCCGGATTGGACCATTCCGCAGGATTGGGCGCGCTACACCGCCGAGGACCATGCCACCTGGGATCGGTTGTTCGCGCGGCAATCGGCGCTGCTCCCCGGCCGCGTCGCGCCCGAATTTCTCGCCGGCCTCGATATCCTGCGCCTCTCCAAGCCCGGCATTCCCGATTTCGCGGAACTCAACGATCGGCTGGGCGCGGCGACCGGCTGGCAGGTGGTGGCGGTGCCGGGATTGGTGCCGGACGCGATCTTCTTCGATCATCTCGCCAATCGCCGCTTCGTCGCGGGGCGCTTCATCCGCAAGCCTGACCAGCTCGATTATCTCGAAGAGCCGGATATCTTCCACGATGTCTTCGGCCATGTCCCGATGCTCGCGCACCCGGTCTTCGCCGATTATATCCAAGCCTATGGCCAGGGCGGGCTGCGAAGTTTAGATTTCGGTGCGCTGGACAAGCTGGCGCGGCTTTATTGGTACACGGTCGAATTCGGGCTGTTGAAGACTGCCGACGGTCTGCGGCTCTACGGCGCGGGTATCGTCTCTTCGCGTGGCGAGAGCCTGTTCGCGCTCGACGATCCCAGCCCCAATCGAATCGGTTTCGATCTGGAGCGCGTGATGCGCACGCCCTATCGGATCGACGATTATCAGCAGACCTATTTCGTGGTCGACAGCTTCGAAAAATTGCTCCGCCAGACGCAGGAGACCGATTTCGCGCCGCTTTATGCGCGGTTGGCGGAGGCGCCCGATTTGGCGATCACCGATATCCTTCCCGACGACGCGGTGATCACGCGCGGCACGCAGGATTATGCCCGAAGCCTCGCTAAGGCTTGATCGGCCCGATCGGGATCTTTGCCAGCGCAGCCGGATCGCTGGGCAGGGCGGCCTTTCCGGCGGGCATGCCGTTTTGCTGCAGAAGGTAGGCGACGACCCTGGCGCTATTCTCGGGCGTCAGCGTGCCGGGCGCCATTTGCGGCATGGCGCGATGGATATAGTCCGCCAGCGCGGCGACCGAACCGTGGCTCCAGTTGCCGAGGAACCGCCCGCCGCTCAGCGCCGGATTTTCGAGCGTGCCTTCCAGACGCTTGCCGTGACACATCGCGCATTGGCCGGCGTAGAGCTTCGCGCCTTCGGCAGCCTGGTCGTCGGTGTAGACGCCCTGCGTCGTCGTATCCGCGCGCGTCATAGTGGGCGCAGCGAGCGCGATCAGAGCGATCGTGATGACGAGCGGTGCGCGCATGATCAGGCCCTCGCTGCCGGAGAAGCGAATAGCGGCGCCAATGCGGCCAGCGCAGCCTCCGTCTCGGTCCGGTCGGGAATTTCGAGGCTGTTGCCCACCCCCTGCATTTCGCCGAGCGCCGTATCAAAATTCATGATGCACACGCCATCGGATTTCGACATCGCAAGGCCGTTCTTATAGTGGATTGAGTAGGCCGCGTCCGGTTGGGGCGCGAGCCAGCCGGTCTGGCCGCGGACGGGGATCATCGTCTTATCCTGCCAGAGATCGCGCGCCGCATAGCCGGTCGAGTGGATCACCACTTTCTCCTTGAGCCCGGCCAGTTCGGCGGGCGCGTGGAAGTCGCGCTGTTCGAAGCGGCCACCGCGCGCGAAGAATTCGGCAAGCAGGATCTGGCCGTAGCTGGCGAAGTTAAAATGCATCTGGCTGGTCCGCGTCGCATAGGGTGCGGCGAACGGATTCTCCTCGGCCGACAGCGGAATATTGCCCGGCACGATATCCTTGAGCCGATCGCTATAATGGCCGAACTCACTCTGCTGCTGCGGGCGCCCCGTGGTCGCGTAGCTGGCGGTGATTGCGGGATCGGCGGGATGCTCGGTGCGATGGGGTGGCGTATCGGACAGACCATAGGAATCGTGGAAGACGACCGGATCCCCCGCGACGCCCAGCATCGTGCGGAAGCTCTTCCACGAGAAACGCGCCATCTGCTCCCATAGATCGCCGAAACCGGGCCCCGCGGGCTCGGCCAGGCAGACGCGGCTATCGGGCGTGTAGGAGCCGCTGGCGCGGAAGGAGCGTGTCCGCTGGATCGTCTCGCGCGCGTAGATCGTCACCTTGAGGCCCGCGCGCTGCGCCATCACCGCGGCGGTGAGCCCGATGATGCCGCAGCCGACCACCGCGATTTCCTTCGGCAGTACGGACATCGCCTTGGTCACGGCGACTTCGCCCGACCCCCACGAGAGCGACCAGCCGCTGCCGCCGTGCCCGTAATTGTGGACCACCAAAGTATCGCCGATCTGCTCGGTGGAAAGATTAGGCCCGGCGGCGCGGAACGGGCGGATACAGCATTTGATATCGACGATCTGATCGGGCGTCAGCCGCATCGGCACCAGCGGCGGGCGCCCGAAGCGGGATGAGGCGCTGGCGACCTTCGTCGCGGTCGGTGCGCAAGCCTGAAGCCCCAAAGCGCCGCCGAGCGCGAGGCCGCCACGAAGCATCTCCCTTCGTGCAAGATTACCACGCCCCATCACGGCCCCCTTTGCTGCAATGCAGCGAGGCTATGGTGCCTTATCCGGAATTGCAACGGTCTTGTAACGATAGGTCAGTCGCGGAAGGGATCCCGCACGAGAATGGTGTCCTCGCGCTCCGGGCTGGTAGAGACCAGCGCCACCGGGCAGCCGATCAGTTCCTCGATGCGGCGGACATATTTGATAGCCTGCGCGGGCAGATCGGCCCAGCTGCGCGCGCCCTGCGTCGATTCCGACCATCCGTCGATCGTCTCGTAGATCGGCCTTACCGCCTCCTGATCGCGCGCATGGGGCGGCAGATAATCGAAGCGTTGATCGCCGAGCGTGTAGCCGATGCAGATCTTCAACTCGTCGAAGCCGTCGAGCACGTCGAGTTTGGTCAGCGCGATACCGGTGAGGCCCGAGACCGCCACCGCCTGCCGGACCAGCACGGCATCGAACCAGCCGCAGCGGCGTTTGCGCCCGGTGACGGTGCCGAATTCATGCCCGCGGACCCCAAGCCGTTCGCCGATGTCGTTCTCCTGCTCGGTGGGGAAGGGGCCGGCGCCGACGCGGGTGGTGTAGGCCTTGACGATGCCGAGCACGAAACCCGGTGCGGACGGGCCGAGGCCGGAGCCGCTCGCCGCCGTGCCCGCCACCGTGTTGGAGGAGGTGACGAAGGGATAGGTGCCGTGATCGACATCGAGCAAGGTGCCCTGCGCGCCTTCGAACAGGATGCGGTCGCCGCGTTCCTTGGCCTGGTTGAGCGTTACCCACACCGGCTTGGCGTAGGGCAGGACGAAACCGGCGATGTCGCGCAGCTCGTCCATCAAGCCTTCGCGATCGACGGGGGCGATACCGAAGCCTGCCCGCAGCGCATCATGGTGCGCGCAGAGTCGATCGAGCTGGGGGCCGAGATCGTCGAGGTGCGCCAGATCGCAGACGCGGATCGCGCGGCGGCCGACCTTATCCTCATAGGCCGGGCCGATGCCGCGCCGCGTGGTGCCGATCTTGAAAGCGCTGGCATCCTCGCGCAGGCCGTCGAGATCGCGGTGGAAGGGAAGGATCAGCGGGCAGGTCTCGGCGATCTGCAGGGTTTCCGGGCTGATCTTGACGCCCTGCGCCTCCAGCTTCGCCACCTCGTCGCGGAAGTGCCAGGGGTCGAGCACGACGCCGTTGCCGATCACCGACAGCGTGCCGCGCACGATGCCCGAGGGCAGCAGGCTCAGCTTATAGACCTGGTTGCCGACGACGAGCGTATGGCCGGCGTTATGCCCGCCCTGAAAGCGGACGACGACATCGGCGCGGCTCGCCAGCCAATCGACGATCTTGCCCTTGCCTTCATCGCCCCATTGCGCGCCGATGACCGTGACGTTTGCCAATTCGTAGCTTCCCGAAATTTTGGAGACGGGGCGCGCATAGAGGGCAGGGGGCGGCGGGTCCACAGCTTATCACCCCTCCCCTTCAGGGGAGGGGACGGGGGTGGGGGCGTCGGGGAAGATGGTGCGTAACGGTGCAGGTGGATAGGCCCCACCCCAACCCCTCCGCTGAAGGGGAGGGGCTTTGGTTGCTACTCTTTGAGACCGGCCAGCACCGAGGGCCCCAGCAGCGCCGCTTCCGCAGCGCATGTCCCACTGTCCGCCACCGGCTTGGCATGCGCCAATTCCACCTTGGCTGCCGCAAAGTCCGCCTGATACGCCGGTGTTTGCTCCACCGCATCCATCACCGCGCTGGCGCCGATGCGGCCCGCCTCGACCGCGCTCATATTATGGACCCGGCAGACGATGCGGCTTTCGCCATAGGCGCGGGCGCGGGTGAGGATCGGGGTTGCGCGGCCCGGCACCAGCCCGGCGAGGATCAGGCCGAGGGTCCAGCCTTTGGTTGTGTGGCCCGAGGGATAATCATAGCTCTTGCCGAGCGATTCCTTGCTTTCGCACGTTACGCCATCGTCGATCCAGAGCGGGCGCAGGCGCTTCCAAGTGTCCTTGGCGGTGCCGTTGGCGCGGCCGGTGTCAACCGATGCCATGCCGAGCAGTCGGTAGAGGAGCGGCGTCGCCTCGGGCGTCAAGTCGATGCCGGTCGCGCAGCTGAAATCCTTCATCATACTGCGCGTGTCATATTTGACGTCGGCGGTAGCAGCCTGCCAGCGCGGGGAGCCGACCATCGCCTTCATCGCACGGAAGACCTTGCGGTCCGTCTCGTAGCGTATGTCGCCCTCAACGGGCGCGGGCGCGAGCACCTTCGTAAGATCGACGCTGCCCGGTGCGAGATAGCCCGCAGGCGTCTGGTGCTGGGACAGCGCCGCTGTGCCGATGGCGAGGGCGATAAGCGGAAAGGCGAAGCGGCGCATGCAGACCCCTTGTGATGTTTGGGGAACGATAGCGCGAATGCGTGGCGCGGGAAGCCTTCCTTAACCTGCCATTCTTTATCCTGGCGATCATGCTGAGTAGCGACCCGCGCCCCGCCGTTCCGGCTTTCGATGCCGATCTGCTCGCCTTCGCGCGCGGGCATAGCGAGGCGGCGTCTTCGATCCATGACGCGGTGCTGGCGGCCTTGCCGGCCGAAACACCGGGAGAGTTTGCGGCGATAGTGACGCGCGATTGGCCGTGGCTGTTGGCGGTCGATCAGGTCGTTTTCGGCTGGGCGCGGCATGGCCGGGCGATCGTCGCAGCGGGCGGTGCGCAGCGGTCGATCGAGGCGAAGCTGATTGCGCGGATGGCCGATCGACCCGAGGAAGTCTCCCTCCGCACCGTCGATCGCGGACACCCGTTGTTCGGGGCGCAGGCGGGCGCGATCCGCTCGGAAGCGCTGATCTGTCTGTCCGCACCGGGTGGCAGCGGGCTGCTGGTGCTCGGCGATCGCGGCGCGATTGCCGAAGAGACCTTGACGGCGACGCGGCTGCTGCGCTTCCTCGGGCGCGCCGCCTCGGCTATGCTCGCGCGGTGGCCGCTTCTGGAAGCCTGAACCTCGACACGCATCCCGCCTTGGCGCTTTCCGCCGAATGGGAGGCGCACCTCCGCCGCGATCGCCGCCGCTCCGAACATACAATTCGAGCCTATGCGGCAACCGCGCGGCGGCTGATCGGCTTTCTCGGCCAACATCGCGCCGACGCGATCGACGGCAAGGCACTTACCGCCGTTGACGCTGCCGAGATGCGCGCCTTTCTCGCCACGCGGCGCGAGGAGGGGATCGGCAATGCTTCCGCCGCGCGCGAGCTTTCTGCGTTGCGCGGCTTCCTCGCTTTTGTGGGAGAGAAAAGCGGCGGGGAGGGCGCGCCGCGCCTGCGCGGGCCGCGCGTCAAGCGGGGGGCGCCGCGCCCGGTCTCCCCCGATGACGCCATCGCTATCGCCGACGATGCCGAGGAAGAGGCCGCCAAACCCTGGATCGGCCTGCGCGACAAAGCCGTGCTGTTGCTGCTCTACGGCGCCGGGCTGCGCATCGGTGAAGCGGTGGCGCTGACCGGCGCGGCGCTGCCGCTGGGCGAAACGCTGATCGTCACAGGCAAGCGCGCCAAGACGCGGGTCGTGCCGCTGCTGCCGCAGGTGCGCGCGGCGATCGAGGCCTATGTCGCCACCTGCCCGTGGGCGACCGCGCGCGATGTGCCGCTGTTCCGGGGCGCCAAGGGCGGGCCGTTGGCGCCCGACATCATCCGCCGCGCCGTTCGCGCCGCCCGCGCCCGTCTCTCGCTGCCCGATCGGACGACGCCGCACGCGCTCCGCCACAGTTTTGCGACGCATCTGTTGGGGCGTGGCGCGGACCTGCGCGCGCTGCAGGAACTGCTCGGCCACGCCAGCCTCTCCTCGACGCAAGTGTACACAGGCGTCGATGCCGCACACCTGCTCGACGTCTATCGGAACGCCCACCCGAGAGCATAATTTGCCTGTCACACTTGTTGACACGGGGTTTGGCGCGGGTGGTGCTATCACGCTCGCCATGAAGACGAACCGTTCTCTTTGGCTCCGCATCGCAATCGTTGCGGGTGTTCTGGCCTCAACGCAGGCTCCCGCGCTGGCCGATACCGCCCCCGTCGCGAAGCCCGCGCCGGAAGCGGCGAGCCAGGTGAAGGCGCCGGCCACAGAGACCCGCATCACGCTCGCGTCGCTGAGCTGCACGCGCGTCGGCAACCGGATGGTTTGCTAGTCTTCGATCATATCCTTGGGGCGGGGATCGGGCGGTTCTGCTTAGGCAGGCCGCTCGAACTATTTTGGGCTCTCAAATCCTCCCCTGCCAGGGGAGGTGGCAGGCGATAGACTGACGGAGGGGGAGGGCGGCGGCGCCCTTGGGAGTTCGCCGCGTCCGCCCCCTCCGACGCCTTCGGCGCCACCTCCCCCTGGCGGGGAGGATTTATGCCAGCCGCAGCGCCACCTCGTTCATGAACCGCGCATCGTCGCCGGCAGCCAGCAGCGGTGCCTCGGCCGTGATCGCGCCGAGCATATCCGCGAGCGAGTCCATCTCCGCCTTGGCATAATTCCCCAGGACATGGCCGGTGACGCGATCCTTGTGACCGGGGTGGCCGATGCCGAGCCGCACGCGGCGGAAATCGGGACCGATATGGGCATCGATCGAGCGCAGGCCGTTATGGCCCGCCAATCCGCCGCCGGTGCGCACCTTGACCTTGAAGGGCGCAAGATCGAGTTCATCGTGGAAGGCGGTGAGCGCGCCCGGCTCGAGCTTGTAGAAGCGCAGCGCCTCGCTCACCGCGCGGCCGCTCTCATTCATGAAGGTCGCGGGCTTGAGGAGCAGGATGCGCTCGGTGCCGATGCGGCCGAGCGACGCCCAGCCCTGGAAGCCCTTCTTCCACGGTTCGAACGTGTAGCTATCGTGAATCGCGTCGACGGCCATGAAGCCGACATTGTGCCGGTGGAGCGCATAGCTTGCGCCCGGATTGCCGAGGCCGACCCAGAGCTGCATCGCTTATCCTCCCTCTCCCCTTTGGGGAGAGGGTAGGGGAGAGGGGGCGACGTGCGGGGCTCGCGCCGCGCCCGATTATCCCCGACTCCCCCTCTCCCAACCCTCTCCCCAACGGGGAGAGGGCTAAGATGCTTACGCCTCCGGCTCTGCCGCCGGCTGGGTGGTGCCCTCGGTGCCGAACTCGCCGCCCTCTTCGGACTTGAGCGCGCTCGGGGCGACGATCGTGGCGATCGTGTTGTCGCGCTCGGCATGTGCCGCCTTGGCGCCGCCGGGCAGCGTGACCGCATCGAGATGGATCGAATCGCCGACTTCGAGCCCGCTGAGGCTGATCGTCAGCTGATCGGGGATTTCAGCGGCATCGCAAACGAGCTCCAGCTCGTGGACGACGACGTTGAGCACGCCGCCGCGCTTGATGCCGGGGCTGGCTTCCTCATCGACGAAGACGACGGGCACGTTGACGTGCACGCTGCTATGTTCGCCGATGCGCAGGAAATCGACGTGCAGGGGCCGATCGTTGACCGGATGGAACTGGACGTCCTTGGGCAGGGTGCGGACATTTTCACCAACGCCGTCGATCATCACGACGCTGTTCATGAAGTGACCGGTGCTGAGCGCCTTGATCAGCGCCTTTTCCTCGACGGTGATCGAGAGGGCTTCCTGCTTGTTGCCGTATACAACGGCGGGGACGCGGCCTTCACGACGCAGTGCGCGGGAGGCTCCCTTGCCAGCCCGATCGCGCGTCTCGGCCGATAGCGTGAGCGTATCGCTCATATGCTTTCTCCAGTTCGCTTTGAGTGAATATAACCCGCCAACCTCCAGGGGTGTCGACGGGGAGGCGGGCGCATAGCGGAAGAGAGGATGAAGGGCAACCTTGCGGCAACCGCTCTGTGCTCCGGCGCAGGCGGAGCGTTGGCGGCCAGCGTTGCGCTTCACCATCCAGCACTCCGGCCTGCGCCGGAGTACGGAGTGCTTATTGAACGCGGACCGCCACGATCTTCCGCTCCGCCAGCATCCGCTGCACCGAGTCCGGGCCGGCAAGGTGGCCCGCGCCGACCGCGACGAACATCGTGCCGGGCTTCTCCATCCGCTTGGCTAGCGCATCCGCCCAGGCCTTATCGCGGCGCTTGACGAGCAATTCGCGCAATTGCGGCGTGAACTCCGGCTCTTCGGCAAAGGCGCGGGCGATGGCAGCGACATCCCCCTTCGCCCACGATCGCAGCATCTGATCGAAATCGGCGCGGGCTTTCTTGGGATCGTCGAGCGCCGAGACCAGGAAGGCGCGCTGCGCGGTTTCGGAAAGGGCATCGAAGAAGCCGAGCTGCTGTTCGGGTGTCTCGAACCCCTCGATCGGTTTGCCCGCCGCACGGAACAGTTTGGAGAGCTGCGGTTCGACGCCTTCGCCGCCGGGCTCCAGCCCGATCTGGCTGAACGAGGCGCCGGTCAGCACGATCGCCGCCGCCCAGCTCTTCATGCGATCGAGCGTCTCGATCGGAAAACCGCTCTGCGCGACGAGTGCGGCCAGCGCCTGCTTCTTGGCTTCGGGAACGCGATCGGCAAGCGGCGGCAGGCGCTTGGCGACTCCCATCGTCGTCAGCGCGCGGGCGACGCGGCCGGGATCGTCGTCCAGCACCGTCTCCAGTGTCAGGCTCTGGCTATCGGCGAGCGCCTTGTCGATCGCGGCATCGCGCCATTGCAGCCCCTTGGGCAGGACGTGGATCGTGCCGAACAGGTAGATGGTCGTGTCGGCATCGGCGATCTTCCACAGCGCGGGCCTGGGCGCGGTCGGCGCCTTGGCAAGGAGGGGGGCGGCAAGGAAGGCAAGGGGGAGCAGCAAATGCTTCATCGTTCCGCCTATCGAGCCAGGCCGTTAACAAGTCCACTTTTCCTCGTCATGCAGGACTTGTTCCGGCATCAACCATCCTTAAGCCTTGGAGCCTAAGGTGGGGTGGACCCCGGAACAAGTCCGGGGTGACGGGTAAAGGGCTTCGCTTGACCCCCGCAAGCCCCTGCGCCAAACGCCCGCCATCATCCAGCGAGAGCAATTTTGGCCAGCAAGCCGCTTAGTTTCCAGCGCCTGATCCTGACGCTCCATGACTATTGGAGCGAGCAGGGCTGCGTGATCCTCCAGCCTTATGACATGGAGATGGGCGCGGGCACCTTCCACACCGCGACAACGCTGCGCGCGCTCGGCCCCGATCCGTGGAACGCCGCCTTCGTCCAGCCCTGCCGCCGCCCGACCGACGGCCGCTATGGCGAGAACCCCAACCGGCTCGGCGCCTATTTCCAATATCAGGTGATCCTCAAGCCCAGCCCGCAGAACATGCAGGAGCTCTATCTCGGCAGCCTCGCCGCGATCGGCATCGATTTCTCCACCCACGACATCCGCTTCGTGGAGGACGATTGGGAGAGCCCGACGCTGGGCGCCTGGGGCCTCGGCTGGGAAGTGTGGTGCGATGGCATGGAGGTCTCGCAATATACCTATTTCCAGCAGATGGGCGGCTTCGACTGCAAGCCGGTCTCGGGCGAGCTGACCTATGGGCTGGAGCGGCTGGCGATGTATGTCCAGAACAAGGACAGCATCTTCGATCTGGCTTATAACGATCCTGTCGGCGATCGCCCGGCAATGACCTACGGCGACGTCTTCCTCGAAAACGAGCGCCAGATGAGCGCCTATAATTTCGAGGCGGCGAACACCGATATGCTGTTCAGAAGCTTCGGTTTCGCCGCGGATGAGGCGCGCGCGCTGATCGAGGCCAAGCTGCCGATCCCGGCCTATGAGCAGGCGATCAAGGCGAGCCATATCTTCAATACGTTGCAGGCGCGGGGCGTGATCTCCGTTGCCGAGCGGCAGGCGTATATCGGCCGGGTGCGCGATCTGGCCAAGGGCGCGTGCGAGGCGTGGATGCAGCATAACGGGTGGGCGGCGTGAGCGGTGCGCGGAACCTGCTCTCTCTCCCCTTGTGGGAGAGAGTTGGAGAGAGGGGTTCGGGCGAGGGGGCTCGATGCCCCCGAGCGCGAATAAGCTCGCTGGCGCTCGCACCCCTCTCCCAACCCTCTCCCACAAGGGGAGAGGGCTTTAGCGGCGAGCTTTCGGCATGACCGACTTCCTGCTCGAACTGCGCTCCGAGGAAATCCCAGCGCGGATGCAGGAGAAGGCCTCGGCCGATCTCGCGCGTCTGTTTGGGGGTGAGATCGGCAAGGCGGGTCTTACCGCCTCGGCGATCGAGACCTACGCCACCCCCCGCCGCCTCGCGCTGATCGCGCGCGGCCTGCCCGATGCGACGCAGGCCGTGCGCGAGGAGACCAAGGGCCCGAAGGCTTCCGCGCCGCCACAGGCGCTGGAAGGCTTCCTCCGCAAGACCGGGCTTACCCGCGAGCAACTCGAAGAGCGCGACGGCACGCTGTTCGCCATTGTCGAAAAGCCCGGTCGCGCCACCGCCGAGGTGCTCGCCGAGGCGATCCCGGCGATCGTCCGCGCCTTCCCCTGGCCCAAGGCGATGCGCTGGGGGGCGGCGTCCGCATCCACCTCCAGCCTGCGCTGGGTCCGCCCGCTGCAGGGCATCGTCGCCTTGTTCGGCGAGGAGGTGGTGCCGTTCGCGATCGAGGGCGTGGAAAGCGGCGCGGCGACGGTCGGCCACCGCTTCCACCATCCGGGTCCGATCACCATCGGATCGGCCGCCGATTATGCCGCCAAGCTGCGCGCCTGCCACGTCATCCTCGATCCCGCCGAGCGGCGCGGGATCATCGAGGGTGGCGCGCGGGCGATGGTCGAGGCCAAGGGGCTGCAGGTCATTCCGGATGCCGGGCTGGTCGCCGAGAATGCGGGGCTGACCGAGTGGCCGGTGCCCCTGCTCGGCGACTTCGATCCCGCGTTCCTGGAGGTGCCGCGCGAGGTCATCCAGCTGACGCTGCGCACCAACCAGAAATATTTCGTGCTGGCCGATGGCGGGGGCAAGCTTGCACCCGCCTTCCTCTGCACTGCCAATATCGAGGCGGATGATGGTGGCGCGGCGATCGTCGCGGGCAATCGCAAAGTGCTGGCGGCGCGGCTTTCGGATGCGCGCTTTTTCTGGGAGCAGGATCTCAAGGTGCCGCTCGAAGAGCAGGCGAAGAAGCTTTCTCAGATCGTCTTCCACGAAAAGCTCGGCACCGTTGCTGACAAGGTGGAGCGCGTGGCTAAGTTGGCGCGCTGGCTGGTGGAGGAGGGGATTGTCGGGGGTTCGAGTCCCTCCGGGGCCACCCCCCCGTTGGTGTCGAGCGAAGTCGAGACACGTTCGACCTCTAAGCTTGTGGTGGGTCCCTCGACTTCGCTCGGGACGAACGGGGAGGGGGATGGCGCGCACCTCGCCGCCCTCGCCGAAACCGCCGCCCGTCTCTGCAAGGCCGATCTCGTCACCGGCATGGTCGGCGAATTTCCGGAGCTTCAGGGCGTGATGGGCGGCTATTACGCCCGCGCCGAGGGTCTCGACCCGCAAATCGCCGACGCGATCCGCGATCACTACAAGCCCGTGGGCCAGGGCGACGACGTGCCGACCGCGCCGGTGACGGTGGCGGTGAGCTTGGCGGATAAGCTGGATAGCATTCTTCAGTTTTTTTCTGTTGAGGAGATGCCAACGGGATCAAAGGATCCGTTTGCGCTTCGACGTGCGATGTTAGGCATCATTGCTATTATTCTGAGCAATAACTTGCGGATCGGTCTGATTAGATTGGGGACGGCGTTCGATGCACCGTTCGATCGTCCATTCGTCCACCCTGCCAACACCTTTGTCCGATTTGCGATCGACCGCCTCAAAGTCCAACAACGCGAAGCCGGTGTTCGCCACGATCTGATCGACGCGGTGTTCGCGCTCGGTGGGGAGGATGATTTCGTTCGCCTGCTCGCGCGGGTGAAGGCGCTGCAGGCGTTCGTCGGGACCGAGGACGGGGCCAATCTGCTGGCGGGGTATAAGCGGGCGGCGAATATTCTGCGCAAGGAGGGGGTTGATGCTCCCCTCCCTGGAAGGGAGGGGTCGGGGGTGGGTTGCAACCCGCGTGACGCCTCAGAGGAAGACAGGTCACGCGCCTCTCGACCCACCCCCAGCCCCTCCGTTCCAGGGAAGGGGGACGAGCTGGGCTATGCGCCTGAGCCTGCCGAGGCGGCGCTGACCTCGGCGCTCGACGATGCAGAGGTTAAGGTGGCCGCCGCCGTCGCCGAAGAACGGTTCGAGGATGCCATGTCTGCGCTCGCTACTCTCCGCCAGCCGATCGATGCTTTTTTCGATCAGGTAACGGTCAACGATGCCGACCCCGCTAAGCGGATAGCCCGCCTTGCGTTGCTCGCGCGGATCCGTGCGGCCTGTCACACGGTCGCCGATTTCTCGAAGATCGAGGGTTAGTCTATTTGTCTTCAACGGCCGCGCACCCTAAGCAGCGGCGCCAAGAAACCGGAGTAGTTTGATGGCCAGCCTGCCGAAGACCGACGACACCCTGCGCTACGTGTATCGCTTTGGCGGCGGCGTCTCCGATGGCGGCAACGGCGACAAAAACCTCCTCGGCGGCAAGGGCGCGAACCTGGATGGCATGGCGGGGATCGGCCTGCCCGTGCCCCCCGGCTTCACCATCTCCACCGCGATGTGCACGCGCTATTATGACGAGGGTGGCAAGTTTCCCGAGAGCCTGAAGGCCGAGGTCGCTGACGGCATCGCGCATATCGAGGGCATCACCGGCAAGATGTTCGGTGACGAGGGCGATCCCCTGCTCGTCTCGGTGCGCTCCGGCGCGCGCATCTCGATGCCGGGGATGATGGATACGGTCCTCAACCTCGGCCTCAATGACAAGACCGTCGAGGGGCTCGCCGCCACTTCGGGCGATGCGCGGTTCGCGTGGGATAGCTATCGCCGTTTCATCCAGATGTACGCCGATGTCGTGCTGGAGCTCGACCACGGTAGCTTCGAAGAAGCGCTGGAGATCGCCAAGGAGGACAAGGGCGTCCATCTCGATACCGAACTCACCGCTGACGATCTGCGCGCGCTGGTCGCGGCCTATAAGAAGCTGGTCGATCAGCAGTGGGGCAAGCCTTTCCCGCAGGATGTCCACGATCAATTGTGGGGCGCGGTCGGCGCGGTGTTCGGATCGTGGCAGTCCGATCGCGCCAAGGTCTATCGCCGCCTCAACGATATTCCCGGCAGCTGGGGCACCGCGGTCAACGTCCAGGCAATGGTGTTCGGCAATATGGGCGAAACCAGCGCCACCGGCGTCGCCTTCACGCGCGATCCTTCGACCGGCGAGCGCGCTTATTATGGCGAGTTTCTGATCAATGCGCAGGGCGAGGATGTCGTCGCCGGCATTCGCACGCCGCAATATCTGACGCTCGCCGCACGCGAGCGGGCGGGCGCCAAGGCCGCTTCGATGCAGGAGGCGATGCCGGAGGTTTATGACGAGCTCGCGCGCGTGTTCGATCTGCTCGAAACGCATTACCGCGATATGCAGGATATCGAGTTTACGGTGCAGCAGGGCAAGCTCTGGATGCTCCAGACGCGCTCCGGCAAACGCACCGCCAAGGCGGCGCTCAAGATCGCGGTCGATATGGCGAACGAGGGGCTGATTACGCGCAAGGAAGCGATCGGCCGCGTCGATCCTGCCGCGCTCGATCAATTACTCCACCCGACGCTCGATCCCAAGGCGCCGCGCGACGTGATCGCCAAGGGTCTGCCCGCCTCGCCGGGTGCGGCATCGGGCAAGGCGGTGTTCGACGCCGATACCGCCGAGAAGCGCAAGGCCGCCGGGGAGGACGTGATCCTCGTCCGCGTCGAGACCAGCCCCGAGGACATTCACGGCATGCACGCCGCCAAGGGCATCCTCACCGCGCGCGGCGGGATGACCAGCCACGCCGCCGTGGTGGCGCGCGGCATGGGGCGCCCCTGCGTTTCGGGCGTCGGCGCGCTGGCGATCGATGCCAAGGCCAAGCTGTTCCGCGTTGCGGGGCGCGAGGTGAAGGAGGGCGATCTGCTCACCATCGACGGCGCCACCGGCGAGGTGATGATGGGAGAGGTCGCCACCGTCCAGCCCGAGCTGGCGGGCGATTTCGGCGTGCTGATGGAATGGGCCGACGAAGTCCGCCGTCTCAAGGTGCGCACCAATGCCGAGACGCCGCTCGATTGCCGCACCGCGCGGCAGTTCGGCGCCGAGGGCATCGGCCTGTGCCGTACCGAACATATGTTCTTCGATGCCAGCCGCATAACCGCCGTCCGCCAGATGATCCTTGCCGAGGATGTCACGGGGCGGAAGGCGGCGCTCGAGAAGCTGCTCCCCGAACAGCGCAGCGATTTCGCCGAGATTTTCGAGATCATGGCCGGCCTGCCGGTGACGATCCGCCTGCTCGATCCGCCGCTCCACGAATTCCTGCCGCATGAGGAAAGCGAGTTCGCCGAAGTCGCGACAGCTACCGGGATCGATATCGATAAACTCAAGCGCCGTGCGGCCGAGCTGCACGAGTTCAATCCGATGCTCGGCCATCGCGGCTGCCGCCTGGGTGTCACCTATCCCGAAATCTATGAGATGCAGGCGCGTGCGATTTTCGAGGCGGCGGTGGCGGTCGCCACCAAGCTGGGCGAGGCGCCGATCCCCGAAGTGATGATCCCGCTCGTCGCCACGCGGCGCGAGCTGGAGCTGATGAAGGCCGTGGTCGATGCCGCGGCCAAGGCCGTTTTCGAGGAAACGGGCACGACTCTGGAATATCTCGTCGGCACGATGATCGAGCTGCCGCGCGCCGCCTTGAAGGCGGGCGAGATCGCCGAGGTCGGTGAGTTCTTCTCGTTCGGCACCAACGATCTCACGCAGACCGCGCTGGGCGTCAGCCGCGACGATGCCGCGCGCTTCCTCGGCGTCTATGTCGAGCAGGGGATCTACGCCAAGGATCCCTTCGTCAGCCTCGATATCGAGGGCGTCGGCGAGCTGATCGAGATCGCTGCCGAGCGCGGCCGCAAGACGCGGCCCGACATCAAGCTCGGCATATGCGGCGAACATGGCGGCGATCCCGCCTCGATCGCCTTCTGCGAGAAGACCGGGCTCGATTACGTCTCTGCCTCCCCCTATCGCGTACCGATCGCACGGCTTGCGGCGGCGCAGGCTGCTCTGAGCAAATAAAACTCCCGTTCATGCTGAGCTCGTCGAAGTATCGTCCTTCTTTGCCCAACGAGGAGGGAGAACAGCCCTTCGACAAGCTCAGGGCGAACGGGTTGCTTTGATGCGTATCGCACCCGGCGATCTCGATGATCCCCGCGTGCGCGCGATGATCGCGGCGCATCAGACGCGCGCGATCGCGGAGACGGGCAGGGGATCGGCGCATGCGCTCGATGTCGATGGGCTGCGGGCGCCGGATATCCAGCTCTGGACGATCTGGGAGGGCGACACGCTCGCCGGCGTCGGCGCGCTGCGCTCACTGAAGCCGGAGCTCGGCGAACTCAAATCGATGTACAGCTCGCCCGAGTTTCGCGGGCAGGGCTACGCGCGGGCGATGCTGGCGCATCTGGTGGAACGGGCGCGCGCGGCGGGCCATGGGCGGGTGAGCCTGGAAACGGGCAGCTGGGACTATTTCATCCCAGCACGTGGGCTTTATGCGGCAGCGGGATTCGAGGTCTGCGGGCCGTTCGGCGATTATCGTCCCGATCCGAACAGCGTGTTCATGACGCGGGCGATTGCGCCAAGCGTCTAGCCATCGCCATTGCTGTGGAGCGGGCTGCTGAGACCGCAGTCTTTAAGCGTAATCGCCCGCTACAGGACAAGTGACGCTGTCAGAGTGATAAGGAGACTTGACATAGTCGCGCGAATCATAGACAAGGACCCTTGTCACTGAGGCAAGGGCACTTGTTATGGCTACCGCGCATTCCTCCTTCCCCACCGCCAAGCCGAGGCTGCGTGCCATCGGCGCTGATGTTGTTGTCAACGTCGCTTTGCCGTTCGTTGTTTACGGCTGGGCCGCCCCCGCGATGGGCGAGGCGCATGCGCTGATGCTGTCGTCCGTGCCGCCGATCCTCTCGTCACTGCTGGCATTCGCACGCCGCCGCAGCATCGATGCGATCTCGCTGCTTGCCATCGCCGGTATCGTCCTCTCGCTGCTCGCTTTCTACGGAGGCGGCGGGGTACGGATGCTGCAGTTGCGCGAGAAGCTCGTCACCGGCATTGTCGGCCTAGGCTTCGTCATTTCCGCGGCGATCGGGCGACCGGCGCTGTACGAAATCGCCAAGGCCGGGATGAAGCGGACGGGATCGGACCATAGCAATTTCGTCCGGGCTTACGGCCCCGCACTCTTCCGCCGCCGCCTCGCGCTGATGACGATCGTTTGGGGGCTTGCGCTGATCGCGGACGTCGCGGTGTCCGCCGTGCTCGTCTTTGTGATCCCGATCCCCGCGTATCTGATCGTCAACCCGCTGCTGGGCTATGCGGTGATGGGCGCGCTGACCGGCTGGAGCTTGCTCTACGCCCGCCGTCACGGCCTCAACGGCCCGCGCGCCAAAGCTTTGATGCCAAAAATCCAGATGGAGGCCTGAACATGCGCACCCGCAATCCCGCCGAGCGCCGCTATCAGCGCCGGGTCATCGCCGCCTCGCTTGCCTATGCGGGCACGCTGATGGGCGAGGAATATCTGATCCGCCACATGCCGCTTCCCGATGCGGTGAAGTTCGCGCTGGCGCTGCTGCCCGCGCTGTCGATCGTCGCCGTGTTCGCGGCACTCGGTTATTATCTGATCGAGGAGCGGGACGAATATCTCCGTGCCCGCACGATCAGGCAGATCCTGTGGGGGACGGGCCTCTCGCTCTCTGCGCTGACCTTTTGGGGCTTTCCCGAGGACGCCGGACTGCTGCCGCATCTCCCGACCTATTTCGCTGCGGTGTTCTGGTTTGCGGGTTTCGGCATTGCCGGTTTTCTCATCAAGGCGCTCGACCGATGAAGAACCGCCTCAAGGTGCTCCGCGCCGAGCGGAACTGGAGCCAAGGCGATCTCGCCGAGCGGCTCGAAGTCTCCCGCCAGAGCGTCAATGCGATCGAGACGGGAAAGTACGACCCTTCGCTGCCGCTCGCCTTCCGCATCGCCCGTCTGTTCAATCTGCCGATCGAGGCGATCTTTTCCGAAAACTGATTGAGAGTGGATGCTACCATGCGCTTCCTGCTTCGCCTTGCCGCCATCGCCAGCCTGCCGCTGATCGCGCCCGCCGCGTGCCATGATGCCTTCGTCGCCGTCGCTGCGCCGGTCTCCGATCGCATCAGCGTGACCACGGTGGGGAATGGGCCGGACGTGATCCTGATCGATAGCTTGCACTTCATCATGATCGATCAGCCGGACGCTTTCCTGAAGGAGGTGGACACTTTCCTCGGCTGATGCGGCCGGGCGAGGGCACCGGCGCGCGGGTTGATCGTTACTGATCCGAAGCGGGAGCCGTTGCCCCGCGCCATCAGAAGGAAACACCATGGCCACCGACATCACCGCACCCGCTCCCACGACCACCCCTGCCGCATCGGGCTCGATCCTCGATACCGCGCGCCAGACGCTGAACGGCGGCGGGCCGCTGATCGATCAGGCGAAGGCCTTTGCCAAGGCGCGCCCCTTTGCGAGCGCGGCGCTGGCCGGCGTGCTGGGTGTTGCGCTGATCAATACGCTGCGGGGCAAGTAAGCCTTCTTCGTCACCCCGGCGCGCAGCCGGGGTGACGTATTAGTAGCCAAAGGCGAGCGGGCATCCTAACTCACCGCGCATGAACGCCCCCACCCAGAGCCTCAAAGGGCTCGATCTGCACGCCGAGATCGATCGCCTGCGCAAGGAGCGTAACGCGGTCATCCTCGCCCATTATTATCAGGAAGCGGCGATCCAGGATCTCGCCGATTTCGTCGGTGACAGCCTCGATCTTTCGCGCAAGGCCGCCGAGACGCAGGCCGACGTGATCGCCTTCTGCGGTGTGCGCTTCATGGCCGAGGTGGCAAAGATCCTCTCGCCCGATAAGACCGTGATCCTGCCCGATATGGCGGCGGGCTGCAGCCTGGAAGACAGCTGCCCCCCCGAACAGTTCGCCCGCTTCCGCGCCGCGCATTCCGATCATATCGCGATCACTTACATCAACTGCTCGGCGGCGGTGAAGGCGCACTCCGATATTATCGTCACCAGCTCTTCGGCCGAGAAGATCCTTGCGCAGCTGCCGATGGATCAGAAGATCATCTTCGCGCCGGACAAGAATCTCGGCGCTTATTTTAACCGCAAGACCGGGCGCGACATGTTGCTATGGCCCGGCGCGTGCATCGTCCACGAGGCGTTTAGCGAAACCGAACTGCTCAAGCTCAAGGCGCAATATCCCGATGCGCCCGTCGCCGCGCATCCCGAATGCCCGGCTTTCATCCTGGATCATGCCGACGAGATCGGATCGACGCGCGCGATCCTCGATTTCGCGCTCGCCAGCCCTGCGCAGACGATCATCGTCGCCACCGAGCCGCACATCATCCACCAGATGCAGAAGGCCGCGCCGCACAAGCTGTTCATCGGGGCGCCGGGCGCGGACGGCAATTGCAATTGCAATATGTGCCCATACATGGCGATGAATTCGATCGAGAAGCTGTATCTCGCGCTGCGCGACCTGACCCCGCGCATCGAGCTGGACGAGCAGACCCGCCTGGCCGCCAAGCGACCGCTCGATCGCATGCTGGAAATGGCGAGCGCCAGTGTGGGGCAGGGCGATCTCGGCCAGCGGACGACAGACTAAGCCAATTGAGGGAGGAAAGATGACGCTTTCGTTGTACGAGGCCCTGGTGCCGTCCTGGCTGCAGATGATCGATGCGCTGATCGGCGTCGTCGACAAGGCTGCTGCGTTTTGTGCCGAACGAGGGATCAGCGAGCAGGCGATGCTCGAGACCCGGCTGGCAGAGGACATGCTGCCGCTGGATTTCCAGATCAAATCGATCTGGATCCACTCGATCGTCGCGGTCGAGCGGATCGAAGCTGGGACATTTTCGCCGGATCGTGGGCCAACCCCCACGAGTTTTGCCGAGGCCAAGGAGAAGCTGCAGGAGACGCGCGACAGGATCGCCGCTTTGCCGCCTTCCGCGCTGGAGGGGCTGGCCGATCGCGACATGGTGTTCGTCGCGGGCGAACGGCGCGTGCCTTATACCGCGCAGAATTTCCTGCTGAGCTTCTCGCTGCCCAACTTCTTTTTCCACGCGACGACGGCCTATGCGATCCTGCGCGGCGAGGGCGTGCCACTCGGCAAAAGCGATTATATCGGCCGGCCGCGCGTGAAGGCCTGACCCTTGCTCCATCCGATCGGTGAAGGGTTCGATCTCGAAGGCTTCGTGCATGCGACGCTGGCGGAGGATATTGGCGAGACGGGAGATGTCACCGCAGCGGCGGTAATCCCCGCCGAGGCGCGCTTTCGGGGGGTGATGGCCAGCCGGGACGCGATCGCGGTGGCCGGTCTGGCCATCGCCGAGGCTTTCTTTCGCGCACTCGATCCGCAAGCGGTGCTGGAGCGCCTGGTCGAGGATGGCGAGCGGGTGGCGGCGGGCACCGAACTGTTGCGGATCGAGGGGCTCGCGCGGGCGATGCTTACGGCCGAGCGATCGGCACTCAACACGGTCCAGCATTTGTCGGGAGTCGCGACGCTGACCGCCGCTTATGTCGATGCGATCGCGGGTACGGGCGCTACCCTGCTGGATACGCGCAAGACCATCCCCGGGCTCCGCCTCCTCGAGAAATATGCGGTGCGGATGGGGGGTGGGCGCAACCATCGCATGGGTCTGTGGGATGCGGCGATGATCAAGGACAATCATGTTGCGGTGGCGGGCGGCGTGGAGCAGGCGGCAGCGCGGGCACGCGACGCCGGGATCGCGCGGATTATCGTCGAGGTGGACGCGCTTGATCAGATCGAGCCTGCGTTGCGGGGTGGCGCGACCTGGCTGCTGCTTGATAATATGGGCCCGGCGATGCTGGCCGAAGCGGTTCGCCAGGTCGGCGGGCGGGTGCCGTGCGAGGCATCGGGCGGCGTGCGGCTGGAGACGATCCGCGCGATCGCGGAGAGCGGGGTTGATCATGTCTCGGTCGGACGGCTGACGCAGTCGGCACCGGCGGCGGATATCGGGCTGGATTTTGCGCCGATCTGAGCAAATCCGTTGACATTATGTTCCGCTTGTGTTACGATATGTTCTTGATTGATTCGCAAGAGGTGGGCCGGTGCGGATGTTCTTACGAGCGGTGATCGTGATGCTCGGCTGGCTGATCCTGCCAGCGGCGGCGATGGCTCAGGGGGCTGTGCGCCCGATGGCCGCCGATCTCGGTACGCCGCATATCGAAACCCCGCATGGCGGCGACATGCCGCGCACCGTGCCGATCGGTGGCTATACGCTCGCCACCTTCTGGGTGCCGCAGCATTGCAAGCAGGCGATCCGCGGCATCGCGGCGCTCGATTGTGCGCGGCCCGAGGTGCGGACGAGCGGTCTGGCGTTGCATGGCCTGTGGCCGGATGGCGAAGGCAAAGAGTGGCCGCAGTGGTGCAAGCCCGCCGCGCTGCTATCGTCCGCGACGATCGCCGGCCATCTCGGCGCCATACCCTCGGCGCAGCAGATGCAGCACGAATGGGCCAAGCATGGCACCTGCATGGCGGGGATGACGCCGGAGCGGTATTTCGATCACGCCGAACAACTCTATCGCGCGATCCATATTCCCGATTTGCGCGCGCTTTCCTACAAACCGCAGACCGTGGCGAGCGTGAAGCGGGCGATCGCCGAGGCCAATCCCGGCCTGCAGCCCGACATGTTCAAGCTGACGATGGACAAAGCGGGCTGGCTCCAGGAAATCTGGTTCTGCCTTGATACCAAATTCGCTCGCAAGACATGCGCGGAGCCGCAGCGCGAGCCCGAGGATGCCAAGCTGCTGATCTGGCGGGGCGGGCGGAGCGCGGCGGCGAATGGATCGCGCTATCGCTCTTCATACGACGGCGCGCGTTCTCGCAACACCTACAGCCGTCCGCGCTATCGGAACGGTCAGAGCTAAGGGTATATCCTCCCCTGCAAAGGGAGGAGGACCATGCGCAGCATAGTGGAGGGGGCTCACCGCCGGGCGCAGCGCTAGTTGGAAGCCCCTCCGTCATCGCTCTGCGATGCCACCTCCCCGTGCCGGGGAGGATCACGCGGATACGATCCTACGTGTCCACCTTACGCTTCGATCAAACTCGTTGCGGGATAATGGCGATCGAGGTGGGCGCGGATGATCTTGAGATTGCGCGTGTTCGATCGGAAGAAGAAATCGGGGATGGCACCCACCCAGGGAATGGCGCCGAGCGCCGTATCGATCGCGACATTGCCGAGCATCCGCGTCGTCGCCCAGCCCGACATGCCGAGATTACGCGCTTCCCAGACCATGTAAGCGCCAAGCGCCGCGCCGATGACATCCCCCACGACCGGCACGATATCCAGCGCTACGTCGAGCCCGACGGGACGGTTGATTCCAGGTACGACCCACAGCCTTTCTAGCAGCCGTTCCAATAATTCGACGCGCCGCCGAACCGACTCGGGATCGCGGCCGAGGCCGGGCAGGCGATCGGACGTCGAATTGTAGCGGGTTGCATAAGGTCCTTGTGCCATCCGCCAACAGCGCACGGCAGCAGGCGCAGTTCCGTGCGGCGGGGGGACGTCTCCTACCCGAGCGGCCAATCCCTCTGCCCGCCTCTGAAGCGGCGATGGGCCCGCGACAGGCATCAGGGCGTGGCGCCCGCCCAAGTGACCAAATAGCTCGCAGATTCCGTCGCGCATCGGCTCTCCGTCGTTGCGCGCAGCGTCGTTGGCTTTATCTAGGGTTTATGGAGTGCAGCGCATGACGGCGGGTGTTGGCCTTTGGGGCGGGCTGAAATGTTTGCTCGGCCGGCACGCGCGATCGCGCGGCCAGGCGCGGGCTACCGCGGACGGATGGGTCACCCGCTGCACCCGTTGCGCGATTCCGATGGCGCGCGCGCATGGCGGCGGCACGTGGGTGGTCGTTAAGACGCCGATGCGCAACAAGTCGCGCAAAAGGCGAAGCAGAAATCGCGATGAGGCGCCCGACGAGATCCTCGCCAAAGCGATCGCCCGCAGCAGTAAAGCGGCCCAACGCAAGGAAGCCAAGGCGCAAAAAAAGGCGCTGAAGGCGGCTGAGCTGGAGATGGACTTCGATACGATCGAAGAGCAGGATGCCGTGCTGTCGGAACCTCAGCGCGGGCGTTTCCGCCGCAATCCGAAGATCGTCAGCGAGCCGTCACCACGCGGGCAACGCCGTTTCTTGTTTTTTCGTGGCCGGCGCGTGCAGCCCGATGGAATCGAGGCCGCGACCCCTTTCGATCCGGCAATGGATGCGCCCGATGCCGGTCCTGAACCTCGGAAGGCCCGGCGATCGCTGCTTGGCCGGAAACGCAAACCCACCGAGCCCACCGCTGCGCCGTCTTTGGCGCAAGAAGTGGCGGAGGTTGCCGCCACCACATCGAAGCGCACCGTGCGCCGCAGGCGTCGGGATGCGGACGATGCCGGGTCCGAAGCGTCTCCGTCTCCGTCGTAAAGGCGTTCGCGAGATGACAGTCCTGAGCGATGCGGAATTGTCTCGCCGTGCGGGGCTGTTTTGGGCCTATCTCGCTCTTGCCGTGATCGGCGCCTTTGTGCCGCTCGCGGCGTTCGTGCCGTGGGTTGCCGCCAACGGGCTCGATGCGCGCGCCCTCGTCCAACACTTGTTCGTCAACCGGATCAGCACGTTCTTCGGGCTTGATGTTATCATCTCGGCGATCGTCGTGCTTGTGCTTGTTGATGCGGAGCCAAATGTGCCCGGGCGCTGGTGGGCGGCGCTTGCTACTGTGACGATCGGGGTCTCCTGCTGCCTTCCCCTGTTCCTTACGCTGCGCGAGCGGGCTATGCGGCGCGAATGATCGACCATGACGACGATGCCCTGAAGCTCGACCCCGGCTTCGCCGACCGCTTCGAGCATCAATCGCGCCCGCCTTGCCAGCTCTACCTTATCTCGCCGCCCGCGATCGATCTCGGTTTCACCGATCGCCTGGCGCGTGCCTTGGATGCCGGGCCGGTGGCGGCGTTCCAGCTGCGGCTGAAGGGGCTGGACGATCATAGCATCGCCAAACTCGCCGAGCCCGTGCAACGGCTGTGCGCCGATCGCGGCGTGGCGTTCATTGTCAATGACAGCGTCGGCCTGGCCAAGCGGCTCGGCGCGGACGGCGTCCATCTTGGGCAGGACGATGGCGATCCGCGTGATGCGCGGGCCATGTTGGGACCGGACGCGCAGATCGGCGTCACCTGCCACGACAGCCGCCACCTTGCGATGGAAGCTGGGGAGGCGGGGGCCGATTATGTCGCGTTCGGCGCTTTCTATCCGACGACGACCAAGGAGGTGCAGCACCATCCCGAACCATCGATCCTCGGCTGGTGGACGACGCTGTTCGAGGTGCCCTGCGTGGCGATCGGGGGGATCACCCCGGCCAACGCGGGGCCGTTGATCGAAGCGGGGGCCGATTTCATCGCGGTGTGCGGTTCGGTGTGGAATGCGCCCGAGGGCGAGCGGGCGGCGGTTGAGGCTTTTGCCAGGACTCTAAACCTCTGAACCTCCGTTTGTGTCGAGCGAAGTCGAGACACATGGCGAGGGGCGTCCCTCGACTACGCTCGGGACAAGTGGAGAGATGGAGCGGTAGACGTCCGGCTGTTCAGCCGATCAGTGTGAACAGGTTGTTCTGCTGCGATTGGTAGATGCTCTGCATCAGCGTCGCTGCCTGCTGTTGCGGCGTGGTGGCCGTATCGTTGGACGTGGTGCTGCCGCTACCGCCGGCGGCCTTGGCGTTGATCTGATCGAGGATCGAGCTCAAATCGCTGGAACTTGTCGTCGAGGTGCCGAGGAGCGTGTCGACCGAATTGCTCGTGTCCGAATCCCCGGAAGAGTTGCCCTGCAGCATGCCCTCGATGGTTGTCACCTGATCCTTGGTCAGCTTGGCGGAGCCGCCCGAGCTGCTGTTCTCGTCCGCGTAGAGCGCCATCAGTGTCTTGAGCGTCGAGGTGCTGGAAACAATGGTCATGGCCGGGCTCCGAACGAAACCCGATCATGGTAAACGGCTATGACTAACGAAGCCTTACCGGCTCAGCCCCAGTGGCGCACGCGGCCGGTATCGACGTGGACGAAGCCGTCCTTGGGATAATAGCCTACGCCGCCGCCGCCCATCGCCAGCGCGACGGCATGCAAACGATCGAGTGCGATGCCCTGCATATGGATGTCGGTGGCCTTGCCGAGCATGTGCTGGCTCTTCGAGGCGACGCCCGTATGCTCGCCGCCGCGCTCGCGCAGGGCCGAATTGGTCCGGGGCGAACGATAACCTGAGATCAGCTCGATTTTCTGGCGGGGATCGACATCCAGCGCATCGCGGATCTTGCTGAGCAGCAGCATCAGCGCCGGATCCATGGTGGTCTGCTCATTGTTGCGCCAGTCGCGCAGGCCATGATTGAGCTCGGCGAGGCCTTGCGCGTCCCAGCCGTTGGCGCCGAAGAAGCGGGCATCGACCGTATCATTGGTGTGGACGTTACGAAACGCGATGCGCTTTTCGGGGAGCGCCGCGAAGGCGGCCGAGGCCCCGAACGTGGAGGCCGCTCCCAAAGCCAGAGCGCCGCCCAACAGCCGACGACGGCCGATCTCAAAATCCAGCATCAATGTTAAGCCCGCTACCGAAGGAAAGAAACGCCGCGTGCGACGTTGCTGTCTTTGCCCACGACCTAAATAGGGAAGATTATTGGTGAAAAACACTTCGGTTGCGTCGCTTTGCCTTGCGATTGCAACGGCTTGTCCGGTTGTGGCGATCGCCGCCGCACCCAAGGCCTCACCGTCTCCCGAAACGCTGCAGGTGCAGGTGGCGCTGGATCGCTCGGGTTTCTCGCCCGGAGTGATCGATGGGCATAGCGGCGCGACGCTAAGCAAGGCGCTCAAGGGCTTCCAGGCGGCGCATGATCTGCCGCAGAGCGGGCAGCCCGACGGTGCGACCAAGGCGGCGCTTACCGACGTTGCCGGGACGGTCGATTACACGCTGACCGCGAAGGATTTCGCGGGACCGTTCGTGGGTCCGATGCCGAGCAAGCCCGCCGATCAGGCCAAGCTGCCGGCGATGGGCTATGCCGATGCGATGGAGCAGCTCGCCGAGCGTTTTCATACTACGCCCGATACGCTGCGCACGCTCAATGCGCCGGGCACTAAGTTGGTGGCGGGCGCCAAGATCAAGGTGCCGAACGTGCTTCCCGCCGCGACCGCTTATCCCGAATCGTTCAAGCCCGATTGGCGCGCGGAGCTGGCGCTGCTCAACGTCTCCTCCGATCAGCCGAAGGCGGCCAAGTTGGAGGTGAGCAAATCGCAGGGCGTGCTGCGCGTGCTCGATGCGGACGGCAAGCTGCTCGCGCAATTCCCGGCGACGATGGGCAGCACCCATGATCCGCTGCCGATCGGCCATTGGAAGGTGCAGGGGACGAGCTATCTGCCGACCTACCACTTCAATCCGGCGCTGTTCTGGGATGCCAAGCCAGGTGAGAGCAAGGAGACGATGAAGGGCGGGCCGAACAGCCCGGTCGGTGTCGTCTGGATGGATCTCGACAAGCCGCACTACGGCATTCACGGCACACCGAACCCTGAGAAGATCGGCCGGACCGAAAGCCACGGCTGCATCCGCCTGACCAACTGGGATGCGGCGCGGCTATCGCTGATGGTGAAACCCGGAACGCCGGCGGACTTCGTGGAATGAGCCGGCTCGGCTGCCTGCTGCTCGCGGTTTTCGCGATCATCATCGGCGGCTTCTTCGCGCTGGTGCGATATGAGCGGGCAGCGCCGGCTGCGCAACCTTCGGCGGCGGCCCAGCAATCGGCGCCGTCGCCCCTACCTCCGGCGGCTGCCACACCAGCGGGTGGCCTCGTCATCCCGGTCAGCGGCGTGCAGCCAGCCCAGCTTACCGACACATGGGGCGACGCGCGGGGCGACGGAACCCGCGCGCATCACGCGATCGACATCATGGCGCCGCGCGGCACGCCCGTGGTCGCGGCGGCGGCGGGAACGGTCGAGAAGATATTCGAAAGCAAGGATGGCGGCCACACCGTCTATGTCCGTCGCAGCGATCCGGCGTGGGTGGACTATTACGCCCATCTCGATAGTTATGCGCCCAACCTCGCGGAGGGCATGAAGATTGGCCAGGGGCAGTTGATCGGCGCGGTGGGCTCCAGCGGCGACGCCAGTCCCGAAGCGCCTCACCTCCATTACGAGATCAAACAGATGGCGCCGGGCGAGCGTTGGTGGCAAGGAACGAACATCAATCCGTATGCAATCTTCTCGCCCCCCCGATAAAGGATCGACGTCTCCTCCGACGGGGATCGCAGCTTTTATTTTGATCGCTTTAGGCCGCTCTGGTCTTGAGCCGCCAAGCCACTTGTCAGTCGGAGGATCTGTTCGGGCGGAGCGATGGATCCGACTGGTCGAGCGAACCGGCTGGATCGTCTTTCTCGCCGATTTTTTCTTGCCCAAATTTAACGGCTGGCGAGCTCTACTGACGCTCCCGGAGTTTCCGGAAATGAGCCACTGGGCCCTGTTCTTGGCCCTTGCCGCCCTACGGGTCAGCTTATGGCATCGCGTTTCACCACGCCTAGTTCGGCTAGGCGGCGTTGTTTTGCTAACAGCACTTCTAGTTTCGCTTGGAAATAATTTGGTTTTCAGCCCAGTTTTCCAAGGACGCGGACATTTTGTTGATCAGCAGTGGGCTCAAGTAACCCGTATATCGGCTGGCGATCTCGATATGCAATTTGAGGACGGAACGATGTGGCAAGGCAAGCGAAGTTCGGCGACGCAAATGGGTTTGGTAGTTGATGAATGCCTGACCGTAGAAGTTTTCCAGGGGATTCTCGGAGTGCAGTGGATCGAGTTTGTCGACCAGACCGATGCTAACGATAAGCCGAGAATTGGCAATTGCTTCAATTCTCCGGCGCTTGAGAACCTTCGTCACCACTGATAGAGGCCCGCCCTTGCCGTTCGCGGCATCGCTCTTTCAAGATACGAGATCACCCATGAAGATCAGCGGCGTGGACATTCGTCCCGGCAACATCATCGAATATGAAGGCGGCATCTGGAAAGCCGTCAAGATTCAGCACACCCAGCCCGGCAAGGGCGGCGCGTACATGCAGGTCGAGATGAAGAACTTGCGCGACGGCCGCAAGAACAATGTCCGCTTCCGATCGGCCGAGACGGTGGAGCGCGTGCGGCTGGATACCAAGGATTTCCAGTTCCTGTTCGCCGACGGCGATGCGCTGACCTTCATGGACAAGGAAACCTACGAGCAGACGACGCTGCAGCGCGATCTGCTCGGCGACGCCGCGGCCTTCCTCCAGGACGGCATGGACGTGGTGATGGAGCTGTACGACGAAGATCCGATATCGGTGCAGCTGCCCGATACGATCGAGGCGATGATCGTGGAGGCCGATGCGGTGGTGAAGGGGCAGACAGCTTCCTCCAGCTATAAGCCCGCGATCCTCGACAATGGTGTGCGCGTGATGGTGCCGCCGCATATCGGCAGCGGTACGCGGATCGTGGTGGATACCGCGACTGCGGAATATGTGCGACGCGCGGATTGATATATCTCCCTCTCCCCGCTGGCGGGGAGAGGGCCGGGGAGAGGGGCCTACGGGGAAGCCCCACGTTCCGCTTCAGGCGGACTGGGGGGCGCCCCCCCCCCACCCCCCCCCCCGGGGGGGGGGGGGGGGGGGGGGGCGCGCCCCCTACGGGGAAGCCCCACGTTCCGCTTCAGGCGGACTCCCCCTCTCCCAACCCTCTCCCCAGAGGGGAGAGGGCTTTAGTATCTTATGGTTGCCCATTCAGGCCTGATCACCGTCATGGACCGCGCTGCGCGCAAGGCAGCGCCGAAGCTGCGGCGTGATTTCAACGAGGTGCAGCAGCTTCAAGTGTCCCGCAAAGGGCCGGCCGATTTCGTCAGCCAGGCCGATGAGGCTGCCGAGCGTACGCTCTACGAGGAACTCAAGAAGGCGCGTCCCGATTGGGGTTTCCTCGGCGAGGAGAGCGGCGCGATTGCGGGCGATCCCAGCAAGCCGCGCTGGATCGTCGATCCGATCGACGGCACCTCCAACTTCCTCCACGGCATCCCGCACTTTGCGATCTCGATCGCGGTCGAGGAGCCGCGCCCGAACGGACGGGGCGAACTCACGCAGGGCCTCGTCTATCAGCCGCTGACCGACGAGAGTTTCTGGGCCGAGAAGGGCAGGGGCGCCTGGCTGCAGGACAAGCGCCTGCGCGTCTCCGCGCGGCGCGATCTGTCCGAGGCGCTGATCGCCACCGGCGCGCCCTTCCTTGGCCATGGCGATTTCGAGGAATGGACCACGATCTTCAACGCGATCGGCCCGGAGGTGGCGGGCATCCGCCGCTTCGGATCGGCGGCACTCGATCTCGCCTGGGTCGCGGCGGGGCGCTTCGATGGCTTTTGGGAGAGCGATCTCAAGCCCTGGGACGTCGCGGCGGGGCTGTTGCTGGTGAAGGAAGCGGGTGGCTTCGTCACCGATTATCGCGGCGGCGATCAGGCGATGGAGCGCAACCAGTTCCTCGCCGCCAACGATGGGCTGCATTCAAAGCTGCACAAGCTGGTCGCCAAGGCGCTACGGAAGTAGCGCTCTCCCGTGAGCAGAGAACACCCTTAACGCCGTCTTTTTGCGAGTCATTCTCACTCTTCACGGCCTTGCTTCGCAGGTGCGGCAAGCTTAGTGCTGCGCCCGATCGGAAGGGCCTGTTTCCGGCCATTTCGCGATGGAGATTTCGTTCATGGCGTCTGTCGCCGCCGGCTATCTGCCGATCCTGCTGTTCCTCGGCGTCGCCGTGATCCTGTCGACCGCGTTCGTGGTGCTGCCGATGGTGGCATCCCGGTTCACGGGCTCGTCCAAGCCCAATCCGGAGAAGCTCAGCGAATATGAGTGCGGTTTCCCGGCATTCGAGGATAGCCGTGCGCAGTTCGACGTGCGTTTCTATCTCGTCGCAATCCTGTTCATCATCTTCGATCTGGAGGCGGCCTTTCTCTATCCTTGGGCGGTGGCGCTGGGCGGTATCGGCTTCGCGGGCTGGGCGGCGATGATGGTGTTCCTGATCGAACTGGCGGTGGGCTTTGCCTACGCCTGGAAGAAGGGGGCGCTGGAATGGGAGTGACGCTTCCGCAGAGCCTCGATCTGCACCCGCAGGAAACGACGCTCCCCGATCCCGATTTCTTCAATGGCCTGAACGCCGAAGTGCAGGACAAGGGCTTCCTTGTCACCAGCGCGGAAGAGCTGTTTCAGTGGGCGCGTACCGGATCGCTCTGGTGGATGACCTTCGGGCTTGCCTGCTGCGCGGTGGAGATGATCCACGTCAACATGCCGCGTTATGATCTCGAACGCTTCGGGGCCGCGCCGCGCGCCTCACCGCGCCAGTCGGACGTGATGATCGTCGCGGGCACGCTCTGCAACAAGATGGCCCCGGCGCTGCGTAAGGTCTACGATCAGATGTCGGAGCCAAAATACGTCATTTCGATGGGCTCGTGCGCCAATGGCGGCGGCTATTATCATTACAGCTATTCGGTGGTGCGCGGCTGCGATCGCATCGTGCCCGTGGATATCTATGTGCCGGGCTGCCCGCCGACTGCCGAGGCTTTGCTCTATGGCGTGATGCAATTGCAGCGTAAGATCAGGCGGATCGGGACGGTCGAGCGGTGAGCGTTATTGACTGCTTTCCGTTTGTGTCGATCGTAGTCGAGACACGTCTCGCTCGCCTCGCGTCCCTCGACTTCGCTCGGGACGAACGGATTTCTATTTGATGGGTAGTCCCCACCCCAAGTTCGCCGCCAACGATGGCGTGATTGACACCGTCAAGGCCGCGCTTGGCGAAAGGCTTGCGGCTGCTTTCGAGCATGTCGGTGAAATCCGGCTTGACGTGAAGCGCGAGGCGCTGGTCGAAGCGCTGCGCATCCTGCGTGACGACCTCCATTATCAGCAGCTGATGGAGATCGCGGGCGTCGATTATCCCGATCGGGCTGAGCGGTTTGAAGTCGTATATTGCCTGCTCTCGCTGACCAAGAACCATCGCCTGCGCGTCCATGTCGCCACCGATGAGGTGCAGCCGGTGCCTTCGGTCACATCGCTGTGGCCGGTCGCGGGCTGGTTGGAGCGCGAGGTGTACGACATGTACGGCGTGCTGTTCGAGGGCAACGCGGATCTGCGCCGCATCCTCACCGATTATGGCTTCTCGGGCCATCCGCAGCGCAAGGATTTCCCGCTGACCGGCTTCGTCGAGCTGCGCTATTCGGAGACCGAGAAGCGCGTGGTCTATGAGACGGTGCAGCTCGCGCAGGATTTCCGCACGTTCGATTTCACCAGCCCTTGGGAAGGCGCCGATTACGTGCTGCCCGGCGACGAGAAGGCGCCACAGGCTCCAGGCGCGCCGACGCCGCTGAAGGCGGACGAGGTGAAGAAATGAGCGCCGCCCGCCATAACCCTCTCTCGCTTTCGCGGGAGAGGAGGGGCCGGTCGCCCCAGGCGATGGGAGGTGAGGGTCTTCTTCTGAAGGCGTTCGCTCTCAGAAAGAAAAAGACCCTCACCCAACCCTCTCCCGTGAAGACGGGAGAGGGCTTAGAGGCTCGCCCCCTATGACCACCCGCACCGTCACCGTCGGCACGTCCGATGCCGCCGCGATCGATAGCGATCACGGCGCCGACAATTACACCATCAACTTCGGCCCGCAGCATCCTGCCGCGCATGGCGTGCTGCGCTTGGTCATGGAGCTGGACGGTGAGATCGTGGAGCGCGTCGATCCGCATATCGGCCTGCTGCACCGCGGCACCGAGAAGCTGATCGAATATAAGACCTATCTGCAGGCGCTGCCTTATTTCGATCGCCTCGATTATTGTTCGCCGCTCAACATGGAGCACAGCTATGTGCTGGCGATCGAGAAATTGCTGGGAATCGAGGTGCCGATCCGTGCGCAATATCTGCGCGTGCTGTTCGCCGAGCTAAGCCGCATCTGCAATCACATGCTCAACCTCGGCTCCCACGTGATGGACGTGGGCGCGATGACGCCCAACCTGTGGCTCTTCGAGGTGCGCGAGGATTGCTACGGATTCTTTGAGCGGGCGTCGGGCGCGCGGATGCATATGGCGTGGTTCCGCCCCGGCGGCGTCCATCAGGACGTGCCGCTCAAGCTGCTGACCGACATCGGCGACTGGCTCGACGAACGAATGCCGCGCCTGTTCGAGGATGCGATCAGCCTCGTTGCCGACAATCGCATCTTCAAGCAGCGCAACGTCGATATCGGCACGGTCAGCCGCGATGACGCGATCGCCTGGGGCTTTTCCGGCCCGATGATCCGTGCCGCGGGTGTGCCGTGGGATATCCGCAAGTCGCAGCCCTATGATGTCTATGATCGTATGAATTTTGATGTGCCGGTCGGCACCAAGGGCGATTGCTACGATCGCTTCATGGTGCGCGTCGAGGAGGTCCGCCAATCGATGCGGATCATCAAGCAGTGCCTCGCCGAAATGCCCCAGGGGCCGATCGCCAGCCTCGATCGTAAGGTCGTGCCCCCCAAGCGCGCCGAGATGAAGCAATCGATGGAGGCGCTGATCCATCACTTCAAGCTCTACACCGAGGGCTTCCATGTGCCCGCCGGCGAGGTCTATGTCGCGACCGAAAGCCCCAAGGGCGAGTTCGGCGTGTTCCTCGTGTCGGACGGCACCAACAAGCCCTATCGCTGCAAGATCCGCCCGACCGCCTTCAGCCACCTACAGGCGATGGACTTCATGATGAAGGGCCACATGCTGGCCGACACCACCGCTATCCTTTCGGCGATCGATGTCGTGTTCGGGGAGTGTGATCGGTGACCGACAATGTTGAAAATCTGATCCTTGAAATGCTCCGCCGTATCGACAAGCGGCTGGATAACATTGAGGGGGATGTCAGCGAACTCAAGACCCGAGCCACTGCCGTCGATGAGCATATCGGGGGCATGTTCATAACGCTCTCCGGTGTGAACACCCGACTCGATCGTTTGGATGAGAGAATGAAGCGCGTTGAACGCCGGCTTGAATTGAGTGAGGCGCGCTAATGTCTGACGCAGCCCACATCCCCGACGAGGCCGAGACCCGTGCGCGCTGGGGCGCGTTTGAATGGTCGGCCGAGAATGTCGAGCAGGTTAAGACAATCTTCGCGCGTTACCCCAAAGGCCGCGAGCATTCGGCGATCATGCCCCTGCTCGATCTCGCGCAGCGGCAGGTTGGCGCCGAGACCAATACGCAAGGCTGGCTGCCCGTGCCGGTGATCGAATATTGCGCCAAGGCGGTGGGGATGCCTTACATCCGCGCGCTTGAGGTCGTCAGCTTCTATACGATGTACAATATGGCGCCGGTCGGCCGCTATCATGTCCAGGTCTGCGGGACGACGCCGTGCATGTTGCGCGGATCTGATGACGTGCTCGATGCCTGCTACAAGAAGGGCCTCAAGAAGGGCCAGACCACGCCCGACGGCCTGTTCACGCTGACCGAGGTCGAATGCCTGGGTGCTTGCGTCAACGCGCCGATGGTGCAGATCAACGACGACAATTACGAAGACCTGACCTTCGAGACGACGACCGCGATCCTAGAGGCGCTGGCGCGGGGCGAAACGCCCAAGCCCGGCCCGCAGGTCGATCGCTTCCTCGCGGCGCCTATGGGCGGCCCGACCGTGCTTAAGGAATTTACGTCGTGAGTGCGCTGCAGAAATCTCCCTCTCCCCTTGTGGGTTTGCGGGCGTTTTGGTGTTCGTCCTGGGGACGAACACTCGCCCGCAAAGGCTGGGGAGAGGGGTGTGCGATGGTGCAGCCGAGCTCTGCCCTATCCAATGCGGGAACCCCTCTCCCAACCCTCTCCCACAAGGGGAGAGGGCTAAAGGGAACGCGCCCATGATTGCCTCGATCGACGACAAGGATCGCATCTTCACCAACATCTACGGCTTCCAGGATTGGGGCGTAGAAGGCGCGATGAAGCGCGGCGACTGGGACAATACCAAGGATCTGATGGTCCGTGGGCAGGACCAGATCATCGAGGATATCAAGGCCAGCGGCCTGCGCGGGCGCGGCGGCGCGGGCTTTCCGACCGGCATGAAGTGGAGCTTCATGCCCAAGGAGCAGAAGCCCGGTAAGCCAAGCTTCCTGCTGATCAACGCCGATGAATCAGAGCCCGGCTCGTGCAAGGACCGCGAGATCCTGCGCCACGATCCGCACAAGCTGCTGGAAGGTGCGCTGATCGCGGGCTTCGCGATGCGCGCGCGCGCCGCCTACATCTACATCCGCGGCGAGTTCATCCGTGAGGCCGAGAATCTCTTCGCGGCGGTGGAGCAGGCCTACGCCAAGGGCTTCCTCGGCAAGAATGCCGCCGGGTCGGGCTATGATTTCGATGTCTTCGTCCACCGTGGCGCCGGGGCCTATATTTGCGGCGAGGAAACCGCGCAGATCGAGAGCCTCGAAGGGAAAAAGGGCCAGCCGCGCCTGAAGCCGCCTTTCCCGGCGGGCGTCGGCCTTTATGGCTGCCCGACGACGGTGAACAATGTCGAATCGATCGCCGTAGTGCCGACGATTTTGCGGCGCGGTGCGGCGTGGTTCGCCGGCATCGGCCGCGAAAAGAACCAGGGCACCAAGCTCTTCCAGATCAGCGGCCATGTGAATACGCCGACCGTCGTCGAAGAGGCGATGGGGATCAGCTTCCGCGAACTGATCGAGAAGCACGCCGGCGGCATCCGCGGCGGCTGGGACAATCTGCTCGCGGTGATCCCCGGCGGCTCTTCGGTGCCGCTGGTGCCCGCCGCGCAGATCATGGACGCGCCGATGGATTTCGATGGCCTGCGCGATGTCGGCTCGGGCCTCGGCACGGCGGCGGTGATCGTCATGGACAAATCCACCGACATCGTCCGCGCAATCAGCCGCATCAGCTATTTCTACAAGCATGAGAGCTGCGGCCAGTGCACCCCGTGCCGCGAAGGCACCGGCTGGATGTGGCGCGTGATGGAGCGGCTGCGCAGCGGCGAGGCCGAGATGCACGAGATCGATCTGCTGCAGCAGGTCACCAAGCAGGTCGAAGGCCATTCGATCTGCGCGCTCGGCGACGCCGCCGCCTGGCCGATCCAGGGCCTGATCAAACATTTCCGCCCCGAGATCGAGCGGCGGATCAGTGAACGTCGCGGCGAGCCTCTCGCCGTCGCGGCGGAGTAACAAGATGCCCATACTCACCGTCGATGGAATCGAAGTGGAGGTGCCGCAGGGCGCCACCGTGCTCCAGGCTTGCGAGGCCGCGGGGAAGGAGATTCCGCGTTTTTGTTATCATGAGCGGCTGAGCATTGCGGGCAATTGCCGGATGTGTCTTGTCGAGGTGAAGCCGGGGCCGCCCAAGCCTCAGGCGAGTTGCGCGCTGCCCGCCGCCGACAAGCAGGAGGTCTTCACCAACACGCCGATGGTGAAACATGCCCGTGAAGGCATGATGGAATTCCTGCTGATCAATCATCCGCTCGATTGCCCGATCTGTGATCAGGGCGGCGAGTGTGATCTGCAGGACCAGAGCCTGGCTTACGGGCGCGGCCACACCCGCTTCATCGAGAACAAGCGGGCGGTGACCGAGAAATATATGGGCCCGATCGTCAAGACGGTCATGACCCGCTGCATCCAGTGCACCCGCTGCGTGCGCTTCGCCGAGGAAGTGGCGGGGGTCGAGGAAATCGGCGCGCTGTATCGCGGCGAGAATATGCAGATCACCTCCTATCTGGAAAAGGCGGTGACGAGCGAACTTTCGGGCAATGTCGTCGATCTTTGCCCGGTCGGCGCGCTGACCTCCAAGCCTTATGCCTTCGAGGCGCGGCCGTGGGAGCTCAAGAAGACTTTCGCGATCGACGTGATGGATGCGGTCGGCACCAACATCCGGCTCGATAGCCGGGGCCGTCAGGTGCTGCGCGCGCTGCCGCGCGTCAACGAGGACGTGAACGAGGAGTGGGCGTCGGACAAGACGCGCCATGCCGTCGATGGCCTTGTCCGCAAGCGGCTCGACAAGCCTTATGTCCGCAAGGATGGCAAGCTCGTGCCTGCCAGCTGGGGCGAGGCGTTCGCGGCGATCAAGGCGGTGGATGCGGGCGCGAGGGTCGCGGCGGTGTCCGGTGCGCTGGTCGATTGCGAGACACTATACGCGGCTAAGGCGCTGCTGCGGTCGATGGGATCGAGCGTGCTCGAAGGCCGCGACAATGGCTTGAGCTACGATACGTCCAACCTGGCGGCGGTGAATTTCAATTCGACGATCGCGGGCATCGAGACCGCCGACGCGATCCTGCTGATCGGCACCAACGTCCGCTGGGAAGCGCCGTTGGTCAACACGCGCATCCGCAAGGCGGTGAAGCGCGGCGCCAAGGTGTTCGGGATCGGCGAGGAGATCGATCTTACCTATCCGGTCGAATGGCTGGGCAACGATCTTGGCTTGCTCGCTAAGCTGCCCGATGGGGTGACCGAGGCGTTCGGCAAGGCGGCGCGGCCGGCGCTGATCATCGGCGGCGGCGCGATGACCAAGGGGCAGGGTGCCAGCCTGGCGCTGGTCGAAACGCTTGGCCTGATTCAGGATGGCTGGAACGGTTATAATGCGCTGCATTTCTCTGCCGCGCGGATGGGCGGGCTGATGCTTGGCTATGCGCAGCCGAACGGCATGGCCGATGTCGCCAAGGCGGCGCCGAAGCTCGTCTTCCTGCTTGGCGCCGAGGACGTGCAGCCCGGCGTGCTCGATGGCAGCTTCAAGGTCTATGTCGGCCATCATGGCGACAAGGGCGCGGCGATGGCGGATGTGATCCTGCCGGGCGCGGCCTATTCCGAGAAGAGCGGCACCTGGGTGAACCTTGAGGGCCGCGTCCAGCGCGGCGATCGCGCCGTCTTCCCGCCGGGCGACGCGCGCGAGGATTGGGCGATCTTCCGGGCGCTGTCCGAAGTGCTGGGCCACACGCTGCCGTTCGATACGCTTGATGGGCTGCGGGCGAAGATGGCCGAAGAGGTGCCGGCGCTTGGGCGTATCGGTGAACTCGCCGGTTACGAATGGGCGCCGCCGAAGCTGGATGCCGCCGCCAGCGGCCCGGTCAGCTATCCGATGAAGGACTTCTACCTGACCAACGCCATTGCCCGCGCCAGCGAGACGATGCAGCGCTGTTCGGCCGAACTGATCCACGGCGAAGCCTTTGCGGAGGCGGCAGAGTGATGGGCTGCTGTAAGATCCTCCCCGGGACGGGGAGGTGGCAGGCTGCAGGCCTGACGGAGGGGGCTCTCGACGAGCGCTCCGCCTTACCTCACGCCCCCTCCACCATGCTGCGCACGGTCCCCCTCCCCGTGCCGGGGAGGATCATACTATGATCTCCTGGTTTACCGGCGTCCTGCCCTATGGCGGCGCCTATTTCGTCGCGACGATCATCGATATCCTGGTGATCGCGCTGCCGCTGATGCTGGCGGTGGCGATGATCATCTATGCCGATCGCAAGATCTGGGCGGCGATGGCGCTGCGGCGCGGGCCCAATGTCGTCGGCCCGTTCGGGCTGCTGCAGAGCTTCGCGGATGGCCTCAAAGTCTTCCTGCAGGAGACGATCATCCCGTCCGCGGCCAATCGCGGGCTGTTCCTTATCGCGCCGATCATCACCTTTACGGTGGCGCTCGCCGCCTGGGCGGTGATCCCGTTCGGGCCGAAAGCGGTGCTGGCCAACATCAACGTCGGCCTGCTCTACATTCTCGCGGTCAGCTCACTCGGCGTTTACGGGATCATCCTTTCGGGCTGGGCTTCCAACTCCAAATATCCCTTCTATTCCGCGATCCGCGCCGCCGCGCAGATGGTGAGCTACGAAGTCTCGATCGGCTTCGTGCTGGTCACGGTCGTGCTGTGGACGGGGAGCTTCAACCTGAACGCCATCGTCGAGGCGCAGCGCGGGCATATCTTCGGCTTCATCAACTTCTACGCGCTCAATCCTTTGCTGTTCCCGATGGCGGTGGTGTTCCTGATCTCCTCGATGGCCGAGACGCAGCGCGCGCCGTTCGATCTGACCGAGGCGGAGAGCGAAATCGTCGCCGGCTATCAGACCGAATATTCGTCGATGAGCTTCGCGCTCTTCTGGCTGGGCGAATATGGCAACGTGCTGCTGATGTGCGCGCTGAACGCCACGTTGTTCTGGGGCGGATGGTTGCCGCCAGTCGATTGGGCGCCGCTTTATTATATTCCGGGCATCCTCTGGCTGTTCGCCAAGATTCTGTTCTGCTTCTTCATCTTCAGCTGGGTCAAGGCGACGGTGCCGCGCTATCGCTATGATCAGCTGATGCGGCTCGGCTGGAAGATCTTCCTGCCGCTGTCGCTGATCTGGGTCTTCCTCGTATCGGGCTATCTGATGCTTACTCGCTATGGGATGCACCCATGAGCCTCGCTTATTACGTTAAATCGTTCACCCTCTGGGAGTTCGTCAAGGCGCACGCCAAGACGCTGCGCTACTTCTTCAAGGCGAAGGCGACGATCAATTATCCGTTCGAGAAGAACCCGCTGAGCCCACGCTTTCGCGGCGAGCATGCGCTGCGCCGTTATCCCAACGGCGAGGAGCGCTGCATCGCGTGCAAGCTGTGCGAGGCGATCTGCCCCGCGCAGGCGATCACGATCGAGGCCGAGCCGCGCGCCGACGGCAGCCGCCGCACGACGCGCTACGATATCGATATGACCAAGTGCATCTATTGCGGCTTCTGCCAGGAAGCGTGCCCGGTGGATGCGATCGTCGAGGGGCCGAACTTCGAATATTCGACCGAGACGCGCGAGGAATTGATCTACGACAAAGCCAAGCTGATCGCGAACGGCGATCGCTGGGAGCGGGCGATCGCGGCCAATCTTGCCGCCGATGCGCCGTATCGATAGGCGCGCCCGGTGGTCCAGATTCTCGCTTTCTACTTGTTCGCGATCGTCACGTGCGTGTCCGGCGTGCTGTGCGTCACCGCGCGCAATCCGGTACACAGCGTGCTGTGGTTGATCCTCGCCTTTTTCAACGCGGCGGGGCTGATGGTGCTGGTCGGTGCCGAGTTCATCGCGATGCTGCTGGTGATCGTCTATGTTGGCGCGGTCGCGGTGTTGTTCCTGTTCGTCGTGATGATGCTCGACATCGATTTTGCTGAATTGCGCACGGGCTTTGCGCGCTATTTGCCGCTCGGCATCGCCTTGGTTGCGCTGCTGGCGGCGGAGATCATCTTTGCCGAAAGCGCTTGGAATGCGGGCGGCCTTTCGCTTTCCGGCACCGCGCCCACGCCTGAGACCGTCCCCAATATCCAGGCGCTCGGCATCCTGATCTACACGCGCTACCTCTACATCTTTGAGGGCGCGGGGCTGGTGCTGCTCGTTGCCCTGATCGGGGCGATCGTGCTGACGCATCGCAAGCGCGGCGATGTGCGCAGCCAGAACGTCTCGCACCAGAATATGCGCCGCCCGCAGGATGCGACGCGCAACACGCAGCCGCCCGTCGGCCAGGGAGTCGAGCTGTGATTGGCCTTCCTAACCCGTTCGTCCCGAGCGACGTCGAGGGACGTGTCACGGGCGGCGAGGACAAACGTGTCTCGACTTCGCTCGACACAAACGGAAAAGGCCGGACCCTGTGATCGGGCTTACGCATTATCTGACCGTCTCGGCGATCCTGTTCGGCACGGGGGTGTTCGGCATCTTCCTCAATCGTAAGAATCTGATCATCATCCTGATGGCGATCGAGCTGATCCTGCTCAGCGTGAACATCAATCTCGTCGCTTTCTCCGCCTATCTGCATGATCTGGTGGGACAGGTGTTCGCGATGTTCGTGTTGACCGTGGCGGCGGGCGAGGCGGCGATCGGGCTCGCGATCCTGGTGATCTATTTCCGCAGCCGCGGCACGATCGCCGTGGATGACGTCAATCGGATGAAGGGGTGATGGTGCTGCAAGCGACCTACACTCCCTCTCCCCGCTGGGGAGAGGGTTGGGGTGAGGGGGCGAGGGCGAAGCCCGAGCTGACCCTATCGACGGCGGTGGGCCCCCCCCCCACCCCCACCCCCCCGGGGGGGGGGGGGGGGGGGTTGGGGGGGGGGGGTTTAAAGCGGGGGGTGGGGCCCCCCCCCCGGCGGGGGGGGGGAGCCCGCGCGGGGGCGGGGGGGGGGGGTGTGTTTTTTCGCGTGGGGGGGGGGGGGGGGCTCCCCCCTCTTTGCTGGTCTGCCCCCCCCCCCCCCCCCCCCCCCCCCCGGCGGGGGGGGGGGGGGGGGGGGGGGGGGCGGCGAGGGCGAAGCCCGAGCTGACCCTATCGACGGCGGTTCACCCTCACCCAACCCTCTCCCTCAAGGGAGAGGGCTTTAGGTGATCACGCTTCTCGTTTTCCTGCCGTTGCTTGCCGCCGCCATCGCGGGGTTGGGCAATCGCGCGATCGGCAATGTGCCGGCGAAGCTGGTGACGACCGCCTGCCTGTTCGCATCGTGCGCGCTGGCGTGGCCGATCTTCGTCGGCTTCCTGACCGGGGACAGCGAAGCGCATGTCATCAAGGTGCTGAGCTTCATTACCTCGGGCGATCTGCAGGTCGATTGGGCGCTACGTGTCGATGCGCTGACGGCGGTGATGCTGGTAGTGATCACCAGCGTCTCGGCGCTCGTCCACCTGTATAGCTGGGGCTATATGGCCGAGGATCCCTCGCAGCCGCGCTTCTTCAGCTACCTTTCGCTGTTCACCTTCGCGATGCTGATGCTCGTCACCAGCGACAACCTCATTCAGATGTTCTTTGGCTGGGAAGGCGTCGGCCTGGCTTCCTATCTGCTGATCGGTTTCTGGTATGAGAAGCCCAGCGCGCAGGCGGCGGCGATCAAGGCGTTCGTCGTCAACCGCGTCGGCGATTTCGGCTTCTCGCTCGGCATCTTCGGCACCTTTTTGGTGTTCCACACCGTCTCGATCCCCGCGATCCTCGCCGCAGCCCCGGGCATGGCGGGGAGCACGATCGGCTTCCTCGGCGGCCGCGTCGATACGATGACCTTGCTCTGCCTGCTGCTGTTCATCGGCGCGATGGGCAAGTCTGCGCAGCTCGGCCTGCACACCTGGCTGCCGGACGCGATGGAGGGCCCGACGCCCGTCTCCGCACTGATCCACGCCGCGACGATGGTGACGGCGGGCGTCTTCATGGTCTGCCGCCTTTCGCCGATGTTCCAGGTGAGTCCGACCGCGCTGACCGTAGTTACGTACGTGGGCGCCGCGACCTGCCTGTTCGCCGCGACGGTCGGCACCGTGCAGACCGACATCAAGCGCGTGATCGCTTATTCAACCTGCTCACAGCTCGGCTACATGTTCTTCGCAGCGGGCGTGGGTGCCTATGGCGCCGCGATGTTCCACCTGTTCACGCACGCTTTCTTCAAGGCCCTGCTGTTCCTTGGTGCCGGATCGGTGATCCATGCGATGCACCACGAACAGGACATGCGCTTCTATGGAGGCTTGCGGAAATCCATCCCGCTGACCTTCTGGGCGATGATGGCGGGCACGCTGGCGATCACCGGTGTCGGCATCGAGGATCTGTTCGGCTTCGCGGGCTTCTATTCAAAGGATGCGATCATTGAGGCGGCCTATGCGCGCGGCACGACGGCGGGCGGTATCGCCTTCGCGGTGGGTGTGACGGCGGCACTGCTGACCAGCTTCTATTCGTGGCGGCTGATCTTCTTGACCTTCTTCGGCAAACCGCGCTGGGCGGGCTCGGAGCATATTCAGCATGCGGTGCATGATGCGCACGGCCACGGGCACGACGATCACGCGCATGACCACCATGATGTTGCCGCCGAAGGTGCAGGCTCGGAGCCTTCGCACGATGCGCACGGTGTCGATGAGGTCAAGCATGGCACGCTCGGCTATCATCCGCACGAAAGCCCGCTGACGATGCTGATCCCGCTGATCGTGCTTACGATCGGCGCAATCTTTGCGGGTTTCATCTTCGCAACGCCGTTCATCGGCGCCGGTGGCAGCGCTTTCTGGCACCACAGCCTCGCCTTCGATCATGAATTCATGGAAGCGGTCGAGCATGTGCCGATGTGGGTGAAGCTCTCGGCCTCGATCGTGATGATCACCGGCTTCGTGATCGCGCTATGGGCCTACATCCTGGATACCAGCGTGCCGCGCCGCTTCGTCGCGACCTTCAACGGTCTCTACCAGTTCCTGCTGCACAAATGGTATTTTGACGAATTGTACGACCTTATCTTTGTCCGTCCCGCCTTCGCGCTCGGTCGCTTCCTGCGGAAGCGCGGGGATCAAGGCACGATCGATCGCTTCGGGCCAAACGGCATGGCCGCGCTGGTGCAGATGGGATCGGTTGCCAGCCGCAAGCTGCAGTCGGGCTATGTCTATACCTATGCGCTGGTGATGCTGCTCGGCCTTGTCGCCGCCGCGACCTGGGCGATGGCGATCTGATATGAACCAGCTCGGATTTCCCATTCTTACGCTGACCTTGCTCGTGCCGATGCTGGGCGCGATTGCCTGCCTGTTCGCCGATGCCAAAGCGGCGCGCTGGGTTGCGCTGATCGCCACGCTGGTCAACTTCGCGATCGGCATCGTGCTGTGGGCCGGCTATCAGATCGGTGGCCCGCAGTGGCAGTTTCAGGAGCATATCGGCCTGTTCGGCAGCTTCGGCTGGAGCCTGGGCATCGATGGTATCGCGCTGATGCTGATCGAGCTTTCGGTGTTCCTGATGCCGATCTGCATCCTCGCCAGTTGGCAGGCGATCGAGAAGCGCGTGCCCGAATATATGGCGGCGTTCCTGTTCATGGAAACGCTGATGCTCGGCGTGTTCGAGGCGCAGGATCTGTTCCTGTTCTACATCTTCTTCGAAGCCGGCCTGATCCCGATGTATTTGATCATCGGCATCTGGGGCGGCGCCGAGCGCATCTACGCCAGCTACAAATTCTTCCTCTACACTTTGCTCGGCTCGATCGTGATGCTGATCGCGATGCTGTGGATGGCGAATTACGCGCACTCGACCAGCATCCCCGTGCTGATGGCGACCAACTTCCCGGTTCACGTTCAGACCCTGCTGTTCCTGGCCTTCTTCTGCAGCTTTGCGGTGAAGATGCCGATGTGGCCGGTGCACACCTGGCTGCCCGATGCGCACGTCCAGGCGCCGACTGCCGGTTCGGTGATCCTGGCCGGCGTGCTGCTCAAGATGGGCGGATACGGCTTCATCCGCTTCTCGCTGCCGATGTTCCCGCAAGCCTCGGCGCAACTGTTCTGGCTGATCGCGCTGCTGTCTTCGGTGGCGATCGTTTACACCAGCCTCGTCGCGCTGGTGCAGCAGGACATGAAGAAGCTGATCGCTTATTCTTCGGTGGCGCATATGGCGTTCGTCACTTTTGGCCTGTTCGCCTTCAATCGGCAGGGGCTTGAGGGTTCGCTGCTGGTGATGCTGAGCCATGGCCTCGTCTCGGGCGCGCTCTTCCTGTGCGTCGGCGTGGTCTACGATCGCCTGCACACGCGCGAGATCGCGCGCTACGGCGGCGTCGCCAACAATATGCCGCGCTATGCGGTCTTCTTCCTGCTGTTCACGATGGCCTCGGTCGGCCTGCCGGGGACGAGCGGTTTCGTCGGTGAATTTCTGAGCATGATGGGTATTTATGGCGCCTCGACCTGGGCGGCCTTCTTCGCAACCACCGGTATCATCCTCGGCGCGGCCTACATGCTCTATCTGTTCCGCCGCGTGGCGCAGGGGCCGCTCGATAAGCCCGATGTCGCGGCGATGTCCGATCTCTCCCCACGCGAACTGCTGCTGCTGGCGCCGATCGCCGCGGTGGTGATGTGGATGGGCGTCTATCCGGAGAGCTTCATGGCGCCGATGCGCAAGGATGTGGGCTACGTGCTGAGCCGCGTGAACCCGGCCTGGCCCGGTGGCGACAGCCGTCTGGCGAAGGGCGCGGCCAAGCCCGCGGCCGAGCCTGTCTCGGGCGAGGGGGCGCGCTGATGGGCAACCTTATCTATACATTGCCCGAGCTGATCCTCTCGGTCGGCGCGATGGTTCTGCTGCTTGTTGCCGGCTGGGTCGGGGATAGCGCGACCAAGGCGATCGGCTGGGCTGCGGTGGTGCTGCTGGCGCTGGCGGGCCTGTCACTTGTCGGCGCGGCGAGCCACGGCGGGCTGGTGTTCGGCGGGCTCTATCATGCCGATGCCTTCGCGGGCTTTGCCAAGGTGCTGATCTATGGCGCGGCGATCGTCTCGATCCTGCTCTCGCCGAGCTATTTCGAGCGGATGGGCGCGGTGCGCGCCGAATATCCGATCCTGATCCTGCTCTCCGCCGTCGGCATGGGGATGATGGTCTCCGCCGCCGATCTTCTGACTCTCTATGTCGGACTCGAGCTGCAGAGCCTCGCGGCCTACGTGCTGGCCAGTTTCATGCGGCGGGACATTCGCTCAGCTGAGGCGGGACTCAAATATTTCATCCTCGGCGCGCTAGCATCGGGCATTCTGCTCTACGGCATCGCCTTGCTCTACGGCTTTACCGGCACCACCCAGTTCGGCGGCATTCACGCGGCGATTGCGGCGCGCGGCGTTCAGACCGGGTTGCTGTTCGGCATGGTCTTCACGCTCGCCGGCCTCGCCTTCAAGATCGCCGCCGTGCCGTTCCATATGTGGACGCCGGACGTCTACGAAGGTGCGCCGACCCCCGTCACCGCCTTCTTCGCCTCTGCCCCCAAGGTTGCAGCGATGGCGCTGCTGACCCGCGTCGCGGTCGAGGCGATGGGTCCTGCCACCTTTGAGTGGCGCCAGATCATCATCTTCATGGCGCTGACCTCGATCGTGCTGGGCGCGGTCGCGGCGATCGGCCAGACCAATATCAAGCGGCTGCTGGCCTACTCTTCGATCAACAACATCGGCTTCGCGCTGATCGGATTGGCAGCCGGCACGCAGGCAGGCGTGTCGTCGGTGCTGGTCTATATGACCGTCTATATCGTCATGACGCTCGGCAGCTTCCTCTGCGTGCTGGCGATGCGCGATGCCGACGGCGCTTATGTCGAGGAAATCGCGGCGCTCTCCGGCCTGTCGCGAACCCGGCCGGGTTTGGCGGCGGCGCTGGCGATGTTCATGTTCAGCCTAGCGGGCATCCCACCGCTGTTCGGCTTCTATCCCAAGTTCGCGGTCTTTCAGGCGGCTACGGTGGCCGGGCTGTTCTGGCTAGCGGTTGCGGGTGCGGTGGGATCGGTTGTCGGCGCTTATTATTATCTGAAGATCATCAAGACCATGTACTTCGATGAGCCTGCTGTGCCGTTCAGCGACCATCGCGAGCCGATCGAAGGCGGCCTGATTGCGCTCTCCGCCATCGCCATTTCGCCGCTGGGCTATCTGGCGATTCCCTTGCTCACCGCCTGGACTATGGCGGCCGCGCGAGCCCTGTTCTGATCCAGATCCGCACGGTTGAAGAGACAGGCTCGACCAACGCCGATCTCCTCACCGCAGCCTGCGCGGGGGCGCCCGAAGGCACATGGCTCCGCGCCGAGCGCCAGAGCCAGGGCAGGGGCCGCACGGGGCGCGGGTGGCAGTCGCCGCGCGGCAATCTCTATGCCAGCACCATCGTCCACGTACATCCGGGAGAGCCTACGCCCGCGACGCTGGCTTTGGTCACTGCCGTCGCGCTTCATGAGACTGCCGCCGCTTGGGCCGGGACGGAGGCGCGCCGCCTTTCCATCAAATGGCCCAACGACCTCCTTGCCAACGGCATCAAGCTCGCGGGTGTCCTGCTGGAGCGGGAAGGGGATGCGGTGGTGATCGGCCTTGGCGTCAATCTTGCCGAAGCGCCATCGCTGCCCGATCGCGCGACCATCGCGCTTTCCGCGTTAGGCGCGGCGCCAGATCCCGCCGCCTTTCTCGAAGACCTCACCCAAAGCCTCGCGCGCTGGATCGCGCGCTGGCGGGGGGAGGGGCTCGCACCCATCCGCGCCGCCTGGCTGGCCGCTGCGCATCCGATCGGCACCGCGCTGCAGGCGGCGCTTGGTGACGAGAAGATCGAGGGGCTGTTCGAGGGCCTTGATGCGGAGGGCGCGCTCCGCCTGCGCCGCGCAGACGGCGCCATCGTCACCATCCATGCGGGCGACGTCTTTCTCGCCTGATACCTAATCTTCGTGCCCATTGGCGCGCGTTCGCCCTAGGAGCTTTGCGAAAGCGCTTAGGGACGTTCACAAGGCAGCATGGTGACGCATCTGACCCATCTCGAAAGGCTCGAGGCGGAAAGCATCCATATCCTCCGCGAAGTCGTCGCCGAATGCGAGAAGCCGGTGATGCTCTATTCGGTGGGCAAGGATAGCGCGGTGATGCTTCATCTCGCGCGCAAGGCCTTCTATCCCTCGCCGCCGCCGTTTCCTTTGCTCCACGTCGATACGACCTGGAAGTTCAGGGCGATGTATGAGCTGCGCGACAAAGCGGCGAAGGATGCGGGCATGGAATTGCTCGTCTATCAAAACCCGGAGGCCAGGGAGAAGGGTATCAACCCCTTCGATCATGGCGCGTTGCACACCGATATGTGGAAGACCGAGGGGCTCAAGCAGGCGCTCGATCTCTACGGCTTCGATGCGGCGTTCGGGGGCGCGCGGCGCGATGAGGAGAAGAGCCGCGCGAAGGAGCGGGTGTTCAGCTTCCGATCGGCCAATCATCGCTGGGATCCCAAGAACCAACGGCCCGAACTCTGGAACCTCTACAATGCCCGCAAGGCGAAGGGCGAGAGCATCCGTGTCTTCCCGATCTCCAACTGGACGGAGCTGGATATTTGGCAATATATCCAGCTCAACGACATCCCGATCGTCCCGCTCTATTTCTCCGCGCCTCGGCCGACCGTGGAGCGCGACGGCATGCTGCTGATGGTCGATGACGACCGCTTTCCGCTGGGGCCCGGCGAGGTGCCGGTCGATCGCTCGATTCGCTTCCGGACTTTGGGCTGCTACCCGCTAACCGGCGCGATCGAGAGCGAGGCGGCGACGTTGAGCGAGGTAATCCAGGAGATGCTGCTTACCACGACGAGCGAACGGCAGGGGCGGGCGATCGACAAGGATAGCGGCGGGGCGGGCATGGAGAAGAAAAAGCAGGAGGGGTATTTCTGATGCCCCACCGGCCAAACCCACTCCGTTCGTGTCGAGCGAAGTCGAGACACGTTGCTGCGCCGCTTGCGGTACGTCCCTCGACTTCGCTCGGGACGAACGGTGTTGTGGGGGCGTTCGTATGACCGCGCAGGATCCCATCTATCAGACCGATGCCCTCATCGCCGAGGATATCGACGCGTACCTCGAACAGCATCGCAACAAGACTTTGCTGCGCTTCATCACCTGCGGATCGGTCGACGATGGCAAGTCCACGCTGATCGGGCGCCTGCTTTACGACAGCAAGATGATCTTCGAGGATCAGTTCGCCGCGCTGGAGGCGGACAGCAAGCGCGTCGGTACGCAGGGGCAGGAGATTGATTTCGCGCTGCTGGTCGATGGCCTGGCCGCCGAGCGCGAGCAGGGGATTACGATCGACGTCGCGTACCGCTTCTTCGCCACCGAAAAACGCAAGTTCATCGTCGCCGATACCCCCGGCCACGAACAATATACACGCAACATGGTGACCGGCGCCTCCACCGCCGATCTCGCCGTGATCCTGATCGATGCGCGCAAGGGCGTGCTGACGCAGACGCGGCGGCATAGCTATCTTGCCCACTTGCTTGGCATCCGGAATCTGGTGCTGGCGGTGAACAAGATGGATTTGATCGGTTACGATCAGGCCAAATATGATGCGATCGTCGCCGACTATCGTGCCTTCGCCGAAAGTATCGGCATAGATGCCTTCACGCCCATGCCGATCTCAGGCTTCAAGGGCGATAACATCACCAGCCGCTCGCCCAACACGCCATGGTACGATGGCCTGACGCTGATGGAGCATCTCGAAAGTGTTGCGGTGGATAGCGAGGCGGATCGCGCCAAGCCGTTCCGGATGCCGGTACAGTGGGTCAACCGGCCCAACCTCGATTTCCGGGGTTTCTCCGGGCTGATTGCCAGCGGCACGGTGAAGCCCGGCGATGCGATCCGGGTGCTGCCATCGGGCAAGACATCCGAGATAACGCGCATCGTTACGTTCGACGGTGATCTGGAGGAAGCGGGCGCCGGCCAGTCTGTAACGCTCACTTTCAAGGATGAGGTGGATTGCAGCCGGGGGGATGTCATCGCGCTCGCCGCCGATCCGCCGCAGGCTGCCGATCAGTTCGAGGCGACGATCGTCTGGATGGCGGACGAGGAGATGCTGCCGGGACGTGCCTATTGGCTGAAGCTCGGCACGCAGACCGTATCGGCGACCGTGCAAGCGCCGAAATATCAGATCAATGTCAACACGATGGAGCATCTTGCTGCCAAGACGCTGGAGTTGAATGCGATCGGCGTCGCCAATTTCACCACCGATCGGCCGATCGTCTTCGAAGCTTATGACGACAATCGCCAGCTCGGCGGCTTCATCCTGATCGACAAATTCACCAACGCCACCGTCGCGGCGGGGATGATCCATTTCTCGCTCCGCCGCGCGCAGAATGTCCACTGGCAGGCGACCGACATCAGCCGCGAGCAGCGTGCCGGTCTGATGCGGCAGAAGCCCGCGGTGCTGTGGTTCACGGGACTTTCGGGTGCGGGCAAATCGACGATCGCCAATCTCGTCGAACAGAAACTGGCGCGGATGAACCGCCACACCTTCCTGCTGGACGGCGATAATGTCCGCCACGGGCTCAACAAGGATCTCGGCTTCACCGATGCCGATCGCGTCGAGAATATCCGCCGCGTCGGCGAGGTTGCACGGCTGATGACCGATGCGGGTCTGATCGTCATTACCGCCTTCATCTCACCCTTCGGGGCCGAACGGGAGCTGGTGCGGAGCATGATGGCGGAGGGCGAGTTCATCGAGATCTTCATCGATACCAGCTTGGCCGATGCGGAGCAGCGCGATGTGAAGGGCCTCTACGCCAAGGCGCGCAGCGGCCAGCTCAAGAATTTCACTGGCATCGACAGCCCCTACGAGCCGCCGGAGCACCCCGAGCTGCGCATCGACACCGCGGTGATGACCCCCGACGAAGCCGCCGATCTGATCATCAAGCGCCTCATTCCATGACCGCGCCGCTGACCGACGCCGCTCTCGCTACCAAGATCGCGACAACCGCCGGCAAACTTCTGCTGACCCTGCGCGATTCCGGGCTCTTCGAAGGCAAGGCGCTGGGGCAGGCCGGGGATCGCACCGCCAACGCCTTCATTATCGAGGCGCTGAAGGCCGCGCGTCCTGAGGACGGCATCCTCTCCGAGGAAGAGGTCAACGATATCGCGCGCTGTGCGGTCAGCCGGGTGTGGATCGTCGATCCGCTCGACGGCACGCGCGAATATGGCGAGGGGCGCAGTGACTGGGCGGTGCATATCGCGCTGTCTATCGATGGCGAACCCGCGATCGGCGCGGTGGCGCTGCCCGCGCTCGGCGCGACGCTCTCCTCAGATGCCTGTGCAGGGCCGGCGGTCAACGCGGGGCGCCCCCGCATGGTCGTCAGCCGCTCGCGTCCCGCGAAAGAGGCATTGGCATTGGCGGAAAAGCTGGGCGCGGAGGTGCTGCCGATGGGATCGGCGGGCGCCAAGGCGATGGCGGTGGTGCGCGGCGAGGCCGATATCTACCTCCACACCGGCGGCCAATATGAATGGGACAATTGCGCTCCGGCGGCTGTCGCCAAGGCGGCAGGCTTGCACGTGTCCCGCGCCGACGGCTCTCCGCTCACCTACAATAGCGAGAACCCCTATCTCCCCGATCTGCTGATCTGCCGCCCCGAGGCCGCAGATCGCATCCTGGCTATGATCCGCGAGATGCCAGGTACAGAATAATCCTTCCGTTCTTGCTGAGCTTGTCGAAGCACCGTCCTTCTTTTGAACCTGCCAAGAAGGACAGCCCTTCGACAAGCTCAGGGCGAACGGATTGCGGGGCGACGGCCAGAAAAAAGGGCGGCCACCGCATCTGGTAGCCGCCCCTTTTGTTCGATCAGGATCCGATCAGCGGGAGTAGAACTCGACGACCAGGTTCGGTTCCATCTTCACCGGATAGGGCACTTCGTCCAGCGTCGGCACGCGGATGAAGGCGACCTTGGCGGCGCCATCGGGGGCGATGTACTCGGGGATTTCGCGCTCGGAGAGGCTCTGCGCTTCCATCACCAGCGCCATTTCCTGCGCCTTGCTGCCCAGCGTGATCTCGTCGCCCGGCTTCACCAGACGGCTGGCGATGTTGCACTTCACGCCGTTGACGCGAACGTGGCCATGGCTGACGAGCTGACGCGCCGACCAGATGGTGGGCGTGAACTTGGAACGATAGACCACCGCGTCCAGGCGGCGCTCGAGCAGGCCGATCAAATTCTGGCCGGTATCGCCCTTCATGCGGTCCGCCTCGGCATAGGCCTTCTTGAACTGCTTTTCGGTGACGTCGCCGTAATAGCCCTTGAGCTTCTGCTTGGCGCGGAGCTGGATCCCGAAATCGGTGGCCTTGCCCTTGCGGCGCTGGCCGTGCTGGCCGGGGCCATACTCGCGCTTGTTCACCGGGGACTTCGGACGGCCCCAGATGTTCTCGCCCATGCGGCGATCGAGCTTATACTTGGCGCTGTTGCGCTTTGACATGATAGTTCCTCAATTGCGTGGCGCCTAATCCCAACCAATCGGCCGAAACGAGGCAAAAGCCCGGGACCGCTCTGCTGACCACCGGATAAGGAGGGGCAGGGACACCGCTTCACCGAGCGTGCGGGTCCAATTGCGAGGCCGCGCGGATAGCAGATGCTCTTTCCAAGTCAAGGTTGCAGGCCCACCCGCCTCGCCTCTATGCGGCAGCGATGACCCAACCACCCGCGCCCGAACACTGCACCACCATGGCCGAGGTCCGCGCGGGCGTGGACTCGGTAGATCGCGAAATGGTGGCGCTGCTCGGTCTGCGGTTCGGCTACATGCGCGCCGCTGCCCGCATCAAGCCCGAACGCGCCATGGTGCGGGATGAGGCGCGCAAGGCCCAGGTCGTCGACAATGTTACGCTGCACGCGGCGATGGAGGGCTTTCCGCCAAAAATCGCAGCCGTTCTTTGGGATCAACTGGTGGAGGCGTCGATCGCTTACGAACTGGACGCCTTCGATTCGCGCGCCTGACCGCGCGGCCGATCCTTCGTGAGTGCGGAGAGCACGCCGCGCACCGTGCGCACCTCCTGAGCATTCCAGCCGGGCTTGGTGAGCAAGGTCCGCAGCGTGCGGCGGACGACGGGCGTGCGATCGGGCGGGAAGAAATAACCGGCATCGACGAGCATCGCATCCAGCTGCGCTATCATTCCGTCCAGTTCCTCCTGGGAGGCAGGGGCGCCGAGGTCCGTGATGGGCGGTGAGGCCAGTGCCTCATGCTTCGACCATTCATAGGCGACGAGGATCACCGCCTGCGCAAGATTGAGCGATCCGAACGCGGGGTTGATCGGCACGGTGATGATCGTGCGCGCAACCGCGACATCATCGGTCTCGAGCCCAGAGCGCTCGGGGCCGAACAGGATCGCGCTGCCTCCGGTTTCGGAATGGATCGCCCTGGCGGCAATTTCGGGCGTGATCACCGGCTTGGTCACGCCGCGTTTGCGCACCGTGGTGGCATAGACGTGCGCGCAATCCGCGGCCGCCTCCGCCACGCTCTCGAACACGCGCGCCCGCTCCAGCACGACATCCGCGCCCGATGCTGCGGGGCCTGCGGAAGGATTGGGCCAGCCGTCGCGCGGAGACACCAGCCGCAGATCGGTCAGCCCGAAATTGAGCATCGCCCGCGCCGCCTTGCCGATGTTTTCGCCAAGCTGTGGGCGGACGAGAATGATCGCGGGCTGGGGCGCGCCGCTCACTCGACGCTTCCCGCGAAATCCTCGAAATCCTTGGCCTCGCGGAAGTCCTTATAGACGCTGGCGAAGCGGATATAGGCGACGCTGTCGAGGCGCTGGAGGCCCGCCATGACTTCCTCGCCGATCCGCGTCGCCGAAACCTCGCTTTCGCCGCTCGTTTCCAAGGCGCGCTGGATGCGGCTGACGAGGCGTTCGATCTGCTCGGGCGCAATCGGGCGCTTGCGGGCAGCAGTTGAGATGGCGCGTTCCAGCTTCTGGCGATCGAAGGCCTGACGGACGCCGTCCTTCTTTACCACGGTCAGCTCGCGCAGCTGGACGCGCTCGAAGGTCGAAAAGCGCGCCCCGCAATCCTCGCACTGCCGCCGCCGCCGGATCGCCGAGCCATCATCCGCCGGCCGGCTATCCTTCACCTGGCTGTCATTATGTCCGCAAAAGGGGCAACGCACTAGCCCTCTCCCCGCTTGCGGGGAGAGGGTTGGGAGAGGGGGCTACGGGAAAAGGTGAGGGATGCGTTGGCGACTGCCGACTCCCCCTCTCCCCGGCCCTCTCCCCGCCGGCGGGGAGAGAGAGTGTTCACAGCTCCGGGTAGATGGGAAAGCGTTCGCAGAGCGCTTCGACGCGGGTTTTCACCGCGGCTTCGACGAGCGGATTGCCGCCTTCGCCATTGCCGCGCAGCCCATCGAGCACATCGGCGATCATGTCAGCGATATCGCGGAATTCGGCGGGGCCGAAGCCGCGTGTGGTCCCGGCCGGCGAGCCGACGCGGATGCCGCTGGTCTTGACCGGGGGCAACGGATCGAAGGGAATGCCATTCTTGTTGCAGGTGATGCCCGCGCGCTCCAGCGCCTCATCGGCATCACGACCGGTGACGCCGAGCGGCGTGAGATCGATCAGCGCGAGATGCGTATCGGTGCCCCCTGAAACCACCTTGGCGCCGCGCTCCTCAAGCCGGGCCGCCAGCGCCTTGGCATTTTCGATTACGGCGCGGGCGTAGGTCTTGAAATCGGGCTGTAGCGCCTCGCCGAACGCCACTGCCTTGGCGGCGATGACATGCATCAGCGGGCCACCCTGCAGGCCGGGGAAGACCGCCGAGTTGATCTTCTTCGCCAGCGCTTCGTCATCGGTCATGATCATTCCGCCGCGCGGCCCGCGCAGCGTCTTGTGCGTCGTCGTGGTCACGACGTGCGCGTGACCGAAGGGCGAGGGGTGGCAGCCGCCCGCCACCAGCCCGGCGAAATGCGCCATATCGACCATGAAGATGGCGCCCACGGCGTCCGCGATCTGGCGGAAACGCGCGAAATCGATCTGGCGGGGGTAGGCGGAGCCGCCGGCGATGATCAGCTTGGGATTATGCTCGCGCGCCAGCCGCTCGACCTCGTCATAATCGATCAAATGCGTATCGGGGGTGACGCCATATTGGATCGCGTTGAACCATTTGCCGCTCATCGCCGCGCGCGCGCCGTGGGTGAGGTGGCCGCCGGCATCGAGGCTCATGCCGAGAATCGTCTCACCGGGCTTGACCAGCGCCAGCATCACCGCGCCATTGGCCTGCGCCCCCGAATGCGGCTGGACGTTGACGAAGCCGCAGCCGAAGATCTGCTTGGCGCGATCAATCGCCAGTTGCTCGACCGTGTCGGAGGGCGCGCAGCCCTGATAGTAACGCTTGCCCGGATAGCCCTCGGCATATTTGTTGGTGAAGACCGATCCCTGCGCCTCCAGCACCGCCTTGGAGACGATGTTCTCGCTGGCGATCAGTTCGATCTGCTTCTTCTCGCGCGCGATTTCGCGTTCCAGACCGGCGAAGACCGCGGGATCGGTTTCGGCCAGGCCGCGTGAGAAGAAGCCGTCGGGCTGAACATCAGCGAGGGTGGCGGGGTTGCTGCTCATGTCAGGCCTCGATCGGTTGGAGCGTGGGTGCGGAAAGCTTATCGACGCGGCCTTGATGGCGGCCGCCCTCGAAAGGGGTCGAAAGGAAGGTGGTGAGGCAGGCCTTGGCCATTTCCTGGCCGATCATGCGCGCGCCCATCGCGATGACGTTGGCGTCATTGTGCGTGCGGGCGAATTGAGCGGCTAGCGGCTCGGAAACGAGCGCACAGCGGCAGGCGGGTTCGCGATTGACAGCGATCGAAATGCCGATCCCCGATCCGCACAGCGCGACGCCGAAATCTGCGCGGCCCCCGGCGATGGCGCGCGCCAGCTTATAGCCATAATCGGGATAATCGACCGAGCTGGTATCGAACGGGCCCAGGTCCTCAATAGGAAAACCCTGCTCCTGAAGCATGGCGACCAGTTCAGTCTTGAGCGTCACGGCGGCATGGTCCGATGCGATGACTATCCGTTTTGACACGCTGGAGACTCCAAGAATCGGCCTGACGCCCTTTAGCGGCTGATCGTTCGGATACCATCCTTCGTGCAGGGTATATGATTTTGAGTCGCGGTCAGTGTGACCAGTTTAGTCCCGAGACGTCGAATTCAAATTGTGGGTTGCCGGCATCGTAGAGCGTTTTTTCGACCACTACATGTTTAGCGCGCTTGAGTTTTGCGAGAAATGCCCGGGCGCCTTCAACAAAAACCACTTCGCTGCTGCTATCTGCCGGACCCAAAAGCGAAACGTGCTGAGCCGGTCCCTTATCGAAGCGAACTTTCGCCGAGCACCCTTCGTAAGATGGGCACATCATTTGGCCGGAGCTGATGATGAACATGATATCCAACCCCTTTCGTTTCGAGGTCCGTACGACCAAGCGCATAGTAGTATTCGAGTCATAAGGCGATGATTGGAAAACAGAGTTCGTACTTGTCGTGCGAGCGTAATAGATGGTGTCGCCGGAAATTTTATCCTCATCGGTGTCGTAGGACCACGCCTGCGATGCCTGAACAAGTTTGGTATCAGGGGCGGCCTTCGCAATATTGTTGGCCATTTCCTCAAGGTTTTCGCCAGCCTGGTCTAAAGCGTTGGCGGTTGCGTCGGCGGCATTTTCCGATGCTGTTAAGTGTTTAGGTTGGCTGAGCGCTAGCAAGACGATCAAGCCAATGATTATGATGGCAATGATACGGAAATTGGACCCAAAGCCTGAGTGCTTTGAGGGAGGGCGTGGATCACTTAGACTTTCCGTTTCGGAGGCCGGCGGCGTCGAGGTCACCGCTTCTTTTTTCGGTTGGCTGCTGTTTAGCGCCGCAAAACCGGCAGTAGCTGGAGTCTTCGGGAATGGACTTTCCGCATTCAGTACAAAACATCTCGCCCCCCCAAAGCGATTTCGTCGAGGGCTATCCTACCGCGCGTTTCTCGTAATGGAAGAATGGCAATTTGATCCTATCAAAGGCCATCATTCCACCCGCGAACCGCCGAACCTTTTGCATCTGCGAAAAGGCTTCGCTATCGGCCTTGCCAACGGAAGGATCACAATGGCCGAGTTCGCTCTCCCAAAGAACAGCGTTATCAAGGGCAACCGCAAGGTTAATGCGGCGGACGGCGCCAAGAACAAGCGCGCCTTCAAGATCTATCGCTACGATCCCGATACCGGCGCCAATCCGCGGTACGATACGTATGAGCTCGATCTCGAAGAGACGGGCCCGATGGTGCTCGACGCGCTTATCAAGATCAAGAATGAGGTCGATAGCACGCTGACCTTCCGCCGCTCTTGCCGGGAGGGCATCTGCGGTTCCTGCTCGATGAACATCGACGGCAAGAACGGCCTCGCCTGCACCACCGCGATCGAGGATTGCAAGGGCGAGGTGAAGATCACGCCGCTGCCGCATATGGATGTGATCAAGGATCTCGTTCCCGATTTCACGCACTTCTACGCGCAATATGCCTCGATCAAGCCGTGGCTGCAGACGGTGACGCCGCCGCCTTCGGGCAAGGAGCGTCTCCAGTCGCCCGAGCAGCGCGCCGAGCTTGACGGCCTGTATGAGTGCATCCTGTGCGCATGCTGCTCGACAAGCTGCCCCAGTTACTGGTGGAACAGCGACAAATTTCTGGGGCCGGCGATCCTGCTCCAGGCCTATCGCTGGCTGGCCGACAGCCGCGACGAATATACCGGCGAGCGGCTGGACGAGCTGGAAGACCCCTTCCGTCTCTATCGCTGCCATACGATCATGAACTGCGCTAACGTCTGCCCCAAGGGCCTTAGCCCCGCCCGCGCGATTGCCGAGATCAAGAAGATGGAGGTTGAGCGGCAGCTCTGAGCTGCCGTTCAATTTTCCGTTTACCCTGAGCTTGTCGAAGGGCCGTCCTTCGTCTCCTTCCGGATGAAGAAGGGCGGTGCTTCGACAAGCTCAGCACGAACGGATCTGGGTTAGGCCGCGCTATAACCTCGGCAGCGTCACACCCTGCTGTCCCATATATTTGCCCGCGCGATCGGCATAGCTCACCTCACAGGGCTCATTGCCCTGCAAGAACAGAAACTGGCAGGCGCCTTCGTTGGCGTAAATCTTGGCAGGCAGGGGCGTGGTGTTGGAAAACTCCAGCGTGACGTGCCCTTCCCAGCCGGGCTCCAGTGGCGTCACGTTGACGATGATCCCGCAGCGCGCATAGGTCGATTTGCCGAGGCAGATCACCAGCACATCGCGCGGCACGCGGAAATATTCCACCGTGCGGGCCAGCGCGAAGCTGTTGGGCGGGATAATGCAGCAATCGGTCTTGCGATCGACGAAGCTGTTGGCGGCGAAATCCTTGGGATCCACCGTCGCCGAATCAACATTGGTGAAAATCTTGAACTCGTCGGCGACGCGCGCGTCATAGCCATAGCTGGAGAGGCCATAGCTGATGCAGCCATCTCGCCGCTGCGCCTCGACGAACGGCTCGATCATGCCATGCGCGGTCGCCTGCTCGCGGATCCAGCGATCGGACATTACGGACATGATGTTTCCCTCCCGCGGGAGGCTTTCGCCGCGATGCGCGCGAACTGCAAGTCAGCCAATCCCCAGATCGGCAGGCCCGAACGCCTTGGGCAGCAGTTCGGAGAGCATTAGCCGCTCGATCTTGGCGCCGTCACCGCTCGCGCAATAGATGACGAGGTCGCGGCCACCCAGTTGAGCGGCTTCGTTGAGCACCTGGCGGCAGCGGCCGCACGGATAGACCACGTCCGCGCCACCGGGACCACCGCCGGGCTGGATCGCGCCGCCGATCACGCCGACCGCGACGACGTCCTTGAGCCGCCCGGCGACGTTGGCGGAGGCCAGCGCCACCGTCTCGGCGCAAAGCGAGAGGCCATAGCTGGCGTTCTCGAAATTGGTGCCGGGGATGATGGTGCCGTCATCCAGCAGCAGCGCCGCGCCCACGGCAAATCTGGAATAAGGCGCATGGGCGTTTAGCGCGGCCTCGCGCGCCGCCTCGATCAGCACGCCCGCCGCAACATCCTCGATCGGCACTTCGGCCAAAACTCTATCCCCTGATGTGCAGCACGCAGACGAGCGTGAACAGCCGCCGCGCGGTATCGAAATCGACCTCGATCTTGCCCTTGAGCCGATCGATCAGCAAGCCGGCAGCTTCGTTGTGGAGCGCGCGGCGCGCCATATCGATCGGCTCGAGTTGCTCGGGCGTCACCTTGGCGATCGCCTTGTAATAAGCGTCGCACATCGCGAAATAATCGCGGATCGGGCGGCGCAGACCGCCCAACGCGAGGATGATCGTTTCCAGCCGCTGTTGATTCTCGCTGGAGATATCGAGGACCAGCCGCCCGTCCTGCACGCTCAGCGCCAGCCGATATGGGCCGGCATAGCCTTCCGGATAGCGCCTGAGCGGCTCGAAATGGTTTCGGTCCAGCAGATCGAGGATCGCGATCCGCCGCTCCTGCTCGATCTCGTCCGAACGCCACAGGATCGTGCGTTCGTCGAGGTCGATTGAAATGAGGCGCGGGTCGGCCATGCCCCGGTCTATCCAGCCTGCGCCCCGCTGGCTACTGGCGCATGAAGTCGGTCGGGCCATCAGGCCCACTTTTCCACAGAACCGCCCAGCGCTTTATTATGGCGGCCGGGTTGAGGGGGCGGCGGGCCGGGCCGATAGTGCGCGGATGGCCGAACCGATCCGACTCATCTCCTCTGCCGAACCGGCGCAGACCGCGCTGCCGCACAATGTCGAGGCGGAGGCGGCGCTGCTCGGTGCGCTGATGATCGACAATCGGCTGGTCGAGGACGTCCAGCTCAAGCTGAAGGGCGATCATTTCTACGAGCCCGCGCACCAGCGGATTTACGACGCGATCCTGAAGCTGGTCGACAAGAACATGATCGCCAATCCAGTGACCCTGCGCCCGATGTTCGAGGGCGACGAGGCGCTGAAGGAACTGGGCGGTCCAGGCTATCTCGCGCAGCTCACCGGGTCTGGAGCGGCGCTGATCGGTGCGCGCGATTTTGCGACGCAGGTTTATGATCTCGCCCTGCTGCGCGCGCTGATCGGCGTCGGCCGCGACATGGTCGAGAAAGCGATCGATACCTCCGAAAGCGTCGATCCCAAGGGCCAGATCGAGGAGGCCGAGGTCGCGCTGTACCGCGTCGCCGAACAGGGCGGCGAGCAGGGCGGCGTCAAGACCTTCGCGCAGGCGACCAAGCTGGCGATCGAAATGGCCGAGCGCGCGCTCAATTCAGGCGGCCACGTCTCGGGCATCACCTCGGGGTTGGACAGCATCAATAGCAAGATCGGCGGCTTCCACCCGTCCGATCTCATCATCCTCGCCGGCCGCCCGGGGATGGGCAAGAGTTCGCTGGCCACCAACGTCGCGTTCAACGCGGCGCGGCGCTTCATCCGGGATCAGGAAGATGGGATCGACGCCGCGAAGTCGGTCGGCGCGCCGGTGGCGATCTTCAATCTCGAAATGTCGTCCGATCAGCTGGCGACGCGCATCCTTTCGGAACAATCGGGCATTTCGTCCGAGAACCTCCGCATGGGCAAGATCAGCCAGGTCGAGTTCCGCAACCTCGCGCGGGCCGCCGCCGAGCTGCAGAATCTGCCGTTGTTCATCGATGACACGCCGGCGCTGACGATCGCGGCGCTGCGCACCCGCGCGCGGCGGCTGAAGCGCCAGCGGGGCATCGGCATGATCGTGGTCGATTATCTCCAGTTGCTGCAGGGTGGCGGCAAGCCGGGTGGCGACCAAAATCGCGTGCAGGAGATTTCGGAGATCAGCCGCGGCCTCAAGCAGCTCGCCAAGGAGCTCAACGTGCCGGTGATCGCGCTCTCGCAGCTTAGTCGAGCGGTTGAGCAACGCGAGGACAAGCGGCCGCAGCTTTCGGATCTGCGCGAATCGGGATCGATCGAGCAGGATGCGGATATCGTGCTCTTCATCTACCGCGAGGATTATTATCTGCAGGCGCGTGAGCCCAAGATGCCCGTGCCCGGCGATACCGCGCAGGCGTTCCAGGCCTATGACGAATGGCGTGCCGAATATGATCAGGCGATGGGACTGTGCGAGCTGATCGTCGCCAAGCAGCGCCATGGCGCCACCGGCAAGGTCAAGCTGCGCTTCGAAAGTAAGATCACCCGCTTCTCGGATCTCGCGGAATAGGCGCCAGCTTCGGCGTTGACATACGGCTGTAATCTTGGAGCAATGTCGCGCCCCCTAAAGACGCAGCATGTCCGCTCTGCTTTCCATCCTGTTCGTCGCCACCGTTGCCGTCGGAGGCGCGACCGCTTGGGCGATCACCGCGCTCTATCGCTTCGTCCATCCCGGCTGATACGAAACGGGCGCCCCGGCCGACCGGAGCGCCCTTTCTTGACGGCTGAAGCTTAGCGGCCCCATCCATAACGGTAGCCGTAGTGCGGACGGCCGTAATAACCGCGGTAATAGGCTGGCGCGTAGACCACCGGGGCGCCCTCATAGTAGCCGCCTTCGTAATAGACCGGCGGCGGCGGAAGGGGCGGCGCATAGGCATAGCCATCATAATAACGATGGTGATCAGCCGAGGACGCGATCGCTGCGCCGACGCCCAGGCCGATGATACCGGCCACGACCGCGCCGCCGCCACCGCCATGGTAATAGCGCGCCTCTGCCGGTTGAACGGCGGCCAGCGAGGCCGCACCGATCGCCGAAGCCGCGATCAAAGCCTTGAAACCATTACGCATCACACGCCTCCAACTTCCATTCCCTGCTTTTGGGATAGGCTGGTTCTAGGCGAGTCGCGCTGAATGAGCGTGGAATGGGGGCTGCAGCATTTGTTCAGTGTTTTCGCGGAGATGGCGGCTCTGTAGGTGCGAAGGACAGGGCTTTAGAAAGCCGGCTCCTCATCAGGCCTTATCGGCTGATGGATGCCGCACTCCACCTTGTCCCAGCCGCGCCAGCGGCCGGAGCGCGGATCCTCGCCGGGCATTACCTTGCTGGTGCAGGGCGAGCAGCCGATCGAGAGATAGCCCTGCGCCTCCAGCGGGTGGCGCGGCAGATCGTGCGCCGCGAAATAGGCGTTGAGTTCGTCCTTCGACCAGCCGGCGAGCGGATTGATCTTAAGCTTGGGGCCGGTGACGGCGGCGTCGGCGACATCGAGTTCAAACATCGGCAGCGCCAAGCGGGTGCCCGCCTGGAAACCCTTGCGGCCGGAGATCCAGGCATCGAACCCCGTCAGTGCGCGCTTCAGCGGTTCGACCTTGCGGAGATCGCAGCAGCCATCGGGATCGTAGCTCCAGCGCAGTCCGGTCTTGTCCTTGGCGGCCAGCAGGTGCGGATCGGGGCGATAGACGCGCAGATCGGTGAAGCCGAGGCGTTCGGAAAGCTCGTCGCGATAGGCGAGGGTCTCGCCGAACATCTTCTGCGTGTTGGTGAAGATTAGCGGAATGTCGGTGTCGATCTCGGAGACGATATGCAGCAGCACCGCCGATTCGGCGCCAAAGGAGGAGACCAGTGCAGTGCGGCCTGCCAGTTCGCCGGTCAGCAGTTCGCGCAGGATCGCCTGCGTCGGCACGCCCGCGAAGCGTGCGTTGAGCGCGGCGACGTCCTCGGCGGTGAACGCCGGGCGCAGGTCGAGCGTATCGAGCTGGCGCGCCGCCTCAGCCATGCCGCAATTTCCACACCGGCGCGCGCGGCTCGGCGGCCTTCTGATAGAAATAGGGGAAGCGGGCGAGCGCCTGTTCTACCGCAGCCTCATCGAGCGGCTTCTCGCTGGAGAGCGCATCGAAGCCGCAGCGGCGCAGGAACACCACCTGATCGATCAGCACATCGCCCTGCGCGCGCAGTTCGCCGGTGTAGCCCGCCTCGCGGAGGATGCGGGCGGAGGAATAGCCGCGGCCGTCGCGGAAGGTCGGGAAGGCGATCTCGATCAGCTGCAGCCGATCGAGATAGGGCAGCAGCAGGCGCACGTCCTCGCCCGATTCGATGCGCACGGCGGTGGCGTTCGATTGGCCGAGGAAGCCATCGAGCGTGACGCCCGGTTCCTCATGCGCGGCATCGCTGCGGAAGCGGATCAGGGTCATGCCTTGCACCCGCTAGCGCCGTCATGCCGGACGTGTTCCGGCATCCACCCATCCGCAAGATCCGGAAATCGTTGTGGGGTGGACCCCGGAACAAGTCCGGGGTGACGATGGGCCAAAACGCTACGCATAGATCGCCGCCTTGAAAGGTTCGGCGCCGATGCGGCGATAGGTATCGAGGAAGCGTTCGCCTTCGGTCCGCAGGGAGCGATAGGTTTCGAGTGCGGTCTCGACCGCATCGACCACGCCGTCTTCGGAAAAGCCCGGGCCGATGATGCGACCTACGCTGGCATCTTCGGCACCCGATCCGCCGAATGAGAGCTGGTAATTCTCCTCGCCCTTCCGATCGACGCCGAGGATTCCGATGTGGCCGGCGTGATGGTGGCCGCAGGCGTTGATGCAGCCCGATATCTTGAGCTTCACCTCGCCGAGATCGCGCTGGCGATCCATATCGGCGAAGCGTTCCGAGAGCTTCTGCGCGAGCGGGATCGAGCGGGCGTTGGCGAGGCTGCAATAATCGAGGCCGGGGCAAGCGATGATATCGCTGATCAGATCGAGGTTGGGAGTTGCCAGACCGGCGGCGGTGAGGGCGGCCCAAACTTCAGCAAGGTCGCCCATATGAACATGTGGAAGTACGACGTTCTGGGCGTGGGTGATGCGCAGCTCATCGTGGCTGAAGCGCTCGGCGAGATCGGCGATGACGTCGATCTGATCGGCGGAGGCGTCACCGGGGATGCCGCCGATCGGCTTGAGGCTGATCGTGACGATCGCGTGGCCCGGCACCTTGTGCTTGACGACCTGATGATCGAGCCACAGCGCGAAGGCAGGATTGCTGCGGTCGATCGTTACGCTATCGTCACGAACCAGCGGCGGCGGCGCGAACATCGCCTGGATACGCTCCAGCTCGGCGGCGGGCGGATCGATCCCCAGCGCCTTCACATGGAGATATTCCTCCTCGACCTCGGCGCGATACTGGTCCGCGCCGATCTCGTGGATCAGGATCTTGATCCGCGCCTTGTAGATATTGTCGCGCCGCCCGTAGCGATTGTAGACGCGCAGGCAGGCCTCGAGATAGCTGACCAGTTCGTCGGCAGGCAGGAATTTGCGGATCAGCGGCGCCACCATCGGGGTGCGGCCCTGGCCACCGCCGACATAGACTTCGAAGCCCAAGGCCCCATCGCGGCGCACCAGTTTAAGCCCGATATCGTGCAGCTTCATCGCCGCCCGATCCTCGTCCGCGGCGATTACCGCGATCTTGAACTTGCGCGGCAGCAGGCTGAACTCGGGATGGAACGTGCTCCACTGGCGCAACAGCTCGGCATAGGGGCGGGGGTCCGCAACCTCGTCCGCCGCCGCGCCGGCATATTGATCGGACGAGATGTTGCGGATGCAGTTGCCGCTGGTCTGGATGGCGTGCATCTCCACCGTCGCCAGCTCGGCGAGGATGTCGGGCGTGTCGTCCAGCTTGATCCAATTATATTGGAGGTTCTGGCGGGTGGTGAAATGGCCGTAGCCGCGATCATATTTGCGCGCGATGTGCGCCAGCATCCGCGTCTGGCGGCTGTCCAGCGTGCCATAGGGGATGGCGACGCGCAGCATGTAGGCGTGGAGCTGCAGATAGAGGCCGTTCATCAGCCGGAGCGGCTTGAACTGATCCTCTGTGAGCGCGCCCGAGAGACGGCGCTGCACCTGATCGCGGAATTCCTCGACGCGCGCATCGACAAGCGCCCGGTCATATTCGTCATATTTGTACATTTTACATCCTCCCTGCGCGAAGCGTGGGGAGGGGGACCGTCCGTAGGACGGTGGAGGGGAAAATCCAACCATCGCGCATTTCCCCTCCACCGCTCTTCGAGCGGTCCCCCTCCCCATCTGCGATGGGGAGGATGTCGATGTAGCTCATATCTGGTAACTCCCCACGCTCGCGTCGGCGGGTTTGACCGCGAGATCCGGGCGGACGGTCGGTCCTGTCGCGCGGATGCGGTCCTTGATGTGGAGCGGGGTGGGGCCGGTTGGGCTGGGGGCGGCGTCAACGATATAGGGCGCGTTGACGCGCAGCGCGGCTTCCTCGCGCTGGGCGATGGCTTCGGCATCGGTGCCCGCGTCGACAGCCTCGGCGACATGGCGCGACCATTCGCGGCCCGCCCACCAGGTCACGTCGCCGGTGATGAGATCGTTGCCCGTGACCAGCCTCATGCCAAGGCCTCGGCGGTCTTGGCGAAGCTCAGCAAGCGATCCTCGGCATCCGACAGCAGCACGACTTCGCCGACGACGATGATCGCTGGGCTCTTCACGGTCTCGCGAGCCAGCAGCCCGCCGAGATCGGCGAGCACGGTGCGCAGCGCCCGCGCGCCCTTGAGCGTCCCACGCTCCAGCACCGCCACGGGCAGTTCCGGCGCGCAGCCATCGGCCATTAATTTGTTGGCGATCGCGTCGCCGCTCGCCACGCCCATGTAGATCACCAAGGTGCGACCCTTGCCGGCGAGACCGGACCAGTCCTGATCCGACAGGCCCTTGCACTGGCCCGCAACGAAGCTGACCGCGCTCGACCAATCGCGATGCGTGAGCGGCAGGAATGCTTCCGCCGCGCAGCCGAGCGCCGCCGAAACCCCGGGAATGACCTCGACCGGCAGACCCGCCGCGCGCACCGCCTCGACCTCTTCACCGCCGCGACCGAAGATGAAGGGATCGCCGCCCTTGAGGCGCACGACGATCGATCCCGCCTTCACATGCGCGATGATCAGCGCGTTGATCGCGTCCTGCGGCAAGGTATGCCGGGCACGCTGCTTGGCGACCGATATGCGCTGCGCCTCGGCAGGAGCATGATCCAGCACCGCCGGATCGATCAGCCCATCATGAACCACGACATCGGCTTGGCCGAGCGCTTCGACCGCGCGCACCGTCAGCAGCCCCGGATCACCCGGGCCGGCGCCGACCAGGATCACGCGGCCGCGTGCTTGAGGATCGAGAAGCGTAGCCATGCCGGGCAGATGGCGCGGTGCGGGGCGAACGGCAATGCACTTCTGCTTGGCGCGCGGTTAGCGGAACTTGGCCAGGCAAGATCCTCCCCGGCACGGGGAGGGGGACCATCCGCAGTATGGTGGAGGGGGCCTCCATCAAGCGTGACGCCGGTGGAGAGCCCCCTCCGTCACGCTTCGCGTGCCACCTCCCCGTGCCGGGGAGGATCGCTGCCATTGACGGTCCGAATCCTGCTGGCCATGCTCCGCCCGCAACATTGGCGGGACGAAAACATGGCAGGACGGGCGATTTGGGAGGCAGGGGCCCCGCTGTCGCGCTATTCGCAGGTGGCGATCATCCTGCATTGGGCGATCGCGTTGCTGATCCTGTTCAATCTGTTCACCGGCTTGCTGCATGACAGCGTGCCGCGCGCCGTGTTCGCGTTTCATGTCTCTTCGGGGATCACCGTGCTGATCCTGTCAGTGGTGCGGATTTTCTGGCGGCTGACGCACCGGCCGCCACCTTACCCCTCCGATATGCCGAACTGGGAGCGCGGCCTCGCGCATCTGGTCCATTTCTGCCTCTACGCATCGATGCTGCTGCTGCCACTCTCGGGCTGGGCGATGATCTCGGCCAATCCGCCGGCCGGATCGCCGGGCGCGGCCTATGCCGACTCGATCAAGGCGCCAAAGCCGCCCGCCGCCGCCGCGGCGCTTCCCGATGCCAACAAACCGGCGGCGCCGCCGTCCGCCAAGCGGCGCGGCCCGCCGATGTTCTGGAATCTCGTCAAGCTGCCGCTGATCAAGCCGCTGCAGGATATAGGCCGGACGCCCGAGGGCGTGGCCGCGCAGAAGGAGAAGCATGAGCAGATCGAGACCTTCCACGGCCTCGGCGGCTATGTGATGCTGGCTCTGCTCTTCCTGCACATCGTCGGCGCGCTGAAGCACCAGTTTATCGATCGTCAGCGCGAATTTGCGCGGATGGGGATCGGGCGGCCTGGAAGGGTGGGGTGACGCAACTCCCCTCCCTGGAAGGGAGGGGTTGGGGGTGGGTTGCCACCCGCGCCGTCGTTTCCGAAACGGAGTACCCCTTTCGCGGCGTTGCTATACATCGCGCTACTCTATGCGACTTCGCGAGCATCTACCCACCCCCGCCCCCTCCCTTCCAGGGAGGGGAGTTAGGGGCCGGTCAGGTAATCATCGCCTCACCCATACGGCGGATAGCAGCGACCTTGGCGTGGAGCGGTATCCAGTCGTCTCGCTCCGCTATCGCCGACCAGATCGCTTCCACCTCATCGATATGCATCGAGCAGGGTTCGGCGTCCTGCCAGTAGGGATGGGTGAGAGCGGTGCCCTGATAGGCCGATAGCTGATCCGCGAAGCCCGCGAAGTCTCGGGCGTAAACCTCGTCAGCGGGCGAAGAGCCGCGCCGCGCGCCGCCGCGCCAATCGAAGAAGAAGCGGTCGATCGTGACATTGCCCGCCGCCAAACCCCGTTCGATCGTCTCGACCAATGCGAGATCGCCGGGCTCGTCCCGCGGAGCAACGCCGAGGCGGCGGAGCATCGCGGCGCGGTGCTGCTGTTCGTAGCGTTCGGGAAAGGTATCGAGGATCGGCGCCAGCGCCTCGATATCGGCGACTTTGGCAAGCGCGATCGCCAGCTGCACCACGTCCCAATGGATCGCCTGCGCCTGCCGCCCGAAGGCATAGAGGCTCTGGTGATCGAAATAAGCCGCGGTGAAGCCCGGCTCCCAATGCGGTGTAAAGCGCCACGGGCCGTAGTCGAAACTCTCGCCGGTGGTGTTGATATTGTCGCTGTTGAGCACGCCGTGGACGAAGCCCGCCGCCATGTAAGACGCCGCCAGCCGCGCGGTGCGGCGCACGACATGATCGAGCAGGCGCAATGCAGGCTCCTCGCCGGGGTCCTCGCGGTAGAGATGGCGCAGGACGTAGGCGGCGAGGCAGCGGAGTTCGTCGGGCTGTTCGAGCATGGCGAGGCGCTGGAAACTGCCGATGCGGATATGGCCGTGGCTCAGCCGCACCATCACCGCCGATCGGGTGGGGGAGGGCTCGTCACCCCGATAGAGGCGTTCGCCGGTCTCGATGATCGAGAAGGTGCGCGAGGTTTCAACGCCCAGCGCCTCCAGCATCTCGGTCGCCAATATTTCGCGGACGCCGCCCTTGAGCGTCAACCGCCCGTCGCCCGAACGGCTCCAGGGCGTGGTGCCCGATCCCTTGGTGGCGAGATCGAGCAGGCGGCCTTGCCCGTCCTCGAGCTGCGCGAACAGGAAGCCGCGGCCGTCACCGAGGTCGGGATTGTAGATGCGGAACTGGTGGCCGTGGTAGCGCAGCGCCAGCGGCTGCGGCAGGCTGCCGGGCAGCGGCTCGAAGCGGCCGAAATGCGCGATCCATTCCGCGTCGCTGAGCGTCTCGAGGCCGACCTCCGCCGCCGCGCGATCGTTGCGGAAGCGCAGGATGGTCTCGGGAAAGTCGGCCGGGCCGACCGGATCGGCGAGGAAATCTGCCACCTCGTCGATCGCGCGGGAAGGGCGGTAGGGGACGAGCGGGTTCATGCCGTCCGATATGGCGTGCGGAGGCCCGGACGCCAACCGAGACGTTTTCCCGCGCAATCGCCGCCGATTGCGCTATAGCGCCGGCCTCACCACCGGAGGTTGCACGTTGTTTAAGGGTTTGCGTCCGATGCGCTATGGCGGCCGCGAGGTTTGGCCGCTGATCGAAGGCGGCAAGGGCGTCGCGGTATCGAACCATAAGAGCGCGGGCGCCTGGGCGGCGGCCGGCGGCATCGGCACCGTCTCCGCGGTGAATGCGGACAGCTACGATCCCGACGGCAAGATCATTCCGCAAATCTATCACGCGCTGACCCGGCGCGATCGGCACGAGGAACTGGTCCAATACGCCATCGATGGCGCGGTGACGCAGGTGAAGAAGGCGTTCGAGATCGCGGGCGGCAAGGGCGCGATCAACATCAACGTACTATGGGAAATGGGTGGCGCGCAGCGCGTGCTCCATGGTGTGCTGGAGAGGACGCGCGGCATGGTCGCGGGCGTTACCTGCGGCGCGGGCATGCCCTATAAATTGTCCGAGATCGCAGCCTCTTACGGCGTCAACTATCTGCCGATCGTCAGCTCGGGCCGCGCGTTTAATGCGTTGTGGAAGCGGGCCTATTCGAAGGCCGCCGAGTGGCTGGCGGGCGTGGTCTATGAAGATCCCTGGCTCGCGGGCGGCCACAATGGCCTCTCCAATGCCGAAGATCCGCGCGCGCCCCAGGATCCCTATCCGCGCGTGAAGGCGTTGCGTGAGACGATGCGCGCCGGCGGCGTCTCCGAAGATGTGCCGATCATCATGGCCGGCGGCGTCTGGCATCTGCGCGACTGGAACGACTGGATCGACAATCCCGAGCTCGGCGCAATCGCCTTCCAGTTCGGCACGCGGCCGTTGCTGACGCAGGAGAGCCCGATCAGCCAGCAGTGGAAGGATCGGCTGACGACGCTCGACGAGGGCGATATCCTGCTCCACCGCTTCAGCCCGACTGGCTTCTATTCTTCAGCCGTTCGCAATGACTTCCTCCGCAATCTTGAATATCGCTCCGAACGGCAAATCGCCTTTTCGATGGAAGCGGCCGGTGATCACCAGTTCCAGCTGGACGTCGGCGTCAAGGGCAAGAGCTTTTGGGTGACGCTGGGCGATCTTCACCGCGCGCGCGAATGGGTCGGCCGCGGCTATAGTTCGGCGCTCAAGACGCCGGACAATACGTTGGTGTTCGTCGAGCCCAGCGAGATGCAGAGGATTCGCAAGGATCAATCCGATTGCATGGGCTGCCTCAGCCAATGCAGCTTCTCGGCCTGGTCGGATACCGAAGGCAATTCCACCGGCCGGCTCGCCGATCCGCGCAGCTTCTGCATCCAGAAGACGCTCCAGGCGATCGCGCATGAGGGCGACATCGATCACAATTTGATGTTCGCCGGTCACGCCGCCTACAAGTTCAAGCAGGATCCGTTTTATTCCAACGGCTTCGTCCCCTCGGTCAAGCAATTGGTCGACCGTATCTTGACGGGCGATTGATGAGCGGCACCACCCGCCTGATCATTCTCGGCTTCCTCATTCTCGCCACCACGATGGAGGTGACGGGCGATGCGATCGTGCGGATGGGGCTGACCCAGACGGGCTGGACCAAGCTGCTTTATTTCATCGGCGGCGCGGCCCTGCTGTTCGGATATGGCTATGCGCTGAATTCGGCACCGATCGCGTTCGAGAAGGTGGTCGGTCTCTATATCGCCACTTTGTTCGTCGTCTGGCAGATCGTCAGCTTCATCGCCTTCCGCACCGTGCCCGGCGTCTCCACCCTGATCGGCGGCGCGCTGATCGTCGCCGGCGGCCTCGTCGTCGCCTTCTGGCAGACCGCCGAACACGGTTGACGCGCGGGTCTCGACGCCGGCGATCACGGCGCCTAAAGGCCAAGGCCTGTGCCCGAGGTAAAACCGCCCAAGATGTTGGATACAAGCCCGGAATCCTCGGCCGCTTCCCCGGATGCGCCCGCCCGCGCCACAACGCTGTCACAGCGTAACTTTGGCTACAAAGTGCTGGCGCTGGTCGCGCTTGGCTTTCTTGCGGTGCTGGCCGCGGGCATCTCCGCGGGCCTGCTGGTCGGCCGCGTGCAGACCGATACCGGCTGGGTCGAACATACGTTCCAGGTTCAGCAGCAGGTGCAATCGCTGGCGCTCGATCTGCAGAACCTGCGCACGTCGCGCGCGCTCAATCGGCTGCGGCACCAGAATGCGCTGAACAGTCCGGAAGCGGCAGACTATGCCAACACCTATCGGAACATTCACACCAAGCTGGATTCACTTGCCCGCCTGACGCGGGATAATCCGCGGCAAGCGGAGCGGCTGGCCGCATTCCATATCTGGCTGCAACGCTATGTCGCGGTCAGCGCGCCCGGTACATTCATCGGGCCTGCCGATCCGGTGCCGCAGGTCAACAATCATCTGTTCGAGCAGCTCCAGGTGCTGACGGTCGGTCTTTTTGGGGAGGAGCAACACCTCCTCAGTCTGCGCATCGCCAATGAGCGCGCCAGTATTGCGATCTTCTGGAAAGTGCTGACCGCCGCCGGCATCCTGCTGGTGATCGTCGCGATCGGATCGGTGACCGTGATCCGCCGCTACACGGTTGATCTCGCCGGTTCGCGTGACGAACTGCAGAAGCTGAACGCGGGGCTGGAAGATATGGTGCGCGATCGCACCGCAGATCTCCAGCGCGCGAACGACGAGATCCAGCGCTTCGCCTATATCGTCAGCCATGATCTGCGCTCGCCTTTGGTCAACGTACTCGGCTTCACTTCAGAGCTGAGCTCGGCGCTCAAGCCGCTCGATGCCCTGATCGAGCGCGCCGAGGCCGAGGCGCCGCAGATCGTCGAGGAGAGTGCCCGGCTGGCGGTGCGCGAGGATCTGCCCGAGGCGATCGGCTTCATCCGCACCTCGACGCAGAAGATGGATCGGCTGATCAACGCCATCCTGCGCTTGTCGCGCGAGGGATCGCGCACGGTCGCGCCCGAGCGGATCGACATGAATGCGCTGGTCGATGGGGTCATCGGCGCGATCAAGCACCGCATCGACGAGGAGGGGATTACGGTCCGCGTCGCATCGAATCTTCCCCCGATTATCAGCGATCGGCTGGCGATCGAGCAGGTCTTCTCGAATCTCGTTGAAAATGCGGTCAAATATCTCAAGAAGGGCCGGCCCGGCGAGATCGATATCCGCGGCCGGGCGCTGGGAGCGCAGATTATCTACGAAATTCAGGACAACGGCCGCGGCATCGATCCCCGCGATCACGCGCGCGTGTTCGATCTTTTCCGCCGATCGGGCGTGCAGGATCAGCCGGGCGAGGGCATCGGCCTCGCAAACGTTCGCGCGCTGGTCTATCGTCTCGGCGGCCTGATCGACGTGCGCTCGGCGCTGGATCAGGGCGCTACCTTCATCCTCACACTGCCAGCCGTGTTCACCGGCGAAAAGGAACAAGCGAAATGATGGCGCATATTCCCGTCAACATCGTGATGATCGAAGATGATGAGGGGCATGCGCGCCTCATAGAGAAGAACATCCGCCGCGCGGGCATCTCCAACCCGATCCGCCATTTCACCGATGGCACCTCGGCGCTCAATTTTTTGTACGAGGATCCAAACGGCCCGGCGCAGAACGGCCCGGCTCTGATCCTGCTCGATCTCAACCTGCCGGACATGAGCGGCACCGATATCCTTGGGCGCATCAAGGCCGACGGCAATCCGCTGAAGCGCACGCCCGTGGTGGTGCTCACCACCACCGATGACAAGGTGGAAATCCAGCGCTGCTACGATCTCGGCTGCAACGTCTACATCACCAAGCCGGTCAATTATGAAAGCTTCGCGGAAGCTATCCGCCAGCTCGGCCTGTTCCTTTCCGTGATCCAGCTCCCGGAAATCAAGGGCGATTGATGAACGACCGGCCGTCCGTTCTCTACATCGATGACGATGAGGGCCTCGGCGTGCTGACACGCCGGGCGCTGGGCCGGCGCGGCTATGAGGTGGAAGTGGTGACGAGCGGCGCGGAGGGCATCGCCAAAGCGGCCGAAGGCGGCTTCGATCTCGTCACCGTCGATCATTATATGCCGGGGCAGGACGGCCTCGAGACGATGAAGCAGATCCGGGCGCTGCCTGACGCGCCGCCGGTGATCTACGTCACGGGATCGGAGGAGAGCCGCATCGCGGTGGCGGCGCTGAAAGCGGGTGCGATCGATTATGTGGTGAAGGCCGCATCGGACGATTATTTCGATCTGCTGGCCAGTGCGATCGCCCAGGCGCTCAATACACAGCGGCTGGAACAGGCGGCGGCGAGGAGTGCCGATCAGCTTGCCGCGAGCAACCAGCAACTGCAGGTGCTGCTCCGCGAGGTCAATCACCGCGTCGCCAACAGCCTTCAGCTCGTCACCGCCTTCGTTCAGCTGCAGGCGCGCTCGCTGCCCGATCAGGCCGCCCGCGCCGCGCTGGAGGATACCCAGCGGCGGATCAGTGCGATCGCGCAGGTCCACCGCCGCCTCTACACCTCCGACGATGTCGAGACGGTGGCGATGGACGAATATCTCGCCAGCCTCGTCGAGGAACTCGGCCAGACCTGGTCGACCAGCGCCGCCAGACGCGATCTCAAGCTGTTCGCCGAACCCGTCCGCCTGAGTACCGATCGCGCGGTGGCGGTGGGCGTGATCGTCAACGAACTGATCAGCAACGCCTGCAAATATGCCTATGCGGCCGATCGCGACGGCGAAATCCGCGTGCGGCTGCGCAGCGAGGATGACGGCCGCTTCGAGTTGCGCGTCGAAGACGATGGCTGCGGCATGCCCGCCGACGGCAGCATCAAGGGCACCGGCCTTGGATCGAAGCTGATCCGATCGATGGCCAACTCGCTGGGATCGACCCTCGCTTACGTCGATGAGGGTGTGGGCACCAAGGTGACGATGAGCGCGGCTTGCTGACGATCAATTCTTCCTTGAATTGGACCACCCGATAGTCTAAACTTTGCCCGATCGCTGGAAAATTTCCAATGCACATCTCTGTCACCAACGCGAAGGCTCAGCTCACCGATCTGGTGCGGCGTGTCGAAGAAGGAGACGAGGTTATCCTAACGCGGCATGGGCATCCCGCGGCGAAGATCGTGCCGATCGAGCCGGTATCCGATGAGCAAAGTATTTTGGCTGCGATCAAAGCAGTTCAAATGTCGGTAGCCGCGATGGGCATCAAAGGCATTGACGCCGCGCGCAGCCAGGATTTCCTCTATGATGAGCATGGCCTGCCTGCATGATCGTCGTCGATACGTCGGCGCTGATGGCGATCTTATTGGAAGTACCGGGGGCCGCTGATTGCGCCACCGCTTTAGCGCAGACACGTAATCGGCTGATATCTGCCGGCACGTTGGCAGAGGCGCTGATCGTTGCCGCCCGAAACAAACTCCATCTGCCAATGGTCCAATTGGTCGAAGGTCTTCGGGCGGAGATCGTCACGGTCACTGCCAAGGGCGCGCTGCAAAGCAGTGAGGCCTATCAGCGCTGGGGGAAGGGATTTCATTCCGCCGCTCTCAATTACGGCGATTGCTTTTCCTATGCGCTAGCCAAGGAACGGGATTGCCTGTTGCTCTACATCGGCAAGGGTTTCGCGCAGACCGATATCCGCAGCGCGCTTAGCTGAAAGAAGTGGCTCCCTGAGTAGGATTCGAACCTACGGCCGCTCGATTAACAGTCGAGAGCTCTACCGCTGAGCTATCAGGGAACATCGCGGAGGCGGGCCTATAGCAGCGGGCTTTCAGCGGTGGCAAGCCTCCGCAGGCCTTTAATCAGAAGGTGAATTGCTCGCGCGCGATGCGATCGTCCAGCGCATGTTCGGGATCGAACAGCAATGTGAGCGGGCTGCCGCGATCGACGCTGATCTCCACCGTCGCGACATCGCGCACCTCGCGCTGATCGGCGACCGCGCTGACCGGGCGCTTGATCGGATCGAGGATGCGAAAGCTGATCCTGGTGCGATCGGGCAGGATCGCGCCGCGCCAGCGCCGGGGGCGGAAGGGGCTGATCGGGGTCAGCGCCACCAGCGAGCTATCGAGCGGCAGGATCGGCCCCTGCACGGAGAAATTATAGGCCGTGGAGCCGGCGGGGGAAGCGACGAGCACGCCATCGCAAACCAGTTCGGGCAGCACGACCCGGCCATCGACCTTGACCTCGATCCAGGCCGTTTGGCGCGTCTCGCGGAGCAGCGAAACCTCGTTGATCGCCGGGCTCTCGATGCGTTCGCCCGAAACCGTCGTCGCTTCCATTCGCAGCGGTGATACGCGAATCGATTTGGCGTGCGTCAGCCGGTTCTCGAGCAGATCGGCCGAATATTCGTTCATCAGGAAGCCGACCGTGCCGAGGTTCATGCCGAAGACCGGCACGGCGCGGTGGCGTTCCAGCATCGTGTGCAAGGTCTGCAACAGGAAACCATCGCCGCCGAGCGCCACGATGATATCCGCCTTATCGAGCGCCACCCATTCATAGCGTTTGCGCAGCTCGGCCTCGGCGGCCTGCGCCGCGGGGGTAGGCGACGCGGTCAGCGCCAGCCGTTTCTCCCCGGTCATCCGCCAGTGACGCTCATGTGGCGCTGCAGAGTGGGCGCCGCGCCGCGCGCGATGGCAAAATCGTGGCGGAGCGGCTTGATCTGCATGGCGTGATCAAGCGCGCGATCGAGCGCGGCGGGCCCGCCTTCACGATAGGCCTGCCGCAGATCGACCTTGGTCTCGGCGCCCAGGCAGAGAAACAGCTCGCCCGCGGCGGTCAGGCGGACGCGGTTGCAGCCCGCGCAGAAATTCTCGGACATCGGCGTGATGAAGCCGATCCGCACGCCAAGCTCGGTTACCTGATAATAGCGCGCCGGTCCGCCGGTCCGCTCGGCGATGGGGAGCAGGGTGTAGCGTTCCTCGAGCTGTGCTTTCACTTGATCGAGCGGCAGATAGCGATCGGCGCGATCGTCGGCGATCTGGCCCAGCGGCATCGTCTCGATCAGCGACAGATCATGGCATTCGCCCGCGCACCATTCGAGCATGGGCGCGATCTCATCCGCGTTGAAGCCTTTGAGCGCGACCATATTGATCTTGATCTTGAGGCGGGCGGCGCGCGCCGCGGCAATGCCTTGGAGCACCTGGGAGACATCGCCGGTGCGCGTGATGTGGCGGAAGCGATCGGGATCGCGGCTGTCGAGGCTGACGTTGATGCGGCGGATCCCCGCATCGTGCAGCGCCGCGGCATGGTCGGCCAGTCGGGTGCCGTTGGTGGTCAGCGTCAGCTCGCCAAGGCCGTCGCCGATCCGCCGGCCGATCATCCGCGCCAGATCGGGCACGCCGCGCCTGACGAGCGGCTCGCCGCCGGTCAGGCGGATGCGTGTGACGCCGCGATCGATGAAGGCATCGGCGATCGCGGCGATTTCCTCGAGCGTCATCACCGCAGTCCGCGGCAGGAAGGTCATCGCCTCGTTCATGCAATAGCGGCAGCGCAGATCGCAGCGATCGGTCACCGACACGCGCAAATAGGTGATGCGTCTGCCGAAATTGTCGATCAAAGGGGCGGGAAGGGCGTCCACGGGCTGTAGCTAAGCCTAGGAAGGCCCAGCGGCAAGGGCCGCTCAGCTGAGGATCGGCCGCCACTCCCAGCGCAGCGGATCGCCGTCCATCACCTCGATGCCCGCAGCGTTGAGCCGATCGCGCACCGCATCCGACGCGGCGAAGTCTTTGGCGGCGCGCGCGGCCTGGCGCTGATCGAGTAGGGCTTCGATCTCTTCCGTCTCAATCGCGGCCTCCTTGGGGCGCAGCGACAGGCTGCGGCGGTCGATGGCGAGCAGATCCAGGCCGAGGGCCAGATCCATGCTGGCGATCACCCGCAGCCGCATCTCCGGGCTGATCGCCTTGTCGGCGACGGCCTCATCGAGCAGAGGCAGCGCCTGCGGCACCATCAGATCATTGGACAGCGCCTCATCGAATCGCGCGATCAGTGCCGCGCTGCGTTTATCGAGGCCATCTTCCAAAACACTGCGCTGATAGGCGAAATCCGCGCCGCGGCTGTCCTTCGCCTCGCGGACGATGCGCAGCCACGGCAGATCGCCGGCCTTGGCGCGAAGCTGCTCGATCGCGATCAGCAGCCGCTTGAGCCGGACCAGCGACGCCGCGACGATGTCGCCCGAAAATTCGAGCTCGGACCGGTAATGCGCCGAGAGGCAGAGCAAGCGATAGGCGAGGGGGTGGATGCCGCGCTCGATCAGCCCCGATAGCGTAGCGAAACCGCCCGCGCTCTTGGACATCTTCGCGCCGCGATCGACCAGGAAGTTATTGTGCATCCAGATATTTGCGCCGGTCTGCGCAGATCCGGTGAAAGCCTGATTCTGTGCAATCTCGTTGCAATGGTGGATTTCGCGGTGATCGATGCCGCCGGTGTGGATATCGAACTGCTCGCCCAGATATTTGAGACTCATCACCGAGCATTCGAGGTGCCAGCCCGGCGCGCCCGGTCCCCAGGGCGATTGCCACTCCATTTGGCGCTGCGCCCCTTCAGGCGAGGAGCGCCACACGGCGAAATCGGCGGGGTGTCGCTTGCCCTCGACATCGGCGATGCGGCCGATCGCTTCGTCAGGACGCGCTCCGGCGAGGCGGCCGTAATCGGGCACCGTGCTGGTATCGAAGTAGAGGCCACCTTCCAGCTCGTAGGTCGCGCCATGCGTTTCGAGCGTGCGTCCGAAGGCGATCATATCCTGGATATGATCGGTGGCGACCGACCAGAGCGTCGGGTGCAGGATGTTGAGGTGGGCGAGATCGATCTTGAAGGCTGCGGTGTAGAAAGCCGCGATATCCCAGATCGACCGTGCCTGCGCTTTGGCGGCGGCTTCCATTTTGTCGTCGCCGGCGTCGGCGTCGGAGGTCAGATGGCCGACATCGGTGATGTTGATGACATGATTGGTCGGCCAGCCCTTCCAGTTGAGCGTGCGGCGCAGCGTATCGGTGAAGACATAGGCCCGGAGATTGCCGAGATGGGCGAAATTATAGACCGTGGGCCCGCAGCTGTAGAGCCGGACCATCGCCGGATCGATCGGCTGAAACGTCTCCATGGCCCGCGTCAGGCTGTTGAAGAGCGTCAGGGCCACGCCTTGGGGCATTCCGGACTCCGTTGGGGCTGCTATCGACATTCGCCTTATATTCCCGTTTGCCCCGAGCTTGTCGAAGGGTTGCCCTACCGTTTGCCGCTGAAACAGAAGGACGGTGCTTCGACAAGCTCAGCACGAACGGTGGGGGATGTCGTTGTACCGGAACGCAAAACGGGCGCCCGATACCGGACGCCCGCCAGCTGAACCAGCTATGCCGCCTGGAAGGGCGGCGAACCGATTACTTCTTGGAATCTTCGACGTTGTCGGCCGCCGCGTGGAGGTTGTCCGCCGCATTGTCGAGCGAGGCCGCAGCGGCGTCGTTCGAGGTGTTGTCGGCCATATCCTCAAGATTTTCGCCCGCATTGTCGAGCGCATTCGCGGTCGCGTCAGCGGAGTTCTCGGCGGGGGTCTGCTTGCTGCAAGCGGCCAAAGACATCAGGCCGGCAGCCGCGAGAACAAAGACAACCTTCTTCATTCCGTTGCTCCAAATTAATATTACGGGTCCGGCCCGATGCCGTCCCAGAGGCCCCTGTAGCGGTCTCGGGAAGTGCGTCAACGCTATTCGTTCCGGCTCGTTCCACCCAGAGCGTGGCGCGCTGCGCTGCACAAATTCCCGCAACCATTTGCGTGTCCACGCATTATTAACCGTAGATGAGCGCTAACTGTGTGTATGCAGGTGCGCTGTTGGAAGGATCAATGATGGCGGCGTCGGATAAGGCGGTTTCGATCAAGCGGGTTGCACTGATCGGGAATTCCCCGCCGCGTCTGTGCGGAATTGCGACTTTCACGCGGGATGTCGCCCAAGCCTTGAACGCCGCCTTCCCCGATATCGCGCTCGATCTTTACGCGATGAACGATCCCGGCTCCGCCCACAAATATGGGCCTGAGGTGACCTGCTCGATCGATCAGGACGATCTGCGCGACTATCTGCAGGCGGCGCGCCGGATCAACGAGAGCGGCGCGGATATCGTGCTGGTGCAGCATGAATATGGTATCTTCGGTGGCCCGGCCGGCGCGCTGCTGTTGCGACTGCTCGATCGCGTCGATGCACCTGTGCTGGTGACGCTGCACACCGTGCTGGAAACCCCCAACGCCGATCAGCGCGCGGTGATCGAAGGGCTGGTCCGCCGGGCTTCCAAGCTGATCGTGATGGCTGAAAAGGGCCGCGATATCCTCCGCCGCGTTCATGGCGTGGCGAACGACAAGATCGCGGTGGTGCCGCACGGCGTCCCCGATCGCGCGTTTGAGCCGAGCGAGCCGTTCAAGCGCCGCTTCGGTTTCGCCGGCCATCGCGTGCTGCTCACCTTCGGCCTGCTGTCGCCGAACAAGGGCATCGAGACGATGATCCGCGCGCTGCCGACGATCGTCGCGGCAAACCCCGACGTCCTCTACGTCGTGCTCGGCGCGACGCACCCGCATCTCGTGGCCCGCGAGGGCGAAGCCTATCGCGAAAGCCTGATCGCGCTTGCCGAGGCGCAGGGCGTCAGCGCCAACGTCCGCTTCATCGATGGCTTTCTCGAGCAGCAGACGTTGCTCGATTATCTGCAATCGAGCGATATCTACGTCACGCCCTATCTTTCCGAAACGCAGATCACGAGCGGAACGCTGTCCTATTCGGTGGCACTCGGCAAAGCGGTGGTGTCCTCGCCTTACTGGCATGCGGTGGAGCTTGCCGAGCAGAACGTCGTCACGCTGGTGCCGTTCGGGGATGATGCAGGATTTGCCTCTGCGATCAACAATCTGCTGGCCGATCCTGATCTTCTCTCCCAAGCGGGCAAGCGCGCATATGCTCTGGGGCGCGGCATGATTTGGGAGAAGCTCGCCGCTTCCTACCTGGAAATCGCCCGCCAGGCGGTTGCCAAGAAGCCGGTGCGATTGGCGCAGACCCGTGGGCTTTCGGCTGCCGCGACGCGCGAGCTTCACCGTCCCCGCCTCGAGGCGATCGAAGGGATGAGCGACGGCTGCGGCATCATCCAGCATTCGATCTTCGCCGTGCCCGACCGCCAGCACGGCTATTGCGTCGATGATAATTGCCGCGCGCTGATGCTGATGCACCGCGTCGACGATCATCAGGTCCGCGCCGATGAACTGGCACGCATTTACGCCTCGTTTGTCCAGCACGCCTGGAACGGATCGCGCGGCCGGTTCCGCAACTTCATGGCTTTCGATCGCAGCTGGCTGGAGGAAGAGGGTTCGGAGGACAGCTTCGGACGCTCGGTATGGACGATCGGCGTCACCGTCGCCGAGGCGCGGCAGCGTGATCTGCGCCATTGGGCGCTGGCCTTGTTCGATCAGGTCGCGGCCAATTCGCTCGATCTCAACGCGCCGCGCACCTGGGCCTTCGCGCTGCTCGGGGCGGACGCGGTGCTCTCGGCGCATCCCGATCATCCGATCGCGCGGCACCTCGTCACCGAATATGCCGGGCGCCTGCACGCCCTGCTCAAGCGCGAGCGCCGGGACGATTGGAACTGGTTCGAGCCGAGCCTCGCTTATGACAATGCCCGCCTGCCCGAGGCGCTGCTGCGCGGCGCAGTCTTTCTTGGCGATGACGCTATGCGCGCCGACGCGCTCGCCGCCTTCGATTGGCTCGATGGCATGCAAACCAACGAATCCGATCAATTCCGGGCGGTCGGCACCGATAGTTTTGGACGTCCCTACGAAAAGCCGCTGCCGTTCGATCAGCAGCCGCTGGAAGCCTGGGCGACGGTGGATGCCGCGATCTACGCGCATGGCATTACCGGCGACGATCGCTGGCTGGAGACGGCGTGGCGGGCTTATGCCTGGTATCTCGGCGCCAACGATCTCGGCATCCCGATCGCTACGCCCGCGACGGGCGGATGCTATGACGGGCTGATGAGCGATCGCGTCAACCTCAATCAGGGCGCGGAATCGATCCTCGCCTATCAGTTCGCCTGCGCGACAATGACTCGGGCCATGGCGGCGCGCGCGGTGGGCACGCCCAAGACGGCGAAGACCCGTTTGGTTACCGGCTGAGCGGCCATCAACGTGCGATCGATGCGCAGGCAAAAGCGCATTGCCTGAATTTTTGGGGTTAAAAGCTTAACTAAGCCGCGATACAGCCTGTGCCGGTTGGGGAACCCGCACAAAACCAAAGCCTGTATCCGGGGGCGCAGATTTGCTCGATATCATTCACACCGCGCTGCGGTTGCAGGCCGATCCGGCACGTGTCGTGGTTCGTCCGTTTCACATTCCGATCGAGGCATCGTCCGTGCCCGGCATGCCGGGCCGCGTCCGTCGCATCGCCGATGCCGTTCTCGCACTCGATGACGAAGCGGCCGAGATCGAGCTGGAGCTGGTGCTCCGGGATTTCGAGGCGCGGCACTGGCAGACGCGCGCTGTCTTCCTGACGCGCTACGATGCGATCCGCGAGGCGCTCGGGCTGGAAAGCGCCAAGATCTCCAACGTGAAGCGCCAGTTGATCGGCGCCTATTTCTGTCACGAATATAGCTATGCCGCCGCCGCGCTGATGAACCCCAGTGTGGTGCCGCATCCCGATCAATCGGGCCTGTCCGAAGGCGCTGTCCGCATCGCCATGTCGCTGCGCGCGGTGGGTGAAGGACATATCTCCTCAATCGCCTTCCGCGAGGGGATCATCGGCCCGGGCCCCGTGCTGGAGCTGATGCCCGAGCCGCCATTCGCCACCGCCGCCGATGGCGCGACCGAGGAAGCCAATGGCGCGATTCGGGTGCGCCGCCATCACGATAGCTCGCTTTCGGGCACGGTGCTGTTCCCGATGACCGCGGCGCAGAGCAAGGGGCTGGAGGATCTCCGCCTCGTCCGCTTCCAGCATGACGACGGGACGTTTGAATGGCTGGGCAGCTATACCGCCTATAATGGCGCGACGATCCGCTCCGAGATGCTGCGCACCTTCGATTTCCGCGCCTTCACGCTGGCGCCGATCGCGGGCTCGGCTGCGCGCAACAAGGGCATGGCGCTGTTCCCGCGCAAGATCGGTGGCTTCTATTACATGATCGGCCGTCAGGATGGCGAGAACGTCTTCATCATCAAATCCGATCGCCTCGATCATTGGGGCGAGGGCGAACTGCTGCTGACTCCTAAATATCCCTGGGAGATGGTGCAGCTCGGCAATTGCGGATCGCCGATCGAGCTGGACGAGGGTTGGCTGCTGCTGACCCACGGCGTCGGCGCGATGCGCAAATATTCGATCGGCGCGGTGCTGCTCGACAAGGAGGATCCGAGCAAAGTGATCGGCCGCACCTCATCGCCGCTGCTCGCTGCGATGGATGCGGATCGTGAGGGCTATGTGCCCAACGTGGTCTATTCGTGCGGGGGGATGCTGGTCGATGATCTGCTGTTCCTGCCTTACGGCGTGGCGGACAGCTCGGTCGCGTTCGCTTTCGTCTCGGTGAAGTCGATGATCGAGGCGATGGACTGATCTTACTCCCCTCCCTGAAAGGGAGGGGTTGCGGGTGGGTGGCGACCCGCGGCGCCGCTGCTTTCTGTGTTTGGGCGGGCGCATCGTATTTGGGTCGGCTTGGAGAACGCGCGCGAGCGTCGACCCGCCCCAGCCCCTCCCTTCCAGGGAGGGGAGCAAATCACGGCAGCGGCGTTACTTGAGTGTAAATCACCAGCCACCGCCCATCGCGTTTCACCAGCGTGTCGGCATAGCGGTAGTGCTGGGTGAACGCGGTGCCGCCCTCGGTGCCCTTGAAGGTCGTCTCGCCGCCGACGATCGCGACATCGGGGGCGACGCGCAGGAAGAGCGGTTCGACGATCTGGAACGGCTCCAGCGTGTGGCCCGGTGCGGCAAAGCCTTCGATGAACTCGCGGCGATCGCCGATCCGGCCCGAGGCGTGGGCGACGCGATATTCGGGGGCGAGCATCCGTTCCAGCGTAGCGCGGTCGCCGTGCAGTTGCGCGTCGTCGAAGGCGTGGGCGGCGGCCAGCACCTCCGCATTGGGGCTCACCGGCTGCGCGAGAGCCGGTGCGGCCAAGGCCAGGGCGAGGGCGGCCAGCCTCATTCGTGCGGCGCCGGGCCGGGGGCGGGGGTCAAATCGGCATCGCTGTTCGTCACGACCTTGAGCATCGCGGTCCACGCCGCGACATTCTGATCGAACTGCGCGCGATCAATCTTGTCGAGCGTATCGTCCGCGGTGTGGTGGATGTCGAAATAGCGCGTCGCATCCTGTACGAGATCCATCAAGACCACGCCGGTCGCGCCGGTTGGTTCGACATCGGTGCCGCCGAACGCCGGCCCGGCAGCAAAACCGATGCCGAGTGGTGCCAGCGCGCGGCTGAGATCGGTGATGATCGGCGCCTTGGGATCGGCCAGCGCCAGCCGAAACGACCAGACGCGATCGGCGCCGAGATCTGATTCGGCGGCGAGGATGTGCTTCTCCTTGCCGTGCGCGGCGGCATAGGCCTTGCCACCGAAGCCGCCCGGCTCCTCCGCGCCGAACCAGACGAGGCGGATCGTGTGTTTCGGCCTGGGGCCTTCGAGCATCGCCTTGGCGGCGCCGGTGGTGATCGCCACGCCCGCGCCATCGTCGATCGCGCCCGTGCCGAGATCCCAGCTATCGAGATGGCCGCCGATCAGCACGATCCCCGCCTTGGGATCGCGGCCCGGCACCTCGGCGATGACGTTGCCCGATTGGTGCGTGCCGGTCATGTGCGCGGTGACCTCGACATGCAGCGTGACCGGCTTGCCCAACGCGAGCATGCGTTCGAGCTGATCGGCATCGGGCACCGAGAGCGCGGCGGCGGCGATCGGTGTCGCGCCGTCAATCCAGGCCTGCACGCCGGTATGCGCCACCCGGTGGTGATCGGTGCCGATCGAGCGGACCAAAGCGGCGACCGCGCCCTTCTTCGATGCGATGGAGGCGGTAGCGTAGCGCACCGGAACGTTGGCCTCATAAGAGCTGGCGTCCTGCGTCACCGCCATGCGATGCCAGACGAACACGATCTTGCCTTTCACGGCGCTCTCGGGCGCGGCCTGCAAGGCCTCGATGCTGGGGAAGCCCACCACTTCGGCGGTGACGCCGCCGGGCGGGGTCGATCCGCTGTTGCCCAGCGCCGCGATCACCAGTTTCTGCGGATAGGGCGCGATCACCTCAGCGGTGCCGATGCCGCGCTCCCACGAAGGCATGTCGTAGGTTTCGATATGGACGTTGGCGAAGCCCAGCGCCTTCAGCCGCTTGACCGCCCAGTCCCGTGCCCGCGCCTCGGCTTCGGTGGCGGCGAGGCGCGGGCCGATCTCGGTCGTCAGCCCTTCGAGCACCGCATAGCCAACGTCTTCCGGCGGTGGTGCTGCAAGGGCGGGGAAAGAAAGGGCGGCGGCGGAAAGCAGCAGAGCGATTTTTGTCATGGGTTGGAGAGGTGCCACGCCGCACCACTGTTTGCCAAGCACAGCCTGCCGAGCTATCGGCGCGCCACATCCAAAAGCCTCGAATTCTCCGGAGCCGCACCCCCATGTCCGCGCAATATGCCTATGTCATGAAGGATATGACCAAAGCCTTCCCCGGCACGCCCAAGCCGGTGTTGAGCAACATCAATCTGCAATTCTACCAGGGCGCCAAGATCGGCATCGTCGGCCCCAATGGCGCCGGCAAATCGACGCTGATGAAGATCATGGCGGGCGTCGACAAGGAGTTCACCGGCGAGGCGTGGCCGGGCGAGAACATCACCGTCGGCTATCTGGAGCAGGAGCCGCAGCTCGACCCTTCCAAGACTGTGCTCGAAAACGTCAAGGATGGCGCGCGCGAGGTGGCCGACATGGTCGATCGCTTCAACGCCATCTCGGCCGAAATGGGCGATCCACAAGACGATACCGATTTCGATGCGCTGATGGAGGAGATGGGCGTCCTTCAGGAGAAGATCGACGCCGCCGACGGCTGGACGCTCGACAATCAACTCGAGATCGCAATGGAAGCGCTGAGCTGCCCGCCCGGTGACTGGCCGGTGGAAAAGCTTTCAGGCGGTGAAAAGCGCCGCATCGCGCTCACCCGCCTGCTGATCCAGAAGCCCTCGATCCTCCTGCTCGACGAGCCCACCAACCATCTCGATGCCGAAAGCGTGCAGTGGCTGGAGCATCACCTCAAGGAATATGCCGGCGCGGTGCTGATGATCACCCACGATCGCTACTTCCTCGACAATGTCGTCGGCTGGATCCTCGAGATCGATCGCGGGAAGTATTTTCCTTACGAAGGCAATTATTCGACCTACCTCGAAAAGAAGTCGAAGCGGATGGAGCAGGAGGAGCGCGAGGAATCCGGCCGCCAGAAGGCGATCAAGGATGAGCTGGAATGGATTCGACAGGGCGCCAAGGCCCGCCAGACCAAATCGAAGGCGCGTATCGCCAAATTCGATCAGCTCGTCGAACAGCAGAAGAACCGCGTGATCGGCAAGGCGCAGATCGTCATCCAGGTGCCCGAACGGCTCGGCGGCAAGGTCATCGAGGTCCAGAATCTGTGCAAAAGCTTCGGCGACAAGGAGCTGATCAAGGATCTCTCCTTCATGCTCCCCCCCGGCGGCATCGTCGGCGTGATCGGCCCGAACGGCGCCGGTAAATCGACCTTGTTCAAGATGATCACCGGCCAGGAAACGCCCGATAGCGGCACGATCGAAAAGGGATCGACCGTCCATCTCGGCTATGTCGATCAGAGCCGCGATCACCTCGATCCCAAGAAGAACGTCTGGGAGGAAATCTCGGACGGGCTCGATTATATGAAGGTCAACGGCCAGGACATGTCGACGCGCGGCTATGTCGGCGCGTTCAACTTCAAGGGGCAGGACCAGCAGAAGAACGTCGGGAAGCTTTCGGGCGGTGAGCGCAACCGCGTCAATATCGCCAAGATGCTCAAGCGCGGCGGCAACGTGCTGCTGCTCGACGAGCCGACCAACGATCTCGATGTCGAGACCTTGGGCGCGCTGGAGGAAGCGATCGAGAATTTCGCGGGCTGCGCGGTGGTGATCAGCCACGATCGCTTCTTCCTCGATCGCCTCGCCACGCACATCCTGGCGTTCGAGGGCGACGGCCATGTCGAATGGTTTGAGGGCAATTTCGAAAGCTATGAGGAAGACAAGCGGCGGAGGCTGGGTGACGCTGCGGATCGCCCGGGAGCGAGTGCGTATAAGAAGCTGACGCGATAGAAATTCCTCCCCTAGAAGGGGAGGTGGCAGCCCGCAGGGCTGACGGAGGGGTGTTACCCTCACGATGGCGCGACACCCCTCCGACGCGCTACGCGCGCCACCTCCCCTTGCAGGGGAGGATCTATGGACGCCGGTCCTTAGTCGGTTAGCATCGCCAAAAAAGCGGGCGTAAGATGCTCCTCCGCCGCCGCCACGATGCGCGCCGCGATGCCATGTTTAGCCGCTAGGGCCAGACCCGCATCCACGCCCAGCACGGTCAGCGTGGTCGCCCACGCATCGGCCAGCATCGCCTTGGCGTGGATCACGCTTACCGAGTGAATGTCGTTCGCGGCGGGTGCGCCGCTGCGGGGATCGATGGTGTGGCTGCCGCGCCGGTAATCGCCCGAGGTGGCGATGGCGAGACCATGGAGCGCGATGCGGAGCGGCGGCAGCGTCGCGCCCGGCGGGTCTTCGCAATCGACCCACCAGGGATCGGCATCGGGGCGCATTCCTGAGCCTTTAAGTTCGCCGCCGATCTCCACCAGCCAGTCCCGCGCGCCGAGCGCGGTGAGGAAATCGCCGAGCATATCGACGGCATGGCCCTTGGCGATGCCCGAGAAGTCGAGCGATAGGCCTCCCGGCTGGCGCAAGCGCCGCGCTTGGCGATCGAATGCCAGACGCTGGTATCCGGAGTTGGTGCGGGCCGCCGTCAGAGCCTCCGGTGATGGCGGGGCTTGGAGTCCAGAAGGCCCGAAGCCGAGCAGATCGACCACGCGCCCGATCGTCGGATCAAAGGCGCCGTTGCTTAGCGCGGCCATGTCGAGCCCCGCCGCAATCACCGCCGCGAAATCTGCGGGCAGCGCCATCCATTCGCCCGCAGGGAGCGCATTGAAGCGCGAGAGCAGGGAGACCGGCTCCCAATGGCTCAACTCGGCGACGAACGCCGCCAGCCGCCCGATGATCCGCGCGCGAACCTCTTCGGGATCGAGCTCTGGCGCCACATAGGCCGCCAACCACGCCGTCCCCATCGTCTCGCCGCCGAGCCGGACGATCGGCCCGCGCGGCGGCGCCCGCGGCTCGATCTGCGCGGGCAGGGCGATCCGCGTCTCGGTCAGGGCGCCGCGACTTCCAGCGTGGCGCCGTAGCTCAGCCGTCGCACCGTGGCGCGCTTCTCCGCCGCCTTATTGTCCTCGGCCGATGCGGTGAGCAGATAGTAGCCGGGTGCCGGCCATTTGATCGTCACGACGCCCTGCGCATCGGTCGTGAAGTCGATCCCCGCCTCGCTATCGCGGAAGCGTTGTCCGCCGGCGATCAATGTGACCTTGAGCTTCGCCGCAGGCTGGCCATCGATCAGGAATTTGAACTTGGCAGGCTCGTTCGAGACGAGATCGGTGGGGTGGGTGATCGGCTGCAACGTGATCCCGCGCGGATCGCCGCCGAACACCTGCGTCGTCGGTGCGTTGACCGTGACGAACACCTCGGTGCGGCCGACGATCTCGGTGAGCTTGAGATCGGTGGCGTCGGCGGGCAGATCGGCGAGCAGGATCGGCGGCTGGCGGCGCGGTTCGCCGGGCGCCCCGGGAGCACGCGGTGGGCCGTCAGGTCGCTGCATTGCCGGACCACCCGGCCCGCCGGGGCGCCGGCCGAAGCGCATGGAGGACACGCGCCGCTCTTCACCGCCAATCACCGCAGTCCCGCTTACCATCACATTGAGCGCCGCGATCTTCCACGTGCCCGGCGCATCCAGCTTGAGATCGAAGGTGGAGCGGAAGCGGCTGGTGCTGCCCTGCGGCTTCTCCGCCTCGCTGCCATCGGGGCGATAGACCTTGATCTGATCGAGCTGGATCGGGCGATGATCGAACTGGAAGATATTGTCCGCCTGCGCCGCATCGATCTGCACCACGCTCTGCACGCCCGAGAAATTGGAGAAGGACGGCATCAGGAAGGCATGATCGGCCAGCGCAGAAGAAGCGGCGAGGGTGGCGATCGAAAGCGCCAGCAGGATCTTGAGCTTCATCTTGTCTCTCCGGTTCAGCGGACCGCGACCGCGCCGAGCTCTGTCTTGCCGCTCCCGGACGCGCCCGCCTTGGCGGCGATGGTGACGAATTCGCGCCCACCATGCTCGCGCGCCGCCTCGATTGTCAGCTTATAGGCACCGGAGAGCGCATCGGCGGGCAAGGGGATGCTGTAGGTGCCCGGCGCGCGCGTCGCGCCCGAAATGCCGTCGGCGGGCAGCGAGAGGCTGCGGCCGCCCTTGCGCCACCAGGCGCGCACCTCGTTGAGCCATTTGGTGCCATGATCGCCGTCCGGCTTGTTCATTGCATACCAGAGCGCCACCGTCTTCGCAGGGCCGCCCGCCGTCGGCTCCAGATACACGGCGACATAAGGCTTCTGATATTCGGCGACCGATTGGCGCGGGATGGTGACGGTCACTGTCGCGGCCATCGTCGGCGCTGCGGCGAGACCGGTGAGCACCGCCAGCGAGGGAGCGAAGGGGGAGAGGCGCATATTCGGTTCCTAGTGGATGAAGAGAATGGCGATGAGGACGGGAATGGCGAGACCGAGCCCGACGAGCGGCCAGGTCAGCGGGCGATTGCGGGCGAGGAACTGCAGCAGGAACAGGCCCGTCACCGAAAAGACGATGCAGGCGGCGGCGAAGACATCGATGAACCAGCGCCAGCCCGGCCCGGTGTTCCGGCCCTTGTGGAGATCGTTGAGGTAGGAAATCCAGCCCTGATCGGTTTTCTCGGAGCTGATCTTGCCCGAGGCGCGATCGACGCTCACCCAGGCATCGCCGCCGGGGCGGGGGAGGGCGACATAGACATCGCTGTCGCTCCACTCGCCGGGGCGCCCGGCCGGATCGAGCTTCACCGCCTGCCGCACCGCATCGGCGACCGCGGCGGGCAGCGGCGCGTCACTGGTGGCGGGTGTCTTGAGTTCGGCGAGCAGCGAGGGCGCCAGCTGCGCCTCCTTATGGGCGACGATCGGGTGCGCCGGGATCAACTCGCCGTGATTGAGCAGGAAGCCGGTGATCGCGAAAGCAAGGATGCCGACCAGACTGACCGCGGCGCTCATATAATGCCAGGTGTGGAGCTGGCGCATCCACCAGCCCCGGCTTCTCCATTTCGGTTTTTTGGGCGCAGCGGCGGTCTTCATCGCAGCGGGGGAGGCTTCGTTCACATCGTGCGCCTAGCCAAGCCAGAGAAAGCTCGCAATAGCTAATGCGAATAACTCGCAACACGATCCGCTATGGTGTTTCCGTTTGCCCTGAGCTTGTCGAAGGGCTGTCCTTCTCTATGTACCGGACCAAGAGGGGCAGTGCTTCGACAGGCTCAGCACGAACGGGCTTAGGCATTAACGCTTTTTGCTTAGGGGCAAGTGCATGATTGACGACCGCCTGCCTCTCGTCCGCTCGGCCCTGTTTCTCCCTGCATCGAACGCCCGCGCGATCGAGAAGGCGCAGCGGCTCGCGGCCGATCTGGTGATCCTCGATCTGGAGGATGCGGTGCCTGCCGAGTTAAAGGAAGAGGCGCGCGTAGCCGCCGTAGCGGCGGCGGCGACCGACTGGACGCCGTTGCTGGCGATCCGCGTCAATGCCCCCGATCGTCCCGAGCACGCCAAGGATCTGGCCGCGCTTGCCGGAGTGCCGGCTGACGTGATCGTCGTGCCCAAGGTCGAGCGCGCGGACGATCTCGCGGTCGTCCGTAAGGCGCTGGGCAGGCCGCTGCTGGCGATGATCGAGACCCCCAAAGGCCTTTATGCTGCACGCGATATCGCCGCCGAGCCGGGCGTCGTCGGCCTGATCGCGGGCAGCAACGATCTTGCAGCGGAGCTGCGGCTGCCGCCAAGGCAGGGACGGGAAGGCCTTGCTCTAGCCTTACAGATGATCCTCCTCGCCGCGCGCGCCGCTGGCGGCATCGCGCTGGACGGAGTCTGGAACCGGCTGGACGATGCCGATGGCTTCGCGGAGGATTGTGCCCAAGGCCGCGCGCTCGGCTTCGAGGCCAAGACCCTGATTCACCCCAACCAGATCGAGACCTGCAACCGCCTGTTCGGCCCCGACACCGCCGAGCTGGAGGATGCGCAGGCGCTGATCGCCGCGGCGACCGGCGGCGCGGAGCGGTTTCGCGGGCGGATGATCGAGGCGATGCACGTCGCGCAGGCGCATCGCACCATCGCCCGCGCCCGATAGCTGGCGCGGCGCCGCGGCTCTGCCTATATCGGCGCGAATCCTCCAGCCCGCATAAGGATTCGCATGATCGAGCTCGGCCTTACCTTCGATGACGTGCTGCTGCGGCCCGGCCCGTCTGAAGTGCTGCCGACCTCCGCCGATCCGCGCACCCGGCTGACCCGCGATATCGCGCTCAACATCCCGATCATCTCCGCCGCGATGGACACGGTGACCGAGGCGGACATGGCGATCGTCATGGCGCAGCTGGGCGGCATCGGCGTGCTTCACCGCAACCTCGAGGTGGACGAACAGGCGGCGGCGGTGCGCGCGGTCAAACGGTTCGAGGCGGGCATGGTCGTCAACCCGATCACCGTGGTGCCCGATGCCACCTTGGCCGATGCGCTCGCGCTGATGCAGCGGCATCGCATCTCGGGCATTCCGGTGGTCGAGGCCAGCGGCACGCTCGTCGGTATCGTCACCAATCGCGACGTCCGCTTCGCCGAGCGGATGGATCAGCCGGTGCGCGAGCTGATGACCAGCCAGAACCTTGCCACCGTGCGCGAAGGCGTCGGCCATGAGGAGGCGCGACGGCTGCTCCATCAGCGGCGGATCGAGAAATTGCTGGTGGTGGACGATGCCTATCGCTGCGTCGGCCTGATTACGGTCAAGGATATCGAGAAGGCCGTGAACTATCCCGACGCCACCAAGGACGGTTCGGGCCGCCTGCGCGTCGCCGCGGCGACCACGGTGGGAGACAAGGGCTTCGCGCGCACCGAGGCGCTGATCGATGCCGAATGCGATCTGATCGTGATCGATACCGCGCATGGCCACAACATCGATGTCGCGCGCGCGGTGGAGCGGGTGAAGCGCATCTCCAATTCGGTACAGGTGGTGGCGGGCAACGTCGCCACCGCTGAGGCGACGCGCGCGCTAATCGATGCGGGCGCGGACGGCATCAAGGTCGGCATCGGTCCCGGATCGATCTGTACCACGCGCGTCGTCGCAGGCGTCGGTGTGCCGCAGCTCACCGCGGTAATGGAGGCGGCCGAGGAGGCGTGGAAGAGCAACGTGCCGGTGATCGCCGATGGCGGCCTGCGCACCTCGGGCGATCTCGCCAAGGCGCTGGCGGCGGGCGCGTCGTGCGTGATGGTCGGCAGCCTGCTTGCGGGCACCGACGAGGCGCCCGGCGAAACCTTCCTCTATCAGGGGCGCTCGTTCAAATCCTATCGCGGCATGGGCTCTGTCGGCGCGATGGGGCGCGGATCGGCGGATCGCTATTTCCAGGGCGATGTCCAGGATCAACTCAAGCTGGTGCCCGAGGGAATCGAGGGCCAGGTGCCGTACAAGGGATCGGCCAAGGAGGTGATCCATCAGCTGGTCGGCGGCGTAAAGGCGGCGATGGGCTATACCGGCGCCGCGACGTTGCAGGATCTGCGCGAGCGCGCGAAATTCATCCGCATCACCAATGCGGGGCTGCGCGAAAGCCACGTCCACGATGTCGCGATCACGCGCGAAGCGCCGAATTATCCCAGCTTCGGGTGATAGGCTTTCTCCGTTTGCCCTGAGCTTGTCGAAGGGCGGTTTTTCTTTTTGACCTCAGCGAAGAAGAACAGTGCTTCGACAGGTTCATCACGAACGGAATGAGGGGCAGAGCCTATGACCCCCGCCGCCCGCCTTCAGGCCGCGATCGAGATCGTTGACGCCGTTATCGGTGCCGCACGCGCCGGCGGAGCGGCCGCCGATACTCTGATCCAGCGCTATTTCCGCGAGCGTCGTTATGCCGGATCGAAGGATCGGCGCGCGGTGCGGGAGCTTGTCTATGCTGCGATCCGCCGCGCGGGCGAGGTGCCGGCGAGCGGCCGTGCCGCGCTGATGGGACTTGCGGCGGATCGGCCCGAGCTGAGGGTGCTGTTCGATGGCTCGGCGCATGGCCCGGCACCGATCGGTGCGGGCGATGTCGGCGCCCCGGCCTCGGCCTTGCCCGCCTGGCTGGCAGAGAAGCTTTCGGTCCACCTTGATCGATCCGAATTCCCGGCCCTGCTCGAGCGCGCGCCGCTCGACCTGCGTGCCAATCGCCTCAAGACGGACCGCGACACCCTGCTCGCCGCGCTGCCGGGTGCGCGGGCCGGAGAGCATGGCCTAGATGCCTTCCGCCTGCCCGAAGGCACACAAGTCGATCTTCTGCCCGAATGGCAGCAGGGGCTGTTCGAGATCCAGGATGAGGGCAGCCAGCTGATCGTCCAGGCGTGCGGCGCCCAGCCCCGCATGGTGGCGGTCGATCTTTGCGCTGGGGCAGGGGGCAAGACGCTGGCGTTGGCGGCGGCGATGCGCAACGAAGGGCGGCTGATTGCCTGCGATGTCGATCGGGGCAGGCTGGCGGGGCTGGCGCCGCGGGCCGAGCGGGCCGGGGCGATGATTGAGCAAAGGTTGCTGGACGGCGGCCGCGAGCGGGGAGGGCTTGCCGATCTGATCGGCGCTGCGGACCTCGTGCTGGTCGATGCGCCCTGCTCGGGCAGCGGCACCTGGCGGCGCAATCCCGAAGCGCGCTGGCGGCTCACGCCCGCGACGCTGGAGCGGCTGACGAAATTGCAGGCGCAGGTTCTGGCGATCGGCGCGGACTGCGTGAAGCCGGGCGGTACGCTCGTCTACGCCACCTGCTCGCTGCTGCCGGAGGAGGGGCCTGTGCAGATCGATCGCTTTCTCGGCCTGCACGCCGATTTTCGCGCCGATGCGCTCGCCTTCGGGTGCCGTTCAGGCGAAGGGGTTATGCTGACCCCCGCACAGGATGGGACGGACGGCTTTTTCGTCGCACGCCTCCTTCGTGCATGATAGGAACGGCCCGATCGCCTTATCTGGAGAAGTTGATGCGTTTTTCGGCACCTGCGCTCGCTCTTTCCCTGGCGCTCGCAACCCTGTCCTCCAGCAGCATGGGCCAGCGCCCCGATACGCAGATCGATGCGCGCAGCCTGGCGCTGCTCGGTCAGGCGCAGGCCGCCTATAAAGCCGGCAATTTCGCAAGCGCCGAGGATTTGCTGGAAACCGCGCTCGCCGTCGATCCGCGCAACCGCGCCGCTTATGTGACGATGGGCGAGGTCGCAACCGCGCAGCAGCTGCCCGGCAAGGCGATCCGCTTCTATCGGGAGGCGCTGACCATGGAGCCCAACGACACCGCAGCGCTTTCGGGCGAGGGCGTGGCGATGGTGCAGAAGGGTGCGCTCGATCCCGCCAAGGCCAATCTCGCGCGCATCCGCACGCTGTGCAAGGCCGATTGCCCGCCGGCAGTGACGCTGGCCGCGGCGATCACCAAGGGGCCACCTGCCACGCTCGTCGCGGCGCAGAATGCCAAGGTCGTGCCGCCCAAGGGCAAGGAAGCGGTCAAGCCGGACTAAGCGCGGGCCGTCAGCAGCCGCGCCACCGCGACGAAATCGGCAACCGAGAGCGTCTCGGCGCGGCGTGCGGGATCGATGTCCAACGCCGCAAGCGCCTCCAGCGCGCCGGGCAGGCCTTTGAGGCTCTGCCGCAGCATCTTGCGGCGCTGACCGAACGCCGCTTCGGTCAGCCGTTCCAATGTCTTCGGCCGAACGCCCGCAGGCACCTCGCCCGGGACGATATGGACCACCGCCGATGTCACCTTGGGCGGTGGCACGAAGGCGGCGCGATTGACCGCGAAGGCGATCTTAGGCTGCGCGCGCCACTGGGTGAGCACCGCCAGCCGTCCATAATGATCGCTGTCGGGTGAAGCGACGATCCGCTCCGCCACCTCTTTCTGAAACATCAGCGTCAGCGAGGCCCACCACGGCGGCCAGTCCTCAATGCTCAGCCAGCGGACGAGCAAAGCGGTGCCGACATTGTAGGGCAGGTTGGCGACGATGTGGACGCCGCGGCCCAACTGCGCCGCTTCGTCGATCGCCAGTGCATCGCCGGAGAGGACGTTCAGCCGCCCTTCGGCCGCGTCCGCAATCTCCGCCAGCGCGGGGAGGCAGCGCCGATCGCGCTCGACCGCTGTCACCTGCGCCCCTGCGCGGAGCAGCGCCCGCGTCAGTCCTCCGGGACCGGGACCGACCTCATAGACGCGCTCGCCTTCCAGCGGCCCCGGCACGCGCGCGATGCGATCGAGCAGCTGGCTATCGAACAGGAAATTCTGACCGAGGCTCTTTTCGGCGCTCAGGCCATATTGCGCGATAACTGCGCGCAGCGGCGGAAGATCGTCGAGAGTCACGCCGCTCTGGCGCGATTCTCCGCGCTTTCGCCCGCCAGCCGGATCGCCGCGATCATCGCGCCGGGATTGGCCAGCCCCTGGCCCGCGATATTGAACGCGGTGCCGTGATCGGGCGCGGTGCGGACGATCGGCAGGCCCAGCGTGATGTTGACGCCTTCATCGAAATGCAGCGTCTTCAGCGGGATCAGCGCCTGATCGTGATAGAGGCACAGCGCGATATCATATTGCGCCCGGGCGCGGGGGTGGAACATCGTATCGGGCGAAAGCGGGCCGATCACGTTCATGCCCTCGTCCTGCAGGCGCCGGATCGCGGGCGTCACGATCTCGATCTCCTCGCGGCCAAGCGCACCCTGCTCACCCGCGTGAGGGTTAAGCCCCGCGACGGCGATCCTTGGCTGTTCGATCCCGAAATCGCGGATCAGGCCGCGCTCCACGGTCCGCGCGCGGACCAGGATGAGGTCGACCGAAACCGCATCGATCGCCTCGCGCAGCGCGAGGTGCATGGTGATCGGCACGGTGCGCAGCGTCGGCCCCGCCAGCATCATCGCGACGTTCACCGGCGCGACCCCGCAGCGTTCGGCGACGAATTCGGTCTGGCCGGGATGGGTAAAGCCGATCTCGTAAAGCCGTGACTTCGCCACCGGCCCGGTGACGAGTCCCGCCGCAGCGCCCGATCGCGTCAGCCCCACCGCCATCTCCAGCGCGTCGAGCGCGCAACGCGCCCCCGCGACGTTGGGCGCGCCGGGCACGATCTCGGCCGCATCCTCGATGGCCAGCACCGGCAGTCCGGTTTCGAAGGCGGCGATCGCTTCGTCAGGCCCCGCGATGCGCGCGATCGGCCCGTCCCACACCGCCTCGATCGATCGGGGATCGCCGACCGCGAAGAAGGGGAGCAGCCCTTCCGCCACCCGCCGCTCCCAGGCGCGCGCGGTAATCTCGGGCCCGATACCCGAAGGATCGCCGAGCGAAATCGCCAGCGGGAGGCTCACGCGGTGCCCCGATCGTGGCGGGGTTCAGCGATATTCAATGACGGCATCGCGCCGCAGATCGCGCAGGTAACGTCGGGCGCGCAGATTGACGCGCTCATCCTGCATCTGCGACTGGATCTGTTCGAAGTTCGGCAGATCGACGGCTTCGGGAGCGTCCCGGCCGCACAGCACCAGCGCGCGAATGCCCTCGGTCATCGATCCGAACGGCGGCGTCGCCTCGCCCACCTGCATATCGAGAACGACCTGCTGCAGCTGCGGCGGCAGATCGCGCACCTTGAGCTGATCGTTGGCCACCACCTCGGCGCCGACCTTCAGACCGACCGCCTCGGCATCGCCGCAGCCCTTGAGTGTCTTCAGCGCGTCGCTGAACATGCGCAGCTTGGGCTCGGCGCTCTCGCGTGTCGAGCCGGGGGGCAGGGTGATCGTCATCTGCTTGAGCGAGAGCTGCGCATCGCGCGGGTCGGCGGTCAGCACCGCGCGCTTGTCGATCAGGGCGATGATCGAGAAGCCGCCGTTGACCGGGATCGGGTCGCTGACCGCGTTTGTCGGCATCTGCTGCATCGTCGCCGCGATCTGATCGGGCAACTGCTCGGCGCGTACCCAACCGAGATCGCCGCCCACCGCCTTGGTCGAAGCTTCCGAAAATTCGTGCGCATAAGCGACGAAGGATGAGCCGCGACGGATCTTGTCGACCAGATCATTGGCCTTCGCCAGCACCTGCGCCTGATTGATCGGCGTTGCCGAGAGATAGATTTCGGCGACGTGATATTCCGCGGTGCCCTTGGAGGCCTTGAGCCGCGCGATCACCTGATTGACCTCGTCGTCGCTGACATTGACGAACGGCTCGACCTCGCGGCCGAGCAGCCGCCGCCATGCCAGCTCGCCCTCGATCTGCCTCTTCATAGAAGCCTCGGACGTGCCCTTCGATTTCAGATAGCCGATGAAGCCGCCCGGCGCCTGCTTGAACTGGCCGGCGACGCGATCGAAGGTCTGCTGGATCTCGCTCTTGTCGATGGTGATCTTGTTGGCCGCGGCTTCCTGGATTTCCAGCGTCTCGTCGATCAGGTTGGAAAGCACCTGCAGGCGGAGCTGCTTGCGTTCCTCGGCGGAAGGCTCGCCCTTGTTGGCGGCAAGCACCAGCGCGAGACGCTGATCGACATCGGTATCGGTCAGCACCGTGCCATTGACGATCGCGGTCGCCTTGCGGACGGACGGATCCTTATGTTCGAGAATCGAGACGTTGGCCGGCAGGTTGAGCGGCTCATCTTGCGCGGCATCCTGGGCGCCGAGTGCGCCGGCCCATGCCAGCGTCAAGATGCCCGCGGCCGCAATGCCCAACCGCTTACCAACTCCGATCACGTGCATTCCGTCCGTTCGATGATTGAGGGAAAAGCCGGACTGCTCCCCAGCGGCTGAACCGCTGCTTAGCGTCCGATGTTCTTCAAGGCCAGCCGGAAGCTGAACGTGTTGCCGCGCCGCGCATCACCGATCGGATTATAGTCCCGCCGCCACGAGATGCCGAGCGTGATGCACTCATTTTCATATTGCAGGCCCAGCCGTTCGCGCACGGGGGAGAAGCCGTCGCCGGTCGAGGTCGGATCCTGTGATTTGGTGGTGAGATCGATCACCGTCGATCCGTAGACCGACCAGTAGCGCGCGAGCTGCACGCGCCCGCCCAGCCGCAGCTCCTGCCGATCCATCAGATCTTCGAGCGAGGGATCGATATTGCGATCGAGCAGGAGGTAGCCGACGAGCAGATAGGTGCGCTTCGTGCCGATGGCCGCGTCTATCTCGTTGCGGTGCAGGCGGAAGGTGGTCTTGTCGAGCCGGAAGCGTTCGGTCACTTCGAACCACGGCCCGTATTTCACGCTGATGCGGCCGACATAATCGGAGAAGCGGCCGGTGAGGCCGGTGCCCTCGGGCAGGATCGAAGGTTCGGTATCGAGGCGGTAGCTCTGGCCGAGCACCGTTTGAACATCGAGCTTGGGCCGCTGATAATTATATTCGAAGCCGTAGGTGACGCGGCTGCTGTCCTCCCAGCGATCGTAGCCCGAAAAGCGGTTGATCGAGAACAGATTTGTGTCCTCGAGATCGACCGCGCGCGAATCCTCGTCCGGAATCGAAAGGTTCTTGGTGTGCGGCGTGCCGACCAGCTGGATGCGGGGCACGATCTGCTGGGTGCCGCCCCACAAAGTGCCGATGAACGGCCAGCGCATATCGGCCGCAATCGCGGCGACGCCGCGCGCCTGCCAGCCGGGCAGGCCGCGGTAGACGACAGTGCTGGTCTGATCGACCTGATCGGTATGGTAGCCATCGACGCGGCCGAGCGCGGTGAAGGTCACTTCCTGGCCGAGCGGGGTGATCTTGCGCAGATCCCATTCGATGCCCGCGAACACGCGCTGCGTGTCCTGGCCTTCGGTCCGGGTCAGCGCCAAGCTGTTGAGCTCGACCTGGAAGACGCCGCCCGCCCAGGGATCCTGGATGCGGCGGCGGTAATCGATCGCGGGCAAAGCGATCGGCTGCTGGCTTTGCTTCTCATCCGCGCGAACCGTTTGCGTGAACCAGCCCGCGATGGTCAGCAGGCTGTTGTCATCGATGCGATCGGCCTCCAGCGTGGACCGCAGGCGATCATCATTGTTGATCGCATAGCGATACATGAAGGTCTTGTCGGATTCGGCGCGGATCTGGCCGGTCAGCGTCCAATAGGTGCCGAGCTGATAGGTGCCGTGCAGATCGACATATCCGCGGACGCCCTTGTCGGTGTTGAGCGATTGGGTCGTGGTCACGGCGGGCAGGCGCGATCCATAGGTGATCATGCCCTTGGCTTCATAGGCGCCATGGCCCTCCAGCGCACGATAATCCACCTCCAGTGCGGGCGCGACCGCGGTGTAGATATGCGGCGTGATCGTGATGTCGCGATTGGGGCCGAAACGCCGGTAGTAGGGTAGTTCAAGTTCGGCGCCGACGGTCTTGCTATATTGGAAATTGGGCAGCAGCAGCCCCGATCCGCCGCCGCCCTGCTGGCTGCCGTCGGGATGCGAGAAGGCGGGCAGCCAAAGGATCGGGAGGCCGAACAGGCTGAAGCGCGCATCCTTGTAGAAGATGCGATGGCGATTGCCGTCGCGCACGATGCGCAGCGCGGTGATCTGCCAGCTCGGCCGCTTGGGGCAGCCGTCGTCATCGGTGACGCGGCATGGCGAATAAGCGGCATGTTCCAGGATCTGGATCTTGTCCTTGCGCTCACCGCGCTCGGCCGCCAGCCGTCCGCCGTCGGCCAGCACGTAGAGCATGTTCTGGACGACGCCGTTCTTGAAATCGTCGGTCAGCACGGCGCTGTCGCCGTACAAAGTATCGCCCGCCGAATTGATCGTCGCGATATGGCCGGTGGCGGTCACTTGGCCCGTATTGCGGTTCCAGACGACCTTGTCGGCGCGCAGGCGGCTGCCGGCGCGAAGCATCCGCACATCGCCGGTGGCGGTGACGATATCGGCCTTGTCGTCATAATCGAGATTGTCGGCGGCGAAATCGACCTTGTCCGCTGTGTCGCTGCTCGGCAGTCCGGCGGCGCCCAGTGGGGGCGGGGGAGGACCGGCAGGATCCTGGAGCTGCTGCGCAAGGGCCGGCGACGCGGCGCACGCGATCCATGCGGCGCTTGCAAGCGCGCCCGTGCGCCAGCGCGCTACCGAAACCCCTTTCATCGGCGGCGCCCTAACCCAGCCCCGAAGCGCCCGCAATCGTCCACGCGCCGAACCGCTTTGACAGGCGAGGCGAGAGGCCTAAGAACGCGCGCTTGATCGCTGAAAGGCCCTTGCTTGCTTACCATCCGTTTCGCTGTTGATCGTCCCCAGGCGGCTCCTGTCGTCGTCCTGCCCGTGCTTTCGGGTGAGGGCGCGGGGCGGGCGCTGCCGGCGTCGCTGAAGGGCGGCGAAGCAGTGGTGGCGGCGGCGATCGCTAGCGCGCGCTTCACCGGCGAGGCGGGGAGCCTGGTCGAGCTGCACCTGCCGGAGGGCGCTGGCGTCACCCACCTGCTGATCGTCGGCGTCGGCGCGGCGCGCGATGGCCTGAAGGCCGGCGGCGCGATCGTCGCCAGGTTGCTGACCTCGGGCGCCGCCGGCGCGGTCGTCGATCTTTCGCACATCGCCACCGCGGATCGCGCCGCGCTCGCCGCGGGCATCGCCGAGGCCGCGAGCCTGCGCAGTTGGCGGCTGGACACCTACCGCACCAAGCTCACCGACAAGCAGAAGCCCAGCCTCACCGAGCTCACGATCGTCGCGGGCGATCGTATCGAGGAGGCCAAGGCCGCCTGGAAAAGCCGCGAGGCGGTGGTCGAAGGCGCCGCCTTCACGCGGATGCTGGTCACCGAGCCCGCCAATCTGCTCTATCCGCAAAGCTTCGTCGAACTGGCGATGTCGGGCCGCGAGCTCGGACTCGAGATCGAGGTGCTGGGCGAGCGCGAGATGCGCCTGGCGGGCATGGGCGCGCTGCTCGGCGTCGCGCAGGGTTCGGAGCGTGAGGCGCAGCTGCTCGTCATGAAATGGGACGGCACCAACGGCGCGGTCAAGGAACCGACCGCCTTCGTCGGCAAGGGCGTCACCTTCGATACCGGCGGCATCAGCCTAAAGCCTGGGCCGGGCATGGAGGATATGAAGTGGGATATGGGCGGCGCGGGCGCCGTCACCGGCGTGATGCGCGCGCTGGCGGCGCGCAAGGCGCCGGTCCATGTCGTCGGCATCTGCGGGCTGGTCGAGAATATGCCCGACGGCAAGGCCCAGCGGCCGGGCGATGTCGTCACCACCATGTCGGGCCAGACGGTGGAGGTGCTCAACACCGATGCCGAGGGTCGGCTGGTGCTGTGCGATGCGCTGACCTGGGTGCAGAAAAGGTTCGCTCCCAAGACGATCGTCGATCTGGCGACGCTGACCGGCGCGATGATCGTCAGCCTCGGCCATGAATATGGCGGCATCTTTTCCAACGATGACACTCTCGCCGAACAGCTGACGGCCGCGGGCAAGACGGCGGGCGAGAAACTCTGGCGGATGCCGATGGGCGATGCCTATGACAAGATGCTGGAAAGCCCCATCGCCGACATGAAGAATATCGGCCCGCGCGAAGCCGGATCGATCACCGCCGCGCAATTCATCAAACGCTTCATCGATGATGGCGTGAAATGGGCGCACCTCGATATCGCCGGCATGGTCTGGGCCGCCAAGCCCGCCGCGCTCTACGATAAGGGCGCGACCGGCTATGGCGTCCGCCTGCTCGATCAATGGGTTCGGGACGTGCTCGAGGGGTGATCCTCAGCATCGCACGGGTTGCCACCGTCCGACCCCCCCGCTAGAGGCGCGCCCATCTCAACAAGACCTATATGGAGTAACGGATCGCCATGGCGACGACCCGCACCTTTTCGATCATCAAGCCCGATGCCACGCGGCGCAACCTGACCGGCGCCGTTACCAAGATGCTGGAGGATGGCGGCCTGCGCGTCGTCGCCTCCAAGCGTATCCAGATGACCAAGGAGCAGGCCGAGGGCTTCTACGCGGTCCATAAGGAGCGTCCGTTCTTCAACGATCTCGTCAGCTTCATGATCTCCGGCCCGGTCGTCGTGCAGGTGCTCGAGGGCGAGAATGCGATGCAGCGCAACCGTGACATCATGGGCGCGACCAACCCCGCCAACGCCGAAGCCGGCACGATCCGCAAGGAACTGGCCGAATCGATCGAGGCGAACTCGGTCCACGGGTCTGACAGCGACGAGAATGCCGCGATCGAGATCGCCTATTTCTTCAAGCCCGAAGAAATCGTCGGCTAAGCTTGGCTTTTCCAATGCTCCCCGGTTAGCGTCGCGCTGACCGGGGGGACGATATGCAATCCAAACTGCTCGAACGGCTGGTCTTTTTCTCCGACGCCGTCTTTGCGATCGCGATCACCCTGCTCGTCGTCGAACTCAATGTTCCGCACGTAGCCCCCGGCCCGGACGCCACCCAGCGCGCGCTGCAGGCGCTGGCAAGCGAGACGCCCAAGTTCGCGGGCTTCTTCGTCAGCTTCCTGGTGATCGGCGCCTTCTGGAACGCGCACCACCGCGTGTTCGGTCTGCTCGCCCGGCACGATCCGCATCTGGTCTGGGCCAATCTGCACCTGTTGATGATGATCGCCTTTCTGCCGTTCGCGACCGCCTTCATGAGCGAGAATGTCGAACAATCCTTCCCGAATATCTTCTACTCGTGCTGCCTGATCGTTATCGCATTGCTGCAGATCCGGCTGTTCCGGCTGGCATTGCGCGCCGAGAACCGCTTGCCGGAAGTCAGCGATGCGCAGGTCGCTGCGATCATGCGCCGATCGTTGAGCGTGCCGATCGCGGCGGGGATTGCCATCGTTGGCTGCTTCTTTTGGCCGAGGGTTTCGATGTTCGGCTTTCTAGCAGTACCCGTTCTGGTCCGTATCCTTGGCCGCGAGCGGCCGCCGCAGTCCTTAGCGCCCTGACGAAAGCTCCGTTTTCCAGGCCGCATCGATCGCCTTCTGGCCGCTGCGAATGTCTTTAGAGGCGGCGGTCCGCGACAAGCCGTGGAGCTTGATCCGCGTTCCGGAAAGGAAGCTCGTGTCGGTGGTATAGCCGATTACGTAGCGATCGAGCGCGGTGCGCGAATCGCCATCGGCGGTGAAGCGGCTCTCGATCAACACGGGCAGGCGCGCGTCGCCGGTCTCGTCCTTGAGCCCGGCGGCATGGCGCGCCTTGGCGACGGCGCTGGCAAACCAGTCGCGCTCGATCCGGGGATCGCCCGAGGTCTCGATCGGATCGATGCCCAGCGCGGCGGGAAAATGGATGGTCTGCGAATCGATGCTCTGCCCCTCGGCCCGCGCTGCGAGCTCGAGAACGCGGCCATCATGCGCCGGGGTGCCCTTGAGCAGCAGCGTGGCGGCGAGCTTGCTGCCCTTGGCCTGCTCCGCCTGATGCTGCGCCTCGCTGGTGGTGCGTTCGCGGTAGCTGTTCCAGAAGGTCAGGGCCGAGATGACCACGGCGGCGATGCCGAGCAACTCGCCGAGCGTCAGCCAGCGGCGGCGGACGCGCGCGGCTTCCGCCTTTTCACGCGGCGTCTCGCTCATTCGCGCAATAGCTTCGCGGGCGCGACGTTGCGCCAGCTTGCCGCGACCTTGTCTGCGATCATGTCCCAATCCGTCCCCATCACATCGGTACGGATAGCGATCCAGCCTGAATGCCCGATGTAGGCCGGGCGATAATAAAGCTCGGGATCCAGATCGATCAGCATCTCCTGCTCCTCGATGCCCGAGAGCTTGACCATCACCGCGCTGGCATCGTCATGGTGATGATCGTGCCAATATTGGGCGAACAATTTGCCTTTCTCGATGAAGAACACCGGCTGGCCGTGCGAGAGCTTTTCGGCGGCGTGCGGCAGCGCCAGCGCGATCGCGCGCAGTTTGACGAGATCGGCTTCGGGATCGGGACTCATCGGCGGATCAGCTCGGCGAGCGCCTGCGGATAGAGCTTATGCTCCTCGATCAGCACGCGCCGGGCGAGCGCCTCGGCATCGTCCCCTTCCAGCACGGGCACTTCGGCCTGGGCGAGGATCGGGCCGTCATCGAGCTCGGCGGTGACGAGATGGACGGTCGCGCCATGCCGCGTCTCGCCGGCGTCGAGCACACGCTGGTGGGTATCGAGGCCCTTGTAGGCAGGAAGCAGCGACGGGTGAATGTTGACCATCCGCCCCGCCCAGCGATCGACGAAGGCGGGCGAGAGCAGCCGCATGTAACCAGCCAGCGCAACATATTCGACACCCGCATCGCGCAGCGCGCCATCGACCAGCGCATCGAATTCGGCGCGCTTCATGCCTTTGTGCGAGGCGGCGAACTGGGGGATGCCGTTGGCGGCGGCATAGGCCAGCCCCGCCGCATCGGGCACGTTGGAGACGACCAGCGCGACCTCGTAGGGGCAGTCGGATGCATGCGACGCCTCGATCAGCGCCGCCATGTTGGATCCCCGCCCCGAGATGAGGATACCGACGCGGGCCTTTCCCACTTACCCTCTCCCCTTGTGGGAGAGGGAAGGGAGAGGGGATCGCGCAAGCGGGCTCGATGCCCGATTGCGCGAATAGGGAAGTGCGCCGCCATCTATCGAGCGAACGGGCATCGAGCCCGTCCGCCCGATCCCCTCTCCCACAAGGGGAGAGGGAGTTCTGGTGCGCTTAGGCATGATGTTCGGCGCGCCAATCGGCGCGCGCGCTCCAAGTTTCGACGGAGCCCTTCACCGAACAGCCGCGCTGCCCTTCCACGATCTCACCGATCCCGAACACCGTCTCCCCCGCCGCCTCCAGCGCCGCGGCCACGGCATCCACCTCATCCGCGCGCACCACCGCGACCATGCCGATGCCGCAGTTGAAGGTTCGCGCCATTTCCTCCGACTCGATATTTCCCTGCGCCTGCAGGAACGCCATCAGGCGGGGCAGGGGCCAGCGATCGGCGTCGATCTCGGCGCGCAGCCCCTCGGGCAGCACGCGGGGCACATTTTCCAGCAAGCCGCCGCCGGTGATATGCGCCAGCGCCGCGATCCGGCCTTCACGCACGAGCGGCAGCAGGCTCTTCACGTAGATGCGCGTCGGCTCCATCAGCCAATCGATCAGCAACCGGTCCGGATCGAACAGCGCGGGGCGATCGAGCTTCCAGCCCTTGTCCGCCGCCAGCCGCCGCACCAGCGAGAAGCCGTTGGAATGGACGCCCGAGGACGCCAGCCCGAGCAGCACATCGCCCGCTTGCACTTTAGTCCCCGTCAACGCCTGCGCGCGCTCCACAGCGCCCACCGAAAAGCCGGCGAGGTCATAGTCGCCCTCGGCATACATGCCCGGCATCTCGGCGGTCTCGCCGCCGATCAGCGCGCAGCCGGCGATGCGGCAGCCTTCGGCGATTCCCGCGATCACGCGCTCGGCAATGCCGTTGTCCAGCTTGGCGCAGGCGAAATAATCGAGGAAGAACAAGGGCTCGGCGCCCTGCACGATCAGATCGTTTACACACATCGCGACGAGATCGATGCCGACCGTATCGTGGCGCCCGCTGTCGATCGCCAGCTTGAGCTTGGTGCCGACGCCATCGTTTGCGGCCACCAGCAGCGGATCGGAATAGCCCGCCGCCTTGAGATCGAAAAAGCCGCCGAACCCGCCGATCTCGGCATCCGCGCCGGGCCGCCTGGTGGCGCGCACCAGCGGCGCGATAGCCTTCACCAGCGCATTGCCTGCCGCGATCGAGACGCCGGCCTTGGCGTAAGAATAGGAATCTTCGGTCATCTATCTCCAATCCTCCCACGTAGGGGGAGGTGGCATCGCGAAGCGATGACGGAGGGGTATCGCCCTCTCGAGAGCGGAATACCCCTCCACCATGCTGCGCATGGTCCCCCTCCCCTTGCAGGGGAGGATCAATCTGACCGCCCCTAGACACATCCCCCTTGGATTTCCACGGGCGTTTCGCCAGAAGCACATCCGAATGACGCGCCGCCGCCGCATAATCCTCGCCACGGGAACGGCGGTCGCCCTCGGTCTGGCCGCCTGGGGGCTCGCGCAGATCGAAGGTAGCGATCGCGGCGTGCCGCCGATCGACAGCGCCGCCAATTATGAAGTCGGCGGTATTCAGGTCGATGTCGTCGGCAAAACGGCCGAGCAGGCGCGGATGGTCGGCTGGCGGCTGGCGCAGCGGCGCGGCTGGCAGCAGCTCTGGGCCAAGGCGAACAATCTGCCTGCGAACCAGGCGCCCAACCTTTCCGATGGCCAGCTCGATCAGGTCGTCGCCGGCGTTTCGGTCGAAGACGAACAGATCGGCGCGCACCGCTATATCGCGCGGCTGGGCGTATTGTTCGATCGCGGGCGCGCGGGCGATCTGCTCGGCGCGCACGGCGGCGGGCCGCGATCGGCACCGACCTTGGTGATTCCCGTGATGTGGTCCGGCGGTGTCGCGCAGAGCTTCGAGCATCGCACCGATTGGCAGAAGGCCTGGGCGCGCTTCCGCTCCGGCGGCAGCCCGATTGATTATATCCGGCCGGTGGGCACCGGGCTCGATCCGCTGCTGCTCAACGTCGCGCAGGCGGGACGGCCCGGGCGCGGCTGGTGGCGGATGATCCTCGATCAATATGGCGCTTCGGACGTGGTCGTGCCGACCGTCCATCTCGAGCGGCGCTTCCCCGGCGGCCCGGTGATCGCCCACTTCATCGCCTATCACGGCCCCGATTCGAAGGAGGTCGCGCGGTTCGATCTCGTCGCACGCGACAGCAACGATCTGGCGCGGATGCTGGACGAAGGCGTGCGGCGGATCGATCAAGCCTATGCCGACACTTTCCGCGAAGGCGGCCTGATCGCCGATCCCACATTGGTCGCCGAACCTGCTGCGGTGAAGGATCTCGGCGAGGAAGCTGCGACCGAGGAGACCGGTGATGCTGGTGCGACCGCCGCGCCCGCGACCGGCGGCCCGGTGCAGACCTTCACCATCCAGGTCGAAACCCCCGACGCCGCCACCGAAAGCGCGATCGAGCAGGCGGTGCGCGGCCTGCCCGGCGTCAAATCCGCAACTACCCCCAGTCTCGCGCTCGGCGGCGTCTCGCTGATGCGCGTCGAATTCGCCGGAGACGTCGCCGCGCTGCGCGCCGCCGCCTTCGGCGCGGGGCTGCAGTTGCGCGATGACAATGGAACGCTGAGGCTGCGGCGGCAATGAGCTTAGCGGCCGGCCAGATCGCGCTGCCGCTCGATTGGCCCGCCGGGGATGACGAGCGCGATTATGTCGTCTCGGCCTCCAACACGGCGGTTGTCCGGCATTTCGAACATTGGTCGCTGTGGCCGGTGATGGCGACCGTGCTGACCGGCCCGCGCAAATCGGGCCGCAGCCTGCTCGGCCGCATCGTCGCCGCGCGAACCGGCGGCGAACTCTATGACAATGCCGAGGTTGTGGACGAGGAGACGCTGTTCCATGCCTGGAACCGCGCGCAGGAGCGCAGACGCCCGCTGATCCTGATCGCGGATCGTCTGCCGCCGGAATGGACGATCGCGCTGCCCGATCTGCGCTCGCGGATCGCCGCGACGCCGGTGGTCTCGATCCCCGATCCGGATGAGGAATTGGCGACCCGGCTGATCGAGAAGATGGCGCATGACCGCGGCCTGGCCGCGCCGCCCGAACTGCTTCGCTATCTCGGTCCCCGGATCGAACGCAGCTATCTCGGCATCCACCACACGCTGGAGGCGCTCGACGAACTCGCACTCCAACGGCGGCAGGGCCTGACCGTCCCGCTCGCGCGGCGGGCGCTGATCGCGATGGGCGTCATCGACGAGTCGCACGCAAACGGCTAGACTGGGGGCTATGGATCACATCAATCCGGTTCCCATTCAGGATGATGGCGCCGCCGACGACGCGCCGCCGCCGCCGCTCCCCCTCAAGGAGCGCTATTTCAACCGCGAGCTTTCGTGGATCGAGTTCAACCGGCGCGTGCTGGATGAGGCGTGCAATCCCGCGCATCCGTTGCTGGAGCGCCTGCGCTTCCTCTCCATCTCCGGCAACAATCTCGACGAATTCTTCATGGTTCGGGTCGCCGGCCTCAAGGGCCAGCAGATGCAAGGCATCGAGGATCGCTCGCCCGATGGGCTGACGCCTTCGCAGCAGCTCGCGGTGGTCGCCGAACAGGCGGATCTGCTGACCGACGTGCAGCAGACCGTCTGGTTGACCCTGCGCGAACAGCTCGCCGCCGCCGGCGTCGCGGTGCTGGTAAAGGATCAGCTCGTCGGCGAGACCGCGGCCTGGCTGGAGAAGCATTTCCGCGAGCAGATCTTCCCGATCCTCACCCCCCAGGCGCTCGATCCATCGCACCCGTTCCCCTTCATCCCCAACAAGGGCTTCACGCTGCTGTTCGATCTCAAACGGCTGTCCGATGGCGAGCCGACGCGCGAGCTGATCATGCTGCCCTCGACGATCAAGCGCTTCGTCCGCCTGCCGGGCGATACCGCGCGCTATGTTGCGATCGAGACCTTGATCAGCCGCTTCACCGATATCCTCTTTCCCGGCTACGAAATGCTCGGCGAGACCAGCTTCCGCGTGATCCGCGACAGCGATCTGGAAGTGGAGGAGGAGGCCGAGGATCTGGTCCTCTACTTCCGTTCGGCGATCAAGGCGCGGCGGCGGGGCCGGATCATCCGCCTCGAACCCACCCCCAACATGCCCGAGGCGCTCGCCACTCTGGTGCGCGAGGAGATCGGCACGGCGGAGGACGTGATCGTCGATACACAGGAATTTCTCGGCATCACCGATCTCGCCGAGCTGGTCGAGGAAGACCGGCCCGATCTCAAATTCCCGCCCTACACGGCGCGCTTTCCCGAGCGAATTCGCGAACATGGCGGCGATTGTTTCGCTGCGATCAAAGCCAAGGACATCATCGTCCAGCACCCGTACGAATCGTTCGATGTCGTCCTCGCCTTCCTCCGCCAGGCCGCCGCCGATCCCGATGTCGTCGCGATCAAGCAGACGCTGTACCGCGCCGGCAAGCAATCGGCGGTGATCCGCGCGCTGATCGATGCCGCCGAGGCGGGCAAATCGGTCACCGCGGTGGTCGAGCTCAAGGCGCGCTTCGATGAGGAGCAGAATATCAACTGGGCCGAAGCGCTGGAGCGCGCGGGCGTCCAGGTGGTTTACGGCTTCATCGATTGGAAGACGCACGCCAAAGTATCGATGGTGGTGCGGCGCGAGGGTGATCAATTCCGCACCTACTGCCACTTCGGCACAGGCAATTATCACCCGATCACCGCGCGCATCTACACCGATCTGAGCTTCTTCACCGCCGATCCGCGCGCGGGCCGCGATGCCGCGCAATTGTTCAACTACGTCACTGGCTATGTCGAGCCGCGCAACCTCGAGATGCTCACGCTCTCGCCGCACGGCCTGCGCGACAAGCTTTCCGATCTGATCGATGCCGAAATCGATCACGCCCGCGCCGGGCGCGAGGCGGCGATCTGGGCCAAGCTCAACAGCCTGGTCGATCCCGCGATCATCGAGAAACTCTATCGCGCCAGTGCGGCGGGCGTGGAGATCGATCTGGTGGTGCGCGGTATCTGCTGCCTGCGCCCGGGCGTGCCCGGCCTGTCCGACAATATCCGCGTCAAATCGATCGTCGGCCGCTTCCTGGAGCATAGCCGCATCATGTGCTTCGGCAACGGCGCGGATCTGCCCAATCCGGATGCCAAGATCTACATCTCCTCGGCCGACTGGATGCCGCGCAATTTCGATCGCCGCGTCGAATATCTGCTGCCGATCGAGAATGACACGGTCCACGCGCAGGTGCTCGATCAGGTGATGGTCGCCAATCTGATGGACGATGAGCAGAGCTGGTGGCTGGAGGCCGACGGCAGCTATGAACGCGCCGCGCCCGCCAAGCGCAGCTTCAACCTCCACCGCTATTTCATGACCAATCCCTCGCTTTCCGGCCGGGGTGCGGCGCGCAAGCGGGGCGGGGCGGTGCCCAAGCTGAAGCTCAACCGCGACTGATCATAGCTTTCGCCCGGCGCTTTTGCCCGCTAACCTGGGTTACGCATGGCCGCCATCCCGCTCCTTAAGCCGAAGGCCCATGCCGGTCCGCTCGGCATCATCGATATCGGCTCCAATTCGATCCGCCTCGTGATCTACGAGGGCGCCAACCGCATCCCATCGATCCTGTTCAATGAGAAGATCATGGCCGGGCTCGGCCGCGGGCTGGCCAAAAACGGCGCCCTCGATCCCGAAGCGGTGGAGCGCGCGCTGGCCGCCCTGGCCCGCTTCCGCCGTCTGGCTGAGGATATGGGCGTCGGGCTGCTGCGCACCGTTGCCACCGCCGCGGTGCGTGACGCCAGTAACGGCCGGGCGTTCATCGATGAGCTAGGCGCGATGGGCCTGCCGGTGGAGCTCATCACCGGCGGCGAGGAAGCCAAGCTCGCGGGCCACGGCGTGCTCGCGGCGATTCCAGAGGCGGACGGCATCGTCGGCGATCTTGGCGGCGGCAGTCTGGAGCTGATCCGCGTCCGGCGCGGCGAAGTGGGCGAGGGGATATCGATGCCGCTCGGCGTGCTGCGGCTGAGCGCGCTCAAGCTCGATTCGGCGCGGGTCGATCGCACGCTGGACAAGATGCTCACCAAGGGCGGCTGGCGGGAGGATGCGCGCGGCAAGCCTTTCTACCTCGTCGGCGGATCATGGCGCGCGCTCGCCCGGCTGCACATGGTGCTGAGCGATTATCCGCTGCCGATCATCCACCATTATGCTTTCGCGCCCAGCGAGGCGCGGCGGCTGGTCCGCGCGCTCGGTCAGTTCGATTCCAAGCGGATCAAGGAGTTGGCGGGCATCGCCTCCTCGCGCGTCGCGACCCTCGGCCCCGCCGCCAGCCTGCTCGCCGCGCTGGTCCGGCGGATCGAGCCTTCGGAGCTGATCGTCTCCTCCTACGGCCTGCGCGAGGGCCTGCTCCACCGCAGCCTGCCCGCCGATGTCCGCGCGCAGGATCCCTTGCTATGTGCCACGCGCGACGAGGGCATGCGGCAGGGCCGTTTCCCGGAGCATGGCGATCTGCTCGATCAATGGATCGCACCCTTGTTCGCGGGCGAGCCGCAGGAATTGGCGCGGCTGCGGCACGCAAGCTGCCTGCTCGCCGACGTCGGCTGGCGCGCGCATCCCGAATTCCGCGCCGAACGCGGCGTCGAGACCGCGCTGCACGGCAATTGGGTGGGCGTGGATGCTCCGGGCCGCGCCTTGATGAGCCAGGCGTTGTTCACTCATTTCGGCGGCGAGGGTCTGGCGCCGCGCGTCGCTGAGATGATCAGCGCCGATCTTTGCAATCGCGGGATGCGCTGGGGGCTGGCGATGCGGCTCGGCCAGCGGCTCTCGGGCGGCGTCGCGGGGCCGCTCAGGGAAAGCCGGCTGCAGATCGATCAGGAAAGCCTGGTGCTGGAACTGCGCGGCGAGGATGTCGCGCTGTACGGTGAGGCGGTGGAGCGGCGGCACAAGACGCTGGCGGCGAGCTTCGGGCGGCGCGCGGTGGTGCGGCGGATCACCTGACCTCCCCTCCCTGCAAGGGAGGGGATTGAGGGGTGGGTGCGCGCGTCTGCGCGCCCAAAGAATCCTCAAACGCTCGCCAAAGCTACGTTCGGGGCATCGAGCCCGTCACTCTGCAACCCACCCCCTAACCCCTCCCTTACAGGGAGGGGGATATCGAGGTTACCCCAGCTCGCTCATCACCATCTTGCCGCCCTTGACGCTAAAGCCCGTGCGGCCTTCCACCAGCGCCAGCGCATCCTTGCCGAACACCTCGTAGCGCCAGCCCTCCAGGATCGCCAAACCCTCGCGCTGGCCGGCGGCAAGCGCATCGATGTCGTCGCTGCGCGCGATCAGTTTGGAGGCGACATCGGCATCGCGCGATCGCACCTTGAGCAGCAGCTTCAACAGGTCCGCCACCAGCGCACCATCCTTGCCGAGGCCGGGGCGGCGATCCTCGCGCGCGGGCATTTCCTCTTCGGACAGCGGCTTGGCGCCCTCGATCGCCGCGATCAGCCGCGCGCCGATGTCATTGCCCGCCCAGCTCGATGCCAGCCCGCGCACCTTCGCCAGATCCGCCTGACTGCGCGGCGGGTGCATGGCGAGATCCGCGATCGTCTCATCCTTGATCAGCCGGCCGCGCGGCAGATTCTTCTTGCGCGCCTCGCGCTCACGGAAGCCCGCAATCGCCTTGAGCCGGCCCAGCACATCGGCCTTGCGGGTCGGCACCTTGACGCGCTGCCAGGCCAGATCGGGATCGTTGACATAATGGGCGGGGTCGGCGATCCGCTCCATCTCCTGATCGAGCCAGGCGCCGCGCCCGGTCTTGCGCAATTTCTCCAGCATGCGCGGGAAAATCTTCACGAGGTGCGTGACGTCGCCGATCGCATAATCGATCTGCCGCTTGTCGAGCGGGCGGCGGCTCCAGTCCGTGAAGCGCGCGCCCTTGTCGAGCTTCACGCCGGTCATGCTCTCGACGAGGTTCGAATAGCCGACCTGCTCGCCCATCCCCAGCGCCATCGCCGCGATCTGGGTATCGAACAGAGGGTGCGGCGTGGTGCCGGTGAGATTGTAGACGATCTCGAGATCCTGCCCGCCCGCGTGGACGACCTTGAGCACATCCTCATTCTTCACCAGCAGATCGAGCAAAGGCTGCAGATCAATTCCCGGCGCCAGCGGATCGATCGCCGCGGCTTCCTTGTCATCGGCGATCTGGACGAGGCAAAGTTCGGGCCAATAGGTGTTCTCGCGCATGAATTCGGTATCGACTGCCACGTAATCGCTCTTGGCGAGGCGCTGGCAGAGGGCGGCGAGGGCGGCGGAATCGGTAATCAGCGGATGGATTTGCATGTCATCCCTCCCATAGCGCGCGCTGGCGGGTTGACAAACGGGGGGTGGAGCGGAAAGCGCCGCACCATCTTAAATCGTCATTCCCGCGTCGGCGGGAATCCCTTGTGCCGGTCCGTCGATAGCGCGGCGACGGCGCGCCGAACGGAAATTTAGACATGCACGCCTACCGTACCCACACCTGCGCCGCTTTGAGCGCCTCCTATGTCGGGCAAGAGGTCCGCCTCTCCGGCTGGGTGCATCGCAAGCGCGATCATGGCGGCGTGCTCTTCATCGATCTGCGCGATCATTATGGGCTGACCCAAATCGTCGCCGACAGCGATTCGCCCGCCCTGCCCGTGCTGGAGAGCGTGCGCGTGGAATCGGTCGTGACGATCAATGGCGTGGTCAAGGCACGCAACGCCGCGACGGTGAACGCGAACCTTGCCACCGGCGAAATCGAGGTGTTCGCAAAGAGCGTGACCGTGCTTTCCGCAGCGCAGGAACTGCCCCTGCCGGTGGCGAGCGAGGCCGATTATCCCGAGGATATCCGCCTGCGCTACCGCTTCCTCGATCTGCGCCGCGACACGCTCCACGCCAACATCGTCAAGCGCACCAAGATCATCGCGGACATGCGCGCGCGAATGACGGAGGTGGGCTTCACCGAATATTCGACGCCGATCCTCACCGCCTCCTCGCCCGAGGGCGCGCGCGATTTCCTGGTGCCGAGCCGCATCCATCAGGGCAAATTCTACGCGCTGCCCCAGGCGCCCCAGCAATATAAGCAGTTACTGATGGTCGCGGGTTTCGATCGTTACTTCCAGATCGCGCCCTGCTTCCGCGACGAAGACCCCCGCGCCGATCGCCTGCCCGGCGAATTCTACCAGCTCGATCTCGAGATGAGCTTCGTCACCCAGGAAGACGTCTGGAACACGATGGAGCCGGTGATCGCGGGCGTGTTCGAGGCGTTCGCCGAGGGCAAGCCGGTGACGCCCGCAGGCAGCTTCCCGCGCATCCCGCACAGCGAGGCGCTGCTGAAGTACGGATCGGACAAGCCCGATCTGCGCAACCCGATCGAGATCACCGACGTCACCGATCATTTCGTCGGCTCGGGCTTCGGCATCTTCGCCGGCATCGTCGAGGGTGGCGGCGTGATCCGCGCCATCCCGGCGCCAGGCGCGGGCGCGGGCAGCCGCAAATTTTTCGATGACATGAACGTCTGGGCGCGCGGCGAAGGCTATTCGGGGCTCGGCTACATCAACATCAAGGATGGCGAGCCCGGCGGCCCGATCGCCAAGAATCACGGCCCGGAAGCAACTGCCAAACTGATCGCCGCGCTCGGTCTCGGCCCCAATGACGGCGTGTTCTTCGCCGCGGGCAAGGAAGCGCAGGCCGCCAAGCTCGCCGGCCTCGCGCGCACTCGTACCGGCGAGCAGCTCAACCTGATCGACAAGGATCGCTTCGCGCTGTGCTGGATCGTCGATTTCCCCTTCTATGAGTATGACGAAGAGGAGAAAAAGGTCGATTTCGCACACAACCCCTTCTCGATGCCGCAAGGCGGCTTGGAGGCGCTGCAGATGCAGGATCCGCTCAGTCTCAAGGCATATCAATATGATATGGTCTGCAACGGCTATGAGATCGCAAGCGGATCGATCCGCAACGAATCGCCCGAGACGATGGTCAAGGCGTTCGAGCTCGTCGGCCTCAGCCAGGCGGACGTCGAGGAACGCTTCGGCGGCCTCTACCGCGCCTTCCAATATGGCGCGCCGCCCCACGGCGGCATGGCCGCGGGGGTCGACCGCATCGTGATGCTGCTCTGCGGCGTCCACAATCTCCGCGAAATCACGCTCTTCCCGATGAACCAGCGCGCAGAAGATCTGCTGATGGGCGCGCCTTCATTGGCTAGCATGAAGCAGCTGCGCGAGCTGGGGGTGCGGGTGGTCGAGCAGCCGGTGGCCAAGCCCGTGCCGCAGGTGGTCGCGCCCGACGCCGGGTGAGCCTGCTTGTATCGGACAATCAGCAAATGACCCAAATCTGTCGGCATGTCCGCATCTAACGCTGTGGATTGCAGACCGACTGCGATCAGCTCATCCTCGGTTGAAGATTTAAGAGGCACAGTATGAATGCGGAATGCCAATGCGGCCAGCTCTCCGTCGTGTGTTCTGATACAGTACCCGCACCGGGACCAGTAGTTTGTCACTGTGTCGCGTGCCAGCGGCGCACAGGATCGCCATTCGGTGTTGTCGCTTATTATTCGGCAGATCAGATCGTCGCCACTGGCGAGGCGAAGCGGTTTGCGCGATCGACCGATGAAGGCAATCGCTTTGAGGCCTATTTCTGCCCCAACTGTGGATCAACAGTTTACGTTAAGTCAGGAAAGCACCCGACGAAGATTGGCATTCCTATCGGCGCGATCGCTGATCCCAGCTTTCCGACACCAGTGCGATCGGTTTGGGAGCAAACTATGCACGCATGGGTCACAATGCCGGGCGATGTGCAACACTATCCGAGGGGACGTGGGAAACCTTGAACACCCGCCGCCTTGCAGTTTTAAGGAAGCTAACCCAACCATCATTCCACCTGCATGGAACGGTCGCCGATAGCTGCCATTCTCTCCGCCCATAAGATGAGGCGACTACCGCAATCACGCCCGATATCGGATCGCCACGACCTCATATTCCTTCTCGCCACCGGGCAATGTCACCCGGCGCAGATCGCCCACCACAGCCCCGCGCAACGCACGCGCGATGGGCGAGCGCCAGCTGATCCGGCCTGCGGTGGCATCGGCTTCGTCTTCGCCGATCAGGGTCAGGGTGCGGTGGTTATCATCCTCGTCGGTGATCGTAACCGTCGCGCCGAACCAGACGCGGGCCTTGTCTGCCTGCTGCGCCGGATCGACCAGCTTCACCGCCTTCATCCGGCGGGCGAGGTGGTTGAGTTCGCGATCGATCTCGCGCAGCTTCTTGCGGCCGTAGATATAGTCGCCATTCTCGGAACGATCGCCATTGCGCGCCGCCCAGCTGATCACCTCGACCAGCTTGGGGCGCTCATCGCTAAACAGTTGCTCATAGCGGGCGCGCAGCGCGGCGTAGCCGGCGGGGGTGATCGGGCTGGCCTCGCGGGGCTCGTCAGCCATCGACGCCTGCTCTCACCACCGTTCGTGTCGAGCGTAGTCGAGACACGTCCCTCGACTTCGCTCGGGACAAACGGACCATGGGGAGGACCTTAGCGTACCCGCGGCGCGCCGTAGGGCAGGGGCGGGGGCGGGCGGCGGTCGCGGCGAGGGAGCTGCGCCTGGTACGCGACCGAGCAGTGCGCCAGGCAATAGGGGAAGCCCGGGTTCACCTGATCGCCGCAAAAGTGAAAATCGGGCTCGCCGGGATGGCCCAGCGGCCATTTGCAGATGCGGTCGTTGAGTTCGAGCAGGCTGGTCTTGCTGGCGATCTCCGCCGAGGGCTTGGCCGGGACCAGGCGGCGCGGCGGCGCGGGTGGGATCGGAGCCTGCTGCTCATGCGGATTCTGGCGCTGGAAGCCACCGGGGCCGATCGAGCGCATCACAGGCGCGGGCGGCGCATCGGAGACCGGCGCGCTTGCCGGCGCGGCAGGGGCCGCAGCGGGCGGCGCGGGCTTGGGCGCCACGGGCTCCGGTGCGCTCACCGCGGCGACGGGCGCAGGCTTAGGCGCTGGCGGGGCTGCTTCAACCTCGGCCTCGGCTGCGGACGCGGCCTCGCCGCCCTTCACGGGCGAGGGACGCGACTGCAGGCCCAGGCGGTGCGCCTTGCCGATCACCGCGTTGCGGCTGACGCCGGTCAGCGCCTCAGCGATCTGGCTGGCGGTCATTCCGCCCTCCCACATCTGCCTAAGCTGTTCGATCCGTTCGTCCGTCCACGACATTTTTGGCTTCCTTGCCTTGTTCATGAGGCTTGCCGCCGGGTGCGGGCGCGCTTAGGCGCGCTCCATGCCCGAAACCTCGGTAAATCCACAGCGTCCCGCACCCGGCGTACCGGTGATCCCTGTCATAAACTGGGGGGGACTTTCCGCCCTCTATGTGAAGGAGGTGCGGCGTTTCTTCAAGGTGCAACTCCAAACTGTCTGGGCGCCGGCCTTTTCCGCGCTGCTGCTGCTGACGGTTTTCTCGATCGCGTTCGGGCGATCGGGGCAGAAAGTGATGGGCGTGCCGTTCGGGGCGTTCGCCGCGCCCGGGCTGATCGCGATGGCGATCATGCAGGCGGCGTTCGCCAACGCCAGCTTCTCGCTGCTGGTCGGCAAGATGCAGGGCACTATCGTCGATTATCTCATGCCCCCGCTGTCGAGCGGCGAGCTGCTGGCGGCGCTGACCGGGGCGGCGATGACGCGGGCGATCCTCGTCGGGCTCGTCCTTTGGATGGCGATGCTGTTCTGGCCGGAAACGCGGCTGATCCCGGTCCATCCTCTGATCGCGATCCTGTTCGGGCTGCTCGGCGCGCTGATGCTGTCGCTGCTCGGCGTGCTCACCTCGATCTGGGCGGACAAGTTCGATCACAATGCGACGGTGACAAATTTCATTGTCCAGCCGCTGTCTTTGCTGTCCGGCACCTTTTATTCGATCGAAGGGCTGCACGGCGCCTTCCGCGCCTTCAGCCACGCCAATCCGTTCTTCTATGTGATCTCGGGCTTCCGCTACGGCGTTCTGGGATCGACGGACAGCAATGTCGCGACGGGATCGCTGGTGCTGGTAAGCGTCAATGTCGTGCTCGGCGTGCTGTGCTACGTGCTGCTCCGCCGCGGCTGGAAATTGAAGAATTGATGGAGCCGCCGCCCCCGCCGCTCGTCTCGGAGCGTGGGGCGGCAGACCGGCCGACTATCAGAGCCGCGCCAGGGCTTCCTTGATCTTGAGCTTCTGCTTTTTCAGCATGTGCATCAGCACCTCGTCGGGGCGCGGCCGGCGCGATTCGCTCGCGATGCGGGCGTCCAGAGAGGCGTGTTTGGCAACCAGTGCGGCTGAATGGGAATCGCTCATCGACTCATTCCTCCTATGCTCAAGGGGGAGTGAGTAAATCACGCTTCGGGCCCGCTGTCTCGCGCGTTTTATGGCATTGCGATGACATGGATCGAACGCGCGATCAGCGCCGCGGACAGAAGGCGGATAGCCGTCATCGAATTCCTCCCTGCAAGGGGAGGTGGCGCGAAGCGCGTCGGAGGGGTATCCCGCAATCGTGCGGGGGACACCCCTCCGCCAGGCCTTCGGCCTGCCACCTTCCCTTGCCCGGGAGGATAAGGTCGATCGCTAAATCAGCCCGAGGCCACGCAGGCTGGCATGACCGCTTGCGCCGATCACGACATGATCGTGGACCTGGATGCCGAGCGGCTTCAGCGCCGCCACCATCTCGCGGGTCAGGGCAATGTCTTGCCGGGAGGGAGCAGGATCGCCGCTGGGATGGTTGTGGACCAGGATGATCGCCGCCGATCCGATCTCCAGCGCGCGCCGCGCCACCTCCCGCACATAGATCGCCGCCTGATCGACCGATCCTTCCGAAACCATCTCGTCGCGGATCAGCATGTTGCGCGTGTTCAGGTGCAGGACGCGCGCACTCTCGGTCATGCGGTGCGCCATCGCGGCGTGGAGATAGTCTGTCAGCGCCTGCCAACTCGAAAGGACGGGCCGATCGGCCGCCTGCTGCTTCAACAGCCTGAGCGCCGAGGCCTGCGCGATCTTGAGCACGCCGATCGCGGCTTCCGAAACGCCCGCGGCGCGCAAGGTCGGCGTATCGGCGGTGAGCAAGGCGCCCAGCGTGCCGAATTCGGCGATCAGCCGCCGCGCGATCGGCTTTGTATCGCGCCGTGGAATGGCGATCATCAGCAGATATTCGATCAGCTCGTGATCGAGCAGAGCCTCCGGCCCGCCCTCCACCAGCCGTTCGCGCAGCCGCGCGCGATGGCCGCTCGCGTCATGGCCGGGATCGATCTCGCTCATCGCGAAATCCTAGCGTCGCGGGACGGTGCGAGTCGACTCTGCGCTAGACCGAAGATCGACGTTATTGATTGGTAAATTGATAGGCTATAGGCATTGTCCAAGAAAAGATCCCCGAATCTCTAGCGAACAAATTAGTTAACCGGCGGTTTATACCGTTGGGTAATAAAAGTATTTCGCCAATAGATGTAGGTTTCGTACTCGTCACAAAGGATTGATCATGCCCGCCCCGGTCAGAAAACCCGTTGCCGTGATCGTCGGCTTGCTTGTCGCGGCATGTGGCTCCGGAGCCTTGCACATCGCCGGCACCAATAAATCCGTGACGACAGCGGTTTCTGCGGTCGGCTCGGTCGTCGGTCTGCCGGGGGTCAACCCGCTCTATCCGAAAACGGGCATGAACCTTGCCGCGCTGGCCAATTACAGCGGCGAACTGCCGCTGATGGACCGCTTTAAGATGGGCGGGGCGTGGATTGTACGCGGCGGCGGCGCTGTCGATCCCAGCCAGCTGAACGGTGACGGCTGGCCGATCGCCATGCCCGCCACCGGCTATTGGGAGATCAACATTCCGCTCGATCCGCTTTCCGCCAACACCTCCACCGAATATGTCGTCCGGTGGAAGGGCACCGGCACCGTCGTTGCGGGGATCGTCAATGTCGAATCGCGCGGCGATCATCAGCTGAAGTTCGTCAATGTTTATGGCTCGGCGCTGATCGACATTACTGCCACCGATCCCAACGATCCGATCCGCGATATCACCGTGCTCCGCTCGGATCAGGTCGCCGATTATGACTCAGGTAAGGTCTTCACGCCCGATTTCGTCAATCGTGTGGTCAAGCCCTTCGCCGCTTTCCGCACAATGGATTGGGACCAGATCAACAACAGCCAGGAGATCAATTGGGCCGATCGGCAGAAGCCAGGCGATGCGCTCTGGACGCGGATGCCGCTGGAATTGGAGGTGCGGCTGGCCAATGAGGCGGGCGTCGATCTTTGGAAGACGATCCCCGCGCACGCCAGTGACGATTACGTCCGCCAGACGCTGAGCTATATCAAGGCGAACCTTTCGCCCACGCTCAAGCTCCACCTCGAATATAGCAATGAGGTGTGGAACGGCAGTTTTGAACAAAATCGGTGGGCGGCGCAGCAGGCGCAGACGATGTGGCAGACCACGCAGTGGGCCGCGAACACCTATTATGGCTATCGCGCTGCGCAGATCGCTTCGATCGGCTGGAGCATCTTCGGCAGCGGATCGGCACAATTCCGCCCGGTCCTCGGCGGCTGGTACGGCTGGACGGGCACCGAAGTCACCGATGCGATGGCCAAGGGTGTCAGTTTCGCCAACGTCGGCACGATCGGCAGCCTGTTCCGCGAATATGCGGTCGCGGTCTATTTCGGCGATGCGCTGGGCGCGCAGCCAGGCAATGAGGCGGATCGCGCCGTAGTGCTGGGCTGGGCCAACGATACGACAGGCAACGGCCTCACCCAGGCGTTTCAGCAGCTGGCACATGGCGGCCTGCTGCAGGCGGCGGGGACGTCGCTGGACGATGCCAAATATAATTATGAGCCCAAGCACGCTGCCTGGGCCAAGGCCAATGGCCTCGCGCTGGTCGGCTATGAAGGCGGTCTGTCCTTCTATTATTTCATGGCCGATCCGGCGACCAAGCCGATCCTCACCAATTTCTTTGCCCGGCTGATCGCCGATCCACGGATGGGACAGCTTTATACGCGCTGGCTGCAGGATTTCTCGGCCAACGGTGGCCAGTTGATGGAGAATTACGACGACGTAAATCTGCTGTCCGAATATGGACCGTGGGGATCGCTGGATACGATCTATGCGCCGGATACCCCCCGCTACACCGCACTTCGCACCGCCGCAGGGCTCTGACCGGCGACGGCGCGCATCCGCCGATCGTCACAGTAAGTTGACTTGAGGGTGACCCTTGCTAAAGGGACGGCGCCTGACGGGAGTGCCCGCCGGTGCGGCCAGACCTCCCCGGCGACAGGAGAGGTTACGGCATGCCGGAGGATACAACCGGACAGGATCCGATCGGTGGGGACGCTCGGCTGACCGAGCTTGATGCGCGGCTCAAAGCCGCCGCCAAGACCGAGAAGATCAGAAGCGGCACGATGCGACCCGGCCCTGACAAGGGCTATAAACAGGGAAGCCGCGTGCTCGCCGAATTGATCGCGGGTCCGGTCGGCGGAGGAGTGCTCGGCTGGCAGTTAGATGGCTGGTTCGGCACCTCGCCCTGGCTCCTTTTGGTATTGCTGATCCTCGGATCGGTGGCCGCCATCTGGATCATCGTCAAGAATTCGAGCCAGCGTCCGGAGTGATCCGGGCGCTGCTCTGACAAGAATAGGGAAGCAAGCGTGGCGGCTGAGGGGCCCGGTATCGATCCGATGCACCAATTCCTGGTAGAGCCCATGATGGGGCACCGCCTGGTCGTCGGCGGCTATGACATAAGCTTCACCAATTCGGCGCTGTTCATGGTCATCGTCTTCGTGGCGCTGTGGGTATTCATGCTCGGCGGCATGCGGCGCGCGCTGGTTCCCGGCCGCTGGCAGGCCGCGGTGGAAGGCGTCACCACCTTCGTCACCAACATGATGGATACCAACATCGGGCCGAACGGGCGCAAGTTCACGCCCTATGTCTTTTCGCTGTTCATGTTCATCCTGTTCGCCAATCTGATCGGCCTGTTCCCGCTCGGCATCGTGCCCGGCTTGCATCCGTTCACCATCACCAGCCATATCTCGCTGACCGCGATCCTCGCTTTCTTCAGCTTCGGCATCGTCGTCGTCGTCGGCTTCGCCAAGCATGGCCTGCACTTCTTCTCGCTGTTCGTGCCGCACGGCACGCCCTGGTACATCGCCATCCTCGTCGCGCCGATCGAGTTCATGAGCTTTCTGGTGCGGCCGTTCAGCCTCGGACTGCGACTGTTCGTTGCGATGACCGCCGGACACATCCTGCTCGATGTGTTCGCCAGCTTCGTCGTGCAGGGGCTCAATGCCGGTCCCGGCATCGGCTGGGTGGTCAGCCTGCTCTCCTTCGTCATGATCGTCGGCGTTTCCGCGCTCGAGCTGCTGGTCGCGGCGATCCAGGCTTATGTGTTCGCGCTCCTCACGTCGCTCTATCTGAACGACGCGATCAACCTCCACTGATATATCAGATAGTTAGAAGGGAAGACTTACAATGGATCTCGCATCAGCAAAGGTCATCGGCGCCGGTCTCGCGGCGATCGGCGTCGGCATGGCCGCGATCGGCGTGGGCAACGTTTTCGGCTCGTTCCTCGAGGGCGCGCTGCGCAATCCGGGCGCGGCTGACGGCCAGCAGGGCCGCCTGTTCATCGGCTTCGCCGCCGCCGAGCTTCTGGGCCTGATCGCGTTCGTCGTCGCAATCCTGATCCTGTTCGTCGTCAAGTAAGCTTGGGCGGAGGGGCCGCGTTGGCCTCCCTTTCGCCTCACCTTAGGTAGTCAGCCCGGGAATCCGATGCCTCAAATAGACCAGATCGCCGCCATCTATGCGAGCCAGCTCTTCTGGCTCGTGCTGGTGTTCGCGCTCATCTATTTCGGCATCGGCAGGGCGATGCTGCCGAAGATCCAGCGGACGGTCGACGATCGCTCCGCCAAGATCAGCGGCGATCTTGCTGCGGCCGAAGCGGCGCGGGCTGCGGCGGATGCTGCCGAGGGCGCCTACCTCGCTAAGTTGAATGACAGCCGCGGCAAGGCCCAGGCTCAGGCCGCCGCCGCCAAGGCGCAGGCGACGCTGGCCACCGAGCAGCGGCTCAAGAGTGCCGACGCGCAGATCGCCGAACGCACCTTCCATGCCGAGCGGGCCTTGGCCGATCGGCGCGATGCGGCGCTCGGCGAGATCGAGGGCGTGGCGATCGAAGCCGCGCAGGAGATCGTCGCGCGGATTACGGGCAAGGCGGTCGATCACAAATCAGCAGCGGCGGCGGTTGCCGACGCAATGGTTCGGGGCTGAGGAAGAGCAGATGGCACACGTCACCGGCACCCAGCTCAACGCGACCACGGTCGCACAGCCCGAAAAGATCGAGCATGCGGAAATGACCGCGCTCGGCCTGCCGCCCGGCGGCTGGGTCGCGCTGTCGATGATCGTCGTGCTGGCGATCGTCATCTGGAAGAAGGTGCCCGCCGCGATCGGCGCCGCACTCGATCGCCAGATCGCCGCGATCCGCACTCAGCTCGATGAAGCCAGCAAGCTCCGCGCCGACGCCGAAGCGCTCAAGGCCGAATATGAGACCAAGGCCCGGCAGGCCGATGCCGACGCCCAATCGATCCTCGATCACGCCCAAGCGGAAGCCGCGCTGATCGTCGCCAAGGCCAAGGAAGACGCCGAGACCCTGGTCGCGCGCCGTGGCCGCATGGCCGAAGACAAGATCGCTGCCGCCGAGCGCGCCGCGATCGCCGAACTCCGCGCCAAAGCGGCGACCGCCGCCGCCGCCGCCGCCGCCACCCTCATCGCCGAAACCCACGATGCGGGCAGCGACAAGGCGATGGTCGACAAGACCATCACCGGCTTGGGTCAGCGGCTGAACTGACGCGCTCTATTACGTCAGCCAGCCGATAATCATGTTCGGATGGATCGGCAGCTGCGCGAAGCCCGCGACCGCGAACAGGATCGACAGCGCGCCGGTCGCCCAGCCGAAATAGAGCAGCCCCCACAACTCGACCAAGGCGGCGATCGCGGTCGTCGCCAGCGCGATCGAGGCGAGGCCGTCCGAGAGATCGAATTGGTCGTCCCGGTAATTGTTATGGTCGTAATCGTCCTGTGCTGCCTGGGCGGCCTGCTTCAGATCGGCTGATTCCTTCTGATATTTCGCGGTCTCGACCTGCGCCTTGGCCGCTGCGGCCCCGCCGCTCGCCGCCGCAATCTCCTCCATGTGGAGCTTGACCCGCGTCGCCTGATATTCGTTCCAGGTATCGATGCGGTTGGCCTGCGCCTGCTCCATATTCTGGACGATATTGCCGTCCTTGATGTTGACCAGCGCCATCGAGACGCTGAGAATCACCACCGTCGTCGCCACGCAGCGGTTGAGCCGTTTGTCGTGGATCAGGCTCTCGTCGATCTCGGGAAGTTCGGGCGCTTCGCTCATATGCTCTCCGGTGCTGGCGCGGGGCCGTTCGGCTCCTTAAATCAGCCCCGTGACCGAGACCAGCGACCGCTTCAACGAAGAGAAGGCGGCCTACGCCGTAAAGGGTGCCGAGGCGCCCGATATCGAGGCGGGGGTCGCGGCAATTCGCAACGTTTTGAAGACGCTGCCGGCGCGGCCTGGGGTCTATCGCATGACCGATGCGCGGGGCGACGTACTCTATGTCGGCAAGGCGCGCGCCCTCAAGAACCGCGTCACCAATTACACCCAAGTCGCGCGGCTGCCCCGGCGGCTCAGCCGCATGGTCGCGCAGACGCGCGGGCTGACGGTTGTGACGACCAATACCGAGGCCGAGGCGCTGCTGCTGGAGGCGCAGCTGATCAAGCGGTTCCGGCCACCCTACAATGTGCTGCTGCGCGACGACAAAAGCTTCCCCTTCATCCTGCTGCGCGAGGATCATGCCTTCCCGCGCGTCCAGCTCCATCGCGGCGCGCGGCGCGCGAAGGGGCAATATTTCGGCCCATTCGCGGGGGCGGGGGCGGTGCGCAAGACGCTGACCGCGTTGCAGAAACTGTTCCTGCTGCGCTCCTGTACGGACAGCTTCTTCAACAATCGCGATCGGCCCTGCCTGCTCTACCAGATCAAGCGCTGCTCGGCGCCGTGCGTCGACCGGATCAGCGCGGCGGATTATGCCGAGCTGGTCGGCGATGCCGCCGATTTCCTCTGCGGTAAATCGACCAAGGTGCAGCAGAAGCTGGGTGCTCAGATGGCGGCGGCGGCCGAGGCGATGGATTTCGAATCGGCGGCGGTCATGCGCGATCGGCTCCGTGCGCTGACCTTCATCCAGGGCACGCAGACGATCAATGCCGAGGGCGTGCAGGACGCCGATCTGTTCGCGCTCGCCTGCCGTCAGGGCCAGATCGGCATCCAGGCCTTCTTCATCCGCGGCGGCCAGAACTGGGGGCATCGCGCCTTCTTCCCGACGCACACCGCCGAAGTGCCCGAGGATGAGGTATTGGCGAGCTTTATGATGCAGTTCTACGAGGAGGTGCCGCCGCCGCGCCTGATCCTCGTCGATCGCGAACTGCCCGAGCGGGAGCTGATCGCCGAGGCGCTGAGCGAGCGCGCCGAACGCAAGGTGCAGCTCAAGACCCCCCAGCGCGGCGAGCAACGCAAGCTCCTCGCCCAGGCGACGCGCAATGCCGAGGAGGCGCTGGATCGTCGCCTCGCGGAGGGCGCGACGCAATCCAAGCTGCTTCGCGAGGTCGCGGATCTGTTCGAGCTGGAGGCCGTGCCCGGTCGCATCGAGGTCTATGACAACAGCCACATCATGGGCACCAACATGGTCGGCGGGATGATCGTCGCGGGGCCGGAGGGTTTTCGCCCCGGCCAATATCGGAAATTCAATATCAAGCGCCCCGACACCGCCCCCGGCGACGATTTCGCGATGATGCGCGAGGTGCTGGAGCGGCGGTTCGCGCGGCTGGAGCGTGACGATCCCGATCGCAAATCCGGCGAATGGCCCGATCTGCTGCTGATCGACGGCGGCAAGGGCCAGGTCTCGGCGGTCTACAAGACGATGGAGGAATTGGGCGTCCACGATGTCCCGATCGTCGGCATCTCCAAGGGCCCCGATCGCAACGCCGGGCGCGAGCATTTCCATCTGCCCGATGGCCGCGAATCGATGCTGCCGCCGGGATCGCCGGTGCTCTTCTATCTCCAGCGCCTGCGCGACGAGGCGCACCGATTCGCCATCGGCGCGCACCGCACGCGCCGCGCGGCGGCGTTAACCAGCAGCCCGCTCGATGAGGTTCCCGGCATCGGTCCTGCGCGCAAGAAGGCGCTGCTGATGCATTTCGGTACGGCCAAGGCGGTACGGGGTGCGGCGCTGGAGGATCTGCAGCGTGTGCCCGGCGTATCGGCGGCGATGGCGCGCGCGATCCACGATCATTTCCATCCGCGCGGTTAACCTTGCCTTTTAGCCGAACGGTCACGGTCCCGCGCTAGAGAGAGTTCAGCGGCGGCACAGACCGCCCTAGTATGAGTGGCGTGCCTTTCCCGATGCCACCCCGGTCGGCTGCTTATCCCCCCTAGGCCGGCCGGGGTGACGTAAGGGAAAAGGCAGCCTACTCGGCTTTCATGCACATTGAGACGCAAGCGATCGTCTGCGCGGTCCGGGCTCATGGCGAGCATGGCGCGATCGTGCGCGCGCTGACCGCCGAGACGGGACTGATCGCAGGCTATGTGCGCGGCGGCCGGTCACGGCGGCTCAAGCCCGTGCTGGTGCCGGGCAACCTCGTGCGGGGCGACTGGCGCGCGCGCACCGACGAGCAATTGCCCGCGTTGACCGTGGAGCTGATCGAGAGCCGTGCGGCGCTGCTCGGCGAGGCGCTGCCCGCCGCGGCGATCGATTGGGGGACCGCGCTCGCGGCGGTGGCCTTGCCCGAAGGACAGGCCTATCCGCGCCTTTATGCCGCGCTCGATGGCGTGCTCGCGGCGGTGGCGGCGGCGCCTGCCGCGCGCGGCTGGGCGACGGCGCTGGTGCGCTACGAACTGCTGATGCTCGCCGAACTGGGCTTCGGGCTCGATCTTTCGGGCTGCGTCGCGGGCGGGGAGGGGGCGCTTGCCTTCGTCAGCCCGAAGAACGGCGGCGCGGTGAGCGCGGCGGCGGGCGCGCCGTATCGCGATCGATTGCTGCCGTTGCCGTCGTTCCTGATCGAGGGTGGCAGCGCCGATTGGCCCGACGTCCTAGATGGACTCAAGCTTACCGGCACATTTCTCGAACGCGATCTCCTGCATGGCCGCGCGGCGGATATACTGGCGGCACGGGAGCGGCTGGTGGAGCGGATAAGGCGAGTCGGAACTTGAAAATCCTCCCCGGAACGGGGAGGGGGACCAGCCGAAGGCTGGTGGAGGGGGCTCTCCACCAGCGAATCGCCATGCGGAGAGCCCCCTCCACCGCCGCTTCGCGTCGGCCCCCCTCCCCGTTCCGGGGAGGATCGAGGAAAAACAATGCTCATTGCCTTGCTGCCCGGCGACGGGATCGGCCTAGAAGTCATCACCGAGACGCGGCGCGTGCTCGACGCGGTGTGCGGCGATCGGCTGACCTATGAGGAGGCCTTGGTCGGTGGCGCGGCCTACAAGGCGATGGGCCATCCCTTGCCGCCCGAGACACTCGCTATCGCCAGACGCGCCGATGCGATCCTGTTCGGTGCGGTCGGCGATCCCGATTGCGACAGCCTGGAGCGTAAACTGCGGCCCGAGCAGGCGATCCTCGGTCTGCGCGCCGAACTCGGCCTGTTCGCGAACCTTCGCCCCGCGAAAGGCTTCAAGGAGCTGGTCAACGAATCCGCCCTGCGCCCGGAGATCGCGGGCGCGATCGATCTGCTGATCGTCCGTGAGCTTAATGGCGACGTCTATTTCGGCGAAAAGGGCATGCGGAAGACCGATGCCGGCCGGCGCCAAGGCTATGACATCATGTCCTACGATGAGGATGAGGTGGCGCGCATCGCCCGCGTCGGATTCGAAACCGCGCGGGCGCGGCGCGGCAAGCTCTGCTCGGTGGACAAGGCCAACGTCCTCGAAACCTCGCAGCTGTGGCGCGACGTGGTGATCGAGCTTTCGGCCGATTATCCCGATGTCGAGCTCAGCCACATGTACGTCGATAATGCCGCGATGCAGCTGGTGCGCAATCCGGGCCAGTTCGACGTGGTCGTCACCGGCAATCTGTTCGGCGACATCCTCTCCGATCAGGCGAGCATGTGCGTAGGCTCGATCGGCCTGCTGCCCTCGGCCAGCCTCGATGCGAACGCCAAGGGCCTGTACGAACCGATCCACGGCTCGGCGCCCGATATCGCCGGCCAGGGCAAGGCCAACCCGCTGGCGACGATCCTCTCGGCCGCGATGATGCTGCGCTATTCGCTGGGCATGGCGGCGGAAGCGGATCGGATCGAGGCGGCGGTGGCGAAGGCCTTGGCTGGCGGTGCGCGTACGGCCGATCTTGGCGGTACGATGCGCACCGCTGAAATGGGAGAGGCGGTACTACGCCAACTCTGAACGCCGGGCCCTCCGCACCTGTCGCAACATCGCGCTAAGTCCTTGATGGAACGCTATTTGCTCGGGCTTCTTTCAGGCAGGAACCCGGAGATAGGCCATGCATAATTCGACCGCAGTTTCGACCCTTGTGTTCGCCACGCTCGGTATCGCCCTGGTGATAGCGATCTTTCTTTTAATACGCTTCTTGCGCAAGCCGTCGCACCGCCATGCTATGGAAAACCAGCGCGAGCGCAATATCGACGAGATCCAGCGCGGCGTGCCACCGGAGCGCTGATCCTCGTCCGCTGGCCAGCCGCGGAGCGGGCCAGCGGCGAGACCTCACTCGCTGGCGAACAATTCCTTCTCGATCGCCGTCACCAGCTTGTCGTCGTCAGGGGCGGTGTCAGGAGCAAAACGCGCCACGGGCTCGCCATCGCGGCCGATCAAGAACTTCTCGAAGTTCCACAGCACTTCGGGCGCTGGGTTGGGCGTCATGCCGTAGCCGGCAAGCTTCTCGCGCATCGCGCTATCGCCCGCCGCCGCCGGAATGGCCGCAGTGAGTTCGCGATAGAGCGGGTGCTTGTCCGGCCCGACGATGCTGCTCTTCTCGAACATCGGAAAAGTCGCGCCGAAGTTAGTGGTGCAGAAGGTGGCGATATCCTCGTTGCTGTCCGGCTCCTGGCCCGCGAAATCGTTGGCGGGGAACCCCAGCACCGCGAAGCCCTGATCCTTATATTTCGCATAGAGGGCCTCAAGTCCTTCATATTGCGGCGTCAGCCCGCATTTTGAGGCGACATTGACCACCAGCAGCACCTGCCCCGCATAATCGGCGAGGCTGCTGTCCTGCCCCTTGATCGTCTTGAGCGGCACGTCCTGGATCGCGGTCATCGATGGTCTCCGTCACGGGCGCGCCATTGACGGCGCCGCGTGTCCTATCCAAGGGAGCGGCATGAAGCGCAAGGCCGGACAGGATCGATCGATCACGCAGCACTGGCGCCCGGCTACGCTCGCCGTGCGCGGCGGCACCGCGCGTTCCGAGTGGGGCGAGACGAGCGAGGCGCTCTTTATCACTTCGGGCTACAGCTACGATAATGCCGCCGAAGTCGCCGCGCGCTTTGCGGGCGAGGCCGAGGGCATGACCTATTCACGGCTCCAGAACCCCACCGTGCAGATGCTGGAAGAGCGGATCGCGCTGATGGAGGGCGCCGAAGCCTGCCGCGCGATGGCGACCGGCATGGCGGCGATGACGGCGGCGTTGCTGTGCCAATTGCAGCAGGGCGATCATCTCGTCGGTGGACGCGCGGCGTTCGGATCGTGCCGCTGGCTGACCGATACGCTGCTGCCCAAGTTCGGGATCGAGACGACGATCGTCGATGGCACCGATAACCAGGCCTGGGTGGACGCGGTCCGCCCCAACACCAAGGTTTTCTTCTTCGAGACCCCCGCCAATCCCACGATGGAGCTGGTCGATCTGGAGGCGGTGTGCGACATCGCCCGGAAGCACGGCATCACCAGCGTTGTCGATAACGCCTTCGCCACCCCGCTCCTCCAGCGGCCGCTGGAATATGGTGCCGATGTCGTGGCGTATTCGGCGACCAAGATGATGGACGGGCAAGGCCGTGTCCTGGCAGGCGCGGTTTGCGGCACCGAGCAGTTCATCGAGAACACGCTTCTTTCCTTCACGCGCAACACCGGGCCGACGCTGGCGCCGTTCAACGCCTGGGTCGTGCTGAAGGGGCTGGAGACGCTGGAGCTGCGCATCATGCGCCAGAGCGAGAATGCGCTCGCGGTCGCGCGTTTCCTGGAAAGCCGTGTGCCGACCTTGCTCTATCCCGGCCTGCCGAGTCATCCGCAATTTGCTCTGGCGCAAAAGCAGATGAAGGCGGGCGGCACGATCATGGCGATGATCGTCGACGGCGGCCGCGCGCAGGCGCATGCCCTGCTCGATGCGCTGGAACTTGTCGACATCTCCAACAACATCGGCGATTCGCGCTCGCTGATGACGCATCCCGCCTCCACCACCCACGCGGGCCTTTCGCCCGAGACGCGCGAGAGCATGGGCGTGGTCGAGGGAATGCTGCGGCTCAACGTGGGCCTCGACGATCCGCAGGACGTGATCGACGATCTCGATCAAGCGCTAACCAGGGCCGGGCTCTGATGGCCTCGGGCGCGCTCGATATTTTCTTCCCCTACAAGGCGGTGACGCAGGGCATCGTCGTGCGCGTTTCGGTGTCCTATCTGGAGGATCAGTCCGATCCCCGGCAGGGCCGCTGGTTCTGGGCTTACCATATCCGCATCGAAAATCAGGGCACCGCGCCCGTTCAGCTGATGACGCGGCGCTGGATCATCACCGACGCGCACGGCAACCGCCAGCGCGTCGAAGGCGAGGGCGTGATCGGCGAGCAGCCGGTGATCGCGCCGGGCGAAGCCTATGATTATGTTTCCGGCTGTCCGCTGGAGACACCGAGTGGCACGATGGAGGGCGCCTATCAGATGGCGGGAAGCGGCGGCGGCATGCTGGAGGTCGCGATCCCGCATTTCCCGCTGAGCTCGGCCGAGACTTTGCAATGAAGCGCACGCTGCTGCCGCTCAACGGCCTGCGCGTGCTGGACGCCGCCGCGCGCCACCTGAGCTTCACCCGCGCCGCCGATGAGCTGGCGGTGACCCCTGCCGCCGTCGGCCAGCAGATCCGCGCGCTGGAGGATACGCTCGGCGTCGTCCTGTTCCGCCGCACCGCCAAGGGGCTGGAGCTGACGCCCGAGGGCGAGCGCGGGCTCGATGCGCTGCGCCAGGGCTTCCTAGAGTTCGAGGAAGCGGTGCGCGCGATGCAGGCGGGGCAGAGCAGCAAGACGCTGACCATCGCCGCCCCGCGCGGGATCACCGCCAAATGGCTGGGCCCAAGGCTGGCGGCTTATGGCAAAAGCGATCCCGAACTCAGTTTCACGATCATCCCGGCAGACGTGCCGCTCGATTTCACCGAGGCTAATCTCGATCTTGCGGTCTGCTTCGGAGCCTCGAAGGGCAGCAACGAGGGCGTGGCGCTCGGCGATTTCCGTCATGTGCTGGTTGGGCTCCCCGATTCCCCCGAAGCCGCGATCACCTGGCCCGGCGCGCCGAGTCCCAGCCTGCCGGTAGTATTATCTGTGGGCGACGCGGGCTTAGCGCTGGATGCCGCGGCAGCGGGTTTCGGCCGCGCGATCGTCCCCGCGCTGGTCGCCGAAGCGGAAATCGAAGCAGGGCGCTTGACCAGTTTCGGGAATATCGAAGCCGAACGCGGCTACTGGTTGATCGCGCCCGTGCCACAATGGCGGCAGAAGAAGGTCAAGGCGCTCGTGGCGGCGCTGACGGCGTAATTCCCCCCTCTTCTTTCGCTGCCCATCAAATATCCGTGGATGCTGAGCTTGTCGAAGCACCGTACTTCTTGATCTGGGGTTTGCGAGAAAGAGCAGCCCTTCGACAAGCTCAGGGCAAACGGTAGCGGGTAGCTGAGCGCCAAATATCACGCATCGATCGCATCTTCTTCCACCGCGCTCGCGTTGGCCTGGATGAAAGCAAAGCGATGCTCCGGGTTCTTGCCCATCAGCCGCTCGACCAGATCGCGGGTGACCGCGCGCTCCTCATATTCCTGCGGTAGGGTGATGCGAAGTAGGGTGCGGGTCTTGGGGTCCATGGTGGTTTCGCGGAGCTGCTGCGGGTTCATCTCACCGAGACCCTTGAAGCGCGAGACCTCGACTTTCTTGCCCTTGAATGGACCTGCCTCGATCGCGGCGCGGGCCTCTTCATCCTTGGCGTAGAGGCTCTTGCCACCCGCAGTCAGGCGATAGAGCGGCGGTTGAGCGAGGAAGATGCGGCCGTCGCGGACGATCGCCGCCATTTCCTGAAAGAAGAAGGTCATCAACAGCGTGGCGATATGGGCGCCGTCGACGTCGGCATCGGTCATGATCACGATCCGCTCGTAGCGCAGCGCTGCCGCATCGCATCGGTCGCGCAGGCCGCACCCGAGTGCGAGGCCGAGATCTGCGATCTCCTGATTGGCGCTGATCTTTTGCGCGTTGGCCGAGGCGACGTTGAGGATCTTGCCGCGGATCGGCAGGATCGCCTGCGTCTTGCGATCGCGCGCCTGCTTGGCCGATCCGCCCGCGCTATCGCCCTCGACGATAAATAATTCGGTGCCTTCTGGGCTATCGTTGGCACAATCTGTGAGCTTGCCGGGGAGGCGGACCTTGCGGCCGGAGGTCGCCGTCTTGCGCTTGACCTCGCGTTCGGCCTTGCGGCGCAGGCGATCGTCCATGCGATCCATGACGAAGCCGAGCAGCGCCTTGCCGCGCTCCATATTGTCCGAAAGGAAATGATCGAAATGGTCACGCACGCCATTTTCGACCAGCCGCGCCGCCTCGGGTGACGTGAGGCGGTCCTTGGTCTGGCTCTGGAACTGCGGATCGCGGACGAACACCGAGAGCATCAGCTCGATCTCGGTGGTGACGTCCTCCGGCGCGATATCCTTGGCCTTCTTGTTGCCGACCAGTTCGCCAAACCCGCGGATCGCTTTCACCAACGCCGCGCGCAGACCCTGCTCGTGGGTGCCGCCGTCGGGGGTCGGGATGGTGTTGCAATAATAGGAATAGCTGCCGTCCGAATGCAGCGGCCACGCCACCGCCCATTCGACCGAGCCCTGCCCATCGGGAAAATCCTGCCGCCCCGCGAACGGTTCGGCGGTGGCACAGGCCCGCTCGCCGAGCTGCTCCTTGAGGTGATCGGAAAGGCCGCCGGGGAACTGGAACACGGCCTCGGCGGGGGTGTCGTCACCGATCAGCTCGGGATCGCAATGCCAGCGGATCTCGACGCCCGCGTAGAGATAGGCCTTGGAGCGGGCGAGGCGATAGAGCCGCGTTGGCTTGAAGCGCATCGCCTCGCCGAAGATTTCGGTGTCCGGCGTGAAGGCGACGCTGGTGCCGCGCCGGTTGGGCGCCGCGCCGATCTGCTGCAGGGCGGAGGTGGCGAGGCCTTTGGCGAAGGTCTGGCGATAGAGCTGGCGATCGCGCGCCACCTCGATGACCGTATCGGTCGAGAGTGCGTTCACCACGCTGATGCCGACGCCGTGGAGGCCGCCGCTGGTGGCATAGGCCTTGTTCGAAAATTTGCCGCCGGAATGCAGCGTGGTCAGGATGACCTCCAGCGCCGATTTGCCGGGATAGCGGGGATGCTCGTCGATCGGGATGCCGCGGCCATTGTCGGTGATCGTCAGGCGATTGCCTTGGCCCAGCGTCACCTCGATCCGCGTCGCATGGCCCGCCACCGCCTCGTCCATCGCATTGTCGAGTACTTCGGCGGCGAGATGGTGGAAGGCGCGCTCGTCGATGCCGCCGATGTACATGCCGGGACGGCGGCGCACGGGCTCCAGCCCCTCAAGCACCTCGATCGAGGAGGCGTCATAGTCACCGGTTGTTTTGGAAGCGGATGCGAAGAGATCGTCGGCCATTGCGCGCGAGCCTAGCGGCACATCGCCGCATCGTCACCCCGCTTAGGGTTTGGGCTTACCCAGCCCTGCGTGCGCCCGCGCCATTTCGGCTTTGCGCATCGGCATCGCGTCGATTGCCGCCTGCAGCCTTGCGGCAGGTATCGGGCCGTTGGCCTCCATCGCGGCATTGCCGTCCTTGCCGATCAGGAAGGCGCGATAGTCGTTCGGGCCGACATGATATTTGGCGCGGAGCTTGGCGGCCTTGTCGTGCGCGCCGAGCACCTTGTCGTCCGCCACCTGCACGAACAGCAGATCGCGCTCCGCTGCGCCCGGACCGAACTTGGCCATCTCGCCGCTTTGGGCGTGAAGGCGGGGATCGTTGAGATGCGGCGCGAAGGCGAGGAGGACGCGGTAATGGTCCTGCATCCCGGAAACGGAGTGGATATCGACCTCGCCCGCCATTGCGGGGGTGGCGATCAGGGCGATGAGGGGGAGGAGGCGCATTCTATGCCAACCTCGTCACCCCGGACTTGTTCCGGGGTCCACCCATCCTCAGGCGCCACGAGGGACTGAGGCGTGGACCCCGGCACAAGGCCGGGGTGACGGCTTGTGAGATCAACCCGCGCTTTGCTTGCCGAGATAATGGCTCAATCGGTTCCGCTCCGGCGTCTTGGCGCGCGCCGGATTGAACAGATCGTAGATCACCGCATTCTCCAGCACCTTCTGGACATAGGTGCGGGTCTCGGAAAGCGGGATCGCCTCGATCCAATCGACCACGTCCACCCCCGGGAGCCTGGGATCGCCATTATCGCGGATGAAGCGGTTCACATTACCCGGTCCGGCATTGTAGCTCGCCACCGCCAGCACATAGCTGCCGGAATAATAGCTCATCATTCGATCGAAGAAGGAGGCGCCGATCATCACATTGTAGCCGGGATCCTGCGTCAGCCGCGCCGGATCCCAGGGCAGGCCGAGCTTGCCCGCCTGCTCGCGCGCCGTGGCGGGCATCAGCTGCATCAGGCCGCGCGCACCGGCACCGCTCAGCGCCGCGCGATCGAACTGGCTTTCCTGACGGGAGAGGGCATGAATCATCGTCCAGTGCGTGATCCAGGCCGGCGGCACCGCGATCGTCGGGAAACCGCTGCGGATCGGATCGCGCGCCCCGGACGTACGTGCGTTGCGCGAGACGATGACCGCGAGATCGGGGCGGCCGAGGCTCAGCGCAAGCTCGTCGGCCAAGACATGGTCACTGTCGCTCTTGGCGTCGCTCGCGATCTGGCGGACGAACTGGGTCTGATCGAGCCAGCGGCCCTGCGCGCCGAGCAATTTGGCGGCGCGCACCACCTCACGATTGGCAAAGGCCGTGCGGGCATCGTCGGCGATGACGACAGGCGGGGGTGGGGGCGGCACCGCGATTGTCTGGCCCAGCCGCTCGGTGGCGAGCTGACCGTAGAACTGATCGATCTGGCGCGCGGCGGTGGCGAAATGCGCCTGCGATCCCGGCGCGTTGCCTGCGGCCTGGGCGGCGCGGCCTGCCCAATACTCCCCCTTCGCCTGGCTTCCCGGCGAAGCCGAAGCGGCGGTGTAGCGCGCGAACATCGCCTCGGCGTCCTTGGGCCGGGCGAGCTTCTTGAGCGCGACCTGACCGCCGAGCCAGACCAGGCTGGTGTAAGGATCGCGCGAGGCCAAAGGCTGATCCCGAACGGAGGCGCCCGCCGGATAAGCGGCGTCGGCCAGTAGGGCGATCTGATAAGCGAGCTGCGATTGGCCATCATGCGCCGCGCCGCTCGCTATGGTGAGGAGGTTCTGCAGGAAAATCTTGGCATCGAGCGGCGGCGCGTCGAAGCTGCCGAGGCCGGCAAGGTAAGCCCGTGCGGCGTCGCTTTGCGCGGTGTTGCGCAGCCAGTTGGCACGATCGATCGCATAGCCCGGATCGCGGTCCGCGCCTGGCCCGACCGCGGCCGCGGTGATTTGCGCATCGGGGGCCTTGGTCTGGAAACCGAGCCGCGCGGCATAGATCGGCCGCCGTCCCGGCGAGACCAAAGCGAGCTGGCGCTGCGCCGATCCGATCGCGCCATCCCACAGCAGCCGCTCCATCCGCCGATCCTGATCGGCCAGCGTGAAATCCGTGGCGAAGCGGGCGGTCAGGCGGCCCTCGTCGTCCGCGGAGAGCGCGCCTGCGGCCCAGGCCGTGACTGCCGCGGCCTTGGCCTCGTCGGTACGGCCCAGCGCCGCCAGCGCTTCGGCATAGCGCACGCGCCCACCCGAGGTCAGCGGCGGATAGAGCGCGAAATAAGCGGCGGCGGTTTGCGGATCGGTGTCGGGGCGCAGGGTACGCTCGGCAGCGCGGCGCATCGCGGTCTCGCCCGGCCAGCCGCGATGCGCGATCAGGAAGGTAGCGTAGTTCGAGAAGGGCAGGCCGTCGCTCTGGCGCAGCCGGTTCCATTCGCCGATCACCGGCCACAGCGGATCGTTGAGCGCCGGGGACGGTAAGGCGGCGGCAGCGGGCGGAGGCGCCATGGCGTCCGCAGCGGGAGGGCTCGGCTGCTGGAGCGTCAGCGTCGCGGCGGCGGCGGCGACCGAGGCGAGCACCACAGCCGGGGCCAGCACGCGCGTCCAGCGCGCGCCGCCGCTGGACAGGGCAGGGGGCACTTCCCTATCTGGCGGGCGCCGCGCGGGGTCTTCCTTGGAGTCCATGCGCGCCCAATATGGCGCTCCCTACGCCCAACGTGAAGAGAAGACCCATGTTTTTCGGCTCGATTCCCGCCCTCGTCACGCCGATCCGGGACGATAAGGTGGATGAGGAGGCCTTCCGCCGCTTCGTCGATTGGCAGATCGATAGCGGCTCGGCGGGTCTGGTGCCCTGCGGCACCACCGGCGAGGCGGCGACCATGTCGATCGAGGAGCATGATCGCGTCGTCGCGCTCTGCGTCGAGCAATCGGCGGGGCGGGTGCCGGTGATCGCTGGCTGCGGATCGAACCACACCACCGTCGCACTCGGCCATATGCAGCGCGCCAAGGCGGCGGGCGCGGATGCCGCGCTGGTCGTGCTGCCCTATTACAACCGCCCCAACCAGCAGGGCATCATCGCCCACTTCACCTATCTGGCCGAGCACTGCGATCTGCCGATCGTGGTGTATAACGTGCCGGGCCGTACCGTGACCGACATCAGCGTGGAGACCCTGGCCGAGGTCGCCAAGCTGCCGACGGTGGTCGGCATCAAGGATGCCAGCGGCAAGCTGGAGCGCGTGACGGGCCACCGCCTCGCGATCGGGCCCGATTTCTGTCAGCTTTCCGGCAATGACGAGACCTCGCTCGCGCATATGGCGATGGGCGGGGCCGGCTGCATCTCGGTAACGGCCAATATCGCACCGCGCCTCTGCGCCGATTTCCAGGCCGCCTGCCGCGAAGGCCGGTGGCAGGACGCGCTGGCGCTGCAGGATCGCCTGTTCCCGCTCCACACCGCTTTGTTCAGCGATGCCTCGCCCGGCCCGGTGAAATATGCGCTTTGCAAGCTCCATCCCGAGTTCCCGCAGGACATCCGCCTGCCAATGACCTGGCCGAGCGACGCGAGTCGCAAGGCGGTGGACGCCGCGCTTGCGCATGCCGGGCTCGTTTGATGGCGTTCAGGGCATCGACGCTGCGGTCGATCCGCGAATGGCACCTGTATCTGGGGCTGTTCTTCGCCCCGATGCTGCTGCTGTTTTCGGTCAGCGGTGCTGTGCAGACCTATCGCGTGCCCGATCAGCCCGCCGCGCCGGGTTGGATCAAATGGATGGCGTCCGTCCACAAGGATCAGGCGCTGCCCCATGCGCGCAAGCCAAAGAAGCCGGATGAGCCTGCCAAGGCGGGTGCCGCGACAGGAAACGGCGCCAAGCCGGACGCTGTGACGCCGCCCAAGCACAACAAGCTGCCGCTGCAGATTTTCGTTACATTGTTGTCTGTCGGTCTATTCTGCTCGACCCTTCTCGGTGTCACCATCGCGATCAACAGCCGGGCCACGCGGCGTATTTCGCTCGTGTTGCTGGTTGCGGGCACCATCGTGCCGCTCGTTTTGTTATACCTCTGAAATGGCCCGTCCCCGCCCGCAGGAATTCGAGAAGAAGAAGGTGGTCGCCGAGAATCGGCGCGCGCGGTTCGAGTTTTTCCTTGAGGAGTTTTTCGAAGCGGGCATCGCGCTGACCGGCACCGAGGTAAAGTCGCTGCGCTTCGGCGAGGGATCGATCGCGGAGGCCTATGCCGATGTGAAGGATGGGCAGGTCAGCCTGATCAACGCCAACATCCCCGAATATAATTTCGGCAACCGCTTCAATCACGAGCCGCGGCGCCCGCGCAAACTGCTGCTGCACGAGCGCGAGATCGAGAAGATGCACAAGGCGCTCAGCCGCGAGGGCATGACGCTGATCCCGATGGCGGTCTATTTCAACGGCCGCGGCCGGGCGAAGGTCGAACTCGCGCTCGCCAAGGGCAAGAAGCTTCACGACAAACGCGAAACGGTGAAGGACCGTGATTGGAAGCGCGATCAGCAGCGATTGATGCGCGAACGGGGATAAGCCCGCTATTTCCTTGTTAAACATCGGGGACTAGGCTCGGGCATCACAAAATAAGAGGGTTGCCCCCACATGTCGAAGACCTTGTTCCTCCTGCTCGCCGCGAGCGCACTGACTGTCCCCGCCATCGCGCAAACGCCCAAGGAAATTGCGAAGAAACCGGTCGGCGCCGCTGTCGGCCCGGTGAAGGGCCAGCAGGCCGCGCTTGCTAGTGACAAACCCCAGATCGGCAGCTTCGGCTTCGACGAGGCCGGCATGGACAAGTCGGTCGCGCCCGGCGACGATTTTTACGCTTATGGCAATGGCACCTGGGGCAAGACCACCGAGATTCCCGCCGACAAATCCAACTACGGTTCGTTCGAGGTGCTTGGTGATCTTTCCGATCAGCGCACGCATGACATCCTCGAAACCGCGAAGGGCGATCCGAGCAGCAAGATCGGCATCGCTTACGCCACCTATCTCGATACCAACACGATCGAATCCAAGGGGCTGACGCCGATCCAGCCCTGGCTCGACAAGATCAAGGGCCTCAAGACCAAGGCCGGCTATGCCGCGCTCGCCGCCGATGCCTCCCGCCACGGCATCGGCACGCCGATCGATACCGGCGTCGGCCAGGACAGCAAGAATCCGGACGTCTACGTGGTGGAGGTGTCGCAGTCCGGCCTGGGTATGCCCGACCGTGACTATTACCTCAGCACCGATCCCAAACTCGCGCAGACCAAGGCCGCCTATCTTACCCACCTGACCAGAGTGCTGACGCTGGCGGGCGAGCAGGATGCCGCTGCTCGGGCGCAGGCGATCGTCGATTTCGAAACCGCGATCGCCAAGGTCAGCTGGACGCGGATCGACCGACGCGATGCCGACAAGACCTATAACAAGATGACCGTCGCCCAGCTAACCCAGAGCGCGCCTGGCTTTGATTTTGTCACCGTCCTGCGCGAGCAGAAGACACCCGTCGATACGGTGATCGTCTCGGAGCCGAGCGCGGTCTCCGGCATCGCCAAGCTGATCGCCGATGCGCCGATCGGCGTGCTCAGGGATCAATTGCTCGTCCGTTCGATCGACGGTTACGCCTCGGTGCTGCCGCGCGCGTTCGATCAGGAGCAGTTCGCCTTCGCCGGCACCGCGCTTTCGGGCGTGCCGCAGCAGCAGGATCGCTGGAAGCGCGCGGTGGCCTTCACCAGCGGCGCGCTGACGGACGATGTCGGCAAGCTCTACGTCGCCAAATATTTCCCGCCGGAGACCAAGGCGGCGGCCGATCGACTGGTGAAGAACATCATCGCCGCGATGGACGCGCGGATCGACAAGCTGACGTGGATGGCGCCGGAAACCAAGGTCAAGGCGCATGCCAAGCTCGCCGCCTTCACCCCCAAGATCGGCTATCCGTCACGCTGGAACGACTATTCTTCGCTGGAGATCACCGCAGGCGACGCTTTCGGCAACCGCTGGCGCTCGAGCGAATGGCACAGCGATTATGAGGCGAACAAGCTCGGCAAGCCGATCTATCGCTGGGAATGGGGCATGACCCCGATGACGATCAACGCTTATGCCAATTTCGGCATGGTCGAGATCGTCTTCCCGGCCGCGATCCTGCAGCCGCCCTTCTTCGATCCGCATGCCGATCCGGCGGTCAATTACGGCGGCATCGGTGCCGTGATCGGCCATGAGCTCAGCCATCATTTCGACGATCAGGGCGCCAAATATGACCTGCACGGCCGCCTGACCAATTGGTGGACCGATCAGGATGTGAGCAACTTCAAGGCGATGACGGGCAAGCTTGTCGCCGAATATGATCAGTATGAGCCGCTGCCCGGCATGCATGTGAAGGGCGCGTTGACGCTTGGCGAGAATATGGCCGATCTCGCCGGGCTGACGATCGCCTACGATGCCTATCACAAATCACTGAACGGCAAGGCGGCGCCGGTGATCGACGGCTTCACGGGCGATCAGCGTTTCTATCTCGGCTGGGCGCAAGTGTGGCGGCGCAACTATCGCGAGGCGAACCTGCGCCAGCGGCTGCTGACGGATCCGCATTCGCCTTCGCCGCAGCGCACCGACATCGTCCGCAATCTCGCGCCCTGGTACGATGCCTTCAAGCCCGCGCCCGGCACCAAGCTCTACCTGACCCCCGAGCAGCGCGTTCTGGTCTGGTAAATGGCGAGCAGCGCGCCGATCCTCTGGGCCTCCCCCGATCAGCGGCGGGACGATCGCCTGCTGATTGCGGGCGTGATCGGCGCGGCCTTGCTCTCGGCGGCCTGCGCCTGCCTATTGCTGGCGCCTATGGATCTGGCGGTGCCGCTCGCCAGCTTCTTCGGGGGGGCAGGGCTGGTGGCCGGCGTGATGCTGACGCGGCCGGCGCGCGCGGTGGCGGGGGCGATCCCCGCCGCCGATTGGCCGCTCATCCGCACCGTGCTGGAAGACGCAGTCTCGCCGACCGCGATCACCACGCGGATGGGGCGGATGGTCTGCGCCAACCCGGCCTGGGAGGAGATGTTCGGCGGTCTGCCGGCGCCACGTGATCTGCCGCTGGTGCCCGAGGCATCGGGCCGGCTGATCGAGGCGGCGCGCACCGCCTGGCGCGACGGAACGGCGCGTGTCGAGGAGCTGGAAGTCAACGGCCGGCCTTATGTCGGCTGGCTGCGCCGCTGCGGCCGCGGCGAGGAATATCTGATCTGGCGACTGCGCCCGTCGCACCGCCACGATCTGGTCGAGGCGACGCTGGCGATGGCGAACGGCCTGATGGGCGATCGGCTGGGCCACGCCGGAGTGATGCTCGCGCTGGTCGATGCCGGGGGCAGCCTGATCGGCGGCAACGAGGGCTTCCGCCGCCGCGCAACGGGACAGGACGATGCCGCGATCGCCGGCCTGCCGCTCACCGGCCTGATCGAAATGAGCGAGGAGGGCCAGATCCGCCTGACCCGGGAGGGGGAGGATTCGGCGCCGCTGCGCGTCGTCGCCATCCCGCTCGAGACGCAGGAGTCGGGCGAGAGCGAGAATGATGGCGAGACGCCGATCGCGGGCGCCACCGCCTTCCTGCTGCTCGACGAGGATCCCGATGCGCTGACCGCCGCCGCCGCGCGCCGCGCCGCCACCGGCCACCTTCACGAACTGCTGGCGATGCTGCCGCTGGGCATCGCGCTTGCCGAGCGCGACGGGCGCTTCCTGTTCCTGAACGAAGCCTTCGCGCGCGCCGCCGGTCTCGCCCGCCCCGATGCCGCGGTTTACCCGAGCGATCTGGTCGTCAAGGAGGACAAGGCTGCGGTGATCGAGGCGGTGCGCCGCTTCACCGCCGGCCGAGCGTTGCCCGGCGATCTCGCGGTGCGGCTCGCCTCCAAACCCGACGAGCCTGTCGCGCTAACCATCGCCAACGCCAAGGGCCTGGGCGAGGCGGCGGTGCTGCTCAGCCTCAAGGACAATAGCGAGGAATCGAAGCTCAAGCGCCAGATCGCGCAGGCGACCAAGATGCAGGCGGTGGGCCAGCTCGCCGGTGGCGTCGCGCACGATTTCAACAACATCCTGACCGCGATCATCGGCCACTGCGATCTGATGGCGATGCGCCACATGCCCGGCGATATCGATTATGACGATATCCAGCAGATCAAGCACAATTCGAACCGCGCCGCCGCTCTGACGCGCCAACTGCTCGCCTTCTCGCGCCAGCAGACGCTGCGGCCCCAGCTCCTGCAGCTGCCCGAGGTCATTTCCGAGATCACCAACCTGCTCCGCCGCCTGCTCGGTGAGACCGTACGGCTGGAGGTCAAGCATGGCCGCAACCTCGGCACGGTCCGCGCCGATCCCGGGCAGCTGGAGCAGGTGATCGTCAATCTCGCGGTCAACGCCCGCGACGCCATGCCCGAAGGGGGCCGCGTGACGCTCGAGACCTTCGCCGTCCCGGCGCGCGATGTGCGGCGGATGCGCAGCGACATCATGCCGATCCAGGATTATACCGCGCTCAAGGTCTCCGATACCGGCTTCGGCATCCCGCAGGACAATCTCTCCAAGATCTTCGAGCCCTTCTTCACCACCAAGGAGGTGGGCAAGGGCACGGGGCTGGGGCTTTCCACCGTCTACGGCATCGTCAAGCAGACCGACGGCTTCATCTTCGCCGAATCGGACGTTGGGCACGGCACCAGCTTCGTAATGTACCTTCCGGTTCACGAAGCCGGTGCGGCGGACGCGGGCGAGGCCGAGGCCGCGCCGGTCCGCGTCGAGGGCCAGGCCGGCGAGCTCTGGGGATCGGGGACGATCCTGCTCGTCGAGGATGAGACGATGGTCCGCGCCGTCGCCGAGCGCGCGCTGACGCGGCAGGGCTATCGCGTGCTCACCGCCACCAACGGCGAGGAGGCGCTGGAGCTGCTGGACGATATCGGTGGCGAGCGGTTCGATCTGCTGATCACCGATGTCGTCATGCCCGCGATGGACGGGCCCACGCTTGTCAGCCATGCCCGGCAGCGTTTCCCGGAGATGAAGATCATCTTCATGTCCGGCTATGCCGAGGAGCAACTGCGCAGCTCGATCGAGCTGAAAGATGTCGCCTTCCTGCCCAAGCCCTTCTCCGTCCAGCAGATCGGCCAGGCCGCGCACGATGCGCTGATGCCGGCCTAATGGATTGGCCTCCGGCGCCGACGCCGCTAAGAGCGCATCCATGACGACGCCGCTTTCCGTATTGGTGATCGAGGACGAACCTCTGATCGCCATGATGATCGAAGATTTCATCGACATTCTCGACCATAAATTCGCAGGCACGGTCGACAGCGTTGCCGATGGCGTGCCGCGCGTTGCGGAAGGCGGCTTCGATGTTGCGATCCTCGATGTGAATTTGCGGGATGGGCCGTGCTGGCCGGTGGCCGATGCGCTGGCGGCGGCGGGCAAGCCCTTCGTGCTGGCGACCGGCGGCCATGTCTCGCCGCCGCCGGCGGAGCATGCCGATCGCCCGCAGCTCTCCAAGCCCTTCACGATGGAGGGTGTGCGCGTGGCGCTCGAAAAAGTGGGAAAGACGGGTTAGTTCTACTCTTGTTCTTCTGGAACATTTGCGGTATATGATGCTCCTCGACGGATTCGGGCAAGGAGCGACATCATGGCGGCACAGTTGAAACTGATCGGCGGGGAGCGCGAAAAGGCCGAGATGGATAAGCAGAAAGCATTGGAAGCCGCGCTCGCGCAGATCGATCGCGCGTTCGGCAAAGGTTCGGCGATGAAGCTGGGCAGCCGCGAGAAGGTCGAGATCGAGTCGATCTCCACGGGTAGCCTGGGGTTGGATATCGCGCTCGGTATCGGTGGCCTACCGCGTGGCCGCATCATCGAAATCTACGGGCCGGAAAGCTCGGGCAAGACCACGCTGGCGCTCCACGTGATTGCTGAGGCGCAGAAGGCCGGCGGCACCGCCGCCTTCGTCGATGCCGAACATGCGCTCGATCCCGTCTATGCCAAGAAGCTGGGCGTCGATGTCGATGAGCTGGTCGTGTCGCAGCCCGATACCGGCGAACAGGCGCTGGAGATCACCGATACGCTTATCCGGTCCAACGCGATCGATGTGCTGGTGGTCGATTCGGTCGCGGCGCTGGTGCCGAGGGCCGAGATCGAGGGCGAGATGGGCGATAGCCATGTCGGCCTGCAGGCGCGGCTGATGAGCCAGGCCCTGCGCAAGATCACCGGCTCGATCTCGCGGTCCAAGACGCTGGTCATCTTCATCAACCAACTGCGCATGAAGATCGGCGTGATGTACGGCAATCCGGAGACGACCACGGGCGGCAACGCCTTGAAGTTTTATGCCTCAGTCCGTCTCGATATCCGCCGCACCGGCCAGATCAAGGACCGTGACGATATCGTTGGCAACACGACGCGCGTGAAGGTGGTCAAGAACAAGGTCGCGCCGCCGTTCAAGCAGGTCGAATTCGATATCATGTATGGCGAGGGGATCAGCAAGGTCGGCGAGATCCTCGATCTTGGCGTCAAGGCGGGCGTGGTCGAGAAATCGGGCGCCTGGTTCAGCTATGACAGCATCCGCATCGGCCAGGGCCGCGAGAATTCAAAAGTCTATCTCCGCGAAAATCCCGAGATCTGCGAACGCCTCGAAAAGGCGATCCGCGGCAAGACCGACGATGTCGCCGATGCGCTGATGGTCGGCCCGTCGGAAGATGACGACCTCTAAAAGGTCTAGGTCGGAGACGTTGACCATCAATCCTCCCCCGTCAGGGGGAGGTGTCAACGGAGTTGACGGAGGGGGAAGACGCGACGTTCCATGATGGTTGGCCTCCGTCCTCCCCCTCCGACGCCTTCGGCGCCACCTCCCCCTGGCGGGGAAGGATTGGAGGGAATGCGCTCAGGAACGGCGGCTGCTGACCCCCGTTACTTCGCTTCGGCGTAAGCGCGGAACGGACTGGTCGGAAGCCAGGCCGGCCGCGCCGGATCGTTGGCCACCGCCACCGCGAGCGCGGCGACATAATCGTCGAGCTTGATCGCCTCCTCCTTCATCACCGGCTGGTTAAGATCGTCGGATGGGGCGTGATAGCGGGTGGCGCGCCAATCATGTTCGATCTGGAATTCGGGCGTGCCGGGCTCGAAGCCGAACTTGAACGACAGCGCGGGGACGCCCGCCTTGACGAAGCTGAACTGATCGGTGCGCACGAAGCTGTTGCGGTTGGGCAGGGGGTCCGCGATCAGCCGCAGCCCCTGCGCGGCGGCGACGGCGCGCGCCGGATCGCCGAGCGTGCTTTCGTGATCGCCCTGCACCAGCACGGTCTTCAGCGGCCACAGCGGCAGCGGCATATCGAAATTGAGATCGGCGACGATCGCGGTCTTGGGCACGGTCGGGCGGCGGGCATAATAGGTCGATCCCAGCAGGCCTTTCTCCTCGGCGGTGACGATCACGAACAGGATCGATCGTTTCGGCCGCGGCCCCTTGGCGATCCGCTCGGCGATGTCGAGCACGCTCGCCACGCCGGAAGCATCGTCCATCGCGCCATTGTAGATCCGGTCGCCCGCGATCGGCTCGCCGATGCCGAGATGATCGAGATGCGCGGAAAGCACGACATATTGATCGCGCAGCTTGGGATCCGATCCCTCCAGCTTGGCGATCACGTTGGGCGAGGTCAGCGTGGATCGCGACGCGGCAATCGTCGCTTGCAGCCGCGCCGGCAGCGCGAAGGTAGGCATCGCTCCGCTCGCGTCGGAAACCGCCGCCAGCTCGGCAAAGCTGTGGCCCGATCCGGCGAACAGCGCTTCGCTCTGCGCGGGATCGAAGCTGGCGCTCAGAAAGTCATCGGGCGTTTCCCGCAAGGCCTTGTCGGCAAGATACATGCCGCTCTGCGAGGCCAGCACTCTGGTCCTCGCCCAGGGAATCTCGACCTGCTTGGGCGGCGTCAGCCCGATCACACCCACCGCGCCGAGTTCCCCGAGCAAGGCGTTGCGGGCATTGCGCGCCGCCGATTTGGCGGGGCCGGGCAGATCGGCGGGACCACCCGCGATCACCACCGCGATCTTGCCCCTGAGGTCCAGCCCCTTGAAATCGTCATAGCCCGATTGCGGCAGACGCAGGCCGTAGCCGACGAACACCAACGGCGCATCGACGTGGACGGGGCGGGGGCCGCCGCCCGCGCCGATGATCATCGCGTCACCGATCGGCAGCGGCGTCACCTTGCCGTCCGCGCCCAGCAGCGATGCCTTCGATCTCGCCGCATCGATCCGCTGCTGTTCGAACGCGACGGACTGGCGATAGCCGCCTGCCTCGCCCGCAGGCTGCAGCCCCAGCGCCTTCATCCGTGCCTCGACATGGGCAGCGGCACGCAGATAACCGGGCGATCCGGTCAGCCGCCCCTCCATCTTATCATCGGCCAACACCGATATGTCGCCCCACCAGGCCGCGGCGCGCGGCGAGGGGGGTGATGCCGGCTGAGCGGCGACGATGGCGGGAAGGGCGGTGGCTAGGAGCAGGGAGGGGATGCGCATAGGACCATGCTAGCCGAGTACGGCGGGCAATCAATGCGTGCTGTTCAAAAGGGGCTCCCTTCAGCTTCGTTCAGCCGTCCGTCAGGGGCGGGCGAGCTTGGATGGATCGTCGGAGGTGCCGGAATGCGTGGCGTGTTGGGTGCGATGATACTGACTATAACGGCTGCGGCCGCGCACGCCGATAATGCGGTGGTGGCGTTAAGCCCGGCGGAGCGCGCTGCGGTGCTCGATCGCGCGGCGGAGGGCGATGACACGCTCCCGCTCAACGGCAATCCGCGCAAGATCCATGGCGAAATGGGGATGGAGGTCGGCACCGGCGGCCACCGCGCGCTCTGGGGCAGCACCACCGTACCGATCGGCCAGACCGGCCAGGCCTCCTTCTCCTTCCTCACCGCACAGGCCAACGGCTGGCGGCGGTGAGTCCCCGCGCGCTCGTCGCCGCTGCTCTCCTGGGATCGGCGGCGCCGCTGGCCGCGCAATCCGCGCCGCCGCCGGAGGGCTTTCATCACGGTTATGGCGGACAGCACGGCGGACGGCTGTTCATCAGCCCGATGGGCGAGCCGTTCCGCGACTCGCCCGACAATGCCGCCGCCTGGTTCGCCCAGGCCGATGCCGACCATGACGGACGCCTGACGCTGGCCGAATTCCGCGCCGATGCGCTGCGCTTCTTCGCCACGCTCGATACTGATCACGATCATGAGATCGGGCCCGAGGAGATCGACCATTACGAGCAGGTGATCGCCCCCGAGACGGCAAGCGGGGGCGGTTTCGGGGACGGCGCGCCAAGGTCTGGCGGACAACAAGGCGGCGGGCATCGCGGCGGCGGACGAGGCGGCATGGGCGGCGGACATGGTGGGGGTATGGGCGGCGGCGGCCGAGGCGGCGGGATGGGCGGCGGCGCTTCGCCGGATAGCGCGAGCGGTAGCGATCATCCGAGCGCGCCCGCCTTCGATCCCTCCAAACAGGGCGCCGCACGCTTTTCCTATCTGGCGCTGCCCGAACCGGTGATTGCCGCCGACACCGATTTCAACCGCGGCGTCAGCGAACAGGAATTCCTCGCCGCCGCCTCACGCCGCTTCGCCCTGCTCGATCCCAATCACGATGGCATCATCACCTTCGATGAATTGCCCAAGCTTGACGGCGGCGGTATCGGTCCACCGCGAGGGCGACATGGATCCAAGGCTCTGGCGCCCAGCGAGTGACCAGATCCGTGGAGCCAACGCAGCTTTGCCCTTCCTTGCCGCCGCGTCCAATGGCAGATGGGCGGGCGTGACCAAAGCAACCCTCCCCCTGATCGCGCTGATCGGCGCCGCCACCTCGGCGCTCGCCCAGCCTGTGCCGCACGAGCATGCCGGGCGCCTGTTCTTCAGCCCGATGGGCGAGCCGTTCCGCGACGCGCCCGATAATGCCGAAGCATGGTTCGCCCAGGCCGATACCAATCATGACGGCAAGATCACGCTCGCCGAGTTCCGCGCCGATGCGATGCGCTTTTTTGCGATCCTCGACCGGGATCATGATCATGAGATCGGGCCTGAGGAGATCGAGCATTATGAGCAGGTGATTGCGCCGGAAACCGGCATCACCGGCGGCGGCCCGATCGACGAGAATTTCGGCCACCCAATTCAGGACAATGGCGATGGCAGCGCGCCCGAATCCAAGCCCAAGTTCGATCCCGCCGGACAAGGCGTGACGCCATATTCCTATCTGGCGCTGCCCGAACCGGTGATTGCAGCCGATACCGATTTCAACCGCGGCGTCAGCGAACAGGAGTTCCTGGCCGCGGCCTCACGCCGCTTCGCCTTGCTCGACGTCAATCACGATGGCGCGATCACCCGCGACGAACTGCCCAAGCTGGGCGGGGGCGACAATCGCGCCGCGCGTCCGCCGAAGCACGGCATGAAGCCGCCGCGGGAGTAAGACGCTCAGCCGAAGCGGGTCTGGTGCTCGTCGAGCTTACCATCAGCGAGCAAAGCGGCCTGCTCGCGCCAACCTTCCTGCTCGATATAGCCGGGATCGGCGCCGAGCTTCTCCTCCAGCGCCGTCTCATCGGCGGGCGTCAGCGAGGCGATGTCGGCGTAGCGATAGATGCCGACATCGTTGAGCCGCCGCTGCCCCGCCGCGCCGACGCCGCGGATACGCGCCAGATCGTCGCGGGTGAGGTCCAGCGTTTCGGTGCTTGCCAAGGGTGCCGCGACGGGAGCCTTGGTCACCACGGGCCGCGTGCGCTCCAGTTCGGCGATGCGCGCGTTGGCGGCCTCGAGGGCGGCGGCATGCTCGCGGTTTTCCTCGATCCGGCCGTCGCGTTCGGCTTCATAGGCGCGCCGCCACTTGGCACCGCCCGAGCGCGAGATCAGCCCCAGTAGCCAGCCGAGCAAAAGGACGAGAAAGACGACGACCCACTGGTTGGTCGTGAAGGTGGGCATGGAGGCTCTCCGACAATATTGCGCTGACCTACGACTAAGCCGTCGCCGCGCTCCGTCAACCGGCGCCTCAATTCTTGAACATATTGTCCGATATCGAGCAGGCGGCCGGCCCCAGGATCACGATGAACAACACCGGCAGGATGAAGAGAATCAGCGGCACGGTCATGATCGCGGGCAGGCGCGCGGCCTTTTCTTCGGCCTTCATCATTCGCTCATGGCGGAATTCGGCGGTGAGGACACGCAGCGCAGAGGCAAGCGGGGTGCCGTACTTCTCGGTCTGGATCATCGTCGTGACGACCCCGCGCAAGGATTCGAGCTTCACGCGCGAGGTGAGATTTTCAAACGCCTGGCGGCGATCGGTGAGGAAACCGAGCTCGATCGAGGTCAGCGCCATCTCGTCGGCAAGCTCCGGATAGCCTTTGCCCAGCTCCCGCGCCACGCGGGCGAAGGCGGCATCGACGGTGAGGCCAGCCTCGGCGCAAATCACCAGCAGATCGAGCGCATCGGCGATGCCCTTGTGGATCGCGGCGGTACGTTTGGTGATCAGGTTCTTGAGATAGATGTCCGGCGCCTTGTAGCTGCCGATCAAGCTGCCCGCGACGAGCAGATAGCGCTTGATCCAGCTCCAATCGGAAAAGCAGCCGAACCCATAAACCGCGATGACGACACCCCCGCCCAGCACCACGGGCAGCACGAGGCGGCCGAAGATCACCGTGATCGCCGTATCCTTGGTGCGGATACCGGCCTGGGCGAGTTTGATCTGCGCTTCGCGTATCTGCGTGCCTTGCAGCACCTTGAGCGAGGCAAGGATCTTCCGCATCCGATCGGTCGACTGGCTCTTCTTGTTGAGCGGTGTGCGCTTGCGGGTGGAGGCGGTGATACCGGCTTTCAATTGCTCGCGCCGGGCGTTGAGCGCCTTCACGCGCCGCGTCATCGGATCGCGCGCGGTCGTCGCCGCCCAGAAAAAGACGATAAGGCTGCCGAGTGCCGCGACCGACATAAATGTCGCGATCCACGTCATGTTGATCGAGGTGAAAAAGCCCATCCGATCAGATCTCGAAATTGATCATCTTGGCCATGATGAACACGCCGAGCCCCATCCAGACCGCGCCGCCGCCGGCCGCGATCATCAGCCGCGGGTCATGGAAGAAGCCCCCCATATATGTCGGGTTGATCCACATGATCAGGCCGAAGACGATGAAGGGCAGCGAGCCGATGATGTAGGCAGATGCCTTGGATTCGGACGACATCGCCGCAACCTTGAGCTTCATCTGCATCCGCTTGCGCAGCACCTCCGCAAGGTTGGAAAGCGTCTCGGCTAGGTTGCCGCCGGTTTCGCGCTGGATCGCCAGGCTGATCACGAAGAATTGAAATTCCGAGGTTTGCAGCCGGTCCGCGCTATCCTGCAGTGCGGCGTCCATGGTGCGGCCGATCTTCATCTTGTCGGCGACAGTGCGGAATTCGGTGCCGACGGGATCGGGGACTTCACGCCCGACAACGCCGATCGTCTCGGAAATCGGCAGCCCCGATCGCAGACCGCGCACCAGAAGCTCGATCGCGTCCGGGAATTTGGCGACGAACTTGGCGGCGCGGCGCTTGCCCATGCGACCGATCAGCCAGTGCGGCAGGCCGGCGCCGATCACGATGCCGAGGCTGAAGGTGATCAGCAGCGGCATGCCCCGCATGAGAAGAATGGCCCAGGCGACGACGACCAGCACCCCAGAGGCGATCATATAATTGGTGACGGTCCAGGGCTTGCCGGTAGCCGCCAACCGTCGCTCAAGCAACTCACGGCGCGGGAGCAGCGCCCAGATGCCGGTGACGTTGTTCTGACGGTTGGCCGATATCCGGCGCATCTGGGTTTCGACATTGCCTTCGACATGGCGGGCACGCAGCGCTTCCAGTCGCCGCTTGCGAGCCTTATCGGCACCGCTGCCGCTGAGCAGCGCGCCCAGCGTGAGCCCGCTGCCCAAAACGAAGAGGACCGCTACGATCATCATTTGGCGGCAGGCTTCTTCCCACCCTTGTCGAGCAACTTGCGTAAATCGGCGAGCTTATCCAGCAGCGAGCCGGCCTTCTTGGTAGGCGCCTCTTCGCTGCTGAGCCGGTCGACGAGGGCGGTAAGGGCGCTGCCGGCCTTGCTGGAGCGCGCAATCTCGATGAAGGGCTTGCCGAGCTTGGCTGCCTGCACCGCCAGCTTGGGTTCAGCTGCGACAAGGATATCGACGGAACGTTCGATCGAAGCTTCGAACGATTTGCGATCGATCTCGTCCACGGCGCCGCTCGAAACATGATTGGCGACGAGCACAACCTGGCTCGAAGGCGCATTGCTCTTCAGCCAGGACAGTAGGCGAATGGTATCGCGCGTTGCGGCCAGCGTGAGATCGGTGACGACGATGGCGACATTCACGATCTGCATCAGCGCGGGATGCTGGATCAGCATGTGCCGCGGCAGATCGACGATGGTGAACGGAAAAGCGTTGCGCAGCTCCTCCTGCAACTGAAGGAAAGCATCGCTTTCGCCGTTCAGTGGCGTGTGCATCGGCGCCTCGGCGGAGAGCACACCGAGCCGAGGGTGCGCCTTTACCAGCGCGCGTTCGATGAACAGACCGTCGATGCGGCTCGGGTTCTCGATCGCGTCGGTAAGCCCGCGGCCGGGCTCGATATCGAAGGACAGTGCCCCTGTGCCGAAATGGACGTCGAGATCGAGGAGAGCGGTGTTGCGCTGCTTGTGCTCGGCCAGCAGCCATGCGAGCGACACCGCAATCGTGGTCGCGCCGACACCGCCGCGCACGCCGATCACCGCCGTCAGATTGTGCGGGGTTTTTGCGACTTCGACGCGCTCTTGCGCCTCGCTCTGCTGAAGCTGGGCCTGCATGATGACTTCATGCAGTTGCTCTTGAGAGAAGGGCTTCACCAGATAATCGTGAATGCCGAAATTGATCAGCTCCCGGTACAGGCGTACATCGTTGGTGGTGCCGCAGGTTATCACGATCGTGCCAGGTTCGCAGACTTCGGCCAATGCATCGACCTCTTCCAGCGGATTGGCAGCTTCGGACAGATCGACAAGCAAAACGCTGGGGCTGGCTGTTACCGCAAGCGTCTGGATCGCATAGCGGATGCCACCGTTGTGAATGCGTTCGGCAGGCCAGCCAAGCGTGCCGGCGACGCCGCGTGAGGCGTTTTCGGATTCATGGTCGCTCAGAAATGCGCTGAAGGGATCGCGTGGCTGAACGCGCCCGGAAAAGGGAGCATTCATTAGTTGCCGCCCTTCGAGGAAACTTTTTCGATTCCCGCCTCAATGGTCGGCGCGACCTTACGCCAAGAGCGTATCGCACGGACCGATACCTCCACCCGCGATCCGTTTTCATTCTTGCCGTGCAGCAGATCGGTGGGATCCGCGATCATCGCCGCCAGATTCACCGCGGTTGCGCATCCGTAATTGGCAGCTTGCGCGTCTGTGGTCGGGCGATCCTTGTCGCTCCAATCCGGACAGTTCGGCACGGTGGCGGCCTGCGGGCTCACCAGCGGCTGATGCGGGGAGTTCATGCCGCGCTCGCCTGCCGAACAGGCGGAAAGCGCGATCAACGGCATCATGATAGCGAAACGGTACGGTAGGCGCATGAAGAGTTCCATCACTGCAAGCCCGGGCTGGGCACGGCGACCGGCACGGGCGGAGGAGGCGCGGCATCGCTCATCTTGCCGAGCAACACGCGGTCCGCGGTCGTCGGCGAACGGTAGCCATCGGTGGGAAGAGCGATCCGCGCCGCATCTACCGGCTTCACGATATAAGGCGTGACGACAACCACCAGCTCGGTCTCCTGCTTGCGGAAGCTGTTCGAGCGGAAGAGAGCGCCAATCACCGGCAGATCACCCAGCATCGGCGCCTTATCCAGGCTGTTATTGTGGGTGTTCTGCAACAGACCGCCGATCGCGAAGCTTTGACCGGATCCCAGCTCTACCGTCGTTTCGACCCGGCGGGTGGTGAGGGACGGGATGGTAAAGCCGTTGAGTTTGACCGAGCCGGCGTCAGACAGCTCGGAAACCTCGGGGCGAACGCGGATCGAGATGCGGCCGCTTGACATGACAACTGGCGTAAAAGAAAGGCTTACACCATACTCCTTATACTGAACCGAAACAGCGCCGAGACCCTGGCTCTGCGGAATCGGGATTTCGCCGCCCGCCAAGAAACTCGCCGTCTCGCCCGACATGGCGACGAGATTCGGCTCGGCGAGCGTCGTGACCAGGCCGCTCTGCTCGGCCAGATTGAGCGTCGAAAGGATATCTGCGCCGAACGCATGCCCGGCAAGACCCAGCGTGGTGCCGAGCGCGCCCTGCGCAAAGCTGTAGATCGTCGATCCGGGCGTAGCGCCACTGGCGGGATCCACGGTATTGTTCGCGTTGGTCGAAATCGTGCCTGGGCTACCTTGACCGATGCTGAAGATCGGATTGCCATGTCCGCGGTTCGTAATGTTGACGCCGATATCACGCGCTACCGAACGGCTGACCTCTGCGATCTTGACATGCAAGCTCACCTGCTGCGGCGTAGCCACCTTGAGATGGTTGAGCACGGTCGCATCCTTGCCGAGATAGGCCTCGGCAAGCGTCTGCGCCTCTTCGGCGTCCTTGGGACCGAGGACGGTGCCGGTAAGCAGCACGACGTTTGCGCCGATCGGCGTCGCGGTGACGTCGTTATCGGGCATTGCCGCACGGAGAATAGAACCCACGCCCGCGATATTGTTGCCGACGCGCACGGTGGCGGACCAGACGACGGCACCGCTTTTGTCGGTGGCGAACACGCTGGTTTCGCCCGCGGCCTTGGCGAAGAGATAGACCTGCGTCGTGCTCTTAACCTGGACGTCGGCGATCTTGTCGTCCGCAATGAACATGCCGGAAATCGGACGAGGAAGACGGATCAGCTGGCCGGTGCCGATCGAGAGCGCGATGGCGCGAGCGGGCAGCTCGGCATGAGTCGGGTTCGCGCTATCGCTGGGCACCAGCACGGTGGCGGCATCGGCTGCGCCGATCGCAACGGCGTCGGCCTTGTCGGCCGGGGCGGCATCAGCGGGAGCAGGCATTGCCATGGCGGCGGCGAGCAATACGCCACGATTGATGGTAACGCGCATCAGTTCATTCCCCCCACGGGCGTTTCGGTCACGGTCTGGCCGCGCGCGATGGCGATGGTGCCGCCGCGGGGGCGGAAGAGGCTCGGTGCTGTCGGGGCCGGCGCCGCTACCGGCGCCGAAGCTTTTCCCGGCACGTTACTCCGCTGGAAGCGGCTTACATCCGCGCCGGTTGTCACCGTGTCGCTTTCGATCGGGCGGGATGCGACCTGCAGCAGCATCTGCTGTTCGGCCTTGCCATTATTGACCTCGGGGACATTGATCTCACCCGCGGCGATCTGCCGCTCGAGCTCCATGCGATCGTCGGCAATCGGGCGGAGCGCGAGGCTGAGCGTGCCGAGCGCCTGCGCCACGGCGATCTTCTCACCGATCTTGGGCGTGGCCTCGACGGTGACGTTCGAGAAGATGGCCACCTGCGTCTTGCCCGCATCGTTCACGGTCTTGTCGGTATGCTGATCGGTCGCCAGCACACGCATGTTCTGAACGATTGTCTCGGTCGTGCGCAGCGGCTGTCCGTCGCCGCCGCCGTTCACTGTCTGCGTGAGCAAGAGATCGACGCGATCGCCCGGGAAGATGAAGCCCGCGACGCCGCTCTGCGCGGAAACCGAGATCGTGACCGCGCGCATCCCCGGGCCGAGCGCCGCGGCAAGGAAGCCGCGATCGCCAGGCGAAACCAGCGCGCCCTGCGTCAGCGGTTGGCCTGCGGTGACCGGATAGCGAACGACCGAGCCGTTGATCGACTGGACAGCCTGCTCGCCGCGCACAAAATAGGCCTTCTCGACCAGATCTTTGGGCCAGGGCTGATACCGGAAGGCATCGGGGGTGACGATCGTGCCGGGGGTGAGCGTGCGAATCGCGACAAGCACTTCGGGGCCGAGCGGTGCAGGCGCGGGCAAAGCCGCATTGGCCGGTGCAGCGGCTTCTCCGCTCACCAGATTGCGCGCGAATAAAGCGCAGCAAAGCGCGAAAATCAGCGCGCCTGCCATGACCATTACCTTGCGAGGATTCATGCCTCAAACACCCTTCACTCGCTCACCCCGTGGCAAGCAAAGCGCGTTATGGGCGGGGGATGGTTAAGATATCGTTGGCCATGACCATCAGGGCTGCTCCTGAGATCGCCACGCCATAGGGGATTTCGATTCCTCCCTCGCTACGGCGGCCGATCTTCACGGCGATCATCACCAGCGTCAGCAGGCCGCCACCGATGCTCATCAGGATGAGCAATTTGATCAGGAGCAGGGGCGGCAGCCAGAGCGCCAGCGCCGCGATCAGCTTGACGTCGCCCCCGCCCATGGCGCCCAGCGCAAAGGCGAGACCGAAGAGCAGCAGCACGGCCAGCGCGCCGGCCACCTGTAATCCGATGACCGCGAGGCCCAAGCCGGATGCGAACCACCAGACGATGCCGAGCGCGGCCACTGCCAGATTGAGGCGATTCGCGATCGTCCGCGCGCGCAGATCGGTCACCACCGCGGTCACGAGCAGCGCGGCGAGCAACGCCAGCAGGACGATTTGAACCGCGTTCATTGCCGAACCGCTAGACGACAGGCCTTGCGAAACCGTAACCGCGGCCGATGCACAGTACGGACATTGCGATCATCGGGGCCGGCATCGCAGGCGCGAGCCTAGCCGCAGCGATCGGACGCCGTGCGCGCGTGTTGCTGATCGAGGCGGAAGCGCAGCCGGGTTATCATGCCACGGGACGATCGGCTGCCTTCTGGTCCGAAAGCTATGGCGGGCCGGCCGTGCAGCCGCTGACAACCGCATCGGCGGCTGCGCTGGCGCCCTATCTTAGCCCCCGCGGCTGCCTCCACATCGCCGATCCGGAAGGGGATGGGGCACTTGCGGCGCTGGCGGCGGAATTTGCGGGAGGCGCGCCTCTCCTGGAGCCGGTTGGGCCCGCCGCGCTGCACGCCCTTCTGCCCGGCTTGGCGCCACAATTCGGACGCGCTCTGTTCGAGCCTAGCTGCCAAGACATCGATGTCGCCGCATATCACACCGCCATACTCACGGAGGCCCGTCACGCGGGTGTCGGTCTACTCCTCAACGCGCCCGTCAGGGAGGCTGCTCGCACCGGCAGCGGCTGGCGTCTGACAACACGGGCGGGGGATGTGGCGGCGGGGCTCGTCGTCAACGCCGCTGGCGCATGGGCCACCACGATCGCGCGGATGGCAGGGGCGATGGCCATTGCCGTGACACCGCACCGCCGCACGGTTATCCAGCTGCTCACCGATCCACCGGCGGCGGCGGATCTGCCGCTGGTGATGGACGCCGCCGGTCGCTTCTATTTCAAGCCGGAGGCGGGCGGACGAATCTGGCTGACGCCGCATGACGAAACCGCCTGCCCGGCGCATGATGTCGCACCCGAGGAGATCGATATTGCGGTCGCCATCGATCGCTTCCAGCAGGCGATGACGTGGCAAGTCGTCAAGCGGGAGCGCGCCTGGGCGGGGCTGCGAAGCTTCGCGCCCGATCGAGCGCCCATCTACGGCTTCGACCCACAGGCGCCGGGGTTCTTCTGGTTCGCCGGGCAGGGCGGTTTCGGTATCCAGACCGCCCCCGCCGCTGCCGCGATCGGCGCGGCCCTGCTTCTGGAGCAGCCGATGCCGGACTGGGTCGCGCACATCGATCTCGAGCCCTACGCACCCGGTCGGTTTCGATAAAGACGGGCTATTTCAGGATGGCCAGAACTTCGATCGCGTCCTCGCGGCCGGCGAACTCGACCATGTCACCCACGCCGCCGCCGATCATCGCGCGCGCCAGAGGCGCGGCGAACGATACCCGGCCTTGTGCGGGATCAGCTTCATCATCACCAACGATCTCAATCGTCTGGATGGCTTTGTTGAGCCTGAACTTCACCTTCGATCCGAAAGCGACTTCGTCCTCAGGCGGCGGCGGAGCGGGCCGGGCGGTCGCCAACCGCTGCCGCCAATAGCGCAGATCGCGTGCGCGATCGGCCAGCGCCGCTTCATCGCCGCCGTCCTCCGCCTCCAGTTCCGCGACGCGCGCCTGGATCAGCGATAGGCCGCGCGGCGTCACCAGATTGGGCCCGGGCGGAATCGGCAGTTCGAACCGCGGCTCCTTATGCTCCTCGTCACTCTCGCGACGGAATGCGACGCTCACTTTCGTTTCTCCTTCAAGCGGAGAACGGCGCAGCGCGCGCAGGTTTCCGTGCGAAAACCAACGCTTCGGCGCAGGCGAGCTTATCGGCACGCTCATTATCGGGATGGCCGGCATGGCCCTTGACCCAGACCCATTCGATTCGGTGTGGTTTGGCGGCATCGAGCAGGGCGCGCCAAAGGTCTTCATTCTTCACCGGCTGCCTGGCTGCGGTCTTCCAACCGTTACGCTGCCAACCGGCGACCCATTTGGTAAGACCATCCATCACATAGCGGCTATCGGTCGACAGCGTCACGCGGCAGGGGCGTTTGAGCGCGTTCAAGCCTTCGATTGCGGCCCGCAATTCCATACGGTTATTGGTCGTCTCTCGCTCACCGCCTGAGATCTCTTTCTCATGGCCGGCCGATCGGATGATTGCCGCCCATCCGCCTTGGCCGGGATTGCCCTTGCACGCGCCATCGGTGGCGATCTCGACATGGCTAAGTTCGGTCATAGAAAAACCTGTCCGCCGTTGTTGGCGTAGAAAGCCAGGCGGCGCGTGTAGGCGCGCGGATCCTTGCGCGTCACGAGCGCGTCGGCGGGGGTGTTGAGCCAGTCCCAGGCGCGGGTCAGCGCGAAGCGGATGCAGGCACCCATCGCCAGCGTCGGCAGGATCGCGCGCTCGCCCATGCTTAGCGGAAATCGCTCCGCATAGCCTTCGATCAGCGCCTGTCCGACATCGGCCTGGTAGTGATTTCCAGGCGGATCGAAGCACCAGGCAGAATGCATGATCGCCAGATCGTAGAGCCTGAGATCGGTGCAGGCGAAGTAGAAATCGATCAAGCCGGTGACGATATCGCCGCGCATCAGCACATTATCGGGAAAGAGATCGGCATGGATCACCATCTGATCGCCACCCTTTGGCCACCGTGGCACAACCTGCTCGAGCGCCGCCGCGAGCACTGGCCGCAACGCAGGGTCAATCGTGTCGAGATCGCTGCCGCAGCGATCGAACAGCGGCATCCAGGCCTCATAGCCGAGCGTATTAGGCCGCTCGCCGATAAAATCGGCCAACGCCGCATGCATCCCGGCCATTGCCCGCCCGGCGGCGCGGGCCTGGGGCGGGGTGGGGCGCGTGACCGAGACGCCGGGCAGGAAACGGATCAGGCAGGCTGGCCGTCCTTCCAATTCGTGGATCAGACGCCCCTCGCGATCGGGAATCGCGGGTGGCACCGGATTGCCCCGTGCGGCAAGATGATCGAGCAACGCCATGAAGAACGGCAGATCGCCCTCCGCCACACGTTTCTCATACAATGTTAGGATGAACCGGTTATCGGTTGTATCGACGAGATAATTGCTGTTCTCAACGCCCTCGGCAATGCCCTTCACCGAGACCAGCGTGCCGACATCGAACCGGCCGAGAAAATCGGCCAGCGCTTCGGCGGGCACCTGCGTGTAAACCGCCATTGCTCAATCGCCCCGCCCGCAGTCCATCGCATCCCCCTATGCGTTCGCTTGCTTCGCGGGAAGCCGGTTCCTATGGAGCGAAACCGCTCATCGCACGAGGTCTCACCCGTTGGTTCGTTCCGTTCTGCTCCCGCTGGGCCTGTTGCTGCTGGTCGCCGGCTGCTCGCATGGCAAATCGGATCTTGATGAGACGCTCGGCCAGAAGATCACGCGATCGACCTGCCCGGCGGTGGCGATCCCGGCCTATACGGGGGACGTATCGCTGTTCAGCCCCGAGCAAAGCCGTGACGCGCGCGCGCTCGACGTAACCGCGACGATCACCAATCTGCGTACCCAATGCGATGAAACCGGATCGCCGGTGCGCGCCAACGTCACCTTCGATGTCGTCGCCACGCGCGCCAATCCGCGCGGCGAACGCGATATCCTGCTGCCTTATTATTGGACCGTGCTGCAGGCAGGGACCAAGATCCTTTCCAAGCAAGTCTCGAACGTTCAGGTCCACTTCGCCGATGGGCAATTGCGCGGGCAGGGGACGGCAGGCGCCGCCGCGACGGTGGACAAGGCCGCCGCATCGCTGCCGAGCAGTGTTTCGCAGCGGCTCAACCGCAAGCGCAAGGCGGGCGACGCCGATGCCTCGATCGATCCCATGTCCGATCCGCGCATCCGCCGGGCCGTAGACCAGGCCAATTTCGAATTGCTGATCGGCTTTCAGCTTACCAAAGATCAACTGGCCTATAACGTTTCGCACTGACTGCTTCGGCGTTGACTCCCGCGCCCGGGCACGCCATCCCCTGACCCGTCGCCGCCGGGCAACCGGCGGGCGGACGCGCGGGAGAAGATGGCGGGAATCTCCCAGATCGTAGCCGGCTTGCCGGTGGTTCGATCTGGGCAAGAGACCGCCATCGCCGAAGGAGCAACCGCCCCGGAATCTCTCAGGTCAACGGACCGCGCGACTCGTAAGCGACGCTCTGGAAAGCGGATGCGCCCTCGGGCCTGTCCCACCGAAGGTGTAACCTTGGGCTCACCCCGAGGGAAAGCTCTCAGGTTCCGTGACAGAGGGGGCAGCGATCCACGTCATCGGCTTGACCGATGGCGCGGCCGTTGCACTTCTGATGGGGACGAGCATGAGCGAAGACACCGCGCCCGACATTATCGAGACGCTGCCGCTCGATAGCTGGCATCGCGCGCAGGGTGCGCGGATGGTGCCCTTTGCTGGCTATCACATGCCGATACAATATGAAGGCATCATCGCCGAGCACCTCTGGACTCGCGAGAGCGCCGGGCTGTTCGATGTCAGCCATATGGGCCAGCTGTTCCTGTCGGGGGACGGGCTGGACGGCGCGCTGGAGGCCTTGCTGCCCGCCGATATCGAGAGCCTCACGCTCGGCCAGATGCGCTATTCGCTGCTGCTCAATGAAGAGGGCGGCATTCTCGACGATCTGATGCTCACGCGCTGGCGCGACGGCATTTACATGGTCGTCAACGGGGCGACCAAGTGGGACGATATCGGCCACCTCCACGAGCATCTGCCCGACGCAATCACGCTCAATCATATGGACGCGCGCGCGCTACTGGCGCTGCAGGGCCCCAAGGCGTTTGATGCGCTCAAGCGGCTGGTGAGCGGCGAAACTCCGCTTGAGGCGTTGGTGTTCATGACCGGCGGCCGCTTTCAGATCGATGGTGTCGACGCGCATATCAGCCGCTCTGGCTATACCGGCGAGGATGGCTTCGAAATCTCGGTCGATGCCGGTGATGTCGAGGCTGTGGCCAACGCTTTGCTCGCCCAGCCCGAGGTGAAGCCGATCGGCCTCGGCGCGCGCGATTCGCTGCGGCTGGAAGCAGGGCTGCCTCTCTATGGGCATGACCTCAACGAGCAGATCGATCCCGTCTCGACCGACCTCAAGTTCGCCATCTCCAAGCGGCGGCGCGGCGAGGGCGGCTTTCCCGGGGCCGACAAGATCCTCGGCTATCTCAAGCACGGCGCGCCCGCCAAGCGAATCGGGCTGAGCATCGAAGGGCGGCAACCCGCGCGGGAAGGCGCGTTGGTTTATGACGGCGATGCTCAAGTCGGGACGGTCACGTCCGGCGGCTTCAGCCCCAGTCTGCAGGCGCCGATCGCGATGGCCATTGTCAGCGTCGGTAGCGCACCGCTCGGTCGCACACTTGAGATCGATGTTCGCGGCAAGCGGCTCGCCGCCACCGTCGTGCCGATGCCCTTCGTCCCCCACCGCTATCACCGCAAGGGAGCCTGACCATATGCCGACCTATTTCACCAAGGATCATGAATGGATCGCGGTCGAGGGTAGCACCGCTACCGTCGGCATTACCGATTACGCCCAGGCGCAATTGGGTGACGTCGTGTTCGTCGAAGTGCCGCCGGCGGGAACGCAGGTGGAGAAGGGCAAGGAGGCCGCAGTCGTAGAATCGGTGAAGGCCGCATCGGACGTCTATGCGCCGGTTTCGGGCGAGGTGATCGAGGGCAACGGCGCGCTCGAAGCCGACCCCGCGCTGGTTAACACTTCGCCGGAGGGCGAGGGCTGGTTCTTCAAATTGACGCTCTCAAACGAAGGCGAACTTGCCGGGCTGATGGATGACGCCGCCTACAAGGCCTTCGTGGACGGTCTGTGAGCGTCAACGACGCCAGCCGCTGGAACCCTGCGGATTATGCCGCCAACGCCGCATTCGTGCCCGCAATGGGCGCGCCGGTGCTGGAGCTGCTCGCGCCTCAGGCTGGCGAACGCATCCTCGATATCGGCTGTGGCGATGGCGTGCTGACCAAGAAGATCATCGCGACGGGCGCAGAAGTCATAGGCGTGGATGCGTCGCCTGAGATGGTCGCTACGGCGCGCGCCAAGGGAATCGACGCGCGGGTCCAGGATTGCCAGGCGCTTGCCTTCGGCCCGGACTTCGATGCCGCTTTCTCCAACGCCGCGCTGCACTGGATGCTCGATAAGCAGGGCGTCGCGTGCGGTGCTTTTGCTGCGCTGAAACCTGGCGGGCGCTTTGTCGGTGAGATGGGCGGGGAGGGGAATGTCGCTGCGATCTGGGTGGCGATCCGTGCCGAACTGGCGGCGCGCGGTCATGAAGTCCGCTCCACGGGCACGCATTGGTATCCCAGCATCGCCGATTTCACCGATACGTATCAAGCCGCCGGTTTCACCGACATCGAGGCGCGGCTGATACCGCGGCCGACATCGTTGCCGACCGGTATTACCGGCTGGATCAAGACCTTCCGCTCCGGTTTGATGAACACCGAACAGATATCCGAAAGCGAGCAGAGCGCCATTGCCGAAGGTGCCGAGCGTCGTCTCGAAGGCCGGCTCCGCCAGTCCGATGGCAGCTGGATCGCCGATTATGTCCGCCTCCGTTTTTCGATGAGGAAGCCCACCTGATGCGTTTTCTGCCGCTGACCGACGACGATCGCGCCGAGATGCTGGAGGTGATCGGCGCCCCCACGATCGAGGCGCTGTTCGCCGACGTGCCGCAAGATTTGCTTCTGAAGCAGCCGATCGAGGGACTGCCGCTGCATGTTTCGGAAATGGCGGTCGAGCGGCAACTCAAGGCGTTGGCAGCCAATAATATGGTCGCGGGCGATGTGCCCTTTTTCCTCGGCTGCGGCGCCTACCGCCACCACATCCCAGCGACCGTCGATCACATAATCCAGCGCGGCGAATTCCTCACCAGTTACACGCCCTATCAGCCGGAGATCGCGCAAGGCACGCTGCAGGCCCTCTTTGAATTCCAGACGCAGGTCGCGGCGATGTTCGGCTGCGAAGTCGCCAATGCCTCAATGTACGATGGCTCGACCGCCTGCTGGGAAGCGATCGGCATGGCGCGGCGGATCACGCGGAAAAAGAAGGCGATTCTTTCCGCCGGGCTGCATCCGCATTATGTTTCGGTCTGCACGACGATGGCGAAGTTCACCGGCGATACGCTGGAAACAGCCCTTCCGACGCTCGATCCGGAAGCGCCTGCTAAGGAACTCGCCCGACTAGTCGCGGCGGTGGATGGGGAGACGAGCTGCGTCGTCGTCCAGACACCTTCGATTCTCGGCCATATCGGTGACTGGTCCGCACTGGCGGAGGCCTGTCATGCCAAGGGCGCGCTATTGATCGTCGTCGTCACCGAGCCAGTCTCACTCGGCGCAATTAAATCGCCAGGCGAGATGGGCGCGGATATCGTGGTGGGGGAGGGCCAGTCGATCGGTGTCGGCCTCAATTTCGGCGGGCCTTATGTCGGGCTGTTCGCAACGCGCGAGAAATATGTCCGCCAGATGCCGGGCCGTCTCTGCGGCGAGACAACCGACGCCGATGGCAAGCGCGGCTTCGTGCTGACGCTTTCGACCCGCGAACAGCATATCCGCCGTGAGAAAGCGACGAGCAATATCTGCACCAATGCAGGGCTTTGTGCGCTGGCGTTCACGGTCCATATGAGTTTGCTCGGCGAGGCGGGGTTGCGTAAATTGGCGTTGCTCAACCATGCCAAGGCGGTCGCTGCCGCGGATCGGCTTGTCGAGATCGACGGTGTCGAATTGGTGACACCGTCCTTCTTCAACGAATTCACGCTGCGCCTGCCGAGGGAAGCGCGGCCTGTCGTGCGGGCGATGGCGGAAAAGGGAGTCTTGGGCGGGGTCTCGCTGGGCAGGCTCTATCCGGGCATCGAGGCGCTGGCCAATGGCCTCGTCCTCGCCGTCACCGAAACCACCACATCGGAGGATGTCGAGGCGCTTGCCTCCGCACTTGAGGATGCGCTGGCATGACGATCAATCCGAGCGGCTGGCGGCCCGAGCAGGGCGTGGCAAACGATACGGGCAGGGCACCGACCTTCACCGGCAATCGCGCGCTGATGCTGGAAGAGCCATTGATCTTCGAGATCGGCAGCACGACCACGACCGGCGTCGATTTCGGCGAGGCGCCGTCGGGGGCCAACCGCCTCGGCGGGCTCGATCGCACCGCGCCGATCGGCTGCTATGGCCTTTCCGAACCCGAGACCGTGCGTCATTTCACGCGCCTTAGCCGGCAGAACTACGCGATCGATCTTGGTCTGTTCCCGCTCGGCTCGTGCACGATGAAGCATAATCCGCGGATCAACGAGAAGATCGCGCGGCTACCCGGCTTCGCGGATGTGCATCCGTTGCAGCCGCAGGAAACGGTGCAGGGCGCCTATGCGGTGATCCAGAACCTTGCCGTATGGCTGATCAAGCTCACCGGCATGTACGGCGTGGCGATGAGCCCCAAGGCCGGCGCGCATGGCGAACTGTGTGGGCTGCTGGCAATCCGCGCCGCGCTTGAGGCGAGGGGTGACGTCCGCCAAGTGGTCCTCGTACCCGAAAGCGCGCACGGCACCAACCCCGCGACGGCGGCTTTCTGCGGCTATGCGGTGGAAACGATCCCGGCGACGGGCGAGGGTCGTGTGGATTTCGAGGCGCTCAAAGCGCGGCTGCGGCCGGATGTTGCCGCGGTGATGATCACCAATCCCAACACCTGCGGCTTGTTCGAACGCGACCTCAAGGCGATCTCGGACGCGGTGCATGCGGTGGGCGCTTACGTCTATTGCGACGGCGCCAATTTCAACGCGATCGTCGGCAAGGTCCGTCCCGGCGATCTCGGCATCGATGCGATGCACATCAATCTCCACAAGACCTTCTCGACTCCGCATGGCGGCGGCGGTCCGGGTGCGGGGCCGGTGGTACTGTCCGAAGCGCTTGCACCCTTCGGACCGCTGCCGTTCGTCGGGCTCCACGCGGATGGCCGTTACGAGCTGGTCGAGGAGGAGACTGCGGGAGAGGATCATCCACACGCCTTCGGGCGGATGGCAGCCTTCCATGGCCAGATGGGGATGTTCACCCGCGCGCTCAGCTATATCCTTAGCCATGGCGCCGATGGCCTGGCACGGGTCGCCGAGGATGCCGTGCTCAACGCCAATTATGTGCTGCGCAGCCTGGAGGGCGTTCTGGAAGCGCCGTTCGCGGCGAGTGGGCCCTGCATGCATGAGGCTCTGTTTACCGATAATGGGCTAGGGGGCGGCATCACCACGCTCGATATCGCCAAAGGGCTGATCGACGAGGGCTATCATCCGATGACGGTCTATTTCCCGCTCGTCGTCCATGGCGCGATGCTGATCGAGCCGACCGAGACGGAGAGCAAGGCCAGCCTCGACCAATTTATCGGCGCGCTGAAGGCGGTGGCGGAGCGGGCGCAGGCGGGGGATCAGAGCCTCAAGGCCGCGCCGATCTACGCGCCAAGGCGGAGGTTGGACGAAACGGCGGCGGCGCGGAAGCCGGTGCTGAGCTGGAAGGATTTGCCCGAAGCGGCCGAGTAATCAGGCGCGTTTGGCGGCTTGCCAGAGCGCTTCCTTGGCATCGAGCGGCAGGCCCACGAAACCGTCGCCACCGGCCTGCTCGGCATGGCGGAAGCGGCGTTCGAACTTGGCGTTGGCGCCCCGCAGCGCCGCTTCGGGTTCGATGCCGAGCTTACGGGCGTAGTTGACGACGGCGAACAGCAGATCGCCGATCTCGTCTGTGCGCTCGGCTTCGTTGGTCGCGGCGGCCACTTCGGCCAGCTCCTCGTGAATCTTGTCGAGCGCGCCCTGCGGGTCGGGCCAATCGAAACCGGTGCGGGCGGCGCGCTTCTGGAGCTTCTCCGCGCGCATCAGCGCGGGAAGGGCGCCGGCGACACCGGCGAGCGCGCTGGGATCGGTCTTGCCGGCGCGTTCGGATGCCTTGATCGCTTCCCATTGCGCATGGTCGTTGCGATTGGGATGATCGCCGAAGACGTGCGGATGGCGGCGTTCCATCTTGTCGGCGATCGCGGTGGCGACATCGGCGAAGGCGAAGGCGCCTTGCTCTTCGGCCATGCGGGCGTGGAAGACGACCTGGAACAGCAGATCGCCGAGCTCGTCACGCAACGCGGCCATGTCGCCAGTCTCGCAGGCGTCGGCGACTTCGTAGGCTTCCTCGATCGTGTAGGGCGCGATGGAGCCGAAGGTCTGGGCGACGTCCCACGGACAGCCGGTATCGGGATCGCGAAGCCTGGCCATGACGGTGAGGAGGCGGCTGAGGGGGGTATCTTCACTAAGGTCGCCCATATCGCACCTCCAATCTGATAATATATATTATGTAAAGCTGATACTATGGATGATGAGCGATCCAGAGCCTTGCCAGCGCCACGCCGGCCAGGATGATCGCCACCCAAATGCCGATCAGGCCGAGCATCGATCGCTGGTCCAGCCGCCGCCGCGCGATCCCGCTGCCGACGAGGATCAGCGCGCAGACGATGGTTATCACGCCGATCATCTGATCATCGGTCATGGCAGATCGATCATGAGGCCATCATGGCCGGGTTCGACGCCGAGCGGCAGTTCGGCCGCCAAGGCCGCATAATCCATCGTCTGATCCATATGGGTCAGCACAGTGCGATGCGCGCCGATCCGTGCGGCGGCCTCCAGCGTCATCGCCAGATGCGGATGCGTCGGATGCGGCGCTTTCCGCAAGGCATCGGCGATCCAGATGTCGACACCTTCGAATAGCGTGAGCATATCGGGCGTCACCACGTTGAAATCGGTGGCATATCCGATCGACGATACGCTCTGTTCGAAGCGCATACCGGTCGAGAAGATATTGCCATGCGGCATGTCCACCGATCGCACGCGGATGTCGCCGATCACCATGTCCTCGGCCAGCACCTGCGCGTCCGTGGTCGGCGGATAGCCATCACGGCCCTGGAAAACATACGCGAAGCGCTTCTCGAGCAAGCGCAGCGTCTCGGCGCGCGCATAGCCGGGCACCGGCGTGCCGCGGATATGGAACAGTTGCCGGAGATCATCGATGCCGTGACAATGATCGGCATGATCGTGGGTCCAGATCACCGCATCGATCGCGGAGACATCGGCGGCCAACAGCTGCGCCCGCATGTCCGGGCCGCTATCGACCAGGATCGTGGTGGTGTCGCTCTGGACGAGGATCGATGCGCGCGTGCGGCGGTTGCGCGGATCGCCCGGATCGCAGGCGCCCCAATCATTGTCGATGCGCGGCACGCCGGATGATGTGCCGGAGCCGAGTATCGTGACTTTCATGCCGAAGCCCTCACAGGCTCGCTTTGCTGAACAGTCTGAAGAAGTTGGCGGCGGTCTCTTCCTGCAATGTTTCAACTTCGACGCCGCGCAATTGCGCCAGAAACGCCGCCGTATCCGCCACGAACGCCGGCTCGCCGGGCTTGCCCCGATGCGGCACCGGCGCCAGGAACGGCGCGTCGGTCTCGATCAGCAGCCGATCGGCGGGCAGCCTGGCGGCGGTCGCCTGCAAATCCCTGGCATTCTTGAAGGTGACGATGCCCGAGATCGAGATCGACAGGCCTAATTCCAGCATCTGATTGCCGAACGCTTCGCTCGCCGTGAAGCAGTGGATCAGCGCCGGAAACGCCCCCTTCCCCATCTCCTCGGCAACGATCGCGGCAGTATCCTCCTCCGCATCGCGGGTGTGGATGATCAGCGGCAGCCCGGTTTCGCGCGCGGCGCCGATATGCGCGCGGAAGCTGGCCCGCTGCCGATCCCGATCCGAATGATCATAATAATAATCGAGCCCGCTCTCGCCAATGGCGATCACCTTGGGATGCTGCGCGGCGGCGACCAGTTTCTCGGTATCCACATCCGGATGCGCGTCCGCCTCATGCGGATGGATGCCGACCGAGGCCCAGACATCGGGCTCGCGTTCGGCGGTGGCGATGATCTCGGCCCATTCCCGCTCGCGGGTCGAGATATTGAGCATCCCGGTGACGCCGCGCGCGCGGGCGCGGGCCAGGACTTCGGCCTGCTCCTCGACCAAGCCCTTATAGTTGAGGTGGCAGTGGCTATCGATCAGCATGGTGGCCACAGGGGTAAAAACAACCGTTTGCCCTGAGCTTGTCGAAGGGGCGTACTTCTTTCAGCCGGTCTAAAGAAGAACGATGCTTCGACAAGCTCAGCACGAACGGGGTTGGAGGTGGGGTTGGGCGCGGGAAGCATCAGGCGGGCTCAGCCGGAAGCTCTAGGCGCGGGAACAGCGGCGTCGGCTGCGCGAGGCGGAAATCGCTTTCGGCGAGCGGCGAATACCAATGGCCCGCGATGCCCTCGAAGGTGCGCAGTTCGGGCGCGATGCCCATGCGATCGAGCAGGGTTTCGGCGCTGCCCGGAATGATCGGCTGGATCGCCACCGCCAGCTGCGCGATGCAGATATAGAGCGTGGCGAGCACCGTCTCCATCCGCGCGAAGTCGGTCTTGCGCAGCGCCCAAGGCGCTTGCTCGTCGATATAGGCGTTGCAGGCGAAGACGCCCTGCATCCACGCTTCAGCCGCCTGGCTAAGTGCGAGATCGGCGAAGGCGGCGGGCATATCCTTGCGCACGATCGTGTCGATCAGCGTGAACAGCGCCTCGTCAGCTTCGGTATGGCCGTTGATGCGCGGCGGGCTGGCCTCGCAATTCTTGAAGATTTGCGTCAGCGTGCGCTGGGCGAGATTGCCGAAGCTGTTGGAGAGATCGGCGTTGGCGCGGGTGACGATCGCTTCGTCCGAATAGCTGCCGTCCTGCCCGAAGCTGACTTCGCGCAACAGGAAATAGCGCAACGCATCGACACCGAACGCCTCCGAAAGCGCCAGCGGATCGGCGACATTGCCGACCGACTTGGACATCTTCTCGCCGCGGTTGAGCAGGAAGCCGTGGCCGAACACTTGGCGTGGCAGTGCCAGCTCCGCCGACATCAGGAAGGCGGGCCAATAGACTGCGTGGAAACGGATGATGTCCTTGCCGATGACGTGCAGATCGGCGGGCCAGCGCGCGGGGTCGTCGGGATAGCCTGCGCTGGTCAGGTAATTGGTCAGCGCATCGACCCAGACGTACATGACATGGCCGGGAGCGTCCGGCACCGGCACACCCCAATCGAAGCTGGTGCGCGAGATCGAAAGATCGGTCAGCCCACCCTCGACGAAGCGCACCACCTCATTGCGCCGGCTTTCGGGGCGGATGAAATCGGGGTTCGCCTCATAATAAGCGAGCAATTTGTCGGCATAGGCCGAGAGGCGGAAGAACCAGCTTTCCTCGACGGTCCATTCGACGGGCGTGCCTTGGGGCGAGAGCTTCTCGCCCCCTTCCCCACCGATCAGCTCATCGTCAGCATAATAGGCCTCGTCGCGAACCGAGTACCAGCCTTCGTAGCGATCGAGATAGATATCGCCCTTGGCCTGCATCGCGCGCCAGATCGCCTGACTGGCGATATAATGATCGCGCTCGGTGGTGCGGATGAAACGATCATAGGAGATGTTGAGAGCATCATCCATCTCACGGAAAATGTTCGACATCTCATCGGCGAGTGCCTGTGGCGTCATATCCTGCGCGCGCGCTGCCTGCACCATCTTGAGGCCATGCTCATCGGTGCCGGTGGTGAAATAGACGTCGCGCCCGGCGAGGCGGTGGTAGCGCGCGATGGCATCGGTGGCGATCGCCTCATAGGCGTGGCCGATATGCGGGCGCCCGTTGGGGTAGCTGATCGCGGTGGTGATGTAATAAGGCTGGGGCACGAGCGGGCTTTAGGGGCGGTGGCGCGGTGGGGCAACATGACTCCCCTCCCTGAAAGGGAGGGGTTGGGGGTGGGTCGCCAAGCTCGCAACGACCAGCTTCTGGCCAAGGCGCTTCCCGTCCGCGGCATCGCGGGCTTTAACCCACCCCCGGCCCCTCCCTTCCAGGGAGGGGAGGCGCAGCAAGGCTCGCCACCAACCCCGCCAGTTCGAACACCGTCATCTGCGGGTCCATCGATTGGCGCTGCGCGAGATCGGCGATGCGGCGCGCTTCGCTCCATAAAGCGATGCGCTCCGGCATATCCGGCCCCCCGGCGCGCGCTGCCTTGGCGATCCGCCGGGGCACGCGGGCGAGAAAGGCCTCGTAGCGGGGCTGCGCGGCCTTGGTGCCGAGCAGCTTGGCGAGCTGCGAGCGGAGCGCATTGCCTGGATCGCCTTGCGTCGCCAGCCGTTCGATCGAGGCATCGATGCTGGCGATGTCCAGCCCAACGAAATCCAGCGCCCGCCCCGGCGCGCCATCGGCCGCGGCGGCGAGCGCGGCGACATCTTCACTTTGGTCGACGACGCGGCGGAGCACCGTCTCGGTTTGCGCGAGATCGAGCTTGCCGAAGCGCAGCAGGCGGCAGCGCGAGCGGATCGTCGGCAGCAGGCGGCCCAGCGCATGGCTGACGAGCAGGAAGATCGTCCCGCTCGGCGGTTCCTCGAGATTCTTGAGCAAAGCGTTGGCGCCGCCGCGTTCAAGATCGTCGATTGCGTCGATGACTACGACGCGGCGTGGGGAGAGGCTGGGCGTGGTGGCGAACAGCGGCTGGAGCTGCCGGACCTGATCGACGGTGATCGATCGCGTCCGTTCTTCGCTCTTGTCTTTGAAAAGCCGCTCCAACAGCTTGAAATCGGGGTGTGATCCGGCAGCGAGCAGGTGCGAGGTCTGATGCTCGTCCGAAATCGCAAAGCTCTCGGGCGCACCTGCCAGCAGCCAGCGCGCGGCCAGCTGCGCGAAGCTCGCCTTGCCGACGCCTTCGGGGCCGGCGAGCAACCAGGCGTGGTGCAGACGATCGCTGCGAGCGGCCTCCATGAACGCGGCGATCGCCTCGTCATGGCCGATCAGGCTCATAGCCATTCGGAGACCGATTCGACGAGGCGCGGGGTGACCATATCCGCTTCTCCGGAGGCGTCGATGATCCGCCAGCGCGCCGGTTCAGCATCGGCCAGCCGGCGGAAGGTGGCCGTCACCTTGCGGTGATACTCGGGATCGCGCGCGCCGAAGCGATCTGGGCGCCCCGCGTCGCGGATCGCCTCGCGCTCCATCGCCACCGCCTCGGGCAGCGCCAGCAAGAGCGTGCGATCGGGGAGAAAGCCTTCCGAGCCAATAGCATGCAGCGCGCGAATGAGATCCTCTCCCAAGCCGTCCGCGCCGCCCTGATAGGCGAGCGAGCTGTCGAGAAACCGATCGCAGACCACCCATTTGTCGGCCGCCAACGCGGGCCGAATCGTCCGCGCGACATGATCGGCGCGCGCGGCGGCGAAGAGCAGGGCTTCGGTGCGCGCGGTCCAGCGTTCGGCCTCGCCCTGCAGCAACAGCGCGCGGATCGCCTCGGCGCCGGGGCTGCCGCCGGGCTCGCGGGTCTCGACCACCTCCACCCCGCGTTCGCGCAGGGCTGCGGCGAACAGGCGCGCCTGGGTGGACTTGCCGACGCCCTCCCCGCCCTCCAGGCTGATGAAGCGTCCCGTCACCGCCCGAACAGGCGACCGATGCCGTTGCCGATGTGGCCGAAGAAGCCCGCAGCGGGCACATCATTGGCGGCGACCAGCGGCATCACCTGCGGCGGCCCGTCCGAGGTCTTCACGACCAGATCGGCGACGTGGGCGCCCTTGGCGATCGGCGCCTTCACCGGCCCGTCATAGGCAATGAAAGTCTTCACATCGCCGCCGAGGCCGACCGGCACCGTCACCGCCAGATCGCGCGGCGCGACCACCGCGACAGTGCGCGCGCTGCCGAGCTGGACAGGCACGCTGTCCACGGTCTTGCCCGCCGCGAACAAGGGTTTGGCCGTCCAGGCGTGGAGGCCCCAGTTCATGAAGGCCACTGATTGCTCGATCCTCTCGTTGAACGAATGCAGCCCGGCGATCACCATCACCAGCCGCCGCCCGTTCTGCTCGGCGGACCCGGTGAAGCCATAGCCGGCCTCGTCGGTATGCCCGGTCTTGAGGCCATCGGCGCCGGGCACGCGGCCGAGCAGAGGATCGCGGTTGGCCTGGGTGATGTCCGCGCCCGATCCCATCGTCTTGCCCCAGGTGAAATTGGGGCGGCTGTAGAAAGTCTTGTAGAGATCGGGATAATTCTGGATCGTCGCGGTGGCGAGCTTCGCCAGATCGCGCGCGGTGACATAGGTCTGCCCGGCATCGGGCCAACCGTTCGATGTGCCGAAATGGCTGTTGGTGAGGCCGATTTCCTGCGCCTTCTTGTTCATGATCGCCACGAACGCGGGCTCGGTGCCGGCGATCTGCTCGGCGAGCACGACGCAGGCGTCGTTCCCCGAAAGAGTGATGATGCCATAGAGCAGATTGGCGATCGACACCTGCTCGCCGACCGAGAGGAACATCGTCGATCCGGCGGCCGGGCCGTGCCATTTCTGCCAGGTCTCGGGGCGCACCGTCGCCATATCCGAAAGCTTGATCTGGCCGTGCTTGATCATGTCGAACGCGACATAGACGGTCATCATCTTGGCGAGCGACGCCGGCGGCATGCGCTGATCGGGGTTCTTCGAATAGAGCACAGCGCCCGAGGAGAGATCGACCATATACGCGATCGGCGCGCTCGTCTCGAACGGTGGCGCCGCGGCCTGGGTGGGAAGCGCGATGCCGGCGATGCCAAGTATCAAGCCTAGGAAACGGGTGCGCATCATGGGTTCTGGTCGATCCTCTGTTCTGGGGTGTTCGGCGGCGGATAGCCGGGCGGCAAGGCCTGCGCCAGCGGGTTGGAGACGCTCGGCAGCGCCAAGGCAGGGCGGCCGGAGCGAAGCAGACGGCGGTCACTCTCGGACGGATAGACGCGGCGGACGCGAACCCGGGCGGTGCCGGCACGGGCGATGCCGAGCAGCTCGGCCGCGCCATAAGACAGATCGATGATCCGCCCCGCCACGAACGGCCCGCGATCGTTGACGCGGACGAGGATGCGGCGCCCGCTGGCAAGCGCGGTCACCTCGACATAGCTCGGCAGCGGCAGGGTCTTGTGCGCGGCGCCGACGCGGCGGCCATCGAAGCGTTCGCCATTGGCGGTGGTGCCGTGCTGGCCCTGCGGGCCATACCAGGAGGCGAGCCCGGTCTCGTCATAATGCGCGTCGTCGGCGGGCGTGTAGGTGACGCCCCGCACCTGATAAGGCCTGCCGATCTTGACCGGCGTATCGGCGACCATGCGATGGCTCGGCCCCGCGCAGCCCGCAAGCAGGAGGCTTGTCGCCAGAACCGCGCACCATAATCCTCCCCCGCCAGGGGGAGGTGGCAGCGCAGCTGACGGAGGGGGAGGAAGCGGCGCATTTGCAGCTGTTCCGCAACCTCCCCCTCCGACGCCTGAAGGCGCCACCTCCCCCTGGCGGGGGAGGATTATTCCGCTAGCGGGTAATCGCATCGGCGAGCAGGCCGGCGGCGAGGCCGTAGAAGTTCGAGCAATTGTAGTCGAGGATCACCTGATAATTGCTGCTGAGGAGATAAGCGCGCGCACCGGGACCATCGGGTTCGATCAGCGTCATCTGCTCGTCATCGCGCAGACCGGGAAAGGCGAGCGGGATCACGCCCCTCGCCTTCCACTCGGCGAAAGTCTGCCAGCGGCTGAGGCGGGCGTGGACGCGCGGGCAGCGCGGGCTAATGAGCGGCGAGCGGATGGACGCCCGATCGAAATCGGCGGGCAGCTGCACCGCCACGCCCCAGACGACATTGGGCTTCCACCCCGCATCGACCAGATAATTGGCGATCGAGGCCAATGCATCGGGCTCGCTGCGCCAGATATCGGCCTTGCCATCGCCATCGCCGTCCTTGGCAAGGCGGAGATAGACGCTCGGCAGGAATTGCGGATAGCCCGTCGCCCCCGCCCAACTGCCCTTGAGCGTCGAGCGCGGGATACCGCGATCGATCAGCTTGAGCGTATCGATCAGCTCGACCGTGAAGAGCTCGCGCCGCCGCCCGTCCCACGCCAGTGTGGCGAAACTCTGCAACAGATCGAGATTGCCGCTGAAGCTGCCGTAACCCGTCTCATGGCCATAGAGCGACAGCATCATCGCCTCGGGCACCCCCGTCTGCTGCTCGATCGAACTCAGCAGGGGACGAAGCGTAACATACCGTCGCTGGCCGCCGGCAATATGTGCGGCATCGAAATGCTGGGCGCGATAGGGCGCGAAGTTGAGATTGCCCGATGGCGCGCCGAGCGCGGGGCCGCCCGGCTGATTGCGATCGGCGCGGATCACGCGCGGGTTGATCGTCAGGCCCGTGGTTTCGCGATCGAAAGTAGCCGGATTGACCCCCGCAGCGATCGCCCGTGGCCTGAGCCCCGCGATGAAGGCGGTAAACGCTGCTTGCTGGGAATCGATCGTCGGCGCCGGTGGCGTTGCTACCGTCGGCGCGGGCGATGCCGGCAAATCATAGGGCAGCTGCGGCGTTTGCGCGGCGATCAAGGCAAGGGCGAACGCGGCAAAACTCGGCATCCGCCCCCTGTGCCACCGCGCGCGCATCGGCGACAAGTCTTCCCTGCCGCTTCATCCACAGCTAAGCGCATCACGAGGACAGGTGGCCGAGTGGTTTAAGGCAGCGGTCTTGAAAACCGCCGTGCGGGGAACCGTACCGTGGGTTCGAATCCCACCCTGTCCGCCAGATTTATCGCCGGCTAGAGGTGCGCCACCGAAATCGGTTGCCCTCAGCCCCGCGCCAAAAACCGACGATAGAAGCCGAGCACTAATTGGCCGAGTGCCATGCCGCCCGCGATGCCGATGCAATCGGCGAAGACGTCGTTCCATTCGGGATCGCGGTGGATGATCGGCGTAGCTTGGCTGATCTCGATGAAGCCGCCGAAGCCGACCAGCGCAAAGGCGACCCACAGCGCCTGCCGCCGCGGCCAGCCAAGCCGGGCGAGGAAGGCGAGCGTGAAGAAGGCGAGGATGTGGTTATCCTTATCGGAGCCAAAGATCTCCGGGCGTTGCGGGATGATCGCGCAGACATAAGCGAAGAGCGCGGCAATCACGAAGAGGATGCGGCAGGCGGTGCGGATCGGCGCGATATTCATGAGCAAGGCAAGGCTAACAGCGTCATCCCTGCACGACAATCGGCTTGCGTCCGGGGTTCCTCGCTTTATCTCACGGGGATGCCGGACGCCGAAATCGATCGCCTGATCGCCGCCGCGCGGGGCTGGGCCGGAGCGCCGATGGCGATCGCCACCGTCACCGCGACCTGGGGTTCGGCGCCTCGGCCGCGCGGCAGCCACATGCTGGTCCACGCCGATGGCCGGTTCGAGGGATCGGTATCCGGCGGCTGTGTCGAGGGCCAGGTGCTGGCGGCCGCGGCCGAGACGATCGCCGATGGCCGGCCGCGCCGGCTACAGTTCGGCGTGGCCGACGATCGTGCCTGGGAAGTCGGCCTGCCGTGCGGCGGCGAAATCGCGATCCTGGTGCAGCCGGTCGGCGAAGGCGGGTTTGCCCCCGCATTGTTCGATGCCATCGGCGAAGCGCGCGGCGGCGGGCGGGCTCTGGAGGTGGCGACCGATCTCGACAGCGGCGTCAGCAGTCTTGCGGAGGCACGCGCCGATCTGTTTCTCAACCGTTACGCCCCGCCCCGGCGGGTACTGATCATCGGCGCGGTGCAGATCGCGCAGGCGCTGGCGCAGATCGCCGCGCAGATCGATGCACGGCCGATCGTCATCGATCCCAGGGGGCGGTTTTTGACAGAGGAGCGGTTTCCGGGCGTCGAGCTGGACGATCGCTGGCCGGATGAGGCGGTTGCTGCTTATGCGCCCAACGCCGCGACCGCGATCATTACCTTGAGCCACGATCCGAAGATCGACGATCCCGCGCTGATCGCCGCCCTCGCCTCCCCGGCAGGCTATATCGCAGCGCTGGGCTCTACGCGCAGCCACGCCAAGCGGCTCGAACGGCTTACCGCCGCGGGTGTGGATGCGGCGCAATTTGCGCGGATCGACGCGCCGGCGGGCTTGCCGATCGGCGCGCTTGGCCCGGCCGAGATCGCGCTTTCGATCGCGGCCGGGATGGTCAGGGCTTTCCGGGGGTAGCGCCCCAGCACAACGGTGGGCCACCCTCACCCAACCCTCTCCCTCAAGGGAGAGGGCTAAAGGCTTACTTCTTGGCGAGCGAGAGGCCGCCGAAGCGCTTGTTGAAGCGCGCGACCTGGCCGCCTTCGGAGATCTGCTGCTTGCCGCCGGTCCAGGCCGGGTGGACGGTGGGATCGATGTCGAGCTGCAGCGTGTCGCCTTCCTTGCCCCAGGTGGAGCGGGTTTCGTACACGGTGCCATCGGTCATCTGGACCTTGATGGCGTGATAATCGGGATGGATGCCGGACTTCATGAAATAGCTCCTGGAGATGGCTGGTTCCGACCAGCCTGAAGGAAGCGGCGCGCTTAGCGGTGTGGGGGTGGAAGATCAAGCTTCGGCAAGGAGAAGCCCCTCCCCTTCAGGGGAGGGGTTGGGGGTGGGGCCTTCTCAATCCGCACTGCCGTCGAATGTTTCAGCCGGACTACCCCACCCCAACCCCTCCCCTGAAGGGGAGGGGCTACGCTAAGCCTTCGGTGGATCGGCGATCATTGCGGTGAAGCTGGCTTCGGCGGCGAGGACATCGCCGAGGAAAGCCTGGCCCTTGAACTTGCAGACGCTCGATCGCTTCTGCACGAACTCCACCTTGAGCGTCAGCAGCACGCCGGGCTCTACGGGCTTGCGGAACTTGGCCTCATCGATCGCCATGAAATAGACCAGCTTGCCCGTCCCCGCGAGGCCGAGGCTTTCGACCGCGAGGATGCCGGCAGCCTGCGCCAACGCCTCGACGATCAGCACGCCGGGCATGATCGGGCGGCCGGGGAAATGGCCCTGGAAGAAGCCCTCGTTGATCGTCACCGCCTTGGTTGCGGTGATCGATTTGTCGGGAATGATCTCCTCGACCCGATCGACGAGCAGCATCGGATAGCGATGCGGCAGCGCCGCCATCACCCGCCCGATATCGAGCGGACCGATGGCGGGCCTTTGCGGAGCCTCCTCGCTCACCGGGAGCCTTAGCGGCCCTGGGTCGCGGGCTTGCCGGCCGGGCGTGGCGCGGTGGCAGGGGCCGCTGCGGCAGCCTGCTGCGGTGGCGCGATCTGCGCGGTCGGCAGCGCGGCATCGAGGCGCGGCAGCACGACGCTGGTCACGTCGTTCGAAGCATCGGAGGCGAGGATCGTGCCCTTGGGCAGGACCACGGCGCCGCGCTTCTCATTGCGCACCTGCTCGGCGATCGGCAGCACGGCCTGGACGATCTGATCGCGGACATAGCCCTGCGAAGCACTGATCGCCTGCTCCAACTGCGCGGCCTGCGCGCGTGCGGCCTCGAAACGCTCCTGTGCCTCGCCCAGCGCCTGGCGCGTCGCGGGGGGCAGCTTGCTCGCGTCGCCAGTCGGCGACAGCTTCTGCGCGGCCTGGGCTTGCGTCTCATAGGCGGTGCGCGCCGAGGTGATCGCCGCGTTGATCTGCTGGCTGGGCTGCGCGAACTTGGCCTGCAGCTGCGCCACGGCGGACTTGCCCGCGGCGGACTCGGCGTAGATCCGCTCGAGATCGATCGTCAGCACCGGGCCGGTCGATTGCGCCAGCGCGGGCACGGCGGCTGTGGCGAGAAGCGCGGCGGCTGCGGCGCCCTTGAACATGGTCTTCATCAGAATTGCGTTCCTACGTTGAAAGTGAAGAGCTTGGGATCGTCGCCCTTATATTTGACCAGTGCCTTCGCGATATCGATGCGGAAGGGACCGAAGGGCGAATTCCAGTTGATACCGAAGCCGACAGAGATGCGCGGCTTCCATGTATTGCCATAGAAGAATTCCTGGAAGCCTGGAATAGTCTGACCGTAGACTGACAGGCCGCCTGGGCAGGCGGTGTTTCTCGGCACCGTGACCGAGGCGAGGGTGCCGGCCGGATCATAGCAGGTGCGGACGACATTGCCCGATGCGTCAGTCGTCGGCGTCTCACGGAACTGGCCACCCGAACCGATATTCTGAAGGATCGGCTGATCGATGCCGAACACCGAACCGGCGATGGCGAAGATCGACGGGCGAAGACCCAGCTCGCGCGCGCCATTGCCCAGCGGCAGCTCCAGTTCGGCCTTGAACAGATAATAGGCGCGGCCTCCGAGCGCATCGTCGGAGGCATTCTTGCGGTCGGTATCCAAGGTGCCGTCGCTGTTGTAGCTGTAGCGCAGCACGCGCGGGCCGATGCCGCGGATATCGAAGCCCGAGAAATCCGGCTGGCCGAGATACCAGCGATCGGTCAGCCGCACCGGATCCTCACCGGGCACGCGCTGCTTTTCCAGCGTTTTGATATAGCCGCCCTCGCCGTTCAGCGAGAGGATGAAGCCCTTGAGCGGCTGATAATATTGATGCCCTTCGGCCTTGGTGCGGATATAGCGCACGCTGCCGCCCAGCCCCGCGAAATCCTGGCTGAACACGAATTTTCGGCCCGAACTCGGGTGGCGGCGATCGTTGAGATTGTCATAGACCAAACTGTAGCCGACCGACGAGGTCGTGCGGTTGCCGATCGCGTCACAAAGATAGCGGCCAGCCAACAAGGGATCGCAGGCCAGCGCCCCGGTAGGATTCTCAAGGCCCGTCGCCGGATCATAGTCCGAATAATAAGTGCTCTTATCGAGGCCGATCTTGTCCTGGCTGAGGCCGTAGCGCAGCGCGAGGCTCCAGAATTCGGTCAGCGGCAGACCCGCGCGGATCTGGAAGCCGACCGTGGTCTGATCATAGGTCGATTTGCGCGATTCGTCGGTATAATTGAACGAATTTAATTCGCGGCGGAAGATATCGCCGCCCACCGCGATGCTGCGATCGAACAGATAGGGTTCGGTGAAGCCGACGCTGACCGATTTCGAATAGATCGAATAATCGGCGCTGGTACGGACTTCCTGCCCCTTGCCCATGAAGTTGGACTGGGTGATCGAACCCGAGAGGATGAATTTCTCGAGGCTGGAATAGCCCGCCGAGACCTGGAGCTGCCCGGTCGGCTTTTCCTCGAGATTGGTCTCGAGGATCACGCGATCAGGCGCGGAGCCGGGCTTCTGCTCGACTTCGAGCTTATCCTGGAAATAGCCGAGGCTCTGGATGCGATCGCGCGAGCGCTTGACGCGGAAGCCGTTAAACGCATCGCCCTCCGCCAGGCGGAATTCGCGGCGGACGACCTTGTCGCGGGTGATCGTGTTGCCGTTGATGTCGATCCGCTCGACATAGACGCGCGGCGCGTCCGCGATCTGGAAGGTCACGCTCATCGTGAGCGTTTCCTTGTCGCGCTGAAAGTTGGGGCGCGTGTCGGCAAAAGCGTAGCCGAGCAGGCCCGCCGTCTCATTCATCGTATCGACGGTATCCTCGACCGCCTTGGCGTTGTACCAATCGCCCTTCTTGAAATGGATCAGATATTTGAGGCGATCGGATTTGAGATCGCGGATCTGGCTATCCACGTTGAGATCGCCGAAATGATAGCGCTTCCCCTCTTCTACCACATAAGTGATGATGAAATCGCGCTTGTCCGGCGTCAGCTCGGCGACCGCCGAGACGACATGGAAATCGGCATAGCCGTTGGTCAGATAGAACTGACGCATCTTCTGCTGATCATAAGCGAGACGATCGGGATCGTAGCTGGTGCCCGACGAGAAGATCTTGGTGATCCCGGTCTGCTTGGTCGCCATCTCGCTGCGCAGGCGGCCGTCCGAGAAATGCTCGTTGCCGATGATGTTGATCTTGCGGACGCGGCTCTTGGCGCCCTCGTGGATCTCAAACACGATGTCGACGCGGTTCTGATCGAGCAGAACCATCTTGGGATCGACATTGGCGGCGAAGCGGCCCTGGCGGCGATAGAGCTCGATGATCCGGGCGACATCGGCGCGAACCTTGGAGCGCGTGAAGATCTGGCGCGGCGCAAGCTTGATCTCGGGCCGGATCTTATCCTCTTTGACCCGCTTGTTGCCCTCCAGCACGATGCGGTTGACCACCGGATTTTCGCGGACGTGGATCACCAGATCGCCGGTATCGGCGCCCGAGATGAAGGCATCGGCGAACAGTTCGGAACCGTAAAGATCCTTGATCGCCTGATCGAGCTGTTCGCGCGTGTAAGGCTGGCCAGGCGCGAGTTTGATGTACGAGCGTACCGTGTCGGGCTCGAGGCGCTGGGCGCCCTGCACCGAAATCGATCGGACGATGCCGTTGCCGGTGACGCTCGGCGTCGGCGGCACGTCGGCGGGTGCGGGTACGGGAACCGCTTCCGCCTTGGCGGGTTTCTTGGGCGCGGCGATCGATTCGGCGGGCAGGCCGCCCAGCGTCGTGCCGATCAACAGCATGGCGGCTAGGCGCTGCCGATGGCGGAATCCGCCGGTCTTGTACGAAAAGATCACCCGTCAGCCTTTTGATTAAGTCTTTACCGGGGCCCCGGTCCGGCGGTGCCGCCCTGCCCCATCCTCTTCAACCGATCAAGCCGGCAAGCTTTTGCCAGAGACCAAGCGAGCCCAGATCGTTGAGCGTCACGAAGGCCATGAAGCCGAGCAGCAGCACCAAGCCTGAACGAAATGCCCATTCCTGCACCCATTCGGGCAATGGCCGCCGCCGGACGCCCTCGAACAGATAGAAGAAAAGGTGCCCACCATCCAGCATGGGGATTGGCAAGAGGTTGATGAAGCCGAGATTAATCGAGATCATCGCCATGAACTCGATCACCGCCAGCGGGCCCATCGAAACCTGCTCGCCGGAGAATTTGGCGATCTGGATCGGGCCGCCCAATTCCTTGGCCGATCGCCGTCCGGTGACGATCTGGCCGATCACGTCCACCATCGTGCGGACGATCCCGAAGGTGTGATCGGCCGACGCCCTGGCAATCTCGATCGGGCCGGCGGGCGCGATCTCCGCCGGACCGGGCGCGATCCCCAGCAGCCCGCGCTCCATGACGTTGCCGAAGCGATCGGTCTGCTTATCCGTGCCCGCGACTGCCGAGAGCGTGATCAGCCTGCCGCCGCGCATCGCCTCGATCGTCATCGCCTCGCCGGGACGGAAGGCGACGAACTGCGCGATATCCTCGAACCGATCGACCTCCCGATCGCCGACGCGCGTGATGCGGTCACCCACGTGCAGCCCGGCCCTTTCCGCCGCCGAATGCGGCAGGACGATGCGGATCACCGCCGGCGTGCGCGGCACACCGAATGCGGCAAAGAAGCCCGCGAAGATCGCGATGGCGAGCAGGAAGTTGGTTACCGGCCCCGCCGCGACGACAAGAAAACGCTGCCACAAAGGCTTGGCCTGGAAGGTCTGCGCGCGCTCTGCCGGCGGCAAGCGCAGCCAGGCAGGATCGCTGCGGCCCGAAGGCCCCATGTCGCCCGCGAACTTCACATAGCCGCCGATCGGCAGCATCGATAGCTTCCAGCGCGTGCCGCGCTTGTCGTTCCAGCCGGTGATCTCGCGGCCCATGCCGATCGAGAAGACCTCGGCCTTGATTCCGAACAGCCTGCCCACCCAATAATGGCCAAGCTCATGCACGAAGACCAAAGGCCCGATCACGATCAGGAAGCCGAAGAGCGCCAGAAGGATCATGCCGTCACCATCTCCACCCGCTCGCGCGCGCGAATCCGCGCCTCGCTGTCGATCGCCAGCACGTCATCGATCGTGTCGGGCGCGACCGGCCTATAGGCTTCGAGCACTTTCCCGACGATTAAGGGGATATCGAGAAAGCGCGCGCGATCGTTGAGGAAGGCGTCGACCGCCACCTCATTGGCGGCGTTGAGCACGGCGGGATCGGCGCCCCCCGCCTCCAGCGCATCCATCGCGAGGCGGAGCGCGGGGAAACGATCGAGATCGGGCTCCTCGAAATCGAGACGGCCGACGCGGGCAAGATCGAGCGGCGCCATCGGCGTCGCCATGCGATCGGGCCACGCCAGCGTGTGCGCGATCGGCACGCGCATGTCGGACGGACCAAGCTGGGCAAGCATCGATCCATCGATATAATCGACGATCGAATGGATGATCGATTGGCGGTGAATCAGCACCTCGATCCGATCGTGCGGGATCGGGAACAGCCGCGCCGCCTCGATGATCTCGAGCCCCTTGTTCATCATCGTCGCGCTATCGACCGAGATCTTGGCGCCCATCGTCCAATTGGGATGCGCGACGGCCTCGGCCCGCGTGACGTGGCGCATCTGCTCCAGCGTGCTGTCCCGGAACGGGCCGCCGCTGGCGGTGAGGATGATTCGCCGCACCCGTTCCGGCCGCGCGAAATCGAAGCATTGGAAGATGGCGTTATGTTCGGAATCGGCGGGCAGCAATGTCGCACCATGCGCCTTTGCTGCCGCGAGCACGATATCGCCCGCCGCCACCAGCGGCTCCTTGTTGGCCAGCACCACGGTCTTGCCGCCGGCGATCGCCGCCATGATCGGCTTGAGCCCGGTGCAGCCGACGATCGCGCCCATCGTCCAGTCGGCGCCGCGTGCTGCCGCCTCGATCACGGCATCGTCACCGCCCGCAGTTGCGATCCCCGTCCCTGCGAGCGCCTCGCGCAGCGCGGGCAGGCAGGTCTCGTCGGCGACCACCGCAATCTCGGCATTGGTGCGGATCGCGGCGGCGGCGAGCTTTGCGACGTCGCGGTGCGCGGTCAGCGCGCGGACCTGAAAGCGTTCGGGCTCGCGCTCGATCAGGTCGAGCGTCGAGGTGCCGATCGAGCCGGTCGCCCCCAGGATCGTGATACTGCGAACGCTCAAACACCTACCCCGCGAGATTGCCGTTGGCGACCAGCGCACCGACCACCACGGCGACGGGCACCAGCCCATCCAAGCGATCGAGCAACCCGCCATGCCCCGGCAGCAAACGCCCCGAATCCTTGACCTCGGCACGCCTTTTCAAAGCACTTTCATAGATATCGCCCAGCTGCGCCACCACCGCAAGCGGCGCACCCAGCCAATAATAAGCCAGGCCGAGCCGCACGCCGAACGCGACCAGTGCCCCGATCACCAGCGCCGCGATCACGCCGCCGCCAAGCCCGGCCCATGTCTTCTTGGGGCTGAGCTTGGGCGCGAGCAGCGGCCCGCCGATCGAACGGCCCGCGAAATAGGCGCCGATGTCGGTCGCCCAGACGATCAGCAGCGTCCACAAAGTCACCGCGATCCCGTGCTGCCCATCGCGCAGGAACAGCAACGCCACGATCGGAAAGCCCGCATAGCAAAGCCCCGTGCCGATCCGTCCGCTGTTGGTGAGCAGGCCGACGACCAGCGCCAGCCCCACGAACGCCGCCACCGTGGAACGATCGGCGCCCCACCATAGCGGAAAGGCCAGCGCTAGACCCGCCGCCATGCCGGCCAGCGCGACAGTCAGCCGCGGCGCGCTGGCCTTGGCGAGGCCGCACCATTCGGCGAGCATACCCAACCCCATCAGCGCCGCCAGGACCCACCAGGCGATGCCGCCGAGCACCAGTGCGAGGATCGCCACCGCGGCGAGGCCGACGCCGACCGTCGCCCGAAGCTTGAGATCGCCCATCCCGCTCACAGCCCGCCGAACCGGCGCTCGCGCTGTACGAAGCATTCCAGCGCGCTCTCCAGCGCCGCGCGATCGAAATCGGGCCACAAAGTCTCGGTGAACAACAGCTCGGCGTAAGCGGCCTGCCACAGCAGAAAATTGGACAGCCGGCTCTCGCCCGAGGTGCGGATGACCAGATCGAGCGGCGGCAGATCGGCGGTATCGAGACGGGCCTCGATCGCCTGCGTGTCGATTGTCTCCGGATCGATCGCCCCGGCCCGCGCTTCCTCGGCCAGCTTGCGCATCGCACGGACCAGCTCGTCCTGCGCGCCGTAGTTGAGCGCCAATGTCACGATCAGGCCGTCGTTCTTGGACAGCCGCTCGCACGCCTCTAGCAGTTGGTTGACCAGATCGGCCTCGAACTTCCGCCACTCGCCGATCAGCCGCAACTGAACATTGTTGCGGTCGAGCGCATCGATCTCGCGGCGCAGATAATGGCCCAGCAGCCCCATCAGGTCCGAAACCTCGGTCGCGGGCCGGCGCCAATTCTCCGAGGAGAAAGCGTAGAGGGTCAGCGCCTGCAGCCCGATTTCGCCGGCGGCGGTGATCGTCCGGCGCACCGCCTCGATGCCGGCACGATGGCCCGCGAGGCGGGGCAGAAAGCGCTTCTTCGCCCAGCGGCCGTTGCCGTCCATGATGATCGCGACATGGCGCGCGCCGCCCACGGCGACGCCTCCCGACGCGACGACCGGACTGGCGGCCTGCGTGCTCACTTGGCGAGGATTTCCTTTTCCTTCGCGGCGGTGGCGGCATCGAGATCGGCGACGGCGCTGTCGGTCAGCTTCTGGACCTCGGCTTCCAGGCGCTTGCGCTCGTCTTCGCTGATCTCGCCCTTCTTCTCGTCGGTCTTGAGCGCGTCCATGCCGTCCCGGCGGACGTTGCGGACCGCGATCTTGGCCTTTTCCGAATAAGAACCGGCGAGCTTGGCGAGTTCCTTGCGGCGGTCTTCGGTCAGGTCCGGAATCGGAATGCGAAGGTTCTGCCCGTCGACGATAGGATTGAGCCCCAGCCCTGCCGAACGGATCGCCTTATCGACCACGCCGACATTGCCCTTGTCCCACACCTGCACCGCCAGCATCCGCGAATCCGGTGTCGAGACGGTGGCGACCTGGTTGAGCGGCATGTGCGACCCGTACACTTCGCAGGTGATGGTATCGAGCAGGCTGGTCGAGGCGCGGCCGGTGCGCAGCCCCTGCAAATCATGCTTCAGTGCCTCGATCGCGCCGGCCATGCGGCGCTCCAGATCGGCCTTGTTATAGGCGGGCATTTCTACTCTCCCTCATTCTGTACGATCGTCGCGACGCCGTGGCCCGACAACACCTGCGCGAGATTGCCTTGCTCGCGTATGTTGAAAACGACGATCGGAATATTGTTATCGCGGCACAAGGCAACCGCGGATGCATCCATCACCTTCAGATTATCCGAGAGCACCCGGCTGAAGGTGACTGTTTCATAACGCTTTGCCGTCGGCACCAGTTTCGGATCGGCATCGTAGACGCCATCCACCGAAGTGCCCTTGAACAAGGCATCGCAGCCCATTTCGGCGGCGCGCAGCGCGGCACCCGTGTCGGTCGTGAAGAAAGGGCTGCCGACTCCGGCCGCGAAAATCACCACCCGGCCCTTCTCAAGGTGCCGCAGCGCCCGGCGGCGGATGAACGGCTCAGCCACCGAAGACATAGGAATGGCGGACTGGACGCGGGTCTCTACCCCGATCTGCTCCAGTGCATTCTGCACGGCGAGCGCGTTCATTACCGTCGCCAGCATACCCATATAATCGCCGGTGGCGCGCTCCATGCCGCGCGCAGCGCCCGCCATGCCCCGGAAGATGTTGCCGCCGCCGACCACGACGCACAGTTCGAAGCCCATCGTCTTGGCGTTGGCGATCTCATCGGCAACGCGCGCGGTGACCGCTGGATCGATCGACAGGCCGCTCTGGCCCATCAGCACTTCGCCGGACAGCTTCAAGAGGATGCGCTTGTACGGCGGCTGCGGCATGCGGCTGGAAACCCGATCCTGATGTGGAAACGGCGCCCACCTTAGAGGGGGGCGCCGTTCCTGAAAACCCTCCCCAGAGGGCGAATTGCGGTAACAAAATTCCTCCCCCGCCAGGGGGAGGTGGCGCCGAAGGCGTCGGAGGGGGAGGACGGCGGTGAACCAGATAGCGCGCCGCGTCCTCCCCTTCCGTCAGGCTGCGCCCGACACCTCCCCCTGGCAGAGGAGGATTAGGCATTAAGCGACCGGCTGCGGGACGCCCGAGGCGGCAGCGACTTCGGCGGCGAAGTCCGACGTTTCCTTCTCGATGCCCTCGCCCAGCTGAAAGCGGACATAATCGGTCAGCGCGATCGAGCCGCCGGCGTCCTTGGCCGCCGCTGCGATCACGTCCTTGATCGGCGTCTTATTGTCTATCACGAAGACCTGGCTGAGCAGCGCATTCTCCTTGCGGAACTTGGCGATGGCGCCGTCCACCATCTTCTCGATGATGTTCTGCGGCTTGCCGCTGGTGGAGGCCTTTTCCATCGCGATCGCACGCTCACGCTCGACGAGCGCCTCGTCGAGGCCCTCTTCGTGCAGCGCTTGCGGATTGGCGGCGGCGATGTGCATCGCGAGGCTCTTGCCCAGCGCCTCGATCTTCTCGACCGGAGCCGAACCCTCGAGGGCGACCAGCACGCCGATCTTGCCGATACCGGTGCCGGCAGCGTTATGGACGTAGGAGACGACTGCGCCCTCGTTCACCGAAACGAGCTTGGCGCGACGGAGCTGCTGATTTTCGCCGATCGTGGCGATGTTGGCGGTCAGCTTCTCCTGCACCGTACCGCCGCCGGGATAGGCGGCCGCGGCGAGCGCGTCGATGCTGTCGCCCGTGGTCAGCGCCAGCTTGGTGGCGGTACGGACGAAATCCTGGAACTGTTCGTTCTTGGCGACGAAATCGGTCTCGGAGTTGACCTCGACGGCCGCGCCCTTCTTGCCCTCGACGACAACGCCGACGAGGCCCTCGGCCGCGGTACGGCCGCTCTTCTTGGCGGCGGTGGCGAGGCCTTTGGTACGCAGCCAATCGATCGCGGCTTCCTGATCGCCGTTGGTTTCGGTCAGCGCCTTCTTGCAATCCATCATGCCGGCGCCCGAGCGCTCGCGCAGGTCCTTCACGGCAGCAGCGGTAATGTCCGCCATTTTGCTATCCTTTCAAGTGTTCGGCGGGGAAGGCGCACCTTCCCCTGACCGTTCGTGTCGAGCGAAGTCGAGACACGTTGATGACAGCGCGAACGTCCCTCGACTTTGCTCGGGACGAACGGGCCGCGGGTGTCTTAAGCCAGCGCTTCCTCAGCCGGCGGAGCCTCAGCGGCGCCGAGATCCTCGCCGCTGTCGCGACGGCCCTGGGCGTTGCCGCGCGTCGCTGCTGTGGCGACGGCATCGCAATAGAGGCGGATCGCGCGGCTGGCATCGTCATTCGCCGGGATCGGGAAGGCGATACCATCGGGCGAGACGTTCGAATCGAGGATCGCGACGACCGGGATGCCCAGCGTGTTGGCTTCCTTGATCGCCAGCTCTTCCTTGTTGGCGTCGATCACGAACATGATGTCGGGAACGCCGCCCATGTCCTTGATGCCACCGAGGCTGAGCTCAAGCTTGTCGCGCTCACGGGTGAGCTGCAGCACTTCCTTCTTGGTGAGGCCGTGCGTGTCGCCCGAAAGCTGCTCTTCCAGCGCCTTGAAGCGCTTGATCGAGCCCGAGATCGTCTTCCAGTTGGTGAGCATGCCGCCCAGCCAGCGATGATTGACGAAATGCTGACCCGAAGCGCGCGCCGCATCCGCGATCGGATCCTGCGCCTGGCGCTTGGTGCCGACGAACAGCACCTTGCCACCCGCGCCGACCGTGGAACTGATGAACTCCAGCGCGCGCGCCATTAGCGGCACGGTCTGCGAGAGATCGATGATGTGGATGCCGTTGCGATCGCCGAAAATGTAAGGCTTCATCTTCGGATTCCAGCGGTGAGTCTGGTGTCCGAAATGCGCGCCCGCGTCGAGCAACGCCTGCATGGAAACGGACGGTGCCGCCATGATAAGTCTCCTAACCCGGTTGAACCTCTGCAGGGCAGGAACCGCTTGAGGAGAACCCCGAGCAGCACCGGTATGGATGCCCCACATGTGGAATGTGCCGCCCATTACAGCCGCCGCGCGGCAATATCAAGGCACGCGAAACGGAACATAGGGCGAATATGTGCTTGACCGGTAGGAACATCGGTGGAACATGGGAACCGAGGTCTACAAAGTCGGTTTCCCTTCCGTTCGTGAAGGTGCCGCGAGCGGGAGTCAGTAGTATGATGCAAGCCTTTGCTACCCTTGCCTTTACCGCCATCGCGATCGGCGCTGTTCTGCTGATCGCACGGGTCTTGGCCCAGGATTGGCATGCGGTTGTCGGCGCGCTTGGGTTCGGTAAAGCACCCAGCGAGTTCACGCCCCTGCCGCCGCGCTATCGCGTCAATTCGCGCCGCGCGACCTATGTCAGGATGGAAGCGACTCCGCTGCGACGCGCCGCGTGACTTTCGCGTAGCTGCGCGAGGCGAACGGGATCATCACCGCATAAAGAATGATCAGCGCGCTCAGTGTCGGCCAGGGCGCGATGAAGAGCGACGTACCGACCAGTGCGATGAGTAACAGCGCGGTCTGCCGCCAGCCCTTGCGCAGGCGGAAGCTGGTCCAGCCGTAGGTCGGCAGATCCGAAATCATCAGTAACGCGACGATGATCGTCCAGGGAGCGACGACGTAGGTCCGCTGGAAAATCTCCATCCCGGTTGAGAGCCATAGGATCAGCGGCAGCAGTGCCAAAGCGGCACCGGCGGGCGCGGGCGTCCCGGTGAAATAGCCGGCGGACTTCTTGGGATTGCCCGCATCGAGCTGCGAGTTGAAGCGCGCCAGCCGCGAGGCGCAGCACACCGCATGGGTCAGCGCGATCACCCAGCCATATTTGGGCACGAACGATAGCGACCACAGGAAAAGGATGATCGCAGGCGAGACCCCGAAGGCGATCACGTCCGAAAGCGAATCGAGCTCGGCGCCGAAGCGGCTGTCCGCGCGCAGCATCCGCGCGATCCGGCCATCGAGTGCATCCAGCACTGCCGAGACCAGGATTGCGCCGACCGCATTCTGCCATTCGCCGGTGATTGCGAAGCGCACCCCGGTCAGGCCGAAGCAGAGCGCCAGCGCGGTGATCGCGTTGGGCGGAATGGTGCGGAGCGCGAGCTCGCGCCGCATGCGGATGGGGCGGTTTATGGGCAGGATGCGATCCTCAGAGCGGCACAGCCCGCGCGGCTTCGGTCTCGCCCAATCGCGCCAGCACCGTTTCGCCGGCGATCGAGCGTTGACCCAAGGCCACCTTGGGCGCGGCGCCCGCGGGCAGATAGACGTCGACGCGGCTGCCGAAGCGGATCAGGCCGATGCGCTGCCCCGCCGCCACCGTATCGCCGGGCTTGACGAACGGCATGATCCGCCGCGCGACGAGGCCCGCAATCTGGGTGAAGCCGATCTTCGTGCCGTCCGGCCCCTCGACCAGCAGGTGCTGGCGTTCATTCTCCTCGCTCGCCTTATCAAGGCTGGCGTTGACGAATTTGCCCGAAATATAGACCACGCGGCGGATTACCCCCGCGATCGGCGATCGATTGATGTGGACGTCGAACACGCTCATGAAGATCGAGACGCGGATCAGCGGCTCCGGCCCGAGCCCATCCTCGCCCATCAGTTCGCGCGGCGGCGAAACCTGCTGGATCAAGGTGATCAGCCCATCGGCGGGGGCCACGATAACCCCCTGCCCCTGCGGCACCGCGCGGATCGGATCACGGAAGAAAGCGGCGACCCAGGCGGTGATGCCGACCATGATCCAGCCGAGGAAGTGCGAGACGAACAGGAACATCACCAAGGTGATGCCTGCCGATATCAGCGCAAACTTGCGCCCTTCGGGATGGACCGAGGGGAAGCGCCATTCGACGGTTGGCGTGGTTTCCGGACGTTTTTCGAGGGAGCTCATCGCTCCTCTCTACGGGCAGGCGTCCCCTTATATCAACACGGCTGTCGCAACCGTCGCGGTTGAAACCCCCGCCCCTGCGTCTTAGGAGGCGCCCAAACCTCCCACATTGGAAAGCAGACGCATGGCGAAGATCAAGGTGAAGACCCCGGTCGTGGAGCTCGACGGGGACGAGATGACGCGGATCATCTGGCAATGGATCCGCGAGCGCCTGATCCTCCCCTACCTCGATATCGATCTGAAATATTACGACCTTTCGGTCGAGAAGCGCGACGAGACCAACGATCAGATCACGATCGACAGCGCCAACGCGATCAAACAATATGGCGTCGGCGTGAAATGCGCGACGATCACCCCCGACGAACAGCGCGTCGAGGAATTCAAGCTCAAGAGCATGTGGAAATCGCCGAACGGCACGATCCGCAACATCTTGGGCGGCACGATCTTCCGCGAGCCGATCGTCATCAAGAATGTGCCCCGACTGATTCCGGGCTGGACCGATCCTATCGTAGTCGGCCGTCATGCCTATGGCGATCAGTATCGCGCCACCGATTTCCTCGTACCCGGCCCCGGCAAGCTCAAGATGGTCTGGACCGGCACCGACGGCAAGACGATCGAGAAGGAGGTGTTCGACTTCCCTTCGTCGGGCGTGACGATGGGCATGTACAATCTCGACGATTCGATCGCCGATTTCGCGCGCGCCAGCATGAACTATGCGCTGGATCGCCGCTGGCCGCTCTACCTCTCGACCAAGAATACGATCCTCAAGGCCTATGACGGCCGCTTCAAGGATCTGTTCGCCGAGGTTTATGAGAAGGAATTCAAGGACAAGTTCACCGCTGCGGGCATCATCTATGAGCATCGCCTGATCGATGACATGGTTGCCTCGGCGCTCAAGTGGAGCGGCAAGTTCGTCTGGGCCTGCAAAAATTATGATGGCGACGTTCAGTCCGATCAGGTGGCGCAGGGCTTTGGCAGCCTCGGCCTTATGACCTCCGTGCTGATGACGCCCGACGGCAAGACGATCGAGGCCGAAGCCGCGCACGGCACGGTGACGCGCCACTATCGCCAGTTCCAGCAGGGCAAGGCGACATCGACCAACCCGATCGCCTCGATCTTCGCCTGGACCGGCGGCCTCAAGTTCCGCGGCAAGTTCGATGACACGCCCGAGGTCACCAGGTTCGCCGAGGTGCTGGAGCGCGCCTGCATCCAGACCGTGGAAGAGGGCAAGATGACCAAGGATCTCGCCATCCTGATCGGCCCCGATCAGGCGTGGATGACCACCGAACAATTCTTCGAAGCGATCGTCCAGAATCTCGAAAAGGCGATGGCTGCGGCCTGATTCCCGCTTGGCCCGATGTGAAAGGCCCGCCTCCAAAGGGCGGCGGGCCTTTCCGTTGCGGATGGGCCGGCGATCCCGTATAGGCCCGGCAACACACCCCGAACGCGCCGCCGGTTTGGCCCAGCGCGCCGGGGTTTTTCTCTTTCGGCCCGATCGGGCCACGTCCGGAGAGCGCGATGACCCGCCGCCGCCAGATCTACGAAGGCAAAGCCAAGATTCTCTATGAGGGCCCCGAACCGGGCACGTTGATCCAATATTTCAAGGACGACGCCACCGCGTTCAACGCCCAGAAGAAGGGCACGATCAGCGGCAAGGGCGTGCTCAACAATCGCATCAGCGAGCATGTCTTCACCCTGCTCGGCAATATCGGCGTGCCGACCCATTTCATCCGCCGCCTCAACATGCGCGAGCAGCTGATCCGCCAGGTTGAGATCGTGCCTATCGAGGTCGTGATCCGCAACGTCGCGGCGGGCAGCCTCGCCAAGCGGCTGGGGCTTGAGGAAGGTCTGCAGCTTCCGCGCACGATCATAGAATATTATTACAAGGACGATGCGCTCGGCGATCCACTGGTGAGCGAGGAGCATATCGCCTGCTTCGGCTGGGCCAGCCAAGAGGAGATGCACGACATCGCCGATATGGCGATCCGCGTGAACGATTTCATGAGCGGGCTGTTTGCGGGGGTCAACGTGCGGCTCGTGGACTTCAAGCTCGAATTCGGCCGCGTTTACGACAATGATTACAGCCGCATCATCCTGGCCGACGAGATCAGCCCCGACGGCTGCCGCCTGTGGGACATGACCACCAACGAAAAGCTCGACAAGGATCGCTTCCGCCAGGATCTCGGCGGCGAGGTCGAAGCCTATCAGGAAATCGCGCGGCGGCTGGGCCTGTTGCCCGAGGGCGAGAATACCGTTCTCGACATGGCCGAGCATCGGAAGAACCGGGGGAAGTAAGCCTCTTCCAGCGGTGGGGCCTACTACCGCATCAGCACCAGTTCTTCGGCCATGCTAGGGTGCAAGGCCACCGTCTCATCGAACTGCGCCTTGGTCAGCCCGGCCTTCACGGCGATCGCCGCCGCCTGAAGAATTTCCGGCGCGTCAGGGCCGATCATATGAATGCCCAGCACCACATCGGTCTCGGCATGGACGACCAATTTATAGAGCGAGCGCTCGTTGCGACCGGCCAGCACATTCTTCATCGGCCTGAAGTCTGACGTATAAGTCTTTACCGAGCCATATTTATTCCGTCCCTGCGCTTCGGTCAGGCCGACCGCTCCGATCGGCGGATGGCTGAAGACCGCGCTTGGAATGCAATCGTAATCGACGCGGTGCGGCTTGTTGCCGAAAACGGTATCGGCAAAGGCTTGGCCTTCGCGGATCGCGACCGGGGTGAGCTGGACGCGGTTGGTGACATCGCCGACCGCATAGATGCTATCGCAGCTGGTTTTGCTATCCTCATCGACCGGGATCGCGCCTCTCTCATCCAGCGTGATGCCCGCGCTCTCGAGACCAAGGCCATCGGTCAAGGGCCGGCGGCCGGTCGCAAACATCAGCACATCACACGCGATCGGCTCATGATCGCCGGTGACATGCACGAGCAAGGAGCCATCCTCCTGCTTCACCACTTTCTCGAAAGCCGCGTGGAATTTGAAGGTAATGCCCTTCGTTGTTGCGATCTGGATCAAGCGATCGCGGATCTGTTCGTCATAGCCGCGCAGGATCACGTCGGTGCGGTTGACCATCGTCACATGGCTACCGAACTGGTGGAAGATGCCGGCGAATTCGTTGGCGATATAACCCGCGCCGGCGATCACGATGCGCCTGGGCACGGCGTCGAGATCGAACGCCTCGTTGGAGGTGATTCCATATTGGTGGCCGGGGCATGTCGGAATATCCGGCGTCGCGCCGGTGGCAACGAGAATATATTTGGCAGTTAGCTCGCGCCCGCTCGCCAGCCGGATGCCGTGCGGCCCGGTGATCTCCGCGCGCTCGCGGATCACCTCGACCTTATTGTTGACCAAAGTCTCGCCATAGACGCCCTCGAGCCGCTTGACCTCGTTCAGCACATTGTCGCGCAACGTGGTCCATTCGAAATCGCAATCGGGTACGTTCCAGCCGAAGCGGCGCGCATCGGCGAGATCCTCGGCGAAGTGCGCCCCGTAGACGAGCAGCTTCTTTGGCACACAGCCGCGGATCACGCACGTGCCGCCGACGCGATATTCCTCCGCCACCGCCACCTTCGCGCCGTGCGCCGCCGCAATCCGGCTGGCGCGCGTCCCGCCCGATCCGGCGCCGATCACGAAAAGGTCGACGTCATATTGGGCCATGCGTGCACATCCTGTCTTGATTACCGCCCCGCCCTATCCTTGCAGGCCGAGCGGCGTCGACCCCTAACGTCGGATCGATGCGGTCGCTCCGCAAGGTATCTTGAAGCCGGTTTTGCCCGCCCTATCTCTACGCCGCCGACCCCGTCGCCTCATGGGGCGGGCGCGGCACGACCGGGGGCGCTGCCACCGGCTGTTTCAATCGCTTATACGAAGGATTGGAGACTTTATGCGTACGTTCGATTTTGCCCCACTGCTCCGCAGCTCGATCGGTTTCGAGAATATCAACCGCCTCGTCGATCTCGCTACTCGCGGCGAAGGCGACAGCTATCCGCCTTACAACATCGAGAAGGTCGGCGAAGACGCCTATCGCATCTCGATGGCCACCGCCGGTTTCACCCGCGACGAGCTGGAGCTGACCGCGCAGGACAATGTTCTGATCGTCACGGGCCGCGCCGAGCCCAGCGAAGGTGAGCCCGGTCGCGAGTTTTTGCACCGCGGGATCGGCAAGCGCGCGTTCGAGCGCCGCTTCCAGCTCGCCGACACGATCCGCGTGACCGGCGCCGGCTATGCCGACGGTCTGCTCAACATCGAGCTGGTCCGCGAAGTGCCCGAGCACAAGAAACCGCGCACGATCGCGATCGACGGCCAGCAGCCGACGCTCGAAGCGGTCAACGATCGCAAGGCCGCCTAAGCAGCCTTCCTCGCCCATCGCGGCGAGAGCGGACGCCCCTGCTCCTCGCGGAGTGGGGGCGTTTTGCTATCAGGCGATGATGTCGGGGATGAGCTGATCTTCGAGGTGCGCGATCTCGTCCTTCAGCGCGAGCTTGCGTTTCTTCAGCCGCGCGATCTGGAGCTGATCGGAGGCCGGCGCGAAGGTCAGCGCGTCGATCGCGGCATCCAGATCGCGATGCTCCTGGCGCAGCGCCGCAATCCGCCCGATGAGCTCCGCTTCATTGTTCACGCCGCGCCCCGCTTGCCCTTGAGCAGCGGTCGTTACGGCCTCCACAGGCGGCGCTCAAGGCCCAAGCGGCGCAGAATCGCGCGCTTGCGGCGAACGCTGGACCGCTGCTAGCGGCAGCACTCCCTCCCGTCCGAAGGCCCGGCCCATGATCCCCCGCTATTCCCGCCCCGAGATGGTCTCGCTGTGGGCGCCCGAGACGCGCTTCGCGATCTGGTTCGAGATCGAGGCGCACGCCACCGACGCGCTCGCCGAGCTGGGCGTGGTGCCCCGGAGTGCGGCCAAGGCACTGTGGGACTGGTGGGCAACCAAGCCGGTGATCGATGTCGCGCGGATCGATGCGATCGAGGCGGTGACCAAGCATGATGTGATCGCTTTCCTCACCTGGGTGGCCGAGAATGTCGGCGACGAGGCGCGGTTCATGCACCAGGGCATGACCAGCAGCGATGTGCTCGATACCTGCCTCGCGGTGCAGCTGGCGCGGGCCTCGGACATCTTGCTCGCCGATCTCGATGCGCTGCTGGAGGTGCTCAAACGCCGCGCGTTCCAACATAAATTGACCCCAACGATCGGCCGCAGCCACGGCATCCATGCCGAACCCGTCACCTTCGGCCTCAAGCTGGCCGAGGCCTATGCCGAGTTCGCCCGCGCGCGGAAGCGGCTGGTGGCGGCGCGTGAGGATATCGCGACCTGCGCGATTTCGGGCGCGGTGGGCACCTTCGCCAATATCGATCCGCGGGTGGAGGCGCACGTCGCGGAGAAGCTCGGGCTCGCGATCGAGCCGGTTTCGACGCAGGTGATCCCGCGCGATCGGCACGCGATGTTCTTCGCAACGCTGGGCGTGATCGCCTCCTCGATCGAGCGGCTGGCGATCGAGGTGCGCCACCTGCAGCGCACCGAAGTGTTGGAAGCGGAGGAATATTTCTCGCCGGGGCAGAAAGGCTCCTCGGCGATGCCGCACAAGCGCAATCCGGTGCTGACCGAGAACCTCACCGGTCTCGCGCGCATGGTGCGGAGCGCGACCATCCCCGCAATGGAGAATGTCGCGCTGTGGCATGAGCGGGACATCAGTCATTCGTCCGTGGAGCGCTACATCGGGCCGGATGCGACGATCACGCTTGATTTCGCGCTCGCGCGGCTGACGGGTGTGATGGACAAGCTCGTCGTCTATCCGGCCCGGATGCAGAAGAACCTCGATCGCATGGGCGGCCTCGTCCATTCGCAGCGCGTGCTGCTGGCGCTGACGCAGGCCGGGGTCAGCCGCGAGGATTCGTACCGGCTGGTCCAGCGCAATGCGATGCAGGTTTGGGAGAGCGACGGCGAATTGTCTTTGCTCGAACTGCTCAAGGGCGACGATGAGTTGACGCTATCGGATGCGGAGCTCGAGGCGCTGTTCGATCTCGGCTATCATTTCAAGCAGGTCGATACGATCTTCGATCGGGTGTTTCAGTCCTGATCCTCCCCGGCACGGGAGGTGGCATCGCGCAGCGATGACGGAGGGGGCTCACAATCCAGCGCAGTATCGGTGGACGGCCCCTTGATCGTGCTACGCACCGTCCCCCTCCCCGTGCCGGGGAGGATCTGAGGTTGCGGGGCTGAGGCGCTTGAGCAGCAGGAACAGGACCAGCGACGGCAGCGCGATCAGCCCTGCACCGATGAAGGCGAAGGAATAGGCGCCGATCAGGCCGTGCGTAGGCTGCAGCCCTTCAACCGCGGCGCCCGAGAAGCCTTTGAAGAATTTCCCCGGCAGCGCGTAGGTCGATGACAGCAGGGCATATTGGGTGGCGGTGTAGCCGAGGCTCGTCAGGCTCGACATGTAGGCGATCAGGACGACGCCGGCATAGCCTTGCGCCAGATTATCGAACGCCATCACCGCGCCGAACGTGAGCGGGCCATGATCGATCGCGAGCAGCGCGAAGGCCGCCGTCCCGAGCCCCTGCAGCACCGCCCCGGCAATCAAGCTCGGCATCACGCCAAAGCGAACCGACGAGACGCCGCCGAATGCGGTGCCCACCACAGCCGCGATCAGACCGACCGTGCTACGCATCCCGCCGACCATATCCTTGGAAATGCCGAGATCGTGATAATAAGGGTTGTACATCGGCCCCATGATGAAATCGGGCAGCCGATAGAAAGCGACGGCGGCGAGGATCAACGCGGCCAACGCCTTGTATTTCGAGAAGAAAGCGATGAACGGGCCGACGATCGCATCGCCAAACCCGCGCGCGGTCCAGAGCGGCGCCTTGGCCTCTAGCACCGTGTCGGCGCGTTCCGGCTCCGCCGCGAACAGCGTGGCGCCGATGCCGACGACCATCAGGATCGCCATCAGAGTATAGGAGATCGGCCAGCCGAGATGGCCGGCCAGCGATATGATCAGCGCATCGGTGATCAGCAAAGCGATACGGTAGCCAAGCGCGGAGGCGGAGGTCAGCAGTCCGATTTCGCCATCATTGTCGGCAATCTCGATCCGCCACGCATCGATCACGACATCCTGGCTCGCCGCTGCGAAGGCGGTGATCAGCGACATCACCGCAACCGCGGTCAAGCCGCCCTTCGGCCCGGTCACCGCCATGCCCAGCAGCCCGATGGCGACGGTCAGCTGCGTCAAAAGCATCCAGCCGCGCCTGCGCCCGAGGCGCCCGAGCAGCGGCACGTCCGTCCGATCGATGATCGGCGACCAGAAGACCTTGAGCGAATAAGCGAGCCCGACCCAGGACAGGAAGCCGATCGTCGTCAGGCCGATGCCCTCATCGCGCAGCCAGAAGCCGAATGTATTGCCGACCAGCATGAACGGCAGGCCCGAGGAAAAGCCCAGCGCCAGCATCGTCGCGATTTTGGGACGGCGCAATTCACCCAGTATCGCGATGGTGCGCCGCTTGTGTCCTTGCTCCCCCTTCACCGTCCTCAACAAGCTACCCCTCAAAATCACGTCGCTAATGATCTTGATCCCTCACCAGGTTCAAGTCCAGCAGGTCAGTCGGTTCCAGAACCTCGCTGTAGCTGCAAAGCAAATACCGCCGAAACAAGCCAAAACCGCCGGATGAAAATTGGAATAGCGGATTTGAATTAAGAGTGAGCAAGCTCGATCCGCGCAATCACTTCGATAGTTAACAAATTTTTATGGTTTACCAGGTGAAAATACCAAATCCTATGTGAACAAATGTTAACAACAAGCGTTTTAGGATCTGCGTGCCTTGTGTTCGCTCGCTTGTCTGATACTGCGGATGAACGGTACGAGTATTTAAGGTTTGCTAGATGATTAACAGGTTATTGACGGCAGCGGCTATTGTCATGCTCGGCACCGCGGCTCAGGCCGTGGTCATTCCGGATGGATCTTTCGAGACGCCGGCTACAAGCTCCTTTGTCTACAATCCCACGGTGACCGGGGTCACCTTCAATGCCGGATCCGGCGTACAGCATAACGGCAGCGCCTGGGCCTTTGCCGATGCGCCCGATGGCACGCAGACGGCCTTCATTCAGAGCACGTCGAGCTACATCGGACAGATCGATTTTGCTCTAACCGGTCTTACCGTCGGTCAGGTCTATCAGATCGTGTTTGCCGGCGCGGCGCGTCCCGGCGGCTATAGCGACAATCCTTTCACCGTATCCGTAGGCGGTTCACAAATCGGCTCCTACGATATCACCAGTACGATTTGGTCGACTTACACTACGCCCACGTTCAGAGCGAACAGCACCACCGGCACATTGACCTTCGTCGGTTCAGCATCCAGCGGTGATGCCGATGTTGGCATCGATAATGTGCGTATCACCACGGCCCCCGTGCCGGAGCCCGCGACCTGGGCGATGATGATCGGTGGGTTCGGGCTCGTGGGCACGGCATTGCGCCGCAGCCGCCGTATGGAAGCCGACCTAGCCTGAGCGCCTCTTGGCATCAGGATCGATACCGGAGCGCCTCCAGCAGAATCGTGAAAGCGGGTGTCGGCTGGCGGCGGCTTGGATAATAGAGATAATAGCCCGCGAACGGCGGCGTCCAATCTTCGAGGAAGCGAACCAGCCGCCCCTCGGCGATCGGCTCCAGTGCCTCATCTTCAACACCGAAGAAGATGCCCAGTCCGTCAATGGCCGCCTGGATGCCCAGATCAGATCGGTTAACGATGAGCTGCCCCTCGACCCGCACGCGCAGCTCGCGCCCGTCCTTCTCGAATTCCCAGGAATAGAGACCGCGCGCCCGCGACAGCCGCAGGTTGATGCAATTGTGATGAGCTAAATCCTGCGGCGTCAGTGGAGTACAAGCCTGCGCGAGATAGGCGGGGCTGGCGACTGCCGCCATTCGCAACTGCGGCCCGACCGGCACCGCGATCATATCCTTGGCGACATTCTCGCCAAGACGGATGCCGGCATCGAAGCGTTCGGCGACAATGTCCGTGAGGGCGGACTCGGCCGATATTTCGATCGTGATGTCTGGATAGAGTGGCAACAATCGCCGCGCCGCGGGCCAGAGAATGGTGCGTGCGGCGTGATCGGAGGTGGTTATTCGCACCGTGCCGGAGGGCTTTTCGCGCAGCTCGGTGATCGCTGCCAGCCGCGCCCGGATATCATCGATTGCCGGGCCAAGCGTTTCGATCAACCGCGCCCCCGCTTCGGTCGGCGAGACGTTGCGTGTGGTGCGCATCAGCAAGCGAAGGCCGAGGCGTGTTTCCAGCCGCAGCATCGTGTGGCTCAGAGCCGATTGGGAGACATTGAGCCTCGCCGCGGCTCGGGTGAAGCTCCCCTCCCTCCGCCACGGTGAGAAAGGCTGTGAGATCGCCAAGATCCTCACGCCGTAAACCGCTATTCATGAACAGCCTTCATAAGCTCATGCAGCACTTTGCGCCTAATCCGGCAAGTGTTCCGCTCTTATCTCCCGCCTCGAACGATAAGGAGATACTCATGGAAAAGCGGCAGTTGGGCAAAAGCGGGCTCGAGGTTTCGGCGATTGGGCTTGGCTGTATGGGCATCAGCTTCGGGCTGGGTTCGGGCATAGGCAAGGACGAAGGCATCGCGCTGATCCGTGCAGCTTACGATCGCGGCGTAACCTTTTTCGATACCGCCGAGGCTTACGGTCCCAACGTCAATGAGGACCTCGTTGGCGAAGCGCTGGCGCCGATTCGCGACAAGGTGGTGATCGCCACCAAGTTCGGGTTCAAGAATGGCGTGCCGACCGAGGGCGTCGACAGCCGGCCCGAGCATATCCGCGCTGTCACCGAGGCGTCGCTCAAGCGGCTCGGCACCGATTTTATCGATATTCTCTATCAGCACCGCGTCGACCCGGCCGTACCGATCGAGGATGTGGCGGGCACGGTTCGCGACCTGATCAAAGAGGGCAAGGTCAAATATTTCGGCCTGTCCGAAGCAGGCGTCGAAACGATTCGGCGCGCCCATGCCGTGCAGCCGGTCGCGGCGCTGCAGAGCGAATATAGCCTTTGGTGGCGGGAGCCAGAGCAGAAAATCCTGTCAGCGCTGGACGAGCTCGGCATCGGCTTTGTGCCGTTCAGCCCGCTGGGCAAGGGCTTTCTCACCGGCGCGATTACCGCGGACACGAAGTTCGAGGCCGGCGATTTCCGCAACACGGTTCCGCGCTTTGCCAAGGACGCGCGCAACGCCAACCAGCGGATCGTCGACGCTTTGGGGGCCATTGCCGATGGCAAGCGCGCGACCCGCGCGCAGATCGCGATTGCCTGGCTTCTCGCACAGAAGCCATGGATCGCCCCAATCCCCGGCACGACCAAGCTCAGCCGTCTCGATGAAAATCTCGGCGCTGCGGAGATCACGCTTTCGGCAGCGGACTTGGACGCAATCGAGCAAGCGTTGGGCGGTATCGAAGTGCAGGGCGAGCGGTACGCTGCCAGCTACAACCGCCACGTTAACCGCTGATCCCGAAAGGACGATACTATGATCCTCAAGCCCGCCGGATCGCAGCCGTCGCAAGTCGGCCCTGCGGAATGGTTCACCGGCGCCGTCCGGATCGATCCGCTCAACACCGCGCCCGCCCCTGCCCGCCACGCCTGCGCCGCGGTGACGTTCGAGCCTGGCGCGCGCACCGCATGGCACACGCATCCGCTCGGCCAGACTCTGGTCGTCACCGCGGGCAGCGGCTGGACGCAGTGCGAAGGCGAGCCGATCGTGGCAATCCGTGCCGGCGACGTCGTCTGGTGCCCGCCCGGCCACCGCCACTGGCACGGCGCAACCCCGACCACGGCGATGACCCATATCGCCATTCAGGAGGGCATCGACGGCAGGATGGTCGATTGGATGGAAAAGGTTAGCGACGAGGATTATCGGCGCGGGCCCGGCTGAACTCTCATCGGCTTAATCGAAGAGCGTGAGGCCCTTCGGCACGCGCTTGGGTTTCCCGCCGCCGAGCTTGGCGTCCACCGCCTCGATCGTCGCGAGCAGATCGCGCTGATTGTAGGGTTTGGCGAGCACGCCCATCGCCAGCTTGGCTTCGCCGTCCAGATTGGAGCCGGTAACGAAGATCACCGGTATCTTCTTGGCTTTGGCGGCGCGCGCGATGTCCAGGCCGTTGCCGCCATCCGACAGGCTGACGTCGGCCAGTACCAGATCGGGCTTGTGCGCGGCGATATGCGCGGCGGCTTCCGGCACGGTATCGACGGTCGCGACGATCTCATAGCCCGCATCCCGCAGGAAATGTTCGTTGTCGAACGCCACCAGCGGCTCATCCTCGACGATGAGGATGCGGTGGATCTTGCGGGCACGCTTGGCGAACAGCATTTCCGTCTTCACGCTTCCAATCTGCCGGGATCGGCCCGGGGTTGACGACCTCACACTTCTCCCCGACCACCGGCCCTCCTCGTACCGGAGTGCCGCGTGGCCAGGCGACTGACCCTTTTCATCCTCCTTGCGCTGCTCATCGGCATCGCGGTCGGGTTCGCTTTGAATCGGTTGATAGCCGATCCTGCTGCCCTCGTAACGATCACCGATGATCTTTCGATCCTGACCGATATGTTCCTGCGGCTGATAAAGATGATCATCGCGCCTCTGGTGTTCGCAACGCTGGTCGCGGGCGTCGCGCATATGGGCGATACGGCGGCTTTGGGACGGATCGGCGGGCGGACGATCGGGTGGTTCATCCTCGCCAGCCTGGTGTCGCTGACGCTGGGCCTGATCGTGGTCAACATCCTGAAGCCGGGTGTGGGGCTCAACCTGCGGCTGCCTGCCGCCAGCGCCGCGACCGGCGTTTCCACCGCAGCTTTCTCGCTGCATGATTTCTTCACGCACATCGTCCCCGCCTCGGTGGTGGATGCGATGGCGAAGAACGACATTCTGCCGATCGTGATCTTTGCCTTGTTCTTCGGCGTTGGGCTGGCGGCGATCGGTGAGGCGGGGGCGCCGATCCTGAAGGGCGTCGAGGCGCTGTCGGCGGTGATGCTCAAGGTGACGGGCTATGTGATGCGATTCGCGCCGGTCGCGGTGTTCGCGGCAGCGTCCAGCGCGGTGGCCAAGCAGGGCATCGGCATCCTCGCCACCTTCGGCTTCTTCATCATCGGCTTCTATATAGCGATCGCGATCCTGCTGGCGTTGCTGTTCGGCGTCTCGTGGCTGATCGTCGGCCCCTCCACCAAGCGGCTGTTCGGCTATCTGCGCGAGCCCTTCCTCGTCGCCTTCACCACCGCGTCGTCCGAAAGCGCCTTCCCGCGGACGCTGGAGGCGCTGGAACGGTTTGGCGTGCCCGAGCGGGTGGCAGGCTTCGTGCTGCCGCTCGGCTATTCGTTCAACCTCGATGGCACGATGCTCTACTGCACCTTCGCCACGATGTTCATCGCGCAGGCCTATGGCATCGATATCAGCATCGGCCAGCAGGTGGTGATGCTGCTCGTGCTGATGGTGACATCGAAGGGCGTGGCGGGCGTCCCCCGCGCCAGCCTGGTGGTGATCGCCTCGACATTGAGCTTCTTTCACATCCCCGAAGGCGGCCTGCTGCTGATCCTGGCGGTCGATCACTTCCTCGACATGGGACGCTCCGCGACCAGCGTGATCGGCAATGCGGTGGCGGCGAGCGTCGTCGCCAAGTGGGAGGGCGTGCTGGGCGATGGACCGATCCCCGTGGTGACGGTAGCGCGGGAAGCATGAACGCTCCCAAGAAGCCCGCCGCCGCCAAAGACCGACGCGCCTTTCATCGGGTGACCGCCAAGCCGCGGGTCGAGCCCCAGGGCATCCGCCATGAGAGCACACCCAAGACCGGGGACCGCATCGCCAAGCTGCTCGCCCGCGCGGGTATCGCCAGCCGGCGTGAGATCGAGCGGATGATCGAGGAACGGCGGATCGCGCTCGATGGCGTACCGCTGGAAACCCCCGCGACGATCCTCACCTCGCTGCGCGGCGTCACCGTCGACGGCAAGCCGGTCAAGGAGCCCGCCCCTGCCCGCCTGTTCCTGTTCCACAAGCCGAGCGGGCTGCTGACCACCGAGCGCGATCCCAAGGGCCGCCCGACGATCTACGACAAATTGCCCCCGGAGCTGCCGCGCGTGGTGCCAGTCGGCCGCCTCGATCTCAATACGGAGGGGCTGCTGCTGCTGACCACCGATGGCGAATTGAAGCGCCAGCTCGAATTGCCCGCGACCGGCGTCACCCGCACCTATCGTGCGCGGGCGTATGGGAACGTCAGCCAGGAACAGCTCGAGAATCTGATCGAAGGGATCGAGATCGAGGGCGTGCGCTATGGATCGATCGATGCCAATCTCGAACGGCGCACCGGCGCCAATACCTGGATCGAGATGAAGCTGACCGAGGGCAAGAACCGCGAGGTGCGCCGCGTGCTCGAACATCTCGGTCTCAAGGTCAGCCGCCTGATCCGCACCGCTTATGGCCCGTTCGTCCTCGCCGATCTGCCGGTCGGAGGGGTGGATGAAGTGCGCCAGCACGATCTGGTGGTGTTCAGGAAAACGCTGAAATGATACGCCACCGTCCCGGGGAGCAGTTTTAGTGAGGATCATCGCGGGGAAGTGGCGTGGGCGCGTTCTCGCCGCACCGTTGGGGGCGACGACGCGGCCGACCAGCGATCGGACTCGGGAAGCGTTGTTTTCGATGCTGACCAGCCGCATCGGCAGCTTCGAGGATTTGCGTATCGCCGACGTCTTTGCCGGGACCGGCGCCTTGGGACTGGAGGCGCAATCGCGGGGCGCGGCGCATGCTATTTTCATCGATCACGATATCCATGCGATCGCCGCGATCCGCAGAAATGTCGCCACATTCGGAGCGAGCGGGGATATTTTGCCGATTGCGGTTTCCCTGATCGGCAAGGCACGCTCGGAATGCGATATCCTGTTTTTCGATCCACCCTACGGCAGCGGCGGTGCGGGCGCGTTGCTGGAAAAGATGACCCGGCTCGGGTGGGCATCGCCGTCCGCCTGGGCGGCGATCGAGACGGCGGCGAATGAAGAAGTCAGCGCGGGCGGTTGGAATATCGATGCGACACGCACCTACGGCAAGGCGCGGCTCACCGTGCTCGCCCGGCAACCGTCAGCGTCACCAGACTGATCGCCGCGGCGGCGCTGGCATAGAGGCCGACCGGTGCGAGCCCGCCCCTCGCCGCCAGCGCCTGCGCCGCGATCGGCGTGAGCGCGCCGCCCAGCACGCCCGCAAGGTTGAAGGTCATTGAGGCCCCTGTGTAGCGGACGCGCGCCGGAAACAGGCTCGGTAGCCACGCCCCGAGGGGCCCGTAAACAAAGCCCATGCACAACAGCGACAGCGCGAGATAGGCGAACACAAGCGCGAGCGACCCCGATCCCATCAGCGGCGCCATCAGGAAGCCGCAGAGGATCGTGGCGACGCAGCCGCCCATCAGCACCCGCCGCTCATCCCAGTGGCGATCGGCACCATAGGCCGAGACGACGATTCCCAGCGCCATGAACAGGATCGCGCCGAGCTGCACGGCAAGAAAATCGGCCATCGGATAGCCGAGCGTCTTGACGCCATAGCCCAACGCGAAAGCGGTGCTGACATAATAAAGCGCGAAGCAGGCGATGCCGCCGAACGTCCCCACCACCAATTTGCCGAAATGCTGCCCAATCAGCTCCGCGAACGGGATGAGCGGCGGCGGCGCATCCTCGATAGACGCGCAGAATTCCGGCGTCTCGGCGAGCTTGAGCCGGATCCACAGGCCGAAGATCACCAGCACCGCACTGATCAGAAATGGAATGCGCCAACCCCAATCGGAGAATTGCGCAGGCGTCAGTACAACGCCCAGCAACAGGAACAGCCCGTTGGCGGCGATGAACCCCACCGGGGCGCCCAATTGTGGGAACATGCCGAAGCGCGCGCGCCAACCCGGCGGCGCATGCTCCACCGCCAGCAAGGCCGCTCCGCCCCACTCGCCCCCGAGGCCGAAGCCCTGGCCGAAGCGCAGCACGCAGAGCAGAAGCGCGGCGGCCCAGCCGATCGTGGCGTAGGTCGGCAGAAAGGCGACGAGGGTCGTCGAAAGGCCCATCGTCAGGAGCGATGCGACCAAAGTCGACTTGCGGCCGATGCGATCGCCGAAATGGCCGAAGAAGAGCGATCCCAAAGGCCGGGCGATGAAGGCGACGCCGATCGTGGCGAAGGCAGCAAGCTGCTGGGCGGTGGGAGATGCCGCGGGAAAGAAGAGCTTGCCGAAAACCAGCGCCGCAGCCGTTGTGTAAACGTAGAAATCGTAGAATTCGATGCTCGTGCCGACGAGGCTGGCCGCGAGGACGCGCCGTGTCGATGGTGCCTGCATCGAAATTGCCCCCATTTCTGCTCCTCCTCCCCTGCTCTTGATCCCAGCATGGGCTTCGCGCAAGCATGCGGAAAGACGGAAAGGACGAGGATGGCTTTTGAAAGCGCGCCCGCAGTGGAGGAAACGGCGGGCGAAGGCCGCAATATCGCGGGGTTGCGGATCGCGGTGCTCGTGCTGTTCTTCCTGTTCGGCGGGATCACCAGCCTCAACGATGTGCTGATCCCCAAGCTCAAAGGGCTCTTTTCGCTCGATTACCGAGAGGCGATGCTGGTGCAATCAGCCTTCTTCGGCGCCTATTTCATCGTCAGTTTTCCGGCGGGTCTGCTGGTGCAGCGCATCGGCTATTTGCGCGCGGCCGTCGTCGGATTGGCGACGATGGCAGCGGGCTGTTTGCTGTTCGTGCCCGCTTCGGCCTCGGGCGCCTTTCCCACTTTCCTTGGCGCGCTGTTCGTGGTCGCGGCGGGCATCACCATCGTCCAGGTCGTCGCCAATCCCCTCATATCGGCGCTGGGCAAACCCGAGACCGCCTCCAGTCGCCTTACCTTCGCGCAGGCGTTCAATTCGCTGGGGACGACGATCATGCCCTGGATCGGCGCGAGCTTGATCCTGGGATCGATCAGCAAAGCGGCACCGCCTTCCGAGCCCGGCGCTCTGGCCATTTTCCGAGCGGCCGAAGCGCACATCATCGGCCACGCCTATGTCGGCATCGCCATCGTGCTGCTGATGGTGGCGGGCGCGATCTGGATCGGGCGCAATGCCTATGCCGGCGGTAGAGGGCCGGCGGCCAAACTCGGTGAGGCCATCGGTCTGCTTAAACGCCGGCGCTTCGCCTTTGGGTCGGTTTGCATCTTTCTCTACGTCGGCGCCGAGGTCTCGATCGGCAGTCTGCTCGCCAGTTATTTGATGCAGCCACGCACGATGGGTTTCGATCCCGAGACGGCGGGCAAATATATCTCTTATTATTGGGGCGGCGCGATGATCGGCCGTTTCGTAGGCGCGGCAGTGTTGCAGAAGGCGCGGCCGCCGGTGGTGCTGACCACAGTGGCCAGCGCCGCCATCATCCTGCTGCTGCTCTCCGCCAATCTCTCCGGCCCGATCGCAGGCTGGGCGCTGCTTTTGGTCGGCACGATGAATGCGATCCAATTCCCGACAATCTTCTCCCTTGCGAGCGAGCGGCTGGGCGAACGCGCCGCCGAAGGATCGGGGTTGATCTGCATGGCGATCGTCGGCGGCGCGATTGTGCCGCTGATCACGGGCGCGGCGGCGGATCGCGTTGGGCTCGGGACGGCACTAAGCGTGCCCGCGCTATGCTATGCGGTGATTGCCGCATTCGGCCTTTATGCGCGAAGGCCGGCGCCTCCATTGGAGACACCGGCCTGAGCTGAGCGGGGCTTTCGCCGACCGCTTACTTGTGGTGCATCTTCTTCGTCGCGCCCTTCTGGACGCACTTGTCAGTGACGGTGCGCGAACAGACCGGATAGTTGCTGGTGTCGGCAGGAGCGGGCGCCGCCATGGCCGATGCGTCGGGCGTCGAGGTGGTGGCCGGCGCCGGCATCGCGCTGGCATCAGGCGCCGGAGCGGCCGGTGCCGCCGGCGGCGTTGCCGTATCCGTAGCCGGGGGCGTCGTCTGGGGGGCCATGTCGGGCGTGGATGCAGGCGTATTGGTAGTGGCGGGCGCGCTCTGCATCGGCGTGGTCTGCCCAATGGCGGCAGTGCCGATAGCCAGCGATGCCAGCATCAGAAGTGTCTTTTTCATCTTGATCTCCTTCGTTGACCGAGCACACCGGAGCGGCTCCGCACCGCCCGAACGCAAAAGCGTTGCACTGGTTGCGTATCCGAAACGCCGCCGCCGCCGCAAAGGTTGCCCCGGACGCCGGCGTTCCCTACCTGTTCGGGTGTGAGCCCTGACTTATCGCCCTCTCTCGACGATCCGCCCTATTTGCGAGGATTAAATGCGCCGCAACGTGAGGCTGTGCTGACCACCGATGGCCCCGTATTGGTGCTTGCGGGCGCCGGCACGGGCAAAACGGCGGCGCTCACCGCAAGGCTGGCACACCTGATCGCAACGCGCCGCGCCTGGCCGAGCGAGTTGCTCGCCGTCACCTTCACCAACAAGGCGGCGCGCGAGATGCGCGAGCGCGTCGGGCGGATGATCGGCGATGCGGTGGAGGGGATGCCGTGGCTCGGCACTTTCCATTCGGTTGCGGCGCGCATGCTCCGCCGGCATGCCGAGCTGGTCGGGCTGCAGAGCAATTTCACCATTCTCGATACCGACGATCAGCTACGACTCCTCAAGCAATTGATCCAAGCTGCTGAGATTGATGAGAAACGCTGGACGGCACGCGCGTTGGCCGGGCTGATCGACCGCTGGAAAAATCGCGGCTGGACGCCTGCGGAAGTGGACGCGGGCGAGAGCGAGGCTTTCGCCAGCGGGCGCGGCCAGGAACTTTATGCCGCCTATCAGGCGCGCCTCAAGGCGGTGAACGCCTGCGATTTCGGCGACCTGTTGCTGCACATGCTGGTGATCCTGAAGACGCACTGCGACGTGCTCGCCGATTATCAGAAGCGCTTCCGCTACATCCTGGTCGACGAATATCAGGATACCAACGCCAGCCAGTATCTCTGGCTGCGGCTGCTCGCGCAGGAGCGCAAGAACATCTGCTGTGTCGGCGATGACGATCAGAGCATCTATTCGTGGCGTGGCGCCGAGGTGGCGAACATCCTCCGCTTCGAGCGCGATTTTCCCGGCGCCAAGACGATCCGGCTGGAGCAGAATTACCGATCCACCCCGCACATCCTCGCCGCCGCCTCCGGGGTAATCGCCAACAATGGCGGCCGTCTCGGCAAAACCTTGTGGACCGACAAGGATGCGGGCGAGAAGGTCAAGGTAATCGGCGTCTGGGATGGGCCCGAAGAGGCGCGCCGCGTCGGCGAGGAGATCGAGAGCTTTCAGCACAAGGGCGGGCGGATCGACAATGTCGCCATCCTCGTCCGCGCCCAGCATCAGACGCGCGAGTTCGAGGACCGCTTCATCGCGATCGGCATGCCCTATCGCATCGTCGGCGGCTTCCGTTTCTACGAGCGCGCCGAAATCCGCGACGCGCTCGCCTATCTCCGCGTCATCGCCCAGCCCGCCGACGATCTGGCGTTCGAGCGCATCGTCAACGTCCCCAAACGCGGTCTGGGCGACAAGGCAGTGGCCAAAATCCACCAGCTGGCGCGCGCCGAGGGCCTGCCCCTCACCGCCGCCGCCGCGCGGATGCTCGATACCGATGAGCTGACGTCGCAGGCGCGCCGGTCCTTGGGCAATCTGATCGGCGATATCGCGCGCTGGCGGGGCAAGCTCAGCGAACTGCCCCATGCCGAGCTGGCGCGGCTGATGCTCGACGAGAGCGGCTATACCGCCATGCTCCAGGCCGAGCGATCGACCGAAGCATCGGGCCGGCTCGAAAACCTTACCGAACTGGCGCGCGCGATGGAGGAATATGAGACGCTCGGCGCCTTCCTCGAACATGTCAGCCTGGTCATGGACAACGAAGCCAACGCCGATGAGGCCAAGGTGACGATCATGACGATCCATGCCGCCAAGGGGCTGGAGTTCGACACCGTATTCCTCGCGGGCTGGGAAGAAGGCCTGTTCCCTTCCCAGCGCGCGCTCGACGAGGGCGGCACCGCCAGCCTGGAGGAAGAGCGCCGCCTCGCCTATGTCGCGATCACGCGCGCCCGGCGTCAGGCGGTGATCTTCCACGCCGCCAATCGCCGCATCTACGGCCAGTGGACAAGCTCGATCCCCTCGCGCTTCGTCAACGAGCTCCCGCCCGAGCATACGGCCACCGAGACGACGATGACCGGCGGTGAATCGCTCTGGCGCGCGCAATGGAGCGAGCAAGGCGATCCCTTCGCCCATCTTGCCGCTGCCAACGCCACGCGCGCGGCGCAGCGCGGCCCCGGCTGGCAACGCGCTGCGGTCAAGCCGCTCGACATGTCGCCGCAGCGGTTGACCGAGGTGAAGAACAGCGCCGCCAGCTTCGCCGCCAAGCCGCGTGGCGACATCGCCCTCGGCCAGCGCGTCTTCCACACCAAGTTCGGCTATGGCGCGGTGGCGGAGATCGAGGGCAACAAGCTGGAAATCGATTTCGAGCAGGCGGGACGCAAGCGCGTGCTGGATAGTTTCGTGACGGTAGCCTAGCTCTCCGCTGTCATGCCGGACGTGTTTCGGCATCCACCCGTCCTCAAGTCTCGGACTTCGTAGCGGCGTGACTCCCGGAACAAGTCCGGAGTGACGGAGGACAATTGACACCCGCGCACAAAAGCGCACTCTCGTCAGATCGGTGGGGGACAGACAATGGCGGAAAAATCGGGAATTAGCCGGCGCGGGATGATCGGTGCGGGGCTGGGCGCGGCGGCGATGACGACCGTCGCGGCGAGCTCCGCCGCCGGGGGTGCGGCGACGCGACCGCGGGCCAAGCAGCCGACGATCTTCGCCACCGGCGGCGGCTGGTTTCCGCAAGCGTGGCAGCCCTCGTATTTCCCCGAATATGCGCTGGGACTGTCGCCGGTGAAATCGCCCAAGATCTGCTGGCTTGGGGCGGCATCGGGTGAAAACAGCAATAGTTTCGAGAGCTTCGTGCAGGGCTGGCAGGCGCACGATTGTTCGACCTACCATTTCAATATCTACCAGCCCGCGACGCTCGATTTCCTCGATTATCTGATGAGCATGGACATCATCATGGTCGGCGGTGGATCGACCAAGAACCTGATGGCGCTGTGGCGCGAGTGGGAGTTCGACAAGGCGCTGCACCAGGCCTGGCAGAACGGCGTGGTGATGACAGGAGGCAGCGCAGGGCTGATCTGCTGGTTCCAATCGGGACTGACCGACAGCTATCCCAAGGTGTTGGGCGCGGTGAAAGGCACCGGCTTCCTGCCGGGATCAGCCAACCCGCACTACGAAATCCGCCCCGATCGCAAGACGCGCTACCGCGAACTGATCGCGAGCGGCGGGATCGATAGCCCGGGCATCGCGCTCGATCAGGATGTCGGCGTGCTCTATCATGGCACGGAGCTGGTGGAGATCGTTTCGGGAAAGAAGACCTCCGGCGCCTATCGGCTGGTGCGGACGCCGACAGGGTATAGCGAGACGCCGCTGCCGGTGCGGTTTTTGGGGGCATAACTCCGACAAAACCGGTCTTGCTGAGCCTGTCGAAGCACTGCTTTTCTTTTTACCCAGTCGAGAAGAAGAGCAGCCCTTCGACAGGCTCAGGGCAAACGGAATTAGAGAGAGGCCAGATCAATCTCTGCATTGCGATCCAGCATCTCACCCGCTGCGGGCATCGGATATTTGAGCCCCGTCGCGCAGTTGAACAATATGACGCGCTCCTCGGCATCGACGAGCCCCTCCCCCAGCGCCTTGCGATAGGCCGCCAGCGTCGCCCCGCCCTCAGGGCATATCAGCACACCATCCCGTTTCGCGCAGGCATCCACCGCCGCGAGGATCGCGTCATCGTCGACCGCAAGCGCCGTGCCCCCGCTTTCGCGCACCGCGCGCAGGATCAGGAAGTCACCGACCGCCCGCGGCACGCGGATCCCCGCCGCCACCGTCGCCGCATTCTCCCACCGCTCGGCATGGTCTACTCCCTTCTCGAACGCGCGAACGATCGGCGCGCAACCAGTTGCCTGCACGGCAAACATCCGCGGCCGCTTGGCGCCGATCCAGCCGAGCTTTTCCAGTTCGTCGAACGCCTTCCACATGCCGATCAGGCCGGTGCCGCCGCCAGTGGGATAGAAGATCGCGTCGGGCAGCTCCCAGCCCATCTGCGCGGCGAGCTCCAGTCCCATCGTCTTCTTGCCCTCTATTCGGTAGGGCTCCTTCAGCGTCGAAAAATCGAACCAGCGGCCTTCGGCGGCGCCCTTGCCGACGATCGCGCCGCAATCGTCGATCTGGCCGTTGACGCGATAGACTCGCGCGCCCTGCAACGCCATTTCCCGGATATTGATCTCAGGCGTCTCCTGCGGCGCGAGGATGATCGTCTCGATCCCGCAGCGGCTGGCATAAGCGGCGAGCGCCGCGCCGGCGTTGCCGTTGGTGGGCATGGCGATCCGGGTGACACCAAGCTCGCGCGCCATCGCCACCGCCATGACGAGCCCGCGCGCCTTGAACGATCCAGTGGGCAGACGGCCTTCGTCTTTGACGAGCACATTAGCGCCGCCGGACGCCGGGATCGGCACCAGCGGCGTCTCGATCTCGCCCAGCGAGACGATGCTGGCGCTCTTGCGAACGGGCAGCAGCTCGCGCCAGCGCCAGAGATCGGTTTCGCGCGCGGCGATCGTATCGCGCGAGACGGCGGCTTTCACACCATCGAGATCGTAGCGGACGAGCAGAGGCCGGCCGACGCGCGAGAGATTGTGAAGCTGGTCCGCCTCATAGCGCTCGCCCGTCATCGAGCATTCGAGGTGCGTGACGAAGGTGGGGCGATCGGTGGTGAGATTGGTGTTCATGGGACGCGACCTAGCGGCAAACGCTCCAATCGTCATGCCGGACTTGTTCCGGCATCCACCTATCCTCCGGCTCCGGATTTGGTGGTGGGGTGGACCCCGGAACATGTCCGGGGTGACGGTCGGCTTAACGCCTAACGCGCACCCAGCCGGGCGATTTCGCGGGCGACGACGCGCTCCACCAGCTCGGGCAGGTTTGCATCGAGCCATTGCTTGAGCATCGGGCGCAGCATCTCGCGCACCAGCCCGTCGAGCGTATCCGCAGGCGCATCGGGATCGAGCTTTAGGCTTGAGAGCGCGGACAAAGCCTTGCGGCTCGCTGCCGCCGCCTCCCCGGACATCAGAGGCGAAGCGGGCGGCGGAGAAACGGCGACGGGCGGTGGCGGAAAATAGGTCGGGGCTGGCTCCGCAGGTGCCTCGCCCAGCTCCAGAACATCCTCCTCCGCCTCACTCTCCGCAATCGCCGGAGCCGCAATCGGCTTATCCTCAGCGATGATCTTGCGGATCGAGGCCAGTATCTCTTCCATCGGCGGGATTGGCTGGTCGCTCATTTGTCCCGAGGTTTATCACGGTTCGAAGGGCTTGGCACCAGCGATCCGGGCAGTTGCGGGCCCGGCGTATCATTGCCGAGCAAGGGATCAGGCGGCAGCGGCTGCGTGTCCTCGTCCCGCGGGGTCGGGCCAGTCGTGCGAGTCGACACGGATTGATATCTGGGGTTGTCGCTCCAGTCGCCGAAGCGGTTGCGGACGCGCTTATAGTTGGCGACCGGATCGTAGAGCGCGCCGCCCTCCAGATTGAGATTGCTCGCCTCCGCCACGCCCATCGCGTTCAGGAGACTGAAGCCCGCGACGTATTGATCATGCTCGGCGGTGACGAGCTGGACCTGCGCGTTGAGATATTCCTGCTCGGCGTTCAGCACTTCGATCACGGTGCGCGATCCCGCGCTATTTTCCGCGCGCGTGCCCTCCAGCGCGAGCTTGTTGGCCGATGCCGCCTGCTCATAGGCGCCGATCGCCTGCCCGGCGGCGATGAAGATGGCGTAGGCGGCGCGAGCGTTGGCGATCACCTGGCGTTCAATATCGATACCCTGCTCGACCACCGCATTCTGGTTGGCCTGCGCCTGCCGCACCTTCGCCGAGACACCGCCGCCCTGATACAGCGGCACGGTCAGAGACAGGCCCGCCGAGGATTGCTGCACGGTTTGGCTGAACAGGTAATTTTGGCTGCTCGGTAGTCCCGACGCCTGTGCGCGCGTCCCGAGGTAATCGCTATAGCTCGGCCCACCGACCGCCGAGAGCGTCGGCATCCGCAGCGCGCGCGCTGAATTGATATCGTAGTCGGCGGCCTTGGTGTTGGCCGCCACCGACGCGAGCGACGGACTGTTGCCGAGCGCGATTTCCACCGCCTCGTCCGGCGTCGCGGGCAGCTTGGGCAGTTCGGGCGGCGGCTGGAGATTGGTCGGCCACACACCGATCACGCGGCGATAGGTCTCGCGGCTGCGCACCAGATTGCCCTGCGCGCTGGCGAGCTGGCTACGCGCAATGCTGAGACGTGCTTCGGATTGCGCGACATCGGTGCGGGTCAGATCGCCGACCTGGAAACGGTCGCGCGAGGCGCGGAGATTGGTTTCCAGCACGCGGACGTTGCCGGCGTTGAGCTCGACCACCGATTGATCGCGGATCACGTCCATATAAGCGGTGACCGCGTCGGTGAAGAAATTGCCCTCGGTGGTACGCAGATCGGCGCGGCCGGCGATGACGCGCGCCTCTGCGGCATTGATCGCATTTTTGACCCGCCCGCCCTGGAACAGCGGATAGGACAAATTGACGCCACCGGTCAGCGTGCGCGCGCCGTGTTGATAGCTGGTGATGCCGTCGGCGCTCTGAGTAAGGCCCAGCGTACCGGACACTTGCAGGCGGCTGTTCGCCTTGGCGATCGGCACGCCTTCGTCGACGCCGCGCAGCTGCGCACGCGCCTGGGCCAGCACCGGGCTGGTCGTATAGGCCTGCAGCAGCGCCTCGCGCAACGTATCGGCCTGCGCGGCGGGCGCGAGCAGCAGGGCAACGCCTCCGAATAAGGCGCACTTGGTCCAGGGCATCAGCATCCTGATCAGAATCGGAAGGTTGCTGGCGCCGCGAAGCCGGGGAGCGCGGGTGCGGCGGCTTCGATGATCCGCCGCCAGCCGATCACACCTGCCGCCTTGATGCCAATCGCCAAACGGCTGACACCGCGCTCGATCAACGGCGCCGCGATACGGCCGCCTTCGGCGAGCTGATCGACGATCGCCTGCGGCACAAGCTCGATCGCGCCATCGAATAGGATGAGGCTGTAAGGCGCCGAAGCTGGCCAACCGGCATCGAGCGCACCGCTCACGGCGGTTACGCCTGCGGGATGCGCTTCGGCACCCGGCCCGTCCGCCGTTTCGAGCGCGATCACGTCGCAGCCGAGCGCCGCCAGCACCGCCGCGGAATAACCAGGCCCTGCGCCGATCACGAGCACATGCTCGCCGATGCGCACCCGCGCCTCTGTCAACAGACGACCGAGCACCGCGGGTGCGGCCATCGCGCGGCCTTGCCCGAGCGGAGTCGCAACATCGGCATAAGCGAGCGCGCGCCGATCGCCGGGCACAAACCGCTCGCGCGGCACCGCCGCCATCGCGCCAAGCACACGCGGATCATCAACGCCCGTGGTGCGCAGCTGGCTGGCCACCATCGCCGCGCGCATCTGATCGAAATTCTGCTCGGTCACGCCCTGATCTCTCATTAGTGTTCTAGTGCTACAATACACCTGCGCCAGGTGCAACATCTATCGTGCGGCTGTCCCAGCGCCAAGTACGGATACGGCGGATATCTGCTCATCCGTAGATATCCGGGATCGACCCCGTGCCACAATCGGCGAACAAGGCCGATGGGGTGGTTCGAGCTAGTGGACCTGGAGCGTGACCTTTCCCGACAATGATGCCGTTTTGGCCGAGTGTGAGATTCTGCTTCGCCGTTCGCTCGATCTGATCGATGGGCACAGGATGAGCCGCCTGCTTTCGGCCCGGCTCGCCCATCTTCTCCATGATGTTGCGGCCGAGCGGCACCATATCGCCATCGCCGAGCACTCCCCGGCCGGATAAGATCGAAGGTCGTGATGAGCGGCCCGGTTGACGTCAGCGGCAAAGTCGCGCAATCGCCCGCCTCCCGCTTCCGAGGCCCGATGGCGGAGTGGTTACGCAGAGGACTGCAAATCCTTGCACGCCGGTTCGATTCCGGCTCGGGCCTCCAAATTTCATGCGGTCCGGATGACTGAGCCGCCCTTCCCGGTCCCGCCGCAAAAGCCCGAGCCTTATGAATGCTGCGAACGCGGCTGTTCCCCCTGCATCTTCGATTATTATTATGACGCGCTGGAGCGGTGGGAAGAACGGTTGCGCGAGCTTGGCGTTAATCCCGCGGACTATTTGGCGGGCTGACCGCCGAACCGCGCCGCCTCCGCCGCTTTCCAGCGCGCGTGCAGCCAGGCGCGGGCGAGGCCGATGCCGGCGCGATCGGTGAGATCGGCCCATTGTTCGGTGATTTCGGCGAAACGGGCCTGGTTTGGCCCCGGCGTCAGGCTTTCGGCCCAATCGCGCAGCGAGACCGCGTTGCAGGCGAGCAGGACCAGCGATGCAAGCGCGAGGACGCCGCTCGTCCAGCCGAGACCGGGCATCCAGATGGGTTCGGCAGGGAGATCGATCGGGGATGGCGTTTCGCGGGGCATCGTCCTCTTCCCTAAAATTGATAGTAGATGAAGGGTGCAACCCCTTCGAAACGCATCGCATCGACGATCAGGATCGTCAGCCCGAGCATCAACCCCAGCGCCCACCATGGCAATAAACGCAGCCGAAGCGCCAGCCGCTGGCCGAGATCATGCGGGGCGGCGTGGATGGCAACACCGAACACAATCAGCACCACCGTAAGCGGGGTGACCTGTAGCGGCAGCCCCGGCCCCGCGCCGCCCGCGAACAGACCACCAAGATAAGCGGTCGCCTGCGCGAAGCTTTCGGCCCGGAAGAAGATCCAGCCGAGCACGACGATGTGGAAGGTGATCACCAGCCCCAGCCAGGCCGGCAGGCGCGGCCAGCCTTCGGGCCGGCAGCGATCCCAGATACGCTCGATCGCCAGCACCCCGCCGTGCAGCCCACCCCAGATCACGAAGGTCCATTTGGCGCCATGCCACAGGCCGCCGAGCAGCATGGTGGTCATCAGATTGGCGCACTGGCGCGCGAACCCCTTCCGATTGCCGCCGAGCGCATCGATGTAGAGATAATCGCGCAGCCAGCTCGAAAGGCTGATGTGCCAGCGCCGCCAGAAATCCTGCAGGCTTGTGGCGCGATAGGGCTGGTTGAAATTGAGCGGGAAGCGGTAGCCGAGCAGCGCCGCAAGCCCGATCGCCATATCCGAATAGGCCGAGAAATCGCAGTAGATCTGCACCGCATAGCCATAAGCTGCGGCGATCAGATCGATGCGGCTATGGCCCGCCGGATCGAAGAAGACCGGATCGACCAGGCCCGTCGAAAGCTCGGATGCGATCACTGCTTTCTTGAACAGGCCCCAGACGATCAGCACCAGTCCCATCGTCGCGGCGTCGCGGGTCAGCACCGGGCGCTGGCGGAACTGGGGCAGCAGATCCGATCCGCGCACGATCGGCCCGGCGACGAGGTGGGGGAAGAAGGACATCAGCAGCGTCACGTCGAGCAGATCGGCGGCGGCGATCCGCTTTTTGGCGACGTCAACGAGATAGGACATCGCCTGGAAGGTGAAGAAGGACACGCCGACCGGCAGCACGATCTGCATCAGCGGCAAATCGCGTGCGATCCCGGCCTGGGCGAGCAGCACGCCCAGCTGCTCCAGGAAGAAATCATAATATTTGAAGACGCCGAGGATACAGAGATTGGCGATCACGCCGATCGTCAACAGCGCCTTGCGGCGGCCCTCCTCTTCTTCCGGCGTATGGGCGATGAGCTGCGCCGCACCCCAATTGAGGATCGCGGAGCCGATCAGCAGGGCCACGAACCGCCAATCCCACGCGCCATAAAAGACCCAGCTCGCCAGCAGCAGCAGGATCTTGCGCCATTCATTGTCGCGGACCGACCAGATCAGCGCGAACGTGGCGAGGAAGAACAGCCCGAAGGTGAGGGTTGGGAAGAGCATTATCTAAAGCCCCTCCCCACCGCTTAGCCCACTCCCGCCAGCGGGAAAGGGTTGGATGAGGGCCTTCTTCTTTTTGACGACGGAATGCTCGGCTTCGCCTCGCCCCTCACCCCAACCCTCTCCCGCTTGCGGGAGAGGGAGCAAGGGTTCCCCCCTCACTTCGCTGCCGCGGCGTCGAGGTCCGCTTGCAGGCGTTGCGCGATCTCGCGGCCGCCCGCGCTGGTGTAATGGACGTAATCGCCGCGCATCAGCGGCGGCGCGGCGCGGACCCAGCGCAGCGCGGTGCAGCGCCCGCCCATCCGATATTGCCAATCCCAAAAGCCCGTGTGGAGCGAAGTCGCCACGCGCGCCTGCACCTCGCGCACCGCATCCAGCGCCGGCGGCGGAAACAGCGCTAGCTTGCCCGGCGGCGGCGCGTTGGAGGGCATCGGTGCATAGCTGGTCGCCGAGGAAGGCCCGGTGGTGGCAGGCCCTGCGTTGCTGGCCTCGCCTGTCGCCGTCACGCCCAGGAACTGTCCGATCTTGGCCATCGTCGCCGCGAAACCCGTGCCCTCGGTCGCGACCGGCGCGGGTGGTGGGGTCAGCGGCGGGAGATTGTCCGAACAGGCCGAGGCATCGCCCGCGCCATTGGCCTTGAGATCGGGACGCCGGCTCAGCGCATCGGGCGCACCCAACAGCAGGATCGGCACATTCCCCGCCAGCCGCCGCATGCGCGCGATCTGGCTGCGGAGCAGGATTTCATAATCGAACCCGGCGAAACGGGGCGAAAAGCCTTCGTTCGTACCGAAGGCAATGACGATCAGATCGGGCTGATAGGCGCGCAGTTCCTCGGCCAGCACCATATCGTCGGTGCGCGAGAAATGGATCAATTGCGATCCGACGACGCCGAGATTGGACAGCGCGACGCCGCCATTATCGAGGAAGGTGGCCCAAGACGTGATCGTCACCGGGCCATCTTCGGTGGCGAGATCGACATGCTGTGCCGGTGCACCGAGCTTGACCGTTTCGCACTCTGGCCGATCGGTGGGCGAATTGAGCGCCACCCGCTCGATCTTCTCGCCCGCGCGGATCACGATGCTGCCCGCGCCCGGGCGCGACAGAGCGCAGACGACGACGCGATCGAACCGCTCCTGCGGCTCGGCATCCAGCGCCATCGTCGCGCCCGGCGCATAAGCGGTGAGGCTGTAGGCGGAGAGACCAAGCGGCTTGGGATCGGCCGAGGCACGCCCGAAATCGGCGGCGACGTCCCAGCCGGAAGATGCCGTCACCGTCACGCCATGGGTGATATAGCCGTCGTAAGGCCGCCCCGGAGGCAGCACGCCCCTGCCCCCGCTGCCGTACCGCGTCTGGAGCAGATCGCGCCACGCGCCGCTGATCGCATCGCCCGCGGTGTGGCTGTCCCCGATCTGGAGGATGTGGACCGGCCGCCCGTCCCGCCCCCGCGCCGCGGCGAGCTTGGCGAGATAGGGGCGCAGCGCGGTGGCGTTGCACAGGCCTTGCGGGCAGGCCGCGGCCATCGCCAGAGCGGCAAGCACGATCATTGGCTGTTGTCCGGATCCGGGGCCGCAGTGCTGTTATCGAACGCAGCAGGAGATGGCGCGGGCTGTACTTTCGCCTCACTGACACTGGAGCGGATCCGCGCGGCCAGCCCGCGCGAGATGTGGAGATAGCCGTTCATCGACATGTGGATGCCGTCATTGGCGCGGAGCAGCTTCTGGCTGCCGTCGGCGTCCTGATAATAAGCCTCATAGCCGCCGGAACCGGCGGTGGTCAGCGGGCGGACGTCGACGAAAGGCACCCCCAGCCGATCCATCAGCGCTTTGTAAAAGCTGTTCATCGCGCGCGCGTCGCTGTCGAAGCCGGTATCGCGCATCACCGGCAGGCCGACCCAATAGATCGCCGCGCCATGCCGCCGCAGCATCGCCACATAGCTTTCGACGCGCGCCGAAATAACCTTCTGCCAGTACGCGCTCATCAAGGCGCCGCAATGCCCGCCGTCGCACACGCCCTGCGCATCGTTGGCCCCGAACGAGATCACCGCGATGTCGATCGGCGCATCGGCGATCTGGGCGCTGTCATGCTCTTCGAGATTGAGGCTGCGGTAGCGGGTGAAGCCGGTCGAGGCCTGGCTGAACTTGGTGACCTGAAACCCCGCCGAGGCCGGCAGCAGCCGGTAAAGTGCCGACCAGACGCCATCGCCGAAGCTGTCCCCGAACACGCCGACGCGGATCGCCCGTCCGTTCTTGACGCCCTCGACCAGCGCCGGCCTGGGCTGTTCGTCGATGATCGGCGCTTCGGTCTTGGGCTGGGTAGCGAGCGCCTCGGGCTTGGCGTCGGCGGCGGCAGGTGCGGTCGGCGGTGGCGGGGCTACCGCGGGGCCGGCAGCCTGGATCGGCGCGGCTTCGGGGGCGAGCACCACCGCCTGCTTCTGCTCGTTCCCCGTGCCGAACGCATAGCCGATCGCCACCCCGGCAGCGATGCCGAGGAACAGGATGGCGGTTCGATCGAGGAGAAAACGCAGGGATACCACGGATGATAGCGTTGCCCGTCGCCCCGGGGCTTTTCAAGCGGCGCTGCGACGAAAGCTGTGGATGGGAGGCAAATAGCCCCTCCCCTTCAGGGGAGGGGTTGGGGTGGGGACTGCCGCCAGATAGTCATCCTGACGCTTATTAGAAGACTCCCCCACCCCACCCCCTCCCCTGAAGGGGAGGGGCTTTAACTCACCCCACGAACGCTCGCTCGATCACATATTCGCCGGGCTTGGCGTTCGATCCTTCGGTGAAGCCGCGCGCTTCCAGCATCTCGGCGGTTTCCTTGATCATCGCCATGCTGCCGCAGAGCATCACCCGATCATGATCGGGATCGAAATGCGGCGGCGTGGCGCTGCCGCCTTCGAACAATTTGCCGCTTTCGATCAGCCCTTCGATCCGCACCGTGGTGTGGAAATCCTCGCGCGTCACGGTCGGCACATAGGTGAGCTTGGCAGCAGCCTCCTCGGCCACCAATGGATCGTCGGCGAGCAGGCTTTCGAGCACCTCGCGATAGGCGAGATCGCTGACCCGGCGCACCGAATGCACGACGATCACTTCTTCGAACAGGCTGTAGATATCGGGATCGCGGATCAGGCTCATCCAGGGCGCCAGACCCGTGCCCGTGCCGAGCAGGAACAAGCGGCGGCCCGGCAGCAGCGCATCGGCCACCAAGGTGCCGGTCGGCTTGCGGCCGAGATAGATTTCGTCGCCGACCTTGATCTGCTGCAGCTTGGAAGTCAGCGGGCCATCGGGCACCTTGATCGACAGGAATTCCAATTCCTCGTCCCAGGCGGGAGACGCGACAGAGTAAGCGCGGAGCAACGGCTTGCCGTTGTCGCCCATCAGCCCAATCATCACGAACTCGCCCGAGCGGAAACGGAAGCTCGCCGGTCGCGCGATGCGGAAGCTGAACAGATGCTCGTTCCAGTGCGTCACGCTCAGCACTTTTTCCACCGACAGGCTGGCGGTCGGCTCGAGCGGAGCGATGGTGGCGTGCGCGGACATGCAGGATTCTCGTTAGCGATACTCGGAAGCGCCCGGCTCTAGACAGGCATGTTGGCCATCGCAACCGACGCTGCCCTAGAATTGCTTGGCCGGCCCCAACATCCACCACCGTTGGAAAGGAAAGCGGACGTCAATAAACTGGATCCCAATCTGCAAAAACGATGTTCGCAATTTCGCAAATTCACATTTGCATGCGCGCCGGGGCGGTGGAAAGGAGCCGCCGCGCCGCCCGAACGCGGCGGCTCGGCCCCTCGCGCCGGGACGAATATAAGACAAGGGGATTTTCATGATCGGCGTTACCCTCGTGGGTCTGGCGGTTGCCGCCCTCGCGCCTGCTTCCACCGACAGCGATTCCCACGCGATTGTCGTCACCGCGACCAAGCGCGCCACGCCGATCGACCAGGTGCCGCTGGCGATCACCGCGAAAGATGCCGCCGACCTTCACGACAGTGGCGCCAGCGACATCCGCCAGCTCAGCCAGCTCGTCCCCTCGCTGCTTGTCTCCTCTTCCTCGAACGAGGCGGGCGGAGGCGGCGCGCGCATTCGCGGTATCGGCACCGTGGGGGACAATGCCGGGCTGGAAAGCTCGGTCGCGACCTATGTCGACGGCGTCTATCGCGCCCGCGCCGCGGTGGCGCTGACCGAGCTCGGCGCGGTCGATCAGATCGAGGTGCTGCGCGGGCCGCAGGGCACTTTGTTCGGACGCAATGCCTCGGCCGGGCTGATCAGCATCACCACGCCCGCGCCCCGTTTCACCACCGGCGGCTATGCCGATCTGACCCTCGGCAATTATGCGGCGAAGCGGATCGACGCCGGGCTCACGGGGCCGATCGCGCCGAACCTCGCCTTCCGGATCGACGGGGTGTATTCGAAGCGGCGCGGCTTCATGGAGGACGTCACCTCCGGCCGCCACATCAACAATCGCGATCGCTGGCTGGTGCGCGGCAAACTGCTTTGGAAGCCGGACGACACGCTTTCGGCGACCCTCATCGGCGATATCCAGCGCCGGAAGGAGGAATGCTGCGCGGGCGTCTATCTGCCGACGCAGGATCTCAAGAGCAGCACGCCGGGCGTGGCAGGCGGATCGATCATCGGCGCGCCGTCTTCCATCGCCGCGCTGATCCGCGCGCAGGGCGGGCAGGTGCTCGACGCCAATCCCTATGCCCGCAAGGTGGCGCTGAGCCCCGGCCAGAGCTTCCGTCAGGACGTGCACGACGGCGGCCTTTCGCTGGACGTGGAGAAGAGCTTCGGCGGCATCACGCTGAGCGCGATCACCGCCTGGCGCGGCAACCGCTTCATCAAGGGCCAGGACGCCGATTTCTCCAGCCTCGATCTGATCGAGCGGGCGAGCGACGGCAGCGGCTTCATCCGCTTCCGCAATTTCAGCCAGGAAGTGCGGCTGCGCGGCAAGGCGTTGCGCGATCGCTTGGATTGGCTGGTCGGCGGCTATGTCGGCGATGAGCATCTGACCTTACAGGACAACATGCGCTACGGCGCCGATTACGATCGCTTCGCCTCGGCGCGGATCGGTGCGCTCGGCGGCAACTTCGCCGCCTTCCCCACCTACGGCTTCGCCAACCTCAACGGCTTCGCCAATGCGTTCGGCGGCCCAACCGTGGCGGCGGCGGTGCAGAATGTGCCGATCACCGGCACCGGCGAACTCGATCGTTTCCGCCAGCACGATACCAATGTCGCGCTGTTCACGCACGATATCGTTCACCTGACCGATCGCCTTTCGTTGACTTTGGGTGCACGCTGGACGCGGGACCGCAAGAGCCTGAACGCCGATCTCGCCTCCTCCAGCAGCTGCGGCATCTATGTCGCCGACATCGCCCGGCTACGCGCGCTCGGCACCGCCGCCGCGACGACGCTGGCCAATAGCATCCTCGCGCCGCTGGCGGGCTATCCGTGCAACATCAACAGCGTCAGCGGCAATTTCCGCGACACGCATGTCGAGAACAATGGATCGGGCACCGCCGCGCTTTCGTATCGCGTGACGCAGGACGTCGAAACGTACGCGAGCTGGTCGCGTGGCTATAAGGCGGGCGGCTTCAATCTCGATCGTGCCGCCCTATTCAATAGCGGTGCGCTCACCCAGCTTCCGACCGATTCGCTGCACTTCAAGCCCGAGACAGTCGATGCTTTCGAGCTCGGCGCCAAGCTCCACCGCCGCGCCTTCGATCTCGATATCGCCCTGTTCCACCAGGTCTTTCGCAACTTCCAGCTCAACAGCTACACGGGCACCAACTTCATCGTCTCGAACGTCGAGGGCTGCACCACCGGGCTCGGCGCGACCGATAGCGATAACATCGGCAACAACAGCGCCTGTTCCTCGCTCAAGAGCGGCGTCGTCTCGAAGGGCGTCGAGCTGGAGGCTGCGCTGCGTCCCGTCGGCGACGTGACCCTCACCGCGGGCTTCACCTATGCCGATACGCGCTACCGGGGCGATATCGTCGGATCGCCCGATGCGCTGACCGGCAACAACTCGCTCTCCGTCGTGCTCTTCCGCTTGCCCGGCTCGCATCTCTCTAACGCGCCAGCTTATACCGCCACCGGATCGGTACGCTGGAACCCCGCAGTCAGCGACGATCTGCGCGCCCTGTTCTACGCCGACGTCCGTTGGCAGAGCCGCTTCAACACCGGCTCCGATCTCCTCGTTGAAAAGGAACAGGCGGCCTTCGCGACGGTGAACGCGCGGATCGGGCTGGAAGGGCGGCGCTGGTCGCTGGAATTCTGGGCGCAGAATCTGTTCAACACAAATTACCTGCAGGTCGGGTTCAGCGAGCCGTTGCAGGGCGGCGGATCGGGCGGCCTGCCCGGCACCGCGACTGCGGTGAGCCGGTTTGGCTCGAGTTCGACCCAACTATTCGGCGCCTTCCTCGGCGAGCCGCGAACCTGGGGCGGTACGCTCGGCTGGAAGTTCTAGGCTCAATTAACCGACCCGCTCGTGCTGAGCTTGTCGAAGCACCGTCCTTCTTCCGCGTAAGGAAGGACGGCCCTTCGACAAGCTCAGGGCAAGCGGGTGGGCTGGAGTCAGCCGAGCAAGTTCAAACGAAGCGCAACGTCCGCCCCAGCTTGCCCAGCGCCAATTTATCCTCGCGCGGCAGGCCGAGGCGGATCGTTGTCCAGAGCGCGGCGGCCCAGGCGATCAGCACCGCAACGCCCTGCACCCAATAGGGTGCGCCGCGCGTCAGGAAGCCGACCGCGATCAGCAGCGCGCTCGCCGCAATGGCCACGCCGAAGGTAATCGGGAACGGCCAGCGGAAGGCGTGGAGTCCCTCCTCCCGCGCCAGCTGACCGATCGAGAGCACCACCACGACCACCTGCCCCGTCGCCACACCCAGCGCGATGGCGATGCCGGGTGCGACACGGACGAACAGCAGCAGCACCCCCGCCGCCGCCATCACCGCGATCAGGCTGTTGAGCAAAGGCAGGAAGCGGCGGCCGATCACCTGCTGGATCGATGGCGCGGGGCCGACCGTCGCCTCGATCCCGCGCGCGATCGTCAGGATAGCGAGGATCGGCAACCCAGCCTCCGCACCCTTGCTGAACAGGCCGAGCAGCGCCGGCCCTGCGGCGATCAGCGCGGCGCAGGTCGGAACGGCGAGCAGCAGCGAGAGCCGGACCGAGAAATCGTAGAGCGCCTGGATCGTCGCCTTGTCGCCGCGCTTTTGCGCCGCGGCGATCGGGCCGAGCACGTAGCCGAAGGTCTGGCGGACGATCTGCGGGATGCTCGCCACCTTGCGCGCGATGGCATAGATCGCCGACGCCTTGGCCCCCGCCGCGCCCGGCGCGAGCAGGTTCGCCGCCACGGTTGCGACATCGCTGAACACGCGGCCGAGGATATTCGCGGGCAGCACCGACAGACCGGACAGCAGCATATCCCGCGTCATCGCCTTGCCAGCGCGGACGGCGATGATGTCGCGCAACGGTACGTAGCGATTGAGCAGGCGCAACGCGGCCGCGGCGGTGATGCTCAGCGAAACCAAGTGGGCGATCAGCAAGCCGAGCGTGTGGACACCTGCGGCCCACATCACCGCCGCCGCAATCAGGCGCGCGACCTGCTCCCACATCAGCCGCAGCCGCACCTCTGGCCCGAACGCATGGGAGGCGCGCACCGCCGAGGTCGAAACCTCGATCACCGCCCACAGAGGCAAAGCGAACACGAAGACGCGCACCGCCGTCACCAGCCGCCCCTGATCCTGCGCGGCGACATTGAGATGCGCGGCGATCGACGGTGCCGCAAGGAAGGCGATCGCCGCCACCGCTACGTTCGGCAGCAATCCCAGCAACAGCGCAGCGCGGACCGCCCGTGCCTTGTCCTCGATCGTCTCCTGCCGCGGCAGGATGCGCTGCAGGCCGCTGGTGACACCGAGATCGAAGATATTCTCGGCGATGTTCACCAGGCTCCACAGCACTTGGTAGAGGCCATACGTCGCCAGCCCGAACATCCAGGTGTAGGCTGGTTGGCTCACCACCTCGATGACATTGCCGAGCCTGGACAGGGCTACCGAAGACGCGCCCTTGGCCGCCTTGCGTCTCGCGGCGTCCGCCGCTTCACTCACTCCTCGGTGCGGACGAGCACCGCCTCGCCGATCAGCAGGAACAGCAGCATCGGTGCCCAGGCGGCGAGCAAGGGCGGGTAGGCGCCGATATTGCCCATCGCCAGCGCGAAATTATCGGCCACGAAATAGGTGAAGCCCAGTGCCATGCCGACGATGACGCGGATGAACAGCCGCCCTGATCGCGCCAGACCGAAGCCTGCAATCCCCGCCAGCAACGGCATCAGGATGATCGACAGGGGCCCGGAAATCTTGTGCCAGAGTTGCGTGCGGAGCGCGGTGGTCGGCCGCCCCGCCGCCTGGAGCTGCTCGATCGTATGCGCCAGCGCGCCGAACGAGAGATTGTCGCCGTTGACGTTGGCCAGCGTGAAGCGGCTGGGATCGAGCCCCTGCGCGATCAGCACGGCGTCGAGCTGCGTGGTGTTACCGGTCGCAACGTCGAAGCGTTTGACGTTGATCAGCTTCCAGCGATCGCCTGCGGGCACGCCGGTCGCGGCGTTGGCGATGGCGACCAGCCGATCCTTCTCGCGGTCATAATAAGCGACATTGTGCAGCACCGCCGCTCGGCCCTTGCCCGTCACCTCATCGACATGGATGAGATCGTCGCCGAAGCGCACCCAGATATTGCTGACCAGGCTCTTTTCGGCCGGAATCGGACCATATTGCACATCCTGCCAGGCGCTGAGCGCGGCGGTGGCGCGCGTGACGACATGATCGTTGAACCAGAAGTTCAGAACCGCGATGCCCAGGCTGGCGACGACCAAGGGGGCCAGGATCTGGTGCGCCGAAATTCCCGCCGCCTTCATCGAGATGATCTCGCTGTTCTGGTTCATCCGCACCAGCGTCACCAAAGTGCCGAGCAAGGCGGCGAAAGGCACGAAGCGCTGAATGATCTGCGGCAGCCGGAGCGAGACATAATGCCAGATCGCCGCCTGGCCGTTGCCGGGCTGCGCCAGAATGTCACCGCTCTCCCCGAGCAGATCGAGCGACATCAGGATCACCACCAACCCCGCCAGCACCGCGAAGGTGCGGCTGATGAAGGTACGCGCCATATACCAGCTGACGGTGCGCGAGGCGAAGAAGTTCAGGCTTGGCCTCATGCCGACGCCCCCAGATTGCGCTTCTTCATCCAGCGGCGGAAGACGCCGCCGATCTTGCTCGCCTGCCGTTCGAGCGCGCCGATCGGCTGGCCGCCGGGCTTGTGCGCCAGGGTGCGGTACATCCACCAGATCAAGGCGCCGAACAGCGCGAACGGCACCCACAAGGCGAAGAAGGGGCTGACCCCGCCGCGCCCGCCGAGCGCCTCCATATATTCGTTCACTTTATAATAGGCGACGATCATCACTACCGAGAGGAAGACCCCGACCGCTGAGGATGATCTTTTGGGCGGCACCGCCAGCGCGACGCCGAGCAGCGGCAGTAGCAGCATCATCGCCACTTCGGTCAGCCGGAAATGCATCTCCGCGCGGCTCTTGCGCCTAGTCTTCTTGTCCACCGTGTCGGTATGTCCGGAGACCGCCAGTTCGGGTATCGTCATCTCCGCATTCTTGTCGCCGCGCATGCGAAACGCTTCTTCCTTGGGAAGATCGATCGGCAGATCATGGTTGGCGAAGGTGAGGACGCGCGGCGCCGAAAAGCTCGGCTGATCATGGACCAGGCTGCCGTTGCGCAGCCGCAGGATGATCGTGTTGGGATCGTCGGTCGCCATGAAGCGGCCATGCTCGGCGGTGACGGCGAGTTTTCGCCCACCGTCCCGCTCGGCCATCACAAAAATACCCGAAAGCGCACGACCGCTATCCTCGCTGCGCTCGACCCTGAGCGTCATATCCTTGCCGAGATGGGTGAACTCCCCAACCTTGATCGAACTGCCCAGCGCGCCGGTGCGCAGCTCATAGCGCAGGCCTTCATAGGCGTAGCGGGAATAAGGGCTGAGGAAGCCGACGATCAGCAGGTTGAGCAGGGCGAGGCCGATCGCATAGAAATAGGGCACGCGCAGCAGGCGGCGATAGCTGAACCCCGTCGCCAGCAGCACGTCCAGCTCCGACGAGACCGCCAGCCGGCGGAAAGCGAGCAGGATGCCCAGCATCAGCCCGATCGGGATGCCGAGGCTGAGATATTCCGGGATCAGGTTCGCCAGCATCCGCCACACAACGCTGACCGGCCCGCCCTCCTGCGCGACGAAATCGAACAGATTGAGCATCTTCTCGAGCAACAGCAGCATCGCCGCGATCACCATCGACGCAGCAAGCGGCACGGCAATCAAGCGGGCGAGGTAACGGTCTACCAGTTTAGCGGAATTCAAATTGCCGACGCCCCATCACCATCATCTGGCCGCAATCCCCCCCGATTTGCGGAGGTACAAGGGGGCGGAATTTCCGCCGACCACGCGATTGCGGGCCGGGCTATAGCCCCCGAAGGCGCCGAGGTCATGTTGAAAACGTCCGTTGCTCTGTTCGTGTTGCTGGCGCCGCTTGCTTTCGCCGGCGCGGCCCAGGCCGCGATGGGGCCGCATGCCGGTGATTGCGCCGAGGGATCGGGCAAGAACGGCATGCTGGTGAAGATCGTCGGCCTCAAGAGCCACGAGGGCTTCGTCCGCGTCCAATCCTATGGCGGCGATCCCGCCGGGTGGTTCGAGAAGGGCGCCTATCTGGAGCGCGTCGACGTGCCGCCCGCCGCGCATACGATCGAAGTGTGCCTGCCTGTGCCCAAGCCGGGCCTCTATGCCGTCTCGGTTCGCCACTCACGCGGCGGCGCGTTTTCGATGAACGATGGCGCGGGCTTTTCGGGCAATCCGAACATGTCGCTGATGGACGCGATGTTCAAGCGCAAGCCGCCGGCGGGCGAGGTTCAGGTGAAGGTCAGCGGCGTCGCGCATGTTTCGGTGACGATGAATTATGTCGAAGGTGGCCAGCTGCGTCCGATCGCGTCTTCGGGCGTTACCGAAACGAAATGACCAGGGTCGCGCTTCTTTCCAATCCGCGGTCGACGGGCAATCGCGCCATCCTGCCGCGGATCCGCAGCTTCTGCGCCCAGCACAGCGAGATTTTCCATTATGAGGTGGAGGATGTCGATCAGATCGGCGCCGCACTGCGCACGATCGCGCGCGTCCGCCCGCAGGTACTGGTCATCAATGGCGGTGACGGCACCGTCCAGACCATCCTGACCCAGCTCTACCATGGCCGCAGCTTTGGCGAGACGCCGCCGCCCGTGGCGGTGCTGCCCAATGGCAAGACCAATCTGATCGCGCTCGATCTAGGGGCGGTCGGCGATCCGATCGTCGCGCTGGAGCGCGTGCTCGAACTCGCCCGCAATGGATTGACCGACCATATCGTCCAGCGTGAGCTGATCGCGCTGTCCAGTGGCGACGACAGCGTCGCGCCGGTGCTGGGCATGTTCCTGGGCGGCGCGGGGCTTGCTGATGCGATGCTCTATTGCCGCAACAAGGTCTATCCGCTCGGCCTCTCCAATGGGCTGAGCCATGTGCTGACCTTGTTCGCGCTGTTCCTCAGCCTCGTCTTCGGGATGCGCGCCGCATTCCTGCCGCCCAAGCCTTCGGCGGTGAAGGTATCGCTGATCCGCGAAGGCCAGATCCAGGGCGTCTTCTCGCTGCTGATCGTCACCACGCTCAAGAAGATGCTGATGGGCGCCAATGTGCTCGGCGGCACGGGCAATCTCGGCGCGCTGCAGCTGATGGTCGTCGATCAAAAGCCGATGTCGCTGGTTCGCGCCGCCTTGGCGATGGCGTCCGGGAAGCTTGGCAAGGGCAAGGTCGCGGGCATGCAGGTCGAGCGCGGTGACGAAATCCGGATCGAGGGCGAACGGTCCAGCGTGATCCTCGATGGTGAGATCTTTCAGGCGCGCAAAGGCCAGGCGATCGTGTTGCGCCAGACCAGCCCCCTCGCCTTCCTCCGTCTCGCTGCCTGATCGCCATGGCCGCGCCGACGGCCGATCTGTTGGCGCTGGTCGAAGCGGAACTGCAGCAGCCCGTGCTGGCGGAGGTTGCGGCGATGGCGGCGGCGATCGCCTCCCGCCACCGCACGGCGCGCGCGGTGCTCTTCTATGGCTCCTGTCTGCGCGAGCAGCAGCTCGATGGGCTGATGCTCGATTTCTACCTGATCGTCGGTGACTATTCCCAGGCTTTCGGGCCGCGCTGGCTGGCGGCGGCGAACCGCTTGCTGCCGCCCAACGTTTTCCCGTTCGAGCATGAGGGACTGGTCGCCAAATATGCCGTGCTGAGCGAGAAGGACTTCGCCCGGCTGGCCTCTAGAAAGACGCGCAACGTCTCGGTCTGGGCGCGGTTCGCGCAACCGTCGCGCCTGGTGTGGAGCGCCGACAAGCGCGCGATCGAGACCGCCGTGACCGGCGTGGCGCACGCGGCCCCTGCCTTGCTCTGTGCCGCCCGCGCCTCGCTGCCCGACGTGATCGCGCCGCTGGACATGTGGCGGCAGGCGTTCGCGCTGACCTATTCGGCGGAGCTGCGCGCCGAGCGCAAGGGGCGCGCCACATCGGTCGTCGATGCCGATCCGGACCGCTACCGCCGCTTCACTTTGCCCGCGCTCGCCTCGGCGGGGATCGCGGCGCATGTCAACGACGATCACCTGACCTTCGATCGCCCGCTTTCCGATTCCGAACGCAAGCAGGGCGTGCGGGATTGGCGGCGGCGGCGGCGCGAGGGCAAGGCGCTCACGCTGGCGCGGCTGGCCAAGGCGAGTGCGACTTATGCGGGCGGGATCGATTATCTGGCGTGGAAGATCAGCCGCCATTCGGGGCAGCCGGTGGCGATCAAGCCCTGGCAGCGGCGGTTCCCGATTTTGGGGGCGATGGCGTTGCTGCCACGGCTGATTGTGAAGGGGGCGGTGCGCTAGCTTTTGAGCCCTCTCCCGCGAAAGCGGGAGAGGGATTTAAGCCATCACTTCCTTCAAGGGCACCGAAGCATCGGCCAGCCGCGCCACATCCGGCCTCGCCCCATCCACCACGAGCGCCCTGCCCTGGACATAATCCTTGGTCGCGTTGACGCAATCGAGCGCGATGACCTTGCCCTGCTTGAGATAGACCACCGAGAAGCTCCGCGCCGCCGGATCGCCGCGCGTGATCGCCTGATCGTAGCCCACCGACAGCCCGACAGTCTGCAGCCGCAGATCATATTGGTTGGACCAGAACCAGGGCACGGCATGATAATCGACCGGCGCGCCCGTAATCACCTTGGCGACGACATTGGCCTGATCGTTGGCATTCTGCACCGATTCGACGCGCATCTCGGCGCCATCAGCAAAGTCATTCACATGCAGCGCGCAATCGCCGATCGCATAGATGTTGGGCAGGCTGGTGCGGCACTGGCGATCGACCTTGACGCCGTTGCCCCCCGCCGCGCCCACCGCGATCAGCGGCTCGACCGCGGGAATGATGCCGATACCGACGATCACCATCTCGCACGGGAGCACCTCACCATCGTGGAGGCGTACGCCGGTGACGCGGCCGGTCTCGTTGACGATCCGATCGACCTTCGCCTCCACCCGTACATCGACACCGTGCGCGCGATGCTCGGCTTCGTAAAAGCGGGATAGCGCCTCACCGGCAACACGGGCCAGGACGCGATCCTGCGCCTCCAGCACGGTGACATGCTTGCCGAACTTGGCGAGCACGGCGGCCGCCTCCAGCCCGATATAGCCGCCGCCGATCACCACCGCGCAGCTAACCTCCGGCAGTTCGGCCATCATGCGATCGGCGTCCGCGCGGGTGCGGACGGTGTGGAGGCCGAAGACGCTGTGATCCTCGCCCGGCAATTCGCGCGGCGGGCCGCCGGTCGCCCAGACGAGCGCGCCATAGCCGATCTCCTCGCCCTCGGCCGTGCGGACCAGCTTCGCCTCGGCATCGACCGCGACGACGCGCTTGCCGAGCAGGGTGGTGATCTTGCGCTCCACCCAGAAAGCGGCGGGGCGGATCATGATCCGCTCGAAGCTCTTGTCGCCGGCGAGATATTCCTTGCTCAGCGGCGGTCGTTCGTAGGGCAGCTCGGGCTCGTCGCCGATCATCGCGATCGTGCCTTCATATTTGGCTTGGCGCAGCGCGATCGCTGCCTGCGCGCCGCCATGGCCGGCCCCCACGATCAGGACGTCGAAATTCATATTTCCCTCTCAGAATTCGCCATGCAGCCGCAGCGCAAAGATATTGGCCGGCCCGCGATCGCGGTTGTAGCCCGGATTGCCGATCAGCTGATAATCCAGCGTCACCGCGATCGGCTTCAGCGGCTTCCAGGCATAATAAGCTTCGCCGATCGCCTCCGCGCCGGGATGCGGCAGCTTGCCGTCACCAACCAGCACGCCGGTGCCGCCGGCCGCGAGATAGCGCTGGTGCGCGGCCGCGATGCCGTTGACGACGAAGGCGATGCCGATCGTATCGCCCGCCCGGCCCCAGCCCTTGCCGTCGATCGCCGCGCCCGCCGAGACGGTGCGATCGACGTCGGTGAAATCATAGGGCTCGATCGCGCCATCGTTGATGCCCGCGCGGGCAAATATACCGATCGCATCGCTCACCGCCTGCTCGAGATTGAGAGAGACGCCCACCCGCGTCATCCGCCGCCGCACCAGCGATGTATCGGGCGCCGCGCCCGTTATCGCCGCCAGCGCCAGCGCATCGTCGAAGCGGCCAAACTGGCCCCGGTTGCGGAAGATGGTGACACGCATCGCACCATCGCGCCCGCCGATCTTATGGCGATGCTCCACCTCGGCATCGATCTGATACTGACCGAAACCGCGCTCGAGTACCTCGCCATTGGGGATTTTTGAGAGGTTGAAGCCGCCCAGCCGCAGCGTCCAGTCGCCCCGGTAGAGTTCGGCCGAGGCGCCGGTCGAATAGCCCCAGGCATCGGCGGCGTAATCGAAGCTGCCGGCGTCGACGAGCGCCCAGTTGAGTACGTCGTGTCGGGCATCATGGGCATATTTGTTGGTATCGAACACATCGTTGACACCGAACTTGCCGATCGTGACGATCAGCGCATCGGTGGTGCGGTGGCCGCCGAGCTGGTTGACGGCGCTTTCCAGCGCCTGATCGTCACCACCAAGATCGATCGTCTGGCGCAGGAACGCCCTTTGCAGCCGAAAGTACGGATGCTTCTTGCCGACCTTATAGGCCTCGGCACTCGGGAAGCCGGCGACGCCCAGCGTATCGGAAAGCCCGAAGCCCTGATCGATCTCGGGGTTCACCCCCAGTTCCAGCCCCTTCCAGCCGCGCAGGCCGATATAGGCGGTGGCGTCGAAGGTTTCCTTGCGCTGATCGGGCGTGAGGCTGTTGGCGCCCTGATAGGGATCGTGGAAGCCGGGCGTGCCCTGCAGCACGACCGTCGCCTGGCCATGGATCGCCCAGCTCTGCTCTTCGGCCCGCGCAGGCATCGCGGCGAGCGCGGCGAGGATCAGGGCGAAGCGCGGCAGGGACATGGCCGCCCGCTGGCTCGGCAACGCGCGGCTGTCAATCGATCCCACAAAATTGCCCCGGCGCGAAGATTGAGGGTGAAAAGTGGGATTCGACGGCATACCTGCTTTGTCCCCCCTCGGCCGAGAGTAAGGACGATATGCCCACGCCATTCTTCGGACTTGCCCCGCGCCGTGCTACGCGGCCGGGCATGGCTTTTATCCGTCTGCTCCTCGCCCTGCTCATGGCAGCACCCGCGGCCGCCGAATCGCTGGGCGCGGCCAACCACATCACGCCGACCCTGGTCGCCGAGAGCCTGACGCCCAAGGCCGGCGCGCGGACGACGCTCGCCTTCGCGATGCACCCGGCGCCGACCTGGCACGGCTATTGGAAGAATCCTGGCGATGCGGGCCTGGAGACGCGCGTCGCGTGGGAGGCGCCCAAGGGCCTCGTCTTCGGGCCGATCCAATATCCGGTGCCGGGCACCCTGCTGCTCTCGGGCCTGATGAACTATGTCTACGAGGCCGATTATGGCGAGCTGGTCACGGTGGACGTGCCCGCCGGGCTCGCACCGGGAACCAAGCTGCCGATCAGCGTCAAGCTCGATTGGCTGGCGTGCAACCCTTCGACCTGCGTGCCCGAAACGGCGACGCTGGCCATCACGCTGACGGTGGGCGACGGCGCGCCCGATCCCGCGCGGGTGGCCGATTTCGATAGATGGCGCGCGGCACTGCCGCGTCCGCTGGGCGCGCCCGGCCATTATGAAGTGACGGGCAAGCGCATCCGGATCGCGCTGCCCCTGCCCGCGGCCGCCGGGGTGGATAAGCCCTATCTCTTCCCCGCCACCGACAAGACGATCGACTATGCCGCGCCGCAGACGATCACGCGCGATGGCGATCGGATCGTGATCGAGACCGCGCTGCATGCGCAGGCGGGCAAGTTCGATACGCTGGACGGCGTGCTCAAGATCGGGCCGGACAGCGGCGTGTCCTTCACCGCGACGCCGGGCAAGGTAGCCGCCGCCGTGGCGGGCGCGGGCGCTGCGGGCCGATCGGGCGGCGATGGCGCGGGCGGCTTCCTGCTCGCGATGGGCGGCGCGCTGCTCGGCGGACTGCTGCTCAACATCATGCCCTGCGTTTTCCCGATCCTCAGTTTGAAGGCGCTGAGCCTCGCCCGCGCCGGGGGCACGGAGAGCCATGCCCGATCGGAGGCGCTGGCCTATACGGCGGGCGTGGTGCTGGTCTGCCTCGCGCTCGGCGTGGCGATCCTCGCGCTGCGCGCGGCGGGAAGCAGCGTGGGCTGGGCGTTCCAGCTGCAGAACCCGAAGGTGATCGCCGGGCTGATGCTGCTGGTTTTGGCGATCGGGCTCAATCTGGCCGGGTTGTTCGAGCTGCCGGTGATCTCGACGGGCAGCGGGCTGGCACAGCAGGGCGGCGTCGGCGGCGCCTTCTGGACGGGCGCGCTCGCCGCCTTCGTCGCAACGCCCTGCGCCGGACCGTTCCTCGGCATCGCCCTGGGTGCGGCGCTGGTGCTGCCCGTCGCCGAGGGGCTGGCGGTGTTCGCGGGGCTCGGCCTCGGCCTTGCCCTGCCCTTCCTGGCGCTCGGTTTCATCCCCGCGCTGCGCCGCGCGCTGCCGAAGCCCGGCGCGTGGATGGATACGCTCAGGCGCATCCTATCGGTGCCGATGCTGCTGACCGGGCTCGGCCTTGCCTGGGTGCTGGGGCGGCAATCGGCGGTGGACGGCATGACGATCGGCCTGCTCGCTGCGCTGCTGCTGGCGCTGGGCCTGTGGTGGGTCGGCCGGCGGCAGTCCGCGATGAAGCCGGGTGCTTGGTGGCCGGTGGCGCCCGCGCTGATCGTCGCGGGGCTGCTCGTCGCCCTCGTCCCGCAAGCCGGGCCGACGCAAGCCGCGACCGTAGCGGAAGGCGGCAACATACCTTTCAACGAAACCCGCCTCGCCTCCTTGCGGCAGGAGGGGCGGCCTATTTTGCTATACTTTACAGCGGACTGGTGCCTGACCTGTAAAGTCAATGAGAAGACCGCGATCGAACGATCCGAAGTCACCCAGGCCTTCGCCGCCAAGAAAGTCGCCGTGATGGTCGGCGACTGGACCCGCGGCGACCCCACCATCACCCGCTTCCTCGCCGCGCACGGGCGATCGGGGGTGCCCTTCTATCTCTTCTATCCTGCGGGCGGCGGCGAACCGAGGGAATTGCCACAGGTGCTGACGCCGGGATTGCTGGCGGGATTGGCTTGAAAATCCTCCCCCGCCAGGGGGAGGTGGCACGCGCCAGCGTGACGGAGGGGGAGGACGGCGATGCGCCTAACAGGCTCGAACAATGCCCGCGCGTTAGCCGGGCGACTTCGGCGTGAGATGACACCGCCCGAAATCGCGCTCTGGATGGCGTTGCGGCGCAACCCCGCGAGTTTGCGGTTCCGCCGTCAACATGCGGCAGGATATTATATTCTGGATTTCTATTGTGCGCCGGCGCAGTTGGTAATCGAGGTCGACGGTGAGGCGCATGATTTCGGCGATCGGCCTCAGAGGGACGCGCAGCGCGATGGGTGGCTGGCGTCGCAGGGGTTGATGGTCCTCCGCTATTCCGCCTCCGACATATTGACGAACTTGGATGGCGTTTTGGTTGGAATCATGGCGGTGGCCGTTGAGCGCAGTGCAGAATCGCCGAGATACCGCTGTCCTCCCCCTCCGTCGCCTTCGGCGCCACCTCCCCCTGGCGGGGGAGGACATGGTGCATGACCATCGCCCCAGGCACCAAGCGGCGGGACACCTCGGCTAGGAGCTAACGCTGCGAATCCTTCCGCACCCACGCCCTCTGCCCGCCGATCCAGGTCTCCAGCACTTTGGTCCCGCGCAAGGCCTGCGGGTCCACTTGAAAGGGATCGCGGTCGAGGAGGATGAAGTCCGCCATATGCCCCGGCTCCAGCGTGCCGAGGCGGTCTTCGGCCTTGGCGGCGTAGGCCGCGCCGGTTGTGAAGGCGGCGAAGGCCTGTTGGAGCGTGATGCGCTGATCGGGCGTGAAGCCGCCAGGGGGATCGCCGTGGTCGTCCTGCCGCGTCACCGCATCGGCCATGCCGGGAAAGGGGTTCGGGCTTTCGACCGGATAATCGCTGCCGAACGCCAGCGGGACGTGCTCATCCAGCATCGTCTTCCAGGCATAAGCGCCGACCAACCGCCCGGGCCCGAGCCGGGCGACCGCCATGACGTGATCGCTGGTCGCGTGGGTCGGCTGCATCGAGGCGATCGTGCCATATTTGGCGAAGCGCGGCAGATCCTTGGGATCGACGATCTGGGCATGTTCGATCCGCCAGCGGCGATCGCCCTTGTAGGTGCCCGAAAGCTCCTCGATCGCGTCCAGCACCTGCGCGTTGGCGGCGTCACCGATCGCGTGGACGGCGATCTGGAAATCGTCCATCGCGGCGCGGCTCATGAGGTTCTTGAGCTCGGTATCGCCGTGGAAGGGCGTGCCGCGCTGGCCGGGGGCGTCGGCATAGGGCGCCTTGAGCCACGCGCCGCGCGAACCCAGCGCGCCATCGGCGAAGAATTTGACGCCGACCATGCGCAGATGCCCGCCATAAAGCCACGGCGTCGGCCCGCTGCCGGCGATGGCAAGCAGAGGCTCGAGCCCCTTGGCATAGCTGACGACGCGAATTTGCAGACGGCCGAGATCGCCGGCGCGGCGCATCGCCTCCCAATCCTCGACCGTGGTGGTCATGTCGCAGGTGGCGGTGACGCCATCCGAGAGCAGGATGTCCTGCGCCTTGGCAAAGGCCTCGTCGCGCTCGCGCGGCAGGATCGGCGGCGCGGCACGCTCGATCAGGCGGCGCGCGCCATCGATGAACAGGCCGGTGGGGTTGCCCTTGGCGTCGCGCTCGATGCGGCCATCGGTGGGGTTGGGGGTCTTCGCGCTGATCCCCGCCGCCGCCATCGCCGCCGAATTGGCGAGCACGGCATGACCATCGACACGCTCCAGCAGCACAGGGCGATCCCTGACCGCGGCATCGAGATCGGCGGCGGTGGGATAGCGGCCGAGCTTCCACAGCTCCTGATTCCAGCCGCCGCCACGGATCCACGCGGTCTTGGTGTTGCGCTGGCTATAGGCGGCGAGCTTCGATTGCGCGTCGGCGAGGCTGGTGGTGCCGGTGAGATCGAGGCTGAGCGCCTGAAGCCCGAGGTCCGAGATATGGCCGTGCGCATCGAACAGGCCGGGGAGCAATGTTTTGTGCTGGCCATCGAGGCGGAAATCGGGGCGTTGCGGCCGGGCGTCGCCTTCGTGGAGGAGCTTGGCGACCTTGCCCTGGCGATCGATCAGCAGGCCGGTGAAATGATCGAGCTGGCCGGACGAGTCGATCGTGTAGCCGTTGACGTTATCCACCAGACCCTGTTCGGCGAGGGGAATTTCGGGGGGCGGTGGGGCGCGGCGGGCTTGAGCTGATCCGGAAAATAGGAGTGCTCCGGCGAGGGTCCCAGCAAAGTAATACTTTGCTGGGTGCCCGAAGGCCGGAGCGATGACGGCGAAGCGCAGCACTCGAACTTTCAACGCTCCGGCCTTCGCCGGAGCACGACCAAGGCGGGTCACCGGCCCAGCCTTCGCACGATCGAGCTGGTGTCTTGCCGCCCGCCGCCCATGTGCTGCACCTCGGCATAGAATTGATCGACCAGCGCCGCGACCGGGATCGTCGCGCCGTTGCCGCGCGCTTCTTCGAGCGCCAGGCCAAGATCCTTGCGCATCCAATTGACCGCAAAGCCGAAATCGAAACTGTCGGCGGCCATTGTCGCCCAGCGGTTCTGCATCTGCCAGCTGCCCGCCGCCCCTGCCGAGATCGCCTCGAACACCTTATCGGTCTCCAGCCCCGAAGCCTGGGCGAAGCGCAGCGCCTCGGCCACCCCCTGGATCACGCCGGCGATGGCGATCTGGTTGCACATCTTGGTCTGCTGCCCCGCGCCCGCCGGGCCGACATGGACGATCTTGGCGGCATAGGCCTCCATCAGCGGATGCGCGCGCGCCAGCGCCTCGATCGTGCCGCCGCACATGATGGAAAGCTTGCCATTTTCCGCGCCCGCCTGTCCGCCCGAAACCGGCGCATCGACTACCAGCAGCCCCCGCGCGTGCCCCTCATCGGCCAAGCGGCGCGCGATATTGGCGGAAACCGTGGTGTGATCGACGAACAATGCGCCCTCGCGCATCGCCCGGAAGACCCCCTGATCGCCGAGCGTTACCTCTTCGAGATCATGGTCCGCGCCGACGCATGTGAATACCGCGTCCGCCTCTTCAGCGGCGGCGGCGGGTGTCGGGGCGGATTTTCCGCCGTTGGCCTGCACCCAGGCCTGCGCCTTCTCTTCGGTGCGGTTGTAGACCGTCAGCGTGTGTCCCGCCGAGGCGAGGTGGCGCGCCATCGGCGCTCCCATCACGCCCATCCCGATATATGCGATTTTTGCCATGAGCGGCGTGTAGTGGCGCTGTGCGTGCTTCTCAATCCTCCCCGGCGCGGGGAGGTGGCAGCCGGAGGCTGACGGAGGGGGCTCTCCACGAGCGCTGCACTTGATTGGGAGCCCCCTCCACCATGCTACGCATGGTCCCCCTCCCCGTACCGGGGAGGATTTCAGGTTCTAAATCCGCTGCTACGCGCGTAGGGGGCCACCATGGCTACGCTCACGAAACCCGAAACCACGCCTCTCGTCACGCTGGACGATGTCCGCGCAGCCGCGATTCGGGTGCAGCCGTCCATCGTGCGCACCCCCACCTTGCTCAGCCGAACGCTCAGCCAGCTGACGGGAGCGACCGTCTATCTCAAGTTCGAGAATCTCCAGTTCACTGCCGCCTACAAGGAGCGCGGCGCGCTCAACAAGCTGCTGCAGCTCGATGAGGCGGCGCGGGCGCGCGGCGTGATTGCGGCATCGGCGGGCAATCATGCGCAGGGCCTCGCCTACCATGCCGCGCGGCTGGGGATCCCGGTGACCATCGTGATGCCGCGCCACACGCCATCGGTTAAGGTCAGCCAGACCGAGGGGCATGGCGCCCGGATTATCCTCCATGGCGAGCAGGTGGATGACGCGCTCGCCTATGCCCGCGAGCTTGCCGCCGAGCAGGGGCTGACGATCGTCCACCCCTTCAACGATCCCGACGTCATCGCCGGCCAGGGTACGGTGGCGATCGAAATGCTGGAGGACGTGCCCGCGATCGATACGTTCATCGTGCCGATCGGCGGCGGAGGGCTGATTTCGGGCTGCGGCACGGTGGCCACGGCGCAGGATCGCGCGATCGAAGTGATCGGCGTCGAGGCCGAACTGTATCCTTCGATGTACAACCGCATGAACGGCACCGCTTTGCCCTGCCATGGCGATACGCTGGCCGAGGGCATCGCGGTGAAGGAGCCGGGATCGATCACCGCCGCGATCATCGCCGACGTGGTCGACGATATCGTGCTGGTCTCGGAACGCTATCTGGAAGAAGCGGTGGCGCTGCTGCTACAGATCGAGAAGACCGTGGTGGAAGGCGCGGGCGCCGCCGGGCTCGCCGCGATGCTGGCCTATCCGGAGCGTTTCGCGGGCAGGACGGTGGGCATCCCGCTGTGCGGCGGCAATATCGATCCGCGCCTGCTCGCCAACGTGCTGCTGCGCAATCTGGCGCGATCGGGGCGGCTGGCGCGGCTGCGGATCAAGCTGCAGGACCGGCCCGGGGCGCTTTACCATGTTGCCAAGGTCTTCGATCAGGAACAGGTCAACATTATCGAAGTCTATCACCAGCGCATCTTCTCGACGCTGCCGGCCAAGGGGCTGATCACCGATATCGAATGCGAAACCCGCGATGCGGCGCATCTCGATCGGCTGATGCGGGCGCTGGAGGCCGAGGGCTATGAAGTGACGCCGGTGGAGCTGGCCTAATCTCTTATCCTCCCCCGCCAGGGGGAGGTGTCAGCGCAGCTGACGGAGGGGGCGGACGCGAAACATCGATAGTTAACCGCATCCTCCCCCTCCGTCTCCTTCGGAGCCACCTCCCCCTGGCGGGGGAGGATGACGAGACTGGCTGGGGCGCTATTATCCTTACCGTAACACCTAAGCGGCAAAAGCGCTTTTCATGGGGCCCGTGCATCGGCATAGTCCCCCAGGGCAATTCACCTGAAAGGGTGTGGGAAAAGCGTGAGCGCGCAATTCAGATTTCCGCGTTTCTTCGTGACGACGCCGGCGCCTTGCCCGTATCTTCCGGGCCGGAGCGAGCGGAAGGTGTTCACGGAGCTGGCGGGCGCGCATGCCGGCGAGCTTAATGAAGCGCTGGGCCGCATAGGATTCCGCCGCAGCCAGAGCGTTGCTTATCGGCCGAGCTGCATCGAATGCCAGGCCTGCGTCTCGGTGCGGGTCGTGGCGAGCCGGTTCGAGGCCAACGCCACGCAGCGCAAGCTGACGCGCCGCAACGCCGATGTTGAAATCACCGCCTGCAAACCCTGGACGACCGAGGAGCAATATGACCTGCTCCGCCGCTATCTCGCCGCGCGCCACCCCGGCGGCGGCATGGCCGAGATGGACGAATATGATTTCGCCGACATGGTGGAGCAGACACCCGTCACCACCTACATCATCGAATATCGCGAGCCTTCGCACAACGGCCTGCCCGGCAAGCTGATCGGCGCCTGCCTCACCGATCGCCAGTCCGATGGGCTATCGATGGTCTACAGTTTCTATGATCCGGAGAGCGCGCGCGGCGGGCTCGGCACATTGATCATCCTCGATCACATCCAGCGCGCCCGCGCCAACCGCCTGCCCTATGTCTATCTCGGCTATTGGGTGAAGGGCTCGGCGCGGATGCAGTATAAGACCAAGTTCCGCCCGATCGAACGGCTGGCGCCGAGCGGCTGGCGGCCGCTGGAGGTGGACGACAATGAAGTCGGCCTGCCGCCGATGCCGGGCGGGCTGAAGTTCCCGAAGATTTAGGGCAACAGTCTCAAATGCCGTTCGTCCCGAGCGTAGTCGAGGGACGTGCCCAAGGTGCGAAAGCTGAACGTGTCTCGACTTCGCTCGACACAAACGGAGAGCGTGTTGGCATTACCGCCCCAGCAGCACCCGCGCCTGCGCGGCGACCTGGGCCAGCATCGCCGCGCTGACGTGCGGCGCCAGCCGCGCGCGATCCAGCATCCGCCGGAACTGGGCGACGCGCTGATCCTGCGCCGCGATCCAGCGATCGACCTCGCCGAGCGGATCGGTGCCGCCGTGGCGCGCGATGAATTCGAGGCGAAGTTGCTCGAAATCGCGGACGAGGCCCGAGGCGAGCAACCGCTCCCAGGGATCGACCGTCGCGAAGCGCGCCGCCGCCGCCTTGGCCCAATCGAGCCCCAGCGCTTCGCCGAGGCGGACATAGGCCTCGGTCACCGCCAGCTCTTCGGCGCCGAGCCGATGGGCGAGCGCGGCGCTGCCGATCGCTCCGTCGAGCTCGTGCAGGCGGATGACCTGATCGATCAGCGCCGGATCGGCGCCGGTGGCGGTAAGCCCCACGCGCATCGCCGCCGATTGCGCGCGCGCTTCGGCAAGCAACAGCGAATCGAGTCCATCCCGCAGGCGCTCGATGCCCGCGGCAAGTTCGTCGGCAATCTGGGAGGGCGCATGATCGCCGGGCAGCGCGCGGATCAGGCCCGCGAGGTGCAGGCGTGTGCCCGCGCCCGCGGCGCTCAACAGCGCGAGGCGACCCGTCTCCAGCATCGGTGCGGCTTCGATTGCGCGGAACAGCGGCTCGAGCCCGAACAGGGAATCGATCGCGAAATAGCCGGCGGCGATCTGCGCGAGGCTGGCGCCTTCCTCCTCGGCCAGCTCGAACGGCGCGACCAGGCCCATGCGGTTGACGATGCGGTTGGCCATCTTGGTGGCGATGATCTCGCCGCGCAGGCGGTGCGCCTCGATCGCGGCGGCATAGCCCTGCTGCATCGCTTGCGGGAACGCTGCGTGGAGCAAGGGATCGAGCAGAGGATCGGACGCGACGTCGCTCGCCTCGATCGCCGCCTGCAACGCGAGCTTGCCGTGGCTGAGCAGGATCGCGAGTTCGGGACGGGTCAGGCCCCTGCCCTCGCGACCGCGGCGCAGCAGCGCCTCATCGGATTCGATGCCGTCGACGGCGCGATCGACGCGGCCCGAGGCTTCGAGGATGCCGACGACGCGGACCTGGCCCGGCAGTGCCTCCGCCCCGCCGCGCTCGGCGAGCGACAGGCCGAGCGTCTGGAGGCGGTTGTCCTCCAACACCAAGGCCGCGACATCGTCGGTCATCGAGACGAGCAATTCGTTGCGCGCCTGGAACGGCAAGCGGCCCTCGTTCATCTCGCGGTTGAGCGCGATCTTGATGTTGACCTCATTGTCCGAGCAATCGACGCCGGCTGAATTGTCGATGAAGTCGGTATTGATGCGCCCGCTCGCCTCGGCGAAGGCAATGCGGCCCGCCTGAGTGACGCCCAAATTGGCACCCTCGCCGATTACGCGGACGCGCAATTCCTCGCCATTAACGCGGTGGGCGTCGTTGGCGGCGTCGCCGGCGTCGAGATTGCTCTCGGCAGCAGACTTCACATAGGTGCCGATGCCGCCGAACCACAGCAGATCGGCCGGGGCCTTGAGGATCGCGGTGATCAGCCCCGAAGGATCGATCGCCTCTTCCGCGATGCCGAGCACGGCGCGGATCTCGGGCGAAAGCGGAATGACCTTCTGCGTGCGCGGAAAGACGCCACCGCCGGCCGAGATCAGGCCCGCGTCATAATCGGCCCAGGACGAGCGCGGCAGGGCGAACATCCGCGCGCGTTCGGCCCAACTCTTGGCCGCATCCGGGTTGGGATCGAGGAAGATGTGGCGATGATCGAAGGCCGCGACCAGGCGCAAGCTCTTCGACAGCAGCATGCCGTTGCCGAAGACATCGCCCGACATATCGCCGCAGCCGACGACGGTGAAGGGATCGTTCTGCACATCGACGCCCATTTCGGCGAAGTGGCGCTGGACCGAGACCCAGGCACCGCGTGCGGTGATTCCCATCGCCTTATGGTCATAGCCCTGGCTGCCGCCGCTGGCGAAAGCATCGCCCAGCCAGAAGCCGCGCTCGATCGAAATGGCGTTGGCAACGTCGGAGAAAGTCGCCGTGCCCTTGTCGGCGGCGACGACGAAATAGGGATCGTCACCGTCGCGGATCGCCACGCCCTGCGGATGCACCACCGCACCCTCGACGACATTGTCCGTGACCGACAGCAGGGCGCGGATGAAGACGCGATAGCTTTCCGTGCCCTCGGCCAGCCAGGCATCGCGGTTGGTCGCGGGTGACGGCAGCTGCTTGGGATAGAAGCCGCCTTTGGCGCCGGTGGGCACGATGACGGCATTCTTGACGACCTGCGCCTTCATCAGGCCGAGGATCTCGATGCGGAAATCGTCGCGCCGATCGGACCAGCGCAGCCCGCCGCGCGCGATCGGGCCGCCGCGCAGATGGATGCCTTCGACGCGCGGAGAATAGACCCAGATCTCGCGCCACGGCAGCGGCTTGGGCAGACCCGGCACCTCGGCGCTGTCGAGCTTGAACGCCAGCGCCTCGCTGGCGGCGGGGGTGAAGAGATTGGTGCGCAGGATCGCCAGCACCAGCCCGCGCAGGCGGCGAAGGATGCGATCGTCCTCGATCGACGCGACGGCGGCGAGCGCGGCATCGACCGAGGCGAGCGCGCCGCCCTCGTCCCCCTTCCCGCCCAGCCGCGCATCGAACAAAGCGATCAGGCCGGCGGTGACATCGGGTGCACGGGCCAGCGCATCGGCGACCGTCTGCAGCCCGTAAACGAAGCCCGTCTGGCGGAGATAGCGAAACCAGGCGCGGAACAGCAAAGCGCCACGCTCGTCTAGGCCGACGCGGACGATCAGCGCGTTGAACGCATCATTTTCGGCAGTGCCCTTGAGCGTCCCGGCGATCGCCTGCTCGATCACCTCGGCACGCGCGGCCAACGCCGCGATGTCCGTCCCCTCGCCCACCTCGAGCAGGAATTCGTGGACATAGCCGTGGTCGTCACTGAGCGCGGTCGGGATTTCCTCGAGAACGCTGAAGCCGAAATTCTCGAACACCGGTACGGCGGCGGAAAGCGGGATCAGCGCGCCGAGCCGATAGATTTTCACACGCAGGCTGAGCGCACCATCTTCCTCCGCGCGATACAGGCGAACCGCGCGATCCTCATCGCCCTCGAGCGCGCATAGGCGGATGATATCGCGCGCGGCCTCTTCGGGATCACCATGGGTGCGGTAGGTCGCGGGAAAGCTTTCCGCCCAATCGAGCGCAAGACGCGCGGCGCGCGTGGCGTTTTGCGATCGCGACAGCGCCGCCTCCACCGCCGGCACCCAGCCGCGCAGCATCCGCTCCAGCACATCGTCGAGCACGGTGACATCGGGCACCGGGCACCCCGGCGCGGCGTTGAGCACGAAGCGCAGCAGCGCCAGATCGCCCTCGCCCAGATCCAGCGCCCAGCCCGATATGGTGGCGCCCGAAGCCTGCTCCAGCATCTCCCGTATCGCCTCGCGGCGCGCCGTGGTCACCGCCTCGCGCGGCAGCCAGACGAAAGCGAACAGGTGGCGGCCGAGCGGCCCCGGCACCACGATGAACTTGGATCGCGGCCGATCGACCAGCGACATGGCGGTGAGCGCCACCTCCTCCAGCCCGCTGCCCGAAAGCGATGCCAGCAGATCATGCGGCAGCGCGGAAAGAACGTGATGCAGCGCCTTGCCGGCGTGCGCGGCGGGATCGAAGCCGTAGCGCTCCTCGATCGCGGCGAGCCGCGTCCGCAGCACGGGCACGCGCGCCGACGGCGCGCGCAATGCGGCGCTCGTCCACAGACCGACATGCAGCTCCAGCGCGGCGACCTTGCCTTCGGCGCGCACGGGCACGACGATCATATCGAGCGCGGCCCGGCGATGGACCGTGGCGACGCGATCGCTTTTCAGCAGCAGCGGCGCCTCGCCGCCATCCTCGAACCAGCGCCACGCCGCTTCCCGCGCGGAGGCTGGCCATAAAGGTTCGCCAGCGGCCCGCAGAATACCCAGCCCCTCGGCGGCAGTGCCATCGCGCTGCTCGACATGCCTGCCCAGCATCGTCAAATGATTGTCCTGGAACCAGCGCATCAGCGCGGCGCCTTCGCCGTCGGGCAAACGAGACGCCGCCTCACCCAGGCCGGCCTTGAGCCGCGGATAATCCGTAACGGCGGCGCGAACGTCGGCGAGAATTTGGCCGAGCTCGCCATCGATCGCGCGGCGTTCGCGCGCATCGACGCGGTCCGCCTCGATATAGATCACCGATTCGCGGCGCTCGCCGCTGGCATCGCTCGGCAAAAGTGTGGTCAGCCGGCCATCGCCGTCCCGCCGCGCGGCGACCACCGGGTGCAGCAGGCGATGGATGCCGATCCCCGCCGCCGCCAGCGCGCCCGCGATCGAATCGACCAGGAAGGGCATGTCATCATTGACGATCGCCAGCCGCATCCGCCGGCGCACGCCATCCCCGCCGAGCGATTCCAGCCGCACCGAAGGCGCACCCGCCGGGCGCACCTGCGCCGTATCCAGCACGAAAGCCGCCGCCGCCGTCAGCGCCTCATCATCCAGGCCATCGAGTTCGCCGGGCAGCGCGCCGGTCTTCAGCGCCGCAGCGAAGGCCTGCGTCAGACGCATATCCCCGGAATCCGCGGGGGGCGGAGCGAGCGTATCGCTTTGCATGGGTTCCAGCTCCTGCGCGGCCCGTTCAGCCGCTCTTATCGTTTTTTAGCGCGGTCTGCGCTTTTTGTATCGCCCCCTTTAACGCGCAGGGGTAATCGGCTCAATCCTTCGCGGCCTGGGCCCGTGGCATGACATGCTCCACCGCGATCGGCTCGGCATCGCGGCCGCGCCATGGCGAAAAGGAGCGATCCTCGGCCTGAACCGGCTCGGTCAGCCGGAAATGATCGCCGCGCGGCGACCGAATATCGGATCGTGCGCGGCGTACCCGCCGGTCCATCGCCGCTACTTCCGGCACGCCGCCCAGATCGTCGAGCAGTTCCTGCAGCAGCGCGGGTGACAGGCAGAGCCGCCGCGCATAGCGCAGCGTCGCGGCATGATCGCAGCGCCAGCGGCGCGGCAGATCGGCGCCGAACACGCTGTCGACCATGGCCAGCGGAGTCGCGCGAGCGTCGTCGAGCAGGCAGGCGTAAGCGGCGGCGCTGGCCTTGTTGCGCCGTTCGTGGCTGGCGCCAGCCTCGGTCCGCGCCAGCGCCGCCCAGGTTCGCGCCGCGGTCAGTTTCTGTTCGAGCGGTGCGGGCGGCAAAGGATTTGCAACCCGCTGGCCCGCTTCCCAAGGTGTTTGAGTAAAGTTGCCCGGCGTTTTCTCCGCCGCATAAAGGCCGGCGGCAAGCAAAGCCGGATCGCGCACCGTATCGGCGCGCTCCTTCCAGCTGACCACCATCAGTACATAATCGACCGTGTTCCCGCTCCGTCCGAACGGAAGCAGGATGCCGCGATAGGCGGTATCGCCACGCTCGCTGACCGCCAGTTCCGCCTCGAAGCCGATCGGCTTGCCGTGCGCCGTCAGCACCGGCAGGCGCAGCCGCACCTGCGCGATCAGCCGCGCCATCGCGCTCTCAGGCCCCTCCCACGCGGCACGGATCGAGGCGCCGACGAGGTTGATCTCAAGCTCGCCCTCGGTGGTATCGACACCGAACAGCAAGGACGTCTCGGCCAGCCGCGGCACGCCGGCCAGATCCAGATCTTCGATCAGCGGGAAGCGCGTCCTGCCCAGCAAAGATCGCCAATAAGCATGCGCCCGCCCGTGCAGCCGCCTCTCCGCCGCGGCGCCCGGGGGCGTTTCCAATGCGGGATCGAGCCGATCCGTCGATAAAGCGGGGCCTGCAGAAGCCTGATGCACATCCATGGCGACTCTGCGACCTCCCCGATCCATCCCGGAACGGACTAAACCGCTATGATTGACGAATGGTAAATCGCGAGGCGCTTGTCCCGCGCCGCCACCGCTGCTAACGGCCACGCCCACGCCGCCTTAGCTCAGCTGGTAGAGCATCGCATTCGTAATGCGGGGGTCACAGGTTCGAGTCCTGTAGGCGGCACCACCTAACATATTGGCAATCATGGGTGAGTGATCCCGCAGGTGAGGCGTGCCATGCTGTTGCGGTGAATCGGTCCGCTACCCGCATTATGGCAATCGTCGGCACGCGGCCGGAAGCGATTAAGATGATCCCCGTGATGCGGGCGATCCGCGCCAAGCCCGGGCTTGAGCTCATTTCCGTGACGACCGGGCAGCATCGGGAAATGCTGGATCAGGTGTTCGAGGCGTTCGGCGAGCGCGCGGATCATGATCTCGCGATCATGACCCCCGGCCAGTCGCTGCCTGCCCTCACCAGGACCGTTCTGGAGCGGATGACCGCCGTCTATGCCGACCTCAAGCCGGATATCGTGCTGGTCCATGGCGACACGACCAGCGCCATGGCGGCGGCGATGGCGGCCTTCTATACGGGGGTTCGGATCGGCCATGTTGAGGCGGGCTTGCGGTCGGGCGATCTGACGCAGCCATGGCCAGAGGAGTTCAATCGCGTCACGATCGACAGCATCGCCGATTACAGGTTTGCGCCGACAGAAGGAGCGCGCGCCCATCTGGAAAACGAATATAATCGCAGCAGCTGCATCTTCGTCACGGGCAACACGGGTATCGATGCGCTGATGATTGCCGCCGAGACGCTCGATCGGTCGCCCGAGCGGACCATGTCGATCGCGGTGCGGCATCCCGAGCTCGCCGATGAGGCCGTGCCGCTGGTGCTGGTCACCGGCCACCGCCGCGAGAGTTTCGGCAAGGGTTTCCAAAGTATCTGCGACGGACTGCGCGCGATTGCCGCGCGGGGCGATGTCCGCATGGTCTATCCCGTCCACCTCAATCCGGAGGTGCGCGGCGTGGTGAAGGCGCGGTTGGGCGGACATCCCAACATCCGGCTGATCGATCCCGTGGACTATTTCGAGATGGTCTGGCTGATGCGGCGCGCCAAACTGATCCTCACCGACAGCGGCGGCATCCAGGAGGAAGCGCCCGCGCTGGGCAAGCCCGTGCTGGTGATGCGCGAGACGACCGAGCGGCCCGAGGCGCTGGCGACGGGGATCGTTACGCTGGTCGGCACCGATCCGGCGCGGATTGTGGACGAGGCGCGGCGGCTGCTCGACGATCCGGACGAATATGCCCGCCGCGCCCGGCCCGTCTTTCCTTATGGTGATGGCAAGGCCGCGGGACGGATCGCCAAGGCACTCGCCGAAATCGCTGCCGAGCTAACCGTGCGCCGCTAAATACGGCCAAGGGCACTCCCTATCGCCCCATGCGTTGCTCCCCCATGGCTTCGACCTATCAGACACCCGCGCGGGATCGCATCGTGGCTGGGATCGGGACGGCGCTGGTGATGGTGCTGCTGGGATATGCGCTGCTGGCCGGGCTGATCGTGCGGCGCGGGTTGCCGCAGATCGATACGCCTTTGCTGCTGACCGTCGATACGCCCCCGCCGCCAAAGGAGCATATCGTCCCTGAGCCCAAATCGCGCGCCAAGGCGGGCAAGGCCTCGGCGCGCAACCTACGCAACACGCCGAGCGAGGTCGTCGCGCCAAAGCCGCTGACGCCACCCCCGCCCGTCAAGCTGCGCGCAGCGCCGATCGCAGGGCTTGGCCTTGCACCTCTCGCCGGTGCTTCCGATCGTCCGGGACCGGGCACCGGCGCGGGCGGACAAGGCAATGGCACAGGCAGCGGCGGCGCAGGCGATGGGGACGGCGGCGGCTATACGGCGCCCGAGCATATCAAAGGCTCACTCGATTATTCCGCGGTTCCACATGAGCTGCGGGAGGCGGGCGTGCAGGGCAATGTCGGCGTACGCTATGTAGTCAATGTCGATGGCCGGGCGAGCCATTGCAGTGTGACCTCGTCAAGCGGATCGGCGGCGCTCGATCAGGTCACATGTGCGCTGATCGAAAAGCGCTTCCGGTTTGAGCCGTCGCACGATCCCAGCGGGCATCCGGTCGTTTCGCAGATCGAGGAAAATCATACCTGGATCATGGATCGCCGGGAACAAGCGCAGTAATAATCGCGCCGTTATTGGCCCAAATGAAAAGGCCCGGCTCAACCTGTTCGTCGAGCCGGGCCTCCAAGGCGAAATCTATAGCGATCAGCAGCCGTTGCGGCGATTCTGCGCAGCGTCATGCTTCTTGTCGAGATGCTTGCCTAGCAGGGCGCCGCCGACGCCACCCGCGACCGTGCCGAGCACGCCGCCACCGATCGCATTACCGACCACAGCACCGCCGACGCCGCCGGCGACCGCGCCCGTCGTGCCGCTGCTCTTCTTGCAGTGTTGGTAATAGCGGCCATCGCTGCCGCGGTAGGTGTAATTATGATCGGCGAAGGCCGGGGTGGTGATGGCGGGCGCCGCAACCGCGGCAGCCAGCAGGGCAATTGCGAGCTTTTTCATCGGACTCTCCATTTATGACGGTCCTCCAACGATAGAAAAGCGGAAGGGTTGCGCCGCTGACCTCCCAGGCGCCTCGCCCCAAAGAGCCAACCGCTTACGCGCTTGTTACGAGACGAGATTTTTCTTCCTGATCCCTACGAGCCGGTCGAAATCGTCCGGCTCACGCCGCCTTTTCGACCGAGGCCGCGTAGATCTCGTCGATCGCGTCGCCCAGGAACTGATCGAACTCGGCATCGCTCATCTGGTAGCGCAGATCCTCCAGCAGCGCGCGGCTGAAGCTGGCGATGATGCCGGGGTTCTTGGCGAGCTGGATGCAGGCCTCGGGGCGCTTGTAGCCGCCCGACAGCGCCACGACCTTCACCACCTTGGAGTGATCGACCAGAGGCTGGAACAGGCCATGGTTCTTGGGCAGGCTCATCTTGAGCATCACCTGGTCGCCGCCAGGCAGCGCATCCAGCGCCTTCAGGATCTCGTCCATCAGGATCTGGTCGGCCTCGGCGCGCTCGGGGCTCTTGATGTTCACCTCGGGCTCGAGGATCGGCATCAGGCCGCCGGCGAGGATCTGGGCGCCCACTTCGAACTGCTGCTTGACGATCGCCGCGATGCCCGCCGGATTGGCGAGGTTGATCACCGAACGCTCCTTGGTGCCGTACACACCCAGCGCCTTGGCGCGCGCGACAAGCGCGTCGAGCTCCGGCATCGGCTTCATCAGCTGCACGCCGTCCTTCTCGTCCTCAAGGCCCTTGTCGACTTTGATGAACGGGATCACGCCGCGATCGATCAGCGCCTGCGGCACGGGCTTGCCATCGGCCTGGCCGTCCATCGTCTTCTCGAACAGGATCGCGCCCAGCACCTTGCCTTTGGCGAACGATGGCGAGGTGATGATCCGCACGCGCATCTCGTGGATCTTGGCGAACATCGCCTCGTCGCCCGAATATTCGGACGGCTCGATGCCATAGCCCTGCAGCGCCTTGGGCGTGGAGCCGCCGGATTGATCTAGCGCGGCGATAAAGCCCTTGCCCGCTCGCACCTTCGCGGTCGTGTTCGGATCGATCGAAGCCATGATGTTTCCCTGCTTGAAATAACTTAGGTTTGAGTTCGAGCCAGCGACCCAGCCGCGCGTCCGTAGCCAAACGCTAGCGATTACAGGCCAAGCTTGCCGACAGCTTTATGATCCGGATTGCTCCCCATGTCCGCTTGAAGAACTTTGGACAAGGTATGCAAGCCGCTCGGCCAGGATCGATCGGACGAGGTGGCTGACGGTTACGCCCTTTTGAGCCGCAAGCGCTCTCACCCGATCCTCCGCCGCCTCGGGCAATCGAATTTTGAAAGGCTTGCCGTATCGAGCCATCGGTCCGGTTCCTCGGCGCCGTTTTCCTGCGGCGCCATCTTTATTACCATCGCGGACAGCAATGATTTGCTCAACCCACTTTCGGCAATCCTCAATTCTCCAACGCTGCGACGCCGGGCAGCTCCTTGCCTTCCATCCACTCCAGAAACGCGCCACCCGCCGTCGAGACGAAGGTCAGATCGTCGGCGACGCCGGCGACATTCACGGCCGCGACCGTATCGCCGCCACCCGCTACCGAAACGAGGCCGCCGGACTTGGTCAGCGCCGCCGCCATATGCGCCAGCGCCATCGTCGCGGTATCGAACGGCGGTATTTCGAACGCGCCGAGCGGGCCGTTCCAGACGAGCGTCTTGCAAGTCTTGAGCGCGTCGGCGATCGCTTCGCTGGCGGCGGGGCCACAGTCGAGGATCATCTCGTCCGCCGCCACCTCGTGGACGTTGACAGTGCGCGTCGGCGGGTTGGCCTTGAACTCCTTCGAGACCACGACATCGTAGGGCAGATGCACGGTGCAATCGGCCTTGTCGGCGGCATCCAGGATCGCCAGCGCCGTCTCCTTGAGATCATGCTCGCACAGCGATTTGCCGACATCGACGCCCCGCGCGGCGAGGAAGGTGTTGGCCATGCCGCCGCCGATCACGAGATGATCGACCTGGGTTACCATCTGGGTCAGCACATCAAGCTTGGTCGAGACCTTGGCACCGCCGACCACCGCCATCACCGGATGCTCGGGCACACCGAGCGCCTTTTCGAGCGCCTTGAGTTCGGCTTCCATCGATCGCCCCGCATAAGCGGGCAGCTTATGCGCCAGCCCTTCAGTGGAGGCGTGGGCACGATGCGCGGCGGAGAAAGCATCGTTGACGTAGAGGTCTCCAAGCTTGGCCATCGCATCGACGAGGGCCGTATCATTAGTTTCTTCGCCCTTATGAAAGCGAGTATTCTCCAGCACCGCGATGTCGCCCGGCTGCAGCGAGGCGACCGCCGCCTCCGCCTCCGCGCCCTGGCAATCGTCGATGAAGCGCACCTCGCGGCCGAGCACGTCGCTCAGCGGGTTGGTGACCAGCGCCAAGCTCATGTCCGGATGACGCTCGCCTTTGGGCCGGCCGAAGTGCGCGAGGACGAGCACGATCGCGCCCTTGTCCGAAAGCTCGGCGATCGTCGGCGCGGCGGCGCGCAGGCGGGTGTCGTCGGTGACGCGCGCGCCGTCCATCGGCACGTTCAAATCCTCGCGCACCAGCACGCGCTTGCCGCGCACATCGCCCATATCGTCCAGCGTCTTGAAGCTCATTGCTACCCCTACAGCAAAACGGCCGCTCCCCTAGGGAAGCGGCCGCTTAGATAATGCCTGCTTTACAGAAACTTCGCCATCGCGCCGGCGGTATCGACCATCCGGTTCGAGAAGCCCCATTCGTTATCGTACCAGCTGAGCACGCGGACCAGCTTGCCCTCGATCACAGCGGTCTCGAGGCTATCGACCGACGAGGAGTGCGGATTGCCGAGGAAATCGATCGAGACAAGCGGCTCATCGACATATTCGAGGATACCCTTGAGCGGACCGCTCTCGGACGCCGCCTTGAGCAGGCTGTTAACCTCCTCGACGGTCGTGTCCCGCTTCGGTGTGAAGGTGAGATCGACCACCGAGACATCCGGCGTCGGCACGCGGATCGAGGAACCGTCGAGCTTGCCCTTGAGCTCCGGCAGCACCTCGCCCACCGCGCGGGCCGCGCCCGTGGTGGTCGGAATCATGCTCATAGCGGCAGCGCGCGCGCGGCGCATGTCCGAATGGATCTGATCGAGGATGCGCTGATCGTTGGTGTAGCTGTGGATCGTGGTCATCAGGCCGCGCTCGATGCCGACGCTGTCGTTCAGCACCTTGGCGATCGGCGCCAGGCAGTTGGTGGTGCAGGAGGCGTTCGAGACGATGTTGTGCTCGGCGGTCAGCTTGTCGTCATTTACGCCGAAGACCACCGTCAGGTCCGGGCCTTTGGCGGGCGCCGAGATCAGCACCTTCTTCGCGCCCGCGGCGATATGCTTTTCGGCGGAGGCGCGATCGGTGAAGAAACCGGTGCATTCCAGCGCGATGTCCACGCCCAGAGCCTTGTGCGGCAGGTTGGCGGGATCGCGCTCGGCGGTGACGGTGATCGCCTTGCCATCGATGATCAGCTTGTCACCCTCGGCCTTCACCTCGCCCGCCCAGGCGCCGTGGACCGAATCGCGCTTGAACAGCAAAGCGTTATGCTTGGCGTCGGCGAGATCGTTGATCGCCACGAGTTCGAGCCCGCAATCGGGATTCTTGAGGATCGCGCGCGCCACCAGGCGACCGATGCGACCGAAACCGTTGATGGCAACCTTTGCCAAAGACCTTCTCCTACTACGGCCACAGATGACAGCGCCGCCTCCGACGCGATCGAGGCCGCCCTTTGGGAGGGCAGCCGAAGTGCCGGAGAATGCGCACAAAGGCCCGGGGATTCGCGAGACTGCGAAGCAAGGGCTCTTTGGCCGGACGGGGGCGAAGCGTCAACCGCGGGGGCGGATGCGGTATCGCCGATAATGTCGCCGCTCGAATTGCCTTTCTGAAACCGCCCGGTAGGCTAATCCTTAGGGTAAGGGGCACGGCGAGAATGCGAAAGACGGGTTTGTTGGCGCTGGTGTTGAGCAGCGCCGCGTGGAGTGCGGATTTCAAGATTGCACCCCCTGCCGCTTGGGTGATCGCCAATCAGCCGCTCCCAATCGTCGCCAGCGATAATGCCGCCGATCTACGCTTGGTCGAGATTCAGACGCGCTACGATACGCAAGGAGTGCATCAATATGCTCACCAAATCGTCCGCGTGCTCCAACCACAGGCCGTGCAGGCGTTCGGTACGGTCGGGGCGGTCTGGCAGCCCGCGACGGACAAGCTGACATTTCATCGGATCAGCATTCGCCGTGACGGCACCGAGATCGACGCGCTCAAGGATGGTTCGGGTATTCAGGTCATCCGACGCGAGGCAGGGCTGGAAGCCGCAACGATCGACGGCCGGCTAACGGCAACCCTGCCCCTTCCCGACCTGCGCGTCGGGGACGAGATCGAACTGGCTTACACGATCGACAGCCTCAATCCGGTCCTCGCCGGTCATCTCGAAGGCGATAGCACCCTGGTCCGCGCGCTGCCGCTGGATCGCATGATTGTGCGGCACAGTTGGGCGAAGAGCTTGCCGATGCACTGGCTGGTGGGGAACGGGCTACCGCGACCGATCATAACCAATGCAGACGGCATCACGGCGATCACGATCGATCGGAGTAACTATCTCGCGCCGCTGGCGCCAAGCCGCTACATCGATGCCAATCGATTGACGGTCACGGATTTTCCCGATTGGCAGAGCCTCTCGCGTCTGTTTGCCGGCCTGTTCGATAAAGCGGCCACGCTCGCCCCTGATTCGCCGGTGCGCGCGGAAGTGGCACGGATCGCCGCCGCCTCCAGCGAGCCCAAGGCGCGGGCGTCGGCCGCGCTCGCGCTCGTCCAGACTCAGATACGCTATCTTGCCCGCCTCGATGGGCTTGGCAGCTATCAGCCCGCCTCCGCAGATGATGTCTGGAAGCAGCGGGCGGGCGATTGCAAAGGCAAGACCGCACTCCTCACGGCGATCCTGCGCGGGCTGGGAATCGATGCCGAACCTGCGCTGGTCTCGACCCAACTCGGCGACGGGCTCGACAAGACATTGCCGGTCGCGGGCCGCTTCAATCATGTCATCGTGCGCGCCACGATCGCGGGTAAGGCCTATTGGCTCGATGGCACGCGCATCGGCGATCGCGATCTCGACAGCCTCGCCGTGCCCGCCTTTCAATGGGCGCTGCCGCTCACCGCCGCCGGCAGCGCGCTGGTGCCGCTGATAGCGACTGAACCCGCGCGGCCGACCGAGGAATGGACGCTGGACCTGGATGCGCGCGATGGCATCTCGCTGCCCGCGAAAGCCACCGGCATCGGCATCCTCCGCGGCGATGGCGCGAGCGGCTTCCGCACCATGATGAGTTTCCTATCGCCCGCGCAGCGCGATCAAGTGCTCACCAAGCTCTGGAGCGAGCGCCACGATTGGTTGGAGATCAAGGCCGTTACCTATGCGGTGGACGACAAGAGCGGCGAGGTGCGGATCGGCTTCACCGGCACGGGCAAGATGGACTGGAACACCAAGGGCGCCGACGCCAGTTATCGCTACCAGGCCAACAAGGCGTTCCTAGGCACGCTGGTCGCTCCCCAACGAAGCCCGGATGAGCCGGCGGCGCCCGTACAGGTCGGCGAAACCTACACGGTGACGCACCAGACGATCCTGCTGCCCAACAAAGGCGCTGGGTTCTACGTGGATGGAGAAGCGATCGACCGCACCGAAGGCGGCATCCATTATCAGCGCACCGCCACGATCCGGGAGGGCGCCTTCACCATGATGGCCACCACACGCAACAAGGCGGAGGAACTATCGCTGGCCGACGCCAAGGCTGCTGACGAAAAGGCGACGGAGATTTTCAACAAGAATCTCTATGTCCATTTGCCATCGAACTACACTCCCACTGCTCAGGAAGGCGCGCAGAATCCGATAAAGAAGGAAGGTCCGGAGGCGAGCCTTGCCGCGATCTCCAGCCTTATGCAGGACCGAAAGAACCCGGAGGCGATCGCTGCACTTGATGCACACATGGCAAAATATGGGAAGACTGCTCAGCTGCTCGCTACGAAGGCGAGCATCCTTGCCCAGCTGAATAAGGCCGACGACGCCGACGCCTTGTTGGACGAAGCTCTTGCGATGGATGGCCGATCCTATTTCGCCATTCTCGGCAAGGTAAATCTTCTTCTACGGCGCAACCGGAACGACGACGCTATGATTCTTTTGGATCGGCTTGTGCTGATCTACCCCGATCAGGGCGATCCATATCTCCTCCGCTCCAGGCTCAAAAACCAGATGAATCGGCCTGAACCCGCCCTCGCCGATGCTCTCCTCGCGACGAGCAAGCTGCCGGATAGGCCCGACGCTCGAAACCTGGCGATCAACCTCTTGTTGCATTTCAAACGGTTCGACGAAGCACTTCAACAGGCTGACGACCTTTTGAAAATCGCGCCTGAAAGCGCGCAAGCACATTGGCTGCGCGGCCAGGTCTTGGCTACCATGAATCGAAACTCGGATGCCTATACCGAACTCCAACGATCGAATGCGATCCACCCAATGTGCCCGCCTATTTTCTCCAGTTGAGTCACAACCTGATCTCTGACCAGAAGACCAGGCTTTCCGCCGTGCTCTGGATTATCGATCATGAGCCCAACCAGCCGATCCCATCTAAAGTATTTAAAAGCCTGGCACAGGATCCACTGGCTTATCAGCAACTCTCATCTGCCTATGACAAGGCCATCGCTGCACATCCGGAATGGACTGCATCGCTCATCTCAGTCGCTGCCGATATGGACAGCAGCTTTGGTCATGGCGATCGCGGCATGGCACGCTTCGCCCAGGCGATCGAGGCGCACCCAAAGGACGCGATCCTCCGTAACAACGCCTGCTGGGCGCGCGCGACAAAAAATATTGAGCTCGATAAAGCCATGATCGATTGCGATGCTGCTATATCACTCCAGCCCGAAGGCGGCTTTTTTGACAGCCGCGGCCTTGTCCATCTCCAGCGCGGAGAATGGGCGGCAGCAATCAGCGATTATGACGCGGCGTTAGCCAAGATGCCTCAGCTAAACACGAGCCGTTTCGGGCGGGGCATCGCCGAAACGCATCTTGGCAAGGCCGATGAAGCCAAGAGCGATCTTGCCGCCGCGCGCCTCGCGAATTCCAAGATCGACGAAACCTTCGTCGGCTACGGTCTCAAGCCCTAATCTTCAGCCAATAAAAAAACCCGCCGGATGGCGGGCTTTGAAAGGTTGGTGGAGCCGTGGGGGATCGAACCCCAGACCTTCGCAATGCCATCGCGACGCTCTCCCAGCTGAGCTACGGCCCCATTCCCTGATCGCCGCGGCCTGGGAGCCGGTGGCGGAGCGCGCCCTCTAATGCAGCAGGGCTAAGCCTGCAAGCCGGGGCGCGCCCAAAAAATCACTGCGCGGCGATCAACGGGCGATCACCGCCCGTTGATCAATGTTCGTCTTCGTCCGCGCCGGTGGCGACGCCGATATCGTCATCATCGCCCAGATCGACGTCATCGTCGGCATTGGGCTCCTCGTCTTCGACGCCGGACAGTTCATCGGCGAGATCCTCGCCTTCCTTTTCCTTCTTGGCGATCGGCTGCGCCGCTTCGAACGGCAGCGGCTGCTTCGATTTCAGCACCGTTTCCGGCATGAAATTGGTGCCGCATTCGACGCAGGAGATAGGATCCTCCTTGCCGAGATCATAGAAGCGGGTGCCGCATTTCGGACAGGTGCGCTTGGCGCCCCACTCAGGTTTCACCACGGTTTCAAAGCTCCGATAAAGATAGATTGCGGCTTGGCGCGCGAGCGACCGGCCACGATGTGGCGGGCGCCTTGCCAGACGGAGGAGCCGCTGTCAAAGCCGCCGCTTATGCTTGAGATGCGCACGAACCCTCCGGTCTTCAAGGCCCCGCGCCCGCTTGCCGGCCGCGTCCGCGTGCCCGGCGACAAGAGCATCTCGCACCGTTCGCTGATGCTGGCCGCGCTGGCGGTGGGCACCAGCCGGATCGAGGGGCTGCTTGAGGGCGAGGATGTGCTCGCCACCGCCGCCGCGCTGCGCGCGATGGGGGCCAGCATTGAGCGCGGCGGCGATGGCGCGTGGACGGTCAATGGCGTCGGCGTTGGCGGGCTGCTGCAGCCGGCGACCGCGCTCGATATGGGCAATTCGGGGACCTCGACGCGGCTGCTGCTGGGCCTGATCGCCAGCCATCCGATCACCGCCACCTTCATCGGCGATGCCTCGCTCTCCCGGCGGCCGATGAAGCGCGTCATCGATCCGCTCTCGCTGATGGGTGCGGACTTCACGGCGAGCCCGGGCGGCACCCTGCCGCTGATGGTGCGCGGGCTCTGCCCGGCGGTGCCGATCGCCTATCGCCTGCCGGTCGCTTCGGCGCAGGTGAAGTCCGCCATCCTGCTCGCGGGGCTCAACGCGCCGGGCATCACGCGGGTGATCGAGCCGGTGCCGACGCGCGATCATAGCGAGCGGATGCTCAAGGGTTTCGGTGCCGATCTTGAGATCAGCTATGAAGAGGGCCCGCGTATTATCAGCATCCGCGGCGAGGCCGAGTTGCGGCCGCAGCAGATCGTCGTGCCCGGCGACCCCTCCTCCGCCGCCTTCCCGGTGGTGGCCGCGCTGCTGGTGCCCGGATCGGAGATCGTGGTCGAGAATGTCGGCCTCAATCCGACGCGCGCCGCTTTGTTCGATATGCTGCGCGCGATGGGCGGATCGATCTTTGAGGAGAAGAGGCGCGAGGTCGGCGGCGAACCCGTCGCCGATCTCCGCGTTAAGGCATCCAACCTCACCGGCATCGAGGTGCCTCCGGAGATCGCGCCGAGCATGATCGACGAATTCCCCGTCCTGTTCGTCGCTGCCGCTATGGCCAAGGGCCGGACGGTGACGCGCGGGCTGGAGGAGTTGCGCGTCAAGGAAAGCGATCGGCTGGCTTTGATGGCGCGCGGTCTTGCCCGCTGCGGAGTCATTGTCGAGGAGCGGGCGGATGGGCTGGTGATCGAGGGCCGCGATGGGGCGCCGTTCGTCTCCAACGATAGGCCAATAATCGCCGCCGATCTCGATCACCGCATCGCGATGAGCTTCACGATCGCCAGCTTCGCGTCGCGCGACGGCATCGCGGTTGACGATATGAGCCCGGTCGACACCAGCTTCCCGGGTTTCGCCGATCTGCTCCGGTCGCTGGGCGCGGAGACGGCGGCATGATGAGCGGACCGCTGGCGGATGCAATCGGCCTGATCGGCAGCGCCGTGTTCATCGCCGGCTATCTTTACAGCAATATTGCCAAGACGATCGATTTCCGCCTGTTCAATGCGATCAACCTGTTGGGCGCGCTGCTGCTGATCGTATCGCTGCTGGTGCATTTCAATCTCGCCTCGATGGTGCTGGAGATCGCTTGGGGGCTGATCGCCGCCTTCGGGCTGATCAAAGCGCTGCGCGGGGGCAAGCCGGCATGATCATCGCCGTGGACGGGCCCGCGGCATCGGGCAAGGGGACGATCGCGCGGCGGCTGGCGGCGCATTACGGCCTTCCCCATCTCGATACCGGGCTGCTCTATCGCGCGGTCGGGATTGGCGTGCTGCGCGCCGGCGGCGATCCTTCGGTGCCGGCGGAGGCGCTGGCGGCCTGCGGCTTCGGGGAGGCGATGCTCCATGATCCGCAGCTCAAATCGGAAGCCGCGGGCAAGGCGGCATCGATCGTCTCGGCGCATCCAGAAGTGCGCGCGGCCTTGTTCACGCGGCAACAGGATTTCGCCGCGCAGCCCGGCGGCGCGGTGCTCGACGGGCGCGACATCGGCACGGTGATCGCCCCGCATGCCCCCGCCAAATTGTTCGTCACCGCCACGCCCGAAGTCCGCGCCGATCGGCGCTGGCGGGAGCTTGTTGGCGCCGGCCTCGCGGTCGAGCGCGATCATGTCCTGACCGACATCCGCGCCCGCGACGAGCGGGATAGCGCGCGATCGGCGGCGCCGCTGCGCATGGCCGATGATGCGCGCCTGCTCGATACCTCGGCGCTCGGCATCGAGGAAGCGGTGGCGGCGGCGATCCTGCTCGTCGAACGCGCGCTGCACCCGGCCGCCAATGACGGCGATCGATGATCGGGCGATTGTTCGCGGCGCTGTTGCTGCTGCTGATCACGCCCGCGTCCGCCGCCCTGCCCGCCCCCGGCCTGGTCAAGGTGGTGCTCAAGACCGAATTGGGGCCGATCGTCGTCGCGGTGGATACCAAGCACGCGCCGATCACGGCCGGCAATTTCCTGCGCTATGTCGACGCCCACAAGTTCGATGGCAAGACCTTCTACCGCGCCGCGCGGAGCAAGACGCGGCCCGGCGTCGGCCTGGTCCAGGGCGGGATCGACAGCAAGATTTCGGACAGTTTCTTCCCGATCAAGCATGAGCCGACCAGCCTCACCGGCATCCATCATGGCGATGGCGTGATCTCGATGGCGCGGCACGATGTCGGATCGGCGATGGGGGATTTCTTCATCTGCTTAGGGCCGTCCGAGACGCTCGACGCCTCGCCTGGCTATCCCGGCTATGCCGCCTTCGGCCATGTCGTGAGCGGGATTGAGATCGTCCGCCGCATCCTCGTCATGCCCACCTATCCGGGCGGGCTTTCGGCCGAGACAATGGGCCAGACTTTGGTGCATCGTGTCCGCATCCTCTCCGCGACGCGGATGCGCTGACTGTCCGACAATCGGGCATCGTGCCGCGCGAGATTGTCGCAGCGCAAAGACATTGCTGCAGTGCACGCATAGGGAATGCTCGGTCGAACGAGTGAATCGCTCTCGACGCTCCTCGGTAAAAGCCAAACAATTGAACGCTGACGACACGGCTCAGACGGCGATTCTCGCCGGAACGGCGCCCCTCCTTCGTACCCAGGGCGCCGCGATCACGCTGCGGATCTGGCATCATCTCGCCAGCGACGACGACGCGCGCCTGCTGCTGTTCGAGCCGTTCTGGGCTGAGGGCCGCCCCTATTCGCTGATCGAGGCTGTGCTCTCCGCCGCCGAAACACCGGTCCGTTTTGCCCAACACCTCAGCGCCGAACAGATTCGCACTGGGCTCCCTTCGATGAGCGATGCGCTGGCCGGGGCATTGCGCGATCTACTGGGGGCTGCGGCCGATGCGCGGATGATCCCCGCCTGGCGCGCGGTGCTGGAAACTTTGCTCGAAACGATCGCCGCGCGGGCCGATCGCCGGTCCGCCTGACTGCGGCCCCTGTCCGCTGATTGGTGCGGACGGCGGGACTCGAACCCGCACTCCCGAAGGAAAGCGATTTTAAGTCGCTAGCGTCTACCGTTCCGCCACGTCCGCACACATGAACGCTTTCCGCCGGAAGACCGCGTGGGTCAATATTGCTGTGGATCGGCCCGGTTAAATTCGGGCGATGGCGCGCGACGTGACGGCGGTCAGGAGTCGCTGACGTTCAGCCGGGCGCGCATTTCCTTGCCCGGCTTGAAGTATGGTACGCGCTTGGGCTGAACGTCCACGGGCTCACCCGTGCGCGGGTTGCGGCCCGTGCGGCCATCGCGGGCGCGGGTGGTGAATGTGCCGAAGCCGCGCAGCTCGACCCGGCCATTTTCGGCCAGCCGCTCGCTGATCGCATCGAAGATGCAGGTGACGATCCGCTCGACTTCGGCGAGCGAAAGATCAGGGTGATCGCGACCGATGGCGGCGACGAGCTCCGACCTGATCAACCCCTATCCCCTTATCCGCAAGCCAGGACCGCAAACCGTTACGCCTACGATCCGATCATCACGATACGCTATGCCGACTTTATCAACATGGATCAATGCCGACCCGGCCCTCCTGCCCAAAAAGACAAGAAGGCCGGGTTGGTAAAAGGGTTAGGCGTCTTCGTTGCGGGCCTTGAGAGCCGCGCCGAGAATGTCGCCCAGCGACGCGCCCGAATCGGACGAGCCATATTGCTGAACGGCCTGCTTCTCCTCGGCCATCTGCAAAGCCTTGACGGAGAAAGTCGGCTTCTTGGAGCGATCGAAGCCGGTGACCATCGCATCGAACTTCTGGCCGGGCTGGAAACGCTCCGGACGCTGCTCATCGCGGTCGCGGCCGAGATCGGCGCGCTTGACGAAGCCGGTGATGCCATCATCCCCGATCTGCACATCGAGGCCGCCATCGCCAACCGAGAGCACGGTGACCGTGACGGTCTGGCCCTTGTTGACTCCGCCCGCCGAAGCCGTGCCGCCCGCCGTGGCGGAAACACCGCCGCGCTCGAGCTGCTTGATGCCGAGGCTGATGCGCTCCTTGTCGGGCTCAACGGCCAGGACTTGCGCCTTGATCGTCTCACCCTTGTGGTGCAGCGCCAGCGCTTCCTCGCCGGTCACGCCCCAGGCGATGTCGGACATGTGGACCATGCCGTCGATATCGTTGTCGAGGCCGATGAACAGGCCGAATTCGGTGGCGTTCTTGACTTCGCCCTCAACGGTCGAGCCGACGGGGTGGGTCTCGGCGAAAGCATCCCACGGGTTGTTCTGGGCCTGCTTGAGGCCGAGGCTGATGCGGCGCTTGTCCTCATCGACTTCCAGAATGACGACTTCGACTTCCTGAGACGTCGAGACGATCTTGCCCGGATGGACGTTCTTCTTGGTCCAGCTCATTTCGGAAACGTGGACGAGGCCCTCGATCCCGCTCTCCAGCTCGACGAAGGCACCATATTCGGTGATGTTCGTGACGCGGCCCGAGAATTTGGCGCCGATCGGATATTTGGCCGATGCGCCTTCCCACGGATCGCTCTCGAGCTGCTTCATGCCGAGGCTGATGCGCTGCGTATCGCGGTTGATGCGGACGATCTGGACACGGACGGTATCGCCGATGTTGATCGCCTCGCTCGGGTGATTGACGCGCTTGTAGCTGATGTCGGTGACGTGGAGCAGGCCATCGATGCCGCCCAGATCCACGAACGCGCCGTAATCCGTGATGTTCTTGACGACGCCGTCGACGATCTGACCCTCGGCGAGGCTCTGGATCAGGCCGGTGCGCTGCTCGGCGCGGGTCTCTTCGAGAACGGCACGGCGCGACACGACGATGTTGCCGCGGCGGCGATCCATCTTGAGGATCTGGAAGGGCTGCGGAATATCCATCAGCGGCTGCACGTCGCGGACCGGGCGGATATCGACCTGCGAACCGGGCAGGAAGGCGACGGCGCCGTTGAGATCGACGGTAAAGCCACCCTTCACGCGGCCGAAGATCACGCCATCGACACGGCTGCCGGCGGCGAATTCATGCTCCAGCGTGTCCCAGGCGGCTTCACGGCGGGCGCGATCGCGGCTGAGCATCGCTTCGCCCTGGCTGTTCTCGACGCGATCGACGAACACCTCGACCTCGTCGCCCACCTTGAGATCGGCCTTCTGGCCGGGCGCGGGCGCGAATTCGCGCAGCGCCACGCGGCCTTCGGACTTCAAGCCCACATCGATGACGGCAACATCATTCTCGATCGCGGTGACCGTGCCCTTGACGACGCGGCCTTCGAAGCCGTTGTTTTCGCCGCCGAGCGTATCATTGAGGAGAGCCGCGAAATCATCGCGTGAGGGAAAAGCCGTAGTGGCCATAAACAGGGGTAATCCTTCAGTGCATTTGTCCGGCCGTCCGGTTGTCTCCGGAGGTCTTCAGCCGATCCGCCGCAAAGGCCGAATGCCCATGCGGCATCCCCTGTACGATCACGCGGAGGTTGCTTAGCGCCAATGCGAAAAGGGCGCGTCGGCGTTTCCCTGGGAACCCGCCATCCGCGCCATCCTCCGCGGGCACCGCCCACGGGACCGGCGCGCTATAAGCGAAACCCGCGTCAGCGGCAAGCCTCAGGAGGAGGCAGCGCCAAACGGCCGCCACGCCAAGATTACAGCACCGTAACGCAGCCGATCGCCTGCAAAGAGCCGGACACAAAGCCGCAAGGCGCCGCGCCCACAGCGCCCCAAAATCTCCGGGGAGCTCTATGCGCCGTATCCTTCTTGCCACCACCGCCCTTGCCCCACTGGCGTTCGCTACCTCCGCCATCGCCGACACCACGATCGGCACGAGCACCACGAGCAACGTCGCCACCGCCACGGTCAACGGCGGCGCGGCCGACAATATCATCGTCTCCTCCACCGGTTCGATCGCTCCGGCGGGTGGCACGGCGATCACGATCAACAGCAGCAACACGGTCAGCAACGCGGGATCGATCACCTTCACCGATATCAGCTCGGTGCGCGGCATCGCGGGCACGGGCGGCTTCGCCAGCGGCATCACCAACTCGGGCACGATCAGCGCCACCGAAAGCTATACGCAGACCGATACCAACGGCGACGGCGTGGTCGATGGCGCCTTCGCGCAGGGCACGGACCGCTACGGCATTCTCGTCAACGGCGCGGGCACCTTCACCGGCAACGTCGGCAATGTCGGCGGCACGATTACGGTGAAAGGCAACAATTCGGCGGGCATCTCCGTTTCCACACCGATCGGCGGCACCTTCACCAACACGGGCACGATCACCGTCACCGGCAACAACAATTACGGTGTGTATCTTGGCGCGGTTACCGGTGCGGTGGCGATCGGCGGCACCAACACAGTCACCGGCGCCAATTCGGTCGGCTATGCGCTGACCGGCGATGTCGGCGGATCGGTGGTGGTCCATGGCACGGTCACCACCACGGGCTACACCGCCACCACGCTTCCCACCGCGCTGACATCGTTGACCTCGGACAATCTGCTCCAGGGCGGATCGGCGCTGGCGGTGAGCGGCAATGTCGCTGGCGGCATCCGCGTCGGCGCTTCGCTGACCACGACCACGGACACGACGGCGGATACCGATGCCGATGGCCAGCCCGATGTCGGCCAGGGCGCGGGTACGCTGACCACCTATGGCGCGGCCCCCGCGCTGATCGTCGGTTCGGCGACCAACCCGATCGCCCTCGGACCGATCGCCAACGGCACCTATGGCATCGAGATCGACGGCACCGTCCTTGGGTCTGGCGTCTATGCGGGCGTCAATGCGACGGGCATGCAGCTCGGCGGTCTCGGCGGCACGGTGACCGTCAGCGGCGGTGCGGACGTGACCGGCGCGGTACGCGCGACGGCTAACGGCGGCAATGCCGTGGGTATCCTGATCGGCAGCGGCGCGAATGTCGCCAGCCTCACCAACAGCGGCGGCATCAGCGGCGCATCGACGACGACCGCGGGCGGATCGGCGCAGGGCATCACCATCGCGGCGGGCGCCACCCTGCCCGCGATCACCAACAGCGGCACGATCTCAGCCACTGTCACCGTTGGCAGCGGCACCGCGGCGGCCATCGCCGATGCTTCGGGCACGCTCGCCTCACTGACCAACTCAGGCACGATCACCTCCTATGACGCCGGCACGACGACCGCGCGCGCGATCGATGCCTCGGCGAACACCAGCGGGTTCACGCTGACGCAGACCGCCGGCACGATCGCGGGCACGATCCTGACCGGCAGCGGCAATGATGCCATCATCGCATCGGGCGGCACGATCACCTCGGCCGTCGCGCTCGGCGCGGGCAACAACACGGTCGCGCTCAGCGGCACGGCGGTGTTGACCGGCGCGGTGACGACGGGCGCGGGCAACGACACGATCACCATGGCCGACACCAGCAGCTATTCCGGCACGCTGAACACCGGCAGCGGCGCGGATCGCCTGAGCCTTTCGGGATCGGCGGTCTTCTCCGGCCAGATCGCCAACAGCGCGGCCAACCTGGCGGTCACTCTCTCCGGCGGCACGCTCAGCCTGACCAACACCGGCGCCGTCCCGCTCGCCAGCCTGGCGATCAGCGGCGGTACGCTGGGGGTGCAGATCAATCCGCAGGCCGGCACCGCCACGCTGATCAATGTTGCCGGCGCGACCACGATCACCGGCGCCACCACGCTGGCCGCGACGCTGGCCAACATCGGCTTCCAGACCGGCACCTACACGGTGCTGACCAGCGGCACACTGACGGGCAGCAGCAACCTCAGCCTGACGACGACCACCCTGCCCTATCTGCTGACCGGATCACTCAACGCCAGCGATGCCGCAGGCGCGGTGAGCGTGACGATCGCGCGCAAATCGGCCGCGGCAATCGGCCTCGTCCGATCCGAAGCGCAGGCCTATGACGCGCTCTATGCGCAGATCGGCAGCAATTCCGCGCTCTCGACGCTGTTCCTGGGCTTCACCGATCGCGCCAACACCTTGCTGCGGCTGCGGCAGATGCTGCCCGATCATGCCGGCGGCGTGTTCGATCTCACCACCAGCCTCTCTCGGCTGATCGCGCCGGGCGAAGGCGCGCAGCGGCTGGCCAATGCCGGCGGGCTCAGCCTCTGGGCGCAGCAGGCCTATAGCGCCGTCCATCAGGACAGCGACAATACGCCGGGCTACAAGGGCAGCGGCTGGGGGCTTTCGGCAGGCGCGGATTATGGCCTCGGCGTATTCGGGCGCCTCGGCGTCTCGATCGGCTATCTGTTCGGCACGCTGACCGAGGGCAGCACTGATAATCAGGTCCGCACCAATGTCTTCCAGGTGGGGCCGTATTGGACCGGGCATTGGGGTGGGCTCGATCTCTCCGCCAGCGGCGCGGCGGGTTATCTCACCGCCTCCGAGAGCCGCTATCTGACCAGCGCGGTGGCCACCACGCAGCTCTACAGCACCAACGGGCATTGGCATGGGCTGCTGCTGTCGGCGATCGCCAAGGGCAGCTACGAAGCGCACCTCGGCCCGGTCTATCTTCGCCCGAACGGATCGGTGACCTACTTCCGTCTGCGCGAGAACGCCTACAACGAAACCGACGCGGGGGCGGCGTTCGATCTCAGCGTCGATCGCCGGACGAGCACCGAGACCGCGGCGACGGGCCAGATCGCGCTGGGCGTGCAGTTCGGCAAGCAGGTGCTGCCCGAATCGCTCGTCGCTCGCTTCGAAGTGGAGGGTGGACGCCGCGAAATCCTGAGCAGCAACGTCGGCGCCACCACCGCGCAGTTCGCCGGCGGCAACCCCTTTACGATCGATGGTGAGGATCGCTCCAGCGGCTATGTGGGCACGGTGCGCACCACGTTCGGCAACGATTATTTCAAGTTCATCGCATCGGGCACGTACGAGACGCGGAACGGCTATCATGATCTGATCGGCCGGATCGGCGTCAGGGGATCGTTCTTCTAGGCGCGATGCCCGACGACCGCGATCATTCGGGATTGTCGAGGCTGAACTGATCGGCATCCTCGTCGTAGGTGAAGACCTCCGCGTAGCGCCCCCAGTGGGTTACTGTGCGCAGGGTTTCGTCGGCATAATCCGGCGACATATGGTCTTCGAGTTCGTCGCGGAACCGGCGAGCGGGACAGGAATGGCTGGACCGCTCGTCGAGGATACGGCGGATATGCTGGGCGAGCGGGACGTGGGCGAGCAGCGCCTGCGCGAAGATCGCCTTGCGCTGATCGACGTCGCCCTGGGCATAGCGGCGCGCGAGCGGGGTCAGGATCATCTCGGCGCCACGCAGTTCGGCAAAGCGCAGCAGCTGTAGCGTCTCGGCCATCGGGAACAGCTCATCGGCCTCCAGCTGGAGTGAGTCCGCCAGCTCGGCCATGCTGGCGCGGCCCTCGAACGGGGCGGCATCCACCTCCTCGATCAGGCCGGCGAGGCTGTTGGTCGAGACCTTGGGCGGCAGCACCATGGCGGTGCCCGTACCCGGAAACAGGCCGTCCCGCGTCGCCTGCGCGGCGGTCGCGCGCGCCGTCATCCGCGCATAGATATCATCGACCAGGGCGCGGAACGACGGATCGAGCCGATCGCGCGGCTGCGGCAGATCGACCTTGATCTCCGCGACGACGCGCCCGGGATTGGAGGAGAAGACCAGGATGCGGTCGCACATCAGCACGGCTTCCTCGATATTGTGCGTGACGATGAGGATCGACTTGATCGGCATCCGCCCTTCCGACCAGAGATCGAGCAGATCGGAGCGCAGCGTCTCCGCCGTCAGCACATCGAGCGCCGAGAAAGGCTCGTCCATCAGCAGCAGCGATGGATTGACGACCAATGCCCGCGCCAGCCCGACGCGCTGGCGCATCCCGCCCGAAAGCTCCTTGGGATAGGCGTTCTCGAAGCCATCGAGACCGATCAGGTCGATCGCGGCCAATGCGCGGGTGCGGCGCTCGTCGGCCGGCACTTTCTGCGCCTCCAGCCCGAGTTCGACATTCTGGAGCACAGTCAGCCAGGGAAAAAGCGCGAAGGTCTGGAACACCATCGCGACGCTGGGATCGAGGCAATCCTCGTTGGGAAGGAAGCGGACTTCGCCCTCGCGCGGCCGGATCAGTCCGGCGATCGAGCGCAGCAATGTGGATTTGCCCGAGCCCGAACGGCCGAGCAGGCCGACCACCTCATTTTCGACCAAGGTCATATTGACATCATCGAGCACGAGATGGCCGCCGGGCGGTGCGCCGTAGAAATGGCGAAGGCTCTGGATTTCGACCAGGGGACGGGCGGGTGCGAGCGTTGCCATGATGAGGCTCCAGATCAGGCGAGGCGAAGGCGGCGTTCGGCGAAGGCGTACATCGGCCGCCAGACCAGGCGGTTGAAGCCCAGCACGAACATCGACATCACCGCAATACCCAGCGCGACACGCGGGTAGTCGCCCGCCGCGGTCGCCTTGGCGATATAGGTGCCGAGGCCGTGCGCTTCGAGGCGGCGATTTCCCCATGACACCGCCTCGGCGACGATCGAGGCGTTCCACGATCCGCCGCTCGCGGTCAGTGCTCCCGTGACATAATAGGGAAAGACGCCGGGCAGCGCGACTTGGCGCCACCACTGCCACCCCCGCACCCCGAACATATCGGCGACCTCCCGCAGATCGTTCGGGATCGCGCTCGCGCCGGCGATGATGTTGAACAAGATGTACCATTGCGTGCCGAGGATCATCAGTGGCGACAGCCAGATATCCGGGCTCAGATTCCAGTGGACGATGACGATCACCGCGAAGGGAAACAGCACGTTGGCCGGAAAGGCGGCGAGAAACTGCGCGACCGGCTGCAGCCGCTCGGCCCAGACAGGATGCAGGCCGATCCACACCCCGATCGGCACCCAGACGATGCTCGCCAGCGCGATCAGGATGATGACGCGGAGCATCGTCAGCGTCGCAAGCCCGAACGCCTCGCCGATATCGCGCAGGCCCAGCGACGCCAGCACATAGCGCGCGGAGAACCAGACGGCGGCGAGCAGCGCGGCGAATACCAGTGCCCGATAGAGCCGCTCGATCCACGGATTGTCGCTGATCTCCCGCTTCGGCTTGGGCGCGGTCACGACGCGATCGAACGCCAGCAGCAGGAGCCGGCCGATCGCCTGCAGCGGCGCCAGCGCCAGCGGCAGCAGCCGGGTGCGGCGGAGCAGATCGTAGGCCCAGCTCTGCGGCCCGTCACCGCTGGCAGTCTGTTCGAACCGAAAGCGATCGGCCCAGGCGACGATCGGGCGGAAGAAGAGCTGATCGTAGATCAGGATGACCACGGCCATCATCCCGACCGCCATCCCGATCGCGCGAAAATCCTGCTTTTCGATCGCGATCGCCAGCCACGATCCGATGCCGGGCAGCGTCACGGTCGTGTTGCCGACGGTGATCGCTTCCGCGGCGACGACGAAGAACCAGCCGCCCGACATCGACATCATCGCGTTCCACACCAGCGCCGGGGTGGCGAAGGGCAGGTCCAGTTTCAGGAAACGGCGGATCGGCGAGAGGTGGAAGCCCTGGGCAACTTCTTCGAGATCCGCGGGGATCGAGCGCAGCGACTGGTAGAAACTGAACGCCATGTTCCAGGCCTGGCTGGTGAAGATCGCGAAGATCGCCGCCAGCTCGACGCCCAGCACATTGCCGGGAAACAGCCCCATGAAGAAGGTTACGGTAAAGGTCAGGAAGCCGAGGATCGGAACCGATTGCAGGATATCGAGCGCCGGCACGATGAGCTGGCCGGCGTGGCGGCTCCGCGCCGCGGCAGTTGCGACGATCAGGGTGAAAACGGTCGAGGCGACCAGCGCCGCGAACATCCGCATCACGGTGCGCAGCGCATAATAAGGCAGCCACGCGGGATCGAGTGTCACCGGCTCAAGGTGCAGCGTGGCCAGTGGCTGCACCGTCCCTTCGGCGCCGCGGAACACCAGCAGCGCCAATGCCGCCAAGATGACGAACGCGATCGCGTCCGCTTTGTTGGGGCGGGTGAGCTGCAGCATCCGCGAGAAGGGCGGCAGCACGCGATTGGAAAATCTCTCGGGGCTCATGTCACGTCTCGCTGGCAGGCTCGCAGGTCATCCGCAGGTCGATTGCCGGTATCAACCGTCAAAGTCGCTCTGGTGACATCGTCGAGCCGCTGGAGACGGCGACTCGACACCCGCGCCTATACCCTATAGGGGTATGGTATCAAGCAAGGGTCGTCCGTGAGTCACGTCGCCAAGGAAAAGCAGAAATTGCTCAACCGTCTCAAGCGGCTGAAAGGCCAGCTGGAAGCGATCGAGCGCGCGGTGGAGGCGGACGCGGAATGCGCCCGCGTCCTCCAGCAGGCGACCGCCTGTCGCGGCGCCTTGGACGGGTTCATCGCCGAGGTGATCGAGGATCATATCCGCGAACATATGATCGATCCGGCAGCAGGCGCCGACGATCCCCGCACCCAGGCCAGCGAAGAACTCGTCGCCATCGTCCACGCTTATCTGACCTGAGATACCGCCATGCCCCACGATCACCATGACCATGACCACGCAGATCATGATCACGCGCATGGCCATGGCCATCATCATGGACACGGCCACAGCCATGCGCCACGCAGCTTCGGCTTCGCCTTCGCGGTCGGTACGACGCTCAACCTGGGCTTCGTGATCGTCGAAGCCATCTATGGCGTGTTGAGCGGATCGGTCGCGTTGATGGCCGATGCCGGGCACAATTTCGGGGATGCGCTCGGCCTGTTGATCGCCTGGGGGGCGGCCATTCTCGCCGGACGCAGTCCGGGCGGGCGTTACACCTATGGCCTCAGAAGCTCATCGATCGTCGCGGCGCTGCTCAACGCCTTGATGCTGGTGTTCACGCTGGGGATCATCGCGGTCGAGGCGATCCGGCGGCTGTTCGAACCGGCGCCCGTTTCGGGCACGACGATGATGATCGTCGCGGCGATCGGCATCGCCATCAACGGCACCACCGCCCTGCTCTTCATGCGCGGGCGCGAGCATGATCTGAACCTGCGCGCGGCCTTCGCGCATATGGCGGCCGATGCCTTGATCTCGGCGGGCGTGGTCGTGGCCGGTCTGCTGGTGTTGCTCACCGGCTGGTCGTGGATCGATCCGGTGACAAGCCTGATCCTGGTCGCGATCATCGCCGCCGGCACATGGGGGCTGCTGCGCGATTCGGTGAACCTCAGTCTGCAGGCTGCACCAGAGGGACTGGACCCGGATCGGATCGGCACGTTTCTGCTCGCCCAGGACAAGGTGGCGGCGATTCACGACCTGCACGTCTGGCCGATGAGCACGACGGAGACTGCTTTGACCGTCCATCTGGTGACGCCCTCGGGATTTCAGGGCGATGCCTTCACCGCCAATATCGCAACCGCGCTCCAGAAGAGCTTCGGCATCCAGCACTCGACGATCCAGATCGAGACAGACACGAATGGCGACTGCGCGCTCGCGGTGGAATGCTGATCGGACGGCACGGTAGCTGATAGAACGATCTACCGTCGGTCTCAATTCGATAGCTTGGTGCGGTCGAGAAGACTCGAACTTCCACTCCCTTTCGGGAACAGCCACCTCAAGGCTGCGCGTCTACCAATTCCGCCACGACCGCACATCGAAGAGAGCCTCGGAAAAGAGCCGAGGCGCCGGTAGGCGGGTGCCCCTAGCAGGGAGTTTTCAGGGCCGCAACAGGTGTGGGTCGATCAATCCTTCTCCGTCGCGAGACTCACGGCGATGCGCTGCGAGCTTCGCGGGACATCGACCGCGGCGCCATCGAAATCGACGCTCGCCTTGGGCGCGAGCTGGGCCTGCGGGCGGGCGATCGTCCAGGCATAGACGGTCTTGCCGCCAGCATCCTTGAGTTCGGCCTTGATGTCCGGGATCGGCTGCACCTGATCGGTGGGGTTCCAGATCCGGCCCGTGACCGCGAACAGCTCACTGCCACCCGCGATCATCCGCCAATCGGGCTGCCGCGTGATCGCGATGCCGAGCGGCACCCTGCCCCGCCCGATGCCGAAGGTGCTCGCCACCTGCTTGGGCCCGTAAGCGGCGAAGGCGATCGCCAGGCCGAGCAGGATGACCAGCAGAGCGAGACCGCCCAGCACCAACGGACCGCGGAAGAAGCGCCCGATCGAGCGACGCGGACGCGCCTTCTCATAGACCTCCCCGACCTCGGCCGAGGGCGCTATCGCAGCAGGCTCGGTCGCCACCACAGGCGGCACGTCTTCGGCGGGCATCGGCGCGGGGGCAACCGGCTGCGGCACCGATCGCGGCGGCTCGATCCAGCTCGTGTCGCATGCGCGGCAGCGGACCTTGCGGCCGTTGGGGCCGATCGCGGTCTCCGCGACCTCATAGCCGGTGGCGCAATTGGGGCAGACGATCCGCATCGATCGCAGACCTAGCGCCCCCTTCGCCTTTCCCGCAAGCGGCGCTTGTCGACAAAGGGGCGCCCGTGCGATGCCGTGCGGCAGGCATGGCGGGGATCGTGGAATTCCAGAAGGTGGGGCTGCGCTACGGGCGTGGCGCCGAAACGCTGTCCGATCTCGATTTCGTGCTGGAGCGCGGCTCGTTTCACCTCCTCACCGGGCCATCGGGGGCGGGCAAGAGTTCTTTGCTCAGCCTGATCACGCTAGCGCGGCGGCCGAGCCGGGGGCTGATCCGGCTGTTCGGCGAGGATGTGGTGACGATCGATCGTGCCCGCCTGCCCGCCTTCAGGCGGCGGATCGGGATCGTCTATCAGGATTTCCGGCTGATTCCCTCGATCTCGGTGTTCGAGAATGTCGCGCTGCCTTTGCGGATCGTCGGCGCGCATCCCAATGAGATCGACGCGAGCGTCACCGAGCTGCTCGCCTGGGTCGGGCTCGACGCGCGGGCGCGGGCGCTGCCCTCGATGCTCTCCGGCGGCGAGCAACAGAGGGTGGCGATCGCCCGTGCGGTGGTCACGCGGCCCGATCTGATCGTGGCGGACGAGCCCACCGGCAATGTCGATCCCGAGATGGCGGGGCGGATTTTCCACCTGCTCGAAAGCCTCAACCGGCTCGGCACGACGGTGCTGATCGCCACGCACGACATCCACCTGATCGGCCGCGCTCCGCAGGCGGCGATGATGCGCCTCAACCGGGGGACGCTCGACGATCCGACCGGGGCGCTGCGCCATCCCCCCGCGCGCCAGGCGCCTTATCCATGACCGGGCTTGCTCCCGATCTGCTCGCGCAACGCCGCCTGCTCGGCCCGCTCGCCTGGGTGATCGCCGCGATCTGTTTGATTGCGACGCTGGCGAGCGCGACGGCATTGACGCTCGATCATGGCGCGCGATCGCTGGCGGGCTCGCTCGCAGGCCGCGCGACGGTGGAGGTGAGTTCGGACGATCCGGTGGAGCGCGAGCGTCATGCCGAGGCGGCGCTCCGGCTGTTGCGCGGCCGCCCCGAGATTGTCGCAGCGACCCCTGTGAGCCAAGCGGAGGTCGCGCGGCTGGCCGAACAACTGGGCGCCGATGCCGAGGACGGCCTGGAACTGCCCACGCTGATCGATGTTACGCTGCGGCCCGGCGTTTCGGCCGATGCGCTCACAGCCCAGCTTCTCCCCATTCCGGGCGTGCGCTTGCTCCCCCAGGCGCAGACGCTGGCGCCGCTGGCCGCGGTGCTGGAGGCGCTCGATCATGTCGCGCTGGGCGTGGCGTTGGTCGCGGCAGTATCGGCGCTGCTGGCGAGCGGGCTGGCCGCGCACGCCGCGCTCGCCGCGCACGAGGCGGCGGCGGATATTCTCCACGCGCTCGGCGCGACCGATCGCCAGCTTTCGCGGCTGCTGGAACGGCGGATCGGCTTTGAGGCTCTGGCGGGCGCGGTACTCGGATCATTGATGGGCGGCGGCGCGATCCTGTTCATTGCCGCGAAGCTCCAGGGCCTCGATAAGGGGCAAGTGACGGGAACGAGCCTCCACTTCGGCGACTGGGCGGTGCTGGCGGCGATCCCGCTGCTGCTGAGCGCCGCCGCCGTGGCGATGACGCGCGTCGTGGTGATGGCCCGGCTGGCGAAGGCCGCCTGATGCTGCGGCTGATCGCCCTGCTCGCGCTCGCCTGGGCGCTGGGGTTCGCGCTGTTCGTCACCGCCACCCCGCCGCCCGCCGACGATCGCCGCACCGACGGCATCATCGTGCTGACCGGCGGCCCCGGGCGGCTGGCGCGGGGCCTGCGCATCCTGAAGGCGGAGAAGGCCGATCGGCTGCTGATCTCGGGGGTCGATCCGCGGGTCAGCGCCAAGGCGATCGCACGCACCTATCATGTGCCGAACGTGCTGATGGCGCGCGTAGATCTCGGCCGTGGCGCGGTCGATACGCGCACCAACGCCGATGAGGCCGCGGCGTGGATCGCGGACAACGGCTACCATTCGATCCGGCTGGTGACCGCGGACTGGCACATGCGGCGCGCCCGGCTGGAGCTGACGCGCGTGCTGGGCCGCGACATCGCGATCCTGCCCGATGGCGTGCATGGCGAGCCCGGGCTGGCGGCGCTGGCGCGTGAATATAACAAATATCTTCTTCGCCGCGCGGCGATGATCGCCGGCTATTAGGGCCGGTCAGCGCCAATGGCCGTCCCCCTCCGCTCCGCGCGCCTGGCGATCCCGGCGCTGCTGATCGCCAATTTCGCGCTGGCACTCGGGCCCTGGCTGGTGCGGCTGGCGCGAACGCAGAGCGAGGTCGGGCCGATCGCGGCGGGCTTCTGGCGGCTGACGCTGGCGCTACCGATCCTGTTCCTTGCGGCGCGGCGGATGGAGCGGACGCGCTTCCGCTTCGACCGGGCGGAGGCGGTGATCGCGATCGGCGGCCTTGCCTTCGCCGCCGATCTCGCGACCTGGCACATCGGCATCCTCCACACCCGCCTCGCCAACGCGACGCTGTTCGGCAACATCACCGCGGTTCTCTTCCCGATCTACGGCTTCCTGATCGCGCGCAGCTGGCCGATGCCCCGGCAATGGCTGGCGCTCGGCGGCGCAGCGGTGGGCGTTGCGCTGCTGCTCGGCCGATCCTTCACGCTGTCGGCGGAGCATGTCTGGGGAGACCTCGCCTGCATCTTCGCAGGCCTGTGCTACACCGTCTACCTGATCGCGCTCGATCGCGTGCGCGGTGCGGTGGCGCCGGTCTCCACATTGTTCCTGTCGGCGCTTTCCGGCGTGCCTCTGCTGCTGATCGCGGCGCTGGCGATGGGCGAGCCGATGATCCCGCGCGATTGGACGCCGCTGGTCGCGCTGGCGATCGGCAGCCAGATCATCGGCCAGGGGCTGATCATCTATGCGGTCAGCCGGGTGCCGCCGATCGTGATCGGCCTGATGCTGCTCGTTCAGCCGATCGTCTCCGCGACGATCGGCTGGCTGGCCTATCGCGAGCGGCTGACTCTGGCCGATGCGATCGGCGCCGTCGCCATTGTCGCCGCGGTGGTGCTGGTGCGCGACAGCCGCCGGACGCCGCCTTTGCCCGCGCCCGAACCCGCGCTAGAAAGGGCAGCATGACCGAACCCCTCGACATGACATTGGACGAACTGCGCGCCGCGCTCGGGCCGCTGCTGCCCGGCGAAGCGGCGTTCGATGGCTGGAGCGAGGAGGCGGCGGGCGCGGCGGCGCGGGCGCTCGGCATCCCCGCCGATCGCGCGCGGCTGGCCTTTCCCGATGGCGCGGTGGGGATGATCGATGCGTGGTTCGGCTCGATCGATCGGGCGATGGCCGAGGCGCTGCCGCCCGAGACGCTCGCCGCGATGAAGATCCGGGTGCGGATCACCGCGCTGGTGCGCGCCCGGCTGGAGGCGGCGGCGCCGCACCGCGAGGCGCTGCGCCGGGCGCTGGCGATCCTGGCGCTGCCGACCAATGCCGCGACCGGCGCGAAACTCGGCTGGCGGGCGGCCGATGCGATGTGGCGGTTGGCGGGCGACGACGCCACCGGCCTTGCCCATTATACCAAGCGGCTGACGCTTGCGGCGGTCTATGGATCGACCATGCTGGTGTTCCTGGACGACGAGAGCGATGGCTTTTCCGACACCTATGCCTTTCTTGATCGGCGGATCGAGAATGTCATGCAATTCGAGAAGTTTAAGGCGCGGTTGAAGCCCGATCCCGATCGGCATTTCAGCCCGGCGCGCTTCCTGGGCAGGCTACGCTACCCAGCCTGATGGTCCTGTTTTGTTCTTGACAATTCGGCTCTCTTTTGCTATCAAGGTGGCCTAGCGGGAGAGAAAAATGGCCGAGCTGATTCTCTATACGAACCCGATGTCGCGGGGGCGGATCGCGCGCTGGATGCTGGAAGAAGTGGGCCAGCCTTACGCGGTGCAGTATCTCGGCTATGGCCCCGAATTTCCGATGAGCATGAAGTCGCCGGACTATCTGGCGATCAATCCGATGGGCAAGGTGCCCGCGCTCACGCATGGCGATGCGGTGGTCACCGAAGGCGCGGCGATCTGCGCCTATCTCGCCGACGCTTTTCCCGATGCCGGCCTCAAGCCCGCGCCCGGCACCGTAGCCGCGGCGGCTTATTATCGCTGGCTGTTCTATGCGGCGGGGCCGATCGAGGCGGCGATCACCGATCGATCGCTGGGCGTGACCGTGACGCCGGAGAAAGCGCGGATGGTAGGCTATGGCAGCTATGATGCGGTGATCGATGCGATCGAGGCGGCGGTGACGGGCCGCCCATTCATCGCCGGGGACGGCTTCACCGCGGCGGACGTCTATTTCGGATCGCAGATAGGCTTCGGCCTGCAGTTCGGCAGCATGCCCGAACGGCCCGGGCTTCGCCGCTATTGGGAAGGGCTTAGCCAGCGCCCGGCCTATAAGCGCGCTGCCGAACTGGACGATGCGGCGATACCCAAGCGCGACTGATCGCAAACGCGGTTAGCCGGTGCGACCTTTGCCAGGGTCCGGCGTTTGGGGGGCATCAGGAGCGGAGAGAAGAGTGTTCGAAGACGGTATCGATCAAAAAAAGTCAGACAAGTTTGCCCTAAGCCACTCCCCCGCCAACAGACCGGAAGACGAGGATTATCTCTACCGCCGCGCCGAGCAGGAGCTGGAACTCGCGCAGGCCGCGACGCATCCTGCGGTGGTGAAGGCGCATTATATGCTGGCCGATCACTATCTCGAAAGCCTCACTGCGGCCGAAGGAGCGGCGCACCTGGAAGGCTGATTCGCGGCCGCCGATCCGCGCCGCTTGCATTGGGTTAAAATCAGCATAAGCTTGGATTTTCCGCTGATGTGGGGGTGAGTATGCGTAAGCTTTCGGCGATTTTGGCGGGTCTCCTGTTGTTGGCCGCCATGCCCGCCTCGGCGGCGACCTATCTTTTCAGCTACGGCTTCTATGGCAGCGGCCAGCCCAATGGCACCTACGCTTCCGGCACGATCACCACCGATGGCCCCGGGTATTTCGATGCCGGATCGGAAAATGTCAGCGCGATCAGCGGAACGCGCGGCGGCGATTCGATCACCGGCTTGACGGATTTCTTCGACGCCGACGGCGATCAGGAGGTTTATGCCAACCGCCCGGCAGCCGTGGTCGACGATCTGGGCCTTACCTTCACGGTCGGCGATCGGACCTATGACATCACATCGCCAAGCGCAGGTAGCGGCGGCGGGCCGAACGGCAGCTATTATGAATTCAGCTATCTCACCGCCGACGGATCGGACGGCCAGGGCAATTACATCAGCTTCTTCACGCTGACGCCGGCTTCAGCGGCATCGGTGCCCGAGGCATCGACCTGGGCGATGATGCTGATCGGGTTCGGCGCGATCGGCGTCGGCCTGCGCCAGCGGCGTCAATCGTTGGCGATCGCCTTCAACCGGTAAAGCGCTTCGAGCGCTTCGCGGGGGCTGAGCGCGTCGGCATCGATCGCCGCCAGCGTCTCACGCAGCGGATCGGCCTTCTCTTCCTCGGCCTGGATCGCAGCGGCGAACAACGGGAGATCGTCGAGGCCCGCCGCCAATCCGCCAGTCGCCGCGCGGCCCGCCTCCAGCCGCTTGAGCACATCCTTGGCGCGCGCGATCACCGGCGGCGACAGGCCCGCCAGCCGTGCCACCGCGAGGCCGTAGCTCCGATCGGCAGGGCCGATGCCGACTTCGTGAAGCAGCACCAGCTCGCCCTTCCACTCGCGCGCGCGGACGTGGTGGAGCGAGAGCGCATCCAGCCGCTCGGCCAGCCGGGTCAGCTCGTGATAATGGGTGGCGAAGAGGCAGCGGCAGCGGTTGATGTCATGCACCGCTTCGACCACCGCCCAGGCGATGGCGAGGCCGTCATAGGTCGAGGTGCCGCGCCCGACCTCATCGAGGATGACGAAGCTGCGTTCGGTCGCCTGCGCGAGAATGGCGGCGGTCTCCACCATCTCGACCATGAAGGTTGAACGCCCGCGCGCGAGGTTATCCGAGGCGCCGACGCGGCTGAACAGGCGATCGCACAGGCCGAGGGTCGCGGCGCTGGCGGGGACGTAACCGCCGGCCTGCGCGAGGATCAGCACGACGGCGTTCTGACGCAGAAAGGTCGATTTGCCGCCCATGTTCGGGCCGGTGACCAGCCACAGCCGATCCTCGGCGGAGAGCCGGCAATCGTTGGCGACGAAGCGCCCGCCGCTCACCGCCACCGCCGCCTCGACCACCGGGTGGCGCCCGTTCTCGATATCCAGACAGGGATGCTCGACGATCGCGGGGCGGCACCAACCGCCTTCCGCCGCCCGTTCCGCAAGCCCGGCGCCGACATCGAGCCGCGCCAGCGCATCGGCGGTGGCGGCGATCTCCCGCGCACGATCGAGCGCGAGTTCGGTCAGTTCTTCGAGATGCGCCGCCTCTGCCGCGAGCGCATGGGCGCCTGCCTGGCCGACGCGCGACGCCTCCTCGTGCAGCGCGGGCGCGTTGAAGCGGACGACGCCGGCGAGCGTCTGGCGATGCGTGAAGCCCGACTCTGCGCGCATCAGCGGATCGGCATTCTTGGCGGGCACTTCGATATGATAGCCGAGCACGCCGTTGTGACGGATCTTGAGCTGAGAGATGCCGGTTGCCGCGCGATACTGCGCCTCCAGTCCTGCGATGGCGCGCCGCCCTTCCCCGCCCGTCGCGCGCAACGCATCGAGCGCGGCATCATAGCCTTCGGCGATATAGCCGCCCTGCGCGGTATCGATCGGCGGCGCGGGGACGAGCGCGCGGCGGAGGCGATCGATCAGCGCGCCGTGGCCGAGGAAGCTCGGCAGCAATTCGCCGAGCAAGGCAGCGCGATGCACGCAGGGCAGCAGCAGGGTGTGGAGCGCCGTTCCTTGATCGAGCCCGTCGCGTAGCTGCGCCAGATCGCGCGGGGAGCCCCGTCCCGCCGCCAGCCGCCCCAGCGCGCGGCCGATATCCGGCAAGGCCTTAAGCGCGGCGCGCAGCCGGGCGCGCAGATCGCCGTCACCGTACAGCAGCTCGACCAGATCGAGCCGCGCCTCGATCCGGGTGCGATCGGTTAGCGGCGCGGAAAGATCGGCGGCGAGCAGGCGCGCGCCCGCGCCGGTCACCGTGCGGTCTACGCAATCGAGCAGGCTGCCCTTGCGCGCACCGGAAGAGGTGGCGGTGATCTCCAGACTTTCGCGGCTGGCGGCATCGATCGCCATATGATCGGCGAGCGTGCGGCGCACGGGCGCCATCAGGAAGGGCAGGCTCCCCTGCCCCGCGCGATCGAGATAATCGATCAGCCCGCCCGCCGCGGCCAGCTCGGCGCGGGTGAAGGCGCCAAAGCCATCCAGCGTCGCGACCCCGAACAGGCTTTTCAGCCGCCGTTCGCCGTTGGCGCTGTCGAAGCCCTTGTCCTGCACCGCCGCATCGGGGGCCAGCATCTCCAGTGCGGGCGGGACGATGATTTCCGCCGCCCCCAGCCGGGCAAGCTCGGCTTCCAACCCCGCCTGGGTGATCGCGGCGATCTCCAGCCTCCCGGTCGAGACGTCGCAGGCGGCAAGCCCGAGCTGTCCGCCCGCCTCGGCAACCGCCGCCAGCCAGTTGGAAGCGCGCGCATCGAGCAGAGCCTCCTCGGTGAGCGTGCCCGCCGTAACGATGCGGACGATCGCGCGGTTGACCAAGGTCTTGCCGCTGCGCTTCTTGGCCTCCTCCGGGCTTTCGGTCTGCTCGGCAATGGCGACGCGGTGGCCCGCCTTGATCAGCCGCGCGAGATAGCTCTCATGGCTGTGCGCGGGCACCCCACACATCGGGATCGGCTTGCCCTCATGCTCGCCCCGCGCGGTCAGCGCGATATCGAGATCGGCGGTGGCCTTCACCGCATCCTCGAAGAACAATTCGAAGAAATCGCCCATTCGATAGAAGAGCAGGCAATCCGGCGCCTGTGCCTTGAGCGCCAGATATTGCGCCATCATCGGGGTGGGTGCAGCGGTCATTCGCCGATTGGCAGTTGGGCGGCATGGCGGATACGCAGGATGCGGACGCGCTCCGGCAGCGCTTCGTAACGAATGATGTAAGGGCGAACGATTGTCAGCTCGCGGCAGCCATTGGATGACGGTCGCCCGCGATCGGGAAAGTCACGCAGGCTATACCCAGCCGCAATAAGACGCGCGACGACCTTGTCCGCACCGTCAGGATCAAATTGAGATATATACAAGCGGGCCGCTTCCAGCTCAGCAAGAGCCTCACCCGACCAAGTTACTCGAACCATTCTTTAGGAGGTGGACCGGCTTGCGACGTTCCCCAGGTTTTGAGCCATTTCACGACCTCTTCATGAGGAATGCCTTCGCCATCTTTGAGCGACGCGCGCGCCCGCGCATCTGCGAGAGCCGCTTGCTCCGGCGTTTCCCCGCCTTCAAAAATGCCGCGCTCGACGTTCATGCCCGCCATAGTATCGAAACGCCTGGGCGCTGCCTAGCCGCATAGGGTTGCGGATGAAGCGCGAGGCGCTAGGGCGGCGGCGGATCGAGAGAGAATACAATGGCCGAAGGCAGCAACGTCCAGTTTTCAGAGCGCGAGGCGCTGCTGTTCCATTCGGAAGGGCGGCCGGGCAAGATCGAGATCATCGCCTCCAAGCCGATGGCGACGCAGCGCGACCTGAGCCTGGCTTATTCGCCGGGCGTGGCGGTGCCGGTGCTGGCGATCGCCGCCGATCCGGACACGGCCTATGATTATACCGCCAAGGGCAATCTGGTTGCGGTGATTTCGAACGGCACGGCGATCCTCGGCCTCGGCAATCTCGGCGCGCTTGCGTCGAAGCCGGTGATGGAGGGCAAGGCGGTGCTGTTCAAACGCTTCGCCGATGTCGATTCGATCGATCTCGAGCTGGCGACCGAGGATGTCGATGCCTTCATCAACGCCGTGGCGCTGATGGAGCCAAGCTTCGGCGGCATCAATCTGGAGGACATCAAGGCGCCCGAATGCTTCGTGATCGAGCAGACGCTGCGCGAACGCATGAACATCCCGGTGATGCACGACGATCAGCACGGCACCGCGATTATCACCGCCGCCGGGCTGATCAACGCCTGCTACCTGACCGGGCGCGCGCTCAAGGACGTGAAAGTGGTGGTCAACGGCGCAGGCGCGGCGGCGATCGCCTGCACCGAGCTGATCAAGGCGATGGGCGTGCGGGGCGACCATGTGCTGATGTGCGATCGCACCGGCGTGATCTACCAAGGCCGCACCGAAGCCATGGATCAATGGAAGTCTGCACATGCCGCCGTCACCGACCGGCGCACGCTCAAGGAGGCTTTGGTCGGCGCGGACGTGTTTCTCGGCCTGTCGGCGGCGCGCGCGGTTAGCCAGGACATGGTTCGCGATATGGCGCCCAAGCCGATCATCTTCGCGATGGCCAATCCCGATCCGGAGATCACCCCGCCCGAGGCCAAGGCCGCGCGGCCGGACGCGATCGTCGCCACCGGGCGCTCCGATTATCCCAACCAGGTCAACAATGTGCTGGGCTTCCCGTTCATCTTCCGCGGCGCGCTCGACGTGCGCGCGACGACGATCAACGAGGAGATGAAGATCGCGGCCGCCGAGGCGCTGGCCGAACTGGCGCGGCAGCAGGTGCCGGAGGAAGTGGCGGCCGCCTATGGGGGCCGCGCGCCGCGCTTCGGCGAGGATTATATCATCCCCGCGCCGTTCGATCCGCGGCTGATGGAGATCGTGCCGAGCGCGGTAGCGCAGGCGGCGATGGATTCGGGTGTGGCGCGCAAGCCGATCGCCGACATGGATGCCTATCGCGAAAGCCTGCGCGCGCGGCTCAACCCAACCACATCCGTGCTGACGATGGCGCATGCCGGGGCGCGGGCCAATCCGAAGCGGGTGATCTTTGCCGAAGCCGAGGAAGAGGTCGTGCTGCGCGCTGCGATCGCTTTCCGCGACGGCGGCTACGGCACGCCCATTCTGGTCGGCCGCGATATCGTGCGCGATAAACTGAAGGCGCTGGGCGTAGAAGATCTGAGCGGATTCGAACTGAGCAACAGCGTCCATTCGGCTCTCGTGCCCGAGATGGTCGATTACCTCTACAAACGCCTGCAGCGGCGCGGCTATCTCCGCCGCGAGGTGGAGGCGATGGTCAACCGCGACCGCAATATTTTCAGCGCGCTGTTGCTCGCGCTCGACAAGGGCGACGCAATGATCAGCGGGATCACGCGCACCTATGGCCGCACGCTGAGCCAGATCCGCCGCGTGATCGATCCGATCGAGGGCCGCCGCCCTTGCGGCATCCACATCATTGTCAGCAAGGCGCGCACCGTGTTCACGGCCGATACGATGGTGACCGAACGACCGAGCCCCAAGGAGCTGGCGGCGATCGCCGAGCATACGGCTGCCGTCGCGCGGCGCATGGGGCATGAGCCGCGCGTCGCTTTCCTGTCCTTCTCGAGCTTCGGCAATCCGTCGGGAACCTGGGTCGACAATATCCGCGAAGCGGTGGCGATTCTGGAAGCGCGCAATCCCGATTTTGAATTCGAGGGCGAGATGGCGCCCGATGTGGCGCTCAATCCGGAGGTGATGAAGAATTACCCGTTCAGCCGCCTCTCCGGGCCCGCCAACGTGCTGGTCATGCCCGGCCTGCAATCGGCCAACATATCGGCCAAGCTGCTGCGCGAGATCGGTAACGATACGGTGATTGGGCCGATGCTGGTGGGCATGGAAAAGCCGGTGCAGGTCGCGACGATGTCGGCGACGGCGAGCGAGTTGCTGACCCTCGCCGTGCTGGCGGGATCGGGGATTGCGGGCTGAGCTGATCCTCGCCGGTACGGGCAGCTGGCATGCCGCAGGCATGACGGAGGGGGCTCTCGTCCAGGCGCGGCGCCCTTGGAAAGCCCCCTCCACCACCCTTGCGGGTGGTCCCCCTCCCCGTGCCGGGGAGGATTTGAGGATTATGCTAGTTTCAGGCCTTCCTTGTTCATCTGCGCCGTCAGCTCCTTATTCTTTTCGAGCGACAGCCGCGCCTTGAGCTTCGGGAAGAGATCGCGCTCTTCCTCAAGCATGTGGGCCTCGATATCGGTGCGAAACTTGGCAACCTTGGTCAGAAAAAGCGGTGAGTCTTTGGGGAGTTCGGTCAGCTCGTAAAGATATTGCTTTACGTAGCCATGCTCCTTGTTGAGCTCGTCCGCCGCATCCACTTCGCCGATCTCGCGCAGCGCGGGATAAATGACATTCTCTTCTTCCATCGCATGCTTGGAGAGCATGTGCTTGAGATTGGCGAGCAAAGCCGCGCGCTTGGTGGTGTTGCTATCCTTGGTGGCCTGGATCGAATCGAACACCTTGAGCGTCAGCTGATGCTCGGCGGTCAGCGCCTGATCCCAATCACCCGCCAGCAGCGTCGGTGCCTGCACCGCGAACTTACGCGCGACATTGGCCGCGAGACCCACGGCGAGGCCCGCTGCGGCAACGCCGACCATCGCGCCGGTGGAATAATCGCTGCTCTTGCGTGCGGCCGGTTTGCGCGTGGTTGCCGCACGGCGCGCGGTCCCACTCTTGGCCGCTGTACCGCTCTTTGCGGTAGTGCCGGTCTTGGTGCCGGTGCCCGTCGATCCATTCGCCTTCTTGGTCCAGCGCCCGTTCGAGGTCCGCGGCTCGCCCTTCACGGCGGCCGAACGCTCAGCTTTGGTTTCGCCCGAGGCAGAGGCGCTCGGACGTTCTTCGGTGGTGGTTGCCATCGTCTTATGCTCCGCTGTCAGGGGGCCGAAGATCGGCGCCCATTGCGGGGCTGAACGCATAACGCGCGGAAAGGGCTCAACTTCCTCGCAATTGATCGATCCACGGGCTCGCTACGCCGTCCGATGGCGCACGCCAATCGCCGCGCGGCGAGAGAGCGCCGCCTGCAGAGACCTTGGGGCCGTTGGGGATGGCCGAGCGCTTGAACTGGCTGAAGCCGAAGAAGCGCTGGAGGAAAACCTCCAGCCACTTGCGGATGGTCTCGAGATCATAGGCGTTGCGCGCGGCTTGCGGGAAATCGATCGGCCAATTCTGCTGATCGACATCCTTCCAGGCATGCCAGCACAGGAACGCGATCTTGGACGGCGCAAGGCCGTGGCGGACGACATAGTGCAGGAAGAAATCGTGCAACTCGTAAGGGCCGATGCGATCCTGCGTGCTCTGGATCGCACCGCTTGCGTCCGCCGGCACAAGCTCGGGCGAGATCTCGGTCGCAAGGATCGCTTCCAGCACGCGATCGGCCTCCGCATCGAACTGATCGGTCCGGATCGCCCAGCGGATGAGATATTGGATCAGCGTCTTGGGGACGCCAGCGTTGACTGCATAATGGCTCATCTGATCGCCGACGCCATAGGTGCACCAGCCCAGCGCCAGCTCGGACAAATCGCCGGTGCCGACGACCAGACCATTGTGATGATTGGCGAGACGGAAGAGATAATCGGTACGGAGCCCAGCCTGCACATTCTCGAACGTCACGTCATAGACGGCCTCGCCTCTGGCATAGGGGTGATCGAGATCGGCGAGCATCTGGCGGGCGGCGGGGCGGATATCCAGCTCTTCCGCGGTGATGCCCAGCGCGCGCATCAGCGCCCAGGCATTGGCCTTGGTCTCTTCGCCAGTCGCGAAGCCGGGCATGGTATAGCCCAGGATCGCCGAGCGCGGACGACCAAGCTTATCGCAGGCCTTGGCCGCGACGATCAGCGCATGGGTGGAATCGAGCCCGCCCGAGATCCCGATGACCAGCGTTTCGGCGCGCGCAGAGGCCCAGCGCTTGGCCAGGCCCTCGACCTGGATGTTGAATGCCTCGTAGCAATCGGCATCCAGCTTGGCAGGATCGTTGGGCACGAAGGGGAAGCGGCGGATATCGCGCTTGCAGCCGACATCGGCGAAATCCGGCTCGGCCTTGAAGGCGATGCGGCGGAAGCGCGTTTCGGGATGGCCATGCGCGGCGGCACAATCGTTGAACGTGCCGAAGCGCATCCGCTCCTGCCGCAGCCGCGCGACATCGACATCCACGCAGATCAGCTCCGGGTCCGCGGCGAAACGCTGCGATTCGGCCAGCGGCTCGCCGAGTTCATGGACCATCGCCTGGCCGTCCCAGGCGAGATCGGTGGTGCTCTCCCCCGGTCCGCTCGCCGAATAGACATAGGCCGCCTGCGCGCGCGCCGATTGCGAGGCACCGAGCAGATCGCGTTCGCGCGCTTTGCCGATGATGATGTTCGAGGCGGAGAGGTTGCAAAGGATCAGCGCCCCCGCGAGCGCGCCGAGCGTGGAAGGCGGCAGCGGCGCCCAATAATCCTCGCAGATCTCGGCGTGGAAGATGAAGTCATCGATATCTTCGGCGGCGAAGATCAGATCGGTGCCGAACGGCGCCTCGATCCCGCCGATGCGGGTCGTCAGGCCGGTGAGGCCGATGCCGGGTGCGAACCAGCGCTTCTCATAATATTCGCGATAATTCGGCAAATAGCTCTTGGGCACGACGCCCAGGACGCGGCCGCGCGCGATCACCACAGCCGTATTGTAAAGCCGCCCGTTGCGGCGCAGCGGTGCGCCGATCAGCAGCACCGGCTTGAGGGCCGTACTTTCCCCCACGATCCGCAGCAGCTCGCGCTCGACAGTATCGAGCAAAGCATCCTGCAGCAGCAAATCGTCGATCGCGTAGGAGGATAGCGACAGCTCCGGATAGACGACGAGATCCGCCGCCTGGGCATGCGCTTCACGGGCCAGCGCGAGGATCTGCGCGGCGTTCGCCACCGGATCGCCAGCGGTAGCGATCGGCGTCGCCGCCGCGACGCGGACCATGCCCTGCGCGTGGATCGAGAAGAAACGATCGCTCATCGCGACGCTCGCTACCCGTTACCGCGTCAAACCGCCAGCTTCGCCCAGATCGGCAGATGATCGGAGGCGTTGCGCGCCGCCATCGAATGATGGACGCCCGCCGCCTCCACCGTCACGCCGTTGCCGATGAACATGCGATCGAGCCGACCCACGGGGCGCCGCGCATGGAAGCTCGGGCCGAGTGGCACGTTATGATGATGCTGCGCGAAATCGCGCAAGCAGCCCTGACCGATCCGCCATTCGTTAAGATCGCCGGTCATCACGATCGGCAGGCGCTCGGACTGCGCATCGACATGCGCGAGGATCGCGCGCGCCTGTTTGCGCCGCCACAGGCCCGAAAGATCGAGGTGCATCCCCAATACGCGCAGCTTTTTGCCGCCGATTCGAAGATCCGCCATCACCGCACCGCGCGGCTCCAGCGCGGGCAGATGCAGCAGGCAGCAATGCGCGACCTCCACGACATCCTTGCGCACCAGGATCGCATTGCCGTGCCAGCCCATGCTCCCCTGGCGCGCGGCAAGGCCGACGGGATGATAATCGCTGTGTTCGGCGAGCATATGAAAGGGAATCGCGCTTTGACGATCGCCGAAGCGGCGGTCGGCCTCCTGCAGCACGACCACATCCGCGCCGATCTCACCCAGCACCTCAAGGATGCGTTCGGGACGGCGGCGACGATCGGCGGCGATGGCCTTGCGGATGTTGTAGCTGGCAACCAAGACCATGTTCGATCAACCCTGCCCTCATCCACCGGTCCGCAATCGGCCCAGTGCGGCGCTTGAGACACAGTTCTGGCAAATCGGCAAATGTCACAAACAGTATGACAGTAATGTTACCGCCTTTGTTGCGGCGCGGTATCACCTTCGTCTAGATCGGTTGCAAGGGCAGCAGGGTGTTGCCGGGATGTTTCGCGGCGTCACCGGCTTGTAACGATCCCCTGCAAAAGCTCTTTCGAAACAAGGGGACGACGGCATCATGAAGAAGTTTCTGGCGGGCTGCGCACTGGCAGCCCTGGCAACCTCCGCAGCTTATGCGCAGGAGACGACGTCGACCATTCGCGGCGACGTGACGTCCGGCGGCAAGCCGGTCGTCAACGCGACCGTCACCGTGCTCCATATTCCGTCGGGCACCCGCGCCACGGTTTCTACGGATCGTTCGGGCAGCTACAGCGCCACGGGCCTTCGTCCGGGTGGGCCCTACTCGGTGACAGTCACCGCGCCCGGTTTCGGCAGCTTTCAAGCGACAGATATCAATACTGCCGTTGGCGAACCGCTTTCGCTGCCCATCATTCTGACCGGCGAAGGGCCGGAGATCGTCGTCACCGGCTCCTCGGTGAAGGGTGCTCGCGTTATCTCCGAGGGCCCGGCCACCGTGCTGACGGCCGCGCAGATCAGCAATGTCGCTTCCGTCAACCGCGACATCCGCGATCTTATGCGCCGCGACCCCTTCGCCAACATCGACAAATCGAACAACGATGGTTCGGCGGGCCGCGTCAGCTTCGCCGGCCAGAATTCGCGCTTCAACCGCTTCACCGTGGACGGCGTGCCGATCACCGACAGCTTCGGCCTCAATCCCGATGCGCTGCCCTCGCGCCGCGGCCCCGTGCCGATCGACGCCATCGGCCAGTTCGAAACCAAGGTCGCGCCCTATGACATCCGCGAAGGCTTCTTCCAGGGCGGCGTGATCAACGCCACGCTGAAATCGGGCACCAACCAATTCCATGGCACCGGCTTCTACAGCTATCTCGACGATGGCATGGTCGGCACCAAGACCAAGCCCTATGCCGGTGGCCGCGCCGATGGCACGATTTACGCACCAGGCCTCGCCCCCAAGTTCAAGAACCGCGATTTTGGCGCCACGCTCTCCGGCCCGATCATCAAGGACAAATTGTTTTTCATGGTATCGGCCGAGCGGGTTCGCGCTGCGACACCTTATCCCTACGGTACGATCGACAATAACGGCGGCACCGGCGTTATCGGTGTCACCAGCGCGCAGCTGGCGCAAGTCCAGGGGATCTCCAACAGCGTCTATGGATATAACCCGGGCGGCATCGTCGCCAACAATGGCGATAAGGACGATCGCATCGTCGGCCGCATCGACGCCAACATCAGCTCCACACAGCGTCTGTCGATCACCGGCCTGTACACCAAGGATTCGCAGATCAGCCTGACCAATACCGGCACGACCACGCTGAGCCTGGGTTCCAACAGCTATATTAAGCCCAACCGCGTCATCGCAGGCATCGCCCAGCTCAACTCCGAATGGGGCGGCGGTTTCGCGACCGAGGTTCGCGGTCTCTACAAGCAATATGACTCCGGCCAGATTCCGATCTTCCCGCTGGCATCCGCAGCCACGATCTGTACCGCGCCAACCTCGGACCGTACCGCCAGCGGCGCCACGACCACGGCGGTTTCCACGAGCTGTCAGCCTGGCTTTGGCCAGATTCAGCTCGGCACCGGCGGCCCCAGCCAGGCGAACATCCTGAACGTGAAGACCTACGCCGGCTCGTTCCTCGCGCGCTTGTCGCGCGGCGATCACAACATGCGCGCGCTCGTCGACGTTTCCTACACGACGACGTTCAACGAGTTCGTGAACGGCGCGGCCGGCACCTATTATTTCGACTCCATCGCCGACTTCCAGAACCGGACGCCGGAATCGTTCAGCTACACCAATTCCCCGACGCTCGACCCCGCCAACGGTGCCGCGAAGTTCGCTTACAGCACCTATACGTTCGGTCTTCAGGATAGCTGGCGGTTCAGCAACACGCTGAACCTTACCTATGGCGCCCGTTATGATATGTACGGCGGCCACAGCGCGCCGGCGGCAAGCCTCAACTTCCTCAACCGTTATGGCTTCGGCAATTATGCTTTCGTCAACGGCAGGGGCCTGTTTCAGCCGCGTATCGGCTTCGATTACACCCCGATCCGTCGCCTCACCTTCCGCGGCGGCGTCGGCATCTTCGGCGGCGGCACGCCGGACGTTTACGTCGGCAACAGCTTCTCCAACACCGGCGTGCTCACGAGCTCGATCACGGCGCGTCTGACCGACGGCAGCGTCGCCCAGCTCAACTCAGCCGCGAACCCCGCGGCTCCCGCGCTGCTGAACAATGTCAGCCTTACCTCGCTGCCGGCAACCGCCAATAGCGTCCTGATCGCCAACTCGGGCGTCGCTCCGGCATCCAACACCACGCTCAACGCGCTCGATCCGCATTTCAAGATCCCGTCGCAATGGCGCGGCACCCTCTCCGCGAGCTATGATGCCGATCTTGGAGCGTTGGGCGATCATTGGCGGTTCGGCGTAGCAGGCCTCGCTTCGAAGACGCGGTATGCCGTCGCGATCGTCGATCTGCGGTCGGTGCCGATCCCGGGTTCGTTCACGCCGGACGGCCGTCAGCGGTATCAGGCGATCATTCCCGCCTTCGCTACGGACGGCAACGCCGATCTGGAGCTGACCAACAGCAAGAAGGGCCGCTCGTACATCGCTGTGGCGACCGTATCGAAGGCGTGGAAGTTCGGGCTTAGCGCCGATGCCAGCTTCACGTATCAGAACGTGAAGGACAATTTCGCCTTCACATCCTCGATCGCTAACTCCAACTATATTGCAACTGCGGTCAACGATCCGAACAGCCGTGGAGGCGGCTACGGCCATTCGAATGACGAAGTTCCTTATGCGTTCAAATATACTTTGTCTTATGAGCACGCATTCTATCGCGACTATAAGACCCGGTTCAGCCTGTTCGGCGAGACGCGTCAGGGTTACAACTACAGCTATACCTTCCAGGATATAAGCACGTCGCGCAGCACGACTTTCGGGACGATCGGTGCTCCAAATAGCAGTAACGGCCGTTATTTGTTCTATGTGCCCAAGGTCAACGACCCGCTGGTTGTTTATGCCGCCTCGGGCACGCAGACTGCGGCCCAAGCCCAGGCGGTCGTGGAGAACCTCATCAACTCTTCCGGTCTGGCGAAGTATCGCGGCCAGATTGCCCCGCGTAATGCCTTCCATGATCCTTGGTTCACCCGCCTCGATCTCCACGTCGAGCAGGAAATCCCGACGTTCGTAGGCCGTTCGCGCATCACGGTGTGGGCGGATATCGAGAACTTCACCAATCTGCTCGATCACAAGTGGGGCCAGCAGCTGCGTACCAACTTCCCGTCGATCAAGACGGTGGTGAAGGTCACGTGCCAGGCGGTGGGCGCCAACGCCTGCGGGCAGTACGTTTACTCGGCGGCCTATCCGGACTCGTCGCGTGCCCCATCGCTGGTCAACAGCGCGCTGGGTGCTTCGCTCTACGCAATCCGCGTGGGCGCGCGCTTCAGCTTCTAAGCGAAGCTTCGTTTAAGAAGTTAGGGCGTCCCGAGCGATCGGGGCGCCCTTTTCTTATGGAACCAGAGGCGGCGCGCGCTCTTAAGTTGGTATGGCGAAGAAGGCGCAAAAGAAGCTGAAGGTGTATCGCACCGCGATCGGCTTTCATGATGCCTATGTCGCGGCGCCCAGCAAGAAGGCGGCGCTGGCGGCGTGGGGGACGACCAAGGATTTGTTCGCGCGGCATGCGGCGGAACTGGTCGAGGATGCGGCGCTGACCGCGGAGCCGCTCGCTCACCCGGGCGAAGTTATCAAGCGTGCGCGGGGGACCGCTGCGGAGCAATTGGCGGCGCTTCCCGATAAGGCGCAACCGCGCAAGACGAGCCCGAAACCAGTACCTGCACGCAAGGCAAGTCCCCGCCCCAGCCGCGCTAACGTCGATCGCGCCGAACAAGCGCTTGCGGACGCCGAGCAGCGCCACGAGACGGAGATGGCCGTGCTGCGCCGTGAGGAAAAGGCTTTGGCCAAGCGCCGCCGCAAGATCGCTGACGCGCATCAGGCGGAAAGCCGCAAGCTGCAAGGCAAGATTGATGCCGCACGGGACGATTACGAGACCGCCATCGCCCGCTGGCTAGACAGCTGAACGGCCTGCTGGTGCCAGCGCTTATTGCAGAACCTCGGCGGGGCCAGTGCCCCAGATGCCCGACTGCGGAATCCAGCCTTTGCGCGCTTCAAATTCGATCTGGCACCAGCGGCCGTCGCACCTATCGAGCCTGCCGACCGCGCCGGGCTCGACCTGCCACAGCAGGCGCGCGCCGTCGTCGGGCCGATCGCGGATCGGCTGGATCGCGCCGGTGACGACCGCGGTGCGCCGCGCGCTGAGCAGGATCGCGAGCATCCAGCCGGTGGTGCCGTCCTGCTCCTCGATCCGCCGCCACACGCCATGCACCTGCACCACGCGCACGGGGAGATCGCGGCGCTTGTACAGCCAGAGTGCGGGATAGGTGCGGTCAGGCCCGGTACGCATCAGCGCCTCGCCCTTGGCGATCGATGCCCAATAGGGGACGGCGCGTTCCTGGGCGGAGGCGGGCCTAGCGTTCGCGCATACCACCAGAGCTAACGCTACGATTTCACGCCGCACCTTTGCCTCCCCGCCCCGTTCGCCCCGAGCTTGTCGAAGGGCAGTCCTTCTTTGAAAGAAGGACGATGCTTCGACAAGCTCAGCATGAACGGGGGCGGGCAATTAGCGCGGGTTGGCCTCCAGCCACGCGATCACCTTGTCCGGCGCGCTTTCGCCATACGGGTCGTCATCTAGACCTTGGTCGTTGATCCCCGGTTCCTCGAACCAGCCGGTGATCTTGCCATCATCGACCACCATCGCATAGCGCCAGCTGCGTTCGCCGAAGCCGAGATGATCCTTGCGGATCAGCATCCCCATCCGCCGCGTGAAATCGGCCGAGCCATCGGGCAGCAGCTTCACTTTCTCGACGCCGAGGTGCCGGCCCCATTGATACATCACGAAGGCATCGTTGACCGAGAGGCAATAGACCTCGTCCGCGCCCAGCTTCCGGAGCCGATCATAATTGCGCTCGAACGCCGGGCATTGCTCGGTCGAGCAGGTCGGCGTGAAGGCGCCAGGTAGCGAAAAGACGACGATACGCTTGCCGGCGAAGAGATCGCTCGTCTGCACGTCCTGCCAGCGGAAGGGATTGGGGCCGCCCACGCTTTCATCGCGAACGCGGGTCTTGAGCGTCACATCGGGAACATCGCGTCCGATCATCTGAAATCCTCCTGGCGAGAAACTATTGGATCGGTCCCTCGGCACGGCCCTGAACGAACTGATCCACATAGGGGTTGCCGCTATCGTAAAGCCGATCGCGCGGACCGCTCCAGACGATGCGGCCGCGATAAAGCATCGCCACGCGGTGCGCGATCTTGCGGGCCGAGGCCATGTCGTGCGTGATCGTCAGCGCGGTGACGCCGAGATCATCGACCAGGCTGACGATCAGATCGTTGATCACGTCAGCGCGGATCGGATCGAGGCCGGTGGTCGGCTCATCGAAGAAGATGATCTCGGGCCGCGGCGCGATCGCACGGGCGAGCGCGACGCGCTTCTGCATACCGCCCGAAAGCTCGCTCGGGCGCAGGTTGAGGATGCGGGCATCGAGGCCGACGCGCTCCAGATTCTCCTCGGCGATCCGGCGCATTTCCTTGGCATCGGACTGCTGGCCATGCGTCAGCGCGAAGGTGACGTTGCGCCATACGGGCAGCGAATCGAACAGGGCGGATCCCTGGAACAGCATGCCGAACTTGGCGCGGACGCGATCGAGCGCCCTGCCCCTCAGCCCGACGATCTCCTCACCATCCACGCGGATCGATCCGGCATCGGGGCGGATCAGGCCGAGGATGCATTTCAGCGTTACCGATTTGCCGCTGCCCGATTGGCCGATCACCGCCAGGCTCTCGCCCGGCTCGATCGCGAGATTGACGCCATCGAGCACCTGCATCGCGCCGAAGCGCTTGCTGATACCCTCGAGCGCGATCTTGTTCTCGGCCATCAGCCGAACACCATCGCGGTGATCAGGAAATTCGAGGCGAGGATCAGGATGAAGGCAGAGACGACGGCGTTGCGCGTCGCATTGCCCACCCCCGCCGCGCCGCCGCCGGCGTTGAAGCCGTGATAGCAGCCCATCAGCGCGATGAAGAAGCCGAACACGCCGGCCTTGACCAAAGCCATCTTGAAATCGTCGACACTGACGAAGCGGCGAGTGACGGCAAGATAGCTGGCGGAATTGAACCGCAGTTTCTCCACCGCGAGCAGCCAGCCGCCGAAGATGCCGATGGCGTTGGCGACCAGCACCATCAGGGGCAAGGCCATGACCGCGGCGAACAGGCGGGGCGCGATCAGATAGCGATAGCTGTCGGTGCGCAGCGTGGTCAGCGCGTCGAGCTGTTCCGTGACGCGCATCGTGCCAATCTCGGCCGCCATCGCCGAGGACACGCGGCCCGCGACCATCAGACCGACCAGCACCGGCCCCAGTTCGCGCACCATGCCGATCACCACGACAGCCGGAACGGTGGAGGTCGCCGAAAAGCGCGAACCGGCAGTGAAGATCTGTTGCGCCAGCGCCGCGCCGGTGAACACGGCGGTGAGGCCGACCACGGGCAGCGAGAACCAGCCGATGTGCATCATCTGCTCGAAAAAGCGGCCGGGGTAATAGGGCGGGGTCAGCGCGCTGCGCACCGTGCGGAAGGTGAACATCGCTACCCGCCCCACCACGGCGAGCAGATGGACGACGGCACGGCCGATCGCAACGAACGGCGCGATGATAAGGGGAACGGGTTCGGACGAAGGCATGTCGGCGTTGCTTAGCGGTGGGACAAGGGGTGCGGCAAGCGAAGAGCGGTGAAGATGTCGCAGATCATCCCCGGAACGGGGAGGTGGCATCGCGAAGCGATGACGGAGGGGGCTCTCAAAAGGCGCTGCGCCCAGTGGTGAGCCCCCTCCACCATGCGTCGCATGGTCCCCCTCCCCGTGTCGGGGAGGATCAAGCCGCCGCTTCCACCTTCTCGCTCAACTCAAGCCACTTCGCCTCTGCGGCTTCGAGTTTCGCCGCCACCTCGGCGCGCTTACGCATCAGATCACCCATAGGCAGCTTTGCAAGCGTCGGCTCGGCACCCGAAGGATCGAACATCGCGCGCTCCACCGCCGATCGCTCGGCCGAGAGCTTGGCCACTTCGGCCTCTGCCGCGCTCGCCTGCTTGCGCAGCGCCTGGCTTTGTTCGCGCGCCTGGGCGGCGGCGCGGCGCTCCTCCTTCTTGTTGCCCTTGGATTTGCCGCCCGATCCGCTTTTGTCACTGGTCAGCACCAGCGCGGTATAATCGTCGAGACTGCCCTCATATTCGATCGCGGTGCCGTTATCGACCAGCACCAGCCGATCGGCGGTAAGGCTGAGCATGTGGCGATCGTGGCTGACGAGCACGACCGCGCCCGAATAGCTGTTAAGCGCCTGCACCAGCGCCTCACGCGCATCGACGTCCAGATGGTTGGTCGGTTCATCGAGGATCAGCATATGCGGCGCATCGCGGGTGATCAGCGCCAGCGCGAGCCGCGCGCGCTCGCCGCCCGACATCTTGCCAACCTTGCTAATCGCGCGATCGCCCGAAAAACCGAAACGGCCGAGCTGCGCACGCACCGCCGCCGGCGTGGCGCCACGCATCGCGGAGGTCATATGCTGCAGCGGCGTCTCGTCGGCGTGTAGCTCCTCCACCTGATATTGGGTGAAATAGCCGATCCGCATCTTGCCGCTGGCCGCCATCTGCCCTTCCATCGGCGCGAGCTGGGCAGCGAGCAGGCGGGCGAGCGTGGTCTTGCCATTGCCGTTGCGGCCGAGCAGCGCGATGCGATCGTCGGGATTGAGCCGCAGGTTGAGCCGCTGCAGGATCGGCGTCTCCGCATAGCCGACCGCCGCCATATCGAGCGTGATCAGCGGCGGGCGCAGTGGATCGGGGCTGGGGAAATCGAAGCTGAGCGAGGGATCGTCGGCCAGCTCGGCGATCGGCTGCATCCGGGCGAGCGCCTTGACGCGGCTCTGCGCCTGCTTGGCGGTGGAGGCACGCGCCGAATTGCGCGCGATGAAATCCCTGAGCTTGTCGCGCTGGGCATCCTGGCTGGCCTTGGCGGCGGCGAGCTGCGCGGCGCGTTCGGCGCGCTGGCGTTCAAAGGCATCGTAGCCGCCGGGGTAGAGCGTCAGCTTGCCGCGCTCGAGATGCAGGATGTGATCGACGACATTGTTGAGGAAATCGCGTTCGTGGCTGACGATCAGGATCGTCGCGCGGTAGGTTTGGAGAAATTCCTCCAGCCACATCACCGCTTCGAGATCGAGGTGGTTCGATGGCTCGTCGAGCAGCAGCAGATCGGGCTCGGAAAACAGCAATGCCGCGAGCGCGACGCGCATCCGCCAGCCGCCCGAAAAGCTATCGAGCGGGCGATTCTGCATCTCCTCATCGAAGCCGAGGCCGGCGAGGATCCGGGCGGCGCGGGCCGGCGCAGCATGGGCGTCGATCGCGATCAGCCGCTCATGAACCTCGCCGAAGCGCTCCATATTGCTGTGGTCCTCAGCCTCCAGCAGCAGCGCGGCGCGCTCGGTATCGGCGGCGAGCACCTCTTCGATCGGCGTGGTCAGGCCGGCAGGCGCTTCCTGCGCGATATAGCCGATCTTGGCGCCGCGCGGCATATCCGCCGAGCCCTCGTCGGGATCGAGCAGCCCGGCGACGACGCGCACCATCGTCGATTTGCCGGCGCCGTTGCGGCCGATCAGGCCGACGCGGCTGCGCTGCGGCAAGGATGCGGTGGCGCGATCGAGGATCGTGCGGCCGCCGAGGCGCACGGTGATACCGTTCAGGGAAAGCATGGACGCGGGCTTACAGCATGTTGCGCTGCAACCCAAGCACATGGTGAAAGCTCCCTCCTCCGTTCATCCCGAGCGAAGTCGAGGGATGTTCCACAAGCGGCGACCGCCGCGTGTCTCGACTTCGCTCGACACAAACGGAGGTGGTGCGCTTGACCGCGACTAGTATTCGGGCCAATTTCGCTCAACTCCTGGGGAGTAGCCGCCGGCACGAAAGCCGGAATCGCGTCAACAGACTTGGGTCTTCGGACCCGTGGCGCGTGCGACCTGCAAGGGTCTGGCGAGACCATGAGCCGAAGCTGCGCGGCCGGGCTGGGCGTGTGGCGGCGGTCTCATGCGTTCGCTCACCGGCCCCGGAGGTTTTCATGAACGGTATCGCGTTGAATGTCGTCCTGCTGCTGGGATCGGCGGTGGTGATCTATCTTTCGTGCGAGTATTTCGTGAACGGAGTCGAATGGCTTGGCCGTCGCCTTGCGATGGGCGCGCAGGCGACGGGCACGGTGCTGGCGGCGTTCGGCACGGCGTTGCCGGAAAGCGTGGTAACTTTGGTGGCGGTGGCGTTCGGCACTACGGCGGCCTCCAAGGAATTGGGTGTCGGCGCGGCGCTAGGTGGCCCGCTCGCGCTCTCCACCATCGCTTATGCCACGGTCGGGATCGTGCTGCTCGTCACGCACCAGCAGTTTCCCGAGGGTCTCGCCGCCAATGGTCGCTTCGAGCGGCTGGCGCGCGATCAGCGCTGGTTCCTCGTCTTGTTCGCCGCGAAGATCGGTCTCGGCCTGGTGCTGTTCGCCGGCAAGGCGTGGACGAGCCTGATCTTCCTTGCTGCCTACGGTCTTTATGTCCGCATACAAATGCAGCAGCCCGCCGATCCCGACGAGGAAGAGGAACTGGAGCCCCTCAAGCTGACGCCGCGCACCGCAGAGCCCGGCCTGCTGCCCGCCGCGATCCAGACCGGAATCGCGCTGATCGTGATCTTCCTCGCGTCGCGCCTCTTTGTCGGCCAGCTCGAACATCTCGGCCCCGCGCTGGGCCTGCGCCCGCAATTGTTGGCGCTGCTGCTCAGCCCGATCGCCACCGAACTGCCGGAGACGATGAACGCAGTGATCTGGGTGAGGCAGGGCAAATATGCGCTCGCGCTGGCCAATATCTCCGGCGCGATGATGATCCAGGCGACGATCCCGACCGCGCTCGGCCTGATCTTCACATCCTGGCATCTCGGCGCGCCCCTGATCCTGGCGGCGGCGGTGACGGCGGTGGCGATCGTGGTGATGTACACCGCCTTTCGCCGTGACATTGCATCGCGCAAGTTGCTGGCCGGGATGGGCGGGCTTTATGTGGTCTTCGCGCTCTTGCTCGTCGCGCTACGCCTTTCCTGATCGTTCAGGCGTCGGGATCTTCGGCGCGCGGCAGGCAGAGGATGAAGGTCGATCCCTTCCCTTCCTCGCTTTCGCAATGAATCGTGCCGTGATGCTGGGCTATCACCGTACGCACGAAGGACAGCCCCAGCCCCGCACCGCCGACATCCCGCCGCCCCCGCGCCTCGACACGGGTGAAGGGATCGAACAGATGATCGAGTTCATCGGCGGGAATTCCCCGTCCTTGATCGATGATCCTGCAGCAGACCACATCATCGCTTTCGCTGATCGTGCAGCATATCGTGGTGCTGCGATCGCTATATTTGATTGCGTTGCCGATCAAATTGACGAGAGCTCGGGACAGCAAGGAGCGATCTCCAAGGACGAGATGCTCGTCATCCTCGCCCTTGGTTTCGATGCGGATCTTGCTCTTCTGCGCGAGCACCCATTGATCGTCGACCGCATCGATCAGCAGCGCCGAAAGATCGAGCAGATCCTGCTTGGGTCGCGCGGCCTGGGCGCGGGCAAGATGGACGAAATTGTCCGCCAGCTCGAGTGTGCGCTGCGCATAGCCGGCGATGCGGGCACGGAGCGTCTCGATATCCTCGTTGCGATCGAGCAGCGCGAGAATCGACGCTTGGGGCGAGCGCATGTCATGCGTCAGTAGCTGCAGCGCGTCCTCGCGCTGGCGGGTGGCGAGGCGGATGGCACTGATATCGGTCAGGCGCGCGATCGATCCCACCGGTGCGCCCGTGGCATCGACCAGCGGCACGACGCGGACCACGAATACGCGGCCATCGGCGCTGACGATCTCCCGATCATCGCTCTGGTCGAAGGTCGCGGCCGTCGCGGTCGGCGCAAGATGGCGGATCAAATCGTCGAGCTTTTGCTCGGCGGCCAGAGCAGGTTCGTCCAGCAACGGCACGAACAGCCGTTCGGCGGCGCGATTGGCGAGCAAGGTCCGGCCTTCGCCGTCAAGGATCAGGGTCGCGTCGGGAAGCCCCTGGATACTGTCGCCAAAGAAGCGGCGAAGATCGCGGACGCGCTCAATCGCGCTATGCAGCATCACCGTCTGGCGATCGATCGCCTCCCGCAGGAACTGGGTGCGGCTTTCGGCGCTGCCGCGGCCGGGCAAAGGGTCCGCCTCGCTGCCGAGCTGGCGCAGCTCGCGCGTCATGTAAGCGCTCGCCGCCTCCAATCGCCGCCACGCCCACAGGGGATAGACGAAGAACAGGCCGGCCAGCGCCGCAGTCGGCGGAAACCAGATGCGCGCCCAGATCAGCAAGGTCGCGCTGCCGCCCAGCGTCGCCGCAATCAGTAACAGCCCGAGAACCAGATTAAGCGCCGGCGAAAACAGCAACAGCGCGATCAGGAGAATGATCAGCGGTAAAAGACCGAAGGCGAGATAGGCGCGCGGCGAGGCTTGGCGGATCGTGCGGTTGGCAAGCAGATCGTCGGTGGCGTTGGCCAGCATTTCAACCCCCGACATGGTGCCGAGGGGCGTCGCATATTGATCGAGCTGGCCGTGCGCCGTCGAACCGACGAGCACGATCTTGCCGCGCAGCATTTCCCGCGGCACCTCGCCGTTGAGCACGCTGGAGAACGGCACGGTGCGGTAGCTGCCCGCCGGGCCGGTAAACGGCAGCAGCACCTGCCCCGCCACGGAAAAAGCATCGGCCGGCAAGGCGTCAGTGGCGGCATTGGCGAAGATTGGCGAAGCGTGCCCGCGCACACGGCGGTACAGCAGCTCCGCAATGTGCGGCCAGGTCTGCGTGCCGCCGCCTGCGATCAGGCCGACGCGGCGTACGATCCCGTCGGCATCGGGATAGAGCGTGGCATGCGCGGGCGTCGTGACAGCGCGGATCACGGGCGTCGGGAGCTCGGCGGTGAAGGGCGCGCCATTGTTGCCGGGCACATCGAAGGCGATAGGCAGGATCACCGGCGCAGCCGCCTTGGCCGCCTGCGCCACCGCGAGATCGTCCGGGCTCGGCTCGACGAACAGCACATCATAGCCGATCGCGGCGGGCTGCACCTTCGCCAGCCATTCGAGCAGCCGGGCATGCGTGCTCCGCGGCCAGGGCCAGCGTCCGATCGTGCCGAGGCTCTCCTCGTCGATCGCGATGATGAAGATTTCGTTCGAGGCGGGGCGCGATTGCGTCGCCATGAGGGCGTCATAGATGGCATAATCGGCGCGATCGGCAATGCTGGTTCGCGTCAGACCCCATACTGCGCCCAGCGAGATCAGCGCGACGATCAGCCATTCGATCAGCAGGCGGCCGCCCGCTCCGGCTGAGGCAGCTACGGCGCTACGCAACAAAGCGGTGGACCGCTCGCTCAGGCGCTTAACGGGCGGCCGTCCTTATGCGCGATCATGAGCCCATCCCATCACTCTTCGCCTTGGTTCAGCTTCTCCAGTCTGTAGCCGTAGCTGTAGACGGGCAGCAAGCGGAACCCCGACTCCGGGCGGAGCGAAAGCTTGACGCGAATCCGCGAGATATGTGCGTCCAGCGTGCGGGTCAGCAGGTCCGGATTCCGGCCCCACACCTTCTCCAATATGTAAGCGCGCGAAAGCGCACGATCGAGATTTTGAAACAGCAGCAGCGCAAGGCCGAACTCCTTGGGCGTAAGGATTATCTGCTCGCCGCTGACCGTGACGCTGGTGGATTTCTGCTCGAACTGATGATCACCGAAAATCTCGATATCTTTGCCCTTGGACGGGTAGCTGCGGCGGAACAGCGCACCGACGCGCGCCAGCACCTCGCCGGTTTGCACCGGCTTCACGACATAATCGTCGGCGCCCATGTCCAGCGCCTCGACGATGTCACTCTCCTCGCCGCGGCTGGTAACGAACAGGATGGGCGGGACATGATCGATATGTTCGCGTACCCAGCGCAACACATCGATGCCGGTGGTATCGGGCAAATTCCAGTCAAGGATCAGAAGATCAAAGGTTTCACGCTTTAGATCCGCGATGATCGCGCTGCCCTTGCTGTAACAGTAACAGATATGGCCCGCACGCTCCAGAACGCCCGAAAGTTGTTCAGCAAGAACGGCCTCGTCTTCCAGGATCGCTATGCGCATCTGTGTGCCACTTCTTTCTTTGAGCTCAACATGACGGGTTAGAGCCGAACGCTCCGCACCAGCATAAGCCGCATTCGCATGGCTTGGCATGGTCCATCCCTTCCGATCAACCGATGTTTCTCGGCACCATATCAACTGATTTATCCGGAATCATCTTTCACCGCGTCTGTTTGCACTTGTTTACCTAGACGGCCTCATGTTGGATCGTTCCGGTTCCGTTGTCGAGCAATAGACACGGCAACGGTGTAAACAATGGTATCGATTGGCGTCCGCCTCCAATCAACACTGGTATCTTGGATTGAGCAAGTATTTAGCAGATGCGCGTACAGTCGTTGACATAAAGCCTTTGGGGGTTGGCGTGGTGAAGGTCATGAGCATTTTTCAGACCCGCGGCCCCGCTTGCGAAATATGCGCCCGCGCGGTCCTTTCGCCCGGCGGCCTTCTCGATCGAACGCAGGCCTAGGCGCTGCCCCGCCCACAATGAGCAAACGTAAACTCAGCAGGCCGATAGGCCGGAGCCACGGAATGCGCCTGCAGCTTTTATGGCTGTGGGTGTTGGTAGTTGTGCTGTATTTTTCGTGGGAGGCGGCGAGCTATCGCGGGCTGTTCGCGATCATGGCGGAATGGCAGTTCGATCGGCTCGGGCAGGATCTGCCGACGTTCAACTTCTGCCTGCTGACGATGGTCTTCGGCTGGCCGGCGCTGCTGATCCTGCGCCGGCGGCGCGCGCGTGAGCTGGACGAGCGGGACGCCGTCGCCAACCGCGCGCTGATCGGGCTGGACGATGAGTCCGTCGCGCACGTTCTGGAAACCCGGCGGCTGAAGCGGGAGGGCGCGCTCGCGCTGCTGGCGGCGCGCGATTACATGCACTTCCTGTTCGGCTTCACCGCGGCCTTGTGGTTCGCAGCGGTGATGGCTTTGCTCTGGACGCTGGCGCTGCCGAGCTCGATGGACAACCCGCGCGTCTATACGCCGGACAGCCTGCAGCAGCCGCAGATCCACGAAGGCGCCGCCGCCTTCCGGGGCACGCTGCGCTACGGCCGCATCTCCTCGTTCAGCCGCGGCATATTGTTCGCGCGCCGCACCGCGCTCTATGCGCCGCTGTTCCCGCCCAAAGGCGCCAACCCGGACATCCGCTACTTCGTCGAATTCCTGCCCGCCGAGCGGCCCGACATTCATTCGGGATCGGTGATCACGCACCGCGAAGGCGTGCTGGTGCGCTCCGATCTGCCGGGCGCGCTGATCCGGCTGTACCGTTACCTCGGCTATCATCCGAGCCCGCGCTACTATGTGCTCTACGTCAACCTCGCGACGATGCGCTGGCCTTATTATGTCATCGCGCTGCAGTTCCTGCTCGGCGGTGCCACCTTCCTCGCCTCCGGCCTTTGGCAGCGCCGCCACATCGGCAAACTCCGCACCAAAGTCCGCCAAGACGCCGCCGCACAACAACGCACCCTGAGAAAGGCGATGGCGGCTTAACGGTCGTCATTCCCGCGCAGGCGGGAATCCATCATCGGCGCGCCCACCATAGCAGCGGCACATCGAATGGGTCCCCGCCTGCGCGGGGATGACGGATACCGAGCTGAGAGCGATTATCGCGGGTTGTAGACGAAGGGGTAGACGTGCGGCAGGCCTTCGAGGCCGTTCGCATCATAGGCCGTGACGCGCACGAAGAAGGCGCCGACGGGGGAGCTTGCGAAGACGATCGAGGGCTTTTCGTTGACGCCTTCGTTCTTCAGATCCTGGAATCCCTGATCCGAAGCGATCTGAAGCTTATAGCGCACCGCTTTCTCCAGCGGCGCGATGTTGAATACCAAAGATCCATCCGGACGATGATAGATGGGTAGCACCACCTGCGGCGGCGGCAGCAGCTTGATCGGCGTACCGACCGAGAGCGCGCTGGATTTCGCGCCGAAACCCTGCGGCACCAGAATCTGCGCGCCGGCGGCAGAGACCGCGACCGAATCCTTGACCACTTCGGCAACCGCCGAGGCATCGGTTTTCGCGAAGCCGATGCGGAATTCGGTGCCGCGCACGGCGGAGACCGAAACCGGTGTGCGCACCTCGAACTTGCTGGCCGGGCCGCGGTTGGGCGCGACGGCATATTGGCTCTTGCCATCATCGAGACGGAAGATCTGCTGCATCTCGCCCGAGGCGAGCACCAGGCGAAGGCGATCGATGCGGATCACGCTTTGCGAGGGCAGCGTAACGGTGGACCCATCTTCCAGCGTGAAGCTGGCGGAGCTGTTCGGCCCCGTCTCGATCCGCGCGCCCTCGACGACGACCGAGCCGACCTTAGCGGGCTTGTCCCCGCCCAGCGTCACCGTGCCGCGATACGCCGCCAGCACGGCGCGCGCTGGCACCACCATCAGCAGCTTGCGCGGGATGGTAACCGTGCTGCCGAGCACCAAGCGATTGGCATCGGGGACGCGATTGAGATTGAGCAGGATGCCAAGATCCTTGCTGTGCAGCAGATAGCGATTGGCGATCGACTTCATCGTATCGCCGCGCTGGACCTTGTAGAGATAATTGCCCTGATCGGGCGCCGCCTCCAGCGGAATGCGGGTCACGGCCGCGCCCGCCGATCCGATCGACCCCGGCACGACAAAGACCAGCGCAGCAAGTGCGCTGGCCATCAAGCCCGGCAGGGTCGAAGCTTTAGTCATGCTTCCTATTGAACCACGATCATAACAGGCACAATCAGGTTGAACACCGAAGGTGAGAAGGACGCCCCGCGGGGTGGGTTGGGGGCGCCCTTCTCTTCGGCAGGGTTGCCGAAATCAGAGATAGACGCGCAGCGCAGCCATCACCGCCCACATCGCCAGGCTGGCGAGAACGCCAAGCAACATACCCGAAGACGAGCCTGAGGATTGATTGGTGTGAAACTGTTCCATGACGCTTACTTCCCGTGAAGCTGTTGCAGCCTCTTTACGCCCGGACGGCGCAAGGCCGAAGTCAACAAGTGTAACGCGGTCTATCCTCCGCACGCCCAACCGGCGGTTTGCAATGCAGGCGCCGCTCGCTACCTGATGGCCATGAACAAGCGTGCCCGCGTCCTGCTGCTCAACGCCGCGCTCGGGCCGCTCGATTACCGCATCGACCCCGATAGCCATGTCGAGCCCGGATCGATCGTGCTGGCGCCTCTCGGCCCGCGCCAATTGGCGGGGGTGGTGTGGGAACCGGAGCGGATGCCGTCCGATGCCGAGGTCGGCGACAACCGTTTGCGGCCGCTGGCGGGTGTTTACGATCTGCCGCCGATTGCGGCGCCGTTGCGCCGACTGATCGAGTGGACCGCCGATTATTATCTCGCCCCACCCGCCGCGGTGCTGCGCATGGCGCTGGCGTCCGCATCGGCGCTGGATGGCGGGCGGACGATCATCGAATATCGCGCCACCGGGACCGTCCCCCCGCGGCTGACGCCGCAGCGTGAACAGGCGCTCGAGCGGATCGAAAACCGCCAGGGTATTGTCCGTGAACTGGCGACGATCGCCGATGTTTCGGACGGGGTGATCCGCGGACTTGTCAAAGCCGGCGCGATCGAAGCCGTGGAAGTGCGCGTCGATGATCCTTTCCCGATCCCCGATCCCGATCATGCCCCGCCCGACCTGAACGCGGCGCAGCGCGCGGCGGCGGAAACGTTGGTGGCGGCAATCGGCGCGCGCCGCTTCGCGCCCTGGCTGCTCGACGGCGTTACCGGATCCGGCAAGACCGAGGTCTATTTCGAAGCCGTCGCTGCCGCGATCCGGGACGGACGGCAGGTGCTGGTGCTGCTGCCCGAGATCGCGCTGACCGAGCCTTTCCTCAAGCGGTTCACCGAACGGTTCGGCGTCGCGCCGGTGGCCTGGCATTCGGACCTGCGCCAGTCGCAGCGCCGCCGCGCCTGGCGCGCGATATCCGGCGGTGAAGCCGCGGTGACGGTGGGCGCGCGGTCCGCGCTGTTCCTGCCCTATCGCGATCTCGGCCTGATCATCGTCGACGAGGCGCATGAGGCAAGCTTCAAGCAGGAAGACGGTGTTATGTATCACGCGCGCGATACGGCGGTGATGCGGGCGCGGTTCGAGGATGTGCCGATCATCCTCGCCTCGGCCACGCCCGCGATCGAAACCCGGCATCAGGTCGCGCTCGGCCATTATTCGGAGCTCAAACTGCCCGCGCGGTTCGGCGGCGCCACCTTGCCCGCGATCGAGGCGATCGATCTGACGCAGAATCGGCCGGACCGTGGCCGCTGGATCGCGCCCGCGCTCGTCACCGCGCTGACCGAAACCCTAGAGCGCCGCGAGCAGGCTCTGCTGTTCCTCAACCGGCGCGGCTATGCGCCGCTGACGTTATGCCGCACCTGCGGACATCGCTTCAAATGCCCCAATTGTTCGGCCTGGATGGTCGAGCACCGGCTGACCGCGCGGCTGGCCTGCCACCATTGCGGCCATGTCATGCCGCCGCCCGCCGCCTGCCCCGAATGCCAGGATGAGAACAGCCTCGTGGCCTGCGGGCCGGGGGTCGAGCGGATCGCCGACGAAGTCGCCTTGCTGTTTCCCGATGCGCGCACCGCGATCGTCACCTCCGATACGCTCTGGTCGCCGGCCAAGGCGGCGGAGTTCGTCGGGCGGATGGAGAGCGGCGCGATCGATATTGTTATCGGCACACAGCTTGTCACCAAGGGTTATCATTTCCCTAATCTGACGCTGGTCGGCGTGATCGATGCCGATCTCGGCCTCTCCGGCGGCGATTTGCGCGCCGCCGAGCGCAGCTTTCAACAGATCGCGCAGGTGGCGGGCCGCGCCGGGCGGGGAAGCAAGCCGGGCCGTGTGCTGATCCAGACCCACGAGCCCGATGCGCCGGTAATCCAGGCCCTGCTCTCCGGCGATGCGGAAAGCTTCGCCGCCGCCGAAACCGAGGCGCGCAAGATCGCCAATGCGCCGCCGTTCGGGCGTTTCGCAGGGATCATCGTCAGTTCCGAAGCTCTGGAGGAAGCGGTCACGACCGCGAAGGCGATCGGCCGCGCCGCGCCGCGAGTCGAGGGAATGGACGTCTACGGCCCCGCCCCCGCGCCGCTGTCGATGCTGCGCGGGCGCCATCGCCAGCGCCTGCTGGTCCACGCGCGCCGATCGCTCGACGTGCAGGACGTGATCCGGGAATGGCTGGGCACGCTGGAATGGCCCCGCGGCGTCCGCGTCGCTGTGGATGTGGATCCGTATAGTTTTCTGTAAGAAGTAATCCTCCCCCGCCAGGGAGAGGTGTCAGCGCAGCTGACGGAGGGGGCGGACGGGAAGAGTTCGATAGTGCGTCTCGGCCCTCCCCCTCCGACGCCTTCGGCGCCACCTCCCCCTGGCAGGGAAGGCGCTCTCACGCCGGTTCGTGCTGGAGGATGCGGATATGGCGTGGCTGATCGAGAGCCTCTTCCATCCGCGTATGGATATTAGCCAACAGCGCCAAGCGCTTGCGGCGCAGCGCGCGGCGTTTGGACGGCACCTGGGATTCATCCTTGACCGGCGCCTGCAATGGCAGATCGAAAAAACCATCGTCGCGCAGGATGCCGCCGCGTTCGCGCCACAGCGTGTCATAGTCGAACGTGACGGGATCGACATAGTCCGGCCGGGTGCTGTTGTAGGGCGTGTGGCCGTTGCGGATACGATCCGAGACGCAGAGGATGCGGTTGACGCCCATCTCCTCGCATAACATCCGGAACAGCTCGACCACCATATCCTTAGGCCGGGTGCAGCACGCTTTGGTGAAGGCGCGATAATAGTCTAGGATGTCTTCGCCGCGCCGCCCCTGGATACCGCCGACATAGGCTGTGAGCTCGGTGCCATTCCACGAAAGCACGAAGGCGATCGAAAAAAAGCGATCGCGCCCTTGCGCCAGGCTGAGCGTCAGCAGCCCCTCGCGCAGCAGCCAGCGCGGGCTGTCCAGCATGAGCTGGCAGCCGGGCATCAGCTCGTCGAGCTTGAGCAGGACGGCATATTCGTTTGGATGGAGATCGAACGGATGCCCGATCTGCTCGACGATCTGGCAATGATCGATGATCCGCGCGAACCGCTCGCGCGCCGGCCATAGCGCGGACACGAAGCGGACCCGCAGCATCGTCCAGATCTCGGGCCGCACCGCGAGCAAAGTCTGCAGCAGGCTGCCGTCGGGCGCGTTCCAGAGCTGGCTCAGCGAATTGAAATGGCGGATCGCCGAGCCCGCATACAACAACGGCAAAAGCACGCGGCGATAGCGCTGCGCGAAGGCCAGCGGCGGATCGGCCCACCCGGGCGCCAATTCCTCCTTGGGATGATCCTGCGCGGCGAAGGTCGGTTTCAATAACAGAGTGCTGGTCTCGCGATCATGGGGACACTGATCGCCGATTTGGTAGCATATAAAATCTTAAAAGTTGAAATCGCCGGGCGACAATGACGCAACCGTTACGCCGTGCGCTCGCGGGCCAGCAGCGCCGCCTTGCGCGGCATGCCCCAGGCATAGCCGCCCGCCGCACCATCGCTGCGCACCGCCCGATGGCAGGGAACGAGCAAGGCGACAGGATTTTTGCCGCAGGCCGATCCTGCCGCGCGGGTCGCGCCGGGATGGCCCGCGCGAGCGGCAAGCACGGCATAGCTCACCGTCTCGCCCGGCGGCACCTCGGCGAGCGCGGCCCATACCGCTTCCTGAAAGGCGGTGCCGCGCACGTCGAGGGGCAGGTGCAACGGCAGGCCAGGCACAGCGACCTTCCGCGCAACGTCTTCGACCAGCGCGCCGAAATCGCCATTCCCCTGCTCGATCACCGCAGCGGGAAAGCGCGCGTGCAATGCGCTCTCGTCCTCATCGAAAGCGACGCGGCAGATGCCCTTGTCGGTCGCCGCGACCAGCAGCGTGCCGAGATCGGTTTCGGCGCGCGCCCAGCGGATCATCACGCCCTTCCCGCCCGCGCGCCAGGCGGAGGGCGTCATCCCCAGCCGATCGCGCGCCTCGGCATAGAAGCGCGATGGCGCGGCATAGCCGGCATCGTAGAGCGCGGCGGTGACGCTATGCTCCCGATCCAGCGCGGTCTCGGCGCGCCGGGCGCGGAGCCCGCGCGCATAAGCGGCGGGGGTAACGCCGGTGGCGCGTTTGAACAGGCGATGGAAATGGTGCGGGCTGTACCCGGCGGCCTGGGCCATTACCTCAAGCCGTGGCGGCGCGTCGGCAGCATCGATCAGCGCGATGGCGCGTGCGATCCCCTGCTGGTCTGCCGACAGCTCGTCGGGACGGCAGCGCAGACAGGCGCGCAACCCCGCCGCACGCGCCGCTCCGCCATCGGCGAAGAAGCGGACATTCTCGCGCCGGGGATGCCGCGCGGCGCAGGAGGGACGGCAATAGATGCCCGTGCTCATCACCCCGGTCACGAAGCGACCGTCCGCGTTGCGGTCGCGCGCCAGCACCGCCATCCAGGCCTGCTCCGGATCGATTTCGTTCATCTGGCGGAGATAAACGCATTCGGTACGCGCCGCATCCCGCCTCTTGCTTTCAAACCGGCCGCGCCGCCTTGCATAGTGGGGAGGCCGCTGCTAACCGGCCCGCGAGCATGTGGGCGGCCTTCCCGGCCTGGCCCGCTTTTGCCCTGCCCTGTCGATCCCGGCATGGCGCGGGGCGCCCATTCAGCAGGGGGGATAGGACGCCCACGTGGAGCATTCCGGCGGCATACAAGCGAGCCTCAGCGGCCGCTACGCGACGGCGTTGTTCGAACTCGCGCGCGATTCCGGACAGATCGAGGCCGTGGGCGCCAGCCTTGCGACGGTGAAGTCGGCGCTGGCCGAATCGGGCGATCTCAAGGCGCTGACCACCAGCCCCCTGATCACCCGCGCGGATTCGGAAAAGGCGATCGCGGCAGTCGCCGGCTCGCTCGGCATCGATCCGATCACCACCAAGTTTCTGGGCCTGCTGGCGGAGAATCGCCGGCTCGCAGCCCTCCCCGCTATCATCCGTGACTTCCAGACGCTCTCGGCGCGTCATCGCGGTGAGACCACCGCCGAAGTCGTCACCGCGCATCCGCTCGACGATGGCCAGATGGCCGCGCTCAAGGCGCGCCTCAAAAGCATGGTCGGCAGCGAGGTGATGGTCGATGCATCGGTCGATCCCGCGATCCTCGGCGGGCTGATCGTCCGGATGGGCAGCCGTCAGATCGATGGCTCGATCCGCACCAAATTGAACGCACTCGCGACTGCTATGAAAGGATAACGACGCCGAGGCGTCGTTTTGGGAAAGGCTAAACATGGAAATCCGCGCGGCAGAAATCTCGAAGGTCATCCGCGACCAGATCGCGAACTTCGGTACGGACGCTGAAGTCTCCGAGGTCGGCTCGGTTCTCTCGGTCGGTGACGGCATCGCCCGCATCTATGGCCTGGACAAGGTCCAAGCCGGCGAGATGGTCGAGTTTTCGAACGGCGTGCAAGGCATGGCGCTCAACCTCGAGGCCGATAACGTCGGCGTCGTGATCTTCGGGTCGGACTCCGAGATCAAGGAAGGCGATGTCGTCAAGCGGACCGGCACGATTGTGGACGTGCCCGTCGGCAAGGCGTTGCTCGGCCGTGTGGTCGACGGTCTCGGCAATCCGATCGACGGCAAGGGCCCGATCGAGACGACCGAGCGCAGCCGCGTCGAGGTCAAGGCGCCGGGCATCATCCCGCGCAAATCGGTGCATGAGCCCGTGCAGACCGGACTCAAGGCGCTCGACGCGCTTGTTCCCGTCGGCCGTGGCCAGCGCGAGCTGATTATCGGCGATCGCCAGACCGGCAAGTCCGCCGTCGCGATCGATACGTTCATCAACCAGAAGGAAGCCCATAAGGGCAGCGACGAGAGCAAGAAGCTCTACTGCATCTATGTCGCGATCGGCCAAAAGCGCTCGACCGTCGCGCAGCTCGTCAAGACGCTCGAAGAGAATGGCGCGATGGACTATTCCATCGTCGTCGCCGCGACCGCGTCCGAGCCGGCACCGCTGCAGTTCCTCGCACCCTATACAGGCTGCGCGATGGGCGAATATTTCCGCGACAACGGCATGCACGCCGTGATCGTTTATGACGATCTTTCCAAGCAGGCCGTCGCCTATCGCCAGATGTCGCTGCTGTTGCGCCGTCCGCCGGGCCGCGAAGCCTATCCGGGCGACGTCTTCTATCTCCACAGCCGCCTGCTCGAGCGCGCCGCGAAGATGAATGACGATAACGGCAATGGCTCGCTGACCGCGCTGCCGATCATCGAGACGCAGGCCGGCGACGTCTCCGCTTACATCCCGACCAACGTGATCTCGATCACCGATGGCCAGATCTTCCTCGAAACCGACCTTTTCTATCAGGGTGTGCGCCCCGCCATTAACGTCGGCCTCTCGGTCAGCCGCGTCGGCTCGGCCGCGCAGACCAAGGCGATGAAGAAGGTCGCGGGATCGATCAAGCTGGAGCTGGCGCAATATCGCGAGATGGCGGCGTTCGCGCAGTTCGGTTCGGACCTCGACGCCTCCACACAGAAGCTGCTCGCCCGCGGCGCGCGCCTGACCGAGCTGCTCAAGCAGCCGCAGTTCGCGCCGCTGCCGTTCGAGGAGCAGGTCGCGTCGATCTACGCCGGCACCAATGGCTTCATCGATCCGGTCGGCGTTTCGGACGTCGTCCGCTACGAAGCGGCGATGCTGGCCTATCTGCGTTCGGATCATGCCGACATCCTCGGCACGATCCGCGACAGCAAGGACTTCACCGACGATACCAAGGCCAAGCTCAAGAACGCGCTCGACAGCTTCGCCAAGACCTTTGCCTAACCCTTCCCCGTTCGTGTCGAGCGTAGTCGAGACACGTTCCTCGACTTCGCTCGGAACGAACGGAAAGAGAGACTGATTTTCAATGGCGTCACTTAAGGCACTCAAGAACCGGATCAGCTCGGTCAAATCGACCCAGAAGATCACGCGCGCGATGAAGACCGTCGCGGCGGCGAAGCTGCGCCGCGCGACCGACGCGGCGGTGGCCGGGCGCCCCTATGCCGAGCGTCTGGAAGCGGTGATGGCGAGCCTCGCCTCGAAGGTCACGATCGGGCCGAATTCGCCCAAGCTGCTGGCCGGTACAGGCAAGGATGAGGTGCAGCTGCTCGTCGTCGCCACCGGCGAGCGCGGTCTGGCGGGTGGGTTCAACACCAACATCGTCCGCGCCGCGCGCATCAAGGCCGATCAGCTGATCGCGCAGGGCAAGAAGGTCCGCTTCTACATCGTCGGCCGCAAGGGCCGCGCCGCGATCCGCCGCATCTATCCGGGCATGATTGTCGCCGATCATGACATGAGCCACGCTAAGAAGGCGGCGTTCGCCGATGCGCTGGAGATCGCCAAGGATCTGATCGCGCGTTTCGAGGCGGGCGAGTTTGACGTCGCGCATCTGGTCTTCTCGAAATTCCAGTCGGCGCTGGTCCAGCTGCCGCAGACGATCCAGCTGATCCCCGCCGCCGTGCCGCAGGCCGCCAACGACGGTCCCAGGGGCGTCAACGCCGCAGTGGAATATGAGCCTGACGAGGAATCGATCCTCGCCGAACTACTGCCGCGCAACGTCGCCATCCAGATCTATCGTGCGCTGCTCGAAAACCAGGCCGGTTTCTACGGCGCGCAGATGAACGCGATGGACAATGCTACCCGCAATGCCGGCGACATGATCAACCGCCTCTCGATCCAATACAACCGCACCCGCCAGGCCGCGATCACGACCGAGCTGGTGGAAATCATCTCGGGCGCCGAAGCCCTCTAACCGAACGACCAAGCAGAAGGTACGCACATGGCAACCGCCGCTGACATCCGCCCAGCCCAGAATCCCTTGGGGGGCACCAACAACACCGGCCGCATCAGCCAGATCATCGGCGCCGTCGTCGATGTGGCGTTCGATGGCGAGCTGCCGGCGATCCTGTCCGCGCTGGAGACGCGCAACGGCGAGACCCGCCTTGTCCTGGAGGTTGCGCAGCATCTCGGCGAGGGCACGGTCCGCACGATCGCGATGGATTCCACCGAGGGTCTGACCCGCGGCCAGGAGGTCAAGGACACCGGATCGCAGATCCGCGTGCCCGTCGGCCCGATGACGCTCGGCCGCATCCTCAACGTGATCGGCGAGCCGATCGACGAGCGCGGCCCGGTCAATTCGGACATCACGGGCCCGATCCATAATAAGGCACCGGACTTCGTCGATCAGTCGACCGAGGCCTCTATCCTCGTCACGGGCATCAAGGTGATCGATCTGCTCGCGCCTTATGCCAAGGGCGGCAAGATCGGCCTGTTCGGCGGCGCCGGTGTCGGCAAGACCGTGCTGATCCAGGAGCTGATCAACAATATCGCCAAGGGCCACGGCGGCGTTTCGGTGTTCGCCGGCGTCGGCGAGCGCACCCGCGAGGGCAACGATCTCTACCACGAATTCCTCGATGCAGGCGTCATCGCCAAGGATGCCGACGGCAATCCGACGCCCGAGGGTTCGAAGGTCGCGCTGGTGTTCGGCCAGATGAACGAGCCGCCGGGCGCCCGCGCCCGCGTCGCGCTCTCGGGCCTCGCCAACGCGGAATATTTCCGTGACGTCGAGGGCCAGGACGTTCTGTTCTTCGTCGATAACATCTTCCGCTTCACGCAGGCGGGGTCGGAAGTGTCGGCTTTGCTCGGCCGTATTCCGTCGGCCGTGGGCTACCAGCCGACGCTCTCCACCGACATGGGCGCGCTCCAGGAGCGTATTACCTCGACCAACAAGGGTTCGATCACCTCGGTGCAGGCGATCTACGTGCCTGCCGACGATTTGACCGATCCGGCCCCGGCCACCTCCTTCGCCCACTTGGACGCGACGACGACGCTCAACCGCGCCATCTCCGAACTCGGCATTTATCCCGCAGTCGATCCGCTCGACTCCACGTCTCGCGTGCTGACCCCGGCGGTCGTCGGACAGGAGCATTATGAGACGGCGCGCGCCGTGCAGGAAGTGCTGCAGAAGTATAAGTCGCTGCAGGACATCATCGCCATTCTCGGCATGGACGAGCTTTCCGAAGAGGATAAGCTCACCGTGCAGCGGGCCCGCAAGATCCAGCGCTTCCTGTCGCAGCCTTTCCACGTCGCCGAGGTCTTCACCGGCATCGCCGGCAAGTTCGTGCAGGTCGAGGACACGGTCCGCTCGTTCCGCGAAGTGGTCGAAGGCAAGCATGACGCGCTGCCCGAGAGCGCCTTCTACATGGTCGGTGGTATCGACGAGGCGATCGCCAAGGCCAAGAAGCTGGCTGAAGCGGCGTAACCTGGTTCCCCTCCCGCTTGCGGGAGGGGTTAGGGGAGGGCTTACTGGCCCTCGCCCATGAACTCCCCTCCCCCTACCCCTCCCGCAAGCGGGAGGGGGGAGATTGAAGAATGGCACTGCACTTCGAACTCGTGACCCCTGAAAAGCTCGTCCGCTCGGAAGAGGTCTATATGGTCGTCGTCCCCGGCACCGAGGGGGATTTCGGCGTGCTCGCGGGCCATGCGCCGGTGATGTCGGTGATCCGCCCCGGCGAACTGACCGTCTATTCCAGTGCCAACAGCGTGACCGCGCGCATCCCTGTCGAGGGCGGCTTTGCCGAGGTCAACGAAAAGGGCCTCACAGTACTCGCCGAGGCTGTCGGCGAAGCGGCCTGAGCGCGCTTCGTAAAGGATCATCAAGGTTTAGACGCTACTAACCCCATGTTCGGCGGGTGCGCCCGCAGCTTGGGGATTGGGAATGAGTGCTTTCGGCAGGCGCAGCGGGGCAGGATCCGCGAGCGACGGCAAGACGATGGGCATCCCCCTTCCCCCGGGCGCGGCCCCCGATGGCGGCGCGCAGTTTCCCCCACTCGATGCCGTCGCATCCGAGAACGGCATGGGCGCGATGGAGCGGCTCGCCAATCGCGTCGCCACCTCAGGCGAGGCGGGCTCTTCCCGGATGGACGGCTTCGATGCCGCGGTCCACAAGATCAAGGAGCAGGTGCTCCCCCGCCTGCTGGAACGGGTCGATGCCGAGGCGGCCGCCTCGCTCTCCAAGACTGAGCTGGCTGAGGAATTCCGCCCGATCATCGGCGAGGTGCTGCACGAGCTCAAGATCACGCTCAACCGGCGCGAACAGTTCGCGCTGGAAAAGGTGCTGGTCGATGAATTGCTGGGTCTCGGCCCCTTGGAAGAGCTGCTTGCCGATCCACTGATCAGCGATATCATGGTCAACGGGCCCGAGCAGACCTATGTCGAGCGCAAGGGCAAGCTGGAGCTGGCGCAGATCCAGTTCCGCGACGAGAACCACCTCTTCCAGATCGCCCAGCGCATCGTCTCCAAGGTCGGCCGCCGCGTCGATCAGACCACGCCGCTGGCCGATGCGCGCCTGCAGGACGGCAGCCGCGTCAACGTCATCGTGCCGCCGCTCAGCTTGCGCGGCACCGCCATCTCGATCCGCAAATTCTCCGCCAAGCCGATCACGCTCGATATGATGGCCAAGGGCGGATCGATGTCGGATGCGATGTCCACCTGCCTCAAGATCGCGGGCGCCAGCCGCTTCAACATCGTCATCTCGGGCGGCACAGGCTCCGGCAAGACGACGATGCTCAACGCCATCTCCAAAATGATCGACCCCGGCGAGCGCGTGCTGACGATCGAGGACGCGGCCGAGCTTCGCCTGCAGCAGCCGCATTGGCTACCGCTAGAAACGCGGCCGCCGAACCTGGAAGGTCAGGGCGAGGTCAACATCCGCGATCTCGTCAAGAATGCGCTGCGTATGCGCCCCGATCGCATCATCCTCGGCGAAATTCGTGGCGCGGAGTGTTTCGACATGCTCGCCGCGATGAACACCGGCCACGATGGATCGATGTGTACGCTCCACTCCAATTCCCCACGCGAGGCGCTCGCGCGCATGGAGAATATGGTGATGATGAGCGACATCAAGGTGCCCAAGGAAGCGATCAGCCGCCAGATTGCGGACTCGGTCGATATGGTGATCCAGGTCAAGCGCCTGCGCGACGGATCGCGCCGCGTGACCAGCATCACCGAAGTGATCGGGATGGAAGGGCAGGTGATCGTCACCCAGGAGCTGTTCAAGTTCGAATATCTGGACGAGACGACCGAGGGCAAGATCGTCGGCGAATATAAGGCTGCGGGTCTGCGCCCTTATACGCTGGATAAAGCCAAACAGTTCGGCTTCGATCAGCCTTATCTCGAGGCGTGCCTCTAGGCGCGCTTGATGCGCTGCATCATTAGGAAGCCCAGCGCGCTCAGAACACAGACCGCCAAGAACGCGCCGATCTCGCTCCATTGGCCAAGGCCGATGATCGCCACCATGCTCCCCATGCCGATGATGGCGATCAGCGGCAGCCCGGGCAAGGCGAGCGGATCGCCGAGCAGCGCGACGTCCCGCCGCCGCAATACCCAGGCCGAACCGCAGCCGAGCAGATAAAGCCCCGCCGCCGCGAGAGACGCGAAGATCGCGAGCTGCTTGAACGTGCCGGTGATCGCCAGCGCCATCGCGAGCAGCGCGTGGATCCAGATCGCGACATGCGGCGTCTTCCGCCGCGGATGCAGGCGGCCGAATAGCGCTGGTATCGTCCCATCTCGCGCAAAGGCGAAGAGCATGCGGGGCGCTCCGAGCAGATCGCTCGCCAGCCAGCAGAGCATCGAGAAGGATGCGGCGACGAGCATCAGCGCGCGCAGTCGAGGATCGAGCATGCCGAGCGCATCGGCCAGGGGCGCCTTGGAGCCGATCAGCCCGGCACCGAGCAGACCCTGCGCAACGAGCTGGATCAGGATATAGAGCAGCCCGATCGCGCCCATCCCCAGAATCAGGGCGCGCGGGATGTTGCGCGTCGGGTTGGTCACCTCGCCGGATGCGGCCAGCGGCGATTCCATGCCGGAGAGCGCGAACAAGGCGAGGATCACCGCCTCGCCGATACCCTCGCCAGGACGGTGCGGCAGCGGCGTGCTGGTGCTGTGGCCGGAAAGGATGGCGATGCCGCCGACGATCACGAAGAAGATCAGCGGCAGCACTTTGACGAAGGTCGCCCAGCTGATGATCCGCGCGGCGGTCTCTACTCCCGCGACATTGATCCAGGCGATGCCGCCCAGCGCCACGACGATGATCCCGATACGGGCGCCGGTGCCCTCCAGCGCGGGAAAGGCCGCGTCCGCGGTATCGGCGAAAGCCGCCGCGACCCCGCCCAGCGCCAGCACGCAGGAGAGATAGAGCAGGACGCCGGCGACGAAGCCCGCCATCGGCCCCAGCGCCGCAGCGATCACACCATACGGGCCGCCGCTGGTCGGCACGCGGCTGCCGCCCTCGGCGAAGCACAGCACCACCGCGCCCATCGCGACGAGACAGCCGAGATAAGCCAGTGGCGAGGCCACGCCGGCGGCGGCGGCCATCGCGGCGGGAAGGCGATAGATGCCCGCGCCCACCACCTCATTGGCAATGGCGGCGGCGAAGGCGATCGCACCCATGCCGCGAACAAGGCCCTTATCGCGATCGGCCTCTCCGATCACCGCTTGCGCATTGGCCGCCATCATGTCCCCCGGTTCAATGACCAAACTTGCCCGAGGGCGCGCAGCCCGGCAACACACAATCATGCCGACCCTCCCCGATGCCGAAGCGCTGGACCGCGCCGATCCGTTCGCGGAATTCCGGGATCGCTTCGCACTTCCCGAGGGGGTGATCTACCTCGACGGCAATTCGCTCGGGGCCCTGCCCCGCTCTGTGGCTGCCAGGCTGGAAGCGGTGGCGCGGCACGAATGGGGCGAGCGGCTGATCCGGAGTTGGAACGAGGCCGACTGGTGGAATGCGCCGCGCCGGATCGGGGATCGTATCGCGCGGTTGCTCGGCGTGAGTGACGGTGAAGTGATCGCCACCGATTCCACCTCGGTCAATCTGTTCAAGCTGATCATGGCGGCGGCGGGCACGCGGGATGGCGCGATCATCGCCGAGGCCGACAACTTCCCAACCGATACCTATGTTGCCGAGGAAGCCGCGCGGCTGCTCGGCCGGCCCTTCCGTCTGGTCGCCGGTAGCGGAATGGTCGATGCGCTCGTCGCTGACGTGGCGGCGGCGGTGATTACCCAGGTCAATTATCGGACCGCCGCGCGCGCCGACATCGCCGCGTTGGAAGAGCGAGCGCGGCGGCACGGCACGCGCATCGTCTGGGATCTCAGCCATAGTATCGGGGCGGTGCCGCTCGATCTGGCCCGCGATGGCGCCTCGCTCGCGGTGGGATGCAGCTACAAATATCTCAATGGCGGACCCGGGGCGCCGGCGTGGCTTTACGTGGCGAGCGCGCTGCAGGCGAAGCTTCGCTCGCCGATCGCAGGCTGGTGGGGGCATGCCGATGCCTTCGCGTTTGACGGCCAGTATCGCCCCGCGCCCGACATCGCGCGTTTCCTCGGCGGTACGCAGCCGATGCTGAGCCTGCTCGCGCTGGAAGAGAGCCTGACGCTGTTCGAGCGTGTCGACATGGATCGGTTATGGGCGAAGTCGGTCAGGCTATTCGATCTGTTTGCAGCGCGGATCGAGGCGCTTTGTCCCGAGCTGACGATCCTGACCCCGCGCGATCCCGCCCTGCGCGGCAGCCACATCGCCCTCCATCACCCGGACGCGCAGCGGATCATCACCGCACTGATCGAACGCGGGGTGATCGGGGACTATCGCGCGCCGGACATCGCCCGCTTTGGGCTGACGCCGCTGACGCTGAGCCATGCCGATATCTTGTACGCGACCGGGATCATTGGCGATGTGATGGCAAGCGGGGCATGGCGCGACGTTGCGATCGAAGGCGGGCGCGTTACCTGAGCAACGCTTGCATGGCCGCTATCCCCATGGCATCGCGCGCCCTTCGAGGAGAGGCTGTTTGGAAACGATTTACGATTGGGTCACGGTCGCAATCTTTGCGGGCCTGATCGTGCTGTTCCTGCAGCGCTCCTCCAGCGAGGGCGAGCCGCGCGATCATATCTGGCAATATTTGGTAGCGTCGGTCGGCTGCGCGGTCGCCAATTATCTCGGCAACCATGATGATGTTCCGTACCATCACGCGCTGGCGATACTCGTGCTGGGCGGCACCGTCGCCTATATCTGGTTCGCACTGAAACCGCTCGAGCGGAGCTAGCCTCCTCCCCTCCCTGAAAGGGAGGGGTTGGGGGTGGGTGCGCGCGTCTGCGCGCCCAAGAGACTCTCTTCCGTTTCGCTAAAGCTACGCTCGGGGGCATCGAGCCCCCTCGCTTCGCAACCCACCCCTAACCCCTCCCCTTCAGGGAGGGGAATAGGTTTCAGCCAACCTGTCCGTGGCAGTGCTTGTACTTCCGCCCCGTCCCACACGGGCAGGGCGCATTGCGGCCGATCTTGCCTTCCCAGCTCGCCGGATCGCCGAGATCGATCGGCAGATCAGGCTGTGGCGCCGAAAGCGGCGGCAGGCGCGTGGTGAAGAACCCCGTCGCGCTTTCCTGATCGGCGCTGTCATCGAGCCCGGTGAGCGGATCGATGTGCGTCGTGATGAAATCGGGCATCGGCGGCAGGGGCGGCAGCTCGGCGGGCGCCATGTTGAAGCGGATGTGGCTCAGCGAGCGGGTGACGTCCTCGCGGATATCGCTCAGCATCTTCTCGAAGAGCGCGAAGCCCTCCTGCTTATATTCGTTGATCGGCGTCTTCTGCGCATAGCTGCGGAGGTGGATCACCTGGCGCAACGCATCGAGCGTGGAGAGATGCTCCTTCCAGTGATGATCGAGCGTCTGCAGCAGGATGCTCTTTTCGACATCGCGCCACATCTGCTCGCCGGCCTCGGCGATCTTGGCCGCCATCTCAGCCTCGCTCTGCGCGCTCACGCGCTCGACGATCAGCTCGGGATCGATGCGATCCTCGGCCAGCCAATCCTCGATCGGCACGTCGATCGCGATGATCTCGGCGATCTGCGTCTTGAGCGCGGGCAGGTCCCACTGCTCGGGATAGGAGCCAGGGGGGCAGGCGGCGCCGACGATCGCATTGATCGTCTCGGTGCGCATATCGGCGACGACATCGTCGACCGCCTCGGCATCCATGATATCGGCGCGCTGTTCGTAGACGACCTTGCGCTGATCGTTCATCACGTCATCATATTCGACGACCTGTTTGCGGATATCGTAATTCCGCGCCTCGACCTTCTTCTGCGCGGTCTCAATCGCCTTGGAGATCCAGGGGCTGATGATCGCCTCACCATCCTCCAGATTCTTGTTCATCATCTTGGCGAACATCGTCTGCGGGCCGAAGATGCGCAGCAGATCATCGTCGAGACTGAGGTAGAAGCGGCTGAGCCCCGGATCGCCCTGACGGCCCGCGCGGCCGCGCAGCTGATTATCGATGCGGCGGCTCTCATGCCGCTCGGTGCCGAGCACGAACAGACCGCCGGCGGCGAGCACCCGCTCCTTTTCCAGCGCGATCTCGCCGCGGATACGCTCGGCCGCGGCCTCATACTCCACCGATCCGGCTTCGAGCTGGGGATGTTCGGCCATCATGCGATATTCGAGATTGCCGCCGAGCTGGATATCGGTGCCGCGTCCGGCCATATTCGTGGCGATCGTCACCGCGCCCATCCGCCCGGCCTGCGCCACGATCAGCGCCTCCTGCTCATGGTAGCGCGCGTTGAGCACGTTGTGGGTCACGCCTTCCTTGGTGAGGAACTCGCTCAGCAGCTCGCTCTTTTCAATCGAGACGGTGCCAACCAGCACGGGCTGGCCGATCTCCTGCTTTTCACGGATGCCCTTGGTGATCGCGGCGAACTTGTCGCCGAGGTTCTTGTAGAATTCGTCATCCTCGTCGATCCGCTGGACGGGCACGTTCGTCGGGATGGTGACGACGTTCATCTTGTAGATCTGGTGGAATTCGTTGGCCTCGGTCGCGGCGGTGCCGGTCATGCCGCCGAGCTTGGGGTACATGCGGAAATAATTCTGGAAGGTGATCGAGGCGAGCGTCTGGTTCTCGGGCTCGATATTGACGCCTTCCTTGGCCTCGACCGCCTGGTGCAGGCCATCGGACCAGCGGCGGCCATCCATCATGCGGCCGGTGAATTCATCGATGATGATCACCTTGCCATCCTTGACGATATAATCGGTGTCGCGCTTGAACACGACATTGGCCTTGAGCGCCTGATTGAGGTGATGGACCACCAGGGTATTCTCGAAATCGTAGAGATTGCTGCCCTGGAGCAGGCCGGCATCCTCCAGCGCGCGCTCCATCAGCTCGGTGCCGTCTTCGGTGAGGATCACCGAGCGCTGCTTCTCGTCATGCTCGTAGGAGATCGGATCGATCGTCTTCACGATCGCATCGACGCGCATGTAGAGTTCGCTCTTGTCCTCGGTCGGGCCGGAGATGATCAGCGGCGTGCGCGCCTCATCGATCAGCACCGAATCCACCTCGTCCACCACCGCATAGACGAAGGGGCGCTGGACCATGTGGCTGCGCTCATACTTCATATTGTCGCGCAGATAATCGAAGCCGAACTCGTTGTTCGTGCCGTAGGTGATATCGCTGTTGTAGGCGATGCGGCGCTGCTCGTCCGAGATGTTGGGGACGATCGTGCCGACGGTGAGGCCCAGGAACCGATAGACCCGGCCCATCCATTCGGCATCGCGCGCGGCGAGATAATCGTTGACCGTGACGACATGGACGCCGGCGCCGGGCAGCGCATTGAGATAGACCGCGAGCGTGGCGACCAAAGTCTTGCCCTCGCCCGTCCGCATCTCGGCGATCTCACCGCGATGGAGGACGATGCCGCCGATCATCTGGACATCGTAATGGCGCTGGCCGAGCACGCGCTTGGCCGCCTCGCGCACCGTGGCGAAGGCCTCGGGCAGAAGGCTGTCGAGCGTTTCGCCATCGGCGAGCAAAGCGCGGAACTTGGCGGTCTGGCCGGCAAGCTCCTCGTCCGTCATCGCCGAGATCGTGGGTTCGTAGGCCGCGATCTTGGCGATCAGCGGCTGCATCGACTTGACGTAGCGATCGTTGGACGATCCGAAAATGGCCTTGGCAATGCCGGCGAACATGCGGGTTCCCTGAGTGATGGGCCATACACTGCGAGGCGCGCGCGAAAGGACGCGCGCACGAGGCGGCCGGATGTTGCTGGCGAGATAGGCACGGGGGCCGCGCCCGTCAATCGAAGGGTGATGCCGCGCCGCCGGGGAAGGCCGGAAGGTGAGGCGAAAGTGAGGTCTATGCGGGCGCGCGCGCCCTCGATCACCATGCTACGTGCATAGGCGAAGTTGAGGAAGTTGAGGCTTGCGGACGGATGCCGCCAGATTGGGTGCGAACCTCGAAACGCCGACGATGAGAAAGAGCGGCCGATAGGTTAGCGGGCTGTGGGCCATAGCCGCGCGAAAATTGAGGGATTGGTAGCGGGCGCCGTCCCTGCCCCATCCCGGCATCACCCGGACTTCATCCGTGGTTGCCCCACCCCAAACATGTACCCCGGCGAAGGCCGGGGCCCAGTAGCGAAACGGGGATGGTGACGGCGTTTTCTATCTTATCAAGGCTGCCCAACTGGGCCCGGCCTTCGCCGGGGTACAGAGCGCGCTGAAGCCCGCGATCACAGGATCATTGGTCGCCCGACAGGCAGAGCCGCGTCAGGCGTTGGTGACGACCACCGCGCGGCGGAACGGCACGCTAAGCAGGAAGCGATCCTGATCGTCGTGGACGTCGATGGCGCAGCCCAGGCACAGCTCGCCATGCTCCAGAATCTCGCGTGCCATGATCTGCCGCGCGACGGTGAAGGCATGGAGTTCGGCCGCCTGGAGATCGGGGCACGCATGGCCGACCTTGTCCGCAGACAGATCGCCACATTCCTGATGATGAAAATAGAAGAGGGGCATGGCGCCGCTCTACGATTGGTCCGATCTGGTCTAAAACTACGGATTTTTACGCGGAAACGGGGCGGGAACTGATTGTGAAGGAAGGTTGCATCGCAACAGTGATACAACCTATAGCATAGCTCAGAGATTTAGGCCTGCGAAACGCCAAGAGCGTAAATGCGAAAAACTATAATAGATCCGTTTAGCTTACGGAGTCTTCGTATAGTTTGTCGAATATACGGTTTCGCTTATTCCCGCAAAAGGAAGTTTTTGCGCAGTCCAGATGTTTTTATTATTCTCGTATTTCGCACTTTCATTAATGGCATCATAAGAGGCTTTTGAAATATATACGCAGTTTGCATAATTTCTAATATCAGATAGCTTAGCAGCTAGACTTGGGGCCTTTCCTATCCATATTAGATCGTTACTATTTCTAATACCAGCACGAACCGCTCGCGCGTCACCATAATCTATTCCAACGCAGTTCTTAAGTTTAATGTTATTATTTTTTATGGAGTTGAATTTTTCTATGGCTTTCGGTCCAAGAATATACTCAACTGTATAAAATATCTCGCGGGCAGCTTTAGTGGCCCTACTATTTTTTGCATCCCCTATAAAGACGCCCATGACGCGATCACCGTCAAAGCTTCGTATTTCTCCGCTATACGACTTTATGATTCTGACAGATGTATCCAAATAAGCTCGAATAATTTTGGCCGTCGTTTCCCACGGGCACACCCGCGCCAGCTGCGATGTAGATGCTAGGTCAGCATAAAGGAATGCTGCATTTATTTTGACCGCGCCATTTTTGAGCGTTACAGTTTCCGTTGAAGGAACCGTTGTGCCATCGCGGACATCCCACGCAATCCCTAATATATCGTCAACGTGTTTCTGTAGTTCTTCTTTATTAGGCATCTTATTTTACCACAATCGACCGACTGTGAAGAACACTAGAAGCCAATAGGAATAAAACCCATGGTACTGTTGATATTAAGCTGTAGCGAAATGCCTTCTCAACATGAGAAAACTTTTCGGCAAGAATTTGAGAGTTTCGCCAAATCTGGCCTAAGATATCCTTCTCGATATCATCGTCGGAAGCAGAAAGAAATTCACTAATGTACTTTTGTTCAGTTCGTGAGCCTATAGACTTGAAATAAAACATAGACTCCTCTCCACCTTTCAGCGATGGATATGAAGCTAAAAATAGATGACTTAGAGATATCGCTATTAGACAACAGGCTATTAGGCAAGGCGATGCTACATACCAAACCGAAATATCCTTATAGTCGAGGTTGTATAGCATCACAGCCAGCACCCCAACGTTGGCCGTGAATATGATCGACGACTTACTTTCTAGACGGGAAAAGAACCCCAAAACTCGATCAAGATGAGCGCCGACCAAAGAGACCCTCTCCTTCACGCCACCTACTCCGCCGCCACCCCGGCATGCCTGAACAAACCGCCCTCGCCGCCCGTCCCCGCATCCTCGTTGGCCGCGGCCTCGGCGCTGGCCTTCGCCGTCTTGCGCCGATCGAAGGCGTCCCACACTTCGTTCCACTGGCCCTTGGTCGCGGCCTTGGAATATTCCGTCGCGCGGGCTTCGAAGAAGTTGGCGTGCTCCACGCCGTTGAGCATCGGCGCCAGCCAGGGCAGCGGATGCTCCTCGATCATGTAGATCGGCTTGAGGCCGAGCTGGCCCAGCCGCCAATCGGCGATGTAGCGGATATATTTCTTGATATCCTTGGGCGTCATCCCCGCGACCGGGCCCTGTTCGAACGCCAGATCGATGAAGGCATCCTCCAGCCGCACCGTTTTCTGGCACATATCGAGGATATCGTCCTTCACCGCCGGGGTCAGGCAGTTCCGTTCCTGGCAGAAGGCGTGGAACAGGCGGATGATGCCCTCGCAATGCAAGGTTTCGTCGCGGATCGACCAGGTGACGATCTGGCCCATGCCCTTCATCTTGTTCTGGCGCGGGAAGTTCATCAGCATCGCGAAGCTGGCGAAGAGCTGCAGCCCTTCCGTGAAGCCGCCGAACATCGCCAGCGTGCGCGCGATATCCTCATCCGTCTCGACGCCGAACTGGCCGAGATAATCGTGCTTGTCCTTCATCTCCTTATACTGAAGGAACATGCTGTATTCGCTCTCGGGCATGCCGATCGTATCGAGCAGGTGGCTGTAGGCGGCGATATGCACCGTCTCCATATTGGAGAAAGCGGTGAGCATCATCTTCACCTCGGTCGGCTTGAACACCCGGCCATATTTCTCGTGGTAGCAATCCTGTACCTCGACATCGGCCTGCGTGAAGAAGCGGAAGATCTGGGTAAGCAGGTTGCGCTCCTGCTCGGTCAGCTTCTGCGCCCAATCGCGGCAATCCTCGCCCAGCGGCACCTCTTCGGGCAGCCAGTGGAGCTGCTGCTGGCGCTTCCAATATTCATAGGCCCAGGGATATTCGAAGGGCTTGTAGGTGCGGCTGGCCTTGAGGAGGGACATTTGGGCGGTCCTTCTTACGATACGATGGATATGGGGTGCGTGCGGCTTGCGGCCAAGCATGAGGCGGCGCGGCGGCGAGATCGTTTTTCTTGTACCCCGGCGCAGGCCGGGGCCCAGGATCGACAACGCCGGGGCTCTGGACCCCGGCCTGCGCCGGGGTACGGCCAATGGCGGGGGGATGCGGCTTTTCGGCGGGACGCGCGTTCCGCATCCGAACCACCCCAAGCAGGAGAGTGACGATGGCCGATCTCAGCCAGATCAAGGAACATATGGAAGTTATCGGCGCCGATGGCGTGCATGTCGGCACCGTCGATCATGTCGACGGCGACCGCATCAAGCTGACCAAGAAGGACAGCGGGCAAGGCAGCCACGAAGGCCATCACCATTATATCTCGCAGGGCCTGATCGCCGAAGTCGAAGGCGACAAGGTGCGCCTCAGCGCCAACGCCGATGTGGCGGTGACGTTCGAAGAAGAGGCCTGAGCGCTTCCCCCTCTCCCCTTCAGGGGAGAGGGTCGGGGTGTGGGGGAGTCGTAGATACGGCGCGCTGACATCAGTGGCGTCCCCCACCCCAACCCCTCCCCTAAAGGGGAGGGGCTTTTCTGTTTTACTGGCACGCCAGACACTCGTCATAATCCTTCGCCTCCACCTCGATCTGGCGCAGATCGATCGTGTTGTCGGCTTCGACGCCGCCGGCGAAGCCCGCGCGCTGGATCGACTTCGAGCGGAGGTAATAGAGCGATTTGATGCCCAGTTCCCAGGCGCGGAAGTGGAGCATCAGCAGATCCCACTTCTCGACATCCGCCGGGATGAACAGGTTCAGGCTGGCCGACTGATCGATGTAAGGCGTGCGATCGGCGGCGAGTTCGATCAGCCAGCGCTGGTCGATCTCGAAGCTGGTCTTGTAGCAATCCTTCTCGTCCGCGCTCAGGAAATCGAGGTGCTGGACCGATCCGCCGCGCTCCAGGATCGAATTCCACACCGCATCGCTGTTCTTCGATTTCTCGCTGAGCAGCTTTTCGAGGTACGGATTCTTGATCGAGAAGCTGCCTGACAGCGTTTTGTGCGTGTAGATGTTGGCCGGGATCGGCTCGATGCAGGCGCTGGTGCCGCCGCAGATGATGCTGATCGATGCGGTCGGCGCGATCGCCGTCTTGCACGAGAATCGCTCCATCACGCCCATGTCGGCGGCATCGGGGCACGGCCCGCGCTCGATCGCCAGCTGCATCGAAGCTTCGTTAACACCCGCCTGTATGTGCTTGAAAATGCGCATGTTCCAGCTTTTGGCCATCGCCCCCTCAAAGGGCAGGCCGCGCGCCTGGAGGAAGCTGTGGAAGCCCATCACGCCGAGGCCCACCGACCGCTCGCGCTCCGCCGAATATTTGGCGCGCTCCATGCCGGGCTCGGCGCGATCGATATAATCCTGCAGGACATTGTCGAGGAAGCGCATCACATCCTCGATGAAATTCTTGTCGCCGTTCCACTCATCCCACGTCTCGAGGTTGAGCGAGGACAGGCAGCAGACCGCGGTGCGATCCTTGCCGTACTGATCCGTGCCGGTCGGCAGCGTGATTTCCGAGCAGAGGTTCGAGGTCGAAACCTTGAGGCCGGCATCGCGGTGATGCTTGGGCATCGCGCGGTTCACCGTATCCGAGAAAACGATATAGGGCTCGCCCGTCGCCAGCCGGGTCTCGACCAATTTCTGGAACAAGGCGCGCGCATCGACTTCGCCACGCTTGGAGCCGTCCTTGGGCGATTTGAGATCGAAGCTCGAGCCGGTGCGCACCGCTTCCATGAACTCGTCGGTCAGCAGCACGCCGTGGTGCAGGTTGAGCGCCTTGCGATTGAAGTCGCCCGAGGGTTTGCGGATTTCGAGGAACTCCTCGATCTCGGGGTGCGAGACATCGAGGTACACCGCCGCCGATCCGCGCCGCAGCGAACCTTGGCTGATCGCCAGCGTCAGCGAATCCATCACGCGGACGAAGGGGATGATGCCGCTGGTCTTGCCGTTGAGCCCCACCGGCTCACCGATGCCGCGCACCGCGCCCCAATAGGTGCCGATGCCGCCGCCGCGCGAGGCCAGCCAGACATTCTCGTTCCAGGTATCGACGATGCCGTTGAGGCTGTCATTGACCTGGTTGAGGAAGCAGCTGATCGGCAGCCCCCGCCCCGTGCCGCCGTTCGACAGCACCGGCGTGGCGGGCATGAACCACAGCTTCGAGATATAATCGTAGATGCGCTGGGCGTGCGCCTGATCGTCGGCATAGGCGGAGGCGACGCGGACGAAGAGATCCTGGAAGCTCTCGCCCGGCAGCAGATAGCGATCCTTGAGCGTCTCCCTGCCGAAATCGGTGAGCAGGGCATCGCGCGAATGATCGACATCCAGCGCATAGAGCTTCGGGCCGCTCGCCACCTGGGCGGGGGGAGAATCGAGAAGAGTGGCCATATCGTTGCTATCCCGATCGCTGCTGCCTGAAAGGTCCATAACCCGTCCCCGTTCCTATTTCGTTCGACTCGGGGATCGCTCCCCTACTGTAGTTCAGAGGGCGGATTCAATCGAGACGCGCGCCACCATCCATCCCCATGTTTCACAGGGAAAGCGCTGCCCGTTGCGATATAGGTATCGCCCGGGAATATCTCAATATTGTGCCGGCCCCCTGGCCTCGGCACTAGGGATAGTGTCATTGGGCCACCCCCCACGCAAGCAGCTTTTTTGATCCGCCGCGCAAAAATTCGCTTGCGCGGCAGGAAATCGCAGCAGGCTCAATGGTTAACGCAAGTTGCTGCAATTCCACATGATCGCCGTGGCGCCATCGTTTCGGGAACGGGCCGCCCAACGCGCCGTTGTCTGCCTGAAACCGCGCTCAGGAGCATGCGATGAAGGGCTATTGCGACAATATCGAAAAGCTGACCGTGGCGAACGAGGATTTTCGCCAAGTTCTCTACACCGGCGCGCATCTCCAGCTCGTGCTGATGACGCTGCAACCGGGTGAGGAGATCGGCGAAGAGGTCCATGAGGACCGCGATCAATTCTTCCGAATCGAGGAAGGATCGGGCGAGGTGCGGATCGACGGCGTCGCCAATGCAGTGGAGGATGATTTCGCGGTGATCGTCCCCGCGGGCGCGCGCCACAATGTCATCAACACCGGCGCCACGCCGCTGCGACTCTACACAATCTACGGCCCGCCCGAACATAAGGACGGCGTGATCCACAAGACCAAGGAACAGGCCGATCGCGATCATGAGAATGATGAGTGGACGGGCGAGACGACGGAAAAGGGCTGAAGCTCGTCCAGTTCGGCGCCGACGCTGCGCGACCGCCGCTAAGGCTCAATCGGCAGCGATAGCGAGCGTTGGTGCTGCGCAGGGCTCGGTCGCGTCATAGGCGGCGGTGAGGCGGCGCTGGTGGGCCGGCGCGGTGGCGGCGTAGAGCGCGTGGCGCACGGGGGGCGCGACCATCGCGGTCGTTGCCATCACCGGAACCCTCCGATCATCATCATCCACACCGAAGGCTCGGGGACGTTGCTGGTGCCGCCATTGCCGAGATCTTCGGCTGGGGTCGTCGTCGGCGTAGTATCGGTGGGTAGAGTGAGGCCGGGAATCGGGGCGCCCTTTGCGGACCGAAGGCGCCTTGATCGCCCAACGCCTGCACAAAATTGCGCGTCTCTGGGCTCACCGGCACGAGAAATCGAGGTGCGCAAAAAAAACATAATTAAAACAACAGCAAAGCAACTGATACATGCACGCGATAACGACGAGCCGCCGCCAAGGATGCACGGCTCGGCGGACTTATTTATTGCATGCGGTCAGACCCTGGCCGGGAGACCGGCCCACCGCCTAGCGCTTCAGCGCGCCGCGGCCAGCATATTGCCCGATCGCACCCAGTTCCTCTTCGATGCGCAGCAGCTGGTTGTACTTGGCGAGCCGGTCCGAGCGGGCGAGGCTGCCGGTTTTGATCTGGCCGCAGTTGGTGGCGACCGCGAGATCGGCGATCGTCGAATCCTCGGTCTCGCCCGAGCGATGTGACATCACAGCGGTGTAGCCCGCGCGCTGCGCCATCGCGACCGCGTCCAGCGTCTCGCTGAGCGTGCCGATCTGGTTGACCTTGACCAGCAGCGAATTGGCGAGGCCCTTGCCGATGCCCTCGGCAAGGATCCTGGGATTGGTGACAAACAGATCGTCGCCGACCAGCTGGACCTTGGCGCCGAGCTTGTCGGTGAGGATCTTCCAGCCGTCCCAATCATCCTCGGCCATGCCGTCTTCGATCGAAACGATCGGATAAGCGGCGGCAAGTTCGGCGAGATAATCGGCCATCTGTTCGGACGAGAGCTTCCGCCCCTCGCCTTCCAGATCATAGACGCCGCCCTTGAAGAACTCGCTGGCGGCGCAATCGAGCGCGATCGCCACTTCCTCGCCGGGCTTGTACCCGGCCGCTTCGATGCTCTCCATGATGAAGTCCAACGCGGCCTTGGGGCTCGAGAGGTTGGGCGCGAAGCCGCCCTCGTCACCCACCGCCGTCGCCAGGCCCTTGGCGTGCAGCTTGCCCTTGAGCGTGTGGAACACCTCAGTGCCGCAGCGCAGCGCCTCGATCATGCTGTCGGCGCCGACCGGCATGATCATGAATTCCTGGAAATCGATCGGATTATCGGCGTGCGCGCCGCCGTTGATGATGTTCATCATCGGCGTCGGCAACACATGCGCCGCGACGCCGCCGACATAGCGATAGAGCGGCAGGCCGCGCGATTCCGCCGCCGCCTTGGCGACCGCGAGGGAGACGCCGAGGATGCCGTTGGCGCCGAGCCGGCTCTTGGTGTCGGTGCCGTCGAGCTCGATCATCGCCGCGTCGATCTCGGCCTGATCCTCGGCCTCCAGCCCCTCGACCGCCTCGGCGATCTCACCGTTGACCGCATCGACCGCCTGATCGACGCCCTTGCCGCCCCAGCGGCTCTTGTCGCCATCACGCTTCTCGACTGCTTCGCGCGCGCCGGTCGATGCGCCCGAGGGCACCGCGGCGCGGCCAAAGCTGCCGTCCTCCAGCGTAACATCCACCTCCACCGTGGGATTGCCGCGGCTGTCGATCACGGTACGGGCGTGGACGTCGACGATCGCGGTCATTCAAGGGCCTTTCGGAAATTTGGGAGGAATTGCGCCAGCCTCTATCGGGCGCGCGGCAAACAGGCAATAATTCCGCCTGCGATATGGAACGCAGGCAAGCGCGTCTGTGTTAGAGTGGCAAAACACGGGATTTTTGGAGACCGAGTCATGGCCGATACCGACCTGCCCGAGGGCACCGATCACGTCATCAACGGCGCCGGCGTAAGTGGCGACGACATCAAGAGCGATTTCGGCAACGGCGGCAGCGGCGGCAATGCCGCCTTCTTCGACAAGATCGAGGGCTGGCGCACGCAGGGTTACGACAAGGCCCGCGATTATGCCGTGCAGGGCAAGGAGCGGGCGACCGGCGCGCTCGACGAGCTGCTGGCTTTGATCAACGATGCCGCCGCGCAGGTCGATGACAAGATCGGCAGCCAATATGGCGATTATGCGCGCCGGGCGTCGTCGGGAATCGAGACGTTCAACGAAGCGCTGAAGGGCAAGGATGTGGACGAACTGTTCACCGAAGCCCGCGATCTCGTCGCCAAGGCGCCGGCAGTGGCGGTTGGTACGGCGGCGGTGCTAGGCTTCATCATCGCCCGGCTCGCCAAAGCCGGCATGGACAGCGCCAACAAACTTGCAGATGCAAAACCCACGAAGCCGACGAGCGACGCTTGACGCCTGTGGGGGGGAAGGAGGAATCGGTCCGCGAGCTGATCGCGCGGCTGATCGATGAGACCAAGGCCTATGTGAAGGCCGAGATCGGCGTCGTCAAAAGCACGGCGCTCGCCTGGGTCGATCGCGCCAAGATCGCGGTGCCGCTGATCGTGACCGCGATCCTGCTGGTGCAGGCGGCGCTGATCGTATTGATCGCGGCATTCGGCATGGCGCTGGCGGCCTGGCTGGGGGTGGCCGGCGGCCTTGCGGTGGCGGCGGTCATCGTTTTGCTGATCGCGGGCGTGTGCGTCGGGATCGCGGTCTCGAAAGTTTCGAAGGCGCCCGAATGAGCGACATCGGCAAAGCCAAGGCCGATGCCGCGCGGGCGCGCGAGCAAGTACTGGCCACCGCGCAGGAAATCCAGGGCCGGCTGCGCCCCAAGCGCATCGCGGGCGAGGCGGTCGAAGGAATCAAGCGCAAGGGCGAGGCGATCGCCGAGGGCGCGGTGGAAGCCGCGAAAAGCCGCCCCCTCGTCACCGGCGCCGCCGCCGCGGGCGTGGCCGCCTTGCTCGGCATCGGCCTGTTCACCCGATTTCGCAAATCCGAGGAGGAAGAGTGATGAGTAAAGCCGCCAACGATATCGAACCGAACCAGAGCCTGGTCACCCAGAAAGTCGTCAGTGCGTATGAAACCGCGCGTGACAAGGCATCGGCCGCCACGCAGGGCGCGATCGAGGGGATCGGCGGCAATCCGCTGATCGCTTTGCTTTCCGGCCTCGCGCTGGGGGCTGCGGCGGGCGCGCTGCTGCCCCGCGGCGACCGTGAAAAGGCGCTGCTCGCCCCGCTCGGCACGCGCATCGGCGATGCCGCCGCGGCGGCGATCGAGGCCGGCCGGGAGGCAGGCGTACAGGCGCTCGACGAGCAGGGCCTGTCGATCGAGGGTCTGCGCGAACAGGCCGCCAAGCTGTTCGGCGCGCTGACCGAGGTGGCGGGCACGGCGGCCGCCGAGGGGCTGGCGGCGGCGAAGACTAAGGTCCAATCCTGAAGCAAATAGCCCTCTCCCGTCTTCACGGGAGAGGGTTGGGTGAGGGTCTTCTTCTTTCGACCTGGCAAAAAGACCCTCACCTCCCACGCTTCGCGCGGGCCCCTCCTCTCCCGCGAAAGCGGGAGAGGGCTTACCGGGTGCAATGCTTCGTTCACCTGCGGAACGATATTGCCGCCGCAGCCTTATTGCCGTCGAACCGGCCACAATGAGAGAGACAGATGACCAAGTTCCGCACGGCTTTCGCCGCCCTCGCCCTTACTACCAGCTTCGCCACGCCTGCCCTTTTCGCGCCCGCGGCGGCGGCGGTAGACACCTCCGATCCGCAGCGCTTCGTGCAGACGCTGACCACCGATGCCTTCGCCGCCGCCAACGCCGACAAGGGCACGGCGAAGGCCAAGTTCCGCGCCTTGCTCGCGCAGAATGTCGCGGTAGACGAGATGGGGACACGGCTGATCCGCCGCTGGGTATCGACCATAACGCCCGCGCAGCTGGCCGCCTACAAGAGCGCGCTGCCCACCTATCTGGTCGGCACCTATAGCGATAATCTGCTCAACTATGCCGATGCGAGAGTGAAGGTCGTTTCCGCCTCGCCCGCGCCCGGCGGCGGCGCCAATGTGGTGACCACGATCCAGAAGCCGGGCCGCCAGCCGGTCCGCGCGACCTGGACGCTGATGCAGGTCAACGGCGCGTGGAAAGTAGCCAACATCACCGTGGCGGGCATCAATGTCGCGATGGCGCAGGCTGCCGATTTCGATAGCGTTATCCAGCGGCAGGGATTCGATGCGCTTGTCCGGATCATGAAGTCACGCGGCTAAGCTTGCGGTTGCAAGCGCCGCCGAAAACGGGGATTATCCGGGCATGAGCAAGCTACATCTCGTCGTCGGCGGCCGCGTCAAGGATCCCACCAAGCTGGAGTTCGATGATCTCTCCAAGCTGGACGTGGTCGGCTTCTATCCCGATTTCGCCAGCGCCGAAAAAGCCTGGCGCGGGGCGGCGCAGCGATCGGTGGACGATGCCGAAATGCGCTATGTGGTGGTCCACCTCCACCGTCTGCTGGAACCCGATCTGCAGGCCTGAGCCTTCTGATCCTCCGCACAAAGGGGAGGATCAGGCGCGGCGGTAGCGCCAGCGAAGCAGCGGCCGCGCCAGCAATATTCCCGCGAAAAAACCGCCGACGTGCGCGGCAGCGGCGACGGCAATGCCGCCGGCCAGCATCGCGATGCCCAGCAAGAGCTGCAGGCCGATCCAGGTCGCCGCCAGCCACAGGATGTGCACCCAGCGCGCCAGCGCGGGCGAAAGGTTCGATGCGCGGCGCTGGCCATACAACATCGCATAAGCGCCGACGAAGGCCGAGATCGCGCCCGACGCGCCGATCATCGGCACGGTCGAATGGGGCCCGACCGCAAATTGCATCGCGGCGGCGGCATAAGCACCGATGCCGTAGAGCAGCAAAGTCGGCCAGCGGCCGAGCGCCACCTCCACTTCCCGCCCGCAGAAGATCAACGTCAGCAGATTGACGCCCAGGTGGATCAGCCCGGCATGCAACAAGGTCGCGCTGAGCGGCGTCAGCACCAGCGGCAGCGCGCGCGGAATGACCAGCCCATCGAAGCGTGCGGAAACGAAGCCGCCGAGCATATCGGCAAGCGGCACCTGCCCTGTCGCCTGGACGAGGAAAAAGGCAATAACGGTGACCGCCGCCACCGCGATCGTGGTTTCGGGACGGGCGGTCTTCACAGCGCAACTCCTCCCCAGCATGGGAAAGGGGACCGCCCGCGAAGCGGGTGGTGGAGGGGGCTATCGACGAGGCGTACCGCTTGTTGAGAGCCCCCTCCACCAGCCTGCGGCTGGTCCCCCTCCCCGTTACGGGGAGGAACTTTCACGTCAAATGAACTCGATCTTCTCGACGACGTAATAGCGATCGCCCGAGGGCACGGTCACCTCCACGTCATCCTTCACGCGGCGGCCGATCAGCGCGCGGCCAAGCGGCGAATTGTAAGAGATGCGGCCCGATTTGGCGTCAGCCTCGGTCTGGCCGACAAGCTGATATTTCACCGGCTTGTCATCCTCGTCGAGCAAGGTCACCGTGGCGCCGAACACCACCTTGTCGCCCGAGAGCGTCTTGGGATCGATGATCAGCGCGCGGCTGAGCTTGTCCTCGATATCGGCGATCATCGCCTCGACCTGGCCCTGGCGCTCCTTGGCGGCATGATATTCGGCGTTTTCGGACAGATCGCCGTGCGCGCGCGCATCCTCGATCGCGTCGATGATCTGCGGCCGCTCGATCCTGAGGCGCGACAGCTCGGTATTGAGCATGTCATAGCCCTCAACCAGCATCGGCTGCTTCTCTTCGGTCGCCATCATAACCCCTTCAAACTGAAACAGCTTCCCCGCGCCGCCTGGAGACGACGCCCGCAAATTGCGATGTCGGGAAAACTACAGCTTGCTATGATAAGATTGGAGTGAGCGCACTTCAAGCGGGCGCTTCGCCAAAGCCGCCATGGATTGCACCACAGCCACACCCGAAGCCGCCGTGGTGAAATAGGGAATGCGTGCGAGCATCGCCGAGGCGCGGATCGATTTGCTGTCCTGAAGCGACTGCCAGCCCTCGGTGGTGTTGAGCACGAGCTGGACGCCGCCATCCTTTAGCCGATCGACGACATGCGGGCGGCCCTGCGCCACTTTTTTGACGGTCTCCACATCGAGGCCGACGCTGCGCAGATAATCGGCGGTGCCGCCGGTGGCGATCACGGTGAAGCCGAGTTCGATCAGGCCGCGCACCGCAGGCTCGATCACCGGCTTGTCGCTGTTCTTGACCGAGATGAAGGCGGTGCCGCTCTTCGGCAGCACGGTGGAGGCGCCGAGCTGGGATTTGGCGAAGGCGGTGGCAAAGTCACTATCGATTCCCATCACTTCGCCGGTGCTCTTCATTTCCGGCGACAGGACGGGATCGACACCCGGGAAGCGCGCCCAGGGGAAGACGGCTTCCTTCACCGAGATATGATCGGTCTCGCGCGGGATCGTGGGCAGATCCTTGAGCATCTCGCCCGCCATCACGCGCGCGGCAATCTTGGCGACGGGCGCGCCCACCGCCTTGGCCACGAATGGCACGGTGCGGCTGGCGCGTGGATTGACCTCGATCAGGAAGACCTCGCCCTCCTTGATCGCGAACTGGACGTTCATCAGTCCCTTCACCTTGAGCGCGCGGGCGAGCGCGTCGGTCTGGCGCTCGATCTCGGCGACGATCTTCTTGGAGAGGCTGTAGGGCGGCAGCGAGCAGGCGCTGTCGCCCGAATGGACGCCCGCCTCCTCGATATGCTGCATCACGCCCGCGACGACGACATCCACGCCATCGCCGATCGCATCGACATCGACCTCGATCGCATCGCGCAGATAGCGATCGATCAGCACCGGCGAGTCGCCGGACACCTGCACCGCGGTTTCGATATAATGTTCGAGCTGCGCGGGCGTATCGACCACCTCCATCGCGCGGCCGCCGAGCACGTAAGAGGGGCGGGTCAGCACCGGATAGCCGATGCGTTCGGCGACCAGCAGCGCCTCCTCGCGGCTGCGGGCGATACCGTTGGCGGGCTGCTTGAGCTTGAGGCTTTCCACAAGCGCCGCGAAGCGCTCACGATCCTCGGCGAGATCGATCGCATCGGGCGAGGTGCCGAGGATCGGGATGCCGGCATTCTCCAGTTCCTGCGCCAGCTTGAGCGGGGTCTGGCCGCCGAACTGGACGATGACGCCGACCAAAGTACCGTTCTGCTGCTCGCAATGGAGTATCTCGAGCACGTCCTCGGCGGTCAGCGGCTCGAAATAGAGGCGATCGCTGGTGTCATAATCGGTGCTCACCGTCTCCGGGTTGCAGTTGACCATGATCGTCTCGAACCCGGCATCGCTCAGCGCGAAGCAGGCGTGGCAGCAGCAATAATCGAACTCGATCCCCTGCCCGATCCGGTTGGGGCCGCCGCCGAGGATGACGATCTTGCGCGCGTCGGTCGGCTGGCTCTCATTCTCGGGCTCGCCGAAGCTCGGCGCTTCGTAGGTCGAGTACATATAGGGCGTCTTGGCCTCGAACTCGGCCGCGCAGGTGTCGATGCGCTTGAAGACGGGGCGGACGCCGAGCTTGTGGCGGTGCGCGCGCACCTCGGTCTCGGTAACGCCGCCGGTCATGCCCCGAATCGCATCATGGACGATGCCCGATCCGCGCGCCTGCGCACGCTTCATGCCGGCGAGGTGCGCGCTGTTGAGCGACAGCCAGGCGAGGCGCTTGTCGGAAAAGCCCATCGCCTTGAGCTTGCGCATCGCGGCGGCATCGTTGGGCAGGCCGTTGGCGCAGACGCCTTCCTCGGCAGTGACGATCTCGTCGAGCCGTTCGATGAACCAGGGATCATATTTGGCGATCTTGCAGACCTCCTCGACGAGGAAGCCCTCCCTCAGGGCTTGGGCAGCGATCAGCAGGCGATCGGGGGTCGGCTCGGCGAGCGCCGCCTCGATCTCCGCGCGCGGCGCGCCGACGAGGCGATCGACGACGTTGAGGCCGGAGAGCCCCGTCTCCAGCCCCCGCAGCGCCTTCTGCAGGCTCTCCGGGAAGCTGCGGCCGATCGCCATCACCTCGCCCACCGATTTCATCGCGGTGGTCAGATGATCGGACGCGCCCTTGAACTTCTCGAAGGCGAAGCGGGGGATCTTGGTGACGACATAATCGATCGTCGGCTCGAAACTGGCAGGGGTGGCCCCGGTGATGTCGTTGGTGATCTCGTCCAGCGTGTAACCCACCGCCAGCTTGGCCGCGACCTTGGCGATTGGGAAGCCGGTGGCCTTGGAGGCCAGCGCCGAGGAGCGCGACACGCGCGGGTTCATCTCGATCACCACCAGCCGGCCGTCCTTGGGATTGACCGCGAACTGGACGTTGGAGCCGCCCGTCTCCACGCCGATCTCACGCAGCACCGCGATGCTGGCGTTGCGCATGATCTGATATTCCTTGTCGGTCAGCGTCAGCGCGGGCGCGACGGTGATCGAATCGCCGGTGTGGATGCCCATCGGATCGACATTCTCGATCGAGCAGACGATGATGCAGTTATCGTTGCGGTCGCGCACGACCTCCATCTCATATTCTTTCCACCCCAGCACCGATTCCTCGACCAGCACCTCGGTGGTGGGCGAGAGATCGAGGCCGTTGGTGACGATCTCGATGAATTCCTTGCGATTGTAGGCGATGCCGCCGCCCTGCCCGCCCATCGTGAAGCTCGGGCGGATGATCGTCGGCATTCCGACGAAATCGAGCGCCTCCAGCGCCTCCTCGACCGTATGCGCGATGCGGCTGCGCGGGCTTTCGAGGCCGATCTTGTCCATCGCATCGCGGAACTTGAGCCGGTCCTCGGCCTTGTCGATCGCTGTGGCATCGGCGCCGATCATCTGGACGCCATATTTCTCCAGCGTGCCATCATGGAACAGCGCGAGCGCGGTGTTGAGCGCGGTCTGGCCGCCCATCGTCGGCAGCACCGCATCGGGCCGCTCCTTCTCGATGATCCGCGCGACGATCTCGGGCGTGATCGGCTCGATATAGGTGGCGTCCGCCATGTCCGGATCGGTCATGATCGTGGCGGGGTTCGAATTGACGAGGATGATGCGATAGCCCTCCTCGCGCAGCGCCTTGCACGCCTGCGTCCCCGAATAATCGAACTCGCACGCCTGTCCGATGACGATCGGGCCGGCACCGATGATGAGGATGGAGGAGATGTCGGTGCGCTTGGGCATTGTCTAATTCGATCTCATTGCATACATTGATTGCGATGCAATCAATGGAGGTTGCTTGTGGCCAGCCTGACGATCCGAAACATTCCCGATGATGTGAAGCGCCGCTTTCATCAAAGGGCCGCCGCGAACGGGCGATCGATGGAAGAGGAAGGCCGTCAGTTGATCATCGGAGCGACACAATTGCCGAAGGAGCCCGCGCGCAAAGGCATGTTCGACATCCTGTTCGAGGCAAGCCGCCCCGGTCTGGAATTGCCGATCCCACCCCGAAGCCGCGCTCGCATCCCTGATCTCAGCGACGAATGATCCTGGTCGATACCAACGTCTGGAGCGAAGCATTTCGTCCCGAGCCTGATCCTTCGGTTGTCGAATGGGCTCGGACCGCAGCCGATCAGCTTTATCTTTCGACCGTTGTGATAGGCGAACTGCTGTCGGGCGCCGAACTGCTGCCGGAGGGCAAGCGCAAGCAGGCGTTGCTCGGCGGCTACGCCGAATTGATAGCAACTTACCGCGAGCGGATCGCCCCGTTCGATTTGGATGCCGCCCGCTTTTATGGAACCGTTCTTGCTCAACAGGAACGGGCCGGGCGCAATCCGGGGACGGCAGATACGCAGATCGCGGCGACGGCGTTGGCGCGCGGCATGCGGCTGGCGACGCGCAACGTGAAGCACTTCGCGGGGCTCGGCATCGAGCTGATCGATCCATGGACAACATGAAGCTCAAAGACCGCTTCCCAGAATGAGATAGCCTTCCTCGCGCAGCGCCTTGCGCGCCTGCGTCCCCGAATGTTCGAACTCGCATGCGTGCCCGATCACGATCGGGCCGGCGCCGATGATGAGGATGGAGGAGATGTCGGTGCACTGCTTTGGCATCAGGCGATAACCGCTATGGTAGAATGCTTTAGGATCGCGGTTATCATTGCTGAGCTTTCGGTATTTCTTCGCCAAGGAAATCGTATCGGTAGTGGCTCAACGCCCTTTGCAAGCACAGCCGGCTTTGACCTTCGTCCGAACGGGCTTCACCCGTTGCCGTCGGGATCAAATATTGTGCGTAAGGAACCTCGCTGCCGAGCGAATGGTGTACGCCCTTCGAAACAACATGGCAGTTGGCGGAGGCACGAACGAATGCCTTGGGTGTCAGAAATGGTTTCTCGCGCGATTGCGCGACACAGCCGGCGACAAGCAACAGCGCGGGCAGCAATGTTGACGGAGCGACTGATTTCACGACCTGAGCATCCCCACGAACTGTTCGAACAGATAGTGGCTGTCCTGCGGGCCGGGGCTGGCTTCGGGGTGGTATTGGACGCTGAAGGCGGGTTTGTCGGTGAGGCGGAGGCCGGCGAGGCTGCCGTCGAACAGCGAGACGTGCGTCACCTCCGCCGTGGCGGGCAGGCTTTCGGTATCGACCGCGAAGCCGTGGTTCATGCTGGTGATCTCGACGCGGCCATCGTCGCTGCGCTTGACCGGGTGGTTCGCGCCGCGGTGGCCCTGGTGCATCTTGAAGGTCTTGGCGCCCACCGCGAGCCCGAGCAGCTGGTGGCCGAGGCAGATGCCGAAGATCGGCTTGGCGACCTCCAGCAGCTTCTGGATCACCGGCACGGCATAGGTGCCGGTGGCGGCGGGATCGCCGGGGCCGTTCGAGAGGAAGACGCCATCGGGCGCATGCGCCATCATCTCATCGAAGGTGGCGGTGGCGGGCACCACCGTGACGCGCGCGCCGGCGGCGACGAGATTGCGCAGGATGTTGCGCTTGAGGCCATAATCGATCGCGACCACGTGCGGGCGATCGTCAGGCGCGGCACGTCCCTCGACTTCGCTCGGGACAAACGGGTCTTTGTTTGACCCGGCAGTTCCCGCATTTCCGTTGGTGTCGAGCGAAGTCGAGACACCCGGCGCGTAGCCCTCGCCAAGCGTCCACAGCCCCTCGTCCCAGCCGTAGGTCTGGAGCGTCGAAACCTCCTTGGCGAGGTCCATGCCCTCCAGGCCCGGCCATTCGCGCGCCTGGGCCTTGAGCGCCTCGATATCGAACATGCCGCTCGCCGAATGCGCGATCACGCCGTTGGGGGCGCCCTGGATGCGGATCGCGCGGGTCAGCGCGCGGGTGTCGACACCCGCCAGCCCGATCCGGCCATTGTTCCGCAGCCAGCCATCGAAGCCCTGCGCGGCGCGGAAATTGCTCGGATCGGTGACATCCTCGCGCACGATACAGCCCAGGGCGTGCGGGTTGATCGCCTCGATATCCTCGGCGTTGGCACCGACATTGCCGATGTGCGGGAAGGTGAAGGTGATGATCTGCCGGGCGAAGGAGGGATCGGTCATCACCTCCTGATAGCCGGTCATCGCGGTGTGGAAGCAGACCTCGCCCACCGCGGACCCTTCGGCGCCGAAGCCGCGGCCCCAGATCACCGTGCCGTCGCCCAATACCAGGACGCCGGTCGCTCCAGCGGGCGCAGCAGTGGGCGTGGCGTCGGCCATGAACGGCGGGCTCCTTTGGGGACAGCAGCGATGTCGCTAAGCCGCGTCCGCTAGACGGGGCGCGGCCAAGGGTCAACACTACCCAATCGGCCCATGTCGGACTATCTGGCCGCTTCCCTTATATTCGAGACAGATAATGATCCGAGACGAACTCAAGGCGGCGCAGATCGCCGCGATGAAGAGCGGCGACAAGGCAACGGTGGGCGCGACCCGGCTGATCGACGCCGCGATCAAGAATCGCGAGATCGAGCTGCGCACCGCCTCCGCGCAGCCCGATCCGGACGTGATGGCGGTGGAAGTGCTGCAGAAGATGATCAAGCAGCGCCGCGAATCGATCGACATGTATGTGAAGGGCGGGCGGCAGGAGCTGGCCGACATCGAGGCGGCCGAGGTGGCGGTGATCGAGCGGTTTCTGCCCGCGCAGATGAGCGAGGCGGAGGCGACCGCGGCGGTGGATGCTTTGGCGACCGAACTGGGGGCGGCGAGCGTCAAGGACATGGGCCGGGTGATGGCGGCGCTGAAGGAGCGGTTCGCGGGCAAGATGGACATGAGCAAGGCGAGCGCGCTGGTGAAGGCGCGGTTGGCGGGCTAGTCTGCGGATAACTATTAAATCCGCCTGTCCCGAGCGAAGTCGAGGGACGTGCCACGGGAACGAAAATGGCGTTTTGGGCCTATATTCTGCGCTGTCGGGACGGACGTTTCTACACTGGGCAAACTGACGATATCGAACGGCGATTAGCCGAGCATCAGCATGGCGGCTTTTGTGATTTCACGAGCCGCCGCCGTCCGGTTGAGCTGGTTTGGTCGCAGGACTTTCCCACTCGAATTGAGGCACTTGAAGCAGAGCATCGGATCAAGCCTTGGTCGCGGGCCAAGAAGCAAGCGTTGATCGATGGCGATTGGGCGCGGCTTTCGTACTTCGCAAAGCCACCGTTGGAACGTCCCTCGACTTCGCTCGGGACAGCGGAGGTGGGAAATTCGCTTGATGACGATACTCAGCTAGGAAAGCCGATCGTCCCGAGCGAAGTCGAGGGGCGCTCCTCCCTATGACCCTCACCCCGCAATTCCTCGACGAGCTCCGCGCGCGGACCTTGCTCTCCGCGCTGATTGGCCGCTCGATGAAGCTCACCAAGGCAGGCCGCGAATTTAAAGGGTACTGCCCGTTCCATAACGAAAAGACGCCGAGCTTTTACGTCAACGATGACAAGGGCTTCTACCATTGCTTCGGCTGTTCGGCGCATGGCGACGCCATCCGGTTTCTGACCGAGGCCAAGGGGCTGCCGTTCATTGATGCGGTGAAGGAGCTCTCCGCCGCCGCCGGGCTGGAGATGCCCGCGCCCGATCCGCGCGCCGCCAAACAGGCCGAGCGGCAATCGGGGCTGGCGGCGGCGAACGAGGCGGCGGCGAAATGGTTTGCCGAGGAATTGAAGGGGATCGGGGGGGCGGAGGCGCGCGCTTATCTCAAGAAGCGCGGGATCAACGATGCGTTGGCGCAGGCGTTCGGAATCGGCTTCGCCCCCGATGCGCGGGGCAAGCTTAAGAGCGCGCTGGCCTCGTTCGGCAATGAGACGTTGATCGAGGCCGGGCTGCTGATCGAGCCAAAAGACTATGGCTCGGAAAAAGAGCCCTACGATCGGTTTCGCGGGCGGCTGATGATCCCGATCCGCGATGCGCGCGGGCGCGCGATTGCGTTCGGCGGGCGCATTCTCGACACCGGCGAACCGAAGTATCTCAATTCGCCCGACACGCCCCTGTTCGACAAGGGCCGCACGCTCTTCAATCTCGATCGCGCAGGCCCCGCCTCGCGCAAGGCCAATCGGCTGATCGTCGTCGAAGGCTATATGGACGTGATCGCGCTCGCCAAGGCGGGCGTGGACGAGGTGGTGGCGCCCAACGGCACCGCCGTCACCGAGGCGCAGCTTGAGCGGATGTGGCGATTGGCCGAAGTGCCGGTGCTGTGTCTCGATGGCGACAAGGCGGGGCAGAAAGCGGCGGTGCGCGCGGCGCTGCGCGCGCTGCCGATGGTGACGCCGGGCCGCAGCCTCGCCTTCGTGACGCTGCCCGACGGCAAGGATCCGGATGATCTGATCAAGGCGGGCGGGCGTGAGGCGTTCGAGGCGGCGCTGACCGGCGCCCGGCCGCTGGTCGATCTGCTCTGGCAGGCCGAGGTCGATGGCGCCTCGCTCGCCACGCCCGAGGGCCGCGCGGGTCTGCGCCAGCGGCTGATCGATCACGCCAAGACGATCGCCGATGGCAATGTCCGCGATCAATATCTCGGGGAATTCCGCCGCCGCTTCGATGCGCTGTTCGCCGCCCCGACCCGCCAGCAGCAGGGCGATCGACCACCGTTTCGGCGCGGCATGCCCCCTGCCCGCGTCCATCGGCCCAACTCCCCCAACGCCAAAGCGATCGGCCAGAGCGGGATCGATGGCGCGTTCGCCCGCGCAATCGTCGCCGGGCTGGTGCGCAATCCCGAGCTGATCGCCGAACAGGCCGAGGCGGTCGCCGCCCTCCCGATCGCCGATCCGATGCTGGTCCGCGTCCGCGATTGTCTGGTCAACGCGGCGATCGAGCAGGGCCCGCTTGAAAAGCTCCGAGTCGCGCACATATTGAACGAGGCCGACCTTTCCCAGGCGGCGGAGGCGCTCGATGGCGCGAACGGCCTTGCCTTTTCCTTCTTGCGCGGCGATGCGGACCCTATCCGTGCGCGGCGTGATCTGGTGGAGGCGATCGAGGTGATGGCGGCGAGGCCGGCGATCGACGCCGCGCTCGCGGAGGCTACACAAGCCTTTCGTGCCACCACCGACGATCATGCCTTCGCCGAACAGCAAAGGCTGACGCAGGAACGGGCGCGTGCGGAACAGAGATTGATGGCGCTGTTGCAGCCGGAAACGGATGCAGAGCGTTAGGAGTGTGAAGGGTTCAGATGGCGAAGACCAACACGGCGGAAATGGGATTGAACGGCGACGGTGGCGCAGACTCCGACGCGCCTCTACTCGATCTTAACGAGGGCAATCTCAAGAAGCTGATCGCCCGCGCCAAGAAGCGCGGCTACATCACCGTCGATGAGCTGAACGAGGCCCTGCCGCAGGACCAGATGTCCACCGATCAGATCGAGGACGTGATGTCCGCGCTCAATGAGATGGGCGTCAACGTCGTCGAGAATGAAGACGCCGGCGAAGATACCGAATCGCAGAAAGAAAAGGACGACGCGGACGACGAGGAAGTCGCCGCCGCCGATGATAGCGATGCGGTCTTCACCGCTGCGCCCAAGAAGGAAACGGTCGATCGCACCGACGATCCCGTCCGCATGTATCTGCGCGAGATGGGCGCGGTCGAGCTGCTCAGCCGTGAGGGCGAGATCGCCATCGCCAAGCGCATCGAGGCCGGCCGCGATACGATGATCCTGGGGCTGTGCGAAAGCCCGATCACCTTCAACGCGATCATCGATTGGTCCACCGCGCTCAACGAAGGCACGATGCAGCTGCGCGAGATCCTCGATCTCGAGGCGATGGTCTCCAAGGGCCCGACCGCCGAGCAGGTAGCCAGCGCCGAGGACGATACCGGCGAGATCAGCGAGACCAACGCCGGCCCAACCTTCAAGGAAGAGGAGGAGCCCGAGGAGGCCCCCGCCGCTTCCGACGATGAAGATGAGGAATCGATGACCGAGCGGCGCGTGCCGCGTCCGTCCGACGATGAGGAAGAGGACAACACCCTCAGCCTCGCGCAGATGGAGGAGCAGCTCAAGCCCGCCGCGCTGGAGCGTTTCGCGTCGATCACCGATCTCTATAAAAGCTTCAGCAAGGTGCAGGGCGCGCGCGTCGCCGCGATGAGCGTGGGCGACGATTTCCCCAAGGCGCAGGAAGCCAAATATCAGCAGCTGCGCGAAGACCTCACTGCCGAGGTGGAGAGTGTCAAGTTCCACGCGGCCAAGATCGAATATCTCGTTGATCAGCTCTATTCCTACAATCGCCGTCTGACGACGCTGGGCGGGCAGATGCTGCGCCTGGCCGAGCGTCATCGCGTGACCCGCAAGGATTTCCTCGATCGCTACGTCGGCCATGAGACCGAGGAAGGCTGGCTCGAGACCAACGCCAAGAACGACAAGAAGTGGGCCGCTTTCGCCGCCGAGGAAGGCGCGGGCGTCGAGCGTATCCGCGCCGAGGTCAGCGAGATCGCGCAGGCGACGGGCATGGCGCTCATCGAATTCCGCCGTATCGTCAACATGGTGCAGAAGGGCGAGCGCGAGGCGCGAATCGCCAAGAAGGAGATGGTCGAGGCCAATCTCCGCCTCGTCATCTCGATCGCTAAAAAATATACCAACCGTGGGCTGCAATTCCTTGATCTTATTCAGGAAGGCAACATCGGCCTGATGAAGGCGGTGGATAAGTTCGAGTATCGCCGCGGCTATAAGTTCAGCACCTACGCCACCTGGTGGATCCGGCAGGCGATCACGCGGAGCATCGCTGATCAGGCGCGCACGATCCGCATCCCGGTCCACATGATCGAGACGATCAACAAGCTCGTCCGTACTAGCCGGATGTTCCTCCACGAGACCGGCCGCGAGCCGACGCCGGAGGAGCTGGCCGAGCGCCTGTCGATGCCGCTCGAGAAGGTCCGCAAGGTGATGAAGATCGCCAAGGAGCCGATCTCCCTCGAAACGCCGATCGGCGACGAAGAAGATTCGCACTTGGGCGACTTTATTGAAGATAAGAATGCGGTGATCCCAGTCGATGCCGCGATCCAGGCCAACCTCAAGGAAACGGTGACGCGGGTGCTCGCCTCGCTGACTCCGCGTGAGGAGCGCGTGCTCCGCATGCGCTTCGGCATCGGCATGAACACCGATCACACGCTGGAAGAAGTCGGCCAGCAGTTCAGCGTGACGCGCGAGCGCATCCGCCAGATCGAAGCCAAGGCGCTGCGCAAGCTCAAGCACCCCAGCCGCTCGCGGAAGATGCGCAGCTTCCTCGATCAATAGCGCAAGCGTTGGGGGCGGCGATCGATAATGAGGGAATTGGGTGCTTAGCTGCGCCGCTGTGTCCCGTCTGCGGCAAGGCCGGCCCCGTGCTGCATTCCGGGCTGCGCGATCGGCTATTCGGTGCGCCCGGCACCTGGTCGATCCGACGCTGCGCCGATGCAGGATGCCGTGCGGGGTGGCTTGACCCCCAGCCCACGGCCGGCGAGATCGGCAAGCTCTATGCCACATATTACACCCATGCGCCCGAGGCGAATGCCGCAACCGCCGAGCTACCGACTACAACCGATAACGACAGCGGATCACGCAAGGCCCAGCTGAAGAAGTGGCTTGCGCGCCTGATGCCCTGGCGCCGCGCCCAGTTCAAAACCGGCCTGTTCCACCTCGAGGATCTCCCGCCCGGCCGATTGCTGGAGGTCGGTTGCGGCGCGGGTCAATTCTTGCGCCAGGCGGGGGCCGCGGGCTGGAAGGCCGAGGGCATCGATTTCGACGAAAAGGCAGTCAACGCCGCTAATCAGATCCCGGGCGTAACGGCGCGGGTCAGCGATCTTGCCAACGCCGGTTATCCACCCGCGTCATTCGACGCGATCGTGATGAACAATGTCTTCGAGCATCTCCAGGAACCCGCCGCGGTTCTCGGCCAGGCGAAACGCCTGCTCAAGGACGGCGGACGGCTCGTACTGATAACGCCCAATCTCGATTCGACCGGGCACGCCATCTTCGGCCCTGACTGGCGCGGGCTGGAAACGCCCCGTCACCTCATCCTTTACGCACCGCGGACGTTGGCGCGTGTCGCCAAAGAGGCGGGTTTTGTCCGCGTCCACGCCTTCGCAGCGCTGGTGGATATGCTGCCTTTCATGATCGAGCTTTCGTCCCAGATTGCCGAACGATCGGGCCGTACCCCGCCCAAGGCCGGTCGCCATGCGGGCAAGATCAGTGCCTTGAAGACCTTGATCGGTATCGGTCGCGGCGAATTCGCTGTTCTGGTGGCCGAGAAGGCCGCCACAGCCTGACGGGAGCCGCGGCCGATTGTGTTCCGCCGCAGCACACGATACGCCTCCGTTCCAAACGGGAGGGAGATCATGATGCGCTTTCTAGTCTTCGCCGCGCTGACCGCGGCCTCGCCGGCCTTCGCGCAGACACCCGCCGCGCCGACCTGCGTCAGCGCGGGCGTCTGGTCCTACAGCGGCACGGGCAAGGGCGGTGCGACGGCCAATGCCGCCGACAAATCCACCGTGTTGGAATTCACCCCCGACAAGAAGAGCAAGGATGCGCCCACCGCCTTCGCGATGACTGTCGATGCCGGGCCCGCCGGCGTCTATCAGCTGAACGCCGATTTCGACGTCAAGCATCTCTCGGACGATGGCCTGTTCACGCTCACCGGGGCGACGAGCGCGATTCCCGGCCGCGATTTCGATGTGAAGGTCGCCAAGGGCGACGACGGCTCCAGCAGCTTCTCGCGCCCCGTCACCACCACCGGCCAGCCTTTCCAGGTGGAATTCCACAGCAAGGGCGCGGTCTCGATGACGGTGCGCAACGTGAAGCTTTGCCGTCTGCGCTGAGCCCGCCGCGGCGATAGCTGCGCTGCGCCGACGAAAAGCGAAGCTGGCGTTGCCGGGTCGGCTTCGGGCCGCCTAAAGGGATGGCAATGGCGGCCGCCCCTCACCCCTTCACCTTCCGCGATTATCGCTTTTATTGGGTCGCGCGCCTCTCCAACGTATTGGCGCAAAGCGCGATGGTCGTGATCATCGGCTGGCAGGTCTATGATATCGCCCGCCGCACGATGGACGTGAAGGGCGCGGCTTTCCAGCTCGGCTTGATCGGGCTGTTCCAGTTCCTGCCGCTGGCGCTGCTCACCCTGATCACCGGCTGGACGGCGGATCGCATCGATCGGCGGCTGATCGTGCGGATCACCGCGCTGATCGAGGTCGGCTGCGCCGCGGCGCTCGGCTGGATGGCCTGGACGGGGACGACGACGCTTCCCGCCATCTTCGCCGTCGCCGTGGCGCTGGGGATCGTCCGCGCCTTCCAGAATCCCGCGATGAGCGCGCTCGCCCCCAATCTCGTGGCACCCGAGACGCTGCCACGCGCGGTCGCGTTCAGTTCGGCGAGCTGGCAGGTCGGATCGATCTGCGGGCCGGCGCTTGGCGGTTTTCTGTACAGCGTATCGATGTGGCTGCCCTATGCGGTCTCCGCGGCCTTGTTCTTTCTCGCCTTCCTGGCGCTGATGCTGATCCGCCCGATCCCGCGCACCACGATCGCCAAGGCGCATCCGATCCGCCAGATGATCGATGGCCTGCGCTATGTGCGCCGCAACCGCGTGGTGCTGGGATCGATCAGCCTCGATCTGTTCGCGGTCCTGCTCGGCGGCGCCACCGCGATGCTGCCGATCTATGCGCGGGACATCCTGCATGTCGGGGCCGCCGGGCTGGGTCCGCTGCGCGCAGCGCCTGCAGTAGGCGCGGCGATCACCGCGATCTTCCTCAGCGTCCGGCCGATCGAGCGCGGCGTCGGCGTCAAGATGTTCGTCGCCGTCGGCACGTTCGGCGCGGCGACGGTGGGCTTCGGCCTCTCACGGACGATTGCCCCGGCCCTGGCCTTTCTCGCCATCCTCGGCGCGGCGGACATGGTCTCGGTGTTTATCCGGATAAGCCTGATCCAGATCCACACGCCCAACGAGATGCGCGGGCGCGTCTCGGCGGTCTCCTCGCTGTTCATCTCCGGCTCGAACGAACTTGGCGAGGCCGAGAGCGGATTGCTCGCCTCTCTGGTCGGCGCGATGCCGGCGGTGATCTTCGGCGGGGTGGGCGCGATTGCCGTGACTTTGCTATGGGCGTGGCTGTTTCCCGAACTGCGGCTTGCCAAGTCCTTCGATCCCCCCGAACATCCCATCCAAGAGGAGTAAGGCCCATGAAAGCGGCGACGATACTGGATACGATCGGCAATACCCCCCATGTGCGCCTGTCGCGCCTGTTCCCCGATGCCGAGGTCTGGGTGAAGAGCGAGCGATCCAATCCCGGCGGATCGATCAAGGATCGCATCGCGCTGGCGATGATCGAGGCCGCCGAGCGCGACGGCCATCTCAAGCCCGGCGGCACTATCGTCGAGCCGACCAGCGGCAACACCGGCATCGGCCTCGCCATGGTCGGCGCGGTCAAAGGCTATCAGGTCATCCTCGTGATGCCCGACAGCATGTCGATCGAGCGGCGGAGGGTGATGCTGGCCTACGGCGCCAAGTTCGATCTCACCCCGCGCGCGCTGGGCATGAAGGGTGCGCTGGAACGCGCGCTCGAGATCATCGACCAGACCCCCAACAGCTGGATGCCGCAGCAGTTCGAGAATCCGGCCAATATCGACGTCCACGTCCAGACCACCGCCGAAGAGATTTTTGCCGATTTCGAGGATGCGCCGCCGCAGATGCTGATCACGGGCGTCGGCACCGGCGGCCACCTGACCGGCGTGGCGCAGGTGCTGAAGGAGCGCTGGCCGGCCTTGCGCGTCTATGCGGTGGAGCCGACGCTCTCGCCGGTGATCTCCGGCGGCCAGCCCGCGCCGCACCCGATCCAGGGCATCGGAGCGGGCTTCATTCCACCCAACCTGCATACCGAGCTGCTCGACGGCGTGATCCAGGTCGATCCCAACGACGCCAAGGAATATGCGCGGCGATCGGCGCGTGAAGAGGGCTTGCTGGTCGGCATTTCCTCGGGCGCGACGCTTTCCGCGATCGCGCAGAAGCTCAAGGAAGAGCCGGGCGCCAAAGTGCTGGGCTTCAACTATGACACTGGCGAACGCTATCTTTCTGTCGCCGACTTCCTGCCGGAGTAAGTGGAATGGCGACAGCAGCAGGAGCCGCGGTCGCAGCGGCGCGGCGCAGGATAATCGAGCACTTCATGGCGGCCAACGCGATCGATCCCAAAAGCGCGGTGCCCTACGAGGCGCGCAGTTTCGTGCAGCAGAGGATCTTCGATCGGCTGGTCCGTACCGATGTCCTGCGCGCGGCGGATGCGGAGCGCTGGTATATCGATCTTCCGGCCTACGTTCGCTATCGCAAGGCGATGAAGAAGCGCATTGCGACGATCATGGGCGCTGCGGCTGCGATCGGCGGGGCGATCGCCGCGATCGGGATCATGAATTGATTTCCCCAGCCCGCGAGCGGGAGGATTAAACCCGATCGATCAACGCCATCGCGGCTTGGGGGGCGCGGACCTTCGCGCCGTTGATCATGAAAAGGAAGGCGTCGCGAGATGCGGTCTTCCCATCTGCGGGCGCGCCGGCATACTCCAGACCCGCCGGTGCATCGCCCGCCGCCCAGGCCTTCGCCTTCTCTGCCCAGCCCTCGATCTCGGGCGCGGAATATCCGGTCGGCTCTTCCTCGCGCTGGCGCTGGAGACGGGCGTAAACGAAATCGGCGGTGAGATCGGCGATTTGCGGGTGCTTCTCGTCATCGGCGATGACGATCGCGGCGCCGCGTTGACGGCAGAGATCAACGAAGCGGGGATCGCGAAAACTTTCGTGGCGCGGCTCGAGCGCGTGGCGGAGCGGCAGACCGCCGACGGCATCCGGCAGGAGATCGAGGAAGGCAGCGATATCCTCGGCATCGAATTGCTTGGTCGCCGCGAACTGCCAGAGGATCGGCCCCAGCTTGGGACCAAGCTCGACCAGCCCCTGATCGAGGAAATTCGCAATCCCCTCCGCTCCCTCGCCCAGCTTGCGCCGCATCACGACGAAGCGCGAGGCCTTGATCGCGAAGACGAAGTCGTCCGGCACGCGCCTGGCCCAATCGGCCCAGGTCGCGGGCTTCTGGCGCGAATAGAAGGTGCCGTTGATCTCGATCGCAGTGACGTGGGCGCTGGCATATTCCAGCTCCTTCGCCTTAGGATGCTTGGGCGGATAGAAGCTCTCGCGCCAGGGCTCATAGGTCCAGCCGCCGATGCCGACGCGGATTTGGCCTGTCATCGCTTCTCTCCGTTCGTGCTGAGCCTGTCGAAGCACTGTCTTCTTACAGCCGCGCAAAGAAGAACAGCCCTTCGACAAGCTCAGGGCAAACGGAGATTCAGGCTTCCCGCAAAACCTCCGCAAAGGCCACTGGATCGACGTTGCTGCCCGAACAGACGATCACCGTCTCCACGCCATCCTGCGGCAGTTTGCCCGCCAATGCCGCCGCCAGCGCCACCGCACCCCCGGGCTCGACGACCAGCCCCAGCCCGAAGGCGAAGCGCATGGCCGCGCGATGCTCGGCCTCGGTGACGGCGATCCCGCGCGCACCGGCTTCCTTCAACGCCGCGAAGGTCTGATCGGCGACGCGCCTGGTCTGCAGCGCATCGCAGGCGGTGAAGGGTGCATCGGCGGGCACCTCGACGATATGGCCTGCCTCCAGCGACCGGCCCATATCCTCCCAGCCAAACGGTTCGGCGACGATGATTTCGCTGTCCGGTAGCGCCAGCGCGATCCCGGCCGCCAGGCCGCCGCCGCCGCAGGGCATCACCACGCGCGCCGGGGCATGACCCAGCTGAGCGGCGATCTCGAGGCCCACCGTCCCCTGCCCTTCGATCACATTTTTATCGTCGAACGAGGGCACCAGCACCGCGCCGCGCGCATCGGCCAGCGCGGCGGCGATCCGCTCGCGGCTTTCGCTGTGGCGATCGTAGAGGATGATCTCCGCGCCGAGCGCGCGCGTGCCCTCCAGCTTCACCCTGGGCGCGTCCGCAGGCATCACGATCGCCGCTGGCATGCCGAGCATCTTCGCTGCAAGCGCCACGCCCTGCGCATGATTTCCCGACGAAAAAGCCACGACGCCATTGGGCCGATCCTCGGCCGGAATTTGCGCCAGCCGGTTGTACGCACCGCGCAGCTTGAACGCGCCGCCCTGCTGCAGCGATTCGGCCTTGAACCACCAGTTTCGGCCCAGCGCCTCGAACGGCAGCAAAGGGGTGCACGTCACGATTCCCGCGATCCGCCGAAGGGCTTCGACAACGCCTTGATGCGATGGGGCTTTTTCCACAATTTGCCGCTGATTTTCCACGCTTTATCCTGTCTTGCCAAGCTTCGAAAAAATCCCCGCATTTGCCGCTTTACAGGGGGGGCACCCGTCCATATATCGCCCCCCTCGCTGCCCCATGGGGACTTCCAACCGCAAGGCAGCTTTTCGTCAACGATGGCCGTGAGGCTTCTGGAGGTCCCTTGAGTTGCACAAGCATCATAACGCGCTGGGGCTAGCCGCCTCCCAACCGGTAGCACCGGTTACTATGGTTCGTCCGCACGCCGCCCGTCGCGCTGCCCGATTCTTCGTCGAGAGGTTTCAGGGCAAGTCGTTGTATGCGGTGAAAGCCAATCCCTCGCCCGCGCTGCTGCGCGAGCTGTGGGACGGCGGCATCACGCATTACGATGTCGCCTCGATCGCCGAGGTGCGGCTGGTAGCGGAAACGCTGCCGGGCGCGACCCTGTGCTTCATGCACCCGGTCAAGGCGGAGGAGGCGATTCGCGAAGCGTATGTCGATCATGGGGTCCGCACTTTCTCGCTCGATTCGATCGAGGAGCTGGAAAAGATCGTCCGCGCCACGGGCGAGGCCACGGATCTGACGCTGTGCGTGCGGCTGCGCGTGCCCTCCGATCATGCCAAGCTCAGCCTCGCATCCAAGTTCGGCGCAGCGCAGGATGAGGCCAAAGCGCTGCTGATGGCCGCTCGCCAGGCGGCGGATGCGCTCGGCATCTGCTTCCATGTCGGCAGCCAGGCGATGTCGCCCGCGGCCTATCTGCAGGCGATGGCCTATGTCCGGGCGGCGATCGTCGGTGCGGCTGTGACGGTTGACGTGATCGATGTCGGCGGCGGTTTCCCGTCAATCTATCCCGGCATGGATCCCGCGCCGCTGGAGGCCTATTTCGACGCGATCCACGATGCCTTCGAAGCGCTGCCGGTCAGCTATTCGGCAGAACTGTGGGCCGAGCCGGGCCGTGCGCTGTCGGCGGAATATGCCAGCCTGCTGGTGCGCGTCGAGCGCCGCCGCGATGACGAGCTTTACATCAACGATGGCGCGTACGGCGCGCTCTACGATGCTGCGCATGTCGCGTGGCGCTTCCCGGTTGCTCTGGTGCGCGAACGAGAATCCAATGCCAAGCTGGTGCCGTTCAGCTTCTACGGGCCGACGTGCGACGATGCCGATCATATGGCCGGGCCGTTCCTGCTGCCCGCCGACATCGGCCCCGGCGATTATATCGAGATCGGCATGCTCGGCGCCTATGGCTGCGCGATGCGCACCGGCTTCAACGGCTTCACCGCCGGCGAGACGGTGACCGTCACCGACGAGCCGATGGCGAGCGCCTATGTCGAGGCGCCCGTGGAGCGGAAACGCCTCTCGAACGTCGTCACGCTGTAAAGAATAAGGAATAGCGAGATCTGCTTCTCCCCTCCCGCTTGCGGGAGGGGTCGGGGGTGGGCATCGCCACTTCCGCCGTTCGCGCCTTTGGCGCGCCCACCCCTAGCCCCTCCCGCAAGCGGGAGGGGGATGAGGAAGACCATGACCGACCCGATCAACACCAACCGCAAGGCGGAGCTGCTCTCCACCACCGTCGAGCATATCGACATCAAGAGCTTCGACGCGCGCCCGATCATCGATGCGATGGGCAAGATGAGCTTCACCAGCCGCGATCTCGCGCGCGCCACCGGCATCTACAACGATATGCTGGGCGACGAGGATTGCACGATCTTCCTAGTGATCGCAGGCTCCACCTCGGCCGCAGGCTGCATGGACGCTTATGCCGAGCTGCTGCGCAACAACATGGTCGATGCGGTGGTCGCCACCGGCGCCACGATCGTCGACATGGATTTCTTCGAAGGCCTTGGCCACAAGCATTACCAGGCCAAGGAAATCCCGGACGACGATACGCTGCGCTCGCTGCTGATCGATCGCATCTACGATACCTATATCGACGAGGAAGAGCTTCAGCACGTCGATCACACCATCTTCGAAATCGCCGAGAGCCTGGAGCCCAAGGCCTACTCGTCGCGCGCCTTCATCCGCGAGATGGGCAAATATCTGGTTGAGCATGGCAAGAAGGAGAACAGCCTCGTCAAGCTCGCCTATGAGCATGACGTGCCGATCTTCTGCCCCGCCTTCACCGATAGCTCGGCGGGCTTCGGGCTGGTCAAGCATCAGGTCGATAGCATGAAGGCGGGCAAGCCTTATCTGACGATCGACAGCGTTGCCGACTTCCGCGAGCTCACCGATATCAAGATCGCGGCGGGCGTTTCGGGCCTGCTGATGATCGGTGGGGGCGTGCCCAAGAACTTCATCCAGGACACCGTCGTCTGCGCCGAAATCCTCGGCCATCACGACGTCGAGGTGCACAAATATGCCGTGCAGATCACCGTCGCCGACGTCCGCGACGGCGCCTGCTCCTCCTCCACGCTTCAGGAGGCGGCGAGCTGGGGCAAGGTCAACACGGCGATCGAGCAGATGGTGTTCGCCGAGGCCGGATCAGTGATCCCGCTGCTGGCATCGGACGCCTATCACCGCGGCCTCTGGAAGGACCGCGCGCCGCGCGCCTGGGCCAAGCTGTTCGGCTGAGCGAAATCACGATACGGTCGATCCTCCGAACGAGGGGGGACCCGATGCACGCCGAAATTCTGAAGCCCGTTGCGATCCTGATTCTGTGGTCGCTGGTGATGCTCGCCTGGACGGTCGTGACGCGGATGCCGGCGATGCGGAAGGCGGGGATCGACATCACCAAGCTGGTCGGCGGCCGCGGCCATCAGCTCGATGGCCGCCTGCCCGATCGCAGCCTGTGGGCGGGGCATAATTACGTCCATCTGATGGAGCAGCCGACACTGTTCTACGCTGCGGCACTCGCCATCGCGATCCTCGGTGGCGGCGGGCGTTATGCCGCGCTCGCGGCCTGGGCGTATGTCGTCCTGCGCATCGTCCACAGCTTCGTGCAGACGCTCTACAACCGCGTTATCGTGCGATTTGTCCTTTTCGCGCTCTCAACCACCGCGCTGGTGGCGTTGAGCGTGCGGGCGGTGACCTTGGCCTTCGCTTAGCCGATCAGCTCGCGCACGTCAGTCAGCCGTCCCGTCACCGCCGCCGCCGCCGCCATTGCCGGCGAGAGCAGGTGGGTGCGCGCGCCCGGTCCTTGCCGTCCGACGAAATTGCGGTTGGAAGTGGAGGCGCAGCGTTCGCCGGCAGGCACCTTGTCCGGATTCATCGCCAGGCACATCGAACAGCCCGCCTCGCGCCATTCGAAACCAGCTTCGATGAAGATGCGATCGAGCCCCTCTTCTTCGGCCTGACGCTTGACCAGCCCCGATCCAGGCACGACCAGCGCCTGGCGGACATTGCCCGCCACCTTGCGCCCCTTGGCGACGGCGGCGGCGGCGCGCAGATCCTCAATCCGGCTGTTGGTGCAGCTGCCGATGAAGATATTCTCGACATCCACATCCTGCATCCGCGTGCCGGGCGTCAGGCCCATATAGGCGAGGCTCTTGCGCGCGGCGTCCTGCTTGGCGGGATCGGCGAAGCTTTCGGGATCGGGAACGACGCCGGTGATCGGCAGCACATCTTCAGGGCTGGTGCCCCAGGTGAGATTGGGCGCGATCTCTGCGGCATCGAGCGTGACGAGCTTGTCGTACACCGCCCCGGCATCGGTCGGCAGCGTCCGCCACCAGGCGACGGCCTTGTCCCACTCGGCACCCCGCGGCGCCATCGGACGGCCCTTGAGATAGGCGAAGGTGGTCTCGTCGGGCGCGATCAGGCCGGATCGCGCGCCATGTTCGATCGCCATGTTGGAGATGGTGAGACGCCCCTCGATCGACATCTCTCGGATCACCGATCCGGTATATTCGACGACATAGCCCGTGCCCCCCGCCGCGCCCAATTTGCCGACGATCGCGAGGATCACATCCTTGGGCGAAACCCCGAAGCCGAGCGTGCCGTCGACGCGGATCTCCATCGTCTTGGAAGGCGCCAGCAGCAGCGTCTGCGTGGCGAGCACATGCTCGACCTCGCTGGTGCCGATACCGAACGCCAGCGCGCCCAGCGCGCCATGCGCGGCCGTGTGGCTATCGCCGCAGACCAGGGTCGTGCCCGGCAAGGTGAAGCCCTGTTCGGGGCCGACAACGTGGACGATGCCCTGCTCGGCGGCGAGCGCATCGATATAGGGCACGCCGAACTCAGGGGCGTTCCGGCGCAGCGCGGCGAGCTGGGCGGCGCTTTCGTGATCGGCGATCGGCAGCGGATTGCCTGCGGCATCGCGTCGCGCCGTGGTCGGCAGATTGTGATCGGGCACGGCCAGTGTCAGATCGGGCCGCCGCACCTTGCGTCCAGCCGCGCGAAGCCCCTCGAACGCCTGGGGGCTCGTCACCTCATGAACGAGGTGGCGATCGATATAGATAAGGCAGGTGCCGTCATCGCGTCGCGCGACGAGATGCGCGTCCCAAATCTTTTCGTAGAGCGTGCGGGGTGTGGCCATGATCGGCGCGAGATAGAGGCGCAGCCGCGAATTGGGAAGAGCCGTGGCGGTTCAGGCCGCGGCACTCACCTCGCCATCGCGCAGAAAGGCGACGAAGCGCTGTGTAGAGGTGCGCAGATCGCGAGCGCTGGTGGCCAGTGTCATCGCATCGCCCCGCACCTGCGCCGAGAGCGAGACGGTCGATGCGATCGAGGAAGCGACGCCCTCCATCTGCCGCTCGATCCGATCCGCGCCGGAGGCGGCACGCGCCGCGCTGCGGTCGATCTCACCCGCATAGCGGGTCTGTTCATCCACCGCATGCGATATGCGCGCCGCCGCGCTCGAAACGTCATGCACTGCCCCGGTGGCTCCGTTGATCTTGGCGGCGCTATCGGAAACGCCGGTGCGGATATCGCTCAGCAGATCGCGGATCCGTTCGCTGGCGCGCGCAGCATCGGCGGCGAGGCTCTTGACCTCGCCCGCCACCACCGCGAAGCCCCTGCCCGCATCCCCTGCCCGCGCCGCCTCGATCGTGGCGTTCAGCGCCAGCAGATTGGTCTTGGCGGCGATATCGTGGATGTCACCGATGAAAGCTTCGATCTCGACAACGCGCCCGTCGAGCATGGCGATCGTCTCGACGCTGCGGGCGGCATCGCCGGCGGCGCGCTCGGTCAGATCGTTTTGATGTCCCGCCGCCACCGCGATCGTGCGGATCGAGGCGCTGAGATCGCCGATTGCGGCGGCCACCTGACGGATGTCACCGATCGTATCCGCCGCACCTGCCGCTGCGGCGCTGACCTCGCGATCGGCGGCGCCGGCGACATCATCGAGCCGGATCGCCAGCCCTTCGAGGCCTTGGCTGGAGGTGTGGATAGTCTTAACGACCTCGGCCACGGTGCGTTCAAATTCGGACGCCAGGATCACTAGCTCCGCCTGACGCTCGATGGCGACGCGCTGCTCGGCCTTCTGGCGGCGTTCACGCTCGGCGGCGGCGGCGTTCCCGGCGGACTGCGCGCTTGCCAGCGCCTCGCCGGCCCGTGCGCGCGCGCTTTCCGCGAGATCGATCAGCGCGCGCTGCTCGGCGATTGCCTCGCTTTGCTTGCTGAGCAAGCGGTGGAGCAAGGTGGTGACCTGCGCCAGCACGGCGAACTGCAGGATCACGGCAAAGGCGTGATAGAAAACGCGGGGAAGATCGCCGGTATCATTCCAGACCCAGGTCGGCGCGATGAGGTTGAGGATCAGGTGATGCACCGCGATCAATGCCGAGGCGAGCGCGATCGGTAGCCAGTCGCAGAACATCACCAGCATCGACAGCGCGACGAAAAAGAACATGTGGCCGTCGGTTTGCCAGCTATACCCACGCAACAGGAACAGCAGCATCGCCGGCACAGCGGCGGCGAGCGTGCCGACGATCATCCGCGCGTAGACGTCCCGCCGCCGCTGCAGCATCATCCAGGTTGGGCCGGCGTTGGCCAGCAGACCGATGAAGAACAGCGGCGCCGTCGCGGCGGGCTGTACCCAGATGCTCGCGATCAGCATCATCGCGGTGGCGAGCCAGCCATTCACGGCCATCAGCATTACGCCGCGCAGCCGCAACTGATCGATCGCATCTTCAATATCGTAGCGGCCGAGGGGGCGGGCGATCAAATCCGCGATCCGCGCCGTCAGCCGGACCAATGCCTCTTTCATAGCCGCCTCTCCCCGCACCCTGCCGGGGCCGCCAACAGCATCGCGCCGCTTGCGAGTAATGGCGCGCGCAGGCGTGACAGCTCACCCGAAATGACGAAGGAACCGGTAAGAGGACCGCGGCCGATAAGACCAGCGCCGTGATCGAGCGCGGTCTGCAAAGCCCGCTCGCCGGCGTTGGCGGTGAGCGGCAGCACCGTCATCCGCCCGCGGGAGGGTGGACAAAGCGCAAGGACCAGGAGAGCGGTGATCACGGCCGCCAGCTGAAAGATGAGCGCCCCGGCCCGAGAAATTCGATCCATTCCGGCGCTATGCCGACAGGACGGTTAAGACCAGCCTAAGCCTAATCTGCGAAATTCCCCATATTCGGGATTTTTCTGGCCCGAACCGCTTAGGGTTTGCCGAGCTGCATCCAGTCACGAAACGGGCGGCGATAGAACTGATCGAGGATCTCCAGCGCCATGCCGGTGGGCTTCACCGATTGGCTGTTCCACAGCATCGCGACGCCGACCTTTTCCTCGGGATCGAACAGAAACACCGATCTATAACCCTTCACCGCGCCGCGATGGCCGATGAGGTGGTGGCCGTCATAATCGGACTGGCGAAAGCCGAGGCCATAGCTGTTGTTGTGTTGCGCGAGATCATAATCGGCGAGGCCCTTGCGCGGGGTCAGCACGCGCGGGACGTGCAGCGTGAACAGCAGGCTCTGCGGCAGCACCTTGGGCGCCCCGCCCATCTGCGCACGCATCCAGATACCCATGTCGATGATCGAGCTGTTGACTCCACCCGCCGCCGGAATACGGTAATAGGCTTCCTGAACCGGCAAAGTGTGCCGCCCGTCATGCGGCTGCGCCCAGCTCTTCGCGCCGACCAACCCCTCGCGCGTGGTCGATGCGCTGGTCATGCCGAGCGGGCCGAAGATATATTGGTGCGCGGCCCGATCATAGCTCTCGTGCGTCGCTTTCTCGATCGCTTCGTGGATCAGATCGTAACCCACATTCTGATAAGCGAAGCAGGTGCCGGGCGGGCACATCGGGAAGAGACCGGCGAGTTCGCTGCGGATTTGCGCGGGATCCTCATTATCCTCCAGCCGATCGTCATAGGCATTCTTGACGATGCCGAGCCGGTGCGAGATCGCATCGGCCAGCGTCGCCACATTCTCGTTGCCCTTGGGCAGCTTGATCGATTTCGACCATTTGGAGACGGGATCATCGAGGCTGAGTTTGCCCTGGCTGGCAAGCAGCGCCGCCAGCGTCGATGCCACCCCCTTGGAATTGGACGCCCAGCGGAACACTGTCTGCGCACTGACCTTGTCCCCCGAACCCGCCTTGGTCTCGCCATAGCCCTTGATGAAGGCGAGCTGGCCGTTCTCGATCACGGCGAGACCGAGCCCGACCATGTCGTTGCGGTTCATCAAATCCTTGGCGCGCGCATCGACCCGCGCATAATCGATACGAAAGCGTTTCTGGCTGATCGGTCCGGCGCCCAAACCCCGCTCGGCGCGGGCGGCGGTGCGGAAGCCTTGGCGCACGGGTGCGCTGGCAATCATATGATATCCGAGCACGGCAAGCTCGATCAGCAATGCCGCGCCCAAAACGATGCCGGCCGCCCAGACGAACCAGGGCGCGTGCCACGGCCGCTTGGGCTGCGATGAAGGGGGTTTGTTGGGCGGCGTCACGTTCGCTGCGTCTCGCCGGGCAGGCGCCGCGGGTCAACCGCCGGATGCGCTATTCGTCGCGCGACGAATGGAGTCGCTTTCGCGTTTCCGCCGAAATGCTATGATGCGGCATCGGGGCTGTAAGGGGGCAGGACGATGGCAACGCTGGTGATACCGCCGCTGACGGCTGCGCGCGGAGAACGATTCTTCCTGATCAGCGCGATCGTGATGAGCGTGCTTGTGGTCGCGGGGTTTTCGCTCCAGCTCGCGGCGGGCCGCTCCTCTTTCGGCGCGCCGCTGCGCGTTCATATCCACGCGATCATCTTCTTCGGCTGGGTGGTGCTATACCTTACGCAAAATATCTTGGCGGCGCGGGGCTCGCTCGCCCTGCATCGCCGTCTCGGCTGGCTGTCCCTCGCGTGGATACCGGCGATGGTGGCGATGGGGACTTATGTCACCGTATTACTGGTCCGCCTTGGCCACACGCCCTTCTTCTTCCAGCCCGGCTACTTCCTGATCATGGATCCGCTCTCCGTCTTTACGTTCGCGGGCCTGGCAGCCGCGGCGATCGTCAAGCGGCGCCAGACGCAATGGCATCGCCGGCTGATGTTCTGCGGCATGGCAATCCTGCTCGGCCCCGGCGTCGGCCGCCTGATCCCGATGCCTCTCCTGATCCCTTATGCGGGGGAGGCCGTATTCGCTCTGGTAATCCTTTTTCCAATCGCCGGCGTGATCCGCGATCTGCGCGTGACCGGGCGGGTTCACCCTGCCTGGTGGTGGGGGCTGGCAACGATCGCGGCGATGCAGTTCACAATCAACCTGATCACCTTCAGCGCGGTCGGCGTCGGCATCTACAATGCGGTGGCTGCTGGATCGCCTGGAGCCAATGTTCCACCCCTCGCCTTTCCGCCTTTCCCCCCGCATTAAATGCTGGAAGGCGCGCCGATACGCGCTGCGATCTGCGATCCTCGTTTAGGATTTTGAGCGAATAAGGGGCTGGCGAAACCGGGGCAATGCACCCAATTGACGGTCACGCGGCCGCCATCCGGCGATCCAGTCCGCGCCGGGAGGATCATACGATGACGATTTCCATGTATCAGGCGAGCGTACCGGTACTGATCAGGCAGCTGGAGGCCGTATCCGCCTTCCTGGGCAAGGCCGAGGACTATGCCGAGGAGCAGGGTTTGGATGCGCAGGAGCTGCTCGATGGCAAGCTCGCACCCGACATGCTCGCCTTCCCGCGCCAGATCCAGATCATGACCGACATGGCCAAGGGCGGCGGCGCCCGTCTCGCCGGCCAGGAAGCCCCGGCCTATGCCGATGACGAGACCAGTTTCGCCCAACTGCGCGAGCGGATCGCCAAGACGGTCGCTTATCTCAACACGCTTTCCGCCACCGATATCGATGGCAGCGAAGAGCGCGATATCGTTCTGAAAATCGCAGGTAACGAAATGCCCTTCAAAGGGCAGGCCTACCTGCTGGGCTTCGTGCTTCCCAACGTCTTCTTCCACGCGACCGCGGCCTATGCGATCCTGCGCAACAAGGGTGTGCCGCTCGGCAAGCGGGATTTTCTCGGCGGTGTTTGATCTTGGTGGATAGCCGCCCGCTCCTGCTGTTTGATTCGGGCGTCGGCGGGCTATCGGTACTTGCGGAGGTGCGTAAAGCCCTGCCGCAGGCGCCGATCATCTATGTCGCCGATAACGGCGGCTTTCCTTATGGCACCAAGAGCGAAGCCGAGATCGCCGCGCGCGTGCCGGCTCTGCTGGGGCGGCTGGCGGAGCGCTATCGGCCGCGACTGATCACCATCGCCTGCAACACCGCCTCGACGATCGCGCTGGCGGCGGTGCGCGCCGCGCTCGATCTGCCGATCGTCGGCACGGTGCCCGCGATCAAACCAGCCGCCGAGGCCTCAAAAACGCGCGTGATCGGCGTGCTCGGCACCGAGGCGACCGTCCGCCAGCCTTATGTCGACGATCTTTCAGCGCGCTTCGCCGCCGATTGCACAGTGCTGCGCCACGGATCGGCGCGGCTGGTCGAACTGGCCGAGCAGAGCCTGCGCGGCGAGGCCACCGCCGATGCCGATTATGCCGAGGCGCTCGCCGGCCTGCTCGCCCAGCCCGGCGGGGAGGCGATGGATATTGTGGTGCTGGCCTGCACCCATTTCCCGCTGGTCGCCGATCGCCTCGCCGCCATCGCGCCGCGTCCGCTTGCCTTCGTCGATGGGGCACCAGGGATCGCGCGGCGCATCGCCACCCTCACCCGCGATCAGGATTGGCCCGTTGAACCGACAGGCGGGAGCATCGTGTTTACCGCCTCGCTCGATATACCGACCGCCCTTGTAGACTCACTAGCCGCGCGCGGATTGCCTAGGATCGAGCAGCTTTGACGCCCTCAAGCCCTCTCCCGCTTTCGCGGGAGAGGATTGGGTGAGGGTCTTTTTCTTTTCGGCCCGATCGGCAGAAGAAGACCCTCACCTCCCACTCGCTGCGCGAGCGGGCCCCTCCTCTCCCGCGAAGGCGGGAGAGGTATCGGGCTTCGATCTGACTGATCGAGGAATGGCGCTGGAAACCCTCCACACTTATCGGTATTGGGCGCGGTCCCGCGGAAGGGTTAGAGTCTTGGATTACAGCCGCGTTTTCACCCAAGCGATCGATCGCCTTCATGCCGAGGGCCGCTATCGGGTGTTCATCGATATCCTGCGCAACAAGGGCATGTTCCCCAACGCGCGCTGCTTCGCCGGGCATAACGGGCCGAAGCCGATCACCGTCTGGTGCTCGAACGATTACCTCGCGATGGGCCAGCATCCCAAGGTGATCGCAGCGATGGAAGAGGCGCTGCACGATGTCGGCGCCGGATCGGGCGGTACGCGCAACATCGGCGGCAACACCCATTATCACATCGATCTGGAAGCCGAACTCGCCGATTTGCACGGCAAGGAAGCGGCGCTGCTGTTCACCTCGGGCTATGTCTCGAACGATGCGACGCTGTCGACGCTCGCCAAGGTGCTGCCCGGCTGCATCGTCTTTTCCGATGAGCTCAACCACGCCTCGATGATCGCGGGCATCCGCAATGCGGGCTGCGAGAAAAGGGTGTGGCGGCACAACGATCTCGAGCATCTCGAGGAATTGCTGGCGGCAGAGGATGCGGAAGCGCCCAAGCTGATCGCCTTCGAGAGCGTCTATTCGATGGATGGCGACGTCGCGCCCATCCACGCCATCTGCGACCTTGCCGATAAATATAACGCGCTGACCTATTGCGACGAGGTCCATGCCGTCGGCATGTACGGCCCGCGCGGCGGCGGCATTTCGGATCGGGACGAGGCGGCATCGCGGATCACGATCATCGAAGGCACGCTCGGCAAGGCGTTCGGCGTGATGGGCGGCTATATCGCCACCGATCGCACGATCATCGATGTGATTCGCAGCTATGCGCCGGGCTTCATCTTCACCACCAGCCTATCGCCGGTATTGGTGGCGGGCGCGCTGGCCAGCGTGAAGCATCTCAAGGGATCGTCCGAGGAGCGCGACGGCCAGCAGGCCGCCGCCGCGATGCTCAAAGGGCTGATGGCCGAGGCCGGCCTGCCGGTGATGCCGTCGGTCACGCATATCGTGCCGCTGATGGTCGGCGATCCGGTCAAGGCCAAGCGGATCAGCGACATATTGCTCGCCGAATACGGCGTCTACGTCCAGCCGATCAACTATCCCACCGTCCCCCGCGGCACCGAACGCCTTCGGTTTACTCCGGGGCCTAGCCATACGGTGGAGATGATGCAGGAGCTCGTGGGAGCGCTGGTGGAGATCTGGGGCCGGATGGAACTGCGTCAGGCGGCTTAGCTTCAGGGTTATCAATCGGACGCAACGCGCTCACCATTACAAGCGCCGGGTGTGCATTCAACTTTATCGAACGATTCGGACTAGACTTTACGGCTGGCTCCACTGCCTCGTCCCCGCCATCCCCGCTCTTAACGCAAAGGAGTGACCAATGGCTAAAGTTCTAGTGCTCTATTATTCGACTTACGGACATATCGAGACGATGGCGGGCGCGATCGCCGAGGGTGCGCGGGCGGCGGGCGCTGAGGTGGATATCAAGCGCGTGCCCGAGACGGTGCCGCTCGAGATCGCGCAGGCCGGGCACTTCAAGCTCGATCAGGCCGCGCCGATCGCGGTTGTAAACGACCTCGCCGACTATGACGCGATCATCATCGGCACGGGCACGCGCTTCGGCCGGATCAGTTCGCAGATGGCGGCCTTCCTCGATCAGGCGGGCGGGCTTTGGGCGAAGGGCGCGCTAAACGGCAAGATCGGCAGCGCCTTCACCTCCTCTGCCACGCAGCACGGCGGGCAGGAGACGACGCTCTTCTCGCTGATCACCAACATGCTCCACTTCGGCATGGTGATCGCAGGCCTGCCGTACAGCCATACCGGCATGATGCGGAACGACGAGGTGGTCGGCGGATCACCTTATGGCGCTACGACGATCGCCAATGGCGATGGCACCCGCCAGCCTTCGGAAACCGAACTCGAAGGCGCGCGCCACCAGGGCGAGATTGTCGCCAGGCTGGCGATCAAGCTCGCTGCTTGATCTTTGCGATTGGGACCACGGTCTCGGTGCGCAGCCGCGCTTCGAGATCGTGGAAGATCGCCGAACGCTTCAGGCCCAGCTTGTTCAAGCGATAGGCGAAGCTCGTCCCCAGCACGCCGAGGCCATAGGTGCAGCTGCGGCGGAAATTGATGCTGGAGGCTTCGGCGAAATATTTGGTCGGGCAGCTGATCTCGCCGGTAGTGAAGCCGAACCACCGCGCCTGCGCCAACATCTGATTATCGAAGACGAAATCCTCGGAGCAGGCGAGCAGCGGCAGCTTCTCCAGCAGTTCCCGGCTGAAGGCGCGATAGCCTGAATGATATTCGGAGAGTTTCTGGCCGAGCAGCACGTTTTGAAAAAAGGTCAGCGCGCGGTTGGCGATATATTTGTAGCGCGGCATCCCGCCCTCCAGCGCGCCGCGACCGAGGATGCGGCTTGCCAGCACGGCGTCGTAGTGGCCCGAGGCGATCATGCTTGCCATCGCGGTTACCAGTTTGGGCGTATATTGATAATCGGGGTGCAGCATCACCACGATGTCCGCGCCGCGCTCCAGCGCCGCCTGGTAGCAGCTCTTCTGGTTGCCGCCATAGCCGCGGTTTTCCTCATGGCGCAGCGTGTGGATGTTGAGCGAGCGCGCGATCAGCAAGGTATCGTCCTTGCTGCAATCGTCGGTAAGGATCACATCATCGACGATGTCGTGCGGAATTTCCTGATAGGTTTGCCGCAGGGTCCGCGCGGCATTGTACGCCGGTAATACCACTGCAACCTTTTTACCGTCGATCATCGGTCATCTAACCCTTACCTTTATGGTGAGGTTGCCACACCAAACTTGCTATCGTGCTAACGCCCTCTCCTTATGAACGCCGCTTTATGCCGGCACATGACAGTAAATGACCGTAATGCGACAACCCCCTCTATCGCGGTTCGCCCCGGCTTTGGCAGCTTTCACCCTGTCTGTCCTGCTGGGGCTGCTGTGGGCCGCGCGTTCAACCGGTGCCTATCGCCGGATTCTGATCATCTGGGGGGTCGATGTGTTCGATTTCCCGTTCCTCGATACCGAGACAATGCTTTCAGGCGCGCGCTGCCTGAGGGCGGGGATCGATGTCTATGTCGCCAACCCCTGTGATACGCTGGGGCGGGTCTACGATTATTCGCCGCTGTGGATGCTGATCGCCCGCGCGCCCGTGACGATCGCATGGGGCACGCCGATCGGCATCGCGATCGCTCTGCTCTACTGCGGCGCGGTGGCGTTGCTCCCAGCAGCGCGCGCGCCACGGCACGTCCTGGCGATGACACTAGGCGCGGTATCGACGGTGGCCGCATTCGCGGTGGAGCGCGGCAACAACGACGTCGTGCTTTTTACGCTCGCCGCATGTGCGGCAGCGCTTGCCTGCCGATCGCCGGCGTTCAGGATTTTGGGCTATTGCTTTGCGCTACTTGCGGGCCTGCTCAAATATTATCCGCTGGCCTTGATGGCGCTGGCGGCACGCGAGCGCCCGGCACGCCTGGCGGCGATCACGGCGGCCGCGATCCTGCCGACCGCGCTGTTCGTGACGCTTGCCTGGGGCGATCTCACGCGCGCGCTAGGCCTGATCCCGACCGGCGACTATTTCGGCGGCATGTTCGGTTCGATCCAGGTTGCGGGCGGGATCAGCACGCTGATCGATGGCGCGCCCCCGCTCATCCCGCTGATCCGCTGGACGATGAGCGCGGCGGCCCTCGGCCTCGGCGCCCGGCTCTCGTTTCGCGTCACGACGGTGGAGGCCATCGCGGCGCTCCCCTTGCGCGAAAGGGCCTTCCTGCTCGCCGGGGGATTGCTCACGCTGGGCTGCTTCTTCACGGCGCAGAACATCGGTTACCGCGCGATCCACCTGCTGCTGACGCTGCCCGCGCTGCTTGCGCTGCGGGGTGGCGGGTCGAAGCTTTTCTACCCTGCGCCAGCGCTGGTCCTCGCGCTTTTGTGGAGCGATTGCTGGCGGCGCGGCCTGCTCTATGTGGCCAAGCTGATCGGCCCCGATTCCCGCCCGTTCGTCGCGCTGTTGGGATGGATGGCGCGCGAGGCGCTGTGGTGGTGGCTGATTGCGTTGCTCGCGGCGTGCGTGTTCGGCCTGCTGCGGCGATCGACGCTCCTCGGCCCCCGCGCTCCGCTCTGGGCCTAACGGCTTTCCCAGATGCGCGTGGGATAAGCCCCGCCGGGCAGTGATGTGAAGGGCTTCAGCCAGGCCGTGCGATCCAGCATCTCGGCAAAGACCGGATTGACGTAGCAGATCCGCAACCGCCCCGACCCTGCCGCCGCGCGATCGCGTTCGGCGCGATCGAGCACATCCTGCAGCACGCCGGTGCCGAGTGCGTGGAACATATACACGATCGTACTATCGGCCAGCGAAACATCGCGCGCATCGCCTTCTACGATGGCAATGTCCTTGCCTGGGAACCGCTTCCGGTTTTCCTCGGCCACCTTGGCCAGCCACGGCACATATTCGACGCCCACGGCGCGCTGCACGCCACGATGTGCGGCGGCAAACACCGCCCGGCCCGTACCGCAGCCGAGATCGGTGAAGACGTCGTCCGGCCCCAACTCCGCGGCATCCAGCACGGCGAAGATATCCCGCCAGCCGAGCGGCACGAAGTGCGATCCCCAATCGGGATCCCCGTATGCGCCCTTGGCCGGATGGAAGCCGAAGGTATGCACACCGAACCGGCGATCCCACAATTCGTCCAGCGGAGCCTTCAGCCGCTGCTTGATATTGGGGATGCCGAGAAAGTGGGAGAGCCGAGGCACCACCATTCCTTGCGGGCTTTCCCCGCGCACCGCAACCGGAGAGAAGTAATCGCTGGGGCCGAAACGGCTTCTTAATCTTGTCCCGTTATTTGAGCCTCCATGCGGGCTCACACGACATGAAGCGGCGGATCGAACTCCACCAGCTACGGATGGGCATGTATGTCGTGGGCTTCGAAGGCTCGTGGCTGAAGCATCCGTTCTGGCGCAAGGGCTTCGTCGTCCACGATGAGGAGCTGTTGCGCCGGATTGCCGACTCCGAAGTCGATGCCGTGCTCATCGATGACGAGCGCGGGCTTGGTCCCGATCCGTCACAGGATCGCCCGATCGCGGAACTCGATGCGCCCCAGCCGATCGGCGCGGCATCCCCCTTGCCGAAGCGGGCACCCGACGAAACGCTGCGGGCGATGCTGACGCCCAAGCGCACCGTCCGCGGGGTGTCGGCTCCCGGGGATGCCGGCGAGATCGCGCGCGCAACCGAAACGGTACGGCGATCGAAGCAGGCAGTGATGGCGATGTTCCGGGATGCGCGCCTCGGCCGCGCGATCCGGCCGAACGATGTCGCGCCGCTGGTCGAGGAAATTGCGGCATCGGTGGAGCGCGATGCCTCCGCCATGCTCAAGGTGACGCGGCTTAAGAACAAGAACGAATACACCTATCTGCATTCGGTCGCGGTCTGCGCGCTGATGATCAACCTGGGCCGCGAGCTCGGCCTGGACGATTCGTCGACGCACGATATCGGCATGGCCGGGCTCCTTCACGATATCGGCAAGATGGCGGTGCCGGACGCGATCCTCGAAAAGCCGGGATCGCTGACCAGCGACGAATTCGATTTGATCCGCAATCATCCCGCCGCGGGCCACGCTTTGCTTGCGGAGGCAGAAGGCGCACCGCCGATCGCGCTCGATGTCTGCCTCCATCACCATGAGCGGATCGACGGCAAGGGCTATCCCTTCGGTCTCTCCGGCGAACGATTGTCGCTGCATGCGCGGATGGGTGCGGTGTGCGACGTCTACGATGCGATCACCTCGAACCGCCCGTACAAAGCGGGCTGGCAACCGACCGATGCGCTTTCGAAAATGCTCGATTGGGACGGCCACTTTGACCCCGCAATCCTGCAAGCGTTCATCCACAGCATCGGCATCTATCCCGTCGGCGCGCTGGTGCGGCTGCGGACCAACCGGCTCGGCATCGTCACCGGCGGCAACCCCGCCGATCCGCTGCTGCCCAAGGTCCGCGCCTTCTATTCGACCACCGAACGCGAACTTGTGCGGTTCGAGGAGCTTACCTGTTCGCTGAGTTTGCGCGGCGACAACATCGTCGGCGTCGAATCGGGTGAAGCCTGGTTCGGAACCGGCTGGAGCGTGCTGCGCGCGCTGGTCCTTGACGGGCGCATGCCCGATCCGCGGCTGCTTGTCGCCGCCTCGGCCGGTCACCCGTTCGAGAATGATGCCCCACAACCGAGCCTATGGAGCGCTTGAGAATGGCGACTGTCCACACGCCGCCGGAAGATGTCGAACCGCAGCGCCGTTCCGGTCTGATCGGCGCGCTGTCGCGGTTTGGCCGAACGAGTGCCGAGGCTGAGCCCGCCGCCGCGCCCGCCCCCCCACGGCCGGCGACGGTGAGCTCGGCGCGCCGGCTTTACGATCGCATCGGCGATTTCCTTTTCCGCCATTCGCTGGAGCTGACCCCACTCAACTTCGGCGCGGCGCATGACGTCGTCGGTGACATCAACCAGGAACTGATCAACGCCGTTTCCAAGTCGCTGCTCGAAGGCGAGCCGATCTCCAATGCCTGGATCGAGCGCTTCTACGGTGAGCGGCCGGAGGATGGCCTGGGTTCGGGCAAGCTCGAGGATATCGCCAATTCGGTCGAGGCCGAGCTCGGCCGCTGCATAGCCTTGATCGGCCAATCGGGCACCGCGCAGAAGGAATTCGGCGATGCGCTGACCAGCGAGATCGCCACGCTGGAAACCACGCCGGCGCAGACGCTGTCCCGCGTTGTCGAGCTGACACGCAAGATGGTCGCGCAGACGCGGTCGGTCGATCAGGAGCTGCGCGAGCGGCGCGAGCAGGCGCAGACGCTGCGCTCGACGTTGCGCACCGCGAACCGTGTCGCCAACCTCGATCACCTTACCAATCTGCCCAACCGCCGCGCATTCGAAAAGCATATCCGCGATCTCACCGCCGCCGTGCCGCGTTCGCAGAAGCCGGTACTGGCGATGTGCGACATCGATCATTTCAAGAAGATCAACGACGCGCACGGCCATGCCACGGGCGATCGCGTGCTCAAGCTGATCGCCAAGCAGTTCCAGGAAATTGCCGGCGACTTTTGTTTTGCGGCACGCTTCGGCGGCGAGGAATTCGTGCTGCTGTTTCAGGATACCAGTATGGAGGAAGCCGCAGCGGAGATCGATCGCATCCGCACCGGACTGCTGGAACGCAAGCTGGTCGATAAGGATAGCGGCCGGCCGCTGGGGCAGGTGAACTTCTCTGCGGGTATCGCCGAACTGGACGATCTTGCCGATGTCCATGCCACGATCGAGCGCGCGGATACGGCGCTCTATGCCGCGAAAAATGCCGGACGCGGCCGCACCTGCGTCGCCGCCTGACACTGGAGTCGCTTCCGTTCGGCGCGGAGGGGCGCTAAGGGCGCCCAGCCATGACCAAATCCGCCACCGACGTGATGCAACACATTCTTTTCGCCGCGGTGATGGACGCGGTGGAGGCGCTGAAGAAGGCTTCCAAGGGCCTGCCCAACAATCTGCTGCGCGATCTGGGCGCGCTGCACGTCAACGCCGCTTATGCGGATGTCCCCGCCGAACTGCAGCAGGCGATCGAGGCAAGCGTGCGCACCGCCTTCCAGCGATTGCAGAAAGAAGGCTATTCGGTCACTCCGCTTGGCTTATCGCCGCCGCCTCCGCGCCCGACCGGTCCGCGCCCCGGCGGCAACCGACCGCCTGCGCATACCCGCCCGCGTCATCCCGCCGGCGATAGGCCCAAGGGCCCCCGCCCCGGCGGCGCGCGCCCCCCGCGCCCGGACAAAGACAAGTAATCGCACCTAGCGCACACTCGGAGCGCCGTGCTCCGGCGCAAGCCGGAGCGCTGAAACACTCAGCATTGCACGCAAATACCCAACGCTCCGGCCTGCGTCGGAACGCGGCAACTTCGATTCGCGCGCCACTCACCCGTTAATCACGTCGTTCGCCGAAACGATTAGACCGTTCGTCGGTGCGATCGGCGGAATGTCGAGACCTGGGTGACGTCGGTCGAGCCGGGCGCGCGGACCCGAAATCACCCTCCTAGAAGAGTGAGGCGGTCGCGGTTGACCGCTGATCGACCAGGCCACCCCAAGGCTTTCAAGGAGAGTTTCCGATGTTCGTTTCTCGCATGCTCGCTCTGCTGGCCGCCGGTACGGCGATCGCCCCGGCCGCCGTTTCCGCCGCTCCCGTCATCACGGTGTCCGACACCAATGCGGCGATCGTCCGTCAGATGCACGTCCAGACCACCGATCTCAATCTCGCCAGCGCCGCTGATCAGCGCAAACTCCAGAACCGCGTAAACCATGCGGTCGGCGAGGTGTGCAGCCTCAACGACGTCCCCGACAATTTCGAAAATGGCCGCTGCCGTCAGGCGGCGATGCAGGGCGCCAAGGCCCAGATCGCCGATGCCATGGCCCGTAGCGCACCGCACTACGCCGAAGCCAAGACGCAATCGGCTGCCCCCAACACCGCAAGCGGCTCGTGACCCCGGGCTGATGACCTTCGGTGCCTCTTGAGGGCCTTCGGTACTCCCGAAGGCCCTCTTTTTTCGCGCCACGCTCCATTGAGCGCATTCGCAGGAACACGCTCCCGTCAGTCGCCGTTCACGCTCCGACCGGTAGAACGACGGCAGAACAGAGTGACGAGGATTGGTCCGATGACAGCGAAGTGGCGTGCCCTGGCCCTTAAAATGACGACAGGCGTTGTTGCAGTAGCCATTCCTGCAACGGCGGTTCTGGCGCAGGATTATCCCCCGCCCCAAGGCTATCAGCAGCCCTATGGCGCGCCACCGGCGCAGCAAGGTTACGGGCAGCAAGGCTATCCGCCGCAGGGCTATGCCCAGCAGCCCGACAATTATCAGGCACCGCCGCCGCCGCCGGGCTATGACGGATCACAACCCCCACCCCCGCCGCCCGGCTATCAGCCCGATCCCAGCTACGCGCCCAACCCCGATCAGGATCGGCATTACGAGGCTTATGCTGAGGATTGGGCACAGCGGTATTGCGTCAAATCGGGCGGCAACGCCGGTGCCGGCGCGGTGATCGGCGGGCTGTTCGGTGCGTTGCTCGGCTCCAGCGTCGCCGGCCGTCATGATCGCGGCGGCGGCGCGGTGATCGGCGGTATTGCGGGCGCGGCCGGCGGCGCGGCGATCGGCAGCACTGACGGGCGCGCCACCAGCCCTGGCTGCCCGCCCGGCTATGTCACGCGCGGCGGTGCGCCGGCCTTCTATTACGACCAGGGGCCTTATTATTACGCCGCGCCCGAATGGTATCGTCCGTGGATCTTTATTGACGGACGCTGGAACTACCGACCCTATCCCTATCACAATTATTATTACCGCCATTACGGCTATGGCTATGGCCCGCGCGGGGGTTACGGCCGCCGACGCCATTGGTGATCTAATTCCACTGCTCGTGCTGAGCAGGGCGAACGGGATGTTATAGTTTAGCCGCCGCCTTGGCCGCCGTCTGATAGCTGCGGCCGATCCGTAGCTCCGTGCCGTCCGTCAGGCAGGCGAACCAGGTGCCGAGACCGTTGTGGCGCATCTTGGCGATCGCATCGCGCCGGACGATCGTCGAGCGGTGCAACCGCAGAAATTTCGCGGGATCGAGCCGCCGCTCCAGCTCGCTGATCGTCTGGTGGAGCAGAAAGCTGCGCTGGCCGACGTGCAGCCGCATATAATCGCGCTCGGCCTCGATCCGGTCGATATCGGTCGCCGCGATGCGGATCACCTCCGAACGCTGCGTCACCCAGAATTCGTCGAGATAGTCGGGCACTGCCTCCGCCTCCGCCGCCGCCTCGCTCCGCACCCGCGCGACGCGCTTCACCGCCTTGGCAAGCTGATCGGGCGTCACCGGCTTGAGCAGATAGCCCACCGCCGCGACATCGAACGCCGCCACCGCATAATGATCGAACGCCGTGCAGAAGATGATCGCCGGCGCCGCCGCCTTGCCGTCCACCGCGCGCGCGACGTCCATCCCATCGAGGCCGGGCATCGATATGTCGAGCAAGACCAGATCGGGGGTCAAAGCCTCGATCAGCCGCAGCGCCGCCTCGCCATCGCTCGCGGTGCCTACCAGCGCGATCTGCGGCTCTCCCGCGCACAGGATCTGCAGCCGCTCGATCGCCAGCGGCTCATCATCCACGATCAAGGTGCGGAGCGGAGCGGTCTCAGCAGTCATTGTGGATCAACGGCATCTCGAGCCGTACCGCGAAGCCGCCGCCGGGGATCGTCGCCCAGCTCGCCTTGGCCTCATCGCCGAAGCGAGCCGCCAGCCGCTCGCGCACGTTGCGCAGCCCCACGCCCGTGCCCTGCGCCGGTGCGACACCGCGCGTATCGCCGTCATTATCGACCAGCACCACCAGATTGACCCCCTCGCGATAGGCGCGGATGCGGAGCGTGACCGGAGTGCGGGCGCGCGAAACGCCGTGCTTCACCGCATTTTCCACCAGGGGCTGCAGGATCAAGCCGGGCACGCACGCCTTGCGGACATCCTCGTCGACATCGATCCGCACGGCCAGCCGCTCCGGAAACCGCTCGGCCTCTATGTCCAGATAGAGTTGTTGCAGCCGGATCTCGTCGTCCAGCGGCACGTCCTCGGTCGGATCGGCGGTCAGGCTGTTGCGGAAGAAGGTCGAAAGATTGACGATCATCCGCTCCGCCGCCGCCTTGCGATCTGTCATCACCAGCGAAGAGAGCGAATTGAGCGTGTTGAACAGGAAGTGCGGATTGACCTGATAGCGCAGCGCGCGAAGCTCCGCCGATTGCGCCGCGCGCTTCAGCGCCGCCGCCCGCCGCTCCAGCGCGCCGATCTCGGCGGCGTAGCAGAGCGCAAGATACAGCGCCGCCCAGCAGACGAAGAAGAAATAGCCGTTCGCCGCCTGGTCCGCGATCGCGGTGACGGGCGCCATATTGTCGTCCGAACTCATCTTGCCGACGGTGATCATCGTCGGCGCATGGCCCGTCCCCGGCCCGCCCTCCCCGGCCATGACGACCACCCGGCGGGGCTGCGGCTGCACCCAGCTATGGCTGAACACATACCAGTTGATCGCCGCATAGGAGATCGCCGCTGGCGCCGCGAGCACGGCGGCGACGATGATGCTGGTCCAGAGCTTGGTCGTGCCGATCCAGCGCAACGCCAGATAGAAAAGGATGGTGATCATCACCGACGCGATCGAGACGATCGCCCGCGATCCCGTGCCGGCGTGATCCTGGTAGATCACCAGCGCGCGCGTCGTCAGGATCGCGAAATAGAGCGTCCAGAAGCCGACGATCGATGCGATAGCCACCCATGCGGAAACCCCAGTCCGGGCGTCATCCGGGCCCGAATGCTCCGACTCAGCCACGGCCACGCACGTCCCCTTCCGGTCGTGATCTCAACGTCAAAAGCCAAGCCTCCGAAAGATCGAAAATGATCCTTTCCCATGCGCGACCACCCGCAAAGCCACAATCCGCCTATCGTCGTTCCGTCGAACCGCGTCGACCGTTCATCGAACAGCAAGGTTGAGCACCACCGATCCCTAGCGTTGCCCCTTAATGGGCTTCGCACCCCGCCATAGTTAAGTGCGATGCGCGAGAGTAGATCAGCGTAAGCGTTGGGAGTGCGTATGAACAGTGTTTGGGGCTCGGCGGCTGCAGCAGCCATCATGCTGGCCGTGCCGGCTTCGGCCAACGATCTTTTCGGCGGCGTCTATAGGCACGATCTCCTGCTCTTCACGAAGGACATCCACGAAGGGGGCGCCGATTTTGAATTCGGCTATCGCTGGAACCACCTGTTCACGACCGGGCCGATCCGCGGCCTGCAACCCTATGTCGTCGGATCGGTGAACAGCCGGGGCGGCACCGATTTTGCCGCCGCGGGCCTGGGCTACAAGATCGGCCATCGCCTCTATATCCGCCCCGGCCTCGGTATCGCGATCCACGATGGGCCGCACCGCCGTTACGATAGCGCGGGCATCCGCACCGATCTCGGCAGCCGCGTCGTATTCGAACCGGAGCTTGCGCTCGGCTTCCGGGTCGCGCCGCGCATCGGGGTCGAAGCGAGCTTCACGCATCTCAGCCATGCGCAGATCTTCAGCCAGCAGAACCCCGGCATCGATAATCTCGGCGTGCGGGTGAACCTGAAGCTTTGACCCCTTTTCCTCACGTCAAGGGGGGAAGATAGACACCTTGACCGCCGCTTGCCGCGCCCTCCATGCTGCGTTGCAAGAGCAAAAGGGGAATCGGCGATGGACATGACGCGGCGGTCTTTCTTGGAAGGCCTCGGCCAGATCGGCGGCACCAGCCTCCTGCTTGCCGGCATGGAGGCGTTCGGCATGGGCATCGCTTCGGCGCAGACCGCGCCACCGCCGCTGCAGGGCGGCGGCAAGGGCAAGAAGGTCATCATCCTCGGCGCGGGCGTCGCGGGGCTGACGTCGGCCTATGAGCTGGGCCGCGCGGGCTATGACGTCACCGTAATCGAGGCGCGCAGCTTCGCCGGCGGCCGATCGCAGACCGCGCGCAAGGGCTTTCAGCTCACCGAACTCGGCGGCGAAACCCAGACCTGCCAGTTCGATGACGGCTATTACATCAACCACGGCCCGTGGCGGATCCCCTTCCATCACCGATCGACGCTGCATTACGTCAAGCAGTTCGGGATCGAGGTGGAGCTGTTCAACAACGATAACGACAACAGCTATATCTACACCACGCAGGGCAAGGGCCCGCTGGCGCGCAAGCCGCTGCGCAAGATGGAAGTGGCCGCCGATGCGCGCGGCAATGCCGCCGAAATCCTCGCCAAGGTCACGCAATCGGGCGCGCTCGACAAGCAATTCGGCGCCGACGACAAGGCGCTGTTCCTCGAATATCTCAAGACCGAAGGCTATCTCGAGGGCAAGGATTATGCCTATCGCGGCACCGAGGGGCGCGGCTGGATTTCCAAGCCCGGCGCGGGCCTCCACCCCGGCGTACCCTCGAAGCCCTATGCCTTTACCGATGTGCTCGATTCAGGCGCGTGGCGGGTGTTGGCGTCGGTGTCCGAATGGGATCAGCAGCGCACGATGTTCCAGCCCAAGGGCGGGATGTACATGATCCCCACCGGCTTCGTTACCAAGGGCGGCGTCGGCGACAAGATCCGTTTCTCCACCGTGGTCGAAAAGATCCGCCAGAACGGCAGGACAGTGGATGTCTCGGTCGTCGATGGCACGGGGCAGCGCAGCGTGGTCAGCGGCGATTACTGCATCTGCACCATTCCGCTTTCGGTGCTCAAATCGATCGACAACGGGCTATCCGCGCCCAAACAGACCGCGATGAACGGCGCGGCCTATGCGCCGGTCGGCAAGATCGGCCTCCAGATGAAGCGTCGCTTCTGGGAGGAGAACCACTGGATCTACGGCGGCCATATCTACACCGATGATATGGACATTGTCTCAGTCTCGCTGCCGTCCACCGGCTGGCTCGGGCCGAAGGGCGTGTTGCTGGGCTATTATCAATTCTTCGCCAACGCCGCCAAGGTCAGCGCGCTGACCCACGCGCAGCGCACCGATTTCGCGCTCAGTTTCGGGGAAAAGGTATTCCCCGAATATCGCGATAGCTTCGAGACGAGCTTCTCGGTCGCCTGGCATCGCGTCAAATATAATCTCGGCGGCTGGGCGATGTGGAGCGATGAGAGCCGCGCCAGGGATTATCCCGTGCTGCTGGAGCCCGACGACCGCATCTATCTGGCGGGCGAGCATCTCAGCTATATCGGCGGCTGGCAGGCGGGCGGGATCGAAAGCGCCTGGATGCAGATCGCCGCTCTCCACAAGCGCGCCTCCGTAGCGTAAAGGATTGGAAATGCGCCTCTCTCTGCTCGCCCCCGCCCTGCTCCTCGCCGCCCCCGCGCTGGCCGCGCCCGACGGGGCCAGCCTGTTCGCCAACAATTGCTCGGCCTGCCATCAGGCACATGGCGAGGGCATCGAGGGCGCTTTCCCCAAGCTGGCCGGCAACGCCTTCGTGCAGGGCGATCCCAAGGCCGTCGCAGAAACTCTCCTCAACGGTCGTGGCGGCATGCCGAGCTTCAAGGATCAACTGAAGGACGATGAGCTTTCGGCGATCATCAGCACTGTGCGATCAAGCTGGGGCAACACCGCCCCACCAATCCCGCCCAAAACCTTCACCGCCATCCGCAACGGCGCCGTGCCGGTGCCCGCGAAGCCGACACCGGGGCATTGAGCGGGAAGCGAAGCTCGCTTTCCAAATAGCACCGTCAGGCGGCAGTGCCGGCCTGGTGACCCCTACGAGAATCGAACTCGTGTTTTCGCCGTGAGAGGGCGACGTCCTAACCGCTAGACGAAGGGGCCGTGCTGGCGGAAGCGCGCGACTAATCGGGCGCGGCGCGGGCGTCAAGCGGGAAGGCGGGGCGGAGAGCGCCCGCCCCCTGCCCTCCCTTAGCTTACCGCTGCCTTGAGCGCCGCGGCGACCTCGGCCTTCTTGGCCTCCTTCAGCGCGCCGCAATGGCGGACATTTTCGACCATGCGACGGAACGAGAGTTCGCCGAAGCCGAGCTTGGCGACCTTCGGCCCGAAGCCGGCCTCGATCGCATCCGCGGCTTGCGCCGAACATTCGACCGCGAACATCTCAGGCAAACGACTGCCGAAGAAGATGCCGTTGCTGGCGGCGAGGCGATCGTAATTGGCGGTGACCCAAGCCATGCCCTTCTCCCGCGTCTTCGGCGAATCAACGATGCCGCGGACGAGCGTCAGCCGTTCGGGCACGCGCAGGCGCTTGTCATCGAAGCTCAGCAGCCAATCGGCGACCTCCGGCCTGCCGCTCGCGGCGACAGCGCGCAGCGCGGCACTGCGGAAGATCGCATCCTCGCTCGACAGGGCCGCCTCCATCAGCGTCTTGGCGCGCGGCAGGCCGTCGCGCTCGACGATCACGGCCAGCGCCGTGCCCAGGAAGGTGGGGCTCAGCGCCTTCTTGTCGCCGCCGAGATAGGCATCCCCCGCTGCGGCGAGTTTGGCGCGGATCGCCGGATCGTGCGCATCGTTGGCCATCGCGCTGACCAGGGAATCGCGCAGCTTCTGGCGATCGGGATCGTCGCTGCGGAAGGCGCCCGCCGCCGGATCGAAGCCGAGCGCGGCAAGGCGCGGGCCATAGATGCCCGCCATCAGCTTGCGATAATCGCCCATCGCGCCTTCGGGGATGATGCCGTGGCTGCGCAGATAGCCGAAGCGCGCGACGGCATCGACACTGGCGTTGGATTCGGGATTGGCCGCCATTGTTTTCGCGGCGGTGATCAGGCTGGACGCCGGGACCGTGCCCGCGCGGAAATCGGCCCAGAGGCTATCGTCCATCGCCAGTGCTTCGCTGCCCGAAAGGCTTGCGGAGGAGGCGATCAGCGCCCGCCAATCGGCGGGGGCGAGATCGAAGCGGTAATAGCCCTGGCCGTTGAGGTTGGGCATGATCACGCCGCCCGTCGCCGGGACCGCTATGCTGTCCTTATCGAGCAGGCGGCAGCTCTTGGCATCGCCCTGCCGCATGCAGAGCGGGATCGTCCAATGTAACGGCGCGGGATTGCTGCCGAGGAAGGCGTAGCGCTTCTGCGTCGCCACCAGCGTGCCGCCCTGCCGCGCAAAGGTCACCACGGGGACACCCTGCTGATCGACGAAGCTCTGCATCGCCGGCACGATCCGCGGATCCCTGGCGGCATCGGCGAGTGCCTGGAAGAAATCGGTGGTGCTGGCGTTGCCGTACATGTGGCGCGAGATATGCAGCCGGACGCCATCGCGGAATTTCTCATCCCCCAGATAAGCGGCAATCATCGCGATCACCTGCCCGCCCTTGCCATAGGTGATCGTATCGAAGGCGGCATCGATCCGGTTGTTCTGCGTGATCGGCTGGTGGATCGGGCGGCCGACCTCCAGCGCATCGGTGTTCATCGCGGTGAAGGCCTCGTTGACCGCATTGACGCCGATGTTGAGCTCGGGCCGCCATGCGTTGCCGATGCGGTAGCCCATCCAGTTGGCGAAGCTCTCGTTGAGCCAGATATCCTCCCACCAGACGGGTGAGACGAGATCGCCGAACCATTGGTGTGCCAGCTCATGCGCGACGACCATGCCGAAGCTCTGCTTCTGGCGCGTCGAGGCGTTGGCATCGAGCAGGATGATGCCGTCGCCGTAGATATCGGCGCCCGCATTCTCCATCGCGCCCGGCATGATCGGCGATCCGATCTGATCGAGCTTCGGGAAGGGGAACGGCTGGCCGAAATAATCTTCAAGCAGCTGGACGATGCGCGGCGTCTCGGCGAGGACGTAGTCGGTCTTGCCCGCCTGCGCCTTGGTGGCGACCGCGCCGAGCGGCAGCGGCGCAGCGCGCTGGGGATCGGCCGGGATAGACGAGGTTGGGTGCAGGAACGGCCCGGTGACGAGCGCGACGAGATAGGTGGGCAGCGGCTTAGTCGACTCGAATGTGTGCAAGGTCATCGGCTTTGCACCGGCGACGCTCTTGCTGGACACTTCGCGCGCATTGCTGACGACGATATTGGCAGGCGTGGTCAGCACCTTGATCTCAAACGGCGTCTTGTACCCTGGCTGATCGAAACCGGGGAAAGCCGAGCGCGCGTCGATCGATTCGAATTGCGTCCAGCTATACCAGCTATCCGCGACCTTGATGCGGTAGAGGCCCGCCGCGGTGTCCCCGAAGGCGGCATCATAATCGAAGGTCAGCGTCACCTTGCCCGCGGGCAGCGGCTGCGGGAAATCGAGGCGGACGACCCCGGTGGGATCGACCTGTGCGTAGTGCGCGGGGATGCGCTTGCCGCCGACTGTAGCGTAGACGTCCGCCACATGGAGATCGCGCCCGTGCATGTAGAGCTTGGGCGTCGCGGCCTTCACCGTTGCGTCGATCTCGGCATGACCGGAGAAGCGCGGTTGATCGGGATCGATCGTGAAGGTCAGGCGATAGGCGCTGGGCGTGGCCGCGTCGGGCAGCAGGCCCTTGGGCGCGGCGGGATCACTATCGGCGGCGATCGCTGCGGTGGAAACGGTGCAAAGGCAGGCAAGCAGCAGGGAACGCATTCATCTCTCCGGAAGGCTTATGCCCCCGGCGATACGCTCTTTTGCGGCTTTTCCAAGCAACCAGGGAAATGCTGGGCTCCAGGCGGAGCCCAGAAGATCAGATGTGGATCGGCTTGCCCGTCACCGCCATCGCCGCTTCCTTGAAGGCCTCGGCGTGGGTGGGATGCGCGTGGCAGGTGTAGGCGATGTCCTCGCTGGTCGCGCCGAATTCCATCGCCTGCGCGGCCTGCGCGATCATGCTGCCCGCGACGCTGGCGATCATCCATACGCCCAGCACCTTGTCGGTCTTGGCATCGGCGATCACTTTCACGAAGCCATCGGGCTCGTGATTGGTCTTGGCGCGGCTGTTGGCGAGCATCGGGAATTTGCCGACCTTGATCTCGCCCGCCGCCTTCGCCTGCTCTTCGGTAAGGCCCACGCCCGCGATCTCAGGCGCGGTGTAGACCACGCTCGGGATCACATCATGGTTCACGATGCCGGTGAGGCCCGCGATATTCTCGGCGACGGCAATGCCCTCGTCCTCGGCCTTGTGCGCGAGCATCGGGCCGGGGACGACATCACCGATCGCCCAGATGCCGGGCACCGCGGTGGCGAAATCATGATCGATCTCGATCTGGCCACGCTGGTTGAGCGTGAGACCCGCCTTGTCGAGCGAGAGGCCATCGGTATTGGCGCGGCGCCCGATCGCGACGAGCACGGCATCGGCCGCGATCGTCTCGGCTGCACCGCCGGCGGAGGGCTCGACGGTCAGCGTCGCTTTATCGCCCGAGACGGTGACGCCAGTCACCTTGGTCGAAAGCCTGAGCTCCATGCCCTGCTTCTTGAAGATCTTGTTGGCTTCCTTGCGGACCTCGCCATCCATGCCGGGCAGGATCTGATCGAGGAACTCAACGACGGTCACCTTGGCGCCGAGCCGCTTCCATACCGAGCCCAGCTCCAGCCCGATCACGCCGCCGCCGATCACGACGAGATGCTCTGGCACCTTGGGCAGTTCCAGCGCGCCCGTGCTATCGACCACGACCTTCTGATCGACCGTCACGCCAGGCAGCGGTGTCACCGACGAGCCGGTGGCGATGACGATATTCTTCACGCGCACGGTGCGATCGCCGACCTGCACGCTATCCTTGCCAGTGAAGCTGGCGAGGCCCTTGAGCCACTCGACCTTATTCTTCTTGAACAAATATTCGATGCCGCCGGTGAGCTGCGTCACTGCATCCTTGCGCTGGCCGTGCATCGTATCGAGATCGAGACTCATGCTCTCGATCTTGACACCCAGTTTGGCCAGCGCGCCGCTCTGCGCTTCTGCATACAGCTCGGAAGCGTGGAGCAGTGCCTTCGACGGAATGCAGCCGACGTTCAGGCAGGTGCCGCCCAGCGTCGTCCGGCTCTCGGCGCAAGCGACCTTCATCCCCAACTGCGCCGCCCGGATCGCCGCGACATAACCGCCGGGCCCCGCACCGATCACCAAAACGTCGAAATCAAAGTCAGCCATTTTTTGCCTCAATGTGCTCCGGCGAAGGCCGGAGCGTTGGAGAGCAGGGTGCATCGCTTGCCGCCAAAGCTCCGGCCTTCGCCGGAGCACCGCTCAGAACAACGTCTCATATAGGTCGCGCCATTCAGGATTACGCTCCTCGATCAAGCGCAACTTCCAGGCCCGCCGCCATTTCTTCATCCGATATTCGCTGGCCCTTGCCTCTTGCAGATCATCGAACGTTTCATACCAAACGAGCAAGACGCTTATCTTTAGCGTGCCCGTCCATCATGCCGTTGCGATGCTGCCACGCCCGCTGTGGGAGGTTGCTCGTCACGCCTAGATAGGTTTGCCCGCGGCGATGATTGGCAATCAGGTACACCCAGCCGGGCTTCATCTTACTCCATCCAACGCTCCGGCCTGCGCCGGAGCACAATGTCGCTAAGCCTTACAGATCGATCAGCAGCCGGGTCGGATCCTCGATAGCATTCTTCAGCGACACCAGGAAGGTGACAGCCTCACGGCCATCGATCAGGCGGTGATCGTAGCTGAGCGCCAGATACATCATCGGGCGGACGACGACCTGGCCATCGCGCACCACGGGCCGCTCCTCGATGCGGTGCAGGCCAAGCACGCCCGATTGCGGCGGGTTGATGATCGGGGTGGACATCAGCGAGCCGAACACGCCGCCGTTGGAGATGGTGAAGGTGCCGCCCTTCATCTCGTCCATTTTGAGCGTGCCATCCTTGGCGCGCTTGCCGAAATCGCCGATCGTCTTCTCGATCTCGGCCACCGACATCGTCTGCGCGTCGCGGATCACCGGCACGACCAGGCCGTTCGGCGCGGAGACCGCCACCGAGATATCGGCGTAATCGTGATAGACGATCTCCTCGCCCTCGATCGATCCGTTGACCGAAGGCACGTCGCGCAGCGCCATGCACGCCGCTTTCACGAAAAAGCCCATGAAGCCCAGGCGGACACCGTGCTTCTTCTCGAACAGATCCTTATATTTGCTCCGCGCTTCCATCACGGCGGTCATATCGACGTCGTTGAACGTCGTGAGCATCGCGGCGGTGTTCTGCGCTTCCTTCAGCCGGCGCGCGACCGTCTGGCGCAGGCGCGACATGCGGACGCGCTCTTCCTTGCGGCCATCAGACACTGCCGAAGTTGAGGAAGTTGAGGCTTGCGGCGCACTTGCAGCGGGCGCGGCGACGCGCGCTTCGGCCTGCCCGGCCTTGGCGGCGAGCAGGACGTCATCCTTGGTGATGCGGCCATCCTTGCCGGTGCCCTTGATCCTGGAGGGATCGACGCGGCTTTCGAGCACGGCGCGGCGCACGGAGGGCGACAGCGTCGGGCTTCCGCCACCCTCGCCGCCCTCTTCGGCCTCGCCATGATTGCCATAAGCGGCGGGCGCGGCGGCGGGCTCCGGCGGCGCGGCGGCTTCGGCCTGACCGACCGCGGTGCGGTTCTCGACCGCGGGGGTGGCGGCGGTCGGCGCTTCGGCGCCCGCCGCGATCCGCGCGATGACTGCGCCGACCTCGACCGTGGCGCCCTCGGCCACCACCAGCTCGCCCATCACGCCGGCGACGGGCGCAGGCACCTCGACCGAAACCTTGTCGGTCTCCAGGCTGGCGATCGGCTCATCGGCCTTCACCGCTTCGCCCGGCTGCTTGAGCCACTGGCCCAGCGTCGCTTCGGTGATCGATTCGCCTAGCGTGGGAACGAGAACGTCGGTGGCCATCAGTCTTCCTTATTGATCAATCGTGGCCGAGCGCGGCGGCGACGAGCGCCGCCTGTTGCTTGGCATGGGTCTTGGCGAGGCCTGTCGCGGTGGCGGCGGACGCCGCGCGGCCGGCATAGACGGCACGCTTCGGAGCGACGCCGGCGGTGGCGAGAACGTCCTCCAGCAGCGGCTCGACGAAGGACCAGGCACCGTTGTTCTTGGGCTCTTCCTGCGCCCAGACGACCGTCTCGACATGGGTCATCTTGGCGATCCGTTCGGCCAGCGCATCGGCGGGGAAGGGATAGAGCTGCTCGACGCGCAGGATCTGCGTCGAGGTATCGCCCGCCGCATCGCGCGCCTCGGCGAGATCGTAGAAAACCTTGCCCGAGCAGAGGATCAGCCGCTTCACATCCTTGTCAGCGCCCGCCTTGGGATCGGGCAGCACGCGGTGGAAATAGCTGGTCTCGAGGAAATCCTCGACCGACGAGACCGCCGCTTTGTGGCGGAGCAGCGATTTCGGCGTGACGATCACCAGCGGCTTGCGGAAGTTGCGCAGCATCTGGCGGCGCAGGATGTGGAAGTAATTGGCCGGTGTCGTGCAGTTGGCGACCTGGATATTATCCTCGGCGCAGAGCTGCAGATAGCGCTCCAGCCGCGCGGACGAATGCTCCGGCCCCTGCCCTTCATAACCATGGGGAAGAAGCATCACCAAACCATTGGCACGCAACCATTTTGCTTCGCCAGCCGCAATGAACTGATCGATGATCACCTGCGCGCCATTGGCGAAATCGCCGAACTGCGCTTCCCACATCACCAAAGTCTTGGGCGCCTGGCCGGCATAGCCATATTCAAAGCCGAGCACGCCGAATTCCGAGAGCGCGCTATCCAGCACCTGAAAGCCGCGATCGATCGTCGAGAGCGGGAAGTAGCGGTGGCCGTCCTTCTGATCGGTCCACACCGCATGGCGCTGGCTGAAGGTGCCGCGGCCGACATCCTGGCCCGAGAGGCGAACGCCATAGCCTTCCGTGAGCAATGTGCCGAACGCCAGCGCCTCGCCGGTCGCCCAATCGAAGCCCTGCCCGGTTTCGAACATCGCTTTCTTGGCATCGAGAATGCGCGTCAGCGTCTTGTGGACGGTGAGATCTTCGGGGATCGTGGTCAGTACCTTGCCGACCGCCTGCAAAGCGTCGGCGGAAACGCCCGAAGCCGCCGCGCGGCGCTCGAAGATCGCCTCGGTCGGCGCGGTGAGGCCGGACCATTCCCCGCCGAACCATTCGGCGCGGTTGGCCTTGAAGCTCTTGCCCGCCTCGAACTCGTCTTCCAGCTTGGCGATGAAAGCGCTTTGCTGCTGATCGATCCATTCTTGGCTGACCTGCCCCTCGGCGATGAGGCGATCGCCGTACAGCCTGGAGACGTCGGCATGCTTGCGGATTTCGTCATACATCAAGGGCTGCGTGAAACCCGGCTCGTCGCCCTCATTGTGGCCGAAGCGGCGATAGCACCACATATCGATCACCACATCGCGCTTGAAGCGGCTGCGATATTCGGTGGCGACCTTGCAGGCGAAGGTCACCGCCTCGGGATCATCGCCGTTGACGTGCAGGATCGGCGCCTGGACCATCTTGGCGATGTCAGTGGAATAGGGTGAGGAGCGCGCGAACTGCGGGCTGGTGGTGAAGCCCACCTGATTGTTGATCACGAAATGGACGCAGCCGCCGGTGTTGTAGCCGCGGATACCCGAGAAGCCGAAGCATTCCATGATCACGCCCTGCCCCGCGAAGGCGGCATCGCCATGGATCAGGATCGGCAGCACCTGGCTGCGCTCATTATCGTTAAGCTGGGTCTGCTTGGCGCGCGATTTGCCGAGCACGACCGGATCGACGCATTCGAGGTGCGACGGATTGGGCGCGAGGCTCAGATGGATCTGGTTGCCGTCGAACTCGCGATCGGTCGAGGTGCCGAGGTGATATTTGACGTCGCCCGAACCGCCGACATCCTCGGGGTTCGAGGAGCCGCCCGCAAATTCATGGAAGAGAATGCGGTACGGCTTCTGCATGACGTTGACGAGCACGTTGAGGCGCCCGCGATGCGCCATGCCGAGCACGACTTCCTTCGCGCCTGCAGCGCCGGCATATTTGATCACCGCTTCCAGCGCGGGGATCATGCTTTCGCCGCCGTCCAGGCCGAAACGCTTGGTGCCGACGAACTTGCGGGCGCAGAATTTCTCCCACTGCTCCGCCTCGATCACCTTGGTAAGGATCGCCTTCTTGCCTTCCGGCGTGAAGTTGATCTCCTTATCCTTGCCCTCCATCCGCTCCTGGAGGAAGCGGCGCTCCTCCACGTCCTGAATGTGCATATATTCGAGGCCGACCTTGCCGCAGTAATTCTTGCGGAGGACGGCGATGATCTCATGGACCGTCGCGCGCTCGAACCCGAGCTGGCCGCCGAGATAGATCGGCCGATCCATGTCGGCAGGCGTAAAGCCATGATATTCGGGGCTGAGATCGGCGGGCTCGGGCTGATGCGCGAGGCCCAGCGGATCGAGATTGGCGAGCAGGTGACCGCGGACGCGATAGGTGCGGATCAGCGCGGAGGCGCGGATCGAATCCAGTGCGGCGGCTTCGACAGTCTTGCCATCGGTCGCGACCGGGGCAGTCTTGACGCCTTCGACCTCCTTGGGCGCCTTTGCCGGCTTGGCGGCGGGCATCATCTGCGTGGGATCCAGCCCGGCGGTCAGCGCATCGGTTTCCGACGGTGGCCAGTTGCTGCGCGCCCAGCTCGGCCCGGAGACATTGGTCTCGAGGCTGGAGAAATAGTCGCGCCAGCCGGCCTCGACACTCGCCGGATCGGCCTTGAACTGCCGATACAGCGCCTCCGCGAACGAAGGGCTGACCCCTTCCAGCTCGTCGAAGCTCATGCCTTCGAAACCCATCGCACAATCCTAACTTCATGCGCCCGGAGCGCGCTTCCGCCCGGTTCTGTCCGGCGCGCTTAACAGGTGCGCCCGACCATATGGTTAATCAACCCTCTACCGCGCTGATAAAATGCGCGGATTTGCGGGGGGTAACTGTCTTGGAATCAGCCTTTCAGCACCTCGACCAGGGTCTCACCGAGCAAGGAGGGGCTGGGGGAGACGCGGATGCCCGCCGCCTCCATCGCCGCGATCTTGCTTTCGGCATCGCCCTTGCCACCCGAAACGATCGCACCGGCATGGCCCATGCGACGGCCCGGAGGCGCGGTGCGGCCTGCGATGAAGCCCGCCATCGGCTTCTTGCGGCCTTTTTTGGCCTCATCGATCAGGAATTGCGCGGCCTGCTCCTCGGCATCGCCGCCGATCTCGCCGATCATGATGATCGATTTGGTCTCGTCATCGGCCAGGAACAGCTCCAGCACATCGATGAAGTTGGTGCCGTTGACCGGATCGCCGCCGATGCCCACCGCGGTGGTCTGGCCCAGGCCCGCGTTGGTCGTCTGGAACACCGCCTCATAGGTGAGCGTACCCGACCGCGACACGACGCCGACCGAGCCCTTCGAGAAGATGCTGCCCGGCATGATGCCGATCTTGCACTGGCCCGGCGTCAGCACACCCGGACAGTTCGGGCCGATCAGACGGCTGTTCGAGCCCGAAAGCGCGCGCTTGACGCGGACCATATCGAGCACGGGAATGCCTTCGGTGATGCAGACGATCAGCGGCACCTGCGCATCGATCGCTTCGAGGATCGAGTCCGCGGCGAAGGGCGGCGGCACGTACACGACCGACGCGGTTGCGCCGGTCGCGGCAACGGCCTCGGCCACCGTATCGAAGTTCGGCAGCCCGAGCTCCTCATGCATGGTGCCGCCCTTGCCCGGCGTTACCCCGCCGACCATCTGCGTGCCATAATCCAGCGCCGCCCGGGTGTGGAAGCTGCCGGTCTTGCCGGTCATCCCTTGCGTGATGACCTTGGTGTTCTTGTCGACGAGGATGCTCACGCGTCAGTTCCCCTGAGAATGCATGAAAAGCTTGCTATGCTGATTGAACATGATGACCATTACGTAGCCGCCTGCCTGCGCGGGGTCGGCCTGCACCGTCATCAGTTCGCCGTTAGAGAGATTGACGGGCTGACGACCATCCACCGGCACCCCAGCGATTTGACCGAGGTGGGACAGAAATCTGGTCTTGTCGAAAGCGGCATCGACCTTTGCCATCACAAAACAGCCGCCGTCGACGCCCTTCTTGACCGAAAGCAGTACATTGTCACGAGTCAGGACGGTGCCAAAAGGATGAGCGTCGGGCGGCACCGGCACGGCTTGCCAGCCGGCCAGTCGCCCGTCTTCTCCATCTGGATCGACGGTAGCGCCAATGCAGGCTTTGCTACCCGCGACAATGGCCGTCTCGCTCGCCGGAATGTCACCGACCTCACTCCCGGACATAGGTTGTCCAGCAGCCAACGCCATGAAAGCAAGCAAGGCTGACCCGCTCATCACGCCAGCGAGCTATCGATGCCCTTGCACGCCACCAGCAGTTCCTTGACCGCATCGACCGAGACCTGAAGGTTGCCCTTGGCTTCGTCCGAAAGCCTGACTTCGATGATCTTCTCGACGCCGCCCGCGCCGAACAGCACGGGCACGCCGACATACAGATCGTCGATGCCGTACTGGCCGGTCAGGTAAGCCGCTGCGGGCAGGATGCGCTTCTGATCGCGGAGGTAGGCCTCGGCCATCGCGATTGCCGAGGTCGCGGGGGCATAAAAGGCCGAGCCGGTCTTGAGCAGCGCCACGATCTCGCCACCGCCGCCGCGCGTACGCTTGACGATCGCGTCGATCTTTTCCTGGGTGGAAAGCCCCATCGCGATCAGATCGCTGACGGGGATGCCAGAGATCGTCGAATATTCGAGCACCGGCACCATCGTATCGCCATGGCCGCCCAGCACGAAGGTGTTGACGTCCTTGACCGAGACGTTGAACTCGTCGGCGAGGAAATGGCTGAAGCGCGCGCTATCCAGCACGCCCGCCATGCCGACGATCTTCTGGTGTGGCAGGCCGGAGAATTCGCGCAGCGCCCACACCATCGCATCGAGCGGGTTGGTGATGCAGATCACGAAAGCGTCGGGCGCGTTGGCCTTGATGCCCTCGCCCACCGCCTTCATCACCTTAAGATTGATGCCGAGCAGATCGTCGCGGCTCATGCCCGGCTTGCGGGCGACGCCGGCGGTGACGATGATGACGTCGGACCCCTGGATATCGGCATAATCGTTGGTGCCGGTGATCTTGGCATCGAACCGCTCGACCGGGCCGCACTGGCTCAGATCCAGCGCCTTGCCCTGCGGCACGCCCTCGACCACGTCAAACAGCACGACATCGCCGAGCTCCTTGAGAGCGGCGAGATGCGCCAGCGTGCCACCGATATTCCCCGCGCCGATCAGCGCGATCTTCTTCCGAGCCACTTGGCCCCCTTTCCTGGTTTACCCTTCCCCGGATCGTGCCGGGAAAACTGTCAGGATGCGGCCACATAGGCGCGGCCACGGATCAGCGGCGCCCGCTTAACGCCGCAAGTGCGAAGGGGCAACCGCCTTTGGCCGAAAAAGCTACTCGGCAGTAAACATGCCGCACTGCCGCGCGGCTACTTCTTCCGCCAGGTGAAGATCGAGGACATCGCGTAATTCCATACCGTCGTCACCGCGATCCCGGCCAGTGCCGAGACCCACAGCGTATGATGGTTGGCAAACAGGTAGGTTGCGATGTTTACGTTGGTCAGGGCGCCGACACTGCACACGATGTTGAACGTCAGCCAGCCAATCGCGAGCTGTATCCCCTTCAATCGCTGATCGCGATAGGTCAGTATGTTGTTGAGGAAGAAGTTGCTCGAGGTCGCGACCAAGGTTGCGATCGTCTGCGCTGTGCGGAAATTGTCGCCGGTCAACTCGCGTAGCAGCAACAACGTCGCGAAGTGGACGATAACGCCCGTCGTGCCGACCATCACGAAACCGATGAAGCGCGGCGGGATGATGTGGCCGAACATCTTATCGAGCAGCAGCTGGAGATATTCCCACAGCACCAGCGCATCCATCTTACTCTCGCCGTGCTGGCGAGTGCGGAAGGTGTAGGGCACCTCCGCCACGCGCAGCGGCTCCGGCGTGGAGGCGGCGATATCGAGGAGGATCTTGAACCCCACCGAAGATAGATTAGGCAGCGCCGACAGGAAGATATCGCGGCGGAGCATGAAGAAACCGCTCATAGGATCGCCGATCGGAGTGCGTGTCAGCCGCTGCGAAAGCGCGGTGGCAAACCGGCTCATCGCGACGCGGCGCTTGCTCCATTCGCCCATGCCGCCGCCCTCGACATAGCGGCTGCCGACGACCAGATCGACATCGCCCTGCCCCAGCCGCGCGAACATCGCGCCCAGGATGCGCTCGTCATGCTGGAGATCGGCGTCCATCACCGCGACGACCGGCGCCGCAGTGGCCATGATGCCCTCGACGCAGGCCGAGGACAGGCCGCGCCGTCCATAGCGGTGGATCACCCGCACGCGCGGATCGGCGAGCGCGAGCCGACGCACCTCCGTCGCAGTGCCATCGGGCGAATCATCGTCGACGAACACGATCTCCCAGCGCACATCGGGCAGCGCCGCCGCCACCGCCTCGACCAGCAGCGGCACGTTCGATTTCTCGTTATAGGCGGGAACGACGATCGCGAGTTCGGCGGGCAGGCCTTCGCCGACGTCGCCGTGCGATCGGAGGGGAGCGTTCAAGGGGCGTCGGTCCTCTGCAAACGGGTCATCCGCAGCCAATAGACGCCGGATCTTATGACGGTGTTAAGCGAATTCCAACCACCCGCCGCCGGGCCGAGCAGGTCACCGCTTGGCGGTGGCGTGGAGTCGACGGCGCCCTCGTCGACCGCGCGAAGCTCATGATAGGTCGTGAGTTCGATGCCCACGAGCAGCAGCCGATCGTAGCGGCGCAGTTCGGCCGGCGAGAGCGGCGGCGTATGCGGATCGCCGCCCATGCCGATCCGCCGCAGCTTGCCATCGGGCCACAGCGAATATTGCGCGAGCTGCCCATGATAGCGATAGACTAAGGGGAAGAAGCCGTAGGGCCAATTGTCATCGATATAGACGATTGCGGTCCTGCCTGGCGCATCGATCTGTTCACCGATCGCGCGCTCGGGGCCATGGACGAACCAGTCGCCGTGCGCCTCGAACTGCGCGGTCATCGGCACCAGCGCGGCGATCAGCAGCGCCCCTGCGGCCATCGCCGGCACCCGCCAGCGTCCCGCGCAGGCCGCGCCGATCAGCAGCGCGATGAGCGGCAGCATCCAGATGCTGTAGCTGGTCTTCAGCGGATTGAAGCCATGGATCACGAACGCCGCCAGCACCGTCACCGTCAGCCCCGCGGCCAAAGCCACGAACACGGCGACGGCGGGATCGGCGACGGCACGCAGCGCCCGCAGCACTGGCGGCGCAAGACGGATCAGCGCGATCAGCAGCAGCGCGGCCAGCGCCAGCGCGAACCCCACCATCAGCAGCGGGTGCAGCATCATCGAACTGTGCCCGACGACGCGCGCCGCGAAGAGCAGCAGATCGTGCAGCCCGGGCGGCCCGGCATTCTCGACCCCCTGGCTGATCGCGCTCGCCCCCATCACGAAGGGCGCGATCCCCGCCGCGCTGGCCAGCACCAGCGCCCAGGCGATGCCGATCCGGATCAGCGTTTCCCAACTCCGCGCGCGCGCCGCGATCAGCCCGGTGAACAGCGCCGAGCTGGATACGATACCGAAAAAGTGGGTATAGAGCGCCAGCACGCCCGCCAGCGCGAACGGCAGCAGGCGGCGCCACGACAGCGCCTCCGCCTCGATCAGGCCGAACAGCAGCCACAGCTGCAGCACCGTCACCGCGAAGAAGATCGGATAGGCGCGGATCTCGATACCGGTGGCGAGCATCTGGGGTGTCAGCGCCAGAAAGGCGCCGCTCACGACGGCCCCCGCCCAGCCGTAACGGCGCGCCACCAGCAGCACCAGTCCGGCGATTCCGGCAGCGGTGACGATCATATGCAGCCAGCGATAGGCGATCACCCCGCCGCACACGGTCCGCCCGCACAGCGCATCCAGCGCATAGCTGACCGGAGGCATGCGATCGCCGGGCACGCCGAGCGGCTCGTAATGGCCGGCGAGCCAGGCGAACATCCGCGCGAACGGCAAGGCGCTGCCCGAAAGCTGGGTGCTCTCGTCGATCCAGACATTCTGCAGACCGGCGAAATGCCGGGCCAGCACCAAAAACAGCAAAGCGGCCACGGCCGCGATCGCCAGCCCCACGCCCCTGCCTGCCCCGCTCACGCTACGATCGGACAAACCAAATCCCTTGCCACCCCTTGGGCACCATAACGAGGCGGCCTTTCAGATCAAACCACACCGTGGCCGCGCCCGAGATAATCCGCCGATTGCATCTCGCGCAGCCGCGAAATGGTGCGCTCGAATTCGAAAGCGCCATCGCCTTTGGGATAGAGTTGCTCGGGCTCAGCGGCGGCGGTGGCGAGCAGTTTCACGCCATGCTCGTAGAGCTGATCAATCAGCGTCACGAAGCGCGCCGCTTCGTTGCGCTTGTCGGACCCCAGCACGGGAATGCCGACAAGGATGACGGTATGAAACTCATGCGCGATCGCCAGATAATCGGAGGCGCCGCGCGCCTCGGCACAGAGCCGCTTGAACGAGAAGACGCCGACGCCCTTCAGCGCCTTGGGCACATGCAGCGTCCGCCCACCATGGCCGACGGCGATATCGCAGGAGGGAACATGCACCGCATCCTCGGGCGGATAATCGGTCAGGCGGAAGAAGGCGCGGCTCACCGCCTGCGTCGCGGCCGGCCCAAGCGGCGTGTACCAGGTCGGGAAACCCGCAAGGCGCTGCAGCCGGTAATCGGTTGGTCCATCCAGCGTCAGCACGTCGAGCTTCTGCTCCAGCAGGGCGATGAAGGGCAGGAAGAGCTGGCGGTTGAGGCCGTTCTTGTAGAGATCGCCCGGCGCGCGATTGGACGTGGCGACGATCACCGTGCCCGCATCCATCATCGCGGTGAACAGGCGGCTCATGATCGCCGCATCGGCCATATTGTTGACCACCATCTCATCGAAGGCGAGCAACGGCGCCTCTGCGGCCAGCGCCTCGGCGACGGGCTGGATGGGATCGCCCACCTCGCGCAGCCGCTCGATACGGAGGCGATCGTGGACCTCCAGCATGAAGGCATGGAAGTGTACGCGCCGCTTAGCCGGTATGTCCACGCTGGCGACGAACAAATCCATCAGCATCGACTTGCCGCGCCCGACCCCGCCCCAGATGTACAGCCCGCGCGGCCGCGCCGTCTTGCGGAAGCGCGCGAGCAGGCCTTTGGGCTTGGCGGCTTCGAGTTCTGCGGCGAGACGATCGAGCCGTTCGGCGACCTCGCGCTGGCAGGGATCGGGGCGAAGCTCGCCACCCGCGATCAGGGCCTCATAGCGATCAATCAGCTTACCGGTCACGCGCGCCCCTTCATTCGCCGTTTCCCTAAAGCCGACTTCATCAAGGCGCTAGGCACCTCGGTGCTTCGGCGCGGGCCGGAGCGGTGGCGGCAAGCGCGGCGCATGATGATCCAGCGCTCCGGCAGGCGCCGGAGCACGAAGGTTGGGAAATGGAACGGGCGGGCGTGGTGGGCGCAGCAGGGATTGAACCTGCGACCCCACCCGTGTGAAGGGTGTGCTCTACCGCTGAGCTATGCGCCCCTAAGCAGGGAGGCCACGCCGGACGGGGCGGATAGCGGGCCGGCCTTGGACTGGCAAGCGGGTTGTAAATCCTCCCCATCGCAGATGGGGAGGATGTAGGTCAGTTCACCAATTCCTTGAGCACCTTGCCCGGGCGGAACTTGGGCTGGGCCGTGCTGGCGATGCTGAGCGGCTCGCCGGTGCGCGGGTTGCGGCCGGTGGAGGCCTTGCGCTTGGTCACCGAAAAATTGCCGAAGCCGACGAGTCGCACCTCATCGCCGCGCTGCAGCGTGTTGCCTACGATCGAAAGCATTGTTTCAACGATACGGCCCACATCGGCACGGGCCTGCCCGGTTGCCTCCGATACGGCCACGATCAGCTCTTGTTTGTTCATCGCTCTCCCTTCCGTCTTCGCGGATAAGCCATTAAAACTGCGGAATACGCGGCTGTCAAAGGCAAAGACGGCGTTTAGGCGACAGATCGAAATTATCGCGCCCGAATTGACGCGATCGGCGAGGGCAAGACCCTCCCGGCATCGTTACGAGCCGGGAGATATCCTTCAGATCAATGGCGCGAGAAGCTTGCCGGTTCGGGCGCCGGTGGATGCGGCGGCTCGGTGGCGAGTTCGTCCGCCTCGGTCCATTCGATCGGCACCACCGGCTGGCTCAGCGCCAGCGCCAGCACCTCATCGACATGCGCGACCGGAATGATCTTGAGCCCCTGGCGGATATTGTCGGGAATCTCGGCGAGATCCTTCTCATTCTCCTTGGGGATCAGCACCGTGGTGATGCCGCCGCGCAGCGCCGCGAGCAATTTTTCCTTGAGCCCGCCGATCGGCAGCACCCGACCGCGCAGCGTCACCTCGCCGGTCATCGCGATCTCCCGGCGAACCGGGATGCCGGTCAGCGTCGAGACCAGGGTCGTGACCATGCCGATGCCCGCCGAAGGGCCGTCCTTGGGCACCGCGCCCTCGGGCAAATGGATATGGATGTTCTTCTTGGCGAACAGGCTCGGCTTGATCCCATAGACCGGCGCACGCGCCTTGACGAACGACCAGGCGGCCTGGACGCTCTCGTTCATCACTTCGCCGAGCTTACCGGTGGTCTTGACCTCGCCCTTGCCGGGCACGGTCACCGCCTCGATCGTCAGCAGCTCGCCGCCAACCTCGGTCCAGGCGAGGCCCGTGACCGCGCCGACCTGATCCTCTTCCTCCGAAACGCCGAAGCGATATTTGCGGACGCCCGAGAAGTCGCCGAGATTGTCGGGCGTGATCTCGATCCGGCTGTCCTTGCCCTCGAGGATGCGGCGCAGCGCCTTGCGCGCGACCTTGGCGATCTCGCGCTCCAGCGTGCGAACGCCCGCCTCACGGGTGTAGTAACGGATCAGATCGCGCAGCCCCTCGTCCGAAAAGCTGAACTCCGTGGGCTTCAAGCCATGGGCATCGATCTGCTTCTGCAGCAGATGCGCCTTGGCGATCTCGACCTTCTCATCCTCGGTATAGCCTTCGAGCCGGATGATCTCCATGCGATCGAGCAAAGGCTGCGGCAAATTCAACGAGTTGGCAGTGGTTACGAACATCACGTCCGAAAGATCGACGTCGATCTCCAGATAATGATCCTGGAACTTGCCGTTCTGCTCGGGGTCGAGCACCTCCAGCAGAGCCGAAGCGGGATCACCGCGGAAATCCTGGCCGAGCTTGTCGATCTCATCGAGCAGGAAGAGCGGATTGCTCGTCCCCGCCTTCTTGAGGTTGGTGACGATCTTGCCGGGCAGCGAGCCGATATAGGTGCGGCGGTGGCCGCGAATCTCGGCCTCGTCGCGCACGCCGCCCAGCGACTGACGCACAAACTCGCGCCCCGTCGCCTTGGCGATCGAGCGGCCGAGGCTGGTCTTGCCGACGCCCGGAGGCCCGACGAGGCAGAGGATCGGGCCCTTGAGCTTGTTGGTCCGCGCCTGCACGGCGAGATATTCGATGATGCGATCCTTGACCTTCTCCAGGCCATGATGATCGTTATCGAGCACCGCCTGCGCGGCGGCGATATCCTTCTTGATCTTGCTCTTCTTGCCCCATGGCAGGCCGAGCAGCACGTCGAGATAGTTGCGCACCACCGTCGCCTCGGCGCTCATCGGCGCCATGGTGCGGAGCTTCTTGACCTCGGCGGTCGCCTTGGCGCGCGCTTCCTTGCTCAGCTTGAGCGTCGCGATCTTCTGCGTAAGCTCGGCGATCTCGTCGCCACCCTCATCGCCCTCGCTGGTGCCCAGCTCGCGCTGGATCGCCTTCAGCTGCTCATTGAGATAATATTCGCGCTGGCTCTTCTCCATCTGGCGCTTGACGCGGCTGCGGATCTTCTTTTCGACCTGCAATACGCCAAGCTCGCCTTCCATGAAGCCGAACGCCATCTCCAGCCGTCGCGCAGGAATCGCCTCGACGAGCATCGCCTGCTTCTCGGCGACCTTGACCGCGATATTGCTGGCGATCGCATCGGCGAGCTTGCCCGCATCCTCGATCTCGGCAAGTTGGCCGGGCAATTCCTCGGGCAGCTTCTTGTTGAGCCGGGCGTAGCGCTGAAACTGATCGATCACCGATCGCATCAGCCCGATCGTTTCCTTATCCTCGGCGTCGGCCACCAATTCCTCGACCTCGGTGACGTCACCGACGAGATGACTGCCATCCTGGCGCAAGGTTTCGAGCTTGGCGCGGCGCTGCCCTTCGACCAGTACGCGCACCGTACCATCGGGCAGCTTCAGCAGCTGCAGCACCGTGGCGACCACGCCCATATCGTAAAGCCCGCTCGCATCGGGATCGTCCTCGGAAGGATCGAGCTGCGAGACCAGGAAAATATTCTTGTCGGCCGCCATCGCGCTTTCCAGCGCCGCGACCGATTTTTCACGGCCGACGAACAGGGGAACGATCATCTGCGGGAAGACGACAATGTCGCGCAGCGGCAGGACGGGGAAAGTTTCTAGCATCGATACTCCGCGCCGGGCGCAAGGATCCCGGCTTCAACGAGAACATGGGGCGCATACGACCGGAGATCAATGCGCAACAGGATTCCCTCTCCCCTTGTGGGAGAGGGTTAGGGTGAGGGGTGCGAGCGAAGCGAGCTTGGAGAGGACACCGCTTCCCCCTCTCCTCCCAAGCCTGCGGCTTGGGCCCCTCCTCTCCCACAAGGGGAGAGGGTTTGGGTTAGGCCAGCAGTGCCTCCGCCTGATCGAGCAGCTTACTGAACGTCCCCACCATCGCCTGATACGGCGCCGCCGTCGCCATATCGAGGCCGGCCTTGCGCAGGATTTCGTAGCCATAGTCCGATCCGCCCGCGCGCAGCACGCCAAGATAACGATCGCGCGCCGCCGCGCCCCCGGTCAGCACCTGCTCGGCCCAATAGTTGGCCGCGGTGATCGAGGTGGCATATTGGAAGACATAGAAGCCGCCGTAGAAGTGCGGGATATATTCCCATTCGGCGGCATAGACGGGGTTCAGCTCCATCTTCGGCCCATGATAGCGCTTGAGCAGATCGAGGTAGATTTCGGTATAGCGCCCGCCGGACGAGCCCTCCCCCTTCTCGGCGAGATCGTGGATCGCCGCCTGGAATTCGGCGAACATCGTCTGGCGGTAGAAGGTGCCGCGGATCGTCTCCAATTGCTGGCCGATGTAGAAGAGCTTCTCCTCTTTGGTCTTGGCATTGGCGAGCATGAAGCGGGCGAGCAGCATTTCGTGGCAGGTCGAGGCAATCTCGGCGATGAAGGTCGGGTAGTTCGATGTCTCGAAGGGCTGCGCCTTGTTGGCGAGCAGCGAGTGCATCGCATGGCCCCATTCGTGCGCGTAGGTGGTCAGACCGTCATATTTGTCGGAGAGATTGAGCAGCAGATAGGGATGTACCTCATAGGCGCCGGGGTTCATGTAGGCGCCCGCCGCCTTGCCGGTGCGTGCGCGCGGATCCATCCAGCGCGCCGCGGTCGCCTTGGCAAAGGTGGCGCCATAATCCTCGCCCAGCGGCTTGGTGGCCGCCAGCGTCAGGCTGCGCATTTCCTCCAGCGTGAAGGTGCGATCGAGCGATACCAGTGAGGGATAGATATCGTAATAATGGAGATCGGGCAGCTTGAGCATCCGCCGCCGCAGATCGAGGTAGCGGTGGAACTGCGGCAGCCCGGCATTGGCCTGCGCGACGAGCGTGCGATAGACACCCTCGGGAATATTGGGCCCGTAGAGCGCGGCGCCGAGCGCGGTCGGGAATTTGCGGACCTTGGCGGTGAAGATTTCGGTCCGCACCTGGCCGCTCATATTGGCGCCCATCGAGTTTTCGAACGTCTTGTAGCTCGCCCAGAAGCTATCGAAGACGAGCTTGCGATCGGCGCGGTTTGGCGCATCGCGGTACATCGTATAGCCCTGATCATCGAGGCGGACCTGCTTGCCGGTCGAGAGCGTGACCGTGGGCCTCGGGATATCGGACGCGGTGAGCTGCTGATGCACGTCGCTGGGCGCGCTGAACGGCACCGCGGTGGCGGCGATGACCTGCTCGGCCTCGGCGCTCAAGGTGTGCGGCGCCTGACGGAGCGTATCCTCGATCTGGAAGCGGAACTTGGCGAGACCGGGATCGGCGGCGAGAAAGCCTTCGACCTTCGCCTTGCCGACCGCCAAAAGTTCGGGCGAGGTGAAAGCGATCGCTTCGCCGAACTTGCCGTACAGGTCCATCGCGATCTGCTTGCGCTCCTGATTGGGCGCGATCCGCACATCCTCATCGGCCTTGAGGCTGGCGTAAGTGTACAGCCGTGACACTTTGAGCGCGGCATCGGATTGCGCCTGCAGCGCCGCGCGCAGCGTCGCGGCATCGGTGCCGAGCTTGCCCCTATAGCTGCCCGCTTTCTCGATCAGCGCGGCGAGTGCCTGACGGTCCGCATCCCAGGCCGCGCCGGTCGGATAGATTTCGGTGAGATCCCAGGCGGCGGCTGATTCGCCCGCGCCCGTTGCCGCATGGGCGACGCCGCCGCCTGCCGCCGCCAGTACGAGTGCGGTGGCGATCACATCCCGCCGATCCATTTCCAATGTCATTGCTGCACATCCCCAGTCCGCGTGATCGCGGTTTCATAGCCCACAGCTTTTCAGCTTCGTTGCCAAAATGCCAGCCCCATCCGAAGATCGTATCGCGCACCGCACGCGCTCGGCGCATATTGCAAGGCAGACATTTTTCGTCGCCTTATTGCGGTAGGGGCGCGAACATGACGTTCCGATTCATCCTTCTCCTTGCCGCCAGCCTGCCGACGCTGGTGCTGGCCCAAGCTACGCCGACCAAGCCCGCGGCTAAGGCCGCCAAGGCCGCCGCCGATATGGCCGCCGATGCCGATGACGAGATCGTCGTACGCGGGCAGAAGCCGCCGGGCTCGGTGATCGGCGACATTCCGCCCGAGCAGACGCTCAACCCTGCCGACATCCGCGCTTATGGCGTCAATTCGGTCTCCGATCTGCTCGATGAGCTCGCCCCGCAGACCACCAGCGTGCGCGGGCGCGGTGGCGAGGCGCCGGCGGTGCTGCTCAACGGCAAGCGCATCTCGAGCTTCGCCGAAATCCGTGACGTGCCGACCGAGGCGATCCTGCGCGCCGAAATCCTGCCCGAGGAGGTCGCGCTCAAATATGGCTTCTCCGCCGATCAGAAGGTGGTCAACATCGTGCTGCGCCGCCGCTTCCGATCGATGACCGGCGCGGTCAACGGCGGAACGACCACCGAAGGCGGCGGCACCGGCGGCGACGCCAATGCCGATCTCTTCCGCATCCAGGGCGACAATCGCGTCAACATCGACGGTCGTTACAACCAGACCGATCGGCTGCTGGAAAGCCAGCGCGGGCTGACCTCGATGTCCCCGGATGGCATCGATCTCAGTCCCTATCGCACCCTCAGTCCGACGACTAGGACCGAGACGCTCAACACGGTCTACGCCCGCGCGCTGGGTGGCGTTTCGGCGACGGTCAACGCCACGATCACCGGCTCGCAGAGCAATGCGCTGCAGGGGTTACCCTCGGCATCCTTGGTGGTGCCCGCGGGCGACCCGTTCTTGCCGGCGGGCGGAACGGTGGATCGTACGTTCGGCACCGACGCGCTGGGCCAGCGGGTGCGTTCGCTCACCGAACATCTCGGTATCGGCGCCAACGGCAATTTCTCGGCCAAGTGGCGCTGGAACTTCACCGGCAATTACGATCATGGCGACAGCCGCACCGCGAGCGAAACGGGATATGACAGCAGCGCCATCCAGGCGCGGCTGACGGCGCGCGACCCGACGCTTAACCCGAATGGCGATCTTACCGGCGCGCTGGGTGGACTGCTGACCGATCGCGCGCGATCCGTGACCAACACCGCCAATACGCAGATGGTGAGCAACGGCAAGCTGTTCCACCTGCCCGCCGGGGACGCGAGCTCGACGATCAAGATCGGCGGCACGCTCACCGCGATCGATTCCTCCTCGCACCGCGCCAACCTCGATCAGACGGTGAGCCTGTCGCGCAAGGCGGGCAATTTCCAGCTCAACGTCGATCTGCCCATCGCCAGCAAAGCCAATGACGTGCTGCCCTTTCTCGGCAAGCTGACCGCCAACGCCAATATCGCCGTCAATCAGCTCTCCGATCTCGGCACGCTCACCACCTGGGGCGGCGGCATCAACTGGTCGCCGATCGCCAACCTCACCTTCATCGGATCCTATACCAACGATCAGGGCGCGCCGACCGTGGCACAGCTCGGCAATCCCCTGCTGGTCACCGCGCAGACGCGCGTGTTCGATGCGCAGAAGGGCGTAACCGCGGACGTCATTTCGATCAGCGGCGGCAATCGCAACCTGACCAACGACGATCGCACCGTGATCCGGCTGGGCGTGCAGTTCAAGCCGCTCGCCAAATCCGATCTCAACGTGACGATCAATTATGTGAAGAGCCGCATCCGCGATGCGATCGCAACGCTGCCCGAGCCGACGGCGGCGATCGAAGGCGCCTTCCCCGAACGATTCGTGCGCGATGCCGATGGCGATCTCACCTCGGTCGACAGCCGCCCGGTCAATTTCGATCGCGAGGATACGCAATCGCTGCGCAGCGGCTTCACCTTCTCGATCCCGTTGAAGCCATCGCCTGCGGTGGTCGCGGCATTCCGTAAGGCGATGCAGGCACGCTTCGGCGGCGCCTTCCCGCGCCCGCCGGGTGGCGGAGATGCGCCTCCGCCCCCGCCACCAGATGGCGGCCCGCCGCCCCCGTCGCCCGGTGACGGGCCGCCTCCGGGTGGTCCACCGCCCGGCGGTGGCGGCTTCGGTGGGCCGGGAGGCGGTTTTGGCGGGCCACCAGGTGGCGGTCCCGGCGGCGGTTTCGGCCCTGGCGGCGGCGGCTTTGGTGGGTTCGGGCGCGGCGGCGGTGGCGGCGCGCAACGCTTCCGCCAGAATGCCGGCGGGCGCATTCAGATCGCGCTCTATCACACCTGGACGATCCAGGACCGCGTGCTGATCCGTCCCGGCGTGCCGGTGATCGATCTGCTCCACGGCGGATCGATCACGTCGGGCGGCGGCCAGGCCGCGCACCAGGTGCAGGCCCAGCTCGGCTATTCCAACAACGGCATCGGCGCGCGGCTGGAAGGCAATTGGCAGAGCGGCACCACCGTGGATGCGGCGCCGGGCAGTTCGACCGGCGATCTGCATTTCTCATCACTGGCGACGCTCAACCTGCGCAGCTTCTTCAACATCGGCGAGATGCCGCGCTTCATCGGCAAGGATTGGGCGCGCAATCTGCGCGTCACCTTCTCGCTGACCAACCTGTTCGATACGCGCCAGCATATCCGCGATGCATTCGGGGATACGCCGATCCGCTATCAATCGGCCTATCTCGATCCGGCCGGGCGGACGTTCCGGATCGGCATCCGCAAATTGTTCACGCAACTGCCGCCGAGGCCCTTCCAACGGCCCGCGGGAGGGTGATTTTGCTCCCCTCCCTGGAAGGGAGGGGCTGGGAGTGGGTTGCTCTCCATCGGAGCGCTCGCTTCTGATCCACCCACCCCTAACCCCTCCCTTCCAGGGAGGGGAACTGCGGCTATCGATACAGCCGACCGTCGCTGATCGCCTCGCGATCGAAGGGGAACAGGCGTTCGGGCTCCGGCGCGGCGATCTTGGCGGCGATCTCGGGCGGCGCGATGCGGTGGAGGATATGCGCGATGATCGCCAGCCGCGCGGGCTTCTTGTGGTTGGCGCGCACGCAAATCCAGGGCGCGATCGGGCTGCTCGTCTGGAGCAGCATCTCATCCCGCGCGTTGGAGTAATCGTTCCACTTCTTCTGCGCGACCGCATCGAGATCGGAGACCTTGAGCGCCTTCAGCTGGTCTTTGCGCCGTGCATCGAGCCGTTCCTTCTGCTCTTTCTTCGAGATGTCGAGCCACAGCTTGATCAGCTTGATCCCGCTTTCGACCAGCATCCGCTCGAAATTGGGCGCGTCGCGCAGGAATTCCTCCTGCTCGGCCGGCGTGGAGAAACCCATCACGCGCTCGACGCCGGCGCGATTGTACCAGCTGCGGTTGAAGATCACCATTTCGCCCGCCGCCGGCAGATGCGCGACGTACCGCTGGAAATACCAGCTCGTGCGATCGCGATCCGATGGCTTGGGCAGCGCCACCACGCGCGTGGCGCGGTTGGAAAGATGCTCGGTGATCCGCTTGATCGAACCGTCCTTGCCTGCGCCGTCGCGGCCCTCGAACAGGATCACCGTGCGTTCGCCACTCTTGGCCGTAGCGATCTGGGTGTTGACCAGAGCCAGCTGGAGGCGGGCCAGATCGTGCGCGTAATCGTGCTTGTCGTCGCTCATACCAAGCCATCGTATCACGGCGGGGATTGTTCCGTGAGCGTACCTACGCCGGCCGGTGGCTGATCGACGCAAGCACGCGCTTTACCGTCTCGGGCGAGGCGTCACCCTGGCACCTGTTGCCGAAATGCGTGCAGACGTAGCGCGCGACCTCGCCGATCTGCGCGGGGGTCATCAAATCGGCAAAGCCCGGCATCCCGCCGCGCCCCTGCCCCACCATCAGGATGACATAGGCCGACGAGGTGAGGCGCGGATTGCCGGCGAGCGCGGGAATCGTCCCCGCCCCGGTGCCGCCCTTGCCATCGGGCATGTGGCAGCTCTGGCAGACGCCGCGATACAGGCCCTCGCCATCGGCGGGCAGCGTCGAGTGCGTCGCCGAGCCGGTGCTGTCGCCGCCCATCACCGGCGCATTGGTCTTGCTCGCCTGCTGCGCGATCACGGGAGCGGCAGCGAGCAGCGCGAGGCTGAGGATCAAGGTCTTCCGCATGTCAGGCCTCCAGCGCGCGTTTGTGGAGCCGGGTGATGGCGTCGAGCGACGACAGCAAAGCACCCTCCATCCAGCAGCCGATATAGGAAGCATGTTCGCCCGCGAGCACGATGCGATCGTCGACCTCGACAAGCGTCTGATAATGCGCGGCGCGCATCTCCTCGGTCCAGCGCGCGCAGCAGCCGAGCGTCCAGGGATTGCGGTGCCATGCCACCGATGCGCCCGAGAGGAATTCCTTGCGATAGGATTCGGGGTGGAACACCGATCCCTGGGCAAGCGCCGCCTCGATGCGCTGCTCGGGCGTCATCCCCGCCAATTTGTAGGCGCCGATGCCGTTGGCGAAGGAGCCGAGGAGCACCGCCGGCCCATCCTGGAAATAATTGTAATTGGGATAGGAGACGAGCGCGATATCCTGGCTGGTGAAGCTATGCCCGCCATAGATCGCCTCATCCTCCTCCCAGAAGCGGCGCTTCATCTCGAGCCCGATCTTGACCTGGCCCGAATAGGGCACCGCGCCGATCGCCGCTTTCTTGGCGGGCTTCACGTTAATATCGATCTGATTGAGGATGCCTAGCGGGATGGTGCAGACGCAATAATCGGCCTTGGCGGTGCGCACCATATTGGCCGGCATATCGGTATAGGTGACGGTTACGCCCGAGGCGTCCTGCATCACCTTGCTGACCTTGGCGCCATGCGTGATCATCTGGCCGACCTGTTTCTGGAAGCCCTTGCCGATCATGCCCATGCCACCGACGGGCTGGAACATGGTGGTCTGCATCTCGTCGTTCATGAAGAACGCCATGTTGGTGAAGATATGGCTGTCGAGCACCTCGCCGAACGCGAACGGATCGGACGGCGTCGGCGCGCCGGGGACGCCGCCGCCGGGCGGCCGATCATAGCCGCGGTGGCTCGAGGATTTCAGGTTCTTGGCATATTTCATGTCCGCATCGAGCATCCCCCACTCGCGCAGCGCCTCCAGCAATTTCTCGCGGTCTTCCTTGGTCAGTGCCTGATCGAGCGCCTTCTGATCGATGGACTTGGCGAGCAGCTCGGCGACATTGCCCTCGAAATCGGCAGCGAGCGCCTTGAAGCGCTGGGGTGTGCCGCCGAACGCCTTCTCGTGATGGACGAAGCTGTTGTGGTTATACTGGATGAAGGGTTCCAGCTTCACCCCGAACGCCTTGCAATAGTGGAGCAGGGTGCGGTGATGGTGCGGGATGCGCCACGGGCCGGGGTTGAGGTAATTGCCCGGGGCAAACTTCACATGCTGGGTCGCGCCGCTTAAATCGGTGTAGGTATCGCCGCCGTAGAGCGACCAGTTTCTACCACCGGCGCGCTGCTGATATTCGAGGATCTGAACCTTATAGCCGGCCTTTGTCAGCTCATAAGCGGCGAGCATTCCGGCGAGGCCCGCGCCCAGCACGATAACGGACGCGCCCTTGCGCGCACCGCTGAGGTTGGGCGGCCCGCTGAACTGGGTTTCCGCCGCATGCCCCATGGTCGTCATGAGCTGATAAAGCGCGGCGGTGCCGCCGATCTTGCCGACTGCGGTCAATAACTGCCGCCGCGTCGGCGCCCCAAATCCCGCTTCGCTCATCGTCCAGCCCCCTGCTGCGCCGCAGCAGCGTGCGGCGTGCCCATGACGAACGGCGAGGCGTCAAATAACGTATTGATCGGCGATCCATTCCTCCCCCGCCAGGGGGAGGATATTCACTCCACCGTGACGCTCTTCGCCAGATTGCGCGGCTGATCGACGTCCGTACCCTTGGCCACGGCGACATGATAAGCGAGGAGCTGGATCGGCACCGCATAGACGAGCGGCGCGATCAGGGGATGGACCTTCGGCATGGTGATCGTGGCGACGCAGCCGTCGCCCGCCGCCTGAATGCCGTCATAGTCGCTGATCAGCACCACCTTGCCGCCGCGCGCCTGCACCTCCTGCATATTGCTCACGGTCTTGTCGAACAGCGGGCCGGAGGGGGCGATGACGATGATCGGCACATTCTCATCGATCAGCGCGATCGGGCCGTGCTTCATCTCGCCGGCGGCATAGCCCTCGGCATGGATGTAGCTGATTTCCTTGAGCTTGAGCGCGCCCTCCATCGCCAGCGGATAATCGGGGCCGCGGCCGAGATAGAGCACGTCGCGCGCGGCGGCGATGATCGGCGCCATCTCCTGGATCGCCTCGTCGTAAGCAAGCGCGCCATTGAGCGCGGCGGGCGCTTCGGACAGGTGACGGACGATCGCGCGCTCTTCATCAGGCGACAGCCGCCCCTTGGCGCGAGCGAGATTGGCGGCGAGCGCGGCCAGCACCGCGAGCTGGCAGGTGAAGGCCTTGGTCGAGGCGACGCCGATCTCGGGGCCGGCGTGCGTGGACAGCAGCAAATCGGCCTCACGCGCCATCGTCGAGGTCGGCACGTTGACCACCACCGCGATCTTCTGCCCCTCGGCCCGCGCATGGCGCAGCGCCGCCAGCGTATCGGCGGTCTCGCCCGACTGGCTGATGAAGAGCGCGAGCCCGCCCTCCTCCAGCACCGGCGCGCGGTAGCGGAACTCGCTGGCGACATCGATATCGACGGGGACACGCGCGAATTGCTCGAACCAATATTTGGCGACGAGGCCCGCGTAGAAGCTCGTGCCGCAGGCGACGATCGTAACGCGCTTGACGCTCGCCAGATCGAAATCTTCGGTCGGCAGCGCCAGCGTGCCTTCCAGCCGGCGGAGATAGGCGCGCAACGTCTGCGCGACGACGATCGGCTGCTCGTAAATCTCCTTGAGCATGAAGTGGCGGTGATTGCCCTTGGTCAGCGCGATATCGGTCGCGCCGCTGATCGTGATCGGCCGTTCGACAGGCTGATCATTCTTGTCGAAGATCTGCGCGCCTTCGCGGGTGATGATCACCCAATCGCCTTCTTCGAGATAGCAGATGCGCTGGGTGAGCGGCGCCAGCGCGAGCGCGTCCGAGCCGAGATAGGTCTCGCCATCGCCATAGCCGACCACCAGCGGCGAACCGAGTCGCGCGCCGATCAGAAGATCGGGATGCTCGCGGAACAGGATCGCCAGCGCGAACGCGCCGTGCAGCCGCTTGAGCACTGTAGACACCGCCTGGGCGGGCTCGGCCCCCTGCTCGATCTGCTCGGAGACGAGATGCGCCACCACTTCGGTATCGGTCTGCGATTTGAAGACGCGGCCGCGCGCCTGCAGCTCCTCGCGCAGCGGCTTGAAATTCTCGATGATGCCGTTGTGGACCAGCGCGACATGCTCGGTGGCGTGCGGGTGGGCGTTATCCTCGGTCGGCGCGCCGTGCGTTGCCCAGCGGGTGTGGGCGATGCCAGTGGTGCCGGGGAGCGGATTCTCGTGCAGCACGGCGGCAAGGTTATCGAGCTTGCCCGGCGCGCGGCGGCGATCGATGATGCCGTCATGATCGGTGGCGATGCCCGCCGAATCATAGCCGCGATATTCCAGCCGGCGCAGACCGGCGAGCAGCCGCCCGCACACCTCTTCCTTGCCGACGATGCCGATGATGCCGCACATGGCCTTAGTCCCTCACGCCCCGAAGTCGCGCGCCAAAGCGCCCGATCCACTTGCTCCAAGCTGAACGCGGGTCCGCGCGCAAGGGCTTGGCGAAGGCATCGGCGAGCAGTGCCTCATAGGCAGCCCGCGGCGGATTGCCCGGCACGGCATAGCCGTGCCGCAGCAGATGCGCGTGGCGGACGATTTCGCCCTGCTGCTCAAGGCCGTAATCGGTGAAGCGTCTGCCGCGCTCCAGCCGGTAGCGATACCGGCAAAAGGGGTGGCGGCGAAGGATCAGGTTCACGCCACGTTGATGCTGCCAGACGTGCGTCAATTCATGCAGGAAGAAGGCCTGCAGCGGCACGCTCTCGGCTGCGAAATCCGCCGACCAGCCGCTGCCCTTGGCATGAAAGTGCAGATGGCCCGCCGGGGCCATCACCCATTCGCGCCCCTGCAGCGCCCACCACGCCCAGCGCCGCACCTCGACAGCATGAGGATCGAGCGCGGTGCCGAAGATGGACGCGGCGAGCCGTCTCTCCCCCTCGGTCAAGCCTCGCCGCTCGCCGCGCCGGTCGCTCAGCTCAGGCAACATGCGTGTTGCAGAAGCGACGAACCGTGACACGCGGCTGCAAGAGGAGGCGGTCATAAGGACAGGCGAAGATCAGGAGCCGTTCGATGCACACTCTGGAAATCACCGCGCTCGCCGTGGTTTATGCGGCCTGGCTGGCACTTTTACTGTGGCTGATCACGGGTGGCCCCGAGCGCCGGATGCGCTAGGCCGCAGCGGTTTCCTTGTTGCGGTCAAAAGCCTTCTTCGCTACATAGGCGCCGCCCAGAACAAGGCCGATCGGCCCCATCCGGCGCATCACGCCGACCGCCATCGCGCCGATGATCGCGCCCTTGAGCCCGCTCTGCTGGCGCTTGCGCTCGACTTCCGCGCCTACCAGCGCGCCGATCAACTTACCGATCATTTTTTGCCTCCCAAAAAGTTCTGAAAGCAGGACGTTCGCCCGCCGTTTCGGTTCCGCAACCGAACGAATGATTTGATCCGTTCGCCCTAAGCCTGTCGAACGGTCGTCCTTCTTGTAAAGGTGGATGAAGAAGTACGGCCCTTCGACAAGCTCAGGGCGAACGGTGTTACGGGTCGCGCCCCAGCATCGTCTCCGGCAGCACCACGCGATCGAACGTCGCCTCATCGACCAACCCCAAAGCCAGCCCCGCCTGCTTCAACGTCAGCCCCTCATGATGCGCATGCTTGGCGATCTTCGCCGCATTGTCATAACCGATCTCGGGCGCGAGCGCGGTGACGAGCATCAGCGATCGATCGAGCAGATCGCGAATATGCGCCTCGTCCGCCTCCATCCCCTCGACGCAGCGTTCGGCGAAGCTCTCCATACCGGTGGCGAGCAGATCGATCGAGCGCAGCACGTTGGCGCCGATCAAAGGCTTGAAGACATTGAGCTCCAGATGCCCCTGCATCCCGCCGACCGTGACCGCGACATTGTTGCCCATCACCTGCGCGGCGACCATCGTCAGCATCTCGCATTGGGTGGGATTGACCTTGCCGGGCATGATCGAGCTGCCGGGCTCATTCTCGGGCAGCCTGAGTTCGCCGAGGCCGCAGCGCGGGCCGGAGCCGAGCAGGCGGATATCGTTGGCGATCTTGGTCAGCGCCACCGCCAGCGAATTCAGCCGCCCGTGGAAATCGACGAGCGTGTCGTGCGTCGCCAAGGCCTCGAACTTGTTGGGCGCGGTCTCGAAGGCGAAGCCGGTGATATCGGCGATCGCCGCCGCCACCGCGACGGCGAAACCCTCGGGCGCATTGAGTCCCGTCCCCACCGCCGTGCCGCCCTGCGCCAACCTGGCAAGGCCATGCTCGACCATCGGCCAGATGCGGGTGCGGGCGAGACGGATCTGCGTGTAATAGCCCGAGAATTCATCTCCCAGCGTCAGCGGCGTCGCATCCTGCAGATGGGTGCGGCCGATCTTGACGATAGGATCCCACGCCCTCGCCTTGCCGAGCAGCGCCGCCTCCAGCCGCTCCAGCGCGGGCATCAGCCGATCGCGCGAAGCCAGCGCGGCGGCGATGTGCAGCGCGGTGGGGAAGCTGTCGTTGCTGCTCTGGCCCTGATTGACGTGATCGTTGGGATGGACGGGCGATTTGCCGCCACGCTGGCCGGTCAACGCCTCATTGGCGATCCCCGCGATTACCTCGTTGACGTTCATGTTCGATTGCGTGCCAGAGCCCGTCTGCCAGATCACCAGCGGAAACTGATCGTCATGCTCACCCGCCGCCACTGCAGCGGCCGCGGCCTCGATCGCATCGGCCAGTTCGGCATCCAGCCCGTGTGCCCGATTCACCCGCGCCGCCGCCTGCTTCACGATCGCCAGCGCATGGATGATCCCGATCGGCATCCGCTCCTGCGCGCCGAACGGGAAATTCTCGATCGATCGCTGCGTCTGCGCGCCCCAATAGGCGCTTGCCGGGACTTCGATGGGGCCGAAGCTGTCGCTTTCGGTGCGGGTATCGGTCACGCGGCGGCCTCCTTGTTGAGCACGGCAAACCATGGCGTCATCCGCCGGATCGCTTCCTCCACCAGCGGCGTCGAAACCGCGAAGCTGAACCGCATGAAGCGCCGCCCCTCTACCGGATCGAAGTCCACACCCGGCGCGGTGGCGACGCCCGTGTCGCGCAGCAGGGCGCCGCAGAAAGCGAGACTGTCGTCGGTAAGATGGCCGATGTCGGCATAGATATAGAAAGCGCCATCGGGCGGCGCGATGCGGCGCAGACCGAGCGCGGGCAGCGCCTCCAGCAGCAGCGCGCGGTTGCGGCGATAGGTCTCGATGTGTCCCTCTAGCTCCGCCCGCTCGTCCATCGCGATCAGCCCGGCATGTTGCGCCAGCGATGGCGGCGTCAGGAACAGATTGCCCATCCGCGCCCGCGCCGCGCCGATCAGCGCTTCCGGCACCACCAGCCAACCCAGTCGCCAGCCCGCCATGCTGTAATATTTGGAGAAGCTGTTGACGATCAGCGCATCGCCCAAATGCTGAAGCATCGATTGCGCGGGGCCAGTGTAGGTCAGTCCGTGATAAATCTCGTCCGAGATCACCGCGATCCCGCGCCGCCCGCAGACCTCGGCGATCGCGGCCAGCTCTTCGGGCGCGATGATCGTGCCGGTGGGATTGGCGGGGCTGGCGAGGATCACGCCATCGGGCGCGGGCTCCAGCGCGGCAATCTGCGCGGCGCTGATCTGGAACCGCTCGGCATCGCCGCACGCCAGCTCGATCGGCTCCAGATGCAGCGCCTTCAATGTGTTGCGGTATGCGACATAGCCGGGCCGCGCCAGCGCCACGCGCGCGCCGGGCGCGAACAGGCAGGATAGCGCCAATACGAACGCCGGAGAAGCGCCGCAGGTGAGGATGATCCGCTCAGGATCGACGTCGACGCCATAAGCCTCGCCATACAGCGCCGCGATCCGCTGCTTGAGCGGCATGCTCTCCCAATAGCCCATGCCATCACTGTCGAGGACATGATGCGCCGCCGCGATCGCCGCCGCCGGCGCGCCGGTGGAGGGCTGGCCGAACTCCATATGGATGATACTCGCGCCTTCGGCCTTCATCGCATGCGCGATCCGGCTGATGGCGATGGCATGGAACTGTTCGATCTCTACGGGCATGACGCCTGTTATGCGCGAAGCACGCCGCTCGCAAACCCGCTCTCGGAGCGCGATTGGACTAGGCGGGGATGGCGACCATCGACCCAACAGCCGACCTTCACCCCTATATTCGCCTTGCCGCAAAGCGGGCGTTCGTCCCGTTTCGGCCGATGGAAGAGGGCGGCTACAAGAGCGGCAACACAATTGGCGGGCGGTGGGGATGGGTCACCTGAAAGCGGTGAGACAACAACCGGCCCAGCGACTGGCGGGGTCGACAAATGAGCGCCGCGTTCGTTGTAAGGAATCGTCATTGTGGCCACCTTAAATAGGTTTACTGACTACCGCCTCGCCGATGGGCGCTTTCGGATCCTATCCTGAAAATCGATAGCGTGGCTTCGGCTACAAGTGGGGGTATGCGTATGAGCCGAGCAATTCAGGTAGCCGCAGCGGCGGTCGCAGTCTTTTTTGACGCCTCGGCAGCGTTGTCGGCTGTCACTATCAACATTGTTGAGAGCAACGGCACCGTCATCATGTCAGAGTCTGGCTCGCTTGATCTGACCGGCTCCACGAACCTGGGTAGCAGCTCTATAGTCCAAGCTGGTGTATTTCAAACACGTTCGGCAACAATCTATTTAGGCTTCACAAGCTTGTACAATCTATACGGTGGTTTAACCGGCGGCTCAAGGAGTTTCGGCAACCTCAATGTGAGTGCCAATGCAATTTCATTTTCAGGCGATTTCTTCGGTCTATTGGGTAGCGTTAAGCGATTTGCGCTTTCATCCAGCTATGTCTCCGGGGCCGCTTTGTCCGGAAGTTCGACTTTCTCTGGCTCGATCGCCTCTCTCGGGCTGACAGAGGGTACTTTCAATTATTCGACCCCATCGGATACGATCACCCTCAATGTCGGAAGCGCCGCCGTTGCTGGTGGAGCCGCTTCGGTGCCTGAACCTGCGACCTGGGCAATGATGCTGATGGGCTTTGGCGCCATTGGTTTCACGCTGCGGAAGAGAAGCCCCGGACTTAGCTTCATCTAGGCGCGACCGCTAACGACCCAATCGCAGCCGTTCGAGCTTGTATTTACGTTTCTCGAAAGCAGTCGTTTGAATGCGCGAAGCATCCCTACTTGTCCGCTAATCCGCCGGTAATCGTAAAGGCCGTCAGTGTAGCGGTTACGTTCGTACGTCGCGCGCAAAAGGGGTACGAAGCCTTTTATCGTGAAGCGGCGGAAAGTGGCACCCGCACTTAATTGATAAAGCCACTCTCGCGGCCCACACCATAGCCGGCTTGCCTGCTCGGCAGAATGAGCTTCGTCCTTTAAGGCTATGTGTGAAATGGGTGTTGTCATATCGATATCGCGGCGGCGGGGTGTATTTGATAGCGAGCGCGGATGACGTTTATTTCATGACCCAACTTGCCAGGCCATTCAGGCATCTCTCAAAAATCGCTATGCGTCCCTAAAGGACGGAACGATGCGGTTCAAAGGTCTCGATCTCAATCTGCTTGGCGTGTTCGAGACCTTGATGCGCACGCGCAGCGTATCGCGTTCGGCGGAGGAGCTCAACCTCAGCCAGCCCGCGCTCAGTTCGGCGTTGAAGCGGCTGCGCGACTATTTCGGCGACGATATCCTCGTCGCGCACGGCAAGCGGATGCTGCCAACCGCTTATGCGGAAAGTCTCCTGCCGCAGGTACTCGAAAGCCTGCGCGCGATAGAGAGCCTGATCGCGACGTCGACGCGGTTCGATCCGGCGACATCGCAGCGCACCTTCCGGCTCTGTTCATCCGATTACATCTCGACCGCGGTTCTTGCTCCCCTGTCGCGCGATCTGGCGCGGGAAGCGCCGACCGTGCGCCTCGAATTGCTGATCAGCGAAGATCAGAGTTTCGCGCAGCTCGAACAAGGCGCCATCGATCTGCTGATCACCCCGGAAGGTTATATCGATCGGAGCCTGCCCGCCGAGCATCTGTTCGACGAGCGTCATGTCATTGTCGGATGGCGGGGAAATCCACTGTTCGCGGGGCCGATCGATGAGGCGGCGTTTTTCGCGGCAGGTCATGTCACCGTTGCGATCGGCTATCACCGCACGCCGGTGTTCAGCGATCGGGCACTCGCCATGATGGGCAAACAGGTCCGGGTCGAGATGGTCGCGCCTTCGTTCGCGGTCGTGCCGTGGTTGCTGATGCATACGCCGCGGCTCGCGCTGATGCACGAAAGGCTGGCGCTGGTGATGGCAGCGCATCACCCGATCGCAATCGCCGAGATCCCCTTCGATTTTCCGACGATGCGCCAGATGGTCCAGCATCACCCCGCTCGCGCTGGCGATCCAGGCCTCATCTGGCTGCGTGAGAGGCTGCGCGATCAGGGCGCGATCAATAAAAAACATCAATGATCTTCGATAAATTCGTTCAGGTTTACAGATTATCGAGGATAGCTATCCCCTGAATGGAGGAGCCCCGAAGGGGCCTGACGAGGGGATGGCATGGGCACGTTTTCAGTTGGCGGATCGGCGCGATGACCAGTGTTCTGGTGATCGGGGGCGGTATCGGCGGACTTACGGCCGCCATCGCACTGCGCCGCGAAGGCATCGCTGTCGAGGTGATCGAGCGCGATCCTGACTGGTCGGTCTATGGCGTCGGCATCATCCAGCAATCCAACGTCGTGCGCGCGATGAAGGAGCTCGATCTGCTGGACGATTATGTCGGCGCGGGCTTCGGCTATGACTATGTAAGCGTGTTCCTGCCCAACGGGCAGAAGGTCGCGCAAATCGCCTCGCCCGCGCTGGTCGAAGGGTATCCGGCCAATGTCGGCATCGGGCGGCGGGCGCTCCATAAGGTGCTCGGCGATCGCACGATCGCTGCCGGCGCCGTCGTCCGCTTGGGCCTGACGGTGACGAGTCTCGATGACGATGGCGAGGGCGTGGACGTTGTCTTCTCGGACGGAACGAACGGACGCTACGATATCGTCGTCGGCGCCGACGGCCTTTACTCCCAGACTCGCGGCATGATCTTCCCCGACACGCCCGCGCCGGAATTCACCGGTCAGGCGGTGTGGCGCTACAATTTCGCGCGCCCCGCCGACGTCACCGGGCTGCACGCTTATGAGGGACCGATCGGCGTCGGGCTGGTGCCTCTCGCCGAAGACCTCATGTACATGTATCTGACGACGCCCGAGCCCGGTAATCCGCGCTATCCGCGTGAGAGGCTGGCGGCGGCAATGCGGGAGAAGCTGGCGGGAATGCCGCCAGCGATCGCCGGCTTGGCCGCGCAGATCGTCGATGATGACGCCGTGGTCTACAAGCCGCTCGAATGGCTGCTGGTTGAGGGGCCGTGGCACAAAGGGCGGGTGGCGCTGCTCGGCGACGCCGTCCATGCGACGACACCGCACCTGGGCCAGGGCGGCGGCATGGCGATCGAGGATGCGATTGTCCTCGCCGAGGAACTCGCGCGCGCCGAGACGCCCGAGGCGGGCTTCGCGGCCTACCGCGATCGCCGGTTCGATCGCTGCGCCTATATCGTCCGCGAAAGCCTGGCCATCTGCCTGGGGCAGATCGGCAAGGGGCCGCGCGTCGAGCAGGGCAAGGCCACCCACGACATGTTCGCCGTCACCGCGGCACCGATCTGAAGGAAGCAAAGATGAGTCGCGTCACCGAGATCCGCTATGTAGGTTATGGCTGTCCCGAGATCGACGCAGAGCGCGCTTTCTATCGTGACGTCTGGGGCCTGAAGCACGTCGGCGCGCAGGACGGCATGGACCATTTCGCTGCTGAAGGCAGCGATGAGCTGTACGTCGTGCGTCTGCGCCATTCGCAGGCAAAGCGCATCGACATCATCGCGCTGGCGGCCGACACGCGCGCCGACGTCGATGCGTTGTTCGCCAGGGTCGAGGCCGCGGGCTGCACAACCGTGTTCGCTCCCAAGGAGCTGACGACGTTTGGCGGCGGCTACGGTTTCCGCTTCTTCTCCGCCGACGGCTTACCGTTCGAAATTTCGAGCGATGTCGCGCGCGGCCCGTCGCGGCCGATGCTGCGCTGGGACGGCGTACCGCAGAAGATCAGCCACATCGTCCTGCATTCGCCCAATCACAAGGCGATGACCGCCTTCTTCGTCGATGTGCTGGGCTTCCGCGTGTCCGATTGGCTGGGTGACTTCATGAGCTTCCTGCGCTGCAACGAATGGCATCACCGCATCGCCGTCCTGCCGGGGCCGCCCTGCCTCAACCATGTCGCCTATGACATGATGACGGTAGACGACATGATGCGCGGCATCGCCCGGCTCAAGAAGCATGGCACCGACATCCGCTGGGGTCCGGGCCGCCATACCGCGGGGAACAACACGTTCAGTTATTTCACGACACCGAACGGTTTTGCGGTCGAATATACATCGGAATTGGAGGCGGTCGACGACGCTGCGCACGAGGCGAAGGTTCACCAACCTGGGCCGGGGGTGATGGACCAGTGGGAGACCGGCGTCGGCGGCCCCCACACGATGCCGCATCCGGAAGCGGACACCGGCCTGTTTCAGCCGGTGGGAGTATAAACCGCATGGCCTTGTTCGAATATTTTCCCAATTACGTCTGGAACCTGTCGGTTTCGATTGCGCTCGAAAGCGGGGCGAAGATTGGCGAGATCATCGACATGTGCGCGCCGATCCGAGACGCGGCGGCGCGCGGTGAGGACAGCGGCACCGCAGCATTCATGGCCGAATGGTCGAAGATGGCCGACAAGCTTGCCGCGCTCGCCACCGAGGACAAGGCGAAGGGGCGGTTGTTCTCGGCGGGCGACAAGCTGAAGCGCGCCGCGCTCTATTATCAGATGGCCGAGCGGATGCAGGGCCATGGCCATCCCGGCCGCGAGGAAACCTACGCCAAGGCGCTGGACGCCTTCACGCGCGGCACGGCCTTTGCCGGGGACAATGTCGAGCGGGTCGAGATTCCCTACGAGGGCAAGACGCTGTCGGGTCTGTGGACCCGTGGGGCGGGCGAAGGGCCGCGCCCGGCGGTGGTCTATTGCAATGGGCTGGACAGCACGAAGGAACTGATCTTCTTCTCCTGGCTGCCGCATGCGCTCGCCAAGCGCGGTATCTCGTGCCTGTGCGTCGATCAGCCCGGCACGGGCGAGGCGCTGCGCCTGCAGGGGTTGCCCGCACGGCCGGACAGCGAGGCCTGGGCCTCGGCCTGGGTCGACTGGCTGGAAACGCAGGGCGAGGTTCACGCGAAGGCGATCGGCATGACCGGCCTTTCGCTCGGCGGCCATTATGCGCCGCGCGCGGTGGCATTTGAGCCGCGCTTTGCAAGCGGCGCGGTGTGGGGCGCCAACCATGACTGGGCCGAGGTGCAGCAGAAAAGGATGCGGCGCGAGGGCGAGAATCCCGTGCCGCATTACTGGAGCCATGTCTGGTGGGTGTTCGGCGCCAAGAGCCAGGCGGATTTCCTCGAAAAGGCCAAGGGCATGACGCTGGATGGCATCATGGACCGGATCACCGTGCCGTTTCTCGTCACGCACGGCGAAAGTGACCGCCAGATCGGGCTCGACTATGCGCACCGCAGCTACGATCAACTGGTCAATTCGCCCCGGCGTGAGCTCAAGATCTTCACCGCCCGCGAAGGCGGGGTCGAGCATGTCGGCGCCGACAATATGAGCTTCGGCCGCGAATATATCTCCGATTGGTTCGCCGAGACGCTCGGCGGCCGCACCGCGTGAGCCGAGGCGAGGTCCTGGATCTGTACGCGCTGCTGCGGCGCGAGACGATCCTGAGCTTCTTCATCAACGCGCTGGTCAGCGTCGGCTTCTTTTTCCTGGTGTTCGGCTGGGCGCCGGTGCGGGGCTCCGCGCTCGCCATCGATTTCCTGCCGCAGACGTTCGGCATCACCTGCCTGGGCGGATTGGTGCCGTCGCTGATCATGCTCGCAAGGATCAGCAAGGGCGCCGTCGTTCCCGTGGGACCGGTGCCGACGCGGGCGGCGCAGCTCTTGCGGGTGCTGGGCTGCGCGATGGTGGCGATGCCTTTGCTCGGCGGTTTGGCAGCGTTGCTGATGTTGGCGTTCGGGCCGGTGGCGCTCTCGCCCCCTGCGGCGCTGATCGTGAAGACGCTTTACGGCGGTCTTGCTGGGATCGTCACCACACCCCCAATTCTGCGGAAGGCGCTCGGCATGTCCTATTGGCCGTCGATCCGGCGCCCGCCGATTTTTGCTCAAAGGCGGACCAAATCGTCGCCATCATCATAAAAATGATCGATGCATTTCGATAAATACAAACAACTTCTCTGATGATCCGGCCTGTGGTGGAAGAGCGGTCATGGACCGCCGGAAAAGCGGCCGCCAAGGAGGGGTTACGATGCATTCTGCATTCCTGAAGACATCTACGGCATTGCTCGCAATCACCGTCGGCACGATGGCTCATGGGCAGACCGCGGCGCCCGTGCCCGCAGCGGTAGCGCCCGCGGCAGAGATGCCTACGCAAGGGCTCGCCGATATCGTCGTCACTGCCCAGCGCCGGACCGAAAGTGCGCAGCACGCCGCCATCGCGATCGATGTCGTCTCGCCCGCGGAGCTCACGGGCAAGGGCGTCATGACCGCATCGACCTTGAACGCGGTGGCACCGGCGCTCACCGTGCAGCAGGGCGGCGGCGCCAATACGACCTTCTTCATCCGCGGCGTCGGCAATTACACCAACAATGCGTATTCCGATCCGGCGATCGCGTTCAACCTGGACGGAGTTTACCTCGGACGCCCGACATCAACGACAGGCACCTTCTTCGATCTCCAGCGGATCGAGGTGCTCAAGGGGCCGCAAGGCACGCTCTACGGACGCAACGCGACCGGCGGCGCGATCAATATCATCCCCAACAAGCCGGTTCTCGGCGAGCGCTCGCTGAATGTCGCTCTGGGCGCCGGCAATTATAACGCCATCAATGCCGAGGTCGCGGCCAACGTCCCGCTCAGCGACATCGCTGCGCTGCGCGTCGCGGCAACGTCCGTTTATCACACCGGCTATTACAAGGATGGCACCGGCGACGAGAACGGCAAGGCGGCGCGCGTGCAGCTTTTAGTGAAGCCGGACAACCGTATCAGCCTCCGTCTGTCTGGCGACTATTCGCACCAGGGCGGCGTCGGCAGCGGCGCTAGCTATATCGGCACGGAAAATTACACGCCGGGCTCCCCGTCAACCGCCAAGTCGCCGGCGAATTACACTTTCACACCAGCCAATCTCGATCCCTATAGCGGGCTGCTTTCACCGGCGAGCCGGGCCTATTTCAGCGGCCAGGTGATTCCCGGCGCGTTCGTCAATCCCGCGCCGCTCAGCCGGCCGTATCTGGACAATAATTATTACGGCGTGACCGGCGAGGCCAGTCTCGAGACCGGCCTTGGCACGCTCACTGTCATCCCGGCCTATCGCCGTTCGGATCTGGATTTCGTGTTCAACGGGCCTTCGTTCCGCTCGTCCCATAATGTCGAGAAGGATCAGCAATTCAGCACGGAAGCGCGCTTGCAGGGCAAAAGGATCGGCCCGGTCGATTGGCTGGTCGGCGGTTATTATTTCGATGAGACGGTGCGCGGCCAATATGCGATCAACCAGTATCAGATCATCTCATTCCAGAATTTCACGTCGAAGACCAAATCCTACGCGGGGTTCGGCCGCCTGACGCTGCATCTGAGTGATCGCCTGCGCCTCGTCGGCGGCGGCCGCTACACCAAGGACGACAAGACCTTCAACGCCAACGTTTCGACACTGGTGGAAGCCTGCGCTCGACCGACCTGCTTTGGCGGACCCTCGCTGCCGGTCGTCGATACGCTTGCGCAGTTCGTGGGTGGGCCGACGATTCCGGGCGTGCCAGTGCCCTATGGCACCAGCGGTAACATCGCCCTGTTCATTCCGAACACCGTGGTGTCGAGCATCGACAAGGGCCGCTTCACCTACCGCGTCGCGGGCGAGTTCGATCTGGCACCGCGCTCGCTGCTCTATGCGAGCTATGAGACGGGCTATCGCTCGGGCGGTTTTTCGGTCGCCCCAGGGCATGAGATGTTCAAGCCCGAATATGTCGATGCCTGGACCCTAGGATCGAAGAACCGCTTCTTCGACAATCGCGTCCAGCTCAACATCGAGGCCTTCTACTGGAAATATCGCGATCAGCAGGTTTCCCATTTTGGGATCGACGCCAATAATTCGGTGAACTTCTTCACAGAGAATGTCGGCCGCTCGACCTTGAAGGGTGTCGATATCGATGCGCAGTTCCTCGTCACCCCCACCACGCAGCTCAGCGGCACCGTCCAATATCTGGATTCGCGAGTGACCTCCTACCAGTATAATACGCCCAAGGCTGCGCTGGAGCCGGTCGTAGGTTGCCCCTTCTCGACGCCGAGCGCCGCAAGCCCCATCTACGTCGTCAATTGCTCCGGCAAACGCGCTTACAACTCGCCGAAATGGTCGGTGAACGCAGGCGTCGAACAGACCATACCGCTCGACGATTACAAGGTGGTGGTCTCGGGTAGCCTGCAATACCGATCGAACACCGTCATCGGGTTCGATTATCTGCCCCAGCAGAATACCGGCGGCAACACGACCTATGACGCATCGCTGAGCTTCGGGGATGCCAAAGACCGGTGGACAGTGACGGGCTTCATCCGCAATCTCACCAATCGCGCCGTGCCGACCTACGCGCAATTCGTGGGGAGCGTCGGCAACCAGATCACCTCGACCTATGCGCCGCCGCGGACCTATGGCGCGCGGGCAGCGTTCAAATTCTAGCATCGCGGGCGCCCCGGGGATGATCAAATTCCTGTTCCTGGGGCGCCGCGCGCCCGGCCTCACCCGGCAGGCGGCGCAATCGCACCTGCGCACTGTGCATGGTCGGATGGTCGTACTGCCGCCGGCGGACGCGGGCGCGATGCCGGCCTATTATGTGCAGAACCACGTTGTGGATGGCGGCTATCCCGCAGGCGACGGCCCCCATGCGATCGAACGCGATCTGGTGACGGAGCTGCATTTCGAAAGCATGGCGGCTATGCAGGCGGCGGTCGCGACGCCCTATTATTTGGAGCACCTCCGCCCCGATGAGCCGCGCTTCGTCCACGATCCCAGCGTCGTCCGCCTCAACGTCACGCCGCGGACGATCGTGGAGGGGCCCAGGGCGCCGGCCAAGCTGTTCGTATTCGCCAGCCGAGCGCCGGGTCTGGACGATGATTGCTGGCAGGCAGCGCGCGATGGCATGACGAACGCCATGGCGGCGTGGGATGGTGTAGTCGCGCTGGCCGACAACGCCGTCGCCGCGCCGCCGCACGGCGAGCGGTTCGTCGACAGCGTTGTCGAGGCTTGGTTCGAAGATCCCGCCGCCGCGATGGCCGCCGCAGCGCGGGCGCCCAGGCTGTTCGATGCCGACGGCATCGACCGCGATCGCTCGCTCACGATCGTCGCCGAGGAATTCACCGAGGAACGGCTGCGTGAGCTGCTGACGGATCGTCATCTGTGACGCACGCCGCGCGGCGCATCCTGGTGACGGGGGCGGATGGCTTCATTGGCGCGCGGCTGGTCCGCGCGCTGCTTGCCGATCCGCGGTTCGCCGAAGCGGCGATCGTCCTCAACGACCTGCGCCTGGACGACTTGGACGATCCCCGGCTCATTCGCTGCGAAGGCGATTTCGGCCACCCGGCGATTCGCGCGCGCCTCGTGGCGGATGCGCCCGACCTCGTGTTCCATCTCGCCGGCGTGCTGGGTGGTGCGGCGGAGGCGGATTACGGGCTCGCCCGCCGCATCAACATCGACGCGACGCTGGCGTTGCTGGAGGTACTACGGAACGAGCACGCGCCGCCTCGCATTGTATTTGCGAGCTCAATCGCGGTGTTCGGCCCGCCGCTGCCCACCGCGGTCAACGACGACACGATGCCGCTGCCGACGATGACCTATGGCGCGCAGAAGCGGATGATCGAGATCGCGATCGAGCAGTTCAGCGCGCGCGGCTGGATCGACGGACTGGCGCTGCGGCTGCCCGGCATCGTGGCGCGGCCGGGGGCGGATACGCGGCTCAAGTCGGCGTTCCTCAACACGCTGTTCTATCGCTTCGCTGCTGGCGAGGCGATCACGCTGCCGGTCGCCGTCACCGGCGCGACCTGGCTGATCTCGGTGCAGGCCTGCATCGCCGCGCTGCTTCACGCCGGCGCGATCGAGCGCGATCGGCTCGGGCGGCGGCGGGCGCTGACGCTGCCGGCGCAGTGCGTCCGCTTCGGCGATCTTGTTGCCGCGCTCGGGCGGCGCTTTCCCGACTGCGGCGCGCACGTTGATTATGCCCCCGATGCGGCGATTGAGGCGCAGTTCGGCAGCCAGCCGCCGCTGGCGACGCCGCTCGCCGATGCGCTGGGCTTCGGTCATGACGGCGATCTCGACGCGCTGGTCCTGCGCGCCATGGAAGAGGGGGCATGAAGCTCGCCACGGTTCCCGACGGCACGCGCGACGGCGCGCTCGTCATCGTCGCGCGCGATCTTTCCCGCGCGGTTCCCGCCGGCGATATCGCCGCCACAGTGCAGGACGCGCTCGATCGCTGGGACGCGGTGCAGCCGGCGCTCGCTGCCCGGTTCGCGGCGCTCGAAGCGGGATCGGCGGACGGCGCGGTCCCGTTCGACCCGGCGACGGCGCTCGCGCCGCTGCCGCGCGCCTGGCAATGGCTCGACGGATCGGCGTTCGAAAGCCACGGCGACCTGATGCAGGCGGTATTCGGCCTCGAACCCAATCCCAAGGGCCGCCCGCTAATGTATCAGGGCATGTCGGACACCTTCCTGGCGCCCACGCAGGACGCGGCCTTTCCCAGCGAGGCGGACGGCATCGATTTCGAGGGCGAATTCGGCGTCATCGTCGACGCCGTGCCGCTGGGCGTGACGGCGGCCGATGCCGAACGGCATATCCGCCTGGTCGTGCAGATCAACGACTGGTCGCTGCGCGCGATCGCGCCCATTGAGATGAAAACCGGCTTCGGCTGGATCCAGGCCAAGCCCGCCAGCAGCATGGCGCCGGTGGCGGTGACGCCCGACGAGCTGGGCGCAGCGTGGCGCGATGGGCGCGTCGATCTGCCGCTGGTCGTCGACTGGAACGGGGTGCGGTTCGGCACGGCCTCGGGCTATCCGATGGCCTTCTCGCTGCCCGAGCTTGTCGCCCATGCCGCGCGGACGCGCGCGCTGTGTGCGGGCACTATCATCGGCACGGGCACGGTGTCGAACGCGAATTTCCGCGAGGTGGGATCGTCCTGCATCGCCGAGCGACGCGGGATCGAATTGCTCGACGAGGGCGCGCCGCGGACCCCGTTCATGCGCTTCGGCGACCGCGTCCGGATGGAAGCCCGCACGACCGACGACGCCCCCCTGTTCGGCGCGATCGACCAGAGTGTGGTTGCGGCCAAATGACACAAGCCGAATGATACAGGGAGACGACCCCGTGGCGACGATGCTGGCCATGCCCCCCTGCGCGCCGGGCGTGCCGATCGAGGCGGCGGCGGTGCGCGCACTGCGCGATGCGCTTGGCAGCGAAAACGTGCTGATCGACGACGCCGTGGCGGGGCACGTCGATCCCTATTCCTTCATGGGGCCGGAAACCGTCGCGCCGGCGGGCGTCGCCCTGCCAGGCGACGTCGCCGAGGTGCAGGCGATCCTGCGCATCGCCACCGATCACGCGATTCCTTTGTGGCCGGTGTCGGCGGGACGCAATTATGCCTATGGCGGCGCTTCGCCGCGCGTGGCCGGAAGCCTGGTGGTCGATCTGCGCCGGATGAACCGCATCCTGTCGGTCGACGAGGAGTGCGCGGTCGCGGTGCTGGAGCCGGGCGTGACGTTCATGCAATTGCACGCGCGTCTGCGCGCCACCCGCTCGCGGCTGATGCCGTCGGTGCCGGACATCGGCTGGGGCAGCGTCATCGGCAACGCGCTGGAACGCGGCTTCGGCTACACGCCCTATGGCGATCATGCGGCGCAGCTTTGCGGTCTGGACGTGGTGTTGCCGACCGGCGAGCTGGTCCACACCGGCATGGCCGCCAAGGCGGGCAGCCCGGCGGCGCATCTCTACAAGGGCGGCTATGGCCCCTCGGTCGAGGGGCTGTACCTGCAATCGAGCTTCGGCATCGTGACGCAGGCCGGGGTGTGGATGATGCCGCGGCCCGCGGCGGCGGCGGCGTGCAGTGTCCAGGTGCCTCGCAGCGACGATCTCGCGGCTCTGGTCGACGCCTTGCGCCCGCTGCTGATCGACGGCACGATCCAGAGCAACGCCGTCATCGGCAACGCCGCGATCGTCGCCGCCGCGATCGGCGAGCGCGCCGATTTCTGCGAGGCAGACGTGCCGATCGACGACGATCGCATCGCCCGCGTGATGGAGCGGTTCCATGTCGGATACTGGAACGCGCGCTTCGGCCTTTACGGTACACAGGCGCTGGTCGACGCGCGGCTGGCGGCGGTTCGTGCGGCGGTGTCCGCCGTACCGGGCGCAGTGCTCGACGTGCGGACCTATCCCGGCGACATCGATCCGGCGGCGGTGCATCCTGCCGACCGCGCGCAGCTCGGCATTCCGTCGCTCGACATGGTGCGCGTCGCGGCGTGGCGCGGCGGCCAGCCGGCGCATACCGATTTCTCGCTGGTCCTGCCGCCGACCGGTCGCGAGATCGCCGTGGCAGCGCGGGCGATCCGCCGTGAGGTCGAGGCGCAGGGCTTCGATTATGCGGGCGGCTTCACGCTGTTCCCGCGCCATGCGATCGGGCTGGCGCTGGTGGCGTTCGACCGGGAGGACGACCGGCACCGGCCCGCGGTGCGGACGCTGCTTCCCCGCCTGTTCGACGCCGCCGACGCGATGGGCGCAGCGCCTTACCGCAGCCACACCGCCTTCATGGACCTGATCGCCACGCAGTACGACGCCGGCGACCGCGCGCTGTGGCGGCTGACGTCGCGACTGAAGGACGCGATCGACCCCGCGGGCATCATGGCCCCAGGCAAACAGGGGATCTGGCCCACGGGCCGGTCCCCCTCCAACTAAATCCGAAAGGCATCCCATGACGACCATCCGCCGCATCGTGACCGGCCACAACGCCGAGGGCCGGGCGATCATCCAGTCCGACGCGGCCCCGACCCGGGTCGAGAAGATCGGCCCGAAGGGTCCCATTTTCTACGAGATCTGGAGCACGCGCGAAACGCCTGCGAAGATCGACAAGGCGAGCGGCGAGTACCCCGAAACCGGCCTGATCCTGCCACCGCCGCCGGGCGGCACGCGCATCCGCATACTCGACATTCCACCCGAGACCGAGGATTTCAAGACGATCAGCGAGGAGGAGGCGCGCGAACATTTCGCCGCGATTGGCATGGCGGACGCGTCCACCGTCGCCAAGGGCGCGCCGCATCCGTTCATGCACCGCACCCAAAGCATCGACTATGGCATCGTGATCGAAGGCGAACTGGTCCTGATCGTGGACGAGGGGGAGACGATATGCCGCGCGGGCGACGTCGTCATCCAGCGCGGCACCAATCACGCATGGTCAAACCGTTCGGATCGAAATTGCCGGATTGCCTTCATATTGATCGACGGAGCGTTCACCGACGGGCTCTATTAGAGCAAGTTACCCCAGCGTCACGCCCTGCTAGCCGCGCTTAACGCGCCGCTACAAATCAAGACCGGACAACCCGTTCAAACGCTTCAATTCCTCGCCGGAGATCATCCGGCTGGTCGTGATGCTCTATGTGCGGTTCCCGCTATCGCTGCGGAACGTCGGCCGCCACGCCAACAATCGGGTGGAGAACAGCCACCTGCCCTTCCGACGACGAGAACGGGCGATGCTGCGGTTTCGACGAATGCGAAGCTTACAAAAGTTCGCCTCGGTTCACGCGAACGTCCACAATCTCTTCGCCCTCGAACGCCATCTCATCGATCGCACCGTCTACAAGGAACGCCGCTCAGCCGCTCAGGCCGAGTGGCAAAACCTCGTGAGCTAGACCCCTGCCCTCAAAGATCGGTCTCCATAGTGTGGAGACGAGTTCGGCTTAATCTGACAGCACCGTGGGCCGCAATTATTTGAGAGCGAAGCCCAATATTTCCAGCTGCGCGCGCAAGGCATCGCGACCGCTCATCGATTCCGGGCCTGCGACACGTTCCGTTGCCTGCGCGCTCCAGGCGCGCTGCCGTAGATTCTGCTCGCGCTGAAAGGCCTGCATATGCGCATCATAGGCGGCGGTGGGCTCCTCGAAGGCGCGGTTGCCATAGGTTTCGCGCGACAAGACCGCATCTTGCGGCAGGCGCGGCTTGACGGATGCCGGCGCGGCAGGATCGGGTACGCCGACGGCCAGCCCGAACAAGGCGAACACATGCGGCGGTAGGTCCAGCTCGGCCGCCACCTCCAGCGGGCGATTACGGATGCCGCCGACATAGACCGTTCCCAAGCCCAGCGATTCCGCCGCGACGACCGCATTTTGCGCGGCCAGTGAGGTATCGACCGCGCCGAGCAGGAAGGTCTCGAGGAAGGCGAGCGCGTTGGTGGAAACGCCGCGCTGTTGGCCGATGGTTTCGAGCCGGTGGAGATCGATCAGCCAGATCAGCAGCAGCGGCGCCTGCTCGAGATGTTTCTGATTGCCGGCATGGACGGCCAACCGCGCCTTCCGCTCCGGATCTTCGACCGCGACCACGCTCCATGGCTGGAGATTGGAGGACGAGGCCGCCGATTGCGCCGCAGCCACGAGCAATTCGATCGTCCCGAAAGGCAGCGCGTTGGGGAGATAAGCGCGGACCGATCGATGGCGCACCAGCGTGTCCAGCGTATCATTCCAGTCGACCGGCAGATCGAAGGGCCCGCGATAGCGATCGGTCAGGCGATAGGTGCGCAGATCGTCGGAGGTGGACGTGCGTTGGGCAGCTTGGGGCATTATTGTCTCCGAAGACTAAGCGGCTTGCGAGGGGCCGAGGCGGGCGAGGAGCTCGGCGCGCAGGTCGATCGAGCGATGCGCGCGCGCATCCGGATCGGGCGGAAGATCGACCTGAATATCAACCGCCAGCTTGCCACCCTCCAACATCACGATCCGATCGGCGAGGACGATCGCTTCGTCGATATCGTGCGTGACGAGGAGCACGGCGGGATCATGAACTTCGGACAGGCGGCGCAGCAGATCGTGCATGCGCGTGCGGGTCAGCGCATCGAGCGCACCGAAGGGCTCGTCGGCAAGCAGCAGTTCGGGCTGGCGGACCAGCGCGCGGGCGAGGGCGACGCGCTGCTGCTCGCCGCCTGAAAGTTCGTGCGGCCACGCGCCCTCGCGCCCAGCCAGGCCGACTTCGGCAAGCGTCTCACGCCCTTGCTCCCGCACCTGCCGGCCAAGGCCGAGCGTGACATTGTCGAGGATGTTGAGCCATGGCAGCAAACGCGCATCCTGGAAGATCACCGAGGTGCGATCAGGCACCTGATATTCGCCCGATCCGAACGCTTCATAATCGAGGCCGGCGAGCGCGCGGAGCAGGGTCGATTTGCCCGATCCGCTGGGACCGAGCAGCGCCACGAACTCGCCGGGCGCGATATCGAGATCGATGCCGTTCAGCACGCCCTTGAGCGTGAAGGTGCGCCGGAGATCGCGGATGCGAACCGCGGGTTCGATCGTGGCGGCGGCGAATGCCTGCCCATCATAAGCGGTCATCGGCCAAAGCTCCTGCGCCAGCGGAGGACATGGCGTTCCAGCGCCCGCACGATCAGGTCCGATCCGAAGCCGAGAATCGCGTAGACGACGAGGCCGACCAGCATCACATCGGTCTGCGCATAATCGCGCGCCAGCGTGACCATGTAACCGATGCCGCTGGTCGCGTTGAGTTGCTCGACCACCACCAGCGCCAGCCATGCCGCAGTCGTCCCGAAGCGCAGGCCGGTCAGCACACCGGGGAGCGTGCCGGGCAGCACGATCCTCACAAGGAATTTCCAGCGCGACAGACGCAGCGTCTCCGCCAGTTCCACGAAGCGCAGGTCGATCGCGCGCAGCGCGGTGTGGACCTGGATGTACATCGGGAAAAACACCGCGATCGCGATCACGCTGATCTTCAACCCCTCACCGATGCCCAGCCACAGCACCATGAAGGGAATAAGCGCGAGGATCGGAATACCGCGCTTCATCTGCACCAACCCATCGATGACATAGCCGCCGAGTACGGTGAGCCCGGAGAGCAAAGCCAATGCCAGCGCCACGCTCGATCCCAGCGCCAGCCCGGCGAGCGCTCGCCCCGCCGAGACGGCGAGGTTGCTCTGCAGCCGGCCGTCGCGGATCAATTCGATCGCTGCCTCCACAGCGGTCCAGGGGGCAGGCAGCACGCGGGGATCGAGCCAGCCGTTGAACGACAGGACGGACCAGTACAGCAACAGCAGGCCCGGCCCCAGCAGGATGCCGAAGCGCGCGGCGCGGTGCGCGAGGAAGCGGTTACGCGCGGCGGGCCGGATTGCCGGTGGCGCCGTCGCAAGAGCAGAAAGCGTAGCCATCAATGGTCCTTCTGAAAGCCGCTGGCTGCGACGGATTCAAAACGGGGATCAAAGAGCGTGGCGGCTTCGAAGCGCGGTCGTCCCGTAGCGGGCGACAGCAAATCGATCGCACGCTGGACATAGGCTTTGGCCGCATCCCAGCGTGGCGGCACGTCCGCGGGGCCGAGCGCTTTCACCTCCAGCCGCGCGTCCGCGATCGGCAGGCCACGCACGCCGCCATAATAGCCCTTGGCGAGCTCTTCGGGATGGGCATTGGCCCAGGCCTGCGCGCGTCCCCAATATTGCAGGAAGATCCGCAACGCCGCCGCCTTGGTGGGATCGGCGAGCACGCTTTCGGGAACGTAGAGAAAGGTGCCATCATCGCGGAACGGCGGATGCGCGAGCAGCGTGGCGCCACGATCGCCGAACTTGGTGATGTAGTGATGCGCGACAAGCCCGGCGCGGAGCGGCGCCGCGTCGACTTCGCGGCCGGCGAGCGAATTGGTGTAAACATCGCCGCCGATGCTGGAGGGCAGCTCGACCAGGGTGACCTGCTTGCGATCGATGCCCGCGGCCAGCAGCGTTTCCAGCACCACCTGTGCCTGCACCTGGCTGCGGCTGAAGGCGATGCGCTTGCCCTTCAAATCCGCGATCGTGCGGATGTTCGATCCCGGGGCGAGGCCGATCATATAGCCCGGATCGTGGCCCGGGGCGAACTGGCGGAAGCCGATGATGCGCACTGGGATGCCAGCCCACTTCGCGTGGATCGGCGGCACGTTCGCGCCATAGCCGACGTCCAGCGCACCGGCGTGGAACGCCTCCGTTACGTTAGGGCCGCCGGTAACTTCCGCCCACTGGATCGTGAACGGCAGTTGCTTCTCCCATCCGAGATGCTGGAAAATCCATTTGTCGACGGGATCGCCTATCCGCAACACGACGCCCGGCGGAATCTTGCTCGGCAGCGGGGCATCGAGCGCGAGCCCCGCCCTCGCCGCCTTCGCACGCCGGATGGGCGCGAAGGCGAACAGTGCTGCGATCGATAGCAGCACGAAGAGCGCGAACGGGATCGATCCGCGCGGCAGGGCCTTGCTGCTCACGGCGTCAGGCGTCGGCCAGCACCGAGGCGGGCGGCACGGGCACCTGCTTCATCTGCTCGGGCGGAAAGCGATCGCCCGCCGTGGTGCCGTGGGGGAAAGCGGAATCGAGATCGGCGATCGTCTGGTCATCGAGCGTGATCGCATTGGCCGCCCAATTGTCCTCAAGGTGACGGATGTGGCGCGTGCCTGGGATCGGCACCACGCCCTTGGCCTGCACCCAGGCGATGCAGACCTGCGCGGGAGTCGCGTGAAGTCGTTCGGCGACATCTTCGATCAGGCGGCGGCGCTTGGCATTCTCGGCGATCGCCTCCTCGCGATAGCGCGGATGGATGTTGCGGCGATCGTCCGCGTCGGTCGGCAAGGCGCCGGCAAGGAAGCCACGTCCCAATGGCGAGAAGCCGACGAAACCGATGCCCAGCTCGCGCGCGGTCGGCAAAATCTCGAACTCGATGTCGCGGGACCATAGCGAATATTCGCTCTGCAGCGCGGTGACGGGATAGGTCGCGTGGCCGCGCCGCAGTTGATCCGCGCTCGCTTCCGAAATGCCGACGCCGCCGATCTTGCCCTCGTCGACCAGCCGGCCGAGTTGGCCGATCGATTCCTCCACCGGAATCTCGGCATCGACGCGGTGCAGGTAATAAATGTCGATATGATCGAAGCCGAGCCGCTTCAGGCTGGCTTCGACCGCCTCACGCGCATCGATCTTGCAGCCTTCGTAATTGTGCAGAAATTTGCTCGCGACGACGATCTCGTCACGCTTCGCTCGCAGCGCGCTACCGAACAAATGCTCATTATGGCCCGAACCATAGGCCGTGGCGGTATCGAAGAACGTGATGCCCAGATCGAGCGCGTGCTGCAGCGTGGCGAGCGATTCTGAATCGTCCGAACGGCCGTACATGCCTGAAAGGCTCATGCCGCCCAGGCCCTGCTGGCCGACTTCAAATTTCCCGATGCGGGGCATGCTTGGGTTCTCCGAAACGCGAGGTTACCCCCGCGTGTTCGGCCAAGCCGGCCGGAAGTTCGACACACAAAAACTATGACCGCTTTTAGAATCCCTAGCTACCCGGTGGGGATTGTGGGTTTAATCAGCGCTGCCGAAAGCAACGGGACGGAACGGCAATGCGAACGGATTTCAAGGCGAGACTATCGGCTCTGGCGATCGCGGCTTCGTGGGCCGCCTCGCCGGCCTATGCCGGAACGGTAGCGGCGCCTGCGGCTGCCGAAGCACCCGCCGATCCTGCGCCAGTTGCCGCAGCGGACGACGGCGCCGAAATCACGGTCACTGCTCGGCACACGGTGGAGCGCGCGCAGGACGTTCCCGTGGCGTTGTCGGTGGTCTCGGGCGCGTCGCTGGAGAGAACCGGCGGCTATACGGTTGCCGATCTCCAGCAGCGTACGCCCAGCCTCACCGCCTATAACAGCAACCCGCGCAACAGTTCGCTCGGCATTCGCGGCATCGGCGTTTCCAGCGCCTCCGACGGGCTCGATTCCTCGGTCGGCGTCTATGTCGATAACGTCTATTTCGGGCGCCCGGGGATGGCGTTGCAGGATCTGATCGATGTCGATCGGGTCGAGGTGCTGCGCGGACCGCAGGGTACGCTCTTCGGGCGCAATACGTCCGCCGGCGTGGTCAACGTCACGACGCGCGGTCCGAGCTTCAATTGGGGCGCGATCGGCGAAGTCTCCGGCGGCAATTACGGCTACCACCAGGAGCGCATCAGCATCACCGGCCCACTTGTGGACGGCCTGCTCGCCTTCCGCCTGACCGGCTTCGACACGGGCCGCAACGGCATTATCGATAATTTAACCACGGGCAAGGCGGGCAACAGCGTCAACCGCCAGGGCGGGCGGGCGCAATTGCTGTTCACGCCGACCGACAAGCTCAGCATCCGCACGATCGCCGATTATTCGCGGGAGCGCGACACCTGCTGCGTCAGCGCGATCAAGACCGTGCTGCCCGCCAGCATCTCCAGCGGCACCGCGCGGACGCTCTCGGCGCTGGCCACGCTCGGCTATACACCGACCGCCAGCACGGACAGTGTGGTTTGGGACGCCCCCCAGCAAATGCGGACCAAGCAATGGGGCGCGTCGATCCAGGCCGATTGGGATTTGGGCTTCGCCACCGCTACCTCCGTCACCGCCTATCGCTTTTGGCATTTCGATGCTTTGCAGGAGTCGGATTCCACGCCGCTCAACATTCTCGATCGCAATATCGCGATCACCGACGATCGACAGGTCTCACAGGAATTCCGGCTGGCGTCCGATCAGACGCGCCGCTTCTCTTGGCAGGTGGGCGCTTATTATTTCCACCAGCATCTGCTGGATCACTACATCCTCAACCAATTCGGCAACGACGCCTCAGCCTTTCTCACCGCGTATGCGCGCACCGCCAACCCGGCGGCGGCGGCAATCACTGTCGCGCCGCGATCGCAATATCTGGATGACGTCGATACGTCGGTCGATAGCTTTGCGACATTCGGCCAAGCCAATTACAAGCTGACCTCCACGGTGACGCTCACCGGCGGCATCCGCTACACGCATGACAAGCGCGACGGCATTTCGGTCACCTCGACCACCGGCACGCCTTATGCGGCAACGACAATTCCCTTCAATTATGACGTCACCGTCAAGGGCAACAACGTCTCGTGGCTGGCGAGCATTTCGTGGAAGCCGGCCAGCGATCTCCTTGCTTATGCCTCGGCCTCGACGGGCTACAAGGGCGCGGGCCTAAACCTGAACAGCGCAACCAGCGCGGGCACGCCGCTGATCCTGAAGCCCGAGAAAGTCCGCAGCTATGAGGTGGGCGTCAAACAACAGCTTTTCGATCGCAAGCTGACACTGAACATCGATGGCTATTGGACCCTGCTCAACGGGTTGCAGGCCAACATCTACCCGCTCAACGGCGGCAAATCCTTTCTTACCAACGTCGGCAATATCCGCGCGCGAGGCATCGAGGCCGATGCAGTCTGGCAGGCGACGAAAGAATTGTCGTTCACCGTCAACGGCGCGTTCAACGATACGCGGTACAGCAGCTATCATAACGCCTCCTGCCCCGTCGGCGGCCCGGCGGTCTGTGATCTGACGGGCCAGCGCGTCTATCAGTCACCCAAATGGGTCGGGAACGCGATCGTCGATTATCGCTTCGATGCCGGCCACGGCGTGACGCCTTATTTCATTGGCCGTTATTCCTATCGCTCGAACATGTTCGGCACGGTGGACGATGGCCCCTATGGCCGCATCCCCGGTTATGGCCTTGCCGCCTTCCGCATCGGCGCGAGCTTCGGCGGGCGTTACGACGCCTCGGTCTGGATCGAGAACGCCTTCGACAAGACCTATTATGAGAACATGAGCGCGCTCGCGGTCGTGGGTGCCAACACCTACGGCTACGGCGGAAAGATCGGCACGCCGCGTACGATCGGCGGCACCCTCCGCGTCACGCTCTGACGCCTCCCCACTCCCAAGCAAATGCGAGGTCTTCACATGACGGATACGACCGAGTTCCTCTGGTATATTCCCAATGTCGTCGGCGGGGGGCATCGCGGCGATGTGCAATCCGACGGCAGCGGCAGCCTCGAAACGCTCACCAGCCATGCGCTGGCGCTCGAAAAATATGGCTGGGGGGGCGCGCTGATCGGAGCCGGCTGGGGCCGCCCCGACACGTTCACGTTGGCGACGGCGCTGACCGCGCGCACCACCACGTTCGAGCCTCTGATCGCTATCCGCCCCGGCTATTGGCGCCCTGCGAATTTCGCATCGGCGGCGGCGACGCTCGATCATCTGAGCGGTGGCCGCGTGCGGATCAATATCGTCTCGGGGCAGGATAATCTTGCGGCTTATGGCGATAGCGAGGGCGATCAGGCGCAGCGCTATGGCCGCACCAAGGAATTCATGCACCTGCTGCGCCAGCTTTGGACCGAGACCGATGTTACCTTCGACGGCGAGCATTTCCAGGTAAGGGGATCGACGGTAGCGCCGCCCATCACGGCACGCGGTGAGCGCAAGCACCCGCGGCTTTATTTCGGCGGCGCCTCGGACGCTGCAGAGCGCGTCTCTGCGACAGAAGCCGACGTCCAGCTTTTTTGGGGGGAACCGCGCGATCAGATCGCCGATCGGATCGCGCGGCTTAAACGCCTCAGCCGGGACCTCGATCGGAATCTGCCGCCGCTGGAATTCGGCCTGCGCATCACCACGCTGATCCGCGATACCTCCGCTGAGGCCTGGGCCGATGCGGAGGCGAAGGTGGAGATCATGAAAGCGGCGAACGGTACGGACGAGCATCGCCGCGCCCCCGCCGTCGGCCAGCAACGCCTGCTCGATCTGCAGAGCAAGGGCGAGGTGATAGACGACCACCTCTACACCACCCCCGGCAAATATGGCGGCGGCGGTGCGGCGACGACCTGGCTGGTCGGATCGGCCGAGGAGGTCGCTTCTTCCCTGCGGAAGTATCGCGATCTCGGCGTCACGCATTTCGTGCTGTCCGACACGCCGTATCTTCAGGAGATCAAGCGTCAGGGAGAACAGCTCTTGCCGCTGCTGCGGGATGCACCGGCGCGCGTCAGCCAGGATCAGGGCAGCCTCGTCGGCGCGATTTAGGCTCAGGACTCATTGATTGAGCCTAGACGATGCTGGCCTCTGGCCGGCTGCGAAATGGGTGCAGGCCGAGGGGGCCGACGCCGCCGCACCTACCCGCAGCATTCCGCTCCCGATCGCGCTCGGCGATGGGGAAGTCGAGCAGAAGATCGCGGCCGGAGTTTCGGTATTGGTGGTTTGAATGTCGTCGGAGCCCAGGGCGGGATTTCTTCCTACGATCGTCTATGGCTTCCCTGCACATCGGCATCCTGCCACGAGACGTATGAGCGAATTCCCGGAAATCGGCGTCTCTTGCTTTATCATCTAACGCTTTGATTATTCATCGCTTGTATAGATTTTCACTTCCTGTAAGCGGCGGTTAAGAATCGATTTTCGGTTTTGAGTAGCATTGGGGGCGAGCGTCTGTGTTGACGCCTGGGGTGTGGTGTTCGCGTAAGGCGAAAAGCAGTGCGAAGCTGCTCGGCTTTATGGCGTTGGCCGGCGGGGTCGGCGTTGGGGCGGTCGCCCAGCAGGCGCCTATCGCGCCCAGTCAAGTAACGCCGCGCAATCTGCTGCCGCCGCCTCCGGTCCTTCCGCCGCCGCTGGCCATTCCGCGCAGCCTTCCGGCCGAGGCCCCACGCGGCTCCGACAAGGTCAAGCTCACCGTCGCCGCGATTGTTGTGGACGATGGCTATCCGGAGATGGCGGCCAAGACCCGCGCCTTGCTCGAACCGCTGCAGGGGCATGAGGTTTCGGTCGGCGATCTCTATCGCGCCGCCGCCGCGCTGGAGGCGAGCTATGTTCGGGCGGGCTATTTCCTCGCTCGGGTCGTCGTGCCCGAACAGCGCGTTGCCAACGGGGCAACGTTCCACTTCGCGCTGATCGATGGCTTCGTCGAGTCGCTACAGGACAGCGGCTTGCCCTGGCAGATCCGCGGGCCCGTGCATCGCAAGATGAAGGGCATCGTCGGCAAGAGGAAGCCCAAGCTGGCCGAGCTGGATGCGCGGCTGGCGGCGGCGGGTGCCGTTCCCGGCGCCAAGGTGCGCAGCACTTTGGGCCAGGGCGAACAGCCGGGTGGCGCGCGGCTGATCCTCGATGGCGGCTTCCCGCCGTTCGGGCTTAGCATCGGCGGCGATAACCGCCTCGGCCCCTCGTTCAACAATTGGGGACTGAACCTCTCGGCCCAGATCAATTCGCCCACCGGCAACGGCGAGCAATTCTACGGCTTCCTCTCGGTCAACCCGCGCTTCGACCTGGGGCATGACGCGCTGCGCCGCGTCGCCGGCGGCGGGCTGATCCTGCCGATCACGGGCACGGGTGTATCGATCAATCCCGAATTCACGATCTCCGACACCAATCCGAAAGTCGGCAATCCTATTTTCGCCAGCAACGGCCGTTTGTATCGTGGATCGTTCAGCCTGCTCGCGCCGCTGACCTTCGTGCATACCGGTGCGCTGTCGGCCAAGGGATCGCTGATCCTGACCGACGAAACCCAGAGCCTGCCCTTCTTCGGCATCGATCTCAGCCACGATCGTCTCACGGTGCTGCAGGGCGAGCTGACTGGCAGGTGCAGCCCTTTGCCGGCAACCAGATCTCAGCCGATCTGATTTTCTCGAAGGGCATCACCGGCCTCGGCGCGCGCACGACGGCTTCGGTCCTCGCCTCCGATACGCCGACATCGCGCGGCTCCGATCCCCAGTTCGCGACGCTGGAGGCGCGGCTGGAGGTCGATCAGGCGCTGCCCGCGGGCTTCGGCATCGCGGTGATCGCGCGCGGCCAGGCCTCGTTCGGCACAACCGTGCCCAATGCCTACAGCTTCGATCTCTCGGGGCTTGATAGCCTCTCGTCCTTCACCGCCGGCAATTTGAGCAGCGACGGCGGCGCGGTATTGCGGAGCGAACTCTCCCGGCCGGTTCCGCTCAGCCATCGCAAATTGCGCCTGCTGGCGACGCCCTACGCTTATGCCGCGATCGGCCGTGCCCATTATGTCTTCGCCGATCCGCTCAATCCCGATTGGGCGCGCTCCTATGGCATCGGCCTGCACTTCGCGGCGCAAGGGCTGCCGCTGGGCGCAGGGCTCAATGCTTCAGTGGAATATGGTCACAGCCACCTCGCCAACGGCGTGGCGCCCGGCGACCGCCTATCCGTATCCTTTGGAGTGCAGTTCTGATGGCCGCTTCCGCCCCCAAGATGCGTGCGCGCTGGCTATGTTCGGCCGCTTGCGCCGGCCTGTTCGCGACCGCGGGGTTTGCCCAGGAAGTGCCGAGCGGCGGTCAGGTCGTCGCCGGATCGGCGAGCATCGGCGGCAGCGGCGCCAACCTTGCGATCACACAGGGCAGCAGCCGCGCGGTAATCGACTGGAAGAGCTTCGGCATCGGCGCAGGCGGCAAGGTGACGATCGCGCAGCCGGACGCCAACTCCGCTCTGCTCAACCGCGTCACCGGCGGCGACATCTCCAAGATCGCGGGCAGCCTCACCGCCAACGGCCAGGTGTTCCTCGTCAACCGCAACGGCATCGTCGTCACGCCGACCGGCACGATCGATGCGCGTGGCGGCTTCATCGGATCGACGCTGGATATCAGCAATGACGATTTCATGGCGGGCCGGCTGCGCTTCGCAGGGTCTGCGGGCGGGCTGGTGCTCAATCAGGGGCGGATTTCGGGCGGCGCGATCGCTTTGCTCGGCGCCCACGTCGGCAACGAAGGGCTGATTGTCTCGTCGCTGGGTAAGGTCGCGCTGGGATCGGGCGATCAGGCGACGCTCGATTTCTCGGGCGACGGCTATCTGCAAGTGCTGGTCCCCGCCGATCTGACCGATGCCGGCGGGCGGCCTCTGGTTTCCAACAGCGGCCGGATCGAAGCGCCGGGCGGCATTGTCATGCTCAGCGCGGCGACGGCGCGCGCGGCGGTGCGGCAGGCGGTCAACATGTCAGGCGTGATCGCCGCCAAAAGCGTCTCGCGCCAGGGCGGCGTGGTGGTGCTGGATGGCGGCAGCGGCGGCCGGGTCACCGTCTCCGGGGACATCGATGCCTCCGGCGCCGACGATGGCGGGCGCATCGATATCACGGGCGGCGATGCCGTTGCGCTCACCGGCGCGACGCTCACCGCCGCCGGGGGCACTCAGGGCGGCCTCGTCCGCATCGGCGGGATGTTCCAGGGGGGCGCCGCCGCCAGCCAGGCGACGGCTGCGCAAACCGGCAGCTTCGTCACCCGCTTCGGCGCGCTGCCCACGCTGGCCGCGGCGGACACAACCAATTTCGATGCCGCTTCCACCATCGATGTCAGCGGCGGCGCCAACGGCGGGACCGCGATCGTCTGGAGCAACCTCTCCACCAATCAGGCCGGGCAGATCCGCGCGGGCGGCAGCGTCACGGGCGGATCGGTCGAGCTTTCGTCACACGGGCTGCTCACCACCAGCCTGCCGCGGGTTGCCACCGGGCTGCGCGGCGCGCTGCTTCTGGATCCGAAGAACATCAGTGTTCTCGATGACAATGTGCTGTCGCTATACAATTACAACGCGACCACCCTCCCCGCCGACGGCAACGTTCCCTATTCGGCGCCCGGCGCGGACCCGGACATCACCTATTTCAAGACCAGCGACATCATTGGATTGATGAACGCGGGCACGGATGTGGTCCTGCGCGCCAGCAACGATATCGGCTGGGGCTCCAGCAATGCGGCCGTGGATTTCAATTTTGCGTCCAGCGGCCATTCGGGCAACCTGACGCTCAGCGCCGGGCGCAGCGTCACGATCAGCGGCTATCTGACGCTGTACAGCAGCAGCCTTACGGTGATCGCCAATGACAGCGCCGCCAACGGCGTGATCGACGCCGATCGTGATCCCGGCGCAGCCTATATTGAGACCTTCAATTCAATCATCTCGGCACAGACCGGCAGCGGCCAGACCCCCGGCAACATCAGCTTCACACTCGGCACCGGCGCGGGCCTGACCAACCACGCCGTTGATACCCGCGCCACCGGCAACCGCCTCGGCCCGATCTCGGGCGGCAACATCACGCTCAACAGCAGCGACCAGAATGTCACTTGGGCGTTTTTTCCCGCCACCGGGGCAGGCCAGACCGCGATCGATCCGGTCAACGTCGCGGGCACCGGCGCCGTGACGATCACCGGATCGCTCTCCGGCAACACCAGCGGGGGGCTGACGGTCAGCGGCAGCAGCGTCAATTGGACGGACGAGGCCACCGCTAAGGTCACCAACGGCTATTCGGGCTTCGTCGCCTTCGTGGAGAATGGGGTAACGACGCGCTGGGGCCAGGCGGCGCCCGTCGGTGGCGGCGGCGGCAATTTCACCCGCGTCTCGCTGGGCAAGGGCAGCGCGTATAGCGATATCAGCTATGGCGACGCCAATCCGGTGCCGGTGCAGTATCACATCACCTCCGGCGCGCTGCGCGGCACCGATACGCTGGGGACGCTCTCCAGCGCCTTCACCGGCCTCACCACCAGCGGGCTACCGGCGGCTTATTCGGCGCCCGGCACCTATACGATCACCACGACTGCTGCGATCGATACCGCTAATGCGCCCGGTGGCTATTTCTACAATCTGACCACCACCACCGATACGATCCACATCAATCCCAAGGCGCTGCTGCCGACGGTGACCAACGGCAGCTATACTTATGGCGCGCCCGCCGCGCTGGTGACGCTATCGGGCGTTCTCAACAATGATGTGGTGGCGCCCGTCGCGACGCTTGATACCGTCGCCGGCACGACGCTGTCCGCGAACGGCGCGGGCTTCGGCTTCGCCACCCTGCTGGGGGCGGGTAACCATAGCTTCACGCTGACCGGCCTCAGCGGCGCGGGCGCGGGCAATTACACGCTGGACACGAGCGGGCTCATCTCCGGCACGATCGCCATCGCCCGGAAAGCACTGACCTATCAGATCTACGACAGCACCACGAACTACGGCACGCTCGCTTCGCCTTCATCGCTGCTCAACGGCATCGTCGGCAGCGACAACGTGTCATTGGCAACGCTGTCCTCCGCGGGCCTTTCGACGAGCGCCCGCGTCGGCACCTATACCGTCTCAGGCAGCGGCCTTGCGGGCACCTCGGCGGCAAATTATGATCTCTCCGGCACCGGCAATATCGACGGCACGCTGACCATTCAGCCCAAGCCGATCACTTATGTCGCAACGGGTGGTACTTCCGTTTATGGCGACATACCGACGCTCGCGGTGCCGACGCTGACCGGCCTTATCAACGGCGATCAGTCAACGCGACGACGCTGGCGAACGGCAGCGCCTCGCCTCTGACCAACACCAGCACGGCGGCCTCTTATGGCATCACCGCCGGCCTCACGGGCACCGACGCAAGCAATTACACGATTGCCAATACCGGCAACACGAGCGCGGTTTATACGATCACCCGGCGCCCGCTGACCTTCTCGGTGGCGAGCCTTTCGGGCGTTTACGGCACGCCCTCTCCGGTCCTGACCGTTACCGGCCTCACCGGCCTCGATACCGCCCAGCCCTTCCTGCAGAGCGACGGCAGCACGGTCTCGCTGCAATATCTCGGCAGCGACACCTACGGCTACGTTGCCTCGGCGGGCACGCACAGCTTCGTATTCAACGGCATCACCGGCGGCGCCGCGAGCAATTATTCCTACGATCTCAACAGCGCGCCCCGCACCGGCACCTATACCGTCACGCCCAAGCCGATTACCTTCTCGGTCGCCGATCGCAGCCGCACGTTCCGGACGACCGATGTCCTCCCCACCATCACGCTCAATGGCCTTGTCGGCGCCGATTACGGGACCATTGCGGGCCAGCTGTCGCTCAATGGCTCCGCCGTCACGGCCTACAACGATATTTATGCGCTCAACGCCGGCACCTACGGCCTCTCGGTCGGCGCGCTCAGCGGGTCCGGCGCCTCCAACTACAGTATCGCGCCGACGGGCAATCACATCGGCGTCTACACCGTCACGCCCGCCACGATCTTTTATTCGGTGGGCAATGCCAGCAGCACTTATGGCACGGTGGCATCCCTGCCGACCGCTTCCCTGTTCGGCACCTATTTCGCGGATAGCGTTCAGGGCGTGGTCGGCGCCAGTCAGAACAATGCGGCGGTCGCGCTTGGCACGCACACATCAGTCGGCACCTATCAGCTATCGGTGACGGGGCTGACAGGTGCCAACGCCGGCAATTACACGGTCTCAACGGTCGGCAACACGCTCGGCACGCTGACGATCAATCCCAAGGCGCTGACCTATACGGTGGGCGGCGGCAGTTTCGTCTACGGCCAAACGATTGCAGCCTCAGGCCTGAGTTTCGCTGGCGTCTTGAGCGGCGATACGGTCAGCGGCGGCATCGGCATATCGTCCAGCAATATCCAGGGCCAGACGTTCGACGCGACGATCGGGCGGCGCGGCGTCGGCACCTGGTATCTCGGACTCACCGGCCTCACCGGTGCGCAGGCGGGCGATTATGTGATCGCCGCCACTGGCAACAGCTATGGTCTGGTCAGCGTCACGCCCAAGCCTCTGACCTACAGCATTGCCGGCGGTTCAGTGGTCTACGGCGACGGCACCGCGCTTCCCACGGCAGCGCTGAGCGGCATCGAGAGCGGCGACATCGTCGTGCCCGACGCCACCCTAATCAAATCTGGCACTAGCCTCTATGCCGCAAGCACCATGCTTCCCGTCGGCAGTTATGCGACGACGCTCACGGGCATCGGCGGCGACAGCGCGTTCAATTACACGCTTGCCAACAGTGGCGTCGCCACCGGCACGGTTTCCATCACCCCGCGGCCGGTCACCGCCGCAGTCGTACTCAGTTTCAGCGACAGCAGCGTCTCCTACGGCCTCTATCAGGCGAGCAGCACGATCGGCTTTGCCAATCTGGACAATGTGCTGCCGGCCGACCAATCCAGGGTCTCGGCAATCGTTACGTCACCCTTGCTCCCCGCCTCTGGATCGGGTTCGCTCAAGGTCGGCACGTACGGCTTCACCGCGACCGGCCTGACCGGATCGCAGGCATCGAATTATCGGCTGGCCGGCAGCGATACGCTGCAACTCACGGTTACGCCGCGCGTGCTTTCAGCCGCTTATTACCCGCTCAGCTCGACCTATGGCACCGTTGCCAATCTCGGCCTGCCGACGCTGAGCGGTATCATCGCGGGGGAATACGGTGACGTCCGGCGGCGCTGTGGTGGCGGCGAGCGGCGGCGGCGCCAACCTGACCATCGGCCGGCAAACACCGGCAGGAAGCTACACCGTCACCGCATCAGGCCTCTCAGGCGCGGACGCCGGCAATTACGCGGTCGATCAGATCTCTACGACTCTGACGATCAACCCCAAGCCGATCACCTACGCGATCGCCAATGCGAGCTCGACCTACGGCAGCACGCCGGTGTTCGGCGCGGTGACGTTCACCGGCCTGGTTGGGGCCGATGCGGTTGCCGGCACCCATGGCCTGGCGATCACCGATCGCAGCAATGCAGGCACGTATTCCGATACATTGTCGGGCCTGACCGGTGCGGCTTCGGCCAATTATGTGCTGGCCACAGGCGGCAACACAGCGGGCATGTACACGATCAATCCGAAGATGCTGGGATATAGCCTAATCGCAGCGAACACGAACCAGTCGATCACCTACCTCGATACGGCAAAGAGCTTCGGCACGCTCACCGGGGTTGTTGCCGGAGACAGCGTCGCGCCGACAATAATCGCGATCAATAGCACCTCATCGTTTCTCTACGATCCCAATTCCATGTTGGCGGCCGGATCTTGGAGCTTCTCGTTTTCGCCCTCCGGCGCAATCGACAGGTCGTGGGCGCTCAATGGCGCTTCGGCGGCCAATTACGTCTTGCCCTTGTCCGCGCTGCCCTCCGGTATCATCGGCGCCGTCACCGTCGCCAAGAAGCCGGTCACCTATACGACGACGGCCCCCTCCACCGGGGTCTACGGTGATACGATCGGCTATTCCTTCACGCTGAGCGGTGTGCCGACCGGTTATATGAACCAGGTCAGCGTCGTGCCGCTGCTCGACGGCAAGTCTTTCGATAGCTCGCAGGCCGCCTTCACCGCCGGCACGCACCAGATCGGCGCAACGCTCAACTCCGCCAATTTCGTGATGAGCGGCGGCACGGCGTCGCCCATCACCATTACGCAGCGCCCGCTCACAGCGACGCTCAATTCCGCGAGCGCGGTTTACGGCAGCACGATCAGCGATCTGCTCACGATCACCAATATCGCGCGTAACGACGCGGTCCTGCCGGTGATCAGCATGGCCGGGCAATCTTATACGCTCGGCAAGCAGACGATTGGTTATGGGCTCAGCAACCTGATCCTCGATGCGGGCACGCGCAGCTTCACCATCACCGGATTGAGCGGCAGCCTGGCCGGCAATTATACGATCACCACTATTGTCGGCACGGGCCAGCTAATCGTCACGCCCAAGCCGCTGACCTGGTCAGTGGCAGCGGTGCAGGGCCAATATGGCGGCATCTCATCGTTGGCGCCCTACAATGGCTGTTCCTACGCTAGCGTCTGTTACCTCGGCACGCAGGCGAACTTCGGCCCGGGCAGCGTCACGCTCACCGGCGTGATCAACAATGACGCGGTCAGCGGCAATATACTGATTGCCGATGGCGTCTCCGCACAGCCGTACTCCCTGTCGCTGGCGCCCGGCACCTATGCGCAGGTCGTCGGCAGCCTGAGTGGCGCCAAGGCCGGCAATTACAGCCTCGCCGCCAGCGGCAATACCGCGGGCGCGATGACGATCGCGCCGGGTGTTGTGCAGGTCAACGTCTCCGGCGGCGGCCGCATCTATGACAACGGCGATCGCACCACCTATCAGGCGATCGGCACACCCGGCGTGATCAGCGCGGTGCGCTCCACCAATTATCCGGGCACGCCCGTCACCGGCTTCCTGCCCGGCGATGATGTCGGCGTGCTCGTCACGGTCTACCAGAACGGCCAGCCCTATACCGGCGGCACCAATTTCGCGACAGGCACTTATGAATTCCGCCCGATCGGCCTGATCGGCAGCGACGCTTATAAATATAAGATGCTGCCGATCAGCGGCGTCGGCTCGTCGTCCGGCACCTTCGTCGTCTCGGACAGCAGCGTCTTCAACTTCAGCTTCCTGTCAGCGACGCCAAACGTGGCCTATACGCCGCCCGCCTCGGTCACGACCTTCCAGGCCAACGCCACCGGATCGGGCAGCGGATCGGCGACCACCACGCAGACCGCGCTGTCTTTCGCCGCCCAGGCCAGCGGCAGCGGCAGCGGCAGCGCCTCGGTCTCCTATGGCCCGCTCAGCATCACCGCGAGCGCCAGCGCATCGGCGGCAACGCTCGCTTCGTTCGGCGTCACCGGCATCACGCTCTCGGCCTCGGCGGGCGCGCATGCTGCGGTGACATTGGCGATCGGCCCCGCCTCTATGACCTATGGCGCCGACGGTTCGGCCTCGGCGACGGCCTCGCTCGGCACGGGCGGACTGACGCTGACCACCTTGGCCAGCGCCGACGCCTATCAGAACCTCACTGTGGGTGGCGACCTCGGCAGCGGCGTTTCGGGCTCCTCGAGTTCCACCGCGCGCGTCTTCGCCGATGCCGGCAGCACCAACAGCGCCACCTATGCCAACGGCACGATTGTCGTCTCCGAAAAGCAATGGGCGGGCGTCGGCGCCTCGGTGGGCACGTCCGGCACCATCTCCGGCGGCGGCGTCAGCGGCAGCGCATCGATAACCGTCTATTCGCCGGGCTCGCTCGGCATCGGCGCGTCCTCCACATCGGGCTATAGCGACGGCACCGTGACGATCGGCTTCTCGCTGGGCATATCGATCGGCATCGGCGGGCTGGAGATCGCGCCGAGTTTCTCCTTCGACACCAAACCGATCGTAAATTTCGCCACCGGCATCGGCAACATGATCAGCGATATGTTCACCGGCGGGGGTGGCTGCGATTCCAGCTGCCAGGCGGCGAACGCGGCCGCGGCCAAGGCCGCCGACGTCCAGAACAAATATAACACCGCGCTGCAGATGTTCCAAAAGGCAGGCGACAAGCCGACCGTCGATCTGATGAACTATGTCGCCCAAAATCCCGAGGTGGCGCAGAAGCTGGACGAGCTTAAGTTCAACAGCGATCAGGACCGCTTCAACCTCAGCCGGGCGGTGAGCACCTACGGCAGCGTTCCCGCGCAGCTGAACAGTGTCGTCGCGCAGGAGCAGGCGCTGGTGCAGAAGATCCAGTCCAATCCCGGCAGCATCAGCCCCGGCGATCTGCTCCAGGCGCAAAGCCTGCGCGATCAGGAAGCCTCGCTGATCGCCAAGATGAAGGCACTCGGCGGCACTGTCCAAGTCGCGAACGGCAAGATCGGCCTGGTGGCGTCGAAATGATCCGCTCTCTCCTTTTTGCCGGCCTGCTGGCGGCGTCCGGGGCGGCGCAGGCGCAAAGCCCGGCGGCGCTGGGCGCCTCCCCCACCGGTCAGCCGACGGCCTTCCAGGTGACAGGCCTCGCTTACGCGGTCGATGGCTACGGTAAGGCGAAGTGGGGGATGACCACCGTGCAGGCGAGCGCGCAGATCGCCGCCGATTTTCCGGGCGCAAAGATTGATCCGCCGGTTGAAGATCCCGTGCTGCGGACCACGCTGATCGTGGCGCACCTACCGAAGCTCGCGCCTGGGCCAGGGCCGGCTGCGGTCAGCTATATCTTTGGCTGGCGATCGAAAGGCCTGATGCACGTCAATGTCGATTGGTCGTTCGATCATGCCGTCGCCGCCGACCGCGCTACCCTGACCGAAGCGGCCAAGGCGGTCGTCGCCGACTTTATCAGCTATTATTGGAAATTCCTCTCGGTCGAGCGCGGCATCGCCGTCGGGCCGAACGCGCTGTCGCTGTTCGGGGCGGCGGGGGTCAAGGGCGGGCTGGTCGAGGTGCGGCTACAGGGCGTAGGCTACCAGCTCATCCGCCCCGATGGATCGCGCGCCGATCTGCCGCCGCCGTCGGATGGCGTGCCCGCCATCCTCCATATCGGTTTCGCACAGAGCGCGACGCCGGACATCTATCGCATCCAGCCGGGCGACTTTTGATGCCTGCGCGCTTCCGGAGCCATGCCATGCGGCCTTTCACCGCGATCCTGCCGATCCTCGCCTGTCTCGCCCAGCCCGCGCTCGCCCAGCAGCCGCCCGCGCCCGCCGCCGCGAAGCCCGCCTATCGCATCGGCGGCTTCCGCCATGCGCGCTTCGGCATGACGCAGGCGGAAGTCCGCGCCGCTATCGCCGCCGATTTCGGCGGGGACACCAAGGTCAAAACCGCTTCGAACCCGGTCGAGGGCACCGATGCCCTCCAGATCACGCTGGCCGACCTGCCCCCGGGGCCGGGCGCGGCGAAGATCGGCTATGTGTTCGGTGCGACGTCAAAGCGGCTGACCAGCGTCAATGTCATCTGGGCAATCGAAGGCGAGCCGAGCACCGCGCAACGCGAATCCATCTCGATCGCCGCCGTCCAGCTCGGCAATTATTTCCAGGCGCTGCCGATCCGGCCGCGCGCGAAAGCGGATGTAGGCGCTGTCGGCGCCAACGCACTGCTGATGTTCGCCGCTGTCGATGATCAGGGCGCAGGAGTCGAAGTCGTCGCCGCCGGGATCCCGTTCAAATCCGGCACCAGCAGCAGATCGGCCCCTACCGGCCCGGCTTCACTCCGCATCACTTATGCCGCCAACGCCGCCAATCCGGACATCGTCCGCATCGCGCCCAATTCTTTCTGAGAGCCCTGAGAAAGCTACCCCCACTCGATCGGGTCCGCGAGCCGCAGGCGTTACGCCGCAAAGCCTGACCCACATCGTTTGGAGTTGAGTTCAAATTAGTTTGACAGCACCACCAGTCGCTTGGCGCGCGCGCACCTCATGGATGCCTGCTCGCTCTGGTCGCCGGCGAAGTGGAGCAGAACATCGCGGTCGGTTTTGGTACTAGTGGTTGAATGCCGTCCAACCCGCTAGTCTTGTCGCTGCCAAGGCGCCGTACATGAAGTTCAGCCAAATCGCCGCAGAACCGTGGCATCTCTCTGCACCTCCGTCTCCTCAATCGCGCGTGCCGTTGCTACACCTGCGTTGGCATGATTCCCGCGCGAAGGACCCCTTTGTCTAAAGCTTTGAAGAACTTTGCCCGCCCTCGAGATCCGATACGAAAACGTAGCGATCGGCCCGGTAGGTTGATCTTGTGAATTCGATCGGACGCCCGCCCTCCAGGAAAGCAAGCCGTTCGATCCTCAAAACAGCGGCATTCTGTTCGATAGAAAGCATGCCCGCCTCGGTAGGCGTGGCGAGCGCGCCCCGGATCCACTGATGACCGCGCGTTGGGCGGTGACCGCCCACCTCCAGCGCCGCGTAAAGCGAGTCGCCGATACGGTCCAGGTTCGGAAGAAACTCAGCGGCGACGACGGCATGCTCGATCGCCAAGGGCTCTCCGCCAGCAAGGCGAATCCGCCCCAGCCGCGCGACGCTGACCGATCCCGTGATCTGCAGCATGGATGCCTCTTCGTCCGTAGGCTGCGCGTATGTCTTGATCATCCAGATGACACCCGTGTCTTCGCCACGGGATCGGGCGTCTTCGCTAAAACCGGTGAGAACCGAGCCTGTCTCGATCCGACGCGCGACGAACGTACCGGACCCCTGCTTCCTGAAAAGGATACCCTCCTCGATAAGCTGGCGGATGCCCTTCCGGATCGTCACGCGCGACAAGCCAGTCATTTCGATCAGGTCGCGTTCGGATGGCAGCGCGTTCCCCGGATCGATGCCGCCGTTGGCGATATGATGGCGGATGTTCCGGGCCAACTGTAGATACAGAGGCGTGCTGTCGTCCGGTCTCGCGGCCAGGATCTCACGCATCGCGTAAACGCCAGCTATTGATCGCGCGCGACAGGTTATCGAGCCCTTCAACGAGCTCCTCCCGCGCCTGCGCGGGCGTGGCCCCAAGCGCGATAAGAACCGCCGGCTTGATCTCATGGCCTGCCGCATCGAGAGCCCGCGCCGCGGTATTCATATCGACCCCGGCGATGTCCCGCACCATTTCGCGGCCGCGATTGAGCAGCTTCTCGTTCGAGACGCGCATGTTCACCATCAGCCCCCGGTGCACCAGCCCCAAACGCAGCATCGTCGCAGTCGAAAGCATGTTCAAGACCACCTTCTGCGCGGTTCCTGCCTTCATTCGCGTCGAACCGGCGATGATCTCAGCGCCGGTATCGATCGTCAGACCGTATTCAGCAGCCTTTACGAGCGCGCTGCCGGGATTGTTGGCCACGCCGATGGTCAAAGCTCCGGCAACCCGTGCCGCATTGACCGCCGCGATTGTATAGGGCGTGCGGCCACTCGCGGCCACGCCGATCACCACGTCGGACGGCTGCAGAGCCGCCGAGTCGATTTCGCGGGCGGCGGCCGCCTCGTCGTCCTCGGCGCCTTCGACGCTTTCGGTCAGGGCGTCCAAGCCACCGGCCATCAGAAAGAGGAGCCGCTCGTGCGGCCAATTGTAGGTGGGAAAAAGCTCGACACCGTCTTGAACGGCCACGCGACCGGAGGTGCCGGCGCCGACATAGATCAACCGACCGCTTTGGCCCAATCTTTCGGCCGCGGCCTCCGCTGCGCGCGCGATGCCTTCGACCTGAGATCGTATCGCGGCGACCGCGGCAAGCTGCCCCTCCAGCATCGCCTCGACGGCGATGGCCGTAGGCCAGATGTCGACGTCGACATAGCGAGGATCGATGATCTCGGTATTCATAATTTCCTCAGTTAAACGCTTACGCGAAAGACATATCGGCGGCTTTCCGATCCGCCGGAGCGGCCGAAATCAGAAATGTGGCGAGCGTGCCGATGCAAAGCTGAAACGGGAATGCGAGTGTCGCCAAGGTGGGTGGCAGACCGATGACGCGAGCGATGCCGGGCTGAAGCAGCAGGATCACGAAGAAACCGCCCAACAAGCCAGCGATCACTGAATTCGTCGAACCCCGCCGGGTGAAGATCGCGGTCAGGTAGACACCCAGCAGGCCGGCATAAGAGAAGACCATCACCTGCAGCGCAAACTCGAGCAGACCCATGCGGCTATGATGCTGCCAATAATATGACAGTATGGCGGTTCCGAACATGGCGAGCCCGACCAGCCCCATACCGATGCGGCCGGCGCGAACATAGTGATCCTCGGACGAGCCGCCACGCTGCTCGCGCCAGGGACGATAGAAATCCTGCACGGCAACGGACGACATTGCGTTGAGCGCCGAATTGGTGGTCGCGACCGCGGCGGCGACGACGCCGATCGTCACCAGCCCGCGCAGCCCGGATGGCACCTGCGTGAGGATATAGTGCATGAAGACGCTCACTCTCTCGCCAGCGAACTCCTTGGCGGTGGCGGCGGTGCTGCCGCCCATCAGATCCGGTCGATCGTAAAAGACATAGAGCAGCAGGCCGATCGTGATGAACACCGCCACCACGGGGACCGCCGCCAGCACGGACAGATAAAGTCCCCGGGATCCGGTCCGCGCATCAGGGCAAGCCAGCAGACGCTGCGTCGTATCCTGATCCAGCCCGAAGTTGCCGACATAGAGCAGCGTCACGCCGGTAACGACCGCCAGCATCGAGAACGGCTTCGACAGGTCCATCGAAAAATCAAACAGCCTGAGCTTGTTCACGCCTCCCGGCGCGTGCGCGAGGCCCTCGATGAGTTGCGCATTCGAGGCAGGGATCGAATGCCGCAGGAAGATCAACACGGCCATCGCCGCGCCGAGATAGATCACGAATTGAACGAGATCGTTCCAGAGCACTGACTTGAGCCCGCCGACGAACGTGAAGAGAAAGCTGGCGATCATGAGCGCGGCTGCCGCCATCACGATGCTGCCGGGGCCGACGGCGCCGGTCGTCACCATCGAGACCGCGATCGCGGCGAGATAGACCCGGGCGCCACCGGCCAGGACGCGCCCGCCCAGAAACATGCCACCCGCCCAGCGCGTCGCGCGCACGCTGTAGCGCTGCGTCAGCAATTCATAGGCCGTCGTCAGCCCGGAACGATAAAAGCGCGGGATCAACACCTTGGCGACGATCACCGCGCCGAGGAGCGAGCCGATGCTCGTGCTCAGATAGGAATAATCGCCGTTGTAGCCGTAGTCCGGGCCACCGAGGAAGGTCGCGGCGGATTGGGTGGCGGACAAGACGGAAACCGCCGCCAGCCACGCCGGAACGGTATTGCCCGCCAGGAAGTAATCCCGGGTGGATTCCGTCTGGCGTGGCATGAACAGCCAGCCGCCCGCGAACAGCACCAGCACGTACGCGGCGATCACGACCCAGTCGAGAAATGTGAAGGCCAAATTCATTCGTCCGTTCGGCAATCCCATGAACTGCTCGGGCGAGCCCGAACAGTTCATGGGCGATGCGCGTTAGAAACGCGCCGTCAGCGAAATGCCATAGGTGCGCCCGGTCACGTCGTACGTGTCGGGGAAGGTGTTGAACACGCCGCCGCTGGCCACGAACGGCGGATCCTTGTCGGTGAAGTTGTAGATGCCACCGCTCAGCGTCAGGACACGGTTGAGCTGATAAGAGGCGGACAGGTCGAACGTGTTCTGCGCAGCGATCGTGTCGGTGGCGCCGGCCGCGCTGTTCTTGACCTTGCCGATCCGGTTCCAGTTCACCTGCACGATCCCACGACCGAACAGCCAGGAAACGGAGGCATTATGCCGGTAGTCGGGCTGCACCAGCGTGGTGCCGTCGCTCGAACAGGTCGCGCCGAACGTTCCTTTGCACTGGATCGCGGTAACGGTCGGGTTGGCCTGAATAGTGTAGCTGGTGACGATGTTGCCCTGGTAAGACAAGCGGACGCCGGAGCCCGGAAGCCAATCGGTCTTGATCGTATAGCTGGCCGCGATGTCGATACCGCGCTGCACGATCCGGCCCAGGTTCTGGTTGTTGACGTAGGCATCGAGGAAATGCCCGTTCGCCGGATCGCGCGTGACGAGTGCGCAGAGCGGGTTCGAGGCCGTCGGATTGGTGATGTAGCAGCTGGTGATCGCAGCCACGGGCTGGATCACGCCGACCGCGCCCTTGAGATTGAGTTCATACCAGTCGACGGTCAGCGTCAGGCGCGGCGCGAAGGTCGGGGTGAAGACAACGCCGGCAGTTTTTGTAGTGCCGACTTCGGGTTTGATGTCCGGGTTGCCGCCATAATAATAATTGCCCTCCAGATAGCTCGGCGCCAGCGAGTTGGCCGAGCCTACCGCAGGGGCACCCAAACGCGCGCACTGGGCGGCATTGCCGGTCCCGATGACGCACGGATCGCCGGCGTAGCGCGGCGTGAGCCGGGCGACCGTGATGAGATTGTTGAAGGGCAGCGAGGAGGTGGTGGCCGCGAACTCGCCGAAGTTCGGCGCGCGAAGAACGCGCTGATAGGTGCCGCGCAGCCGGATGTTGCTGTCGACCTGCCAGTTCACCTCGGCCTTCCAGGTGCCGTGCGTGCCAAACAGGTTATAGTCGGAATAGCGGTACGCGCCGCCCAGATCGAGCTTCTTGATGAGCGGCACATCGTGAAGCACCGGCACCAGCAACTCGCCGTACAGCTCCTTCACATCGAATTCGCCAGTGTAAGCTGCCTGGACGCCCTCCCGGAAGGTGTTGCCGGTGAGGAGGGCGGAGTCCTGCACGATCGCCGCAGTCTCGCGACGATATTCAGCGCCCACCGCAAAGCCGATCGGCCCGGCGGGAAGGCTGAACAGGTCGGCGAGCGTGCCGCTGAGGTTTGCCGAGGTCACGAGCTGATCGCGCTTGCGGTCGAACCCATTGATCGTCGTGCCGAGCGCGGTCGCCAGGCTCGAAGAATTCGGGCCGAAGATATTCGCCGTATTGGCGTTCAGGGCGAAATTGTTCACGCCTGCCGCGTTGGTCACAAGGCCGTCGCCAGTGATCGGCGAATTCTCGGTGGAGCGGCCGTACTGCCCGTAGACGTTCCACTTGATGTTGCCGGTGATCGGGCCTCGTAGCCCGAGCTGCCCTTGGAACGTGTTCCGCTCGGTATGGTAGGTGATAAGTCCGAGTTCGGCGAGCGAGCGCGAGACGTTGACCTGCGCTACGCCGTTCACAAACGTCAGCTGGTTGCGGATGTCGCTGGTGAGGAACGGGTTGGTGGCATTGATCCCCACCGTCTGGCTGATCGTCGGCGGGTTCGGGCCGGGGGTCCCGGATTCCTGGGTGCGGGCGTTGGTGTAAAGCGCGCGGCCATAGACCTCGACCGTCGGAGTGATCTCATAGTTGAACAGCGCCGCCGCGTTGATCCGCTTGAGCGGCTCGATCAGCGGATAGGTGGCACTGATGTTTGACGTCGCCGCCGGCGTCGTCGTGAACTGGCCACTGTCCGTGAAACCAAACTTCCGTCCGCTGGCGACATCGGTGAAGACGCCGCCGATGCTGGGGATCGTGGAGTTCGGCGTGATCGCCCAGTCGCGGGTGCCGGAGCGGGTCAGTTCACGCTGCGTATAATCCATTGCGACAACGACATGGCCACGGTCACCCAGGCCGGTGCCGAACATGACGGAGCCGCCATATTCCTTGCCGCCATGCTCAGCGAAGCGGCTCGATGCCGAGGCCTGAACGCCCTTGAAATCGTCGTTGAGAATGAAGTTCACCACACCGGCAACGGCGTCAGCGCCATATACCGCCGCGGCGCCGCCGGTCAGCACATCGACGCGCTTGATAAGCGAGGCCGGGAGCGCGTTGACGTCCACCGAGTTGCGGAAGCTGAAGGGCACCGCGCGCGTACCGTCGAGCAGGACCAGCGAGCGGCTCTGGCCGAAGTTGCGCAGGTCCAGCACCTGCGCACCGAAAGCGTCGCTACCTTGCGACGCCTGCCGAACGCCGCCGGCCAGCTGCGGCAGCTTAGTCGAGAAGTCCTCGACGGTAAGCGCCGATTGCAGCTTGATATCCTGCGCGGTGGTCGAGGCGACGGGACTGGTCGAGGTCAGGCTTGTGCGGGGGATGCGAGAGCCGGTGACGACAATTTCGCCGCCGGCAGCCTCGGCCGGGCCGCTGGCGGGCGGTTGATCGGCGCTGGTCGGCGTGGGGGAGGCGGCGTTTTGCGGAGCGGCGATGGCGGGTGCGTGAACCAGCACGGTAGCGGCCAATGCCAGCACACTGGCCTGACGAAGGTATCCCAGCTTCATCTTCAATTTCCCCTTTTTGACACCCGCTCGTGACTCGGCGGCAATACGTCTCTAATACCAATAGAACATAAGTGTCATGCGCCTGTAAAGTAGCAATCTCTTCGTTAGCTGAGCGTATTGGGCAGGTAGGTCCGACCGCCCGTGGTGGGGTAAGGCACGCCCGTTGTGCCCGGGAAGGTGAGCGGCATGCCCTTCGTGGAACGCGCCGCAAGATAGGCCATAGCCTCGGCCTCCACGAAATCGCCTCTGAAGCCGCAGTCGTCGGCTGAACGCCATGGCCCGACCCGAGCACCGAAGTGCCGCATCAGCGTCGGATTATGCCGCCCGCCACCGCAGATAATCCACTCGGTCGGAGGCGATGGAAGCGACGTTGCCGCGATCCTAACCGCTTCGACCGTGAAAGCGGTCAGCGTGGCGGCAGCATTCTCGATCGAGAGGGCATCGACCGTCGCGAGCGAAAAGTCATAACGATCCAGTGATTTCGGGCCGGTTCGATCGAAGAATGGAGCGGCGAGAAGTTGGTCCAGTACCGCCTGGTCGACCCGACCAGCGGCCGCCAGCCTGCCATCTTCATCATAGCGGCCAGCTCCACGGCTCTGAAGCAACAGATCTATCATGCCGTTACCCGGGCCGGTATCGAAGGCGACAATCTCGCCGTCCATCCCAAACCAGGACAGGTTGGCGACGCCGCCGATGTTCAGGAACGCGGCCGGCCGCCTCATACCGATCCGATCGGCAAGTGCCTGATGATAGATCGGCACCAGAGGCGCCCCCTGCCCGCCCGCTGCGAGATCGGCTTGGCGCAAATCGGCCACGACCGGTACGCCAAGCTCGGTGGCCAAAGCCCCTGCGTCACCCAGTTGCACGGTCAGGCGTCGCTCCGGACGATGCAAAACGGTCTGCCCGTGAAAGCCGACCAGATCGATCCGACCTCCGTCTTCGGACATGGCCATCCGCGCCGCACGCAGGTGCGTATCCAGCACCACATGTTCCGCTGCCGCGAAGGACGCGGGTCTCGGGCCGACACCATCCCAGCGGAGGGCATCTTCCGTCGCGTCGATCAACGTTTGGCGCTTTTCGGCCTCAAAGGGGACGAGGATGGCAGCACCGAAACTCGCGATGCTAACACCATCCGTTTCCAGGATCGCAGCATCGACGCCATCGAGCGACGTTCCGCTCATATATCCCAGTATCCGCATCCGCTGCCTTTCAAATCTCGATGTTCAGGAAGCTCGCGTCGTCATGCACCTTCACGCGATGATAGCGGCGACATGAGCCGGGCTCACGCTCAGCGTCTCGCAACCGATCCCGCCAATGGCTCCAGCCCTCCTCGCTGTCGATCGCCAGCAGGTCACTCGGGCCGGCAAGGCCGAACATTTCAACGAGGCGTAGAAATCCATCACTTGCAAGGGCGAAGCGCTGTCCCGGCCGATAGGGAAGGATCTTACACGCCAGGTGATCCGCGGCTGCGGGCTCCGTTCCAAGCACCCAATAGCCGCCTTCCCTGTTCATCAGGCCACGGTTCTCGCGGAGTTGGGGAAGCAATCTCTGAAAAAGGCTCTCGGCATCCAAATCCGGCTCGCTGCGGACGATTTCCCGCACGAGTGAAAGGGTGCGCGCCTCAACGACGTCGAGAGACCGGTCGCTGAAAATGTGGGTGGCGGTGGCATCATCTTCGTAGACGATACGGCAATCGGCCAGTCCACTTAGCTCGATATGATCGTCGAACCGGCGCAGCATGGCAAAGGCGGCAGAAGGATGCTCGTGCGGTCCCTCGGCAGGGCGGAGCGCCTGGGCATCGAGCGCCGTGCGACAGAACAGGATCGCCTGACGGACGAGCGCACGGGTGGGCATAGCGGGATCTTCGTCCAATAGGCGGCGGAAGTGGCCGTCGATGGCGTGCGCAAGCCACGCCGCGTCACTAGGAGCATCGAGCAGTGCCGGACCGATGCCTGTGGCACCATCTATGACCCAGGCGGCATTAGCGGAATAACCGACAACATCCTCATTCACCCCCCCAAGGTAATCGGATGCAGCGACATTGACCGTCAACATGACACGCTCCGGAAAAGCCTGGGGCTCCCATGCGCTACGCCGCTCTCCATAACAACCACTATGATACCATTGCATGTTATTTGGCTGCTGGTATCAAGACCACCATGTCCACTGTTTCCACGTTGATGCTGTCCGAGGCGTTGGAAGCGCCGGAGATCTGTGAGGCTCAGTTGCGGAGTAACGCGGATCTGGTGCGCGAAGCCGGCCAGAGGCTGCGGAAGCTCGCGCCGCCGTTCGCCGCCACTCTGGCCCGCGGCAGCTCCGATCAGGCGGCGGCCTTCGCCAAGCATCTTCTGGAAGTTTATGCCGGTGTCCCGACGCTGAGCCATTCGCCTTCGATTGGCTCCCTATACCGCCGGACATCGGCATCCTTCCGGGACGTGCCGCTGATCGCTATCTCTCAGTCTGGCCGAAGTCCCGATCTGATCGCAGCCGCCGAGGACGCGAAACGCATGGGGGCGCTGGTCGTCGTGATCGTCAACGATGAAGAATCCCCTCTCGCCGCGCTTGGCGACATTACCATCCCGGTCCGGGCGGGGCGGGAATCCAGCGTTGCCGCCACCAAAAGCTTCGTCGCCACCCTCGTAGCGCTGACCCATCTCGTAGCAGAATGGAGCGAGGATGATGGACTAAGACAGGCGCTACCGACGATCGCGCCGGCGCTCCGCGCCGCCGGCGCGCAGGACTGGAGCAACGCCCTCCCCCACCTTCGCGATGCCAATGATCTGCTCGTCCTTGGACGCGGACCGACGCTGCCGATCGCGGGCGAAGCCGCGCTCAAGCTCAAGGAGACGGCAGGCCTGTACGCGGAAGCGTTCAGTGTCGCGGAGGTTGCTCACGGCCCAATGACCCTGGTGAAGAACGGCGATCCGGTGCTGGTCTTCGGCCCCGCCGATGTCTCGTCTGAGGGCCTGAAGGAGCGGCTGGAGGACTTTGCCGCGCGCGGCGCTACGGTCATCGCCGCCGGAGCCGCCGGGGACATCGGTGCGGCGTCCATCGTGCTTCCAATGGAGTCGTCACGGCATCCCATCGTCCAGGCGATTGGAGCCATCCAAAGCTTCTATGCGCTGGCGAACGCCCTGTCGCTCGCGAGAGGCCGGAATCCGGATAGCCCGCCTCATCTGGCCAAGGTCACCAAAACGCTATGAGCCGCGAGGCGATCACCGGCGCCACGCTCGTCCTTCCCAATGGCCTTGCCGAAGGGCAAGCCCTGCTGATCGAGAATGGCCGGATTGTGGGCTGGACACCCGCATCCTCGTTATCGGCCGATTGGCCGACAATCGACATGGGCGGCGGCTGGCTGGCGCCCGGCTTCATCGATGTTCAGGTCAATGGCGGCGGTGATGTGCTTTTGAACGACGCGCCGACGGTGGAGGGTATCCGCAAGATCGCCGAGGCGCATCGGCGTTTCGGAACGACCGGCCTGCTGCCGACGCTCATCAGCGACCATGTACCGGTGATCGATCGGGCGATCGCTGCGATCGAGCAGTCCCTGGCGGATGGGATTTCCGGCGTTCTTGGTCTTCATATCGAGGGGCCGCATCTGAATCCCGCCAAGAAAGGGATCCACGACGATGTCCGGTTCGCCCCGATCGATGGTGAGGTGCTGGCCCGTCTCACACGCCCTACCAAGGGTGTCCGGTTGGTCACGCTGGCGCCCGAGCTCGCTCCGGCGGGAGCGATCGCTCAGCTGCGCGCGGCGGATGTGTTGGTTGCCGCCGGCCACAGCTTGGCTGACTTCGAACAGACCCGGGCAGCGCTCGCGGACGGACTATGCGGATTCACGCATTTGTTCAACGCGATGACGCAGCTCGGTAGTCGCGAGCCGGGGATGGTTGGCGCGGCCTTGATTGATCGCGGCAGTCACTTCGGCCTGATCGTGGACGGGCTGCACGTTCATCCGGCGACGTTGCGGATCGCGATCAACGCCCGCGGGATGGAAGGAGCGATGCTCGTCACCGACGCAATGCCTCCCGTGGGAGGCGTGAAGAATTCCTTCACTCTCATGGGTCAGCCGATACAAATAGTCGATGGTACATGCCGAGGGCCGGATGGCACGCTCGCCGGCTCGGCGCTGAGCATGGCGCAGGCGTTCCGCAACGCCATGGATATGCTCGGCTGCACGATCTGCGAAGCATCACGGATGGCGAGCGGCAATCCGGCGACATTTCTCAGACTCGATAACGAGCGGGGATCGATCGCGCCCGGACTGTCTGCCGACCTGGTCCACCTCGACGCGCAACGGCGTGTAACGCGGACGTGGATCGCCGGAGACCGCGACGACAACGGCGAATGAGAAATGGCCGAGCGTCGCCGGCGGGGCCGCGATCAGCCGGAGAGCGATGTCTCACGGGCCAGCGCAAGGGCGCCGTCGAGCGGATCGCCGAGCGGTTCACTCAGCCTTTCCACCGTTCGCGAACGCAACCATGGCTTCATCCTCGGCGCCAGCCCCCCAACCAGCACGCAGCGGGGCGCCCCTCGGGCGAAAATCGTCTCGATGAAGCGTTCGATGTGGAGCGCCGCATCCTCGACGATAGATCGGGCGATCTCATCGTCAGCCTCAGCATAGTCCATGACCAATGGCGCGAAGATTCCGTAGTCGCGCGGGCTGGCCTCGGCCATCCAGGCGATGGCCCGTGCGGTGTCATGATCGAACCGCTCCGTGACGGCGGTGCTAAGGGGCGTCTTGCGCGTCCGGCCGTCGAGTGCCCTCAAAGCATGGCGCATCGCGCTCAGGCCCAGCGCCGCGCCACTTCCCTCGTCCGATATGGGAAACCCGTAACCGCCGATAGTGAATGTGCCGCTGGCCAGCCGGATATGGCCGATGCTGCCCGTCCCGATGATCAGGATAGCGCCCTCGCCGCCCCCATTGGCGCCCAGGTTGGCAATATATGCGTCGCTCTCATAGGCCACCGAAGCGAACGGAAAGGCGAAACCGCCCAGACCTTCGCGTATCCCCGGCCGCGAAATGCCCGCAAGCCCTATGCCCGCGTGGATTTGCGTCACCTGCGCTTCGGAAAGTCCGGCCTCGCCAATCGCCTGATCCGTGACCAGAACGAGTTCCGCATAAAGCCTGTCGAGCCCGATCCGGGCATTGGCCTGGCCGCCGGCCCCCGTACCGATCACGGTTCCATCAGGCTTGGTGATCCGGCAACGGCAGTTGCTGCCGCCCGCATCCACACCGAGATAGAAGGTCATGAAATCCCAATTCCGCGGGAAGGAAGGTGGCGGTTAAGCACCTTCGACCAACGCTCGGCAACTGCTAAGTCGAAGCGGCGGTGGCCGATAGGCCGGATCGCGGTCGGCGATCTGCCCTTAGGGTAGGAACTCACGATGCGCATCGATCATCCCCTTCACCATGCCTTCCGAGAGATTGTCGGCCCGCGGCATGTCCTCACTGGCGCTCGGGAGACTGCCCGGTTCCGGACCGGCTATCGAACCGGCACGGGCAGCGCGATCGCTGTGGTACGGCCCGGCAGCCTCACGCAACTTTGGAGAGTGGCTCAGGCCTGCGTTTCCGCCGACGTCACCATTATCATGCAGGCATCCAACACCGGCCTTACCGGCGGTTCGACGCCGGCGGGCGACGATTATCCCGGAGGCGTGGTTGTCATCAGTACCAGCCGGCTGAAGGGCATCCATTTAGTCCGCGGAGGTTCACAGGTCATATGCCTTCCCGGAGCGACCCTGCACGAACTAGAGGCAGTTCTCGTACCTATCGGTCGGGAACCGCATTCGGTGATCGGATCCTCCTGCTTGGGAGCGTCCGTCATCGGCGGGGTGTGCAACAATTCGGGAGGATCGCTGGTGCAACGCGGGCCGGCCTACACCCAGCTCGGGCTGTTCGGCAGCATCGGCCAGGATCGTCAACTCCGTCTGGTCAATCACCTCGGCGTCGAGCTCGGTGACGATCCCGAGCACGTACTGGATCGGCTCGAGGCTGGCTCGTTCGCGCCGGAAGACGTTCAGGACTGCACCGATCGGCTGGCTCATGACCGATCCTATGCCCAGCATGTCCGGCAGATCGACAGCGACCAACCGGCAAGGTTCAACGCCGATGAGCGCTGCCTCTACGAAACGGCAGGCAGCGCCGGGAAGCTGATCGTCTTCGCCGTGCGCCTCGATACCTTCCCAAAGTCCGAAGGCGACGTAACCTTCTATCTCGGAACCGATGACCCGGCCAAGTTCACCGATCTGAGGCGGACCATTTTGAGCGCGTTCGATGAGCTGCCGGTCGCGGGTGAGTATATGCACCGCACCGCCTTCGATATCGCCGACGTCTACGGCAAGGATATGTTCGCTGCGATAAAGCGCCTCGGAACGTCCCGCCTTCCAACGCTCTTCGCCGCTAAGGCGCGCATCGATGGCTGGGCGGACCGTTTCGGTTTCCTTGGGCCGAACCTGAGTGATCGGTTGATGCAACGCTTTGGCCGATTGCTCCCCGACCATCTCCCGCCAAGGATGAGAGAGTTTCGCGATCGCTTCGAACATCATTTGATTGTGAAGATGCCGTTCACCGAGGCGGTGAAAACGCGATCCGTTCTGGCGCAGCAATTCGGCCATCCCGATAGCGCGTTCTTCGAATGCACGCCCGACGAAGCCAACAGTGCGTTTCTCCACCGCTTTGTTACCGCAGGCGCCGCGGTTCGCTATCGGGCCATCCATCGGGATGAGGTGGAAGACATCGTCGCGCTCGATATCGCGTTGCCACGCAACACGCGCGACTGGGTGGAAGTCTTACCCGATCATATCGCAAGCCCAGTGATCCATAGCCTCTACTATGGCCACTTCTTCTGCCAGGTCTTTCATCAGGATTATATCGTGAGGAAGGGCACGGATGCGTTGGCGCTGGAACATATGATGTGGAAGATGCTCGATGAGCGGGGTGCCGAATATCCGGCCGAACATAACGTCGGGCACCTTTACCGGGCAAAACCCGATCTCGCGGGATTCTATCGTGGTCTCGACCCGTGCAATCAGCTCAACCCAGGGATCGGAAGCACGACGCGCGAGCGTTTTTGGGCCGAGTGAATGGCCGCGTCACTGCTATCGCCAGAGGGGGGCGTTGTCAGACCATTATCTCTGGCGCGCCGTCGATCACGAGGGTGAGATACTCGAGAGCTACGTCACCAAAACCGGGGACGGGAAGGCCGCCCTTGCCTTCATGAAGAAGGCGCTCAAGCGCCACGGCTCGCCCGGGCAGATCACCACCGATAGACTGCGCTAATCTGGCCTTACCAGAATACTCCGACCAAGATGCGGTAATTAAGCGATTTTCTCTAATATTCTAAAATTTTGTGGTCAGGCCGGATGAGCCGTGCCATTTGACGTGCAGCGTGGACTAGCACGCATCACGGAGAGGTCTTGCGATGGTAATGCGAAAATTCGCTGCCTGTCCTTCATTGGCATGCGCGCTAATTTCCAGCGTTTTCTCGGCTCCTTTGACGTCGGCCGCGGCCTTGCCGTGGATGGCGAAAGCCATCGTTGCCAAGCAAGGCGCGCCATCCAGCGATCAGGCAAAAGAGAGCATCGCACGCTCCCGCGCGCGGCAGCTCATCGCGAAAATGACCCTAGACCAGAAGCTGCAGCAGCTCACCGGCAGCACGCCCGAGATTCTCCCGGAACTGCCCGCTTGCTATGGCGCGCGTCACGTCAGCGGGATCAAGGCTCTCGCCATTCCCACCTTCCGCATCACGAACGGGCCGGTGGGCGTCGGCCAGAATGATTGCATCTCAACAAGCGTTAAGGCGGCGATGGACGGCGGCAAGGAACCGGTTTGGCGCCCCTATACCGATCCGACCTCCGCCCAGGCGACCGCCCTCCCCTCGGCTATGGCGGTTGCGGCCTCCTTCGATCCGCGCGTTGCCGCGGCGTTCGGAGGCGTCATCGCCAGGGAGATGAACAACCTCGCGCTGCACGTTTTTGAGGCGCCGGGCATGAACCTCGCTCGCCTGCCGATCGGCGGCCGCAATTTCGAATATTATGGCGAGGATCCCTATCTCGCCGGCACGATGGCGGTGGCAGAGATAAAGGCTGTCCAGTCAAAGGGCCTGATCGGCATGGCGAAGCATTTCGTCGCCAACGAGCAGGAAACCAACCGGATGACCATCCAGGAGACGGTTGACGAGCAGACGCTCCGCGAACTCTATCTCATCCCTTTCGAGATGAGCGTGAAAGACGGTCACGTCGCAGCGATCATGTGCTCATATAACTTCCTCAACGGCCTGCAGGCGTGCGACAACAAGCCGATGCTGACGCAGGTGCTGCGCGACGACTGGAAGTTCTCCGGCTACGTCCAGAGCGACTTCTTCGCGATGAAGACGACCGAGGCCTCGCTTGCCGCCGGCACCGATCATGAAATGCCGACACCGCTTCACTGGACGCCCGTGAAAATCCGCGCCGCGCTGAAGGCCGGAACGATCACGCAGACCGAGATCGATACCGCGCTGGAGCGCCGCTACACGCAGATGTTCAAGGCCGGCATTTTCGATCGCCCGCTGGTGCAGACGCCGATCGATTTCGTCACGAATGGCAAAATTGCGCGCGAAATCGGCGCCAGCGGCGCCGTCCTGCTCCAGAACAACGGCGCTCTGCCGATTGCGGCAACGGCCAAAACCATCGTCCTCGTCGGCAAGGCATCGCAGCCTTACGCCCAGCAAGCGATCACCGGCGGCTCGATCTTGGGCAAATGGATCGGCGCGGGCGGCGGCAGCTCGGACGTGGTGCCGCATTATGCCGTCAGCCCGATCGAGGGCCTGCGCGGCGGCCTTCCCGAAAGCGCCACGGTAAAGCTGGTGCTGGTTGACGACGACAACGCCACCGCGACGATCGACGGAAAATCCGTACCCTTCGATCAGGCCCTGGTGATCATCGCCAAAGCGGACTCGATCGTCATCATGGCCGGCACCAACAGCGAAGAGGGCGCAGACCGCGCCACCTTTGCAACGGCCGATGGCCAGAAGCTCGCCGCCTTGGCCTCCGCCGGCATGTCGCTCGATTGGTATGTGGCCAAGCCCAGCAAAATTGCGACCGTTAATCCGGCCGACAATCAGGCCAAGCTCAGCGGCACCACCGCGATGATCAAGGCGATCCTTTCCGCCAACTCCACCACAGCAGCGAAGATGGCGCAGAAGACCGTGCTGGTCCTTAAGGACAATGCCAGCATCGCGATGGATCCTGCATTGGTGGGCGCCCAAGGCCCCGCAATCCTCGAGGTCTGGTTCCCGGGGCAGGAGGATGGCAATATCACCGCCGATCTTTTGCTAGGCAAGGTCAACCCCTCCGGCCGCCTACCGGTGACCTTTCCGATCGCGGGCAAAACATTCCTCGATGCCGTTACCGCGCAGCAATATCCCGGAGTGCCCAGCGGCTCCAAGCAGACAGTGATATACAGCGAAAAGCTTGCCATCGGCTATCGGTGGTATGACGCGAATGTGAGCGGTTCCTGCGCCGTGACGGCAGCCTCCAATCCCTGCGTAGCCTTTCCGTTTGGCCACGGTCTGTCCTATTCCCGCTTCACCGCGACAAAGCCCAGGCTGTCGCCCGAAGCCAAATCGGGCGGATATCGCGTATCGGCGACCGTGAAGAACAGCAGCCAGAACGCCGGAAGGCAGGTGATGCAGGTTTATCTTTCTCTGCCGCCCAGCGCGGACGCATTGGGCGCGCCGCAGCCGCCCAAGCGCCTGATCGGGTTCCAACATATTGACCTGGCGCCGGGGGCCTCGAAGGCGGTCGAAATCACGATCGACCCTGCCGGCAGCAACCACCCGCTCAGCGTCTGGAACGCCGCCATCAAGGCGTGGGTCATTCCGAAGGGCCGGTTTACCGTTTGGGCCGGCAACTCAGCATCGCCCGGCGATCTGGTAAAAGCGGGCACGTTTCAGCGCTAGCCGACACCTTCTTCGCCTCAGTGTCCGCACATGGTTGCGGCACAGGTCTTCGGCACCCTGAAGGCTCGCTTAGCTCTTAATGCCATTGCCGGTGTTGTTTTTCCCGTGCGCCGACGAATACCCCGGCAGAATGAGCTGGATGATGCCGAGCGCCGTCAGATAGGCGAAGGCGGCGGCAACAAAGATCGGCTGGTAGCTGCCGAGCTTTTCAAGAATGGCGCCCGCGAATTTCGCCATCAGCATCCCGCCGAGCGCGCCGCCCAGCCCGCCCAAACCGACCACCGAGCCCACCATGTGTCGTGGGAAGAGATCGCCCGGCAAAGCATAAAGGTTGGCGGAAAAGGCCTGATGGCCCGCGCAGGCCAGACCGATCAGCGCGACCGCCGTCCAGATGCCCGGCGCGGACGCGGCGAATGCGATCGGCACCGCGCACAGCGCCGCTACGAACATCGCCGTCTTGCGCGCTCGCCCCAGCGCCCGGCCCCGGCCGATCAGGTGCGACGAAAACCATCCGCCTGCGACCGATCCGACATCCGCGCATAGATATATGGCGACCAGTGGCGGGCCGAACTCGGTCATCTTGAGATGGTAGCGGCGGCTGAAGAAGTCGGGCAGCCAGAAGAGGAAGGTCCACCACACCGGATCGATCATGAAGCGGCCGAGGATGTAGGCCCAGGTCTGGCGCAGGCGCAGCAGCCGGGCCAGCGGCACGCGCGGGGGTTTCACGGCGTCGGCCGGCTCCGATCCGATCCACGCCAGTTCCGCCTTGCTGACCAGGGGCTGCTGGCGCGGCGACCGATAAAAAGCGAGCCAGCCGGTCAGCCACACCACGGTCAGCAACCCCGTGGCGATGAACGCCATGCGCCAGCCGAACGAAACCGCGATGAACGGCACGATCAGCGGCGTGACGATCGCGCCCACGTTCGAACCCGCGTTGAAGATGCCGATCGCCAGCGCGCGCTCACGCGCCGGAAACCATTCGTTGGTGGCGGCGAGCGCAGCGGGGAAAGCGCCGCCTTCACCCATCGCCAGCGGAATGCGCGCGATCAAAAGGCCGCGCGTGGAGGTGAAGGCGATGTGCGCGACATGCCCGATCGTCCAGAGGACGACTGCAATCGCATAGCCGGTGCGTGCGCCGACGCGATCGACCAGCCGCCCGAACGCTACATAGGAAAGCCCGTAGACCGCCTGAAACCAGATCGCGAGATCGGCATAGCCCGACTCGCTCCAGCCATAGCGCGCCTGAAGATCGGGCTTGAGCACGGGCAGGACGAGGCGATCGACATAGCTGAGCACGACCGCGAAGAAGAGAAAGCCGCAGACGATCCAGCGGATCTTGCCGCGCCGCCCGACGTGCGCAGGCTTTTGCTCATCGGTTGCCGTCATCGCGCTCTCCTACGTGGTGCCGATCGCGCGCCGGCCGATCTGGTCTGCCAATTTGCGCAATTTTGGTCAAGCCAAAGCAAGCATCCTCTCCTTCGCCAGCTTCGCATCGTGTCCTGAAGACCACAGCAGTGAGCAGATTTCATCGCAGGATTGCATTTGGCCTGACCACATCGTAACGCGGTCATACCACAGGCCTGCCAGAAGCAGCAGGCGAGATATCAGGAGAGGGCAGCCATGGCGCTTAATTCCATTCGTATCGGATCGTCCGCATTCGCGCTGGCAGCCGCGCTTGCCGCGACGGCCGTATCGGCTCAGACGACCCCCAGCAACGACACGACCACCCCGTCTTCGCAGGCGCCAGCCAACGTTGGCCCGGCCGTAACGGACAGCGCGGACTTGGGTACGATCGTCGTCACCGCGAACAAGCGCGCGGAAAACGTTCAAAACGTGCCGCTCGCGGTTTCCGTTCTGGCGCCGACGCAGCTGAAAGCGGCAGGCGTCACCCAGTTCAGCGATCTCGGCCGCGTCTCTCCCTCGCTGGTGATCCGCACCGCCGAGCAGCCGGTCAATTCCAACGTATCGCTGCGCGGCGTCGGCACTTTCGCATTCGGTATCGGCGTCGAATCTTCGGTAGCCGTGCTGGTCGACGAAGTGCCGCTCGCTTTTGCGGCGCGGGCTTTCACCGATCTGCCCGACGTGCAGCGCATCGAAGTGCTGCGCGGGCCCCAGAGCACCCTTTACGGCAAATCCGCTTCGGCCGGTCTCATAAACATCATCACACAGGATCCGACCTCGACATTCCACGCGAAGGCCAATGCGCTGGCGACCAGCGATCGCGAATATGGCGGCAACGTCAGCCTGTCCGGTCCGATGGGCGAAGATCTCGGCTATGTCGTATCGGGCAGCTATTCGAACTGGGACGGCAACGTCAAAAACCTGTTCAACGGCAAGCGCGTTAACGGCCACGAGGCAGGCAACTTCCGCGGCAAGATCCGCTGGACGCCGGATGCCAACCTCAAGATCACGCTGTCGGGCAATTATCTCAATGGCAACACCACCGTCGGCCGGCCCTTCACGCACATGTCGCCGACCGCGCTGCTCCGCAACACCGCGGGCCTGACCGAGGCGGTCGTGATGCCGGGAGTCGTCGTCAGCCCGGACAACACCGACGTCAGCAACAACTTCAATTCGCGCACCAAATATCAGGGCTATGGCGGTTATCTGCGCGGTGAGCTCGGCCTCGGCGATATGACGCTGACCTCGATCACCTCATACGATCACTTCCACCAGACCGATTATCTCGATCAGGACGACACGTCTTATTCGGGAGCGCTCGGCAACAACAACCAGGTCGGCGAATTCAAGGAGCATATGGTCACGCAGGAAGTGCGCCTGCAGTCGCCCGCCGAAAAGCCGTTCCGCTACACCATCGGCGCTTATTATGCCGATGTGAACTTCGCGCGGCCGTTCGTGCGGGGGCCCGCTTTCTCGGCGGCGAACTGGTATGCCACGATCGAATCCCGGCAAATCGCCGGCTTTGCGCAGGTCGACTGGACCTTCCTGCCCAAGTTGACGCTGACCGGCGGCGTCCGCGTGCAGAACGAGAAGGTTGATTATACGTACCAGGATAATCTGGCGGTGGCGCCCGCGCGCTCGTTTTTCAGCGGCGGTGCCCAGAAGACGGCGCCGACCTGGAAGGTCAGCCTGCGGTATCAGATCACGGACAATCTGATGGCGTTCGGCACCTATGCGACCGGGTATAAGGGCCAGACCTACGATCTCACGACCGGCTTCAACGCCAATCGGGCCGCTGCCGGCCCGATCCGGCCTGAGAAATCGCGCGACAAGGAGGTCGGCGTTCGCTGGCAGTCAACCGATCATCGCCTGACGGCCAATGTGACCCTGTTCAGCACGCACTATACCGATCTGCAGGCGCAGACGATCGAGACACTGGCTGACGGCACCTCCAACTTTCGCCTCACCAACGTCGGCGGTCTGACAACCAAGGGCGTCGAGGTCGAGACCAGCGCACGGATTGGTCAGGATGTGAATCTGCGCGGATCGGTCACCTATCTCGATGCCAAATATAGCTCTTATCCCGTCGCACAATGCTATCCGTTGCAGACCGCGGCGACAGGCTGCGTCACCACCGCCTCGCCCACCTTCCAGAATTTGACCGGCACGCGGGCCGTGCAGGCGCCGAAATGGAAATTCCAGGTTGGTGCCGATTATGCGCCATCGCTGACCGATACGCTGAAGGGCGTGGTGCAAGTCGATTGGCAGTATCAAAGCAGCCTGTTCTTCACGCCGCGCGATCCCGAAACGATCCAGCCGGCATACAGCATCGTCAACGTCGGCATCGGTGTCCGCGCCGCGGATCGCCGTTGGGAAGTGATCGGCTTCGTCAACAATCTGCTTGATAAGCAATATTACGGATCGCTGGTGAACACCGCCGGCAATTTCGGCAACCAGATCGCGACGCAAGCGGTGCTGCCGCGGGACTTCCATCGCTACGGCGGCGTCCGCCTCGCTTTTAACTTCTGATCCTGTGGCGGGGCACACGGCCCCGCCCCTTCCCCTCTCCTCGAGGAGCTGCGCAGTGCCCCGTCACGCCGTCCGCGTCCTCACGGCCTTTATCGCATTGGCCACGGCTCACCCGGTCGCGGTAACGGCGCAGGAAGCCCCGGCGAGGCCGGCTGTGGACTCTCCGCAGCTGGCGGCGCTGGGGCCTTTTCCGATCGGCGTGGCCGATGTCGAGTTCGTACAGCCGGGCCAGGCCAATCCGGCCTATGGCACGGACAAGCCTGAGGTCTCCGATCGCCATTTGACGACGAAGGTCTGGTATCCGGCAGCCAACCCTGGGCCCGGCACCACCTACCATAGTTCGATGACCGGCGAGACGGGGGCCGAGATTCCCTTCACCGTTCCCGGGATTGCCACGCCCGCGGCACCCGCCGCCAAGGGCTCATTCCCGCTCATCATCCTGGCCCATGGCTACGGCAATGTGCCGGAGGCTTTGTCATGGCTGGGTGAGAATCTGGCGACCAAGGGCTATGTCGTCGTGGCGCCCGCTTTCCGCGATCCGCCGATCAGCATCCGCACGGTCCAGGCGATGTCCGGCCCGGTGACGCGCCGCCCGCTCGACATCGTCTTCCTGGCGGCCGAGGCGCAGCGCCGTGCCCGCACCGGGCAGGCTCCGTTCGCCAGCGCGGATCCCACGCACACGGCTCTGATCGGCTATTCGATGGGCGGTTATGGCGTGCTCACCGCAGCCGGCGCACCACTCGATCCGGCGCTCGCGTCCATGACCCGGGGTACGCTGGCACCTTATGTCAAAGACGGCGCGAAGCAGGGCGATATCCGGATCGCCGATCTCAAGGCGGTGGTGGCGATCTCGCCGCCCAAGCTGGTGCGCGGCATCAATATGTGGGCCGAACCGGGCGTCGGCACGATCCATACGCCGACATTGTTCATCGTCGGCAGTCAGGATCATGTCGTTGGCTATGATCCCGGGGTCCGCTCGCTGTTTGACGAAGAAGTGCATGCCCCACGCTATCTGCTGACCTTCCAGGAGGCGGGGCACAGTATCGCCCTGATTGGCGCGCCCCCGGAAATGCGGGCCACCTTCTGGAACGAGGATTGGTTCGAGGATCCGGTCTGGCGCAAGGACAGACTGCTGCCCATCCAGGCGCATTTCATTACCGCCTTCCTTGATCGCTACGTTAAGGGCGAGGCCGACAAAGCCACCTATATCGACGGCTTGGTCCCAGACGCGCGTGACGGCAAATGGGCCGACGCGCCGACCGGCCGCTACGCGGGCTTCAGCCCCGGCGCGCCTGCCTCCACCATCTGGAAGGGCTTCCAGCCGAGCCGGATCGGGGGGCTTATGTTCGAATCCAAGCCGGCAAACTGAGCGGCACAGCAGGAGATGTTTATGCGGATGGTCGGCCCCGGCTTTGCAACCCTGATCGCTCTCGTCGCGAGCCCGGCGATGGCGGCGGTCGAGCCGCCCTCGACCGTCATCTCCTCGCTGCCCTTGGCGACGGTGCAGACCGAGCCCGCACTTGTCTCCGCGGACATGCGGCAGGGTTTCGACCTGTCCGGACCCTGGCATTATTCGATCGATCCGTATCGCGCGGGGCTGGCAGGATTTCACGGGGAAACCCCCGATCCCGGGCAGCGCCGCTTCATCGATATCGATGTCGCCAAGGCGATGGCCAGTGACAATCGCACACTTTACGAGTTCAATCTCGATCATGCACCGATCGCCGTGCTGCCATCGTCCTGGCTGACCGAGGCGCCACAGATGCGCCATTATCAGGGGCTCGTCTGGTATCAGCGCCACTTCGATGCGCCGGCCACCCGCAAAGGCCGCATCTTCCTTCGCCTCGGCGCCGCCAACTACGCGAGCTACGTCTATCTGAATGGCAAACCGGTCGGCCGGCACGAGGGCGGTTTCACGCCCTTCTCGTTCGAAGTGACCAAGCTGCTGCGTGACGGTGACAATCAGATCACCATTGGTGTCGACTCCGTTGCCACCCCCACAAGCGTGCCGCCTCCTGTGACCGATTGGGAGAATTACGGCGGCATCACCCGGCCCGTGCGCCTCGTTGAGACGCCCGACACCTTCGTGGACGATGCCTGGGTGCGCCTGACGCGAGACGGCAAGCTAGCAGTGGACGTCCATCTCAACGGCGCGGACGCCGTCAATCATCCGCTGCGCCTGAAGATCGCTGCGCTCGGTGTCGATCTTCCTGGCACCACGGATGCCAAGGGCGATTGGCATGCGCTCCGCCCCGCTCCGGCAAAGCTCGTCCGCTGGTCGCCCGAAAACCCCAGGCTCTATGATGTGGTGGTCGATGCCGGCGAGGATCATTGGAAGGACCGGGTCGGTTTCCGCACCATCGAAGTGCGTGGCACCGACATCCTGCTCAACGGCAAGCCGATCTTCTTGCGCGGCATCTCGCTGCACGAGGAAGAGATCGGCGCCGAGCCGACCCGCGCGATCACGCCGGCATCGGCACGCGCATTGCTGAGCGAGGTGAAGGACGGGCTGCACGGCAATTACGTCCGCCTCGCACATTATCCGCACAATGAGCTGATGACGCGCACCGCCGATGAACTCGGCCTGCTCGTCTGGAGCGAGGTTCCGGTTTATTGGATGATCGCCTGGGACAATCCCGGCACGCTGGCCACCGCGCGCAATATGCTCGCCGAGAATATCCTGCGGGATCGCAACCGCGCATCGATCGCGATCTGGAGCGTCGCAAACGAAACCCCGGTCAGCGATGCGCGCAACAGCTTCCTGCGCACGCTGATCGCCGATGTCCGGAAGCTGGACGATACGCGGCTGGTGAGCGCGGCGCTGCTCGTGGACCATGGCAAGGGCCCCGGCGCGCCGGTGATGACACTGGCCGATCCGCTGGCGGATTCGGTCGATGTGCTGGCGCTCAACACCTATAATGGCTGGTACACCGCCGATCGCCTGAGCGATCTGCCGGCCACGACATGGAACGTGCCCAACAACAAGCCGATCGTCTTCTCCGAATTCGGCGCGGATGCGCTGGCGGGATTTCACAAGCCGCAGAAATTCTCCGAGGATTATCAGGCGGATTATTATCGTGCGACGCTGGCGATGGCGGCGAAAATGCCGACGCTGCGCGGTATGTCGCCCTGGATCCTCAAGGACTTCCGCTCCCCCCGCCGCCAGAACCCCGATTTCCAGATGGGCTGGAACCGGAAGGGCCTGATTTCTGAGACAGGTGTGCGGAAGATGGCCTTCTATGTGCTGTCGGATTATTATCTGGCGAAGGCTGCGAAGGCGAAGTGACCGCTAGCCCCCCTCCCTGAAAGGGAGGGGCTGGGGGTGGGTCGCCTCCCCTTGATGCCGCCCGCCTCTGATCAACCCACCCCTAACCCTTCCCTTCCAGGGAGGGGGATTGCGTTACGGATGCCGCAATGTCCGCGACAAAGCATCTTCCCAACCCGCGATCAGCTGCCGCCGCAAATCGGCATCCATCCCAGGCTTGAACCGTCGCCCAGCCGCGCGCGTCGCCGCCAGCGCATCGAGATCCTTCCACGCACCCACGCAAAGGCCTGCCAGAAACGCCGCCCCCAGCGCGGTGATTTCCAGATGCGCGGGCCGCTCGACCTCAACCTCGAGCAGATCGGCGAGGAACTGGCAGAGCCAGTCGTTCGCCGCCATGCCGCCATCCACGCGCATCACAGTCGGCTTCGCGCCACCATCCTCTACCATCGCCGTCAACAAGTCGCGCGTCTGATAGACGACCGCCTCCAGCGCGGCGCGCGCCAGATGCGCGGCGGTCGCGCCCAGCGTGAGCCCGAAGATCGCGCCGCGCGCATCGGGATCCCAGTGCGGCGCGCCGAGGCCGACGAAGGCCGGCACCATATAGACGCCGTGGCTATCGGGCACGCGCGTGGCGAGGCTGTCGGTCTCGCTCGCCCGCGCGATCACGCCGATGCCGTCGCGCAGCCACTTGATCGCCGCCCCCGCCACGAAGATCGATCCCTCGAGCGCATAGGTCGTGCGGCCATCGAGCCGATAGGCCGACGTGGTCAGCAGCCGGTTCTCGGACCTGACCGCCTCTTCGCCGGTATTGAGCAGCATGAAGCAGCCCGTGCCATAGGTGGATTTGGCCATCCCCGGCTCGAAACAGGCCTGGCCGAACAGCGCCGCCTGCTGATCGCCGGCCATCCCCGCGATCGGAATCGCCGCGCCGAGGAGATCGGGCGCGGTGTCGCCGAAGTGATGGCTGTTATCATGCACCTCCGGCAGCAGCGCCATCGGCACGCCGATCAGCGCGCAAAGCTCCTCGTCCCAGCGCTGTGCATGGATATCGAACAGCAGGGTGCGGCTGGCATTGGTCGCGTCGGTGGCGTGAACCTTGCCGCCGGTCAGCCGCCACAACAGGAAGCAATCGATCGTGCCGAACGCGAGCTCGCCCTTTTCCGCCCGCGCCCGTGCGCCCTCGACATGGTCTAGCATCCACGCGAGCTTGGTGCCGGAGAAATAGGGATCGAGCAGCAGCCCGGTCTTGGCCCGCACCATCTCTTCATGGCCCTGTGCCTTAAGCGCGGCACAGGTCTCGGCGGTGCGGCGATCCTGCCAGACGATGGCGTTGTGGATCGGCACCCCCGTCGCGCGGTCCCAGACCACCACCGTCTCACGCTGGTTGGTGATGCCGATCGCGGCGATCCCCGCCGCGCCGACCCCGCTTTGCGCGATCGCCTCGCGCGCCGTGGCCAGTGTATCGCGCCAGATATCCTCAGGATCATGCTCGACCCAGCCGGGGGCAGGATAATGCTGTTCGAACTCGCGCTGTGCGGTGGCGACGGGTGCGCCCGCGCCATCGAAGACGATGCAGCGCGTGGAGGTCGTGCCCTGATCGATCGCGAGGATGTGCTTTGCGGCGGTCACTCTGCTCTCCTCCGGGCATATTATCGTTGAATTGGTCAGGCCAATTCACTACCAGTCCTTGGGTCTGCGTCAAGCGAGCCGCGTTGGCCTCACTTTCGCCTCACCTTCCGGAAATGTGCTTATGCCCGAAACCAGTGTCTATGACCTGCTGATCATCGGCGGTGGCATCAACGGCGCAGGCATTGCCCGCGATGCCGCCGGGCGCGGCCTCAAGGTATTGCTCGTCGAGCAGGATGATCTCGCCAGCCATACCTCTTCGGCCAGCACCAAGCTCATCCATGGCGGCCTGCGCTATCTGGAATATGGCGAATTCCGGCTGGTTCGCGAGTCGCTGATCGAGCGTGAACGCCTGCTCGCCATCGCGCCGCACATCATCTGGCCGCTCGAATTCGTCCTTCCTCAGAAAAATTCGCCCCGCCCCGCCTGGATGGTCCGGCTGGGGCTGTTACTCTACGACCACATCGGCGGCCGCAAGACACTCCCCGCGACGCGCACCATCCTTCTCGACAAGGATAGCAAGGGCGACGGCCTTAAGCCGAACATGGGCCGCGCCTTCGTCTATTCGGACTGCTGGGTGGAGGACAGCCGCCTGGTCGCGCTCAACGCGCTCGACGCCGCCGAGCGCGGCGCGACGATCCTGACGCGCACCAGACTGCTCTCCGCCGATCGCGTGGCGAACCTGTGGCACGCGACGATCGAGGACGCGAGCGGCCCACGCGAGGTACACGCCCGCATCCTCGTCAATGCCGCCGGCCCTTGGGTTGCGGACGTGCTGGGCAAGACCGGCAATGCGCGCAACGATCGCGGCGTCCGGTTGGTCAAGGGTAGCCACATCGTCGTGTCCCGTCTCTATCCTGGCGACCATGCCTTCCTGCTTCAAATGCCCGACAAGCGCGTGGTCTTCGCCATCCCCTATGAGCGCGAATTCACGCTGATCGGCACCACCGATCTGCCCTGGGAGGAAGCGCCCGGACGTCCGATCATCTCGGCGGAAGAGACCCGCTACTTGCTGGACGCTGCCAACAGCTATTTCGCCAAGGCGCTGACCGACGAGGACGTGGTCTGGACCTACTCGGGCATCCGCCCGCTCTATGACGATCATGCCGCCAGCGCCTCGGCAGTAACGCGGGACTATGTGCTGGATGTCGAGGGCGGCGAAGGACGCCCCGCGATGCTCAGCATCTTTGGCGGCAAGATCACTACCTATCGTAAGCTCGCGGAACATGCGCTGGAAAAGCTGGCGCCTTTCCTCCCCTCGTCGAAGTCGGGATGGACCGCTGGCGCGGCGCTGCCCGGCGGCGACATCGCCGATGGGAATTTTGACAGCTTTCTGGAGCGCCTGCGCGGCCAATATCCAGTCCTGCCGTTTCCCCTGCTTCGCCGTCTGGCGCGCTCTTATGGTACGCGGACGTCGTTGGTGTTGGGCGAGGCCCGGAGCGTTGAAGGTCTGGGCGAGGATTTCGGCGGCGGGCTGTATCTCGCCGAAGTGAACTACCTCGTCCGCCACGAATGGGCACGAACGGGAGAGGACATCCTCTATCGTCGCAGCAAACTCGGCCTGCATGTACCCAAGGGCACCGCCGAACGGATTGACGCATATCTCGCCAACAAAGCCGCCTAGCCGATCGCGCCGAACCGACGGCGCTTGGCATCCACCTCGGCGCGCGCGCGCTCGATCGCCTCGACCTCAGTCGCTTCCAGCAGATGTGCGATGACCCGGCCGAGGTGATCGCGCATTGCCTCGCGCGCCGTTTCAGCATTGCGGCTGGCGAGCGCGGCGACGATGCGGCGATGCTCGGAGACGCGCGGCGCGATACCGGCGGCGCGCGCCTTGCCGGTCAGCAGCGCGTATTGCGGCGACTTCATCCGCGCATCCCACAGCATCGAGACAGTCTTCTCCATCGCACTGTTCTGCGTGATCCGCGCGATCTCGATATGGAACTCGCGATCGGCGGCTTCAGCGCGAAGCAAATCGCCGCTCTCCATATCGACGGTCAGTGCGCGCAGGCGGGCGACCTGTTCGTCGTCGATCATTTGCGCGGCGAGCCCGCAAATCTCCGCCTCGAAGATGCGGCGCGCTTCCAGCAGCTCGAACGGCCCGACATCGGTCTCGGTAAGCTTGCCGCCGTGTGGCTGGAGCGCGATGACATAGACGCCGGAGTTGGTGCGGACCTCGACCAGCCCATCCAGCTCCAGCGCGATGATCGCTTCGCGGATCGTAGGCCGCGACACACTATATTGCTGGGCCAGATCGCGCTCCGAAGGCAGGCGATCGCTGACCCCGTATCGCCCCGTGGCGAGCGCCTGGCGGATGTCGTTTGCGATCCGCTCGTAGAGACGGCCTTCGGTACGGGTGGTGGCGGGAGACATGAGGCCAGCCTGTGGTGTTCGCAGCCGCATTTCAAGCAATCTCACGCAACTTGGCCAAAGCCGCGGTGATTTCAGCCGATTGGCCGAAATCCGGGGCTATACAGGCGAGCAGCGCTTCGACGGGTGCTTTCTCATTTGCGAGCGACTGCAGATCGGTGAGCATAGGATCGGCGAGGCCCTCGATCCGCATGTGCGCGGCGATCCAGCCGGCCACTGCTTCGGCCAACGCCGGACTGGAAAGGCCCATCGCCGCCCGCTCCGTCATTGGAGCGAGCAGGCGCGGCGGCAGCTTTTGCGATCCATCGGCGGCGATCTGGATTAGCGCGTGTGGCAACGCCGGATTGGCGAAGCGTTTGCGGAGTGCGCTGCGATAGGCGGTTACGTCGACCACGGACCGATCAATCGTCGTAGTCGCCTCATCCCAAAGTCGACCAACCAGGCCCGCCAGCACCGGATCACGGATCGCCTCATGGACAAAGCGATGCCCGCGCAGCAGGCCTTGATAAGCCAAGGTGCTGTGCGCGCCGTTGAGCAGGCGCAGTTTGGCGGTTTCCCAAGGCGCGACATCGGAAACCATCTGAACGCCGGCACTGGCAAGATCAGGCCGCGCGGCGGCGAAGCGATCCTCGATCACCCATTGCCAGAACGGCTCGGTCCACACCGCCGCTTGATCGCGCAGGCCGAGCGCATCGCTGCTCTCCGCGATCATGGCGGCCGTGACGGCCGGGGTGATGCGATCGACCATCGACGAGGGGAAGGCGACCTCCTCGGCGATCCAGCTGAGGGTGGCGTCAGCGAGGGTCGCCGTTTGCGCCGCGGCCAGCACGGCGTCGCGCGCCACCGCGCCATTGTACGCTCGGTTATCGCAGGAAAGAACTGTCAGCGGTGCGAGACCCGCCGCCCGTCGCTGGTCCAGCGCGCGGGCGATCAGCCCCGCAGCACTCGTCGGCCCGTAATCGAGATAGCCCTTTTCAGTGATAGTAAGGGTCACAAGATGCGTATCGGCATGGGCCAGCGAAGCGATCACCGCCTTGGGCTCTGACGCGGCGACCTGAAGCGCCTTGAGCGCGCCGATCACCTGCGGCTTGCCCTCATTCCCGCCGCGTCGTGAAAGGCTGTAGAGCCCATCCTGCGCCCCCAGCGCCGTCACGACATCGGGCGAGCGCATCGCCACGCCGGTGATCCCCCAGCGCGGATCGCCGCCCGCGATCAGCGCATCGAACACCGGCGCCTGGTGTGCGCGGTGGAAGGCGCCGAGGCCGAGGTGGACGACGCCCGCCTTGACCGCGCCGCGATCGTAGCGTGCCGAGAAGCTGGCGTTGGAAAGGCGTTCGCAGCTCACAGGCGATAGGCCTCTTTCACGAGGCGATAGGTGAGATCGTAGGCCAGTTCTGCCGCCTCATCCTCGTCGAGCCGATGCTCGGCGACGAGCCGCGCGAGGAAGCTGCAGTCGATTCGCCGTGCGACATCGTGGCGGGCTGGGATCGAAAGGAAGGCGCGGGTGTCGTCGTTGAAACCGACCATATTGTAGAAGCCGGCGGTCTCGGTGGTCTGCTCGCGGAAGCGCATCATGCCTTCGGGGCTGTCGTGGAACCACCACGCCGGGCCGAGACGCAAACAGGGATAGAAGCCCGCCAGCGGGGCGAGTTCGCGGGAATAGGCGGTCTCGTCCAGGGTGAACAGGATGAGGGTGAAGCCGGGCGCGTCTCCGAAACGATCGAGCAAGGGTTTAAGGCCTTCGACGTAGCCGGTTTGCGTCGGGATATCGGCGCCCTTGTCGCGGCCGAAGTTGGCCAAGGTGTTGCGGCTATGGTTGCGGAAGCTGCCGGGGTGAAGCTGCATGACGAGCCCATCCTCCGTGCTCATCCGCGCCATCTCGGTGAGCATTTGGGCGCGGAAGAGTTCGGCGTCTGCAGCCGTGACGGAAGGTGACTGGACGCGCGCGAAAAGTGACTCCGACTCCGCAAAAGGGAGATCGGCGGTGCGCGCGGTGGGGTGTCCGTGATCGGTTGAGGTGGCGCCCATCGCCTTGAAGAAAGCGCGGCGATCGCGGTGCGCGTCGAGATAGCCCTGCCAGCTGCGGGCATCTTTCCCTGTGATCGCTCCTAGCTTGTCGAGATTTGCCAAGAAGCCCTCGAACTCGGGATCGACCACCGGATCGGGGCGGTAGGCGGTTAAGACGCGCCCCTGCCAGCCGCTGGCCCGGATCGTCTGATGCGCTTCAAGCGGATCGAGCGGGTTTTCGGTGGTGGTCAGCACCTCGATATTGAGGCGGTCCATGAGCGCGCGGGGGCGGAAGGCGTCGGTCGCCAGCGCCGCATCGATGCGGTCATAATACAGATCGGCGGTCTCGGGCGAGAGCCGTTCCTCCAGCCCGAAAAGCTCCGCGAACACCCAGTTCAGCCACATCGCCGAGGGCGTGCCGCGGAACAGATGATACTGTTTGGCGAACAGCCGCCAGATCGTCCGCGGATCGCGTTCGACCGCGCCGCCGTCCCGCCGCGCGATCCCCAAAGCCTCCAACGGCACGCCCTGCGAGTGCAGCATTCGGAAGACATAATGGTCCGGCACGATCAGCAGATTGGCCGGATCGCTGAACAGCGCGTCTGATGAGAACCAGCTGGGATCGGTATGGCCGTGCGGACTGATGATCGGCAGGCTGGCGACCTCCGCATACAATCGCCTAGCGATCGATCGCGTCGTCAAATCGGCCGGAAACAGGCGATCGGGATGGAGGATCAACGGAGCGCTCACAATCTAAACGGCCTTTCCAATCTGGCCTGACCAATATGGACAATCACGCTGGCCACGTCTAGCACCCTGCAAACAGTTTGGGAGGATAGCGTGAGAATCAAGGACGCGCGGGTGATCGTTACTTCGCCTGGGCGCAACTTCGTGACGCTCAAGATCGTCACCGAAGAAGGCGTCTACGGCATCGGCGACGCCACGCTCAACGGCCGTGAAAAATCCGTGGTCGCCTACCTGGAGGATCATGTCTGCCCGCTGCTGATCGGGCGCGATGCCCGGCAGATTGAAGATATCTGGCAGCTTCTCTACCGCGGTGCTTACTGGCGGCGCGGCCCGGTAACGATGCGCGCCATCGCCGCGGTCGACGTCGCCTTGTGGGATATCAAGGCCAAGAGCGCGGATATGCCGCTCTACCAGCTGCTCGGCGGCCGCAGCCGCGAAAAGGTGATGGTCTATGGCCATGCCAATGGCGGCGACATCGCTGAGACCGTGGATGCGGTCGGCCAATATATCGACATGGGTTACAAGGCGATCCGCGCGCAGACCGGCATTCCCGGCGTGAAGGATGCCTATGGCGTCGGCCGCGGCAAGCTCTTCTACGAGCCCGCCGACGCGACGCTTGCCAGCGTCACGGGCTGGGATACGCGCAAGGCGCTCAACACCGTGCCCAAGCTGTTCGAGATGCTGCGCGCCACCTACGGCTTCGATCATCACCTGCTACACGATGGCCACCACCGCTATACGCCGCAGGAAGCCGCCAACCTCGGCAAGATGCTGGAGCCCTATCAGCTTTTCTGGCTGGAGGACGTGACGCCGGCCGAAAACCAGGAAGCGTTCAAGCTGATCCGCCAGCACACCGTCACCCCGCTGGCCGTCGGCGAGATCTTCAACACGATCTGGGATTGCAAGGATCTGATCCAGAACCAGCTCATCGATTATATTCGCGCCACCATCGTGGGGGCCGGCGGCGTCACCCATCTGCGCCGGATCGCCGATCTCGCCAGCCTCTATCAGATCCGGACCGGCTGCCACGGCGCCACCGATCTCTCGCCGGTAACGATGGGCACGGCGCTGCATTTCGATACCTGGGTGCCCAATTTCGGTATCCAGGAATATATGCGCCACTCGCCCGAAACCGACGACGTCTTCCCGCACGATTACAGCTTCGACAAGGGCTTCCTGATCTGCGGTGAGACGCCTGGCCACGGCGTGGATATCAACGAGGAACTGGCCGCCAAATATCCCTACGACCAGCGTCAGTTGCCGATCGCGCGCCTGGAAGATGGCACGATGTGGAACTGGTAGGCGCCGTGGCGTTCCATGAACCAATCCTCCCCCGCCAGGGGGAGGTGGCAGCGAAGCTGACGGAGACGGAGGAAGCAATGTCCTCTAAGGCGCCGCAATCCTCCCCCGACGAGGCCTTCGGCCTCACCTCCCCCTTGCGGGGGCGGATGTGATGAAGATCGTCACCTTCGGCGAAGGGATGATCGAAATCTCCGGTCACATCGGTGCGACCGGCCCGATTACCTACGGCGGCGATGTCCTCAACATGACGGTGGCGCTGGCGCGGCTGGGCCATCGCCCGGCCTTCATGACCGCTCTGGGCAGTGATGCATGGTCCGAGGAATTGCTCGATCGCTGGGATCAGGAGGGCGTCGATTGCTCGCTGATCGCGCGACATCCTTCACGCGTGCCCGGTCTGTATGCGATCCGGGTCGACGATCACGGCGAGCGGAGCTTCACCTATTGGCGCGATCGTTCGGCGGCGCGCGATTTCTTCGCGCTGCCGCAAAGCGCGATATTGTTCGAGCAGGCGGCCGATGCCGATTTGCTATTCCTGTCCGGCATAACGCTTTCGCTGTTCAACAGCGTCGATCGCGGCCTGATCGCCGGCCTTGCCGATCGGGTTCGGGCGCGTGGCGGCATCGTCGCCTTCGACGGCAATTTCCGCCTGCGCGGCTGGGAAAGCCCGTTTGAAGCCGAGACCGCCTTTCTCGATTTCGCCGCCCACGCCACGCTTGCGCTGCCCACCTTGGACGATGAGGCGCTGATGCACGGCCAAACCGAAACGGCCGAAACCATAGCCGATCGCTGGCACGCGCACGGCGTGCGCGAGGTGATCGTCAAGCTGGGGGCGGACGGCGCATTCGTTTCGGCCGATGGCGTGCGGGAGTTGGTGCCGACCAGACCGGTTACACCCGTCGATACAAGCGGCGCCGGGGATGCCTTCGATGCCGGCTATCTCGCCGCGCGTTTGGCAAATCACGGCCCGGCGGCTGCGGCCCGCTTCGGCCATCGGCTGGCCGGCGAGACGGTGCAGCATAAGGGCGCGATCCCGGCGCGCCACACGGTGATCCATATCCAGCCGGACGGGCGGGTGTGACCATTCGGTCTAGCTCTCCGTTCGTCCCGAGCGCAGTCGAGGGACGTGCGGCTAGGCGCGGCGCTTGGGGCACGTCCCTCGACTGCGCTCGGGACGAACGGGGGAGAGCGGGTTTCCTTTGCCACGGTGGCAGCGTATGAAAATCCGCCACTTGCGGTGGTGGATGGTCGCGCTGATCAGCGTCGGCACGATCCTCAACTATCTGGCGCGCAACTCGCTCGGTGTGCTCGCCCCGCAGCTCAAGGGCGAGCTGCATATCACGACGCAGCAATACAGCTATGTGGTGGGCGCATTTCAGGCGGCCTATACGGTGATGCAGCCGATCTGCGGACTGATCGTCGACCGCATCGGGCTGCAACTCGGCTTCGCCTTGTTCGCGGTGGCCTGGTCGCTGGCCAATGTCGCGCACGCGCTGGCAGGCGGATGGGCTGGGCTCGCCTTCTTTCGCGGACTGCTGGGGCTGAGCGAGGCGGCGGCGATCCCGAGCGGCATGAAGGCAATCGCCGAATGGTTTCCGGCGCGCGAGCGTTCGGTGGCGACAGGCTGGTTCAATGCGGGCACCTCGCTCGGCGCGCTGATCGCACCGCCGATCGTGATCGGGGTGTCGCTGGCGCTGAGCTGGCGCTGGGCGTTCGTCGTCACGGGCGGCGTCGGGCTGATCTGGGCGGCGGCCTGGTACATTTTCTACCGCTCGCCCCTCAAGCATCGCGCGATCACCCCCGAAGAGCAGGCCTATATCGCCGCCGATCGGCCCGCCGCACCCCAGCACAAGGCGCGCGCACGCGACATCCTGCGCAGCGGCCGTTTCTGGACGATCGCCATTCCGCGCTTCCTCGCCGAACCCGCTTGGCAGACCTTCAGCTTCTGGATCCCGCTCTATCTCGCCACCGAACGGCATATGGACCTGAAGCACATCGCGATGTTCGCCTGGCTGCCCTTTCTGGCGGCGGATCTGGGGGGCGTGCTTGGCGGCTACCTTTCCCCTGCGCTCATCAAGAGGGGCGTGCCGCTGATCCCGTCGCGTGTGGCCGGCATCTGCCTGGGCGCGCTGCTGATGATCGCGCCAGGCTGCATCGGGCTCGCCGTCAGCCCCTATCTTGCGATCGGACTATTCTGCATCGGCGGCTTTGCCCACCAGATGATTTCGGTGCTTATCAACACGCTTTCGACGGACGTTTTCGCGCCCGAGGAAGTGGGCGTCGCCAACGGCTTCGTCGGCCAGGCGGGCTGGCTCGGCGGGCTGCTGTTCAGCCTCGCGATCGGGCAGCTTGCCGATACGATCGGATACACACCGCTGTTCGCCTGCCTCTCGTTTTTTGACCTGATCGGCGCCGCGGTGCTGATCGCCATGATCGGCCGGCTGACGCCAGCCACAGCAAGGGCCTGACATGCGCCGCGCCACGCTTTCCAACCCACCGCTGTTCGCCGTCACCCGGCGGACCACGGGCCAGATCACGCTCACCGCCGATACCGGCGCGGTCGCCCATGTCTTCGTGCTCGAGGAGGATGTCGTCCGCCTGCTGGTGCTGCCCGATGGCCGGGTAAAGGGGCCGCCGAGCTGGGCGATCGCGCCGGGCGCAGAGGATATCACGGAGCCGGGTCGCGATCGTATGAGCCTCGAGGGCTTCGCCTGCCCCGACTTCGCTGTGGATCAGACCATAGACGCGCTGGCGATCGAAACCGCGCAGATCCGGCTCGAAATCCGCCTGCACGGCCTCCATTGCCGCTGGCTGCAGCGGCACGGCGATGGCTGGGTGCGCATGGCCGAGGATCGACCGACCCAAGCCTATGACTTCGGCTGGTTCGACCGCAAGGTGCATCATTATGTAGCGCGTCACGCCGGCGAGCGCTTTTATGGGCTCGGCGAGCGCGCTGGGCCGATGGACCGGGCGGGCAACAGCTTCCGCCTCACCAACCTTGATCCAATGGGCTATGACGCCGAGACGTCTGACCCGCTCTACAAGTCGATCCCCTACATTCTTGCCGTCGACGCCGAGGGCCGCGCGCATGGCGAATTCTACGACACGATGGCCGATGTCGCCTTCGATTTCGGACGCGAGCATGACAATTATCACGGTCCCTATCGCCATATGGTCGCGGAGAGCGGCGATCTCGATCTGACGATGATCGCCGGGCCCGATGCGCTGACGGTCACCAGGCGCTTCACCTGGATGACCGGTCGCCCCGCGCTGATGCCGCGCTATGCGATCGGCTATTCGGGATCGACGATGACGTACACTGACGCGCCCGACGCGCAGGCACAGATGGCGGAGTTTATCACCAAGCTGGAAGAACACGACATCGGCTGCTCCAGCTTCCACCTCTCCTCCGGCTACACGTCGATCGGCGATAAACGCTACGTCTTCCACTGGAACCGCGACAAATTTCCCGACCCGGCCGCGTTCGTCAAAAGCTACGCCGATGCAGGCATAGAACTCGTCCCCAATATCAAGCCCGCCCTGCTCCGCGATCATCCGCAATATGCCGCGCTGGATGCGCAGGGCCTTTTCATCGCTGACGAGGATGGGCGCACGGTTGAAGGACAATTTTGGGACGAGCTCGGCGCCTTCATCGATTTCACCAACCCCGAAGCCGCCGCCTGGTGGCGCGGCCAGGTGAAAAGCGCGCTGCTCGATCACGGCATCCGCGCCACCTGGAACGATAATAACGAATATGGCGTGTGGGATAAGAACGCGCGCCTGGAATTCTGGGGCGATCCCCGCCCCGCCGCCGAGGCGCGCCCTCTGATGGCGCTGCTGATGAGCCGCGCCTCTCGCACCGCGCAGATCGCGCACGATCCCGAGCTGCGGCCTTATGTCGTCACCCGATCCGGAATGACGGGGCTTCACCGCTACGCCCAGACCTGGAGCGGCGACAATCGCACCGATTGGAAGACGATCCGCTACAACGCCAAGATGGGCCTCGGCCTGGCCCTCTCAGGCGTTTCCAACAGCGGGCATGACATCGGCGGCTTCGCGGGGCGCAAGCCCGAACCCGAGCTATTCTTGCGCTGGGTGCAGGCGGGCATCTTCATGCCGCGATTCAGCATTCACAGCTGGAACGACGATCGTTCGGTCAACGAGCCATGGATGTATCCCGAACTGCTGCCCGCTATCCGCCATCTGATGGCGTTGCGGCAGACGCTGACGCCTTATCTCTACGATTTGCTGCGGCGCTACCATGACGATTACGAACCCGTCGTGCGGCCGCTCTGGCTCGATTTCCCAGGCGATCCGGAAGCGTGGGCGGATGGCGACGATCATCTGCTCGGCCGCGATCTGCTCGTGCCCCTGGTGTGCGATCCGGGCGTGACGCGACGCGAGGTACGGCCGCCGGCGGGATCGGACTGGATCGACGTCTGGAGCGGCGCGCATGTCCGTGGCGGCCAGACGGTGGCGCTCGCCGCCGAGCTCGACCGTCCTCCGCCGCTGCTGGCGCGGGCGGGATCGAGCATTCCGGTCGATCTGGCGCCGGGTGGCTTTCGGCCAGATCCTTTCCGCCGCGGCCTCTGGATGTTCCCGAGCGTCGGTGACGGCGCGTTTTCGTGGCGCTTTTGCGAGGATCAGGGTGATCGCGGACCTGCGCGCGATATTTGGACGGGCGACTGCGTTTGCGAAGGCGACGTGATCCGCGTCGCAGTGAAGCGCACGGGCCCGGGGCTGTTCGGCGATAATTGTATCGCAATCCTGCTGCCGCCGGGCGAGCGGCGGCGGCTGGCGGTTTCGGGCGGCCAGAGCGCCACGGTCGAAATCGCTGGCCGGCAGGGTGTCACGCTGATGCTGGACTGAACGCCGAACGCCGTTCACAGGCATCGCCACTAACCTGGTCCGCTATGATGAGGAAACCGCCAGACGACGTACTCTCGTTTGGCTCGTTCCCGAAGGCATTCTTGCTTGCGCTTAGCGATCGAGCTCAAAGGGTTGCGGAGGGTTGCAGGCCTCATTCGCTCTCTTCGATAAGCGCACGCGCAGCACGCGACGCATCATGCGCGCTGGTCATTTTAGCTCTGAGGCAATGTGCCGGCTAGCGCGCCAGTAGAAAAAGGCCGGAATGACGTTGAGCAGGGGAAACACCATCAGAACCCAGCGCAGCGCCTGATCGCCCGCTTTCGGCGTCAGCGCGTCCGCCGCTATGCCGACTGCCAGCGGTCCCAGGCCCGCGCCGACGAGGTTGATGAACAGCAGCACCAGGGCACCGGCGAAACTCCGGTACGCAGGGGGCACCAGCCGCGGCGCGCTGGCGAAGACTGGGGCGTAAAAGAAGAGTGCAAGGGTGCTAGGTATGATCAGCAGGGCAAGCGCGATCCGCCAGTCCGGCGCTGAATAAGCAAGCGCGTAGAATGGCGGCGCGACGAGAACCGCGAACATCGGCACGATCATGTAATATTTCGGGTTGTTGCCTCCCAGCCGATCCGCGACCGCGCCCCCGGCCAACATGCCCACGATACCGCTCAGCCCGCTGACGATGCCCAGCCACAGCCCGACTTGTGCGATCGGCACGTGAAATGCGCGGATGAAGACGACCGGCGCCCATACCGTCTGGCCCATTGTTACGATCGAACTCGTCGCTGTCGCGCAGATGAGGAGGATGAGCGCGCGCGACTGCATCACCACGCGCAGACGTCCATGCGCGGCCGGAGCCACCTTGAGACCGTGCGGCTCGGCCGTGCGAACATCTTTCAGCAAAAGCTTTACCGCCATTGCGATGAACAGACCGGGTGCGGCGCAGATCAGAAAGGCTGCGCGCCAGCCGAGCGACTGCCCGACGATCCCACCCATCACGAGGCCCAACAGGATGCCGCACGGCACGCCCAGGCCCTGCAGCGAGATGGCGCGTGCGCGGCGCTCCCGCGGGATACGGTCGGCGATGAGCGCGTAGGAAGCTGGCGCCGACCCTGCTTCGCCGAGCCCGACGCCCACGCGCGCGATGGCGAGCTGGGCGTAGGAGGTCACCAGCCCGGACGCCGCGGTCATCGCGGAGAAGAGCGCAACCACGACGGCAATCAGGCGGACGCGATCGGTACCGGGCCGATCGGCATACCGCGCGATCGGCACCCCCATCAGCGCGTAGAAGATCGCGAACGCTGGCCCGGTCAGGATGCCTAGTTGAGTGTTGCTCAGGTGAAGTTCGCGGCTGATCTGGTCGGCAAGGATATTGATGATCTGGCGATCGACGAGGTTGAAGGTGGCGACCAGCAATAGCAGGAGCAGCAGCGCACGCTCGCCGACGCGCGGCGCGGTCACTGCGGCACCACGCCGCCATAGGGCGGCATGGTCCGGTAGAACATCGCAAGGATGAGTTCCCAGTCGCGTTCGGTCGCATCCTGGTCATAGACGTCGCGGGACGGTAGCGCGTAGCCGTGATGCGCGCCGGCATGAAGGCTGCGGCTGTAGCGTACCGGGCTGTCGGCCAGCAGCGCTTCGAAGCGCGGGATCATGTCGCCTTCGGCGGTCAGATCGTTCTCGGCGTATCCGCAGTACAGCTCGCCCCGCAGTCGGCCGAGTGCGAGGTGCGGAGATTCAGGCCGGTCCGAGATCAGATAACTGCCGTGGAGCGAGGCAGTGCCGACGAAGCGTTCCGGCCAGCGCTGGGCCGCCTCGATCGCGTGGCGCCCGCCCATGCAGAAGCCGATCGCGCCGACATGGGTCGCCAGGGCGCGACGATCTTGATCGACATAGGTCAAGACCGCGCTTGTATCATCGAGCACCATGGCATCGGTAAGTCTGCGCAGCGGCGCGGCCGCGATAGCAAGCTGCTCCCTGTCGAGGTTGAAGACCGACACCGTGCGACCGTTGGCATCGAAGAATTGGTTCAGCACGGTCGCGTCTTCGCGATGGTAAAAATCGGGCACCACACAATAATAACCGACGCTGGCGAGCCGGCGCGCGAGGGTCTTCAGCTCGTCGCGGTATCCCCAGAAGTCCATATAGAGGATCACAACAGGATACGGGATGTCCGGTTCGGGATGGACGATAAAGCATCGCATCGGGCCCGACGGCGTCGAAATTATAACCTCAGCCGCCTGCATGCTGCCCCTCCGTCGACGATTATCATGTTTGCGCACCTTTGCGCCGGTGGCCGATCAATCCCGGTTATGAGCCAATGATGCGAGCCAGAAGCATGCTCTCGAAGTCCCTTATTTCGTCCCTTTTCGAAGAACGACGCCGTCGCACGATATGTCGATACCGACAGACCACTGACGATACTCGATTGCCCCGACATCGCAAGTAAGCTTGCTCGCCCAAACGACCGGACGAACGCAATCGCGTGTTCGGACAGGGGAGAAGCGCGCCGTCGTTGGCTGGGAAGTATCGATGATCTTAGCGATGGCAGCGGTCGGGCCGCTTACCCAACGAACGCTTGATGGTCGCGCGACTTAGCTCCCACACTGGGCAGGCAACGAGATCGGATTAGCGCCCTTCACGGCCCAGGCGCCGCCAATTTGGTAAGCACGACCGGGCTTGAGCGATGTCAGCGTGTGGCAGCCGACTGAGGCGGCAAAAGCCTCGATCGGCACATTTTTCGCCTGGGCGACGTGGGTATAGCCCTCTCGGCGCTTGATGTTGATCGCGTCGACCTGGGCTTTGAGCGCTGCCGGGGGCGGTCGCGTGAATCCGATATAGCCGTCGGCCTGCTCGCCGACAGCGCCGCTTTCGAGGGCCGCCTCGACCTCGCTGCTCATCTGCGCGGCGACAGGCACGCCCGCGCCCAGCATCACCACAAAGGCGGCAGCAATCAGCAGGGGTTTGCGCTTTATCATTTTGGAAACAGGTCCGGATTGTTGGTAATGAAGTCCTCGGCATCCTTCTTCAGGCTGACGACGACCTCCTGCTTGACGTTGATATTGAGGTTGATCTCGATCGGCTTGTCCGGCGCCTTCACGGTCACACACCCCGCCAATGCCAGTCCAAGACCGGGTAATAGCCTCCGCATCATGGTCCATGGGCTCGCATCCAAAGCTAACAGCGTCAAGCATGACATAATCATCGCACCGGCTCGCTTACGACGGACTGAACGGCGGGTTCAGCCGGCGTTGTCGGCGGTTGCGTGAGCAGCAGCCGCGGATCCATGTAGGCCCGTGCGGAGCCGACCAGCCCGCGGAAAGGCGCGCGGATCCGAATATTGAACCGAAAAGGCAGATTGCGGATCATCCGCGCGATCAGCGCCTGATCCGGCGTCGCCTCCCGGACGCCAGTGAAATTGACTTGGCTGATCATCTCGCCGTCGAGCCGCCCATCGAAGCGAATTTGAAGCGACGAATAGCGGATAGCCTTCAGCGCATCGAAAGCGAGCTTGCCCATCGTGCCCAGCTGAGCGCTGGAGAGCTCGCCGACATACGCCAGCGTGCCGCCATCCTTGCGCGCGACGAGCGAACCGCCTTCGATGCGGCCGCCCCTGTCATCGAAGATCATCGGAAGGGCGCCGTCGAACCGTCCCGTGGCGGCGAGATTGGGAAAATCCAGCTGCTGGATGAAGGCGGCAGCGTCGAGCGCATCGACCCTGAAGGTCAGCCGCCGCGCCGCCTCTCCGCTGAAATCGAGTGTGGTCGGCTCCAGGCGCAATGCTCCCATCGCGAAGGGCCAGCGTGCATCCTCGATGGCCACACGGTTGCCGGATATCAGTTGAAAATGGACGACCCCGTTTGCGACTGCCACCCCGGGATTGATCTCGGCGATCGTCATCTCTTGATGCGGGGCGCTGACCAGCCCGAGCAGATCGGTGAACCGGATCTGGCCCTTGATGCCGGACACCGGACCAAAGGCAGCGGCGAGATCGAGGTGGTCGGTTCCGAACACGCCCGCGCTGCTGGTGCCTGCGGACGACCAATCGATCCGCCCGCTCCCCGAAACCGAACCGGCGACATCGACGACGACGCCGAGCGTTAGCGGGGTCAGCGCCTCGGGCTGGAGGCCTTTGGGCGCGAACGCCAGACCGGGCACGGCAATGGTCGCATGGCCGACGCCGTCCGCAAGCCGGTGAACAAGCGCGATATCGCCGACCTTGGCGCGGGATTTCGGATCGTGCAGCGTTGCTGTGGCATCGATCGACCCATCATGGAGCAGGAAACGAAGATCGTTGGTGACGAGCGGCAGAAAGCGCGGGCGGACGGCAGCGTCGGCAACCTGCAGGCTGCCGCTTAACGTCAAGTTTCCGTTGGCAAAGGCCCAATGGCCATCAGCTTGAGACAGGCGCAACGGCACGTTGGCGATCGCGCCGCCCGCGTTCGAATATGTCCCGCCGATCGTTCCGCCCAGGCGTCCGTTCAGGCGCGCGATCTGGAGCCGGCTGTCACCAAATGCCGCACGCAATGCCTGAGCCTCGAAGCCTTTCTTAGTCAGGTGCGTGCCCTCGATATCGAGGGTGACCGGCGCCCCGCCGGTGGTTAGGCCGGTGAGCTGTAAAGGCTGTGTTGTCGCATCCAGACGTAGCGGGGCCCCGGCGGAGCGTTTTACCAGCGGTCGCCCGCAGAGCGTCGTCCTGAACGGCGCGAAGGCGACGCCCGCCAAGCGCAACGATCGAAAGGCGATCGGCTGGCATCCCTCGCCAACCACCATGTCGCCGGTACGCGACACGCGGCCACGCACCGGCAGCTCCAGACCGCGCACGAAGCCATCGCCGATCGGACCATCAGCCAGCACGCGCCCATCGAAGCGTATCGCTTGTTCGCGCCATTCAAACCGCCCGGCCGGAAGCGCGATCCGCGCCGCGCCGGCGCTGTAGGATGCCAATTGCGCGGTGCCGTTGAGCGACGCGCCCGGCGCCGACTGACGGAGTTCAAGCCCGGCATCCGGCAGGTCGCCGCCCCCAGCGGTCACATCGCCGTCAAGCCGCCAACCTCCGGCGCTCCACAGCATCCCGCCACGCGCGAGTGCGGTGAATCGCGCGCCGGTCGCATCCGCCAGCGCGGCTTTTCGGACGTGTAACGCCACCTGCCGCCCGGTGATCACCACATCGAGATCGGCATCCGCTTGGGAGTTTGACAGCAGCATCGCAAGGGCGGCCGAAGCCCGCACGGCTGTCGGTGTGATCGGTAAACCGGCCGGCATCTTGCCCGCGTGGGCGATCTCCTTCGCCAAAGCTGGCAAGGCGAGCCGATCGAGGCCAAGTTCGGTCCGGACAACGAGATTGCCGAGCATCCCGCTTGCTTGAGCAGCACCATGAACGCTTGCGAAGCGCGCCGGCCCGGCGACGCCGCCGAAGCCCTCGAGCTTCGATTGAAGGTCAACCTGCTCGAATGTCGGACTAGAGGTGGCGGCAACCTGCGCCACGCCTCTGCCCAGCGACAGCGACGGGCACTTGGTCGCGCCGATCGTGATCGGGCCAGAGACAGTCGGTCGGCCCTCTCGGATCACGACTGTCACGGTCGCATGAACCGCGCCCAGTGAACAGGATGCAAAGCGGAGCGCGGGGGCTTCTGCCACCGCCCTTCCCGCGAACCGCTTGCCGGGATTGCCGGTGCCGTCCAGCTGCAATGCTATCGCGCCGTTGGGTGTATCAAGCAGCAGGCGGCTGTCGGCAATCGAAAGCACGAGCTTGGGAAGGGTCGTTGCGCCATCGGTCGATTTGGGTAGGAGCCGGTCAATGGCACCGAGATGGAGGCCCGCTGAATCGAGCGTCGCATGCAATTGCGCGCCGGTGACCGACACGCCGGTAGCAATCGGTCCATGAAGGCCATAGCCGATAGCCACCTCGATCTGCTTGGCGGTCAGATCCGGTCGAGCCGGATCCCCGATCCGAACGTCTTCCAGACGCTCCAGAAATGGGCCGAGGCGCGTTATCCTGTAGTGAGCCGTGACATGCACAGCCGCCAGCTTTTGATCGACGAGCGCCGTCGCAATCCGTACGCGAGACCACCACGACCCTAAAGCGGCCACGCCAACGAACGCAGCCACAGCTATTGATAGTGCGCGAACGTGCTTCATTCGGAGAGTAGGATAACGACCTTCTGCCCGAGAATGAATCGGTTCATTTGAGCCGACGGATAAATTGAGGGTTTTGGGTTCGGCGAACGCGAAGCCGGATGGCGGCATAGAAGGACGCTTGATTACCACGGCGATCGTCGGGTCGCAGCGGGCAGGTGGCGCCCACCGTCACCTACTTGGGGGGGTGTGACGGCGGGCACTTCCCTCTTCGGGTAAAAGGAGGGCTGGTCCTCCATAGCCTGCAGCGGCAACACCGTCTTTGCTTGCCGACAATTACGTCTGGAAGGGCAAGCCGTTGAGGAATGTCGCGCCGACCGTGCGCCCGGCTAAGCTGGTTCGGCCAGCGTTTGCGCCGTAGGCTGCGGCATGACCGACTTTCCCGTCAGCGCCCCAGCCGCGCCAATCATCGTGTCGGCGCTCTTCGGCCGAGATGATTTTGCATGGCTGGATGGGCTTCGCCGAGCGCATTTCCCCCCAGATCGAAATCAGCTCCCCGCCCACCTTACCTTGTTTCATCACCTACCGCCGTCGATCGAGGGCGAGCTGAAACGACGGCTTTCGGAAGCGACGCAACGCGCAAGGCCGCCCGCTACAGCCTCTGGTCTGATCAACCTTGGGCGCGGGGTGGCGATAAGGATTGAGGCGCCGGAGCTTGAATCCTTGCGCGCCGAGTTGGCCGACGCATTTGCCGGCCTGCTTGTCCCGCAAGACGCAGCCGGCTGGCGGCCCCACGTCACGATCCAGAATAAGGTTCAGCCGACCGAAGCGAAGACGCTCTTAACAAGCTTGGCAGGCGATTTTCAGCCGCGCGGGATTGGGTTCACGGGACTTGCGGTATGGCGATACCGCGGCGGCCCATGGGAGCCGATCTCGCAGCATATGTTCAGGTAACCCTATGGTCAGCGTGGTCCTCTACAGTTTTCGCCGCTGCCCCTATGCGATGCGGGCGCGCATGGCGCTTCTGGTGAGCGGCGCAGCCTTCGAGATCAGAGAGATAAAGCTCTCGGCCAAACCACCTCAAATGATCGAGGCCTCACCTAAAGGCACCGTCCCGGTGTTAGTGCTTCCGGACGGCGCGGTGATCGAGGAGAGCCTCGATATCATGCGCTGGGCGTTGGTACGCCACGATCCGGAACGATGGCTTGATGGCGAAGACCGCGCGCTGATCGATGCCAACGACGGCCCCTTCAAATTCCACCTCGATCGTTACAAATATCCGCAGCGATACGGATCGAATGCCTCGCACCATCGCGCTGCGGCACTCGATCTGCTTACGCCTTTAGAAACGCGGCTTTGTCACCAACCGTATCTGTGCGGCCCGACGCGGGCGTTCACGGACGCCGCGCTGATGCCGTTCGTGCGCCAATTCGCGGCCACGGATCCGGACTGGTTTGGCGACCAGCATCTGCCCGGAATACAGCGATGGCTCACCGACCAGACCGCGTCGCCCTTGTTCGGGCAGATCATGGTACGGCTGAAGGCCTGGCAACCCGCTTAAGCGGACCGCAGCTGTCCGACTATATGCGGACAGGACGGCGCTGGTGAATTGTCCATACCGCGGGCTCGGCCGCATGGCCTAGCGATAGCGCTCGGCCGGCTTTTGCCGCGACACGTTGGGCGCGAGCGCGGCTTCGGCCTCGGTAAATCCATCCCATAGTCCGACATCGGCGAGCGAGGGAATGCAGACGGCCTCGCCGCGATCCAGTGCGGTCAGAGAGGCGGCGACCAGGTCGTCCACCTGCATGACCATTCCCGGCGGATAACGGTCGATCGAGGTCGCAGCGATGCTGTGAAACTCGGTGTCGATCACACCCGGCACGAGCAATTGCACGGCGACTCCCGTCCCGCGGGCCTCTCCCTGCATGTGGCGGGTGAAGGCGGTCACATAGCTTTTCGATGCGCCATACCCGGCATTGCCGGGGATTTGATGGAAGGCCGTCCCCGATGCGACATTGATGATCGCCCCCGCGCCGTCCGCCACCATGCGCTGCATCGCGGCGTGCGACAGGCGACTGAGTGCGATGACATTGAGCCGCAGCATCGCGGTCAGGCGGTCCGGATCGAGCGTCGCGACCGCGCCGCGCGCCGCGAATCCGGCATTGTTGATGACGAGCGTCAGCGCCGGGCCGTCTGCGATTCGGGCTTCGACAAGCGCGATGCCGGCATCCGATTCCAGGTCGGCGGCCAGAATTTCGCTATCGGTGGCCAATTCGCCAGCCAGCGCGCGCAGCCGGTCTTCGCGCCGGGCGACGAGGACCAGATCGTAGCCGCGCGCAGCGATCTGCCGCGCGAATGCCGCGCCAATGCCCGCGGAGGCGCCGGTGATCAGGGCGATGGGACGGGTCATTGCATATCCTTCGGCTCAATAGGGCTTTACGAGTTCGGCCATCGCCTGGGCGCGCAAGGCGGCGTTCCCGGCAGGGTCTCCGTCATCCGCCCGGCGCATCATGGCGAGGCTGGTTTCGACGACCATCGCGCAGCGCGCATAGCGCCGCGCCATGAAGGCATCGAGCGCCCCCGCGACGCTGTCGGCCTTTTCCAGCTCCTCCGCCAGCACGACGCCGTCCTCGAGCGCGATGCTGCCACCCGAGGCAAGGTTGGGCGTCGTCGCGTGCGCGGCATCGCCGATGACCGTCACGCGCCCGCGATGCCAGGGCGAAGGCACCAGCACATAATCGAACGGGCGCGCGAAGACCTTCGGCTGGTCTTGCAGACGGTTGCTGATCGCGCGGATCAGCGGTGCGCTATACGGCGCCAGCACCGTATCGAGCAGCGCCACCGCCTCGGCCTGGTCGATCCGGCGATTCTCCATTTGCTTGCCCGCCGCGAGATAGAGCCGGTTGCCTGGCAATCGTACGGTCGCCAGCATGCCGCTGCCGGCGGGCAGGGTGTAAAAACCCGCCGGGCCGTCCGGGCCGTCTTCCAGCACCAGGCGAAAGCTCATCCAGCCGGTATAGATCGGCGCAATGCCGGGATGGATGACACGGCGTACCGCGGAATGCGCGCCGTCCGCGCCGACGACCAGATCGAACCGGTCGCGCGCGCCATCGGTGAACGCGACGTCGACATGCGATCCCTTGTCCTCCAGCGCAGTGAACGAGACGCCCGCGCGGATCGTGACGCCGGCCGCCTCTGCGGCGTCAGTGAGAATGCGGCTGAGATCGGGGCGATAGATGGCAATGTAGGCCGGCAGCCGCGTCGGCGGGATCGGTGACGTCGGCACCGGCACAGGGTTGCCCGCGCCGTCCCACACGGCCGAGAAGATCGACTTCCCGTCCGCCGGCGTCAGGCCCTCGGCCAAGCAGGCGTCGAGCACGCCGAGCGCCTCGACCGCGTCGACTGCACGATTGGTGATCGTGATCGATGTGCCCTCGGCCCGCGGATCAAGCGTCGCAATCGTGACCTGTACCCCGCGCTGCGCGAGCGCGATCGCCGCCGACAGGCCGGCAAGGCCCGCGCCCACAACCAGGACTTTCTGCACGATCATGACGTCCCCTCCGGACAGCACAGGATGATGAACACTGCGCCCGTTATGGTCTTCGCGGTTTCTGACAGGCGTGAGGCATCAGGTCGAGGTCCGAACTTCCCGTTAGGGCGGACCGGCCCTTCAGCTATGACCGGCGTATGCGCCGCGCGCGACGCCGTCGAATTGATGGCTGCGATAGCTGCTATCGCAAACTGCGACTTGTTGTGCGTCGCCGCCGCTTGCAACTGAGCGTGCTGGGCACACGTAGCGGTTGGGTCCATCGATCAATTCGGGCCGGTCCACACCAGCGTCCTCTCTGAGCGGTCACGGGGCCGCAAGCCCGGTCCGCAGATCTCACTCGTGAAAATGGTCGCCTCGCCGCTCCGCCAGGAGGTCGACGCCTTGTCCGTGCGCCTGCACGGCTATGCTGGCCTTCAGCCTTCCACTGCACGCCCGCTAGACGGCAACGAAAGCCCGAGCCGATCGAGAGCCGCGCCGCGCAGGTGGCGGCGCCTGCTTGCCTCAACAGCCGGGCGTGGACGATCTTCGCATCATGCGGCAAAAGGCGCGAACGGCAGGCGGTCTAACCGTTCACATTATCGAGGGTGCGCCCATCTGATTCAGCGCGAGACGGTCCGAGCGATGACCGGCAGATCACAGCCGCCGATCGAGCATATCGCGAACTTTGGCCGCAAGCGCTGTAACCCCGAAGGGCTTGGTGATGACTTCCATGCCATGCTCCAGGAAGCCATTGCCCACCGCTGCATTCTCCGCATAACCGGTGATAAACAGGATTTGCAGGTTTTCCCGGAATACTCTTGCCGCGTCCGCGACCTGCCGCCCGTTCAACCCGCCGGGTAGCCCGACGTCGGTGATCAGGAGATCCACCTTACGCTCCGATCGCAACGCCTCCAGCCCGGAAGGGCCGTCTTTGGCTTCGACGACGGTGTATCCCGCGTCATTCAGAACCTCGACCACCAATGCGCGGACTGATTCCTCATCGTCGATGACGACGATCGTTTCGCCGTGCCCCTCCTCGGGCGATTGGTGGGTTTCGGCGCCGGCTTCGGCCTCGGCGGCACCGGCGAAACGCGGAAGATAAAGGCACATCGTCGTGCCCTGCCCCAATTCCGAATAGATCCGCACCTGACCACCGGACTGGCGGACAAAGCCGTGGATCATCGAAAGGCCGAGCCCAGTTCCTTGGCCAAGCGGCTTGGTGGTGAAGAAGGGATCAAACGCCTGCTCAATCACGTCGGACGACATCCCCGTGCCGGTATCGGTGACACAGAGCGAGATATACTGACCCGGCGGGAGTTCTCTGGCTTTGCCGGCGCGGTCGTCCAGCCATTTGTTGGCCGTCTCGATCGTGATCCGGCCCATGCCCGACATGGCATCGCGGGCATTGATCACCAGATTCAACAAGGCATTCTCAAGCTGCGATGGATCGACCATGGTCGTCCACAGCCCACCGGCGCCGACCACTTCCACCTCTATCGCCGGCCCAACCGTGCGGCGGATGAGATCCTCCATTCCGCTGATCAAAGCATTGACATCGATGGCCTTGGGATCGAGCGTCTGGCGGCGTGAAAAAGCGAGCAGGCGCTGCGTCAGCGATGCGGCACGTCGTGTTCCGTCCTGGGCGTTGCTAACGTAGCGATCGAGGCTGGTCGTTTCGCCGCGGCTCAGGCGAAGCTCCAGCAATTCCAGGTTACCGCTGATCCCGGCGAGCAGATTGTTGAAGTCGTGCGCTATTCCGCCCGTGAGTTGGCCGACGGCCTCCATCTTCTGAGATTGGCGCAGCGCTTCCTGCGCCTCGATAAGTTCACGCTCCCGTGCCTTATCGCTGCGAAGGTCCCGGCCGATGGCAATGAAGAAATCAGCGCCCGGTTCGGGAGAAACGGTCCAGCCGATCGGTGTCCATTGACCGTCAGCCGCAAGGATCTTGTTCTCGAAGCGCGTCGGCTGCCCAGTCCTCCCCATTTCCGCCAGAGCAGCTGTGACGTCCGGCACGTTATCGGGATGGATTATCGCTGCATACGGCTCCGTAAGAAGTTTTTTCTCCGACCAGCCCAGCACGCGCGTCCATGCCGGATTGACCGCGATCAGGTTGCCCGCATAGTCCGCCCGAGCCAGCAAATCCTCGGTCAGCGTCCAGAGGCGATCGCGCTCTTCCTGCGCGGCAACATCTTCGGTGATGTCACGGCCCGAGCAATAGACCATCCCTTCCTCAGGGACGCCGACCCAACTGATCCAGCGATAATTCCCGTCTTTACATCGAAATCGGTTTGGAAAGCGGATCGCGGCCTGCCCCTGTTGGGTTAGCAGGAAGCCTCCGCGCGTACGTTCGACGTCATCTGGATGAAGGAAATCAAAGATGGAGTGGCTGGCGACCTCGGCCTCGCTCCAACCGAGCACCGTTTGCCAGGCTGGATTCGAGGTCTCGAAATAGCCTTCGGAGTTAAGTGCCCCCAACAAATCCGGGCTCAGTTGCCAGGTGAGACCGCGCGCCTGGGTCCGTTCGATGATCTTGCGCTCAAGTTCAGCGTTCAGTTCTTGGAGAGCGGCTTCGCTGACGACTTGATCGGTAACGTCATGACCCTCGGCGAATATGCCGGAAATGCTGCCGTCGGCCTCGACGATCGGCTGGTAGACAAGGTTAAGATACCGTTTTTCGAGCGGACTGCCGGGCGCGCGCTGAAGATTGGCTTCCATCTTTCGGCCAATGAAGGGCCGTCCACTGTGAAAAACTTCATCGAGCAACTCGATGAAGCCTTGTCCCAGAATTTCAGGGAGCGCGACCGCCACCGGCAAGCCGATCAGGTCGCGATGACCGACCAGCTGGTAATAGGCCTCATTCATGAACTCGAAGACATGGTCCGGGCCCTGCAGCACGCACATGAAGCCCGGCGCGCGCTGAAACAGATTTCGAAGACGGTCACGCTCCAGCGTTCGCGTTTCGACTTCGACAGCGAGCTGGGCATTGACCTGGCGCAGCGTCTGTTCGGCCTGCTCGCGGAGCGACGCCACTTCAGCCAACGCCGCCGCGCGGCGACGCGCTGCGTCACGCGCCTGGGAACTGGCAAGGCCGGATGCGATCTGCGCTCCAAGCAATTTCAAATAGCTGAAATATTCCGCGTTCGCCGGACGATGAGGATTAAGACCGATCACGATGGCGCCATGAGCGTCCTCGCCGCCCTGCCCTCGTAGCGAGACGACGGTGGCTTGATGAGGCGATCGGCTCCAGGCACCACTCGGCCATCCGGGATCGAGATTGATGAGAGCGCCGTCATCGTGAAGCGGCCACCGCTTGTTTTGCTTGGCGATCAGCCGCTCGACACGATCCGACGGCGCGCCTGCGAACCCCGAACGATCGATAAGGTGCGCATCGCCATCGTAGAACATGTAGGTCAGGCTGAACGGGATATCCTTGGTATTGCTCATCAGCGCATTCTGGGCCGCACCGAGAACCTCTTGCGGGGACTCTGCGCTCGTCAGTTCTGCTCCCAGAATACGCAGCGATTCCAATCGGCGCCGATCGATGACCCGGTTGGTTTCCTCGACGACCGCACAAAGGAGCCCACCTACCTTGCCGTCATCATCGAAAATCGGGCTGTAGGAAAAGGTGTGATAGGTCTCTTCCGAATAGCCATTGCGCTCGAGCAACAGGAGCATCGCTTCGCTCCACGTAGCCTCCCCTGTACGATACACCTGCTCGATCAGCGGGCCGACGTCGGGCCAGATTTCCGCCCACAACTCTCTGGTCGGTTTGGCGAGTGACGCCGGATGTTTGCTGCCGAGCGTCGGGCGGTAGGCGTCATTGTAGAGAAATGCGACATCGTCACCCCAGCCAACCCACATATCGAACCGGCTGGTCAGCAGGATGCGTACCGCCGTCTTGAGGGCTTCCGGCCACCGATCGACGGGCCCGAGTGACGACCGCTCCCAATCGTTGTTGCGCATGAGCGCGGCCATCTCGCCAGATCCTGGAAAGACATCGGCGAGTTTGGTCACGCAATCCCCCGGCCTACTAGGTACGAAACTGGTATCCGATCCTGCCGGTTCCAAGCTCGTTCGTTATGACCGGCGGCAATCACCTTAGGTCACCGCAAGGTTCGGCGCTTGGCCGCCGGGCGGTCGAACGCAGTGGCATGATGCGATCAACCGGTTCCGCTGGAAGCATCGCGGAGATATGAGCGGCGCCCAAATGCTGATTGCCCCAGGCGGGCTGGGCTTCATCTTCTGCGTTACTCCTGAACATTTCAGCGTGCTGGCAGGTTGATACCATCTCATCAACCCACCGTCGCAGGGAGCCAAGTTGATGGCCGATTGCGGGATCGGTCGTAGAACAATCAGGCTTGGGGCTGCTTAAGTGTCGACGATTGCAAAAGCCCGATGATGTTTGAAAGCGAGACTGCAGCGCGCGTGCGTATAGGCCTGACCTATTTGTGGCGTCATGGGCGCGTGCCAAAGCTTACCGTTCCGACGTTGTTGACCGAGTTGATCCAGGTAAGAAAATTGTTCGACCGGGATCCAAGAATGCCGTTGTTAGCCGACAAGGTGACCGCAAAGGCTTTTGCGGCGAGCCAGTTGGGACGGGAGTGGGTCGTACCTCTGCTCTGGTCAGGGATCGAGCTGCCGCTGCAAGCCCCTGTGGACGGGCCGATTGTCGTCAAATCGCGCCATGGTTGCAATCAGAACGTCTTCGTCCGGAGCGGTGCAGCCGACTGGCGCAGGGCGCGATCTTCGTCGGCCAAATGGATGCGCGGCCATTACGGATGGTGGCTTGATGAGTGGGCTTACGCCCACATCCCCCGCGGGCTGCTGATCGAGCCGATGATCGGTAGGGATGGCGAGCTGCCGCTCGACTACAAGGTTTTCGTATTCGGCGGACAAGCGACGCACGTCCAAGTTCACCTGGATCGCGAACGGCGCCACCGCTGGGTACTGTATGATCGAGACTGGCATGCTTTGGGCAGTGACAAGTCGACGGTCGCACGTCCGACCGCCCTGCAAGCGATGCTGGACGCAGCCGAAACCCTGGCCGCCGACTTCGACTTTGTGAGGGTGGATTTCTATCAGCCCGATGAACAGCCGCTGTTCGGCGAGATGAGCTTCTACCCTGGATCCGGTTTATGCCCCATCGATCCGCCCGCGCTGAACGAAGGTATGGGACGCCTGTGGCTGGCCGCGCAGGCAAAAGGCTGCATCGCACGACAATTGCGCGCCTAGCGGCAGGTGCCTTGTTCCGTCAGACCAACTTGCCTCGCCCGATCATCCAGCGCGAATACCAACAGAAGAGTAGCAGAAACACGGTAATGACAGCGCTGGTAATCGCCATCTGCGGTCCCATAATCGCGCCATCGTGGGTAAGCAGATATGTGTAGTCCAGGCTGATCAGAAACGCGGCTAGCGACAGAACGAACACGGGATAAGACGCGCGCCGACGCAGCAGCAACAGGATCGATGCCGCGAAAGCCGCGAACACACCTACCGCCCACGTGATAATCATCCACGCTGGCAAGTCCTGATAATGCGCGATTTGCTCGGCGGTCATGCCGGCCCGCGCCTGATAGGCGGCGCCTTGTGCCATGCTCATCACAAAATCGAACACGCCTATTGCGTTGAACAGGACCGCCACAATACCGACGAGCCAAAGGTGCCAAGGGGCCTTAGCGGACAGGTTCGCCATCATCGTCTCCAGAGCCGATCTTCGTCCGCGCAACCATGCCGAGGACCGGGCGCCTTTCAACGCCTGTCCGCAGGCACCGCTTTCCCTTCCAACCGATCCTTGACGATCAGTCGCGCGGCCTCGGTCGCCAAGCCTTCCAGGCCGGATCGCTGCACCTCGGAAAGCCCTTTCGGTCTCGGCGCGAACGATAGCACGCAGAGCGTGCCGAGCGCCTGACCCTCCACCACAATCGGCGATCCGGCATAAAAGCGTGCGTGCGGCTCGCTGGCCACGAGGGGATTGCTGCTGGTCCTCTCGTCTTCGCTGAGGTCCGTGATCACCAAAGTGCCGCCGTGCGCCAGGGCATGCGTGCAGATCGCCAGCTCTATAGGTGTCTCACGAATCTCCGTTCCGATCGCCGCCTTGAACCACTGGCGGTCCCGATCGAGCAGCGTGATCAGCGCAACGGGCGTCTCGCAAAGCGCGGAGGCTTTCTCGACCAAAGTGTCGAATGCGTCCTCGGCGGCGCTGTCCAATATGCCGAAGGAGCGCAGCGTCTGCAGCCGCGCCTCTTCATCGATGATCCAGCCGTTTGCCATAGGCCACCCCTAGCGGGCCAAAGCCGCCTCTGGCCAGGTCAAAACGACGGATTTGGTCAGTTCGACACTTTCAGCGGGACCGCCGCTTGCAGCTTGTTCCAGGCATCCAGGCCGGCGATCTTATAGGCTTCCGCCAGCGTCGGGTAGTTGAACGTGTTCTGGAGGAAGTAATCGATCGTGCCTTTGAGGTTGAGCACCGCATGGCCGATATGGATGAGCTCGGTCGCACCTTCGCCAATGATGTGGACGCCCAGCAGGCGGCGCGACTTGATGGAGAAGAGCATCTTCATCATCCCGTTCTCCAGCCCCATGATGTGGCCGCGCGAGGTTTCGCGAAACCGGGCGATACCGGTTTCATAGGCGATACCGCGGCGCTGCACCTCCTCCTCGCTCATCCCCACCACCGATATCTCCGGCACCGAATAGATACCGTACGGAAAGAATTCCGGCGGCGACGGCGGCTGGTGGCCGAAAGCATGCAATGTCGCCAAACGGCCCTGCTCCATCGAGGTGGAGGCAAGGCTGGGAAAGCCGATCAGATCGCCGGTGGCGTAGATGTGGGGCTGCGTGGTCTGCATCGTTTGGCCATCGACCGAGAGCCGGCCGCGATGATCGGCGGTAAGCCCGGCATTCTCGAGGTCCAGCCCCTGCACGGCGCCGACCCGGCCCGCCGCGAACAACAGCATGTCGCTGACCACGCTGCGACCATTCTCCAGCCGACACCGCGCGCGACCGTTCGCAACGGCGATTTCCTTGACCGCTGATCCGAGCTGCAAACCGACATTGCGATCGCGCAGCTCGTGAACAAACTCTTCCATCAGCTCCTTGTCGATGAAATCGAGGAAGGTCTCGCGCGGCTCGATCAGCGTGACCGCGACGTCCAGCGCCGAAAAGATCGTGGCATATTCCACCCCGATCACACCCGCGCCGATCACGGTCAGGCTCCTCGGCAGCCGCTCGATATCGAGGATTTCGTCGCCGTCGAGCACGATCGATCCATCGAACGGCACATAATCGGGACGAAACGGCTTGGTGCCGCAGGCGAGCAACACGCGGTCCGCCTTCACCCGTCGGCAATCGCCATCATCGGCAACGATCTCGATCGTATGGGGATCAACGAAGCGCGCCATGCCATGCGCCCATTGGACGCCGTTGCGATGGAATTGGTGCTCCAGCACCTCCACTTCGTAGCTCAGCGTCTTGTGCAGCCGGCCCATCAGGTCCGCGGCCGAGATATCCTGCTTCACACGATAGCTGCGTCCATAGAAGCCCCGCTCGCGCCAGCCCGAGAGATTGAGCACCGTCTCGCGCATCGTTTTGGACGGAATCGTGCCGGTGTGAACCGAAACGCCGCCGACGCGCCGCCCCTTCTCCACCACCAATACCGATTTCCCGAGCTTCGCCGCCTGTACGGCCCCGCGTCGGCCTGACGGCCCACTGCCGATTACGACCAGATCGTAATGCGGTCGCATGGCAGGCTTCGCGGGCACCGGCACACCGATGGGGGTCATTAGCATAGCGCGCGACCCTGGCGGAATATGGTTACGGAAAGGTAAGTGGAGTGACAGAGCCCCCGATTCAAAATAGGGTCGTCGACCCATATTGCGGTAAGTAAGTTGAAAGACCGGATCACATCGCTACAAGCAATTCGCGGAGCGGATCTGATCAGTATCCTTCTGCTGTGAGTTGTTTGAGCGCTAACTTACGATAATTTAGGGGGAACAAGCGTGAAGATTGCTCTGCAGATCCTGGGTGTAGCGGCCTTGCTCTCCGGACTCTTATGGATTGGTCAAGGCGTGGGTCTGATAAAGTGGCCAGCGTCCAGCTTCATGATTGACCAGCGTCCTTGGGCTGTGCGCGGCGCGCTACTCGCGGTGATCGGCTTGGTCTTCCTGTTCCTTTCGCGGCGACGCTGATAGCTGGGGGATAGCGCCTCCCAGCCTATCGCTGTATGAATCCAGACTTAGCCGCTGCCAGCAACACTTCGGCCGAGAACGGTTTTCTCATCACCTCGACGTCGCCCAGTATCTCATCCAGCGCGCGGCTGTCCGCGTAGCCGGTCATGACGAAGACCCGTACCTGGGAATCGATTTCCTTTGTGCGGCGGGCGACCTGAGCCCCGCTCAGGCCGGGCATCGCATAATCGACAAACACTAGGTCGACCAATCCATCCGTAAACCGGGTCAGGAACGCCGCTCCTTCCTCGAAAGCCTCACATGTCGCTCCGTGGCTCGATAGGCAGTCCACCACGAACTGACGTACGTCAGGATCGTCGTCGACCACCGCGATGCGCAGCCCGAGCAAGCCATCAGGCGCTATGTCGGTCAGCGTTGGCGGCGACGCGGGCCTCGCCTCTTCCGCCTCGGCGCACGGCAAAAGCAGCGCGACCGTGGTCCCCTCGCCAACGGTCGACCGGATCGTAAGCGTGCCACCCGACTGCTTGGCGACGCCGAAGGCCATGCTCAATCCAAGCCCCGTGCCGGAACCAATGCCCTTGGTTGTGAAGAACGGATCAAGCGCGCGCGCGAGAATCTCGGGGGGCATTCCAACCCCGGTGTCAGTGACCGCGAGTTCCACATAGGAACCAGGAGACAGATCCGCGTGGCCCACGTCGATGGCCACCTGTTGGGTCGATATCGCCAACGCGCCCCCCTGCGGCATCGCGTCACGCGCATTGATCGCCAGGTTCAGAACAGCGAGTTCGATTTGCGTCGGATCGCCGAGGACATGGCAGAGATCCTGCTCGAGTTGCAGATCATAGCGCAGTGACGAGCCAACGCTCGACCGGATCAGCTCCTGCATGCCCTGAAGCAAGGCGTTCAGTTCGAGAGGCCGCAGTTCCAGTCGCTGCGTGCGTGAGAAGGCAAGCAGCTGCCCGGTCAGCTTCGTCCCGCGAACAACGCCCTTGCTGGCATTGTCGGCCCAGCGAGCGATCTTCTCCGGATTGCCCGGCTGAGACCGGATGAGATCCAGATTGCCTCCTACAGCCTGAAGGAGATTGTTGAAATCGTGGGCGATGCCGCCGGTCAGCTGCCCGATCGCATCCATCTTTTGCGCCTGCAGCAAGGCGGCCTCGGCCCGCTCGCGATGCGCGATCTCGGCCTGGACCTGCTGGAGGGCACGGTCACGATCCGCGACGGTGGCCCGCAATTCTTCGTTGGCGTACTGCAATTGAAGCGGCGAAGGGATGGCGAGCGCCTGCGGGACCAGCCGCCATAGCAGGAAAGCCGTCGGAACGGAGGCGGCGGCGGTAATCGCCTTAACCAGCGCCTCCACACCGTAATCGCCGTGCCAGAGATTCCAGATCCCCATCAGGTGGGTCGTTCCACAGGCGAGGATGAACAGCGCGAACAGCCAGATGATCCATCCGAACGCGATGTCCGGACGCCTCCGGACGAAGCGGACCAGCGCAAGCGGAATCGAGAAATAGGCCGCCGCGATCAGAGCGTCCGAAATCACGTGGGTCCAGATCAGGCCCGGCTGCCACAAAAGGCAGTAGCCGTGCGGCTCGTATCCGCCCGAGATGAACTGCTGGAACCCCTGTAACACTATCGCCTCCCGTCGGCCGATTGACCGTGATCACTTTGATTGCCGAGGATCCTATCTTAGTGGGACATGCGCTACCTTAACTTGGGCCGGTACATCATTGAAAACTGATCACGGCACTCAGAAACCGACCCCAGAAGCAGCAAAGAATGGAATCCCTCTCGCCGCCGACGATCTAGGAGGGTATCGCGATTACCGCCATTACCACAGAGCAGAGCCACCAAGTTGACGCCGGTGAGAAAGTAGGCAGCGCCCGCACCGACAGGCATGCCCCGAAGACCAGTGCGCAACCCAAATAGCCGAGGATACCATGCGGGCGTTTGACGAGCTGACCGAGCGCGAAATGCTCGCACTGGCGATCAGCAATGAGGAGGAGGATAGTCGCATCTACGGTGACTTCGCCGAATATCTTCGGACGGATTACCCGGACTCGGCAAAAGTCTTCGATGAGATGGCGGCGGAAGAGGACACCCACCGCCGCGCCCTTCTGGATCTCTATCAGGGTCGGTTCGGAAAGCATCTTCCCTACATCACCCGGCGGGAAGTCCGCGGCGCACCCTGCCCGCCTTCGCCGAAGCAGGTGATCCGGCGGGGGGTCGACGCGATCCGCGCCGCGGCCAGCACCATGGAGCATAATGCGAGCCGCTTCTATCGTCAGGCGGCGGCCCGCACGACCGATCCCGCCGTGCGCAAGTTGCTCGGCGATCTCGCCGCCGTCGAGATGGAGCATATCGCCACCGCGAATGAGGTCGAAGGAAAGCGGTTGCCGCCTGGTAAGCGAGCCGCCGAAGACGATCATGCGCAGCGCCGCTTCGTGCTTCAGATCGTGCAACCCGGGCTTGTCGGACTGATGGACGGGTCCGTTTCGACCCTGGCGCCCGTGTTCGCCGCCGCTTTTGCGACGCACCAGCCGTTCAACGCCTTCCTCGTCGGCATGGCGGCATCCATCGGCGCCGGCATCTCGATGGGCTTTGCTGAGGCGCTGGCGGACGATGGCAAGCTCTCCGGGCGTGGTGCGCCCCTGCTACGCGGGATCGTCTGCGGGGCGATGACCACGGCGGGGGGCATCGGGCACACGCTGCCGTTCCTCATCCCCAACTTTCAGCTGGCCCTGATCGTCGCCGGCATCGTCGTTGCCATCGAACTCGGCGCGATTGCCTGGATCCAATATCGCTACATGGATACGCCGCCAATCGCGGCGGCCGCCAAGGTCATGCTGGGCGGCATGCTCGTGCTGGCGGCCGGCATCCTGATCGGTGGCGCTTAGCCGAGTTCGCACCGATGCATGGCGACCCGCCGCATGCACAGCAGCGGTGCACCGCGCTATGTCTATGTCGGTAAGCGACGTAGCCATTTCAAAATCGCGCATTCGGCACCAGATGGTGCCAAGGTCTGATATCGATCGTTCTGATCCGTTAATCCCGCAGGCAAATGGAAACAAAAACACGTGTCGACCCCATGACTGTCCCGCCCACCACCGCCGAAATCATCGCCATCATTGCGGAGGAAGCGCGAATTGACCCGGAAAGATTGAATCCCTCCGCCACCTTGGCTTCGCTCGACATTGCTTCGCTGGATGTGGTCAGCGTGCTGTTCGCCGTTGAGGACAAATATGGCGTGGAAATCGCTGTCGAGGATGTGACCGTATGCGAGACGCTGGGGCAGTTCGTTGACCTGATCATGGCAAAGGTCGGTGCCGCTTGACCATCCGGGTCGCCGTCACCGGGATGGGGTGCGTGAGCGGCCTCGGCCAGGGCCTGGCGGCGAACTGGTCACGCACCATCGAAGGCCACGGCGCGATCACCGCTTTCGCCTTGCCGCGCGATGGCGAGCCTCGTCTTTCGGGCCCAGCTGCGCCGATCAGAGAACTGGACCAATCCGGGCTGGCGGTGCATTTCGATCGCCGCGCCGTTGGCCAGATCGATCCGCTGACGCGATTCGCTCTCGTGGCGGCGACCGAGGCCATCGAAGATGCCGGGCTGATCGGCGATCCCGTCCTGAACCGGCGCACCGCCATTCTGATCGGCTGCGGCAGCGGCGGAAACGAGACCTTCGACGGCGCGTACCGGCGGCTTTACGAGCGTGGGCAGACTAAGGTGCACCCGCAGACGATCCCGACCGCGATGATATCGGCGCCGGCGAGCCAATTGGCGATGCTGTTCGGCATCCACGGCCCTGCCCTAACCATCGCCAGCGCCTGCGCCTCTTCCGCCCACGCGCTCGGCGAAGCCATGCACATGATCCGTGCCGGCCGCGCCGATGTGGTGATCGCCGGCGGCACCGAGGCGTGCCTGACCTTGGGCTCGTGGGTCGCATGGTCATCCCTCGGCGCCTTGGCGACCGACACCTGCCGGCCCTTCTCGATCGACCGGCAGGGGATGGTACTCGGCGAGGGTGCGGCGATCCTGGTGCTCGAAGCGTGGGATCATGCGGTCGCGCGCGGAGCCACAATCCACGGCGAATTGATCGGGTACGGCGCGACCAGCGATGCCGCGCATATCACCATGCCCGATCAGACTGGCATAGAGGCGGCCATTCGCGCGGCGCACGCCGATGCCGGGCTCCCACTCGACGTGCCGGTGCTGATCTCCAGCCATGGCACCGGCACCCGCCTTAATGACGCGACCGAGGCTGCGGCGATTCGCGCGGTCTATGGCGATGCGCTGTCCGAAAGTCTGGTGATCGCCACCAAATCCGCGCACGGTCACCTGATCGGCGGATCGGGCGCGCTGGAGTTTCTGCTCGGCCTGAAAGCGCTTCAGGCTGGGCGCGCGCCGGCTATCCTCAACCATGTCGGGGATGATCCCGCCTGCGATATTCCGCTGGCCCTCGCGCGCTCGGATATCGCTTATGATCATCTTGTCTCGAACAGCTTCGCCTTCGGCGGCCTCAACGCCGTGTTGATCGGCCGCCGGGCATGACGGCGGTCGCGCATATCAACCGCATCGCTACGGCCGTTCCGCCGCACGAGGTGCATGAGGCGTTTGTGCGTTTCGTTGCGGGCACCATAACCGATGACAAGCGCCGCCAGGTTTTCCTGCGCATGGTCGCCCGTGCCGGCATCGATCGCCGCTTTTCCTTTCTCGAGCCGGTGCTGCTCCCCGATGGCCAGGTTACGGACAGCGAGGGCTTCTACGGGCTCGGCGAGTGGCCTAGCACCGCCGCGCGGATGGCGCGCTACGCACGCTGGGCGCCGCAGCTCGCCGCCGAGGCGATCGGTGCGTTGCGGATGGATGAGGCCGAGATCAAAGGCATAACCCACCTTGTCGTCGCCTCCTGCACCGGCTTCGTGGCGCCCGGGCTCGATCAGATCATCGTCACGGATATTGGCCTCAATCCCGGCGTCGAGCGAACGCTGGTAGGGTTCATGGGCTGTTACGCGGCCGTCAACGCGCTTCGTCTCGCGCACCATATCGTCCGCTCAACCCCCCTCGCCCGTGTGCTTGTCGTCAATATCGAGCTTTGTTCGCTGCACTTTCAGCGCACGCCCGATCTCGAACGCATGCTGTCGATGCTGCTGTTCGGAGACGGCTGTGCAGCCGCGATCGTCACCGCCGAGCCGCATGGCATCGCACTTCAAGATTTCCGCGCCGCGACGATCGCCGACACCGCGGGATCGATCACGTGGCAGATCGGCGACCAGGGCTTCGATATGCATCTGGGCGGCGAGGTGCCGGGCCACATCGGCCGTGCGCTGGCCGCCGAGATCTTCGACGGCGCGGTCGAAGGACTGCTGCGTGGTCGCAAGCCGGCGGACTATGGCTTGTGGGCAGTTCATGCCGGGGGAAGATCGATCCTGGATGCGGTCGAACAGGGCTTCGGGCTCGCCCCGCAAGCGCTCGATTGGTCGCGCGAGATATTGCGAAACTTCGGCAACATGTCTTCGGCGACGTTGATGTTCGTCTTGGCCGCCATGATCGAAAAGGCCGATGTGGTAGAGAGAGCGGGTTTCGCAATTGCGTTCGGGCCAGGGCTGGCTGCAGAGAGCTTTCGCTTCACGCGGCTTGCCAAGCGATGACCTCGCTCGCCGCACGCTCGACGGAACCCGAACAGATGGACGGCGATGATCTCTCAGCCGAGACATTCGCGGCCGTGCTTGCCGATCTGGCGCGGGTGAACGGCGTGACGCGCGCGCGACCGCCTACGCTCCGGTTCGTGCAACGCGCGTTGCGGAATGTGCCGATCGATACCCCGATCACGATCCTCGACGTCGGCTTCGGCGACGGCGACATGCTCCGTGCGCTGGCACGCAGCCTCAAACACCGTCCATCGGTGCATCTAATGGGCTACGACATCAACCCCCGAAGTGCCCCCGCCGCACGCGCCCGCACACCGGCGGACATGCCGATCGACTATATCACCGGCGATGCCTTCTCCCTGGACCCAGCGCAGCCGATCGATCTGATCATTAGCTCGCTGGTTACCCATCATATGACCGACGCCGAGATTGTCGCGTTCCTCCGCTGGATGGACGGTCGCGCCCTGCGCGGATGGTTCATCAACGATCTTCACCGCCACCCGATCGCTTATCATGGCTTTCGCGCGCTGGCGGCTTTGGCTCGCTGGCACCCGATCGTGCGGCATGACGGCGCTCTATCCGTCGCTCGAAGTTTCACGCAGGCCGATTGGACGCGCCTGATCGCCTCGGCCGGGCTTCCCAGCCAGGCGGTGAGACTGCGCTGGCGCCTTCCTTTTCGCTGGTGCCTTGAGCGGCTGAAATGACGGATGATGTCGTCATTGTCGGCGGCGGTCTTGCCGGGGGAGCTGCCGCCACCTTGCTGGCGCGGGCCGGGCGTCATGTCCGCTTGCTGGAGCGGGACAGCCAACCGGCGCACAAGATCTGTGGCGAATTTCTTTCCGAGGGCCCGCAACAGACCCTCGCGAGGCTGGGCGTTGATCTGGATTACCTCGGCGCGTCCGCGATCACCACGCTGCGCCTCGTCAACGGGCGCCACACCATCGAAGCGCCGCTGCCTTTCATCGCGCGCGGGATCACGCGCAAGCGGTTGGACGCGGCATTGCTCGATAGGGCGGCGGCGGCGGGCGCCACCATCGAACGCGGTACGGCGGCGCGGGAAATACGCTCGACCTGTGTTGAGACGGCCGCCGGAAGTCTGCGCCCGGCGGTGCTGATGCTCGCCAGCGGAAAGCATGAGGTTCGGGGCGCGGCGCGCGATACCGGCGGCTGCGAGATTGGCTATGTGGGCTTCAAGACGTATTGGCAGCTTTCGCCGTCCGCCGGCGCAGAGCTTGAGGGCCTGATCGTCGTTATCCTCTTCGAGGGCGGCTATGCGGGGCTCCAGTTGGTCGAAGACCGCAAGGCCAATCTCTGCTTACTGATCGGCAAGCGCCAGCTGGCGAGCGTTGGCGGGACTTGGGAGCAGTTGCTCGCACGCCTTCTGCTCGAACCGCACCTTGAGGCGCTGCTGGGTGACGCCGTCCCGCTATCGCCGAAGCCCCTTGCGATCGCCGGCGTACCCTACGGCTTTCTCCACGCAGGAGATGCACTCGACGGCTTCTTCAGGCTTGGCGATCAAGGAACGGTCATCCCATCCTTTTGCGGTGAGGGCATGGCGATTGCGCTGCGCAGCGCGGTCATGGGAGCGGCGATGGTTTCCGCAGGCGGAACGTCACGGGATCATGCCACCGCCGTCCGCAAAGAATTCGGCAACCGGGTCCGGCTCGCTATGCTGCTTCAGCGCGCCGGGAAGCAGGATTGGTCGCGTAACGCGGTCTGGGCCATGCTCAGCCTCTACCCTGCCATGGCGGGTCACCTCGCCAAGTTGACCCGCGTGCCGCAGTGAGTCTCGGGCGCCTCGGATGCGAAGCCATCGTGGCGCTTTCGCTGGCGGCATCTGTGCCGGCCGCCGCGCCACACCGGGCCGCTCCGCATATCTCGATGCGGCACATCCGGCTATTTCAATTCGATGATGCAAGTTCCCAGATCGACGATCTCGAAGGCACATTGGTCGCGGCCAAGCCAGGAAAGATCATCGATCTCAACGATGTGAATTCCTATGGCATCCAAATCACCAAGTGCCGCGTCGTCGTGCCAGCCGCGACCATGGCAGCGCTGATAAACCGCCACGTCGTGCCGGCGTCCGGCGCGGGCATAACGGATGCGCGCATTTCGTTCGCCGGCAACACAATCCTGATCAAGGGCAAGCTCCACAAGATCGGATTGCCGCTTGGTTTCACTGCCGTATCCGTGCCGGAGGTTACGCCCCGGGGCGATTTGCGGCTGCGCATAATCCGCATGAAAGCGGCGGGTGTCTTTTCCAAAGGATTTCTCGACAGGATTGGCCTCGGCACGGCCGCCCTGATCAAATCCCACGATCCAAACGTGCTGCGGATCGACGGCGATTCCCTGATCATCCCCGTGTCCGGAATGTTTCCTGCCCCGCAGCTCTACGGCAAGCTCACCGCGGTTCACGTTGCCGATAACGGGATTGTCGTGACGATGGGCCGCAACGACGCTTCAGCATATTCCGATAAAGCCAGTCGGCCTTACATTACGGTAATGGGAGGTGCGATCCGCTTTGCGCATATCATCATGCCGGATGCGAACCTGAAAATCGTTCCCGTTGCCCGCGAGGCGGAATTCCGATTTTCGCCGGCACATTACTATGCGCAGATGACCGGCGGCTACAGCCGGGCCACTGAAGACTATGGCTTGATCGGCTATTTCGCCGACTATCACGGGCCGCGCTCCGCAAGACATTGACCGCATTCGCGGGCTTAAACGGAAGCCTCGGTGGCAATTGATACGGCGTCTTGCCCTGCGGTTTGCAGGACAGCATGTTGCGCTAATGATACGCCCTTTGGCCGCGGCACTCTTTCTTTTTCTTGTCGTGTGCAACGCACGTGTCTTCGCGGCCGATCTTCAGCCGAAATTGGTCCTGCAAACAGGACATGACGGATCGGTAACAGCCGCAGCGTGGAGCCCGGACGGGAGGCTGCTTCTTACGGGCGGCACCGATCTGGCGATCCTGGTCTGGGATGCAGTCTCCGGGCACCTGCTCTCCCGCGATATCATGCCTCTCGATCGATCGCGCGTACCGCACAGCCTGGACAGTGAGCAGTCGTTCAACATCGCGCGGATCATCGTTTCGCCGGACGGCAAGCGCTTCGCCAGCACGATCGACTTCGATTTCGGCATGCAGCACGAAACCGTCATTTGGGACATCGCCACGCGCCGAGTTTTGCGCGACGTGCCCGCCTCGGCGCTGTTCTGGTCCACGGACAGCCGCAAGCTCCTGCTGCTGGGATCGGCGTCGCGGAGGGAGGACGATTCCTATCCGCCGGTGCCGCTCTCCTGGCTGCCCATCGAAAATGACGCCGCCGAACCGCCGCTGCTGACGCTGGATCATCCCTCGCTGGCGGCACGCTCGCCGGATGGCCGTTGGACGATATTGGGTTGCAATGCCTTCGATATTTGCCCGCTGCACGTCATCGATAGTGAGGGGCATTCTGCGCCCGGAGCTATCCCGGACATAAGACGGATCGTTGCGATCAGCTGGACCACGGACGACACCGCCTGGCTGCTCGACAACAAGCGGGTGGTTCATGTCTACAAGCCGGGACAGGCCGAGCGGATATTCTCCCTGCCGCCGCTCTTGCCGACAGATGTCGCGGGGCAATCCTTCTCGGTGAGCCCGGACGGCGCGCGCGTCACCTTCGATGAAATCAAGCCCTACGACCCCCAACATCCTCAGGCGGAGCGATCGGCACTCCGGCTCGGGGATAGTGCCACCGGCGCGGCGCTAGGCCTGGCGGAGACATCTTTCCCGGAGCGCGGGACCGAATTTCCCTTGTCCAATCCAGGCGGTGGCCCAGGGATTAGCGCGCTTGCAGTCCCCAGCCCCGATGGAAGGCGTATCGCGCGCACCACGGACAGTGGCATTGAGATCGCTGCAGCCGATGGCAAGACGCCGGCCATGGCGCTTGCACCCACGGTGCCGATCAAGCTTCTCGACGCCGCCGTGTCCGCCGATGGGCAATTGGTGGCGATGCTGGAAGAGCAGTTCGGCAAAGGCGAATCCCCCGATCATTCCGCACCGAGCGCCACACGCATCGAGGTCTGGGATGCAGAACAGGGCCGTTTCCTGCCTGGGATAGACTTCGACAATGATTGCGGTTGCGCCAGTATCCGTTGGATCGGCGAGGATCGGCTGGCGGTGACGACCCGTGGCGAGGCCGCGATCCTCGATGTGCGCAGCGGCACGATTATCGAGACGATGCCCGTCGGCGACATCCGCCCTATCGGCCAGAACCGCTATTTCGCGCGCGAAGGCAAATATGGCAAAAGCTTTACGCTTTATGACGCCGGCAAGAAGCAGGCGGTCAGCCATTTCGGCGAGCAGGGTGCTGCCGCCAGCGGGATGGAAGGTTACGCGCTCTCGCCCGACGGCGGCACCATCGCGCAGCTCGGCGTCGGTTACGGTGACGGCGGTGCGCGTTGGCGGAAATTGCTGCTGTGGGACACGGCGACCGGCGATCTGAAGGCGACGCTCGGCGACAAGGCAGGCCTCGGCTATGCCATCACCTTCAGCGCGGATGGACGGCAACTGCTGGCCGCGCAGGGCAACCTGGTCATCGCCTGGGATATGGAGACCTTCCAGCAGCTCCGCACGCTGTCGACACATCCGAATACGGTCGATCATCTCGCCGCTTCGCCGCAGGGTCTGGTCGCCGATGCCGCGCGATCGGAATCCGGGATCGCGCTCCACAAGCTTGACGGTACGGCATTGCCCAGCCTCGACATGCCATCGATCGAGGTCGCCGCGGTTGGCTTCGTCGAAAAGAAGCCGATCCTTTGGGCGGCGGGCAGCAACGGTGTTGTCCGTTTCTGGTCATCGAAAAACCAGCGCGAACTCTTCACGCTCTATACTTTCGCGGATCGGCGCTTCATCGCCGCGGCGCCGGACGGGCGTTACGAGACCAACCTGCCGGCCGAAACTTCGGCGATCGGTTGGGTCATGCCCGATGCGCCCTTCACCCTGCTCGCGCCCCAAACCTTCATGCGCGATTATTTCGAGCCGCGCCTTGCCACGCGGCTGATCGATTGCGCGCTGCCGACGGGCGATTGTCCCAGCTTCAAGCCGCTACCGCCCCTCGAGACGCTCAACCGCCTGCGGCCGCGCGTGAGCATCGATGAGGTCGCCCTGACCGACCACGGCGCGGCGCGTGTCCGGATGACCGTCACCGAACAGTCCGATCCCGCAGCGGCCAATCACCGCACCCATTCCGGCGCCTACGATTTACGCCTGTTCCGCGATGGGCATCTCGTCGGCGAATGGCCGGCCCCGTCACAATCGCGCGATCTCGTCGCCTGGCGGGCGCATAGCGTGCTGGTCAAGGCGGGCGGCGCGCGCAGTTTCCTGCAGACGGCCGAGGTGCCCGTCCCGACCGGAACGCAAAAGGTCGAATTCTCCGCTTATGCGTTCAACGACGATCGCGTGACGGGCGACCGCGTGCGCACGAGCGTGGCGCTGCCACCTTTGAAACCTCACCCCCGGCGCGCCTTCGTCATCGCGATCGGAATCGATGCCTACCGCGAAAAGGACTGGCGGCTGCAGTTTGCGGCCGGCGATGCCAAGGCGCTGACCGCTTCACTCGGCACGATCAGCGATTATACGATCGTCCCCGTCACCCTGCTTGCCGACGCGCTCCACGACCAGGCAACCAAAGCCGATATTCAGGCGGTGATCGGCCTGCTTGCGGGCGATGAAAAGGGGCGCTCCCGGCTAAAGGCCAAGGGCATCGACGTGAGCGGGATCGGTAAGGCCACGCCGGACGACGCTGTCATCCTCACCTTCTCGGGGCATGGCGATACCGATGCCGATCGCAACTTTTTCCTGGTGCCGGCAGACGGACGCCGCGCCGAAGACGGTGCTCCCGATCCCGCCTCGCTCATCTCCAGCGCCGAACTGACCGATTGGCTGCGCGGGGTGAACGCCGGCGAAATGGCGTTCGTAGTCGATGCCTGCCATTCGGCGGCCAGCGTCGACAATGGCGACTTCAAACCCGCGCCGATCGGCGATCCCGGCCTCGGTCAGCTCGCATTCGACAAAGGCATCCGCATCCTGGCCGCCAGCCAGGGCGACGGCGTTGCCATGGAGAGCGCGACGCTGCGGCATGGCCTGCTCACCTATGCGCTGGTCGAAGACGGCCTCGCCAAGGGTCTCGCCGATCTGGATGGCGACGGTCGCATCAGGCTCGACGAACTGCTGCATTACGCGGAGCTTCGGTTGCCCGAACTTTCGCGCCCCAAGCCTGACAAGCCGGCGATGCTGGCGGCGCGCACGATCATTTTTGATGGTGAGAACGCACCGCGCCATAACGTCCAGAAGCCGCAGCTGTTCGACTTCACCGATAGCACCAGCCCTGTCACGGTACGCGCCGCGGCCAAGCCGAAATGAGCCGGATATTGGCACTCTTGCTGCTCGTGCTGGCACCGACCTTCGCCAAAGCGCGGACCGTACGGATGCTGTTCGTGGGCATCGACCACTACCAATATTCCGGCCTCGAAACCGCCGAGTTCAAGGATCTGCAAGGCCCCGTGAGCGACGTCGCGCTGATCAAGACGACGCTGCACAAGGCCGTCGGGCTCGATGTCGAGGGCCGGGTGGAACCGGCGGACCCGCGCTGCCCCGGCCCCAGCCGGACGGCGATCACGCTCGTCGATGCGCAGGCGACGCGCACCGCGATCCTCGGCGCGCTTACCGGCCAGATTTGCCGCGCGCGTAGCGGCGATATCGTGCTTTTCTATTATGCCGGGCACGGATCGACCTATCTGGATCAGAGCGGCACCAAGGCCGGCGGACGATCCGACACGATTCTGGCCTACGACTCGCGCAAGCTGGGCGGCGACCCCGATATCCTCGACACCGAATTGCGGGCGATCATCGCGGCGGCGTCCAAGAAGGGCGTGAGCGTCGTCACGATCTTCGATTCCTGCCATTCCGGCACCGCCACGCGCGCACTCGCGCAGGGGAATTCGCGCGCGGTGCCGCCCGGCCCTCCTGCCGCGATCGATCCGGCGGTGCGCGCCTCGCTCGGCAATGCACTGGCGCAAATGGACGCCAATGACGTGGTCGTCGCCGACGGACGCGCCTATCGCGTCCACCTGGCCGCCGCCAAGGATAGCGAGACTGCGCACGAATATCTTTATGGCAAGACTTGGCACGGTGCCTTTACGCTGGCGCTCGCGGCGCAGATCGCGCGGCGTCCGGCGGCGACCTACGGCGATCTCGCCCGCGCCACGCAGCTCGCGCTCGATGATCGCGCCAATGCGAAGCAGCACCCGCAAGCGGAAGGCGCGCTGCTCGCCACATTCCTCGGCAGCGATCCGGGAACGACACGCATCTACGCCGGTACGCGGATCTCCGCGCGGCAGACCAGAATCGATGGCGGGCTGTTGTCGGGTGTCAGCGTCGGTTCGGTCTTCGCGATTTATGCGGATACCACCAGCGCCGTAGCCGCAGGCACACCGCTTGGCCGAGGCGCCGTTACCTCGATCGACGCCGAGACCGCCTTGCTCGATGTCACCGGCGATCTCGCCAAACGCCTGCCCGCCGTGGTGGCGCTGCGCGAACTGCAGCACCGGTACGGCGCCGATGGGCTGGGCGTACTCCTCCGCCTCGATGATCCCAGGGCGGCTCGCATCGCCACGAAGGCGCTTGAGGGCTCCGGCGGCCTGATGAAGCCGGCGAGCGACCATGCTGATCTGATCGTCGCCAGCACGAACGGCCAGGTGGCGCTGTGCGACAGCGACGGGCGCTTTCTCGAGGCGCTGGGCAGCTCGGCCGATCCGTTGTTCGCCGATCGCATGGCGACCGCGGCGCAGATTATTGCACGCTTCCAATCGATGCTGGCGCTGCGCAATGATGAGGGGCCGAAGCGCGTAAGCCTTGCCGTTACGCGCAACTGCGATGATCGCGCCGACATCGCTTGTGCGGACCTGCCGACCGACGACGGCGAGCCGCAGTTCCACACCGGCGAGCGCTTCCGCGTCACCGCCACGAACGAGACCGCGCAGGACCAATATGTCTACCTCTTCGATCTCGAACCCGACCGTTATTCAGTCACCCCGTTCCAGCCCGGCGGCGCGAATGATCTGCTGCCCGCAAAGAAGGACGTATCCTTCGCCGGCACCGCCGGTCTCCCAGGCCGCGCGCACCTCCTGCTGATTGCGACACCCCGGCCGATCGACATGAGCATGCTCGCGCAGGAGGGGCTCTCGCGCGATCTCAATCCGCTTGCAAAGCTGCTGCAGGCGGCGGAAAATGGCACCCGCGCCGTCGATACTCCCCAGGTCGGCGATTGGGGCGCTACCCTCGTCACGTTGCGTGTTGTCGATTCCAGCCGCCCCTTGCCGGAGCCGCCGTCGCCATGCGCCACCTACGCCTCCTCTGCTGCGCCGCACTCTCGCTAAGCGCGGCCCGCGCCGATCCGCCAGCGCCATCGCAACAGGCGGAAGACGGCAATGGCCGGATCGTCGGCGGCCATACTGCGGAGCCGGGGACGGTGCCGTGGCAGGTCGAGATGTTCAACGTCTATGACAAGTGGACTCCCGAGCAGCTCGCCGGGCATCCGCTCTGGTCCAGACAACATCAATGCGGTGGCGCGCTGATCGCGCCGGACATCGTCGTGACCGGAGCGCACTGCATCGAGGACGAAAGCCCGGAGGACATGAAAGGCTTCCGCATCCTTACCAGCACCCAGACTCTCCAAGGGCGCAGTGTCAGCGGCGGCGTCGGTCGAGTGTTTCTGATCAAGGATTATGTGCGGCATCCCGATTACAAAGGCCAGAAAGACCATTGGCGTAACGATATCGCGCTTCTTCAGATCGTTCCCGATCCAGAGGCGCGGCAGGCTGCCAACCCGGGCCCGATGAAACGGATCGAAATCCTCCCCGAAAATTCACCCAAACCGCTCAAGGTTGGGGATCAGGTTGCGGCGACGGGCTGGGGCAGCATCGCGGCGCGTCCGGAAGGCAAGGCTCAATCCAGCCAGTTCGTCTTCATTCCCGATCTGCAGATTGCTGAGACACTGCATATCGTCGCGCCGTTGGCCTGTTTAACCGATGCCAAGGGGATGGGGGTCGATATTTGCGCGGTGGGCGATGTCGTCAACGGAACCCAGACCGCCACGTGCCAAGGCGATAGCGGCGGCCCGCTGGTGCGCCAGCGCGATTATGGCCCCAAACCCAAGGAGTTTCAGCTGATCGGGCTGGTGAGCTGGGCGAAGGGCTGCGGTCTGCCCGGACATCCCACCTATTTCACGTACGTCCCCGCCTTCCAGGGATGGATCAACGAGCAGATCGCCAAGTTTCGGGCGAAGTCATGAAACGCTGCGCGATCCTGAGCTTCAGCTTGCTGCTCGCCGGGTGCGCCGTCACGCCTCAGGTAAACTATCATCTACTCAGCGATCGGCCGCGCAGCGACAAATGGATCCCCTATCAGCTGACCGACACGAGCATCGCGATCGGCATCGCCAGCGACAAGACACCGGTCGATCTTGCTCCCACGACGATCCAATGCAAGCTCGGCGGGAGATGCCGCGATGAAAATGGCTCGGTCCGCGTCGGTGCGCTGGGAAGCCCGATTCCGTTCAGCGGCGCGATTTTCGCGATCGAGCCAATCTCGCGTCATTTCGTCGAAACCAGCATAACGCCGTCCTATTTCGACAACTCGCTGCGGCTCAAGTCCCTCGACGTAGAGGTCAGGGATCATCGCCTGGAGGCGATCAACACGATCGGCGCGATCGCCGTGGGCGCCGCCAAACTCGCGGCTGGCGAGACGCAGGGCACCAGCACCGATGCCCTGGCGCTCAATCTGCCGATCGTGATCGATCTGAAAGACGTCAAGGCCCCGCCTGCGCCGCCCACCGTGCCGAACAATCCCGATTGGACTTATTCGGCGGAATTCCTCGACGATCCCGCGGCCAGTGGTTTCCTGCCGCGCAGCGCGCGCACCAGCGTGCACGGCGCGATCCTCACCTCAGCCTGCCGGACGCTCCGGATCGATCTGGTTTCCGGCGCCTTCAAGGTTACGGTGCGAACAACCGTTGCCGATCCCGACTGGCTGGTCGCGGTGCCGCTTCCCAACAAGGGAACGGTCAATTTCCATCCGCTCTGCGCCGCCGACGTTCAGCCCGGCGCGCATACGGTGACCACCAGCGACGCCCTGGCCGAGGCGACGTTCAAGCAGATCGACGCGCTCCGCGCCGCGGTAAAGAAGCAATAAGGGGCGGAATCATCACCCCAGGACAATAATCCGGCGCGAACCTTTAGGGATGGGTCGGATCGTTCTTCTGGGAATCGCCGCCATCGCTCATATTATCGACATTGCCCGCAAGGTCGTTTGTATCGGACAAATTGTCACCCGTCAGCGTGGTCTCGTTGACCGACACGTTGGTGTTCTCGGTCTTGCTGCAGCCGCCTAAGGCGAGCGTTGCTCCGAGAGCAGCGGCGATGATGATGCGCATTTTCATGATGTCGTGCCCTTCGATGAAGTCGTTACGCACCCGCAAGAAACAACAGTTTCGTGCCGTTGTCCAATGCAATCAAGCAAAGCCCAGCTTGCTGAGCAGGCGCTGATAGCGCGGGTCCGAACGCAGCGGCACAAGCAACGGATCGGCCCTGAGAGAAACCAGACCGCCGTCGCGCGCCACCCATGCGCGTTCCAGCGCGTCGAGCGCCCCGGGATGGTCGCCGCTTTGCGCCAGCACCTCTGCGATCTGAAAATCGTCCCCGCCGTCGGTTTTGAGGAAATCCAGTGCGCGCGTGAGCGCCGCGCCGTCCTTTCTGCGTGCGGCGACGATCCCTTCCCCCGTCGCGCGCGCCCAGCCGACAGGCTCCTGCGCGAATTCCTGCGCCGCTTCGTCGGTTTTGCCGATCAGATAAAGGATCGTTCCGGAATTGCCGTGAAGAAAACTGGCCTGCGGGTTCAGCTTCAAGGCGGCGCGGTAAGCGGCAAGCGATTCAGGAAAACGCCCTGCCCCGCCCAAAGCCGCGGCCTTCAGAGCGAAGGCAAGCGGATTGAGCGGATCGAGCGACACTGCGCGTTCGGCGGCCGCGACGGCAGCCGCGTCGCGACCGATCCGGGACATAAAGGCAGCATATACCGACAGGATGCCGCTATCTCCCGCGCCGAGCGCATAGGCGCGTTCGTAATAGGGCTGCGCCGCCGCGACATGGAGCTGCGTGACCTGCACATAACCGGCGGCGAGATGTGCCTGGGCAAGGTCAGGCGCCAGGCTGATCGCGTGCCGCGCCGAAGCTTGTGCATCAGCATATTGAGCGGTGGCGGCTGCCGCGCTGCTGAAGCTGCTCGCCATTCGCGCTATGGCCTGCGCGCGTGCGGCATAGGCCCGCGCATAGCTCGGATCGACGGCGATCGCCTGGTCGAACTGCGCGATCGCAACGCGGTAGTCCGCCTCTGCGCCGACCTGATCGAGCAACTGCACGCCCTTGAGATAGGCGTCATGCGCCTGGGGGTTGCGCGTGCCGCCAGTCTCCAGTTTCGCCGCACCGGCCGTTCCAAGCGCAATCTGCAACGCTTCCGCAACCCGGTTGGCGATGTCACTTTGAATCGACAAAGCATCGCCGGGTGCACGGTCATAGGATTGCGACCATCGCTCAATGCCGGTGGCGGCTTCGGTCATTTGTGCGCTGATGCGGATGAGATCGGCGCCCCGCCTGACGCTGCCATCGAGAACATAGGCCACACCCAGGCGGGCGGCGATCGTCGCGGCGTCCCGGCTATTGCGAAACATGTCCGACGAGGTACGCGCGACGACCCGCAGGCTCGGAATAGAGGTCAGAGTATCGCGCAATTCTTCCGAGATGCCGTCGGAAAAATAGGTCTGAGCTGGATCCCCGCTGAGATTTTCAAAAGGCAGGACAGCGATACTGTTGGACGAAGGTGCCGCTCCTCTCCGATACCAGACCCAGCCGCCCGCGGCCGCGGCAGCGGCAAACGTCGCCGCACCACCGCCCATGATCAGTATGCGCCGCGATGGATGGCGCGCATAGCCCAGAGGAAGGAGCGCCGCGGCCCGTGGTCCGTTCTCGATCATGGTCCGAACGCAGTCGGCGATATGCTGGTATCGCGGATCGGCGCGACCACCCTTCCAACGAATAAGGTCTATCGCCTGGGCTTCCCCGAAGCCGATCGGGGGCTCTACCGGATCGATCCGCACCGGCAGATAGAGTCCGCGCCGCTGGGCCCGGCTGGCCTCATCATGGACGAAGTGGCCGGCAGCCGTGACCGACCGTTCGCTCCAGACGACGATCACGCACTTTGCACTATCGAGCCTCTCCTGAATGGATTGACGCCACGATGCGCCACCCTCGATCTGCGCATCCCACCAGACCGAAAAGCCATCGGCGATCAGCACATCGACGAGCGGGCGGACCCGTGCGCGATCCTCCGCCTTATAGGAAATGAAGATATCGCCCATGCCCACCCGGTGCCGCCCGCCGCTTGCTATAGCACGGCGTCAGACAAGTGCTAAGGAACCGCGAGGGAGGGCCGGATGGACGCAGAATGCCGAACAGCGTGAGCGACGTACCGGCCAATGTTCCGGCGCCGATCGCCGTCGGCGTTACCGGGCACAGGGCGGAGCGCCTCGGCACGATCGACCAAAGCGTCCTCGCGGCGCAGGTCGACGGCGTGCTGGTTGCGATAGAACGCGCGGCACACGGGGCATGTTTTCGTCTCGTAGGAAGTCTGGCGGAGGGCGCCGACACCATCATGGCCGATGTGGCCTTGGCGCGCGGATGGCAGGTCGATACCGTGCTGCCGTTCGCGCGCGAAATCTATGAGCGCGATTTCGATCAGGCCGAGGCGGCGAAACTGCACCGACTCCTCGCTGTCTCCACGGACGTATTCGAACTTCCCGGCGCCCGCGACGAGTCCGGCGGGTCGTCCAGCGCCTATGAGCGCGCCGGCCGCATCGTCCTCGCGCAAAGTGATCTGCTGCTGGCGATCTGGGATGGCGAACCCGTTCGCGGCCGCGGCGGCACGGCCCAGATCATTGAGGAGGCGATCGCAACGAGCATTCCCGTGTTGGTGCTCGATCCTGAAAGTCCCCGGCCTCCGCAATTGTTGTGGCGGGGCCTCAATGCGCACGAGCTTGGGCCGGAATCGGTGGAAACGGTCGCGCGCGGTACCGTTCAGGATCTGCCCCGGCTTTTCTCGACAATCATGCTCGCCGAAGCACCTCCCCCCGATCACAGCAGGCGCGGATGGTTGGAAGCGGGGCGGCGGGCCTACGCGCTGGCTTATCCTCTGCTGCTGGCAGCCGCCGGCGTGCGACGCCCGCGCGCCGCAGACTTCAGGAAGCCGAAGCCACCGCCGCGCCCCGCATCTATAGCGGACCCGGGATCAATCGATGCCCGGATCAATCACACGCTGCTACCCTATTTCGATGAGGCGGATTGTGCGGCCACGCATGCTGCGCAGCAATTCCGCGGTGCCTTCGTGAGCAATTTCGCGCTGGCCGCGCTAGCGGTGATCCTGTCGCTGCTCGGTCTGCTGATACCGGTCCATCTTAAGCCGCTGCTGGTGCTGGGGGAATTCACCGCGATCGCGAGTATCCTGACGATCACGCACACTGCGTCCCGCGCGGGCTGGCATCAGCTCTGGCTCGACCGGCGGCAGCTTGCCGAGCAGCTCCGCTGTCTGGCGCTTTCTGCCAGGCTGGGGGATTTGCTGTTGCATGGCGTGGCAGGGGAAAGTGCGCGCGCGGGCACGATCATGATCGCCCGCAGACTTGGCCTTCCGTCGGCGCGGGTCGATACCGCCTATCTCGCGGCGACCTATGCGCGCTTCATCGATCTGCTGGACGATCAAATGGCCTATCTCGGCCGCGAAGCGGCGCGCATGCATCGTCTCGAGCACCGGCTACACCGGTTGGGCGCCGTCCTCTTTGCGGTCACGGCGCTGCTGTGCATCGCGGTCCTGCTGATCGAGGGATTGGGCGCGCTGCTGCCGGATCGGATGGCTGGCCTGGCGCACCGCCTGCCGCTCGGTGTCACCGTAATCAGCGCGGCGCTGCCCGCGATCGGCGCCGCAATCTATGGCATCCGCATGCAGGGTGATTTCGCGGGCGTCGTCGAACGCAATGAAATACTCGCCGAACGCCTCGCCCAAGTCCGTCGGATCGCGATCGACGAGGCCGCGTCCTTCGACGGCCTCCGCCGCCTTGTCGCACGGACGGCGGAACTTCTGACGGCGGACGTCTCGCAATGGCTCCGCGCATCGAAGGCCCGCCCGCTTGCCTTGCCGGGCTAAGAAGCCGTCTGCATATCAGGCAATGGCAGGCAGCTTATCGAGATGCTTGTCGAGCGTGATCGGATAGTCGCGCACGCGCACGCCCGTGGCATTGTAGATGGCGTTGGCGATCGCCGCGCCCACGCCGCAAAGCCCAAGCTCGCCGACACCCTTCGCCTTCATCGGTGAGGATTTGTCGTCGGGATGGTCGAGGAAGATGACATCTTGGTGCGGGATGTCGGCGTGGACGGGCACTTCGTAACCCGCGAGATCGTGGTTTATGAACAGGCCGAAGCGGGTGTCGACGGCCAGTTCCTCCATCAGCGCGGCGCCCGCGCCCATCGTCATCGCGCCGATCACCTGGCTGCGCGCCGCCTTGGGATTGAGGATGCGCCCCGCGTCGCACACCGCCAGCATGCGGCGGATCCGCGTCTCGCCGGTATAACTATCCACCGCGACCTCAACGAAGTGCGCCGCGAAGGTGGATTGCTGCCAGCGCTTGCTCATGTCGGTGGGATCGAAACCATCCTCACCCACCAGCGCTCCACCGCGCGCCGCGTCGGCGAGCGGAACGCTGTGACCGCCCGCCGTCACCTTCCCATCGGAAAAGATCGTATCGGTAGGGTTGAACCCAAGCCGCTGCGCGATCGCCTCGCGCAGCTTGAGGCAGGCCGCATAAAGCCCGGCGGTGGAGTTATTCGCGCCCCACTGACCGCCGGAACCCGCCGAGGCAGGAAAATCGCTGTCGCCCAGCACCACGGTCACCGCATCCAGGCCGACACCCATCATCTCGGCCGCGGTCTGCGCCAGGATCGTGTAGGTGCCCGTGCCGATATCGGTCATATCGGTCTCGACCGTGAGCCGACCGCCCTTTTCCAGTCGGATGCGCGCAGCCGATTTGGTGAGGATGTTGTTCCGAAAGCCTCCGGCCATGCCCATGCCGACCAGCCATTTGCCGTCGCGCACCAAGCCCGGTTTGGGATTGCGCCGCGACCAGCCGAATTTTTCGGCGCCGGTGCGCAGACATTCGACAAAATGCCGCTCGGAAAAGGGGCGGTTCGGTTTCTCGGGATCGAATTGCGTATCGTTGACGACACGCAGCTCCACCGGATCCATGTTCAGCGCTTCGGCGAGTTCGTCCATCGCCATTTCCAGCGCCATCAGCCCCGGCGCTTCGCCTGGCGCGCGCATCGCATTGCCTTCGGGCAGATCCATGCGCGCGAGCTTCATATAGGTCTCACGGTTCGGCGCCGCGTAGAACAGCTTGGTCTGCGACACCGCGGTTTCGGGTTCGCCGTCGGGCAGATTGCCGCTGGTCGATGCGTGGGCGATCGCGGTCAGCCGGCCGTCCTGGTTTGCTCCGAGCTGGACGCGCTGGATGGTCGCGGGGCGGTGCGTCGCATTGTTGATCATCAATGGGCGCTGCATCGCGATTTTCACCGGCCGCCGCGCCGTCTTGGCAGCAAGCGCGGCGCAAACCGCATCAGCACGGACGAACAATTTGCCGCCGAAACCGCCACCGATAAACGGCGAATCGAGCCGGATATTCTCAGGTCTTACGGACAGGATTTTGGCCAGCGAGGATTTGCTCCATGCGATCATCTGGTTGGAGGTCCAGAGCGTCAGCTTGTCGCCTTCCCAGGCCGCGATGGTCGCGAACGGCTCCATCATCGCGTGGCTCTCGCCGGGTGTGGTGTAGGTGCGGTCGATCTTGACCGGCGCCACGGCGAACGCCCCTGCAAAGTCACCGATCCGGTCGATCGGTGGCGTGCCCGATCCCCCGCCCCTGCTGCCGCCCGCGAGCGGGGCGTCGGGCGCCTCCTTGGCAAGATCGAACTTGCCCGGCGCGCGGGCATATTCGGTGTGGATCAGCGTGGAGGCGGCACGCGCCTGCTCGAACGTCTCTGCCACGACCACCGCGATCGCCTGATGGTAATGCGCGACCTCCGCGCCGCCGAACAGATGCGCGATGTTGGCCAAGCCGAGCGGCAACGGCGCGGGGAAATCAAGTGTCGTCACAACCGCAACGACGCCCGGCGCCGCCTTGGCCTCGCTGATGTCCATGCGGACGATGCGGCCCTTGGCCACGCCCGCGCCGAGGATATAGCCATAGGCCTGGTTCGGGGCGACGTTATGGCGCTCATAGGCATAAGGCGCCGTCCCGGTAGTCTTGCGCGGGCCATCGACACGGCTTGTGGGGCGGCCGACGACCTTGAGCTGATCGATGGGGTTCTGGCCCGCTGGAGTATCGAACTTCATGCCGCCTCAGCCTTGGCTTGCGCAATCACCGACGCGAGCGCGCGCGTGGCGAGCGGAAGCTTGAATGCATTATCGGGTCTTGGTGCTGCCCCCGCGAACGCCGCAGCCGTCACCGCCGCCGCGCCTTGCGGCAGTGCGGCTTCCGCGGCCTCGACCCGCCAGGGCTTGGGTGCGACGCCGCCAAACGCCACGCGGCCCGTGCCATCGCGCTGGATCACCGCCGCGACCGAGACCAGCGCAAAGGCATAAGACGAGCGATCACGGACCTTCTGGTAGAAATGCCTGCCACCGATCGGCTTCGGCAGCGTGACCGCGACGATCAGCTCACCTGGCTCGAGCGCGAATTCGCCGACCGGCAGTTGGGAGCCGGGCAGGCGGTGGAAATCGGCGATCGGAATGCTCCGGGCGCTGCCGTCCGCTCTTACCGTCTCCACGGTCGCGTCCAGCACCCGCATAGCCACCGCCATGTCGCTCGGGAATGCGCAAATGCACAAGGAGCTGCCGCCGATCACCGAATGATTGCGGTTGAAGCCGCCGAACGCGCCACATCCCGATCCTGGCTTGCGCTTGTTGCAGGGCATGTTGGGATCATAAAAGTAGGGGCAGCGCGTGCGCTGAAGCAGATTACCCGCCGTCGTCGCCTTGTTGCGCAACTGCCCGGACGCACCCGCAACGATCGCGCGGGTGAGCACGCCATAATCGCGCCGCACGCGCTCGTCGGCAGCGAGATGCGTGTTGGTGACGAACGCGCCGATGCGCAGGCCGCCGTCGCGGGTCGGCTCGATCCGATCGAGCTTCAGATCCTGCACGTCGACCAGATGCGTCGGCGTCTCGATCTCCAGCTTCATCAGATCGAGCAGGTTGGTGCCGCCGGCCAGAAATTTGGCGCCTGGCGTGCGCGCGACCGCCGCGGCGGCATCGCGGGGGGTCTTGGCGCGCTCGTAGGTGAAGCTCTTCATGCCCGGGCCTCCGCGACTTCGGCCATCGCCTCGGCGATATTGGAGTAAGCGCCGCAGCGGCAGATGTTGCCGCTCATCCGCTCGCGCATCTCGATGTTGGTCGCAGTGGGCGCCGCGGTGATGTCCGCCTGTACGTGGCTTGGCACGCCCGCCTTGATCTCCCGGAGCACCGACACCGCCGAGCAGATCTGCCCAGGCGTGCAATAACCGCACTGATAGCCGTCATGCTTGATGAAGGCCGCCTGCATCGGATGCAGATTATCGGGCGTGCCAAGACCTTCGATTGTGGTCACCTCGTCGCCGTGGTGCTGCGCCGCCAGGCTCAGGCAGGAATTGATCCGCGTGCCGTTGACGATGACGGTGCAGGCGCCGCACTGGCCATGATCGCAGCCCTTCTTGGTGCCGGTCAGACCGAGATGCTCGCGCAGTGTGTCGAGCAAGGTGGTGCGGGTGTCGAGCGTCAGGTCACGGCGCTTGCCGTTCACCGTGACCGAGAGCGGCAGCGTCGCGGGCTTCGGTGCAGGCACCGGCTCCGCTTCGGCCGGCATGACGGTGACCGCCGCCGACGCTCCACCCGCCGCTAGCACGGCGCGGCGCGTCAGCTTGAAATCGCCGGACTCGTTTACGGACATCTTGGTCTCCAGCGCGAGAATCCGTTACCGGATCAGCTCCGTCTAAACCCCGGCTGCGCCAAGGTACAGCGCCAGCGGCGGCATTACGCCATGAGCGGTAATCATCAATCATGCACCGCCGTTCCCAAAGGTGCGATCACCTAGTCAAACCGAGACATAAGCGGTATGTCCGGAATAGGCTCTTGCCTCGGAGGTGGGCCTATACGGCGGATGACGTATCACGCCGATGTGAAATTTAGGGCATTTTAACGCCATAACTCGGTATCGCGGTGGCAAAATGGACGGAATTCGCGTAGGCAACAGAGTGATCGGCACGCAGGGGCCGGTCACGGTGGGCTGGGAAAATATTCCCAAGGTCCAGGGCGGCCCCGTCAAGCAGTTCATCTTCACCTGGTTTCAGCCGGCGGCGCTCTTCGGGCTGCTCGCTTTCTATTATTATGCGCCCAATTCCATCGCCAAGGCATCAACAGCCATCGGCATCGGCATCGGTTTCAAGGTGCTGCTGTTGGGGCTCGAATGGGTGAACCCGCGCTACGCGAGCTGGCGGCTGACCTGGAAGGAACTGGTCACCGATCTCTTCTATGTCGGGCTGGGCTATACCATTCTCCGGATCGTGGACGATCATGTCGGCAGCGATGTCGCGATCAAAGCCATCCAGCACCATTTCGATATGGATAAGTTCAAGTGGTTTTTGGGCCTTCCGCTGCTGCTGCAGGCATTTCTGATCTCGTTCATTTTTGATTTCGGCCAGTATTGGATGCATCGCGGGATGCACAATTGGTATCCGCTGTGGCTGCCCCACTCTGTTCATCATTACATCACCCAGCTGAACATCAACAAAGGTGCTGTCGGCAATCCGGTAGAGCTGTTCCTGATCGGGCTCGGCATCGGCGGTTTCTTCGATTTCCTGCCGCGCGCCGCGCTGCTGGCCGGTGCGCTCGGCATGACGATCAGCATCTACCAGCACATCAATGTCCGGTTCAATTCGCCAAGATGGTGGCGCTTCCTGTTCAACACCACCGAGCATCACAGCCTGCATCACTCGCAGGATTATGAGGCGACGCGGAGCAACTATTCCAATTCATACATCTTCATCGATCGCATGTTCGGCACCTGCATTGATGGCGAGGCCGAGCTGCTGGGGCTGGAAAACGGGCGCCGCATGTCGATCCGCGAGCAGATGACCTATCCCTTCACCGAGGGCTGGAAAACGCTCCGCGAGCGGTTTGGCCGGCAAACGGCGGTTCCGGCAGAATAGCGCGAACGTCGCCGATCGGCTCCGGCAATGGCGCTCGGGGGCACCCCGACGTCCCTCGAAAGGCAATATTTTGAACCTGCGTTTCATTGACTGGATCTGGCACGTTCGGGGGAGCGTGCCACTCGCCCCCGGACAATCGAGCAATGACGTCTTCCGCAAGATCGATCCGCTGTTCCGTGAGCGCGGCACCCGTCACGAAACGAGCAACGATACGCTGACCTTCACCAAGAAGGACCAGGCGGCCCAGGATAAGATGTCCGTGTTCGATAGCGGTATCCTGTGGGTCGAAAATCGCATTGCCGGGTCGGTGATGCGGTATCATCTGGTCAGCCGGGCGTTGCTGTTCTGCTTTCTGGCGCCGCTGCTGTTCATCGGCTTCGCCCAGCTCACTATCGCCCTGTACAAGCCCGACAAACCAGCCGCCGAAGCCACCGCAGCCAAGGCGAAGAAGACGCTGGCCAAGGATATGGCCATGCCGCTGAACCCGATCGACAAGTTCCTGGGCGCGCCTGAACCTGACAAGCCCAAGGATGGGAAGGACAAGCCTGCCGCCGGGCGGAACCGGAAGCCATCGCCGACGGCCGCTTACGTCTTCGCGTCGCTCTTCGCCATTCTTTATGTCGTCGGGCGGATCCTCGAAGACGTATTGGTGAAAAGGCTTTTCATGAGGACTTTGGCGGGTGCGCCGGTTGTTACCGCCAGTGATTTGCACCGCCCGTATCAGGGTACGGTTTGAGCACGCTGCCCAGGGCAACCATCGCCATCACCCAAATCTGATCTTTCTGTCAGGGCTTGGGATCAGCCCCGCCGCACTCCGCGGGCAGATCGCTCAGATTGATGCGGGATACCGTTCCGTCGTCCAGGTTGGTGAGCCAGACCGCACCATGGCCGACGCCGAGGGAGTCACCGCCGGGTCCTTTCCATTGGCACAGGATCTTCGAGGTCCCGGCATCGACCGCCGTCAGCGGCGTCTTCATCAGCGTCGTCCAAACCCGGCCAGCGCCATAAGCCACGTCGCCCCCGGCGCCCGGGATTTGCAGCGGCAACGTAACCGCGGGCTTTTCCCCCGCAGCATCGATGCGGCTGAGTGTGCCATCCTGCTGGCTCAAGGCCCAAACCGCGCCGGCCCCCGCCGTCAGGAAGCGGGGATGCGCCCCAGTCGGAACCTGACCTACGATCTTGCTGGTCGCGGTATCGACGATCGTTACTTCGGCGCCGTCGAAGCGCGTCACGAAAATGCGTCCCTTGGCGAAAACCGGGTTGTAGGAGCCCGGAGGGATAGCAATCGTCGCGCGGATCGCACCGCTGACCGGATCGATCCGCACCAGCGAACCAAGCTTATCCTTAACCAACCAAAGGCTGCCGGCACCGACGGCAATACCGCCTTCCCCGGCGGGCGGACCGACAATCAGCAACCGCGCGAGCGATCGCTTTTTCAGATCGACCTCCGCCAGCAACGGGACCGGGCCGCAGAGCGGCACCCAAAGGCTGTCACCATTGATCGCCAATCCCGCGCACGGCACCCCGGGCAGTACCACGGTCGCCGCAACACGATTTGTGGCCGGATCGATTTCGCTGACCGCATTGGGTTCTTTGCTGCCGATCCAGACGCTGGTCGGGGAAATGGCGACCCAATCGGCACGCTTGCCGACCGGAATCGTCGCGGTAATCTTGAGGTCCGACATCTGCCGGACGACCGGCTCTGCGGAGGCTGCGGTAGCCGTGAGGATGAACGCCGCGCTTACCGCTAGAGCTGCCCGCAATTTCCCGCCAAACATGATGATCCTCCCTCGCCCCCCTTGGGAGCGGAATGATAGTCGCTGAGCCGATGATCGCGCGCGTTTAATGCGACGCGCTGACGTCCAGGAAGGCGAGATCGGCAATATGGCCGAGCAGCCCGATCGGCAGGCGGGCCTTCCCTTCTCCACCCTCTGCGCCGCCGATCTGTACCGAGATCGTGCGTGCGAAGGGGGCAGACCAGACCTGGACCGTCTCCAACGGCACGGCGACCCGCCAGCTATGTGCGCCCTGAACTGCGACTTCATGGCCCGCCAGCCTCACGGGCGCGGTCGCATCCGACCGATGCCCCCTTACCACGAGACACGCCCCCTCGCCGCAACGGCTAAGATGGGTTTCTGCATGGATCGACGACGGCGCGTCCGCGATAGCGGCTGCCTGAAAGGTCATAGCAACGGCGATACCGAGGGCAGAGAAGCGGGCGAACTGCATCCTCGCACCATCCCGCAGCCCGGCCTGTCACCCCATACGCTCTTTGACGTAGCCATCGGCGGCCTATTCAACCGCGATCCCGTGCTGTTCGAGAAAGCGACGGGCGGGCTCCAGTGCGTCGGCGTGGATGCGCCAGCGATCGACGGCATCGCGATATAAAGGGCGCCGCACCTGCGCCGCGCTTGGCGTTGATACGGGCGCGGCATTGGCGTGGAAGTCCAGGCAGGCATCGGCCCATTCCAGCCCGCAATGGGCGAGCAGCCGTTCGGTCTCCTCCCGCTGGCTGCCTACCAGCTGTTCATAGCGCAATTCGAGCACACGACCGGGGAAAAGCGCGGCCCACCGGGCCATCAGCTGGTCAAAACGCTGATAGTAAGCGGCAATGTCGAGCAGATCGTAGCTATAATCGTAATAGCGCGAGCTGACTGCAAACAGATTGCGGAAGTTGGCCAGCACGGTGTCCAGCGGATTGCGCCGGAGACAGACGATCCGGGCATGGGGCAATGCACGAGCAATCAGCCCGACATAATGGAAATTGCCGGGAAATTTGTCGACGAAGCGCGGCTTGGCGCCCGCGATATGCGGTCCCGCGCGCTTAAGGTAATCGTGGCCGATCGCCACCAAATCGGCGGTAGCCACGGCTTTCACAGTCTCGGGATCGAGCACGGTACGGGTCCGCGTTCCGCTGGCGAATTTGGTGGCGAGCGGAAAGGCCTGCAGCTCCCCGGCACTTTCGACAGCCGGATGCGAGGACAGGATACGATCGACCAAGGTCGTGCCGGTGCGCGGCATTCCTATGACGAATATCGGCGCGGCTGAGGAAGCGCGCTCGGGCGCTTCTTCGGCAATCTCCGTCCAATATGTCTCAATCGCATCGAAGACGGCCGCATCCTGTTCAAAGCGGTAAGGCAATGTCCTGCGATGTTCGGCGTTCGCCTCGGCCAACACCGCAAACGCGCCCTTCGGATCGCCGAGATCGTCCTTTTCCTTGGCTAAGGCATAGCCCAGCAGCAACCGATTGGGTGGCGATGCCTCCGCCTGGCGCGCGGCGGTAAGCCGATCGACATGGTTGTTGTCCGCGGTTTGCTTGCGGAGGCCGGCGAGCAAATAGTGCGCGCGGGCGTCGCCGGGCGATAAGGCGATAAGTGCCTCGATTTCCCGCTCCGCATCCTCCCGCCGGCCGACAAAGCTCAGCGCGGCGGCGTAATTGTATCGGAAGGCGCTGTTCGCAGGTTCAAGCCGGATCGCCTCCGCGAAGTGCGGCAGCGAAGCGGCATGATCTCCCAACCGCGCATAAACACATCCCATCGTATCGCGGCCCAGCGCATCGGACGGCGGCGATGCTTCGGCCGCCCGCAGCGATTTTGCGGCATCGGCATCGCGCCGGACTAGGGTGTAAAGCCGCGCGAGTTGCGCGCGATATTCCCCCTGCCCTTCCCGCTCTATCGCAGCTTCGATCGACGCGATGCCTTCGCCCACCCGCCCGAGCATCGCCGCGCTGATACCGACCAGAAAATGCGCCTCGGCTGCGTGCGGCGCCTCCGCGCGCCATTGCACAGCGCTCCGATAGACGTGCTCAACCTCCCCGCGCTGCAGAGCGGCGCGGATCGCCGCCGATCGCTCCTGCCCCATCGAATCCGCTGGCTATTGGGACATGGTGGTGACGGCGATCGCCGCGGCCGACGCGCGATTTTCGACGCCCATTTTCTCGAAAATCTGCTCGAGATGCTTGTTCACGGTGCGCGGGCTGATGTGCAGGATCTCGCTGACATCGCGGTTCTGCTTGCCCCGGCTGATCCACAGCAGCACTTCGGCCTCGCGTGAGGTGAGGCCATGGCGCGCCGCCAGCAGGCGCCGCTCCTCGCGCTCGCCGCGTTCGGAGAGACGGAACAGCCATTGGCCGGTGGTGGTGCAGCGCAGGAAGCCGGCCTCCAGACAGCTTTCGCCCTTTTCCACGGTCGCGCTGGTGCCGGGTGTCGGTACACCAGCCTGCAGTTCCCGAATGGCCGCGTGCAACGGCTTGGGGAGGGTTCCGGAGGCCGCCGACCAGCCGGGAAAAAGCCGCTCCAGCATGTCCGTGGCGAGCGGCGTCAGCCAATCGAGATCCCCCGAGCCGTTCACCGCGAGCGCCGGCCGGCCACTGGTATCAAGCGCAAGCTGGCTGCCATGCGCAACGCGCGCGCTGGCCAGATGCACGCGGATGCGCGCCAGCAGTTCATCGAGCACGATGGGCTTCGTCACATAATCGATCGCGCCCGCACTGAGGCCCCGGACAACATCTTCCGTTTCGCTGAGCCCGGTCATGAAGATGATCGGCAGGTGCTGGAACGCTGGGTCGCTCTTGATCCGCCGGGTGGTTTCAAACCCATCGAGATTGGGCATCACCGCGTCCATCAGTACAAGATCGGGCGTCACATGTTGGAGCAGGGATAAGGCCGCGAGCCCGTCGACCGCGATCAGCACGGTCATTCCCGCGCTTTCGAGCATGGTTGTCAGAAATCGCAAAGATTCGGCGGTATCTTCGACAACCAGAATGGTCGGCCGCGGCGCGGCACCATGATCAGATTTTTGCATCGTCAAGCGTCTTTGCAAACGAGCGGAGATCGAGATCGTTCAGGTGACCTTTCAAGACAGCGATTATCGGCGCAGCGGCCGGTATAGTCGTTCCAAATTCATCCAGCGCATCCGCAATACCCCGGATGTGGCCGACTTTGGCCAGGTGGTTGAGTCTTTGCAGGAAGGGCTCCGCTGCACTTGGCAGGGGCAGCAAAGGTTGGGCCTGCATCTGGGCGACAACTGGCTCCGCCCGTTCCCACTGTAAGTCCAACTGGCCGCCGATGAGCGCCACCAGCGCGTCGAGGTCGATCGGCTTGGTGATGAAGGCATCATGGCTGCTGTCACCGTCGCCGCCGCTACGGAATTCGTGCGCGTTGGCAGACGCCATCACGATCCTGATCGCTGTACCGTGGGCGGCGCGCAGCCGCTCCGCAACCTCCCAGCCATTCATACCCGGCATCTGGATATCGAGCAGGACGATATCAGGCCGATGACGCGCGGCCAGCGCAAGCCCATCCAACCCGTTCGCCGCCGTGTGAACGGTGAAGCCTAGAGGGCGTAGGAGAGAGTGCAGGATGACGGTCTGCGAAGCATCATCATCGATGACCAGCGCGGTGCGCCGCTGGCCGAGATAGCCGATGATGCGATCACCGCTCGCGGCGTCGTTGACCGCTCGGGTCGCGGCCGGAAGCATCACACGCAGCCGGAAACTGCTTCCCACGTTCGGCGTGCTGGTGACCGCAATGTCGCCGCCCAGCACCTGCGCAAGAACCCGCGTTATCGATAGGCCCAGGCCGATCCCCGGCTGAAGCCGCGCCTCTTGCGAACCGCCGCGTTCGAACGGTTCGAAAACCCGATCGAGGTCTATGGCGGCAATGCCGATGCCGGTATCGCTCACATCGATGTCGGCGACCTGGCTGCGGTAGCGGACCGTGATGGTGACTTTACCTTCAGGCGTATATTTCACAGCATTGGAAACGAGGTTTATCAGGATCTGGCGAAGCTTCTTTTCGTCGGTTCGAACGCAATCGGGGAGATGATCCTTGATGATCAGCCGCAGATCGAGCCCTTTGGACGCGGCCTGCATATGGAACATCTCGACGATGTGCCCGAGCAGCCGGCGGATCTCGACGTCATCGGATCGGACGCGGATGACGCCGCCCTCGATCCGCGAAATCTCCAACAATCCTTCGACAAGATTGGTGAGATGCTCGGCCGAACGGCGGATGACGGCACCCGCCTCCACGCCCGGGAATGTATCATCGCGTTCGAGCAATTGGGCATAGCCGTAGATCGTGTTCAGCGGCGATCGGATCTCGTGGCTGACCGAGACGAGATAGCGCGTCTTCGCCTCGTTGGCGGCCTCGGCCGCTTCCTTGGCATGCTGAAGCTCGGTGATCTCCGCCTTCAGCTGCGCGATCTCGCGATTGTCGGCAGCCGCGTCCGCGCCATCGCGGGGCGCAGCCGCTTCGAAACGGTCCGGATGCGGCGTTACCGGGCGCACGGACCGGGGCCGCGATACGGCAGGCGTGAGCGCGGGCACGATGTCGCGATCATGCGGCTAGCGTTTCGATATAGGCGCGCCAGCCGCCCAATACGGTGATGTCCCGCGCGCCCTCGATCGCGCGTGGTTCGGCGACGAAGCCTTTGACGACCGTGCCATCCGACAACGTCACGGAGCCGATGGCGAGCGGCGCCGGCACCTCGACGACGAAGCTGCCGAATGCCGCGACATCCAGCTCATAGACCTCGACCGCGATCGCCGCACCTTCCGCCCCGACGTGGATCAGCGCCGGTTTCGGTGGCGTGCTGTTGGCCATGGCGAAGAGCTTATAGGTCGGCGCGGTGGTGGTCGCCTCGATCAGGCGCGCTTTGCGGGAGCTGAGCTGCCAGTGCAGCGGCATTCCTTCGAGGTGAGCACCGACGACGGCGAGTTTCACGGTTTCCATACGTCCCTCCATATCCAAGGCCGGTTGTGGCGGGATGTGTGCGGCCGCCAGATAAGCCTCGCCCGCGGCGAGCAAGGCGACATCGGTCCAGGCCGGCCCGATCAAGGTGATGCCGAAGCCCGTACCATTGTCCCGCCATCCGGCGGGCAGAGCCAGCGCTGCCATATCGAGCAGATTCACGAAGTTGGTGTAGAGGCCGAGATTGCTGTTGAGCGCGATCGGCGCGGCACGCATCTCGGCGATCCGGTAAATGGTCGGCGCCGTCGGCAGCGCCAGCAGATCGAGGCTCTGCCACATCGCATCGGCGATGCGCTGCAATTCGGCAAGCCGATACTGCCCGCGGAAGACATCCACGCCGCTGACCGATCGACCGCCTTCCAGAATTTCGCGCACGGCCGGATCGATGGCTTCGGGTTGATCGTCCAGCAGCGCCTCGGTAGCGGCGGTGCGCTCCGCGACCCAGGGGCCGTTGTAAAGCAGCGCGGCGGCTTCGCGCAGCGGCTCGATATCGACCTCGACCAGGTCCGCGCCCGTAGCGGCGAGCGTCTCCAGAGCGCGTTCGTAAAGCCGCTCCGCCGCAGCATCGCCGAGGAAGAGGCGCTGATGCGGCAGGGGCACGCCGATGCTGCGCGCCGCGAGCGGGCGCTCCTCGCGGGGGCGGGAATAAGCATCCGTGGGATCAAAACCGGCGACGACGCGATCGATCAGCCGCGCATCGGCGATGCTTTGCGCGAGGACGGTGATGCAATCGAGCGAACGGCATGCCGGCACCAGACCCGTGGTGCTCCACCGCCCCTTGGTGGGCTTCATGCCGACCAGACCGTTGAAGGCGGCAGGCACGCGACCAGACCCCGCCGTATCGGTGCCGAGCGCGAAAGCGACTAGGCCCGCCGCTACGGCAACCGAGGATCCCGAGCTCGATCCGCCGCTGACATAAGCGCGGTTGAACACGCAGGCGGGTGCGCCATAGGGGCTGCGCGTGCCGTTGAGCCCGGTCGCGAATTGATCGAGATTGGTCTTGCCGATCGGGATCGCGCCCGCCGCGATCAGCCGATCGACCACCTCCGCCGATCGCGACGGCGTGTACGCAAAGGTGGGGCACGCCGCCGTGGTCTCGATCCCTGCGAGATCGATATTGTCCTTGATCGCGAAGGGCACGCCGGCGAGCGGGAGGCGCTCTCCGGCGGCGACCCGCGCATCGGCCCGCGCCGCCATCGACAGTACCTTTTCTTCCGCGACGCGCGCGATCCACACCGCGGGCTGAACGGCCGCATACGCCTGGATGCGATCGAGGGATTCGCGCGCGACGGCGACCGCGCTCATCTTGCGCCCCGCCACCGCTGCGGCGAGCGTGGCGGCATCGAACAGCATGTCGGTCATGCAGCCTCCACCGCCAGCAAGGCGCCGCCGGCGCTCATCGACTGGCGCTCCTTCACATAGACGCGCCGCACGGTGCCGCTGACCGGGCTGGCAACAGGCGATTCCATCTTCATCGCTTCGATCACCGCGATGGTCTCGCCGGCCTCCACCTGCGCGCCTTCGCTGACGAGCAATTTCCAGATGCTCCCGCCGAACGGGGCTTCGACCAATTCGCAGCCATCGGGCAGATCGATGGCGGCGGCAGGCCCGTCGCCCTCATCCTGCTGGGTCAGCGCGGCAACGCGATCGAACTCGCCGTTGCGCTCCCACTCCGCCCGCTCCGCGGCGAACGCCGCCTCACGCCGCGTCTGGAAATCGGCGATCGAATCCGCATTGGCGGCGAGGAAGGCGCGGTATTCGGAGAGGCGGAACACCTCCTCCTCGATCCGGATCGAGCGCCGCCCGAGCGGGAAGTCGCGGCGCCACTCGGTCAGCTCCTCGTGGCTCACCGGGAAGAAGCGGATGCGATCGAAGAAGCGCAGCAGCCACGGCTTGCCGTCGCGGAAGGCATCGGTCTGGCGCCAGGCATTCCACACCTGGATGGTGCGGCCGAACAGCTGATAGCCGCCCGGCCCCTCCATGCCGTAGATGCACATATAGGCGCCGCCGATGCCGACGACATTGGGCGGCGTCCAGGTGCGTGCGGGATTGTATTTGGTGGTGACCAGCCGGTGGCGCGGATCGATCGGCGTCGCCACCGGGGCGCCGAGATAGACGTCACCCAGCCCCATCACCAGATAATCGGCATCGAACACGATCCGTTCGACGTCCTCGATGCTGTCGAGGCCGTTCGCGCGGCGGATGAACTCGATGTTGTCGGGGCACCAGGGCGCGTCATCGCGTACCGAGGCCATATATTTATCGATCGTCTCGTAGATCGCCGGGTCTTTCCAGGACAGCGGCAGGTGGACGACGCGCGAGGAAATCTCGAAATCGTCGAGGCCGCCGAGCCGCTCTTCCGCATCGACGAGCGCGTCCAGCAGCGCCTGCTGGCTGAGCTGCCGACTGTCGTAGTGGACCTGCAGCGATCGGATGCCGGGGGTCACGTCGATGATGCCGGGAAGGCCCATCCTTTCGATCTCCAGCATCAGCGCATGGATGCGCAGCCGCAGCTCGAGATCGAGGACGATCGGGCCATATTCGACGAGCAGGTTGCGGTCGCCCTGCTGGCGGTAGAGCACCGCCGGGCGCAGGCCTTGGGCGGCGATCGACCGCAGGATCGGCGAGCCGAGGTCTTCGCCGCGGTCTCGCGTCACTGCCTGCGAAGCGCCCGATAGGGTTGCGATCAGCCGATCCTGCGCCTGCTCGGCGGCGACGGCGGCGGCATTGTCGATGGGCTGGAAGCGCACGCTATCGCCGGGCGCGAGCTGGCCGACCTTCCACAGGTCCGCCTGCGCCACCACGAACGGACAGACGAAACCGCCGAGCGAGGGGCCGTCCGGCCCGAGGATGATCGGCATATCGCCGGTGAAATCCACCGCGCCGATCGCATAGGCATTGTCGTGGATGTTGGAGGGATGCAGCCCCGCCTCGCCGCCGTCCTTGCGCGCCCACTGCGGCTTCGGCCCGATCAGGCGGACGCCGGTGCGGTTGGAGTTGTAGTGGACCTTCCACTGCGTGGACCGCAGCATCGCGATATCGTCCGCCGTGAAGAAATCCGGCGCGCCATGCGGGCCATAGAGCACATCGAGCGTCCATTCGCGCACGATCGCGGGACGATCGGCGGGAAGAAGCGCGCCGGCGTCCTGCAGCCCGGCGGCACGGGCGAGGTGCAGGGTGTCGCCGGTCATCACCGCGCGGCCGGCATGGCCGCCGAACTCGCCGAGCGTGAAGGCGCTGCGGCTGCCGAGGTAGAGCGGGACATCCAGCCCGCCTGCGATCAGGATATAACCACGCATGCCGGCGCCGGTCAGCCGCCCGATCTTGAGCGTCTGCCCCGCCGCGATATCGATTGGCGCATAGCAGGCGACGGCCACGCCATCCAGGGTGGCGCCGAAATCCGCGCCGGTCAGGCAGATGCGCGCCGGCGCATTGAACAGCAAGGTCGGCCCGGCGGCGGTGATCTCCAGGCCCGCCGCCGTCTCTGCATTGCCGAGCAGGCGGTTGCCGAGGCGGAAGGCCAGAGCGTCCATCGGCCCCGACGGCGGCACGCCGACGTCCCACAGGCCGAGCCGGCCGGGATGATCCTGCACCGTGGTCGAGGCGCCGCCCGCCAGCACGCGGATCGTGCGCGGGGTGTAGACGATCTCCGCCAGCGCACGAGTCGAGACCTGCCCGCTGGTGAACGCCTCCGAACGGACGACCGTGCGCAGCCAATCGAGATTGGTCTCGATCCCGGCGATGACCGTCTCGTCCAGCGCTTTCTGCATCGCCGCCACCGCCGCATCGCGCGTCGGCGCGGTGACGATCAGCTTGGCGAGCATCGGATCGTACCAGGCCGAAACCTCGGTCCCCGCTTCGATCCAGCTATCTACCCGCGGCCCTTCGGGAAAGGAGACGCCGACGAGGCGGCCGGAGCTGGGCCGATAATCCTGCGCGGGATCCTCGGCATAGAGCCTTACCTGGATCGACGCACCTTGCGGCTTCGCCTCGAAGCCGTCGAGGAAGGTGAAATCGCCCGCCGCGCCGCGCACCATCCATTCAACCAGATCGATGCCCGTCACCTGCTCGGTCACGCCATGCTCGACTTGGAGGCGGGTGTTGACCTCGAGGAAGAAGAAATCGTCGCGCTCTGCGTCGTAAAGAAATTCAACCGTACCGGCGGAGCGATAATTGGCAGCGGCGGTCAGTCTTACGGCGGCGTCGATCAGCGCCTGGTGGGTGGCGGCAGGCAGCAGGGGCGCGGGCGTCTCCTCGACCACCTTCTGGTTGCGCCGCTGCAGCGAGCAATCGCGCTCGCCAAGGGCCACGACGCGGCCAGCACCGTCGCCAAACACCTGCACTTCGATATGGCGGGCACGGGCGACGTAGCGTTCGAGGAAAACACCGCCATCGCCGAAATTGCCCGCGCCGAGCCGGGCGACGGTTGCAAATCCCTCGCGGATATCGGACTCGTCTGCGCAGACCTTCATGCCGATGCCGCCGCCGCCGGCGGTCGCCTTGAGGATCACCGGATAGCCGATCCGCGCCGCCGCCTCGATCGCTGCCGCGGCATCGGTCAGCAGATCGGTGCCGGGGGCAAGCGGGACGCCCTGCGCCGCCGCCAGATCGCGCGCGGTGTGCTTGAGACCGAAGGCACGGATATTGTCCGGCGTCGGCCCGATGAAGGTGATGCCGCGCGCGGCGCACGCCTCGGCGAAGGCGGTATTCTCGGACAGGAAGCCATAGCCGGGATGGATCGCCTCCGCGCCGGTCGCCTCCGCCGCGGCAAGAATCGCCTCGACATTCAGATAGCTTTCCGCCGCCGGCGCAGGCCCGATGCGAACCGCCTCATCGGCCTGCGCGACATGCGCGGAACCGGCATCGGCATCGCTGAACACCGCGACGGACTGCACGCCCATCGCCTTCAGTGTGCGGATGATGCGGCAGGCGATCGCGCCGCGGTTGGCGATAAGAACCTTGGTGAACATCAGCCGGACACCACCATGCGCACCGGGGTGGGATTGAAGCCGTTGCAGGGGTTGTTGATTTGCGGGCAGTTCGAGACGACGACGATCACGTCCATCTCAGCCCGCACGTCGACCGTCAGGCCCGGCGCGGAAATGCCATCGACGATGCCGAGTGTGCCATCGGGCTCGACCGGTACGTTCATGAAGAAATTGATGTTGGAGACCATGTCGCGCTTGCCGCGCCCGGCGCGGACGTTGGCGTCGAGGAAATTGTCGACGCAGCTGTGCTGGGCCTTGGTATGGTGGCCGTAACGCAGCGTATTGCTCTCGCACGAGCAGGCCCCGCCGATCGTATCGTGATAGGCGACGCTGGTGCCGGTGATCGTCATCATCGGCCGCCCTTCGTTGGACAGCAGCACCGTGCCCTCCCGCAGGAAGATGTTGCGCTGGGCGGCGATCGTATCCTGCGCGCTGTAGCGTTCGGCATCGTCGGCCGCGGAATACATCAGGAAATCGACCGCCTGATTGCCTTCAAGATCGATGATCCTGAGCGTCTCGCCGGTGTTGACGCGATGCGTCCAGGGCGCGCGGGCGGGCACCACCTCGTCGTGGAGGATGCCGCCCGGCAGATCGGAAAGAGGGGTGTGGGTCATGGTCATATCAGCGCCGGTAAAGGTCTTCGGTGTTGAGGAAGGCGCGCAGGCCCTCCGGGGTCGCGTTGCGGATGGGGTCGCCGTCCGCCGCCGCATCGCCGCGCCAGGCCGTCACGCGCAGCGGCGTGACGCTGAAATCCGGGCGGGTGTCCAGGACATGGGGGCAATTGGCGAGCACTACGATCAGATCCATCTCGGCACGGAGCAGCAGCGTGCGCCCCGCCGCGAACGGCCCGATCTCCGGCGCCGTCGCGCCATCCTCGCCGATGCGGACGCCCTTGAACCAGTTGATGCAGGGATGGACGTCCTTGCGGCCCAAACCGTGCTTTGCGGCGCCCAACATCAACCGATCGCGGGCGTTCGGGTGCGCGCCGTAATTCTCGCCGTCCCCATAAGCGCGCGCGTTGGAGGCCTCGTTGGAAGCGCCACAAAAGGCATCGTGGGTGCCCGCGCCGTCCTCGACGATGCTCATCATCACCCGGCCCATGTCCGACAACAGCAGGCGCCCGGCGCCGAGATAGCCGTTCCACTGCACCTTCAGCGTATCGGCGACGTTCAGCCGTTCGGTCGGCATGTCGACATTGAACAGCAGCATCGACGCGCAGGCATCGCCCCGCAGATCGATCAGCCGCAGCCGCGTGCCGCGCATAATCCCCCGCGACGTATAACCTGCAGGGGCGACCGTCTCCTCCCAGAGAATGTCCCCATCGGCATCCGGCGCCGTCGGGGGCAGCATCGGCATCGCCTCGGTCTGGGTGCCCGATTGGGCGCGGGCGTGGGCGCGGGCGCCCTTGGGATCGGCGGTAATATTCATTGCAGAAGACTCGGCTGTGGGTCAGGATCGCCCAGCGCCTCGACGAGCGCGGCCGGCGGAAACGTCTTGCGATCGAGCGGCAGATCGTAGGTGACGGTCGCGCCGAAGCGGTGCGGTGCTTGCGGATCGTGGCGGCGCTTGTCGAAGGCCAGCACGCGCGTGCCGAGCTTGAACGCCTCGCTTATGTCGTGCGTCACCATGACGATAGTGAGCCCATGCTCCTGCCACAGCCGGGTAATCAGCTCGTGCATATCGAGGCGGATGCCCGGATCGAGCGCGCCGAACGGCTCATCGAGCAGCAAGATGCGCGGATGCTTGACCAGCGCCTGCGCGATCGCCAGCCGCTGCTGCATCCCGCCCGACATCTGCGCCGGATAGACGTGCAGGCTATGCTCGAGGCCGACCGCCGCCAGCATCGCCATCGCCGTCTCTTTCGCAGCCCGTCGGCTCGCTCCGAACAGCCGCCCGGTGAAGGGCGCCCCGGCACATTCCAGCCCGAACATGACGTTGCCGAGCGCAGTAAGGTGTGGGAACACCGAATAGCGTTGAAAGACGACGCCGCGATCGGCCCCGCATTCGGCGCGCATCGGCTGGCCGCCGAGCAGCACCTGCCCGCGGGTCGGCGCTTCCTGGCCCAGGATCAGGCGAAGGAAGGTGCTCTTGCCCGATCCCGAAGCACCGACGACGGCGACGAAGCTGCGCTCGGCGATGGCAATCGACAGCCGTTCGAGGACGATCTTGTCGCCATATTCGACCCAGATGTCCTGCAGCTCCAGCAGCGCGCTCATCGCCCGTCCCCATGCGCCCAGGCAAAGCCCTTGCGGCTGATCAGGAGCAGGAGCGCGTCGGCGGCGATCGCCAGCAGCGAAATCCAGGCGACGTAAGGCAGGATGATATCCATCGCGAAATAGCGGCGGACGAGGAAGATGCGGTAGCCCAGCCCGACATCGGAGGCGACGGCCTCGGCCGCGATCAGGAACACCCAGGCCGGCCCGATCGACAGACGCACGGCTTCGATCAACCGCGGCATCAGTTGCGGCAGCGCAACGCGCAGCGCCAATTGCCAGCTGTTCGCGCCCAGCGTTTGCGCTTTGGCGAACTGCTCCCGGGGCAAAGCGGCGACGAAGCCGGCCAGATCCCGCGTCATGAACGGCCCGATACCGATCGCGATCAGCGCGATCTTGGAGGCTTCGTCTAGGCCCAGCACGATGAACAGGATCGGCAGCACCGCGATCGGCGGGATCACGGCGATCACCATGATCACCGGGCCCAAAAGCGCGCGGGCCAGCGGCACTACCCCCAACAGGAGGCCAAGCAGCAGCGCCGTCACGGTCGCGATCCCGAGCCCGAGGCCGAGGCGATAGAGGCTGGCGAGCGTATCCGCGACGATCGTGGTGCGGCCGGTCATGGGATCGCGATCGGTGGTGAAGCCCTGAATCGCCTGCCCCATCGCCGAAAAGGTCGGCAGCACCTTGTCGGCGGAATTGGCGGCATGCCGCATCTCTGACGCGAACAGATAGACGACGAGCAGGATCAGGATCGGCAGCCCGCCTAGCAGCAACCGCGCGCCGCGCCGCGGCCGGATGTCGACCAGTCGCCTCACCTTCGCCACCCCGCAACCGCGGCCGCTGCGCGCCGTGCGACCCGCAGGATCCCGGCAATCTCAAAGGCGGACAGGGTCGTCAGCAGTGTGATCCTTCACGTTCCTAAGGCCCGCTTTTGCGAGCACAGTTCATCCATCGCCCGCGCAGCCGCGCCGGCCCTGTTCCTCCAGCCTGTCGTTCGTGGCGGGCTAGAGCTTGCCGTCCGCCGCCATCTTCATGAAGCTCGGGTCGAACCTGAGCTTCACATTCTTGACGTCTCCCAAGGTCTTATTCCCGGCAAACGTGATCCCGATCGCATCGACCGATTTGGCGGTCGGCCCAAACAGGCCATGCGCGAAGCTGAATTGGCGCACCCGGTCCGTCACCTGGATCAGGTCGGGATTTTCAGCATAAGCCGCCGCGTCCTTCGCCTGCGCATACATGTGCGTGGTCTTGAGCTGCGCCTCGAAGCTTTCTTCGGTGGTGCCCGCCGCCTTGGCCATCGCCGCACGCGCCGCTTTGCCGGCGGCATCATTCCGGCTCATCAACGCCATCGTCTCATACCAGATCCCGGCCAGGGCCTTGCCGAGGTTCGGGTTCGCTTTGAGCGTCTCCGTGCTGACGTTCATCGTATCGAGGATCTCGTTCGGGATCTTCGAGCTATCGAACACTTCGGTCGCCCCGGGCGTCGCCTTGATCGTCGAAAGCTGCGGGTTCCAGGTCGCCACCGCCGTGACGTTAGGCGAGGCGAACGCGCCGACGATATCGGCGTCGCCGGTATTGATCGTCTTCACATCAGAGAGCTTGAGGCCGTTGAGTTCCAGCCCACGCGCAAGCAGGAAGTGCGAAACCGAAAGCTCGACGAGATTGACCGATCGGCCCTTGATATCGGCCATCGAATGGCCGTTCTTCAAAACGATGCCGTCGTTACCGTCGGAATAATCGCCGATCAGTAGGACGGTGGTATCGCGCCCGCCGGCCGCCGGAATGGTGAGCGCGTCCATCGTGGTTGCCACCACGCCATCGAGCTTCCCGGCGGCATATTGATTGACGGATTCGACATAGTCATTGACCTGAACGAGGCGGATATTGATGCCGTATTTGTCGGCCCATTTCTTCACGATGCCCGCCTGCTGCGCATAGGGCCACGGCATCCAGCCGGTGTAGATCGACCAGCCGATCGTGAAATCCTTCTTCGCGGCTTCGGCGGCCGGAGCGCCGCTGGGCTTGCTGCAGCCGCCAAGCGCCACGAGGGCTACCATGGCCGTCGCGCGAAGCCAGAATGCCCGCCTCATGCGGCGGTCTCATTGATTGCTTCATGCCCCATTTGGACCGCCCGCAAGCTGTAAAGCATGGTGAACTCCCTTGCCCATGATCCTGCCGATCAGGCGATCATCGATAAAGTGACAAAATGGCAATGAAAGCCATAGATAAAAACTATGCCTTCCGCTGGCTGCGGACGCGGCGGGTGACCTCATCGAGGAAAAGCTGGGTCGCGGTGTCTCGAGAGTGCTCGGCGCGGGCGAGCAAGAAAATATCATAGGACGGCTCGAGATCGGTGTGCAGCAACGGCCACAGCCGGCCGGTCGAGACAGCCTGGGCAGCGGCCAGTACGGGCAGAAAGCCGATACCGACGCCGAGCGAGATCAGCCGCAGCGCTTCGTTGACGTCCTCGGTCAAGCCATTGACCTTCGATCCGAGACCGTAACGCCCGCGCAGACGGGTAATAACCTCGAGTTCGTCTTCGCCCGTCAGGACGAAATTCTCGTCCTTGAGTTCGCCCATGCGATTGACGCGATGGCCGAAGCGCGGATGGCTTCGGCAGCAATAGAGCTGCTGGCGCTCGACAAACAGCGGCTCATAGACCAGCCCGCTGCGCGCGCTGCCGTCATAGCCGACCCCGATCTCGGCCTCGCCACTTTCCAGCGCCGCCAGCACAGCACGCCAGGGCGAAACGCGCAGATCGATCTGAATGTTGGGATTGCGGCGGTGAAAGCTCGCGATGGCCTCGTCGAATTCCGGCGATACGACCGCCGAAATCAGCTGGATGCGGACCACACCTTCGACCCGCTTGGTCGCCTGTGCGATCTGATGCGGCACCATCCGTGCCGCCTCCAGCATCTCCTCGCACAACGCCATCAGCGCCTTGCCCGCAGCCGTCATCGCTACGCCCGTGGACGAACGATGCAGCAGCTGGACGCCGACCTGCTCTTCCAGCCGCCGAAGCGCCGCGCTGACACTCGGCTGCTGCTTGTTCAGCTTGCGGGCGGCGGCCCCGACGCCGCCTGCGCGCACGATCTCGACGAACGTCCGCAACAGGTTCCAATCGACACGGCTCGCAAACGTCTTGTCGGGAAGGGCCGCGCGATCGACCAAGCCTCAGCTCCTGCGGATTCCAGCAGGGCTCTGGACCATATCGTCAAACGGCGCAACGCGCGGGAGGGGGCTTGGCGAGCCCCCTCCCTTGACGCTCAATAGTGGAAGCGAACGTCGATACCGACGCGCCGCGGTGTGAGCACGCCGGTCTGGTAGTAGCGTTCGACCACGCCCGTCCGCACCTGATTGTATGAGCTGACGTCGTTGCTGATCGAAGTGATCGCATATTTGTCGAAGATATTGTCCGCGAACACACCGACATCGAAGCTCGGCGCGTGATAGGTGACCGACGCCCGATGCGTGACGTAACCGGGAATCCGCTCGCCAAAGCCACGCAGGCCGACGCGCGAATAGATGCTGCCGGTGTAGACCGCCGTCCAGTTCGCTTCGATATCGCGGCTCTTGCCCAGGGGATAGGTATAGGTGCCCTGCAACGTGCCCGAATTCTTGGTCGAGCCGGGCAGGCGATCGCCCGAATAAGCCGCATACCGCACGCCCTGGCTTACCACCAGGCCGGCCACGTCCTGCGTCAGATGGGCATCCGTATAGGAATAGGTGCCCTGGACGATGAACTGCGGCGTAACCTTGAACGTGCCGGAGAATTCCCCGCCTTGCGAAACCGCGGTGCCGCCGTTGACCGTAATGCCGGTCGCGCCGTTCACGGTCTGGCTCGGCACCTGGATTCCGGCCCAATTGATCTTGAAACCATCAAGCGTGAACTGCAGGCGGTGATCGAGCGCCGAGATGCGGATACCCAGCTCCATGTTGCGTGTCCGATCGGGGCCATAGGATAGCTCGTTCGGCAGCGCGCAGATGTTCTGGCCGGGCGGCAGCGGCAGCACGCAGGGCGCGACGCGATTGACGTTACCCGTGCGATAGCCGGTGCTGTAGGTGAAGTAGGCCAGGACGTTATCGCTGAACTTGTAGGAGGTATTCGCCTTCCACACGACGCCATCGGCACCGGTGCTGCCCGATCGGACACGGCTGGGAGCATATTGGATCAGCGGATAAGGCGTGCGCCGGATGCCGCCGCCGGTGAGCGGGGTTTCGGTGCCGCCGGTCGCGCTCGCATCATACTTATAGTAGCGGATGCCGCCCGTGACCTGCCAAGCCTTGGTGAGGTGCAGCGTACCTTCGCCATAAACCGCTTTCTCAACAGTCTTGGTGTTGACGAAAGAGATATACTCCAAGTCGTCAGGCCGCGGGATGTTGAAATAGGCGGCGTAGCCCGGGACATATTCTGCGTAATTGCTGTCATATTTCAAGCGGTTGTAGAAGCCGCCCAGCACCCAGTTGAACGGCCCGCCATGCGAGGAGACCAAGCGAAGTTCCTGGTTGAGCTGCTTATATTCGCTCGTCCGCGTATTATAGGAAGAGAAGTTTGGGAAAGCTTCGTAACCGTAATCAAGGTCCAGCAACAAATCGGTGTTGTCCGAACTGCCTTTCAGCTTTTGCTTTGTGTAAGCCGTCGTGCTGACCAGCTGAGCGATATCGAACAGGTTGATGTTCAGCTCGCCGGCGAACAGATCGGAGCGGCGGTTGACCGGCTCCAGATAGCGCTTGGGCGATTCATACCGCCCCGTCCCCAACACGCCGGCGCCGTTAGACTGGCTTCCGCCGGTCTTGGTCTGCTGATGCGCGTAGGTGAGATAGGCTTTGATGTTGGGATTGGCTTCGAGCAAAAGCTGGTTGCGGGTCGTGAACGTATGCTCGAAATTCTCGTCAGGATGCTGCACGAAATTTGCGTTCTGGAACACGCCAGTACCTAGACGAGCTTGCGCGGCTGTACCACGCACCTGCTGCGGATTGGACACGCCCGGCTGCTTCAGCACATAATTGTAATCAATGAAGCCGGCATTGTCATAATAGCCGGTGGCGGTGCGGAACGCGACATGATCCTTGATGATCGGCACGTTGATCGCGACATCGCCCTGCCCGCCGAAATCATCGCTGTGCGATTCGGCGTAGCCGCGCGCGTGGACATCCACCGTGAAGTGGCTCGTGTCGGGCCGGTTGGGGATGTAACGCACCGCGCCGGACAGCGTGCCGAGCCCGTAAAGCGTACCCTGCGGCCCCTGCAGCACTTCGACCCGCTGAATATCGATCAGCTTGAAGTCCAAATAGAGCGGAACCTCGCCAAGATAAACGCCGACTGCGCTGTTGGCGTTCGCGCCGCCGACCGAGGTGTCGCTGGACGAGATGCCGCGCATGATGATGTTGCCGGTCGACGAGGGGCCGGTATCGATCACCGTCAGACCGGGCGCGAAAGCACCCAACCCGCGAACATCGTCCACGCGCGTCTTGGCGAGTGCTTCGGCGCCGACCGCGCTGATGTTGATCGGCGCGTTCTGCAGCGTCGTGGCGCGGCGGCTGCCGGTTACGACGATCTCGTTATTGCTGTCCGTGTCCGATGTCGCCGGAGCCGCGTCCGCAAGAGCAGGCGACGCAATCCCCATCAGCATGGTCGCGCTCAATAACGCCGGCTTCAAAATCTGTCGTGCCACGTAAAGTCCCCCTTCGGTCTTAAGCCGTTCGTTCAGGGCCGCCCCAGGTTGCGCTCTATCGGCGCTGAGATTGCGAAGTTGGAAGGATTCCACGTCGCATTATTGTGTCATGATGTTGTCATCCGGGGTCGGTGCGACATGGGGCGTTTGACGTAAGCCTGCCGCAACTGTGGCGGCACTGCCACACTGACTCGAAAGTTGGGGCCGATATCCGCCAGGATTTGGCGTACGAGGCGGCCGAAAATCACGGGAAATCGGCCTATAATACTTGTGGGAAGGCCGATCGTGCCTATTTTATGGCCAGCCCTCTCAGAAGGGCAGTGAAAATATGTAGGAGAGAACAGGATGAAGATCGGCTTTGCGGCTCTGGCCGCGCTTGCACTTACCGCCCCCGCTTTCGCGTCGGAGCATAACCCGCTTGCCGCCGAAAAGGTGGTTTTGGATCTCAAAGGCCTCGATCTGGCCTCGGTCGACGGGCAGCAGCGGCTGGCCATACGCATCGATCAGGCCGCGCGCGCCGTATGCGGCGATCGCGTTGCGACGATCCATCTCGATATGGAAGACCAGGCCCGATCCTGCCGTCAGGATGTCGTCGCAGATATCCGCAGCCGCATCGAGCAGCGCACGGCCAGCGCCGCCGATCTGCGTTCGAATGTCGGTGCCGCGCTGAATTAAATCTAGCCGCAATTCGGCTGATCCTGAAGAGCCCCGTCGGCATGCTGGCGGGGCTTTTTTGCGATGCGCACCGACGCTTCGGTGATCCCTAATCCTGCCGCCAGTCTACGTGCTTCGACTTATTATCCCGGACGGGCGGGACGATATCCATAGCTGACAACTCTTGGGCAGAGCGCTGCACAGCCGCTCGCTCTCGGGAGATGCGCGTCTAGGGGAAGGCGCCTGCAGCGTGGGGATTTCATGGATCAGAAGCCGACTTACAACCCCACCCTTTCGGGAATTCCCAACTCGCCGAGCGGTGCCTATCCCAACGGCAATCCCGATGTGCCTTACAATCTCCCCGGCGCCCGCAATACCGACAGTGCCGTTCCACTCCATCGCTCCAAACCTGTGGACCATGTCTACGTCTGCGATGGTCCCGCGCCCGGCAAGCTCGCCTTCCGTTGGATGTACGGATCCAACATCGCGGCGAAGAACCGCGATCCGCGCATTCAGGTGATGCAGTATAATGAGGATACGGTGGTGCTGCGCCAGAATATGTGCGTGCACTGGGAAGCGCCATTCACCTATCTGCTGTTCGGCAACAAAGGCGCGCTGCTGATCGATACCGGCGCCAATGCCGAGCGCCTCTATTATCCCCTGCGCGAGACGGTGGACGCGATTATCGCCCGCTGGGCCAAGGTCCGCGGGCGCAAGACGGTACCGCTGACGATCGCGCTCACCTCGGGCGAGGATATCGCGCAGAACCAGGGCCTCGCGCAATTTGCAGGCCGCCCGGACACGACCATCGTCCCCAAGCCGCTGGAAGTGATGAAGCGATTCTATGGCCTCAGCGGTCGCTGGCCTTCCGGCACCGGGACAATCGACCTGGGCGACCGGATCATCTCCGTCATTCCCACGCCCGGCACGCACAAGGACGGGGTCAGTTTCTACGATCCCTATTGCGATCTGCTGTTCACCGGCGATTTCATCTTCCCGGGCCGGATCAACATCGGCAACGATCGCGATTTCGTCGTCTCACTGGAGCGGCTGAAGACGTTCGTCGCGGCGAACAACGTCAAATATATCCTCGGCGGCCACATCGAGATGATGTTCGCCCCCGGCAAATATTATCCGCGCTTCTACACCTACAAACCCTACGAGCGCGTGCTCGAGCTGGAGCCATCGATCATCGATGAGCTGATCCAGTACGGCAGGGAGGTGCAGGGCAAAGAGATGGTGCTGATCCGGCCCGATTTCGTGCTCTTCAACGGCGTCAGCCCCGATCAGAAGACCCTGGTCTGGCCCGCCGGAGTCCCGAACATCACTCCGCCGCGCCCGTTCTGACGATCGACCGACGAGGTAATATCATGAACCGTCGCACCTTCCTCTCCTACCCCGCCGCCGCAGCCACGACCGTAGGGCTGGCGAACACGATCGCGGGGCTGGCCAATGCCGCCACGCTGGCTCCTGATCCGGCGCCGATCGATTTCAAGAGCCATCTGCCCGCGCCGGGCAGCTTCCCCGAAAAGTGGATTTGCGGCTCGCCCTCCTGCATGGACAACACCGATCCGCCGGTTCACGTCCACTGGTACAATGCCCACACGGCGATTCTGCGCCAGAACAAGGCGTATAGCTACGAGGCGCCGTTCGCCCCGCTCTATTTTGGCAACGACCGCATCCTGCTGCTCGATGAAGGCTTCGTGCAGCTACGCACCGATTGGGATTTTCGCGGCGTGGTCGATAAATGCATCGATGAATGGTGCGCGCGCAACGGCCGCGATCCGGCGAGCATGGAGCTGCTCGTCGCCTTCACCCACCTGCATTCCGATCATTATGCCGCCACCAACCAGTTCGCGGATCGCCCCAACACGCGGTACATGGGCCTGACCCAGGAAGAGATGTTCGGTTTCTGGGGAATGACCAACTTCCCCGAGCAGCAGGTCGCGCTTGATCTAGGCGGGCGGGAGATCTTGATCTGGGGATCACCGGGCCACGTCATCGCCGAATTCGCCTATTACGACAGCTACACGCAGATCCTCTTCACCGGCGACATGTTCTATCGGGGACGATGCTACATCAGCTTCTGGCAGCCCTGGTTCGATAGCATGACGCGCCTGATCCGCTTCTGCGACACGCATCCGGTCAGCCATGTCATGGGTTGTCATGTCGAGATGAGCAAGGATGGCCAAGACTATGCCTATGGGATGACTTACCAGCCCGACGAGGCACCCGTACAGATGACCGTGGAGCAGCTCCGCTCGTCTTACGAATTCGCCAAGACCATCACCAAGCCCGGAATATATTATACGGGCACGGTCTTTCTCTGCAATCAAACCCGCGGGACGACGACGATCGACAGAAATCCGTATCGCTACGATTGAGCGGCCGAACCGCGACCTTTGAGTCTGAAGCCCAATCGAACGCTCTGTTGCGCTCAGTTGGAAGGCGCCAGCGGCGCATCGATGCAGCCGTACCAGCCGAGACCCCGGTAGGTTTCATATCCGGGCGTCAGCGCGTAGGCGATCAGCCGATCGCCGCTGACATAATAACCGCGCTCGGGATGATCGATCCGCAGTGAAAAGCGGGTGTCGCGCCGCTCTGGATTGCTTGCCGCAATGACGCGCATGTCTTGATCGAGCATCATCACGCAGGCGCCCGGCTCCTCGCCCGATTGCCGGACACCGGAGACGATCGCGGTAGCCTGCGGCTCCCAATCGAAAAAGATACCGAGCGCACCGAGCCGCTCGCCCTGCGTCTCCCCGCCGCGCCGGACCGCGGTGGAGTAGGTGGCGACGGGCGCGCCGAACAGTGCGGCGGCGGCTTCGATGTCGCAGACGTGGAAGTCTTCGCCGCTGTGGGTGCGCATCGCCTCGCGGAACCACGTCGTGCCCGAAACATCGCTGCCGATGACATGCGGATACCGTTCCGGTCGCCCGTTGGCGACGACCCGCCCCGCCGCATCCGCCACCCATAGATCGAGGTAAACGGTGTAGGACCGCAGGATCGTCGCCAGCCGCCGCGTTGCGAAATCGCGCGCTTCGGGCGTGTCATAGGCGAGGACGTCGACCACGGCACTGTCCGTCGCCCACCAGCGCACGTCGCAGGAGCGTTCATAAAGGTTGCGGTCGATGATCTCGATAGCGTTGCGCGCAAGATCGGTGAAGCGCGCGCCGCGCATCTCGACCCGCATACGCTCGCCCGCGCTTTCCAGCAGCGCGACGTTGCCGGCAATGGCGGCGCGAAGATCGGCCGAGACGTTGCGGATCGCCTGCGCAACGCTGCCGACCTCCTGCGCGACGATCGAAAAGGCGCTGCCCGCGCTGCCCGCACGCGCCGCTTCCAGGCGCGCATTGATCGCCAGGATGCCGGTCTGCCGCATCACCTGTTCGATGACGCCCACTTTCTCCTCGGTAATCCGGGAGACTTCATAAGCGAGATCAAGCACGCGGTCCTGCATGAGGGGTTCTCCTGGCTAGTGACTCTCCACAGCTCTGGCGGCCTGATCAAAGTTTCTGCCGCGCCTTTGGTTAAGGCCCTCCTAATACGGCAGATTTATGGGCTTTTTTCTCATGTTCTCCGTTTCGCCTCCGTCGATTCCCGCTCGCAGCACTCTTTCGCCTGTCACATTGCTTCGCCACTATGGCGCGATGCTCAGTTTCCTTCGATTCGCCCTGCTCCTGCTGCTCGCCACGCCGGCACTGGCCGAAAGGCGCGCACCGGTGACGATCCTCGTCTCGATCGACGGCTTCCGCGCCGATTATCTCGATCGCGGGCTGACGCCGCGCCTCCACGCGCTGGCGGCGAACGGCGTGCGCGCCGCGATGCGTCCCTCCTTCCCGAGCATCACTTTTCCCAACCACTGGACGCTCGTCACCGGCCTCGTTCCCGATCACCACGGCATCGTCGCCAACAAGATGGAGGACCCGGCGCGCCCGGGCGAGCAGTTCGATATGAAGAGCGACGATCCCTTCTGGTGGAACGCGGCAATGCCGATCTGGGCCGACGCCGAAAAGGCCGGCGTCCGCACCGCGACGATGTTCTGGCCGGGATCGAACGTGCAGGTCGGCGGGTTCAAGCGGACGATCGCGCATGATAAATTGATCATCGGCGGCACGCGCCCGGCCGACTGGATGCAGTTCAATGCCGAGGTGAAGGGGCCGCAGCGCGTGCAGGCCGTGATGGATTGGCTGCGGCGTCCGGGGGCGATCCGGCCGCGCTTCATCACGCTCTATTTCGATACGATCGATACCGCCGGCCACCATCACGGACCGGATTCGCCGGAGCTGAACGCGGCGCTGGTCGACATCGACCGGACGATCGGCGGACTGATCGACGGTCTAGCCGCGCTCCGCCAGCCCGCCAATCTGGTGATCGTGGCCGATCACGGCATGGCGGCGGTGCGGCCCGACGGCCTGATCCTGACCAGCGCCCTCGCCGATCCCGCCGATTTCCGCGCGGTGGAAAAGGAGCCGATCGCCACCTTGTACGCGGTGCCGGGCCGTGAGGCGGCGCTGGAGCGCGCGCTGCTGGCGCACCACGATCATGTCCAATGCTGGCGCAAGGCGGAGATGCCCGTCCGCTTCCGCTACGGCACCAACCCGCGCATTGCGTCCTACGTCTGCCTGGCCGATATCGGCTGGACGATCGCCAGCGAGGCGCCCAAGGACGGCCTCGAACCCGGCGCGCACGGCTATGACAATCAGGCGCCCGAGATGCGCGCGCTGTTCATCGCCAACGGCCCGGCGTTCCGCGCCGGCCGCACCCTGCCGATCTTCGACAATGTCGCTGTCGAGCCGCTGCTACGCGACCTGATCGGCCTGCCGCCGCACCAGGTGGACGGCACGGATGCGGTGTTTCGCAGCGTGCTCAAGCGCTGATCGGCACTTTTGTTAACCACCGTTTGTGCTGAGCTTGTCGAAGCACCGTCCTTGATCGGGTGCACAAGAAGGACGGCCCTTCGACAGGCTCAGGGCAAGCGGAAGAAGCGGGGGGTCGCTTTAGCGCCGGTCTTTGGTCGCCGCGAAGCGCAGCTCCGGATTGCGTTGCTGGACGTAGCTCAGCTCCCAATTGTCCTTGGCCATGAACACGGGGGCGCCGTCGCGGTCTTCGGCCATGGCGGCGCGGTGATCGGCGATGAAGCCATCGAGGAGCTTGGGCTCCCCCGCCGAGACCCAGCGCGCAGTTTCCCACGGGGAGGCCTCGAACCCGGCATCGACCTTATACTCGGCCTGGAGGCGCGAGATCAGCACTTCGAGCTGGAGCTGGCCGACGACGCCAACAATCCAGTTGGAGCCGATGGCGGGGTGGAAAACCTGCATGATCCCCTCCTCCGCCATATCGTTGAGCGCGTTGCGCAGCTGCTTGGTCTTGGTGGGGTCGGCGAGGCGGATGCGGCGCAGGATTTCGGGCGCGAAGTTCGGCAGCCCGGTGAAGCGCAGCTCCTCGCCCTCGGTCAAAGTGTCGCCGACGCGCAGTGTTCCATGGTTCGGGATGCCGATGATGTCGCCGGGAAAGGCCTCGTCGGCAAGTTCGCGGTCGCGCGCCATGAACAGCAAAGGCGAGTGAACCGCGATGGTCTTGCCGGTGCCGATCTGGGCGAGCTTCATGCCGCGCCGGAAGCGGCCCGCGCACAGCCGCATGAAGGCGATGCGATCGCGGTGCTGCGGGTTCATGTTCGCCTGAACTTTGAAGATGAAGCCGGAGACACTTGATTCGTCAGGATTAACCTCGCGTGGCTCGGCAGGCTGGGGGCGCGGGGACGGCGCGAAATCGGCGAGCGCATCGATCAGTTGCTCGACGCCGAAGTCCTTGAGCGCCGATCCGAAATAGACCGGCGTCAGATCGCCCGCGCGATAGGCGGTCTCATCGAACGCGGCATAGCCCGCCTGCCCCAGCTCCGCCTCCTCGCGCAGCTTTCCGAGGCCGCGTTCGGTGAGGATCGACTCCAGCTTGGCATCATCGAGGCCGGAGACAGTTTCCTGCCTGCCTTCATAGGCGCCAGTGGCATCGTCGGCCGGCAGATAAAGTTTGTCGCGGGCAAGGTCATAGATGCCCTCGAACTCGCCGCCCATGCCCACCGGCCACATCATCGGGCAGACGTCGAGCGCCAGCGCATCGGCGATCTCGTCGAGCAGAGCGAATACTTCGCGCCCCTCGCGATCGACCTTGTTGACAAAGGTGATGATCGGCACGTTGCGCAGCCGACAGACCTCAAACAATTTGCGCGTCTGCGCCTCGATGCCGCGCGCCGCGTCGATCACCATCACCGCCGAGTCGACCGCGGTCAGCGTCCGGTAGGTGTCTTCCGAGAAGTCTTCGTGGCCGGGCGTATCGAGCAGGTTGAACGTGATGCCGTCCCGTTCGAATGTCATCACGGACGATGTGACCGAGATGCCGCGCTGTTGCTCGATCTTCATCCAGTCCGATCGCGCACGCCGCGCCTGCCCCCGTGCGCGCACCTCGCCCGCGGCATGGATCGCGCCGCCAAACAGCAGGAGCTTTTCGGTCAGCGTGGTCTTGCCGGCGTCGGGGTGGGAGATGATCGCGAAGGTGCGGCGCGGAAATGGTGCGGAGGATGCCATGATTGCCGCGGCGGTTAGCAGAGCGGCGGGCGGGCGTCACCCAATCCAAATCCTCCCCCGCCAGGGGGAGGATAAGAAAAGGGCGCCGTCCTCTCGAACGGCGCCCTTTGTTGCGATGTACGATCGCTTATTGCGGCGTAGTCGAAACCGTCGTCGTGGTCTTCTCGGTGGTCGCCGAGCGGGCCGGCACCTTGACGACCTTCTTTACGACATGTGTGCGCGCAGGCGTCGCGGTCGAGCTCTTGGTCGTTTCGGTCGTCACCTGCGTTGCGGTAGGCGCCTGGGCTACGACCACCGGCGGCTGAGCACGGGCAGCGGCGGCATCGGCCGCTGCCGACTGAGCCGCTTGCTGCGCGGCATCGGCACGGGCGGTGGCTTCGGCCGCACGGGCGTTGGCATCGGCGGCCTGGGCCTGCGCATCCTGCGCAGCGGCGGCATTGGCGCCGTTAGCGGCCTGCTGCGCCTGATTGGCTTCGGCCAAAGCGTGATCGGCCAGCTCCCCCGCGTGGATTGCCTCCTGGATGGCGCGTTCCTTATGGCCGGCGGAGGCATCCTCGCGCGCCATGTTCAGCGCGGCGGTGGCATCGGCGCGGATATGCGCCGACTCCCCTAGGGTGGCGACATGGCCCGCAGCCTCGATCTTGCCCTGCGCAGCAGCAATCGCCTGCTGGGCGCGATCGCCCTTGCCTTCAGCATAAGCGGCCGTGGTGGCCAGCGCGATCAGGCCTGAAAGTGCGGCGCCCTGCGCCAGACGTGCGATACGCATCCTACTTCTCCAACATCATAAACTTGTGCGCGCATAACGGGATTAACCTACGTCAGTTCCAGGCTTGCCGCGTTCGAACCCATCGCCGATGTCCCGCGCAAGGCGGTTGGCCTGCGCCGCATCCGCTGCCAAAGGCGGCAAGATGCTGAAACGGCTGATCCCCGATCCCTTCCTGCTCTGGCTCGTCGGCACGGTGCTGCTGGCGACCTTCCTGCCCGCGCGCGGCGGCTTCGCGGTGGTTGTCGGCTGGCTTTCGATCGCGACGGTGGTGGCGCTGTTCTTCTTCCACGGCGCCAAGCTGGCGCGCGAGGAGGTGGTCGCCGGCCTCGCAAGCTGGCGGCTGCATCTGACGATCCTCGTCATCACCTTCATCCTGTTTCCGATCGTCGGCATCATCGGCGAACGTCTGGCGCCCGGATTGATGCCAAAGGATCTGTGGATCGGGGTGCTGTTCGTCTGCGCTTTGCCGTCCACCGTACAATCGGCTGTCGCCTTCGTATCGATCGCCCGCGGCAACGTGCCGGCAGCGATTGCGTCGGCTTCGGCCAGCCAGCTGCTCGGCATCTTCGTCACGCCCGTGCTTATGGGGGTCTTGGCGGGGACGCATGGCGGTGGAGGCGGCGCGTCCGGCGTCGGCAAAGTCGCGCTTGAAATCTTCTTGCCCTTCGCCGCCGGCCATCTGCTGCGGCCATGGATCAGGGGCTTCGTGGAGCGGTATAAGCCGATCATCGGCTATACCGATCGCTCGACCATCCTCATCGCCGTCTACAGTGCTTTTTCCGCGGCGGTGCTGGAGGGGCTGTGGCACCAACTGGCGCCCGCCAGCTTGGCCGTTTTGCTCGCGGTCAACGTCGTGCTGCTCGCCATTGCGCTGGGCATGACCTTCGGCATCGGTCGCCTGCTGGGCTTCGACCGCGAGGATCGCATCACCATCCTGTTCTGTGGCACCAAGAAGAGCCTGGTGCAGGGCGTGCCAATGGCGCGCGTGCTGTTTCCGGGTCCGGAAGTGGGCGTGATCCTGCTGCCGATCATGCTATTCCACCAGATGCAGCTGATGGCCTGTGCCTTCCTGGCGCGGCGCTATGCCAATGAGAAAGAGGCCTGAGAGGATGAGCGAGGATATCTATCCGGTCCCGGCGGAATGGGCTGAGAATGCCAAGGTGGATGCCGCGGGCTATGATCGGCTCTATCGACAATCGATCGACGATTCCGAGGCCTTTTGGCTGGAGCAGGCCAAGCGGCTCGACTGGCTAGCCTTCCCGAGCAGGGCGGACGAAAGCAGCTTCTTGCAGGCCGATTTCGGTATCAAATGGTTCGCGGACGGGCGGCTGAACGTCGCCGCCAATTGCCTCGATCGCCACCTCGCCAGCCGTGGCGCCGCGCCGGCGATTGTCTGGGAGCCCGACGATCCCACGGACACGCCGCGCATTATCACCTATCTCGAACTGTACGAGCAGGTCTGCCGCCTCGCCAATGTCCTCAAGGCGCAGGGCGTAAAGAAAGGCGATCGCGTCACCGTCTACCTGCCGATGATCCCCGAGGCCGCGGTGGCGCTGCTCGCCTGCGCGCGAATTGGCGCAGTGCACTCAGTGGTGTTCGGCGGCTTCTCGCCCGATGCGCTGGCGGGCAGGATCGAGGATTGCGGGTCCAAGATCGTCATTACCGCCGACGAGGGCCGGCGCGGCGGCAAGACCGTGCCGCTCAAGGCCAATGTCGATGCGGCGTGCGATCTGGCCGGGATCGTCGAGACGGTGATCGTCGTCGCGGCAACGGGCGGCACGGTGACCATGAAGCCGGGACGGGACGTGGATTACGCCACCGTAATGGCGGCGGCTCCGGCGAAATGCCCCACCGAGCCGATGTCCGCCGAAGATCCGCTGTTCATCCTCTATACCAGCGGATCGACCGGCAAACCCAAGGGCGTGATGCACACCAGCGGCGGCTATTTGCTGTGGGCGGCGCTGACGCATGAGACGGTGTTCGATTACCGGCCCGGCCAGGTCTATTGGTGCGCGGCCGATATCGGCTGGGTCACGGGGCACAGCTATATCGTCTACGGGCCGCTCGCCAATGGCGGCACCACGCTGATGTACGAGGGCGTTCCCAACTGGCCGGACGCCAGCCGCATCTGGCAGGTGGTCGATCGCCATCAGGTCGAAATCCTCTACACCGCCCCGACCGCGCTGCGCGCGCTGATGAAGGACGGCGACGGCTTCGTCGCAAAGACCAGCCGCACATCCCTGAAATTGCTCGGAACGGTCGGCGAGCCGATCAATCCCGAAGCGTGGCGCTGGTATCATGAGATCGTCGGCGAAGGCCGCTGCCCGATCGTCGATACCTGGTGGCAGACCGAGACCGGCGGCCACATGATCACGCCATTGCCGGGCGCCACCCCGCTGAAACCCGGATCGGCTACCAAACCCTTCTTCGGGATCGAGCCCAAATTGCTCGACGAAAAGGGTGCAGCACTCGAAGGGCCGGCGAGCGGCAATCTGGTAATCGCCAGAAGCTGGCCGGGGCAGATGCGCGGCGTTTGGGGCGATCCCGAACGCTTCTTCCAGACCTACTTCACCACCTACGTTGGCGTTTACACCACCGGCGACGGCGCACGGCGTGATGCGGACGGCTATTGGTGGATCACGGGCCGGGTGGATGACGTGATCAACGTCTCCGGACACCGCATGGGCACCGCCGAAGTGGAGAGCGCGCTCGTCCTCCACGCCAAGGTCGCCGAGGCGGCGGTTGTCGGCTTCCCCCACGATATCAAGGGCCAGGGCATCTACGCCTATGTCACCCTCAACGCGGGCGAGGAATCGAGCGACGCGCTGCGCAAGGAGCTGCGCGATTGGGTGCGCACCGAGATCGGCCCGATCGCCACCCCCGATGCCATCCAGTTCGCGCCGGGCCTCCCCAAAACCCGTAGCGGCAAGATCATGCGGCGGATCCTGCGCAAGGTCGCTGAGGGAGACGTGGCGAGCCTGGGGGATACGAGTACACTGGCCGATCCGGCAGTCGTGGACGATCTTGTGAAAAACCGGGTGGGTTGACGTCCGTTCGTGTTGAGCCTGTCGAAGCACTGTTGTTCTTTGCGGGCGACGAAGAGCAGCCCTTCGACAAGCTCAGGGCGAACGGATTTAATAAAGTTGGAGCAACACCCAACCCGCCCAAGCCGCGCCGGCCAGCAAGGCTCCAAACGGCAAGCGATCGTCGCGCCGCATTCCCCGGACCAGCGCCCACGCGATCCCGATCGCGCACGCTCCCAGCACCACCCAAGGCAACACCGCCCAGCCAAGCCACGCCCCGATAGCGCCCAGCAGCTTGGCATCCCCCTGCCCCAGCCCGATCCGCCCCCGCGCGCGGCGATAGAGATAGGCCAGCAAAGCCAGCACCGCCCACCCCGCCGCCGCCCCGATCAGCCGAGCGCCGAACGGCGGCACACCCACGACGAGCCCGCCCGCAAGCAGCGGCAAGGTCAGCACATCGGGCAGCCAGAAATGATCGGCATCGAGCAAAGCCAGCACTCCCAGCGCCCAGCCGAACAGCGCCCCTAGCCACCCCGCCGGCCCGGGCGCGATCCATAGCGCGATCCCGCCGATCGCCGCGCAGGCCACTTCCATCGCGGGATGCCGCCAATCGATCGCCGCGCCACAGGCGGAACACCGCCCGCGCGTACCCGCGTAGCTGACCAGCGGCACCAATCGCCCTGGTGCCAGCACAAGCCCGCAACCGTCGCAGGCCGACCGGCCCCGCGCGATCGATCGCCCCGCGGGCCAGCGGATCGCCAGCGTCGCCAGAAAGCTGCCGACCACCGCCCCAACAATGCCCGCCAGCACGGCCTGAAGCGCAACATCGTTCATCTTGCGCTCGCCACCCTCCCTTTACGCTGGTGGAGGAGCGATATTTGAGCGAGGCTCCGAGGGGAAGCCGGTGCGATGGTGCGCGGGCCTGAGGGGGAGCGCGATGCGGTTGATTGCCGGACTGTTCGCGGCTGCCGCGCTCGCGCTTTCCTCCCTCGCCGCCGCAGCTCCGCCCGCGGCCTTCACGCCGCCGACCCGCGAAGAGGTGCAGCGCGGCGCGGCCGAGACTCATGCGCCAACCTCGCGCCTGACCGTGAAGGGCCCTGCCGCCGCCCCTTGCCCACTTGCCGAACAGGAGAACGGATCGACGCTGCTGGGCGGCGTAAGCTTCGATGGCCTCGAGGCGCTGTCGCCCGACACGCTCGCCCCCGCCTATCGTGCGCGGATCGGCCATCCGGTCGCGCCCAGCGATCTCTGCACGATTCGCGATGCCGCCACCGCCATCCTCGCCACACGTGGCTATATCGCCGCCCTCGAAATCCCGCCGCAGCGGCTGACCAACGGGGGGACCGTCCATTTCCAGGTGCTGATGGCGCATCTCGTCGGCTTCCAGGTGCGCGGCGTCACGGGACGCCGGCAGCGACTGATCGAGGCCTATCTGCGCGGCCTGGTGCGGGCGGAGCCCTTCAACACGCGCTATGCCGAACGCACGCTGCTGCTCGCCCGCGATCTGCCGGGCATGGATATCACGATCACGCTCATCCCCGCCGAGCATCCCGGCGAGGTGACGGCCGATGTCGTCGTCGTACCGCGCGCGCTGCAGTTGCAGGCGGGCATCCAGAACTACGGCAGCCGCGATACCGGCCGCTGGGGCGTGCTCGCAGCGGCGCAGGCGGCAGGCGTGATCGCAGCGGGCGATCAGCTTTCGGCGGGCGTCTTCACCAGCACGCATCCGCGCCGCCAGATCGTCGTGCAATCGGCCTATGATCTGCGCGTCGGGCATCAGGGGCTCAGCATCGGGGCGCGCTTCACCGATGCCTGGATCCGCACCGAATCCGAAAGCGGAATCAATTACAAGAGCCATACGACCGTCGGCTCGGCGCTCGCCCGCTACCCCTTCATCCGATCGCAAAACTTCGATCTGGCGGCGAGCGGAGGGATCGACATCATCGATCAGGATCTGCGCGTCGGCGATTTCGTGCTGACCCGCGATCGCCTGCGCACCGCCTTCGCCACGCTGGAATTCGGCGGCGGCGACGTGACGACCGCGGATCATCAGGCACGTTGGCGCGCCAACGGCACGTTGGAATTCCGCAAGGGGCTGAGCGCGCTGGGCGCCAGCAAGGGTTGCGGGGATGCCCCCTATTTCCCGGACTGTGTGTATTTCCCCACGATCAGCCGCCTGGAGGCCGATCCGCAGGCGGCGCTGATCCGGTTCAGCGGCAATGCCGAGGCGCGGATCGCAGGCCCCTTCTCGATCGCGCTCGCCCCACGCGCGCAATATGCCTTCGCGCCGTTGCTCGGCTACGAGCAATTCTCGGGCGGCGCTTACACCATCGGCCGGGGCTATGATCCCGGCGCGGCGATCGGCGACAGCGGCGTCGGCCTCGCAACCGAGCTACGCTACGGCCGCCTCGGGGCGAAAGGCTTTTCGTTTCAGCCTTTCACCTTCCTCGATGCCGTCCATGCCTGGACGCGGGGGGAAAGCTCGCCCGGCGATGTCGGCGGCACGCTGATCTCGATCGGTGGTGGCCTGCGCGCGGCGCTGGGCACGCGGGCGCGCGCCGATCTTTCGCTGGCGCTGCCGCTCAAGGCCGCGCCTTATGCCGTGCGGCGCGGCGACACGCGCATCCTGTTCTCGATCAGCACGCGGCTGTGGCCGGCGAACAAGTGAAGCGGCTTCCCTCCCCGCCCCGTTTCCCGTAAGGGCCGCGCCCTTGAAAGGACGACAATGGCGACGAACTGGACGCCCGAAAGCTGGCGCCGCTACGAGGCACGACAGCTGCCCGATTATCCCGATCCGCAGGCTTTGGCCGCGGCAGAGGCGGAGCTTGGCCATTATCCGCCGCTGGTGTTCGCCGGCGAAGCGCGCGCGCTGACCGCCGATCTTGCCCAGGTCGCAGCGGGCAAGGCGTTCCTGCTCCAGGGTGGCGATTGCGCCGAAAGCTTCGCCGAATTCCACCCGAACAACATCCGCGACACGTTTCGCGTGCTGCTCCAGATGGCGGTGATCCTCACGTATTCGTCGAAGCTGCCGATCGTGAAGGTTGGCCGCATGGCGGGGCAGTTCGCCAAGCCGCGCTCGGCGCCGACCGAGACGATCGATGGCGTCGAGCTGCCGAGCTATCGCGGCGACAACGTCAACGATATCGCTTTCACGCCGGAAGGCCGCGCGCCCGATCCGCAGCGGATGGTCAAATCCTACAGCCAGTCCGCGGCGACGCTGAACCTGCTCCGCGCCTTCAGCCATGGCGGCTATGCCAATCTCCAGCAGGTCCATCGCTGGACGCTGGATTTCATGGGCCGCAGCCCTTGGGCTTCGCACTATCAGCAGATCGCCGACCGCATCGGCGATGCGCTCGCCTTCATGGCCGCCTGCGGGATCAGCCCGGAGACTGTGCCGCAGCTGCAGGGCACCAGCTTCTACACCAGCCATGAGGCGCTGCTGCTGCAATACGAGCAGGCGCTCACCCGGCAGGATTCGCTGACTGGTGACTGGTACGACACCTCAGCCCACATGCTCTGGATCGGCGATCGCACCCGCTTCGAAGGTTCGGCGCACGTCGAATATCTGCGCGGCGTCGGCAATCCGATCGGCCTCAAGTGCGGGCCGAGCCTGGAGCCCGATGCGCTGCTGCGGATGCTCGATACGCTCGATCCCGCGCGGACGCCGGGGCGGATCACTTTGATCACCCGCTATGGCCACGACAAGATCGAGGCGCACCTGCCCAAGCTCGTCCGCGCGGTGAAACGCGAAGGGCGGCCGGTGGTGTGGAGCTGCGATCCGATGCACGGCAACGTCATCAAGGCCTCGAACGGCTACAAGACGCGCCCCTTCGACCGCATTCTGGACGAAGTACGCGGCTTCTTCGCCGTCCATCGCGCCGAGGGCACGCACGGCGGCGGCATCCATGCCGAAATGACTGGCCAGAACGTGACCGAATGCACGGGCGGCGCGATCGCGGTGACCGAGCAGGGTCTGGCAGACCGCTACCACACGCACTGCGATCCGCGCCTGAACGCGGGTCAGAGCATCGAGCTGGCCTTCCTACTGGCCGAAATGCTCAATCAGGAGCTGAAGGAGCGCGAGAAAGTGGCGGCGTAATATCCTCCCCGGCACGGGGAGGGGGACCATGCGCAGCATGGTGGAGGGGGCTCACCGCTATGCGCTGCGCTTGATCGAGAGCCCCCTCCGTCATCGCTACGCGATGCCACCTCCCCGTATCGGGGAGGATCTAGAAAGTCCGGTTATGAAACTGCACTACTATCCCGAAACGGACAGCCTCTATATCGAGCTCAAGCCCGATGCCGGCGCCGAGACGCGCGAGATCGCTGACGGCCTCAATGCGGATTTCGCTTCCGATGGCACAATCGTGGGACTGGACATCGATCGGGCATCGCAGACCCTGGATCTCTCAACCTTGGAGACCGGGTCGCTACCGCTACGCGCAGCCTAAAGCCTATCGATCACCTGATGCAGCGCGCCGATGCAGTCGGCGCCCAGCCGCATCGATCGCTCCGCCGACCAGCCAAATTCGGGATCGGGCAGGTCGTCATTGTCCTTGAACGGCATTTCCAGCGTCATCGCCACCGCGCCGAAGCGATTCGCGAGCTGGTTGGTGGACATGGTGAGGTTGGCGGTGCCGGGGCTGGCCTTTGCATAACCATGCTTCCGCTGGAAATCGGGTGAACGCGCGGCGAGCGTTTCGGCGTACAGACCGAAGAGTTCGCCCTGCCGGTCGGTCCAATTGGGAATGCCCTCGAACCCCGCCAGGAAGACATAGGGGATCGCCTCGTCGCCGTGGATGTCCATTGCGAAGCTGACGCCGGTCTCGTCCATGCGGTTGCGCACCGCAAGCACCTCGGGGCTGCGCTCGGGCGTCGGTTCGTGCCATTCGCGGTTGAGGTTCACGCCGGCGGCATTGGTGCGCAGGTGGCCGCGGCGGGAGCCGTCGGGGTTCATGTTAGCGATGATGTGAAACGTCGCCTCCCGGCGCAGGACGCGCGCGGCGGGATCGTGGAGGTCGGTCAGGCGGGCGAGCGCGCCCTCCATCCACCATTCGGCCATCGTCTCGCCGGGATGCTGGCGGGCATAGAGCCACACCTGCTTGCTTCCCTCGCCCAGCGATAGATAATCCATCTCCTGCCCATCGAGCGTCTGGCCGAGCGATCGGTAACTGACGCCCGGCTGTGCGGCCGTGCGCGCGATCAGATCGTGATGCCGCTCCATCGAATAAGGCGCGAAATAGGCGAACCAGAGCGTGTCGCTGGCCGCCTGATGCCGGATCGAAAGGACGCCGTCGGCATAATGCGTTTCGGCCTGGCGCCAGGCGATTCGGTCGTCCGAAACCCGCGCCCTATATCCCGGCCAGCCGCCGGGATAGGCCGCATTCGCGCCATTCACGATATCCAGCTGGAGCGCCTGCCCCTTGGCGCCGGTGACGCGGAAGTAGAACCATTGGTAGAAATCGGACCGGTGATCGGGGACGATCTCTAGCCGGGCCTGCGCGCCATCGACGCCGACGACACGGATATTACCCGTGTCGAATCTTGCCGAAATCCGTACCGTCATTTTACGGTCACGGTTTGCCCCGATGCGCCCGGGAAGTCCTTGAACAGCGCGGTGGCAAGCCGCCTTACCGTCGCGGTGGGATCGGCTTCGGGCGACCCGGCCCGCGCGGCGGTTTCGGCGCGGCCTTCCCACACCACGGAGGCGTCCGAGCGCCGTTTTATCTGGACGATTAGCCGGGTCATGACGATTTCATCGCTCTTCGCGTGCCCGATCGGGAAGGAAATCCCGCCGCCGACGCCGCCGTGCCAGCCGTAATTGCCACCGCCTATACCAACCGTGACCGGCGCGCTACGCGCAAGCCCCTCTCGCGATCCCCGCTCGACGACGATCGCGGCGACCTGCTCCGAAGTCGCAAGGCCCGGCGCCTCGCTGAAGCCCAGCCGCGCGAGTTCGGCGCCGACGATAGAAGCATAAGTCTGGAATTCGAGACTGCCCTTGTCAGCAGGCCGGATCGGTTCGACCGCGATCTGGCCCGTTGCTACGCGCTGATCGAGATGAAAGCGCGTGACGTGCGTTTCCGGCGTGGTGGTGCAGCCCGCCAAAGTCAGCGCGGCCAGCGCGCCGGCGATCAGGAACCCGTTCTTCATTCTCTCGCTCCCAGAAACTTACTTATTTCGGCAACGCCCCATCCAGCTCTTGGATGCAAGCCATCTCTTGCTTGACTTGGGCGACGCCGATCCGTAACGGCCACGGCTCATTAAAACCTAAAGATTTGAAGGCAGGCGTTACCGGCCATGAAGATTCGCAATTCGTTGAAGTCGCTCAAGGACCGGCATCGGGACAACCGCGTGATTCGCCGCCGCGGCCGCACCTACGTCATCAACAAGACCAACCGCCGCTTCAAGGCGCGCCAGGGCTGATCTAGCCGGCGCTGACCGGCGCCGCTGGCCGTTCCGCTAATTCAACCGCCTGCGAAGCCGGCTTCGCAGGCACGCCGAAAACCGTCGTGCCCGGCGCAACGTCAGCGATGACCAGCGCGCAGGCTCCGACCACGGCATCATCGCCCAGCGTGATCTTGCCGAGCAGCTTGGCGCCCGTGCCGACATCGACATGGCCGCCCAGCCGCGGCACCCCCTCGCCGCGGAAGCCCAATGTCACCTGCTGCATCAGCAGACAGTTGGGGCCGATCACGACATCGGGGTGGATCACGATCCCGTTGGGATGCGGCATCAGCAGCCCGCCGCCGATTCGCGTTTTGAGCGGGATGTCCGCGCCCGTCACCACCGACCAGAAGCGATAGCGGAGCACCGCCCATTTTCTGTAGAGCTGCGTGTGAAGCGCACGACGCCCGGCGACCCGCTGATAGTCGCGGATCGTTTTCAACAGCTTGCGCGACGGTTGCCATTCGAACAGGCCGACCGCCTCGCGCGACCAATCGGGAACCGTCGCGGAAACGATCGCGGACGCAACGGCAGGGGGGTCGATCGCGGTCATCGGCGCCACGCTATCATCGACTGCGTCGATAAGCACCTGGAATGACGGTTAACCGTCACTGATAGCCGTCCAGTTCGCTCCCGGTCAGCCGCTGGACCATCAGGACGTTGGTCGATCCCGGCGTACCGAACGGAACGCCTGCCATGATGACGATGCGATCGCCCGCCGCCGCCAGCTTGTGCCGCAGCACCATGCGCTTGGCTTTGGCGACCATTTCCTCGAAATTGCCGACCTCGCGCGTCTGGACGGCGTGCGCGCCCCACAGCAGCCCGGAACGGCGCGCCGTCGCCAGCTTAGGCGTGAGCACCAGCAGCGGCACCGCGGGCCGATCCCGCGCAATCCGCCGCGCCGAGGATCCCGACATCGTAAAGCAGACGATCGCGCGCGCGCTTACCGTATCGGCGATGTCACGCGCCGCCTGGCTGAGCGCATCGGCGGTGGTGGCATCGGGCAACGTCTCTGTGAAATGGACGCGCGCGTTGAAGCTGGGATCGCTTTCCACCGCCAGCGCGATGCGGTCCATCATCGCAACCGATTCTTCGGGCCATGCACCCGCCGCGCTTTCCGCCGAGAGCATCACCGCATCGGCGCCGTCATAGATGGCGGTCGCGACGTCCGACACCTCTGCGCGCGTCGGCGTGGGCGCGACGATCATCGATTCGAGCATCTGTGTGGCGACGACGACGGGCCGCCCCATGCGCCGCGCGGTAGAGACGATACGCTTCTGCGCCAGCGGCACCTGCTGCGGCGGCAGCTCGACGCCGAGATCGCCGCGTGCGACCATCACCGCATCCGCCAGCTCCAATATCTCCTCCAGCCGATCGAGTGCCGCGGGCTTCTCGATCTTCACCAGCAACGAAGCCTTGCCGCCGATCAGCCGCCGCGCCTCGGCAACATCCTCGGGCCGCTGGACGAAGGAGAGCGCGATCCAATCAGCCTGCTGCTCCAGCGCGAAGCTCAAATCACGGCGGTCCTTCTCAGTCAGCGCCGCCATCGGCACGACGACATCGGGCACGTTCAGCCCCTTATTGTCGGACAATGGCCCACCGACCTCGACGCGGGTCTCGATCCGGTCGTTGCTCACCGCCAGCGCGCGCAGCACCAGCTTGCCATCGTCCAGCAACAGCCGCGCGCCCACTTCGAGCGCCGCGAAAATCTCGGGATGCGGCAGGCGGACCCGGGTGGCATCGCCAGGAATATCGTCGCGATCAAGGGTAAAGGCAGCGCCCGTTTCCAGCACCGCCCTGCCGCCCGCAAACTTACCGACGCGCAGCTTCGGGCCCTGCAGATCGAACAGAATCGTGCTCGGGCGGCGGGTTTCCTTTTCCAGCGCGCGGATCGCCGCTATCAGCGGTTCTTTATCAGCATGGGCGCCATGGCTCATGTTGATGCGGAAGGCATCGGCGCCCGCCACCATCAGCTTGCGGATCATCTCCGGAGAGGAGGACGCGGGGCCGAGCGTGGCAAGCACCCTCACTTTCCGTCCTCTGGGCACGGTCTTGACTGCCAAAGGGGCTCTCTCGCTGTGCGGCTGGGCGTAGCGCCCCGTATGCCCGCTTGCCGCCAGGATGCAACCCACGAGCGCCGGCATGGCGCCTCCGCGAAAAAGCGGACTTGCCGCGGCGAAAAGCCTTCGCTATCAGCCCCCCTCCCCGAGGGGCTCCGCCTCTCGATCGACACGCCGAGCGGGCGTAGCTCAGGGGTAGAGCACGACCTTGCCAAGGTCGGGGTCGAGGGTTCGAATCCCTTCGCCCGCTCCAGCGTATCGCGCACCCGTTGCGATTCGCCGGTATCCATGCCACGCCTATGGTCGGCGTCGGCCCCAAGCGGGCGCGAACGCCGGGGGAATGTGACCGACACTTTGCATGACATTGCCCGATCAGGCCGGCGGGGGCACTGATGGATCTTCATGTTCTCGATCAACGGCTGCGGGCGTTCGAGAAGAAGCTCAACCGGTTCGAAAAATATCTTCGATCACCCGACTTTCGGACCGGGCGGCTGATTATCGCGGGCTGTATTTTGCTCGGCCTAGCCGCGGTGGGCGCTTATTACGGCTATCGCTATCTCAGGCTTTCCAACGAGCGCGTGGATCGTATCGATAGCGCACTCGCCACCAACTATCCCTCCTATGAATCGGATTACTGCCACTGGCTGCACAGTGATCAGGACGGCTATACCAATTGTCTCCGCGACGAGCAGAAGGCTTTCATCAAGTTTGAAGCGGCCTGGCATCGCAGCCAGCCGGTCGCCGCGTTGCGAGAACAGATGATCGGCTGCTTCAACGGCGCACAGAACCAATATGGGATGAGCTGGAAAACCGCGGCCGACTGTTCCGAACTCACCAATGATCTGCCGGAGGACCGGCCGCCGGGCAACTGAAGGGGATGCCCTTCGCGAGCCGATATAATCTGTCAGCGCGCGGTGCGGTCGAGGTAGAGATAGCGCGGATCGAAGGAGGCGAGGCGGATCAGCCCGTCGAGATCGCCGATCTCCACCCGGCCCGCGCGAAAATCGAGCAGCCCCGCCTCCCGCATCTGGCGGAGCGTGCGGTTGACGTGCACCGGCGTCAGCGATGTCGCATCGGCGAGATCGATCTGCGTCAGCGGCAGAGCATAGCCCGAACGATCAGCGAGACCCACCACCTCAAGCCGCGCCCGCAGTTCACAGAACAAGTGCGCCACGCGCGCCATCGCCGATCGGCTGAGCGAGGCGATCCATTCGCGATGGATCGCGGCATCCACGGTAGTCGCGAACCACAGCATCCGGGTGAGGTGGGGCTCGCTGTCGGTGATCTCGCGCAATTGTTCGTGCGGCACCACAGCAAGCCGAGCGGTCGTCAGGGCAACGACATCGTGATCGAGATATTTGAGCGCGAAAGCATGCAGGTCCACGAAATCGCCAGGTACGTGGATCGCGAGGATCTGGCGCCGGCCATCCAGCAAGGTGCATTGCCGCGATACGAAGCCGTCGATCAGCAATTTGCTGACGTCCAGCGGGACGTGGGCGCGGCAAACCGTGGCGCGGGGCGCGAAACTCTCCATCCGTGAAACCGCGCCCGCAAGACGAACGGCCTCCGAGTCAGTAACCTCGTCGGATCGCCGCAATCTGGTCAGGAGCGAGGCAGTCACGCCGCCCGATGCCTGGTCAGTCATTATGGATAACAGCCCCGCTACTGCCCGATACTCTTCTATTCTAGGTATCTGACGCAACGCCAATGGAAGCGGCGCGGAACAAAATCCATTGATCCGAGTTAAGGACCGATTTTTCCATCATTATTTCGCAGCGACTGAACCAGCATCAACCTTTCGGCCACGACCGATCGCCATGGAGCATCCTGCGGGGCCTCCATCAGCAGACGCCGCCACCGCGTCATTCCCGCATCGACATTGCCAGAAAGCACCTCAGCCAATCCAAGGAAATAGGGCGGCGCGGGGTGGCCGGGCCAGAGCTGCGCCGCGCGCTCAAACGCAAAGTAAGCGGCGGGCGTCACCTGACCGTCCGCATAATGCACGAGCGCGTTGCCAAGGCCAATCCACAGCATAGGGCTGCGCGGCGCCTGGGCGATCGCCCCGCGCAGCACGCCCACGGCATAATCGGGATCACCGTTGCGGATGAAGGCATCGGCGGTATCGAGCACCTGCGCCTCGGGCCCGACACTATCCATCCAATCGTGCCGCTCGTCCGCGAAGGCGGTTTCGCCGGGCTTGCGATCCTGCAGCGCCTCACCGGGGTGTCCACCGAGACCGGGACGCCCCTGCCAACTATAGCCCGCCGCGGCCACCGCGACGGCCGCCGCCGCGAGCATCAGCAGCCCGCGATCGAGCCGCACCCGCCACGCCAAAAGGCCGAGCAACGCGATCGCCAGGACGAGGAAGATCAACCAGCCGATCATCGCCGCCGCCTCAGCCGCCCCGCCACCAGCGCGCCGCCCGCGACGAGGAACAGCACGGGAGCGGCCCACAGCAGCCAGGTGGTGCGATCGATCGGCGGCGCGAAGCTTACCCAATCGCCGTAGCGGGCAATCAGGAACGCGCGGATCGCCTCGGGGCTTTCGCCCGCTGCGATGCGCTGGCGCACGAGGCTGCGCATATCACCAGCGAGGTCGGCATTGCTGTCGGCGATCGACTGCCCCTGACAGACAAGGCAGCGTAGCGTTTCCATCAGCGCTTTGGCTTTGGCTTCCTGCGCGGGATCGGGCAGCTGGACGTTGGCGAGCTGGGCGGCGGGCATGGTGCTGTCGGCGTATAGCGGCACCGAGAGCATCAGTGCTCCGGCAAAGGTCGGAGCCAAGAACCACAAGCGATGCGCCCGATTATCCAACGCTCCGGCCTTCGCCGGAGCACGGCAGAAAATTGCCGCCCTCACGACGCCGTCTTCAGCGCGGCGAGCAAATCGCCCACCTCGCTATCGGCGATCGGGCCGATCTTCTGGTAGCGGATCACGCCCTTGCCATCGACGACGAATGTCTCCGGAACACCCGATCCGCCGAAATTGATCTGGACGCGGCTGTCCGGATCCATGCCGATCTTCCGGTAAGGATTGCCATAGCGGGCGATGAACGCACGCATGTCGGCGGGCCGATCGCGGAGCGCGATGCCGAGGATCGGCGCGCCCTGCGCCGCCAGCGCCTGCAGTTGCGGCGCTTCGGCGGCGCACGGCACGCACCAGCTGGCGAAGAAATTGACGAGATGCGGTTTGCCGGTGGCGAGATCGGCCGCCGATAGCCCCGAGATATCCGTGCCGATCGCGGGCAGCGCGAAGCCGGGCACGGTGATGCCGATCATATGCGAGGGGACGAGGCGATCGTCGGGCTTGCGCAGGCCGAGCACGAAGCTGGTCGCCAGCCCGATGAAGATCGCCAGCGGCAGCCAGAGCGTCAGCTGCCGCTTCATGCCCAGACCTCAGCCTTGCGGAGCTCGTTGCGGCGTTCGCGCAGCAGGCGGCCGAGCAGGCTCAACACACCGCCGATCGCGACCAGCGCCCCACCCGCCCAGATCAACGTCACGAACGGCTTCCACCACAACCGCACCTGCCACCGCCCCTCGCCCGCCGACGCGCCGAGTACGGTGTAAAGCTGGCCGTCGAGCACGGTCTGGATCGCGGTCTCGCTGGTCTGCGTGCCCTGCGTCCAATAGGTGCGCGCGAGCGGGTGAAGCTCGTAAGCGGCACCGGCGCCGCGCTTGACGGCCAACGTCGCGTTGAGCGCCGTCCAGCCCGGCCCGAAATCGGGCGCGATATTGGCGAGTGTCACGCGATAAGGCCCGATCGCCATCGTCTCGCCGACGCGGGCCGCGACGAGACGCTCCTGCGTAAAGGCGCTATCGCTCGCCATCCCCGCCAAGGCCACGGCGATGCCGAAGTGGGCGATCACCATACCCCAGGTGTGGAGCGGCGTGCGGCGCAGGTTGCGGCCCCACAACGGCGCCAAGCTCGCCAGCCCGACGCCGGCCGCGACGGCAAGACCCAACAGCGGCCAGAGGCCGATCGCCGGGTGCAGCGCCTTCACCGCCACCAGCGCCACAATCAGCACCAGCGCGGGCACGATCAGTCGTCGCGCGATGATCCCGAGTTGCTCGCGCCGCCACCGCATCATCGGGCCGGCCGCCATCACGATCAGCAGGAGGAGCGCCAGTGGGCCGGCGGTGGCGTTGAAATAGGGCGGGCCGACCGAAATCTTGTCGCCGAACGCCTCGACCACCAGCGGATAGAGCGTGCCGATCAGCACGATGCCGAGGATTACCGAGAGGAGCAAATTGTTGATCACCAGCGCACCCTCACGGCTGACGACATCGAAGCGCGAGCCTTCCCGCACCGTGCCGACCCGCAGCGCGAACAACGCCAGCGCCCCGCCGATATAAAGGATCAGGAGCGCGAGCAGAAAGCTGCCCCGCCGGGGATCGACAGCGAAGGCGTGAACGCTGGTCAGGATACCGGAGCGCACCAGGAAGGTGCCGATCATGCTCATCGAGAAAGCGACGACCGCCAGCATCACCGTCCAGGCGCGCAGGCCATCGCGCGTCGCCAGCACGGTCACCGAATGGAGCAGCGCCGTCGCCGCCAGCCATGGCATCAAAGACGCATTCTCCACCGGATCCCAGAACCACCAGCCGCCCCAGCCGAGCTCATAATAAGCCCAATAGCTGCCCGCGGTGATGCCGATCGTCAGGAAAATCCACGCGCCCAGCACCCACGGCCGCATCGCACGGGCGAACGCCGGGCGGACATCGCGCGTCACCAAGGCACCGATCGCGAAGGAGAAAGCGATCGAGAGGCCGACATAGCCGATGTAGAGCGTCGGCGGATGGAAGGCCAAGCCGGGATCTTCGAGCAGCGGATTGAGCCCCTGCCCCGCCGGCGCCGCCGGATCGAGCCGGGCAAAGGGGTTCGAGGCGAACAGCAGGAAAGCGTAGAAGCCGAGCCCGATTACCGCCTGCCCGCCGAGCGTGGCGATCAGGGTCCGCTCTTCCAGCCGCCGCTCGATCAGCGCGACCGCCGCCCCGCCGACCGCCAGGATCGACACCCACATCAGCATCGATCCCTCGTGGTTCCCCCACGTGCCGGAGAAGCGGTACATCAACGGTCGGCCGACGCCGTCATTCTCGACGACCAGCTTCACGGAAAGATCGACGGTGATGAAGACGGCGATCAGACAGGCGAAGGCGAGCGCCGTCAGCACCGCCTGCGCGACGGCGACGGGGCGGATGAGCCCACTCAAACCCCGTTCGTCCCGAGCAAAGTCGAGGGACGTGCCGCCGGGCGCGGTGTCGAACGTGTCTCGACTTCGCTCGACACGAGCGGAAAGAGAGAGAACCGCCGCCACCAGTTGCAGCGCACACAGCGCCGCGCCCAGCCACAGCGCGGCAAGGCCCGCCTCCGCAATCATTTCAGACTCTTCGTTTTGTGCATCGCGCCCGCGACCTGCGGCGGCATGTAGCGTTCGTCATGCTTGGCCAGGATCTGGTCGGCCATGAACAGACCGCTCGCATCGAAACGCCCATCCGCCACCACGCCCGATCCTTCGCGGAACAGCGCGGGCACGATGCCCGAATAGCGCACCGGCACGGTCGCCTGGCCATCGGTGACGAGGAAGCGGATCGTCACGCCGTCGGGAAAATGCTGGATCGATCCCTTCGGCACCATGCCGCCGAGCCGTATCGCTTTATCGGGCGGCAGATGATCGCGCACCGCATCGCCCGGCGTGTAGAAATACGCGGCCTGATCCTTGAGCGCCGACATCGCGAGCAAGGCGGCGCCGATGACCGCCGCCACCGCCAGCAACGCCAGCGTCAATCTCTGATTCTTGGCCTTCACCTAACGGTCGCGGAGCGCATCCGCCCTCCGCTCGGCGCGGCGCAGCGCGGCGATGGACCACAGCGTCAGCACCACAGTCCCGACGCCGGCCACGGCATAAGCCGCCAGCACGAAGGCCCAGCCGCCAATCATCGAACGGCGCTCATGCCGCCGCCATCCGGCGCAGGCGCGCCTCGACCTTGGCATCGGCGAGGAAGGTCCGCATTCGCATCAATACGATGCTGGCGAACAGCAAGGTAAAGCCGAAGAAAGCCAGCGGCAGCGGCCAGAGCAGGCTCTTGTCGATCGACGTGCCGGTCAGGCCGATGCTCGATCCTTGATGCAGCGTACTCCACCACAGCACCGAGAAATGGATGATCGGCAGGTTGACCGCCCCGATGAGCCCGAACAGCGCGGTGAGGCGCTGGCCGCTCTCCTCGCGCCCTGCCGCCTGCGCCAGCGCGATATAAGCCAGATACAGAAAGAACAGGACGAGCATCGAGGTCAGCCGCCCGTCCCACACCCACCAGGTGCCCCAGGTCGGCCGGCCCCAGATTGATCCGGAAGCGAGGCAGATCGCGGCGAACACCGCGCCCGGCACCGCCAGGGCGCGCGCCGCCACCGCCGCCAGCGGATGCCGCCAGACCAGTTGCAGGAAACTCGCCGCCGCGATCCCGCCCCAGCCCGCCATGCCAAGCCAGGCCGCAGGCACGTGAATGTACATGATCCGCACCGTCTCGCCCTGCAGATAGTCCGAGGGCGTCACCGTCAACCCGCCGCCCAGCGCAATCAGGATCAACAGCGCACCGCTCCACCCGAACCAGGCGGTCAGCGGGCGGGCGAGGGCGATGAAGCGGGCGGGATTGGCGAAGCGGTGCATGTGGTTGCGGCAGTCGATAAACCACGATGCGGCTGCTGGAAAGTGCGGCTCGTCGCTTGCCCCGCCGCGTGGTGCGCGCCAAGGCCTCCTCATGCTGGCCGCTCCCCCCCCTGCCGAACGTCCGTTGCTCGGGGTGGCGCTACGCTGCCTGACCGCGACGAGCTTCGCAGTCATGGGTGCCTTTATGAAATATGCCAGCGATCGGGGTGCCACCGTTGACGATCTGATCTTCTACCGCAGCGTCGGCGCGCTGCCGGTCGTGGTCGGATGGGCGCTGCTGCACGGCGGCGCCGCGGCGGTCCGCACTCGCCAACCGCTCAAGCACCTGACCCGCTGTTGCATCGGCCTCGTCTCGATGGTGGCCGCGTTCGGCGCTCTGGCGCTGCTGCCGATCGCGACGGCGGTTTCGCTCTCCTATTCATCGGCGATCAGCGCAACCGTGCTCTCCGCTTTGGTGCTGCGGGAAGAAGTCGGATCGCGGCGCTGGATCGCGGTGGTCGTCGGTTTCCTCGGCGTGCTGCTCGTGACGCGGCCCGGCGGCGGCCACGTTTCGACCTTCGGGGTCATCATCGCGCTGTTCGCCTCGCTCGGGCAGGCGGCGGTTGCGATCACGCTACGCCAGATCGGCAAGACCGAAAGCCCGAGCGCAATCGTCTTCTGGTTCACGCTGTTCACTACGGCCGCCGCCGCGGCGGCGCTGCCGTGGCTCGGCGTGCGGCACGGGCCCGGCCTGACCATGATCCTGCTGAGCGGCGGTGTGCTCGGCGGAATCGGCCAACTGGCATCGACCGCATCCGTACGCTTCGCACCCGTCGCGGTGGTGGTGCCGTTCGACTATCTCCAGATCATCTGGGCGACGCTGATCGGCTGGTTCCTGTTCGCAACACCGCCGACCGCGACGATGCTGGCGGGCGCGGCGCTGATTGCCGCCAGCGGCATCTACACCGCCTATCGTGAACGACAGCGCGGACTGATCCCCGCCGAAGCTGCGATGGTGCCGGAACCGTAACCCTCGGCGATCCGCTCGCATCTTTGTACATTCTGCAGCCATCCAGCGCCTCACAAGGCGCGGGTCAGCGACCGGGCCGCATCATCGCGGCGGATGTCGGGTAGGGCGACAGTCACGGGATCGAGTGTGACAATGAACAAAGGCTCCGCGACCGGGGTGACGGGCGCGGTATCACGGGCGCTCCCTCCGGCGCTTCTCCTGGTGGGCGCCCTCTGCGTGAGCGCAGGCGTTCCGACCGCCGCGATCGGGGCAGCGCCGCCGGCGAGGGGCAATCCCCTCGAACCCGAGCCCAGCGTGCCCAATTCGCTGCAGGACGATATCATCGTCACGGCGCGGCCGCATACCGACGTCCACACCGAAATCCCGCCCGAGGTCAGCCTCAACAACGTGGTGATCCAGTCGCTCGGCGCGGTCGACCTGACCGAGGTCTTCAAGGAGCTCGCGCCCGAACTCGGCACCTCGCCCGCGGCGCCGGACGAGCAAAGCCGCGCCCCGATCGTGCTGGTCAACGGCCAGCGGATCGCGGGCTTCTCGTCGATCAAGGATTTCCCGCCCGAGTCGGTCGCGCGGATCGACATCTTCCCGGATACGGTCGCGCTGCAATATGGCTATGGCCCCGGACAGCGGGTCGTCAACGTGGTGCTGCGAGACAATTATCGCGCCCTGACGCTGGTCGGCCGCTACACCGCCGCGCCGGAGAATTGGCACAATATCTACCGCACCAAGATCGATCTGATCCGCATCGGCGAGACCTCGCATTGGAACGCGGGGCTGGATTTCAGCCATCAGGATGCGCTGTACGCGGGCACGACGGTCGCCGCGCCCGGCGCGGTTCCCAGCGGAACGCAGATCCCTAATCATACGCTGGCGAGCCAGACCGATCACCTGACCGCCGCCGGCACCGTCAACCGGATGATCGGCGCGACCAACGCCGAACTCAACGCCTCGCTCGATCTCGATTCGGTTCAGAGCCGGCCGGGCCTGTCGCAGATCGACGCCGATCTGCTCACGTCGCAGGGTCTCAGCGATCTGATCAGCGGCCCCTATCACCGGCTCGATCAGACGGTGCATGCCGGCACCAGCCTGACGCTGAACGGCAAGGCCGCGCGCTGGCGCTGGTCCGCGATCGGCCGGCTCGACGAGACCACGCGCGAGACCCGCACCACCAGCGCCTTCGGCGACGGCGGGCTCGATACGATCCTGCTCCCCTCCCCCGGTTTGCTCGGCGACCGCTGCGCGACGCTGGCTGCGGCGGGTTGCGTATCGACGACAACGCGGCGGGCAAGCGGCGACTTCTATCTCAATGGCGATCTCGGGTCGCTGCCGGGCGGCGCGATCACCGCGGCAGTGCGGACGGGCTTCGCGTTCAGCGACATCCGCAGCGTCTCCCCGCAACAGGCGGCGGTGCTAAGGCGCGATGAGGGGAGCGCGCAGGGCAATCTCGATTTCCCGCTCACCTCACGCGACTCGCCAATCGGCAAGCTGACCGTGGGCGTCGATGGCGCGGCCCACCCGGTAAGCGCGTTCGGAACGCTCACCGATGTCGGCGGCACATTCGATTGGCAGCCGATCCGGGCGATCGATTTCCTCGCCTCCTACAGCCACGGCACCCAGGCGCCGACGCTGCTGCAGCTTGGCCAGGCGGCGCTGACCACGCCGGATCTGCGCGAATATGATTTCGTGACCAGCGGCACCGCGATCGTCCAGCGCACCGAGGGCGGCACCACCAATCTCATCGCCGGCAATGCCGATGTGATGAAGGCGCGGCTCCAGGCCAAGCCCCTTCCGGCGGCCAACCTGACGCTTTCTGCCGAATATACGCTCCAGCGCGCTCACGATCCGGTCGTCAGCGTGACGGCGGTGACCGCGGAGACGATGGCAGCCCTGCCCTCGCGCTTCACCCGCCGGAACGGCAATCTCACCGCGCTCGACGTCACGCCCATCAACGCCGCGCGGCGCAGCAGCCAGCAAATCCGCTGGGGCATCAATTACGCCACCGGCTTCGGCAGCTATTGGCCCAATAAGGACGGCAGCCCCTCCACCCGCCGCGATCAGTTCCAGATCGCGCTCTACGATACGTGGGGGCTCCAGGATAAGATCCGGCTGGTCGATGGCCAGCCGACGCTCAATTTGCTCGACGGCGATTTCATCAGCGATACCGGCGGCACCCCTACCCATCGCGTCGAGCTGCAGACCAGCATTGCGACGCATGCGATGAGTCTCGACGTCAGCGGCGTTTGGCAGACGCCGACCAGCGAGCATGATGCGCTGAACCCGGCCAACGATCTCACCTTCTCCAACGGGATCACGCTCAATCTGCGCTGGCAGATCAATCTCGCCGATCAGCGCTGGCTCACGCACCTGTTTCCGCGCATCAAAGGCAACCTCAATCTTTCAGCGGATAATGTGCTGGGCGCGCGCCTGCGGGTCCACGATCGCCTCGGCAACGTGCCGTCCGCCTATAGCGAAGCCTATCTGAACCCCACTGGCCGCACGTTCCGCATCACGCTGCGCAAACGCTTCCGTTCGTAGCCGTTTTTGGGGGAAATGGGGCGGATGACGGGACTTGAACCCGCGACCCTCGGTACCACAAACCGATGCTCTAACCAACTGAGCTACAACCGCCACAAGCCCGCCCCGAGGGGCAGGCGCGCGCCATAGAGGGAGAGGCCGAAGCGGGTCAAGGCCGCGGTGCGGGCGCGGGCGACAAGCCGAGCTTCATGCCACGCAAGCAAACAGTCGCCGCCGCCCGCTGGCGCAGCCAGCCGCCGCGTGGCAATCCAAGCGCATAAGGCGCCAGGGAGACGGCATGGATTGGTTGTATCCGCTGGCGGGTGCCTTCGTCGGGCTGGCGGTCGGGTTGACGGGGGTCGGCGGGGGATCGCTGATGGCGCCGATCCTGATCCTGCTGTTCGGCGTCACCCCCGCGACCGCGGTGGGCACCGATCTGTGGTTCGCTGCGCTGACCAAAACGGTGGGCGGCGTGGTCCACCAGCGCCACGGCGGGCCTGACTGGAAGATCGTCCGCCTGCTGGCGATCGGCAGCCTGCCCGTCTCGGCGCTCACCGTCTGGTGGCTGTCGCGCGCCGATTTCCATCAGATCAAGAGCGGCACGATCATGCACGGCCTCGGCGCGGTGCTGGTCGTCACTGCGATCGCCACGCTTTTCAAGGCACCGATCCATCGCTGGGCAACCGGCGCGCGGACCACCGCGATCAAGGCCTCGCCCTGGCAGCCCGCCGCCACGATCGGTGCTGGCGCGATCCTGGGCTTCCTCGTCACGCTGACCTCGGTGGGATCGGGCGCGCTGGGCGCGGCAATGCTGCTGACGCTCTATCCGTTCCGGCTTTCGGCGCGGCGGCTGGTGGGGACCGACGTCGTCCACGCCGTACCGCTGACCTTCATCGCCGGGCTCGGCCATTTCTGGATCGGCAACGTCAATCTGACGATGCTGGGGGAGCTGCTGCTGGGATCGATCCCCGCGGTGATCGTCGGATCGATCCTGACCCACAAGCTGTCCGATACCTGGGTGCGCCCGATCCTCGCGGCGATTTTGGTATTCGCGGGATACAGGTTGTTCGTGGCCTAAAATCCTCCCCAGCTTTCGCCGGGGAGGGGGACCATGCGCAGCATGGTGGAGGGGAGTCCGCCGTTACGCTTTTCCCCTCCACCACCGCCTTCGGCGGCGGTCCCCCTCCCCACGAAAACGTGGGGAGGATCTATAAGGTCGCTGCGATCGCCCTCAGCGCCGCATCCGGGTCCTCGGCCTTGGTGATAGGCCGTCCGATCACCAATATCGACGCGCCCGCATCCAGTGCAGCGCGGGGAGTCATCACCCGTTTCTGATCGCCGATCGCGCCGCCTGCTGGGCGGACACCGGGGACAACGAAGAAGCCATCCTTCCAGAGCTTGCGCGCCGCCGCCACCTCGAAGCCCGAGCACACCACGCCGTCGAGCCCAGCCTCCCGCGCCAGACCCGTCAGCCGCGCGACCTGCTCATGCGGATCGGCGGCCACGCCGATGCTGTCGAGGTCGTCGCCATCGAGGCTGGTCAACACGGTGACGGCGACCACCTTGGTGCCCGGCGATGCGGCGGCCTTGGCATCTTCCATCATCGCCCGCCCGCCGGCGGCATGAACGGTGAGGACCGCGGGTTCGATGCCGTGCAGCGCCTGCACCGCGCTCGCCACCGTGTTCGGAATATCGTGCAGCTTTAGATCGAGAAAAATCGGCAGGCCGAGCCCCGCCATCTCCCGCACGCCCACCGCGCCGTTGGCGCAGAAGAATTCGAGGCCCAGCTTGAGCCCACCGGCATGGCCCCGGAGTTTCTGCCCGATCGCCAGCGCGCGGGCGAGATCGGGCGTATCGATCGCGACGAAAATGCGGCCAGCCATCAGAATGTATCCGATAGCGGCGGCTCCGCGATGGAAGCCGGCGTTGGAGGCGTGACCGGCATCACGGTCTCCAGCGCGGCCACACGCTTGGCGGTCTGCCAGCGATGCGCGCGGTGCCAGATGTAGAGCGGCACGAAGCCGATGAGGAAGGCGATCAGCAGCAGCAGCGGCAGCTTGGAATCGGCCTGAAGCCCGCCCCACAGGTTGATCGTCACGGTCGTCCAATTGTTGACCGAAAAGACGACCACCACCACCGTCACGACGATCCAGAACAGCGTGCGCAGGAAGTTCATGGCGCCAAGCTTAGGTTGTATCTCGGATCAAGGCCATCCCCTCCAAAGCGGGGCGATCCCGAAGGCACGCCGTCAGGCCTTGAGCGTGAAGGGCGAGAAATTGGTGCGCTCGTCGAACACGTCGATGCCCTCGCGGCGCTTGAGGAAGCCAACCACCGCATAGGTCACCGGCGTCAGCAGCACCTCCCACGCCACCTTGAGCGCCCATTGGGTGAGCAGCACCTGCACCACCAGCCCGCTCGTCCAGCCCACCGCGCCCAGGAAAGCGAGCGGATAGAAGACCAGGCTATCGATGCCCTCGGCCACCACCGTCGATCCGATCGTCCGCGTCCACAGCATCCGCCCGCCCGTCCAGACCTTCATCCGCGCCAGCACGAAGCTGTTGGCGAATTCGCCGATCCAGAAAGCGACGATCGAGGCGAAGACGATGCGCGGCACCTGGCCGAACACCTGCTCGTACGCCGCCTGCCCCGTCCAGGTCGGCGCCGGCGGCAGCGCCACGACGACGAAGCTCATGAAGGCCATGAACAGCATGGCGCCCAACCCCGCCCAGATGCAACGCCGCGCCCGGGCATAGCCGTAGACCTCGGTCAGCACGTCTCCGAGCAGATAACTCAGCGGAAAGAACAGGATGCCCGCGCCGAACGGCCAGGCGCCGATGATCGGCAGATGCACGATCGCCACCTTGCCCGCGCCGATGACGTTGGACAGCAGCAGGATGGTGACGAACCCCACCATCGCGAAATCGAAATAGCGCAGCGATCGCCCCTGCAGCGCATTGGCCGCGATCGCGACGGTGCCGTGGGCGGGTTTGGGGAGAGTGTCCATGCCACCAGACTATCGAGGTTCCGCTCCTAAGCAATCCACGCTATCGGCTCCCGTGGGCGCCCGTAGCTCAGCTGGATAGAGCACATGCCTTCTAAGCCTGTGGTCGCTGGTTCGAATCCAGCCGGGCGCGCCAAATACCGCCGTGTGCCGCCGTTCATGCTTCGGCACCGTCGCTGATACGCCAGCGTATTAGCGTCGACGGCCACTGTCGGACTGAAAGTTCGAATGGTTCCTGCGCGGACCGCGTTCTTGCCGGTGTTTATGGTTGCTCCAGCATTTCAGCGCTGCCGCGCGGCCTTCGCTCAATCCTGGTCGACGCTCATTTCACTGGCAGTTCGGCGATGATCTCGGCCGGCCGGAAGCTGCCGCTGCTGAGCGCGCCGATGATCGACGAACGCCAGCCGCCATTGTCCGCCCGGCGTTCAACCAAACCTGTCTTCCGCAGCATCGCACGATAGGCCGTATGGTACTTGATGTCAGCGAGAAGGATCAGCCCGCCCGGTTTCAATACCCGCACCATCTCGCCCACCGCTTGCGATCGCTGGGCATCGGTAGGCAGGTTGTGCAGAACCCAATGCGACATCACCAGATCGAACGACTGAGCGGGGAACGGCAACTCGCGCGCGTCGCCGGTCCGGATCGACACGCGGTGGGCGACGCCCTCGATCCGCGCGTTGCGGAGCGCCGCCTCTGGCGCGTTCGCCGACTGATCCTCGGATCGCCAGAGATCAACGCCGTTCGCGTGGCCGGACGTAAGGCGTCGGGCCGCTTCGATGAGCAGGAGCCCGCGACCGCAGCCGACGTCGAGCACCTGTTCGGCGCCAGACCAGGGACGGAAGCGAGTAGCGAGGTCGAGGAGGCGCTTGCGCGTGCGCAGTTTCCCGACCCGGCTGCCGTAGGTCATATAACAGGCCATGCCCGAGCCGTAGAGCCCGACCAGCAGTAGAAAAATCCTGGTCACCCGAATCGCCGCGGGAAGGTTCCCGGCGGAATGAGCAGCGACGATCGAAAGACCGATGCCAGCCCCGAGCCCGATCGCGCCGACCGTTGCCATCGCGCGCCGGACACCTGGCGCGTCTATACCGTAATCAGCCTGTTCGCGCACGCCGAGCGCGGTCAGACGCCGGAAGCCATGCCGACGAAATCGTGCAGGCCCGCGACAGGACGATCCCACTTCGTCGCCGCAGCGACATACATGTTCACCTGCGGATTGACGGCTGTCGGATCGTCGAGCGTGCCAGCGCGCAGCAGGGCAAGCCCCGGCAGCCCGGAGGGCCGGGTGAACAGCGTCGTCGCGCAAACCGGGCAGAAGACGTTCGTGATCGTCTCGCCGCTGTCGGCGGGCTTCACGAACTCGCGCGTTTCGCCACGGACGGTCAGTGTCGCCTCCGGCACCGCGACGGCTGTGATGTGGCCAGTGCCACTTTCGCGGCGGCAGTCGCTGCAATAGCAGTTGCCCATGAACACCGGCGACCCAACCGAACTGAACGTCACCGCGCCGCACAGGCATCGACCTTCGAACGCCATTTCCTGTCTCGCTTATGTTCGTGAACGATACCGTTCACTAACTCGATCCGCGCGCGCCGGTCAATCCTTTCAATGAAACGGCCGGTGAATCTGAAGCGGGCGGGCGGGCGGCCGAGCGACGCCGCGAAGGCTGTCGCCATCCTCGATGCCGCCTGGTCGCTGTTTCTGGACCGCGGCATCGCAGCGACCTCGATCGAGTTGATCGCGCGGCGGGCCGGCGTCTCCAAGGTGACGCTCTACCGCCATTATGCCGATCGCGCCGCGCTGTTCGAAGCGGCCGTGCTGCGGGAAATGGAGCGTATCGAGGCGGCGCAGGTGATCGGGGCGCCAATGCAGGACGCCGACCTAGCCGGGGCGCTGCGCGCCTTCGGCATCGGCATCATGTCCTTTCTCGCGAGCAAGCCGGCGGTGGATTTCTATGCAGTGGTCGCCGGCGAGCTTCGCCGCCACCCCGATCTGGCGTCGAGCTTCTATCGATTGGGGCCTGGCCGGACCCACGCGAACCTCATCGCGCTGCTCGAACGAGCGCAGGATAGCGGCCAACTAGTCGCCATCGACCCGGCTACCGCAGCCGAAGAGTTGTTCGGGCTGTGGCAAGGATTCAGCAACTTCCGCTTCGCGCTTGGCGTGGAGATCGATGCCTTTCATGCCGATCTGGTCGACCGCGTCGACCGTGGCGTGGCGCTGTTCCTCCGCGTCTATGCCAAAGGATAGCTGGCACAGCGCCGTACTGCGTGGGCGGGCAGAGCGCAGCGGTAATCGGCATCTCTAATAGAGGAGCAACTGCGATGAATAGATGTCAGACATATCCGCGCTGGCGCGCCACAAATGCCGTATGCACTACGCCACGGATCTCTGAAGATTTGACGTGTCGGCGCACGGGCGGCGGCGCTGCCGGCGTAATTGATCCGGCATAGCTCCGACGGCGGGGCGGAACGGCAGACAGCGGATTACGGCGGCGTCAGACGGCTCTAGGGCAGTACGAACGGCGAAACATATTCGTTATGTTTATCCAGCCGGGCGCGCCACCTACCGCAGTCTGCCGTTCCAACGCCGCCCCGGCTGCGCGGACGGCGGACATGACGGCTTTTCCCGCGGAATGTCAGCTGGTTAGCAATCGTGCCCCAATCGCGGCAAGCAAGGCCGGGGGCATGGTCGCGGCCCCAACCTTGAGAAACCGCAAGAAGCTTACATCCTCGCCTTCCCGCCGAATGGCAGCGAGCCAGAGGATCGTCGCGAGCGAGCCGGTGATCGAGAGGTTGGGCCCGAGATCCACCCCAATCAGCAACCCGTCCACGACGAGACGTGGCGCATGCGCCTGTGCGATCGCGGTGCTCGCGATCAGGCTGGCGGGCAGGTTGTTGATCAGGTTGGAGCCGAAGGCGAGGATCGTCCCCGCCCCCGCAGCGGCAATCGGCTCACCAAACCGCGCAGCGCGGCCGAGCGCGCCGGCGATCCACCCGACGACGCCCGTGCGGTTGAGAGCCTCGACCAGCACGAACAGCCCCGCGACGAGGGGCAGCACGCCCCAGGAAATCGCGCCGACCAGTTTGGCCGGCGAGCGCCTCGCCATGATACTGACCCCGAGTGCCGTTGCAGCGCCCGCCAGGCAGGTGGGCAACCCGAGCGGCCGATCGAGCGCCGACATGGCGATCAGCACAAGTGCCGTCGCAACGATCCCGAGCAACGCTGCCCATCCCCCGCGCCCAAGGACGGGCCGTTCCACAGCGGGCGCGCAAGGACCCACCAGCCGCTTGCGCTCGACCAACCTGAGAGCAACGAATGTCACGGTGATCGCAGCGAGCGACGGCAACGCGAACGAGCCCAACCAGGCTTTCAGCGGCGGCATATGTCCCCCGTAGAGAACCAGGTTCGCCGGGTTGGAAATCGGCAGCACGAAGCTCGCGGCGTTGGCGACAAGCGCGCAGGCGAACAGCAGCGGGAGCGGTTCCGCGCCGCTCTTGCGCGCGGCCGCATAGACCGCAGGCGTCAGCACGACGGCGGTAGCGTCGTTCGACAGGAACGTGGTGACGACCACCCCGGCGCCATAGACCAACATGAAGAGGCGGATCGAAGACCCGCGCGCGTGGTTGACCGCCGTTGCCGCCACCCAATCGAACAGCCCTTCGGCGCGCGCGGCTTCGGACAGGAGCATCATGCCCGTTAGGAACAGGTAGACGTCGGTGCCCTTCGAGATCGCGCCAAGCGCCGAACCGATCGGCAAGAGCCCCAACGCCACCAGCAGGACCGCCCCCGCGACCGCCCAGATCGCTTCCGGCCAGCGGAACGGGCGGGTGATGACTCCGGCCGTCGCTGCGATACAGATGATCCAAGTGGGTAACGCGGCCGTCATTCCGTAGCCGGTTCCTGTTCGGTCCGATCACCGGCGCACGCCGGTCGCAGCGTCGCGGCAAACCCCAGCCAGAGCGCCAGGCTCCCCAGGGCAAACCCGCCCAGGATGAAGAAGGCGATGCGATAGCCGAGGAGTTGCGCGAGCCAGCCACCGATCGCGGGGCTGAGCGATGCGCCCAGCCCTTGCATCGTCATCACCGCGCCCTGGCCGACATTCACCCTACCCGTGCCGTTGAGCAGGCACGCGACCAGACCCGGCACCGCGACGCTCTGCAGCCCCGCGCCGATACCGTCGAGCACCTGCACCGGCCACACGCCCCAATGCTCGATGACGCAACCGGCGATCAGCCCGCGTACGGGAAGCGCCGCGAACGAGATGAGCATGACCAACCAATAGCCCCTGCCGGCCGCCACCCGCATCGCGATCAGCGCGGTGACGATCATCACCGCTTGCGCGACGACGACGGTCGTGGCGGTAAATACCGCAGGGTTGCCCTTGCCCGCGCCGACCACGGCGAGGCCATAGAGCGGCAGCATTGCGCCATTGCCGAGATGGAAGAAAGCAAGGGAGACGGCGAGGATCAACATCGGCCGGTTCCGCAGCAACACGCGGAATCCCTCGGCCTGTCCTCCGCCGGCGTCGTCACTGTCTCCCTTTTCGAGGCCCCGCGCGGCCTGATGGTCGATCGCGCGCTCGGGAATGAGCAGCACCGATGCAATGGCGAGCACCCCGAACGCCGCCGCGAGGTAGAAGATCGCCGGCATCCCGAACCGCCACCCTAGCCAGCCGGAAAGGCCTGCACCCACCATATTGCCCGCGTGATTCCACGCCTGATTGCGCCCGTTCTGGGCGTTGAAGCCCTTTTGGCGCACGATCCCGAGGGTCATACCCGCAACGGCGGGGCCGATCGCGGCACCGGCGATGGCCGTCGCCACCTGGCTGACGGTGACGACCCAACCCGATTGCGAGAGCAGGATCAGGAACGAGGCCGCCACGGTGCAGATGCCCGTGACCACGACCACCCTGCGCTTTTTTGTGGTATGGTCGATGAACGCGCCGGCGGGCGCGGTGAACAGCATTCCCGCCACCCCGCCCGCCGTCATCACCGTGCCGATCGGCCCCGTCGCCCATCCTCGCTGCTGCAGGAACACGCCCAGAAACGGGCCGATCCCGGCCTGCATATCGGCCATGAAGAAGTTGAGGGCTTGCAGCGCGCGCTTGCCCCGCGTCAGGTCCGCGCTATGCCCTCCATTTTCTCCTGCCGCTGCAATTGTCGCCATCGTGCGGTCCTGTAATGTGCGGCAATAAAGAGCAGCATGAGCTTTGGGCGCGGTTTTGGCGCAGCAACGGGCAGAAGCGCTGTTGGTTGCGACCGTTGGCAGCAGGGAAGTTGCCGTAGCGATCAGCGCCGGACGGGCGCCAAGGCCATCATCGCGCCCATAACGAGCGACTTGCGTTTGGGATTAAAACTTATTCGATCAGCTTCAGCTCGCGCGCCAAGGCGACTGCCTGCGTGGCATTTCGAGCCGCGAGCTTCTTCAGGACATTCCCACGATGCATATCGATCGTACGCGACGATAGCCCAAGGGACCAGGCGATCTTCTTGGTCGGATCACCGCGGGCGATCGCGCAGAGCACCTCGCGTTCGCGGCCGGTCAGGGAGATTTTCCCTGCCCGCTGAATGCGCTCGTGCTCGGCCAGCCGTTTGAGCCCGATATCGATAGCCTCCGACAGAATATGTTCCAACTCCGCCCGCCGGAAGGGCTTGCGTAGGAATTGGATCGCACCGCGCCGAAAGGCCTCAACGGCGTCGCCCACATCGGTCGTGCCCGATACCATGATGACCGGCCACGCAGGTTGCCGCTGTGACAGTGCAGAAAGAATCTCCAGTCCGTTCGGAGCGGGCATGCCAATATCAAGTAAAAGGCAACCAAAGGGCAAATCTTCGAGTTTGTCGATGAACGCAGTTGCGCTGGCAAAACTCGTCACCTTGTAACCGATCAGTTCGACCAGCCGCGCGATCATGCCAAGCATGTTCGCGTCGTCGTCCAAAACGTAGATCGGCAAAGAAGATGCCATACCCTGCCGTCTCCAATTGACTTAGTCTATTGAGAAGCGTTGAGACCTCTGTATACGAGAAATACCATATTGTTTTTTTATGTGCTAAATGTTTCCTAGGCGCGACATATTCACGCACCGAAGGGAATTATGGAACAGCAGGTCTCCGCTGTCGATCAGAGGAATTATGACATCACGCGGATCCGCGAGCTTGCACTGGACGCTGTTCCCCAAAGCGTAGTGGTATCCGACGCACTGCGCGACGGCTGCCCCATGATCTATGTCAATGCGGCCTTTGAGAAGCTGACAGGATATTCGGCCGATGAAGTCATGGGCCGCAGTTGCAATTTGCTGAGCGGTCCTCAGACCGCGCCCTATGTGCGCCAGCGGATCCGAACCGCCGTCAGGGAACATGCACCGTTTCACGGCCTTGTCCTGAATTATCGTAAGGACGGTAGCCAGTTCTGGAACGATCTAACCATCATCCCCGTCGACGATGGCCAAAATGGAAAATTTTTTGTCGGCGTACAGATCGATGTGACTGAGCGTCTCCAGCTGGAAGATAGCCTTAGAGAATCTCAGAAAATGGAGGCGCTGGGTAAGCTGTCCGGCGGCCTGGCGCACGATTTCAATAATATTCTCGCGTTGATCATGGGCAATGCCGAGATCATCGCGGGCGAAGCGCCGGTCGGTTCGCTCTTGCACGAAGCGGCCAGGGATATCATCGAAGCAGCAGACGGGGGCTCGAATGTCGTGGCGCGCCTGCTTCAGTTCGCACGCGGCCAATCCACCGCCTCTGAGTCGGTAAATGTCAACGCTCTGATCCAGTCGGTCGTAGCGCTGCTTGCCCGAACGATGGCCAAAACCATCCATTTTCAAACGGACCTCAGCGCCTCCGTGGGCACGGTCATTGCGGACAAAACCTTGTTCGAGACCGCCCTTGTTAATCTATCGCTGAATGCGCGCGACGCGATGCCAAACGGGGGATCTATTCGGATTTCCACACGCCGTCGCGCGGACGCGGGGCCGGGCCTGGAGAACGCGATCGTGATAAGCGTGACGGATACGGGCCAAGGTATGGATGAAGAGACGCGGTTGCGCGCATTCGAGCCATTTTTCACGACCAAGGATAATGACAAAGGCACCGGTCTGGGGCTTTCGATGGTGTATCGCTTCGTGCGCCAATCGGGCGGCTACGCCAAAATCGAAAGTTCGCTCGGCCAGGGAACGACCATTGAATTAATCCTGCCGTCTGAACAAGCCATGCCAGTAGCGCCGGATGCCTTGGCCGAGGGTTCCAACGCCCCGCGTGTTTTGATCGTCGAGGATGAAGGAAAGGTCCGAAAACTGCTCGCCATTCATTTGGCTCGCGCCGGGTATATCGTCGACGAGGCTGCCAATGGCGAGGAGGCGATGCATCTCGTGCGCGAACTGCATCCCTATGATCTTATCGTTTCGGATATTCGCATGGGGGACGGCATGAGCGGGATCGATCTGGTCGCGGCGGTGCGCGCGGAGCGCCCCGATATGCCGATGCTGCTGATAACCGCATTCGCCGACGAACTCGAATCCCCCCCACCCCATATCAGCAGCGTGCCGATATTGCGCAAACCGTTCCGGACCAAGGAGCTGCTCGAAGCGATAGCGCAGGTGCGCGGCTAAGATACACCACATGCGGCCGGGCATCTGACGGAGCCGTTGCTTCAGCGCGCGGCGTAACGGCCGTCATATCCTAACCCCGCGAAAACGACCGAAGAGGCGGGGCGGATACCGTCTTGAAGAGAGAGGGCGGCAGCCCCGCGTAGGTCGATCACCTTCGTAAAGCACACGGTAGATTCCGTAGATAGAATGACGCTGCAGGGATCGGCAGAAAGATGGCATGGGGAATCCCCCCTCCCCTGGAAAGGTTGGTAGCGTAGCGTTCAAATAAATATTAGTCCTTCAGAGTATAGGAAGGGATTTGTGAGATGGTTGCTTGCTTTTCAAACCAGATTTACAGAGACTGCGCAGAATATCCGGTCAGCAGTTCTTTTACGCGGGTAGATTCGGTGGCGAACTCGCCGCTCAAGACTGCCGCGCCTTGGTCCCAACCCATGGACGATTGGCTGATCGACACCAGCGATCATATCGCTGATGAAGATAAGCTTCCGCTGCGGGTTCGCGTCAGCCTGATCTTGGGCGGCGCGCTGCTCGGATGGGCCCTGCCCATCGCGCTGGCAGAGCGTTTTCTGTGATGAACCGCCGCCGTCACGTGGCCCGGATCGCCGATCGGGTGACCGGACTTGCGCTCGCCGGCCTTGCGGCAGGCGCGCTGGTGGGCATTCCCGATGCTCTCAAAGTCGCCGACGCGAGCCCACCGGCCTTCTCCGCCTCCATGGCGTCGAGCGAGACGCAGGAGCGACCGAACGACGCCCCGATCATCGATGACGATCGCCGCGAACCCGGCACGGTGACGCGGGCCGCCGACGGGCTGTTCTATGCAGAGGTCAAGATCAACGGAAACGCGGTGCGCTGCCTGATCGATTCCGGCGCGTCAGGATTGACCCTGGATATGGCAGAGGCTCGCCGTTTGGGGATTAGCGACAGTCTGAAGTTGAACGGCCAAATCGCCACAGCCGGCGGCATTCGGCGGGCGGCACGCACCCGATTGATGACACTGGAGCTAGCCGGCCGCCAGCTGCACGACGTTTCCGGCATTCTCGTGCCCGGCAGCGGCATGCCGTGCCTGCTCGGCCAGGCCGTACTCTCACGGCTCGATGAGGTGGCTATCCAAGGGGATCGCCTGGTTTTGCGGTGAACGTTGGAAGGGGTCGTTAGCAGCGTGGCGCGCTCGGTGGACCAGATGCGCCCTCGATCCTAGGCCCGTGTCAGGTAAAGATCGCGCAGTTTCGCCAGATCGGCATGGCTGAGCCCCAGTTCATCCCGGAGGTAGCCTTCCGCACCGCCTTCATGCGCGTCGATCACCCTGAACGCCGCGGCGATATAGCTCGGATCGGCGGCGATCATCACCTTGGCCACCTGCGGCGAAACGCCCGCCAGCAGATTGGCTGGGCTCGGCGCAGCATCCCTGGAGCGAAGGCTCGCCGGATCGAGGTAGCGATTGGTGAGCAGATAATCCTCGATCACTGTCGCACGCGGCACGCCTAGCGCCGTGAGCAGCAGCGCCGCGGCGACGCCCGTGCGATCCTTGCCTGCCGAACAGTTGAACGCGAGCGGAGCATGGCCGGCGAGCAATTCGCCGAACATGCGCCGGTACTGGCTGTTGAATTGGCGGAGCAGGCGCGGATAGGCGGCCGCCATCGACGCCCGCGCCTGCGCTTCGGTCCAGCCCTTGGGATCGCCGGGGGGCATGAAGTGCATGTCGGTGTCATAATCGTCGCTCAGCACGCGCGGCGCAGCTGAGGCAGGCCAGGCCACCGGTTCACTCGCCCGCTCCTTACGATCGCGGAAATCGCAGACCACGCGGATGCCGCGGGCCTCGAGATTGCGGTAATCGGAATCGGTAAGGCCGTGCATCGATCCCGATCGAAACAGCAGGCCCCACTTCACAGAGCGGCCATCTGCGGTGCGGTAGCCACCGAGATCGCGGAAGTTGCGGCCGCCCTGCAGCGGCAGCAGCCGATCGTGCGGTGCCGGCACCGCCACGGGGGCCGGTATCTGGGCGAAGGCCGGCGGCATTCCCGGCAGGAGCACAGCCCCGGCCAGAATGATCCGCCGCCATCGATCGAACACCAGCCCCGTCATCGCCACGTCTCCTCTCAGAACCGAACCGTGCCCTGCGCGCCGAAGGTGCGGGGATCGTTGAAATAACCGTAGATGCCCGTTCCGGTGGTGTAGGTGCGCGCTACCAGATGCTGTTCGTTGAACAGGTTGCGCACCCAGAAGGCAATCGTCAGCTTGGCGCCGACACCGCCCAGCGCGATATCGCCGACCGAAACGCGGGTGTTGAACACGATGCCGGGTACGCTGCGCGGGTTCGGGATACCGGGCAGGTTCGGCGTGCTGCTCGTATAGGAGCCCGAGTCCCAGGCGCCATCGAAGTGGCCGCGCAGCGTCAGATCGGCGAGCGAGGTTTCATAATCGATCTGGCCGGATGCGCTGTGCTTCGGTGTGTTGACGGGCTGCTGTGCGCGCGGCGTGGGATCGACGATACAGCCGCCGGTGGCCAGCGGTTCGCAGAAGGGATCGACCGCCGCGCCGACGCGGACATAGGCGTAGGTGTAAGAGCCTGTGAGGGTCAGGCCGGCGAACGGCGCCAGCGTGAGCTCGGTCTCGATGCCGCTGATCCGGCCATGTTCGGGCGTGTTGTAGGTGTTGGTGGTGGTCCGCGTCGTGACCGCAGCGCCCGGGCAGGCGATGACGGCGCCCGCCGCGCTATAGCAGAAGTAAGGAACGCTGAAATCGACCTGCTGGTTCTTGTAGATGCCCGTGTAGCCCGCGATGTTGAAGCGGGCATGATGGTCGAAGAACTCGCTCTTCAGGCCGACTTCGAACACCGAGATCGATTCAGGATCGAACGCGCGATAGTTGAGCGAGCGTGAGTTGGCGCCGCCGGATTTGTAGCCGGTGCTGAACTTGCCATAAACCTGGATATCCCGCGACAGATCGACCGCGAGATTGACCATCGGATCGACCCGCTTCCACTCCGACTTGAAGCTGATCGGCGCGAAGCTGCCGTTCGAATTGACCGGAGCGAAGTTGTTGGTGACTAGCAAGGTGCCCTGCTTCTTATCGTCGGTCCAGCGCAGGCCGCCCGTCAGGTGCAGGCGATCTTCCAGCAAAGCCGGCGTCCAGGTCGCCTGACCAAAGATGCCGTAGCTGGTCGTCTTGGCAATGCTGGCACGATCGACGCCGGCATAGGGGTATAGCGGCGTCACGGCGTTCGTGACCGCCGTCTGGCCGTTGAGATTGATCAGATTATTGGGTCCGGGAAGGCTAACGATCCACTGACCGGCGCTATTGAAATATCCCGTGTTGAAAGCCTGTGCCTGATCCCGAACATGCTCATGATAGGCAAGGCCGCCGACCACGAACTTGATGCTGATCGGCGGGCACGGCAGCGGCCGGCACGGGATCGGCGGCGTGAGCGGGCAAAGCGGTCAGGCTTAGGCAAAGCGCAGTCGCCGCCAGAAACTGGCGTTGTAGAGTTTTGGACATCGAATATTTCCCCGTTTTCTCGGGAAGCTTTTTGACGGCTTTGCGCGACTCTCTGATGACAGTTTTGCTGTGCTTCCAAGACTATTGGGTTCGATCGTCGGACTTTGTCTTCATGCTCTTGTCACTATTCAGATTTTAGTGGGATGATGGCGCCTTTCGCGTTACCCCCGCGCCTGGAAACGGCTCCATTCGATCGGGGATAGCCGCACGTCCACAGTCACCGTCGCATCGTCGTTACGCTGGTCCATCACTTCGCCGTGCTGGTGGAGCCAGGCGAGGGCGCGGCCGTCTTCGCTGGGCAGGCGCACACGGTGGATGCGGGAGCCGGCGAGCAGGCGGGTGGCGACGCGGCGCTTGAGGAGGTCGAGGCCCTCCCCGGTCAGTGCGGAAACGGGGATGATCTCGTCGCTGTATCGCGCATCGCCGAGCAAGGCCTCGCGGCCTTCGGCATCGAGCGCATCGATCTTGTTCCAGACCTCGACGATCGGCACCGGCGCGCCTTGCTCGCTATCATCGCCCTCCGGCGCGATCTCCGGACCGATGCCGATCTCCGCCAGTACCGCCAGCACATCGGCACGCTGCGCCTCACTATCGGGATGCGCGATGTCGCGGACGTGGAGGATGAGATCGGCAGCGGTGACCTCTTCCAGCGTGGCGCGGAAGGCGGCCACCAATTGCGTCGGGAGATCGGAAACGAAGCCCACCGTGTCCGACAGGATCACCTTGTCGAGGCCGGGAAGCGCGATCTGGCGCATCGTGGGATCGAGCGTGGCGAACAACAGATTCTCGGCCATCACATCGGCGCCGGTGAGGCGGTTGAAGAGCGTCGATTTGCCGGCGTTGGTGTAGCCGACCAGCGCGACGATCGGCCAGGGCGCGCGGGTGCGGCGGGCGCGGTGGAGGCCGCGCGTCTTGCGAACCTGTTCGAGTTCGCGCCTGATCTTGGCCATACGATCGCGGATCATGCGGCGATCGGCCTCGATCTGGGTCTCGCCGGGGCCGCCGAGGAAGCCGAAGCCGCCGCGTTGGCGCTCGAGGTGGGTCCAGCTGCGAACGAGGCGGCCAGCCTGATAATCGAGGTGCGCAAGCTCCACCTGGAGACGGCCCTCGGCGGTGGACGCACGCTCGCCGAAAATCTCCAGGATTAGGCCGGTACGATCGATGACCTTCGCCTCGGTCGCCTTTTCGAGATTCTGCTGCTGAACGGGCGTGAGCGCCGCATCGACGACGATCAGCTCGGCATCGGCCATGCGCGCCGCCTGCGCGATCTGATCGACCTGGCCGGAGCCGAACAGGGTCGCGGGCTTGGGCTGGCGGACGCGGAACGCCATCTGATCGACGACCTCGAGGCCGATCGCCACGGCGAGGCCCGCCGCCTCTTCCAGCCGCGCATCGGTATCGCGCATATGATCGCCGCGCTCGGGCAGCGCGATGATCGCGCGGCCGCCGCGGCGAACCTCGTCGCCTTCCTCCCGGGTGAAACCGCTCATATCAGTCTATACGCGCGAGGGCGTGTAAAGTGCGGGCAGTACGCCGGAGCTTTGACGAATGGATCAATCCTCGCCGTCTTCCTCCTCTTCCTCGCTCATCAGATTGAGCGGGCGGAGCGGCTGGACGGTGGAGATGGCGTGCTTGTAGACGAGCTGGCTCATGCCATCGCGGCGCAGCAGCATGCAGAAGAGGTCATAGGCCGCAACCTCACCCTGCAGCATCACGCCATTGACCAGGAACATCGTCACCGGATCGCCGGATTTGCGGATCGCGGCGAGGAAGATTTCCTGCAGGATCGGCGCTTTCTTATCATCGAAGCCGGCATCGATCGCCGAAAGATCGACCGGGTGCGCCGGCATCACGGTGGAGATGGCGTGCTTGTAGATCAGCTGGCTCTGGCCATCGCGGCGCAGCAGCACCGAGAAATTATCGAACCAGGTGATGATCCCCTGCAGCTTGACGCCTTTGACCAGAAACATCGTCACCGGCGTCTTGGTCTTGCGCAGCGAATTGAGGAAAATATCCTGAAGATTGTTGGCGCCGGCCTTGGGGCTTTTGGCGGCGGGGGCCTTGGCGGCTTTCTCGGCCATCGTTCCGGTTCTCCGGTATTTGGCGGGTCGTGGCCCGCGAATTGCGTTCATTGCTGACGAGGAAGCCCGAGGCAGGCTCCCCACGGGACAATCTATGCATTTTGCACCGCAGCACAAGAGTGGGTTTGGCTAGGGGCAATCCTCTCCGACAGGCGGAGGTTGCCCTCTCCCGCTTTCGCGGGAGAGGGTTGGGTGAGGGTCTTCTTCTTTGGCCCGCCCGACAAAAGAAGAAGACCCTCACCTCCCACTCGCTCCGCGAGCGGGCCCCTCCTCTCCCGCGAAGGCGGGAGAGGGTTATGGGCCTCACTCTTCCTCGTCCCCGCGGGAATCGGCGAGGCCGAGCGTTTTCAGTTTGCGGTGAAGCGCCGATCTTTCCATGCCGATGAAGCTCGCCGTACGGCTGATGTTGCCGGAGAAGCGGCGAATCTGGATGCGCAGATATTCGCGTTCGAAGGTTTCGCGCGCCTCCCGCAACGGCGACCCCATGATCGCGCGCGCGCTGTTGTTCGGCACCATCTCGGACTGCGTGCTCAGCACTTCGGGCGGCAGCATATCGGCATCGATTTCGGCCAAGCGATCGCCGGGCGCGAGGATGATCGTGCGTTCGATGACGTTGCGCAGCTGGCGCGCGTTGCCCGGCCAATCATAGGCTTGCAGCGCCGCCATCGCATCGGCGGTGATCGTCGGAGTCGGCAGGCGGCGCTCGGCGGCGTAGCGCGCGGCGAAGCGTTCGGCGAGCGGCGGCAGATCCTCGCGCCGCGCCGAAAGCGGCGGCAGATGAACGGGTACGACGTTGAGCCGATAATAAAGATCCTCGCGGAAACGGCCCGCCGCAATCTCGTCGGCCAGATCGCGGGATGAGGAGGAGACGACGCGGACGTCGACCTTGATCGTCCGGCTGCCGCCGACGCGCGTGAAGCTCTGATCGGTCAGCACGCGCAGGATCCGCGCTTGCGTGGTCAGCGGCATGTCGGCGATCTCATCGAGAAACAGGGTGCCTCCGTGTGCCTCTTCAAGCAGGCCGGGACGGATTACTTCGCCGCCGTCCTCCATGCCGAACAATTCCTCTTCCAGCCGCTCGGGCGTCATCGCTGCGGCGGCGCCGATGATGAAGGGAGCGGTGGAGCGGTTGCTCCAATCGTGAAGCAGCCGCGCGGCGACTTCCTTGCCGACGCCGGCGGGCCCCGAGATCAGCACGCGGCTGCCGGTGGCGGCGACGCGCTTCAGCGTCGCGCGGACGCTGTTGATCGCGGTGGAAATGCCGGTCAGTTCGGCCTCGTCGCCGATCCGCGCCTTGAGCGAGGCATTTTCGCGGCGCAGACGATCGGTCTCGGTAGCGCGCGCGACGAGGTGGAGCAGACGCTCGCTCTCGAACGGCTTCTCGATGAAGTCGGCCGCGCCCTGGCGGACGGCGGCCACCGCCGTATCGAGATTGCCATGCCCGGAAACGACGATCACCGGCAGCGTGGGATGCCGCCGCTTGATCTCGTCGAGCAGCTGCAATCCATCCAGCCGCGATCCCTGCAGCCAGACATCGAGCAGGGCGAGGCTTGGGCGGCGTTCGGCGAGCGCGGCGAGCGCGCTATCGGAATCAGCGGCGGTGCGGGCGCTGTAGCCCTCATCCTCCAGCACGCCGGCCACGAGCTCGCGGATGTCGGCCTCGTCGTCGACGATCAAGATATCCAGCGCCATCAGTGTCTCCCGGCCGCGAAAGCGGCGGCTTGTGGTTCATGCGGGGCGGCGATCGCCAGCGGGGCGAGCGCGTCCGGTTCAAAGCAGAGGCGCACGATCGCGCCGCCGCCGGGCCGATCGGCGAAACTCATCGTGCCGAGGTGATCCTCGACGATCTTCTGCACGATCGCGAGGCCGAGGCCCGTGCCCTTGGCGCGCGTCGTCATATAGGGCTCGGTCATCCGCTCGCGTTCGACGGGCAGGCCGATGCCATTGTCGGCGACAGTCATCACCAGATGCTCGCCCTGCTCCGCGATCGTGAACAGCACCTCGCCATCGGGCGCGTCCTCGCCCCGCCCCTCGATCGCCTCGACGGCATTCTTGACGAGGTTGGTCAGCGCCTGGCCGAGCTGGCGCCGATCGCAGACCATCCGCGCGCCCTCGGCCGGGGCATCGAGGCGAAATTCGATTGCCGGATGCGCGACCTCGTGCAGAAACAGCGCCTGGCGCGCGAGATCGACCAGCGATTCCTCGGCGAAGCTCGGCTTCGGCATGCGCGCGAAGGCGGAAAATTCGTCGATCATCCGGCGGATATCGCCGACCTGGCGGACGATCGTACTGACCAGCCGGCTGAACGTGCCGTCGTCATTCTCGATCGTGCGGCCGTAGCGGCGCTGGAGCCGTTCGGCGGCAAGCTGGATCGGGGTCAGCGGGTTCTTGATCTCATGCGCGATGCGGCGCGCCACATCGGACCAGGCGGCGCGGCGCTGATCCGCGAGTTGTTGGGTGATATCATCGAAAGTCAGCACATAGCCTGAGCCAGCACGGCCGACAGTGGCGGCAAGCGTGCGCACCTCGCCCTCCGCCGCCAACTGGATTACCGCCTGGCGATCGCCGGACTGCAGCATGTCGAAAAGCTCCGGCGCCAGTTCCGCCAAGGGCGCGCCGATCGCATCGGCCCGCGTCGTGCCGAGCAGGGTGATCGCCGAGGGATTGATGATCGTCACCAGACGGTTCGCATCGACCGAAATGACCCCGGCCGTGACGCCGGACAGCACCGCCTCGGTCAGCGCGCGGCGGCTTTCGAGGACGCCGGTCTGCTCCTGCAGGCGCCGCGTCATGCGGTTGAAAGCGGCGGCGAGTGTGCCGACCTCATCCTGCGCACGATGCGCGGGCGCCACCCGCGCGGCGAGGTCGCCCGCCGCCACGCGCCGCGCCGCGCCGACCAGCTCGCCGATCGGCCGCACGATCCGATCAGCGACGCGCAGCGCCACCCAGATCGCGGTCGCGACGATCAGCAGCGAAACCAGATAGAGCGCGAGATTGAACTGCAGCTGCAGGATGCGCGAGCGGGCGAGCAGGGTGCGATATTCGCCGAGCGCGGTGTTGGCGCGCCCGGTCTGCGCCAGCACCAGCGGATCGGCATGGCGGCTGATCCACAGGTAGGTGCGGCTCGCCCGATCGAAGGCGATCGCCGCTTCGAACTGATCCGGCCGCGCGCGGAAATGAGGGCGATCGTCGCTCAGCTCCGGGATCAGCGCGGGAGGCAGCCTCTGCTCCATCGGCCGCGCATCCAGATTGGCACCGTAGATCAGCGACTCGCGCCCATCCAGGCCGACCTCGATCAACGCCGCCTGATCGAGCTTGCGATAATAAACCTGGCTCGGAAAATATTGCGACGATCGCGGATCCTCGGGCGAGGCGTTGTTCATCCAATTGAGCAGATCGCCCTTCATCGCCAGCGCCTCGGCACCGAGATCGGACTTATGCTCATCGACATAGGTCTGCGCCACGCGATCGGCGTTCTGCAGCACGGTGCGCGCGCGATCCGAGAACCAGAACTCGACGCCATATTGGAAGAGCAGCGAGGAGAAGATCGCTACCAGCAATGTCGGCAGCGCGGCGATCGCCGAGAACAGCGCCACCAGGCGGACGTGGAGCGTGGCGCGGCCCTTCATCCCCGATCGCTCGGCGCGCACCCGTGCGCTGCGGCGCGCGATCAGCACCAGCAGCACCATCGCCGGCAACAGGTTGCCGATCAGCAGAAGCGCTACGACCGGCGGCTTAAGCGGCTTTTGCGGTGCCCCCGAAGCGGCAATCGTGACATAAGCGACGACGGCCATCACGATCATCATCACGATGGTGGCGAGTTCGATCAACGCGATCGCACGCCGACCGCGGAACAGCAGGGTCAGACGTCGCCTCAAGCGCGAGCGCCGCGTGCCGAAGCGGCTCGGCAACGCTGCAGCGGGTTGAGAAAGCCCGGTCATTGTTGCTTTGGTAACACAGCACCGTGGCCATTCAAGCACAGTGCGACGAAATGCGGCGTGTCGTCGGGCGAATGCGACGAACAGCACAGGTGGTCGACCTTAGTCTGAGCGCCGCACCTGCGGGCCGACACCATGCTCAGTGAGCTTCTTCCGCAACGTATTGCGGTTCAACCCTAGCAACTTCGCCGCCCGAAGCTGGTTGCCGCGCACCGCCGCCAGCGTGAGTTTGAACAGCGGCTTTTCCACCTCGGCCAGGATGCGATCGTAAAGCCCGTCTGGTGGCAGCGCGGTGCCATAGCCGGCGATATGGCGGGCGATTTGCTGCTCGATGGCATCGCCAAGGCTCGATCCTTCGGGCACCAGCCCGATCGACGGCAATGAGGCGCCCGCCAACTGCTGCTCAACCTGCGCGCCACCGATCACCGGATCGCGGCCCAGGGCGGCAAGGCGGCGCATGAGATTTTCGAGCTCGCGGACGTTGCCAGGCCAGCTGTGCTGCGTCAGCCGCGCCGCGGCGGCAACGTCGAGGCTCTTGCGCGGCAGGCCGTCGGCAGCGGCGCGATCAAGGAAGTGGCGCGCGAGTTCGGCGACATCGTCGCCCCGATCGCGCAACGCCGGCAGGCGGATCGGCACGACGTTGAGCCGGTAATAGAGATCCTCGCGGAAGGTGCCTTCCGCGATCATCCGGGAGAGATCCTGATGGGTCGCAGCGATGATGCGCACATCGGCGCGGATCGCGCGCGCCGAACCGACCGGCGTATATTCGCCCGATTGCAGCACGCGAAGCAGCCGGGTCTGCGCCTCCGCCGGCATGTCGCCGATCTCGTCGAGGAACAAGGTGCCGCCCTGCGCCTGTTCGAAACGGCCGGCATTGCGCTGGGCAGCACCCGTGAACGCGCCGCGCTCATGGCCGAACAATTCGCTCTCGATCAGGTCGCGCGGGATCGCCGCCATGTTGATCGGCACGAAAGGCGCGGAGGCCCGCGGCCCGAAATCGTGGATGGCCTTGGCGACCAGCTCCTTGCCCGTGCCGCTCTCGCCGAGGATGAGGATCGTGAGATCGTTGGCGACGACGCGCGCGATCGTGCGATAAACCTCCTGCATCGGCGGCGATCGACCGATCAGCGGCAGATCTTCGCCCGGCTGATCGCTTTCCACCGCCTCGTCGCGGGTGGCCGCGGCGAGCGCATCGGCGATCGTGCGGGTCAGCTCCGATAGGTCGAACGGCTTGGGGAGGTAATCGAAAGCGCCCTGCTCGGTAGCGCGGAGCGCCGTGGTGAAGGTATTCTGCGCGGACAGCACGATGATCGGCAGGTTGGGATGGAGGCGGCGGACCTCGTCGATCACCTCCAGGCCGTTACCATCGGGCAGCACGACATCGGTGACGAGCACCTGCGGGCGAAAATGGGCCAATGCGCGCCGCTGCTCGGCGACGCTCGCGGCGACTTCCACGGTATGCCCCTCGCGCCGCAGCGCCTCACGCACCACGGTGCGGATCGCGGCATCGTCATCGGTGACGAGGATACGGCCCTTCATCGCGCCGCCTCAGGCTCGGGCCGCGGCGCGCGGGGCAGCAGGATCCGGAAAACGGTCCGCTCCGGCCGCCCCTCGCGCGCATATTCGACGATGCCGCCCTGATCGGCGATCAATTTGTGGACCAGCGCCAGGCCCAGGCCGCGTCCGGTCGGCTTGGTGCTGATGAACGGATCGAACAGATGCTCGGCGATGTCCGAACGCACGCCGGCGCCATCGTCGATCACGCAGACCTCGATCGGCAGCGAGCGGCGCTGGCCACCCCGCTCGGTCACCGTGCCGACACCATGCCGATAGGCCGAGGTCAGCGTAATCTCGCCGCCCAACGGTCCCAATGCCTCGGCGGCGTTCTTGATAAGGTTGATCAGCACCTGCACCAGCGAATCGCGATGGACGAGCACCGCAGGCAGCGAGGGATCATAGCGCTCGCGCAGCTTGATCTCGGGCGGCAGACCGCTGATCGCCACCGATCGGGCGTGATCGAGGATGGCGTGGATATTGTGCGGCGCAGTCTCCAGTGGGCGCGTATCGGTGAAGCCCTCCATCCGATCGATCAGCGCGGCGACGCGATCAACCTCGTCACGGATCAGCCGGGTGAGCGCGCGCGATTCATCGCCCAGGCCGCTCTCCAGCAGCTGGGCGGCGCCCCGGATGCCCGAAAGCGGGTTCTTGATCTCGTGCGCCAGCATTGCGGCGGCGCCGGCGGCGGTGGCGGTGCCGCTGCCGTGGCGGCTGCGGCGCGCGATTGGCGCGGCAGACGGGTGCGCATGGAGCGTGATGATCCGCCAGCCCGCGCGTTCCGGCCAGGGCGCGATCAGCACATCGGCGCGCTGGCTGCGCCCGCCGGTGAGCAGCAGATCCTCGCCATAGGCGACCAGCGGCGTCTCGGTCGCCTCGGGATCGACTTCGTAACCGATCACATCCCGGATGGCCGCGCCGACCACCGCCGCGCGCGACAGGATCAGCAACTGCTCGGCCGCCGAATTGACATCCTGCACACGCGCCTGATCATCGATGGTGATCACCGGCGTCGGCATCGCGGCGATCAGCTCGTTCGCGGCCTTCCCCGTCAGGCCGCGCACCCGTTGGATGATGTTCAAGCCGCGGCCCTTGTTCGCCACGGCGCATAGAATTCGGCGAGCATCGCGAGCACGGTATCGGGATCGGGTTCCTGGTTGACGCGATTGCGGAACTCGGCCGAGCCGGGCAGGCCCTTGGTGTACCAGCCGAGATGCTTGCGCGCCATGTTGACGCCGACTTCGCGCCCGTAGAGCGCGAGCATCTGGCGGTAGTGATCGGTCAACACGTCATATTGCACGTCGATCGCCGGATCGGCGCGGCGCTCGCCATGCTGCAGCCAGCGCATCACCTGATCGAGCAGCCAGGGGCGGCCATAGGCGCCGCGCCCGATCATCACGCCATCGGCGCCCGATTGCGCCAGCGCCTCGGTGGCATCGTCCGGCGAGAGGATATCGCCGTTGACGATGACGGGGATCGAGACCGCATCCTTCACCTTGCGCACGAACGCCCAATCCGCCGTGCCCTTGTAAAGCTGACAGCGGGTGCGGCCGTGGACGGTGATCATCTGGATGCCGAGATCCTCGGCCACGCGCGCCAGCTCGGGCGCATTGAGGCTCTGGTGGTCCCAACCCATCCGCATCTTGAGCGTAACCGGCACCTTCACCGCCTTCACCGTCGCCGCGATCAATTCGGCGGCGAGCTTGGGCTTGGCCATCAGCGCCGAACCGGCATCGCCGTTGACCACTTTGCGCACCGGGCAGCCCATGTTGATGTCGACGATCGCCGCGCCCTTATCTTCGGCGAGCTTGGCCGCCTCGCCCATCTGCGCGGGTTCGCAGCCGACGAGCTGCATCGAGACCGGATCCTCGGACGGATCCCACAGCGCCTTCTGCAGGCTCTGGCGCGTTTCGCGGATCGCGGCTTGGGACGCGATCATCTCGGTCACGTTGAGACCCGATCCGAACGCCCGCACCATTTTGCGGAAAGGCAGATCGGAGACGCCGGTCATCGGCGCCAGGATCACCGGCGTTTCGATGGTGACGGGGCCGATGTGGATCGGTTTGAGGCGCGCGGACACTGTTGGTTTACTCTGCCTAAAAAAGCGGCAGACCCGTAGCGGGGTGCGCTGTCCGCGACAACCCACTACCGTTCATGCTGAGCCTGTCGAAGCACTGCCCTTCTGGCCCTCGGAAGAAGAACGGCCCTTCGACAAGCTCAGGGCAAACGGAAAAAGGGGACGGATTTCTTTTGAACGAGGGTTGCAGTAAGCGCCCGCATGATGAGCCATCGCATCTCGGCGCTGGTCGTTGCGGCAGGTTCCGGCAGCCGCATCGGCGGCGATATCCCCAAGCAATATCGGATCGTGGCGGGCAAGCCCGTGCTGGCGCATGCGGTCGATGCCCTGCTCGCGCATTCCGCGATCGATGAGATCGTCGTGGTGATCGGCGACGGGCAAGGCGCGCTTTATGCAGAGGCGATCGGCGATCGTCCCCTGCCCGCGCCGGTGATCGGCGGTGCGTTGCGACGCGAGTCGGTGGCCAACGGGCTTGCGGCGATCACCGGCGATTGGGTGCTGGTGCATGACGCAGCGCGGCCCTTCCTGCCGGCATCCGTGATCGATCGACTGATCAAAGCCCTGGAAACGGCGGCGGGCGCGATCCCGGTTTTGCCGGTGGCGGATACGCTGGCGCTGGGCGGCCCGACCTTGGGCGACGTCGTGCCGCGCGAGACTTTGGTCAGGGTGCAGACACCGCAAGCCTTCCATACCAAGCTGCTGCGCGATGCGCATGCCGCATGGGATGCGTCCCGCGAGGCGAGCGACGATGCGCAGATGGTGCGCCACGCGCGCTATGCGGTGGCGATGGTCGAAGGATCGGCGATGCTCGAAAAGATTACCTGGGCCGAGGATTTTGGCGCGGCGGAACGGCGGCACGCGCCGGCGCTGGTCTCACGGACCGGCATGGGCTTCGATGTTCATGCCTTTACGCAGGGCGATCATCTCTGGCTCGGCGGGGTCAAGGTGCCGCACGGCAAGGCACTGGCGGGCCATTCCGATGCCGATGTCGCGCTGCATGCGTTGGTCGATGCTTTGCTCGGCACGATCGGCGACGGCGATATCGGCAGCCATTTCCCGCCATCCGACGAGCGCTGGCGCGGCGCAGCCTCGCACCAGTTCCTCACCCATGCGCGCGATCTGGTGACGCAGGCGGGCGGGCGGATCGATCATGTCGATGTCACGATCATCTGCGAAGCGCCCAAGATCGGGCCGCATCGCCCGGCGATCCGCGCGCGCATCGCGGAACTTCTGGCGATTTCGGAGGCTCAGGTCAGCGTGAAAGCCACCACCACCGAGAAACTGGGCTTCACCGGCCGCGGCGAAGGCATCGCCGCGCAGGCGGTGGCGACGGTGCGTGTGCCGGAGGTGGGGTTGTGAAGAGGCCGACGCACATCCTCCCCAAGCTTGTCTTGGGGAGGGGGACCGCGCGAAGCGTGGTGGAGGGGCAAGGCGCAACGGTTGCGCATTCTCCCCCCCACCAGCCTGCGGCTGGTCCCCCTCCCCGAGCAAGCTCAGGGAGGATGTGCGTCGGCCTCCTCCTCAGCCTAACCCTCCCCACCGCCTCGATCGCCCAGGCCCCCCGTTGTATCTCGCAGGGCCAGGCCGCGTCGCTCGTCACCTTCGCGCTGCCCTCGCTGGTCCAAGGCGTTGCCAGGCGCTGTGCGAACTCACTCGGCCCGAACGCCTATCTCTCGATCAATGCCGAGGCGCTCGCCCGCCGCTACCAGCCCGATGCCGACGCCGCATGGCCGCTGGCGCGACGCACGATGGCGGGGTTTTTCTCCCAATTGCTCGGCCAGCCGATGCCGGAAGAAATGAACTCCGACGTGCTGCGCATGTTGCTTGAGCCGATGCTTGGCAAATTGCTGGCCAAGGCGGTGAACATCGGCGATTGCGGCACGATCAACGCCGCGATCACGCAGGCCGCGCCACTGCCGGGGCATAATCTCGGCGAGCTCGCCGCGATGGCCGCGACGATCGCGGACAAGAAAGACAAAGGCATAGCAGGCGTGCTTCACATCTGTCGGCCCGAACCCCACATAGAGCCCCGGCCATGAGCGACGCCCTTCTCCCCGACGATCTCGTCGCTCTCGCGCGGCGCGTGATCGATGCCAACCGCGCTGCGGGACGCCGCATCGCGGTCGCCGAAAGCTGCACGGGTGGGCTGGTGAGCGCGGCGCTGACCGAGATTCCCGGATCGTCGGATGTCTTCCTGGCAGGCTTCGTCACCTATGCGGACGAAGCCAAGATCGCAGCGCTCGGCGTGGCGCAGGATGTGATCGAGACGTTCGGCGCGGTCAGCCTCGCCACCGCATGGGCGATGGCGCACGGCGCGGCCGCGAAGGCCAATGCCGATATCGCAGTGGCGATCACCGGCATCGCCGGACCGTCAGGCGGATCGGATCGCAAGCCGGTGGGCACGGTGATCTTCGCGCGCGCGCTCAAGAATGACGATCCCGACAAGGCGCTGACCGACGAGAAGCGCTTCGGCGATATCGGCCGCGGCGGCATCCGCCATCAGGCGGCGCTGTGCGCGCTCGAACTGCTGCTGCCGGACGCCCCGCTGGGCGAAGGCACGGACGCACCGTAAAGCTTGGCGGCGCGCTCCTCGAACGCGCCGATCATCTTGCGCAGTGCGAGGCCGAACATCTGCCCGGCCAGAGCCTCGAAGATCCGGCTGCGGAACGCGAAATCGACGGTGAAATCGACGAAGCAGCCGCCTTTGCCATCGGGCCGAAACATCCAATCATTGTGGAGATAGGCCAGTGGTCCTTCGATATAATCGACATGGACGCGGCCCGGGCGCTCCTTGGTCACCTTCGATGTGAATTTCTCGCGCAGCGCCATGAAGCCGACGATCAGATCGGCGAGCATCTCGGTCTCGCCATCGGAACGCACACGCACCGCCACGACCCAGGGCAGGAACTCGGCATAGCGCCCGACATCGGCGACGAGATCGAACATCTGCTCCGGCGTGTAGGGCAGATGGCGGGTTTCGGAGTGTTTGGGCACCTCAGATCCTCCCCGGCACGGGAAGGTGGCGCGCCGAAGGCGTGACGGAGGGGGTTATTCGCTGGGCGCAGCGCCTGTTGAGAGCCCCCTCCACCATGCAGTGCATGGTCCCCCTCCCCGTGCCGGGGAGGATCATTAGGCTGCCACCCTCGCCAGCTGCGCATCGCGCGCGGCCTTCATCCGCGCGAAATCGTCGCCGGCGTGATAGCTTGAGCGGGTCAGCGGGCTCGCCGCGACGAGCAGGAAACCCTTGGCGCGCGCGATCGCGGCATAGGCTTCAAACTCCTTGGGCGAAACGAACGCCTCGACCTTGGCGTGCTTGGGTGTCGGCTGGAGATATTGGCCCATCGTCAGGAAATCGATCCCTGCCGAGCGCATGTCGTCCATAACCTGATGGACCTCCATACGTTGCTCGCCCAGGCCCACCATCACGCCCGATTTGGTGAAGATCGAAGGATCGAGCCGCTTCACCTGCTCCAGCAGCCGCAGGGAGGCATAGTAGCGCGCGCCCGGGCGGATCGTGGGATAGAGCCTCGGCACCGTCTCCAGATTGTGATTGTAGACGTCGGGGCGGGCGGCGACGATCGCCTCGATCGCGGCATCGGCCTTGTTGCGGAAATCGGGGGTGAGGATTTCGATCGTGGTGTTGGGGGTCGCCGTGCGCAGCGCCTCGATCACCTTGACGAACTGGCTCGCGCCCCCGTCCTTGAGATCGTCGCGATCGACCGAGGTGATGACGATATGTTCGAGGCCCAACTCGGCGGCGGCATCGGCGACATGCTGCGGCTCGAGAAGATCGACCGCGCGCGGCATCCCCGTCTTGACGTTGCAGAAGGCGCAGGCGCGCGTGCAGGTATCGCCCAGGATCATCACCGTCGCGTGCTTCTTGGTCCAGCACTCGCCGATATTGGGGCAGGCCGCTTCCTCGCAGACCGTCGCCAGATTGAGGCGGCGCATCAGCGCCTTGGTCTCGTTGAACGCCGCGCCCATAGGCGCCTTGACGCGGATCCAGTCCGGCTTGCGCTGGCGGAGAGGATAAGGCTGGGCGAGCGGCTCGATCATGGTGCGCAGATAGCGAGCGGAGGGGCAAATCGCCAGCCCTTGCCATTCGCCGATCGATCGCTAACGGAGCGCCGATGAGCAAGACCCCGAGCGACTTCACCGGCCTTCTCGCAGGCTACCAGCGGTTCCGCAGCACCGGCTGGAGCCCCCAGCGCGATCGCTGGGCGGAACTGGCCGAGGGCCAGAGCCCGAAGGTGATGGTGATCGCCTGTTCGGACAGCCGAGTCGATCCCGCGCAGATCTTCGATGTCTCCCCAGGTGAGATCTTCGTGGTGCGCAACGTCGCCAATCTGGTGCCGCCCTATGAGACGACGCCGGGGCGCCATGGCGTTTCCGCGGCGCTGGAATTTGCGGTCACCGTGCTGGAAGTCAGCGACGTCATCGTGATGGGCCATGGCGCCTGCGGCGGTGTGAAGGCTTCGCTGCAGCGCCTGTTCGAGAATGCACCGCGCGGAGAAGGCGGCTTCATCGCCGACTGGGTGAAGCTGCTCGACGATGCGCGCGACGAGGTCGAGGCCAAGGGCCTGCCCGAAGCCGAAGCGATCCGCGCGCTGGAATTCGCCTGCATCAAGGTCAGCCTCGCCAACCTGCGTAGCTTCCCGATGGTCCGGGAGCGGGAGCAGGCGGACAAGCTCAAACTGCACGGCGGGCTGTTCGCGATCGCCGACGGCCAATTGCATCTGCTCGACGAAGGCACCGGCAGCTTCGCACCCGTCACCGCCTGATCGGAACGGCTCCGGCGCAAGGGCGTTGGGGCCGCAACAATCAGGAGAGAGACTATGGTTCGCATCCTTTTGATCGCCGGCGCGCTCGTTGCGACGCCGCTACTCGCGCAGGCTTACGATCCCAACAGCCCCCAGCCCGCTCCGGCCTCACCCAATCCGGGTACGCAGGCCGCCAACGGCGCCGTGCTTTCGGCCGATGACATGGCGCAGGCCAAAACCGCGGAGGGCGACGCCCAGTATCAGGCCGACCGCGAGGCCTATATGGCCGCGCTTGCCCAGCACGACCGCGCCGTGAACCGCACCGATGCCCGCTGGGCGCGCCAGCAGGCGGCCTATGCCGATGCCATGGCGGCGTGGCGCTGGCAGGCGGCGGCGTGCAAGCGCGGCAACCAGCGCGCCTGCAACATGCCGACGCCCAACCCGGCCGATTTCTACTGAGCTCTTAGGATTTAAGGCGAACCTATCCCCGTTCGCCCTGAGCTTGTCGAAGGGCTGTTCTTTCTATCAAGAAGAACGGTGCTTCGACAGGCTCAGCACAAACGGGGCTATGGTGTGGCGTTCCACCGCTCAAACAACATCTGCTGAAGCGCGCCAACGTGGGCCTCCGCGCCCGGTCCGTTCCAGGGACCAGCATACCCCCGCGCCGTCTGCGCCACCCACCAGCCCTGCCCCGGCAGCCGATCGCTCTCGCGCACGACCAGTACCGCCAACCCGGCACCCTCACCCTCCTCGACCGCATCCAGAGTCTTACAAAGCGCGCGCACCTTGGGGCGCGTGAACCGATGGCCCAGCGCGCCGAGCAATTCCGAATAGCTAACCGCCCGCCGCTCCCCCGCGGCCTGGATCAGCAGGCGGCGCACCAGCGCGACATCGGCAATGCTCCCCGGTCCCTCGGCGGGCACGATCCCTTGCTGTTCGAGCCAATCGGCCAGCGTCTCGATGGTCATGTCTTACTCTAGGCAGGGTCCACGACCATAGCGATGACAAATCCTCCCCTGAAAGGGGAGGTGGCGCGCGAAGCGCGTAGGAGGGGTGTCGCGCTATCTAGGAGAGAGACACCCCTCCGTCAGCCCTTCGGGCTGCCACCTCCCCTTGCAGGGGAGGATTCCAAATGCCGATCCATCTAGCCGAGCCTCGCTTTTGCCGTTGAACTAAGGCAGGACGCTTGCTATGTTCTTCCTTCGTTCACACGGAGCATCGATGGCCAAGCTTCAGCGTCGCTATGTCTGCCAGGCCTGTGGGGGCGTGAGTTCGCGCTGGCAGGGGCAGTGTGCCGATTGCGCCGAGTGGAACAGTCTGGTCGAGGAGCGCAGCGGCAATGTCACGCCCTTCGCGGCCAAGCATGATCTGCGCGCCGGCGGGCGGGCGATTGCGCTATCGGGGCTCGATGCCGATGTCGTGCTGCCGCCACGGCTGGCGGCGGGGATTGCAGAGCTCGATCGCGCGCTCGGCGGCGGGCTGGTCTCGGCCTCGGCGACGCTGATCGGCGGCGATCCGGGGATCGGCAAATCGACACTGCTGCTCCAGGCAGCAGGGCGCATGGCGCTGGCCGGGCAGCGGGTGACCTATATCTCGGGCGAGGAAGCCGCCGATCAGGTGCGGCTGCGCGCGCGGCGGCTGGGGCTTGGTGCTGCGCCAGTGCAGCTCGGCGCGGCGACTTCGGTGCGCGACATCCTCACCACGCTCGATTGCGACGCGCCCCCGGCCCTGCTGGTGATCGATTCGATCCAGACGATGCATTCGGATTTGATCGAGGGCGCGCCGGGCACGGTCAGTCAGGTCCGCGCCGCCGCGCAGGAGCTGATCCGCTATGCCAAGGAACGCGGCACGGCGCTGGTGATGGTCGGCCACGTCACCAAGGACGGACAGCTGGCGGGGCCGCGCGTGCTCGAACATATGGTCGATACCGTGCTGGCGTTCGAGGGCGAGCGCAGCCACCAGTATCGCATCCTGCGCGCCACCAAGAACCGCTTCGGCGGCACCGACGAGATCGGCGTCTTCGCGATGGCGACCGAGGGACTGGAGGAGGTCGCCAACCCCTCCGCTCTGTTCCTCGCCAACCGCGCCGAGGGCATGGCGGGCGGCACCGTCTTCCCGGCGATGGAGGGGACGCGGCCCGTGCTGGTCGAAATCCAGGCGCTGGTCGTGCGGCTGGCCAGCGGCGCGACACCCCGGCGATCGGTGGTAGGCTGGGATTCGGCGCGGCTGGCGATGATCCTCGCCGTGCTGGAAGCGCGCTGCGGGCTGAGCTTCTCGACCTGCGAGGTCTACCTCAACGTCTCGGGCGGCTACCGCATCGTCGATCCCGCCGCCGATCTCGCGGTGGCAGCGGCGCTGGTCTCGGCGCTGTCGGAACGGCCGGTGCCGGCGGAGACGATCGTCTTCGGCGAAATCGCGCTGTCGGGCGAGGTGCGCGCGGTGGCGCATGGCGGGCTGCGGCTCAAGGAAGCGGCCAAGCTCGGCTTTACGCGGGCGCTCACGCCACCGGGATCGAAAGAAAGCGTCGCAAGCCTCAACTTCCTCAACTTCGCCAGCCTCGGGCAGCTCGTGGATCATATGCTGGGGCGTTGATTAACAGTATCATGAGGCTCGTCATTGTCGCAGGATGACCAGACGTGATGCGCTCAGCGGCGTAATGCGCCAACGGACGGAGATGGAAGCTGCTATGGGCAAAAACCTACCTATCGGCGCGATTCTAGCAATCTTGGTGGCAAGCGCCGCCTACGCCGATTGCTCGGTTCTTTCCGATCCGAAGGCAGTTGTGCGGCCGATGAATCCGGCGCTTCAGACCGATGCGAACCTCATCGTCTCGATGAGCATGCTGCCGAAGCTGATGCATATCGATTATGCTTCTGCTGCGAATAAGGCGACGTGTGATCTGGGACAACTCGCGTCCGGCAATAGTTCTTACGAGTTATGGGGAGATGATACGGCTGGCGGGCGGCGGAAAGGCCTTCCTGCAAAGAAGGGCGATCCGATAGCTTTGGTCGTCCCAGTCACAGACCTTCTCAAGGCCATCGAAGCGTCGAAGGAGGGCAAGGCCGCCGCGATTGAGGGCTATTTGCTCGCAACTGTCTCTCAAACGGACTTCACTGGCTGGCTCTTCTATACGGCAATGCCCGATACAATGACGTTGAAACGCGATATGACGGCGGTGTTAAATGGCGAAGGAAGCCCCATTTTCCGAAATGGTGCAGACGGGAAAACATCCCTTTTTGTACCGAAGAGTTAGACGAAACGACCGCTACGTGGCGGGCCGTCGCACGATAGGGCAGCCGCGTGGTCGCCGAAAGCAACGTTTGGCGATCACGAGGCTAGCCGTGCGACAGCAGCGCCTCGGTCTGCGGGATAGCCGGGGGCGAGCCGACATCGAACCATAGCCCCTGGTGGACGAGGCCATAGAGGCGGCCCGAAGCGATCGCCTTGTCGAACATGCGGTTCATCGAGAAAGGCTCGATCGGTTCGTTGTCGAACAGGCGCTTGGCAAGGAGCTGCACGCCGGTGAAGACGAACGGCGCCACCCGCCCCGGCTTGCGGCGGGTGAGGCGGCCCGCGGGGTCCATGTGGAAATCGCCCTGGCCGCGGTGACAATTGGCGCGGGCGAGCGGCACCAGCAGGAGCAGCGCGTCCATCTGGGCGTCATCCCAGCGGTCGCCGAGCAGGTGGATGGCGTCGATCGGACCGTCGAACCACAGATTGTCGCTGTTGATGGCGAGGAAATGATCGTCTTCGATCAGCGGTAGCGCCTTGACGATGCCGCCGCCGGTTTCCAGCAGATGATCGCGCTCGTCAGAGATCAGCACCTCGATCCCCTTGGCGCGGCGCATATGCGATTCGAGCGCGTCGGCAAGGTAGTGGACGTTGACCACCGCGCGCTGCACGCCCGCCGAGCGGAGCCGATCGAGCGCATGATCGATCAGCGGCTTGCCCGCCACTTCCACCATCGGCTTGGGCCGCGTCGCGGTGAGCGGGCGCATGCGCTTGCCGAGGCCTGCGGCCAGCACCATCGCGGTGCGGATCGGCGGGGCCTTGGGCGTAGGGCGCAGCGCGAGCGGCGGTTCGGCGGTCATGCGCGATGGCCTTCCCAGAAAGCCGCGCGCTTTTCGGCCGGAACATGGGCGTCGAACCAGGCCTTCACTTCGCCTAGCGCGGGGTGCATCAGCGTACGCTCCAGATAGGCCCAGAGGCGCGGCTGGAAGCTCAGGTAGCGGGGCTTGCCGTCGCGCTTCCACAGGCGGGTGAAGATGCCGAGGATCTTGGTGTTCCGCTGCGCGGCAAGGATGGCGTAGGCGGCGGGATCGATCGGGCCGTAGCGGGCGAGCATCGCGCGCTCCAGCTCCGGCGACACATCGCGCCGCGCATCCTGAAGCAGCGAGGCAAGATCATAAGCGGGGTTCCCGGCAAGCGCGTCCTGGAAATCGAGCAGGCCAAGGCTGCCATCCTCGATCAGCATGATATTCTCGGCATGGTAATCGCGCAGCACGGTGACGGAGCGATCGTCGGCGACATGCGCCAACGCGGCGGCCCAAGCCTCGCGCCAGCCAGAGGTCTCTGCGAGCCCGACCGCAGGCATGTACCATTCGGGGAACAGCCCCGCCTCCCGTTCCAGCGCCGCCAAGTCGTAAGGCGACAGCGCGCCGGCATCGTGGGCGTGCAGCGCGCGGAGCAGATCGATCGCCTGGGTGTAGATCGCGGCTTCGCGCGTGGGATCGGCGGCGATCACCTCGGCCATGCGGGCATCGCCGAAATCCTCGAGCAGGATCAGGCCCTGATCCAGATCCCGCGCCAGGATGCGCGGCGCGGCGAAGCCGAGGCTGTGGAGATGTTCGGCAACCGTGATGAAGGGACGGCTGTCCTCATGTTCGGGCGGCGCATCCATCAGCACGGCGCTGCGGCCATCGCCCAGCACACGAAAATAGCGGCGGAACGAGGCATCGCCCGCCAGCGGCACGATGCGACCGTCACCCCACCCAGCCGATGCGAGAAACGCGGGCGCCGCCGCCGGTGGAATCATCGAAGCGGGGCTGGCGGCCATCGATCCGCCCATGCCGCGCCTGCTTCCCAAGTCAAGCGCCGGCCATCCCCCGACGCCGCGAAACGCAGCGCCAGCGCGTCGGCCCAGCGCCCAGCGCCATGCTCGGGCCATTCGATGAGCAGCGCGGAAGTGTGCAGCGCATCCTCCAGGCCAAGCTCCAGCGCTTCCTGCGGATCGGCCAGCCGATACAGATCGACGTGCCAGAGGGGCAGCGTCACGTCGGGCGGTTCATACGCGATGACGATCGCGAAACTGGGGCTCGGCGCTTCGTCCTCCAGCCCCAAGGCACCAAGCACGCCGCGCGCGAAGCTGGTCTTGCCCGCGCCGAGCGGCCCCGACAGCGTCACCACATCGCCCGCGCGCAACAGCGGCGCGAGCGCCGCGCCCGCCGCCAGCGTCGCCGACACATCGGCCAGAAACAGCTCAGCCATCTTCAGCAAGCGGCAGGCCTATCGCGATCCTCAACCCGTTGTCCCGATCAATCGCGAGATCGAGGTGGCCCTGATGCGCTTCGACCAGCTGCCGAACCAGCGGCAGACCGGTTTCGAGCAGATTATCCTGAACCTCGCCCATCTCCGCGCCATCGTGGCGGGTTGCTGGGGTTGAGATCAGCACCTCGCCTTGCGCTTCGCCGCGAACCTCGACGAGCAAGCGCGCGCCCGCGTCGCTCTCGGCGATCGCGCCGCGCAGCAGGTGATCGAGGCATTGCAAAAGCCGCCGCCGGTCCCCAGCCACGACCGGCGATTCGCGCGCGAGATCCACCGCCAGCCGGACGCCCGCCTGCGTCGCCGTATCAGCCAGCGCCTGCGTCGCCTCCCGAACCAGCTCGTTGAGCCGTTCCGGCGCAATATGCAGCGGCAGGCTACCGATCTTGCTCTGCGAAAGATCGAGGCCGTCTCCGATCACCGTGCGGAGCCGCTCGACGGCGGACAGGATCGCCGTGAGATATTCGCTGACCGTATCGGCAAGTGGCCCGGCGTAGCCCGACGCCAGCATCTCGGCATAGCCAGTGATCGTCGTCAGCGGCACGCGCAATTCGTAGCTCATATTGGAGACGAAATCGCTTTTGAGATCGTTCGCTTCCTCCAGCGCCTGATTGCGATCGCGCAGCACCTCTTCGATCCGCCAGCTCGACGTAATGTCGAGCAGAGTCAGCAAGGCGTTGCCGTCCGGCAGCGGCACCGCGCCGACATCGAGATGGCGGCCATCGGCGAGCGCGAGGCGACCGGTGCGGTGCTGGCGATCGGTGGTGGCGGCACGGACGATCTCGCGGATCTGCGCGGCCTGGCGCGGATCCTCGAGCCGCGGGGCGATCATTTCGGCCAGTGCGTCGACGCGCGGATGCCGGACGAGATATTCTTCGTTGAGTTCCCACATCTCGCGGAATCTCTTGTTCCAAAGATGGAGGCGGCCATCGGCGGCGAACACGCCGATCGCTTCGAACAGATTTTCCAGCGTCGCGGCGCGGACGCGGAGCAAGGTATCGCGCGCGCTGGCGAGCTGGAGATGCTCGGTACGGTCCTCGAAGATCACCAGCAGCCCACCATCGGGCAACGGCTGGGCGACGACACGCAGGTGCGTGCCGCCGGGCAGCAGCCAATTCTCTTCGGCGGCCTCGGCGGCGTTGAACCAGGCGCGGCGATCGGCGCGCCAGGTGGGGAAATCGCGGCTTTCGGGCGCCCGCTGCGCTTCCCGCATCCGTTCGAGCACGCGATCGAATTCGGGGCGGTCCGCCAGCCAATCGGCATCCAGCGCGAACAGGCGGAGGAAGTGGCGGTTGTAGAACACCAGCGCGCGATCGGACCCGAACTGCGCCACGCCCGCCGACAGCCGATCGAGCATCGCGCGCTGGGCGGTGGCGAATTGGGCGAGATCGGCGCGCGCGTTGATCAAATCCTGCACGTCCACCGCGAAGCCCGCGACGCCGACGCCCTCGATCGGCACATCGGTGACCTGCATCATCCGCCGCTCGCCCGAGACGATGGCGGCGGTGGTGCGCGCGGCGGCGCGGTTGCCGCGCGCCACCCGCGCCGCGATCTCGGCCGCGCTGCCCTCGCTGCCCGCGTCGATCAGCTCCAGCCCGCGCCGTACGACATCGGCGGAATCCGAACTTTCCACCGCGCGGACATAGGCGCTGTTGACCAGCGCCAGCCCCAGATCCTCCTTGCGATACCAGATCGGGAAAGGCGCCGCCTCGATCACCGCCGACAAGCTGTCCAAAGCGAGGTTCAGTCGCCGCGTCTCCCGATCCGCATCCACCGCGACGCGGTGCGCATCCGATACATCGCTGATCCAGGCGAGGACGCGCGGCGTCTCCTTCAAACCGCCCGCCATTGCGGTGCCCTGCAGCGCCAGCACGCGCGCGCTGCGCGGCAGCGACAGCAATTGTGCGAACGCCTTGCCCGAACGCAGCGCCGCGGCGACACCTTCGCGCAGCGCGCTCATCTCGCCCGGATCAAACCCCGCCTGATCGAGCGCGTCGAGCGACGGCGGCAGATCGACAAAGCCGAGCCAGCCGGCGGCGCGCGGCGCGCCTGACAGCCCACCGTCGGCATCGATGATCAAGGCGGCGACAGGCGCCGTCTGAAGGTGCGACTGGATTTCCGCAACATCGCGCTCCGCCGCGGCAGCATGCCGCCCGCGGCGCACACCCCAAAGCACCGCCGCGACACCCGCGAGCAGCCAAGCGCCGAACAGCGCGACGATCAGCGTCGCCGCAGCGGGAGACATCAGCATGAGGCGGAAAACGGCGTCACGCGCCGTCTATAGCAGCCGTTACGGCCGACGCATCCCGCAAGAGCGCCGTTCGTCATCCTGAACGTGTTTCAGCATGACGGGCGGAAAAGGGCGCCGTAGCCTTCGCCACCGGCGCCCCGGGACCATCAATAGCGGTAGTGATCCGGCTTGAACGGGCCTTCGGTGCTGACACCGATGTAGGAGGCCTGCTTCTCGCTCAGCTTGGTCAGCTTCACGCCGAGCTTTTCGAGATGCAGCATCGCCACCTTCTCATCGAGATGCTTGGGCAGGACGTAGACCTGGTTGCCATAGTCTTCGGCCTTGGTGAACAGCTCGATCTGCGCCAGCGTCTGGTTGGTAAAGCTGGCGGACATCACGAAGCTCGGGTGGCCGGTGGCGCAGCCGAGGTTCACCAGGCGGCCCTTGGCGAGGATGATGATCTGCTTGCCGTCCGGGAATTCGACCAGATCGGTGCCGGGCTTCACCTCGTTCCACTTGTAGTTCGAAAGCGCCGCGATCTGGATCTCGCTATCGAAATGCCCGATATTGCAGACGATCGCCATCGGCTTCATCGCCTTCATGTGATCGGCGGTGATCACGTCGGCATTGCCCGTGGCGGTGCAGAAGATATCGGCGCGCTGGACGGCCTCTTCCATCGTCACGACCTCGAACCCCTCCATCGCCGCCTGCAAAGCGCAGATCGGATCGACTTCGGTGACCATCACGCGCGCGCCGCCGTTGCGGAGCGACTGGGCCGAGCCCTTGCCGACATCGCCGAAGCCGGCGACGCAGGCGACCTTGCCGGCGAGCATCACGTCGGTGGCGCGGCGGATCGCGTCGACGAGGCTTTCCTTGCAGCCATAGAGATTGTCGAACTTTGACTTGGTGACGCTGTCATTGACGTTGATCGCGGTGAACGGCAGCTCGCCCTTCTTGGCGATCTCATACAGGCGATGGACGCCCGTGGTGGTCTCTTCGGAGACGCCCTTGATGTTGCGTACGGTATCGGTGAGATAGCCGGGCTTCTTGGTGATGAACGCCTTCAGCGCGCGCTGGAATTCCACCTCTTCCTCATTCTCGGGCTCAGGCAGGGTCGCGCCGGCCTCGATCTTCGCGCCCCACAGTGCGAACATCGTGGCGTCGCCGCCATCGTCGAGAATCATGTTGCAGGTCTGGCCGTTGCCGTCGTCCCAATCGAAGATCGAACCGACATAATCCCAATATTCGGCCAGGCTCTCGCCCTTGATCGCAAACACGGGGATGCCCGCGGCGGCGATTGCGGCAGCGGCGTGATCCTGCGTGGAGAAAATGTTGCACGTCGCCCAGCGCAGATCGGCGCCCAAGGCGGCGAGCGTTTCGATCAGCACGGCGGTCTGGATCGTCATGTGCAGCGATCCGGTGATCCGCGCGCCCTTCAGCGGCTGCGAGCCGCCGAATTCCTCACGCAGGGCCATCAGGCCCGGCATTTCGGTTTCGGCGATCGCGATTTCCTTGCGACCGAATTCGGCGAGCGAAATATCGGCGATGACGTAATCGTTGATGGGGCTGACGGTGGCGGTGGCCACGGCGCTTCTCCTGGAAAGTGCGCCGAAATGCCGGCGCCTCGTCGCCGCCGATTAGCCGCGACGAGGCCTCAAATCAAATATAAAGATGTCTTTATATGTTGGTCAGTGATTGTAGCCTGCGGGCATGGCATAGGCCGGCGGCACATCGGCCCGCGCCGTGACCGGAGCGCCTTCGCCATAAGCGATCGTCGGCCGCTCGCACATCCCGCCAGGCAGATCGGTAGAGATGCCCTGACGCGAGGCGAGCAGCAGCAGGCCTTCTTCCGAATTGGCCATCAACGCGCCCTCGCGCGCCACCGTCGCCAGATTCTCGCAAGCGTCGGGCGTGCTGGCGTCGCCGCCGTAGATATTGGCGAGATGCGTCGCGAAGCTGTCGTAAGCTCGCTGCCCCGCGACCGGACCCGCCGCGCGGATGAAATGCGCCTTGATGCGATCATTCTCGTGCTGGACGAGTTGGCGATTGGCGGACACGAAGCCGTTATAGTCGGCAGTGATATCCATCCCGGCGGCGCGGCAGCGCAGCGTGGCGACCATCAGCAGGGATTGCAGATCGCGGATCGTGGCCGCGGACGTTTCCTCGCGGTTCCAGCATTGCGCGCTGGCCGGCGCCGAGGCCGCGACCAGAGCAAGCGCCGCAGCGGCGGCACCAAGCGACTTGAACATGTAACCCCCTTCGCCGCCCGAATGCCAACCCCGACATCCCCCGCACGGCCCATGGAATAAATCACAGGTTCATCACCGATTCATCTGAATTTTTCGTAACTTGCGCGTTAAGCGTGACGCTTGCCAACGGTTCGTCGCATTTTGGTTAATTCGTTACGGCGCCGCTTCAGGCATTGCCCGTAGTGCAGGCGAGCAGCCGGACATCGACACCCGCCGCGGCATAGGCCTTGGCCCAGCGATTGGCAGGTGCAGCGTCGAAGATGATCGACTCGCTGAGCGGGGTCGTGAACCAGCCGTGCCGCGCCAGTTCCCCATCCAATTGATGCGCGCCCCATCCGGCATAGCCGAGCGCGACCAGCCAGCGTTCCGGCCCCTGTCCCTCCGCAATCGCGCGCAGCACATCCAAGGTAGTCGTCAGCGCGAGGCCGCCGGGGACATCGATCGTGTCGTCCCCCGCCCAATCGCTGCTATGGAGCACGAAACCGCGTTGCTGTTCGACCGGGCCGCCGTGATGGATGGCGCAATCGGGCGCGACGCCGGGATCGATGTCGAGCTGGCCGAGCAGGCCGTGTAAGGTCAGCCTCGGCAAGGTGCTGCCGATGCCGATACCCAGCGCGCCGCCCGAGCTATGCACACACATCGCGATCACCGCATGCGCAAAGCGCGGATCGCCGATGCCGGGCATCGCCAGCAGCAATTCTCCCGCTAAGGAGGGTTCGTCTTCTATATCGGAGAGCAGAACGGCCATGGCAGGAAAATAGGGTTCTGCGTCCGTTACGTCCACCTCGTCACGCCTTTCGCGCCGACGAACGGGATTTTGTTGGCCGTCACCTGCTGTTAGAGCAGCTCCAAATATCGAGAGGAAGACCATGACGATCAAGATAGGCGATACCATCCCCGACGTGGCGATCGTGAAGGTCACGCCCGATGGGCCCGACAAGACGACCACCGCCGCTTATTTCGCGGGCCGCAAGATTGCGCTGTTCTCGGTGCCAGGCGCCTTCACGCCCACCTGTTCGGCCAAGCATTTGCCCGGCTTCATCGACAAGGCCGACGCAATCCTCACCAAGGGCGTGGACGAGATCGCCTGCACGGCGGTGAACGACGCTTTCGTCATGGCCGCCTGGGGCAAATCGGCCGGCGCCGAGGGCAAGGTGACGATGCTCGCGGACGGAAACGGCGATTTCGTGCGCGCGCTGGGTCTCGATTTCGATGGATCGGGCTTCGGCATGGGCACGCGCGGGCAGCGGTTCGCGATGGTCGTCGACAACGGCGTCGTGAAAAGGCTCGATATCGAGGCGCCGGGCGAATTCCGGGTCAGCGCGGCGGATTATCAGCTGGCGGCACTCTGACGCTCATGCCCAGCAATCGCAGTCTGAAGATCGTCCAGGAACTCGAGAGCCTTTATCAGCAATCGGTGACGCGGCTACGCACGGCGCTCGCGCTCTATATCGAGACGGGCGAACGCCCCGATCCCGGCGCGCGCGCGGCGGGCGCTTTCGCGTATCCGCAGATCAAACTGCATTATGATGGCGAACATGTGCCCGGCCCGCTCGGCCGCGCTTATGGTCGGCTCAACACGCCCGGCGATTATGCGATCAGCGTCACCCAGCCGGCGATGTTCGCCGACTATCTCGCCACCCAGCTCGATATGCTGATCGACGATTTCCAAGTGTGGGTCGAGACCGGCGTCGGCGAGGATGAGATCCCTTATCCCTATGTGCTCGATTCGAGCCTCGATCTCGCCGACGTGCGCGCCGCCGAGCTGGCGCGCATCTTCCCCTCGACCGAGCTGGAGCGGATCGGCGACGAACTGGCCGACGGCACCTGGAATCACGGCGACGATCGTCCGCGTCCGCTGGCGCTGTTCGATGCCGCGCGCGTCGATTTCAGCCTTGCGCGGCTGCGCCACTACACAGGCACGCCGCCCGCCCACATCCAGAAATACATCCTGTTCACCAACTACAATCGCTATGTTGACGAATTCGTCGCCTGGGCGGCGGAGCAGCTGCGCGACGGCGGCCGCTATACGATGCTGAGCGGCGCCGGCGGGCTGGAAATCCGGCCCGGCGACAGCGATCCGCAGACCGCGATCACCGATGCGGCCTGGAAGAAGCACCAGATGCCCGCCTATCACCTCGTAGCCGAGGACGGCACGGGGATCACGCTGGTCAACATCGGTGTCGGCCCCTCCAACGCCAAGACGATCACCGATCATCTTGCGGTGATGCGTCCGGAGGCATGGCTCATGATCGGACATTGCGGCGGCCTGCGCCCTAGCCAGCGGATCGGCGACTATGTGCTTGCCCACGCTTACCTGCGCGACGATCACGTTCTCGATGACGTGCTGCCGCCGGAAATCCCGGTGCCGGCGATCGCCGAGGTGCAACTGGCGCTCTCCAAGGGCGCGCAGAAGGTATCGGGCCAATCGGCCGAGGAATTGAAAGGCCGGATGCGCACCGGCACCGTCGTCACCACCGACGATCGCAACTGGGAGCTGCGCTACAGCCAATCGGCGCTGCGCTTCAGCCAGAGCCGCGCGGTGGCCATCGACATGGAAAGCGCAACGCTGGCCGCGCAGGGCTTCCGCTTCCGCGTTCCCTACGGAACCCTGCTCTGCGTCTCGGACAAGCCGATCCATGGCGAGATCAAGCTGCCCGGCCAGGCCAACCGCTTCTACGAACGCGCCATCGCCGAGCATCTGCGCATCGGCATCGCCGCAATCGAGGAACTGCGCACCTATGGCGAGGCGCTGCACAGCCGCAAGCTGCGCGCCTTCAACGAGCCGCCGTTTCGCTAATCCGCGATCACGACGCGATTGCGGCCAGCCGCCTTCGCGGCATAAAGCGCGCGATCAGCTTCCTCGAACAGGCCGGGAAGGTCATAGGCTGTTCCTAGGGCAGCCAGTCCAAAGCTGGCGGTAATGCGATAATCGTCCGGCAATCCCAAAGGGCATTGCGCAATCGCAGTGCGCAGATCTTCGAGCAGCGCATGCGCGTTGGCGCAATCGCGATCCATCAGGACCAGCGCGAACTCCTCGCCGCCGACGCGGGCGACGACATCGCGGGCGTTCGCATGCTGCAGGAGGCAGGCGGCGAAACGGCGCAGCACCTCATCCCCCGCCAGATGGCCGAACCGATCGTTCACCTCCTTGAAGTGATCGATATCGATCACCGTCAGGCAAAGGCTCCGCGCATTGCGCTGCGCGCTCGCCAGCACGGCAGTGGCCGCCTCCTGGAAGCCGCGTCGATTGAGCAGCCCGGTCAGCATGTCGGTGCCGGCGAGCCGCCGCGATTGATCGGCGAGATCGGCGGTCAGCAGGAAAACCGCGAATATCCCCGAGCAGGTCATGGTGGCCGGTAACAGCGCCGTAAGCTCGCGCCAGTGAAAGGCGGGCTCGATGGCCGGCACCTTCAAAAGCGCCGCGATGCTGATCGCCAGCAACGCGAAGGCGCCGAGCGTCATGCCGCGAAGCCAATACAGCACCAGGCGCTCGGCGGTCCGCTCGCCCTTTCGCCGACCGATCAAAGTCTGTGAAGAAAACCATGATGAGCCCGCGATCATCAGGTAAAGCGGCCACTGGGGCGCGTCCGGGGTCGGCCGCCACCACCAAATCAGCGGCACCGTGGCCGCGATCTGCATGGCGTTCATGATCCCGATAGGCCGCCAGATGCTGCGTCCGCACCGCTGCCCGAAGCCCGCCGCGGTCATTCCGACGCCCGTACCGATCAGGCTCTGCGCGAGGAACAGGATAAATTGGTCGATCGCCACCGAAGCGTGAGGCAATATGACCAAAATCCAGCCGAAGCCGATCAGCTTGCATCCGAAGGACCAAGTGATCGCATGCCGCGGATGCCCGAAATCCGCCCAGGCGATCGCCAGAACCACCGCCACGATGAAGCAAACCGCAATCAGCGAGATCCCGACATCTCCAAGGCCCGTTACCATCACGGCGTCGCATCGACCGTTGTGCGGTCCCTTCCCTGCTGCTTCGATTGATAAAGCGCGGCATCGGCACGGGCGTACAGGCCCTCCAGCGTCTCACGCGGGCGATGCTCCGCGATGCCGAAGCTCGCGGTCAGGTTCAGGCGCGCACCGCCGGGGATCACCATTCCAGGCAGTGCTGCCCGGATCGCGTCGATCCGCGAGCGGGCGGCTTCGCCATCGTGATCCGGCAGCACGATAGTGAACTCCTCGCCGCCGAACCGCCCGATCAGCGCGGCGTCGGGCAGACCATCGACCATTTGCCTGGCAAAGCCGATCAGACCGGCATCGCCCGTCAAATGACCGAAGCGATCATTGATCGCCTTAAAGCGATCGATATCGGCCAGCACCAACGTCAGCGGGCGAGCGCCGGATCGGTAGATTTGCCGCCGCGCCGCCTCTTCGAAGCCAACGCGATTGAGTACTCCGGTGAGCGGATCGGTGTGGATCAGGCGGAGCCGCTCGCGCGAAAAATCGGATGCCATCAGCATCAGCGCGAACAACCCCATCGCCGCCGCGATCGGCGTCGTGGTGAACGCGAGCGCAGCGGTATACGCCCCCTTCGGCGACAGGCCCGCCATCGGCAGGAAAGCAGCGACCGTCATGCCCGCCTGGCTGATGGCGAGCAGGAGCAGCATGACGATCACCGACCGCTCCGTGACGGAGGCCTGTTTGCGATCTACCGCCACCAGCGGCACCGATACGGCGAAGAGCAGACAGCGCCACGCCGGAAACATGGCATAAGCCACCACCTGCAGAAGATGATTGCTTTGATAGCATAGTAAGATCTGCACGATTGCCGCGCCTGTCGCGACAGCGATCAACCACACGCTCGGCGTTCTTCCCGCCCGTTCGAGAAAGCCGGCGAAGTTGCAGATGGCGCTGGCCGTCGTAAAGCAGATGATCGGGATGATGGCTGCGGAGAAACCCACCTCGTGCGGATCGAACAGAGCGACCAGCATCCACAGCCATGCCTCCAAAGCGAAACCTACCGCCCAGATGCGGGCGTGACGGGTCCGCGCCAGCGTGTCCCCGAGGACAAACATGGCAAATGCCGCCAGCACCATGGTAAAACATGGCCCCGCAGCTATGAGTAAGGATACTCGATACATCCGCTCCAACTCTTCCCCCAAAGAGTGGAACTGTTCCAAAGCGATGTTGTAAAGCCGGGTCAAGCCCCCCTAACATCTTTAAATGGTTAATGTTATTCGTTAATGAAGGCGACGATGGCCGCACCGAGTTCGGGTTTGAGGACCGCGCTCATGTGATTGCCCGGAATTTCTTGATATCGGCCATGCGGAAAGAGCGCCGCCAGGGCTTCCGCCGATCCGTTGTCATGGTCATCGATACCGCAGATTACCGCCATTTCGGTGGCGATTGCTTCGATCTGCTCGCGGCGCGTATCGACGAAGGTGTTCAGTATCTGGAGGAGCGCGATCGGATCGCCGCCGGTGGTTTTGAGGAAAGCTTCGGACATCCACTCGGGGGAGCCGCGCTCATGCGTGCCGCGGTTCTCCAAAACGCGCCGGAAGAAGCTGCCGCGCCCTTGCGTGCGCAAAATCCCCTCGAGTCCCATCCCCGCCCCGAACGCGCGGCGCGGCGTCGCCCCGTGGACCAGCGCACGCACCGTCGTTCGCGCGCCTAGCGAATAGCCCCCGAGGTCATAGTCCTGAATTCGCAAATGATCGATCAGCGCCAGCGCATCGCGGGCGAGGATATCGGGCGGATAAGCGGCGGGATCGTGCGGCGCCGCGCTCGCGCCATGCCCGCGCAGATCGGCCATGATGACGCGGTGCCCTCCGGCGGCGATACGCTCGGCGTGGCCGTAGCGCACCCAGTTGGTCCAGCTGTTGGAGAACAAGCCATGGATCAGCACGATCGGCCGTCCCTCGCCGATCGTATAATAAGCCAGTTTCTCGCCATCCGCCGCCTCGAAGAACGACGGGATCAGATCATTGCGGGAGATGGCCAACTTTTTCCTTCCAGCGCTTCACGCGGTTCGGATTGTCCTCTGTATAGATGGCTGCAACCATTTTCAGGCACCGAGCGCCATCACCTTGGCACCGGCATAGCGCTGATCAAGCTTGCGCAGGAACCGTTCATCGGCCGTCACCAAGCTGGTCTCTAGGGCCTCCGCGAGAGCGAGATAGACGCAGTCATAGACTGGATGATCTAGCTCCATTGCGATCGCCAAGGCGCGCGCCATGACGGGCGTTTCGTCGTGCGTCTCGATGATTTCAGCAATTTGCTCCGGCAGCGAAACGAGGCCTGGATCAGGCGCAAACTCCCCTCGACGAGCCTTCTTCCAGATCGTATTAGCGACTTCAGCGTGCAACAAGGTAGGCGCCGCGAGATCGTCGCGGCTGAGCAGGGCTATCGCGTCGGCACTACCCTCTTCCTCGATCAGCCATTTTACAGCCACCGAAGCATCAACAATCACCGGTCACGATCCTCGCGGATCAGATCGACGCCGGATGTCTGCACCGCGTCCGGAATCGTCGCGCGGCGCGTTTTTTCCTGCATTTGCCGGACCAGCTCAAGCTTCTCGTCAAGGGTGAGTTGCGCAGCTTCACGATGAATGGCGCCCCTTGCCAGAGCCTCGGCAGAGGTACGCTCTCTTCTCGCACGAAGCTTTAGCCGCTCGATCGCAGCATCGTCCAACTGGCGGATCAGCATCTGGCCCATCGAAGAATGATAGCAATCTGCTATCATTCATTCAACGGTGGCTTAGCCAGCCTTCTGCAGGTGCTTCCGCCCGAGCAGCTCCGCGATCTGCACAGCATTCAGCGCCGCGCCCTTGCGGAGGTTGTCGCTGACGCACCAGAGGCTCAGGCCGCTGTCCACGGTCGGATCCTCGCGCACGCGGCTGATATAGGTGGCATATTCGCCAACGCATTCGATCGGAGTGACGTAGCCGCCATCCTCATGCTTATCGACGAGCATCACGCCCGGCGCCTCGCGCAGGATCGCTTTCGCCCGGGCCGCAGAAATCTCGTCGACGAACTCGATGTTGATCGCCTCCGAATGGCCGACGAATACCGGCACGCGGACGCAGGTGGCCGAGACCTTGATCTTGGGATCGAGGATTTTCTTGGTTTCCACGACCATCTTCCATTCCTCCTTGGTCGATCCATCGTCCAGGAAGCTGTCGATATGGGGGATGACGTTGAAGGCGATCTGCTTGGTGAACTTCTTGGGCACCGCCGGATCGCCGACGAAGATGTTGCGGCTCTGCTCGAACAGCTCGTCCATGCCTTCCTTGCCCGCGCCGGAGACCGACTGATAGGTGGCGACGACGACGCGCCGGATCGTCGCCTCATCGTGCAGCGGCTTCAGGGCGACGACCATCTGCGCGGTCGAGCAGTTCGGATTGGCGATGATGTTCTTGCGCTTATATCCGCTGATCGCCTCCGGGTTTACTTCGGGCACGATCAGCGGCACGTCGGGGTCCATCCGGTAGAGCGACGAATTATCGATCACCGTGCAGCCCGCCGCCGCCGCGATCGGCGCATATTTGGCGGTCGCTTCGGAGCCGATCGCGAACAGCGCCATATCCCAGCCCGCCCAATCGAAATGCTCGATATTCTGGATCTTGAGCGTCTTACCGGTATCGCCGAAATCGACGGTAAGGCCTGTGGAGCGCGACGAGGCCAGCACGGCGATCTCGTCGGCCGGAAACTCGCGCTCGGCCAGAATGTTCAGCATTTCACGACCAACATTGCCGGTCGCGCCCGCGACGACTACCCGATAGCCCATAATGTCTCCTTGATGCGCGGGCCGTTGGAACAGAAGCGCGCCCTTGTCCAGTTCGCCGAACCTTAGCCCGGAGAAGTCCAGCTTGCCCGAAGCCCCGCGTATCGAAGGCCTGCCGATCCCCCAGCGCTATCTCGCCGCCGCCGCGATCAGCCTGGGAACCGCACTCACCACGATCGACGGCGCGATCGCCACCGTGGCGTTGCCGACGATCGCGCGCGACCTGAACGTCGATGGATCATCGGCGGTGCTGGTGGTGACCGTCTATCAGCTGGTGCTGGTGATGACCCTGCTGCCGCTGTCGGCGCTTGGCGACCAGATCGGCCTCAAGCGGCTCTATCAGCTCGGTCAGCTCGTCTTTACGATCGCCACGGCCCTGTGCTTCTTCGCCAAGAGCCTGCCATTCCTGCTCGTCGTCCGCGCGTTGCAGGCGGTCGGCGCGGCGGCGGCACTTTCGGTCATGTCGGCGCTGATCCGTTCGGTCTATCCGTCCGACAAGCTGGGGCGCGGCCTCGGCCTCAACAGCGTCGTTGCCTCAACCGCCGGCGCCGTCGCGCCGACCGCGGGCGGCCTGATCCTGGGCTTTGCGCCCTGGCCATGGGTCTTCGCGATCGGCGCGCCGTTCGGGCTGCTGTCGCTCTGGCTCGGGCGAAGCAGTCTGCCGGACGTGCCCGCCCGCCCGGGCCGCTACAATCTGGCCGGCGCCATACTCAACATGGCCACTTTCGGGCTGGTGATCGCCGGACTGGAGGCCCTGGTCCATGGCAGCTCGCCAGTGGTAAGCCTCGCCATCGTCGCAATCGGGATCGGTTTCGGGATCGGCCTTTTCCTGCACGAGCGGCGCGAAGCCGCGCCGATCCTGCCCGTCGATCTGCTCGCGCGGCCCGTGCTGGCCCTTTCCACGGCAGGCGCGCTCTTCGCCTTCATCGCATCGATGAGCATCATCCTGTCCTTGCCGTTCCGCCTCCAGCATAGCTACGGGCTCAGCCCCAAGGAGATCGGCGCGATGATCGCGCCTTGGCCGCTCACGATGATGATCGTCGCGCCGACGGCGGGCACGCTCAGCGACCGCTATCCGGCAGGGCTGCTCGGCGGGATCGGCATGGTGATCGCCACCATCGGCGCTCTGCTGATCGCCTGGCTGCCGCACGCGCCGAGCTATGCCGACATCGCCTGGCGCATGGCCTTCACCGGCGCGGGCTTCGGCCTCTATCTGTCTCCCAATGCCCGGCTGATCGTGGGATCGGCACCGCGCGAACGCGCCGCATCGGCGGGTGCGCTGGTTTCGACGACCCGCCTCACCGGGCAGACCGCGGGCGCCACGCTGGTGGCGGCCCTCCTCGCCCTCGGGATCGGCGCCTCCCCGACACCGGCGCTGATCGCCGCCGGGCTGACGGCGGTGGCGGGGGTACTCAGCATCGCGCGCCTGCGCCCTTCGGTCCGCGTGCCGATGCGCGGCGAGGCACAGGCGGCGGAAGTGGCGGCGAGGACGGAATTTCACGGCGCCTGACGGTGCCTTTCGCGATCTGCCGCGTTGAGCAGCTACCATAAGAGGAGCTGCCGGTGCCCTACGTCAAGACCCGCGACCATGTTGACCTCTACGTCAAGGATTGGGGGTCTGGCCGCCCGGTGATCCTCCTCCATGGCTGGCCGCTTTCGGCCGATAGCTGGGACGATCAGGCGCTCGCGCTGGCCGAGGCCGGACATCGCGTGATCTTCTACGATCGCCGGGGGTTCGGCCGATCGGGCCAGCCCTTCAGCGGCTACAATTATGACACGTTCGCCGACGATCTCGCCCAAGTGATCGAGGCGACGGGCGTCAGCGATGCGACGCTGGTCGGCTTCTCGATGGGGGGCGGTGAGGTGGCGCGGTACATGTCACGCCATGGCGGCAAGGGCATCGTCAAGGCGGGGCTAATCTCGTCGGTCGTCGCCTATCTGCTGAAGGACGATAGCAATCCGGATGGTGTCGACGGATCGGTGTTCGAGGACCAGATGAAGGCCCCGATCCGCAAGGACCGCGCGCATTTCATGAAGAATTTCGCCGAGATGTTTTACGGTGTCGGCTTCATCTCCAGCCCGGTCAGCCAGGAGGTGCTCGATCAATTCTGGGCGCTGGCCATCCAGGCGGGGCTCAAGGGCACGCTCGATTGCATCGATGCGTTCGGCAAGACCGACTTCCGCCCCGATCTCGCCGCCTTTAAAGTACCGACGCTGATCGTCCACGGCACCGGCGACAAGACCGTGCCGATCGATCCCTCGGCCCGCGCCGCCGCGCAGCTGCTGGGATCGAAGGCACAGCTGATCGAATATGCGGGTGCACCGCACGGCCTGAACGTCACTGAAAAGGACCGGCTGACGCAGGATCTGCTGAGCTTCGTGGGGAGCTGACGCCGATCCTCCCCCGCCAGGGGGAGGATAGGTTCGAAAATCTTGGCTAATGCGATGTAAACCCTGTTCTTAGGGCCGGAAGTAACGCCCGGCGCTCTATCCAGAACGGGTTGTACGAGTGGAGTAGCGTAATAGTGTTGGCTCAGATCCTTGAGGCACCCGCCGATCACGGCGGGCTGATGGTGTCGCTTGCCGCCGGCGAAGGCTCGGCGGCGCATCCGTGGCTGATTTCGGCGGAGCTCAACGCCGGCGTCTCGGCGACGCGCAACGTCGCCGATCTCGTCCATCTGTTCTCCCTGCTGCATGGGCGGACGCCGGGGTTGATCGATATGGCGGCCAGTCAGAGCTGCTGGGCGGGCGGCGATGCTTTCCTGCGGGAGGCCGCCGCCGCCTTTGTGCACGAGCGCGCTTTTCTGGCCGCGTTGATCGCCGTCGCCGGGCCGCCGCCGAGCACGCCCGGCGATTCGGGGACGGTCTGCACGATCCAGAGCCAATATTATTCGATGGCGACCTTGGCGCGATCTGAACGGTTCGGCTGCGCGATCGGCGCGGTGGTGACGTTACTGCTCGATTGGCAGCCGCTGCGCGCGGTGATGGATGGCGCGGCGGAGCGGCTGGGGCTGGCGGTTCCCGAGAGCCGGCTGCCGGATGAAGAGGCGTGCCGCGCGCTGCTGGCGGCGATGCCCGATCGCCCCCGCCTCGATCGCACCCTGGCGTTCGGCGCACGCCAGGTGTTGGCCCACCATACCGGCCTGCTCGACTATTGCGCGGTGCGCGCCGAGGCGCGGGAGGCCTGCTGATTCAGGCGCCGATCATCCGATTACGGGACGGGAGGTGCCTGCGGATCGGGAACGGCGTCTTCGATTTTCTTGTCGAGATCGGCGATCCACGCGGGCACTTCCGGCAGGCTCGCATAGGGCAGATCACGGTGCAGCGTCGTCGCCCAGCGCGTCAGCCATTCGTCGCCGTCCGGCCCTACGTAATTGTCTGCCGTTCGATAGGCGGGATCGGCCATGGCGCGATCGAGGCTGACGGAAGCGAGGTGGTTGGCGCGGAAGATGGCGGCCAGGGCATCAATGCTGGCGGCGTTGAGGCGGCTGGCGTGCACCAGCATCACAAACGCCGGCTCGCGTCCGAATAGAGCCACGCCAGCCTTGCGATACCAGGGTACGACCGCGGCGGTATAATCGATATAGGCGGCACGGATCGCCGCGGCTTGCGCCGCATCCTTGCGCGCGAGGGCGGCATCGTAGGGCTCGGCGAATTCCCAATCGGAATTTTCCATCGTCACCGGCGCGACGCGATAGCCATGCGCCTTCAGCCAGCCTTCGAACTTTTCCCGGATCGCCAGCGTCGGGCCGGTCTCCAGATAGGGATGGCGATACCAATGTTCGGTTTTGCCATGATCGCGCATCAGCACGCGCGTCACCGCCTCGCCCTTCGCGACATCCGCGATATAATCGTCCACCGGTGTCTTGGTCAGCGAGAGATGCGAATAGCTGTGGTTGCCGAGATCATATCCGGCATCGATCCAACGGCGTAGCAGGCCGATCCGCTCCTCCCGGTTGGGGCCTTGCAACTGGATTTCGTTGACGAAGCCTGTGACCTTCCAATGCTGCTTGCGGAAGCCGTCGAGCAAGTCCGATGTGATCGCGTCGGCTTCGGGCGGCGGCGCATAGAGGCCGAACAGCGGCAGATCGTCGAAGGTGATCGCCACTGACCCTGCGTGCGCGGCTGTTTCCGCCGATAGCATCGCGGATAGGCCCAGCAGGAACATGCGCGCTATGATTCTCAATGCCATGCGCTGCGTTATGGCGCTTAAGTCGAGGAGCTCAATGGCCAGCATGCGATGAGCGATCCCTTGCGCTAAGGAGCTTTTGATGCGCGCATTCTTGTCGAAACTAACGGCTGCGATGGCCTTCATAGCCCTAGCGGGATCGCCGTCGCTGGCGGATCCGCCTCCCGGCGGAACGATCGCGATCGAACCGAAGACCTCTAGCGGAGAGTATGATCCCGCCCTGCCCGCCTTCGTCAACGCCGCGACCGAGGCGCTCTCGACCAAGGGCTTCACGATCCTCGACGATACCGGCCATGCGGCTTATGTCGCCGAACTGATCCTCAGCCGTGCCGATGTCGGCACCGGCCTCGGCAAGGGCTCGGCGCGCACATCGGTAGCGCCCGGCGGTGCCCCCGGTGTCGGCGCGGGCGTCACCATCCCGCTTTCGACTGGCCAGTCGCAGCTTGTCCCGCTGCAACGCACCCAGATCGAGCTGCGCATCCACAAGCGTGGCGAGCCAGCGGTCGTATGGAAGGCCGCCGCGGTAACGGTGCGCCAGTTAGGCACGCGCCGGGCGACCACCGATGCGGTCGCCGCTGATCTCAGCGAAGCCCTGCTCCGCAGCTATCCTGCCCAGCCGGAGGACATTGTCGGCGTTCCATGAGGATAAGCCGAAGATCGCCGCCTAATCGCCGGTGCGGGTCTTGATCTTGTTGGGCAGCTTCTTGCCCTTGGTGCGGCGGGACGGGATCTGGACCGGGTTCTTTTTCTTCCATTCGGCCCATGTCATCGGGCCGTCCGGGGTTTGAATGATCGTGTCGTCAGCCATGCCGTTCGTATAGCGTGCAGCGCGGCCGAATGAGAAGCGCGAGCGGAGCATAGCGCGGGCACGCGCGTTGATCGGTGATGCCCTCCTCGGTGATCCGCGCCTTCGATTATGAGCCCGATGCCGAACGGCTGGCGATCACCTTCACGACCGGCAAACGCTATGCCTATTGCGACGTACCGGCGGAGATCGTCCGGAGGCTGCGCGCCGCGACCTCAAAGGGCCGCTTTTTCAACAGCCGGATCCGTGATCGCTACCGCTGCGAGAAGCTTGCCTGAGGCGCTTCAGCAATTTTCATACTTCCAGTTGAGCTTCTTGCCCTCTGCCATCTGCGCGACGGCCTTGGCAATCCGGCTGGCGCGGGTTTCAGGACGCTTCGCCTGAACGATCCATTCGATATATTCGCGCCGACACCCCGGCGGGAAACCATGGAACACCGCGCAGGCTTCGGCATCACTCGCCAGCGCCTCGGCCAGATCGTCAGGCGTTTCGAGCGCAGGTTTCGGGGGCGCCTTGGGCTTCGGCAGGGCGGACGCGGCCGATGCCGCCTGCGCCCGGATCAGCGCGATGAACTCGGGCTCCGGAGGCAGATCCTCGACCTTGGTCAGCCGGCCATATTGCCCCATCGCGTCGGCTTCCTTGCCCGTCCGCGGCCCTTTCCAGAAGCCGAAGGCCGCGTGCGCCTTGAACGCCGCCATGTTTGCGAAGGGACGACCGCCGATCAGGAAGAAGGGCATCCCCCATTTAATCGCTTCCTCTACGTCCGGCAGCGCCGCATGCATCGCCTTGCGGACCTGACGGAGGATCGGCTGCGCGAACGGCTGCGCCTTGGCGATGAACGCATCGATCCTCTGATCCTGCGGCATGGCAACCTCCTCGTCCGCACGCTGCCATCCGCGCGGCCGTTTCGCAACCGATCCGCTCACCCATGGTTATGTCCGAACCGGACCGGGCTGAACGCCGGCGAAACGGCCAACTCAGATCGCGTTCACCGCGAAACTGGGAAAAGCCGGCGACGGACAAAGGTTCGGCCTTGAACAGGAGAAGATCAATGCGACGCTTAACCCTTGCTGTGGCGCTTGCCGCCGCCGCCCCGATGGCGCTCGCGCCCATCGCGCCCGCTATTGCCCAATCGCCGCAGGCGCAGGCCCGCTGGGATGCGGCGCAACGCGATTATCAGATCGCCACCGATCGCTATAACGCCGAACGCGACCGGTACATGGCCTCACGTCGTTACAATCGTGGCAGCGGCCCCTATGGCGGCGGCTATGGCGCGCCCCCGCCGCCCCCGCCGGGCGCTTATGGCGATCCGACCTATCAGACCGATTATGATGCTTCCCGCTACTATCGCGACGGGCCGGGCTATCAGGAGCGCGTGCTCTCTTCGAACGACCAGGTCTATCGCGGATCGGACGGCCGCTATTATTGCAAGCGCAATGACGGCACGACCGGCCTCATCGTCGGCGGTGCCGCTGGCGGTATCCTCGGCAACGTGATCGACGGCGGCCACAATCGCGCCGCGGGTACGCTTATCGGCGTCGCGGTCGGCGCGCTCGCCGGCAAGGCGATCGACCAGAGCAACCAGCAGGTCCGCTGCCGCTAAACCACGATAGTCAACACTCGATGCCCCCGCGTGATGCGTCCGGCGAGTGTGCTATCGATCCGCTAATCTCACGAGGGCGGCGTTATGCGGGGATGGGCTGGCCGAAACGGCTCAGCCCATCCTGATGCCGCCGTCGACGTGATAGGATCCGCCGGTCATGTTGCGCGCCTCGTCGCTGGCGAGGAAGACGACCATGCGGGCGATATCTTCCGGCGTTTGAGGACGGCCCTGCGGGATGACGCTCAAAAAGCCCTGGACCGCTTCCTCGACCGAAAGCCCCATCGCCTTCGCCATTTCGGGCAGAAGCTGATCGTGCATCGGCGTCGCGACGATGCCGGGACAGACCGCGTTCACGGTAATGCCGGTCTTGGCGAACTCCACCGCAAGGCTCTGCGTGAGGCCGAGGACGCCGAATTTGGACGTGCAATAATGGGCGAAGCAGGGTGCCGCCTGCTTGCCCGCCACCGATGACATGTTGATAATCCGCCCATAATCGCGCTCCAGCATGCGCGGGATCACGGCGCGGGCGGTGAGGAACTGGCCCTTGAGATTGATGTCAAGCAGACGGTCCCACTCGGCCTCGCTCATCTCCAGGAACGGCACCCGCCTGGAAACGCCGGCATTGTTGACCAGGATCGCGATCGGACCGAGCTGCGTCTCGACCGCCTCCGCCATCGCGAAGGCCGAGTCCCAGCTCGTCACGTCCTGCTCGAAATAGGCCGCTTCTCTCCCCTCCCCGATCAGCGAACCCGCCATCTCGGCGCCCACTGCCGCGTTGAGGTCGGTGATCGCCACCTTGGCACCGGATCGCGCCAAGACTTTCGCGATCTCGGCACCGATGCCCATTGCACCGCCGGTAACCACCGCGACCTTGCCGTTCAGATCCATTCAAGCATCCTTTTTGGCCGGATCATCAGTTCGGAACGTATCGCCCTTCGTCGCGCTAGAAATGGACGCCGACGCGCGCGCCATAGCTCCGCGGCTCGTTCGGATAGGCAAAGACGCCGTAAGCCGAGAGCGAATATTGCTGATAGCTGTGCGTCTGGGTCAGGTTGCGCGCCCAGAGCGTGACATCCCACTTGCCGCCCGGCGCCGTCCATTTCGCCGACGCCGCGAGCGTCGCATAATCGCCCTGGCTATAAAGATTGTCGGGCGTGAAATAGATGCGGGACTGGTACTTCACCGTCGCGTTCAGATCGATCTTGCCCGCGCCCAGCGCAATCCGCTGATTGACCCCGAAAAAGCCCGAGAATTTCGGCGCGAACGGCAGCCGGTTTCCGCTCGCGTCCGCCGCCGAGATGTTGATGCCGCCGAAACCGCCGCCGCCGAGGTTGGGGGCTGTGACCGGGTTGGTCAGATACAGCGGGGCGTTGGGGAAATTATCATATTTGGCATCGAGATAGCTGAAACCGAGCGAAAAGCGCGTGTCGGTCGTCGCTGCGAAGTCGATGCTGCCGTCGATACCCTTGATCCGCGAGCTTGCCGCATTCCGGAGCGCGATGTTGATGTTCTGGAAGATGTTCACCTGCAGATTGCTGTAATCATACAGGAAGGCAGCGACGTTCAGCCGCACACGCCGATCGAAGAAATCCGCCTTGGTGCCGATCTCATAGGCGTTGAGGTGCTCCGGATCGAGCGCCGGGCCGGGATTGGCGAGGAAGATGATGTTGTTGAAGGTCCCCGATTTGAAGCCGCGATTGTAGCTGGCATAGACCAGCGCGTGCTGCCCCAGATCCTGGGAGACGGTGATCTTGCCGGTCAGCGCGTTGAACGCGGCATTCGGATAATTGTTGACATCCAGGCCCAGGAACGGCGGCGGCGCGCCGGGCCCGGTGGCATATTGGAAGGTGGTGCGCGAGGTCTGCGCGCGGTGATCGTGCGTGTAGCGAAGCCCCGCCGTAATGTGGGTGGTGGGCGTCACGTCATAGGTCGCCTGACCGAATCCCGCCACCGACTTCGTGGTCATCACGCTGCGGACATCGATGCGGGACGCGCCGAAGCCGAGAAAGGGAATGCCGGACAGGCCGGGCATTTCCGCCGCCTTGTTGTAATAAAGATAGGTGCCCACAATCCATTTGAAGCGGCCGCCGGTCGACGACAGGAGTTGGAACTCCTGGCTGGCCTGCCGCTCGTCGCGCTTGTCGAAACCGTAGAGGAACGGCGTCGTGGTTCCGTCGGCATCGAGATAGCCGGTCGATTTCGTCGAGCGGTAAGCGCTGATGCTGACGAAGGAGAGATCGCCGATCTTGGTATCCAGCTTGAGGCTGGCGCCATATTGCTCGCTCTTGCCCGGCCGCGTGTAATCGGTCGCGACATCGTAAAAGTTACCGGAGTGCGGCGCCGGTACGCCCGGCGCCAGGCTCCACGGCGCGCCGATCACCGAATAGGCCTGGCCGAGTTCCGACCGATCCACCCCATAATCGCCGATCAGCGTGATCCGCGTGGCATCCGATGGCTTGAACAGCAGCTTCGAACGGACGGCGAAGCTCTTGCCCTGATAAACATCCTTATTGTCGAAGAGATTTTTACCCCACCCGTCGCGATCGTCGTAATGCACCGCGATATCGCCGGCGAGGTTCTCGCCAAGGCCGGTCGAGGCGTAGACGTCGGCCTCCTTGTAATTGAAATTTCCGTAGCCGGCGGAGGCGTCCAGCGTCGGCGTATGGGAGGGATCCCGCGTGAAGATCTGGATGACGCCGCCGGTCGCGTTGCGGCCGAACAACGTGCCCTGCGGGCCCTTATCGACCTCGACGCGCTCGATATTATTGAAATGGGCATAAGCGCCGCCGCCGGAGGCATAATAAACGTTGTCGATATAGGTCTGTACCTCCGCCTCGGCACCCGCGAAGGTCTGGGCGTTGCCGACACCGCGCAGGAAGGGCGAGCCGCTTTGCGCCTGGAAGGAGTAGATCAGCCCAGGGGTCACATTCACCAGATCGGATAGACCGGCGACATTGTTCGCCTTCAACGTGCTGGCGCTGAACGCAGCGATCGCGATCGGAACGTTCTGCACATTCTCGCTGCGCTTCTGCGCGGTGACAATGATGTCCGCGATGACCGGGGACGGATCGGCGGCGGCGGCGGTGGGCGCCTGGCTTGCCTGCGCGATCGCGGCGGTTCCGCCGACGCACGTCAGAGCGCCGCAGGCGATGAACGCCCATCGCAGCGAAACGGAACGCGATGAAACCGAGCTGCCGCAAGCCTTGATCATGATCATACTCCCCTTTGCACGGCTGGCTTATCGTCAGCTCGAAATTGCATCGCCCCCGTGCCGATTTCTGGCACTATCAAGCGTTGCAGTTGCAAGCTGTGCCTAGACCTGGCGATAAGAACAAATGACAACTTGCTATGTTTGGTATTCCTGCTGGAAATGGGCGAACGCCCGGCATAAGCGGCCCGCATGTCCCTGCGCTCGATCAACCAGAATCTTCTTCCCGTTCTTCTGGCGTTGCTGCGGGAACGAAACGTCACGGTTGCGGCGCGCAGCCTGGGGCTTACTCAGCCCGCCGTCAGCAAGTCGCTGATCCAGCTCAGGGCGATTTTGGGCGATGAGTTGCTGGTGCGATCCGGTCGCGGTCTTGCCCTCACCAAAAGGGGCGAAGAGCTGCTCGATCCCGTCGCCCAGATCTGCGAAAGCCTGGACCAGCTTTGGCAGGCCCGGATATTCGATCCCGCCAAAAGCCGGCGGCAATTCATCATTGCCGGCACCGATTATTGCCCGATGCTGCTCGTTCCAGCGCTCGTTGACACATTGCGAGCGCAAGCCCCCGGCGTCAGTATGCGCTTCGTCGACCTCGTTCCCGATGCGCTAATGGACGACCGCGCCGATATCGATTTCGCGATGACTCCGGATTTCATGCTGTCGCAGCAGCTAAGGGACGCAACGGGGATCATGCGGCTCTTTGACGATGATTTCGTCGCGGTGGTTGCAAAGGGTCACCCGCTCTCCGCAGACGGTGCATCGCCGCCCAAGGATATGAGCGATACGCCGAGCATATTGTTCGGCAACAACGATCCATTGCTTCCCAAAGACTTGAGGGGGACGATGCCGCTCACCGTGCCGAGCCCCACGCTTGCCGTCGTGCAGCAACTGACGACGCTTCCTCTGCTGGCCCTTATGACCGGGACGGTGGCGATCGTTCCGCGTCGGCTGATAGATTTGCTCATCCCCACGCTTCCCCTCCACATCATTGAGGGAATTGTGCCCGAACGGGAGGTGACGGTCGTGCTGGCGTGGCACAAGCGGCGTGATGGCGATGCCGATCACCGCTGGTTCCGCGACCTCATCGCCACGCACCTCGGCGATACTTCGCTCGGTTGAGCCTGGCGGCGCCGCTTTGCCCTCTACGAGATGGTGGGGTTCATTGGCGATTCACGCTGCGCTATGCTTATGCGAACCGCACCCATGAAAGCCTTTGCATGAAGCTCCGTCTGGCCCTTGCCCTGCTCCTCTCCACGGCCGCCGCGCCCGCCTTGGCCGATCCTGCGCCGAGCGTGCCGCAGCGCGTCGACAAGCTGGAGAAGGAGATGAAGGCGGTCCAGCGCAAGGTCTTCCCCGGCGGTAGCCCGGCCTTTTTCGAGCCCGAAATCCAGGCGCCGCAGGCCGCGCCGCAAAGCGCCGGATCGCCCGCGGGCGCGCCGCTGAACGAACTCACCGGGCGCGTCGATGCGCTGGAGAAGGCGCTGTCGCAGACCACCGCGCAGAATGAGGAATTGCAGCATCGGCTGCAGATCGTCTCCGAACAGGCGGCCCGGGATCGCAGCGAGTTCGACACGCGGCTGAAGGCGCTGGAGGCCAATGCCGCCCCGCCCGCCCCTGCGCCCGTGGCCGATGCCGCGCCGATCAAGCCCAGAGGCAAACCCGCCAAGCTTGTCCCGGCGGATGCCGATGCGCCCGTGCCGGATGCCAAGCCCGTCAAGGCGATCGCCACGGACAAGCCCGCCAAGCCTGTGAAGGAGGATACCGCCCCCGTCTCTGCAAACGGCGACCCAGCCGAGGACGCCTATATGGCGGGATATAAGCTTTGGGCCGACAAGAAATATGCCGACGCCGAGGTGACGCTGGCCGACGTCGCCAAGAAATATCCCAAGCACAAGCGCGCCAGCTATGCGCGCAATCTGCTCGGCCGCGCGCAGCTCGACGAAGGCAAGCCCGCCACCGCCGCACAGACCTTCCTCGCCAATTACCAAAGCGATCCGCATGGCGAGCGCGCGCCGGACAGCCTGTTCTATCTCGGCGTCTCGCTGACCCAGCTCAAGAAGACCGACAACGCCTGCCGCGCGTTCGGCGAGCTGGAGGATGTCTATGGCGCGACAATGTCGGACGGGATCAAGGCCAAGCTCCCCGCCGCGAAGAAGGCGGCTGCCTGCAAGTGAGGCAGGGGGACTTTTCCCTCTTCGGTGATATGTGGAGGGCGTAGCCATCGAGGCTGCCAAGGTAGCGCGCTTCGCTGCCGACCTCGATGCCCTAGCTTCCGAGGGTACGCTCGCGCTGGCAGTGTCGGGCGGCCCGGATAGCCTAGCATTACTGCTGCTCGCCCACGCCGCGCGGCCCGGATCGATCATCGCCGCCACGGTCGATCACGGCCTGCGCCCCGAGGCGCGCGCCGAGGCGGACTTGGTCGGCCTGCTCTGCGCCGATCTCGGCGTGCCGCACGCGATCCTCACCGTCACGGTGGCGGACGATCCCGCGGGGCCGCAGGCGGCGGCGCGCGACGCCCGCTATCGCGCCTTGGCGAGCTGGGCCGAACGCGAGGGCGCGGTGGCGATCGCCACTGGCCATCAGCTCGACGATCAGGCCGAGACGGTCTTGATGCGGTTGGCGCGGGGCAGCGGCATCGGCGGGCTTTCGGGGATGCCGGCGCGGCGCGCACTGGATCGCGCGACTTTGATCCGTCCCTTGCTCAGCTGGCGGCGCAAGGAACTGGCGGCGATCGTGGCGGCCGCGGGGATCACCGCGATCGATGATCCTTCCAACCACAACCCGCGCTTCGATCGCACCACGGCGCGCGCGCTGCTGGAGGTGGGCTGGCCCGATCCCAAGCGCCTCGCCGCCTCCGCCGATCATCTCGCCGAGGCCGAGGAGGCACTCGCCTGGGCCTGCGCACGGCTGGCCGCCGAGCGGCTGCATCAGGATGCCGCGAGCGTATCGATCGACGTCGAAGATCTGCCCCGCGAGTTCCTCCGCCGCCTCGTGCTTACTGCGTTCGCCAGGCTTGGCACCCGACCCAAGCGCGGTGACGAACTCGATCGCCTGATCGATCGTGTTGCGGGCGGCGCAGTCTCCACCCTCGCCGGCGTCCGCGTCGCGCCCGGCGCGCGCTGGCGTTTCACGAAAGCGAAATCGCATCGGGTTCCTTGATTCTCCCCCGCCAGGAGGAGGTGTCAGCGTAGCTGACGGAAGAGGAGGTCAGGAATGTCCTCGACGATTCGCCGCCGTCCTCCCCCTCCGGCGCCTTCCCCTGGCGGGGGAGGATTTGGGGGGCAAATACAACAAAGTGTGACGAAATCCCTCAATCTCACGGTCGGAGGGGTGCATTCCATTGCCATTAACCTCTCTCCTCCTACATAATGGGCCACGGAAGGCGGATTCTGCATGGCGAACGACAAGGAGCCGCAGCGCGGCAATGGCGATAAAGGGGGCGGTAACAACCCCTGGATGAAGAGCTTGGCCATCTGGGTGGGCATCCTGCTCGCCATCGCGCTGGTCGTTTCGATGTTCGAAGGCGGCACCGCCGCCAAGACCGGCGAAAGCATTGCCTATTCCGAATTCCTCAGCCGCGTCGACGATGGCTCGGTGCGCGAGGCCGATATCGGCGCGGGCGTGATCACCGGCAAATATAGCAACGGTGCGCAGTACAAGACCTTCGCACCGACCGACCCGACTCTGATTCAGCGCCTCTCGGCCAAGGGCGTCACCTTCCGCGCCCGCCCCGATGAGCAGCCCTCGCTGTGGACCTATCTGCTTTATCAGAGCTTCCCGCTGCTGATCCTGCTCGGCGTCGGCTATTTCGTGATGCGGCAGATGCAGAAGAATGCGGGCTCCGGCGCGATGGGTTTCGGCAAGAGCCGCGCCAAGATGCTCACCGAGAAGCAGGGCCGTGTCACCTTCGATGACGTCGCCGGCATTGATGAGGCGCGCGAGGAATTGCAGGAGATCGTCGATTTCCTCAAAGACCCGTCCAAGTTCGCCCGCCTCGGCGGCAAGATCCCCAAGGGTGCGCTGCTCGTCGGCTCGCCCGGCACCGGCAAAACCCTGCTCGCGCGTGCCATCGCCGGCGAGGCCAAGGTGCCGTTCTTCACGATTTCGGGCTCGGACTTCGTCGAGATGTTCGTCGGCGTCGGCGCGAGCCGCGTGCGCGACATGTTCGAACAGGCCAAGAAGAACGCGCCGTGCATCGTCTTCATCGACGAGATCGATGCGGTCGGCCGCCATCGCGGCGCGGGCCTCGGCAACGGCAATGATGAGCGCGAGCAGACGCTGAACCAGCTGCTGGTCGAAATGGACGGCTTCGAGGCCAACGAGGGCATCATCATCGTCGCGGCGACCAACCGCCCCGACGTGCTCGATCCCGCGTTGCTGCGTCCGGGCCGGTTCGATCGTCAGGTCGTCGTGCCCAAGCCCGATATCGAGGGGCGCGAGAAGATCCTGGCCGTCCACACCGCCAAGCTGCCGCTGGCCCCCGACGTCGATCCGCGCACCATCGCGCGCGGCACGCCGGGTTTCTCGGGCGCGGACCTCGCCAATCTGGCCAATGAGGCGGCATTGCTGGCCGCGCGCAAGGGCAAGCGCCTGATCGCGATGCGCGAGTTCGAGGAGGCCAAGGACAAGGTCATGATGGGCGCCGAGCGCAAGTCCATGATCATGACCGAGGACGAGAAGCGCGCCACCGCCTATCACGAGGCCGGCCATGCGCTCGTCTCGCTGCACGTGCCCGGCTGCGATCCGCTGCACAAAGTGACGATCATCCCGCGCGGCCGTGCGCTGGGCGTGACCTGGAACCTGCCCGAGCGCGATCGCTATTCGATGACGATGAAGCAGATGAAGGCCCGGCTGGCGCTTTGCTTCGGCGGCCGCATCGCCGAGCAGCTGATCTACGGCGCCGAGGAGCTCAACACCGGGGCTTCCAACGACATCCAGCAGGCCACTGAGATGGCCCGCGCGATGGTGATGGAATATGGCATGAGCGAAAAGCTCGGCTGGCTCCGCTACCGCGACAATCAGGACGAGGTGTTCCTCGGCCACTCGGTTTCGCGCAGCCAGAGCATTTCCGAAGACACCGCGCGGATGATCGATCAGGAAGTCCGCCGCATCGTTGAGGAAGGCGAGATGAAGGCCCGCGAAGTGCTCACCGAGCATCTCGACGAGCTGCATCGCTTGGCAACCGCCTTGCTCGAATATGAGACGCTGACCGGCGAGGAATCCAAGAAGGCGATCAAGGGTGAGGACATCGGCCGCGAGGATCCGAGCAAGCGCGCCCCGCGCGCGCTGGCGATCGGCGGCTCCTCGATCCCCAAGAGTCGCCGCCCCGGCGGCTGGGGTTCGCCGACGCCGGCGGGGGCCTGACGTTCGGGGATAGCGGACCGTCCGCACTCCTCAACTGCCTTGACTTGGGTCGTCCTAGGGCGTGACGAGTCTTCGTCAGGCGGATAATTATAAAAATTAAGGCCGGATTATCCTTAATATTGCTTGCTTGATTTCCGTTAACTATGAATAATACTTGACGAAAATTTCGTTAGGCTTCCGATAAGGATATCGAGCGACGGCTCGTTTGTTCTGGGGGCTTACGTGCCGTTCCTCGCCGGCATTCCTTTTTTTATATGCTTGCTCTTTTCCGGAGCGATTTACCGTATCTGGCGCAGGCGGCGCGAAGCCCCTCACGCGCGGATGTGGAGCTTCGCCTTTTTGATCATCGCCGCCGGCTGGGGGCTGGATGGCCTGGCGTTGACCTTGGTGGGTGTAGCGTCGGTGCCGGGGGTGGGACCGGGGCTTTGCTGGCTCGCGGCGGCGCTGCTGTTCGTCCAGGGCCTGCGCCTGCGCGCAAAGCGCACCGATCGCGGCATGATCCTGACCACAATCTGGGCGGTGATCGCCGTGACCACCGGCCTGCTCGCCGATCTCTTCACCGGCCAGCCTATGCTATTGCGGATTGGGGCGCCCTTGCTCGTTTCGCTGGGGCTGGCGCTTAGCGCGATCGCAGTAGGGCCGCGCGTGCATCGCGCCGATCTGCTCGATTGGATCGCGAGCGGATTGCTGCTGGCCTTCGCGGTGGGCAATGTCGTGGCCGATTATCTCGGCGTAACGGGCGAGGCCCGTCTCATAGGCATGGCGCTGCCGCTGGCCTGCACGCTGATCTATGCCGCGCTGGGCCTGGGTACGATGCTGCTGCTTTTCCAGGATCTGGTCATCGCGCTCGAACGGCTGGCGCGTACCGATCCGCTGACCGGCATCTGGAATCGCCGCGGCTTCAACGAAGCGGCACCCCATCTGCTCACCCGTCTGCGCCGTTCGGACGGGCCGATCCAAGCGGGCGTGGTGATCGCCGATATCGATGCCTTCAAAAGCATCAACGATCGCTTCGGCCATAGCACCGGCGATCAGGTGCTGATCGCTTTTTCGAAGCAGTTGGCCAGCGCGGCGCGGCCCTGCGATCTGCTCGCACGGCTCGGCGGCGAGGAATTCGCCCTGCTCGCGATCGGCGTCAGCGGTGCCGCGCTGCACGAACGCATCGAGCATCTTCGCCAGATCATCAGCGTGAACAGCGATGCCGACGGGACCCTGCCGCTGATCACGGCGAGCTTCGGCGTGGCCGAGATCACCGCATCTACGCTCGATCTGCGCGATGCGCTGGAGCGTGCCGACCGCGCTCTGTTTCGCGCCAAGGAACTGGGCCGCAACCGCGCGATCCTGGATCATATGCCCATTCATCCGGATTCCGCGTCTCCAGTAGATCCCGCCAAGCCGGCGGTCTCGTAGCCGCCGGACGGAAGAGCCTAGCAAATCGCCGCTGGCCATCGCCCGCCGCCCTTGCCAAAGCACGGAAAACCGGCGGAGACCGACCGATGTGCTATTCACCAACCGCCAGCTTCACCTCGTCTGCGATCATCGCCACGATCGGCGTTGCTACACTGCGCCACACCCCTGCACCCCGCGCGTTGCTGTTCGCCGCGATGCCGATGCTGTTCGCGTTGCATCAGTTCACCGAAGGGCTGGTGTGGCTTGGCATGGAAGGGCGGATCGGCACGATCGGGCGGGATCATGCCGCTTTCCTGTTCACGCTCTACGCCCAGGGGCTGTTGCCCTTCCTGATGCCGCTGGCGGTGACGGTGCTCGAGCCGGACGGCTGGCGGCGGAACCTGATGTGGGGGCTGACCGCGATCGGCGGCGTGGCGGCGGCGTGGGATGCTTACGGGCTGATCTTCCTGCCGCTGCACACCTTCGTCGATCATGACGCGATCGCCTATCGAAACGTGATGACCGGCAGCCTTTTCATTTCCCTGCTCTACATCGCCGCGACCTGCGGCTCTCTTCTGCTCTCCAGCTACAAGACGGTCCGCTGGTATGGCGTGCTCAACATCGTCGCGCTGTCGATCGTGCAGCTGGTGCGCGCTTATGCCTTTGCGTCGGTGTGGTGCTTCTATGCCGCGCTGATGAGCGTGATGCTCTATTGGCAGGTCAGCCGCGGGCATTTGAATAAGGCGGCGGCTGAGGCGTAGCGCGCCGAATTCCTAACCGCTCGTCCCGAGCGAAGTCGAGGGACGTGTCTCGACTTCGCTCGACACAAACGGGTCGAAATGTTTGTCGCCTTACTGCGGCACCACCGTCACCGCGCGGCGGTTCTGCGCCCAGGCGCTTTCGTCCGATCCGGTCGCGATCGGGCGTTCCTTGCCGTAGCTAATGATCGTGATCCGCCCGGCGTCGATGCCGCCGTTTACGAGGAAGTTCTTGGCCGAATTGGCGCGGCGGTCGCCCAGCGCGAGATTATATTCCCGGGTGCCGCGCTCGTCGCAATGGCCCTCGACCGTGACGCGCACACCGGGATTCTTCCTGAGCCAGGCGATCTGCGCGGTGAGGATCGATTGCGCCTCGCTATCCACGTCCGAACTGTCGGTGGCGAAGTGGACCGTGTCCGATCCCGCCTGCGCGATAAAGTCCGCGCGCGATCCGGGAAGCACGCCGTTGCCGACAGTACCGCTCGACATGCCCGAGCTCGGTGCGGGGGTGCTGCTCGGCGGTGGCGGGGGCAGATCGGCGGGCTTCGGCGTCTTGTGGCAGGCGGCGAGCGCCAGCAACGCCGCGGTCATCATCAGGGCCGGTTTTGTGTTGCGCATGGTCGTCTCCTTCTTGGTAGATACTTACGGGAGCAACGGCCCCCAGGCGGGATCGGACCCATCGAGCGGGGTCGGAATAGCATGTTCGTTGACCCCGGTGAGGTCCACCGACCAAAGATCGGCCTTGCCGCTGCCCTGGCCGGTGCGGAAGAACATCAGCACGCGGCCGTTGGGTGACCAGGTCGGCCCCTCGTCCTGCCAGCCGTTGGAGAGGATCTTCTCGCCTGATCCATCGGGCGCCATCACGCCGATATCGAACTTGCCGCTGACCTGCGTGAAGGCGATGAGATCGCCGCGCGGGCTCCACACCGGCGTGGCATGACGGCCGCCGCCGAAGCTGATGCGGTGCTGGTTCGATCCGTCCGCGTTCATCACATAGATCTGTTGCCCGCCCGACCGATCGCTCTCGAACACGATCTTGCTGCCGTCCGGTGAATAGCTGCCGCCGGTATCGATGCCGGGCGAGGTGGTGAGCCGCGTCGGGCTGCCGCCGCCCGCCGCGACGCGATAGATATCGCAATTGCCGTTCACGATCATCGAGAAGAGGATGTATCGGCCATCGGGCGAGAAGCGCGGCGCGAAGGTCGTGTAAGGCTCGTTGACGATCAGCCGCTTCCGCCCCGATCCGACATCATAGACATAGACGCGCGGCTGGTCGTTCTCGAACGACATGAACACTATCGTCTGGCGGTTGGGCGCGAAGCGCGGCGTCAGCACCAGGCTCTGGCCGTTGGTGATGAAGCGGTGGTTGGCACCATCCTGGTCCATGATCGCCAGCCGCTTGATGCGATGCTGCTTGGGCCCGGTCTCGGAAACATAGGTGACCTGGCTATCGAAATAGGGGCCCTCGCCGGTCAGCCGCGTGTAAATCGTGTCGGCACATTTGTGCGCGGCGCGGCGCCAATCGGCGGGCGCGACGACGAAGCCTTGGCGGGTGAGCTCGGTCTTTTGAAAGACATCGTAGAGATAGCAGCCGACCGTCAGCTTGCCGTCGCCATTGGCCTGGACGAAGCCCTGCACCAGCGCCTGCGCGCCCGTCGTCAGCCAAATGGGATAATCGGGGGCGGTGACCTGCGGGAAACTGACCGCATGGAGCGCGCCCTTAGGCAAAGGCGTGAACAGGCCCGACCCCTTGAGATCATTGCTGATCACGTCGGACACCTGCGCGCCGAGCTTATCGGTGCTGCCCGCCGCCGTATCCGCCTGCGCGGGCGTCGGCATCGCGGGAATAGCGATCGGCATCGGCTGCGAGATGCCGCCGGTGATATCCACGCGCAGCGGCGCGGCCGCAACGGGCGCCGGCGGCGGCGCGGGGGTCTGCGCCATGCAGGGCGTCGCCGCGATCAGCGCCGCGAGCGGCATCAGCAGGAAACGTGCGCGCCTGCTCATCCCAACTGCCCCGGTATGAAACCCATCTCAATCTCCTCCCATCCGCCTTCGTAGAGCTCGGCGGGCAATTTCAGCGGTGCGCAGCGCAGCACAGCGCGACGGCTCAGATCGGCCATCTGCTGACGGTAGCTGCCGTTCGATCCGTTCACCCCGGTCTGTTCGACGACCTGTGGCATCCCCGCGACGGACCCATCCTTGTTGAAACGCAGGCGCAAGACAGTGACGATCTGCATCGCGGGCGTGCCGGCGAGCGAGCCGAGTTCGTAACACGGCTGGATCTGGCGCTTGATGGCGGCGGCGAGGCCGTTCATCGCGGCGCCGCTAATCTGTGCGCGCGGGGAAGCGCCCTTGCCCGCCGAAGGATTGACGACGCCCTTGAGGAAATCGGGCCCGAGCCGCGATCCCGCGCTGCGGCTCGCCTTGCCCTCGGCCCTCGCCTCCGCCTTGAGATCGGAGAGCAGGTTGGAGCTGAGGCGAAGATCGGGCTTGGCCGGCGCAGGCCTGCTGAGCGCGGGCTTGGCCAAAGTCGGCGCGGGTGCGGGGGTCGGTGGTGGAGTTTCCTTCGCCACCGGCTTGGGCTGTGGCACCGGCGGCGGCGCTGCGGATTCCTCGGGCGGGGCGACTTCGGGCGCGGTCTGCTGCTGGGGCGATTCGGTGGCGGGGCTCGGCGCCGCCGATTGCAGGCCGACCGCATCGACGAGCTGGACATCCACCGCCGGCGCCTCGATCGCCTTGGGCGGCACGCGGTGCGCAATGCCGATCGTCAACGCGGCGAACAGCAGCGCATGCGCCGCGATCGCCAGGCCGAGGCCCTTGCCATCGGCCCGCTCCACTATTTCTTCTCACCCGTTTCGGTGACCAGCGCGACCTTGGTCAGCCCCGCGCGGCTGAGCTCCCCCATCACCGTCATCACCCGCCCATAATCGAGCCCACGATCGGCGCGGAGGAACACCTGCGGCAGATCGGCGCCCGCCGCCGTCTTGCGCGCGGCGAGGCGATCGGGGAGCGCGGCCAGCGCGATCTGCTCCTCATCGAGGAAGACCTTGCCATCCTTGTCGAGGCTGACCTGGATCGGCTTCTTGTCCTGATCCAGCGCGCCGGCGCGGCTCTGCGGCAGGTTCACCGGCACGCCCGCCACCAGCAGCGGCGCCGTCACCATGAAGATGATCAGCAGCACGAGCATCACATCGACCAATGGCGTGACGTTGATCTCCGCCATCGGCGTGCGGCGGCGGCCGTGATTGCGGCGCGCGACGGGGCCCATCGCCATGCCTTACGCTTCCGCGTCCAGCTCGCGGCTCAAGGTCGCGTGGAAGCCATCGGCGAAGCGGTTGACCCCCGCCTCGAGCCGATCGAGCCGATAGCTGATACGATTATAGGCGATCACCGCGGGGATGGCGGCGAAGAGGCCCAGCGCGGTGGCGAACAGGGCCTCGGCGATGCCGGGGGCGACGGCACCGAAGCTGGTGTTCTGGCTGGCGGCGATATCGCTGAACGATCGCATGATTCCCCAGACCGTGCCGAACAGGCCGACGAACGGGCAGACGCTGCCGATCGTCGCCAGCACGTTGAGACCGCTCGACAGACGATCAATCTCGGCCGCGCTGGTGCTGCCCATCATCGTCGCCAGCCGCGCGCGCACCGCTTCCCGATCGACCCGCGCCTTGCCGGTCGATCGCCGCCATTCATCGATCCCCGCGCTCAGCACGCGGGCGGAGGGCAGCTCGTCCTTGGCATGTTCGCGATAGAAGCGATCGACATCGTCGGCCTTGGCGAAATCGGCCTCGAATGCGGCATTGCGGCGCTGGACGCGGGCCAGCGACAGACCGCGGCCGAGGATGATCGTCCAAGTCCAGAGGCTGGCGAGCAACAGCCCGGCCATCACGATTTTCACGACGAGATCGGCGTGGAGAAACAGCGCCAGCGGCGAAAGCGCGCCTGGCGCCGCAGTAGTCACAACCAGATCGTTCATGCCTTACTCGTCGCTCCAGTCGCAGTCGGGCCCATGACCGCTTCAAACGCCTTGACCCAGGCCGCGGGCTGCCGCCGGGGTTTGCCGTTCGGGCCGACGAAGGCAAGCGCGATCCGCCCTTCCACCAGCAACAGCCCTTCGCGCATGACCTTTTGCTGAACGACGCACGTGGAGCCTCGGATTTCCGCGAGCCTGGAGGCGATGGTCAGCACATCGCCGAGCCGCGCGGGGTGGTGGTAGCGGAGGTGGGCGTCGATCACGACGTACGAGCCTACGCCTTCCCGTAAAGCAGCAACCAGATCGACGCCGCAAAGCGCGAACAGCTCCCAGCGTGCTCGTTCGAAAAAGCGGAGATAGGAAGCATGATAGGCGACCCCGCCGGCATCGGTATCCTCGAAGTAAACGCGCACAGTGAGCCGATGCACGGCAGCCGAAACAGCGCCGCTCAGTGCGCGATCTGAAAGCAGTTCCATCGGCCGGGACTAGCGCATGCCGCGCATCATGGCGACGCAGAATGGCTGCTTTATGCCGTTAATACAGTGAATTGATGTGTTGTGAAAAAGTGACACCTTCGTGAACGCTTTGTGTCGGCAGATTGCGGAGGCTTTACACTAGATGAACGCCGCCGCATCCTTACCCCAAGCCTTGCTGCGCGTGCGAACGCATGTGTCTGCGATGCGAAATAATGGGCGGAACCCATAAGGGTTCGTCGCTAGAACAAGGGGTCATATAGTGACATTCAGCAATATGGCGCGCCGCCTTCGGGCCGGCTCCGCTCTGCCCGCGCTTGCGCTCGCCGCGATCGGCGCCACCGGCGGGGCCTTCCTGGCCACTCCGGCCGCTGCGCAGGATTACACCAACGTTACCGCTTCGGGCCGCGTTACGGACACCGCAGGCAAACCGATTGCCGGCGCCAAGGTTGTCGCCAGGTCGAATGACTTGGGCATTGAACGCACGGTCACCACCGATAGCTCCGGTAGCTACAAGGTCGTGCAGATTCCGCCGGGCAGCTACACCTTCTCCATTTCCGCCCCTGGTCTCGCGGATTTCGTCGATTCCAATGTCAGCCTGCGCGTCGATGCCTCCGGTAACGACTTCCAGCTGGGATCAAGCTCGTCCAAGTCGGCTTCGGGTGGCGACATCGTCGTAACCGGTCGCCGCGTGAAGGTCGCGGATTTCGAGCGGACCACGACGGGTGCCGTCATCAACGTCGGCGATCTCGCGACCCGCGTTCCCGTTGCCCGCTCGCTGCGTGACGTCATCCTGCTCGCGCCGGGCACCACTCAGGGTTCGTCGGGCGGCAGCTCAGCATTCGCGGGCCAAGCCCAGATTTCGGGCTCGTCGTTCACTGAGAACGCTTACTACGTCAACGGCCTGAACATTACCGATGTTCGCCAAGGCTTCTCGCCGGTGACGATCCCGTTCGACTTCTATCAGACTGTCGACATCAAGACCGGCGGCTTTCCTGCCGAATATGGCCGCGCCTCGGGCGGTTTCGTCAGCGCAACGACCAAGTCGGGCACGAACGAGTTCCATGGCTCGCTCACGTTCAACTATGAGCCGAACGGGCTTAAGTCGAAATCGCCGAACACCTATCTGATCGATTATGATGGCGTTTCCGGCGGCACGGCGGCCAATGGCCTTGCCAATCGCAAGGAAACGATCGCTCAGTTGAGCGGTCCGATCATCAAGGATCATCTGTTCTTCTACGGCCTTTACAACACGCGCGACGTTAGCAACTTCCAAGGCTCCGCCAACGCCACAGTCGCGGCGAATAATACCGGAACCTATAACCGGACGACCAGCCCGTTCTGGGGTGGTAAGATCGATGCGATCCCGTTCAACGGGCAACATCTGGAATTCACTTACTTCGATACGTCAGGCAGCCAGCTCAACCAGACGCTGCGTTATAACAACCTGACCAATGCCAAGGGCGCGGTCACCGGCACCACCAACACCCGCTATGGCGGCAAGAACTATGTCGCACGTTATACAGGCACACTCACCAAGTGGTTGACCGTATCGGGCGCTTACGGCGTCAACAAGAACCGCGCTGGCGTAATTGCGGGAGACACCGTAAATCCCCGCGTAATTGACAACCGAACGGGCAGCAACATTGCTGTAGCTGGCACCAATCCGGTATCGAGCTTTACGACTAACGACGATCAGCGGAAGTTCTATCGCGGCGACGTCGATATCTATTTCAACCTGCTCGGCTCGCACCACATCAAGTTCGGCTATGATCAGGAAGACGTTACTTCGGTCCAGAACCAGGTTCCGATCGGTGGCGGCCTCGAGACCGTGCTGCAGGTCACCAATGCTGCCGGTGTGGGCCTCACGGGCCAGCCGATCGGCACACAATATGTCACACAGCGCTTCTTCTCGGTCGGCGGCGCCTTCAAGTCGAAGAACCAGGCCTATTATCTTCAGGATAGCTGGCAGCTATTCCAAAACCGCTTGACGCTGCAGCTCGGCATCCGCGACGACAAGTTCGCTTCCCAGAATGGCCTTGGTCAGTCGTTCTTTAAGGGGCCGGATAGCTGGGGTCCGCGTCTGGGTGCATCCTATGACGTACTTGGCGACGGCAAAATCAAGGTCTACGGTTCGTTCAGCCGTTACTTCGATCCGGTCCCCACCAACACCAACATCCGCGGCTCCGGCACACAGTTCGACCGTACAGCCTTTTACTTTTTCAACGGCTTTAATGGCAACGGCGGTGTCAACCTCGGCGCACCTATCTTAACCTATCGCGGCGCGGCACCGTGCCCCGACACGGGTATCCGCAACTGCCAGCTGGTATCACAAGGCACCGCTCCCAATCCGAATTACGTCGTGGCGCAGGGCGCCAAGCCGCAATCGGAAGACGAGTTCATCCTCGGTGGCGAATGGCGTTTCGCACCGCGCTGGACTCTCGGCATTTCAGGCAAGTATCGTCGCCTAACGAACGCACTTGAGGATGCCGCCGTGGATCAGTTCGCGATTGCGTACTGCCAGCAAAAGGGCTTCTCGGCTGCGGCCTGTAACAGCCTGTATTCCGGCTTTGCAGATTACATCATCGTCAACCCGGGCAAGGACAACAAGATTACGCTGTCGTCCAACGGCGGCGCGGGTCTTCCCGACGGTACTAATCCGACGGTGACGATCCCGGCCAGCCAGCTCGATCGTGGGATCAGCGCCAAGCGTTATTATCGTGAGGCGATCATCAAGGTGGATCGTGAGTTCGACGGCGTCTGGTCGCTATCGGGCAGCTACACGTGGTCCAAGCTGACAGGCAATTATGAAGGCGGCGCCAAGTCGGACATCGGTCAGCCCGATACCGGCATCACCGAGGACTTCGATCAGCCCGGCTTTACCTATGGTGCTTATGGCCTGCTCCCGGGTGACCGCCGCCATACGATCAAGCTCTATGGCAGCTATGCACCGTTCGACTGGCTTACTTTGAGCGGCAACGTTTTGCTGCAGTCGCCAAAGCACTTCAGCTGCCTCGGCGTAGTGCCGACTTCGGTCGATCCGTTCGCCAATGTTTATGGCGCGGCGGGCTTCTTCTGCGGTGGTGTCGTCAGCCCCCGCGGCAGCGTCTTCCACACCGATTGGCGCAAGGAGGTCAACCTGAGTGTCAAACTGAACGTGCCGGCTAAGTTCGATGCGTTTATCCGACTCGACGTGTTCAACGTGTTCAACTTCAAGTCGGTTCTGGAAGCGCAGGAAGTTGGCGAGACGGCGGCTGGCGCCCCGAGCCAGTTCTACAAGCTGCCCCTCACCTATCAGAATCCGCGCTACGTGCGGATTCAGATCGGCGTCGGCTTCTAAGCAACCGATCTAACAACCAAGGGAGGGGAGTCGGGTTTCCGGCTCCCCTTTTTTGTGCCACCCGCTCAGCCATGGCCGATCCCGAACGCCTTCTGGAAGATTTCAAGCGCGCGCTGGCCAGCCGCCACCGTGCGACGGTAAACGCTGCCGCGTTCGCGCTGAACGATGCAAACTACCCCATTGGCCAGCAGTGGCGATCGGTCGCCATGGTCCTGGCGCACAACAAGGAATGGACCGGCGCGATCCACGCCGCGCGGCGATTGGTCGAGGCCTTCCCTACCGCCCCGCAGGCGCGCCACGAATATGGTCTCCTGCTATTGCGCGCGGGCCGCACCGTCGAGGCGCGTCAGGCGATTGCTACACTTCCCATGACCGGCCCCTTTGCAGCCGTACGCGCCCATTTGATTGGATCATTCGATACACTGCTGGGGGACCCTGCGTCTTCGCGCGCCGAGCTTATAAAAGCGGTTACAGCCAACCCGCTTCACGGCGGAGCATGGCTAGCCCTGGCGATGGTCGGCAATCTCGCCGCCGACGCGGAGGCGGCGGATATGATTTTGGCGGCGGGGAGCAACCGCTCCGCGATGCAACTGCCCGATTCGTATCTTTACGCGCTGGGCAAGGTCCACGCCGACAGGGGCGAGCATTTTCCTGCCTTTGAGGCCTTTTCGCAGGGGGCGGCGATCATCAAACCGCAGCACCCCTATGATCGCCGGGCCGACGAGGGTTTCGTGCAATCGGCGATAGCAGGCAGCGGCGCGGACACCTTAGCGCGCGCGGCCGAAACCGTCGAAGTGCGCAGCGCGGGGCCGATTTTCGTCACCGGAATGCCACGATCGGGCACAACGCTCGTCGAGCAGATCCTGACCAGCCACAGCCTGGTCTCGGACGGCGGCGAGATCAACTGCATCCAAGTGATCGCGGACGAGATCGAGACGCTCCGCGCCGACGAACTCTTGGCCTCGGGCCGCCGCAGCGAGCTGGCCGATCTCTACCTGCACTTGCTGGACGAGCGCTTTCCGCGCGCGGGCCGGATCGTGGATAAAACCTTGCTCGCTGGCCGAACGCTCGGTCTGATCACCACGCTCTTTCCTGACGCGCCGATCATCTGGATGCGGCGCGATCCAATCGATTGCGCCTGGTCTTGTTTCCGCACCCATTTCGCCGAGGGCGCGGCGTGGAGCAACGATCTCGCCGATATCGCCTGGGTGATGCGGCTGGAGGATCGGCTTCTGGCGCACTGGCAGCCAATCTTGGGTGATCGTCTGCTGGTGTTGCCCTATGAGGATTTAGTGACAGCGCCCGAGGACAAGATCCCAGCCATCCTTTCACATTGCGGGCTGGCGATGGAAGCCGCCGTGCTCAAACCGCATGAGACGAAGCGCGCCGTGACGACGAGCAGTGTCACGCAGGTACGGCAACCGATCAATCGTGATGGGATCGGCGCCGCCGCGCCTTATCGGGAATGGCTGGAGCCGTTCGTCAGTGCTTACGGTGACTAAAGGCCCGTGCGCTGCGCGCGTCGAAGCAACTGAGCTAGACGACCGCCAGCGCCAGCTTTCCATCGCCATCATCGACCCTGACCGCCGCCCCATCCGGCACATTCCCGCGCAAAATCTCCTCCGCCAGCGGATCCTGCAGATACCTCTGCACCGCGCGCTTCAACGGTCGTGCGCCGTACACGGGATCATAGCCCACCCGCCCCAGCCACTCGCGCGCGCCGGGCGTGATATCCAGCGTGATCTTGCGATCCTTGAGCAGGCCCTGCACCCGGCCGATCTGGATATCGACGATCGGGCCCATGTGGCTCTGGCCGAGCCGGTGGAAGAGGATGATCTCGTCCAGGCGGTTGAGGAATTCGGGGCGGAAATGGCCGCGCACCACCTCCATCACCTGCGGCTCCACGCTCTCGGTAGACTGATCCTCACCGAGGTTGGCGAGATATTGGCTGCCGAGGTTGGAGGTCAGGATGATCAGCGTGTTGGTGAAATCCACCGTGCGCCCCTGCCCGTCGGTCAGGCGGCCATCGTCCAGCACCTGGAGCAGGATGTTGAACACATCCGAATGGGCCTTCTCCACCTCGTCGAACAGCACGACCTGATAGGGCCGGCGCCGCACCGCCTCGGTCAGCACGCCGCCCTCTTCATAGCCGACATAGCCCGGCGGCGCGCCGATCAGCCGGGCGACGGCGTGCTTCTCCATGAATTCGGACATGTCGATGCGGACCATCGCGCTATCATCATCGAACAGGAAGCCGGCCAGCGCCTTGGTCAGCTCGGTCTTGCCGACGCCCGTGGGGCCGAGGAACAGGAAGCTACCGAGCGGCCGATTGGGATCCTGCAGCCCCGCCCGCGCGCGCCGCACGGCGCGGGACACGGCGGCGACGGCATCGCTCTGCCCGATCACGCGCGCGCCGATCACTTCTTCCATCCGCATGAGCTTGTCGCGCTCGCCCTGCAGCATCCGCTCGACCGGCACGCCCGTCCAGCGGCTGACGACGCCCGCGATATCCTCGCTCGTCACCTCCTCGCGGACCATCGCGCTTTCGGTATTGGCCTCGGCCTCGGCGAGCTGCTTTTCCAGCGCCGGAATGATGCCGTAGGATAGCTCGCCCGCCTTGGTGAAATCGCCGCCGCGCTGCGCCTGCTCCAGCTGCAGCCGCGCGGCATCGAGCTGCTCCTTCACCCGCGTCTGCGCGTTGAGCTTGTCCTTCTCGCCCTCCCAGCGCGTGGTGAGTGCGCCGGACTGCTCTTCGAGGTCGGACAGATCGCGCTCGAGATTGACCAGCCGGTCGCGCGAGGCGGCGTCGGTTTCCTTGGCCAAAGCCTCGCGCTCAATCTTGAGGCGGACGATGCGGCGATCGAGTGCCTCGATCTCCTCGGGCTTGCTCTCCACCTCCATGCGCAGGCGGCTGGCGGCCTCGTCCATCAGATCGATCGCTTTATCGGGCAGGAAGCGATCGGTGATGTAGCGGTTGCTCAGCGTCGCGGCAGAGACCAAAGCACCATCGGTGATACGCACGCCATGGTGCAGCTCATATTTGTCCTTGAGCCCGCGCAGGATCGAGATCGTATCCTCGACGGTCGGCTCCCCGACGAACACCGGCTGGAAGCGCCGCTGCAGCGCCGGATCCTTCTCGACATATTTGCGATATTCATCAAGCGTGGTGGCGCCGATGCAATGCAGCTCACCGCGCGCCAGTGCGGGCTTGAGCAGGTTGCCCGCATCCATCGCACCTTCACTTTTCCCGGCACCGACCAAGGTGTGCATCTCATCGATGAACAGGATGATGTCGCCCGCGGCGCCCTTCACCTCATCGAGCACGCCTTTCAGCCGCTCCTCGAATTCGCCGCGATATTTGGCCCCAGCGATCAGGCTGCCCATGTCGAGCGCCATCAATTTGCGATCCTTGAGGCCGTCGGGCACGTCGCCGTTGGCGATGCGCAGCGCCAACCCTTCCGCGATCGCGGTCTTGCCGGTGCCGGGTTCGCCGATCAGCACGGGATTGTTCTTCGTGCGCCGCGCGAGGATCTGGATGGTGCGGCGGATCTCCTCGTCCCGTCCGATCACGGGATCGAGCTTGCCATCCCGCGCCGCCTGGGTGAGATCGCGCGCGAATTTCTTGAGCGCATCGAACTGATCTTCGGCGCCCGCGCTATCGGCGGTGCGCCCGCCGCGCAGATCGACGATCGCGGTGTTGAGCGCATCGGCGCGGACGTTCGCCGCCTGCAGCGCCTTGCCCGCCGCGGTGGTGAGACTGAGCGCCAGCGCGACCAGCATCCGTTCGACGGTGACATAGCTATCCCCCGCCTTCTGCGCGATCTGCTCGGCGGAATCGAGCACGCGGACGAGATCATTGTCCATCCCCGGCGTCGATTGCGCGCCGGATCCCGAGACCTGCGGGATCTTGGCCAACGCCGCGTCGGTCTCGCTGAGCGCGCGCCGGGCATCGCCGCCGGCCTTGGCGATCAGCCCGCTCGCCATGCCCTGTTCATCTTCCAGCAGCGCCTTGAGCAGATGCACGGGGGTGATCTGCTGATGGCTGTTGCGGATCGCCACGGTCTGCGCGGCCTGGAGGAAACCCTTGGAACGGTCAGTCAGCTTCTCGATATTCATGCAAACTCCTGTTGCATGGCGATATGGTGTTGCACTTTAGTCACACAAGACCCCGCTTGCCGATCTACCTCTGTCTTTCTAGGCACAGGCCAACACGAAAGGACAGCGCATGGCTAATGTCGACGGCAAGTGGGAGTGCAAGGTCAATTCGCCAATGGGCGAGCAGCAGTTTACGCTGACCGTGGCGAGCGCGGGCAGCAGCTTCACCGGCTCTGCCGAGGGCGGCATGGGCACGATGGATCTTGAGGGCGAAGTCGATGGCGATGAGCTGATCTGGCCGATGCGCGTCACCAAGCCGATGCCGATCACCCTAAACTGCCGCGCGACGATCTCCGGTGATACGCTGGAGGGCAAGGTGAGCGCGGGATTTATGGGGAGCTTTACGGTGACGGGGACACGAGCTTAGCGATCCATACTAATTCTGAACTCTTGAATAGTTCGTTATTTAGCTCCATCTATTCGTCTATTTCAAATTCCTGGGGGCTGTCCGTTGGCTGATCGTGTTCACATCATTTGGGATAATTCTAATATTTTCGTGTCTGGCCGGTCAGTCTGTGACAAGATCGAATATAAACCTGGTGGTTTCCGAATTAATTTCGAGAATTTGATCGATTTGGCGGCGGATGCTCGCCCAATTGAACAGGTATTCTGCGTGGGATCGGTGCCTCCTCCTACCGACAGCGTATGGGGGCACATCAAACGCCTGACTGGCAAAAAGCCAGAACTTTATGAACGCGGAGCAGCCTCCGGAAAGGAACAGGCTGTCGATCAAGCTCTTCAAACTCGCATGTTGCGGCTGGGGTATGATTACAATCCGCCAGAAACGATCGTTCTCCTCAGCGGCGACGGCAGTGGTTTTGAGGAAGGGATTGGCTTCTTCTCAGACCTTAAACGACTTCACGGAATCGGGTGGAATGTTGAGGTTCTTTCTTGGCGAGATCACTGCAAGCGTCAAATGCGGGAATGGGCCGAGCAAAACGGTCTATTCGTCTCGCTTGACGACTTCTATTCATCGGTTACTTTTCTGGAAAAGCTGCGGCATGCAAAACCGCTCGATTTTTCCACGAGACCTCGTCGCGCAGCTTAGCTGCGAGTTCACCCCACCCGCGTGACATGCCCCATCTTCCGCCCCGGCCGGCCCTTGCCCTTGCCATAAAGATGGAGGTGCGCAGTGGGGTCGGTGAGGATGGTCGGCCAATTCTCGACTTCGTCGCCCAGCAGGTTGCGCATTTCGGCGCGCGCGCCCACCAGCGCGGTCGATCCCAGCGGCAGGCCGCAGATCGCGCGGATGTGGTTTTCGAATTGGGAGGTGACGGCGCCTTCGATCGTCCAGTGGCCGCTGTTGTGGACGCGCGGGGCCATTTCGTTGAACACCGGGCCGTCTGCGGTCGCAAAGAATTCGCAGGCGAGCACGCCGACATGATCGAGCGCCCCTGCGATGCGGCCCGCCAGCGCCTTGGCTTCCGCGGCCTGCGCCGCGATCGGCGCGCTGGCCGGAACGGAGGAGCAGCGGAGGATGCCGTCGCGATGCTCGTTCTCCACCGCATCCCAAGTGACAATGCTGCCGTCCTCCCTCCGCGCGAGCAGGATCGAGAATTCCGCGTCGAACGCGATCATGCCTTCCAGCACGGCGGGGGCGCCCTTGATCGCCACCCACGCGCCTGCCGCCTCTCCGGCGCTGGCGATGCGTACCTGACCCTTGCCATCATAGCCGAAGCGCCGCGTCTTCAGGATCGCGGGCGCGCCGATCTCGGCCAGCGCGGCGTTCAACTCTTCCAACGAGCCGACCGCCCGCCATGGCGCGGGGCGCCCCCCCTGCTCTTCGGCGAACGCCTTCTCGATCGCGCGATCCTGGCTGACCTCCAGCGAGCGTGCCGAGGGGCAGATGCCATGCACGCCGCGGATCGCATCGACCACGACATTCTCGAACTCGTAGGTGACGACGTCGACCTGGGCGGCGAAGGCCGCGACTGCCTTCGCATCCTCGTATCGCCCCGCCGTCCAGCGCGCGGCGACTTCGCTCGCGGGGCCGCTCATCCCCGGCGCATAGATATGGGTACGATAGCCCAGATTGGCGGCGGCGATGGCGAGCATGCGGCCAAGCTGGCCGCCGCCCAGGATGCCGATCGTCGATCCCGGCGAGATCATTCGGGGGCTTCGTCCACCTGCGCGGTCTGCTCGGCGCGCCACGCCTCGATCCGCTCGGCCAGCGCGGGATCGCTCAGCCCGAGGATCTGCGCCGCGAGCAGCCCGGCATTGACCGCGCCCGCCTCACCGATCGCCAGCGTGCCGACGGGAACGCCACCCGGCATCTGGACGATCGAGAGCAGGCTATCGAGGCCGGAGAGCGCGCGCGATTGGACGGGGACGCCGAGCACGGGGAGGCGCGTCATCGAAGCGACCATGCCGGGAAGGTGTGCCGCACCGCCCGCGCCGGCGATGATCACCTTGAAGCCGCGGGCCGTGGCGGAGGTGGCGTACTCGACGAGGCGTTGGGGGGTGCGGTGCGCGGAGACGACTTTGGCCTCATGAGGGACGCCGAGCTTGTCGAGGATCTCGGCCGCGCGCTTCATCGTCGCCCAGTCCGAACGCGACCCCATGACGATGCCGACGAGGGGGGCGGTCACTTTGCCACACCCTCACCGTCACCCCGGACTTGTTCCGGAGTCCACTCCTCCACGCGCAACGACCCTGCTTGTGGCGCGGTGGACCCCAGAACAAGTCCGGGGTGACGAGGAAAGAGGGAGTCGCGCGTCATCACCGCTCGCTCAGATAATAGCGGTCCGTCGCCGCCAGCGCGTCATCCAGCTCATAGACGATCGGCTGGCCGGTAGGGATCTCGAGGCCGGTGATCTCGTCGTCGGGAATGTTCGACAGATGCTTGACCAGCGCCCGCAGCGAATTGCCGTGCGCGGAGATCAGCACCCGCTCGCCCTGCTTCAACGCCGGGGCGATCCGCGCCTCCCAATAAGGCAGCACGCGCGCGATCGTATCCTTGAGGCTCTCGGTATCCGGGATCGCGATTCCGGCGTAGCGGCGATCGGCCGTAAGATCATAGTCCCCATCCGGCGCTAGCACCGGCGGGGGAATATCGAAGCTGCGGCGCCAGATCTTCACCTGATCCTCGCCATGCTTGGCGGCGGTCTCCGCCTTATCCAGGCCCGTGAGCCCGCCATAATGGCGCTCGTTCAGCCGCCAGTCCTTCTCCACCGGCAGCCACAGCCGCTCCATCGCCTCCAGCGCGAGGTTCAGCGTCTTGATCGCGCGGGTCTGGAAGCTGGTGAAGCATTGATCGAAATCGAGGCCCTTGGCCGCCATCAGTTCGCCGGCGGCCTTCGCCTCGGCGATACCCTGATCGGTCAGGTTGACGTCCCACCAGCCGGTGAAGCGGTTTTCGAGATTCCAGGCCGATTGGCCGTGACGGATCAAGACGAGCGTCGGCATGCGGGTTTCGCGTCTCCAGCAAGGGATGCCGCGCTCTAGCGGGCACAGCGGCGCGCGTCACCCCTAACGTGGAACCCGGCGCGCAGATCAGTCGCCGCGCTTGGGCTGACGAGCGCCGCGAATGCATGGACCTGCATCTCGCCCGTCGCCGGCTATAAGGTCACGGCATCGATGGTGCCCGCTGCGCATAATGCCCAATCGTTGCGGGTGGCGGTCGCGGCGGACGATGGATCGACGGCGGCGATGCGGCTCCACGCCTGGTTTATCGATGCTGATGGCCTGATCCTCAGCGAAGCGCCGCTGCAGCAGCCGCAGGCGAACGGGGTGACGCTGGTCGGCACGTCCGATGGCGTCCAGGTGCCCGCGCGTGCCGCTTCGATGGTGGTGATCGGCGAGCCGACCGACCGCGGCAAGTCCCGCGCCATCGCCACACAGTTCCGCATCCCGGGCGGCGCGTAACTAGGTCCTCCCCCGCCAGGGGGAGGTGTCAGCGCAGCTGACGGAGGGGGCGGACTAGAAACCTCGATAGTGCGCCTCGCCCTCCCCCTCCGTTGCCTTCGGCGCCACCTCTCCCTGGCGGGAGGATATGGAGTTGCGTCCGCCGCCCCGCTGACGCAGGTTCCCCAAAACGAAAACGGGGTCTCCAATCATGATCAAGCAAATGCTCGCCGGCGTCTGCGCCGTTGCACTCACCGCAGCGGCGATCGCGCAGCCGGTCGGCCAGAAAGCGATCGAAAGCGCATTCGATGCCCAGATCAACCCCACCGAGCTGACCGATTGGCTGAAAACGCTTTCGTCGCAGCCCAATCATGTCGGATCGCCCCACGACAAGGCCAATGCCGAAATGGTGCTCGGCCTGTTCAAGCAATGGGGCTGGGACGCGAAGATCGAGACCTTCCAGGTGCTCTACCCGACGCCGATTTCCACCACGGTCGAGATGATCGCGCCGGTCCCCATCAAGCTCGGCGGGCAGGAGCCGGCAGTGCCGCAGGATCCCTCGACCGCCGATCTCTCGCAGGCCTTGCCGCCCTATGTCGCTTACCAGGGGGACGGCGATGTCACCGCACCACTGGTCTATGTGAATTTCGGCATGCCGGAGGATTACAAGGCGCTCGCCCGTCTCGGCATCGATGTGAAGGGCAAGATCGCGATCGCGCGCTACGGTGGCGGCTGGCGGGGCCTCAAGCCCAAGCTGGCGCAGGATCATGGCGCGATCGGCTGCATCATCTACTCCGACCCCGCCGATGATGGCTACGGGCGCGGCGACGTCTATCCCAAGGGCGGCTGGCGCAACGAGAATGGCGTCCAGCGCGGTTCGGTACAGGATATGGTGCTCTATCCCGGAGACCCGCTGACCCCCGGCGTAGGCGCCACCGACAAGGCCAAGCGCCTCACCCGCGCGCAAGCGGTCACCCTGCTCAAGATTCCCGCACTGCCGATGTCCTATGGCGACGCCGGCAAATTGCTCTCGCGGCTCGGCGGACCAGTGGCGCCGGCCGGGTGGCGCGGCGGCCTGCCCTTCGCCTATCATACCGGCGGGGATGCCGGCGTGACCGTGCATCTGGCGGTCAAGTCCGATTGGTCTTTGAAGACGCTTTATGACGTCATCGCGACGGTGCCTGGCGCCAAATCGCCCAATCAATGGGTGGTGCGCGGCAATCACCGCGACGGCTGGGTGTTCGGCGCGTCCGATCCGCTTTCCGGCCATGTCGCGATGATGGGCGAGGCCAAGGCGATCGGCGGGCTGCTGGCGCAGGGCTGGCGGCCCGATCGCACCATTGTCTATGCCAGCTGGGACGGCGAGGAGCCGGGGCTGCTCGGCTCGACCGAATGGGCCGAGACCCATGCCGCCGAACTCAAGGCCAAGACCGTCGCCTATCTCAATAGCGATAATATCGGGCGCGGCTTCTTCCACATCGAAGGCAGCCACGATCTCCAGCATTTCGCCAATGGCATCGCGGCGGACGTCACCGATCCCGAGACGGGTGCCAGCCTCGCCGATCGCCAGCGCGCCAACGTCCGCACCGGCGGCCGCGCCGATGCGCGCACGCTGGCCGCGGCAGAAAAGGGCGGTGATCTGCCGATCGGCGCGCTTGGTTCAGGCTCGGACTATTCGGCCTATCTCCAGCATCTCGGACTGCCGACGATCGATTTCGGCTTCGGCGGTGAGGATGAGAGCGGCGGCGTCTATCACTCCGCTTATGATACCTTTTACCACTACACGACCTTCGATGATCCGGGCCTGAAATATAGCGCGACGCTGGCCAAGGCGGTCGGCCGCGCGGTGCTGCGCCTGTCGGGCGATCAAACGCAGCCGATGCGCTTCGGCGATTTCGCCGATACGGTCGCGGTCTATCTGGACGAGGTCGAGAAGCTCGCCGATGCACGCCGCACGCTCGATCGCAGGATCGGCAAGTCGGTCGCGGCGGGCGATTACCGGCTCGCCGCCGATCCGCTGAAACCAATGGCCGCACCCGATGCTGATGCCCCCGGCCCGCACGTCGAGCTGGCCGCGCTGGAGGATGCGGTCGATCGCCTCAAGACCAGCGCGATGGCGTTCGACGATGCTTATGCCGCCAAGAGCGCCACCCTGTCGCCCGCCGCGCGCGCGCGGCTCAACGCAATGCTCCGCGATGTGGATCAGCTTCTGATCGACGATCGCGGCCTTCCCGGCCGGCCCTGGTACAAGAATCTGATCTACGCCCCCGGTCGCTATACCGGCTATGGTGCCAAAACGCTCCCCGGCGTCCGCGAGGCGATCGAGGAGCGGCGGTTCGACGACGCCAATATCTACGCGGTGCGCACCGCCAAGGTGCTGCGGGATTATGCCGATCGGCTGGATGCAGCCCGGGCGGTGGTGACCTCGAACTAACCCCTCCCCTTCAGGGGAGGGGCAAGGGGTGGGGTAGCGGCGACGGGGGCTCGATGCCCCCGGCGGTGCTTTGGCGGCTGGCGTTGAGGCTCGCTACGCTCGCACCCACCCCAACCCCTCCCTTAAAAGGGAGGGGCTTATGTTTCTCCTAACAGACCCGCGCGATGCTCCGCCGCCAGCGCGCTCACCCAGTCCACGAACCTGCGGATACGGGGGCTCGCCTGTGCATCCTGATGCGTCGCCAGCCAGAAGCTTCTCCGCAGAGCGATTTCGGGCAGCACGCGGACCAGCGTGGGATCACTGTCGCCGATGAAGCAGGGCAGCACCGCGATCCCCGCCCCGCTCGCTGTCATCCGATATTGGGCGTTGATGCTGCTGGAGCGCAGGCGCGGCTGCAGGCCCGGCGCGATATCGTCGAGATAATCGAGTTCGGGCGCAAAGATGTAGCCCGGGATATATCCGAGTAACGTATGCCGCTTGAGATCGTCGCGCGTGGCCAGCGGCGGCGCTTTTTCGAGATAATGCTTCGCCGCGAAGATCCGCAGGCCGTAATCGGCGAGCTTGCGGGTGACGAGCGGTCCTTGCCGCGGCCGCGCCAGCAACAAAGCGACGTCGGTTTCGCGCTTGGAAGGGCTGAGCAGGCCGCTGGTCGCCACCAGATCGATCGTCAGGCCGGGATGAAGCCGCGCGAAACCCCCGAGATGGTGCGCGAGGAACCAGGTGCCGAAGCCTTCCGAGGCGCTCACGCGGATCAGCCCGCCCGTATCCTCGCGCTCGTCGATCGCGGCCATCGATCGCTCCATCGCCTCGGCCCGCACGAGCAACCGGTCCCCGGCCTCGGTCAGATGCTGGCCGTCCCGCTGCGCCTGGAACAAGGTCCGCCCCAGCGCCTGTTCCAGCCGCCGCAGCCGCCGCCCCACCGTGGTCGCATCCATGCCCACCAGCGGCGCGGCGCGCGCGATCTGCCCGGCGCGCGCAACGGCCAGAAAGATTCGCAGGTCATCCCAGTTCATCGGCCTGCATTATTGCAGCCATGCCCTGCACGTCGAGGGCTTGTCGAATCTTGCCCGCGCGCCGAAAGCGGCACAATTCCTAGGAGACTGGATGATGGCCACGGCGATACGCGAAATTGCTCACCAGATCGTCGGCGGCCCCGCGGGCACAGCGACCCGCTTCGGCAACGTCTTCGATCCCAACACCGGCGCGATCCAGGCGCGGGTCGCGCTCGGCGGCCAGGCCGATCTGGACCGCGCCATCGCCGCCGCGCAGAAGGTGCAGCCCGCCTGGGCCGCGACCAACCCGCAGCGCCGCGCGCGCGTGATGTTCAAGTTCAAGGAACTGATCGAACAGAATATGCAGGCGCTGGCCGAATTGCTCGCCTCCGAGCACGGCAAGGTCGTCGATGATGCCAAGGGCGATATCCAGCGCGGGCTCGAGGTGGTCGAGGTCTGCTGCGGCCTGCCGCACATGCTCAAGGGCGATTATACCGAGGGCGCCGGGCCGGGGATCGATGTCTATTCGATGCGCCAGCCGCTCGGCATCGGCGCGGGCATCACGCCGTTCAACTTCCCGGCGATGATCCCGATGTGGATGTTCGCCCCCGCGATCGCCACCGGCAACGCCTTCATCCTCAAGCCCAGCGAGCGCGATCCTTCGGTGCCAAACCGGCTGTGCGAACTGTTCCTGGAGGCGGGCGCCCCGGAGGGACTGCTGCAGGTCGTCCATGGCGACAAGGAGATGGTGGACGCCATCCTCGATCATCCCGCAATCGCCGCGGTCAGCTTCGTCGGCTCCTCCGATATCGCCCATTACGTCTATTCGCGCGGCGTCGCGGCGGGCAAGCGCGTGCAGGCGATGGGCGGCGCCAAGAACCACGGCATCGTCATGCCCGATGCCGACATGGATCAGGCGGTCAACGATCTGATCGGCGCGGCTTATGGCTCGGCTGGAGAGCGCTGCATGGCGCTGCCCGTCGCGGTGCCGGTGGGTGAGGAAACTGCCGATCGCCTGCGTGAGAAATTGGTCGCCGAGATCGGCAAGCTCCGCGTCGGCATCTCCACCGACAAGGATGCGCAATACGGCCCTGTCGTCTCCGCCCAGCACAAGGCGAAGATCGAGCAGTGGATCCAGACCGGCGTCGATGAGGGCGCGGAGCTAGTGGTCGATGGCCGCGGGTTCAGCCTGCAGGGTTATGAGAAAGGCTTCTTCGTCGGCCCCAGCCTGTTCGATCACGTCACGCCCGAGATGTCCGCCTACAAGGAAGAGATTTTCGGGCCAGTGCTGCAGATCGTCCGCGCCAAGAATTTCGAGGAGGCGCTGGAGCTGCCGACGAAGCATCAATATGGCAACGGCGTCGCGATCTTCACGCGCAATGGCCATGCCGCGCGCGAATTCGCCAAGCGCGTGCAGGTCGGCATGGTCGGCATCAACGTGCCGATTCCGGTGCCGGTCAGCTACCATAGCTTCGGCGGCTGGAAGCGTTCGGCATTCGGCGACACCAACCAGTACGGCATGGAAGGCATCCGTTTCTGGACCAAAGTGAAGACCGTCACCCAGCGCTGGCCCGACGGCGGCGCGGGCGATAGCGCCTTCATCATCCCGACGATGGGCTGAGGCCGGGGCCGTGAGCCAATTCGACCTGACCGACGATCAGCGCGAGATTCAAGAACTCGCGCGTCGTTTCACCGCTGACGCCATCACGCCTCACGCCGCCGAGTGGGACGAGAAGCACATCTTCCCGCGCGACGTGATCAAGCAGGCGGCGGAGCTCGGGTTTGCGGCGATCTACGTCAGCGAGGAGAGCGGCGGGATCAATCTCGGGCGGCTGGAGGCGGCGCTGATCATGGAGGCGATGGCCTATGGCTGCCCTGCGACCAGCGCCTTCATCTCGATCCACAATATGGCCGCCTGGATGATCGATCGCTTCGGCGGCGCGGAGATCAAGGCGCGCTTTCTGCCCGATCTCGTGACCATGGAGACGATGGCGAGCTATTGCCTGACCGAGCCGGGATCGGGGTCGGACGCCGCCGCACTAAAGACCAGCGCCCGGCTTGATGGTGACCATTATATCGTCAGCGGCTCCAAGCAGTTCATATCTGGCGCGGGCGAGAACGAGCTGTACGTCACGATGGTCCGCACGGGGGTGGAGGGACCGAAAGGCATTTCCTGTCTGGTGATCGAGAAGGACATGCCCGGCGTCAGCTTCGGCGCCAACGAGCGCAAGCTCGGCTGGCATGCGCAGCCGACGCGGCAGGTGATCTTCGATAACGTCCGCGTGCCCGTCGCCAATCGAGTCGGCGCTGAGGGCGAAGGGTTCCGGATCGCGATGATGGGGCTGGACGGCGGCCGCCTCAACATCGGGGCCTGCTCGCTGGGCGGTGCGCAACGCTGTCTCGACGAGGCAATCCAATATACCAAGGATCGCAAGCAGTTCGGCCAAGCCATCGCCGAATTCCAGAACACACAGTTCACGCTTGCCGACATGGCGACCGAACTAGAAGCCGCGCGCGCCCTGCTCTATACGGCGGCGGTGAAGGTCACCGAAAACGCGCCCGACAAGACGCGCTTCGCGGCAATGGCCAAGCGCTTCGCCACCGATACCGGCTCCTCGGTGGTCGATCGCGCGCTGCAGCTGCACGGCGGCTATGGATATCTGATGGATTATCCGATCGAGCGTTTCTGGCGCGATCTGCGCGTCCACTCGATCCTGGAAGGCACCAATCAGGTGATGCGGATGATCGTCGGCCGCGAGCTCACCCGGCAGTGAGCGATGCGCCCGAGCTTATCGTCTCGGTTGAAGGCGGCGTCGGCCGGTTGCGGCTCAACCGCCCCAAGGCGATCCATGCGCTGACGCTCGGCATGTGCGATGCGATGATCGAGGCGCTGCTCGCCTGGAAGGATGATCCGGCGATCACTGCCGTGCTGCTGGATCATGCCGAAGGCCGCGGCTTTTGCGCAGGGGGCGACATCCGGGTGATGGCCGAAAGCGCCAAAGGCGACGGCGTGCATGCGCGCGCTTTCTGGCACCGCGAATATCGGCTCAACCATCTGATGTTCGTCTATCCCAGGCCGATCGTCGCCTTCATGGACGGCATCACGATGGGCGGCGGCGTCGGTATCAGCCAGCCAGCGCGCTATCGCGTCGCCACCGAGCGCACCGTCTATGCCATGCCAGAAACTGGGATCGGCCTGTTCCCCGATGTCGGCGGCGGCTGGTATCTCTCCCGGATGCCGGGCCGCACCGGGCAATATCTGGCGGTGACCGGCGCGCGGATCGACGGCGCCGATGCGGTCGCGCTCGATGTTGCCACCCATTATATCGAGAGCGACAAGCTGGACGCGGTAAAGGCCGCGATCGTCTACGCCCCTGCCAATCTCGAACGCATCCTCGCCGACGCCGCCGTCATGCCCCCGCCGGGCAAGCTGGCGGACGCGCGCGCGGATGTGGATCGGCTGTTCGCCAGCGATCGGCTGGAGGATATCCATGCCGCGCTGGAGGCCGATGGATCGGACTGGGCCGCCAAGCAGATCGCCGTGATGGACACGAAATCGCCGCAGACGATGAAGGTCGCCCTGCGCCAATTGGCCGAGGGCGCGCAGCACGTCGATTTCGCGGACGAGATGCGGATGGAATATGGCCTTGCCGTGCATATCCTCCAGCGCCCCGATTTCGTCGAAGGCGTGCGCGCGCTGATCATCGACAAGGACAATGCGCCCCGGTGGAACCCGCCGAGCATCGCCGAGACGCCGGACAGCTTGATCGATGCCATCTTCCAGCCTCTGCCCGCCAGCGACGCCTGGACCCCCCTGCCCGAAACCGGAGCCTGAGCATGACCTACGAAACGATCCTGGTGGAGCAGCATGACGCGGTGACGCTGGTGCGGCTCAACCGCCCACAGGCGCTCAACGCGCTCAACAGCCAAGTGCTGGCCGATCTGATCGCCGCCTTCGCCGCCTACGATGCCGATTCCACCCAGCGCTGCCTCGTCCTCACCGGCTCCGAGAAGGCGTTCGCGGCGGGCGCCGACATCAAGGAGATGCAGGCGATGGGCTTCGCCGGCGCGTTCGGCGACAATTTCTTCGCCGGCTGGGAGCGGGTGACCGCGACACGCAAGCCCTGGATCGCGGCGGTCGCGGGCTTCGCGCTGGGCGGCGGCTGCGAGGTAGCGATGATGGCCGATTTCATCCTTGCCGCCGATACCGCCAAGTTCGGGCAGCCCGAGATCAAGCTCGGCGTCGCGCCCGGCATGGGCGGATCGCAGCGCCTCACCCGCGCGATCGGCAAGGCCAAGGCGATGGAGATGTGCCTCACCGGCCGGATGATGGGCGCAGAGGAGGCCGAGCGATCGGGTCTCGTCGCGCGGATCGTCCCCGCCGCCGAACTGATGGACGAGGCGCTGAAAACCGCCGCTGCGATCGCCGCCATGCCGCCGCTCGCCGCCATCGCCAATAAGGAAATGGTCAACACCGCGTTCGAAACCGGGCTCGCGACCGGCATCCTGTTCGAGCGGCGACTGTTCGATGGGTTGTTCGCCACCGAGGATAAGATTGAGGGGATGACGGCGTTCGTCGAGAAACGGGCGGGGAATTGGGTAGGACGATAAGGCCGCGCCGTTCGTGCCGACCGAAGTCGAGGCACGTTCGGATCTTGCGCCAAGCAGCACGCCCCTCGACTTCGCTCGGGGCGAACGGATGAGGATCTAAACGCATGGCCAAAGTCGGCTTTATCGGATTGGGCAATATGGGCGGGGGGATGGCCGCAAACCTCGCCAAGGCGGCGCATCGCGTGAAGGCGTTTGACCTTTCCGAAGCCGCGCTCGCCCGGGCCGAGGAAGCTGGCTGCATGCGCGCGCCCTCTGCCACCCAGGCGGTGGCCGATGCCGAGGTCGTCGTCACGATGCTGCCCGCGGGCAAGCATGTCCTCGGTGTCTATCGCGACGAGATTTTCGGCGCGGTGCCCTCCACCGCGATCCTGATCGATTGTTCGACCATCGACGTGACCTCGGCTAAGGCGGTGATCGCGGAAGCGGCAGCGATCGGCATCGCGATGGTCGATGCGCCGGTCTCAGGCGGCATCGCCGCGGCCAACGGCGGCACGCTGACCTTCATGGTCGGCGGCGAGGCAGAGGCGTTCGAACGGGCGCGCCCGATCCTGGAGAAAATGGGCAAGGCGGTGATCCACGCCGGCCCGGCGGGCGCGGGGCAGAGCGTGAAGATCTGCAACAACTTGATCCTCGCCTCGCAGATGATCGGCACTTGCGAGGGGCTGGCGCTGGCGGTGCGTCTCGGGCTCGATCCCAAGGTCTTCTTCGATATCGCCTCCAAGGCGACGGGGCAGAGCTGGTCGCTCAACAGCTACTGCCCGCTGCCCGGCGTCGGCCCGGAATCGCCCGCCGATCGCGGCTATCAGGGCGGCTTCGCGGCGGCGCTGATGCTCAAGGATCTCAAGCTGGCGCTTGGCGCGGCGCACGGCGTGGATGCCGCGGTGCCGATGGGGAGCCTGGCGGAATCGCTCTATCAGGCGATGGTCAATCAGGGCGATGGCGGACTCGATTTTTCGGGCGTCATCGGCTTGCTCGACGGGAAGCTGCCGACCGCCTGAAACCGTTCGTGCTGAGCCTGTCGAAGCACCGTCCCTCTTCACCGCAGAAAGAAGAACAGCCCTTCGACAAGCTCAGGGCAAGCGGTTCAAGAGAGGTCTTAGCCCCGCGTCACCGTGGGCGTGAACAGATAGCCCTCATTGCGCACGGTGCGGATCAGCTCCCCGCCGCCGCGCGTCTCGCCGAGTTTGCGGCGCAGGCGGCTGACCTGGACGTCGATCGCGCGGTCATAATGGTCGCTGTCCTCACCGCGCGCGAAATCGAGCAATTGGTCGCGCGTCAGCACGCGGCGCGGATGTTCGACGAAGGCGCGCAGCAGGCGGAATTCGCCATCGGTGAGGTTCACCATCTGATCGTCCGGGTCATAGACCATCCGCATGTCCATATCGATCCGCCAGCCCTGGAAGCGGCGCTCGTCATGCGCCTCCTCGTTCGGTGCGGCCGCGGTCGCCGCGCGGGGGCCGCCCTTGTCATGCTTCTCGCGCCGCCGCAGCACCGCGCGGATCCGTGCCAGTAGTTCGCGCGGGTTGCACGGTTTGGCGAGATAATCCTCGGCGCCCATCTCCAGCCCGACGATGCGATCGACATCGGTGCCCACCGCTGAGAGCATGATCACCGCCGGCGCATCATCGCCCTGCAGCGAACGGAGCGCCGAGAGCCCGTCTTCGCGCGGCATCATCACGTCCAGCACGATCAGATCGAAACGATCCTGCGCCAGTTTCTCGCGCATTTCGATCGGATTGGCGGCGGTCTCGGTCTTGAAGCCGTGCTTATCGAGGAAGGAGGAGATCAGCCGCCGGATGCCGGCATCGTCATCGACGATCATGATGCGGGTGGCGAGATCCATATTGTGCATGATGGCGTTCATGCCCCGCGAATGCCAGCCTTGCGTGATCGCCATATGTCCGCGGTGCTTCACAACGCCCGCGCGGCTGCGAAATCCCCGAAATCTTTGCGCAACATTGGGCTGTCACCGCAAGGAGTGCCCATGCGTCTCCGCTTATGCCATAATCGCGCCTGATGAGCCCGCACCGTCCCCGGCTCGGCGGCCCGCCGCTCGCGCTCCAGATCCTGGCGATGCTGCTCGCCGGGCTGCTCGTTGCACAGCTGGTGACCCTGATCCTCACCGTCCTGCTCCCGCCCGCGCCTGCCGCGCAATATGGGCTGGACGATATCGCCGCGCGGCTGGCGGGCGCCGAAGGCGGCAAGGGCACGCAGCAGCTCCAGCGTATCGTCCAGAACGGACCGCCCGACGTGAAGGGCGCGGGCTGGCTGGTGTCTGAACGATCGCAGACCGAGCTTGCGCATCTGATGGGCGTCGATCCCGGCCGTGTCAGCCTGGCTTTCTACACGCCCCTGCCCTTCGCCGGCACGGCGCAGCCGCGCACCCTCGCGATGAACGGCGAGGCGATCACAAGCGGCGCGATGGCGAACGACAGCTTTGTGCAGCCCGCCGCCTGGGTTTCGCAACCGCGCCCCGGCTCCTTGCTCGTCCTCGCCCAGTTCGCGCCGCCGCCCGGTGCGGCGGCGGCGATGGCGCGTTTCGGCATGGTGGCTCCGCCACACGACAGCATTCCCCAAGGCGCGCTGGGACACGGCCCGGGCGTTGGACCAGGCGCCAATGTCATGGGGGAGATGATGCGCAGCGATCACGCTCGGCCTCTGATCAACATGGGCGCGATCGCCGCGCGGCACGGCGAGCTGGTGATCACCGGTGACGGCGGCGCGGCGGTGCCCGCCCTGCTTCGGGGCCGATCGGGCACGTCCACCGCTAACATCGTGACCCCACCAATCACGACGGAGCAGGCCGCGGCGCAGATCACCGCGCGCGCATTGGGCGGCGTCGCCGCGGGCGCCGATGCCGCGCGTGAAGCGCAGAATTTGCCGATCAGCCCGCGCGCTGCGCTCAACGGGCCGATCGCGCGCTTCGGAAATCCCGCCACCGATAACGCGCTGCTGGCTACGCCCGCGCTACAACTCCCCCGCGCAGCCGTCGCCGCGCCGCTGCTCAGCGTGCCGACGCCGGTGCCTACGCCCCCGCGTACCGTGCCGCAGCGGACGATCGCGGCACCCGCGCCCGCGCCTGTCGTCACCGCTGCGCCCGTCCCCCTTCCCGCGCTCGGCTTCACGCCGGTGCCGGAGAAATCCACCGCGCTCCAGCCGCAACCGCAAGCGCATGCCTCACAGGCGCCCGCCGGCCCGCCGATTGCGATCGCTCCTACGCGCCGCTCCTTGTTCGGTCTTGCCCAGGCGCCGTTCGTGCAGGGCGATTTCGTCGCGGCGCTGCGGCTGTCCGATGGCAAATGGGCGGTCGTCCAACCCGCCCCCGAGCCGTTCCCGAACAGCTGGCAGCGGCGCGTGCTGCTCTGGTTCGCGATCGCGCTGGCGATCGTGGTGCCGCTCGGATGGCTGTTCGCGCGGCGTCTGGTCAAGCCGCTCGATCGTTTTGCGGGCGCTGCCGAAAAGCTCGGCCGAGATCCCGCCGCCGAGATCGGCCCGCTCGATGGTCCCGCCGAGATCGGCCGCGCCGCGCACGCCTTCAATCTGATGCAGAACCGCCTGCGCGCCTTCGTCGACGATCGCACCGCGATGATCGGCGCGATCAGCCACGATCTGCGCACCCCGCTCACGCGGATGCGCTTCCGCATCGAGGATGTGGAGGCGGAGGACGTCCGCGAGGGCTTGCTGGAAGAAGTCGACGAGATGGAGGCGATGATCGCGCAGGTCATCGATTTCATCCGTGACGCCTCCGCGCCTGCCCGCCGCGAGCGGCTCGATCTCAACACCATCGTCGATGAAGTGGTGGAGGATGCGCGGCTGGTCGGCGGTGACGTCGTGATCGAGCGCGCCGAGCAGGCGCAGGTCGAGGTCGATGTGCTGGGCCTGCGCCGCCTGCTCGACAATCTCATCGAAAACGCGATCAAATATGGCGACCGCGCCCGCATCCGCCTCCACCGCGTCCTCGACGAAGCCGTGATCGAAGTGTTCGACGACGGCCCCGGTCTCCCCGCCGACGAGATGGATCGCGTGTTCGAGCCGTTTTACCGGAGCGAGGCCGCGCGCAATTCGGATAAGGCGGGCAGTGGGCTAGGCCTGGCGGTCTGCCGCTCGATCGCGCGGGCGCATGGCGGGGATATCCGGCTGAAGCAGAGCGAGGATGGCTTCTCGGCGGAGCTAAGGGTGCCGCTGGTATATGGATCGGAGAAGGTCGCAACATCGTAATAAATCCAGCCTTAGGGACGCCCTAACAAACTGGCGGCTCATCGTTATTCATCGCAGCAAAGTGAGGCACCTCGGGAAGACCCGGAACGCCGAATCGAGCGAGAACTAAGGCCGCCTCTGTATCCATTGCAAAAGGCCGCAAGGTTTCACCCAACACATAAACAACATCTTCGTGATAAAAGTAGGCTCGCACCATGCGTTGCTCAGCATCAGGGCCTAAGTCAAACGCTGCTCTATGACTGGCTGCAAGATCTTGCATCCAGCCACCCTTATTATCAGGATTAAGCAAAGCTTTTAATAGGCGCTCGTCGAAGTGCGCTAGCGCATTCCTCACGCCTCTTTGAGTAAGATTAGTTATATCTATATCAGAGCAATGCCGTCTGACCGCGTTTACCCTTTCTAGACGCAAAGCGTGCATCCTAGAGCTTTCAGAGGCACGTTGCCGCCCCAAATCAAAAAGACAATTAAATGCTTGCGCTTGAGAGGAACAAATTCGCTCAACACAGGCCGGAATGATAGGATTGGATATTAATAAATAAGGTGGCCCCTCTGTGTCGGCTTCGATTGGTCGAATTTGGCGCAAGGCCTGCACATCGTTGCGCAGTGTTATGAGTGCTGTGACGCCAGCATCAATGATTTGCCGTTGATCAACCATCAGAAGTGCCGGGAATAGCGCTACGCCGCCATCTCATAAGGCTGGATCTCGCCCGACAGATACAAATTCCGCGCCTTCGCCCGGCTCAACTTCCCCGATGACGTCCGCGGCAAGGTTTTCGGTGGCACCAGTTCGATCACGCAGTTCATGCCCGTGATCGCGCGCACCCGTTCACGGATCTGTTCGCGTAGCTTGGCGCGCTCCTCAAGGCAGGAGGTGCGGCATTGTACCAGCACGGCGGGGGTTTCCTCGCCGCCGGGGGTGGTGATCGCGAAGGCGGCGATGTCGCCGGCCTTGAAGCCCGGCAATTGCTCCACGGCCCATTCGATATCCTGGGGCCAATGGTTCTTGCCGTTGATGATGATCATGTCCTTGGCGCGGCCGACAATGTAGAGATAGCCGCCGCTCAAATAGCCCATGTCGCCGGTGTCGAGCCAGCCATCGACCAGGCAGGCCTCGGTCGCTTCGGGATCGCGGAAATAGCCGGTCATCACCGAAGAGCCGCGGCACCACACTTTGCCGATCGCTTTCTCAGGCAAGGGCGAGCCGTCCTCGTCGCGGATCACGATCTCCATGCCCTTGGCCGGCTTGCCGCAGTTGACGATCGCGCGATAGCGTTGCGGCCGGCCGAGCGCGGCTGATCCGCCACCCGAAAGCTCGGTCTCCTCCACCAGCTCCACCACCAGACCCTCGCCCGGCGGCATGATCGACACCGCCAGCGTCGCTTCGGCAAGGCCATAGGACGGCAGGAAGGCGCTGGCCTGGAAGCCCGCCTCGGCGAAGGCATCGACGAAGGCCTGCATCACGTCCGGCCGGATCATGTCCGCGCCATTGCCGGCCACGCGCCAGCGCGAAAGATCGAAACGATCCGAGGCCCTGGTCTGGCTGGATATGCGCCGCGCGCAAATGTCATAGCCGAAGGTCGGCGAGTAAGAGAGCGTTGTGCCCGGATTGCGGCTGATCAGATCGAGCCAGGCGAGCGGGCGGCGCGCGAAATCCTCGGTCTTGAGATAATCGACCGACATCTGGTTGGCGACCGGCGAGAGCAGGCAACCGACCAGCCCCATGTCATGATACCAGGGCAGCCAGGAAACGCCGCGATCGCCCTCGGTGATCTTCATCCCCGTCGAATGGGCGTGCAGGTTGGCGAGCAACTGACGGTGCGTGATCGCGACACCGTGCGGGAAGCGCGTCGATCCGCTCGAATATTGCAGATAGGCGATATCGTCAGGCTGCAGCGCGGGCAGCGGTTCGTCCGAAGGCGCAAGCGTGCTCAGCGCAGCATAGCTCATCGCGTCTATGCCAGTAAGCCTGGCGGCCTCGCCGCCCATCCCCTCAAGCTCGGTCGGGAAAAGCAACAATTTGGGATCGGAGCTGCCGAGTTGGACGGCAAGCTGATCGACATAGGCATCACGCCCACCAAACGACGTGGGCAGCGGTAGCGGCACCGGCCAGATGCCCGCATAAATGGCGCCGAAGAAGGCGGCAGCGAACTCAGGGCCGGTCTCTGCCAATAGCGCGACGCGATCGCCCGGTTTCAGGCCGTGCGCCATCAGCCGCGCCGCTGCCGCCAACGCATCGCTGCGCAGCTCGGCGAACGGATAGGCTTGGGTAAGCTGGCCGCGTGGATCGTGAAAGTTCAGCCCGCGGATGCCTTCGGCCGCATAATCGAGTGCGGCGGCCAGCGTCGGAAATTCGGCATAGACGCGCGGGCGATCGTCGTCGCTGGGCGTCGGCATCAGCGCTACGGCGCCTTCCCAGCCCAACTTCACTTCGGCATTCACGCGCATCGCGCTCCAAATTGTCTCACAGACCCTCGCATCGCGATGAGGCGCTTTCCTTAAGCTGCCATAGACGTTCTTATTCCGGCACGTCTGTGGCACAAACATGGCGCGTGGAACAGAAGCCCACATCGCGCCGGCCGGCGCCGCCGCTCGACGGTCCCGCGTTGCGCGGGATCGCGCTGAGCTACGTCGGCCGTTATGCCACGACACGCGCCAAACTCCGCACCTATCTGGCACGCAAGATCCAGGAGCGCGGCTGGCAGGGCGATGCCCGGCCAGATCTGGAGGCGCTGGCCGAGGACTTTGCCGCGCTCGGCTATGTCGACGATCGCGCCTTCGCCACGGCGCGCGGCGCGGCGCTCACGCGGCGCGGCTATGGCGAGCGCCGCATCGGCCAGGCGCTGCAACAGGCCGGTATCGTCGCCGAGGATGCGCTTCCAGTCCGCGAGGAGGCGCGCGAACAGGGGTTCGATGCCGCGCTGCGGCTGGCGCGCAAGCGCCGCATCGGGCCCTTTGCCACCGGCACTATCACGCCGCAGGATCAGCAGCGTGGGATCGCCGCGCTGGTACGCGCAGGTCATGATTTTGCCACGGCCCGCCGCATCGCCACTGCACGCACGCCCGAAGAGCTGAACGAAGACGGTTAAATTGCCCGCCGCCCCACAATTTTCATGTTATTTCCCTCGGAAGCTGTTACTCTTGTAGCCTGTTGAGTTGCGACGGTGCGAAATCACGCTCCGTACAGGTGAGGGAAGGGCGTAAGGCCATGATTTTAGCGGAGGGCCTCGGGGGGGGGACTTCGCCGGCGGGGACAGTCGAAGATTCGGATCCCATCCGGTGTGTTAGCGGCTCGGTCAAATGGTTTGATGGAACGCGCGGCTTCGGCTTCATCGTCGGCGACGATGGCGAGGGCGATGTTCTAGTCCATTTCTCGGCGCTGAAAGAACATGGCCGCCGCACTCTTCCGGAAGGCGCGCGGATCGTGTGCGAGGCCGTCGATCGCAATCGCGGCCTGCAGGCGCGCAAGATCCTCAAGATCGATCTGACCACGGCAACCGGCCCCGATGCCGATCTCATCGCCAAGAAGAATGCCGATCGCGTCGATCCGCTGGCGCTGGCGGCGATCGCGGGCACGCCCGAGCCGGTCCGCGTGAAATGGTTCAACCAGCTCAAGGGCTATGGCTTCGTACTGCGCGAGGGCCAGAACGAAGATATCTTCCTGCACATGGAAACCGTGCGCCGCGCCGGCCTTGGTGAATTGCAGCCCGATCAGCCGCTGCTCGCCCGGATTGCGCAGGGGCGCAAAGGACCACTCGCCGTATCTGTGGAGCTGCCGTGAGATTTGCTTTCGGCGGGCTTGCCTTACTCGTCATAGCCGCCAGTCTACAGCCCGCTCTACAGGCCCAGTCACCGACCGCGGCACAGAGCCTGAAGACGACGACGCTTACCATTCGGGGCGCGCATGTTCGCAAATATCAAGTCGAGCTGGCTTTGACCGGCGAGGAGCAAGAGATTGGTCTCATGTTCCGCAAGCACATGGCGCCCAGCCACGGCATGATCTTCCCAATGAATCCGCCGCGCCCGGCGACCTTCTGGATGAAGAATACCTATCTTCCACTCGACATCGTCTTCATCGGCCCGGATCACCGCATCATTTCGATCGCGGCCAACGCCAAGCCGATGTCCGAGGATCTGATCCCGTGTGACAGCCCCGTCGCCGCCGTGCTGGAATTGAACGGCGGCATCGCGGCAAGGCAGGGTGTAAAGCCTGGCGACAAGGTCGATTGGTAAAGCGTCGGCTCGCCGTTTCCACGTTGCACGCCCCCGCCCTCCCCGGCTAAGCGACCCTCATGTCGATCCTGATGAAAATCTTCACCTGGTGGGAGGGCGCCACGATCGGCACCCTGCTGTTCAGCCGCGCCAATGGCACCAAGGCGGGCACTGACGGGCTCGGCAATACCTATTTCGGCAGCAAAGACGGCAAGCGCTGGGTGATCTATAACGGCGCCAACGACGCCAGCCGCGTGCCCCCCGAGTGGCATGGCTGGCTGCACCACACCACCGACCTGATCCCGGAAACGCTGCCCGCACCCCGCGCCTGGGAAAAACCGGCTGTGCCGAACCTGACCGGCACCAGCGCGGCGTTCCGGCCCGCGGGTGCCTTGGAGCGCGGCGGCACCCGCGCCGCCGCCACCGGCGATTATGAAGCATGGAGTCCCGAGGCATGAAGGCGGTTTTCCGGGAAAATCTCGGCGAAGCGATCGTCGGCCTGGCGGTCGTGCTGTTTGCTGCGATTTTCATCCTTTATGCCTGGCGCGCGACCGGCGGCGAGCATGGCGGCGGCATCAAGATCACGGCGCTCTTCCCCAACGCCAGCGGCGTCAATGTCGGCACCGATGTGAAGGTCGCCGGGCTCAAGGTCGGCCAAGTGACGGGCCAGAAGCTCGATCCCAAAAGCTATCAGGTCGCAGTCACGCTGGCGCTCGATCCGAACATCAAGCTGCCCGCGGATTCCAGCGCGGCGATCACCTCCGAAGGGCTGCTCGGTAATCCCTTCATCGCGATGACCCCCGGCGGCTCCGAGCAGATGCTCAAGAACGGCGATACGATCACCGATACGCAGGGCGCGATGGATCTGATGGCGCTGATCGGCCAGTTCATCAACAAGCCCTCCACGTCCAGCACCGCCCCTGCCCCGTCGACTGGAGCGGGCACGACGCCATGAAGCTGGGCAAGCCGGGCGCGGCGGCGCTCGGCCTCATCGGCGCGGCCGCGCTGGCCTTCGGCGCCCGCGCGTTGCAGAACGAAACCAACACCAGCGAAACCGCGGCGCTCTCGCCCGATCTCGATCAGGGCAACAGCTCCGAACCCGCGCCGACACCGGGCAAGCACAGCGCCCCGCCGCCACCGCTCGCCACCAGCGATACGCCGATGGCCGAGCGGATCGCGGTACTGGGCGTACTCAACAAGCGCGACGGCGTCTCACGCGATATCTCGCTACATCCCGGCCAGGGTGTGCGGCTGGGCAATCTCATCGTCCGCCTGCGCGCCTGCGATCAGACCGCCGATTGGGAGCCCGAGCAGCTGACCGGCGCCTTCGTCCAGGCCGATCTACAGGGCGCCGACGGGCAATGGCGGCGGATATTCTCGGGCTGGCTCTACAAGGAAAGCCCGTCGCTCAACACGGTCGAGAATCCGCTCTACGACGTCTGGCCCAAGAGCTGCACGATGCGCCATGCCGAGACCGGGCCCGATACGGTCAACGCCGCCTCGCTCCCCTCCCCGCGATCGATCGCGAAAAAATCGGCAGGGGCCGACGCCGCCGACAATGCCGCCGACGAGACCGAGCCCAGCCCCAGCGCCTTATCCAACAGCACGACATAATCAGCGCGCGGAATCTCCACCGCGCCCAGCGAGGCGAGGTGATCGGTCTGGAACTGGCAATCCAGCAGCTTGAACTTGCCGGCCCGCAGCCGCGCGACCAGATGCGCCAGCGCTACCTTCGAAGCATCGCGCACCCGGCTGAACATGCTCTCGCCAAAGAAGGCCGCGCCCAACCGCACACCGTACAGCCCGCCGACCAGCTTGCCATCCTCCCACGTCTCGATCGAATGGGCGTAGCCGCGCTTGTGCAGCTCGGCATACGCGATCTCGATATCGGGATTGATCCAGGTATCGGGGCGATGCGGCGTCGGCTCGGCGCAGAGCTTCACCACCTGCTCGAACGCGGCGTCTGCGGTCGTGGTGAAGCGGCCCGATTTGAGCGTCTTGGCGAGGCTGCGCGACAGATGAAAGCGATCAAGCGGCAAGATCCCCCGCTTCTTGGGCTCCACCCAGAACACATCCGCCGCATCCCGGCTGTTGGCCATCGGAAACACGCCCACCGAATAAGCGCGGAGCAGGAGATCGGGATCGAGCTGGGCCATCGGGGTGAAGATAATGCAGCGATGGTTAACCGTCACCTTGCAAACGGGCTGGACAAGGCCTTGCGCATCGAAAATGGCGGCTAGGTGACGGATAAAATCGAACAGAATGCCGCGGTGGGCGCGGGCGCGGTGTTCAGCCGTGGCCAGCGTGCCGCTCTCCTCGCGGGTTTCGCGCTGCTGGTCATGCTGCGCATCCCCCGCGCCTGGATACGCGGACGCTTCCAGGACGAAGAGGCCACGGTTTTCCTCGCTTACGCCTGGCATCGGCCATGGCTGGATGCGCTGTTCCGCCCCTTCGCCGGCTATTGGAACTTGGGCGCCAGCGCGACCACGCTGCTGGTCGCACGCTTGGTCAAGGGTGGCATCGTGGCGCTGGAAGCCGCCCCCTACCTGACGATGACGATGGCACTTGCCGTACAATTGCTGCCCGCCGTGCTGATCCTTACCGGCTCTGCGCACTGGCTCGAACGGCGGGTGATGGTGATTACCGCCCTGCTGACGATGGCGATCGCGCCGGGAATCGAGGAGGTGTTCTTCAACGTCCTCCACATTCAGTTTCACCTTGCGCTGTGCGTTGCGTTGATCCTGGCGCTCGATTCGCCGCGGCGGGTGATCGTGCGCCTCGGTTACGGCGTTTTGCTCTTCGCAGCGCCGCTCTGCGGACCCGCGGCGCTCGCCTTCCTGCCGCTCTTCGCCCTGCGCGGATGGATCGACCGCGATTGGCGGCGGCTGGACCAGTTCATCGCCTTCGCTGCGGGTGGCGCGGTGCAATTGTTGTTCTTTTATGGACCAAGCCCGTTGCGGGGGCATGTCCTAGATCCCGGCACGATCGCGGCGGCGATCTTCGTCCGGCTGATCGCGATGCCGGCGCTGGGCTTTGGAAAGGCCGAGCTGTTCGGCAACGCGATCGTGGGTTCGCAACTGAGAGGGGGGAGCGGATGGTGGTGGTCGGTGGCGGCTGCTGTCGGAGTGTTCGCCACCTTGCTCTACCTCGCCACACGGCGGAAGGACGCCGCGCTCTGGCTCTTGCTGTCGAGCCTGTCGATCGCCACGGTTTCGTTCGGCTTCGGCATGATCATGCTCGATCGCTATGCCCCCTTCGATCTTGATGCGGAGCGGTACACCTTCCTTCCCCTGGTGCTGCTCGGCCTGGCGCTGGCGGTGATGGCGTCGCGACCGGACTGGAACCCCCGCTACGCCTGTGCGGTGGCCCTGCTAGTGATGCTGGAAACGGGCGTCAGCCGCTACCCGAGGCCGCTCATCGGATTGCGCGATGGGCCATCCTGGCCTGCCGAAGTCGCGGCGTGGCGGCGCGATCATCATCATCCGCTGGCGGTCTGGCCGAGACCGTGGAAGGCCGATCTCTCCGATCAGGCGCGTGTTTGCTCGCCCCCCGGCGCGGATCTCGCCCGATCGACTGACCCCCGCTATTGCGAGAATGGGTGGGCCGGCGCCTTCTACCGGCCCCGCCCGGCTTCGTGACTGAGGGCGCCCCCATTCCTGTGATCGATACCCATAAAGCGGCGGTTCAGCCGGGAGCCGGCCCGCGTGCCCGCGTCATCCTCTATCTTGTCTGGCTGGCGCTGGCGCTGTTCCTCGCGGTGCATCACGTGGTCTGGCGCGACGAAGTCCGCGCGCTAACCTTCGCGCTCAGCGGCGACACCGTCGGGGCGATGCTGCGTAACCTGCATGGCGAGGGTCATCCCGCGCTTTGGTATCTGCTGCTGCGCGGTGCCCATGCGCTCTGGCCGCATCCGCAGGTGTTGGTCGTCACGGCCTTCTTGGTCGGTGCCGCCGCCTCGCTGATCTTTACGATGCGCGCGCCCTTTGCATGGCCGCTGCTGGCGCTGGGCTTGTTCGGCCGTTTCGCGCTCTACGAATATACCGTGATGGCGCGAAACTACGGGATTAGCATGCTGATCCTTTATTTGCTCGCCTGGGCCTATCCGAGATACCGGGACAATGGCTGGGTAATCGGGGGGCTGCTGCTCCTGCTGTGCAACACCAATTTCCCTGCCGCGATCCTCGCCGCTGCCTTCCTGCTCTACTGGGCGATCGACCTTCATTGCCAAGCACCGGGACGATGGGATCGTCGCTGGCTGGCGCTCGGCTTGGGCACTGGGCTGGCGCTGATCGGCGCGATGCTCTGCGCAGCCACGGTCTACGTGCCGCTGCAGGACGCGACCAACGTCGCCGCGATCACGCGCCCAGGCCTGCTCGAAACGCTTGCCTCCAGCGGCCATTACTTCGACGCGCTCGTACCGCAGCCGATCCAGGGTATTGCCGCGCTGATCCTGCCCATCCTACTGATCGGGATCTTCTGGAACATGCGCGACAATCCCGGCGCTCTGATCGCCGGGCTCACCGCGACGCTCGGCTTGCTCGTCGTCTTCGCCTTTCTTTATTCGGGTGCGTACCGGCACCAGGCGCTGCTGACCGTCTTCCTGCTGACCCTCGCCTGGCTTCGTGAAGAAGGATTCGGCGGCGGACGAACGCGAGAGGATAGCGGCCTGGTTGCGAGGATATCGCCCGTTGCGAAGCTCGCCCTTCCCGCGCTTCTCCTGTTCCAAACGCTATCGAGCGTCCCCCTCGTCACCCGCCCTTTCCACGATATGCCCGAGAGCCGCAGCTACGAACTCGCGCGGCTGCTGCGCCGTCCGGACCTGCATGGGGCGATCGTGATCGGCGATCCGGATTATGTGCTCGAAAGTCTGCCCTACTACGTCGCCAACCCGCTCTATCTGGTCCGCGAGCATCGCTGGGGGCAGACCACCCGCTTCACCAAGGCGGCCCGGCGCACCGTCATCGTCGACGAACTGCTCGATACTGCGCGGCGGCTGCATGCTGACACCGGAAAGAAGATCGTGATTTTGCTCGGGGACCGGGATCCACCGGACGGCAAGCCGGTCTCGCGCGGCGGCTTCGGTGATTTCATCGTGACCCCCGAAGGGCTCGCACGCCTCAGAGCCGCAACGCAACCGCTCGCCAGCTTTAATCATGTCACCGCTGGCGACGAAAGCTATGACGTGCTGCTCTATCCGGCGAACGGAAGCCCTAACCCACCACTTGCACCCGCCCCCACCCGCCGCTATGTCGCCACCGCTCCCGGACCGGAGGAGTGTAGCTCAGTTGGTAGAGCATCGGTCTCCAAAACCGAGGGCCGTGGGTTCGAGTCCCTCCACTCCTGCCATTCCTTCGGGAAGGCTCGAGCGGGTCTTCAGGTTCGGGGCGAGGTTTAGAGGGCCAGGGGCGGCGCCGGTTACCCGGGGAGCCGCCTGTGGCCCTATGGCTGTTGAAGAAAGAGGCTAGGTTTTGGCGCAATCATCCGGCGAGAAGGGTAATTTCTTCAGCCGCATCCCGATTTTCGCGCAGCAGGTGCGGGCCGAGACCGGCAAGGTCGTGTGGCCCAGCCGGCGCGAAACGGTGATGACCGCCGTCATGGTGGTGATCATGACGATGGTGCTGGGTATCTTCTTCTTCGCGGTCGATTGGGGTTTCAGCCGGATCGTCCGATTCCTGCTGTCGCTCGTGCAAGGTTAAAGAGAGACTATGTCGCGCTGGTATATCATCCACGCTTATTCGGGCTTCGAGAATAAGGTGAAGGAGCAGATCCTCACCGATGCGACCCGGCTTGGGCTGGAGTCGCTCGTCGAGGCGGTCGAGGTGCCGACCGAGAAGGTGACCGAAGTCCGCCGCGGCAAGAAGGTGACGTCGGACAAGAAGTTCTTCCCCGGCTATGTCCTCGCCAAGCTGGCGATGAACGATGATGTCTATCACCTCGTCAAGAATACGCCGAAGGTGACGGGCTTCCTGGGTTCGTCGGGCAAGCCGCAGCCGATCTCGGACGCCGAAGCGGCGCGCATCCTGAACACCAAGGAAGAGCAGGCCACCGCCGCGCCCAAGGCCAAGATCAAGGTCGATTACGATATCGGCGACAGCGTCAAGGTGCTGGAAGGCCCGTTCGCGAGCTTCAACGGCCTGGTCGAAGAGCTCGATTTCGATCGCAGCCGCGTCAAGGTTTCGGTCTCGATCTTCGGTCGCGCCACGCCGGTCGAGCTGGAGTTCGAGCAGGTGGAACGGGTGAAATAGTTTCTACCCTCTCCCGCTTTCGCGGGAGAGGGAGGGGCCTGCAAATCGAGCGAAGCGAGATTTGTGGGAGGGTGAGGGTCTTCTTCTTCGGTCAGGAACCGAGGCCAAAGAAGAAGACCCTCACCCAACCCTCTCCCATGAAAATGGGAGAGGGCTTGTAAATCGCGGGAGGCCCTCAAGCCGTCAGCACCGCTAAGCCATAGGAGGTAAACATGGCGAAGAAGATTACGGGTTATATCAAGTTGCAGGTGCCGGCCGGCAAGGCCAATCCGTCGCCGCCGATCGGCCCCGCGCTCGGTCAGCGCGGTGTCAACATCATGGAATTCTGCAAGGCGTTCAACGCGCAGACCGGCGGCGAGACCCCCGGCACGCCGCTGCCGACGGTGATCACCGTCTATGCCGACCGCAGCTTCTCGTTCGAAACCAAGACGCCGCCCGCCACCTATCTGATCAAGCAGGCAGCGAACCTCAAGTCGGGCTCGAAGGAGCCGGGCAAGATTTCGGCCGGAAAGATCAAGCGCTCGCAGCTCTCCGAGATCGCGACCGCGAAGATGAAGGATCTGAACGCGAACGATATCGAAGCCGCGACGAAGATCATCGAAGGCTCTGCCCGCGCGATGGGCCTCGAAGTGGTGGAGGGCTAAGATCATGGCAAAGCTCAGCAAGAAGCAGAAGACCTGGGACATCGACGCCGTGAAGCTCCACGCCGTCGATGAAGCGATCAGCCTCGCCAAGACCAACGCCACCGCCAAGTTCGACGAGACGATCGAAGTCGCGCTGAACCTCGGCGTCGATCCGCGCCACGCCGATCAGATGGTCCGTGGCGTCGTGACGCTGCCCAAGGGCACCGGCAAGGACGTCCGCGTCGGCGTGTTCGCGCGCGGCCCGAAGGCTGACGAAGCCCGCGCCGCCGGCGCCGAAGTCGTGGGTGCGGAAGACCTGCTCGAGACGATCCAGGGCGGCACGGTCGATTTCGATCGCTGCATCGCCACGCCGGATATGATGGGCCTCGTCGGACGCCTGGGTAAGATCCTGGGTCCGAAGGGCCTGATGCCGAACCCCAAGCTTGGCACCGTGACCATGAACGTCGGTGAGGCCGTGAAGGCCGCCAAGGGCGGTCAGGTCGAGTATCGCGTCGAGAAGGCGGGTATCATCCACTCCGGCATCGGCAAGGCGTCGTTCCCGGCGGAAGATCTGCGCGCCAATTTCGATGCGCTGGTCGATGCGGTGGTCAAGGCCAAGCCCGCCGGCGCCAAGGGCAAGTATCTGAAGAAGGTCGCGATCAGCTCGAGCATGGGCCCGGGCATCAAGATCGACCCCGCCGAGTTTTCGGCGGCCTGATCTTCGGAACAGACCTGAAAACGAGAAGGGCCAGGAGCGATCCCGGCCCTTTCTGTTTAACCATAAACGGCGAAAGCGACCGCGACTAACTTAGGGGCCATATTTTTCTGTTCAGTAAAAAGTGGTCATCAACGGTATAAGAACTGAAGAATTCGTAATGCCCGAACAGGCTATCTATGCCTTGTCGATATGATGCTTCTCGAACCATATCACTGAAAATATACGAGAGCCATCTTACTACGGATAGCGTGTAGAACCGGCCATACCGCTGTGCCCACTTTGTTTGCCCTGTTCGCTCAGACGCAGTCTCCACATCGGACATAGTACGCCCACTTTCGTCAGTATGTCTGACGATTGTTACGTGACCGATCATCGCATTTATGATTTGTGCTCTTTCTTTAACGCCCGCTTCAGCGCGCTTTCCGCGATAATGCAGGTCGAGAATTGGCTCAACGACAAGGTTCCACCACTTATTTACCGGCTCGATCTGCGGATCGAAGCTGCGATTGCCAATGGCTTCAAAGTTTGCGTAACGTCCTTGCGATGCGTCGGCAAAGGCATCAAGACAATCCACTACAGCGGCGCAAATCGGATGGCTTGGACCAATACTACGGACAGATATAGCACGCCGGGTTGCTACCTCTTCTACCTTCGACATGAGAGTTTTGAGGTTATGGCCAAACCGCCGAACACTCCGTTGTTCAGGCAGTGATCCGCTATTATCCATCGCATAGTCCACAACTAGGATAAGCTTAGCCAGTCTTTCGATTCCTATAGATAGGCCAAAGAACGCTGTATAATACTCGCCAAATCCGCTGCCATAGCTTGCTCTTCCTAAAGCGGTTGCTCCCGACCCAATTATTTGGCTGACTAAAGATGCCTCACGATTTAGCGCCCGCCATTCGGGCAAGCTAAATGGATCGGGTCGGCTCATCATTTCGACTCCAAGGATCGCCCTGTCTAAACAAAAAAAAGGGCCGGAATCGCTCCCGGCCCTTTCAGCTTATGCCGGGTATCAGATCAGCGGAACGAGCCGCTGACCATCACGCCGAAGATGCGCGGATCGTTGTAGATGCCGGCGCGGTAATTGTTGGTATCGATCACGTCGATCAGGTTCTTCTCGTTGGTCAGGTTGCGCACGAAAGCGGCGACCTCATACTTGCTGAAGGCGTAGCCGATCTTGCCGCCCAGCTCGTAATTGCCGTTCGAGCGATATTCGATCGTCTTGTAGAGCGTGTAATAGGTCTTGCCCTGCATGTTGAAATCGCCGGCGATGAACAGCTTGCTGCGATCATCCAGCGGCAGATCGTAACGGCCGCTCAGGTTGACGTTATACTGCGGCGCGTTCGGGAACGGGTTGCCGTTGATCTGGGCGTAATAATTGTTGCCCAGGCGCACCGTCGGGTTGAGCACCGTTTCGGCCAGCACGCCGCCGGCAGCGCCGGCCTGCACGAAGACGTTGCGGTCCTTGATCTCGGTGTGCAGCCAGCTGAAGCCCGCCGTGAAGCTCAGGCGGCTGGTCGGCCGCGCCTGCAGCTCGGCTTCGGCGCCGTAGCCTACGCCCTTGTTGCCGTTGAACAGCACGCCGTTGCCGTTGCTGTCGTTGCCGTTGAGCTGGATGTTCTTGACCGTGTAATAGAAGCCCGCGACGTTGAAGTGGACGGCGTTGTTGAGCGCCGCCGTCTTGACGCCGGCCTCCCAGCTCGTGTTCGTCTCCGAAGTGGCCGTGGTATAAGCCGAACCGAACACCGCCGAACGCCCCTGCACCGTCGGGCCGCGGAAGCCACGCGCAACGCGCGCATAGAGGCTCACGTTGGGATCGACGCGATAGAGCAAGCTGGCATCAAAGCTCGGCTTGGTCGAGGACAGACGGCAGTAGAAAGCCGTGCCGCAGCTGTAGGAGGAGTTCGGCGCGGTAGCCGGCACCGCCAGCGCCGCGACATTGGGATGCAGGAGCAGATCGGTGCTCTTGGTATCCTTGGTCACGCGCACGCCGCCGGTCAGCGTCAGCTTGTCGGTCAGCTGATAGCTGGCCTGGCCGAACCCGGCCCAGCTCGTGTTGACGTTATGCAGCAGCACGAAATTGTTCGGGTTGGGTGCGGTGCCGAAAATGTTGCTCGTCAGGAAGTAGCTCCGCTGATCGAATTCGGTGCGATCGCGCTGGCTGAAATACATGCCACCGAACTGCCACTTGAACGGGCCAGTATCCGGGCTGGAGACGCGCAGCTCCTGCGTCCACTGATCGAGCCCGCGGACACGGCCCTGCGATTCGCCATAGCCGAAGGGCACGCCGCCGAGCGGAAAGTTGATCGCTGCACCGCCATCGGTATCGCCACGGCTGTAGCCCGAGAGATGCTCCCATGCGGTGATCGACGTGATCGTCGCGTCGCCGAGATCGTAAGCCGCCTTCACCGAAGCGCCGTGCGTTTTGTAGGCCTGCGGGTTGTTCTGCGCCTCGTCATACTGGACGACGCCGCGGTTGAAGCCGTTGGGCACCTGGCTGGTGCCCTGGATGATCGAACCGCGATAGAAGATCGAGGCGAAGCCGTCATAATCGCGATAATGGCCCGACACGCGGATGCTGAACGCATCGCTCGGCTTGGCGAGCACCTGCAGGCGCACGTCGCGCTCGTTGAAGCCGTTCAGCTTGCCCGCAGTCGTGCCGTCGTCGGACGGGCCGGTGTAGGTGTTGCGGATCCAGTTATCGCGGTGCTGATAGAGGCCCGAGAGGCGGAAGCTGATGCTGCCGTCCTTGGTCAGCGGGCCGCCAACGCCGGCATCGACATCGACGCTGTTCTTGGTGCCGTAGCTGGCGGAGGCCTGGCCCTGCCAGGTTGCGCTCGGTTGGATGGTATCGAACTTGACGATGCCCGCCGTGGTGTTGCGGCCGAACAGCGAGCCCTGCGGGCCCTTGAGCACTTCGACCTGCGCGATATCGAACGCCGGATTCGATTTGAGCACGACGTGCTCCTCGACCACGTCATCCATCACGATCTCGACCGGCTGCGACGCGCCGAGGTAGAAATCGATGTTGCCAAGACCACGGATGTAGAATCGCGGGAAGATGCGGCCGGTCGAGGTTTCGACATAGAGGCTGGGCACCTTGCCCGAGAGCGACAGAAGGGTGTCGCTGCCCGCCGCCTGATAGTCGTGAAGCTGCTCGGTGCGCAGGACCGAGACAGCAATCGGCACGGTGATGGCGTTTTCGGTGCGGCGCTGCGCGGTGACGACGATCGCCTTGTCGGCCCCGGCATCGGCAGGAGCGACGGTGGTGGTCGATTGGGCCTGCGCGGCCATCGGCGCGACGACGATCGTCGAAATGCCGGCCAACAGCAAGGCGCTGAGCTTAGAAACGTGCATGTATCAATGTTCCCCGGAAATGCGGATCGCCCGGCTTTACAGCCAGGTCGATTGCGGCCCTCTAGCGCCTCTGCCCATGAGGCATGACCCTTTTGTTGCGCTGCAGGAATTTAGCCTTGGAAGTGCGGCACGCTTGCCACATCCACGTCCTTGGCGATACCCGTCGCCGTCCCTTTTGCGCCACGGCGATCGGGAATCATCCGACACGATCGAGGATCACCGATTGAGCCAGGCCCCCGCCCGCCCGCGCGCCTTCGCCGCCATGCGGCATCCGCAATTCCGTTGGTATTTCGGAACGTTCCTGCTGGCGATGATGGCGGACAATATCGAGCATGTGATCAGCTACTGGGTGATGTTCCAGAAGTTTCATTCGCCCGCGCTGGGCGGTTTCGCGGTGGTGTCGCACTGGCTGCCCTACATCCTGTTTTCGATTCCGATGGGCGGGCTGGCCGATCGCGTGAAGCCGCAGCGACTGATCCAGATCAGCATGATCCTGTTCATCGGCGTCTCGCTCGGCTGGGGCTTTTTCTTCGCTACGGACACTCTGAAGATCTGGGAGGCAATGCTGCTGCTTGTCGTCCATGGCTGCGCCGGGGTTTTCTGGCAGACCCCGGGCCAGCTGATCCTCTATTCGATCGTCGATCGCGAGGAATTGCAGAGCGCGGTGCGGCTCAACGCCACGGCACGCTATCTGGGCGTTCTGGTCGGCCCGGCGGTGGGCGGCGTGCTGTTGATCTGGCTCGGGCCGGTCAAGGGCATCTTCGTCAACTGCTGCTTCTATCTGCCGACATTGTTGTGGATGGCACGGGTCCGTTTCCAGCGTGAGGCCGTCGCGCCGCGCGCGATGAGCGGTCTGAAGGATGTGCTCGGCACCTTCCGCGCGATCGCCGATCGGCCCGCGATCGTCGCAATGGCAGTGCTCGCCGCCGCGGCATCGGGCCTGATTGGCAACAGCTATCAGGCGCAGATGCCCGAATTCGCGGTCTCTCTCGGGCACGGCAATCCTGGTTTTGCCTACAGCGCCCTGCTCGCCGCGGATGCCGCCGGGGCGCTCACAGGCGGTTTTCTGCTGGAGACGCTCGGCGGCTTCCGCACTGGTCCGCGTAATGCCTTACTGCTCGCCGGCGGTTGGTGCCTCGCGCTGGCCGCCTTCGCGCTGACGGGCACTTACGCGGTGGCCCTGCTCTGCCTGTTCGCGGCCGGCTTCTTCGAGCTGTCGTTCAGCAGCATGGCGCAGACCGTGGTGCAGGTAGACGCACCAAGCGAGATGCGCGGCCGCGTGCTCGGCGTCTATGCAATGGCGGCGCTCGGCTGCCGCACCTTCTCGGGCATCACGGTCGGCCTGATCGGCGCGCTGCTCGGCGTCCATATCTCACTCGCGCTCGCGGCGGCGGTGCTGTTTGCGGTCGTGGGCATTCTGCTGGCACGGCAGATGCGGGGCCGCGCGCTGAGAGAGGCGCCGCTCTCCTGACTCGACAAAGCGTCGGTCCTTCTGTATCGGCGCCACTTCTTCGCTTTCGGGCGAGGAAACCGTCCGAGACAGTAGGTGAAGGGACTATGCCCTTCTTAATCTCCTACCTAGACGGGGAAGAGATTTATCGCCGGAAGCATTAGCGCTATCCGGTCTGCACTCCCCATCGGGGGTCAGGCATCCATTCCCCATCGGACCTCGGCCAATCGGGCTTGCCCGGCTGGCTGAAACACGTTCGGCGCATGGTGCGCCGGACGAAAACGGAGATGGCAATGGATCGTGCTCAAAAGTCCGAGCAGGTCGCCGCGCTGAACCGCACGCTGAACGAGACCTCCGTGGTCGTCGTGACGCGCAACCTGGGGATGACCGTCGCGCAATCGACGCAGCTCCGGGTGAAAATGCGGGAAGCGGGCGCCAGCTACAAGGTGACCAAGAACCGCCTTGCCCGCATTGCCGCCGAAGGCACGCCTTACGCTTCGCTGAGCGATTTGCTCACCGGGCCGACGGCGCTCAGCACTTCGGTGGATCCGGTCGCGGCCGCCAAGGTCGTCGTCGCTTTCGCGAAGACCAACGACAAGTTGGAAATCGTGGGCGGCGCGATGGGCTCGACTGTTCTCGACGTGAACGGGGTGAAGGCGCTCGCAGAGCTGCCCAGCCTCGATGAGTTGCGCGCCAAGATCGTGGGCCTGCTTCAGGCACCCGCGACCAAGGTGGCGTCGGTGCTGCAGGCACCGGCCGCTCAGCTCGCCCGCGTGTTCGGGGCCTATGCGGCCAAGGAAGAAGCATAAACCTGATTTAGCGGGGCTCAAGCGCCCCCGATGGAGATACTCATGGCAGACCTGAACAAGATCGTTGAAGACCTTTCCGCGCTGACCGTCCTCGAAGCAGCCGAGCTTTCGAAGCTGCTCGAAGAGAAGTGGGGCGTTTCGGCCGCCGCTGCGGTTGCCGCTCCCGCCGCTGCTGGCGGTGGCGCTGCCGCTCCGGCCGCTGAAGAGAAGACCGAGTTCGACGTGATCCTCACCGGCGACGGTGGCAAGAAGATCAACGTCATCAAGGAAGTCCGCGCCATCACCGGCCTGGGCCTGACCGAAGCCAAGACGCTGGTGGAGTCCGCTCCGAAGGCGATCAAGGAAGGCGTCAGCAAGGACGAGGCCGAGAAGGTCAAGAAGCAGCTGGAAGAAGCCGGCGCGACCGTCGAACTCAAGTAATTTCGGCTTAGCCGAAATTATCCCGACGAAGGTCGGGATCCAGAGCAACAGGAAAGGGCGGCCCGAAAGGGTCGCCCTTTTTGCTGTCCCGCCCAAAAATAAGGCCCGGCAGAAGCCGGGCCAAGGATATCGCGCCTAGGGAGGGGCGAAGTGTGTAGCAGGGGGCTGCTACATTCGGGAAATCAGAGAGCGTTGCCGGCGCTGGCGTTGCCGGAGTTGCCGGCATCGAGGTCGGCCGCATTGTCCGCGGCGTTCAGGAGCCCGGCATCGTTTGAGACGATTTCGGTCGTCGTCGTATTTTCGGCCGTCGTCGTCTTGGAACAACCGATCAGGCCGAGCGCGACCGCGACCATGGCAACAGTACGAAACGTCATAAATGTCTCCCCGGGCTGCAGCGATTGCAGCCGTGGGCGCATCCTGGCTGATCGAGATCCAAGCGAAAAGATACTCTACCTATTTAGTAGTCAATAAAAGCTTCGTGTCGCCGCGATGCCCCAAGGACGAAGATCGCCGCATGATCAAGCTCCTCTCCTTCGTCGTCGCCGCCGCCACGCTCGCAGGCATCGCCCCGGCGCAGACACCGCCCGCCGCCAAGCCCTATCAGGTCGAATGGGTCTATCGCGTCAAATATGGCTATCAGGACGAATTCTGGCGCCTCTTCCAGAAATATCAGATCGGCGCGCTCGATGAGGAGAAGCGGCGCGGCTATGTGCAGAGCTACAGCGTCTTCAAGCCCGGTCTGCACACCAGCGAGGAATCGCGCTGGGATTATCGCATCGTCATCACCTACAATGGCCAGGACGGCGCGTCCCATGAGGGCGAGGTCACCAGGGCGCTGTTCCCCGATACCGCGGCCCTGAAGCGGGACGAGAACCGCCGCTGGGAACTCACCACCAACCATTGGGATCTGCCGATCCACGAGATCGATCCGCATCAGATCGCCCAATAAGGCTCGAACGTCGCCTCGCCGTCGGCAAACCGGCGCCACGCTATCCTTAATGATGCGGATACCAAGTCCCGCATCCAAAAGCTCATTAACGGTCCGTTATTCGCTTCTCACGCGCAAATGGGAGCGATGTCCTTGGGAATGATGGATCTGATGCGGCGCAAGCCCGCTGTCGAGGCCGAGGAGGTGACGGGCGCGGAGCGCAGGCGTAGCGTGCGCCAGGCGAGCCTGCTGGAGGTCGCCAAGATGACCATCGGCGGCCATTCGGAGCTCTGCCGGCTGCGCGACGTCTCCGCCGACGGGCTCTGCGCCGAACTCTATTGCCCCGTCACCCAAGATGAGCGGGTGATCATCGAGCTGCGCACCGGCCACATCATCGAGGGGCGCATCGCCTGGGTAAGCGGCGGCGACATGGGCGTCGCTTTCGCATCCGCCATGCCGATCACCGAGATGCTGTCCCACTGTTCGTTCGATGGCCGCGTCACCACGGTTCGCGCGCCGCGGCTGGATGTCGACATCGCCGCCACGCTGCAGGTCAGGCACTTCGCGCAGCCGGCGCAGGTGGTCAATCTTTCTCAATCGGGCTGCAAGCTGCTGCTCGACGATTATTTCGACGCGGATACGCCGTGCGTACTGCAGATCGAGCATCTCGGTGCGCTAGAAGGCGAGATCAAATGGTGGCGGGACCGCGAAGGCGGCCTGATGTTCGACGAGGCGATCCCCTACGCGCGCTTCGTGGAATGGCGCCGCGCGCTCAATCCGCATTGGCGCGCGGCGGACGAAGCTCCGCCGCCCAGCGCCTGGTTTCCGCCCGAAGCGCAGGAGGTGGAAGACAGTGCTCCCGCACCGCGCCCGATGCGCCTGTTCGGTCAGCGGGGCGGTGCGTTAGCGAAGCGCCGGTAGCGCGTTCCGCCGACGACGCACGGCAAGACCGATCGCGCCGAAGCCCAGTACTATCAGCGCCCAGCTCGCCGGCTCGGGCACCGATGCGCCGGGCGCGTTCGGCGAGGCATCCTCCATGCTGAAGCTGCCTTCGGATTGGATGGTGGCGTCGCCGATCGCATTGCCGTTCGCGTCCTGGATCGAGGATACACCCATCCAATAGGTGGAATGCGCGAGATCGCAGTTGGTCGATGAACTGGCGCCATTGTTGAGGCTGGCCGACACGGTGCAGCTGGCGAAAGCGGAAACGCCGATGTCGGCCGCATTGCCCGAGAAGGCGATGTCGAACGTGTGTAGACCGAACATCGGCTGACCGTCGCTTACTTGCATCATGTGCGGCTGATAGGTGTAGACGCTATCGCGGGCGCTGAATTCGGCGATCAGGTGGGAAGGATCCCACAGGCTCTCGTCAAGCGTATCGTAGAAATCATAGCGGACGAAGGCGATCGAGGCCCCGAAGCCGCCAGTCTGCGACGCCGCATTCGATCCATTGATCAGCAGGTTGACGGTCGCGCTGCCGCCGCTGACCGTCGGCGAAAGGATGCTGAAACCGTCGTTCCAGCCGCCCGCAGCGGTGCGATAATAGTTGGTGCTGCCGTTCGATGGGCCCTGACTGATCGATGCCGAAACATGGATCTCGCCGGGTGCCGATCCGGTATAGGTCTGGCCGATGCTGATCGGATTGCCGATCTGCTGCGAATTGTACGAATAATTATCCTGATTGCCGTTCGGCCCCGTGGCGTTGACCGATACCGAAGTGCTTTCGGCAAGCGCAGGCGTGGCGAGCAGCAGGGCAACCCCTGCCCAAAGGCTATTCCGCATGATGTCCCCCCAGTCGCGGCAGTCCCCTACGCCGCGAAAGGTTCATTAACCCCGTTTTCCGCCCCGAGTCAAAAGGGGCCGGGTCGGCCCTTGCTCAGAATATTTCCTGCACCCGCTCGGGCGGGCGGCCGAGCCGGACCCCTTTTTCGGTCTCCACCAGCGGCCGCTCGATCAGGATCGGGTCGGCGGCCATCGCCGCGAGGATCGTCTCCTCATCCGCGTCCTTGAGCGGCTTGGCGCCCTCCTCGGCCATCCGCAGCCCATCGCGCGCGGACATCCCCGCCTTGGCGTAAAGCATCCGCAACTGATCGGCGCTCGGCGGATGTTTCAGATATTCGATGACCGTGAGGTCCGCACCTGCCGCCTCGAGCAGCGCCAATGTCTCGCGCGATTTGGAACAGCGCGGGTTGTGCCAGATCGTCGCCTTCACCGAACGCCCATCTCTGCCCGCTTGATCTGCATGAGGCAGGCGGCGCGCTGGGCGGGATAGGCTTTCGCGCTGGCCGTATCGAGCGCAGCGCGTGTCTTCGTCAGCTCGTCGCGGACTTTTTGATGGGGCGATTCGATCATCCACGGCAGGCAGATATGATCGGCAGCCAGCACGGAGGCGCTATCGACCAGCGGCAGCACATTTTCGGGATGGCGTTGCAGGGCCACGCCGAGCGACGACTGCAGACCCTCGGAGTAAGCGGCATCGGCCACGGTCGTCAGCAGCTTCACCGCGACCGCAACACCATCCGCCGATCCCGTTTCGACGACCGCATAGCCCGGTCCGCCATCGAGGTTGAAATCGTCTTCCAGTACGGCGGGTGCGCCCAGCCGATCGATCTTGTGGAGCAGGTCCGCCCCGGTCGGCCGATATTTCGCCGGCGCGGCAGTGGCGGCTGCCACGAGGGCCAAGGCGGCGATCAGTCTTCTTGTTTCGCCAGCCATGCTTCCAGCCACTTGATCGAATAATCGCCTTCCAGGAATTCCTGGTCGTCCAATAGCGCCTGATGAAGCGGAATCGTGGTCTTGACGCCCTCGATCACGAACTCTTCCAGCGCGCGCCGCAACCTCCTGAGCGCACCCGCCCGCGTCGTTCCGTAGACGATCAGCTTGGCGATCATGCTGTCGTAATAGGGCGGGATGCGATAGCCCGCGTAGAGCCCGCTATCGACGCGGACGTTCATGCCGCCCGGCGCATGATATTGCGTCACCGTGCCGGGGGAAGGCGCGAAGGTGCGCGGGTCTTCGGCGTTGATGCGGCATTCGATCGCGTGGCCGCGGAACTGGACGTCTTCCTGGCGCAGCGTTAGCGGCATGCCCTCGGCGATGCGGATTTGTTCGCGGACGAGATCGAGGCCGGTGATCGCCTCGGTCACCGGATGCTCCACCTGCAGGCGGGTGTTCATCTCGATGAAATAGAACTTCCCGTCTTCCCACAGGAATTCGATCGTACCGGCGCCGCGATAGCCCATATCGGCCATCGCCTTGGCGACGACGCCGCCCATGCGTTCGCGCTCCTCGGGCGTGATCACCGGCGACGGCGCTTCCTCCAGAACCTTCTGGTGCCGCCGCTGCAGCGAGCAGTCGCGTTCGCCGAGGTGGATCGCCTTGCCGTTGCCATCGCCGAAGATCTGGAATTCGATATGGCGCGGATCGCCGAGATACTTCTCCAGATAAACCGTCGCGTCGCCGAACGCCGCCGCCGCCTCGCTGCCCGCCTGCAGCATCTGCGCTTCGAGATCGGCGGGATCGTTGACCACCTTCATGCCGCGCCCGCCGCCGCCCGACGCCGCCTTGATGATCACCGGATAGCCAATCTCGGCCGCGATCTTCTTGGCCTCGGCCAGGTCCGAAATCGCGCCGTCCGATCCCGGCACCAGCGGCAGCCCCAGCGCGCCGGCGGTGCGCTTGGCCTGCACCTTGTCGCCCATCGTGCGGATATGTTCGGGCTTGGGGCCGATCCAGATGATGCCGTGCGCCTCGACGATCTCGGCGAACTTGGCATTCTCGCTAAGGAAGCCGTAGCCCGGATGGATCGCATCGGCGTGGCTGATCTCGGCCGCCGAGATCAAATTGGGGATATTGAGGTAGGAGTCCGTGGCGGACGGTGGCCCGATGCAGATCGCCTCGTCCGCCAGCCGCACGTGCATCGCATCGGCATCGGCGGTGCTGTGCGCCGCGACGGTGCGGATGCCCATCTCATGGCAGGCGCGGTGGATACGAAGCGCGATCTCGCCGCGGTTGGCGATCAGGACTTTCTCGATCGCCATGCGCTTACTCTACGATCACGAGCGGCTGATCGAACTCCACCGGCTGGGCATTGTCGACGAGCAGCGCGGTGACCGTGCCGGCGCGCGGGCTGACGATCGGGTTCATCACCTTCATCGCCTCGACGATCAGCAGAGTATCGCCCGCATTGACCTTGTCGCCGACGCTGGCGAGCTGCTTCGCACCCGGCGCCGATGACAGATAAGCAGTGCCGACCATCGGCGATTTGATCGTGCCGGGATGATCGGCCGGGCTCGCGGGCGGCGCGGGAGCCGCTGGCGCAGGAGCGGCGGGCGCAGCAGGTGCCGCGGGCGGCGGCGCATAGGCCACGGGCGCAGCGGCAGCAGCCGCGGCTTTGCGCGCGACGCGGATGCGCCGGTCACCGTCCTGCACCTCGATCTCGGTGAGGTGGGTTTCGTCCAAAAGTTCGGCGAGCTGGCGGACCAGCGCCGGATCAATATGCATGGAGCCGTTGGTGGCTTCTGTCATCGTTCCCGTGTCCCAAATGAACGATCGCCCGTGCCAGAGCTTGCGCTTTACGTCCAGCATCGCCGCATTTCAGCGGCAAATGATTAGCGCGCCGCAAGCTTCCGAAGCGATCAGTCCTCGTCATCCTCTTCATCGGCCATGTCCATGAAGTCGCGCGCGGCCTCGCGATCGGCCTCGTCCTTGAAGGCGACGTCAAGGTCCGGTGCGGCGCCGAGCATGTACAGCAGGCACCAGATCGCGAACCGCCGCCCGGCATCGCTCTCCAGCCCGAACTGCAGCCTCAGCCGCTCGACCCCGGCGAGGATCTGGTCCTCCTGCAGGGTCGACATGTCACTGGTGCCGAAGAAGCGGATGAGAAGTTCGTCAAAGTCCATAGGCGAGCCCTTAGGGCGGATCGATCTTTGTGGCGATCCTCAATCCTCCCCTGGAAGGGGAGGTGGCAGGCCGCAGGCCTGACGGAGGGGTATCCCACTCTCGATAGCTCGATACCCCTCCGACGCGCTGCGCGCGCCGCCTCCCCTTCCAGGGGAGGATTGCGGGCCAGTTTACAAGTCCGCTCCGCTCGCTTAGCAGCGCCCGCGATGTCCACGGCCGCGATCACGATTAGCCCGAAACCGACCCGCACTTGCGGGGCGGACGGTGCGCGCGCGATCTAGCCGCCCACCGGACACAGCCCCGCCAACCGCGCGGGGCCTTCTCTAAACGACGAAGCAGGGTCCCGCGCTCCCCTTGAAGGAGACGAAACCATGACTGTCGCCCGCTTCCAAAATCCTCATGTCGGCATCGTCGGCGCCACGGGCCTGGTCGGCGAGATGATGCGCCTGCTGCTTGCCGAGCGCGCCTTCCCGCTCGCGAGCCTGCGCCTCTTCGCCTCGGCGCGATCGGCGGGAAAGACGATCGAATGGAACGGCCGGAACATTCCCGTCGAGGATGCCGCCTCCGCCGATTATACCGGGCTCGACATCGTCTTCTTCTCGGCGGGCGGATCGGCCAGCCTGGAGCTCGCGCCCAAGGTTGCGGCAGCCGGCGCGATCGTGATCGACAATAGCTCGGCGTGGCGCAGTGACCCCGATGTGCCGCTGATCGTCTCCGAAGTGAACGGCGCGGCGCTGGCGACAATCCCCAAGGGCATCGTCGCCAATCCGAACTGCACGACGATGGCGGCGATGCCTGTGCTCAAGCCGCTGCACGATGCCGCCGGCCTCAAGCGGCTGACGGTCAGCACCTATCAGGCGGTCTCGGGCGGCGGCCTCGCCGGGATCGAGGAGCTCGATGCGCAGATCCGGGCGGGCGCAGGCCAGGGCGAAGCGATGGCACGATCGGGCGCGGTGGTCGATCTGCCGCACGTCAGGAAGTGGCCCGTGCCGATCGCCTTCAACGTCGTGCCGCTCAACTATGTGCTGGTCGAGGACGGCTATACCGAGGAGGAGATCAAGCTGCGCGACGAGAGCCGCAAGATCCTCGATCTTCCCGCCCTGCCCGTCTCGGGCACCTGCGTTCGCGTGCCGGTCTTCACCGGCCATTCGCTCTCGATCAACGCCGAATTCGATCGGCCGCTGCCGCCGCACGAGGCGCTGCGCCTGCTCGCCAGTGCGCCCGGCGTGCAACTGAGCGACGTGCCCAATCCGCTCGAAGCGACCGGCCTCGATCCGGTGATGGTCGGCCGCGTCCGCGTCGATCCGACCGTTCCGCACGGCCTCGCGCTGTTCGTGGTCGGGGATAATCTGCGCAAGGGCGCGGCGCTCAACGCCATCCAGATCGGGGAACTGCTCTGCGGGCGATGAGCGTCCAGAAGGCCTGCCTGGGAGCGCCTCGGCAGGCCGCTCATTAGGCCGATCGGGGGCACCGTGCTAAAGGCTCATCATCGCCCGGCTGGTGATTCGTAGGCGCCGGCGGCTGAGAGACATTCGTGCTCCCGCTTACAGGTGGAGCGGGCCATGACCATCGATCATCTCCCGGCCCCACCCCGATCCATCCACCTCCGGACCACCGCAATTTGAGCGCGATACCGGCAGAGTCCGAATCCCATGCCGTCAGAGTCGCCGAAAGGCTTCGTCACCGCTGGGGCGATGCCGCCCATAGCCACGCCGAACGCTGGCTGACCAGCGCCGATGCCGATGGCCACTGGCGCAAGGTCGATCTGCTGCGCGCCATCTGCACCATTCTCATTCACCGCGATCGCGTGACCTCACGCTGGCGCACCCAGGAGTATCTGCCATGAGCGTTACGCTCGATTTCTACGTTACCCAGGCCGATTCCTGCGCCCGCGATGCCGCAGCCGCCGATCTGCCCAATGTGCGCGAACGCAGCCTGCGCGCGGAGGCCGCCTGGCGCACGATGGCCGATCGGCACGATCGCTCCGAAAAACTGCGCTCCGCGCACGCTGCGGAGAAACAGCTGTCGCAGGATATCGCGGCGGGCGAGGACTGAACGCGGAATCCTTGGAGATACGGTAGCGCCCCGCGCCTTCGCCCCCTAAATGCCGGGGATGGCGACTCTCACCCACGACGACGGCACGATTAGCATCATGGTCAACGGCGAGCACCGGCGGGTGCACGGCGGCATGACCATCGCCCAACTGGCCAGCGAGCTTGGGCTAGTGCCCGAAAAGGTGGCGGTGGAACGCAACCTTGAGGTCGTGCCCCGCTCGACGCTCGCGCAGGTGAAGCTCGAGGATGGCGACGAATTGGAGATCGTCCATTTCGTTGGCGGTGGCGATCATGGCGCGCCGATCGCCGACGATAGCTGGACGGTGGCCGGGCGCAGCTTCCGCTCCCGCCTGATCGTCGGCACGGGCAAATATAAGGATTTTGCGCAGAATGCCGCTGCGCTGGAGGCGTCCGGCGCGGAAATGGTCACGGTAGCCGTGCGCCGCGTCAATGTCACCGATCGGGGTGCGCCGATGCTCACCGATTTCATCGATCCCAAGCGCTACACCTACCTCCCCAACACTGCTGGCTGCTTCACCGGCGACGATGCCGTCCGCACGCTGCGGCTGGCGCGCGAGGCGGGCGGCTGGGACCTCGTCAAGCTGGAGGTGCTGGGCGAAGCACGCACGCTCTATCCCGACATGATCGAGACACTCCGCGCCACCGAGATCCTCGCCAAGGAAGGCTTCCTGCCGATGGTCTATTGCGCCGACGATCCGATCGCCGCCAAGCGGCTGGAGGATGCGGGCGCGGTGGCGATCATGCCGCTGGGATCGCTGATCGGCTCGGGCCTCGGCATCCAGAACCCGGTGACGATCCGGCTGATCGTCGAGAATGCCAAGGTGCCCGTACTGGTCGATGCCGGTGTCGGCACCGCCTCCGAAGCCGCAGAAGCGATGGAACTGGGCTGCGACGGCGTGCTGATGAATACCGCCATCGCCGAGGCCAAGGATCCGATCCTGATGGCCAGCGCGATGAAAGCCGCCGTTGAAGCCGGCCGCCTCGCCTACCGCGCCGGCCGCATGCAGCGGCGCCGCTACGCCGATCCATCGAGCCCGCTGGCAGGGCTGATCTGAACGGGTGCCAGCAAGCGGCTCGCCATAGCTGTGAAAGCGCGATCAGCGCGACATTGCCTGACTCCGATCAGGCCTGACCGATAATGCAGATCAAGTGGCCTTGAAAAAAGGGCAGGAATCATGCCTTCTTCGGCGGGCTGCCGGAGATAACCAATGGATTGGCTTAATGCTCTTGTGAATGCCGCTTATGCGGCAGCGCTCGACAGCGATCTCTGGAGGCCTTTTGCGGATCAGCTTTCGTTAGAGCTTGCTTCGCTTGGCGGCATATTCGCAGTGATCAATAGGCAGCAACTAGTGCCTCCCGTTTTTGAGACCGTGAGAGCGCTCGAAGGGGTCGAATATGACTATCTTGCGGGTGGCCGTTGGCAACACGATCCCCAGGTTCCGATGGCGGGCGGCCTGCAGAGCAGCGCGATCTATACCGACGCCGATGTGGTCAGAGATGAAACCGACGAAGCTCGGGCTTATCGACAGTGGGAGCAGGAGTGGGGCTCGTCACATTACCTGACGACGGTTGGATTTTTGGAGCCCTCGGGAACCGGTCGGGGCTGTTTTTCTTTCCATTATGGTCCGGATGGCATTGCGCCCGACGCCGTCCAAAAGCTGCAAATGCTGGCCCCTCAGCTCAACCGGGCCTTAGCCTTGGGTTTCCGGCATGAGGAGGCTCTTTCCCAAGAATATTGGCGCGGCATCGCGGCAAACGATCAATCGAAGGCGCTGATCCTTCTCGACGAACGAGGAAGAGTCATACATCTCACAAACGCTGCCGAGGCCATCATCCGGCAAGGCGACGGCCTCCGGATTGCGGCCCAAAGCTTATGGTGTACGGAGCCCTCTCAGCAAGAAGTGTTGGCAGCGCTTGTGGGGCAGGCAGTCGGCATGGATACAATTTCGGGCGCTATCCGTATCGCGCGGCCATCCGGGCGTATGCCCTTCCTATTGACCATCTTTCCGCTTCCCCGGGTAAGGAGGATCCTTGCCCCATTTGAAGCGGCGGCAATCGTTCAACTCGTCGATCCGACCGCCAGGCCCCTGGACGCTCGCCATTTATATCGTCATGCATTCAAATTGTCGGGACGTGAGACCGATCTCGCTGCTGCGCTGGTCAAAGGGCATTCGCCGGAAACGGCGGCAGCGGCCTTGAACATCACCGTGGCAACAGCCCGAATACATCTCCGAAGATTGTTTCAGAAAACCGGCACAAACCGTCAAAGCGAACTGATCCGCCTGTTGATCCAAATCGGGTAAGCCATTCACCCTGGATCGCCGTCTGAAACAGGCCGGTCGGCAGAGTGGTTCGGGCCGTATAATCCGTTTGGATTATTGCACAGCCACCCGATTCCCCATGATTAATTTGCGGTAAGCTTGCTTGCCCGCGCTTGATTCTTTGTCGAGCGCAGGCGGGCTATCGGGGGGTCATCATCATGAAACGAATATTGGCCGCAGTTGCGGCATGTCTCGCGCTTGCAGGCGCCGCGGGGGCGACAACCTATACCGCCGATTTTTCGAGCATCACGCTCGATCCAACGCTGACACCCTATGCCGGCGCATCCTATATCACCTCCGGTAACGGCAACCTGACATTTGCCTACAGGCCGGACGAAGCCGGAACGGATATCGCGCCCGGTGTTTTCACGAACATGCTGTTCTCGGGCGATTACACGGCCACGATAACGCTGGATATGACCAACATCCCTACTACGGGTCCATATAATTATTATGGGGCTGGCTTTTGCAGCACGGTACAGAGCAGTGGTACGGGCATTTGCGCGAATAGTTATAACAACGGAACGCCGATTGCGAACGGCTCTATCACAACCAATGGAGTCTTTACGGGTGCATCGGCCGTCACCGCGGCAAATATCGTAACTTTTCAGCTGCAGCGCATCGGCGACGTCGTCACCGATAGCATGTCGATCGATGGCGGGGCATACCAAACGCTGGCAACCTATTCCGGTTCGGGCGTAATCGGGGACGTTTCTTTCGGCATCTTCAATGTTTCAAACGCGGCGGATGGCGCGACCGGCTCCGTGAGCTTTAGCAATTTTTCGGTTGTTTCGTCCGATGTGCCGGAACCCGCCTCTTGGGGAATGATGATCTGCGGCCTTGGCCTGGCCGGTGCCGTGATGCGCCGCAAGAAAACGGTCGCGGGCTCTAGGCCGTGCTACGCATAGCCCTTTGAGAAGAGGTTCATACAGCATCAACCGGGGGTAAATATGCGATCCTTTTTACGCTCTGCGATTGCCATATCGGAGGCATTGCTATTCTATTGTCCGTTCTCCGCTGCTTTCGGGGCTACTACGCTGCCGGCGGCTACCGCCAATGCAAATGTCCAATATAACTGCAATGTAGTCGGTGGATGCGGTGCAGGCCCACAGGTGAGTGGATCGACCAACGCGGCCGTCGGACCTTATGGCGGAACCAGCGTCATCACGCTTTCGGCCAGTGCTGCGCCATTCGTTCAGCTGAGCGCGATAGGCTCCAACAAAGGCCCGGCGGCAAGTCTAGGATATGGCGACTATACGGCCGGATATGCCGATTTTACCTATTCGGTCATGATCACCTCGCCAGACGATCTATGGGTGCCCTATGATTATTCCGGTATCGCTACCGCATCGGCAGTTTCAAACGGTGGGCTCGGCCGCGCGACTTCCGAGATAGATATCAATGGCAATACGGCACTTCTGGTGGATTCCGGCTGCCCCAATTGCGGCGCGCAGGGCGCTTTCGATCTGAAAGGTACGATGCAGACCAATACGGTCTACACCCTCTATCTCAAGACTTACGTCGACACGATGGGGCCGGGGCAAACCGCAGCCTATATCGATCCGTACCTTACGATCGATAGCGATTATCTGCAAAGCCACCCGGACCTGTCGCTTGAGTTCAGCGACGGGGTCTCGAACGCGCCGGCGTCCGCCTCCGTACCCGAGCCCGCTTCCTGGACGATGATGATCGGCGGGCTTGGCCTGGTCGGTGGCACAATGCGTCGCCGCAAGATGGCGATGAGCTTCTAATTCAATCCGCCGGAATAGTCTCCCAACTGCGCTCGCTCTTATATACAGATCGAGCAACCAAACAAATCAGGTGCTACGGCAGCAGCTCTTCGATCCCGCGCGCAATATTGTGCGTGGTGTAAGGCTTTTGCACCACCGTCGTGGAACGGTGATCCATCGGCAGATTGGCTTGCTCGCCATAGCCGGAGGCGAAGAAATAGGGGATGCCGAGCTCCCGAAGCCGATCGGCGACCCCGAAGCTCGTCTGATCGCCGAGGTTGATGTCCAGCACAGCATAATCGACATGCTGGTGATCGAGGATGTCGTGTGCAGCTTCGGGGGTTGATGCGGTCAGCACCGTGGCGCCGAAGCGCTCCAATATGTCCTCGGCATCCAGCGCTATGATCAGGCTGTCCTCGACCAGCAGGACAGACTTTTTGCCGAATTGCGTGGGATCGATCGGTTGCTGACTCGATACGTGCGGGCGGTGCACCTTGATCTCGCGCCCGGCGAAGCTCTTGGGTTCCGATACGTGCCGGGTAGGAATGACGAACTCGGCCCGCACGCCGTCAGGATCATAATCGATCCTCGCCTGGCCCCCGAGATCGTAAGGCACGGATCGGTTGACGATCGTCGTCCCGAACCCCTTGCGCTTGGGCGGCGACACCGGCGGCCCGCCGACTTCGGTCCAGGTGATGACCAGATCGCCATTGCCGTTGCGGGACCAATCGATGTGCACCTCGCCCGTCCCGGAGAGGCTGCCATATTTGGTCGAATTGGTCACCAGCTCGTGAATGACCAGCGCCATCGAGGAATAAGCCGCGGGATTGAGCAGCACCGGATCGCCCTTGGCAATGATCGCGCTTTCCCGCGTCGCCGCGAAGGCCGCTGCCTCGGCGTCGATGAGCGCCTTGAGCGGTGCCGGCCCCCAATGATCGTCGGTGATTTGGTTGTGAGCGCGCGCGAGCGCGTGGATGCGCCCATCGACCAACTTGACGAAATCCTTGACCTCGGGGCTGTCGGGCTGGGACTGCCGGATCAGGCCGCGGATCACGCCAAGGATGTTGCGGACGCGGTGGTTGAGCTCGGCGATCAGCATTTCCTGGCGCGCGTTGGATTGTCGCCGCTCGGCCGCCGCTTCGTCGGCCAGCCGCAGCACGACCTCGATCAGCGTCGCCCGAAGCGTTTCGGCAACGCGCACCTCGGAAGGGGTGAACGGCTCGGCCCGGCCGGTAACATTCTCCTGCCATTCCGCGAAGCTTTCGCGCGGTGTCAGGCGGGAGCCATTGGGGCCATATTCCACGGGCTTGTGCGGATCGCCCGCCCAGCGCACCGATTGCATGATCTCCGATCGGAACAGGATCACATAGTCACGCGGCGAGCGCGAGATCGGAATGGCCAGCATCCCCGCTGCCCGATCCGCAAAATCGCCGGCATCTTCGATCAGGCCGCCGATATAGTCTGTGGTAAACACCCGCCCGGCGGGGAGCCCGTTCAGCGCGCGCACGATCCGCCGGAAATCCTCGGATGGCGGCGTCGTCCCAGAAAAGGCGGAATTGCCGTTGATCCACACCCCTACGCCGTCGGCCGGGATCGCGCCGGTCAAGATATCTCCCAGCCAATCGGGATCGTTGAGCAGCGTCTCGTCCGATGCGACCGCGCCCAGCAGCTGGTCCGATATGTCGCGCGCGCGCCGCTCATATTCGCCGATCAGCCGCCGCTCGCGCGATTCCAGCCGCATCGAGAACATGTCCGCGAACTGCTCGCACACCGAACGGCGCTCAAAAGTCGGCGATCGCGGCGCATAATGGTGGCAGGCGAACAGTCCCCACAATTCATCATCCACGATGATCGAGATCGACAGCGACGCCGCGACCCCCATATTCTTCAGATATTCAATGTGGATCGGCGATACCGATCGCAGGATCGACAGCGACATATCGAGTTGATTGCCCGCCGCATCGATCTGCGGAACGATCGGGATCGGATCGGCCGCTACATCGCGGATGACGCGCACCAAATTGCGCTTATAGAGCGCCCGCGCCTGGCGGGGAATGTCGCTGGCGGGATAGTGCAGCCCCAGGAAGCTGCCGATGCCGGGCTTGCACGCTTCGGCCACGACCTCGCCGTTGCCGTTCTCCGCGAACTTATAGACCATCACACGATCGTAGCCGAGCAGCGAACGCACCTGCCGTGCCCCTTCGCGATAAAAAGCGGGCAGGTCTTTGGCGCGATCGAGCCGCGACATCATCGCACGCACCGATATCGGGGACTCGTCGCCGGGATTGCCCGGCTCCGCCTCGATCACGATCTGATCGCCGGAATAATGAACGGCAACATCGTAGGATTGGCCGGACGTCCCGATCTGCCGCCCGAACAACCGCTCGACCATGTCCGGTTCGGACAGATAGGAAAGGCGGTTGCGCAGATCGTGCAGCAGCACGGAGGGCACGTAATCGGCGAGCGGCGATCCGATCAGATCATCGGGATCATGGCCCAGCAGGGTACGGATATTCTTGGAGACGCGCGCGATCAGCCAGTCCCGGCTGACCGCGATAAGATAGCCCTTCGGCTGGATCGCGCCGAGGAGATGGATAGGTTCACGATCGCAATTGGTGAGATCGACTTTCTCGAAATCCGCCACTTCAGTCCCTTGTCGCCTTTCCCGCCCGAGAACGAGAATATATCATTTTGGTTGCCGCGGGCGGCGCACCAGCCCCCGAGCATCGGCCCCAAACGGGAGCACGCTGCTAGAGGAGCCGATCAAGCGGACCCGAAATTAGGCACCGCCGGACTACGAATCAACAATGAGAAACAACGCATCGATGTTCCAGTTTGGTACAATATAACTCTCGAAATGTCAAGGTAGCGGCGGTTTTTGAGGGATTTGCAGGCCCGCATTCCGTTTCTTTCAGGGAGCGTTCACCGCTGGCCCGTGTTAGGGATCACCGGATGCGCAAAATCCTCTCGTCGATCGCTCTGCTTCTCGCCTGTGCGACCCCGGCCGCCGCCGCGCCGGTCGTGGTGCCGCCGCTCCACTATGTCGCCCGCACGCTGCCCAACGGGCTGCGCGTCTTTGAGATGCCGGACAAGAGCGGCACTTCGGCTTCGGTACAGCTCTGGTACGATGTCGGATCGAAGGACGATCCCAAGGGCCGATCGGGTTTCGCCCACCTCTTCGAACATCTGATGTTCAAGGCGACGCGGGACATGCCCGCTGAGACGATGGATCGGCTGACCGAGGATGTCGGCGGCAACAACAACGCCTCAACCGATGACGATTACACCGAATATCATGAAACGATCCCCGCCAATCATCTCGAACGGCTGATCTGGGCCGAGGCGCAGCGCATGGGCTGGCTGGTAGTCGATCAGGCCGATTTCACCTCCGAACGCGATGTGGTGAAGGAGGAGCTGCGCGGCGATCTCGCGCGTCCCTATGGCCGGCTGTTCATGCGCGATTTCGCGGCCGCCAATTTCCGCGTTCATCCCTATGCGCTCGGCACGATCGGCAGCATCGAGGAGCTGGACGCCGCGAGCCTTGCCGACGTCCGCGCCTTCCATGCCCAATATTATCGGCCCGACAATGCCGTGCTGGTCGTCTCGGGCAATTTCGATCCGAAACAGCTCGACGGCTGGATCGACAGATATTTCGGGCCGATCGCCAAGCCCGCCTGGCCGATCCCGCGCGTCACCGTGCAGGAACCGCCGCGGACGATACCCGCGCGCTATGTCGATCGCGTCGAGAATACGCCGCTGCCGGCGGTCGCGATCAGCTGGTTGCTGCCCGTGCTCGACGACAAGGATCATGCCGCGATCAACATGATCGACGGCATCCTCTCGGCCGGCGACAGCTCGCGCCTGCATGAAGATCTGGTCTACCGCGACGAGATCGCCAGCGAGACCGATGTCATCGCCGATTTCAAGAAGGGCGCGGGCACGATCGCGGCCTTCGCGATCATGGCGGGCAACCACAGCCCGGCCGAAGGCGAAGCGGCGCTGCGCAAGGAAATCGCGCGCATCCGCGATACGCCGCCGAGCAAGGAGGAGATGACGCGCGTCCGCAACATGGTCGTTACCTCGGCGCTCAAGCAGCGCGAGACCGCGCAGGGCCGCGCCTCGCTGCTCGGGTCGGGCGTGATCCTCGATGGCGACCCTTCCGAAGCCGACAAGCGCCTCGCCGCGCTGCAGACGGTCACCGCCGCCGACGTCCAGCGAGTCGCCGCGCGCCTGCTGACCGATCAGACCGCGGTGACGATCACCTATCTCGCCCCAGATGCCTTCCCGCAGGTCAAGGGCCCCGCGATCACCGCCGCGCCCACCATCGCCAGCCTGCCGCTGATCACCCCGGCCAACGTCCCCGTCGTCACCGCGCTCGGCCCGAACGAGCGCGCCCAGCCCCCCGCCCCCGGCGCACCCGTCAGCCCCAGCGTGCCGATGCCCGTCGAGCGCCGCCTCTCGAACGGGATGCGCGTGATTGTGCTCGAGCGGCATGCGCTGCCGATCGTTACGGTCCACATGATCGCCCCGCGGGGCACCGCCGCCGATCCGCAGGGCCGCTTCGGTCTCGCCTCGCTCACCGCCGATTTGCTCACCAAAGGCACGCCGACCCGCAACGCCACGCAGATCGCCCACACGATCGAGAATGCCGGCGGCAGCATCGATGCCGATGCGACCCGCGACGGCACGACGATCACGCTGACGGTTAAATCCGATCAGCTCGATGCCGCGATGGCGGTGATGGCCGATTCCGCGCTTCATTCAACCTTCGCGCAGGCGGAGCTCGATCGTTCGCGCGCCGAGGCGCTCGACGGCCTGCAGCAGACCTACAAGACGCCCGCCAGCCTCGCCGCTCTGGTCGCCGGCCGCGCCGTCTATGGCGATGGCGCCTACGGCAAGCCCGGCGACGGCACGCCCGCCTCGCTGCCCGCGATCCGGCGCGACGACTTGCTTGCCGCCTATCGTGCCACCTGGTCGCCCGCGACGAGTGCGCTGATCCTAGCTGGCGACATCACCCCCGATCGCGCCCAGGCACTCGCCGAAAAATTGTTCGGCGGCTGGAAAACAACCGCCGCGCCGGCTCCAGCGGTGACGGCCACCCCCTACCCGGCGCCGCGCCTGATCGTCGTCGATCTGCCCGGCGCGCCACAGGCGGCGGTGACGATCGCACGCCCCTCGATCCGCCGCGCCGATCCCGATTTCTACGTGATGCAACTCGCCAACACCGCGCTCGGTGGCGGCTATTCGGCGCGGCTCAATCGTGAGATCCGCGTCAAGCGGGGTCTGGCCTATGGCGCCTCCAGCCGCTTCTCGGCGGGCCGCCTGCCCGGCGCGCTCTCGGTCGCCACGCAGACCAAGAACCCCACTGCGCCGCAGGTGATCGGCATCATGCGCGATGAGATGAAGGGCATGGGCGCCGAACCCGTGCCCGCCGAAGAGCTCAACGCACGCAAGGCCTCGCTGATCGGCAGCTATGGCGATGCGGTCGAGACCACCGACGGCATCGCAGGCATGATCGCCGGTCTCGTCGTGCAGGGCGTCGATCCCGCCGAGATCACGCGCCAGACCCAAAAGATCGCCGCCATCGGCCCCGATGAGGTGCAGCGCGTCTCGAAGGCGCTGATCGATCCGGCGGTGGCGAGCGTGGTGGTCGTGGGCGACGCCAGGCAGTTCCTGCCTGCGCTGCGTGCGCAGGGCCTGAACCCCGAGGTGATCCCCGCCGCCCAGCTTAAGCTGGATAGTGCAGCGCTCCATTGATCCTCCCCGGCACGGGGAGGGGGACCGCCGAAGGTGGTGGAGGGGGCTTTCAACCGAGTGCAGCACTCGCCAGATAGCCCCCTCCGGCGCCGCTGACGCGACGCCACCTCCCCGTGCCGGGGAGGATCAAGGCGCCCTGCAACCCCCGCTCCACCCAAAAGTTCCGTCCCACCACAGGTCACCTCACGTCTCCCCCGGCTCACCGCAAGCGTGATTTCCGATTAACCTTTGCCCGGATACCCAGGTCTCGAACCAGCGGGATCGGGGGATTCGGCCCAGATGCACAAGAGCCTCAAGGTGGCGTTTGCCGCCTGCGTGATGATGATCGGAATGGCCGCGCCATCGGCCGCCAACGCCCAATCCTATCTGCAGTGCGCCCCGTTCGCGCGGGCCTTCTCGGGCATTCAATTGTTCGGCGCAGCCGCCGGCTGGTGGCACCAGGCGACGGGCAAATATTCGGAGGGCAACGCGCCGCGTCCCGGCTCGGTGCTGGTGTTCAAGGCGCTCTCCTCGATGCGCTCGGGCCATGTCGCCACCGTCACCCAGATCGTCTCGGACCGCATCATCAAGGTTACACACGCCAACTGGGGCGGCATGAAGGGCAAGATCGAGCGCGACGTCACCGTCGTCGATACCTCAGCCAAGAATGACTGGAGCGCGGTGCGCGTCTGGTATGCGCCGATCGGCGATGTCGGCACCAAGGCCTATCCCACCTACGGCTTCATCTACAACGGCGCCAAGGCCGTCGCCAATGAAGTAAAGGCCATCGCCGACAAGGCGGACGACGCGATCCACGCCGGGCAGTAAGCCGCTCCCTCCTGCGTTGCACGCTGACGGCAACGCTTCTAAACGCCGCCGATGGACGTTACCGAGCTCCGCGTCGCCCTCTTCTCGGGCAACTATAATTATATCCGGGACGGCGCCAATCAGGCCCTCAATCGCCTCAGCGGCTATCTGCTGAAACAAGGCGCCAAGGTCCGCATCTATAGCCCCAAGAGCAAGAAGCCGGCCTTCCCATCGGTCGGCAAGGTTGTCGGCGTGCCGAGCATGCCTTTCCCGGGACGCGGCGAATACCGCCTGCCGGTGGGCATCCCGTTCTGGGTGCAGCGCGATCTGCAGGATTTCGGCGCCAACATCTTCCACGTCGCCTCGCCCGAATTCCTCGGGCACCGTGCAGTGACGCTGGCACGCAAGTGGAACATCCCCGCCGTCGCCTCCGTCCACACCCGGTTCGAAACCTACATGCGCTATTACAATATGGCCTGGATCGAGCCTGTGGTGGAAGCGATCCTGCGCCGCTTCTACCGCCGCTGCGACGCGATCTTCGCACCTTCGGAGTCGATGGCGCAGCTGCTCCGCGAACAGCGGATGAGTTACGACGTCGGCATCTGGACGCGCGGCGTCGATACCACGGTGTTCACGCCCAAGGCGCGCGATATGGATTGGCGGCGCTCGATCGGGCTCGATGATGATATGCCCGCGATAACCTTCCTCGGCCGGCTGGTGATGGAAAAGGGCCTCGATGTCTTCGCCGAGACGATCGACATCCTGCGCCAGCGCGGGGTGCGCAACCGCGTTGTCGTGATCGGCGAGGGGCCGGCGCGCGAATGGTTCGAGCGGCGCCTGCCCGCCAACGCCATCTTCGCGGGCTTCCAGCGCGGCGAGGATCTGGGCCGCGCGCTCGCTTCCTCAGATTTGCTGTTCAATCCGTCCGTTACCGAGACATTCGGCAACGTCACGCTGGAGGCGATGGCCTGCGGCCTGCCCGTGGTGGCGGCGCGCGCGACGGGCAGTTCCAGCCTGATCGAGGACAATATCAACGGCCGCCTGATCGAGCCCGGCCGCAACGAAGCCTTCGCCCGCGCCATTCAGGCTTATTGCGACAATAGCGAAATCCGCCTCGCCGCGGGCGAAGCGGGCCGCAAGGCGAGCGAGCTTTACGAATGGGATCGCGTCAACCAGCAGCTGGTCGACGCCTACCTCCGCCTCGTCCGGTTGCGCTCCGAAGGCGTGAAGCCGCTCAACCGCGCGCGCTGAGCGCCGCTCCTTATTTGCGACCAGTGAGCCAGGCGTTCGGATCGCAAGCCTGGCTTGATCCGTTCTTCGTCGATGCAAAGGAGAGTTGGCATGACGTTGGACGGCAAGAAGGTGGCGATCTTGATCGCGCCGCAGGGCACCGAGGAACGCGAGTTCGTGCAGCCGCGCGATGCGGTAAACCAGGCGGGCGCGAGCCTCACTGTGATCGGGCTCGAAAAGGGTGAGGCAAAGACCAACAATCATGATGTCGAACCGGGCGGCAGCTACGCAATCGATGCGGCAATCGGCGATGTTTCAGCCGACGATTTCGATGCGCTGATCCTCCCCGGCGGATGCGTCGGCGCGGACAAATTGCGCGCCAGCGAGGAGGTCGTGGCTTTCGTCCGCGCTTTCTTCGAACAGCAGAAGCCCGTGGCCGCGATCTGTCACGCGCCCTGGCTATTGGTGGAGGCGAACGTCGTTCACGGCCGCACGCTCACCTCATTCCCCTCAATCAAGACCGACATCGGCAATGCCGGGGGCGATTGGGTCGATCGGGAGGTGGTCGTCGACAACGGGCTGATCACCAGCCGCAACCCGCACGATCTTCCCGCCTTTTGCGCGAAGATCATCGAGGAATTCGGTGAGGGGCTGCATGCGGCGCAGGCCCAAGGCGTCTGAATCCTAGATCAGCATCGCATGCTCCGCCCGCAGCGCAGCGGCGAGCGCATCGGCATCTTCGGGGCGGCTGTAAAAGCCCGGCGTCGCGCGGATCACCGGCGCCCTGGCGACGCCGTCCCGCCACACGGTGAGCACCTTGTGCTTCTCGAACAGCCGTTTCTGCACGGCCTGCGCCTTCTCGGGCGTGGTCATTCCTTTAAGGCGGAAGCTGGTTATGGTGCAGGAGCGGGCGGGATCGTCCGGCACCATGATCTCGACATTGGGCAGGTCGCGCACCTGATCGACCCAGCGGTTGCGCAGCGCGCGCATATGCGGCGCCTTGGCCGCCGATGCGCCGACCGCATAATGGAAATCGACCGCGGTCGGGATGGTCAGAAGCGCCGCGAAGTTCACCGTTCCCGCCGGTTCACGCGCGTTGATGTTGTCGGCGGGAACGTGGTTGTTGTCATAGGCGATGGCGATATCGGCCAGACGGTTCTTGCGGATGTACATCGCGCCGGTGCCGAGCGGCGCGCAGGTCCATTTGTGGACCGACCAGCCGGCGAAATCGCAGCCGAGATCGTCCATCGTGACATCGAGCAGGGCCACGGCATGGCTGGCATCGACGATCGTATCCACGCCCCGCGCCCGCGCCATAGCGACAATCTCTTTCACGGGCGTGATCAGCCCGGTGCGATTGGAAATCTGCGTCACCAGCAGCAGCTTGGCCTCCGGCGTGCGCCGCAGCACATCCTCATAGGCGGCGAGAATGTTCGCGGTGGTCGCGGGTTCGGGCATGGCGAAGCGGACGACCTTGGCGCCGCGATGGCTGCCCAGCCACTCCATCGCGCCGATCATCGCATCATAATCGAGATCGCAGTAGATGACCGCGTCACCGGCTTTCAGCGGCTTGTAATTGGTGATGAGCTGCTGGAGCGCATCGGAGCCGCTGCGCGTGATCGCAATCTCCTGCGGCAGGCAGCCGACCATGCGCGCGACCGAGGCCTGCGCATCGCGCGTGCCGTTGGCCATGCAGCCATCGCCGGGCAGCACGTTGCGCGCGAACACCGAATTGAGCCGGTTCACCTCCAGCGTGTGCCGCACATAGGTCTCGGCCACGACGCGCGGCATCACGCCCCAATAGCCCGCCTCGAGATTGTGGATCTCGCGCTCGACATCGAACTGCGCGGCGAGATCGGCAATCGGGATCGAATTGGGCGCAAGCTTCGGCGCAGGTGCCGGTGCGAGTGGATCGGCCAGCGCCGCGGATGAAAGCAATGCGGGCGTGGCAGCGGCCGCGCCTAGAAGCTGGCGGCGATTGGGCGTGAGCGTCATTCCAGGGTTCCCGTAGAGGCGCCGATGGGCTTATCGGCGGACGATGACAGCAGAAAGCAGCGAAGGCCATGCCCGTGGCAGCCCCGTCTATCGGCGGCTGACGATCGCGATGCTGTTCGCCGGCTTTTCGACCTTCGCCCTGCTCTATTCGGTGCAGCCGCTGCTACCCCTATTCGCGGCTGAGTACCGCTTGAGCGCCGCGGCGGCGTCGCTGGCGGTATCGCTCACGACGGGTCCGCTGGCGTTCGCCATCCTGGCCGCCGGGCTGATCAGCGATCGGATCGGGCGGCGGCCGATCATGGTCGCCGCGATGCTGGCGGCGAGCGCGCTGACCTTCCTCGCCGCGCTGGCGCCGGGCTGGATCGCCTTGCTCGCCCTGCGCCTGCTCACCGGGCTCGCGCTCGCGGGCGTGCCGGCGGTGGCGATGGCCTATGTCGCCGAGGAGGTTCATGGCGAGTCGGTCGGCGCGGCGATGGGGCTCTATATCGCGGGCAGCGCGCTCGGCGGGATGGGCGGCCGGCTGATCGCCAGCGTCGTCGCGGATCTCGGCGGCTGGCGCATGGCGCTGGGCGTGGTCGGCGTGGTGGGGCTGGCGATGGCGGAGGCGTTCCGCCGCCTCGCGCCGCCGTCGCGCCGTTTCGTGCGGCAGGCTCACAGCCGGAGTGGTGGCGGCGGCCCTCTTGTTCGCGATCCCGCGCTGCTGCTGCTCTACGCGCAGGGCTTCCTGCTGATGGGCATCTTCGTCACCCTCTATAATTATGCCGGGTTCCGCCTGCTCGCGCCGCCCTACGCGCTCAGCCAGAGCGAAGTGGGCGCGATCTTCCTGCTGTATGTCCTGGGTTCGGTGAGCTCCGCATGGTTCGGCACGCTGGCGGGACGGATCGGGCGGCGACGCATCTTCTGGCTGCCGGTAGTAATCCTGATCGGCGGGGCCGGACTAACCGCGGCACACCCTCTGGCGCTGATCGTGCTCGGCATCGCCTTGACGACGATCGGGTTCTTCGGCGCGCATTCGATCGCCAGCGCCTGGGTGGGCCGCCGCGCGCAAGGCCGGCGCGGTCAGGCTGCGGCCTTCTATCTCTTCGCTTATTATATGGGATCGAGCCTGCTGGGTTCGCTCGGCGGCATCGCCTGGACGCGCGATGGCTGGACCGGCGTCAGTCTGTTCTGCATTAGCCTCGGTTTGATCGCGCTGATCGGCGCGGGATTGCTCGCGCTGATCCCACCGCTGCCGATCCCCGATCCGAACGAGACCGTGCCGGTCGAAGCCTAGCGCGACGGCGCCAGTGGCGCTGCACCGATCGTCACGCGGCGCAACGGCGAGGCGCGTTCGTTGAGGAAGGTGCCGAGCAAATCCTGCCCCTCAGCCCAGCGCCCGAGGCCGGAGTCGCTGTTGAGATGGCCAGCGGCGCCGGCATCGACGAAGTCCGCACCCCAACCCGCGGCGAAATCCTGCGCGCGATCGAAATCGCAATAGGGATCGTCATGGCTGGCGACGACGATCGTCGGAAAGGGCAGCAGCGCGCGCGGCGTCGGTCCGAAGGCGATCAAGCGGGGATCGTCGGTGCGATCGACATCGGGTGGGGCAACGAGCAGCGCCCCAACCACATCGCCGGCGGTCGCCTCGCCCATCGTCGCCGCCCACCACACCACCGCCAGGCAGCCGAGGCTGTGCGCGACCAGCACCACCGGGCAGGGCGCGGCGCGCACCGCCTGATCGATCCGGCCGACCCAGACGTTGCGGCTGGGATTATCCCAGCAGCCGAGCGGCACGCGCTCGCAATCGCGCCGGTCGCGTTCCCAAATCGTCTGCCAATGGTCGGGCCCCGAATTGCCGAGACCGGGTATCGTCAAGCAGAGCGGTGATCGCCCCAAGCCTTCGTCAAACATCTGCTTCTCCTGTTCGGAAGCCAACGTCAGAGTCGGGAGACTGGGCCCTGCCCCATTGTCGGCGCAATTGGGACCGTGCGGCTTTTGCGACGAGCCGTTCACGCGGCACCTCTTGTTGCGGCGAACAGAGCGGGCGGGGGCAGATCCTTGCGCCTGAGTTCGCCCTGATCGACGAAACTGCCCGGCGGCACGCTCTCCGTGAGCCAGACATTGCCGCCGATCGTCGATCCCCGGCCCACGGTGATTCGCCCGAGCAGCGTCGCGCCGGGATAGATGACGACATCGTCCTCGATGATCGGATGCCGCGCGAGATGGCGGCGGAGATCACCGGGATGATCGGCGGGCAGGCTCAGCGCGCCGAGGGTCACCGCCTGATAGAGGCGCACGCGATGACCGATCACCGCAGTCTCGCCGATCACCACGCCGGTGCCGTGATCGATGAAGAAGCGCTCGCCGATCTGCGCGCCGGGATGGATATCGATGCCCGTCCGCGAATGCGCGATCTCGGTGATGATCCGCGCCACCAGCGGCGCGCCGAGCCCGTGCAGCCGATTGGCGAGGCGGTAATGGATGATCGCCAGCATGCAGGGGTAGCAGAGCAACACCTCATCGACGCTCGCTGCCGCCGGATCCCCCGCGAACGCCGCCTCGACATCCTTGTCGAGCAGTCCGCGCAGCTCGGGCAGCGCGGCGGCGAAATGGCTGATGATTCGCCGCGCCTCGGCATCGATCCGCTCGCCGTCGCCATCGGTGGAGGAATAGGTCAGTTCCCGGCGCAGCTGGCCGTATAGGTGGCCGAGGCCATTCTCCAGCGTCTCGGCGACGAAGGCATCCTCATTGCCGCGGCGAACGTAGCTCGGACCGAGGCGCAGCGGAAACAATACGCCGCAGAGGATCATCATCACCTCCTCCAGCGTGCGGCGCGAGGGAAAGCCCTCGGCACCGATCTCGGCATTGCGCCAGTGCGCGCCGCGCCATTGATGCCGCGCGGCGCGCAGTCCGGTCAGCACCTGCTCTACGTTCCAAAGCGCGCCCGGCGGCAGATCGTCATTGCTTGGCATGGGATGTCCTCATTGCCTGGCCGATCCTATCGAGGGTTTGCCCACCGGAAAGCTAGTTTTCCTATCTATCGAGTAGGGATTAACTTGTGGAACAGGCTTGCGGAGGGGCGCGGGTGTGCGGCACAGCGGTGCGATGCTCTCCCAGCGCGGCCGTTACGCCTTGAAGGCAATGATCCACCTCGCGGCCGCGGCGCCCGACAGCGGCCCGCAGCAGATCAGCGCCATCGCCGGCCAGGGCAATATCCCGCGCAAGTTCCTCGAGGCGATCCTCGTCGATCTCAAGAAGGCCGGGCTGGTGATCAGCGTGCGCGGCCAACGCGGTGGCTATCGACTGGCGCGGCCCGCGACGGAGATCATGATCGGCGATATCATGCGGATCACGGACGGCCCCCTCGCGCTCGTCCCCTGCGTCAGCAAGCTCTTCTACCGCCGCTGCCTCGATTGCGCGGATGAGGCGACCTGCGCGATCCGCCACATCATGGCGCTGGTGCGCGAAGAAGTCGGCACCGTGCTGGACAAGACCTCGCTGGCGCAGACGGCGGCGCTCGGCCTGGGCAGCGATGCCGATCCCTCTGCGGATACAGTCCTGCTTTCAGCCAGCTAAGTTTTGCTCGCTAGATTATTCCTAGCGGGAAAGTAGGGAACCCCCTCGGATAGCTAAAAACAAGGGGGCCTTAATGGCATTTCGTGCGCTTTTTCTGGCGGGGGCTTCGCTGCTCGCGCTTCCCACTCTCGCCGCTCCGAATGCGCCCGCGCCGGCTGCAGCGGCAGAGCCCGCCGCCGACGCCGTCACGCAGCCCAAGGCCGACCAGGGCGAAATCCTGGTAACGGCGCGCCGCCGCGCGGAATCCGCGCAGAAGGTGCCGATCGCGCTCACCGTGCTCAGCGCCGCGACGCTCAACGATGCCGGTGCGTTCAACGTCAACCGGATGCAGCAGCTCCAGCCATCGCTGCAATTCTATTCCAGCAACCCGCGCAATTCGGCGATCAACATCCGCGGCCTCGGCGCGCCGTTCGGCCTCACCAACGACGGCATCGAGCAGGGCGTCGGTTTCTATCTCGACGGTGTCTATATCGGCCGCATCGGCGCTTCGACCTTCGATTTCGTAGATGTCGATCGCGTCGAGGTGCTGCGCGGGCCGCAGGGCACCCTCTATGGCAAGAACACCACCGCCGGCGCGGTCAACGTCACCACCCGCGCGCCCAGCTTCACCCCCGAGGCGCGTGTCGAGGCGAGCTACGGCAATTACAATTTCCTGCAGGTGAAGGCCTCCGCCTCGACCGGGCTGGTTGATGACAAGCTCGCGGTGCGGCTGTCCACCTCCTACACGCGGCGCGACGGCACGATCTACGATACCAAGTCGGACCAGGATCTTCATCGCCTTCAGAATTTCGGCTTCCGCGGCCAGCTCCTGTGGAAGCCCACGGACAATCTCAGCCTCAACCTCGCCGGCGACTATAACGTCCAGAACCCGCTGTGCTGCGTGCAATATTATGCCCGCGTCGGCGCGACGCAGCGCCCGGTCGCGCGCCAATATGCCGCACTCGCCGCGGCGTTCGGATATACGCCGCCCAGTACCGATCCGTTCAATCGCGTCACCGATCTCGATGCATCGATCAATTCGCGCCAGGCGATCGGCGGCACCTCGCTGGTCGCCAATTGGGATATCGGCCCGGCAACGATCACCTCGGTCAGCGCATGGCGCTATTGGGATTGGAAGCCCGCCAACGATCGCGATTTTACCGGCCTGCCGATCACCACCGTCTCGCAGAATCCGTCGCATCAGACGCAGGAAAGCCAGGAGCTCCGCATCGCCTCCAACGGCAGCAACAAGCTCGATTACACCGCCGGCCTCTTCTACTTCCACCAGAAGATCAACACCAACGGATCGCAGGTACAGGGGTCGGCGGCGAGCCGCTTCCTGCTCTCGGGTGCGGACGCGAACAACCCGAACGTGCTCAACGGCCTGACTTCGACCAACACGATCAACTTCAATAATTCGAGCTTCGCGGTGTTCGGCAAGCTCAATTGGGAAGTGCTGCCCAAGCTGCGCATCCAGCCCGGCCTGCGCGTGAATTACGACAAGAAATCGGGCTATTACAACGCGGTCGTCAGCATCGCCAACAGCCAGTACAACTTCGTCGCGACCGCCGACAATGTCGCGGCGCTCCGCGCGGCGGCGGCAGCGACAAGTGCCGCAGCGCTGACCACCTTCACCAACCAGACCAACACGCTGGCACCGCAGCGCTACAGCCCCGAATTCAGCCAGTGGAACGTATCGGGCGACGTCACCGCCTCGTACGATTTCTCGAGCGACATCCACGGCTATGCAACCTACGCGCGCAGCTTCAAATCGGGCGGCATCAATCTCTCCGGCCTGCCGCTCAACTCCCAGAACACGGGCGTCGACCTGACCACGCAGACGGTGAAGCCCGAGAAGGAAAATCATTACGAGATCGGCCTGAAGACCCAGTTTGCCGATCGCCGGATCACGCTGAACCTCGCCGCCTTCTGGACCGACATCAAGGATTACCAGGCGACGGTGAACAACAATGCGATCAACGTGATCCGGGGCTATCTTGCCAACGCCGCCAAGGTGCGGGTGCGCGGGATCGAGTGGGATTCGTCGTTCCGTCCGACGCCCCGCCTCAGCCTTTATGTCAACGGCGCCTATACCGATGCCAAATATATCGATTTCAAGAACGCCCCCTGCCCGCCCGAACTGACCGGCGGCACCGCGCTGACCGTCAATCCTGACGGGACGTTCAGCGGCACGCCGTCGCCTGCGGGAACCGCCGGCGGTAACAGCCCGCCCTATTGCAACATCTCGGGCCAGGTGCTGCCCGGCGTCTCGAAATGGTCCTTCTCCTATGGCGCGGAGGTCAACCAGCCGAGCAGCGTCTTTGGTCACGCGGGTGAATTCTACCTCGGCTATGACGGCAGCTATCGGACGCGCTTCTCGTCCAACCCCTCGCCTTCGGCCTATACCTATATCAACGGCTATGCCCTCTCGAACATCCGTCTGGGCTTCCGCACCGACAATGGCTGGAACATCTTCGGCTGGGTGCGCAACGCGCTCGACAAGCATTATTTCGAGCTGCTGTCGGTCCAGTCGGGCAGCACCGGCCTGATCGTCGGCCAACCCGCCGACCCGCGCACCTATGGCGTGACGGTGGCGGCGAAGTTCTGAGTACCCGCTAAAAACCGTTCGTGCTGAGCTTGTCGAAGCACCGTCCTTCTTTTCAACGTGGAAAGAAGAACGGCCCTTCGACAGGCTCAGGGCGAACGGTGTTTTGGATCACCCCGGCGCGCGCATCTGCTGTTGCACGGCCTGCGCGCGCAGCGCCTTAACCTGCTCCGCCGTCACCGTGCCCGGGAAGCTGTTGCCGAAATTGCCCCGGACGTAATTGGCCACCGCCGCAATCTGATCATCAGTCAGGTCCGAAAAACTCGGCATCGCCTTCTGGCCCTTGAGCATCACCAGCACCGGATAGAGCGGCGATGCCAGCTTTCGGTTGCCGGCCAGCGCCGGATACATGCCCGCCCCGGTCGCGCCCTTGCCGTCCGGCATATGGCAGCCCTGGCAGACGTGGGTGTAGATCTCGGGCCCGGTCTTCCAGCTATAGCCAGAAGCGAATTGGGCGAAGGCGGTGCCCGAAAGCGCGGCCACTGCGGCGCCAGCGATCAAAAAGGAAAGTTTACGCATCGGATCAGGCCCCCTGAACGATGTGAGAATGGAGCCGCTGGACGGCATCGAGCGCGGAGAGCACCGCGCCCTCCTGCCAGGCGGGGATCATCGAGACATGCTCGCCCGCCAGCATGATCCGGCCATCGATCGCGCAGATGTCCTTGTAATGCGCGGCGCGCGTCGCCTCGGTCCAGCTGCCCGCGCAGCCCAGCGTGAAGGGCACGCGATGCCAGCCGACGCCGACACCCGTGTCGAACTCGGTCCGCGCTTGGGGGTGGATGTTGGCGGTATAATCCAGTGTCTTCTGCACGCGCTCGGCGGGGCTCATCGCGGTATATTCGACCGCACCCGATCCGAAGGTATAGGCGGCGAGCAGCACGCCCTTGCCCTTTTTGAAGAAATCGCTGCTGGGATAGCCGATCATCCGATTGGGCTGATCGGTGTAGGTGATGCCGCCGTAGATCGCTTCATCCTCCTCCCAGAAACGCCGCTTCATCTGCAGGCCGACCTTGGTCGAGGCGGAATACGGCAGGTTGTTGATCGCCGCCTGCATCGGCGCGCCGACGTTGATCGGGATCTGGCTAAGGACCGAGGCCGGAATCGTACAGATGCAGTAATCACCATGCGCGGTCTGCGGCGCGCCGCCCTTCACTGTATCGACGTAGGTCGCGGTGACGCCGCTCGCATCCTGCTTAATATCGATGACCTTGGAATTGAAGCGGATGACGTCCGCCAATTCCTTGCCGAACGCCTTGCCGAGCATGCCCATGCCACCGACCGGCTGGAACATCGTCTGCTGCACGTCATACGATTTGGACGCACCGATCGCGCTCCACATCCGCGACTGGATCATATCGTCCAGGCTCAGCGGATCGCTCGGGATCGGCATAGCGTCCATGCCGCCGCCGGGCGGATGGAGGAACCCGCGCCGATCGCTCTGCTTCTCGCTCTTCGTGTAGGCATAATTGTTGTCGAGCGCGCCCCAGTTCTTGAGCGCGGCCAGCAATATCTCGCGATCCTCCTTGGTCACCGCCTGATCGAGCGCGCCCTGCCGCATCGATTTGGAGAGCAGTTCGGCGATATAGCCGTCGAAATCCGCCTCGACCTCGCGATAGCGCTTCGGCTTGCCGCCGAACGCCGCCGTCGAATGGACATAGGCATTGTAGTTGAGCTGGATGAACGGCTCGAGCTGGACGCCGAGAAGCTGCGCATAATGCAGCACGCCGCGATGGTGGTGCGGGATGCGCCACGGGCCGGGGTTGAGATACAGTCCCTTGTCGAAGCCGACATGCTGGGTGAAGCCGCCGAGCTCGGTATAGGTATCGCCGCCGTACAGCGACCAGTTCCGCCCGCCCGCGCGATTGTTATATTCCAGGATCTGGACCTTATAGCCCGCCTTGCGCAGCTCATAGGCCGAGACCATCCCCGCCCAGCCCGATCCCAGGATCAGCACCGATGCGCCCATGGGCGCGCCCGCCAGCTTGATCGGCCCCTTGAACGTGGATTCGGCCGCATAGGCCATCGAGGCCATAGCCTCGTACATCACCGCAATGCCGGCGGTTTTGCCGATCATCGCAAACAGGCTGCGCCGGCTGATCGCGCCGCTCAAATCTTCAGTCACGCGAAATACCCCCTTAGAGTGTTATTTCGCTCCTGCGGTCCGGTTCGTTGCCCGGGCTGTGATGGTCCACGTCTCTCATGGCCGTCGCTCCATTGCTCGCGCGTCCGCCCGGCCCTGTCAAACGCTTAGTCGCTGCGCCGCACAATTATTCAGCCGGCCGGGCGATAGCTGAACCCGCGCTGCATCTTCCATTTTCGCTTTGTTCACAGGCGAAAGCCCAAGGCCAACGTGTTCAGCCTATGTGAGGCCTATCATGCAACGGACCATTGCGACGATTGCGGGCGTGCTCCTGGCGCAGGCGGCATCGGCCGCGTCGCCCGGAGGTGATCGCGCCGATCTCGCGCTCGCCGATCGGATGAGCTGGGGGTTGAACGATGCGACGCTCGCCGCACTGGACGGGCAGAGCGGCCAGCGCTGGCTGGAAGCGCAATTGCGGATGCCTGCCGATGTGGCGCTGCCTGCGGAGGCTCAGCAGCAGATCGATGCCATGCGGATAACGCGCGAACCGATGGCCAATCTGGTCGTCGAGATGGATGCCGACAACAAGGCCAAGGCGGCGATTCCCGATCCCGATCAGAAGAAGGCGGCGCAGCAAGCCTATCAGCAGGCGATGCGCGATCTGATGCGCGAGGCGCAGGCGCGCTCGCTGCTCCGCGACCTTTATTCCCCGGCGCAGCTGCGCGAGCAGATGACCTGGTTCTGGTTCAACCATTTCAACGTCCAGGCGCAGAAGCGCGATGTCCGTGCGATGATCGGCGATTATGAGGATCAGGCGATCCGCCCGCACGCGCTCGGCAAGTTCCGCGATCTGCTGGAAGCGACGCTCCGCCATCCCGCGATGCTGCGCTACCTGGATAATGATCAGAACGCCGCCAATCACATCAATGAGAATTACGCCCGTGAGATCATGGAGCTGCATTCGATGGGCGTCGGCTCCGGCTACACCCAGAAAGACGTGCAGGAGCTTGCGCGCATCCTCACCGGCGTCGGCGTCGATCAGAAGCCCGACAACCCCCGGCTGAAGCCCGAATGGCAGCCCCTCCTCGTCCGCGCCGGGCTGTTCGAATTCAACCCGCAGCGCCATGATTTCGGCACCAAGACTTTTCTCGGCCATGAGATCAAAGGCTCCGGCTTCGGCGAGGTCGAGGAGGCGCTCGATCTGATCGCCAGATCGCCCGCCACCGCCGCGCATATCTCGAACGAGATCGCCACCTTCTTCATGGGCGACAATCCCCCGCCCGCGCTCGTCCAGCGCATGGCCGCGACTTTCCAGCATAGCGATGGTGACACGGCGGCGGTGATCCGCACAATGGCGAAATCGCCGGAGTTCAAGGCGTCGCTCGGCAAGACGTTCAAGGATCCCATCCATTACGTCGTATCATCGCTGCGCCTCGCCTATGGCGATCGCGTGATCGCCAATCCGGAGCCCGCGCTCGGCTGGATCGATCGCATGGGCGAAGGGCTCTACGCGCACGAAACCCCCGACGGCTATCCGATGACCTCTGCGGCCTGGACCGGCCCGGGACAGATGAGCGTGCGGTTCGAGATCGCCCGCCAGATCGGCGGCGGTGCACGCGGCCTGTTCACGCCGCGTGGCGCGCCTCAGCCGCTCGCGCCGACCGCCGTCACGCTCCAGAACGCCGCCTTCACCACTTACTTCCAGAGCCGCCTCGCGCCGCCCACGCAGACCGTGCTGAGCCAGGCGCCCAATCCGCCGCAATGGAACGCCCTCTTCCTCTCCGCGCCCGAGTTCATGCTCCGGTAGAAAGGCCGATACATGTCGATCGATCGCCGCACCCTCTTCCGCAACGCCGCCTTGATGGCGCCCGCGCTCATCGCCGGACGCGCTTTCGCAACCCCCGCCGCCAGCGACACGAGGCTGCTCGTCGTCTTCCTGCGCGGCGCCTATGACGCGGCCAACGTCGTCGCGCCCACCGGCAGCGATTTTTATGCCCAATCGCGCCCGACGATCGGCCTCAAGAAGCCCGATCCCGCCGATCCCACCGCGCCGCTGCCGCTCGACGCCGACTGGAGCCTGCACCCCGCGCTCAAGGACAGCATCTATCCGCTGTGGCAGAAGCAGGAGATCGCCTTCGTGCCCTTCGCCGGCACCGACGATATGACGCGCAGCCATTTCGAGACGCAGGATACGATCGAGCTCGGTCAGCCGATCGGCGGCCACCGCGATTATCAATCGGGCTTTCTCGCGCGCACCGCCGTCGCACTGGGGCAGGACAAGCCGATTAGCTTCACCGATCAGCTGCCGCTCTGCTTTCGCGGCGGCCCGATCATCCCCAACATCACGCTCAACAACATCGGCAAGCCCGCGATCGATCCCAGGCAGGCGCAGCTGATCGAGAGCATGTATAAGGGCAATGCGCTCGGGCCATCGGTGCATGAAGGGTTCGAGGTCCGCGATACGGTCACGCAGGCGCTGGCGCAGGAGATGGTCGCGGCCAATCGCGGCGCGGTCAGCGCCAAGGGGTTCGAGCTTTCGGCACGGCGGATCGGGCGGCTGATGCGCGATCAGTTCAACCTCGCCTTCGTCGATGTCGGCGGCTGGGATACGCACGTCAATCAGGGCGGCGCGACCGGCTATCTCGCCGGGCGGCTGGGCGAGCTGGGGCGCGGCCTCGCGGGTTTCGTCGACGAGATCGGGCCGGAGGATTGGACCAAGACCACGGTGGTGGTGGTCTCAGAATTTGGCCGCACCTTCCACGAGAATGGCGACAAGGGCACGGATCACGGCCACGGCAGCGTCTATTGGGTGATGGGCGGGAGCGTCCGCGGCGGCCGCATCGCCGGACCGCAGGTGACGCTCAGCCAAGCAACGCTCAACCAGGGCCGCGATCTGCCCGTGCTGACCGATTACCGCAGTCTGATCGGCGAGATCGTGGCGCGCCGCTACGGGCTTGGTACGGATAAGATGCAGGCGATCTTCCCGGGCATTGCGCCATCGCAGCTTGATATCGTCTAACCATCGACGAGGCAAAGGCGCGACCGCTGCCGGCGACGGTGCTTGCGATACATCAAAAACCGCCATTGAGTTGGGTTTCGACATCGGTGATGGCAGAAAGCCAGCAAGTAGCCTAATCATCTGAATAGCTTGGCTTGCCGCCTTTGAGGAATTTTCTTGTCAGTTTTAGAGCGAAATAACGTCAAGGTTGCGGGCGCTGGGGCCCGGGCGATGGTGTTCGCGCATGGCTTCGGCTGCGATCAGAATATGTGGCGGCTCGTAGCACCGGCTTTCGAGGACGCTTTCAAAACGATAATGTTTGATCACGTCGGTGCCGGTAGTTCCGATCTGTCGGCTTACGATCCAGACAAGTACGGGCGCCTGCAGGGATACGCCGATGATCTGATCGCGATAGGGCGCGAACTCGGGTTGCGCGACGCCGTCTTCGTGGGACACTCGGTGAGCGCGATGATCGGCGTGCTGGCATCCCTGTCCGATCCATCGATGTTCTCCGATCTGATCCTCGTGGGGCCGTCGCCGCGCTATATCAACGATGGCGCGTATATCGGCGGCTTTGACGCTTCGGACATCGATGAACTGCTTGAAGCGCTCTCCGACAATCATCTCGGTTGGTCGGCGATGATGGCGCCGATTATCATGGGCAATCCCGACCGCCCGGAACTGGGAGGGGAACTGATCAACAGTTTTTGTCGCACCGATCCTGTGATCGCCAAGGATTTTGCGCGCGTTACCTTCACCTCCGACAATCGCGCCGACTTGGCCCGCGTCACGGCGCGTACCTTGATTCTCCAGTGTCGCGATGACGCGATCGCGCCCGAGACGGTGGGCGAATATGTCCGGAACAATATTCCGGGCAGCGAGCTCATTATCCTCGATGCCACGGGGCATTGCCCGAATTTGAGCGCACCAAAAGACGTCATCGCCGCGATCCGCGCCTTTGTCTGAAACGTCCGAGCGTGGTGGGGATGATCCGGGGGAGGAGTTCGAGGATCTCTTCAACAATGCGCCGTGCGGCTATCTTTCGGTGCTGCCGGACGGGCGTGTCGCGCGCGCCAATGCACGGTTCGCCACATGGAGCGGCTTCGGTCAGGATGCCGTTGTCGGCAGAAAACTGCACGAACTGCTGAGCGTCGCGACCCGTATTTTCTTCGAAACCAATCTGTCGCCGCTCCTGCGGATGCAGGGTTTCGTCGATGAAGTGGCGATGGACTTCGTCACCCTCAGCGGCCCTAAAATGCAATGTCTGGTAAACGCAGCCGAGCGACGGGACGATGCAGGCAACCTGCTGTCGACACGGTTCGCGATCTTTTTGGCCGCCGAACGCCGCCAATATGAGCGCGCGCTGGTGGATAGCAAAGCGGCGATGGAGCGTGCCGCCGCCGCCGAGCGAGAAAATTCCGAGCTACGTGAGCAATTCATCGCGATCCTTGGCCATGATCTGCGCAACCCCCTCGCTTCCATTAGCAGCGGCGTGAGGCTGCTGGCCCAGCGAGAGACGGTCAGCGCCAAAGGGCAGCAAATCCTGTCCCTGATGCAGGGAAGCGTGATGCGCGCGTCCGAGCTTGTCGATAATGTGCTGGATTTTGCCCGGGGCCGGCTGGGCGGTGGCATCACTCTGGCACGGGACGCCAATGTACCGCTGACCCCCGTTCTGGAACAGGTCGTCGCCGAGTTACGATCGATCGCTCCCACCCGGGATATACGGTCGGAATTTGCCATCGAAGAGCCTGTCGACTGCGATCGGGTACGGATCGGCCAGCTCATTTCGAACCTGCTGGGCAATGCGATCACACATGGGGCGCCGGCATGGCCCATCCTGGTGCAGGCATACACGCATGACGAAGCGCTTGTCATCGTCGTGGCCAATGGCGGAAGCCCGATCGATGGCCCGACCATGGCACGTCTGTTTCAGCCGTTCTTCCGGGGAGACGTTCGTCCTAAACACGTCGGCCTCGGCTTGGGCCTTCATATCGCATCGGAAATCGCAAAAGCACATGGGGGCACATTGACCGCTACTTCAGACGCGGAGGTAACGCGGTTTACGTTCGTTATGCCGCTCCGGAAAACCCAGGCGTCTTAAGCGGCAAACGCCATACTTCGGAAGGCATCTCCGATCGCACGACGATCAAGCGGCTTGCGAAACACCCGCCCGGGCGGTGCGCAGGGCGAACAGGCATCGGGTGTCGCCGTTACGAAAATTACGGGGATCGGCCCCAGCTCCCCCCGAATAGCCTCGACCGCCAGTGGTCCGGTCCCTTGCAGCAGCGTTACATCCGATACGATGAAATCGGGATGCGTCTTTCTCGATGCCTCGATGGCATTATCCTGTCGGTCTGCGAAGCTGAATGAACGGGCGCCGTTGGCTTGTAAAAGATCCTCGAGATCGAGAGCGATCAGCGGTTCGTCTTCAATGATCAGCACATGGCACACGATCGGCTCTCCAAGAGCTGCACTAACGAGCAGCAAACCCGATAGAGCCATCGCCTAACGAGACGTGGTAAACAATTGTATCGCGCCGCATAATTTCCGCGGTGCCGCCGGCTGTTGAAGCCCGAGAATGCGTCTGTCCAGGCTGATGAAAGCGGCGGTCCTTCCCACCACAAGCGAACGTTACGGGCCTCCCTAAAACCCGCCCATATGCCGCGCCATCTCCCCCGGCGACATGTTCATATGGTTGAGGTTGGCCATGATCCACAGCGATCCGATCACGATCAGCGCCACGATCAAAGTGCCGAACGCCAGCGCCAGAACGTTGTTAGTATTGTCCGGCCCGGTGGTAATGTGAAGGAAGAAGACGAGGTGGACGCCCATCTGCGCCACCGCCAGCACCAGCAGCATCACCGGGATGCCAGGCTGATAGATCCAGCCGTAGCCCGCAGCGACGCCGAAGGAGACGATCGTCAGCCCCGCCGCCAGCACCAGCCCGATACCGTAGCCGAGAATGCCCTTGGCGACGCCGCTCTGGCCTTCGCCCTCATCACCCGGGGCGCGATCGGATTGGTGGTGCGGATCGCTCATTGGCCGGCTCCCAGCAGATAGACGATCGTGAACAGCGCCACCCAGATGATGTCGAGCGCGTGCCAGAACAGGTTGAAGCACATCAGCCGCCGCACCGTCTCGGCGCGGAAGCCCTTGGCCCAGATCTGCGCCATCATCGTGCCCAGCCACAGCAATCCGCAGCCGACGTGCAGCCCATGACAGCCGACGAGCGTGAAGAAAGCCGAGAGGAAGGCGCTCCGCGTTGGGCCGTTGCCGTGTGCGATCAGATCGGCGAACTCGCGCAGTTCCAGCACGAGGAAGGCAAAGCCGAGCAGGCCGGTGATCAGCAGCCCGATCTCGGTCCACAGCAGATTCTTCTGTTCGGAGGCGATCGCGGCCATCCCGCAGGCGAAGCTGGACAGCAGCAGGAAGCCGGTTTCCAGCGCGACATTCTGCAGATCGAAAATCTGCTTGCCGCTCGGCCCGCCCGCGGTCGCGTGCGCCAGCACCGCATAGGTGGCGAATAGCGCCGAGAACATGACGATGTCCGACAGCAAGAAAATCCAGAAGCCGTAGCCGGTGATGATCCTCTTATCGAAATGACCATGCTCGTCCGGGCCGGCAGCATTGCCGCGCGGGCCATGGCCGTGGCCCTGGCGCAGATTGTGCGGATCGGCGGCGGCGGCGCTCATGCGGATGTACCTTCGAACCAGCTCTGCTGGCGCGCCGCGCGGCGGGCGCGGTCGATCCGCGCGACCTCTTCGGCCGGCACGTAATACTCATGCTCGTCCCGCCAGGCGAAGACCACGAACACCGCATAGGCGCAGGCGAATTCCAGCGCCGCCAGCCACCAGATATGCCAGATCAGCGCGAAGCCCATGAAGGTCGCGACGATCGCCACGAAGAAGCCGGTCGGTGAATTGCGCGGCATCTCAATCTTTTCATAGGCAGGCTCGTCGAACAGCCTCTGTTGCTGCAGCGCCTTGCTCTTCAGCCCCCAATAGGCCTCCTCGCCCTCGACATTGGGCATCACCGGGAAATTGAAGGTGGGTGGCGGCGATGGCGTGATCCATTCCAGCGTGCGCCCGTCCCAGGGATCGCCGGTCACGTCCCGGCGCTGATCGCGCGTGCGGATCGAGACGATCAGCTGCAGCACCTGGAAAGCGATGCCCAGCGCAATGATCGCCGCGCCGACCGCCGCGACGATCAGCCACGGATGCCATTCGGCGACGTCATAATGCTGCATCCGCCGCGTCATGCCCTCGAGCCCGACCACGTAAAGCGGCGTGAACGCGACGATGAAGCCCACGAACCAGCACCAGAAGGCCGTCTTGCCCAGCCGCTCGTCCAGCGTGAAGCCGAACGCCTTGGGAAACCAATATTCGTAGCCCGCGAAGCAGCCGAACAGTACGCCGCCGATGATCACGTTGTGGAAATGCGCAACCAGGAACAGCGAATTGTGCAGCACGAAATCGGCGGGCGGCACTGCCATCAGCACGCCGGTCATGCCGCCAACCACGAAGGTGCAGATGAAGGCGATCGCCCACAGCATCGGCGTCTTGAAGCGCACCGTGCCGCCATACATCGTGAACATCCAGTTGAAGATCTTCACCCCCGTCGGCACCGCGATGATCATCGTGGCGATGCCGAAGAAGGCGTTGACGTCCGCGCCCGCGCCCATCGTGAAGAAATGGTGCAGCCAGACCATGAAGCTCAGCACGCAGATCGCCATCGTCGCGGCGATCATCGAACGGTATCCGAACAGGGGCTTGCCCGAGAAGGTGGAGATCACTTCGGAGAAGATGCCGAAGGCGGGCAGGATGAGGATATAGACCTCGGGATGCCCCCAGGCCCATATGAGGTTCATGAACATCATCATGTTGCCCCCACCATCGTTGGTGAAGAAGTGGAAGCCAAGGTAACGATCGAGCAACAGCTCGGCGAGGGTGGCGGTGAGGATCGGGAAGGCCGCGACGATCAGCAGATTGGCGGCCAGCGTCGTCCAGCAGAAAACGGGCATCCGAGTATAGCTCATCCCCGGCGCGCGCATCTTGAGCACCGTGGTCACGAGATTGATGCCGGATATCAGCGTGCCGATCCCCGATATCTGCAGTGCCCACAGATAATAATCGACGCCAACCCCGGGCGAATATCGGAGCTCGGACAAAGGCGGATAGGGCAGCCAGCCCGTCCGCGCGAACTCACCGATGAACAGCGACAGATTGACCAGCAGCGCGCCCGAGGCGGTCAGCCAGAAGCTCACCGAATTGAAGGTCGGGAAAGCGACGTCACGGATGCCGAGCTGGAGCGGCATGGCGAAGTTCATCAGCCCGATCACGAACGGCATCGCTACGAAGAAGATCATGATCGTACCGTGCGCGGAGAAGATCTGGTCATAATGTTCAGGCGGCAGATAACCGGGGCCGTGAAAGGCCACCGCCTGCTGGCTGCGCATCATCAAGGCGTCCGCGAAGCCGCGCAGCAGCATCACCAACGCCATCACGCAATACATCACGCCGATCCGCTTATGATCGACCGACGTGATCCATTCGCGCCACAGATAGGGCCACCAGCCCTTGGCGGTAACGATCCCCAGCACCGCAAACACGACAGCCAGCACGATGATCGACGTGATCAGCGGGATCGGCTCGTGCAGCGGGATGGCGGACCAGGTGAGCTTACCGAGCAGCATTCTGATTGTCCTTGGGGCCCGGCGCCTGGGGCAAGCGGCCGCTGGAGATCGCGTCGAACAGGCCGGGCTGGATCGCGCCATAGGTGGCGGGCGGCATCGTGCCCTGCTGGCTCAGCGCCGTATAGACCGGCCGATCCATCGCGCCGCCCTTCCCCTTCACCGCCGCCACCCAGGCGCCGAATTGAGCAGGGGGCACTGCGTTCAGCACAAAGTGCATGTCCGAAAAGCCGTCGCCGCTGTAGTGCGAGGAAAGGCCGCGATAGGTGCCCGGTTTGTCGGCGCGCAGCCACAGATCGGTGGTCATGCCGTGCATCGCATAGATCATCGATCCAAGCCTCGGCACGAAGAAGGCGTTCATCACGCTGGCCGAGGTGATGCGGAAATGGATCGGTGCGCCCGCGGGCACGGTCAGCTGGTTGACGGTGGCTATGCCCTGTTCGGGATAGAGAAACAGCCATTTCCAATCGAGCGAGACGACATCCACCTCGATCGGCTTCGCGCCCCCGGGCGTCGCCGCCGCGATCGGCTTGGCGGGATCGAGCTCGTGGCTGCCGATCCACGCGATGCCGCCGAGGAACAGCACGATCAGCACCGGGATCGACCAGACCAACAGCTCGACGCGGCCCGAATAGGTGAACTCCGGCAACCGCCGCGCCTTGGTATTGGAGGCGCGAAACCACCAGGCGAAAGCCAGCGTGCCGAGGATCGTCGGGACGACGATGCAGAGCATGATCAGCAGCGCATCGATCAGAATGATCCGATCGCCCTGCCCTACCGGTCCCTGTGGATCCAGCACCGCCGAGCAGCCGCCCAGCGCCAGCAATCCGAACGGCGCGAAGCTGCGGGCGGGAAAACGAGCGGCCATCGGCGGCGCGCATGATCCCAATTCCGGCGCTCCGCAAGGGCGACCGGGCCGAACCGAAGCCGGCCTTACCTCGTCCAAGCCCGGCGAGGAGGGCGAGGTGCGATCCACGCAATCCCCACCCCCTTCTTTGCAAGCTCACGCCAGGCCGAAGCGACCGGTCCTCCCCTGCAAGGGGAGGTGGCAGGCCGAAGGCCTGACGGAGGGGTGTCTCGCTATCGAGGGGGTGACACCCCTCCGACGCGCTACGCGCGCCACCTCCCCTTGCAGGGGAGGATTTAGAAGGTGATCGGCGCGGGCGGGTCGACCGAATAATCGTAGAAGCCCTTGCCCGATTTGCGACCCAACCAGCCCGCCTCCACCATCTTGGCGAGCAGCGGTGCGGGGCGATATTTCGGATCCCCGAAATCGGCCTGAAATACCTTGAGGATTTCCAGCAGCGTATCGAGCCCGATCATGTCCGCCAGCGTCAGCGGCCCCATCGGGTGCCCCGCGCCCAGCTTCAGCCCGGCATCGATATCCGGGATCGACGCCAGCCGCTCGCCCGCCGCGAAGATCGCTTCGTTGATCAGCGGCACCAGGATGCGGTTGACGACGAAGCCGGGCGCATCGGCGGCGACGATCGTCGTCTTGCCCGCCTTGGCGCCGAACTCCTCGGCGAGCTTCACCGTCTCGTCCGCCGTCGCCAGCCCGCGGATCAGCTCCAGCAGCGGCATCAGCGGCACCGGATTGAAGAAATGCATGCCGATGAAGCGCGCCGGATCGGGCGCCGCCTGCGCCAGCCGCGTGATCGCAATCGAGGAGGTGTTGCTCGCCAGCACCGCGCCCGGCGCAAGCACCTTGGCGACATCTTCGAAGATCGCGCGCTTCACATTCTCGCGCTCGGTCGCGGCTTCGATGATCAGCGCGGCGTCGCGCATTGGAGAGAGATCGGCGACCGGCACGATCAGCGGAACCGCGGCGTCGCGCTGGTCTGCCTCCAGCTTGCCGCGCTCCACCGCGCGATCGAGCATCTTGACGATCCCGGCCTTGCCCTTCTCCGCGACCTCCAGGCCGACATCGGAGAGCAGCACCTTGATCCCCGCATGCGCGGCGATCTGGGCGATGCCCGCGCCCATCTGGCCCGCGCCGATCACGCCGATACACTCCATCGCCATCGTCATTCCCCGCAAAATCCTCGGCGGGTGCGTGGCGGCAGCGGGACTTGAGATCAACCCCCGATCGGCAGCCCGAGCAGCCGCCGCGCTTGAACCAGATGCGGGCGATCGATCATCCGGCCCTCATGCCGCAGCGCGCCCGCGCCGGGATGCGCAGCGAAGAGATCGACGATCGCCCGCGCCTGCACCAGCTCCGCCTCGCTCGGCGTGAAGCCGCGGTTGATCGTCTCGATCTGCGCGGGGTGGATCGCCATCATTCCCGTGAAACCATCGCGCCGCGCGCGGGCGACATAGGCCGCCAGCGCATCGATCGCATTGATCCGCGGAAACACCGTCTCGATCGCCGCCACGCCCGCCGCATGCGCGCCGAACAAAGTGAGCGCGCGGACCATCTCGTAGGGCGCGGTGTAGCTGCCGTCCGCCTCGCGCGCAGTCGACGCGCCGATCGCGGCGGGAAGATCCTCCGCGCCCCAGGTCAGCCCCGCGAGCTTCGCGCCCACCGCGCCATAGCTGCCGAGCTGGAAGACCGCTGCCGGAGTCTCGGTGGCGATCGGCAGGATCGGCGGAGCCTCGCCCCCGATCATCGCCAACAGCGCCTCGACGCTCGCCGCCCCCTCCGCCTTGGGCAGCACGATGCCGTCGGGCCTGCCTGGCAGCACCGCCGCCAGATCGTCCCCCGTCAGCCCGCCATCGAGCGGATTGACCCGCACGAAAGCCGGGATGGTGCGCTCCGTGCTCAGCCACTCGGCAACCGCCGCGCGGCCTTGGGCCTTCTTCTCGGGCGCCACCGAATCCTCGAGATCGAGGATCAGCGCATCCGCCCCGCTCGCCGCCGCCTTGGCGAAGCGCTCGGGCCGAGCGGCGGGCACGAACAGGAGCGAACGCAGCCTCAAGCCGCGCTGCCCTTGATCAACACCATCCGCAGGCATTGGCAGACGATCTCGTCACGCTGGTTGATCAGCCGATGCGTAAAGGTGACGATCCCGGCGCCGGGGCGGGATTGGCTGGCCTTGAGTTCAGTCACTTCGGTCTCGGCGCGCAGCGTATCGCCGAGGAAGACGGGCTTGGGATGGACCAGCTTGTCATAGCCCAGATTGGCGACGAGCGTACCGAGCGTCGTCTCGCCCACCGAAAGCCCGATCATCAGCGCAAAGGTGAATGTGCCGTTGACCAGGATCTGCCCGAACTCGGACGCCCGCGCCGCCTCGGCATCGATATGCAGCGGCTGCGGATTATGCGTCATCGTCGAGAAGAGCAGATTGTCTGTCTCGGTGACGGTGCGGCGGATTTCGTGCGCGATCCGGTCGCCGATGGTCCACTGATCGAAGAAACGGCCAGCCATCAAATCCTCCCCGGCACGGGAACGAGGACCAGCCGCAGGCTGGTGGAGGGGGCTATCGACAAGTGCTGCGCCCGGCAGACAGCCCCCGCCGTCCCGCCTGCGGCGCGCCACCTCCCCGTATCGGGGAGGATCATGCAGGCCGTCATTCTGCCTTCTCCAGCTTACCGGTATTGCTCACCTGCCGCCCTCGCCGACATTAAGCTCCGCCACTATCCCATCTTCGGCGCCCGCATCCGGATCAACGGCGGTGGTCACTTCGCCACCTCACACCCCGTCGTCCGCTGCGACCAGGTGACGTTGAGCACCTTCCAGCCGTCGCCCTCGCGCACCAAATCGAAATGATCGACGCCGCAATGGTGCGCCCTGCCATCCACCGTGAAGACATAGGGTGACCAGACCATGGCGATATCGCCGTCCACCTCGATCGCGGGATCGGTCAGCCGCTCCTCATAATGCTCCGGCCCGGGCTTGATGCCGCCCGCGAAATCGGCCCAGCTGAGATGCTTGATCGTCCGCGTGCCATCCGGCGCCTCGCGCACCACGGTCGCACCGCCTTCGGTCCGCACTTGTGCGAGGATCGCCGCGCCATCGCGCGCGGCAAGCCCGGCGAACATCGCATCGATCGGTGCCATCACCGCGCGGGTATCGATATCGGCCAGCGGTAATGGGTTGGCCTTGGGCAGCGGTTTTACCGGCGTGATCTGCGCGGCGAGCAGGAAGAGAAGCGGCAAGGGCATGGGTGTCATATCCTGAAAACGCCGACCTGCGCGCGCTCCGGCATGGGCGCGTTCAGCGTGGCGGCGAAGGCGAGTCCGAGGACGTCGCGGATCGGGGCCATGAAGGCCTCGGCGACGGAACAACGCGCCGTCGCCTCGCGGATCATATCGGCGCATTCGCCCAGCGCGAAATCGGAATCAGTCATCGTCATCCTCTCGTCCGCCCTGCTACTCCTGCAGCAGTCGTCGGGAAATTAAACTTTATGCCGACTGGGGCAGGCGCCACGCATAAGGCATTCGCTCCGCATCGAGATCGGCGATCAGGTCCGCGGGCTCATCTTCCAGCATCCAGCGCGTGATCCGCTCATAATGCGCGATGAAGCGGCCAACGGCGGCGTCATCCATCGGCGGCGGCGCATCCGGTCGGCGATCGAGTCCCCGCTCCTGCTCCGCCCTCCAGCCAAGAACGCAGCCGAAGTCCGGCGCGCGGAGCATCAGCCGCAGATCGTAGCGTGCGTTGAACGCGGCATAATCTCCCGCCAGCCGATCGTTGACGAAGCGCCGCCAGCGGCCTGCGCTATCCTCAGCACGTTCGAGCGCGTTGATCGGCGCGGCCAGCATCGCCTCCGGCTGCGCCCGCGCACCGATACACCAGCCTTCGATCAGCACGACATCAACAGGCCCCGCGTGCACCGGCCATTCCGATCGATCGGCGCGATCATCGATCGTCTTGTCGAACCGCGGCAGCGCGACCGTATCCCCCGCCAGCAGCGCATCGACGGTCTGCATCAACAGCGCGATATCGTGCGTGCCCGGCACGCCGCGCGTGGCGAGCAGCGGATGCACCGCGGCGGCAAGCGTCTGCCGCTCGGCGCGCGTCAGATAGAAATCATCGAGCGAGCGCACCACGGTCTGCTGGCCCTGATCGCACAGCAGCTCGGCCAACCGCCGCCCAGTATGCGATTTGCCGCTGCCCTGCGCGCCCGATAGACCGACGAGGATCGGGCGGCCCGCGCGCCTCAGCGTGGCGACAATCGCGGCGGCCAATAGAGCATCGCCGATCGCCAGCCGGTCCTGTGGATCACTCAATCCGACAGCCACATCGTCCCTTCGATAACCGTGACGCATTTCCCGGTAAGGATCACGCGATCGCCCGTCAGCTCGACACCAAGATGCCCGCCCCGCGCCGAGGCCTGATACGCGGTGAAGCGCGTCCGCCCCAGCCGCTCGGCCCACACCGGGGCGATCGCGGCATGGGCGGAGCCGGTCACGGGATCCTCGTCGATCCCCGCGCCCGGCGCGAAGGCGCGGCTTACCACATCGGCGGTCTGCCCCTGTGCGGTAGCGATATAGAGGAAGTCGCCTAGCGGCTTGAGCGCGCGGAAATCGGGGGTCAGCGCGCGCACCGCCGCCTCGTTCGGGTAGACCAGCACCGAATAGCCGCCTTCGTGCCAAAGTGTCTCGATCGGTTCACCGCCCATCGCTGCCGCTATCTCCAGCAGCGGCTTCGGGCTTGGTGCCTTGGCGGGCAGCGTCAGCGCATAGCCGTCCCCCGCCCGATCGATCGTCAGCACGCCGGACTTGCGCGTGCGAAAGCGCACCCGATCGCGTTCGCCGAGCAGGATATGCCCCGAAGCCAACGTGGCATGGCCGCACAGCGCCACCTCCACCGTCGGCGTGAACCAGCGCAGTTCATAGTCCGCATCATCGCCGTCGCAGGGGACGGTAAAGGCGGTTTCGGCGAGATTATTCTCCGCCGCGATTGCCTGCAGCACCGCATCGTCGAGCCAGGCGTCCAGCGGCATCACCGCCGCCGGATTGCCGGTGAAGGGATGATCGGCGAAAGCGTCGATCTGCCAGAGCGGGTATCGGGTCATGGGTAGAGCATTCCTTCCGTCCAGCCGTCGCCTGTACGGGTAAACAGGCGGCGTTCGTGCAGGCGGTGCGCGCGATCCTGCCAGAATTCGATCCGTTCGGCGCGCACGCGAAAGCCACCCCAATGCGGCGGGCGCGGCACTTCGCCGCCCTCGAACCGCTTGGCCATGCTCTCGAACCGCGCTTCGAACGTGGCGCGATCGGCGAGCGGACGCGATTGATCGGAGGCCCAGGCGCCGATCTGCGAATCCCGTCCGCGGGTCGCGAAATAAGCATCTGCCTCCGCATCGGCGACGATGCTCACCGGCCCTTCGATCCGCACCTGCCGCCTGAGCGATTTCCAGTGGAACAGCAGCGCCGCGACCGGCTGCGCGTGCAGCTCCTCCGCCTTGCGTCCCTCGAAATTGGTATAAAAGACGAAGCCGCGCGCATCATGGCCCTTGAGCAGCACCATCCGCGCCGAGGGCTGACCATCCGCGCCGACGGTGGCGACGGTCATCGCGTTGGGATCGTTGGGCTCGCTCGCCCGGGCTTCGGCGAACCAGGCTTCGAACAGGGCATCGGGATCGTCGCTCATGCCCGCCCTCTAGCCGATGCTTTGAGCGCAAGCCACGGGAAGCGGGGGCACCCAATTGCACTATCTCGATCGTGCTCCGGCGCAGGCCGGAGCCTAGGCCTGGAAGCGCTACGCTCATGGCTCTGGACTCCGGCCTGCGCCGGAGTACGAACAGGAGAGATCGATGCCCTATTATACCAAACAGATCGACAGCCCCGTCGGCCGTCTGACGCTGATCGCCAGCGATATCGGCCTTGCCGCGATCCTGTGGGAAAATGACAGTCCGGCCCGCGTCCGGCTCGTACCCCTGGTGGAAACGCCCGATCACCCGATCCTGTGCGAGGCCGAGCACCAGCTCGCCGAGTATTTCGCGGGAAACCTACGCGCCTTCACCGTGCCACTCGATCCGCAGGGAACGCCGTTCCAGCAGCGGGTATGGGCGGCGCTGCGGGACATCCCGTTCGGTGAGACGCGCAGCTATGCCGCGATTGCGCAGGCCATCGGCCACCCGACCGCGACGCGCGCGGTGGGCGCCGCCAACGGCCGCAACCCGCTCTCGATCATCGCGCCCTGCCACCGCGTGATCGGATCGAACGGCGCGCTCACGGGCTTCGCGGGCGGGCTCAAGGTCAAGCAACAATTGCTGGCGCACGAAGCGGGGCCGTGGGCGCTCAGCGCGTAAACAGCGCGACCAGCTCGACATGGATCGACCAGCGGAACTGGCCGACCGGCTTGACCCATTGGAGCGCATAACCACCATCGATCAACGTCCGCGCATCCCGCGCGAAGGTGGCGGGGTTGCAGGAAACATAGACGATGCGCCCCGGCCCAGCGGCGGCCAGCGCAGGGGCCTGTTCCTTGGCGCCGGCGCGCGGCGGATCGAGCACCACCGCATCGAAGCGCGCCAGTTCCTTGGCATCGAGCGGGCGGCGGAAGAGATCGCGATGCTCGACGGTGACGCGCTCCCCGCCCGCCACCTTCAGCGCCAGCGCAGCATCGCGCGCACCCTCTGCGGCATGGACCTTGGCGCGCGAGGCGAGCGGCAGCGCGAAGGTGCCGAGACCGGCGAAGAGATCGAGGACATTCTCGGCCTCTTCGACCGCCTCGCCCACCGCCGCTACCAGCGCCGCCTCGCCATCCTGCGTCGCCTGCAGGAAGGCGCCGGGCGGCAGCGCCACGTTTCGCCCACCCAGCGTCACCGTCACCGGGGCGGGCTCCCACCAGGCCTGCGCGCCATAGCCATCGTCGATCGACAGCCGCGCGAGGCCATGGCCCTGCGCGAACGCCGAAATCGCCTCGCTCGCCTCCAGCCCCTCAGGCGAAACCCCGCTCAGCAGCAGATCGGCACCCTGATCCGCGATCGCCATGCCCACCTCTACGGGGCGCCCGCGCTTGAGCAAAGGCAGCAGCATCGTCCGCAACGGCGCGACCAAAGCGAACAGCTCGGGCCGCAGCACATGGCATTCCTGCATGTCGACGATGCGATGGCTCGCCGCCTCGCTGAAGCCGATCACCACGCGGTTGCCGATCCGCTCGGCGCGGAGTGACGCCTTGCGGCGGGTGCGCGGCGGCGAGAGGTGCGCGGGGCGCAGTTCGGGGGCTGGGATCTTCTGCGCGCCGAGCGCACCCGTCACCCGCTCAGCGATAAAAACCGCATAGCTCTCATCGTCGATATGCTGGAGTTGGCAGCCGCCGCAGCGCGGGAAGTGGCGGCAGGGCGGCGTGACATGGTGCGGGCCGGGCGTGATCTCGGCATCGATCGCCACTTCGTCACCCGGCGCGGTGAGCGCAACATGGCGGCCGTCTTCGGTGACGCCGTCGCCGCGCGCGGCCAAGCGCAGCACGATACTCATATCTCTGGGCTCATGCCTTCGCCACCGTCGTCTTGAGCGCGAACAGCAGATCGTCGGCGATGAGCACCGGCCCCGCGCGCTCGGCGGCGCGGATGTGCAGCCAGACGGCGGCCTGCACCGCGGCGAAGGCATCGAAGCCGTGGACCGGCATCTGCGCGAGCATCGTCGCGACGATCCCGGTCAGCACATCGCCCGTCCCCGCTGTCGCCAGCCAGGGCGGGGCGATCTCGGTGATCGCGGCGCGGCCATCGGGCGCGGCGATCACCGTCGATCCGCCCTTGAGCAGCACGATCGCGCCGGAGGTCTCGGCAGCCTTGCGCACGGCGGCGAGACGATCATTGCCGATCCGCCCAAACAGCCGCGCGAACTCGCCCTCATGCGGCGTCAGCACGCGCGGGGCTGCGACGCGCTTGAGAGCATCGAGCCCGATCGTCTTGAGCAGCGCCAGCGCGCCTGCATCCAGCACCGCCGGCCGATCGACCGCCAGCACCGCTTCCAGCTTGGCGCGGCTTTCGGCGCTATCATCCAGCCCCGGCCCGATCGCGATCGCCGAAATGCGCGCGTCGGCGAGCACCGTCTCGTTCCACAACCGCCGCACCAGCGCATAGGGCGTTGCGGTCTCCGTCTGGTCCAGCGCCAACTCGACATAGCCCGCGCCGCTGCGCATCGCGGCGATCGCACTCAGGTGCGCGGCGCCGGCCATCGCGCCGCCGATCACCACCACCTTGCCGCGGGTATATTTGTTGTCGCCAGGATGGGGATCGCGCAGTGGCGGCGGCGTCACGAGGTGGAGTTTGTGATCGGCTGGGATCGGCAGATCGATCGGCGCCAGCACCGTGCGATCGGAGAGCGTGGCGGCGGGCAGCAACAGGTGCGCGGGCTTGAGCGCGCCGATGGCAATGGTCAGCGCATTATTGGGCAGATCGCCCTCGGCAGCACCGGTATCGGTGACCGTGCCGCTCGGCAGATCGATCGCGATGCGCTGCTTGCCCGCCGCACGCAGCCATTGCGCAAGATCGGGGGCAAGCGCGCGGGTCTGGCCGCTGCCGAACAGCGCATCGATCGCCACCTCCGCTGGCTCGGCCACGCCCGCAATCGCTTCGACCGGCCCCGTCCAGCGCGCGCGCATCGCCTTGGCCGAGTCGGTGCGGGGATCCGCCAGCGCCACAACGCGCACCACAAACCCGCGCTCGGCGAGCGCCCGCGCGATGACATAGCCGTCGCCACCATTGTTGCCGGGGCCGCAGGCGACCAGCATCGTCCGCCCCGCAAACCGTTCGGCGATGATCGCCGCCGCCGCCTGCCCCGCCTGCTCCATCAGATCGATCGGCGCGATGCCGCCATCGAACAGCGCCTGCTCGGCGGCGCGGGTTTCCGCAGCGGTCAGCACCGCGGTCTGTTCGATGCCTTCGAGCTGCGGCCAATAATGGGATGCCGACATTACAGCGCATCCCGCGTCGCGGCGATGATCGGCGCCAGCCGCTCCGCCCACGCCGCCACGCCAGGCCCATCCCCGATCAGATCCTGCCGCACTTCGAGGCCGAGATAGGGAATGCCGTTGGCCTCGCCATGCGCGTTCATCGTCGCGTTGAGCACTTTGCCCGAATAAGGCTGGTTATCGCCGGTGACGATCTCCGCCGCTTCGAGCAGCGGAATCGCAATCCGCGCGGCACGATCGTCCTGATTGTAGAGCACGCCTATCTGCCAAGGCCGGTCAGCGCCGCCCTCCCGAAGCATCGGCGTGAAGCTGTGGAGCGAGATCAGCAGCTTCGGCGCGTTAGTGGCGATGCTTTCCGCCACTGCGTTATGGTAGGGCCGCCAATAGTGTTCGATCCGCGCCGCATGAGCGTCCGCATCCAGCGCGATATTGCCCGGAATGCGATGGCCATCGCTGGCGGTGGGGATCAGCCCGGGGGCATCTTCCTCGCGGTTGAGATCGATCACCAGCCGGGAGATCGGCCCGAGCAGCCCGGGACAGCCAAGCGCCGCGCACAAGGCCCGCCCCAGCGGATCGACGCCGATATCGATCGCGACATGCTCGTGGAGCAGCGCCGGATCCACCCCAAGATCGACACCTTCCGGCACATGGTTCGAAGCATGATCGGTGATCAGCAGCAGGCCGGCGGCCGCGTCCCCGGCAATGGAGATCGGGCTCATCCGCGCACCCGCGTCGCCATTTGCCACCAGCCTGCGGGCATCGCCGCCGCCGCCGTATCGCGCGCGGCATCGTTTCCGAAGAGCGCGAAGCAGGTGGCGCCCGATCCGGACATCCGCGCCAGCACCACGCCAGCCTGCGCACGTAGCGTGGCCAGCACCGCATCGATCTCGGGCCGGAGGGCGCGGGCGGGCGGTTCGAGATCGTTGCGCGCGTCCAGCGCCACGTCCAGCGGATCACCCTCGGCCAGTGCTCCGCGATCCTGCCCGTCCCAGCCCTGAAACACCGGCCCGGTCGCCAGCGGCAGACGCGGGTTGACGAGCAGCAGCGCCATCCCCGCCAGCCGCCCCGGCTCGACGGACGCCAGTTCATCGCCCCGCCCCGTCCCCCGGCAGGTGCGCGAGAGCAGGCAAGCGGGCACATCCGCGCCCAGCCCGGCGGCGATCGTCATCAGCCGCGGATCGTCCTCGGTGACACCCTCGGCCCGCGCGAGCAGGCGCAGCGCCGCCGCCGCATCCGCCGATCCCCCGCCGATCCCTGCCGCGATCGGCAGCGCCTTTTCGAGCCGGAAGCCCCGAGCCTCGGTTCCGAACGCCTCGGCGAAAGCGACCGCCGCCCGCGTCACCAGATTATCGCCATCGGCCTGGAGCCCGGCGGCGAACTCCCCCTCGATCACCAGCCCCGGCGCATCGCTCAGCGTCAGCCGGTCGCCATCCTCGGCGAAGGCGAAAAAAGTCTCGATGGCGTGATAGCCGCTCGCCTCGCGCGCCCGCACATGCAGCGCGAGGTTGATCTTGGCGTAAGCCGTTTCAGTGAGCGTCACGGCGACGCGGTCGCCTGCGTCCAGCCGTCGGCGATCTTGGTATCGAGCCGGCTCTTGTCCTTGTCGTCCGCGCCGACCAGCGCCGCGCGCCAGGCATAGCGCGCCTCGATCCGCCGCCCGGTCGCCCAATAGATATCGCCGAGATGCTCGTTGATCGTCGGCTCGCCGGGATCGGCGGCGGCGGCATGCTCCAGCAGCGGCAGCGCCCCCGCCGTATCGCCGTTGACGAACCGCGCCCAGCCGAGCGAATCGGTGATCGCGGTATCGTCGGGCCGCAGCCGGCTCGCCTGATCGATCAATTGCACCGCGCGCGGCAAATCCTCGCGCCGCGAGAGCAAGGAATAGCCGAGGTGGTTGAGCGCCACCGGCTGATCGGGCGCCAGCGCCACCGCTTTCTCCAGCGCCGCCTTGGCACCGGCCCAATCGTCCGTATTCTCCAGCGCGGTGCCGAGCTGGAGATAGCGCGGCCAGAGCGAATCCTTGGCCGCCGGATCGGTCAACGCCACCGCCTTTTGATAGGCTTTCGCGGCATCGTCGGAATGATCGAGCGCCAGATAGGTATCGCCCGCCCGCTCCCACACCGCAGCATCGTCACCGGCGCTACGCACATCCCTGGCGACCACGGCGAGCGCCGCATCCTTGTCGCCGCCATCCAGCAGCAGCGAGAGGCGGAGCGATTCCGCGCTCTGGGCGAAAGGATCGCCGGACGCGACATGGTCCAGCGCCAGCGCCGCCGCCGCGGGCCGCTTGGTCAGCGCGAGCAGGTTGGCGGTGGCGATCCAGGCGGTACTGTTCCCTGGATCGGCAAAGGTCGCCATCCGAGCGATCAGGATCGCCACGGGGGCAAGCCGCTGGCGGCTCAAATCCACCGCCACCTGCGTCAGCAACTCGGAGACGCCCGCCGCCGCGCCGTTCATGCGGACATCGATCCGGCCATCGCGCGCCAGCATCGCCCGCGCTTCGCCCGAAGGCCCGTCATTGCCGGCGAGCAGCGCGATCGCCTCGGGCTGACGCTTGGCACGGGCGAGTTCCGCCGCGGCCAGGATGCGGATGCGCGCCCCGAACTGGGGCTGGCTCTTGATCAGCGCGATCGCGGCATCGGTCTGGCCGCTGGCCAGCAGGATCAGCGCCCTGGTCGAGCTGTAATAGGCCGCCGAGAGACCGCTGCTGCGCGCGTCTTCCAGCGCCAGCAGCGGATCGCCGCTACCTTCACCCAGCGTGATCCACGCCCGCAGCAGCGGCGCCAGGAAAGCGAAGAGCTTGCCGCTGTTCAGCCGATCGACGCTGGCGCGCGCCGCCACCCAATCCTTGTCGCGGATCGCATCGACCGCAAACAGCAACGGGCCATCGGGCGGCAATTGCCCCTGCTTGTCGAGGATATGCGCGGCGTTGAGCGCCAGCGCGTGATCGCCCGCGACCATCCCCTGCCGATAAGCGCGCTGCGCCAGCGTTACGCTGCCGCCCTCGCCCGCCAAAAGCGCCTGCATCTCCACGCTCGCCCCGCCGAGATCCCCCGCCGCATCGGCGGCGCGGAAGCGGACGTAGCGCTGCGCATCGCTCATCGCCGGCGCCGAGGCCAGCGCGGGGCCGGCGAGCGCGAACAGGACGAAGGGGGTCAGGCGCTTCAAAGCTCGTCTCCCGAAACACTCACATATTGGGGTAATTGGGTCCGCCTCCGCCCTCCGGCACCACCCAATTGATGTTCTGGGTGGGATCCTTGATGTCGCAGGTCTTGCAGTGGACGCAATTCTGCGCGTTGATCTGCAGGCGCGGATCGCCAACGTCCTCGCCCACGATCTCGTAAACGCCCGCCGGGCAGTAACGCTGCGCAGGCTCGTCATAGAGGGGCAGATTGATCCGCACCGGCACGGTTGCATCCTTGAGCGTCAGGTGGATCGGCTGATCCTCCTCATGATTGGTGTTCGACAGGAACACCGAGGAGAGGCGATCGAAGCTGATCACGCCATCGGGCTTCGGGTAGGCGATCGGCGCGACCATATCCTTGCGGTACAGCGTCTCATTATCGCGGTGATGTTTCAGCGTGAACGGCAGGCCGATCTTGAGGCTGCGCATCCACATATCGGTGCCGGCGACGACCGTGCCGAGCGCCGGGCCGAACTTGGCGATGGCAGGCTCGGCATTGCGGACGGTCTTCAACTCCTTGGCGATCCAGCTCTCGTTGAGCGCGGGCTGGTAGCTCTCCAGCGTATCGCTCCGCCGACCGGCGCCGAGTGCCGCGAATGCCGCTTCCGCCGCGAGCATCCCGCTCTTCATCGCGGTATGCGTGCCCTTGATGCGCGGCACGTTCACGAAGCCCGCCGAACAGCCGATCAGCGCGCCGCCGGGGAAAGCAAGCGTCGGCACGGACTGCCAGCCGCCCTCGTTGATCGCCCGCGCACCATAAGAGACGCGCCGCCCGCCTTCGAGGATTTCGCGGATCGCCGGGTGCTGCTTCCAGCGCTGGAATTCCTCGAACGGATAGAGGTACGGATTCTTGTAGCCGAGGCCGACGACGAAGCCGAGCGCCACCTGGCCGTTCGCCTGATGATAGAGGAAGCCGCCGCCGACCTCGTCCTTCAGCGGCCAGCCCTGCGTGTGGATGACGCGGCCGGGGACATGCTTCTTGGGATCGATATCCCACAATTCCTTCATGCCGAGGCCATAGACCTGCGGCTGGCAATCGCGCTCCAGATCGAAGATGCGCTTCACTTCCTTGGTGAGGCTGCCGCGCGCGCCTTCGGCGAAGAAGGTGTAGCCCGCGTGGAGCTCCATGCCGGGCTGGTAATCGGGCTTATGCTCGCCATCGCGCGCCACGCCCATGTCGCCGGTGGCGACGCCCTTCACCGAACCATCCTCGTTGAACAGCACTTCGGCGGCGGCGAAGCCGGGGAAGATTTCGACGCCCAGTTCCTCGGCCTTGCCCGCCAGCCAGCGGCAGAGATTGCCGAGCGATCCGGTGTAGGTGCCCTTGTTGTGCATGAAGCCGGGCGTGAACAGGTGCGGCATGCCGACCTTGCCCTTGGCCGAGAGGAACCAGTGATGGTTCTCGGTGACGGGCACCTCGGCCAGCGCGCAGCCGTCTTCGCGCCAATCGGGCAGCAATTCATCGAGCGCGATCGGATCGATCACCGCGCCGGAAAGGATATGCGCGCCGATCTCCGAGCCCTTCTCCAGTACGCAGACCGAAACCTCCCGGCCCTGCTCGGCGGCAAGCTGTTTGAGGCGGATCGCGGCGGAAAGGCCGGCGGGGCCCCCGCCGACGATCACCACGTCATATTCCATCGACTCACGGTCGTGCATTGTCTCGAACCCTAAGCATTTCGTCCGGTCACCGCATGCGCCGAACGCCTCGTCACGGGATCGCGTGGGGGACAATTGACCTTCTCGTCAAGACTTTGCCTTAAGAGCGACAACTCACCGGGGATGCGGGGGAATATTACACATATGCTGGCGACGCTGGCGTTGAGCAGTTTCGATTGGTGGCGCGAGGCGGGAGTCGATACCGCGATCGACGAAGCCCCGCGTAACTGGCTGGCGCCGGAACGTGCGGCCACGCCTGACGCCGCCACACCCGCCCAGGCCGCTCCCGTCGATCAGGCCTTACCCGCCGATCTCGCCGCCTTCCGCGCCTGGCTGCTCGCCGATGCGTCCGTGCCCGGTCATGCCACGCAACGCTTCGATGCGATCGGCGATGCGGCGAGCGGCACGGTGATCGTCATCGATATGCCCGAGGCGGGCGATCGGACGGCGGGGCAATTGCTCTCGGGCGAAGCGGGCGCGCTGTTCGATCGGATGCTGGTGCCAATGGGCCTGTCGCGCGATCTGGCCTACCTCATCCCCTTCGCGCCTGCCCGTCCCGCATCGGGCCGGCTCGATCCCGCCGCCGTCGCCGCGCTGACGCCGTTGGCGCGCCACCACCTTGGTCTCGCCAAACCGCGCCGCCTGCTGCTGCTGGGCGATGCGCCGGTTCGCGCCTTGCTCGATATCGGCGTCGCCGAGGCGCGCGGCCGCACCCATGCGATCGAGATCGGCGGCGTCCCCGTGCCGACGATCACCAGCTTCCACCCCCGTTTCATCCTCCAGGCATCGCCCGCCGATCTCAAGCGCCGCCGCGCCGCGGTTTGGGCCGATCTCCAGCAATATATGGCTCTTTGAATGCGTCTTCCGATTGCCCCAGCCACATTCATTGCCGTGCTCCGGCGCAGGCCGGAGTTGTGGATAGCGGGCGAGACGCGAAACGCCCAACGCTCCGGCCTGCGCCGGAGCACCGCGTGTCTGTGGGCCACCCTCGCTTTCGCCACCGCCGCGCTCAGCCCTGCGATCGCCGCCGATGCGGTCAGCTTCACGACAACTCCCGCCGTCGCCGATCAGGGCCTGCTCACCCCCGCCGAGCGCACCGCCTATCGCACCGCCTTTGCCGCGATCCGCAGCGGCGACTGGACCAGCGCCACCGCCGCGATCGATGCCATGCCCGCCGGACTGCTGACGCCGATCGCGCGCGCCGAGCTCTACTTGGCCAAGGGCGCGCCCCAGCCCGATCCGATGGCGCTGACCGCGCTGATCACCGCCTCGCCACAATTACCGCAAGCCCCCGCGCTCGGCGCAAAGGCGATCGAGCGGGGCGCGACGGCGCTGCCGGCGATGCCCACCGAGCATGATCTTGTCCGCACCTCCGCCGCCTCGCGCCGCCAGAACGTCCGCTCGACGCGCGCCGATGCCGCCTCCGCCCGCGTCGCCGCGCAGCTCCAGCCCCTGTTCAAGGTCAACGACGCCGCCAGCGCCGAGCCGATCGTCGAGGCCGCCTCCGCGCAGCTCAGCCCCGAGGCGCTGACCGAATGGCGCCAGCGCGTCGCCTGGACCTATCTGCTCGCCAATGATGACGCCAACGCCCGCCGGGTGGCGACGATGGCGCGTGCCGGGGCCGGCGAATGGGCCAGCCAGGCCGATTGGGTGCTGGGCCTCGCCGCCTGGCGCGCGGGCGACATGGACGCGGCCTCCGAAGCGTTCGCCGCCACTGCGGGCCGTTCGCGCGATCCCGAGATGATCGCCGCGGGCCTGTTCTGGGCGGCGCGCGCCGATACCGCCGGCGGGCACCCCGACCGCGTCGCTCCGCGTCTGCGATCGGCGGCGCGGATGGACGAGACTTTCTACGGCCTGCTCGCGCGCCAGATGCTGGGCATGACGGGCGCCGAGGAGACGCCCGCGCTCGCCCCCGGCCTGCCGCAGACCCCCAACGCCGTCACCGCCGCCGCGCTGATCGAAGTCGGCGAACCCGCGCTGGCCGATCGCGTTATCCGGCGCGAGGCGCGGATCGGCAGCTGGACCAACCACGCCGGCCTCATCCAGCTCGCCGCGCGGCTCAACCTGCCCGCGACCCAGCTCTGGCTCGCGCAGAACAGCCCGGCGGGGATGCCGACTTCGCTCTCCGCACGCTATCCGATGCCGGCGGGCTGGATGCCGACGGGCGGCTGGCGCGTCGATCGCGCGCTGTGCATGGCGCACGCGCTGCAGGAATCGCAGTTTCGCATGGACGCCACCAGCCATGCCGGGGCGCGCGGCGTGATGCAGCTGATGCCCGCCACCGCCCGCCTCGTCGCGCGCCACAAGGGCGACGCGCCCGAGATTGCCGATCGCCTGTCCGATCCGGCGGTGAGCTTCGAATATGGCCAATCCTATCTGCAGGAACTGGCGGACAATATGGGCGCGACCGGCGGCCTGCTGCCCAAGGTGATCGCCGCCTACAATGCCGGGCCGAACAATGTCGCCGCCTGGAACGTGCGGCCGGGCGCGAGCACGGATCCTTTGTTCTTCATCGAGACGATCCCCTTCGCCGAGACGCGCGGCTATGTCGCGACGGTGCTGCGCAATTACTGGATGTATCAGCGCGAAAGCGGGGTGCGTTCGGAGAGCCTCGCGCAGCTGGCGGAAGGCAAGTGGCCGCGCTTCCCGGTGGCTGCGGTGGTGCGGCGGACGGCGATGAACGAGACCGTGGGGACAGCGGCAGGGCTATCGAATTAGGAGTAGTTTCTACCGTTTGCCCTGAGCTTGTCGAAGGGCTGCACTTCTTGGCTGTAAAGAAGGGCAGTGCTTCGACAGGCTCAGCACGAACGGGTGGCTAGAGCAGGCCGAAAGCAGCTAAGCTTCCTCCATGCCCATCGACACCGCCCTCCCCTTCCTCCCCGTCCGCATCGCGATCCTCACCATTTCGGACAGCCGCACCCCCGCCGACGATCGCTCTGGCGACACCCTGGTCGAGCGGCTGACCGGCGCTGGCCACATCCTCGCCGACCGCACCATCGTGCGCGACGATGTCGCAACGATCGTCGCCCAGCTCGATCGCTGGATCGCGGACAGTCAGGTCGATTGCGTGATAACCACCGGCGGCACCGGCGTCACCGGCCGCGACGTCACACCCGAAGCCTTCGATCGGGTCTGCGAGAAACGGATCGAGGGGTTTGGCGAGCTGTTCCGCTGGCTGAGTTACCAGACGATCGGCACCTCGACGATCCAGTCGCGCGCCACCGCCGGGGTCGCGCGCGGCACCTATCTGTTCGCGCTGCCCGGCTCCACTGGCGCCTGCCGCGACGGCTGGGACGGTATCCTCGCCACCCAACTCGACAGCCGCCACCGCCCCTGCAACTTCGTCGAACTCATGCCCCGCCTCCAGGAACGCTGACGCGGATCGAGATGCTAAAAATCCTCGCCTGCAAGGGGAGGGGGACCAGCCGCAGGCTGGTGGAGGGGTATCCCGCTCTCGAAAGGGTGACACCCCTCCGTCAGCCCTGCGGGCTGCCACCTCCCCTTTCAGGGGAGGATTGATGGCCCGGTCTGGATACTTATCGAGGACGAGAGCGCATTTGTTGGCTAGTCTCCGGCCATGACCGAATCCCCCGCCAAATGGACCCTTGTCATCCACGGCGGATCGGGGAGCATGACGCGCCAGCGGCTGAGCAAGGCGGAGGACGCAGGCGCCCGCGCCGGGCTCACCGCCGCGCTCGCGGCGGGCTCCGCGATCCTGCGCGAAGGCGGCACGGCGATCGATGCGGTCGAGGCGGCGGTCAAGGTGCTGGAGGATGATCCGCATTTCAACGCCGGGCGCGGCGCGGTATTCTCGTGGGAGGGCGTCAACGAGCTCGATGCCGCGCTCATGGACGGGCGGACACGCGCGGCGGGCGCGGTTTCCAGTGTGACGCGGACGCGGCATCCGATCGCGCTGGCGAGGGCCGTGATGGAGGACGGGCGGCATGTTCTCCTGTCCGGTCCGGGCGCCGATGCCTTCTCCAAGGAGATCGGCTGCGAACAGGTCGATCCCGCCTGGTTCGCCTTGCCCGAACGGCGGCGGCAGCTCGACGAGATCAAGGCCGGCGGCGGGTTCGACAGCGCGATGAAATATGGCACGGTCGGCGCGGTGGCCTGCGACGCGCAAGGCCATGTCGCCGCCGCCACTTCGACCGGCGGGCTGACCGCCAAACGCTGGGGGCGGATCGGCGACTCACCCCTGATCGGCGCGGGCACCTATGCCGACGATCGCGCCTGCGCGGTCTCCTGCACAGGCGCGGGCGAGGTGTTCATCCGCGCCGCCGCCGCGCACGAGATCGGTGCGCGGGTGCGGATGGCGGCCGAGCCGGTGGCCGATGCCGCCGCCGAGGTGATCGCCGAGATCGACGAGATGGGCGGCATGGGCGGCGTCATTGCGGTCGGCCCGCGCGGTGAAGGCGGCTGGGCGTTCAACACATCGGGCATGTATCGCGGCGTTGCCCGCGAGGGGCATGACAGCATCGTGGCGATCTATGAGGATGAAGGTTAGGCTTGACTTTTAGCGTGATTTGTGCCAATATGGTTAAGTGACTATGTGGGATTCGATGACATTTAGGCAATCTATCTTGTGCTCCGGCGAAGGCCGGAGCGTTGGATTATCGGCGCCGCGCCTCACCGTCCAAGGCTCCGGCCTTCGCCGGAGCACGGGCTCGCTTATCGAAGCCTGCAGCCGTCTCGCCCGCATCCCCACCGCATCCTTTCGCAAACCTCAACTTCCTCAACTTCGCCGCTGGCTTGCTCCCCTCCTCGCGCTCCTCGCGCTGCTCGGCCTCACCACCCCCGCCGCCGCCTGGTGGGAATATGGCCACCAGACCGTGGCCGAGATCGCGATGAGCCAGGTGCAGCCGCTCACCCGCGCCGATATCCTCGCGCTGCTCAAGCAGGACAAAAAGCTCGAAACCCCGACCTGCCCCGCGCACACGATCGAGCAGGCCTCGGTCTGGCCCGATTGCATCAAGACTTTGGGCGATCGCTTTTCCTACGTCTTCGCCTGGCATTTCCAGGATGTCGAAACCTGCAAGCCGTTCGATACCAAATCGGCCTGCGCCAACGGCGCCTGCGTATCGGCGCAGATCGCGCGCGCGCAGCGGATGCTGGCGGACCGCAAGTTGCCCGCCCGCGATCGGCTGACGGCGCTGGCCTTGCTGGTCCATTTCGTCGGCGATCTGCACCAGCCGCTGCACGCGGTGGAGCATGACAATGATCAGGGCGGCAACAAGGTGAAGGCCAGCTACGGCGCGGTGACAGGCACCAATCTCCATTCGATCTGGGACGGGCTGCTCGCCGATCGCGCCATCTCCACCGCGCCGCCCGGTCCAAAGGGCATTCTCTCCGAAATCAGCTCGGAGCAGCGCAAGGCGCTGGCGGCGGGCACGATCGAGGATTGGGGCCGCGAAAGCTGGGAGATCGCCAAGACGGATGTCTATGGCCCGGTCGAAAAGGATATCTGCGCGCCCACCCCCAAGACCCCGGTGGTGATGGACGAAGCGACCATCGAGAAGGAGGTTCCGGTGCTGCGGCTGCAGATCGCCAAGGGCGGGCTGCGGCTTGCACGCCTGCTCGACGAGGCGCTGGACGGCGATCACCCCGAAGTGGCGCATCCGCCCAAGCCGCCGAAGGTAATTCCGGTGGTGGCGCCGACCACACCCGCCTCTTAAAACCGTTCGTCCCGAGCGAAGTCGAGGGAGGTGCCACAAGCGCCGCGCTAACGTGTCTCCACTTCACTCGACACGAACGAATGCGGAGCGCACAACTGCAAAGGACAGAATGCGCTATTTCCTCGATACCGAATTCGATGGCTTCGGCGGGCCGTTGCTCAGCCTCGCGCTCGCGGCCGAGGATGGCGAGGATTATTATGTCGTGATCCCGCACGATCATGAGCCGACGCCCTGGGTGGCGCGCCATGTCGTGCCCTATCTGAAGAGCGTCCCCGATACGCTCTATAACCAGCTCGACCGCGAGGCGGCGGCGCGCGATGTCGCCGCCTTCTTGCGCACCGATCCCGATCCCGAGATCATCGCCGACTGGCCCGAGGATATCGCGCTCTTCTGTCGCCTGTTGCTGATCCAGGAGACCGAGATCCCCGATATCCGCGCGCTCCGCTTCCGCTTCGTCCGCACTCCGGGCTTCTCCACCGCGCGCAACAGCAAGGTGCCGCACAATGCGCTGCATGATGCCCGCGCGCTCAGGGAGCATCTGCTCGCGCTGGAGGGTTAGGCGCCCCGCTTCGCCCGCTGATCGCGAAAGACGGCGAGGATCGCGGCGATCCAAAGGCAGGCCGCAGCCGTGAAGCCGGCGATCGTACCGCCATTTGGCGCGCTGATCGAACCGATTACGGCGGCCAGGATCAGCGCGACCCCCAGGATATAGAAAGGCCGGAAGGCAGCGGCGAAGGCGATCGGCAGAAAGTGGAGGCCGACGACCAGCGCCATTGCTGGCAGCAGCAGATCGGGGCGATGCAGGTTGATGACGATGTTGGAGGCCAGAAACAGGCCGATGCCCTCGGCAATGCTGCTCCACTGGATCGCACGCGCCGCTTTTTCGGATGGCACGACGCCGGAGCCGGGCATGCGGAGTATCGCGACGGCGGCCAGCCCGATCACCGCGGAGACGATAAAGGGCACGGCCAGGATCGGCCCGGCAAAATGCCACTGCCAATATAGCGTCATCGCGGCGAACAGGCCGCCGAAGAAGCCCATGATAATCGCACCCCAACTGCCCATACCTACCGCACCTTTCTGATCGACCAGCCCACGCTCGCGCCATCGGGCGGCGTCTCGCCCGCGATCGTCAGCACCCGCGTCGGCTGGGGCCTGCCGAAGGCGTCGATCCAGAGGCTGTCCTCCAGGCTGAGCGCGCCCGCATCCGATCGGAACTGCCAGGCCTCGCCCGCTGCGGGCTTGAGCAGGGCGCCCTTGCCGTCGGCGGTGAGAACGGGATCGAGGCCGGGGGCGAGGTGGAAGTGGATCGCGAAGCGGGTGGCGGCGATCGCCCGTTTGCGGCCGGCGGGGACCAGCGCGTCCTCGCCCGAAAGCTGGCGGCCGTCGGCGTTGAGCGTCAGGCGGCGGGAATGGCGGAAGCCGTGGCGGCGGACGTAGCCGTCATGCGCCGCCTCGATCGTCACAGCACCCTGATTCTCGCGGCGCACGACATCCACATGGCCGACGCCCTTGCCCAGCGATCCATCGGCATGGACCGAAGTGCTGTTGGTATCGGCGAGGACGAGTGTGGAGTGTGCGGCGGTGGTGCGCAGGCCCTCGGCCAGTTCGGCGGGCAGGCCGGGGGCGCCGCCGCAATTGACAATCAGCCGCTGGCCGCCTTCCGAAAGCTCGAACGCCAGGGTCGAAGCGCAGCCGCCCCGCACTAGCGCCCCTGTGGGTGGCGGCGCGGCATCGATCACCAGCCGGGCGTTGGCGGCGACGGCCTGCTGATAGCCCCAGCCTTTCGGCGCGGAGAGCGCCGCGATACGCAGCCCGCTCGCCGCCGCCGCCGCTTCGATCCGCGCGGCGCTGCCGGGATTGCCGCCCTGCCAGCTCGACAGCGCGCCATCGCCCAGCACCACACCGAACAAAGCGGGCAGCGCCTGCGCCAACGCCTTGGCGATCCCAGCAGGGAGCGGACGGGCGCGAACCTCATAAACGGCGCGCAGCTGAACGAGGAGCTCAACCAGATCGAGCTGCTGCGCGGGCACGCGGGTGGCAACGCCGCCGTCGTCGAGCAGCGCCAGCGCCAGCGCGCGGATCAGCCCCGCCTCGCCATGCGCGACGCGAATATCGCCGCCGGGCATCAGCAGCCCCGCGGTAATCACCCCCGCCCAGGCCGCGACCCTTGCCACGCCCGGCGCGGCGGCATCGGCCGCGCGATCGAGGTGGCGGGCGCCGCGCGCCAGACAATTGAGCACCGCCTTGCGATAGTCCTGATCGGCGCTGCCCAGCACCAGCGGCGCATAGGCTGCCCACATCAGGGTGCGCCGCCCCCAGAGATCGGGCCGAAAGCCGGGGCCGGCCACCGCCGTGCCATGGTCCTTGAGCCAGTGCGCGGTCAGCGCCTCGGCCACCGGTGCGGTGTGATCGCGCGGTGCCGCGACCGCCAGATCGCGCAGCCAGGCGAAGCTCTGATAGTGATCGGCGAAGGCGGGGCTGAACCCGCCCTTGGCGATGGCATCGACCGCGACGCTCTCCTGCCCCAGCAGCATCCGCCCTTCGAGCAGGGCCTTGCCCGCGCGCGGCCGGCCGGGGACGGGATCGCCCGGTACGTCGATCAGCTGGAGCGGATAGCGCCCCCGCAGCCGCATCTTGTGGACCGGCGAGCGCCAGGATAGCCGCCGCATCGCGCGGCCGAACAGATCGGCGAGGCTGAACCCCGGCGCGCCGATCGCGGACAAGCGCCGCCGCTCGCCCGTATCCGCGTCGTCCTCCGCCATCAGCCCTGGCCGCGGAGCGCGGCGATATTGGCGGCGTACTGACTCGGCCCGCCCTTGAAGGTGGCAGTGCCCGCGACGAGCGCGTCGGCCCCCGCGGCGATGCAGCGCGGCGCGGTCTCATGATCGACGCCGCCATCCACTTCGAGATCGATCGCGCGGCCCGATTTATCGATCATCTTGCGCACCGCCTCGATCTTGCGGAGCGCGCTCTCGATGAACTTCTGCCCGCCGAAGCCGGGATTGACGCTCATCACCAGCACGAGATCGACGTCATCGATCAGATAATCGAGCATTTTGGCGGGTGTACCCGGATTGAGCGCGACACCGGCGCGCTTGCCCAGGGATTTGATGTGCTGGACGGTGCGATGGATGTGCGGCCCCGCCTCGGGATGCACGGTCAGCGTGTTCGCGCCCGCCTCGGCAAAGGCCTCCAGGAAGGGATCGATCGGGGAGATCATCAGGTGGACGTCGAACGGCTTGGCGGTGTGCGGTCGCAGGCCTTTGATCACCGGCGGGCCGATCGTGATGTTGGGCACGAAGTGGCCGTCCATCACATCGACATGGATCCAGTCCGCCCCCGCCCGATCGATCGCCTCGATCTCGGCGCCGAGCCTGGAGAAATCGGCGGAGAGGATCGAAGGGGCGATGCGGACGGGCTGGGTCATGGGGAGCCTCTAATCCGAAGCGCGGGTGGATTGAACAGCCGAGTGCAAGAATTCGGAATAGTTCCTCCCCTGGAAGGGGAGGGGGACCATCGCGCAGCGATGGTGGAGGGGTATCCCGCTCTCTTAGCGGTTACACCCCTCCGTCAGGCCTGCGGCCTGCCACCTCCCTTGCAGGGGAGGATCAGTTGGCGTTGGTTTCGACGGTGTCGTCATCATTGGTGTCCGCAGGTTCGGGCGTGTCGGGCTCAACCTTCACCTTCTCCTCGCGCGGCGCCCTTGCGGGCGCAATCTCCGGCGCAGGCCCCTGCGCGGCATCGTCCGCCGCCTTCAGATCGGCGATCGTCTTCGCCGCGGTATTGGCCTGCGCTTCGCCGTCGCCGCCGGGGGTTGGCTGATCGGCCTGGGGGTGATGGCAGCCGGCCAGGGGGCAGACGGCGAGCGTCAGCAGCGCCGCCAGCGCGAGCGCCCTCATTCCTTGGGCGTCGCGACCGGCTCGGGCGGGGGCATTTTGCCCTGCTCGGGACTCTTCTCCACGACGGGAGCCTCGGTCGCGGGCGCGGCGGCAGGCCCTTCCTCATGCGCGACCGCCGCGGCTTCGGCGGGCTTGGGCGGCAGCGAACCGGCATCGCCACCGGCCGGAGTCGGCACGGCCTCGCCGGGCGTGTCGTCACCGGGAAGATCGGCGCCGCCGTCATCCTCCTTGTCGAGGATCTGCGCGCGGCGGCGCTGGAGATAGGCGGAGCGCGCGGCGGCGTAGGGATCGAGGCTGGATTTGAGGAAGGCGTCGCCGCCGCTCTCGATCAGCTCCGATCGGGCGTTGACGATCCCCGCAGCGCGATAGCCGCGCTTGTACCAGACATTCACATCGGCATGGTTGATCGCGATGTTGACGGGATCGCCATAGGCGGCGACGCCGCTGCCCACCGCATCGCGCATCGTCGAAGGCCCAAGCAACGGCAGCACGAGATAGGGGCCGCCGTTGACGCCCCATACCGCCAGCGTCTGGCCGAGATCCTCGGGCGCGGGCTGGACGCCGAGTTTGGTGGCGCGATCGAACAGGCCGGCGAGGCCGAAGGTGGTGTTGACCACGAAACGCTGGAGATTGCGCCCCGCACGCTCGGGCTTGCCCTGCAGCAGATTGTTCAGGAAAGACCAGGGCTCGGTCACGTTCGAGAAGAAATTGGTGATGCCGCTGCGCACCGGCTTCGGCGCCACCGCGCGATATACCTTGGTGACGGGCTTCATGACGACACGATCGGCCGCCATGTTGACGTTCCACATGCCGCGATTGAATTTCTCCAGCGGGTCTTTCTCGGCAAGGCGATCCTGACCAGGGACGTGGGCACACCCCGCGAGCAATACGAAGGCGGTGAGGCCGATAAGGCGGGGGGCGGCGCGACGCGCCTTGATGGGGGCGGCAGACATGGCTGCGCCGTTGCCATGCCTGTTGCAGCGCGGCAAGCCCGCCGCCTTTGCTTGACCGCATATAAAGATATCTTTATATCCCGGTTTCAGACGGAGATCAGCCTTTTCCATGCCCGCGCCGCTTGCCATCTTCCGTGCGCTTGCCGATCCGACCCGGCTGCGGATCGTCGCGCTGCTGCGCCAGATGGAGCTTTCGGTGGGGGAGCTGGCTCAGGTGCTGGGGCAAAGCCAGCCGCGTGTTTCCCGCCATGTGAAGATCCTCGCCGACGCGCACCTGTGTGATCGGCGGCGGGAAGGCAGCTGGATTTTCCTGGGACTCGGCACCGCGGCCAAGGGCAGCCCGTTGCTCGCCGCGATCGATGGGTGGCACGATGCCGCGCTGGAGCGTTGGACGATCGCCGATGCCGCCCGACTGGAGGCGGTGCGCGCCGATCGCATGGCCGCCGCCGAGAGCTTCTTCAACGCGCGCGCCGGCGAGTGGGACGCGATCCGATCGCTCCATGTCGCCGAGGAGCAGGTGGAGGCCGCGATCGCCACGATGCTGGGCGCGCATTCGATCGGCCGCCTGATCGATATCGGCACCGGGACCGGGCGGATGATCGAACTGCTCGGTGCCGAAGCGGACGGCGCGGTCGGCATCGATCGCAGCCCCGAGATGCTTCGCCTGGCGCGCGCCAAGATCAGCGCGGCGGGACTCGCGCACGTCGAACTGCGCCAGGGCGACATGTACGCTTTGCCGATCGAGAATGGCGCGGGCGATACCGTGCTGCTCCATCAGGTGCTGCATTATGCGCAGGCGCCCGCATCCGCGATCGCCGAGGCGGCGCGGCTGCTCGGCCCCGACGGGCGGCTGCTGATCGTCGATTTCGCCGCGCACGAGCGCGAGGAGCTACGGACCAGCGATGCGCATGTCCGCCTGGGCTTCGACGATGCGCAGATCGGCGAATGGTTCGGCGCGGCTGGGCTGGCACTCGATGCCACCGATACGCTCTCCGGCGGCGAACTGACCGTGAAGCTCTGGCTGGGCGTCCGCCAAGCCGACACGAGACATTTGAAGGCGGTGGCGTGATGGCGTTTTCGTTCAACCAGCTTTCCGATGCCCAGAGCGCGCTGGCGGCGCCTTTGTTCGCCGATGTCGCGGGCGATATCGACGTCAGCTTCGAATTCTTCCCGCCCAAGACCGAGAAGATGGAAGAGACTTTGTGGGAGTCGGTCGAGACGCTGGCGCCGCTCGGGCCACGTTTCGTCTCGGTCACCTATGGCGCGGGCGGATCGACACGCGAGCGCACCCACGCCACCGTCGCGCGGATCGTCCGCGAAACCGCGATTCCCGCCGCCGCACACCTCACCTGCGTCGATGCGACGCGCGAGGAGATCGATCAGGTCGCCCGCGCCTATTGGGAGGCGGGCGTCCGCCACATCGTCGCGCTGCGCGGCGATCCGCCACGCGCGGGTGAGCGATTTCAAACACATCCCGGCGGCTATGAGAATGCCGCCGATCTGGTGCGCGGTCTCAAGGCGATCGCGCCGTTCGAGGTTTCAGTCGCCGCCTATCCGGAATGCCACCCGGATAGCCCCTCGGCGCAAGCCGATCTCGATAACCTCCGCGCCAAGATGGATGCAGGCGCCGATCGCGCGATCACCCAATTCTTCCACGAGCCCGAGACCTTTTTCCGCTATCGCGATGCGGTGGCGAAGGCCGGGATCGATGCCGAGATCGTGCCGGGGATCATGCCCGTTTCCACCTTCGCCGCAGTCAAGCGCATGTCGGCGATGTGCGGCACCAACGTGCCGGCCTGGCTGGAGCGGCTGTTCGTCGGGCTGGAAGATCATGCCGCCGCGCGGCAGCTGGTCGCCGCGACGATCGCCGCCGAGCTTTGCCGCAAGCTGTACGCAGGCGGTGTCCGCCACTTCCACTTCTACACGCTCAACCGCGCCGAGCTGGCCTATGCGATCTGCCATCTGCTGGGGAAGCGCCCGGTTGCGGCCGAGGCCGCGTTGGATGCGGCGGCCTAAACCGCAAACACAAACCCCGTTCGTGCCGAGCGCAGTCGAGGCACGTTCGACCTTTATCTTGCGTGCCTCGTCCCTCGACTTCGCTCGGGACGAACGGAGAGAATGATGTCTGACCTGAAACCCTCCCCCGCCGCTGCCCGCCTCCGCGCGGAGGCCGCCAAGCGCATCCTGCTCACCGATGGCGCCTTCGGGACGATGATCCAGCGCTACAAGCTGGAGGAGGCGGACTATCGCGGCACTCTCGATCTGGCGCTCGATCAGAAGGGCAACAACGATCTGCTGGTGATCACCCGTCCTGATGTGGTCGATACGATCACGCGCCAGTATCTGGAGGCGGGATCGGACATCGTCTCCACCAACACCTTCAACGCCAACACGATCAGCCAGGAGGATTATGCCGCGGTCCACCTCGTCCGCGATCTGAACCTCGCCGCCGCCGGAATCGCGCGCAAGGCGGCCGACGATTTCGCCGCCAAGGACGGCCGCCCGCGCTTCGTCGCCGGCGCGATCGGGCCGACCAACAAGACCTTGTCGCTGTCGCCCGACGTCAACGATCCCGGCTATCGCGCGATCGATTTCGATACGCTCAAGGACGTCTACAAGGATCAGACGCGCGGGCTGCTGGATGGCGGTGTCGACTTCATCCTGATCGAGACGATCTTCGATACGCTCAACGCCAAGGCGGCGATCATGGCGGTGAAGGAGGTCGAGCAGGAGCGCGATGCCGAAATCCCGGTGATGATCTCGATGACGATCACCGACATGTCCGGCCGCAATCTTTCGGGCCATTCGGTCGAGGCGTTCTGGTCCACGGTGCGCCATGCCAAGCCGCTGACGATCGGGCTCAACTGTGCGTTCGGAGCGGACCTGCTACGCCCGCACGTTCAGGTGATCTCGGCGCTCGCCGATACTTTGGTGATGATCTATCCCAACGCCGGCCTGCCCAATGATCTCGGCGAATATGATGAGCAGCCCGAGACGACCGGCGGCTTCATCCGCGAATGGGCGGATCAGGGGCTGATCAACATCGTCGGCGGCTGCTGCGGATCGACCCCGCCGCACATCGCCGCGATGGGCGATGCGGTGCGGGGGATGGCGCCCCGCGCGATCCCGACGCCCGCGCCCAAGATGCGGCTGGCGGGGTTGGACCCGTTCGAAATGGCGGCGTGAAGAAATAACCCTCTCCCGCTTTCGCGGGAGAGGAGGGGCCCGCTCGCAGAGCGGGAGGTGAGGGTCTTCTTCTTGAAGCCCGCGCCCACCCCAAAGAAGAAGACCCTCACCCAACCCTCTCCCGCGAAAGCGGGAGAGGGCTCAGAAAGCAGAAGACTTGGCCACCACCCCCACCGCCACCTTCGTCAACATCGGCGAGCGCACCAACGTCACCGGTTCGGCGGCGTTCAAGAAGCTGATCATGGCGGGCGATTATACCAAGGCCGTCGAAGTCGCGCGCAACCAGGTCGAGAATGGCGCGCAGGTGATCGACGTCAACATGGACGAAGGCCTGCTCGATGCGATGCATGCCATGCCGACCTTCCTCAAGCTGATCGCCGCCGAGCCCGATATCGCCCGCGTGCCCGTGATGATCGACAGCAGCAAATGGGCGGTGATCGAGGCGGGGCTGAAGTGCGTCTCGGGCAAGCCGATCGTCAATTCGATCAGCATGAAGGAGGGCGAGGCCGAGTTCCTGAAGTATGCCCGCAAGGTGATGGATTATGGCGCCGCCGTCGTCGTGATGGCGTTCGATGAGGTCGGCCAGGCGGATACCAAGGAGCGCAAGGTCGAAATCTGCTGCCGCGCTTACGATCTGCTGATGGGCATCGGCTTTCCGCCCGAGGACATCATCTTCGATCCCAACGTCTTCGCGGTGGCGACGGGGATCGAGGAGCATAACAATTACGGCGTCGATTTCATCGAGGCGACGCGCGAGATCCGCGCGCGCTGCCCGCACGTCCATATCTCGGGCGGGCTTTCCAACCTCAGCTTCTCGTTCCGCGGCAATGAGGTCGTGCGGCGCGCGATGCACTCGGTGTTTCTCTACCACGCCATCCCGGCGGGGATGGACATGGGCATCGTCAACGCCGGCCAGCTCGACGTCTACGATCAGATCGATCCCGCGCTGCGCACCGCCTGCGAGGACGTCATCCTCAACCGCGATCCCGATGCGGGCGAGCGGCTGGTCGCACTGGCGGAGAGCTTCCGGGGCACCGACGCCGCCACCGAAAAGGCCGCCGAGGAATGGCGCGGCTGGCCCGTCGCCAAGCGGATCGAGCATGCGCTGGTCAAAGGCATGGATGCGCACATCGTCGAGGATACCGAGGAAGCCCGCCAGCTCTTCCCGCGCCCGATCGAGGTGATCGAAGGGCCGCTGATGGATGGCATGAATGTGGTCGGCGATCTTTTCGGATCGGGCAAGATGTTCCTGCCGCAGGTCGTAAAATCGGCGCGCGTGATGAAGAAGGCGGTGGCGCACCTGCTGCCCTATATCGAGGCGGCCAAGGAAGTCGGCGCGCGGCCCAAGGGGCGGATCATCATGGCGACCGTGAAGGGCGATGTGCATGATATCGGCAAGAATATCGTCGGCGTCGTGCTGGCCTGCAACGGCTATGACATCATCGATCTCGGCGTGATGGTGCCGTGGACCGAAATCCTCAAGGCCGCCAATGAGAATGACGTCGATATCATCGGCCTCTCGGGCCTGATCACCCCCAGCCTCGACGAGATGGTGACGGTGGCGACCGAGATGGCGCGCGCCAAGATGACGATGCCGCTGCTGATCGGCGGGGCGACAACGAGCAAGGTCCACACCGCGCTGCGCATCGCGCCCGCCTACGAAGGCCCGGTGGTGCATGTGCTGGACGCCAGCCGCGCAGTGGGCGTCGCGTCGACTTTGATGAGCGATACGCAGCGCGATCCCTTCGTGCTGCAGGTGGCCAACGATTATGCCGCCGTCCGCGCCGCGCGCGAGGGCAAGGGGCAGAACGAGCTGGCGACGATCGCGGAAGCGCGCGCCAACAGCTTCACATATGATCCCGCGCAGAAACCGCCGGCCCCGCTGAAGCCCGGCCACCATGTCTTCGAAAGCTGGCCGCTCGAGGATCTGGTCGATCTCATCGACTGGACACCCTTCTTCCGCGCCTGGGAGCTGGCCGGCAATTATCCCGCGATCCTCGAAGACCCGATCGTCGGCGAGAGCGCGCGGAGTCTCTGGGACGATGCGCAGGCGATGCTCAAGACGATCCTGGAGGAGCAGTGGCTGACCGCGCGGGGTGTATGCGGGTTGTGGCCGGCCAGCCGCGATGGGGATGACATCCTCATAAAGCCCCTCCCCTCCAGGGGAGGGGTTGGGGTGGGGGAGTCCGCCAATCTCGATCGCTCCGAAAAGGATCAAGCGGCGTCCCCCACCCCCAACCCCTCCCCTGAAGGGGAGGGGCTTGAAGTCCGCCTCCCCATGCTCCGTCAGCAGATCAAGAAGCGCGAGGGGCGCGCCAATATGTGCCTCGCCGATTTCATCGATCCGGCGGGCGATTGGTTCGGTGGCTTTGCCGTCTCGATCCACGGCATCGAGCCGCATCTGGCGCGCTTCAAGGCCGATCATGACGATTACAAGGACATATTGCTCAAGGCCCTGGCCGACCGCTTCGCCGAGGCGTTCGCCGAGCGGCTACACCTCCATGTCCGCACCGATCTCTGGGGCTATGCGGCGGGCGAGCAGCTGACCAACGAGGCGTTGATCAAGGAGCAATATCGCGGCATCCGCCCCGCCCCGGGCTACCCCGCCTGCCCCGATCACAGCCTCAAGCCGATCCTGTTCGATCTGCTCGATGCAGAGGCGGCGACGGGCGCGACCCTGACCGAGGGCAGCTTCGCGATGCTGCCGACGGCGGCGGTCTCGGGCTTCTATTTCGGGCACCCTGACAGCCAATATTTCGGGGTCGCGCGGATCGGGAGGGATCAGGTGGCGGATTATGCCGGGCGGCGCGGCGTGGACCTGGAGACGGCGGAGCGGTGGCTGCGGCCGAACCTGGACTAGCCTTCCGTCATGCCGGACTTGTTCCGGCATCTACTCTTCCACTCTCGCAGTCCTCGCGAGTTGCGTGGTGGACCCCGGAACAAGTCCGGGGTGACGGTTGGAGTCGGAGCCAACGGCGCGCTCCGTGGGTTGAACGCCCGAGGAGATCAGCGATGACCCAGGACGTTGGAGGCCGCGACAATCGCGGCGAGCCCGCGGGCGCCAAGCCCAATGGCGAAGCTACCGGCAGCGGTTCGGGCGCGGGCCGCGGTGGTGCGCCCGAGGATATCGATGCCGATTCAGCTGGAGGCAGCGGCGCCGATCTCATGCCCCGCGCCGGCGACCCGCCCGCCAGTAAAGGCGACGCGCCCAGTCACGGCGGCCGATGACCTCCAAAATTCCGTTCGTGCTGAGCGTGTCGAAGCACCGCTTTTCTTGCCTGGTCAAAAGAAGGACGGTCCTTCGACAGGCTCAGGACGAACGGAGTTGGGTCCGTTCGCTTTGAATGCGCCCGCGCTTGCCGCTACAGCCCCGGCAATGGATGACGTCACGATCACGCACTGGGCCGAGACGGCTCTGGGCCATACCCCCAAAGACCCCGCCCTTTTCCGCCGCGCGCTGACCCACAGCAGCCACGGCGCGGACAATTACGAGCGCCTCGAATTCCTCGGCGATCGCGTGCTCGGCCTGATCGTCTCGACCTGGCTTTACCGCCATTTCGCCGATGCGCCGGAGGGCCAGCTCTCGATGCGCTTCAACGCGCTCGTCAGCCGCGAAACCTGTGCCGAGGTCGGCACCGAGATCGGCGTGCCGGAGATGATGCGGCTGGGCAAGCAGGCGCGCGATGATGGCGCCCACGCCAGCAGCAACGTGATCGGTGATGGGGTCGAGGCGCTGATCGGAGCACTTTATCTCGAGGGCGGCCTCGCCGCCGCTCAGGCCTTCGTCGAGCGCGCGTGGAAGGATCGGCTGCGCACCGTCGCCGCCGTGCCCCGCCATCCCAAATCGGCGCTGCAGGAATGGGCCGCCGCGCACCGCTGCAAGCCGCCGGTCTACGCGCTCGCCGATCGCTCCGGCCCGCACCATGCGCCGCGCTTCACGGTGACGGTGGAGGTCGCCGGGCGCGGCGGCGGATCGGCCAGCGCCGAGGGGGCCTCGAAACAGGAAGCCGAAACCGAAGCCGCTGCAACACTTTTAAGGCAACTCGCATGACCCAGCATTGTGGCCTCGTCGCCGTCCTCGGCGCGCCCAACGCAGGCAAATCGACCTTGGTCAATGCGCTCGTCGGCCAGAAGGTGGCGATCGTCAGCCCCAAGGCGCAGACCACGCGCGCCCGGCTGATGGGCATTGCGATCGAGGGCGAGGCGCAACTGCTGCTGGTCGATACGCCCGGCATCTTCGAGCCCGAACGCCGCCTCGATCGCGCGATGGTCGCCGCCGCCTGGGGTGGCACCGAGGGCGCGGACCTGATCGCGCTGGTGGTGGACGCGAGCAAGAAGCTCAACAGCAAGACGCGCACGCTGATCGATCAGGTCGCGCGGCGGCCCGAGCCCAAGATCATCATCCTCAACAAAGTCGATACAGCCGACAAGGGTGGCCTGCTGACGATCGCCGCCGAACTTCAGGCCGCGCTCGATCCCGAAGAGATTTTCATGATCTCGGCGCTTTCCGGCGATGGCGTCGCGGGCCTCAAGACGACACTGGCCAAGCGGATGCCCGAGGGGCCTTGGCACTTCCCCGAGGATCAGGTCTCCGACGCCACCGATCGCATGATCGCCGCCGAGGTGACGCGCGAGCAGCTCTACCACCAGCTCCACAACGAACTGCCCTATGCCAGCGCGATCGAGACGGAGAAATATGAAGAGCGCAAGGACGGCTCGGTCGCGATCTACCAGCAGATCCGTGTCGCGCGCGAAACACAAAAGGCGATCATCGTCGGCGCGCGTGGCGCGCGGCTGAAGGAGATCGGATCGAAAGCGCGGGCCGAGATCGGCGATCTGCTCGGCAAGAAGGTCCACCTCTTCCTTCACGTCAAAGTTGATCCGAGGTGGGAAGAGGATCGCGGGCTGTATCGCGATATTGGGCTGGAGTGGGTGGATTGACTCCGGCATCGCAGGAATTGCTAATCAGATGATACGCACAGTTCTTATCGGATTATCGGTGCCGATCGCCCTTGCCGGATGCGCGACCGATCGTGCCACAAGGGCAAAGGTCGCGGCCTCGCTCCAATGCCCGCTACCTGCTGCTTTTCCAGCAGCTGACTCCGCAGAGCAAGCCAAACGCCTCGCCCAAGCTCTCGTCTCGCATGAAAAGCTGCGAGTCTTTTCCAATTCGCCGCTGCCCAAAGCGGACGCGGTGGTTTTGGTTTTTTTCGGTCGCGCACATCACGAAACACAGCTGCTGAGCTATGTGGCAACCCGCGATCCCGCAGGATGGTGGCGGCTCAACAAAGCAGGGCAGTTCCAGTCAGAATTTGACTCGGGGCCGTCGGCCTACCCCAACGAAATTTCCAATTTTTCTCCTGAAAAAGCCGCGGCGATCGACGCACTGATTGCCGATCCCTGCCTTGATGACGAGCCAAGCTCATCGACCCGAGCGCAATTCCTCCGATCGGCGCGTGGTCAACGGAACTGGCAGTTGTCACGCCACAGCGTGTGCGTGTGATCGGCGTCAGCGCGGGCAAGTTAACGGGGCTTTCCGGCAAGCTCGTCACCGCCGTGACTGGCTGGTGAGGCTCCGACTAACCGCCTGATCGCAGCAAGCCACTTCCCTCGCCACGGCAGTTTGCCCCTGCAAGTTTGGCCGATGTTTCGCGCACGCATCGATTGCGTAACATGCGCTTGAATGCGAACGCGAAGGGGCGCAGCCTGACGCCTATAGGAGAGGGATGCCGTGAACGCTTTGCTCGCTTCGCTAGGCCTGCTGATGGCCACCGCCTCGGGGCTCGTGGATCCAACCAAGATCGTCGATCACGCTAATGGCATGACCGTGCAGATCATGGTCGATGGCAAGGGACCCTACCCGTTCCTGATCGATACCGGTGCAGATCGCAGCGTTATTTCAGACAAACTTGCGACGGACTTGGCGCTGGCATCTGGCGGCCAGTTAATGATGCACGGCATTCTCGGCCGATCCGACGTTCCCTATCTGGCGACGACCACGTTGGAACTGGGCGACAAAAAGCTGCGCACGCTCGCTATGCCGGTGATGCCCCAGACCTCGATCAATGCGCCCGGCGTGCTCGGCGCCGACGCGCTCGGCGATCAGCTTGTTACGATCGATTTCAAGCGGCATGAGATGGCGCTGGGCGAAGCGGCGGGCGGCAAGATCCCGCTCGATGGACCGGGCACAGTCGTGCTGAACGGCAAGCAGAAGCTCAACCAGATCGTCATCCCTGATGCGCGGTATCATGGTCGCAAGATCTTAGTGATCATCGATACCGGGGCGGAAGCGACGATCGGCAACATGGCGCTGCGCGCGCTGGCCGAGGGTAGTTCGCCGCTCAAGGTCAGCAACAAGCATCTGATCGATATCACGGGGAACGCGTTGCCCACTGAGGAGAAGACACTGCAGCGCCTCCAGCTCGGCAGGCTGACGATGCCCGAGATCCCCGTTTCGTACACCGACCTCGATACCTTTCGGACATTCGGGATGGAGAATGTGCCCGCGCTGCTAATCGGCATGGATGTGCTGCGACTCTTCCAGACGGTGACGATTGACTATCGACACAAGCAGATCCGCCTGGTGATCGAGGATTTACCCTTCTGGCTGACCTGAAGGAGCGCTTCGCAAAGGTCTGATTGCGGTCCTATCCAATCGGGCGCATCATCCTCGGGCGAAAGTCTCCGCAGACGAGGCCGTGGGAGAGGTTCATGCATATTCTGCTTCTGGCGATCCTGGCCGCCGGCGCATCGAGCGTGGGCCTACCGATCACCCAGCCCGCCGACGTGCCGCCCACTGAGACGCTCGCCGCCGCCAGCGATTTCGCCGCGCGCATGACGCTGCCCGCGCAGGTCAACGGCCATGGCCCCTATCGCTTCATGATCGATACCGGCGCGGACCGCAGCGTCGTCTCCGATCGGCTCGCGCAGGAGCTGAGCCTCGCGGCCGGCAGCCCCGTGACCGTCTACGGGATACAGGGTCCGGAGCCGGTGACCACCGCCGCGCTGGAGACGTTGCGGATCGGGCGGCGGGAACATCACGCGATCACCGCGCCGGTGCTGCCGCAGGGATCGCTCGGCGCCTCGGGAATGATCGGGCTCGATGCCCTGGCCAACGAAAGCGTATTGTTCGATTTCAAACGCAACGAGGTGACGATTGCGCGATCCGCCACGGAGGCGATGGTCGGCAATTCGGACGTCATCACCGTGGTGGGCAAGAGCCGCTTCGGCCAGTTGATCCTCACCGACGCGAGGGTGAAGGGCGTCAAGGTCTATGCGATTATCGATACGGGCGCGGAGAGCACGATCGGCAACCTCGCGCTGCGCAAACTGATGGGACGATCGGGGCCGCTGGACGACAAGGGCGCGCGGATCATCGGCGCGACCGGCGCTTCCTTGCCCGCCGAATCCGGTAGCGTGCCGACGATCCGACTGGGCTCATTGCAGATCGCCGATATGCCGATCGCTTATTGCGATGTCGCCACCTTCCGGAAGTTCGGCATCGGCGATAAACCCGCGATCCTGATCGGCATGGACGTGCTGCGCGGGTTCGAGCGCGTGGCGGTGGATTTCAGGCGGCGGCAGGTGCGGTTCCGCGTCGGCGAAGGGGTGCTTGCGCAAACTTCCTGATCCAAGGAACCCCCGCCCCCTGAACCGGTTGAATCGCCCTCGAGACAATCAGGTGGCAGGCGATGGCGGCGCGCGCATATTGGCAAGGGCAGATCCGGCTGGCTCTCGTCTCGATCCCGGTGGAAATCTATTCGGCGACCCGGAGTGGCGCGACCGTTGCCTTCAATCAGATCCACGAGCCGTCGGGCAAGCGCATCAAATATGAGAAGACGGCGCCCGGCGTCGGCCCGGTCGATCCCGAGGAGATCGTCAAGGGCTATGAATATGAGAAGGGCAAATATGTCTTGGTGAGCGACGAGGAGATCGAGAGCGTCAAGCTGGAGAGCAAGAAGACGCTCGATCTCACCCAGTTCGTCGATATCGGCGAGATCGACGCCATTTATTATGACAAGCCTTATTACGTCGTGCCCGCCGACGATCTGGCCGAGGAGGCGTTCGTGGTGCTGCGCGAGGCGCTCAGGCGATCGAAGAAGGTGGGGCTGGGCCAGCTGGCTTTGCGCGGGCGGGAGTATGTCGTCAGCCTCAAGCCGTGCGGGCGCGGCATGGTGCTGGAGACGCTGCGCTATCAGGATGAGGTCAACAAGGCCGCCAACTTCTTCCGCGATATTCCCGATGCCAAGCCCGATGAGGATCTGCTCGATCTCGCCACCACCCTGATCGACAAGAAGACCGATCCCTTCGATGCGAGCGAGTTCCACGATCGCTACGTCGATGCGCTCAAGGAACTGATCGAGCGCAAGCGCAAGGGCAAGACGCTCAATGTCGAGGAGGAGAATGCGCCGGCGCAATCGCGCGGGTCCAACGTCGTCGATCTGATGGCGGCGCTGAAGCGGAGCCTGGAGAAGGGTGGTGCGCCGGCCAAAGACGATGGCGGCAAGGCGCCGCCGAAGAAGCCGGCGGCGAAGAAGGCTACGCCAGCCCGGAAAGCGCCGGCGAAAAAGCGGGCCGCAGGATGAGCAAATTCTTTCCCTCCCCCCTTGTGGGGGAGGGCCAGGGAGAGGGGATCGCACGATCGGGCTCGATGCCCGTAAGGGCGAATAAGCTCGCGGCGCTCGCCCCCCTCTCCCTCCCAAGCCTGAAGGCTTGGGCCCCTCCCTCTTCCACAAGGGGAGAGGGGTGATGGTGCGCGCCACCCCGAAACCCGATCCCCTCGCCGCCTATAATGCCAAGCGCGATTTTGCGCAGACCGCCGAGCCATCCGGCGTAGTCGTCGCCGATACCGGCAACATCTTCATGGTCCAGAAGCATGATGCCACGCGCCTGCACTGGGATTTCCGGCTGGAGCTGGATGGCGTGCTCAAAAGCTGGGCGGTGACGCGCGGGCCTTCGCTCAACCCCGATGACAAGCGCCTCGCGGTGCGCACCGAAGATCATCCGATGGGCTATGCCACGTTCGAGGGGACGATCCCCAAAGGGCAATATGGTGGCGGCACGGTGATGCTGTGGGATCGCGGCACCTGGGAGCCCGTGCCCGGCAAGGACCCGCGCAAGACTTTGGCCGAGGGCCATCTGCATTTCTTTCTGCATGGCGAGCGGATGAAGGGCGAGTGGCTGATGATCCGTCTCAAGCCGCGCGGCAAAGAGACGCATGAGAATTGGCTGCTGCGGAAGATCGCGGACGAACATGCGGGCGGCAGCGGCGATCTGGTCGACATGGCGCTGACCTCGGTGGCGACGGGGCGCACGATGGTGGAGATCGCCGCGGGCAAGGGCGGCAAGAGCCAATGGAATTCGAATCGATCGGCGGAGGATCAGCCGGGGGTCCACCCTCACCCTTCCCAGCCGTCTGCAATGGCCGGGCCCCTTCCCTCTTCCTCGAGGGAGAGGGAGGGAGCGCCGAAGGCGCGGAAGGGTGAGGGTGACCGACGGCTGAAAAAGAAGCCCAAAGGCACCCTCCCCGCCTTCCGCCAACCCCAGCTCTGCACCCTTGTCGATCATGTCCCCACCGGCTCCGAATGGATCCACGAGGTCAAATATGACGGGTATCGCATCCTGCTTGGCGTAGGCGGCGGCAAGGCGAAGGCGTTCACGCGCACCGGGCTCGATTGGTCCGATCGCTTCCAGCCGATCGTCGATGCCGCCGTCGCCACCCTTCCCGGCTCGGCGCTGATCGATGGCGAAGTGGTCGCGCTCGACAAGGACGGCCGTCCTAGCTTTCAGGCGCTGCAGGCCAGTCTCAAGGGTGGCGGCGGCACGCTCGCCTTCTTCGCGTTCGATCTGCTCGAAGAGGATGGCGAGAGCCTCGAAAAGCTCCCCAATATCGAGCGCAAGGCGCGCCTTGCCGCGCTGCTCGAAGGCGTGCCCTCCCCGATCCTCTATTCGGATCACATCCAGGGGCAGGGTGAAAAGCTGTTCAAGAGCCTGTGCGAACAGGGGCTGGAGGGCGTCGTCTCCAAGCGCGCCGATGCGCCCTATCGCGGCAAGCGCACGCAGAACTGGCTCAAGATCAAATGCCTGCGCCGCCAGGAATTCGTCATCGTCGGCTGGACCCCCAGCGACAAGGGCCGCGGCTTCCGATCGCTTCTGCTCGGTCTCCACGAGGGCGATGCGTTGCGCTACACGGGCAAGGCCGGCACCGGCTTCGGCGCCGCGATGATCGATGATCTGATGGCCAAGATGAAGCCGCTTGAGCGCAAGACCCCCACGGTGAGTGCTCCACGCGCGGCGGTGCGCGGGGCGCACTGGATCACGCCCAAGCTGGTCGCGGAGATCGCCTTTACGGAATTTACCGATGAGGGCGTGCTCCGGCACCCGAGCTTTATCGGCCTGCGGGAGGACAAGCCGGAATCGGAGGTTGTCCTCGAATCTCCCTCCCCCCTTGTGGGGGAGGACCGGGGAGAGGGGATCGACCGAGCCGGCTCGATGCCGGCGAGGGCGAAAAAGCTCGCTACGCTCGCACCCCCCTCCCAACCCTCCCCCACAAGGGGGGAGGGCTTAAAGGAATCGCCAGTCACCATCACCAACCCCGATCGGGTCATTTATCCCGAGAGCGGGATCACCAAGGGCGAGCTCGCCGATTACTACCTCCGCCTCGCCGATCCGGTGCTGCAATGGGTCGCCGATCGCCCGGTCAGCCTCGTCCGTTGTCCGCAGGGGCGCGCCAAGCATTGCTTCTTCCAGAAGCATGACGCGGGCAGCTTCGGCGATGCGGTGAGGCATGTCCCGATCCGCGAGAAGAACGGGCACGACGAGCCCTACCTCTATCTCAATGATGCCAAGGGCCTGCTGACCTGCGTGCAGATGGGCGCGATTGAATTCCATGGCTGGGGCTCGAAGGTCACCGATGTCGAAAAGCCCGATCGATTGGTGTTCGATCTCGATCCAGATGAAGGGCTGGGCTGGGACGAGGTGCGCGCCGCCGCCGAGCAATTGCGCGATGTTCTCGGCGAGATGGGGTTGGCGAGCTGGCCGATGCTATCGGGCGGCAAGGGCATCCATGTCGTCGTGCCGCTCGACGCTAGCCGCGCCTGGCCAGAGGTCAAGGATTTCGCCAGCCGCTTCGCGCAGGCGATATCGGAAGCGCATCCCGAACGCTTCACCGCAAATATGAAAAAGGTGCAGCGCAAGGGCCGCATCTTCCTCGATTGGCTGCGCAACCAGCGCGGCGCGACCGCGGTGCTGCCCTATGTCGCCCGCGCGCGGCCCAATGCGCCGGTGGCGGCGCCGGTCACGTGGGATGAGCTGAAGCATATTGAGAGCGCAGCGCGCTGGACGATCCGGGATGCGGACGAACTGCTCAAACGGGCCGGATCGAAGGCGCTGAAGGGCTGGGCGGTGGCCGATCAGCGCCTGCCCGATCTATAGGGCTCGCGTGCTCCGGCGAAGGCCGGAGCGTTGGCGGCAAGCGCTGCGTCTTAATATCCAGCGCTCCGGCCTTCGCCGGAGCACGCGCCTCAATAGCCCATCAAACTCAGCACCTCGCGCCGCGATCGTTCATCCTCGCGGAACACGCCCATCATCCGGCTGGTCGTCATCCCCACGCCGTGCACGCGCACACCGCGCCCGGTCATGCAGCCATGCTGCGCTTCGATCACCACCGCCACGCCCTGCGGGTGGAGATGATTCCAGATGCAGTCGGCAACTTCGGCAGTCAGCCGTTCCTGCACCTGCAGGCGTTGCGCGAAACCATGCAGCACGCGGGCGAGCTTCGAGATGCCGACTACGCGCTGATACGGCAGATAGGCGATCGCCGCCTTGCCCACGATCGGCGCCATGTGATGCTCGCAGTGCGACTGGAAGGGAATGTCCTTGAGCAGCACGATCTCATCATAACCGCCAACCTCTTCGAAGGTGCGGGTGAGATGATGCGCGGGATCGTCACGATAACCCTGGCAATATTCGGCCCAGGCGCGCGCGACGCGCTTGGGCGTATCGAGCAGGCCCTCCCGCGCGGGATCGTCGCCCGCCCAGCGGATCAGGGTCCGGATTGCATCGGCGACGTCCTGCGGCACGGGCAACTTGCCGGCCTCGTCGTCCGGCTCGGTCGTCCCGCTCACATCGTTTCTCCGCCTGGGTGGCAATCTCTGCAAGAGTGGTGCCCCCGGTCGGAATCGAACCGACACTCCTTTCGGAACCGGATTTTGAGTCCGGCGCGTCTACCAGTTCCACCACAGGGGCACGCGATCAGCCTGCTAGCCGAGCCGATCGCCCGCTGCAACCGATGCCGGATCGGCGGCGTCGACATAGACGAACGCGGTGCCGCCCGAGGCGAGCTGCGCGGCGACGCGGACGTAGGCGTTGGTCTCATAGCGGTCGGCAATGGCGAGTTCGGCATCGCTGATCGCCAGCACCACGCCCGCGACGCGATCGGCGGGATCGCCTGAATGGCGCAGAATCCAATGCTCGGCGAGGCCCGAGAGGCCGACGACGCCATCGTCCTCGATCAGGACCGTTCCCAGCTTCCAGCCGACCAACGCATCGGGCGCTTCATCGACCTGTCGCCCGAACAGCCCCTGCTGCACCGTCGGATCGCGCAGCGTGCCGTACGAGAAGAGGCGGTGCGGCCTCGTCATGCCCGCGGCGCCTGGCGGCGGTAGCTCAGCGCCTCGGCGACGTGGATGCGGTTCACGCCATCGCTGCCGGCGAGATCGGCGATCGTGCGCGCGACGCGGAGCACGCGATGGTAGCCGCGTGCCGAGAGGCTCATCGCCTGCGCCGCCTTGGCGAGCAACTGGCGGCCGGGCTCATCCGGCATGGCGACACGATCGAGCAACTCAACATCCGCCTCGGCATTCGTCCTGACGCCTTCGTCCTCGTAGCGATCGGTCTGGATCGCGCGGGCGGCGGCGACGCGGGCGCGCACCTCAACCGATCCCTCGGCGGCAGGCGGCAGCACGAGATCGGCGGCGCTAACCGCCGCGACCTCGACGTGAAGATCGATGCGATCGAGCAAGGGGCCGGAGACCTTGGCCTGATAATCGGCGGCACAGCGCGGCGCGCGGCTGCACGCCTGCGCGGGATCGGCGAGGTGTCCACAGCGGCACGGGTTCATCGCCGCAATCAGCTGGACACGCGCGGGAAACGTGACGTGGCTGTTGGCGCGCGCCACCGAGACCTTGCCGGTCTCCAGCGGCTGGCGCAGCGAATCGAGCACGGCGCGCTGGAATTCGGGGAGCTCGTCCAGAAACAGCACGCCGAGATGCGCGAGACTGACCTCGCCCGGCTTCACCTTGAGGCCACCGCCGACCAGCGCCGCCATCGAGGCGCTATGGTGCGGCGCGCGGAATGGGCGGGTAGCGGAAAGCCGGCCGCCCTCCAGCGTGCCCGCGACCGAGGAGACCATCGACACCTCCAGCGCCTCCGCGGGGGTCAAGGGCGGCAAGATGCCCGGCAGGCAGGCGGCCATCAAGGATTTGCCCGCGCCCGGCGGCCCGACGAAGACGAGATTGTGCCCGCCCGCCGCGGCGATCTCCAGCGCGCGCTTGGCGGTCTCCTGGCCCTTCACCTGCGCGAGATCGGGCCCAAGGCTACCGCGTTCCGCCTCGCCCGGTTCCGGCAGCGGCAACGCGCGCAGGCCACGGAAATGATCGAGCAGGCTCATCAGATCCGGCGCCGCAACCACCTCGATCGTGCCCGCCCACGCCGCCTCGGCCCCCTGCGCCGCCGGGCAGACCAGCCCCAACCCGCGCTCGGAGGCATGCAGCGCCGCCAGCAACACACCCGGCGCGGGCGCGATACGGCCATCGAGACCGAGTTCGCCGACCACGACATAGCCCGCGAGCGTCTCGGCATCGATCACGCCCATCGCGCCGAGCAGCGCCAGCGCGATCGGCAGATCATAGTGCGATCCTTCCTTGGGCAGGTCGGCGGGGGAGAGGTTCACGGTGATCCGCTTGGGCGGCAGCGCGAGCCCGATCGCCTGCATCGCACCGCGCACCCGCTCGCGGCTTTCGCCCACCGCTTTGTCCGCCAGCCCGACGACGACGAAGGTCGGCACGCCCGGCGCCACCTGCACCTGCACCTCGACCGCGCGCGCCTCCAGCCCCAGAAAGGCCACCGTCGATACCAGTGCGACCATGCGTTCCCCTGCCCCTGCGAATCCCTATTACCGCCATTTTGGGCGAATGGAACACATCGGAAACGATTGTTGCCACCGTCACCCCTGAACTCGTTTCAGGATTCACCGCGCAACTCTCGCGGAAGAGCATGTGGAGGGGTGGATGCTGAAACTAGTTCAGCATCACGGGTTGTGTCGGGCGGCGGCGGCGCTCATCTATCGCCAATGGATCGCCCCTATCGCCTCGTCTGGCTGGCCCTCGGCTGGCTGTTGATCCTGCTGACCCCGGTGGTCGGCATCTTGCCTGGGCCGGGGGGTGTCTTCGTGTTTGCGGGCGGGCTGGTGCTGCTGCTCCGTAACTCAGCCTGGATCAAACGGCGCTATGCCAGCCTCACCCGTCGCTATCCCAAGCTTGGCCGGCTGAGCGACAAGGCGCTGCGCCGGGGGCGGGCGCCGCGCGGGCGGATCGCCAAGGCGCCTGCCGCCGATTGACTTTGCGCCGCGTTTTGCTATCCGCGCCCCATTGATCGGCCGCCGCAGCCCGGCGGCCTTTTGCGTTGCGGTTCGATCCGCAGTGTGGATTTGAGGAAAGACAGATGAAGCGGACGTTCCAGCCCAGCAATCTCGTGCGCAAGCGCCGCCACGGCTTCCGTTCGCGCTCGGCGACTGTCGGTGGCCGCAAGGTGCTGGCCGCCCGCCGCGCGCAGGGCCGCAAGAAGCTCTCCGCCTGAGCCAAGCGCCGGTTTTGCGGGGGCTTCGCCGCCGCGCCGAGTTTCTCGCCGCCAATCAGGGGCGGCGCGCGCCCATGCCCGCCTTCGTCCTGCTCGTGCGCCCGCGGGGTGACGACGATCCGGCGATGGGCGTGGGCTTTACCGTTACCAAGAAGATTGGCGGCGCCGTGGTGCGCAACCGAATCAAGCGCCGCTTTCGCGCATTGGCGCGGGAGGTGATGCCGGAGGCGGGCGTTGCCGGTGCCGATCATGTGCTGATCGGCCGCAATGGCGCGGACGAGCGCGATTATGCCGATCTTAAAGCCGAACTCCTGAAAGCCCTGCGCAAATGCTCCGGCGAAGGCCGGAGCGCTGTATATCAGGTGCCACCACCAGCACTCCAAGGCTCCGGCCTGCGCCGGAGCACCGGCGGCAATGAAGGCGCGCAGCAGCAATGAGCCCTCTCGCCGCGCCCTTCATCCTCCTCGCGCGCGCCTGGCAGATCGGCCCGTCGCGCATCCTGCCGCCCAGCTGTCGCTATGAACCGTCATGCTCGGCCTATGCGATCGAGGCTTTGTCGCGCTATGGGGCGCTCGCTGGCGGTTGGCTGGCGCTGAAACGACTGCTGCGCTGCAACCCCTGGGGCGGGTGCGGCCATGATCCGGTGCCCTAAAGTTCAAGGCTGAAATCCTCTCGTGGAAAATTCGCGCAACTTCATCCTGGCGATCGCTCTCTCGGCGCTCGTGATCATCGGCTGGGGCTTCCTGTCGAAGCGCTATCTGCCGCCGGTCGCGAATCCGCCCGCTACCGAGATCGTCAAGGGCAAGCAGGTCGCCCTGCCCAAGCCGGAGGCTGCGCAGGATAGCGCCAACACGATCCGCGATCGCGCGATCGTGTTGCGCGAATCACCCCGCATCGCCATCGCCACCCCTCGCATCGCCGGTTCGATCGCATTGAAGGGCGCGCGGATCGACGATCTGGTGCTGCTCGGCCACCGCGAAACGATCACCAAGGATAGCCCGCCGGTCCGCCTGCTTTCGCCCGGCGGCACGCAGGACGCTTATTTCGCCGGCTTCGGATGGAGTGGCGACAATGCCGCGCTGCCCAATGGCGATACCGTATGGACCGCCGACGGCACCACCCTCACCCCCGCCAAGCCAGTGACGCTGAGCTGGGACAATGGCAAAGGCCAGCGCTTCCAGCTGAAGTTCGCGGTCGATCAGAATTATATGTTCACCGTCACGCAGACGGTGACCAACACCGGCCCTGCCCCGTTGACGCTCCGCCCCTATGGCCTGATCAGCCGTGTCGGCATCTCCAAGGATCCGTCGAGCTGGACGATGCACACCGGCCCGATCGGCACCTTCAACGGCGCGACCAATTATTCGGTGGGCTTCAAGGATCTCGATAGCGCGGGCGCCGCCGGCCAACGCTTCCAGACGACCGGCGGCTGGATCGGCTTCGGCGATAAATATTGGCAGACCGCGATCATCCCTGCGCAGAATGTCTCTGCCGACGCGGGTTTCCGCGCCGATGGTTCGGGCCGTTACCAGGCCGATGCCGCCGCCCCGACAATCACGATCGCCGCCGGCAAGAGCCAGACGACCGAGCAGCGCTTCTTCGCGGGCGCCAAGGAGGTCCGCGTCCTCGATGCCTATCAGGATGCCGGCGTCCCGCAGTTCGATCGCGCGATCGATTGGGGCTGGTTCGTGTGGTTCGAAAAGCCGATCTTCTACCTGCTCGATTGGCTGTTCGTGCACATCGGCAATTTCGGCGTGGCGATCATCTGCCTGACGATCATCATCCGCGCGATCCTCTTCCCTGTTGCGCAGAAGCAGTTCGCCTCGATGGGGAAGATGCGCGTTCTCCAGCCCAAGATGAAGGCGCTGCAGGACCGCTACAAAGACGATAAGCCCCGCCTGCAGCAGGAGATGATGGCGCTCTACAAGAGCGAAAAGGCCAATCCGATGGCGGGCTGCCTGCCGATCTTCATCCAGATGCCGATCTTCATTGCGCTCTACAAGGTGCTCGCGCTGTCGATCGAGATGCGCCACCAGCCCTTCGCTTTGTGGATCAAGGATCTGTCCGCGCCCGATCCGCTGACCCCGATCAACCTGTTCGGCTACCTACCCTTCCAGCCGCCGGGAATGCTCCACCTCGGCATGCTCGCCATCCTGCTCGGCATCACGATGTGGGCGCAGATGAAGCTCAATCCGGTCGCGGGCGATCCGGCGCAGCAGCAGGTGATGGCGATCATGCCGTGGATGATGATGCTGTTCTTCGCGCCGCTCGCGGCCGGACTGCAACTCTATTATGTCGCGAACAACCTGCTCACGCTCGGCCAGCAGCGCATCCTCTATGCGCGCACGCCGGGGATGAAGGATCCTGTGAAACCGTGACCGAGGAAGAGGCGCAGCAGGCCGAGCTGACCGAAGCCGCTCGGAAGCTGTTTTCTGGGCCGATCACCTTCCTCAAATCGGCGCCGGGGCTGGAGCATTTGCCCGCGCCCGATCTGCCCGAAGTGGCGTTCGCGGGCCGATCGAACGTCGGCAAATCCTCGCTGCTCAACGCGCTGACCAACCGCAACAGCTTGGCGCGCACATCGAACACGCCGGGCCGCACGCAGGAACTCAACTTCTTCGAGGTAGGCGAGCCCGCCACGATGCGGCTGGTAGATATGCCGGGCTATGGCTTCGCCGAAGCGCCCAAGGATCTGGTGCGGAAGTGGCGTTTCCTGGTCAACGATTTCCTGCGCGGCCGCCCGACGCTCAAGCGCGCGCTGGTGCTGATCGACAGCCGCCACGGCATCAAGCCGGTCGATCTCGAGATGATCGAGATGCTGGACAAGGCGGCGGTCTCCTACCGCATCGTCCTTACCAAGACCGACAAGGTCAAGGCGAGCGAGCTGGAAAAGGTCAGCGCCGCCGTCGCCACCGAAGCCCGCAAACACGCCGCCGCACACCCCGAAATCCTCGCCACATCGAGCGAGAAGGGCGGCGGGATCGCTGAGCTGCGGGCGGCGGTGCTGGAGGCGGTGCGCTAGGCGTGCCGGCCTCAATTTGATCCTCCCCTGCAAGGGGAGGTGGCATCGCGTAGCGATGACGGAGGGGTGTCACCCTTTCGATAGCGGGACACCCCTCCACCATGCTGCGGTCGGTCCCCCTCCCCTTCCAGGGGAGGATCTGCGCTAGGGAAGGATTAACCATAACCGACTAGCGCGGGGCGGATGGCCACCCGCATCCTGCCGCGCGCTGCGCATCCTGCCGCGCCTGCGCGCATCGCGGTGGACGGGCCACTGCTGGCGATCTTCGGCCTGGCGCTGGCGCTGCGGCTGGCGATGGCGCCTTTCGCCGGCCTCTATCATCCGGACGAGCTGTTCCAATATCTGGAGCAGGCGCATCGACTGGTCTTCGGCCAGGGCGTGGTGCCGTGGGAATATCGTTACGGGATGCGCAGCTGGCTGCTGCCGCTGACCGTCGCCGTTCCGATGGCGCTGGGGGATCGGATCGCGCCGGATAGCCTCGCCTATCTGCTGCTGCCACGCGCGCTCGCCGCCTGCCTGTCGCTGACGATCGTCTGGACGGCGTGGAGTTTCGGTGCCCGGATCGGGCGACGACACGGGCTGATCGCCGCCGTAATCGCCGCGATCTGGGGCGAGTTCATCTTTCTCGCTCCCCACATCCTTAGCGAAACCGCCTCGATTGCGCTGATCCTGCCTGCGGCGGCGCTGATCACCCGACGGTCTTCTGCGCGCCTCTACGTCCTTGCAGGTGCAATGCTCGGGCTCGGCGTGATCCTGCGGTTGCAGCACGCGCCCGCCGTCGCGATCTTGCTGGTCCTGATGCTTCGGCGCCGGGCGATGTGGAAAGCCTTCGTGATCGGCATGGCGGCCGCCGCGCTTGCCTCGGTCACTATCGATCTGGCGATGCGACAGCCGCCGTTCGGCTGGGCGATCGAATATGTCAGGCAGAACCTGCTGCACGATCGCGCTGCGATCTATGGCACCTCGCCGCCCACGGCCTATCTCTCGGGGATCGCGGGCGCGCTGGGCGGATGGGCGCTGCCGATGCTGACGATGGCGGCGATCGGTGCGCGACGGCAACCGGCGCTTTGCGCGGCCGCGCTGGTCAATCTCGGGCTGCATATGGCGATCGACCATAAGGAATATCGCTTCATCCTGCTGACGCAGGCGATCCTGCTCCTCCTCGCCGCCATCGGCACGGGCGATCTCGTGGCGGTGGCGGCGCGCCGCTGGCCGGAACGCGCTCGCCTTGCGACCGCGATGGCGCTTTTGCTGTGGACGGGCGCGTCGGCATCGCTGGCGGCGAGCGGCCGCGTCGGCACTTACCGCGATTTCGATGCACGCGGTCCCGATCTGTATACCAGCCTTCACGATGATCCGGGACTATGCGGCCTAGCGACGCTCGCCACGCCCTTCTCCAAGGGCGGCGGTTACGCCTATTTGCATCGCGCCGTTCCGATCTACGCCTACCGCCCGGACGAGGCTGCAATGCTGCTCCGCGACGCCACAGGTTTCAATCGCATCATCGCGCCCGCCGCTTCCCCCGTCCCGCCGGGATTTGTCCTCGGGAAGTGCGCCGCCTCTGCTGCCGGCGACCCGCCATTGTGCCTCTTCATCCGCCCCGGCCGATGCGCCGCCATCCGATCGGTGTTCGAGATCAACCGCATGTTGGTGCGGACCGATCAGTGACGGCCACCGCCGCCTTGCCGTTACCCACTCGCCCGCTGCGGATCTCGCTGCCCCGGACCTATGCGTCCGTGCTGCTGCCCGCTGTGGCGCTGGCGATCCGGCTGCCGCACTTCGGCGATCCGGCCTTCAAGATCGATGAGCAATTCTATCTTCTGGTCGGCGATCGGCTGCTTCACGGCGCGCTACCCTATGTCGATATCTGGGACCGCAAACCGATCGGGCTGTTCCTGATCTATGCTTTTGCGGCGCTCTTCGGGCAAGGGTTCGTGGCCTATCAGCTGCTGGCAACGACTTGCGCGATCGGCACCATGCTCTGCATCTTCGCAATCGGCCGTCGCGTAGCAAGCGACACCGCCGCGATTCTCTCCAGCATTCTCTACCTGCTTTGGCTGGAGGTTGCCGAGGGAGGCGGCGGACAGGCGCAGGTCTTCTATGGCCTGCCTGTCGCGGCAGCGGCGGTGCTGCTTCTGCAGCCCGAGGATCACTTCGCGCGATCCCGAAGCTTTGCCGCAATGGGGCTGATCGGCATCGCCATCCAGATCAAATATACTGTGTTGTTCGAAGGAGCCTACTTCGGCCTCGTAGTTGCATATCGCGCGTTACGCCGCGACGCCGCCCGCGCATCGATCGAGATTATTCTGCTCGCCACAACCGCGCTTGCCCCAACCCTGCTCGCGCTCGGCGCCTATGCGGCGATGGCGCATCTGCACGATTTCTGGTTTGCCAATTTCACCTCGATCTTCCTGCGCGGCGAGACGCCCGCTGCCGACAGCCGCAGCCACGTCGCCACCGTCGCGCTGTGGCTGCTTCCCTTCATGCTCTGCTTGGCGGTGAGCCTTTGGACGCTGTGGCGCGATCCGGCGGCGCGACGTTGGCAGTTGTTCATGATCGGCTGGTGCGGAGCAGCCTGCGTCGGCGTCGCTTCGCTGGGTCTGCTCTATGCGCATTATCTGCTGCCCCTATTTATCCCGCTGACCGCCGCCGTCGCCCCGGCTTTCCGTCGCCGTCCTCTCGGCCTCGTCCTCGCCACCTTTTGCGCATGGATACCTATCAGCCAGATCGATTGGCACGGGCGCGCGGCGACGTTGCACTCGCAACGCCAGATGGCCGCGCTTGGCGCGCTAATACCCGCCACTGTCGCGCAGGGCTGCATGCAGATGTTCGACGGGCCGCCGATCCTCTACCACCTCACCAATGCCTGCACTGTCAGCCGCTTTATCTTTCCCGATCATCTAAGTGCCGCGATCGAGGCACATGCGATCGGCATCGATCCGCAGCGCGAGGTCCGGCGCATCCTAGCAGTGCGTCCCGAAATCATCACCATCAGCGACGTCTATACACGTCCGCCCAACCCGGCGACCTTTGCGCTGATGCGCGCAGGGCTGGCGGCGCACTATCGCCTCGTCGGTCAAAGCTGGGTGGACGAGCGCAACATCCAGGTCTTCCGGCGGAGGATCGAATGACCGCTCCTGCCCTACAACGCCCTTTCGCACAGACATTTCACTTGGCCGGCGCAGTGACGCGGCCATCGCCCTGGGCCACGGGGCTCCTTATGCTGGCGGCCGCCTTGCTGTTGCGCATGACGCAACTCGGCAACCCCGCGATCGAGGTGGACGAACAATTCTATTTGTTGGTCGGGGATCGCCTGCTGCACGGCCAACTCTTGTATCTAGACATCTGGGACCGCAAATCGCCGGGCGTCTTCGCGATCTATGCCGCGATCCGTCTGCTCGGCGGAGTTGGGATCGTGCAGTATCAGCTGGTCGCAACCGCCGTCGCCGCGGCGACGGCATGGGTCGTCAGCCGCATCGTCCGCAACATTGCGGGGGAATGGCCGGCGATCGTGGCGGGCCTCTCCTATCTGCTGTGGATCGGCACAGTAGGCGGCGATGGCGGGCAGGCGCCGGTTTTTTACAATCTGCCAATGGCGGGAGGTGCAGCGCTCGTTCTGCGTGCGTTGCGGGCTGAGGATGCGCAGCGCTTTAATGGACAGGCGATCGGCGCGATGGCGCTTGTTGGCCTCGCCATTCAGATAAAATATACCGCCGCGATCGAAGGCTTGTTTTTCGGCCTCGTCCTGACGTGGCAGGCGCACAAGCGTAACCCGCGAGCTGCAACCGTTATGTTGGTGCTGACCTGTGCTTTCGCGGCGATACTGCCGACGATGATCGCGTTCAGCGTTTTCGCGTATCTTGGCGCCGCGCATGAATTTTGGTTTGCCAATTTCCAGTCAATCGGCCTGCGCGACACGACACCCGGCGGCCCTAACCGCCTGATGGTGGATTTCCAGCTCAGTCTCGTGCTCGGCGCATGCTGCGCAGCATCCTGGTGGCAGCTGCGAAAGGAAAGCGATCCGCAAATACGGCAGTGGCGGCTTTTTCTGCTCGGATGGCTGGTAGCGGCCGTGCTGGGTTTCCTGTGTGTAGGCGCCTTTTTCTACCACTATCTACTGCCGGTTTACCTGCCGCTCTCGATCGGCGGGGCACCGATCTTCCGGCGACAGCCGATCGGAACGGCACTGGCCACGTTGGCGCTGTGGTCTCCGTTCTCCGCGAGCGGCTGGCCGAACGATAAAGATCGGGTGGAAGCGCAGGCGATGACCACATCGCTCGCGGCGCTCGTGCCATCGCAGGTCGATCGCGGCTGCATGCAGATGTTCGACGGGCCGCCGATCCTGTACCATCTGACCCACGCCTGCTTTGCCAGCCGCTGGGCTTTCCCGACACATCTGATGTCGGCGGTGGAGGCGCCCGCGATCGGCGTCGATCCCACCGCAGAAATGCGCCGCCTGATCGCGGCGAGACCGCTGGTACTTGTCGCGCCGTTGGTAATGGAAAGCAACAGCGCCGCCGTCGCCATTCTGCGTGCGGGGATCGCGCGATCCTATCGGCTCAAGGGCACGGTACTCTACGAAGACCGCCCGATCGCGGTCTATGTTAGCCGCTGATCAGTCGCTCAGCTTGTCCAGCCTGGCCTGAAGCGCCGCCATCTGCTCCTTGAGCGCGGCAAGATCGTCCTGCTTCGCCGGTGCCGGCGCCGAGGTAGGGGGAGCCTTCGCCGGCGTTCCCTGCTTGAGCTTGAACGCCTGCGCCGCGGCCTCCATCATATCCATGTTGCGCTTGGCGAGCTCGGCGAAGGGGCCGCCCGCGAACGCGCCCTGCATCGCCTGGCGGAACTGGGTCTGGTTGGTGCGGAATGCCTCCATCGAGGCTTCGAGATATTGCGGCACCATCGCCTGCATCGAATCGCCATAGAGCGAGATCAGCTCGCGCAGGAAACCCACGGGCAGCATCGTCTGGCCGCGATTTTCTTCTTCCATGATGATCTGGGTGAGGACGTTGTGCGTGATGTCCTCTTCGGTCTTGGCGTCCACGACCTTGAATTCGCGGCCTTCGCGCGTCATCTGCGCGAGGAACTCGAGAGTGATGTAGCTGGAGCTTTCGGTATTATAGAGCCGCCGGTTGGCGTACTTCTTGATAATGACCACACCGCCGTTCGAAGCCTTCGCCATGACATCCCTCTCTTCGTCCAACACGTTAGCATCAGATCATGATGCACCGCAACACGAACTGCGGCCCAAGCCGCTTCCCTTGTTCCTGCACATGCTGCGCAGCGAATATGGCGACGATCCCGCGCGCGTCGCCGCCGTGCTGGCGGGGGTGCGGGTCTACCAGCGGGCGCCGCGCGCCGCGGCGATGCGGCGCGAGATCGTCGCCCAGCACGGCCGCGCGCGCTTGTGGGGCTTCGGCGGCGAGGGGCGACCGATCGTGTTCATCCCCTCGATCATCAACGGACCGGAGATTCTCGATCTCGATGCCGATCGCTCCTTGATGCGCTGGCTGGCGGCGCGGGGGCTGCGCGCCTTGCTGGTCGATTGGGGCCCGCCCGAGGCCGATGAACGCGATTGCGATATCGGTGGCCATGTCCGGCGCCTGCTGCTGCCGCTACTGAACGGCCTGGATGAGCCACCACTAATGGTCGGCTATTGCCTGGGCGGCACGATGGCGATCGCCGCCGCTGCGCTCACGCCCGTCCACGGCCTCGTGACCATTGCCGCGCCGTGGGATTTTGCGGGTTATCCCGAAAACTCCCAGACCGAGATGCTGACGCTCTGGCTCGCTGCGCAAGAGGCTGCGGAGGCCACCGGGCTGCTGCCGATCGAGATCCTGCAGGCCGGCTTCTGGAAGCTCGATCCCGCACGCACGATCGCCAAATATGCGCGGCTTGCCGAGGTCGCCGATGACGCGGGCGCGGTCGCCCATTTCGTTGGCGTCGAGGATTGGGCGAACGGCGGCCCGCCCCTGACGCTGGGCGCCGCGCGGCACTTGTTCGAAGGGATGATCGAGCGGCAGGAGCCCGGACGCGGCGAATGGCGGATCGATGGCAAAGTGATCGATCCTGCGGGGTTGCGCGCGCCGATGCTGGAAATCATCTCGGAGAATGATCGCATCGTCCCCGCCGCGACCGCGTCGGGCGTGGGCGAGCGGCTCTCGCTGGATCTCGGCCATGTCGGCATGATTGTCGGTAGCCGCGCGCGCGAAACCCTGTGGGAGCCGTTGGCGGCGTGGATCGAGGCGCACGCCTGATCTGCCCGTGGCGCAATCCGGCGGTTGCGGGGCCGCGCGACACCCCCTAGCTGCACCCGCATGGCCGCTCCCATCCTCGCGTTTGAAGACCTTGGCGTCGTGCAGGGTTCCGGCTGGCTGTTCCGCCACCTCGATATCTTCATCCAGCCGCGCGATCGGCTGGCGCTGATCGGCCGCAACGGCGCGGGCAAGACCACGCTGCTCAAGCTGCTCGGCGGCAGGATTGATGCCGATGAGGGCCGCCGCACGATCGTCCCCGGCACCAAGGTCGTGCTGCTGGAGCAGGAGCCCGATCTCAGAAGCTTCGCCACCCTGCGCGATTATGCGCTTTCGGGCGAGGATGCGCCGCAATCCTATGAGGTGGAGGCGATCGCCGATCAGCTCGGCATCGATCTTGGCCGCGAAGCCGGGACCGCATCGGGCGGCGAGCGGCGCCGTGCCGCGATCGCGCGCGCGCTGGCGATGGACCCCGACGTGCTCCTGCTCGACGAGCCGACCAACCACCTCGATCTCGCGGCGATCGAATGGATCGAGAGCTGGCTTGGCCGCTTCGGCGGCGCCTTCGTCGTCATCAGCCACGATCGCACCTTCCTCACCCGCCTGACCAAGCAGACGCTGTGGCTGGATCGCGGCCAGATCCGGCGCAAGGAAGTCGGCTTCGGCGGCTTCGAAGCCTGGACCGAGGCGGTCTACGCAGAGGAAGAGCGCAACGCCGCCCGGCTCGACGCCAAGCTGCGCCTCGAAGAGCATTGGCTGCTGCGCGGCGTCACCGCGCGGCGCGCGCGCAATGAAGGCCGCAAGGCCAAGCTGATGGAAATGCGCGCCACCCGCGCCGCGATGCAGGCGCCGCAGGGGGCCGCGAAGCTCGTCACCGCCAGCGATAGCAGCAACACCAAGGTGGTGATCGATGCCGAGGGCGTGACCAAGCGGTTTCCCCAAACCGTTCGTGCTGAGCCTGTCGAAGCACCGTCCTTTTCTTCGGCTGGCGATAAGAAGGACGGCCCTTCGACAAGCTCAGGGCGGACGGGGGATGGGGCAGCCGAACGCACCATCATCCGGGACTTCACCTTCCGCGTCACCCGCCGCGATCGGATCGGCATCGTCGGCGCCAACGGCGCGGGCAAATCGACCTTGCTCAAGCTGCTCACCGGCGAACTCGCGCCCGACGAAGGCCGGATCCGCCTCTCGAAAACGCTCAACCCGGTGATCATCGATCAGCAGCGCAGCCGCATGGAGCCCGACAAGCGCCTACGCGACATCCTCGCCGACGGCGGCGACTGGATCGATGTGTTGGGCGCGCGCAAGCATGTCGCGGGCTATCTCAAGGAATTTCTGTTCGATCCCGGCATGGTCGATGCTCTGGTCGGCACGCTTTCGGGCGGCGAACGCTCGCGGTTGCTGCTCGCCCGCGAATTCGCGCGCCCGTCCAACCTGCTGGTGCTCGACGAGCCGACCAACGATCTCGATCTCGAAACGCTCGATCTGCTGCAGGATGTGATCGCCGATTATGATGGCACGGTGCTGATCGTCAGCCACGATCGCGATTTCCTCGACCGCACCGTGACCGTGACGCTGGGCCTCGATGGCAGCGGCAAGGTAGATGTCGTCGCCGGCGGCTACGCCGATTGGGTCCGCCAGCGCGCGCCCACCAAGGATGGCCGCAAGGCGCCCAAGACCGATGAGATCAGCCAGCGGCGCACGAACGACGCCCCCGCGCCCGCGGCGCCGAAGCGCAAGCTCACCTACATCGATCAGCGTGATCTCGAACTGCTGCCCAAGGAAATCGAGAAGATCGAAGCCGCCATCGCCCGGGATGAGGCCGCGCTTGCCGATCCCGAACTTTACACGCGCGATCCGAAACGCTTCCAGGGGCTCATGACCGGCATCGAAACCGCGCGCCGCCGCAAGGAAGAAGCTGAGACGCGGTGGCTGAAGCTGGCCGAAATGGCCGAGACGCTGGGTTGATTGAGGAGGCAAAGCTGGAAGGTCTCGGACCCACATCCCATCGCTTCGTTTCGCAGCGTCTGGCGTTGAACTTCGTCGATTGGGGCAATTCCGATGCGCCTTTGCTGGTACTGGTACACGGCGGGCGCGATCATGCGCGCAACTGGGATTGGGTTGCCCGCCGCCTTCGCCACAAATGGCATATCATCTGCCCCGATCTGCGCGGGCATGGCGACAGCGCCTGGTCGCCCGACGGCAGCTATGCGATGGGCTATTATGTCGCCGATCTGGCGCAGCTGATCCACCAGACCAGCGATGGCCCGATCTGCATGGTCGGTCATTCACTCGGCGGCGCGATCACGCTGCGTTATGCGGGCGTCTACCCCGACAAGGTGCGCAAACTCGCCGCGATGGAAGGTCTGGGCATCTCCCCGCTCGATCACCGATCGACCCAGCCCGTCGGTGAGCTGTGGCGCGATTGGATCGATGAACGCCGCGCGCTGAGCGCGCGGATGGCGCGCCGCTATGCGACGATCGCCGAGGCCTGCGCGCGGATGCAGCAGGAGAATAAGCATCTCTCAGCCGAGCAGGCGCTGCACCTCACCGTCCACGGCGTCAGCCGCAACGAGGATGGTTCGTATAGCTGGAAGTTCGACAATTATGTCCGCTCGGGCCTCCCCGGTGGCGTTACCGACGACGAACTGCACGAACTCTGGCACACTATCGATTGCCCCGTGTGGCTGGTCCACGGCGCGGACAGCTTCGCGCGCCACCCGGGCGAGGACGGTCGCGCCGCTTTCTTCAAGCAGGCCAGCGTCACCAGCTACGAAGGCGCCGGGCACTGGATGCACCACGATCGCTTCGAAAGCTTCGTCACCGATCTGGAAGCGTTCTTGGACGCTTGAACTTATCCTTCCCCGCCAGGGGGAGGATTGCCAATTGGCCACGCTCAGGCTTCAGCCGCTTTCGTATCCTTAGCCGTCCGCTTAGCGACCACATGATGCACCAGCGCGCTGCTCGCGCCCGCCAGCACGAGGATGATCAGTAGCAGCACGAGACCGGAATGCACGCGGCCGAACATCTTGTCGATCGCATCGCCCGCGAACACGCCGAGCGCGGTAAAGGCCACCGCCCACACCGCCGCCGAAAACGTATTGAGCGCCATGAAGCGCAGCCAGCCGATCTTGGTCAGCCCGATCGCCAGCGGGCTGACGATCCGGAGCCCATAGAGATAGCGGAAGGCCAGGATATAGCCGTTAGGATGCCGCTCGACGAAGCCTAGCGCGGTCTTGAGCGCGCGCTTCTCGCGCACCGCCCGCACCCAGCGCCAATCGCGAAACCAGCGGCCGAGCGCGAAGCAGGTCTGATCCATAGTGGTCGATCCGCCGAACGCCGCCAGCGCCACTTGCCACGCCGGAAACATCCCTCGCTGCGAAAGCGCGCCGCCGGCCAGCACGAAGCTTTCCCCTTCCGCCATCGCACCGACGAAAACGGCTGCGACGCCCCAATGCTGAAGGAGTTGTTCGACGCTCAGCTCAGCCCTTCCTCTTTCAGCGATTTCAAAATGGACGGACGATCGCGCATCCGATCGAAGTAAGACAGCAAAGACGGCGGCAGTTCCACCTCAAACTTGCGCGCCCACAGCAGCATCACGAACAGATAGCAATCGGCGACGCTGATGAGATCGCCAAGCAGGAAGCGGTTGCCGTTGAGCTTTTCGCCGACGAAGGCGAAACGCTTGGCCAGCGTCGCATGCGCCTCATCCTTCTCGGCATCGCTGGCGACGGGATTGTAGAAGGCCTTGTAATTCTTGTGCAATTCGGTGGAAATGAACGCCAGCATCTCCAGCGCGCGATAGCGTTCGATGCCGCGTGCAGGCAGCATCCGCCCGACAGTCTCGGCGATGTAGATCAGGATCGCGATATTCTCGGTGAGGATCTGGCCGTCGTCCAGCTCCAGCGCGGGAACATAGCCCTTGGGGTTCACCGCATAATAATCGCGGCCGTCCTCGGTCTGATGCGCCTTGAGATCGACCTTGATGCGGTCGTGCGCGATCTCGGCTTCATTGAGCGCGATATGATCCGCCAGGCTGCACGCGCCCGGCGCAAAATAGAGCTTCATGGCTTGTTTCTCCTTGGCTGGAGAAACGCCCGAAGCCCGGGCTCGGCTCCCAAAAGACCGAAACGGCTAGAGCCTCTTTCGCTGCCGCCCGGCGAGTTCGACGACATATTGCCACGCCACCCGCCCCGATCGGCTGCCGCGCGTCGTCGCCCAGGCGATCGCCTCCTGCGGATCGAAGGCCAGTCCGTGCGCTTCGGCATAACCCGCAACGATTGCGACATAGGTCGGCTGATCGATCATGTGGAAGCCAAGGCTCAGCCCAAAGCGATCGGCGAGCGCCAATTTATCGTCCATCACATCGCGCGCCGAAATCGCGTCCTGCTGCTCGGCCATTTCGCGCGGCACGATATGGCGGCGGTTGGCGGTAACGAACAGGCGGACGTTGGCGGGACGCGCCTCGGCCCCGCCCTCCAGCAGCGACCGCAGCCGCCGCGGCCCCTCGCCGCCCTCGTCGAACCCAAGATCGTCGATGAAGACCGCGAAGGCGCGTTCCGCGGGCGCAAGCAGGGCGAACAGCCGGGGCAGGCTTTCCAACATATGGCCCTCAGCCTCGACCAGCGCGAGTCCGCCGCCATCAGTCTGCACCGCGCCGACCGCCGCCTTGACGAGCGCCGACTTGCCCGTGCCGCGCGCGCCCCAAAGCAAGGCGTCATGCGCGGGAAGGCCCGCCGCCAAGCGCCGCAGATTTTCGACCAGCACGCCCTTCTGCGCATCGATCCCGGCGAGCAGATCGATCGGCACGGGCGCGAATTGCCGCGCAGCCTGCAGCACGCCATCCCAGACATAAGCCGGATGCGCGAGCGGATCGGCCGACTCCGGCGGCGAGGGCGAAAGCCGCTCCAGCGCGGCGGCGATGCGGGTGAGCAGTTCCTCGCTCATGCCCCGAGCGCCTCCAGTGCCGCGCCATCGATCCGCCACGGCTCCCAGCCGCTTTGCGGCCGGCCGCCTATAGCGCGATAGAAGGCCATCGCCGGTGCATTCCAATCGAGCACCGCCCAATCGATCCGCTTGGCGCCGAGCCGCCGCGCCTCGCGTCCCAATTCCTCGAACAAGGCGCGCCCCGCCCCCGATCCACGCACGCTTTCGTCCACCACCAGATCTTCGAGATAGATCCCGGAGCGTCCCGTCCAGGTGGAATAATTGAGGAACCACACCGCGATGCCGACGATCGCACCCTGCCGTTCGGCGACATGCGCGAACACCTGCGCGCCCTCCGTGAACAGCGTCTCGCGCAGGCTGTCCTCGGTGGCCTCCACCGCATCGGGCTGGCGCTCGTAGGTGGCGAGGTGCCGGATCAGGCGGAGGATCGCCGCCTCGTCCCCCGGCGCCGCGCGGCGAACTGCAACGCTCACAGCGCCGCTTCCATCGGCTCGGCCGCCGTGCGCCGCGCGGCGATCAGGCAACCGGCGATGATCAGCGCCGCGCCGCCCAGCGTCACCGCGCGGACGGACTCATGGAAGAACGCCCATCCGAAGAGGCTCGCCCACAGAAAGCCGGTATATTCCGAAGGCGCCATGCGATTGGCCGGCGCCTGGCTATAGGCCCAGGCGAGGAGAATGTTGGCGATCGTGGCGAACATGGCGCCCCCGATGGCGATCGGCCACTGGCTTGGCAATGGCCAGGCGCCCAGCCAGGGCGCGGCACAAAGCAGCACCGCCGCCATTACGCCATTCTGAAAGAAGGCGACCTCGATCGCATCCGAATGCGCCCCCTGCCGCCGCATCAGGATGATGTTGTAGGCATAGCAGAGCGCCGCGCAGAGCACGGCCAGCGTGCCGTACAGCGCCTGCTCGCTCTGCCCCGATCGCGCCGTACTGACCGCGACGACGAGCACGCCCGCGAAGGCGATCGCCGATGCGCCCAGCACATCGCGCCCGATCCGCTCCTTGAGCAGTACTACGGCCAGCCCCAGCGCGAGCAGCGGCGCGATGAAGCACAGCGCGATCGCCTGCGCCATCGGCACCCGCGCCAGTCCCCAGAAAAAGAGCATCGCCATCGCGGTGACGATCAATCCGCGCTCGATATGCAGCCGCATTGCCGCCCGTGTCGGCCAGGCCGGCCGCCGCGCCAGATACACGCCGCCCGAAAGGATCGTCCCCACCACCGATCGCCACAAGAGTGCGCAATAGACGCCGGACGCGAGCGTCAGCAGCTTCATGGTGACGTCCATCGCGGAATAGACCGCGATGCCCAAGCATGCAGCCGCGAAGGCGACGGGGGTGGAGATCGCGCGATCCAAGGTTAGCGAATGAGCTGGATCGTGACGTCCAGATCGAGCTCGGCCCATACGCGGTCGCCCGTCAAAATGGGAAGGCTGCGGTGCATGGCCAGCGAGAGACACGCCCGGTCAGCCATCGATAAGGAGCGTTTCCCGATTTTTGCCGGAAGAGTCGCAGCTAGAATCGCCTGCTCCTGCTCGAACGCTGCAAATCGGATGCCGAGCCGCAGCAGTTGGTCTGTCACCTCATCGGGCGCCAGCCCCTTATAGTACCTGGCCTTCGCAGCAGCCTCGAACAAATTTACGGTCGAAACTGGGGCGTTTCGGGCTTGCTCCAGCATTACCTCGCCGCCGGGCTCATCGAAGAAAAACGCCAAGAGCGCGGATGCATCAATCACAACCGTCATCAGCCGCCTTTTGCTGCCCAATCCTTGTGCGCAATGTCGTCCCGAGCCGCTTCTGCCTGCCGCTCGGCGATAAGCTCATCGACGGCACTTCCGTTCGGCCCGCCCACTGCCTTGCGAAAGAAAGCCTGCACCTCCTGCGTGACTTGCCGGTAGGTTTTGAGAACGAGGTGACCGCTCTCATCGCGTTCGATGATGAGGGAATCCCCATCCTTGATCCCGATCTCGCGACGAAGCTCGGCGGGTATGACGATCTTGCCGCCCGCGATAACCTTGGCTTGATAGGTCATAAGATCGCCTCCAGGTCCGAGTGTTTAACACGAGACCTGAAAGCGCGCTACCTTACTTCTGGACTTGGGGACTTCCTCTCACTCCGCGGCGACGGGCTCCGCCACCGCGCTCGCCGCCTCGATCTCCACCGCCTTGGCCTCGACCAGCTTGACGATATGCTCGATCATATCCTCATCCTGCACGGTATGATCGGTGACGCCCGAGAGATAGACCATATGCTTGCCGTTGCCGCCGCCGGTGAGGCCGATATCGGTCTCGCGCGCTTCGCCGGGGCCGTTGACGACGCAGCCGAGCACCGACAGCGACATCGGCACGCGGATATGCTGGAGCCGCTGCTCCAGCTTCTCAACCGTGCGGATGACGTCGAAGCCCTGCCGCGCGCAACTGGGACAGGAGATGACGCGGACGCCGCGCTGGCGCAGTCCGAGCGCCTTCAGCATCTCGAAGCCGACGCGCACTTCCTCCTCGGGCTCGGCCGAGAGCGAGACGCGGATCGTGTCGCCGATCCCGAACCACAGCAGGCTGCCCATGCCGATCGAGGATTTGACCGTGCCGCCGATCAGCCCGCCGGCTTCGGTGATGCCGAGGTGCAAGGGACAATCCACCGCTTCCGCCAGCTGCTGATAGGCAGCGACCGCCAGGAAGATATCGGACGCCTTCACCGCCACCTTATATTCGTGGAAATCCTGATCCTGCAGCAACTTGATATGATCGAGCGCGCTTTCGACGAGAGCCTCCGGACACGGCTCGCCATATTTTTCGAGCAGATCCTTTTCGAGGCTGCCGGCATTGACCCCGATCCGGATCGCGCAGCCATTGGCCTTGGCGGCACGGACGACTTCCGCCACGCGCTGTTCGCTGCCGATGTTGCCGGGATTGATCCGCAGACAGGCCGCGCCCGCGTCCGCCGCCTCCAGCGCGCGTTTATAGTGGAAATGGATGTCCGCCACGATCGGCACCTTGGCGGCGCGGACGATCTGCTTGAGGCCCGCGGTCGATGCCTCGTCCGGGCAGGAAACGCGGATGATGTCCGCCCCCGCCTCTTCGCAGCGGCGGATCTGGTCGACGGTGGCGCGCACATCCTCGGTCGGCGTGTTGGTCATCGTCTGCACCGTGATCGGCGCATCGCCGCCGACGGGGACGTTGCCGACCATGATCTGGCGTGAAGGGCGGCGCGTGATATCGCGCCAAGGGCGTATGGACATGCGCCGCATATAGCGCCGCGCCGTGACGGATGAAAGGCAGACGCAACGGATGACCGCATCCGGCTTGCACAAAGCCCTACCCTTGGCAAAAGCGATGGTGATGCAGCGCAGCAGCAAAAATCGCCATTACGGCATGGATTGGCTGCGGATCGGCGCCTTCCAGCTGCTCATCCTCTACCATATCGGCATGACCTTCGTGCCGTGGGACTATCATGTGAAGCTCGCCCAGCTCGATTGGGTGAGCGTGCTGATGCAGCTGACCAGCCCATGGCGGCTGGCGCTGCTCTTCGTCGTTTCAGGCTATGCCAGCGCCGCTTTGCTGGCGCGCAGCGAGAGCGCGGGGGCGTTCTTCAAGCAACGGCTGCTGCGTCTCGGCCTGCCTTTGCTGTTCGGAATCCTCGTCATCGTGCCGGTCCAGCCATGGGTGCAGATCGTCACCCAGCGCGGCTATGCGGGCGACTTCTGGACGTTCCTCACCCAGGACTATTTCAGCTTCCGTACGCTGGACAGCGTTCCCCTGCCCAATTGGATGCACCTCTGGTTCGTCGTCTATCTGCTGCTCTACACCGCCGTGCTCGCCGCCGGGCAGACCTTGCCCGCCAAGTGGAAGCGGGCCTTGTTCCGCGCCGGTGAGCGGCTGTTCGCCGGGCCGCAGTTGCTGATTGTCGGCATCTTCTTCGTTTTCTGGGTGCGTGGGCGGCTGATCCCCGGCTGGGAGGATGCGCACGATCCGCTGATCGATTGGAGTGCCCATGCCCATTATGGCGGCATGTTCCTGTTCGGCGTGCTGCTGCGCAATTCGGACAGGCTGATGGCGAGCATGGTGCGCGCATGGAAGCCCGCAGCGGCTTTGGCAATCGGCGGCTATGCGGTGCTGGCGACGCTGGAACTGATCCATCCCGGCCCCGAGCCCTTGCCCGATGCCCTGCGCCCGCTGCTGTGGACCGCGCGCGCGATCGAGAGCTTCGGGGCGACGGTGGCGCTGATCGGCATCGCCGAAACCTATGCCAACCGCGATCACCGCTGGCGGCACACGCTGGCCGAAGCGGTGTTCCCCTTCTACCTCGTCCACCAGACGGTGATCGTGCTGCTGGGCTATGCGCTGATCGGCACCGGCCTCAACCTGTTCGTGGCCTTCCTGATCATGGTGGCGGGCACGATCGCGGGGTGCTGGGCCTTCTACCTCATCGGCCGGCGGATCGATTGGCTGCGGCCGTTGATCGGGTTGAAACGGATCGGGAAACGGGGCTTGGAGCTGAGGGCAGCTCCAGCCTGATATGCTGCCTACCAGTGATTGTTCTTGATGTGTTCTTTTGCCTGCGCGATACTGGTACGATGGATTCGCCTCCTCGTCCCGGCCGCGGCGCCACCCGCAACGAGACGCCGCAGCGTTTCAACCTGCAGGCGCGCGAGGCGGATGGCGATTGGCTCGATCAGGCCGAGGCTGTCGACGGCGGGCCGACGCCGCTCCGCACGACCGTCACGATCGAGCGGCCGAAGACGATCCTCACCTGCAACGCCTCGCCCGATGTGCCGTTCGATCGCTCGATCAACCCCTATCGCGGCTGTGAGCATGGCTGCATCTATTGCTTCGCGCGGCCGACGCACGCCTTCCACGATCTCTCCCCCGGCCTCGATTTCGAGACCAAGCTCTTCGCCAAGCCCGATGCGCCGATCCTGTTGCGCAAGGAGCTCGCCGCGCGTGGCTATGTGGCAAAGCCGATCGCGTTCGGCACCAACACCGATCCCTATCAGCCGATCGAGGGCCAGTGGCGGATCACCCGCGCCTGCCTGGAGGTGTTGGCGGAGTGCCGCCATCCGTTCACCATCACCACCAAATCCGATCGCGTGCTGAGCGATCTCGATCTCATCGCGCCGATGGCCGCCAGGGGTCTCGCAGCCGTGGTCCTGTCGATCCCGACCATCGATCCGGCGATCGCACGCACTTTGGAGCCGCGCGCGACCCGTCCGGCCAAAAGGCTCGCGGCGGTGCGTAAGCTCACAGAGGCCAAGGTGCCGGTCCACGTCTCGATCGCGCCGATCGTGCCGCAGATCACCGATCATGAGATGGAGCATATCCTGGAGGCCGCCGCTAAGGCCGGCGCGCGCGGCGCTTTCTTCTTGCCCGTCCGCCTGCCGCACGAGGTCGCGCCGCTGTTCCGCGCCTGGCTGGACGCACACTATCCCGATCGCGCCGCCAAAGTGATGGCCACGATCCAATCGATCCGGGGAGGCCGGGACAATGATCCCGATTTCTTCACGCGCATGAAAGGCCAGGGGCCATGGGCGGACCTGCTCCGCACCCGCTTCCAAATCGCGACGCGGAGGCTGGGTTTGAACAAGGAGCGGCTGGCGCTGCGGACGGATTTGTTCAGGCCGCCCGAGGGGGATCAGATGCGGTTGCTGTAAGCGCTTAGCCCCTCCCTTCAGGGGAGGGGCTTTAGCTCACTTCCGCTCCCCCTTTGTCTCGTCCCGCTTGGCCTTGAACTCCGCACCCGCCGCCCACTCCGGCCACTCACGCGCATTGGCCAGCCGCTCGCCCAGATCGAACAGTAAGGTCAGATCCTGCACCGCACCCGCCAAATTCCAGTCGGCGCTCCATTCGTCGGCAGGCTGGTGGTAGCGGGTCTTGGTGTAATCGGCCGCCAAAGCCTCGCCCCGCGCGGTGCCGCCTTCGACCAGATCGTTGCCGCTCTTGAAGCTGATCGCCGGCACGCCCTGCTTGGCGAAGGAGAAATGATCGGAGCGGTAGAAGCTGCCCGCTTCGGGATGCGGTTCGGGCGTGAAGGTGCGGCCCGCCCTGGTCCCTTCCGCGATCAGATCGTCGAGCAGACCGAGCTTGGCCGAACCGGAGATGGTGAAGTTGCGCGCCGGGCCGGCGACGTTGATCCCATCCATATTGATCACACCCACCGTCTTGCCGAGCGGATAGACGGGATGCGTCGCATAATATTCGCTGCCCAGCAGCCCCTTTTCCTCCGCTGTCAGCGATAGGAAGACGACGGATCGCTGCGGCTTGGGCGCCGTGGCGAAGGCGTGCGCGATGGCGATCAACGCCGCCGTGCCGGAGGCATTGTCCACCGCGCCATTATAGATCTTATCGCCCTTCGCATCGGGCGCGCCGATGCCGAGATGATCCCAATGCGCCGAATAGATCAAGGTCTCGTCGGGATGCTTGGTGCCGGGCACCATACCCAGCACATTGTGCGAGACGATCTTGCGGACATCGGCATCCAGCAGCACCGACAGCGTCGCCTTCAGCGGGATCGGCGTGAAGGCGCGCGTCTGTGCCTGCTTCTTCACCGCATCAAAATCGAGGCCCGAGGCCTTGAAGAGATCGACCGCCAGATCGCGTTGGATCCAGCTCTCGAACGGCGTGTGCGCCTCGGCGGGCCTATCGCGGACGATATCGAATTGCGCATTGGTGTTGGAATTCTTGACCGTATTCCATCCGTAGGACGCCGGGCCGCTTTCATGCACGACGAGCACCCCCGCCGCCCCGCGCCGCGCGGCTTCCTCATATTTGTAGGTCCAGCGGCCATAATAGGTCATCGCCTTGCCACCGAAATCACCCTGCCCGGTTTCGTAATCGGGATCGTTGATCAGCACGACGATGATCTTGCCGTGCAAGTCCAGGCCCTTGAAATCGTCCCACTTCTTCTCGGGCGCGGTGACGCCGTAGCCGACGAAGACCAACGGTGCGCCCGCCAGCGCGATATGGGTCGTGCCGTCCATCGGCGCGCGCACGGCGATCTCCGCGCCCTGGGTCAGGATCCGCCGCTCGCCGCCGATCATCATCGCCATCTCGGGCTGGCCGAGGATCTCGGATCGGAGCAGCGGCACGTTTTGCAGCCAGCCATGCTTGCCATCGGGGAGCGGATCGCCCGCGGGAACGAGCCCGGCCTCGTGCATCCGCTGCGCAACAAAGCTGATCGTCTTGGTCTCGCCCCGCGTCGCGGGCCCTCGGCCTTCGAAGTCATCCGAGGACAGCGTTTTGATATCCTGCGAGATCGATGCGGCATCGATCGCGGGCGGTGTCTGCGCTGCCGCCCAGGATGCCGCAACCGCCGCAATCGCGGCTCCCCCCAACCAAGCTTTCATGCCCCGCGCGCTCCCTGCCGTTGCTGACGAGGATGGCGGCGCGCCGCCGTTACGGCAAGCGGTCAGTTTGAGGCGATCTGCATGCCCGCGTTGCGGTCCGGCACGCCGTCAAGCTGCGCGATCAGCTTGGCATCGCGATCATAAGGATCGCCATAGGTCACGAGATCGCCATCGTCGCCGCGGTCCATGGTGAAATAGACCAGATAGACCGGCCACCGTTTCGGCAGCATCACCGTGGCGGTCTTGCTCTGGCCGAGCGCGTCCTGAAGCTCGCCATCGTCGCCGCCGTCCCGCATCAGCTCGGATGCCAGACCGGCGATATCCTTCACGCGCACGCAGCCATGGCTCAGATCGCGCTGATCACGCGCGAACCCCGCCTTGGCCGGCGTATCATGCAGGTAGATCGCCTGATCGTTGATGAGGTTGAACTTGATCTTGCCGAGCGCATTGCGCGGCCCCGGCGGCTGACGAAAGCTCGCCTGGCCATTGGCGGAGGCATAGACGAAGCCCGCCTTGCCGGGCCGCATATTTTCCTTGCGGATGATGCTCTGCGGCACGTTCCACCACGGGTTTACCACCAGAGAGGTCGCAGGGCTCACCATCTGCGGCGTCGGCGTGGCGGGCGCTCCGACGACGACCGTGTAGGTGGACGTCGCCTCACCGTCCTGCACGACGCGGAGGCGATAGCTCGGAACGTTCACGTAGAGATAATCGCTGCCCAGATCGCGCGGCATCCAGCGCCAGCGCTCCATATTGGCGCGGATACGGTCGCGGTCGGCGCCATGGGCATCGGCCAGGGCATCGCGGAGCGCCGCATAGCGGGCATCGGTGGGTAGCAAGCTCGCAAGAAACGGGCCGACCTTGTGCGCGGCGACGGCCTGATCGAGCCGCGCCGAAAGGCCCGCCATTTCATAGGCGGACCGTTCGATATGCCAATCGAAGGCTTCGCGATCGCCGACCCTGCCGAAATAATAATCATGGGCCAGAGTTAAGGCCGCCGCTTGAGCGACCCGATCGAGATCCGGCCCGGCGCCCGCATCGATCGCGGCGCGCAGACCATCGGGATTATAGTCGGAGCTATGCAGGCCCTCGGCCGGCGCCCCTTCGATCGCGCTCAGCAACTGCCTGGCGCTGGCCACCGACCAGGCCGCTTCGATCGGCGCCGAAACCGGCACTTGCGCAACCGCCGAGGTCGCGTTCGAAGACGGCGGCAGATCGGTTGCGCCGGTCGTCGCAAATGCTGCGGACGCAAGAAGAAACCCGCGCAGCCCAAAGGCTGCAACGCCATCCACCTTTACCATCGCTACGCTCCCGATACTTACCCAGGTTAAACACTCTTCGGGCGCGGGCGATCCGTAGTCGGACGCTTGTCAACAACTTTATTTCGGGTTCAGCCTTTCGTGCGTCCAGCCGAAACATCTGCTAGAGGCGCCAGCGGCAAGCGAGGGAGCCCGATGGCGCAGACTCTGTTCATTCTTAACGGACCCAATCTCAACCTGCTGGGCGTGCGTGAGCCGGAGATTTATGGCCGCGAGACATTGGCCGATATCGAAGCGGCCTGCCGCGCCGAAGCAGAGGCCGCCGGCCTGGCGCTGCGTTTCCACCAGACCAACGCCGAACATGAGATGATCGATTGGATCCAGGAAGCGCGCACCGGCGCCGCCGGCCTGATCCTCAATCCCGCCGCCTTCAGCTATGCCGGCTATCCGATCTATGACGCGCTCAAGATGTGCGATTGCCCGATCATCGAGGTCCACATCAGCAACATCCACCGCCGCGACGAAGCCTGGCGCGCCAATTCGATCATGACCGCGGCGGCGACCGGCATCATCAGCGGCCTCGGCACGCACGGCTATCTGCTGGCGGTGAAGCACATCCGGAAGCTGCGGGGCGCATAACCGCCGGGCACCCGGCGACGCCGCGAACCGATCAAAGCTTTTTCGTGTTCGCCTCGACCGCCGCAAGGATCAGCGCCCGCAGCGCCCCGGCATCGACCATTTCATCCTCGCTAATATCGATCGCGCGGCGGACGTTGCCGTCCAGGCTGGAGTTGAACAACCCATCGGGATCGGGCAGCGAAGCACCCTTGGCGAAGGTGAGTTTGACGACCTTCTTGTACGTCTCGCCCGTGAACAGGATCCCGCCCTTCTCGAAGGTCGGCACACCCAGCCATTTCCAGCCTTCGACGATATCGGGCACCGCCTCGTGAACGATTGCCCGCACCCGCGCCAATGTCTCGCCACGCCAGCCACCCAGTTCCGCGATGCGTGCATCGATATGCTCCGCAGCTGTAAGCTCGGCCATTCGCGCGCCCTCCGTCACTTCACCGCGTAGAGCTTGGCCTTCTCGCGGGGACGGCTGTCTATCTCCGCCACCGGCCCAAGCAGCACCTCCACCACACCCGGCAGATGCTCGATCGACGCGGCGAGATCGGCATCGACCTGGAAGCCGCCGCCGATCGCCAGCCGCGCCTCGCCCGCTAAGGCCGGCATGATCAATTCGATCTCACCCCGCCCGCCGCGCGCATCGCCGAGGATCGGCGCGAGGATCGCGGGCGCGCCGGCATCGGCGATCCGGATCGTCATCTTGAGCCGTGCCGAGGCGGCGAGGCCTTCCAACGGGCGGGAATTGCGCACCGTCAGGCGCGGCGTCTCCTCGCCCGGCCGCTTGTCGAGCTCGCAGGTCAGCAGCAGGCATTGGCCCGCCTTGGCCGCTTTCTCGATCTCCTCCGTTGCCGCATCATCGAAGATGCTGACGATGAACTGGCCGGTCGCATCCGAGCAGGTGGCGAGCAGATAGCGGTTGCCGCGTGCCGAGGTGCGCCAGCGCGCTTCTTCGATCAGCGCTGCGATCTTGGCGGTGGGGCGGCTGGTCGGGCGGCCGCGCTCGTCGCGCTCGGGCTCCGGAACGGCCATCGCGGAGACCGCCGCATAGCTGCGCGCGCCGTCGGCCTGCGCGGCGTGACGATAGCGATCGGTGGGGTGCGCGGAGAAATAGAAGCCGAACGCCTCCTTTTCCGCCGCCATCCGCTCGGCGACCGACCAGCGCACATCCTTGGGCAGGCGGATGTGCGCGTGATTGCCGTCGCCGGGGCCGCCGAACAGCCCGCCCTGACCGCTCGTGCGCTGATCGTGCGCCTTAGCGGCTTCGGCGAGGATCGTCTCGGCAGCGGCGTGGACCGCGGCGCGATCACCCTCGATCGCATCGAACGCGCCGCCCGCCGCAAGGCTTTCGAGCTGGCGGCGGTTGAGCGCCTGCGGATCGACCCGCTCGGCGAAATCCTCAAGGCTCTTGAACGGGCCCTTGGCCGCACGCTCTTCGACAAGCTGCTCCATCGCCTTCTCGCCCACGCCCTTGAGCGCGCCGAGCGCGTACCGCACCGCATATAGCCCCTCCCCTTCAGGGGAGGGGTTGGGGTGGGGGATGCCCGCGGGATCTCGCGCGAGCTCTACTGGCCTGGCGGACTGGGGGGCCCCCCCCCCCCCCCCCCCCCCCCGGGGGGGGGGGGGGCGCCCCCCCCCCCCCGCCACCAAAGTCGGGCACGGCGGGGGGGGGTAGAGTGGTTGGAGAGAGAGATGTGAGGG